>NZ_CP077684.1:755000-3467500 GCF_019063885.1 Geomonas diazotrophica | reverse complement strand
CTGATGACGAGGGGGTATCCCCGCAAAGTCGTCGATCCCATGCTTCCAAGAAAAGCCTCTAAGCTTCAGACAGCAGGTGACCGTACCGTAAACCGACTCAGGTGGGTGAGGATAAATGTCCTAAGGTGCTTGAGAGAACACTGGTTAAGGAACTCGGCAAAATGATACCGTAACTTCGGGAGAAGGTATGCCCTTTTTGGTGAAGGCGATTCGCTCGCACAGCTGAAGAGGGTCGCAGAGAAATGGCGGTAGCGACTGTTTACTAAAAACATAGGACTCTGCAAAGTCGCAAGACGACGTATAGGGTCTGACGCCTGCCCGGTGCCGGAAGGTTAAGGGGATTTGTTAGCCGCAAGGTGAAGCTTTGAACCGAAGCCCCGGTAAACGGCGGCCGTAACTATAACGGTCCTAAGGTAGCGAAATTCCTTGTCGGGTAAGTTCCGACCTGCACGAATGGCGTAACGATTTCCGCGCTGTCTCAACCAGTGGCTCAGCGAAATTGAATTCTCGGTGAAGATGCCGAGTACCCGCAGAAAGACGGAAAGACCCCGTGCACCTTTACTACAGTTTGACAGTGACATTCGAATAAGCTTGTGTAGGATAGGTGGGAGACTTTGAAGCTGGGACGCTAGTCTCGGTGGAGTCAACCTTGAAATACCACCCTGGTTTGTTTGGATGTCTAACCCAGGCCCGTCATCCGGGTCGGGGACACTGTCTGATGGGTAGTTTGACTGGGGCGGTCGCCTCCCAAAGAGTAACGGAGGCGCGCGAAGGTTCCCTCAGGCTGATTGGAAACCAGCCGTAGAGTGTAAAGGCATAAGGGAGCTTGACTGCGAGACCAACAAGTCGAGCAGGTACGAAAGTAGGTCTTAGTGATCCGGCGGTTCTGTATGGAAGGGCCGTCGCTCAACGGATAAAAGGTACGCCGGGGATAACAGGCTGATCTCCCCCAAGAGTTCACATCGACGGGGAGGTTTGGCACCTCGATGTCGGCTCATCGCATCCTGGGGCTGAAGTAGGTCCCAAGGGTTTGGCTGTTCGCCAATTAAAGCGGTACGCGAGCTGGGTTTAAAACGTCGTGAGACAGTTTGGTCCCTATCTTCTGTGGGCGTAGGATACTTGAGAAGAGTTGACCTTAGTACGAGAGGACCGGGTTGAACGTACCTCTGGTGTTCCAGTTGTTCCGCCAGGAGCAGTCGCTGGGTAGCTATGTACGGAAAGGATAACCGCTGAAAGCATCTAAGCGGGAAGCCTCCTTCAAGATTAGGTATCCCTGGGAGCAATCCCCTAAAGGCCCGTTGTAGACCACAACGTTGATAGGCCGGGTGTGTAAGTGCAGTAATGCATTCAGCTTACCGGTACTAATCGGCCGTGAGGCTTGACCATAAAAAATTCTTAGAGAGGGGGGTGGTTCTCCACCCCCCGATCATAAACTGCCAAAAATCCTACAGACACGAAATGCGATTGTGAGAAACATACTGCGATGGCGTAAGCCAAAGCTAAGAGTTTCTCTGTGGCTATGCCGAGAGGGTCACACCCGTTCCCATCCCGAACACGGAAGTTAAGCCTCTCAGGGCCGATGGTACTGCATTGGAAACGATGTGGGAGAGTAGGTCGCCGCAGGGAATTTAATAGAAAAAGCCCCGTCTGAAAACAGACGGGGCTTTTTCGCGTCCAGAGGCTGGCTTCTACTCTCGCAAGCTCACCCCCCGGCACCGTCCCTCACCCCCTACCCCTCTCCCGGGGGGTGGAGAGGGGAGACCTGTACGGGAGAGGGGAGCGGTAGGAGAGCTACTTGCCGAAGGCCACTTTGGCAACGTCCGGGTATTCCTTGGTGAAGTGAACTTCCAGTCCTTCCTTCAGATAATCCGGCAGCTCCAGAAAATCCTTTCGGTTTGCTTCGGGGAAAATCAGCACCTTCAGCCCGGCCCTCCTTGCCGCGATGGTTTTCTCCTTCACGCCACCTATCGGCAGTACCCGCCCAGTCAGGGTCAACTCGCCGGTCATCCCCAGTTTCGTACGTACCGGCTTTCCTTTTATCATCGAGATCAATGCCGTTGCCATGGTGACGCCTGCGGAAGGGCCATCCTTCGGCGTGGCGCCGGCGGGTACGTGCAGGTGCACGAAGTGGGTGTCGAAATAATCCTCCGGTGCACCATACTCCTTCAGGTGTGCCATCACATAGGAATAGGCTATTTCCGAGCTCTCTACCATTACGTTGCCCAACTGGCCGGTCTGCCTGAACCCCTTACCCTTACTCGCCATGGCGGTTGCTTCGATGGGAAGCGTGGCGCCACCCATGCTCGTCCAGGCCAGGCCGGTCACAACGCCCGGCACTCCTTCGAAGATTTCCTCGGTGGTGAAGACAGGCTGGCCCAGATAGCCAGCCAGATCCTTGCGGGCAATCATTATCGGCTCTGTTCTTCCGCCTGCAAATTCCTTCGCCGCCATCCTCATCAGCTTCTTGATCCTGTTCTCCAGAGTGCGTACGCCGGCTTCTCGCGCCCAGCCGTCGATGAGGGCGGCGAGGGCATCCTTCCTGATCGTAACCTGGCCGTGCTTCAGCCCGTGGTTCTTCAGTGCTTTCGGGATCAGGTAGCGTTTGGCGATCTCCATCTTCTCTTCCAACACATAGCCTGAGAGCCGGATGATCTCCATCCGGTCCAGCAACGGTGCGGGGATAGTGTCCATTTGGTTGGCAGTGGCAATGAAAAGGACGTTGGAGAGATCGAAGGGCACGTCGAGGTAGTGATCGCGGAACGTCGCGTTCTGCTCTGGATCGAGCACCTCCAGGAGCGCCGACGCGGGATCCCCTTGGAATGACGCACCGATCTTGTCGATCTCGTCCAGCATCAGTACCGGGTTTGCTGTTCCCGCGCTTTTCATGGCCTGGACGAACTTGCCGGGCATGGCGCCTATGTAGGTGCGGCGATGCCCCTT
This sequence comes from Geomonas diazotrophica, assembly GCF_019063885.1. Classification (NCBI taxonomy): domain Bacteria; kingdom Pseudomonadati; phylum Thermodesulfobacteriota; class Desulfuromonadia; order Geobacterales; family Geobacteraceae; genus Geomonas; species Geomonas diazotrophica. The sequence continues at coordinate 3,464,560 of NZ_CP077684.1, read as the reverse complement.
GATCTCGGCCTCATCCCGCATACCACCCAGCGAGAATCTGAAAAAGGACCGTCCGAGGGCGTCGGCGATGCTCTTGCCGATAGAGGTCTTGCCAACTCCGGGAGGGCCCACCAGGCACAGTATCGAACCTGAGATGTCCCCTTTCATCTTGCCCACTGCGATGAACTCGGTGATCCTGTCTTTCACGTCGTTCAACCCGTGGTGGTCCCGGTCGAGGATTCTCCTTGCCTTGTCGACGTTGTAGGAATCCTTGCTGTACCTGCCCCAGGGGAGGATGGTGAGCCAGTCGAGGTAATTGCGCGTGACGTGGTATTCGGCCGAGGCGGGTTCCAGCAGCTTGAATTTCTCCAGTTCCTCGGTGACCGCCCGCTGCGCCTCGTCGTTCATTTTTAGATGCTTGAGGCGCTCCTCGAATTTTTCTGCTTCGGCTGTCTTTCCTTCCTTTTCCAGCCCCAGTTCCTTCTTGATCGCCTTCAGCTGTTCGCGCAGAAAGAATTCACGCTGTTGCTGGCTGATCTTTTCCTCGATCTGCTTCGTGATCTTGGTCTGCAACCTGGACACTTCCAGCTCTTTCTTGAGTAGTGTCAGGACCAGATCGATCCTCTTTCGCACGTCGAAGAGTTCCAGCACCCGCTGCAGGTCCTGCCCGTCGGAAGAGGTCAGGCTGGCAGCAAAATCGGCGAGCTTTCCGGGGTCGTCGATGCTTGACCGCCCCAGGAACAGCTTGATCTCCTCGGAGTAAAGCGGGTTGATCTGGACCAGCTCCTTCAAGGTACTGACGACTGCCATTGAGTAGGCTTTCAGCTCGGGGTTGACGGAAAGCTCGGTGCCGTACTGGTAATTCACGGTAGCGAATAGGGCCCCGTCGTTTTCGTGCAGTTCGGCTATGGTGAAACGCTCCAGCGTGTTGAGCAGGAACTGGGCGTTCTGGTCGTCGATGTGCATCATTTTGACGATCTTGCCGGCCACCCCAACGTTGTGCAGGTTGTCGGCACCGTCCGGTCTATCGGGATCCTTGACCAGCACAAGGCCTATCGCCTGGCCCGGCGTTTCCAGCGCCCGCTTGATAGCCTGTACCTGGTGCGGGTCGTTCAGTACCATCGGGACCAGCATGTTGGGAAAGGCGGGGCGCGGCCGTAGCGGTATGATCGGAAGCCCCAGTGGCAGGACTTCCGACGCCAGCACCAGCCCGCCCCCCTGCTCTTTGCCGTTCACTTCAGCTTCGACTATTTCAACATCCTTTTCGCTCATGATGAGACTCCTGGTGTGGTTTTAATAAAACGTAAGCACGGTTATCGAAACTGTCAACCTCACCCGGTCTGAACGCTGCGGTCCCATCGGGGAACAGCACCGCTGCAGCCACCGCGCTCCTGCCCTGGTTGCTATTCTCTCTGAATGTTGTACACACATACAGGTGCGAGTAAGGGCATAACAATCCATCTGCTTGGTCAGGCACTGGATGAAAGGAGTCAGCCATGAAAATTCTGATGGTGGTAACCTCCCATGACAAACTGGGGGACACTGGTGAGAAGACAGGTTTCTGGTTGGAAGAACTAGCCGCACCTTATTACGTCTTTAGGGACGCCGGAGCCAAGGTCACCATAGCGTCACCCAGAGGGGGGATGCCGCCGGTGGACCCGAAGAGCAACCTCCCGGAAAACGAGACCGAAGCAACTAACCGCTTCAAATCGGATCCGGCCGCCCAGGATGACCTGGCCCATTCCACGCGGCTGCATGAGGTGTCGGTTAACGACTTCGACGCGATCTTTTTCCCGGGAGGGCATGGCCCCCTGTGGGACCTTGCCGTCGATCCGGATGCCTTAGCACTCATCGCGGCCTTCGCCAAAGCTGACAAACCGATAGGCGCGGTTTGCCATGCACCGGCGACGCTGGGAGACGTGATGGGCAAGGATGGCGATTTCCTGGTCCGAGGCAAGCTGGTCACCGGTTTTACCAACGCCGAGGAGGAAGCCGTCGGGCTCACCGACGTGGTCCCTTTCCTGCTCGAGGACCGGCTGAAGGAACGTGGGGCGCAGTTCCGGCACGGGGATAACTGGGCGCCTTACATCGAGGTGGATGGCAAGCTGGTGACGGGTCAGAACCCCGCCTCCTCGGCACCTGCCGCGGAGGCCCTGCTGAAGGTGCTGGCGGCCCGATGAGGCTGGCCGGCGGGACCAATCCGAAAAGGAAAAGGGGAAAGGAGCGGATATGGATACTCTGCGCAAGATAAGGAAGGTCTGGAAAAGCAAGCCCACCATCGAGGGGGCCGGGGTGCACCTGAAGCGGGCCTTTGGCAATCATGAGGTTCCCCTGTTCGACCCCTTCCTGCTCATGGATGACTTTCACTCCAACTACCCGCCCCATTACCTGAAGGGGTTTCCCTGGCATCCTCACCGGGGCATAGAGACCATCACCTACGTGCTGCATGGCAGGGTGGAGCACGGCGACAGCATGGGCAACAAGGGGGTGATCGGCCCGGGCGACCTGCAGTGGATGACCGCCGGCAGCGGCATCATTCACCAGGAGATGCCGCTGGGTGACGACGAGGGACTCATGTGGGGATTCCAGCTCTGGGCCAACCTCCCGGCTTCGCACAAGATGATGCCGCCTCGCTACCGGGGTATCGTCGCCGAAGAGATCCCGGAGGTGACCATGAACGGGATCAAGGTCAAGGTGATCGCTGGCACGGCTGGAGGAGTCCAGGGCCCGGTGCGGGACGTGGTCGTCGATCCCGAGTACCTCGATGTGACCATGCCGGAAGAATCGACCTTCACCCACGCCATCAAGCGTGGGTACACCGTCCTCGCCTATGTCATAGACGGTGAAGGGTACTTCGACCATGAACGTAACGCCTACGAGCACGAGGCTGTGGGGACGAACTACTTCGACCTGGAGCGTCGTTGCGAGTGCGGACCAGAGAACCTGATCCTGTTTGAAGATGGGGATGTGGTCTCAGTGACCACCCAGGGGAAACCGGTGCGCTTTCTCCTTATATCGGGAAAGCCGATCGGGGAACCGGTGGCGTGGTACGGCCCCATCGTGATGAACACCCAGGAGGAGCTGCAGGTGGCCTTCGAGGAGTACCAGAAGGGGACGTTCGTGAAGTAACTGTTGGGTGAGAGAAAGTCGGTAGTGCCAAAAGAAAAACGGGGCGCCTTTGCAGGCGCCCCGTTTTGGGTTGGATCAGTTGTTGCCGCTGCCCTCGGCTTTCAGCTTCTCGTTCGGGGAGAGCTCGATCTGCACGCGACGGTTCAGGGCTCGGTTGGCATCCGAGTCGTTGGGGACCGCGGGGCGGGAGGAGCCGTAGCCGACCGCTGCTATCTTGGATCCAGGGACCCCCTGCGAGACGAGGAAGTCGCGCACCCGGCCGGCGCGCCGCTCGCTGAGGGGCTGGTTCACCGCATCGGAGCCGGTGGAATCGGTGTGCCCCTCGATGATGATGGTGGTCTGGGAGTCTCTCAGTGTGGGCACTGCCTTGCTGAGGGCGTCCTTCGCCTCAGGCTTCAAGGTGTCTTTCCCTACATCGAACAGGATGCCGGAAGGAAGCGCCACGTAGACCTTGTCGCCGTCACGTACCACCTCGGCCTGCGGCATCTCCTTCTTGAGCGCGGCCGCCTGACGGTCCATGTAGTTCCCGACACCGCCGCCCACTACTGCGCCAGTCAGGCCGCCGATTGCCGCGTTGCGACCGCGGTGTGATTTGCCGCCAATGAGTGCGCCGGCACCTGCCCCCAGTACCGCGCCGCCTAAAGCACCCAGCCCGGTTCTCTTGAATTCGTAGCTTCCATCTGGATTGGTGGCGCAACCTGTTGCTAACAAAGCAACGGCCATCATGCCAACGATAATTCTTGCGATCAAGCGTGCTGTCATAGTTTTATCTCCTTAATGAATGAAATAGCCACAGGAACCAACAAAAGATATCACCTAACCTGCCTAAGATCAATGTCCTCTTTGCGCTCAATCAGTACCGAACGATGCTCCGTGTGATGAAACTGTCGATGATTCCAAAAGTTTCAGCCGGCTTTTCCTCCTGGGGATTGTGACCGCATTCCTGTATCACCCGGAGTTCGGCTCCGGCAATAGCGGCTTCCAGCCGGGTTCCCTGGGACAGCGGTACGATCCGGTCGTGACTTCCCCAAAGCAGCAGTACCGGCAGGCTCAGGTCCCGGTAGCGCGCGGCGATCTGTTCCTGATCCAGCGGGACGAGGCTGCGACAGGTTTCCACCAAGGCGCGCTTCGCTTCCCTGCTGCGGTAGCAGGGCGCATACCTGGTGATGTGCTCCCGGTCGACCAGCGTATGGTCATAGTAGGCCATCTTCAACCCGACCTTGATCCAAAGGTCCGGTGCGTAAAGGGCGACGAACAACGCCGCGGCCAGCCGGTTCTCGAAAATCTCGGCCATCAGCGGCAGCCGCTGGATATATCCTGGCCCGGCCATGATGACCATGGCGGCAAGCAGCCGGTCTGCATGCCCCAGCATCGCCTCGACCGCGGTCAGCAACACCACCGCCCCGCCGAGGGAGTGGCCTACCAGGGTTACCTGCTCCAGTCCCTGCTGATCGAGGAAACCAAGGAGGCGGAGGCTGTGCCCGCGGATCGAGTAGTCGGCCTGGCTGGGCTTGGACGATGCGCCGGAGCCCAGGAGATCCAGGAGGTAGAGGGTGTAGCGATCGGCGGGAAATAAAGGCACCAGGTCGGTCCAGGTCTCCGACCTGGCCGCCAGGCCGTGCACCAAGACGACGGGGAGTGGTCCGCTGCCGTAACAGCGGTATGCCAGGATCTCACGCTCCGAGAGGTGGCACTGGTTCAGAGGAAGGTTTGCCAAGTCCATGTCGGGTAGTTTAACAGAAAGCGCAAGGGAGCGTGACATGCGGCAGCGAAATTTATGAAGTCTGCTACTATTGAGATCTATTGTGAGAAGGTTTTACTGTTTCTGGATCTGCGGGGAGTGCGAAGGTTTGGGGCGGGATCAAAAGAGCAGGAGGAAAGAGCAAGGGGGGAAGGTAGGGCAAAGTGGGTTGCATAAAAAAAGCCCGATGACCTTCGTCGTCGAGCTTTTCCCGGAAAAATAACTGACGTTCAAGTAGAACCTGCTCTGTCCGTGAGGATGGTTTTGTACTGCCAGGAAGTTGCTACCGGATGCCATCCTTTCAGGTTTTTTTATTCCCTAACGGAGGAGATTTAGAGCCTTTCGGCCTGGCCTACCGGACGTCAGTTACCAACCCCCGATGCCGCTTCATGCACCTGGAGTTGTGTTCGATTTAGTTGTCAAGGGTCTTGCTTCTTCCTTCCCTCCATAAGAATCATTTTACTACGGGGTCTTATGGCATTCAATACCTTTTTGTGGCTGCAAACGGGGGCACAACGTACAGTGCCGGAGACTTCGCCAAGTGTCGTCACGCATACTCATGATCAGCACGAACAGGGAAACGGCACCGCAGCCGGTGGCGCCGCTCGGGGCCGCCTGGGTGGCCGAAGCGCTGCGGTTGGCGGGCTTTCAGGTCCGGTTCCTGGATCTTTGCTTCGTGCGGAACCCCATTGTGGCTGTCGAGGCTGCCCTCACCGAGTTTGCACCGGACGGGATTGCCCTTTCTGTCAGGAATCTGGACAACTGCAACCTCCTGGCACCAAAGTCGTACCTCCCGGAGGTGCGGGAGTTGGTGCGCGTGATAAAGGCGCGGTCCGAGGCCCGGGTCCTTATCGGCGGCGCCGGGGTGAGCATCCTGCCGTATCCGGTCCTAAGGTACCTGGAACTCGATTACGCCGTAGTGGGAGAGGGAGAACGGGCGGCGGTGGAGTTCTTCAGCGCGCGCGACGCAGACGCAGTCGCGCGGGTGCCCGGGGTGGTCTGCAGGAGGGGGGCGCCACAGGAGCGATGCGTGCCAGCCCAGGGGGGGCGCGATGATTTCGTGATGCCGCGGCTGCACGGATGGGTCGATGCCCGGATGTACCTGGCACAGGAGCCGGTACTCCCGGTCCAAGGCAAGCGGGGCTGTGCCCAGCGCTGCCTTTACTGCACCTACCGCCAGATAGAAGGGGAATCCTGGCGGGTGCGGGATCCGCGTGCGGTGGTCGACGAGATCGTCGAGGCGATGCGGCAAACCCCGACCAGGGAGTTCGAGTTCGTGGACAGCATCTTCAACGAGCCGGAGGGGTACCTGGAACTGCTGCTGGAAGAGGTGCTGCGGCGCGGGGTGAAAGCCCGCTTCTGCGCGTCCTCCCTCTCGCCCAAAGGACTGACGGAGGCGCAACTGCGGCTGATGGGGCGGGCCGGCATGACGTCGCTGGTGATCACACCCGAAAGCGCGGCGGGAGCAACCCTTGCCGCCTTGCAGAAGGGATTCGACGAGGACGACGTCAACCGCGCCGCGGAACTGTTGGGCCGCTCGCGCCTGCGGGTACTCTGGTGCTTTCTCATCGGCGGCCCCCAGGAAGACGAGGAGACCCTGGGGCAGACGGTGGCTTTCCTGAACCGCCATGTCGGCAAGAAGGATGGCGCCTTCATCACCACCGGGATACGTATCTACCCGGGGACGGGGCTGCACCGGCTTGCCTTGGGGGAGGGAGCGGTCCAGGCGGATGACGACCTATTGATGCCGTCCTTCTATTTCTCCCCGAAGCTCACACCGGAACGAGCCCGGGCGCTGCTGGACCGCGGGGTGCGTCATGGCCGCTGCATCCACCTCACCGACACCCAGGCCCCCGTACTGGGCGCCCTGCGCCGCATCGGTACCGCGATCGGGCTGCCGACCCCCTTCTGGCGTTATGCAGGATATGCCAAAGGGGCGCTCGGTGGATGGCGGCGGCAGGGGGGCGTCCCGGCGCGGCGGCAATAGTATGTTACGAATCCGGGATGTTTTACTGCGGGGCGGCAGCCCGATCTTCCGCAAAAACGATCCGTATCCGGAGGGGGCACCATAGTGCCGAGACCGGTCAGCACCTGCCAAGGGGGGAGTATATGCGACCCGTTCGTGACGAGTCATCCTTGTCGTCGTTTCTTTGCTGCCTGCTGTCCATGTTGCTGCTGGTCCTCTCCTGCGGTCCAGCGTACGGGGCACCTGTCGCGGTCCATTTCACCGAGGGGATGGCGCGGGGCTTCCTGGAGTTGAACGATTCTGCCGGACAGCGGCTAGCGGCCGGTGATTTTCTGCAGATCCCCAACGGAGGTGAGATGAAGACCCGCGTCGTCCTCTATTTCAGGGACGGCTCACTGCACGATGAGACGGTGGTCTTCTCGCAGCAGCACAAATTCCTGTTGAAGAGCTACCGGCTGATCCAGAAGGGGAAGGCGTTCGGGAACGACCTCGATGTCACCCTGGAACGCGCCACCGGCAAATATCGGGTCAAGGTGAAGGGGAAAGACGGGCACAAGAAGCTGCTCGAGGGCGAGTTGGAGCTCCCCCCCGACGTCTATAACGGCATGCTTCCCACCGTGATGAAGAATCTCACCAAGGGGAGCAGGGAAACGATCCACATGATCGCTTTCACCCCGACCCCCAGGGTGGTAGAGCTGGAGATGGCGCCGGCGGGCAGCACCAAGATCCAGATCGGCGACGTCGAGAAGACTGCCGTCCACTATGTCCTCAAGCCGCACCTCGGCCTGCTGAGGCTCCCTGCCGCGCTCCTGGGCAAGAGCCCTCCTGACAACCACATCTGGACCGTCATGGACGAGGTCCCGGCCTTCGTGAAATTCGAAGGTCCGCTCGCCACGGGCGGTCCCGTTTGGCGCATCGAGTTGACCAGCCCCAGGTGGCCCAAATAAACCATGTGCAGCCCGCGAGCCCTATGCCATTTATCCCCCGCAAGAGGACCAGCCTCGAGTTTCTCGACCTTCCCCCGGAGGTCTGCACCCTTGAGGAACTGGAGGGAAGCCTCTCCGACATAAGGATCGTGAACCGCTACCTGGGCGACACCCGGGCGCTTCTGAAGCATCTTTCAGCGAAGGTGCAGGGGCAGCGGCACCTCTCCGTGCTCGATGTCGCTACCGGTTCGGCCGACCTGCCGGTTGCCATCGTGGAGTGGGCCAGAAAGAAAGGGATCGACATCCAGGTCACTGGCGTCGATCTCAACAGCCGGACCATAGACATCGCGCGCCGACACGCCACGGGCTACCCGGAGATCAAGCTGCTGGTGGCCGACGCGCTGCAGCTTCCTTTTCGGGACCAGAGCTTCGACCTGGTGCTCTGCAGCAAGACCCTGCATCACATGAAGGAGCCGGAAGTGGTAGCGGCGCTGCAGGAGATGCTCCGGGTGGCGCGGCGAGGCTTCATCGTCATGGATCTGCGCAGGAGCTGGATCGCCTACGTCCTCATCTACCTGCTCACCAGGATCTTCACCCGCAACCGCATGACCCGCTACGACGGCCCTCTCTCGGTCCTGAAGGCGTTCACCGCGGATGAGCTCCGCAAATCGGCGCTGCAAGCCGGAGCCACCTCCATCACGATTCGCCGGGAGCCCTTCTGGCTGCTGGTCGTTTCCGGGGAGATCGCATGAAGTTTTCCGTCGCTACCAATTTCGAGCCCGATCTTCTGCCGGCCCTGGAGGGATACCCGGTTGTCGAGCTGTTCGGGAAGCTCCCTTGCGACAGCGTTGGGGGAGGCAGGGCGTCATTCATGTTGGCGCCCCTGGGCAAGACGCAGTTCAGGGCGCATGTGCAGGACGCCGCCCGGCGCGGCATCGGATTCAACTACCTGGTGAACCCCGCCTGCATGGACAACCGCGAGTTCATCCGGAAGGGGCAGGCCGAGTTGGAGCGTCTGCTCGAGTTTGTGGAGGAGTGCGGCGTAACCTCGGTGACGGTTTCTCTCCCATTCCTGCTCCCCATCATCAAGAAGCGTCACCCGCGGCTCAAGGTACGGGTGGGCGTGTACGCCCGGGTGGACTGCGTGGCGAAGGCGAGGTTCTGGGAGGATCTCGGGGCGGACTGCATCACCCTGGAGTCGATCGCGGTCAACCGCGACTTCGCCATGCTGCGCTCGATCCGGCAGGCGGTCGGGCTGGAACTGCAGTTGATCGCCAACTCCAACTGCCTCATCTTCTGTCCCCTCTCGGGGCAGCATATGGTGAACCTCTCGCACGCCTCGCAGAAGGGACACGCGAGCCGCGGTTTCATGATCGACTACTGCGCTCTCAAATGCTCCGCGCTCAAGCTGGCCGACCCGTCGCACTACCTGCGCTCGGAGTTCATAAGACCCGAGGACATCAAAGCCTATACCGACCTCGGGTTCCACTCCTTCAAGATACTGGAGCGCGGTGCGCCGACCGAGGTGCTGGCCCGCCGGGTGCGGGCCTATGCCGAGGGGCGTTTCGATGGCAACCTGCTGGACCTGATCCAGCCCTACGGCTACAAGACGGGCTCGTCGAAGGGGGGGAGCCTGTGGGATCTCAGAAGGTTCGCCAGGTTCTTCTTCAGGCCGCTGGCGGTCAGGCAGGCCGGCCTGCTCCGCTTGAAACGGCTGGCCGAGAAGCGCGGCCTGGTGGCCGGGCTTGACTGGGACCCGGTTCATATCGACAACCGGCTTCTGGACGGCTTCCTGGAGGGGATGAGGGGGATCGACTGCCGGAGCAGCGATTGCTCCCGGTGCGGCTACTGTGAACGCTGGACACGAGAGGCGGTACGGGTGGATGAAAGGTACCGGCAGGAGCTGTTGCAGCTTTACCATGACGCTTTCCATGACATGTACTCCGGTTCACTCTGGGGTATTGCTGGCAGGAGGGGAGAATGACCGACGCACTAACCGGGGGGCAGCCCCCATCAGGAAGAACCTACGTCGCCTCGATAGCATCGGCCGTGCCGCGCTTCAGCGCCTCCCAGAGGTTTGCCGCCGACCTGGTTCGTGAGCATTTCAAGGAAACGCTCACGCCGAGAAGCATGGGGCTGATCCGGGCGACCTTCGAGCACCCGAGCATAGAGAAGCGGCATTTCGCCGTGGACGATCCCGTGCGCATCTTCGACGAAACCCAGGACCAGAGGGTGGCCCGCTTCACGGAAGAGTCGGTGAACCTGGCAGCACAGGCGGTGGCCCTCGCGCTGGAAAAGGTGGGATTGTCCGTTCAACAGGTGAAAGGCCTGGTCGTCAATACCTGCACCGGGTACATCTGCCCGGGCATCTCGACCTACCTGGCGCAGCGTTTGGGACTGGACCCCCGTACCAGGCTGTACGATCTCGTCGGCAGTGGCTGCGGCGGTGCCATTCCCAATCTCCAGGTGGCCGAGTCGATGCTGAGGATGACGGGCGGGGTGGTGGTGAGCGTCGCGGTCGAAATCTGCAGTGCCGCGTTCCAGATGGGCAACGACCTGAGCCTGATCCTCTCCAACGCGCTCTTCGGAGACGGTGCCGCAGCCGCGGTGCTGTGGGAAAGGCCGGAGGGGTTCGAACTGCACGGTTCGGCAGGGCGCTACGTGCCGGAACAGCGGGAGGCGATACGCTTCGTGCACAAGGGGGGGCAGTTGCACAACCAGTTGTCGACCGACCTCCCGAGGCTGGTCGGCAAGGCCGCGGCCGAGGTGGTGGACGATCTGCTCGCCGGCTCCACCCTTAACAGAAACGATATCGGGTGGGCGCTGCACACGGGCGGAGAGAAGGTGATCAATGCGGTGCGGGACGAGGTGGGGATCCCGGAAGACCGGCTCCGGGCGACCAGGAAGGTGCTCTCCCAGTACGGCAACATGTCTTCGCCGACGGTGTGGTTCGTTCTGGACGAGATGCTGCGGGAGGGGATGCCTTCCGGCGAGTGGTGCGTGATGCTGGCCTACGGTGCGGGACTTTCGGCGCACGCGTGCCTGTTGAGGAGAATCTGAAGGGAGGGGCCGGGGGAATTAACGTAGAACACAGAACGTAGAACTGAAGTTAAAACCTGTGCCGGGAGCGGAACTGGTCGCCGGTGAAAAATCCCCTGATCAGGTCCAGGTTGTTCAAGAGCACCTTCAGCCCGCCTTTCTCGCGCTTTCTGACAAAGTAGTTGCCGATGAACATGGAGGGGCTGCAAAAGGCCTTCAGGTTCTCCCAGTTCATGATCCGGTTCAACTGCCCCGTGCTGAGCCGCTTCGTCTTCACGTTGCACATGAACCCGGTGTACCTGCTCAGCCGGTCGGGATTGGTCACGAGGCCCGCCTCCAACAGTTCCTCCCTGATCCTCGTTCCGGGATACGGCGTCACGCATTGTACGTAGGGAAGGTCGATCGCCAGCCTGCGCGAGGCGCGGAAGACCTCCCGGATCTCCTCCGGACCGTCGTCCGGGTTGCCGATGATGAATCCCCCCATCACGCCGATGCCATGCTCCCGCAGCAGGCGCACCGCCCGCTCCGTTTTCTCCCGGATATCACCCTTCTGAAAGAAAGCCAGGTTTTGCGGGAGCACCGATTCGATGCCCAGAAAGACCATGGCGAAGTTGGCGCGGGCCAACGCCGGTATCAGTTCGGGATCGGCCACCATCCCGGCCACCGAGGCCTGGACCAGGTACTCCATGCCGTTCAGCCCGTGCTCGACTATGGCGCGGGCAAGACCGGTGAACCGGCGGCTGTCCAGGGTGATGTTGTCGTCCACCAGCAGCACGGTCCGGGTTCCCCTTTGTTGCAGCTCCTTCAGGTCCTCGATCACCCGCTCGACCCGGTGGCAGCGGAAGCTGGTGCCGTACATTCCGGTGATCGAGCAGAAGGTGCAGGTCATGGTGCAGCCGCGCGAGGTTTCGGCGCAGTCGAGCTTGCGATTGAAATAGGTGAAGCCGTCCAGGACCCGGGCGCTGCGATTGGGCAGCGGCAACCGGTCCAGGTCCAGCAGGGGAGCGGTCGGGTTGTGGATGAAACTGCCATGGCGCGCCCAGGATAATCCCGGGACGTCGAAGAAGGAGCGCTGCCCGTCCAGCGCCTCCAAAAGAGCCGGGAAGGATTGCTCCCCTTCGCCGCGCACCAGGAAATCGAAGGGAGGCGTGCCGCAGGTCAGCTCCCGGTAGGAGAGCGTGGCGTGGTAGCCGCCCAGCACCAGTTTGGCCTGGGGAAGACGGGCACGGCAGATCGACATCACCCTGAGGGCGCTTTCGTACTGGAAACTCATGCTGCTGATGCCGACCACGTCCGGCCTGAACTCGTGCAGGAACTGCTGCAGCCAGGTCTGGATGTTCCGATGCACCAGCACCAGGTCCACGACCTTCACCTCGTGCAGCGCGAGGTGGGCCGCAATCGAGCAGAGGCCCAGGTTGGGAACCTTGATGATGCGATGGAAGTTGTTGGCGGCGTCCGGCATTGCCAAAAGGAGTATCTTCATCGGCTTCCTTGAGGAAGGGGCGTTGGCTCGACCTAAGGATTATAGAGGTCGGCCTGCGATAAGCAAATCGACATGGGACCGCTGGCAAGGTGAGGCAATGAAGATAAAATGTTCGTCATTGGCCGGATGCTGGGGCGCGAAGCCGCGCAGCTGGAGGTGGACCATGGGCGAAAAGGATGGCAAGGAAGAGAACGCACCGGTTGTGGTCATCGTGGAGCGGCGCAAACAGAAGGAAAAAGAGCTGAACTCGACTGAGGTTATGAAGATATTGAGAAAGAGGGCGGCGCGGGCGCGAAAAATCCCGCCTGCGGAATAACAATAGGCAGCATAGGCAACAGGAAAGGCCCCCGTACCGGCAAGCGCAACAGGACCGGCGGGGGCCTTTCTCTGTCAGCCATACTCAAAAGCGGGCGACGGTTGCCTTCGTCGGATAATAATGTAAGAATATTATTATTCTACAGCTCTGGAGACCAAGGTCATGGAGACCAAACTTGTCGTACCCCTGAAAACCGAGCAAGAAGAGGATGCCTTTCACCTGGTGAATGAGCCAGAGCCCGTCCTGCAGAATGTGCTTGAGATCCCGCAAATGAATCCGGGCCAGGCAGCCGAGGCCTCGGACCATCCTTTAGAGAGTAATCTTCATTTCATTGAAGGTAATGTGACTGTGCTTGCCGCCCCGAGTCCCAGTGCCGCCGGCGACCCGCAGCGGCCCAAAGGGGTGAAGCAGAAGGCGCTGAAGCAGGAAAAAGGGGGCAAGGCAGGAAAGTCAAAGAGCGATAAGGTCTCCAAGGGGAAAGTCCCCAAGGACGTCAAAAGCAGCAAGATTGCCAAAGAAATCAAACCGGCCAAGGATGCCAAGGCCGCCAAAGCGACGAAAGCTGCCAAGGCGAGCAAGCCCGGAGGTACCAAGCCCAAGGCCGCCAAGGCAACGAAGCCGGGTGCCAAACAGCCGCCCAAACCGAAGAGCCCGGCCGGCGTTGAGCAGTCCGAATTCGACCTGGGCGAGAGTCGCTGGTACCTGAACCGTGAGCTCACCTGGCTCGAGTTCAACCGCCGGGTGCTGCACGAGGCGGTGGACGAGCGCACCCCGCTGCTGGAGCGGCTCAAGTTCATCGCCATCGTCAGCTCCAACCTCGACGAATTCGCCATGAAGAGGATCGGCGGTTTGAAGCAGCAGATCGGCGCGGGGCTGCACGAGCTGACCCTGGACGGCCGGACGCCGCGCCAGCAGGTAATCGAGTGCAATGCCTCGGTCCGCGAGATCGAGGCCGCCAAAAGGGAAGCCTTCCGCCAGGTGAGGGAACTCCTGGAGGCCAAGGGGATCGTCATCGAGAGCTACGACACCCTGACCCCCAAAGAGAAGAAGCAACTGCGCGAGCACTACTACACCAACATCTACCCGCTGTTGACGCCGCAATCCATAGATCCTGCCCATCCTTTCCCGTTCATCTCCAACCTTTCGCTCAACCTCCTGGTGACGCTGCGCTACCCGAAGTCGCGAGAGCACACCCTGGCACGGGTCAAGGTGCCGATCGGGCTGGGGACGTCACGGTTCATCCGGGTGGGTAAGGGAGATCACTTCATCCCGATCGAGCAGGTGATGATGAACAACCTGGACATGCTCTTCCCCGGCATGCTGATCGTTTCCTGCGAGATCTTCCGGGTCACCCGCAACGCCAACACCGAGAAGGACGAGGAAGAGGCAGACGACCTGATGTCGATGATCGAGTCGGAGCTTAAGGAGCGCAAGTTCGCTCCCATCGTTCGGCTCGAGGTGGGGGAGGGGATGGAGCCGCTGCACCGCGGGCGCCTGGCGGCAGAGCTGGAACTGGACGAGGAAAACGATGTCCTGGAGGTATCGGGGATGCTCGCCCTGCGCGACCTCTTCGAGATCTCAAAGCTCGATTACCCGCGGCTGCACGACCCTCCGCACCACCCGATCGACCACCCGCAACTCCCCGCGGAGAGGAACATCTTTCATACCATCCGCGATCTGGGAGCGATCCTTTTGCAGCACCCGTACGTCTCCTTCTCCACCTCGGTGGAGCGTTTCCTGCGTGAGGCGGCCAACGATCCCAAGGTGCGCGCCATCAAGATGACCCTGTACCGCACCTCGATCCAGGGGCGCATCATCGACGCGCTGGTGCAGGCGGCGCAGAACGGCAAGCAGGTGGCGGTGGTCGTGGAACTGAAGGCGCGCTTCGACGAGGCAACCAACATCCACCTGGCCGAGGTGATGGAAGAGGCGGGGATCCATGTCACCTACGGTGTGGTCGGCCTCAAGACCCACTGCAAGGTGATCCTGGTGGTGCGCCAGGACTTCCAGGGACTCAGGCGCTACGTCCACATCGGTACGGGGAACTACCACACCGAGACCGCCCGCATCTACAGCGACACGGGCATCATCACCTGCGACGATGTCATTGCCCAGGACGTCACTGAGCTCTTCAACTACCTCACGACCGGGTTCACGGCGAAGCGCAACTACCGTGCGGTCATGCCGGCGCCTAAGCTCCTGAAGAAGGCTCTCCTCACGCGCATCGAGCGGGAGGTGGAGCTGCACCGGCAAACCGGCGGCGGGCTGATCAGGTTCAAGATGAACGCGCTGGAGGACGGCGACATCGTCAAGGCGCTTTACCGTGCCTCGATGGCGGGGGTGAAGGTCGACCTGTACGTGCGGGACACCTGCCGGCTGCGCCCCGGCATCCCGGGGCTGTCGGACAACATCCGCGTGGCCAGCATCGTCGGGCGCTTCCTCGAACATTCCCGGATCTACTACTTCAGAAACGGAGGCACGGAGGAGTACTTCATCTCTTCCGCCGATGCCATGAAGCGCAACCTCGAGGCGCGGGTGGAAGTCCTCTGCCCGGTCACGGCGCCTGAGCTGACCACCGAGCTGCGCACCGTCCTTGACTGCTACGATGCGGACCACCGTTCCGCCTGGGACATGCAGTCCGACGGCAGCTATGTGCAGCGTCAGCCCGCGGAGGGAGAAAGCGGCGAGGGGACGCACCAGATGCTGATTGCCCAGGCACAGCAGCGACTGAAGGACGCGCTCAAGCAGAAGAAAAAACCGATGCAGAAGTGATCCGCAGTCAGGAACGCTGCCGGATGACGGAGAGAGGGAAAAGAGATAGCATATTCGATGTGCCGGTGCTGACAGCCGGCCGCAACCGGGTGATACCCGAGGGGGAAACGATGGAACCTAAAGCAACATGTGTCTGTGCGGGCGATCATGAGCACCACATCTGCTACCTGCACAGTAAAGGTCTGGTTGAAGAGGTGGAAAAACTCACCGACAACCCGACCGTGACCTGCGCGATCTGCCTGGTCAACGCCAATTCACCCGATAACGTCTGCTCACCGACCACGCTCGGCGGCGGGTTCAAATACTCGGACATGCAGGGGAGCAAGAAGATCATCTGCGAGAGTGTGACCGAGGCCATCCCCGAGAACGATAAAAAAGATACGTAGCAGAGTCCTTCCCCCCGGAGGGGGAGGAGCTTCGTCCAGCAACCATGACAAACAAATAAAAAGGCGGCCCCGGTGTTGAACCCGGGACCGCCTTTTTTCGTTTGCTGCTGTCTGTGCCGCGGGGGTTGGCTTACCCGAGGATCTGCTTCAGGTCGCCTTCTGCGGTGCCGATCGGGCCGATGTTGAAGTTCTCGACCAGGAAGTTCAGCACGTTCGGGGTGATGAAGGCCGGCAGGCTCGGTCCCAGCTTGATGTTCTTCACGCCCAGGTGGAGCAGGGTGAGGAGGATCGCCACCGCCTTCTGCTCGTACCAGGAGAGGATGAAGGAGAGCGGCAGGTCGTTGACGCCGCAGTTGAAGGCGCCGGCAAGTGCCACGGCGATCTGGATCGCGGAGTAGGCGTCGTTGCACTGGCCGATGTCCAGAAGGCGCGGGATGCCGCCGATGTCGCCGAAGTCGAGCTTGTTGAAGCGGTACTTGCCGCAGGCCAGGGTCAGGATGACGCAGTCGCTCGGCACCTGCTCGGCGAACTCGGTGTAGTAGTTACGGCCGGTCTTGGCGCCGTCGCAGCCGCCGATCAGGAAGAAGTGACGGATCTGCCCTGCCTTCACCGCGTCGATGACCTTGTCGGCCACGCCGAGCACCGCGTTGTGCCCGAAGCCGGTGAGGATCTCCTTGCCCGGGGCCTCTTCGAAGCCGGGGAGTGCGAGCGCCTTCTCGATTACCGGGGAGAAGTCCCAGCCGTTGATGTTCTTGACGTCCGGCCACTGGACCAGGCCCCAGGTGAAGAGACGGTCTTTGTAGCTCTCGGCCGGGCGCTGGATGCAGTTGGTGTTGAAGATGATGGCGCCGGGGAAGTCCACGAACTCCTTGGCCTGGTCCTGCCATGCACCGCCGAAGTTGCCGGCCAGGTGGGCGTACTTCTTGAGGCCCGGGTAGCCGTGGGCGGGGAGCATCTCGCCGTGGGTGTAGATGTTGATCCCTTTGCCTTCGGTCTGCTTCAGGAGCTCTTCCAGCATGCGCAGGTCGTGGCCGGAAACGAGGATCGCCTTGCCCGCCTTGGTGCCGAGCTGTACCGGGGTCGGTACCGGGTGGCCAAAGCTGTCGGTGTTGGCCTTGTCGAGCAGCTCCATGGTGACCAGGTTGATCTTGCCGCATTCCATGGCGAGGCCGACGTAGTCCATGAGGCCGAGTTTGAGGTCGAGGGTCGCTGCCAGCGCCTTGTGGGTGAAGGCGTAGACCTCTTCGCTCTCGAGGCCGATCACCAGGGCGTGGTGAGCGTACGCCGCGTAGCCTTTCATGCCGTAGATGAGGATTTCCCTTACGGACTTCACGTCGGCGTCGACCTCGTCGCTCTTGACGCCGTGTTTTGCACCCAGTTCGACCAGCTCGGAAGTGGTGCCGGCGTGGAACGGCTGCGCCGCCTCGGGTACGGTGCCGGCGTACGGGGCGCCGTTGGCCTTCTCGTACAGTGCCTGTGCCTGGTTGCGCAGGGTGGCTGCTTCGCGCACCAGCTTGGCGATCTCCTCGGCGTCGAAGTCGACGTTGGTCACCGTGGTGAAGAGGCCGTCCAGCATGAAGCGGTCGATGGCTGCGTCCTTGGCGCCTTTATCGCGGGCGAGGTTGGCCCAGAAGGCGATCCCTTTCAGGTTGTACACCAGCAGGTCCTGCAGAGCAGCTACTTCCGGTTTCTTGCCGCAGACGCCTACTTTGGAGCAACCGCCGTTGGCGGCCTGTTCACACTGGTAGCAAAACATGTTGTCCATCACTTCCTCCTTAGCGTTGTTTTGAGTTGAGTTTCCCATACCGAAAAGGTTCTTCAAAAAGGTCTTCATCCGTTCTCCCGAGTGAGCTTGATCTGTCGAAGCGGTCCCCGTGGCAGTCATCGGCTCCTTTGTGCCGCTTCGATGATGTGACTCTAGCGGCTATTGACGGTGGCGACCTTGACCTAAGTCATAAAAAACGGGTTTGTGGTTTTGGGGATCTTTTTTGTCTTGTGGCGGGGGATGGGGGCTTTGGGGGAGCCAACGGGAGCCAACGGGAGCCAATGGGAGCCAATGGGAAGGATGGGAAGGACGGGAAGGATGGGAAGGATGGGAAGGACGGGAAGGATGGGAAGGATGGGAAGGATGGGAAGGGCGGGAAGGGCGGGAAGAGCGGGAAGGGCGGTGCTGAAGGGGGAGCGTGGCGCGGCGGCGGGCGGATGTGCTGCAGCACTGCGGAGGCAGGCGGGGAGCGTCGTCGCTTACCCCGCTGCATTGGACATCAGTGGACTATGCTGCCTACCATGGCCTTGTAGATGTCGGGACGGAGCACGAACTGCAACCTCGATGAGGTGGCGGTGCCAAAGGCTATGGCCTGCTCGCCGCCGATGTAGTTGTTGAGATGGTAGATGGGGCGCAGGTTGAATCCCAGCCGCCCCAAATCGGCTTCGAAGACGCGGCCGTATTTCGACGCCAGTTCGGAAACCCGGTCCCAGGTCCCTAACATTTCCAGGGGAATGGACACCCCGTCTGCTACACGAATAAGTTCCGGCATGCTTTGCTCCTCCTGACTTCTGAGGATTTTATCGGCGAGCACGCCTGGAACTTGAGAGGTTAACTGCGCAAAACGTCGAGTGAGGCAACGGCGTTGCGGGCGGGGCATTCGGTCTCGGCGCAGGTGGTGAGAAACTTCAAAAGTGCCAGCCCACCCCCAAGGAGTCCCAAGATCAGGAGCACCACGCCCTGCCACCCAAAAGCGCTCCAGAACAGTCCGCCGACGGTGCCGGAGACGCTGGACCCGAGGTAGTAGAAAAAGAGATAGAGGGAGGCAGCCTGCGCACGTGCGTTCTTGGCGCGGCTCCCCACCCAGCTGGAGGCGATGGTGTGGGCGCCGAAGAAGCCGCAGGTGAAAATGGCGATCCCGGTAACGATGGTGCCCAGGTCGCGGCTCACCGTGCACAAGGCCCCCGCGACCATGGTGCCTATGGTGAGAAAGAGCATCCGGCCACGTCCGAAGCGCTCCACCTGCACCCCGATCATGGAAGAGCTGAAGGAACCGAGCATGTAGACCAGGAAGATAAGACTCACCAGCGAGGCCGGGAGGTGGTACGGCGCACCCAAAAGCCGGAAGGTGATGTAGTTGTACAGGGTCACGAAGCTCCCCATGATCAGGAAGGAGATCCCGTACAGGCAGAGCAGCCCCGGGTCCTGCAACTGCCGGTACAGGGAGCTGAACAGGTAACGCACGGCAAAGGGTCGCTTCTTGAAGTTCTCCGAGGGGGGGAGGCTCTTGGCGAAATAGAGGCTCAGCACGAAGCAGACTGCGCCGATGACGGCAAGGGCCGTGCGCCAGGAGGTCGCCTCCGCCATGGTGGCGGTGAAGATCCTGCCGGTCATGCCGCCGATGGCGTTGCCGCTTATGTAGAGCCCGATGGCTGAGGTGAGCGAAGCCGGGGCGATCTCCTCGCTCAGATAGGCCAGGGCCACGGCCGGAAGCCCGGCCAGGGCGATCCCTTGCAGGAACCTCACCACGACCAGCTGCTCGAGGCTCTGGGTATGGGCGGTCAGGTAGGCCAAAACGGAGGTGGTTACCAGCGAGGCGACCATCACGGTTTTCCGCCCCAGCGTCTCGGAGATGGTCCCGGCGAAAAGCATCGAGACGGCGAGGGCGCAGGAGGTCACGGAAAGCGGCAGGCTGGCGAACATGGCGCTGACGCCGAACTCCCGGGTGAACACCGGCAACAGCGGCTGCAGGTCGTACAGCGTGATGAAGGTGACGAAGCCCGCGAAGAAAAAGGCCCAGTTGATCTGCCGGTATCGTTTGGTGCCGCTTTTGATGGATCCCATTGTTTTCCCCTGTTGTTGTCCGCCGCTTCCGAAGCAACTATACCCCTTGCCGTATCATAAGAAAAATATATAATGCTTATCGCTTCGATAGTTATTTTTTATCGATTGGGGGCGGCATGGACATCAGGCAGTTGAGGTATTTCCTCGAGGTGGCGCGGCTTAGCAACTTCACCAAGGCGGCGGAGTCGCTGCGCATCGCGCAGCCCGCGGTCAGCATGGCGGTGAAGAAGCTGGAGGAGGAACTGGACCTGGTCCTTTTCAACCGCCAGGACAAGAAGGTCTCGCTGACGGCGGAGGGGGAGATCTTCCTGTCGCACGCCAGGCGGATCATGGATGACCTGCGCGGCGCCGAGCTGGAGATGGCCGAACTGAAGGGGCTCAGCAGGGGAGAGGTGAGGATCGGCATCACCCCGATGATAAGCGCCTACTTCTTTCCCGACATCTTCCGGGACTTCAAGAGGAGCTATCCGCAACTGAGCATCTCGGTGCTCGGGGAGGGCTCGGGGAGGATCCAGAAGATGATAGGGGATGGGGAGCTGGACATGGGGGTGGTTGCCGGCGGGGGGAGCGCCGCCTTTCCCGCCACCCTGGAGGTGCGCCGTTTCCTGCGCGAGGAGATCGTTGTCTGCGTGCCGCTGGACCATCCCTTTGCCGGACGGCAGGCCGTGACGCTCGCGGAGTTCATCGGAGAGCCGCTGGTCTTCTACAAGGAGGGGTACTACATCAGGGAGTTCTTCCTGGAGGCGCTCAAGGGGACCGGCAGTGCGCCGAGGATAATCTTCGAGACCAACCTCTTCTCCCTGGTTAAGTCGCTGGTGCGCAACGGTACCGGGATCTCCATCTTCCTCAAGATGGTGGTGGCCGAAGACACCGATCTCGCCGCGGTCTCCTTCGATCCTCCGTTGCACCTCAACCTGCTCATCGCCTGGAAGAAGGACACCTATCTCTCGCTGGCCAACCGCGCCTTCGTCGACTTCCTGCTGGAGCATGCCCCGGGGGAGCGGGAGGGGGGAGCGGCGGTAGCCCCCCTTTACATCGGCTCCAGCAACTCCATCAGCTTGCCCGCTATCTTCTTAGGGGGAAGGACGTAATCGACCGCCCCGGTCTGGGCAGCAGCCTTGGGCATGCCGTAGATGGTGGATGACTGCTGGTCCTGGGCGATGGTGATGCCGCCGATCTCGTGGATGTGCCTGATCCCGTCGGCGCCGTCGCGCCCCATGCCGGTCAGCACGATGCCGATCAACTTGCCTTTCAGCGGCCTGCCCAAGGAGAGCATGGTGACGTCCGCGGCCGGCTGCACGTAGTTGACCCTGGGGCCCTCGCACAGGACCACCCGGTTGTTTCCCGTCAACTGGAGGTGGAGCCCCCCCGGCGCCATGTAGACGTGGCCGCTTTTCAGGAACTCGCCGTCTTCGGCGAGCTTCACCGGCATCGAGGCGGCCGTTGCCAGTCCCTGCGCAATGCGGTAGTCCATCTCCGGCGTGATGTGCAGCACGATGAGAAAGGCTGCGTTCAGCGGCGGCAGTTCCCTGAACAGCGCCTTGAGCGTCAGCGGCCCTCCGGTGGAGACGCCTATGACCACCAGATTCCTGCTAGTCATGGTCGACCGGCGTGTTCAGCAGGGTGAGGTAGTACTCGATGGAATCCAGCAACTCGTCCGGGGTGAAGGGCTTGGTCATGTAGTCCGAGACGTACTCCTGCAGCCCCTCCATCTTCGAGTCGGGCTCGCCCATCCCGGTCAACATGACGATGACGTTGCCCGGGTACAACCCCCGGTCCACGATCTCCCTGATGGTGTCCCAACCGTCCATGTCCGGCATCATGATGTCCATGAGGATGACCCCCCGGAATCCCGCCTCCAGTTGCTCCAGGCACTCGGGACCGCTAGCCGCGCTGGCCAATTCGAGCCGTGCGGATTCGCAGATGATGTCCACCGATGCCCTGACGTACTCGTTGTCGTCTACGATCATTACCCGTCTGTTCATGGCTGTGGTTCCTTATGTTCCGGCGCGGGCGCGCCTTGCTGTGCTTCGAGGAGCTGGGCCATGGTGCGGTGGTCCAGCGGCGGGGGCTCGCCCTGGGGCGGTTTCACTTGGTACAGCATCTCGTTGATCCGGGCCATGAACTGCTCCAGGGTGAAGGGCTTGGCCAGGAAGATCGCCTCTTGGCGCAGGTTTTCTTCCTGTGGCGCCATGGCGTTGGTGTATCCCGAAATGTAGAGCACGGGGAGCGCGGGGTAGCGCTCCTGCAGTTTCTCGTACAGCTCGGGCCCGGTCATTTCCGGCATGACCACGTCCGTCGCCAGCAGGTCGATCCCCTGTTCCTCCGCCTCCGCCAGCTCCAGCGCCCGGGACGGGGTCTCCGCCACCAGGACCCGGTAGCCGAAGGAGGCGAGCAGGTCGGCGGCGACCTCGCGGATCATCTGGTTGTCCTCGACCAGCAGGATGGTCCTCTCGCTGCTGTCATGCTCGGGGGGGGCTACCCCGGCGGGAGGGCGCATGATGGGCTCGGCGGAACTCGCGCTGGCGGGGAGGTAGATCGCGAACCTCGTGCCCTGCCCCGGGCGGCTCTTCACGTCGATGCAGCCGCCGTGATGCTTGATGACGCCGTAGACCGTGGCGAGACCGAGGCCGGTGCCGCGGCCGCTCTCCTTGGTGGTGAAGAACGGCTCGTACATGTGCCGCAGCGTCTCCTCGGTCATGCCGCAGCCGTCGTCGCTGAAGGCGAGCAGGATGTAGTGCCCCGGCTTGGCGACCGGATGCTGCCGGTGGAACTCGTCGTCCAGTATCAGGTGGCCGGTCTCGATGCAGATGGAGCCGCCCCCTTCGATGGCGTCCTGCGCGTTCAAGACGAGGTTCAAGAGGACCTGCTCCAACTGGCCGCGATCTGCCTGGACCTTGGCGGCGCCGGGGGAGAGCAGCAGGTCGATCTCGATGTTGTCCCTGACGGTGGCGCGCATGATCTCCCTGAACGACGTGATCACCTCGTTCAGGTCCAGAAGGTTCATGTGCAGCATCTGCTTGCGTCCGAAGGAGAGGAGCTTCTGGGTCAGGTCGCTCGCCTTGTGGGCCGCCGAGCTCATGGACTGGATCATGCGCGTCTGGGGGCTCCCCTCGGGAGAGATCCTGAGCAGCATGTCGGCATAGACGATGATCGGCGTGAGCAGGTTGTTGAAGTCGTGGGCGACGCCGGCGGCCAGCTGTCCCACCGCCTCGATCTTCTGGCTGTGGCGCAGCTGCTCTTCCAGTACGTGACGCCCCTCGTCGGCCCGGACCCGACTGATGGCGATGCCGGCCAGGTGGGCCGCCGACTCCAGCAACTGGAGATCCTCGTTCCCGGGCGCGCGCGGCTCCCGGTGGTACACCGCGAGGGTTCCCAGGAGGGTGCCGTTGCTGGCGAAGACCGGCTCGGACCAGCAGGACCTGAGGCCGGCTTCCCGCGCCGGCTGGAAGTTGTGCCAGTAGGGATGGGGGGCGAGATCCTCGACCACTACGCGCTGCCGCAGGAAGGCCGCGGTGCCGCAGGAGCCCTTCCCCTTGCCGATCTTTATGCCGTCCACCGCCTGGTTGTACTCGGCGGGTAGCGAGGGGGCGCAGCCGTGGCGCAGCCTGGTGCCCGATTCGTCGACGAGGAGTATGGAGCAGAGCGAGCCGGGAAGGCAATCCTCGACGAACTGCACCACGTCGGTCAGCAGCTCCTCCAGCTCCGCGTCGCTGGCGATCCGTTCCAGCGCCTTGAGGCGGCTGCGCTCCCGCTGTTCGGCGTGCTTTCTCTGGGTGATGTCCCGCGCGATGCTCAAGATCAGCGTCCGACCTTCGCTCTCCATGACCCGTGCCCGGACCTCTATCGGGATCTCGGACCCGTCCTTGGCGAGGTAGGCGCTCTCGAAGCTGGCCTCGCCGCTTTCCTTGAGCCTGGCGATGGTCGGCTCCTCGCTGGCGGCGAATTCGGGCGGTTCCAGCTGCTGCAGGCGGAGCCCGACCAGCTCTTCCGGTGCGTACCCGGTCAGCCGGCAGAGCGCCTGGTTGAAGTAGAGCAGCCGTCCCTGCTCGTCGGTCTGCACGATGCAATCGTTGGCGGCCTCGATCTGGGCCGCTTTGAGCGCCAGCTCCGCCTGTTGCCCTTGGACGATGCGCTCGGTTTCCTCCAGGTGAGCCAGGTGGGAGAACAGGATACGGGTAAGTGCCGCAATCACCACGCAGAGAACGAGGATCAGCATGGACTGCTGCAACGGCTCACCGACCAGGGACCCGCTCTCGCCCAAGGCGAAGATGCCGATCACCGCGGCGATTACGGCCGCGACGGTTATGCCGATGCGGGTCTTGAGCTCTGCTATGGAGAAGTGTCTCATATCTGGTTGCTCTCTTTACGGCTTTCCTGGAACAGCGCGCCTTCGTGCGCCGCGGGGGGCTGGTTCCCCGCCCGCTTCAAGGTGAAGAACATGGTGGTGCCGCAGCCCGCTCCCGGGCTCGCCGCCCAGAGCTTTCCCTCGTGGTTGGTGACGATCCTGCGGCAGATCGCGAGCCCGAGCCCCTGCGTGTTCAGGTCGTGGCGCGCGGTGTCCGCCTTGTAGAACTCGTCGAAGACCCGGGTCAGCTGCTCGTGGTCCAGCCCTGTGCCGTCGTCCTGGACCGACACCTCGACCTCCTCCCCCTTGTCGAGGGCCGAGATGATCACCTTCCCGTTCTGGGCGGCGTAGCGCGCGGCGTTGCTGAGCAGGTTCTTGAACAGCAGCGTGAGCTGTTCCGCCGATCCAAGTACCTGGAGCTCCGGGTCGATGGCGTTGCAGCAGATCACCCCGCGCTGTGCCAGAGCGGGGGAGAGTTCGCTCAGGGCGCTCTCGGCCGCGGCGGAGAGACTCACCGGGATGAGCCGGGGCGGATTCGAGGAGATCCGCACCAGGTCGAGTGCCTTTCCCGCGAGCCCCTGGATCTGGTTCACGCACTGCTGGCAGATTTCCAGCATCCTCTCCACGCCCGGGTCGCTCACCTTGGCGCGGATCATGGGGATCAGGGCGAAGAGCGGGGTAAGCGGCGTGTTCAGGTCGTGGTTCAGCTGGATCATCATGGACTCGATCATGCGCGAATGGTGCATCTGCGCCTCGAGCTTGCGGCTCTCCTGCTCGGCGGCCTTGCGCTCGGTGATGTCGAGGATGACCCCCACCAGCCCCGCGGCGTTGCCCTGGTCGTCCCTGACCGCCGCCTTGTGGAAGATGACGTCGTGCAGCGTTCCGTCCGCGTAGCGCACCTGGGACTCGTAGACCTGCGTTCCCGTGGTCTCCAGGATCTCCCGGTCCATGTCCGTGTATTTCCGGGCGAGCTCCCTGTCCCAGAGGTCGAAGGCGGACTTGCCGATGAGCCGGTCGCTGCTCAGCCCCACGTAGAACTGGAACGCCTTGTTGCACAGGTTGTAGTGCCCCCGGGCATCCTTGGAGAAGATGGGGCTCGGGATGGTATCCAGCAGGAGCTGCTGGAAGCCCAGCTGCCTCTTGATCTCGTTCTCCGAGCGCCTGCGCTCGAGTCCCAGGATCAGGGCGCAGATCACGAAGATGGCCGCCAGCGAGATGTTGATGGCGCTGATCTTGAGGTTGATCCGGTCGTAGCGTGCCAGGTACTCGCTCTGCTTCACCCCCACGAACAGGGCCCCGATTACCTTGCCTTTGAGGTCGTGGACGGGGTCGTAGGCGGTGAAGTAGGGTATCCCCAGGATGTCGGCCTCGCCGCGGTAACGGTCCCCCCGCCTGAAGATGGCGTCGTAGGCGGGCCCGGTGAGCCTCGTCCCTATGGCCCGGGTCCCGTCCTCCTTCATGACGTTGGTGGCCACCCGGGTGTCCCCCTGGAAGATGGTGGCCCTGCTGCCGGTCATGGCAAAGATCTTGTCCGGCATCTCGTTGTCGCCGTTGAGGGTGTAGTAGTCCCCGAGGATGAGCTTGCCGTTCTCGATATGGAAGTGCCGACCGTGGCGGTCCATCAGCTCCCAGAACACCAGCATGCTGCTTTCCTGCTGCCGGCTGGCCTGGCGCACCGCCTCATCCTTGATCTGGTCCAGCATGATGTGATTGGCGGTGATCATCACCACCGCGACGACGATCGCGCTGGCCAGAAGCAGTATGGAAAACTTGTCGGTAGCGATCTTGAGCTGCTTCACATCTTCCCCCGGCGCCTTGCCCTGCTTTAAACCCTGAAGCTGCGTTTGCCGTGCGAGGCAAGCCAGCCGATGAGGCGCCCCGCCATCTCGGAGAGGGGGACCACCTCGTCTACCCCTCCCCGGGCGATCGCCTCGCGGGGCATGCCGAAGACGACGCAGCTTTCCTCGTCCTGTGCCAGCGTTCTCGCGCCGGCGTTGTGCATCTCCAGCATCCCTGCGGCGCCGTCGTCTCCCATGCCGGTCAGGATGATGCCGAGGCTGTTGTCCGCGGCGCAGTTGGCGGTGGAGCGGAACAGCACGTCGACCGAGGGACGGTGCCGGGAGACCGGCGGCCCGTCGTCCAGGGCGATGGTGTAGTTTGCCCCGCTCCTGGAGAGCAGCATGTGCCGGTTGCCCGGCGCGATGTAGGCGTGTCCCGGGAGCACCCGGTCCCCGTGCTCGGCCTCCTTGACCGCCAGGGCGCACAGGCCGTCCAGCCGCGCGGCGAAGGTCCGGGTGAAGGTCTCCGGCATGTGCTGGGTGATCAGGATGCCGGGGCAGTCCGCCGGGAGCGCGGTGAGGAAGGTCTTGAGCGCCTCGGTGCCTCCGGTCGAGGAGCCCACGGCCACCACCTTCTCCGTGGTCGAGAAGTGCTGGCGGCGGTTGGGCAGGACCGCGTCGGCGCTCAGCTTCGCCTCCACCGGCGGGGCGACCCCGGGGACGCTTCCCCTTCTCTTGAAGGAGAGCCTCGCGCAGCGGATCTTCTCGGCAAGCTCCTCGGCGTACTCCATAAGCCCGCTGCGGATGTCTATCTTCGGCTTGGTGATGAAGTCGAATGCACCAAGCTCCAGCGCCTTCAGCGTCACCGCCGAGCTCTTTTCTGTCAACGAGGAAACCATGACCACCGGCATGGGGCGCAGCCTCATCAGTTTTTCCAGGAAGGCGAGGCCGTCCATCTTGGGCATTTCCACGTCCAGGGTGAGCACGTCGGGGTTCAGTTCCTTGATGCGCTGCCGGGCCGCCAGTGGGTCCGGTGCGGTTCCCACAACCCTGAGGTCGGGGGTGGCGTTGATGATCTCGGTCAAGAGGGACCGAACCAGGGCAGAGTCGTCTATTACCAGCACCTTGATGGGCATTTTCAGTGTCTTCCTGCGCGCAGGGCGCGCATCCTCTTCACGAGGGCGCGGCCGGTTTTGGGAAAGAACATCACCTTCCTGGGGCAGCACTCCCCCAGGTCTGAGGCGATGATCGGGATCCCGTGTTTCTTCAGGTAATCGACTGCGAAGGCGGCGTTGTGGCCGCCGATGTCGGTGCTGCTGTCCATGACCCGCCCCGCGCCGAAGATCTTCGCGGCCAGCCGCTTGCGGTCGGCACCCAGGAGTTCCAGTTGCTGCAGCAGGCGCCGCATGGCGCAGGAGCCATAGCGGGCGCAGCTTTTGGAGTTGAGGTCGCAGACGCCGGTACAGAACTCAGTCCCCCCCTCGCCCGCCAGCTCGGGCAGCATGAAGTGGTTCATGCCGCCGATGCCGAGCTCGATGTCGTAGAGGCAGACCGCGACGCAGGAGCCGAGCAGGGTGGCGATGGCTACGTCCTCGCCGGTAGCGAAGAATTCCCCCGCCACGATCTTCACCGCGACCGTTTCGAACTCGGGGTCGTAGTAGCTGGGTCTCCCCAGCCCTTCCCGGTCCGGCGGCTCCGTCTTCGCCCTTCCCGGCTTCCCTTTCTGCGGCACTGTCAGCTCCTCAAGGCGTAGGTGGTGTTGCCGCAGACGCGGAACAGCTCCTGGGCGTGATGCAGGCTCTCCGAGTGTCCCACGAATAAAAGCCCGTCCGGGTGCAAGACCCGGGAGATCCGCTCCAATACGGCGAGCTGCGTGGGCCTGTCGAAATAGATCATGACGTTGCGGCAGAAGACGAAGTCGAATTTCCCCCGCATGGGCCACTGCGCATCCAGCAGGTTCAGCCTCCTGAAGGTCACCGCGCGGCGCAGCTCCTCCTTCACCCGAATGAACCCCTCGTTGCTCCCTTCCCCCCTGAGGAAGAAGCGTTTCCGGTACGGTTCCGGGATCTTGGGCAGCTGGTCCACCGGGTAGACCCCCTCGCTCCCCCTGCTCAGCACGTTGGTGTCGATGTCGGTGGCCAGTATGCTCAGGCCGGAGCCCGCCGGCAGCGCATCCAGGGCCGTCATCGCTATGGAGTAGGGCTCCTCGCCGCTGGAGGAGGCGCAGCTCCAGATGCTCACCTGCTTCCGGTCCCGGTGCTGGCGCAGGCGCTCGGCAAGAAGCCGGAAGTGGTGCGGCTCCCGGAAGAAGGAGGTCATGTTGGTGGTCAGGGCGTTGATGAAGGCTTCCACCTCCTGGAGGTCGCCGCTTTCAACGAGGTCCAGGTACTGCGAGAAGCTTTCCATCCCCCTGGCCCGCAGCCGGCGCGCCAGCCGGCTGTAGACCATGTCCATCTTGCCGGGGGCAAGGGAGATCCCCGCGTTGCGGTAGATGAAGCCGCGCACCCGGGCGAAGTCGTCCTCGGTGAAGCGGTACTGGAAGTTGCCCCATCCCTGGTCGGCAGCGCCGGGAGGCGCGGCGCCTCCCCCCCCCGTCAGGGGGCGCGCCGGCTCCGTGCGCGCACCGGTTCTCAGAACTCCTTCCAATCATCGTCCAGCTCGGCGGCCTCGGAGGACCGGGAGGGACGTTGTTCCTGCGCTTTTGCTCCTGCCGCCACCGATACGGGTTTCGCCTTCTTCTCCGGGGCCTTGGGCCTTGCCGCGGCGTGGGTCAGCCTGCGCTTCTCGGCCGCGGGGGGGGATGACGTCTTTTGCCCCTGCTCCAGGGTGAAGCGCGCCACCACCGCTACCAGCTGCTGGGCCTGCTCTTCGAGCGATTCCGCGGCGGCGGCCGCCTCCTCGACGAGGGCCGCGTTCTGCTGGGTCACGTCGTCCATCTGGGTGATGGCCGTGTTCACCTGCTCGATGCCGCTGGACTGCTCCAGCGATGCCGCGGATATCTCCGCCATGATGTCGGTCACCCTCTTGATGCTGGTGACGATGTCCTGAGTGGTGCGCCCGGCCTCCTCTACCAGCCTGCTGCCGTCCTGCACCTTGGCGACCGAGTCCTCGATGAGGGCCTTGATCTCCTTGGCCGCTGCCGCGCTTCTCTGCGCGAGACTCCTGACCTCGGCTGCGACCACGGCGAAACCTCTCCCCTGCTCGCCGGCGCGCGCCGCCTCCACCGCGGCGTTCAGGGCCAGGATGTTGGTCTGGAAGGCGATGCCGTCGATCACGCCGATGATGTCCGAGATCTTCTTGGAGCTGTCGGTGATGCTCTCCATGGTGCGCACCACCCGGTTGATCACGTCGCCACCCTTGACCGCCACGCCGCTGGCGTTGATGGCGAGCTGGTTCGCGGCCTGGGCGTTGTCGGCGTTTTGCTTCACGGTGGAGGTGAGCTCCTCCATGCTGGAGGCGGTTTCCTCCAGGGCGCTCGCCTGCTCCTCGGTACGCTGGGAGAGGTCGGCGTTCCCCGCCGCGATTTCCTCGGTTGCCGTGGCGATCGATTCGGCCCCGTTTCTCACGTCGCCCACGATGTGCGCGAGCCCGTCGTTCATCTCCTTGAGCGAGGCGAGGAGCTCGCCGGTCTCGTCCTTGCTGTCCACGGTGATATGGGCGGTGAGATCGCCCGAGGCGATGCGCTTGGACGCGCCGATGGCCTGGTCGAGAGCCTCCTTGATCCTGCGCGCCACGAACCAGGCGAAGAGGAAGATGACAACGGCAAGGAGCGCGGTGCCGCCGATGATCTGCCACTTCATCTTGTTCATCTCGGCGGTCACGTTGTCGACGTAGATACCGCTACCCACGATCCAGCCCCACTCCTTCATCAGCATGACGTAGGAGATCTTCGGCACCGGTACCGTGGAGCCGGGCTTGGCCCACATGTAGTCGACCACCCCTTCGCCCTTCTCCTTGCAGATGTTGACGAACTCGACGTAGAGCCTTTTGCCGTTGGGATCCTTGTTTTCGTACTGGGTCTTCCCCACCAGCTCCGGCTTGATCGGGTGCATGAGCACCTTGGTGTCGAGGTCGTTGACCCAGAAGTACTCGTTGCCATGGTACCTCATCTCGGAGATCTGCTTCAGGGCGTCGGCCTGCGCCTGCTGAAGGGTTTTCCTCCCCTCCTTCACCGCGTTCTGATTCGCGGTCAGGACGTCGTAGGCCACGTCGACCACCGCCTTGGTGGCCTGGATCTTCTCGTCCATGAGCTTGTTCTGCACGAAGGGGAGCACGTAGAACATCACGCCGAGCGCCATCATGACGATGGTGGCTACCGAGATGCTCAGGATCTTGGTCAGGATCTTCCAGTCTTTGAATCGGGAAATTTTCATTGGTTCACCGCCCCTTTCTGAGTGTCTTCCACGGTACTTTCGACGATCTGCAGCTCGTCGCTACCGATCAGCTTTTCTATGTCCACCAGGATCAGCATCTCGTCGTTCAACGTCCCAAGTCCGGTGATGTAGCGGGTGTCCAGCGACGCCCCCAACTCGGGAGGGGGCTTGATGCTCTGCGCGGGGAGCGCCACCACGTCGGAGACGCCGTCCACCACGATCCCCACCACCTTGTTCAGCACGTTGATGATGATCACCACGGTGAACTCGTGGTAGGTCGCCTCGCCCACGTTGAACTTGATGCGCAGGTCGATGATGGGGACGAT
Source organism: Geomonas diazotrophica (assembly GCF_019063885.1). Taxonomy (NCBI): domain Bacteria; kingdom Pseudomonadati; phylum Thermodesulfobacteriota; class Desulfuromonadia; order Geobacterales; family Geobacteraceae; genus Geomonas; species Geomonas diazotrophica. Next base: position 3,434,169 of record NZ_CP077684.1, on the reverse strand, counting down.
CACCCCGCGCAGGTTGATGACCCCCTTGATGAAGGGGGGAGTGTTGGCGATGCGCGTGACGCAGTCGTACCCCCTGATCTCCTGCACCTTCAGGATGTCGATGCCGTAGCTTTCGCTTCCCAGGGTGAAGGTGAGGTACTCCGAAGCCGCCTCCGCCGCCAGTTGTTGCACCGCGTTGCCCTGTGCCGTCTGCATGATGGTGTTGCCTCCTTTCCGCTGCTACAACCTCTTGTGCATGGTAAAAAGTTCGGGGATGTCGAGGATGAGCGCCACGCGGCCGTCCCCCAGGATCGTGGCCCCCGCGCTCCCTTCGACCCTTCGGTAGTTGGTTTCGATACTCTTCACTACGACCTGCTGCTCGTCCAAGAGGGCGTCGACCATGATGGCCCCCCTTTCTCCGTCGGCATCCACCAGCACCAGGATGCCCCGCTGCGGCTCGGTCACCTCCGCCTCCAGGTTGAAGATCCGGTGCAGTTTGAGTATGGGGAGGTATTCCCCCCGCACCTGGACCACCTCCCTCCCGTTCACGCTCTTCAACTGCTCCGCGGTGGGCTGCAGCGACTCGAGCACCACGTTGAGGGGGATGATGAACTTTTCCGCCCCGACTGCGACCGAGAGCCCCTCCAGGATGGCCAGGGTGAGCGGGAGGCTGATGGTGAAGCGCGCCCCCCGTCCCGCCTCCGAGGCGATCTGCACCCGGCCGCCGATCGCCTGGACGTTCTTGAGGACAACGTCCATCCCCACCCCGCGGCCGGAGAGGTCGGTCACCTCGCTCGCGGTGGAGAACCCCGGCGCGAAGATGAGCTGCCAGACTTCCTCGTCGCTCATGCTTTCGGAGCAGGGGATGCCGCACTCCACGGCCTTGGCGAGGATCTTGCCCCGGTTCAGCCCGGCGCCGTCGTCGGTCACGTCCACCACGATCCTTCCGCCCACCTGGGAAGCGGAAAGCTGCAGCGTGCCGACCGGGTTCTTGTCGCAGGAAACGCGCCGTTCCGGGCTTTCCAGCCCGTGGTCCAGCGCGTTGCGCACAAGGTGCCCCAACGGGTCGGCGATCCTCTCGATCAGCCCCCGGTCCAGTTCCGTGCTCTCGCCGACTGTCTTCAGTTCGACCTGCTTGCCGAGTTTGGCCGCCAGCTCGCGCACCAGGCGCGGGAAACGATTGAACACGATGCTGATCGGCACCAGGCGGATCGACATCACGCTTGCCTGCAGGTCGCGGGTGTTGCGCTCCAGTTGGGTGAGCCCCCGCTGCAGCGCCTGGTGCAGGACGGGATCGAGTCCCGCCACGATCTGGCTCAGCATAGCCTGGGTGATCAGGAGTTCCCCGACCTCGTTTACCAGCTGGTCCACCTTGGTGACGTTGACCCTGATGGAGGACTCGGCCTCGCCTCCGCGCCTGCCGAAGGCCCCCGGGGCGGCCTCGCTGCCGTCATAGGCGCGTCTGCCGGCGGGAGCGAGCAGCGTCTCCTCTGGGGCCGGCTCTTCAGCCGGGCCGCGCCGGTCCACGGGTTCCTCCTCGATGGTGAGCTGCTCCTCGTCCGCCACGAACATGAACACGTCGAGGACCTGCTCCCGGCTCGCCCGGGTGAGCAGCGTGAACTCCCAGCAGGTGATGCAGCGCTCCGGGTCCAGCTCGGGCAGGTCGGGGAGTTCCATGAGCCGCGCGCTGCAGGCAAACTCTCCCGGTTCGGCCAGTTCGGTGAGTTCGGAGATGATGCTCTCCATCCGGATCCCCCTCGCGAAGATCTCGGGGTCGGGGGTGAAGGCGAGCCGGCAGCGGCGCGGCAGCAGCTCTTCCTCGTGCGGGGCAGGGGAGCCCTGTTCCGGCTCCACCGGCGGCTCCAGGGCCGGGGCCCCCGCTTCGATGGCCTGCTGCAGTTTGGCCCGCACCCGGTCGATCGCCTCCTGGTCCACCGCCTTTCCCTCGCGGTGCCAGGCAAGCTGCATGGCGATGGCGTCTCCTGCTTCCAGAAAGAGGTCGATCATGGCGGGGACGAACGGGGTCTCGCGGTTTCTCAGCCGGTCCAGAAGCGACTCCATGACGTGGGTCACCACGGTCATGTCCTGGAAACCGAAGATCCCGGCTCCACCCTTGATGGAATGGGCGGCGCGGAAGATCGCGTTCATCTCTTCGTGGTCCGGTTCCCGGTCTCCGAGCGAGATCAGGATCTGCTCCATCTCGGCCAGGTTCTCGGCGCATTCCTCGAAGAAGACCTCGTTGAAGCGGTTGAGGTCCACGCTGCTTTTTTCCCCTGTGGGAGTTGTCATGCCAGTTCCTTTGCTGTTGGCCGCCGCCCGGTTCACCGCTCGGGCGGCAGCGCCAGAAGATCCCGGAAGCCGAGGGCGTGGATCCGTTCCGTGACTCCGGCGGGCGCTGGGGCGAGGACGGGGGTGGCGCCGCGGCGTTTCAGGCTTTCCATGAAAAGCGCGAGCAATTGGCAGCCGCAGGCATCGATGTCGCTTACCCCGGAAAGATCGATGGTCGCCTGCTGGCACTTCTCCGTCACCCCGTCGAGACGCTCCACGAGCAACTGGTGCAACTCCTGCGCGCGCTCCACGATCAGGGGGCCTTCCAGTGTGATGTTTATATTATTAACAAAAACTTTTTTACCCACTTTGTTTTGACCTTTCAAGGGGTTTTGTTTGTTGCAAAATGTCATAGTGAAAATAAACAACCGTTGTTATATGGATAGTGAGCGTATCGGCAAGGATGGCGTCTACTTTAGTTGTTTTGCATGGTGCTAGGTATTTCCTTACGTCCTTTTTCTTTACCGAAAGGGAGGGGAAACGTGGGGGTGGCCTCGATGGCTCTGGCCGACGGGGGGAGGGGGGCGCACGGGCAGGGAGCGGCTAGTGGGACGGCTAGTGGGGGGCGGGTTTTTTCTCGAAGACCGTGGCAACCTCGTCCGCGTAGATCAGTTGCCATTCGCCTCTTTGCTGCAGGAATCTGGCGAACCTGGAATCTGTCTCGAAGATGATCCAGCTGATGCCGTAACGCTCCAGCACCCGGTCCCATCCAGGCCGGAAATCGATCACCTCGTTGTACTCCTTGAGCCGCTGCGCTCCGTACATGTCCAGCCTCCCGTCGATGAAGACCCGGCAGGCCGGATAGCCGCGGTAGATGAGGTAGTCCCCGAACTCGTCGCTGTTGAACACCTTACCCTTGATCCCCTTGCGCAACACGAACTCGCAGGCGTCCACCGGCATCAGCCGGCGGTCGAAGGAATGGCGGAAGAGCCCTCCGGCAGTTGCTGCGGTAACCACAGCCACGGCAGCTGCTCCCCATACGGGCAGGGCGCGGCGCTCCAGGCGGGCGAGACGGGTGGAGAGCCCCTTTAAGAAGCGCACCCACCTGCCGCCACCTTCCTGACCCAACTCCCCGAGCCGGGCTGCCAGCGCCGGAGCGGTGGCCAGGTTGAACAAAGGGATGTAGCGCGCCGAGGTGAGGGCCATGTAACCGAACCCCAGGACCAGCAGCAGCTCCGTCGGCTCGGTCTTTTTTCGTGACAGCGCGAAGAGGGCGATCAGGAGCAGCAGCATGCAGTTGAAGGGGAGCCAGCCGTGGATGGAGGGGGGGAGAAACTCGGCGACGTGCTCCATGAGGTAACGGTCCGAGACCAGCCTGAGCGGGAACAGCAGCAGGCGCCAGCCGTATGGGTTGAGTAGCGCCGCGGCCAGGCACCCCAAAAATGCGGCACCAAGCTCCCCGGTCTTCCTCCGCGCGGCGCGCCGCGTCTCAGGTGTGCCGCCGGCCATCCCAGCCGCCGTTCCGGCCAGGTAGGCCGCAAGCAGCAGGAGTCCCGCGGCGAAGCCGCCGTGCAGGTTGGCCCACAGCAGCATAAGGGGAGGCAGCAGCCACAGCGACCTGCCCCCCCTCCTACGCCAGGCCTCCAGCAGGTAGTGAAAGACAACCAGCAACAAGAAGGTGAAGAGGTGCGGCCGCGCCAGCCAGTGCAGCTTTGAGCAGATGAGGGTGGCCAGCGTGACCGCCGTCGCCGGGAGAACCCCCGCGTGGTAGCTCATGAGGGCCCTGAACAGCAGCCGGAAGGTTGCCGCCAGCAGCAGCGCATACAGCGCGACCACCCCGCTCATCCCGCATGCCTGGTGCAGCAGCGCCATGATGACCTCCGCGAGCCATTCGTGCGCCGTCCAGGGAAGTGGCGGGGCGTGTTGCGAGAACATGTCGAAAAGGGGGACGGCCCTGGCCCTGAGGATCTCTTCCCCGGCGCGGATGTGGTAGCCGGTGTCCCCATCGAGCAGCAGCTGTGACGGGGTGGTGAAGAACAGCGTGCAGAGCACCGTCGCCAGGAGCAGATCGGCGATCGAGGGAACCAGGCACTGTGTCAGGTGGCGATTGTTCATCCAGGTCGGGTACCGGCCGGCACATCAGGCCCAAAGGGCGTATCGATCGCGTTTGCTGCGACCGTCGCTGGGGAAAAGGGTTCGGGAGAGGCCCTCGCCGGCGTACCGCATGCCGGCAAGGGGTGTGCGTCTACTTCCTGGCTCTTGCATAGCTCAGTGCCAGTTGTACGGAAATTACCAGCAGGATGAACGTGTTGAAGTCGACTTTCATGGGATCACCTCCTTGGACGCGAATTTCCTCCGTGGTGCTGCCCTGACTGCCACTACTTGAACACCCTTGCGATCTGGACCACCGCCGGGCCCAGTACCACCACCAGCAGGGCCGGGAAGATGGCGAAGACGAGCGGGAAGATGAGCTTCACGGTGGTCTTGGCGGCGGCCTCCTCGGCGGCTTGCCTCCGTTTTGTTCTCAAGTCGTCGGAGAAGGAGCGCAGGGCCTGGCTCAGGCTGGTCCCGAACCGCTCGGTCTGTGAGAGCGTGGCGGTGAAGGATCTCATGTCGTCTACCATGGTTCGTTCCGCCATATCCTTGAGCGCCTCGACTCGCGACTTGCCGGCCCTGGTTTCCATGGTTACCTGGCGGATCTCCTGGGCCAGCGGGTTCTCTTCGAACTGCGGGGCATCCGAGGCGCGCAGCAGGGCGGCATCCATGCTGAGGCCGGCCTCCACGCAGAGGGTAACCAGGTCCAGCACGTCGGGCAGGGTGTGGAAGATCACCAACTGGCGGTTCCTGACCTTTACGGAGAGCCAGTAGCTGGGCAAGAGGTAGCCGATGATGGCGCAGGCCAATAAGACAGCGATGCCGGCGCTGTCGAAGTAGGCATGCCTGGGTGCCGCTATGAAGAGGAGGTAGGGGAGCGGCAGCAGTACGGCTAAGAGGAGCTTGCTCCCGAGAAAGACATGCACGCTGTCGCGGTGGAACCCCGCCGCCACCAGCGCCTTTTTGTAGCGGGAGTGTTCCTGCTTCGGGAGTTTCACCCGCTCGCCGATGCGCCGCAGTTTGTAGGCCCAGGTGCCGGACTCCACTTCCGGCATGAGGTGCAGAGGCTTGTCCGTCGGGAAGAAAGCGGCCAGGCGCTGCGCCACCGGGCTCCTTTTCGACAGCAGAAACCGGGACAGGGCCACCGACAGCAACAGCACCGAGCAGAATACCGTGAAGGCGATCAGGTAGAGCATGGCGTACCTCAGATCTGGATTCTGATGATCTTCCTGATGATGACCAAGCCGACCAACTGCAGCAGCGTGGCGAAGGCGAGGATGTAAAGCCCCAGCGGTTCCTTGAGCAGTTCCTTCTCGTATTCCGGGCTGAGCAAGGTGAAGCTTACGAACGCCACCAGCGGCAGCGCCCCCAGCACGTAGCCCGAGAGCCTCCCCTGGGCCGTGTAGACCCGTACCTGCCTGCGGATCTTCAGTCTTTCCTTGATGGTGACCGCCAGCTTGTCCAGAAGTTCCGAGAGGTTCCCCCCGATGTCGGAGTTGATGGCCACCACGGTGGTGAAGAACCTGAGGTCCATGCTCTCGATCCGCTGGTTCATGGTGGCCAGGGCGTCGACCAGCCTAAGCCCGAGTTGTTGCTGTTCATACGCGATCCTAAAGAGCGTCCCCGTCGGCTCCGGCACCTCCTCCCCCACCAGTTGGATGGCGGTGGTCAACGATTGGCCGGCCCTGAGGGATCGGGCGATCATGCCCAGCGCGTCCGGGAAAAGCTCGGTGAACCTGGCGATCCTGCGCGAGGTCTTCACCCTGATCACGACCTCGGCGGACAGCAGCGGCACGGCGGCGGCGGGCAAGGCCGCAGGCAAAGACCCCGTCTCCAGAGCCGTCACGGCGGCAAGGAGCACCGCCGCGGACACGACCGCTGTTGCCAGCAGGGCGGGGGGGATGTCGATGCCGGCCTGCTCCAGCCTTCTTCCCATCTGGCGCGCTTGCGGCAGACGGGTCATGAGCTCTCCCGCCTGGCGCGCCTTCCTGGCCAGGGCCTCGCGCAATTCGGGCTGGATCTCCCCGGTGGTCCCGCGCGCCATCTGCTGCAGCCTCCTTCTGAGTTGCGTCCTGGCGGAGGCGTTGCGCTGCAGGATGTACAGGGAGATGGCGCTGCTGGCGCAGAGGGTGGTGAGAAAGACCAGTGCCACGATAGGAACAAGCATGGTCGGCTCCTAGTCCCGGAACATCATCTCGGGAAGTTGGTGTCCGAACAGTCTGAAACGCTCGGCGAAAAGGGGCCTCACGCCGGTGGCGCGGAATTCACCCAAGACCCGCCCCTCCGGGTCGATCCCCCTCTGATGGAACACCATGACGTCGTGCATCATGATGGTGCCCCCCTCCATGCCGGTGATCTCCGAGAGCTTGGTCACCTTGCGGGTGCCGTCGGAGAACCTGACCAACTGCAGCACGATGTTCAGTGCCGATGCCATCTGCTCCTTCACTGCCCGTTCCGGAAGGTCCAGGCCGGACATGAGCACCATGGTTTCCAGGCGGGAAAGGGCGTCTCGGGTGGTGTTGGCGTGGACCGTGGAAAGGGAGCCGTCGTGGCCGGTGTTCATCGCCTGCAAAAGGTCCAGGGCTTCGGCGCCGCGCACCTCGCCGATGATGATGCGGTCCGGCCTCATCCTGAGCGCGTTGCGCAGAAGCTCGCGGGAGGTCACCTCGCCCCTTCCCTCCAGGTTTGGGGGCCTGGTTTCCAGGCGGACCACGTGTTCCTGTTTCAGGTGCAGTTCCGCCGAATCCTCTATGGTGACCAGCCGTTCATCGGCGGGGATGAAGGCGGAAAGGACATTCAGGAGGGTGGTCTTGCCGGTCCCGGTTCCGCCGGAGATCAGGATGTTCAGCCTGGTCTGCACCGCACCCTCCAGCAACTCCGCCATCCGTTCATCCAGCGTCTCCAACTGGATCAGTTCCCGCATGGTCAGGGGATCGCGGCCGAAGCGCCGGATGGAAAGGACGGGGCCGTCCAGCGCGAGAGGAGGGATGATGGCGTTGACGCGCGAGCCATCGGGAAGCCTGGCGTCGACGTACAAAGAGGCGAAGGTGAGGGATTACTGGGGGAGACGCCCCGACTCCCCGCGGCGGCCGCGGCTTTTGGAGCGGCTCTACCCCTACATCTTCAACAATCCCTCGCGCGGCAGTTCCTTTTTACAGGAGTTTTTCGCCGTTTCCCCCGGGCAACTGCAGGATCCCTTCTTCTCCCATGCGGTGCGCTGGGGGGGAGGGATGCGCAACCTCGCCTTCCTGTCCCCCGAATACCGCAGCTGCCTCTCCGGCTACGACCCGCGCGAGGAACTGGCCCGCTGGCTGCCGGAGAGCTTCGCCGGCCGGGATCTCTTGTGCCGGGCGCAGGTGCTGGAGATCGAGCTCTTCCTGGCCGGTTTTCTCCTCTCCTCGCAGGGGGACCGGGTCGCCATGGCGCACTCGGTGGAGATGCGCCACCCCTTCCTGGACTACCGGGTGATCGACTTCGCCTTCCGGCTTCCGCCCCACTGGAAGATGAGGGGGCTGCAGGAGAAGTATTTACTGCGCAGGGCCTGCCGTAACTTGCTGCCGCAGCGGATAGCCAGCAGGGCGAAACACCCCTACCGGGCGCCGGTGAGCGCACTCTTTTCCGCGGCATCCCCTGCCGACTATGTCGACGACCTGTTGTCGGGGGAGAGTCTGAAGGCCAGTGGGTACTTCGATCCCGACAAGGTGGCACGTCTTTACCAGCGGGTGCGTGAGACCCCGCCGGGTACGCTCGGGGAGTTCGCCAACATGGCCCTGATGGGGGTCATCTCCACCGAAATCCTGCACCGGCAGTTCCTGGCATCCGCCTCCTACCAGGGGGCGCGGAGACTGACCCCGGACCTGGTGCGGTACGGTGCGGAGAGGAAGATGGAGGAGCGGGAGTGGCGCTACTGCACCGACCGCCCCTGACGGGAGAGACCATGGAATTGCAGGGTGTGCATAGCTTTCTCGAATCGAGCGCCGCCGCGCGGCCGGACAAGGTAGCCCTGGTCCATGAGGGCGAGCGGGTCAGCTATCGGCTGTTGAACCGGGCCGCGAGCCGCCTGGCCGCCTTCCTGGTGCAGCGGGGAGTGCTCCCGGGAGACCGGGTCGTGATCCTGTTGAGTAACGGCGTGAAGTACGTGGCGAGCTATTACGGCGTCCTGAAGGGGGGAGCGGTCGCGGTGCCGCTGAACGTGGAGACCGGGCAGGAGACGCTGAGCCGCCTGCTCGAGGAGTTGCAACCGGTGGGGATCATCCTGGAGCAGGGGGGCGGCTTCCTGTTGCAGCAACTCCCCCTGGCGCCCCCCTCGGTCCGCTTCGTGCTGGCGGCCGACGCCTCTTTCCCGGTGTGCGAACCGCGCCTGGTCTGGGGGTGGGACGAGGCCCTCGGGGGGGAGGAGCTTCCCGCCGGGACCCGCGCCGTTTCCGCAGAGTCCCTCGCCAGCATCATCTACACCTCGGGGTCCACGGGGCAGCCGAAGGGAGTGATGCTTTCCCACCGCAACATCGTGAGTAATACCCGCTCCATCGTGGAGTACCTGCACCTCACCGAGAGCGACATCCAGATGGTGGTGCTCCCGTTTTTCTACGTCATGGGAAAATCGCTGCTCAACACCCACATTGCCGTCGGGGGGACGGTGGTGATCAACAACAACTTCGCCTACACCGCGTCGGTGATCAGGCAGATGGCCGAAGAGGGGGTGACCGGTTTTTCCGGCGTCCCATCGACCTACGCCTACCTGTTGCACCGCTCACCGCTGGCGTCCTTCCGGGACCGGCTCCCGAGCTTGCGCTACTGCACCCAGGCCGGCGGGCACATGCCGCGCGAGATCAAGGAGCGGCTGCTGCAGGTACTCCCCCCGCACACCAGGCTTTTCATCATGTACGGCGCCACCGAGGCGGCGGCACGGCTGACCTACGTTGAGCCGGAAAGGCTTCCGGAAAAGCTCGCATCCATAGGAAAGGCAATCCCGGGCGTGACGGTACGGGTGCTGAACCCCCAGGGGGAGGAACTCGCCCAGGGGGAATGCGGCGAGCTGGTGGCGTCGGGGCCCAACATCATGCTCAGCTACTGGAACGATCCCGAGGCGACCGCCCGGGTGCTGGACCGCAACGGCTACCACACCGGCGACCTTGGTTACCGCGATGCCGACGGCTACCTGTACGTCACGGGAAGGAAGGACCACCTGCTCAAGGTGGGGGGGCACCGGATCGACCCGCAGGAGGTCGAGGAGGTGCTCATGTCCAGCGGCTTCCTGCTGGAGGTGGTGGTGCTCGGCCTGGACGACCCGCTGTTGGGCAAGAAGCTGGTGGCACTGGCGGTTCCCCTGGGAAGCGATCCCAGCGACCGGACCCTGCTCTCCTTTTGCCACGCCCGGCTTCCCAGGCATAAGGTCCCTGGGGAGGTACGGCTGGTCGCGGCACTCCCAAAATACCCAAGCGGCAAGATCGACCGCGCCTCCTGCCTGAGCCTGTGCTCCTGAGGCGGCCTGCCGCGGACCGCAGTCGCTAAAACGTCAATCCATGCCGCACGCCACCCGGTGCGTGGTCATGAAAGAAGGTGCCCTATGACAACGACAACAGGATTTTCCGCCCAGGTGCTCCGGCTCGACCCGCAACGGGAGACCGACCGGATCTGCGCCAGGATCAGGGAACTGATGCGCAACCAGGTGAAACGGGGAGGGGTGGTGGTAGCCCTCTCCGGCGGGATCGACAGCAGCGTGACCGCGGCGCTGGCCGTGCGGGCGCTCGGGAGGGGACGGGTGATCGGCCTGGAGATGCCCGAGCGGCATTCGGCACGGGAGACCCTGGCGCTGAGCGGCAAGGTCGCCGCCGCGCTCGGCATCCCGACCCGGGTGGAGGACATCTCCGGGATCCTGCAGTCGGTGGGATTCTACGAGAAGTACGACAACGCGGTGAGGATGGTGGTGCCGGAGTACGGTGACGGCTGGGCCTCCAAGATCGTCATCTCCGGGGTGGCAAACCAGCCCCGCTTCACCTCGTTCTACCTGGTCACCCAGGACGCCCAGAAGGTGCAGTCTACGGTGCGTCTCCCCCTGCAGCCCTACCTGGAGATCGTGGCGGCCACCAACTTCAAGCAGCGCATCAGAAAGATGCTGGAGTACTACCATGCAGACAGGCTCAACTACGCCGTCGCCGGCACGCCGAACCGTCTGGAGTACGACCAGGGGTTCTTCGTGAAGCTCGGTGACGGCGCCGCCGATATCAAGCCGATCGCCCACTTGTACAAGTCCCAGGTGTACCAGCTCGCGGAATTCCTGGGGATCCCCGAGGACATCCGCAGCAGAAAGCCGACCACGGACACCTATTCCCTGGCGCAGGGGCAGGACGAGTTCTACTTTTCGCTCCCCTACCAGATGATGGACCTCTGTCTCTACGCCCGCAACCACGACGTCACGGCGGAAAGCGCCGCCCCGGTCCTGGGGCTCGAACCGCAACAGGTGCGGATGGTGTACCGGGACATCGACACGAAGCGAAAGACCACGCGCTACCTGCACCTCCCGCCGCTTCTGGTGGAAGAGGTGGAGTGGGAGTGACAGCTTAGGCAAAGGAGGCGACAGATGAACCTAAAGGACGAGATCAGAAATTTCGTTGTCGAGAATTTCCTCTTCGGAGATGCCGGCGGGCTCACCGATGACAGCTCCTTCATCAGAGAGGGGATCATCGATTCGACAGGGATCCTGCAACTGGTGGCGTACCTGCAGGAGCGTTACCAGGTCGCCGTGGCGGACGATGAACTGATCCCGGAGAACCTCGACTCGGTGCAGCGGGTGGCGGCGTTCGTTGAAGGGAAGCGCAACGGGGCTTCCTGCGCCGGCAGCGAAGGGTAGGGAAGCGATGCGAGGGACGATGAGCGGCAGGATCATGCAGAGGATACTGGGGAAGCTCGCGATGATTTCCCCGGGGGGGTACTCGCTGCGTCCCTGGCTGCACAAGGTGCGCGGCGTGCGCATGGGAAAAAACGTCTGGATCAGCCAGCTGGTCTACCTGGACGACCAGCACCCGGAAAAGATCGAGATCGGCGACAACGTCACCATCGGCCTGGGCTGCACCGTCTTCGCCCACTTCTACCTCGGCGACCGCTCCCCCGAGGATGCCAGGACGGGGGTGGTGATCGGAAACGACGTCTTCATCGGCCCCAACTGCACCATACTGGAGGGGGTCACCATAGGCGAGGGGGCCGTGGTGGTCGCGGGGAGCGTCATCACCAGGAACGTCCCCCCCGGCGTCCTCTACGGCCCCCCGGCGGCGGAACCCCTGGCCCGGATCACCCAGCCGCTCACCGAAAACGGCCAGGTCCAGTACCAGAAGTTCCTCTTCGGCCTCAAAAAGCTCTAGTCGTAACTCTTCTTCATCAGGTGGAACAGGAGCGCGAGCAGGACCATGAAGCCGACCGCGATCCCTCCCGCCACCCGCCTTTTCTGATGCGACTGCTCGATCTCCTTCAAGGCCGCATCCAGTTTTCCCAGCTCCTTGTTGATGGCGGCAGACTCCCCCTTCACCCGGGCCACGTCCACGTCGTGAAAAAGCGTGTGGAAGCGGTTTCTGACCGAGAACAGCGACTTGCCCATCTTCTCGGTGTCCACGCCGCTTACCTGGAAATCCGCGATCCTGCGCGAGATGTCGTCGATGTACCCTTCGGTCTGCTGCATGGCGTCCCGGATCGCCTTGGCCCTGTCGAAGCTGTGGCAGCGGGTGCAGCTCTTCTCGTTGATGAGGGCCAGCGACGCCTTCACCACCTGGTGGTTGCCGTGGCAGGTGACGCAGGTGGGGCCGCCGGCGCCGAGGGCCCTGCCGTGCGCGCTGGAGAGGTAATCCTTGTAGACGCCGGGATGGCAGCGCCCGCAGAAGGCCGGGATATCCTTCTCCTTCGGTGCACCCAGGAAGCCGCGCTGCGGGGTCATGGCGTTGGCCGCGTCCTTGGGGTCGCCGCCGTGGCAGCCGTTGCAGGAGATGCCGTTGTCGGCGTGGATGCTGCTGCGCCAGAGCTTGACCGGCGCCCCCAGTCGGTCCGGCAGCGTGCCGTGACACTGGATGCAGACCGTCTCCGGTTGCTCCACCGGCGCGGCCAGGACCGGCTTCAGGAAGGCGAGCGAGGCGAGGAGCAGGATGGCCAGGGTGTTTTTGCGAATCATGACAGGTGCCCCCATACGCTAAGAGCGATCCAGAGCAGGATGCCCGCTATCACCAGGGTCAGGAATACCGGCCGCTTCAGCGGATGCCGCTCCGGAGAGCGGTCGATGAAAGGGAGCAGCGCCAGGAAGGTCATCGCCGCCGCCTGCACCGAGAGCCCCAAAAGCTCGCTCGGGAAGATCTTCAGGGTCTGGTAGTTGGCCAGGAAGTACCACTCCGGCTTGATGTGGGCCGGGGTCTTGAACGGGTCGGCCGGCACGAAGGCGTCCGGGGTGAAGGGCATGCCGGGCCAGAAGAAGACCACCGCAAGAAAGACGGCGAAGTAGATCGAGATCGAGGCCAGGTCCTGCAGCGCGTAATTGGGGAAGAAGGGGATCCCCCCCGGGTGACCCTGGTAGTGGTACTGTTGCGCCTCGAAGGGGGTCGCCGTACCCTCCCTGCCGAAGGGGGGCGCCGAGACGCCGGTACGCTTCAGAAGGAACAGGTGCGCCCCGATGACGGCGGCGATCACCACGGGAAGGACGGCGGCGTGCAGGGCGAAGAAGCGCCCCAGGGTCGGCGGGCCGACCAGCTTGCCGCCGCGCAGAAATTCCACCAGGTAGGGACCCACGACCGGGATGGCGCTGGCGCTGTTGGTGGCGACCGTTGTGGCCCAGAAGGAGAGCTGGCTCCAGGGGGCCAGGTAGCCGGTGAGCGAGATCCCCTGCACCAGGGCGAGCAGGGTGAAGCCGGTGACCCAGTTCAGCTCGCGCGGCGCCTTGTAGCTTCCCATGAGCAGGGTGGAGAGCATATGCAGGATCAGCACCGCCACCATCATGTTGGAACCCACCGCGTGGCACAGGCGGATCAGCCAGCCGTAGGGGACCTCGTTCATGATGAAGGTGACGCTCTTGAAGGCCTTGTCGGCGTCGGGGACGTAGTAGATCATGAGCAGCATCCCGGTGATCACCTGCAGGGCGAAGATCACCAGTAGCACGCTTCCCAATGAATACCACTCGTTGATGTTGCGCGGCAGCAGGTAGCCGGTCAGCTCCTTCTCCACGATCTCGCCGACCCCGATGCGCAGGTCGAGCCAGCGGTACAGCCTCTTTAGCATGGACGTTTGCCTCCGTGGGGGGTTAGCCGATGGTGATGTTGCCTTCGGTGACGGTGAGCGGGATCTTGGCGAGCGGGCGCGGCGGGGGGCCTCCCAGCACCGTGCCGTCGGTGGAGAACTGGCCGCCGTGGCAGGGACAGAGGAACTGCTGCTTCTCCTTCACCCACTGCACGATGCAGCCCAAGTGGGTGCAGACCGCGGAGAGGGCGACCAGTTCGCCGCTCTTCGTCTTGATCAGCACGGCCGAGGAGCCGGCGAACTCGAAAAACTTGGCGTCCCCCTCCTTGAGCTCCCCAACCGGGATCACCAGCTTGGCAGCCCCCCCCTGGCCCGACCTGGGCGCCAGGTAGCGGAAAACCGGATATCCCGCGGCAACCGCGGCGGCGGCCGTGGCCCCGGCCACGCAGACCCCGAGAAACTTCCTTCTTCCCTCGTTCTCCATGCTTCCTCCCTGCTTATGTCTGTCGATTCGGCACAAGTATAATGACAGCTTGCACCATTTCAAGCGACTTTTTCATGAAGGTGAGGTGGTGGTCCCGTTCACCGTGAGAGCGCCGGCGCCGCGGCCGGCGCGGCACGGGTTCCCGTTTCCCTGCGTCTTCTTTTACTAATGAGCGCGTCGGCGCTTTCCCCTTTACCCCCGGCGGACTTTCCGGTATGCTGGCGCCCTCGCCGGGGGGAGTGCGGATGCCGTCGTCGCCGGTGACACCTTCTAAAAGGAGAACGGATGGAAACCTACTACGATCCCAAGGACTTGGGGAGCTTTGCCGAGGTCGGCAAGGACGCGCCGGAGCTGGCCGGCAAGTTCTTCGACTATTACAACGAGGTGTTCGCCGAGGGAGAGCTGACCGAACGGGAAAAGGCGCTCATCGCACTTGCCGTAGCCCACACCGTGCAATGCCCCTACTGCATCGACGCCTACACCAGGGCCTGCCTGGAAAAGGGGTCGCACCTGGGCGAGATGACCGAGGCGTTGCACGTAGTGACCGCGATTCGCGGCGGCGCCTCCCTGGTGCACGGCGTGCAGATGCGCAAGATCGCCGAGAAGCTTTCGCTTTAGGAGGCGGGAATGGACGTGGCGACAGGGAGGCTGGGAGAGAGTTTCGGGGAGCGTCTGGCGCGCCATGACCTGTCGCTCACCCGTGAGCGGACCACGGCGCTGCAGGTGAACCTCGGGCTTGCCTGTGACCTCGCCTGCGGCCACTGCCACCTGGAGGCGGGGCCGGCACGCAGCGAGATGATGCCGCGGTCGGTCATGGCGGAGGTGATCGCCTGTGCCCGCCGCTTCAGGTTCGACAGCATAGACCTGACCGGGGGCGCGCCGGAATTGGTCCGGGACCTCCCCTACCTGGTGCGGGGGTTGGCGCCGGAGACACAGAGGCTCATCCTGCGCAGCAACCTCGTGTCGCTGGAGGGAGAGCGGGGCGAGGAACTTTTGCAGCTGTACCGCGAATTGAAGGTGGTGCTGGTTGCGTCGCTACCGGCCGGCAACCAGGCCCAGACCGAGGCCCAGCGCGGTGCGGGAGTGTGGGAGAGGAGCATCCGGGCACTGAAGAGGCTGAACACCCTGGGGTACGGCCTGCCGGGAAGCCCCCTGGAGCTCGACCTGGTCAGCAACCCCTCCGGGGCTTTCCTGCCGCCGCCGCAGCTCCAGGCCCAGGAGAAGTTCCGGCGCGACCTCGCCCGCAAACATGGCGTGAGTTTCCACAACCTCTACACCTTCGCCAATGTCCCGCTGGGGCGGTTCCGCCGCTTCCTGGAGCGCTCGGGGAACCTGGACGGTTACCTGGAGAAGCTCTCCGTGGGCTTCAACCCCTGTGCCGTGGCCGGGCTCATGTGCCGCAGCCAGCTTTCCGTGGACTGGTGCGGGCGGCTCTACGACTGCGATTTCCACCTGGCCCAGGGGATCTTCCACGGCGGCGGGGAACGTCTCATCTCTGCCCTCACCGAACTCCCCCCCCCGGGGACACCGATTCCCTCCGCCGATCACTGCTACGCCTGCACGGTCGGCTCCGGATTCACCTGAGGCGGCAGCATCGTGGCCTAGTTAGGCCGCTTACCCGCCGGCTTTGCCGGCTCCTCGCCGGGGCGGAACACCCGCCCGCGGTAGCTCCCCTTTTGCTCCCAGAAGCGGCGGAATTCCCGGTTGCGCAGCACGCGCATCTGGGCGAGCGTGTGCCTGGAGAGTTCGGGGGGGAGTTTGCCGCGCGGCACCCGGCTCCAGGGACCGCGCCAGGAGCCGGACCGGTACCAGGCCCCGTCGCTCGCCTTCAGGTACGACCCGCCAAGGTAAAAGAGGTCCCCGGCGCTCCCCACTGCCGCCCCGAACCCCAGTTCCGCGGGGAAGAGGAACAGGGGAGGGCGCCTTGCCGTCGACGGCACCGGACGGACCGGCTCTCCCCCCTGCGGCGCGGGAGCCGGTGGAGGCTGCTCCTCCAGTTGCCGGTAGTACTCATCGTAGAACGGGTAGGGGTAGTAGGTGTCGTCGGCGTCTGCGCTTGCGGCCATTGCCGGGAGCGCGAGGATCAAGGTCAGCGTGGGCAGAGTTTTCATGGCAGCCTCCCTTCCCGCGCCTGGCCGGCAAGCCCGGTGAGCTCCAGGCTCGCCCGCCAAAGGCGCTCCGCCGCGGCCAGGTCGTAAGAGGCGGGCGAGGAAGACCCCTCCCTCTCGGCGGCCCAGTAGCCGCCGCTTCTGCCTGCCACCTCGCCGGCGCAGGCGAGGTGGAGCACGGTGCGCGCCCCCCGGCGCGGCCCGACCAGCCCGCCGCTTTTCAAGGAGCCGGCGACATGGGAGAGCCAGCTCCCCAGGCCGTTGTTCATCGAGAAGCGGGTCAGCACGTTGCCGGGGGCGGCCGCGTTGGCCGTGATCCCGCTTCCCTCCAGCCGCCGGGCCAGCTCATAGGTGAACAGCAGGTTCGCCAGCTTGGACTGGGCATAGGCCCTCCTGCCGTCGTACCCCCGCTCCAGGTTCAAGTCGTCGAAATCGATCCCGGGGCAGCCGCGATGGGCGGCGGAGACCACGTTGACCACCCTGGGCCGCTCCCCCAGGCGCAGCCGTTCCAAAAGGAGCAGGGTCAACAGGAAGTACCCCAGGTGGTTGAGGGCGAAGGTCATCTCCAGCCCCTCGGGCGTGGTGAGACGCCGGGCGAATCTCCCCCCGGCGTTGTTTACCAGGAGGTCCAGGCGCGGATAGACCGCTTGGAAACGGCGGGCGACCGCGCGGACCTCCTCCTGGATGGAAAGGTCCGCCTGCCAGAACTCTACCTGGTAGTTGCCGCTTTCCCGCTTGATCGCTTCCGCGCTCTTTTCGCAGCGCACCCGGTCCCGTCCCACCCCGATCAGCGTTGCCCCCGCCCGGGCCAGGGCGAGCGCGGTGGCTCTCCCGATCCCGGAACTGGCCCCGGTCACAAGGCAGATCCTGCCGGTCATGTCTGGCCGTGCGCGCATGCCGTCCCCCTTTTGCATATTTTTAAAATAATCTAACGATTCTCCGGTGGCCGGTGCGATTGTCAAGTTTCCCATCTGCCATTTTTCGTTGGGAAGTTGGCCGGCATCTGCGCTATAGTGACCGGTGGTCCGGTATCCCGCCGGGCCAACCTCGAGGATGAAAAGGGGGAGTCGGTGGCAAGAAGACCATGGGTGGACAATGAACAATGCATCAGCTGCGGCATCTGCATCGCCAACTGTCCGCAGGTGTTCCGCTTCGATGCGCACGGCAAGTCGGAGTGTTACAACCCTGCCGGCGCCGCGGAGGATGTGATCCAGACGCAGGCCGTAGAGCTCTGCCCGGTGTCGTGCATCGGGTGGGTGGAGGAGTAGGGTGTCACCGGCCAGCCGGCCTGCCGGCCTGATCAAGGGAGGCGCCCTGTTCGCCTGCGTGGTGGCGATCAGCCTGTTGCACTACCTGACACCGCTCAGGTTGGGGATGCTGCACGACATCTTCCAGCGCCTGTACTACATCCCCATAATCCTTGCCGCCTACTGGTTCGGGTTCCGCGGGGGCATCGGCTGCGCCATCCTGGTGACTGTGGCCTACGCCCCGCACATCCTGTTCCAGTGGGGGGGGCACATCGCCATGGAGATGGAGAAGTACCTGGAGGTAATCCTCTACAACGTGGTAGGGGGGATCACCGGCTTTCTCTCGCAGCAGGAGCGTTGCCGGCGCGAGGAGCTGGAACGGACCGCCCAGGGGCTCGAGGATTCCTACCGGCAGCTCAAGACCCAGTCGGAGCTGATCATCAGGATCGAGGAACAACTGCGGCGCGCCGAGCGCCTGTCGGCCCTGGGCGAGCTCTCCGCAATACTGGCCCACGAGATTAGAAACCCGCTCGCCTCGATCCGTGGCACGGCGGAGATCCTGATGGAGGAGGCCCCCCCCGCCTCTCGGCGCGGCGAATTCCTGGAGATCCTGGTCAAGGAGTCGGACAGGCTGAACCGGGTGGTGGAGGATTTCCTGCGCATGGCGCGTCCCGAGCCGGCCGACAAGAGAGAGTGCGACGTCAACGAGGAGCTCGGCAACATGGTGACCCTGCTGTCGGCCCAGGCGCGCGGCTGCGGGGTGAGTCTCGACCTCTCCCGCGAAACCCTGCCGCGGCTGGTGGCGGACCCGGAGAAGCTGCGCCAGGCCTTCCTGAACATCATGTTGAACGCGATCCAGGCCTCCCCGGAGGGGGGGACGGTGCGGGTCTCCACTTCCTTCGACCGCAAGGGAGGCAGCATCGAGATACGTATCGCCGACCAGGGCGCGGGAATCGCACCCGATGCCATCGCCCAGATCTTCGAGCCCTTCTTCACCACCAAGGGGAGCGGCACCGGCCTGGGACTCTCGATCACCAAGAAGATCGTCGAGGGGCACGGCGGGAGCCTCGAGGTGGAGAGCGAGCCGGGGAGGGGGGCCACCTTCAGGGTGCGCCTCCCCGTCTCCGGTTGACACTGTGGAAAATCCTACTGCGCCTGCCGGATATTCCACAGGGCCGCCCGAACCGGCTCCCCGGGAGGGAAACCCGGTGCAATGATGCCGGGTAGTTACCCCGCCTCCGGTTGCCTGGCACGTTCCTTGTAATAGCGTTGTGCGTTCGGGCAGGAGGGCGCACGCTGCGCCCCGCGCCGAACCGGGGGCAACGTGATGAGAAACAAGATCCTTAACAGCGCGCTCGTCCTGGCCGTGGTGACCGTCCTGGCCGTTTTCGCCTTTTACGTGCGGGTCGGGGCGACCGCCGACCAGGTGGTGGTGCTGCGTACCTCGGGGATGACCTGCGGCGCCTGCGTCAAGAAGATCACCGAGGCCCTGCAGTCCCAAAGGGGGGTGGCGGCGGCGGAGGTGGATTTCGAGTCGGGTCTGGTGGTGGCCGGCTACGACTCGAAGCAGACCGCGCCCGAGAAACTCGCCCAGGCCGTGCAGAAGAGCGGTTTCCCTTCCCAGGTGGCCCAGGTCGTCACGCCGCAGCAGTTTCGCAGCGCGGTCGGTCGGGACATCGGCGGCAAGGCGCCCGTCGGAGGGTGCTGCGGCTCGCGCGGCTGTGGCGCCGCCCAATGAACAGTTTTCGCCACGCCCGCGTGGCGCGATTAAGCAACAGCCTGCCCGTCAGGCCCGAAAAGGAGCAACACATGGTTCAGTCGAGCAAAAAAGGATTCAAGGCCCTCCTTCTGGTCGCCATCGCCCTCGTGGCCATGGCGAGCGTTGCCTTCGCTTTCAACCTTCCCGGGATGGGGAAATACGAGAAGGTGAAGCCGGCGGCCGGCAGCGTCACCATTCCCGTCGCCAAGGTGAGCGACGGCAAGGCGCATTTCTACAAGTTCGCCGATGCCGGGAAAGAGATCAACTTCTTCATCGTCAAGGGAAGCGACGGCCAGCTTCACGTCGCCTTCGACGCCTGCGACGTCTGCTACCGCGAGAAGAAGGGGTACGAGCAGCAGGGCGACAAGATGAACTGCCTCAACTGCAACCAGAAGTTCGCCATCAACCGCATCGGCGCGGCTTCGGGCGGCGGCTGCAATCCCTCCTACCTTGCCGCCAAGGTCGACGGAGGCAAGGTGACCATCTCCGTCAACGATCTCAAGGCGGGTGCCCGCTTCTTCTAGGCGGCGCGGGCGGATAGAACCCAGGTACGTGAAACGCCGGGAACGCGCATGGCCGCGCCCCGGCGTTTTCTTGTGCCCGCTCCGCGGGCGCCGCGCCCCCGGCGGAGCCCCCCTCCACGTCAAGGGAAGGGAGAGGCCGCCGCGAGCGCTCTTGGGGGCGCGCCGAGCGGCCGGCGGCGGTTCTTTCCGTTGTGGCGCGGCCAAGCCGTCGACCCGCGCCGGTTTTGCTGGTTGACACCCGTCTTCCCGGCGGTGTATTACAGAAGAGCAGGCAGCATCAGGGGGTATCACGTGAGCAAGGACAAGGACGAGCGCAAGAGGTCGCACCTCAGGCTCGTGGTGAATAACGCGGAAAACAGGAGTTCCAGGCCTTCGGCTGCCGAGCAGGAGTTCGTTCCGCTCGAGGAGTTGATCGCGAACCGGGACCTGTTCCGTTCCGCCTTCTACCGCGGCATGGGTAGGCTGCAGACCAAGGGGTACCAGCAGTTGGAACGCTTCCTTGCCAACCGCGGCGCTCCCTACGGGATCGATCCGGTGCACGGCAAGGTGATGGTGCTCCCCGCGGGGGACGTCTCCCCCGAGGCGCTGGAGTACGGCTCGCCGCAGGACGAACTGTTGCTGAGCATCACCGAAGACGCCGGCGGTTCCGGGCTTTGCTTCTCGCTGGAGATGATCCTCCCGTATTTCAGCGAGGACGACGCGGTCATGGAGGAAGCGCTCCTCTTTGCGCCCGTCCTGCAGTACGGCGCCCTGTTCCTGGAGGAGAACCCCCACGACGGGATGCTGGACCTGATCTACCGCCTGGCCGTGCCGCTGTTCCCGCCGGTGCTCACCACCCGCCTCGCCGAGAGGATGTTCTCCATCTTCTCTTTCGAGCTCAAGGAAACCTTCCTCGCCCTCTCCGACTACCCAGAGGGGTAACCTCGCCTCCATTTCCCCGCTCTTCCCGTCAAACTCCTGCCCGCTACGTCACGGTGACGCCCCCGGGGCGAGGCGGGGAGGTCTTTAACTGTTGAAAACTTTTGCAGATCCTGATATTTGTATTTCCTGATATGTGTACGCTGGCAGTCTGTGCGGAAATTGAGGGTAACCGCATGGAAGCGCGTAGGCTTTCCGTAGGCACAGGCGCCGTTAAAGTGCCTCTTTATCCCCAACTACGATCAGGATCAGGATGCTTTCAAAATGACGATGTTGTCTTTTGCCTCAACGGCGTTAGCTGCCCTCGCCCTTTTCTGCTGCAGCCCGGCTCTTGGCGCAACCTGTACGGCGACCCAATGTCATGCTTCCCTTGCCGCGCTCCAATATGCCCACGTCCCCGTCAGGGATGGAGACTGTTCCGCCTGTCACACGTCGAAGGGGAATGAGCATCCCGTGAAGGGGGGGAAGAGCTTCGAACTGGCTGCCAAAAGTGAAGGGCTGTGCCGGGATTGCCATGACGGCATTGGTAAGAAGGCGATGGTCCACGCCCCGGTCAAGGAGGGGGAGTGCCTCGGTTGCCACGAGCCACACGGCGCGGCGCAGCGCTTTCTGCTCGAGGTGGGGGAGGACCGCACGGCGCTTTGCCTAAACTGCCACGACGCAAAGCCCTTCAAAGAGAAGTACCTGCACGGGCCGGTGGCGCTCGGTTTCTGCAACACCTGTCATGATCCTCACGACTCCGGGGAGAAGGCCCTCCTGAAGGGGAAGGTGCGTGACGTTTGCCTCAACTGCCATGCCGACTTCGGCACGCGGATGCGGCAGGCCACGGTGGTGCATCCGCCGGTGGCCAAGGATACCTGTACTGCCTGCCACGATCCGCACGGGTCGCCCTACCAGATGTTCGTCAAGAACAAGCTTCCCGATCTCTGCACCGGGTGCCACAAGAACGTCGGCAAGGTCGTCGCCTTGGCCAAGGTGCCGCACAAGCCGATGCTCCAGGAGGGGGGGTGCCCCAATTGCCACTCCTCGCACTACGGCAAGGCAAAAGGGATGCTCCTGGCGGACCAGAAGGCGCTTTGCCTTGGCTGCCACGGTACCGATACGCTGGGGACGCCCCCACTCAAGAACATCAGCCGGCAGATCGAGGGTAAGCCCTTTCTGCACGGCCCGTTGCAAAAGGGAGACTGCAGGGCTTGTCACGACCCGCACGGGTCCAACTATTTCCGACTTCTCAAGGGGAACTATCCGGAAGACCTTTACTTCTCCTATAAAGACGGGGCCTACGACGCCTGCCTGAGGTGCCACGAAAGGAACCTGCTCAGGTTCCCGGAGACCACCATCTACACCAAGTTCAGAAATGGCAACCGCAACCTGCACTATCTCCACGTGGTGGCGCGCAAGGGGCGCACCTGCCGCATCTGCCACGAGCCGCACGCAAGCGACGGGGTGAAACTGATCAACAAGGAAGGGGCGCAGTTCGGGGGGTGGAAAATCCCCCTGCATTTCGCGATCACCCCAACGGGCGGGAGCTGCGCTCCCGGCTGCCACAGGGAATTCAAGTACGACAGGGTCAAGGCTGAAGTCTACAGGTAGCCATAGCCTCCCGGCCCGGCCGGGGCAGCGGCAGGCTGCGCCGTTTCCCAAGGGGCGCCGGGCACAGCCTGTCTCAAACGGGACATCGAATCCCTTTAGAGGCCAAGATGGCACTGGGAAGTTGCAGGCGTCGTTATCGCAGGTTGAAAATCGGAGTGTCAATGGCAAGGGCTCTAGGTACCAAATTCGTAATGATCACCTGCGTCATCGGGGTGTTGCACGGGTGCGATCCCATCACGGTGCACAAGATCAGCACCACGATTCTGGATGGCGCCCCCAGTATGCCGCCGGCGGACCAGTACTGTCAGGAACTCACCAAGAAGGATGCGCCTGGGGAACACTCTGCCGTGCAGAGCACAGCAGGCGGGATCAAGAAGGATATGGTCAGCAGTCACCCTCCTTATAAGGAGGCGCGCTGTTACGACTGTCACGACGGGAGCACGGACAAGGGGCTGATAGAGCCACCGGACCGGCTCTGTTTCGTCTGCCACCCAGACATCAAGAAAAAGTACTTCGTGCACGGCCCGGTCGCTACCGGCGCGTGCCTACAGTGTCACGACCCGCACTCCTCGCGCGAGCAGGCGCTGCTCAAGGTGGAGAAGAAGAAGCTCTGTTTCGTCTGCCACAAGGAGAAGCGGATAGCCGAAGCCATGCACCAGAAGGT
This sequence comes from Geomonas diazotrophica, assembly GCF_019063885.1. Classification (NCBI taxonomy): domain Bacteria; kingdom Pseudomonadati; phylum Thermodesulfobacteriota; class Desulfuromonadia; order Geobacterales; family Geobacteraceae; genus Geomonas; species Geomonas diazotrophica. The sequence continues at coordinate 3,411,324 of NZ_CP077684.1, read as the reverse complement.
GGTCGACAACGGAATGGCCTGCACCGATTGCCACGATCCCCACGACGGGGATGTGAAATATTTCCTCAGGTAAGCGCGTCCCCACAGAAGACGCGTTTCCTTTTCGTACCCCTATGTCTTTGCCCCTAAACCGCTTTCAGGTCCGGTCGGGGCTGTCAATGAAGAGTTCGTGCCACGGTGTCCTGCGCTAGTCTTACCGAATCGCAGAGTTCGGCTTTCCCAGGGACGAGTGATCATTAGTACTCTTGAGGAAGTCTGTGACTCCAGGCGTTGTTTCTTGCTTAATAGATGATCCTCACCGGCCCACAGAGGACAGCTTCGTCTTCTCCCCGCAGCCCTGTTTGGCAGAAAGGGCATTCTCCGTTTTTCTCCACGTAAGTTAAGGGGACTTTGCTCGCCCTCTCCCACTGCACCGAAAGGTTTTGCCTGTCACCTCGCCAACGGTGTGCCCTATGCTGTTCTAACTCTGCGCATCCCCCTGTTCGGATTTTTTCTCAGTTAAAGTAGCGGGTTACCTTCTGACTGGTCAGTAGGTGTTCAATTGCTGATGGGTCACCACGGGAAATACGACAGGGAAAAGAACTATAAATCGGGGTCTTACGCCCGGTTGCTGCTTGGCACATCCATTGCTCATGTCATTGCAACGCCGGACTGACGAAATTCACGTTGGAGGTCGACCATGAAAATTCGGAACAGACTCTTTTTGTTGGTGTTTTTTTTTCTGGTTACAGTTCAACCAGCCTTAGCAGATTTCGACTCTGCTTTGAGCGCTTTTCGTCAGCAACGGTATGCTGAAGCTGTCGTAGAATTCAAAAAGTGCGATTCCGCCAAGGCGAACTTTTACTTAAGTCTCATGTATGGGATGGGGTGGGGGGTTACGCAAAGTAGAGAGGAGTCGGCAGCTTTCCTGCACCGTGCAAAAAAGCTGGAACTGATGGAGACCAATCAGATAGCATCGCTCCCGCGATAAATGTATGGGATCTACCTAAGGTACAATCTCTCCTCCAGTTTCGGGTGGGGCGGCAGCCCCACCTAACCCTTCCAGTAATTGGCCATATATAAAAATTCGAACCCCGCCCCAGCACAAACAAAGTTGTAACGACCGTGCCCATAGTTCTCTCGCCACTCTCGTCAATGGCTGTATCACGACAGTCCCCTCTCACTAATGTCAGAAAAATAATTTATGAAATTATAAATGTTTTTTGACAGTTTACGGCTGTTGTGATATATGAGGCCATTAGATTTTTTAGTTAAAAAGATGTTGTGAAGCCTGAGCGCCAAAGTTTTATCCACAGGGAATAACGCTCACCTTCCCTACAACCTGCTGAACTGACCAAATATAATTTTATGCAAAGGAGGGGCATCATGTCCGTCAGGCGTCTCCCCATGGAGCTTGTTCTTGGAGCTTTAGCTTTGACTGTTCTTATGGTCGCCGGTTGCGATCAGGGGACTGCCTCCCTTACCGGATCGACTGACGGTCAATCCGTCACGGTAAGCAAGGTGACCACCAGGGTGGCCACCAAGGACGAAGTTGGAACCCTGCCCTCCCACGCAAAACAACGGCTTTCGGCCCCGCCCGCGGTAGCCGTTTTCGGGATGATCTATATCGATGCGAGCACCGGGAAAGAACGCATCTTCGACGGGAAACTCTGGGTCCCGCACGACAAAACCGTGGACAGCTTCTACGCCGCACAAAACGCTGCGGCCAGCGACACCAAAACGACCGCGAAAACTGCGGCGTCCATGGTCCAGGAAGACGTTTGCACCGACGGCGACCCCGCGTGCACCCCTTCCGGCGCCCACGGTGGCCCCGGCACAACCCCTGCCGGGCATTACGCCTACGGGTGCGCGGTCTGCCACAAGGTTGGCGGGGTTGTCTCGTTTGCAAAGAACGGCCCGGCCTTCGCGTCCGGGCTTCCCGCTCCTACCTACAACACCTCGACCAGGACCTGCTCCAACGTGGCGTGTCACGTCGTGAGCGGTTCGTTCAGCTACTATAGCTACAATTGGGGGAGTGATCAGTATGATCTGGTAACAGTTACCTACGGCGGTTTGACCCCCCGTCCGACGTCATCGTGGTTCTCCACCGGAGCTGCCGGGTGCACCGCCTGCCATGATGATCCGCCCCGCAGCGGTTCCACTGGCAGCAACACCTGGCACAGCGGTTACCATGGTAACCAAGGTCCGACTGGGGAACGCAACCAGTGCCAGTTCTGCCACCCTGACGCCTCCAGTCCGGGTAACGGTATCGGCGACACGATAACCAACAAGTCCTTGCACGCAAACGGCGTCGCTGACGTTTCGGCAACGTTCACCTCCGCCTGTTTCGACTGCCATTGAAGCAGCGTGGCCCGATTTTTTAAACCGGTTTTCCGTGGATCTTTTTTCAATGGGCGAAGCATCGCCGTATGGATTTTTAGGAGAACTTGCATCGGAGTGTCGTTAGAGGGGGCAAACCCTCAACGGCGGCAACCGCACCTCTGCGGAACACGCTGCAAAAAGGAGGACTCATGTCCAGCAAATGTGTGAATCCGACTAGCCTTAAGCGCACTCGTTACGTTTTCGCGTTGGCCCTGTTGCTGGTCTCCGGCTGTGGCGATGTATCCAACGTCACTCAGGTGACTACCGATACGGCCTCTACCGAAAAGGCGATACCGGCTACCACCGTCGTGGACGTCAGCAAGCTCCCCGTGAGGGCGCAGCAGAGGCTACCCGCCCCTCCTCCTCAGGCCGTGTTCGGTATGATCTATTTCGATACCACGATCGGAAAAGAGTTCATATACGATGGCAAGATGTGGGTACCACATGACAGCACCGTGGACAGCTATTACGAAAAGAAAGCCAACGCGGTTCCCAAAACGGCTGCCCTGATGGTCCAGGAAGAGGTCTGCGTGGATGGAGATCCTTCATGCACTCCGACCGGTGCCCATGGCGCGCCGGGACTGGCGGTAGCCGGTCATTACACGTTCGCCTGCTCGGTGTGTCACAAGGTGGGTGGCCGACTGGTTTTCGACAAGAGCGGCCCGGCCTATGCGGCGGGCAAACCTGCGCCCAGCTACGACGCGAGCGCCAAGACCTGTCTCAACGTGGCATGTCACAACGTGTCTGGCACCTTTAGCTACTATACATATGATTGGGGGGCCGACGCCTATGTACTCACGACCCTCACCTACGGCGGCGGAGTCCCACATGCCAGCCCCTCCTGGTACTCGACGGGTCCCGCCGGTTGCTCAGCCTGTCACGACGATCCGCCGCGAAACGGTTCCAACGGGAGCAACGCCTGGCACAGTGGCAAGCATGCCAATCAGGGCCCCACAGGGGAGGCCAACCAGTGCCAGTTCTGCCATCCGGATGCCTCGAGCCCAGGCAACGGCATCGGCGATACCATCACCAATCCGAGCCTCCATGCCGACGGGGTGGTGCAGGTCCAGGCGACCTTCAAATCGTGGTGCTTTGGTTGCCACTAGTAACACTGCCGTCCCCAGCTGAAAAAAAGAAGGGCAGCCTTTTCCCCGGCTGCCCTTCTCTGCGTCTAAACTAAGCCTGTAGGCGGGTTGTCAGGGGGGTCATTCCGCATCACTCTGCTCACCAGGGTTCTCCAGAACTACCAGTTGATCTCAGGACGCTGCCCGTCCCAATCACGGATGTCGAGAAGCCGATTGACGACGTATCATTTTCTTAATGAATGCAACAGCTCTTGGAAACCCGGAGATGAGCGTATGGGGTCAAGGTCCTGGTCAGTCTCTATAGCGTCCGGACTCGAAAAGCCGTGATTGACTGCCTTGCTAAGGTATAGGATGGCTTCTTCAGGTTTTCCTTGTTGCGCCTTAACGCAGGCAAGGTTATAGGCTGTCACCGCATCGGCCGGGTTTTGTGACAATGCAAGTGAAAGATGCCTCTCTGCGTCATGAAATTGCCTCGTTCTCAAACAAATAATTCCGAGATATTTCAGGGCTTGTATCGAATTTGGCTGCAACACAAGTGCTCTCTCCAGGTTCCTCTTTGATTCCTCGAGTTCTCCTGTTTCATAGTAATTCATACCTAAATCTAAAAAAGCCTGCGCAAAGTTGGGATAGTAACTGGCTAACTTGAGAAGGTACTGCCGGCTTTGAAGTGGCAAGTTCTTTGCCTTGTACAGCGCAGCCAGGTGCAGTAGGGTGTCCGCATGCCGGGGGGCAACTTTTAGCACGTCCAGGTACAGGGGCAGAGCTGCATCCAGGTTACCAGCGTTTTGCAGCGCTTGAGCCTTTCCATACAGGGCCACAGGGTGTTTTGGAGCTTTGTCGGCAGTATCTGTCCATAGGGTCAGATCATTCTGCCACACTTTAATTCTTGCAGATGTCAGGAGGACCAGAATCGCGGTGATGGTCGCCGCCATCGGAATAGCAGCCTGGCGAGGCAACTTGCTACTGATGATCAGTCTGCCTAGCAGCGGGGCTGCACCCAGCATTGGGAAGTACAGATACCTGTCGTTCATCAGGGTTGTAAGTGGAATGATCTGTGAGACAGGCAGGAGCCCGATGAAAAAAACTGCGTACCAGAAAAAGAGATCTCGAGAACGCAAAAAGAGAAAAATGCCGATACATGCCAAAAGGGCACAAATTGTTCCCCCGAGTAGTACCGCCGAGTCCAGGTGCACTCTTAATACAGGGTCGTATACTGCGCTCAATCCGGTTGGCCAAAACAACAGCTTGAGATATTGCGGGAGCACTGTCAGCATGGTGAGGCCGGTGACTAAAGCAGATCCCCCATGGTACCCAACTCTGCCCCCTCCTACCCCAGGGATGTCCCCATGTGCCTGGTATTGAATCGTGATCCATGCCATTGCCGTGGCAGCAACAAGAAAAGGCGCCTTATCCTGTAAGGTTTTGCGCCATGATGATTGCTGTATGGTGCAAATGTCATAAAGCATGAAGATGCAAGGCATGATCACTGCCACCGACTTGGAAAGAAGAGCCAGGATGAAACAGGCGAGACTGATCCAGTAGGCTTTGCTTACGTAAACCTTCTCATGTTTTCTGGCCTCGATGTAGCTTGTAAAAGAAAGAAGCGAGAAGAACATCGCAAGCAGATTTTTTCTTTCGGAAATCCAGGCTACAGATTCAACTTGTACTGGATGCAGCAGAAAGATAAAAACTGAAAGCAATGCTGCCGGTTTATGCCAGTTCATGTTGGCAAGTAAACGGTACAGCAAAATTCCGTTCATGATGTGGATGATGATGTTGCTTAGAAAATATCCCTTTGGATTGCTCCCCCATATTGAGTAATCAAGCATGTAGGAAATGATGTGAACCGGAGCAAAGTTGCCCGCGTAATTGGTGGTGAAAGCCGTTAGAACATGCGCCAGCGAAAGGCCTTTGGCAGCTTCATTTTGGGTAACGTACATGGCGTCATCCCAGAAGATCTGGAAATTATGGTGCAGAATCGGTAGATAGACGGCCAACGTGGCAAAAACTATAATGAGCATCGGTGCTAACCGGAACAGTGGGGACTGGTGAGTGTTCTTCATCTGTACCTCAGGTTAGAGTGGTGTGGGCGTGGCGTACGGGATGGGCCGGGGATACCCCATGAGCTAAGAGATGTCGGTGGAGTTCCTGCAGAAAACAAAGTCTCGATTCTACTGGTTGCGGCAGTGATGAAGAGATTGTTAAGACTAGTTTTAATGACGTAAAAGCCGCCGTCTTGACTACAAAGAATAGGTTTTACTGCAGAGGGACTTGTCTGGTTTCCCGCTTGGGCTGGAGTTCCCTGAACTGGATCATTTCGCGTTTAAGACGTTGTGCTGCATAGAACTCTGTCCGGCTCATTGTCTTGGTGATGGAGTCTCGTTTCGCGGCCGCATCAGCCATTCCGTTCAATGCCGCGAAGTCCAGCCATACATATGCCTTGACCAGGTCCAAAGCTCCGCTGTCTGCATGGCTGTAAAGCAGCCCCAGGTCGTACTGAGATTGGACGTGTCCTTGTCTGGCCCCGATTTGGTACCACTTAAGCGCCTCCTGGGTGTTGTCATGGCCATTGTGATGCTTGTCAAAAAGGCTTCCAAGCAAATATGCAGCTTGCACATGACCTAGTTCGGCGGCTGCCCGTAACAACACAGCAATCTCAGACTTATTGCAGTCGTTAGCTTTACCTGAAATTTCCGTGGCCGTCTCGAAGGCAGCAGCTGCGGAGCCTTTAGAACGAGCCAGTGCCTGCCACCGGTTTGCAACCCTAGAATCGACTGGCAAAGCCTTTCCGGCCAGGTACAGCCTGGTCAGGCATTCCTGTGCCTGGATATGCCATTTTTCAGAGGCTTTCCTGTACCATTTGGTTGCTTCGGCATAGTTCTGCTTGAAGCCGCACCCGTACTCGTACATGATCCCGGCTATGTATTGCGCCTCCGTGTCCCCCTGTAATGCGGCCTTTTGAAACCAAAGGGCGGCATTCACCATGTCTTTTCGGACCCCTTTTCCTGTCAGGTACGCTACCCCGAGGTTATATTGTGCCTCCATATTGGACTGCCGCGCCGCAATGCAGAAATTGTTGAAACCTTCGGTGAAATTGAGGGTGATGTGCTGCCCCTTCATCCGGTCGACTCCCAGGTTGTTCGCAACCGCGGCATCGCCTGCTTCAGAAAGCTCGGAGTAGTATGCCCCTTGCTGGGTACCGTCTGCGGCCTGGTCGTTGTGTGAAGAGGGAATTATTGTTTTGCGAAATTGAAGTTGAACTGAGTCGTTAACCGGCTGGCAGGAATTTTCTGCGTCGGCTCTTGCTCCAGGTGCAAAAAAGACTGAAGTCACCACTATTAATGACAGTACTATTGTGGCTTTCAAAATAGTTGCACCTTTGCCCATTGATCGGGCACGGAAAAGTGAGTTACATATCATGGCAGCGAACGCAGTTTTCTTCGGTGGTAAAGGCGGTGTAGTCATTGTGGCAGGCACCACAGGATTTGCCGGCGTTCATCTCGTACATGGAGACGCGCGGCGTAACGTAGTTGAGCGGGAAGATTTTTTGATGGCAGTCAGTGCATTTGTAGGTCTTGATGTGATACCCATGGCTGAACGTTACCGGCCCGGCTCCCTGCACTTTCATCAGGAGATCCCCGGCAAGGTGACACCGATAGCATTGGACAAGGGGAAAGATTTTTCCCCCTCTGTGACAAGCCCCGCAGGATTTGCCTTGCTCCATCTGAGCCATGGTTACCTTCGGGTTGCGTCCGGTTTTAAAGAGGCGGGTATGACATGCATAGCATGAAAGGGTTTTGGTATGCGGCGCATGCAGGAAGTTTACGTCTCCCACCACCGGAACAGTGAAGGTGATGGGGCGGATCGAATGGCAGCGGCCACAGGCGGCAAGGGGGAAGGCGACTTTTCCGTGGCAAGCTCCGCACGATTTACCCTTCTCCATTTCGGCCATGGTTACCGGGCGTGTGCTCTTGGTCCTGTAGAGCTTTTCGTGACAAACCTTGCAGTTGTCGTTGACCAACGCCGTTTTGGTGTGGATTTCATGGCTGAAAACGACATCGCCGCCGTGCTCTGCCTTGAACACCACATCGAAGACGTCCGACCCAAAAGCATGGGAGGTGACCACCGCGGTAAAGACCATGAAAAAAAATAAAATCCATCGCATAGAATATCATCCCGGGCGCTCTGTCATCGGACAGCATATCAGCGAATTATCTATAGCTTACGGCGACTTGGTTTGTCAAGAATTGGATTGTAGCAAAGGGAAAGAAATGGGAGGTAATTTACACGCTTAGGCTGGATGCGGGTGGACCAAAGCCCGACTTTAATATCGGGCTTTGGCCGCTCTTTCTTACTTGAACGTTGCGCTCTCGATGATTGCGGGGTAAAAGTAGCCACTGCCGAAGTCTTTGTCTTTGACCATTGTACCGGTTACGGTAACCACCGTTCCGGTGGCAGGGAGGTCCTGGTTAGTGGTCACGGTCAGGTCGTTGTCCTTCGCCGCAGCGCTGCCGGAACCGTCCTGGATGTGGATCCAGTTCTTGCCCATTATACCTGCGGAGGTCTTTACGACCTTACCTTTCACCGACACCTGCTGCTTATTAAGGGTCGCTTTGTTCTTGAAGACCTCGCTCACCTTGTACATCTTCGCGGAGGGGGTAGCTTTGGTATCTGCGGCATAAACTGCGAGCGGCAACGCAAGAACGACTCCCAGAGCGACTGCCTTAGTAAAAACCTTCATTTTTTTCTCTCCTTATTTTGTGGGGTGCGGGCATCTCCTGCCTCTGGGTGTGATGCCCCGATCTTCAAAAACAAAAAATTACTCCTTAGGCGGCACGTGCTTTATTCGCAGATGAGGGATTCCTTTTCACAGGTATTGATGCAGATGGTATTCCCCTCATTGTCCAAGTAGCAGCGCTTCTCGATGAAGCCGCACTTCCTGTTGCAGAATACAATTTTTGGTGGTTTCGGCGCAGGGGTCTCTGACGATGTCCCTGTCGCAGCTAGGTCGGGAAGTACGGGTTCCGGCAGGGGGAGCGGTTTCTGAACCGCGTTTGTGGTTTCCTTTGCCAGGGCTTCCCCGCTTTCATCAACGATTGATTTCTTGTCGAATGAAACCTTCGCTTTCCCCGATTGCAGTTGTTCGATTATGGCGATACGGTCTTTTGGAGGTTCGCACAGGCCGACTGCAGGCACAGCAAAAAATATCGCCAGCAAAATCAAGGTATGGAAAGCTGTGGTCCGCATGGTCACCCCCTTGGGCCCCTATTCGTGTTTTGGTCGATACTATAACTAAATTGCCGCACCGGTTCAATCTAATTCGGCTCCCCGTAACGGTGAGCAATTTTCGCTAGGCAGGCCTTTATCCGCCTGCTATTATGGCCCGCAGCAGTCAGACCGCGTGATACAGAAGGGGATTTGATATGTTGAATGGTAAGAAAATTGTGGTGGTTATGCCCGCTTATAACGCAGAGAAAACCCTTGAAATGACCTACCGCGAGATACCCCAGGAAATCGTTGATGAGGTCGTTCTCGTCGATGATGCCAGCCGCGATCGCACGTCCGAGATCGCAAGGCTGATCGGCCTGCACACCATCGTTCACGCCACCAATAAAGGATACGGGGGGAATCAGAAGAGTTGCTACAAGGCGGCGCTGGAACTGGGGGCAGATATTGTCATCATGGTGCATCCGGATTACCAGTACACACCCAAGCTCATTCCCGCCATGGCATCCATGATTGCCTATGACGAGTTCGATGCAGTTCTGGCGTCTCGCATCCTCGGGACCGGGGCCCTGGAAGGCGGCATGCCATTCTATAAATACGTGGCCAACCGTTTCCTCACCCTGTTCGAGAACCTCATGCTCGGGCACAAGCTCTCGGAGTATCATACTGGGTACCGCGCCTTCTCGCGCGACATCCTTGAAAAACTGCCGCTTGGCGCCAACTCCGACGACTTCGTTTTCGACAACCAGATGCTGGCGCAGATTATCTGGAGCGGGTATCGGATCGGCGAAGTAACCTGCCCAACCAAGTACTTCGAGGATGCCTCCTCCATCAACTTCAAGCGTAGCGTCATCTACGGCCTTGGCGTACTGAAAACCTCTTTACAATTCAGGCTCCAGAAGCTTGGGCTTTTAAAGTCGCCTCTTTTCCCCTAATGCCAATGAGCGGTTCGGGCCGCCCCTTGGGGGCGGCCGGCCATCCTCACCGACCGGCCGGTGGCGGTGTCGTTACCTTCCTGGCAAGGTCAAGGTTGCGCTTGGCATTAATGTTAGAGGGGTTTAGTCGAAGAGCCTCTTCGAACGCTTTTATCGACTGTTCCCGCTGTCCGAGTTTCCCATAGACTATGCCGAGGTTGTTGTGGAGTTCGTCGTACTCCGGGATCGACTGGAGGCAGCTCCGGTAAAGCTCCAGGGCCTTGTCGTACCGCTTCTGCACGAGGTAGACGTTTCCGAGGTTGAACCGCGCCATGACGTCCCCCGGCTGAAGTGCGAGCACGGTTTGGTATTCGCGTATTGCCTCGTCATTCTTTCCCTGCTGCTTCAAGATCACCCCAAGGTTGTTATGCAACTCGAAGTCATTCGGGTTTATGCTGATCGCCTTTTGCAACTCCTGCCGGGCTCCCTCAAGGTTACCTGCTCTAGCGTAATACAATGCGAGATTCTGGTGGGGTCTCACCTTGCCCGGGCTCTTCTTGGCGGCATCGCTCCAAAGACTTATTTCGCTTTGCCATACCGTATTGCGCGCGCCGGTCGCGACCGCCAACCCAAGGATAATCGCTGCGGCGAGGAGCCCGCTGCTGACCTTGCCAAGGGAGAGTCTTTCCGCTATGGTCTTGGCGCCATGGGCGAAGATGAGTATGATTCCCATGCTGGGGAGGTATACCCGGTATTCGGCTGAGATTTCTCCAAGAGGGATGATGCTCGACTCGATGGAGAGACCGATAAAGAACCAGGCAAGGCCAAAGGCGATGACGGGGGGGGCAGCTTTGCGCCTGAGCGGCCCCGTTGCGGCCAATGCGAGCAACGCGGCGATCAGCAGCAGCGAAACCGCGACGGCAGGGGAACTGATCGAGTGCTGGATAGCGAAATCGTGGTCGACGTTTTGCCCGACTGGAAAGAGGAGCAGCTCGAGATAGCGGACGATGACCCGGGACTGTGTCAGCAGGTAGTCCATGCGTGATATGCCCGATGAGTCAGCCGCCGTGATAGTGCGCATCGTGCTGTCAACGGCCCCCAGTTGGCCCCGTTGCAGGAAAACGAGCGCCGGGATGATCGGTAGGGTAAGGGCCAATGGGGCTGCTTTTTTTATATGCGTCGAGATCGAGCCGGGGTAAAAGGTGTATTCAAAGAGCAGAATCAGAAAGGGCAGCGTGAAGGTGAATTCCTTGCAAAGCATGGCGAGGGCTGCGGAGACGACCGACACCACGAGCAGTACGGTCGACTTTTTCCCCGTTACAGCGTGGCGCGAGGTCGTATAGCTGTACAGTGAGCACAAAGAGAAGAAGGCAGCCAGCAAGACAAAGCGGGAGGTTACGTAGGTGACCGCGTGGGTCTGGATCGGATGGCATAGAAAGATTAATGATGCGAAAAGCGCGACCTTTGAAAATGCCGCGCCGCGTGGGGCGTCCTGCTCCCTCCGGCCGCCAAAGGCGCGGCTTAGCACCAGATATACCAGGAACGCGTTGAGTATGTGTAGCGTCAGGTTAACGGCGTGATACCCGAACACCTCCAGACCGTGCAGGTGGTAGTTGACCGCAAGAGACAGGTAGCCAAGCATCCGGGTCATGAAGGCGAAACGCAGGGCTGGAGGAATTCCTTCCGGCGACAGAGATGTCCCAGCCGTTATCTGGTGTGGAGAGAGGAAGGAACGGAAGTCCCTGATTATCGGGTTGTTGACTACATAGGCATCGTCGTCGAACTGGAATGGGACATGAAAGGTGTTGGCATAGGCTGCCAGAGCGATGATGGTGAAACTGACAAAAATGAAGACATTCTTGCGGAATTCAGTCGACATGGGTAATCCTTGTAAGGCAGTTTCTGGAGGGGTGGCGAGTCTGTATAGCACAAAAAATTGAATTGTAAAAGGGCCGTGGTTGGCGTAAACTCCCGCACGGCGCCTGCTTAGGCTACTTCATGCCTGTACCGCCTTGCCTTGGAAAATATCGTGATCGAAGGAGTGACGTATGAGACACATCAGATGTGGCGTCATCGTTGCGGGTTTGCTTTTCGCCCTGTCGACAAAGCCGGTCTTCGCCGATTTCGAGGCGGCGGAGAGGGCGTTGGAGAGGGAAGACTATGCTGCGGCCCTTTCCCTCTACATGGCAGACGGCAGTCCACGCTCTTTGAACAGCATTGGAGTCATGTACTACCGGGGTGAGGGCGTTGACAAGGATTTGAGGCAGGCGAGCTTGTGGTTTCGCAAGGCTGCGGAGCAGGGGCTTATGGAAGCACAGGTCAACCTCGCCCAGTTATATGAGATGGGGGAAGGGGTCGCCCAGGATCTGGACGAAGCGGTGACCTGGTATGCGAAGGCTGCCGAACAGGGGAGCGAGGAGGCACAGCATGACCTCGACCGCTTGAGGCGGCAGGTTGAGAGCATGAAGATCCGGTGGTACCGCAGTGACGCCGAACGTGGCCATGTAATGGCCCAGTACAACCTCGCTACAGCATACTTCTACGGCGAAGAGGTGAAACAAGACCATCGCGAGGCCGCTAAATGGTTCCGTAGGGCTGCGGAGCAGGGAAATGCCCAGGCGCAATTCCGCCTTGGGGCCATGCTGGTTTCCGGGGATGGTGTCGCACGAGACGACGTCGAGGGGGCCCTCTGGCTGAGCAAGGCGGCTGTGGCGGGGCACGGAGAGGCTCAATTCCAGATCGGAGAGTGCTTCCTCAAGGGGACTGGTGTCCAGCGCAACCAGGCCACAGGCGTCGAATGGTTGAGGAAAGCGGCGGCCCAGGGGAATCCGGATGCCGTCACCGCGTTGAAAGCATTGGGGCTTTGACCGTGCCCGCGGCCTTCACCGGAATGATCGGCCGGACCGTATCCGTTTCCGCCTTGGTCCTGTTGGCAATGCTCACCCCCTGCAGTGCCTCTTTTGAGGAGGGTGTCGCGGCCTACAGCCGCGGAGATTACCGCTCGGCGCGTAGCGAATTCGTGGCTGATGGCAGCCCCGAGTCGCTCTTCTATCTCGGGCGGATGGCCGAACTGGGGCAGGGCGAGGCGAAAGACCCTTTGGCTGCGCGTCGTTACTATGAGGAAGCGACCAGCGGCGGGTTCGCTAAGTCCAGATCTTCACTGGGGATAAGAGGTAGATTTTACCGGGCGGCTGCCGAGAAGGGCGACCCCTACAGTCAGACGAAGCTGGCAACGATGTATCTCTCGGGAGATGGAGCGGCCCTGGATCTCAAGGAGGGGGAGCGCTGGTTGCTTGAGGCGGCTGGCAACGGATACGCTCCGGCTCAGTACCAGCTCTACCTGTTGTACCTCGCCCGCAGCGGTGGTGGCAGTGATCTGGAGGCCGGACTGAAATGGCTGCGTCAGGCCGCATCTTCCGGGTACGTGGAGGCTCTCACCGCGCTCGCTGAACGCCACTACAGCGGTGATGCAGTTAGTGCGGACAAGCCAGAGGCTGCACGCCTGTATATGGAAGCCGTGGTCCTTGGTTCCGTTGCCGCTGCGTACAACCTCGGCACGATGTATTTCTCAGGCGATGGCGTTCCTGTTGATCACTGCAAGGCTCTACGCCTTTTTGATTTCGGCGCCCGCAGGGGAGACCCCGAGGCGCAGGCAATGCTCGGTTTCTTCTATGACAACGGGTGGTGTGTCAGCCAAAGCCGCCATGCAGCTGCGGCTTGGTATGAGCGGGCGGCCAAGGGGGGAAGCGTGCAAGGGCAGTACAACCTGGGCGTGATGCTGATCAGTGGAGAGGTCGGACGGATCGACCGGGATGCCGCCCTGGCACTGTTCGAGAAAGCGGCGGCAGGCGGCAGTGCTGAGGCACGCGAAGCAATAAGGCGACTTAACCAAAGGTAACGGGAAGACTCTCACATGATGCGTAAGCTCGTATTCCACCTGTGGCTGGTCCTCGCCACGGCAATCGCCGCTGGCTGCAGTGCCGAATCCAAAGTGCCTGGCAGCTGGGCTGGTCCAACCGGCACAATCGTATTGAAGAAGGACCACAAAGGAACTATCAGCCCACCCGCTGGCTCGAAGCTGCCCAGCGATGTTCCCCTTGTCTGGAAAATGCAGGGCGACGACTTGGTTCAGCTCGATATAGGGGCGCCGGTCGGCCAGACCTATGTGGGGCGACTCATCGACGACCGCACCTTTTCCCTGGAAGGCGGGAAATTTGTAAAACAGAAGTGAGATGGCCAGGAGAGATAATGAAAAATCCCGTGATGTTAGTTTTTTGCGGCGGCGTGCTCGCGTGTCAAATTCTCGGTTTTTTGCCGGCCCCTGTGATCGCAGCTCCGGCAAAACCCGCTTCCCAGGCAGGTCTCATCGATCTCAATCTGGCGACAAAGGAGCAGCTCATGTCTTTGCCTGGCGTAGGGGAGGAAGAAGCCGGCAAAATAATAGACGGGCGCCCCTACAGCGAAAAGATGCAGCTGCTTAAGCGCGAGATACTCCCCTCCCGCGTTTTTTACCCCATCCTTGACAAGACCACTATAGACATAAAGGCCTTCAACGACACCGGCCAGGAAAAGGATAAAAAGGAATTCCTCTCCGGGCTGCAAAAGACACTGAAAGCCCCGAAGCTGGTGAAAGCACGATCTGGACTGAAATATTTGGACCTTCAACCTGGAACCGGCAGAGTCCCGCAGAAGGGGAAGAAGGTTCGCGTGCACTATACGGGGTGGCTCCAGGACGGCACGAAATTCGATAGCTCTCTGGACCGTGAAAAACCCATCATGTTCACCCTTGGTACGGGTGAGGTTATTAAAGGTTGGGACGAGGGGCTCGCCTCCATGAAGGTCGGCGGCAAGCGCCGCCTCATAATCCCCGCCAAGCTGGGGTACGGTGAGAAGGGGGCCGGGGGGAAGATTCCGCCCAATGCAGACCTGGTCTTCGATGTTGAGCTCATCGACGCCGAGCCCTGACCATAGCTTGGGTGAGCCTCAATGATTCCGCATACCACTTCCCCAGAAAGACGGAAACTGCTGTCGTTCGCGCTGGTCTGCCTGGGTGCCCTGGCGCCGCTGGCCCGCTACCTGTTGGAAGGTCACACGCTGGTCTGGCGCGACACTTCGATGCTATTTCAGCCCATTCGGCCCCTCGTCGTAGAGGCCCTGAGGCAGTTGCGGTGGCGGGGGCATTTGTACTTGCCTCAACGTTCAGTCTCTCCTGTCGCGGTAGACATTTCCGTGCCGATTATCTCGGGGGCGATGAAGTGGCCAGCCGGGAAGCATGTTCTGGAGATGACCTACGATCCTGCAGAGGTAAAGGCCGGCGGCGTGGTAAGTTTGATTGGGCTCGCGTTGTGCGCAATTTTGGGTGTCTTGGAGTTCCGCCGACTGTGGGGATGCAAACCCGCCAGTGAAACCGCTACCTGAAAAGGTTGTATTTCAGGATGCACTTCAAGGCGGAAATGCCGTCTTTCCAGCCGATCTTCTTACCCTCCTGATAGGTCCTTCCAGAGTAGGAGATGCCGACCTCGTAGATACGCACTTTTTGTTTGGCGACCTTGGCGGTAATCTCCGGTTCGAAGCCGAACCGGTTTTCCTCGATGGTGATGCCTTGCAGCACTTCCCTGCGGAATACCTTGTAGCAGGTCTCCATGTCCGTCAGGTTGAGGTTAGTCATCATGTTTGAAAGCAAGGTGAGGAACTTGTTGCCGAGCATATGCCAGAAAAACAGCACCCTGCGGTATTCGCCGGTTACAAAGCGCGACCCGTAAACCACGTCGGCTTTCCCGTCTAGGATCGGCTGCAGAAGCCTCGGATATTCCTGAGGGTCGTATTCGAGGTCAGCATCCTGAATTATGACGATGTCCCCACTCACGTTCTGGAATCCCGTTCTCAGTGCGGCCCCCTTGCCCATGTTCTGTTCGTGGTATAGCACCTTTGTGTCAGGGCCTTCCAACTCACGAAGGATAGAGCGGGTCCCGTCTGTGGAGTAGTCATCAACCAGGATCACTTCCAAGTCAAAGGGGACGGCGTGTACCGCCTGATAGATTTCCCGAATGGTTTCCTTCTCGTTGTAAACAGGTATGACAACAGACAGTCTCATAAAATTGCATCTCCCCGGCCCTTGGCATTGCATCTGTGTTCGATGGCGAACTGAGCGGCCCCCATTCTAATCCACGCACAGGGATTAGCAAAGCATTTTTGGGCGGCCGGCATAAACGTCTTGCCTGTCACGTCATTTTTACGATAATCTACACCGCATCTATGACCACTGAACACTGCGAAATCATGCCACCTGAGGCTCTTGATTCACCCACGGTAACCGCGAAGACAACGGCGTGTTTTTGGCTGCAGATCGTACTCTTGGTGACTGCCTCTTTGCTGGTGTACTTCCAGGCCCTCCAGCATCATTTTCTGACCAACTGGGATGACCTGCAATATGTCCTTGAAAACCAGGCAATACGGGGAATAACGCCGGCGCACCTACGCGAGGCCTTCACTCGGGTGCACGCTGGCAACTACGCTCCGCTCCATATCATCTCGTACATGATCGACTACGAGCTGTGGGGGCTCAACCCCGCTGGGTTCATCGGCGCCAACGTGCTGCTCCATACCGTTAATGGCGTCATTTTCTACTTGCTGCTGTGCCGCATCGCCTGGGCTAAACCTTGGGTCGTGGTGGCTGCCCTGATCTTCCTGGTGCACCCGGTTCAAGTGGAATCCGTGGCATGGGTCTCGGAGCGAAAAAACCTGCTGGCGATGCTGTTCTACCTCCTGGCCTTTCACTGCTACCTTTCCTACAAGGACGAGAATCGCGCGAAAAAGGGGCTTTGGTACGGCGCCTGTCTGGCCCTTTTTGTCTGCGCCCTCCTATCTAAATCTGTAGCCGTAATCTTCCCGCTGATGCTTTTGCTCTACGATATCTGTCTGGCCCCAAAAGGTGTAGCATCCTATCGGGATAAAGTTCCCTTCGTGATTGCGGCTGCGGCCATTGTCGCCATGACCCTTGTCACGCAGCAGAGCAGCATGAGCGACCTTGGCGCCGGTCGCACTTCCTACCACGGTGGAAGTGCTTTCGCCACCTTCCTCACTATGCTTCCCGTCTTCGCCAGCTACCTCAGAATGCTGGTATGGCCCTCCGGACTGAGCGCGATCTATTCTCCCGCGATCAAGACATCCGTGGATGGTGCGGTTTTCGGGGCGGCCATGGTATGCCTGGGCGTGGCTTGTATCGGAGCTGTGCTCTGGCGCTCAAGGCGTGACCTCTTTTTCTGGTACAGC
Organism: Geomonas diazotrophica; assembly: GCF_019063885.1. NCBI lineage: Bacteria > Pseudomonadati > Thermodesulfobacteriota > Desulfuromonadia > Geobacterales > Geobacteraceae > Geomonas > Geomonas diazotrophica. The sequence continues at coordinate 3,394,466 of NZ_CP077684.1, read as the reverse complement.
CTTTTCATTCTGGGTCTGCTCCCAGTGGCCCAAATCGTCCCGATCGTTACTCTCATGAACGACCGGTATCTTTACTTTCCGCTTCTCGGGGCAGCCCCGTGCATTGCCCTGGCAACGGTAGGTGAGGTAAGTTGGACGGCGTCGCGATCTCCTTTCAGGGTAGCGGCTGCATGCGGCGCTGTGGTCGCTTTGGCCTGTCTGGCCTTTGTCTCGTACCAAAGGGTCCAGGTTTGGCAAAGCAGCTATACCCTGTGGAAAGACACGGTGCAGAAAGCCCCCCGCTCGGCCACGGCGCACGATGGCTACGGCGAAGGTTTGCTGCAACGCGGCGCATTGGACGAGGCGCTCGGGGAATTCAAGGAATCCCTGCAACTGCAGAGTTCATCGGGATCGGTGCTGACACCCCGGGCCCGAGCTTCCGCCGCTTTGACCCACAACAACCTGGGGACCGTTTACGGCATGAAAGGTATGACCGCGGAGGCCGTAGTGGAATTTTCCACAGCGGTCCAGCTAAACCCGGAATTCGACAAGCCTCGCTACAATCTCGGCATCGCGCTTGCTCAGCAGGGGCGACTGCAAGAAGCCCTGGAAAGCTTCATCGCCGCGGCTCGCCTGAAACCGGACAATCCCGTTTACCAGTCGCAGATGCGGCTCACGCAGGACCTTCTTGCACGAGGGCAAGCGGCGCGGTAGCCGCTCCAGCCAAGGAACTTTACAATGACGATGCAAATGAAATGCAACACGTGTGGCGCGCCCCTGAAAACCCAGTACCCGCTGGTACGGGACCCGATAACCAAAGAGACGTTCGCCATCGAGTCCTGTGCGGAGTGCGGCCTTGGACACACCTCCCCCCAGCCCGAGGACCTCGGTCGGTACTATTCGTATCCCTACTATGGTAATCGCCACGGGTTCACCGCCCGTTACTGTACCCGCAGGCGACTTCGCTTTCTCCGGAGTGCCGTATCCGGTGCGCCGGGGCGTCTGCTCGATATTGGTTGCGGTGACGGAGCCTTTCTCCTCGAGGCGACTTCCGCCGGTTGGCGGGTTGCCGGTACAGAGCTCAACCCCGAGCCGGCGAGGCGTGCCGGTTTTGAAGTGGAGGATTCGCTCGACAGGATTTCCGGGGCCGGTCTTTTTGACTGCATAACCATGTGGCACACCCTGGAACACATGCGGGACGTGCGCTGGACGCTGACCCAGGCGGACCGACTGCTGAAGCCGGACGGCCGGCTCATCATCGCCGTCCCGGACTTCGGGGGACTACAAGCCAGACTGTTCGGGCCGAAATGGCTGCACGCCGATGTGCCGCGCCACCTGTTCCATTTCACTGATCGTGCCCTTACGGGCTGCCTCCGCGCCGCCGGGTTTGAGGTTCGGCAACGATGGCACCAGGAACTCGAATACGACCTGCTCGGATGGTCGCAAAGCGCGCTTAACTGCATCCAGTCTGAGCCGGACCTGTTTTTCAACCAGATCGCCGGGAAAAAGGTTCACAGCGGGGCGGTGGCGCGCATCGTCTCGTTGCTGCTCGGCACCATTTTCACCGCTCTGGCCCTGCCGATGTTGATTGCAAGCACCATGCTGCACCGCGGCGGCTCACTGATCGTCGTGGCACAGCGCACCCGTCTTGACCGGCATCAGGAGGTGGCATCATGACGGCGGCCAGCAGCAAAGGAGACACCCTGCGCACGACCCTGCTCTCTATTGTCATCCTGGCTGTGGTCACCTTGTCGGTGTACGGGGTGAGCTTCTCCAACGGCTTCGTGATGGACGATGAGGTGATCATCGTCAACAACCCGCAGACGCTCAGCCTCTCCAACATACCGGACGTCCTCTTCGCCCCGGACCTGATCAAGCCGTACTACCGCCCGCTCAATCGGGCCACCTACCTGTTCGATTTCCAGCTCGCGGGGATGAGGCCGGCCTGGTACCACGCCGTGAACATATTCATTCACCTCGGCAATGTCGTGCTGCTGTTCCTGGTGCTGCGCCTGTTGCTGCGGGATCGCCTCGCCGCGCTGGCTGCGGCGCTTCTTTTTGCCGTACATCCTGCCAACGCCGAGGCGGTCAACTTCATCTCCGCCCGCAACACCCTCATGGCGCTCTTTTTCGGGCTTGCTTCCTTCCTGTCCTACCTCCAGGGGCGCGCCGAGGGGAAAAAGCTTCTTTGGTTCTCGTCGCTCCTTTACTTCTGCTCCCTGCTCAGCAAGGAGACCGGCATCATGATGTCCGCCGTTCTCTTTGTCGCCACATTCATGCGGCTGCAGGAATCCGAGCGCCCCCTTAACTGGAAGGACAGGATCATCCTGCTGGCGCCTTACGGCGCCCTTACGCTCCTCTACTTCGCGATGCGCGCCTATTCCCTGCAGGGGATCGTGGGGACTCCGGTCCCCGCCGAAGGGTTGTTCTCGCGCCTCGCCATCAACTACCACATCATCCCGCAGTATATAGCGTTGCTGCTGTTCCCTGCCGATCTCACCCTCTTTCACAAGGTGCCGCAGGGGGGTATTTTCTCGCCGGCCTGGTACCTCCCGCTGCTGCTGCTACTGTTGGCGGTCGTGGTGTACATTTTCCGCAGCGGTAACCGGGTCGCGATCTTCGCCTTCGGCTGGATGGTTATAAACTACATACCCATCTCCAACATCGTGCCCATCCCGAGCGACTTCATAACCGAGCGGTACCTCTACATGCCGGCTGCCGGCTTCTTCATCTGGGTCGGGCTTCTCTGGCGCGCCGGTAACGTGAGGGAGGGGGGGCGGCGCTGGCTCATACCGGCCACGGCGATCGTGCTGGTCGCCGCTTCGGTGCTGACTTTCCAGCGCAATCTGGACTGGAAGGACAACCTCAGCCTCTTTTCCAGCGGCGTGCGCAACGACCCCGCCTCTCCTGGCGCACACTACAACCTGGGAACCTCCTATCTGGAACACGGCGACATCGCAGCGGCGCAACGGGAGTGGGAGACGACTCTCAGGCTCAACCCGCAGCACGCCGAGGCAATGGTACAAATGGGGACGCTCGCCGCCGTGCGGGGCGATCTGGGAACGGCAGAAAGATATTACCTTGCCGCGCTAGCCGCACCTCCGGGAGAGACCGATCCGGATAAGGCGATGGCGCATCTCAATCTCGGCAAGATCTGTGAAAAAAGGGGGCAGCTCCGCGAGGCGCTCCAGCACTATCAACACTTCCTGCGAACCGTGCCTCTCACCTACCTTGAGTACAAGGGTGAGGTCGAAAAGAAGGTGAAAAGCCTTATGTCAACTGTTAAGGGGTAGTACGATCTTTTTTGGGGTGCCATATGATGGTGAAGTTGAACCTCACTGTAGTATGCTGCGTTCTGCTGCTTCTTTTTTTGCCGGGACGCGCCTCTGCCATCGTAGGGGGGACCCAGGTCTCACTCGAAGATGCCTTCAGCAGACACCTGGTCGGCATCATCAACCCCGCAACTGACGGCGTGTGCACCGGTGTCCTCATTGCGCCCGATGTTGCGCTGACGGCAGCTCACTGTTTCGATGCCTCGCGCACCCCCTCTGATTTCGTTGTCGTTTTCGGTCGGGACCTGATCCCGGGGCGCGGGGGGGTTGCGCTGGACGTGGCGGCGATCAGGATTCCTCCTGCCTACGATCCTGAGCAAAACCGCAGCAACAGCAGCTTCGACCTCGCGCTTGTTCGGTTGTCAGGTCCCGCCCCACTGGGGTATGTCCCCGCCGCTATCGCGAGCGAACCTGATCATTTCATCGATGGTAAGGCAAACTACATCGCTGCGGGGTACGGTGTTTCCACGTACCAGGGCAACGACCCCGGTGTTCTGCGCAAGCTTGAGGTCGCCCCCTCCAAGCTCCTCGCCAAAGGAAAGCTCATCGAGCTGCATGACTTGCGTGCGGGGCCGTGTAGCGGTGATTCGGGTAGTCCGTTGTTCAGAGTGGCCCTCTCTGATGGCAAGGCTCGTTATGCCGTGATCGGAATCCAGTCCCAGGCGGTACAGCGTGCGGAAGGTGGAAAGTTCAATCACAAGATATGCGAAGACATAGGGCTGTACACGAGCCTGGCTCCTTATCGGGGTTGGATCGAGGAGAACATCTTGTTTCGGGATGCACCGCAGCGGTGATGCAATATTTGTGAGGTACTGACTAGATGATGCGTAACAAGAGCACCGCTTATTTCTTGATATTTGGCTTGTCGGGTTTTTCCGGTTTGATCTACGAGTCCATTTGGACTCATTATCTCAAGCTTTTTCTCGGGCATGCGGCGTATGCCCAGAGCTTGGTGCTGGCCATTTTCATGGGCGGGATGGCTATCGGTTCCTGGATCTGCAGCCGGTATTCAACACGCTGGCACAATCTCATGCTGTGGTACGCGACCACCGAGGCCGTCATCGGCGTGTGCGCGCTCTTTTTTCACCTGATCTTCACAGCCGTAATCAGTCTCGCCTACACAAGCATCATTCCCTTTCTCGGCAGTCCGACCGCGATCAGCCTTTTCAAATGGGTGCTCTCGGCGCTCCTTATTCTTCCCCAATCAATTCTGCTGGGCATGACATTCCCCCTGATGAGCGCGGCGATCCTGAGAATGTTTCCGGAAAAACCGGGGCGATCGCTTGGCATGCTTTATTTCTCAAACAGCATAGGTGCCGCTGCCGGGGTGTTGGCAACCGGGTTCTATCTCATAAAGGCCTTCGGTCTTCCCTGGACAGTGGCGGCGGGTGGCATCATCAACATTATTCTCGCTGCCACCGTCTGGTTCATGCTGCGGGGGAGCGCTGGCGCGGCGCCGGACCGTCCCGCCTCAACAGCGACGCCTGCAGAGGCCGCATCCCGTTTGTCCGCACTCTTCTTGCTGGTATCGCTTGTAACCGGGACCGCCTCGTTCATCTATGAGATCGGATGGATCCGGATGCTTAGTCTCGTTATGGGGACCTCCACTCATGCCTTCGAACTGATGCTGTGCGCGTTCATTCTCGGGCTCGCCCTTGGCGGTTGCTGGTTGCAGCGCCGGATCGACACCTTGGCTGCCCCTTGTCGCTTCCTTGGCTGGGTCCAGGTCATCATGGGGGGGCTGGCCCTATTGACCCTCTGTCTTTATGGCAACAGCTTCGAGGTGATGGCCTGGGGGGTCAAGGCCTTGCCCAAGACCGATGCCGGGTATCTCCTGTTCAACCTTTTCAGCAGCGGGATCGCCCTTTGCGTCATGCTGCCGGCCACGTTCTGTGCCGGCATGACCCTGCCCCTGATAACCTTTATCCTGCTCGGTAGCGGAGGGGGGGAGCGGAGTATAGGCGCCGTGTACGCCGCCAATACCATTGGCGCGATCATCGGTGTCTTTTTCGCCATCCACATCGGTCTGCCCATGCTGGGGCTCAAAGGCCTGATCACTTTTGGAGCCGGGCTTGATATCGCGATGGGAGTCATGCTGTTTTGGCAGTTCGCCGCTTCCGGGGAAAAGGGAGTTGCGATGGCTGTCACGATGGCCAGCGCTGGAGCACTTGTAGCGGTTCCCTTTCTACTTCATCTTGACCCCTACAAGATGTCATCGGGGGTCTATCGCTACGGCACCATGCTTAATCGGAACAACACTCAGCTTGTGTTCTACGAGGACGGAAAGACTGCGAGTATCAGCCTGGTCAAGGATCAGGACGGCTCACTCGCCATAAACACGAACGGGAAAACGGACGCCTCGATCTTCATGGGGAGCGGCAATTTCTCTACCAGTGATGAGGCTACCGCAGTGCTTTTAGGGGCCTTGCCGATGGCGTTCAACACGGAGGCCAGGACCGTAGCCGCTATCGGCTTGGGTTCGGGCCTTACCTCAGAGACCCTGCTGTGCAATCCGGACCTGCGATCCGTTGATACCATTGAGATAGAAGAAAAAATGATCCGCGGCGCCAGCCTCTTTAAGCCCCTGGTGGGTCGCGTCTATAGCGATCCTCGCAGCCGGATCATCGTGGACGATGCCAAAACGTACTTCTCAACCTGGGGCAAGAAGTACGACATCATCGTCTCTGAACCCTCAAACCCCTGGGTCAGCGGCGTTTCCGGCCTGTTCTCAACGGAATTCTACGCATTGGCCAAGAGGCATCTTGAGAAGAACGGCATCTTTGTTCAGTGGGTTCAAATGTATGAGATTGATACGAATCTGGTGATGTCTGTCCTCAAGGCGGTATCCGGAAACTTCAACGACTATGTCGTTTACGCCGCCAATGATTTTGACCTGGTTATCCTTGCGTCAGACCGGAAGCTGGATTCCCCTTCGCCCCGGATATTCGTCCCCCCCCCGCTGAAAAAGGCGCTCGCCAGGATTCACGTTCTCGACCCGCAGGACCTCAGTGTTCGCAAGGTCGGAAACAAACGTTTCTTCGAGAAGGTGTTGGCTACCTATGAAATTCCGGCAAATTCAGATTACCGCCCGGTGATCGACCAGAATGCCGCCAAAACGCGGTTTTTGAGGCGTTCGGCCCAGGAACTGGTGACTGCGGGAACTGCGCCGTTGCCGACTTTTGAAATGCTGGGGGGCGGCAGCCTGCCCCGGACCCAAACGTCGGTGATCCCGTCGGAACATTCGCGCAACAGCCAGGCGGCATACGGTGCGATGATCCTGCGCGACTTTTTCGCCAGTGGGCAGCTGAAGGATCCTTACGATATCGTGTCCCCCGAGGTGAAACAGGCGGCGCAGGAGGTCTATCAGCTCTTCAAGGTGGGCGAAAAGATGCCGGACCATGCTCGGACGGTAGGAGCGCTGCTTACGGTGGGGGCGAGCGTGGCCCCGTATCTGACAGCACGGGAACTGGATGACATCTGGAGCAGGTTGGAAGCTTCGCCCCACTCCGCAGATCTGCCTGTCGCGGTGCGACAGACCCTTGGGGTCTTGAAGGCTGTGGGGCGCCGCGATCCTGCAGCCATGTCGCAAACCGCTCGCCTGCTGCTTGCGGATTCCAGGAATCTTGCCCCTGGCGCCCTGCAGTTTCTGGTTCAGTGCGCCATGCTTGGCGAGGTCGCCCAAGGAAACGCGGCCGGGGCCGCTGCCGTATGGGCAAAGTATGGTGCAGAGCCACTCCAAAAAAAGGACGGGGATCTGCTTACACGCTTGTTGCTGGCTGAGACCAGAAATTCGAAATGATAGTCACCTAGGATATGGGGACCTCTATGCGTATAAGATGCATTTTTTCATTGGTGTTGATTATCATCACCCTGGCCGTCTTCGCCAAGACAGCCACACACGAATTTATCAACCTCGACGACCCGGGCTACGTCACCAACAACCCCGTCGTGAAGCACGGGCTGACTTCCGCCGGTTTCGTCTGGGCATTCACCTCGACCACCATGTCCAACTGGCACCCCGTGACCTGGCTCTCGCACATGACAGATGTGCAATTGTTCGGCCTCAAGCCCGCTGGGCATCATTTGGTCAGCGTCGTACTGCACGCCGTGGCTGCCCTTTTATTGTTCCTGCTGCTCGTCAGGCTGACTGACGCCGCCTGGCCCAGTTTTTACGTCGCGGCGCTGTTTGCCCTGCACCCGCTGCATGTCGAGTCCGTTGCGTGGGTTGCCGAACGTAAGGACGTTCTGAGTTGCGTTCTGATGCTCCTGGCCTCGCACTGTTATGTAAGCTACGTGAAAAGCAGGCGCATCGCTGGCTACCTCGGGGCCCTCCTTCTTTTTCTTCTCGGGCTCATGGCGAAACCCATGCTGGTCACGTTCCCGGTCATCCTTCTGCTACTGGATTACTGGCCCCTGAACCGGCTGGCCCCCGCGTCCCCGGATGTCGCCCCCCCCCCGTCGCGCTACCTGACCCTGATCAAGGAGAAGATACCGTTTTTACTGCTCACCCTCCTTTCCGCCGCCGTAACCATCTACGGCCAGCACAAGGGGGGGGCCATGGCGACGCTCGACAAGGCTCCTATCCTGCTTCGTGTCGAGAACGCTATTGTCGCCTATATAAAATATATCGGCCTGATGTTTTGGCCGAGCGACCTTGGCATCCTGTATCCTTTCCCTAAGTCTGTACCCCTTTGGCTGGTACTTGGTTCCTTTCTGTTGCTTTGCGCCATTTCGCTACTGGTGGTGCGTTTCGGGCGCCGGGTCCCGTATCTCGTGACGGGGTGGCTGTGGTACCTGGTCACGCTGCTCCCGGTTATCGGCCTGATTCAGGTGGGAGGCCAGTCCATGGCGGACAGGTATACCTACATCCCCCTCATCGGTCTTTTCATCGCACTCTGCTGGCTGGTGACCGATGTCAGCAGTGGATGGCGTCAGCGTGAGGCTATCCTTGCCGGTGGCGGAGCGGCCGTGCTCATTACACTGGCCGCACTCACCTGGCTTCAACTCGACTACTGGAAAAACAGCCTCACTATCTGCCGTCACACGCTCGCCGTCACCAGGGACAACTACCTCATCACCAACAACTACGGCATAGCGCTTGACGAGCGTGGCGACCATGCGGGTGCCTACCGGCTGTTCAAAGAGACCCTCGAGATCTATCCCGGTTCGGCAACGGCCTATACCAACCTTGGCGCCATCTGTGTCCGCTGGGGGAGGTATCCCGAGGCACTCGGTTACTATCAAAAAGCGCTGGCGGTGGTCCCCGATCATGCCATTGCCTGGGCCGGTCTCGGGAAAACACTGGCCGGACTCGGGCGTCAGGCCGAGGCCATTGCCGCCCTGGAACAGTCGCTGCAAATCGACCCGAACCGCCAGGAACCCCATATCGACCTTGCCGCCGCGCTTTTACAGGCGGGCCGGACGGCCGAGGCCATGCAGCACAAGCAGATGGCGAAAGAATTGGGCCCGGTTTCGACCGGGGCCGCGATAAACATGGGGGTGGGGCTTGCCAAGGAAGGGCGTCTTGCCGAGGCTCTGGAGCAGTTTAATGGCGCCATCGAACTGGATCCGGACTCGGTCGAGGCCCATTTCAACAGAGGGGTGGTTCTTGCGAAGTTGAACAGGCCGGATGAAGCCGCCGCCGATTTCCAGAAGGTGCTGCAGGTTTCACCGGGCACATCCGCGGCACGTGACTGGCTGGCGCGACTGGGCCACAAGTAGGCGCGGACAGACAGGCAATCAAATCCGGGTATTGACTTTATCGGGCTGCTACGGGAAAATCCCGACACCCTGGCACTTTGCCAACACGGAGAACACCATGAGACTTAAGATCGGGCTGGCGTTTTTCCTTCAATTCACCATGTCCTCGTTGCTCCCTGCTGCCGTGGCCAACGCCGAATCGGTAACCGCGACCTATCTCTACAGCCTGTCGGATTTCAACGGCGTCATGCCATACAGCGGTGCCAGAACATTTGCTGACGAAGCCCGCGGCGAGGTCTACGTGGTTGCCGGTGGCGGTGTCGATATCTTCAATTCCAGCGGCATGTTGATTTATCATTTCGATTACGATCGTGAGTTGGGCGGGGTCTACGATGCGGCCGTAGACGAGCAGGGGCGGATTCTGCTTCTGTCCCACAAGGAAAACGAGTACCGCATCGTGCAGTGCAACTACCGCGGAGAGCCGCAGAGGAGCTTCCCGCTGCGAAACCTTCCGCCGGAGTTCGAGGCGTTTCGCCCCGGGCGCATGGTATATCGTGCGGGGGAAGTCTACCTGGCGGACCAGGGGGGGATGTACGTGGCCATCCTGGACCCCGAGGGGCGTTTCCTGCGCGGTTACGACATCGCGACACTGTACCAGTTCAACGACAGGCAGCGCATGGAAAATGGTATTGAAGGGTTCATGGTGGACAACAACCGCAACATGCTCTTCGTAGTCGGCGCACTGGGGCGGGCGGTTATCCAGTCCCCGGACGGCACCATCAAGGAGTACGGCAAGCGGGGCAGCGGCGCGGGCAAGTTCGGCGTGCCCGGTGGTATCGCCGAGGACCGCTTCGGCAACATCCTGGTGACGGACAAGCTCCGCGGCGTCATCATGATCTTCAGCAAAGACTTCCAGTTCCTGCGGGAGTTCGGTTTCCGCGGCACCAGGCCGAGCAACGTCATCGTTCCCAATGAAATAACAGTGGATACGGCAGCCGGCCGCGTCTACGTGAGCCAGATGCGGCGCAGGGGAGTCAATATCTATCAGCTTACCTACCAGTAGGCGTTCCGGGCAGCAGCCGTTGCTACCACTATTATCGGAGGCATTCACCCTGAGGTGGATGCCTTTTCTTTTCTGCGCACCGGGAGAAGGCGGACTGCAAAACGGTTTGGCGGTGAAATGACCGGGCATATCGCTAAAAGGCAGGTGTAAAGGCCAGATGCCCGCGGGGTGGAAAGTGACGTAGCGGTCGCAAGTGCCCGTTTTATCGCAATATGAAGAAAAAAATCCGAATTGGCATGGTCGCTGCTATATGTGAGTACAAGACGATGTGAAGTGAAAAGGCAGAATAAGATGTAGAAGACAAATCGGTTGTTTCACGGCAGTACATTTCAATGCAGTAAACAAAAAAAGGAGAGAGACATGAAACTGACGAAAGTAGTCACCGCAGCAGCACTCTTCACGTTCGCTACCGCTGGTAGCGCACTCGCTTTCCACTCCGGCGGCGTCGCCGAGTGCGAAGGTTGCCACTCCATGCACAACTCGTTTGAAGGTTCCGCAAACGTGACCGGTATGGCACAGTACCAGTCCGGCCCGTTCCTCCTCAAGGCTCAGGACCAGTCCGGCGCCTGCCTCAACTGCCACCAGTCTGCTGACACCGCTCCGACCGGCTACCACATCTCCACCGCTGGCGTCACCCAGCTCGACTCCACCACCCCGGTAGAGATGACCCCGGGCGGCGACTTCGCCTGGCTGAAGAAGACCATGACCGGCTCCATCCGCAAGACTGCAACCACTTGGGACGGCGACCGTCACGGCCACAACATTATCGCGGTTGACTTCGGCTACACCCAGGACAAGGACCTGACCGCCGCACCGGGTGGTACCTACCCGGCAAGCAACCTGGCCTGCTCCAGCTGCCACGATCCCCACGGCCGCTACCGTCGTTTTGCTGACGGCACCTACGCCAGCACCGGTCTGCCGATCTTCGCATCCGGCTCCTACACCAGCAGCGCAGACCCGATTGCCAACGTTTCCGCGGCAGGCGCATACCGCATCCTCGGCGGCATCGGCTACCAGCCCAAGTCACTGACCGGCTCCTTCGCCTTTACCGCGAATCCGCCGTCCGCAGTCGCGCCGTCCACCTACAACGCTGTTAACACCACCATCCAGGGTACCGCTGACCGCGTCGCTTACGGCTCCGGTATGTCCGAGTGGTGCGCAAACTGCCACACCGCAATGCACCTTGACACCTACAACAGCGGCGTCAAAGGGCTGGTTCACCCGGCAGGCAACGGCGCCAAGCTGACCGCACCGATCGCAGCCAACTACGCTGCATACGTTTCCTCCGGTATCATGAGCGGCACCGGCGCAGGCTACAGCGCCCTGGCTCCGTTCGAAGTAGGCGGCGGTGCCACCACTTCTGATTACGCCGCTCTTAAGGCTTTCCAGGCTACCCCGGTTGCACCGACCACCAGCAACAACGTGCTCTGCCTCTCCTGCCACCGCGCTCACGCTTCCGGCTTCGAGAGCATGGCTCGCTACTACCTGGGCAACGAGTTCATGACCGTTGCTGACGCAAGCAACGCCGGTATGTACGACACCAGCACCACCGAGAACAAGATCAACACCGGCTACAACACCGTTCAGCAGACCAACGCTTACAACGGCCGTCCGGCTACCCTCTTCGGACCGTGGGCACGTAACTACTGCAACAAGTGCCACGCTAAAGACTAATTCCCTGCTACCTGTTATGTTAATCGAGGGCCGGCTTCTTGCCGGCCCTTTCTTTGTCCCATGAAGGTTGTTTCTTCTCTTTGTTTTTATCCATTCATCCTGTCAAATACATTTGAATATTGCGATTGGAGCAATCGCTAAGTGTAAAATATTGTTTACTTCTCCTGGTAATAGCAGTATTCTGTGCCGGCGAAAAGCAATTCCCTACTTGGTGGCTCGGATGTAGGTCTGGAATAGTCACGTTCTGATCACACGCGCATGGCAAGGCACGCCTGCGATAGAGGACAATTCGTGAAGACATCGTGGGTTTCAGCCATTTTTCCCGTCATGTGTGCTTTGGCGACCATGACCCTGGTGCAGCCCCGGGCCCTGGCGTTCCACTCCGGGGGCGCGGGCGAATGCGAAGGGTGCCACTCCATGCATGGCTCCAAGGATGGGGTTGTGCAGATAGGCGGCGGGGCGTCCCTGCTCAAGGGGAGCGACGCCAGTTCGACCTGCCTGCTCTGTCACCAGGCAAACGGCGACAGCGGCCCCACAACCTACCATGTGAGCACTCCCGACGGAGAGATCCCGCCCGGCACCCCACCTAAACAACTCTCGCCCGGAGGTGACTTCGCCTGGCTGAAAAAGAGCTTCAGCTGGTACGCGGACATGACCTCCCCCATGAGCCAGAGTCTCGGGGAGCGGCACGGGCACAACATCGTGGCGCAGGATTTCAATTACCAGCCGGAGATGACCAACATCACCGCACCTGGAGGATCATACCCCTCGCAGGCCCTGTCCTGCATCAGCTGTCACGATCCGCACGGCAGGTACCGCAGGAACCTGGACGGGTCCGTCAGCACGTCCGGTGCTCCCATCAAGGCCTCGGGTTCCTTCCTCACCAGCCCGGAGCCGGACGCGGCGGCCTCGGTTGGCACCTATCGTCTGCTCGCGGGATCCGGTTACTACACCAAGGCCCTCGGTGCCGGACAAGCCTTCATTTACGGTCCGCCAGCCGTCCTGGCACCTCTTGTCGCTAACCGCTCCGAGGATACCACTCAGACACGGATTGCCTATGGTGCCGGCATATCCGACTGGTGCCGCAACTGTCACACCGACAAGATTCACAACGGCACCGTCTCCTTCCAGCATCCCACGTCCGGTGTCGCCACGGGGACCTCCAGTGGGGTTCTGGGGCCGGACATGGTGAACTATTACGACAGCTATGTGAAAACCGGCGATCTCACCGGCACCGCGGGCACGGCGTACCTGTCGCTCGTTCCGTTTGAAATCGGGACCAACAACTACGCCACCCTGCGCACCATACTCAGTGTCACGCCGACCAAGGGACCCGACACCGCCGACGGAACACCTGCCGTCATGTGCCTCTCTTGCCACCGGGCACATGCAAGCGGTTGGGATGGTGCCGTCAGGTGGAACTCCAAGAGCACGCAAATCGAGTACGCCGGCAAATATTCCCAGGAGGGGCAGTTGTACCAGCCCTACGGCCAGGGGCGCAGCGAGGCGGAGGCACGGCAGGCGTACTACCAGATCCCTGCTACCTTTTTCGCCCCTAACCAGCAGCCGCTTTGCTACAAATGCCACGTAACATTGCCGCAGTAGTATTTCCATGGTGACGCGATGATCCTCAAAGTTCTGTTGGTTTTACTGTCGCTTTGCGCGTCGGCATGTACGGCGCCCCTTTCGCAGGTGAAACCTCCGCTGTCTGACAACGGGGAAGTGTACCTGTATGCAGACCCCTATCCCCAGGACGCAGCCAAGCTGCGGTTCTCGCTCAACCGGGTGGTCGCGGTGAAAGACAGCGGGGCTGAGTACCCCTTGACGGTCGTGAATCCCGGTTTCCAGTCGGAGACCGCGAACCGGCAACGGCTATTGGCAACGGCTGAGCTCCCGCCGGGAACCTACAACGGTTTTTACTTTACGGCAGAGCGCGCCTACGTCACTTCCGAAACAGGGGAACATGAAGTGGAGACCGCAGCGAAGAGCGAGGTCCGTCCTTTCCCATTTGAGATCAAGCGCGGCAAAGCCGTGGTTTTCACCCTCGCCTTCAGGACCAGGGAGTCCCTCCCCGCTGCGGCGCCTTTCACCCCTGTTTTCGCGGCCTCCCTCCCCAGCGCCCCCTTGACCGACCTGGTCGGGTACACGACCAACTACGGCTCGAACAACATCACCGTCTTCGACAAGAGGTCGGGCGAGGTGCACAAGGTGGTTGCGACGGGCTCCGGCCCGTGCAACGTGGTTTTCGACAAGGCGAGACTCCGGGCGTTCGTGGTACTTTCTGGCGAGGACAGGGTCGACGTGATCGACCTGCGCTCGCATGAAGTGGTGAACCACCTCAAGCAGAACGCCGGGGACCGCCCTTGTGAAGCCGCCCTGACCCCCGACGGCAAAACGCTGATCGTGGTCAATTCCGGTACCAACTCGGTCAGTTTCGTCGATCCGCTGTCCAATTTCGAGTCGCACCGGCTCGCAGTCGGCAACGGTCCCCGCAGTATCATCCTGGATCCCGCTGGGACGCGCGCCTACGTCTTCAACGGCCTGTCCAGCACCATCAGCGTCATAGACGTCGCCGCGCGCACGCTCCTCGCTACTGTGGCGACGGAATCGGTGCCGGTTCGCGGCGACTTCAGCCGGAAGGGAGACCGGCTCTTCGTCTTTCACCAGTGGTCGCCCAACGTCCTGGTCTTCGACGTCGCATCGCTTTCGGTCGTGAAGCGCCTCTACCTCGGTATCGGCGTGAGCAGCCTGAAGGTTGACCGTGCCACCGATCGCCTGTTCGTGTCGATGAAAGGGAGCAACCGGGTCGATATCTACGACCCGTTTTCCTACCTGCCCATGGACTTCATCACCGTTGCCGGCACGGCCTCCTATATGTCTATCGACGTGGACCAGAACGATCTGCTGCTCGTACTTTCCGACCGTAACGCGGTCCAGAGTGTTAACTTGGTCAGCAAAAAGAGTCGCTACATCAGCGACACCGGCGTGGATCCTTCCTGGTCGGCCATCATGGGTGAGAGGTAACAACGGGTGCAGTTGTCGAGGCTAAAGGTCGGCACGTCGTCGTTAACAGTTCTGCTCATGCTTTTGGGGGCGGAAGCGGCGCAGGCGGACTCCATACACGGTTTTCTTGAATACAATTACGGCGGCTCCCTATACCGCAATACGGTGGCGACTGGGGATGAGTCCCGTGCCCGCAGCGAGGCCTTTGCTCAGAGGTACAGCCTGGGCTTTGACCGGTCGATTTTCCCCTCCCTCGTGCTGTCCGGCGGCGGTCTCTTCCAGGATTCGGCCCAAAACGGCACAAGTGACGGCGTCAGAACGAAAACCGAGGCCTGGTCCCTCAGCCCCTACCTGGAACTAGCGTTGAAAAACCCCTTCGTCAGTTCAGGGGTAGGGTACCGCAGGCGCGAGGAGTCATCCAAAAGCAACGGTGTTTCCTCGCCAAAACAGATTTACGACCAGTATTCCTTCAATGTTGGTCTGCGTCCCTCCCAACTGCCCACGTTGGATGCGACCTTCACCAAGCGGTACATCTACGATGAGAAGCGCATGGCGCAGAACATCGAAACGGATAGCTACACCTGGGGGACCAATTTCACCACGAAGGGAAAGATCGAACTCAATTACGGAGGCAGCTACTCCAAGCAACAGGACCTGCTGCTCCAGTCCCAAAGTGAAGGGCTTTCCAACAACGCCCGAATCGCTACCTCCGGCGAGACTGCGGACCGCCGTCTTACCTACCAGGTGAGCTATAACATAGGGAACCAGACTTCGACGATTACGTCGAAAGGGAACAGCAGCGCGACGCTTTACATTTCCCAGGTAGGCCAGATGCAGACCCTGGTGACCAACCCGGTCAATCCTACGGCAGATCTTGGACAGTTGGGGAGCTTTCAGCCCCTGAACCTTGTCCTGCCTCAAAACCAGCTACCACCGGCGATCACCACCCAGAACAACATCGGAATGTCGTTTACCAATCCAACCGATGTCAGCACGCTCTTCATTCCGGTCACGAGCGCGACCCAATCCGGTACCATACCGAGGCTTGAGAGCCTGCAAGCACTCGAAAACCAGTTCTCCTGGCAGGTCTATACCAGTGAGGACGGCATATCCTGGAGCGTGCCCGCGGGTCTGGTTGTATCAGTCCAGGCTGGCCACAACCCGGCGGACCCGGGCTCCGAACAGGTCGGCTTTGTGATCAAGTTTCAACAGTTGAATCTGAGACATATAAAGGTTGTAGAGACGCCGGTGCAACTCTCCGCGGCGGCCTTCCCCACGGATATAAATTCAAGCAGTATCGTCGCCTCCAGTATCGTGTCGTTCAGAACACTGCAGGCCTCACAGGGGCGCTCGGCGTCGTCACGCAGTACCGGCGGCGTTCTCGATCTCAACATGCGTGCCCGTCTATGGGACCTCCCCGCGGTTACCTACGATTTCGGTGCGATCGTGTCCCACTCGCAGGTCGACCAGCAAGGGGTTTCTGTCTCCTTGCTGGTCATGAATGGCATTTCCGCCTTTCAGCGCTTCAACGATGTCTGGGCCGGCACCTGCCGGGTGTCGGAGGAATTTGATCAACCCGCTTCTGGCCCGATACGCAATGCGCTCTCGTATAGCGTAAGCGTCGTGGCGTCACCGTTGCCCACCCTTAACCACTCGCTGGTCTACAGCGGCAGGGCAGAGTTCATGGGCGGCAGCACTACGACCGCGAATTCCGTCTACCTGAACAACTCGGCTCAACTCTACACCGGGGTCGCCGTCAACATGTCGGGTGGTTACAGCACGGCTACGCGAGCCAACGGCCAAGTTTCCGAAGGTGTCAACATTACCTTCGGCCTTGACCTCGTGCCCAACAGAAATCTGACCCTGGGCCTGTCTTACCTCGACCAAAGCGGTCGGGTGACGGGTGGGGGGCTGCCGGACAAGAACAGCTTCGCCAGGACCGCGACGGTGAACGCGTCCTACAGACCGTTCGAAACACTGTATGTATCCGGGAGCTATTCACTTTCGATGGAAAATGATCGTGACAATACCACGTTCACGAACTATGCGGTGAGTTGGTCTCCCTTCCGTGGCGGCGATCTGCAATTCAGTTTTGCCTATAATGAAGCTTTAAGCTCCTCCGGCAATGAAATCACCCGTAGCGCATCGCCCAGCCTCACCTGGAATATCAGGCCGGGTTCCACTTTGACCTCCGCTGTAAGCAGGGAACGCAGTTCCGGAGCGAGTTCGGGCACAACGCAGAACACCTCCTGGAGCAACCAGTTGCGGATATCTTTTTAATACGTACACAGGGGATACGGACATGCCAGGTATTTTCTCTCGCAGATTTTTCTTCGTTTTACTGTTGGCAGGGCTGACCGGCGCGCTGTCTGGGTGTGCAGGGAAGGCCGGCGTCTACCAGGACCAGAGCATGGACTTCGGCTCGGTGAAAACCATTGCGGTGCTGCCGCTTGCCAACCTGACCAAGGAGGCGCAGGCGCCTGATCGTGTGCGGGATGTCCTGTCGACCGCGCTCATGGCCAGCAGCGGTATCTACATCCTGCCGCCCGGCGAGGTCATGCGCGGCATCATAAGCACCGGCATAGCGAACCCTTCCAACCCGACCTCCGACGAGATCGTCAAGTTCTGCAAGTCGACCAAGGCGGATGCCGTGCTGACCGGATCGGTCAGGGAGTATGGAGAATTGCGATCCGGCACGGCGGTCGCAAACGTCATCTCCATGAGCATGCAGTTCTCCGAGGGACAGACGGGGAAGGTCGTGTGGTCCGCCGATACCACCCAAGGCGGAATCAGCATTGCTGACAGGCTGTTTGGTGGGGGGGGGCAACCGATGAACGTCATCACGGAAAAGGCTGTCAACGATGTCATCCATAAACTTTTCCAGTAGATGGCTCTGTTTAGCCATGTTGGTGCTGTCTCTGTGCGCCTGCGCCACGGTGCACGAAACGGCAGGGGGGGGTGAGCACCCTCTCCCACAGTTTGATGCCATCGCCGTTTTCCCTGTGGACAACATGACCGGCGGACCTGCACCTGCCGCCGCTATCCGCAAGCACTGGCTCGGCAAACTGCAGGACCTCGATCTGCCTGTCCTGACCGATGCACGGATGGAGGACGTCCTCACCAAGCATCGGATACGCTACCTGGGTGGCGTCGATGCCGCCACCGGGAAGGCCTTCAAGGAGGAGGCCAACGTCTCCGCGATCCTGGTTACCGCGCTTGAGTACTACAACCAGGCTGACCCGCCCAAGGTCGCACTGCATGCACGGCTCGTGTCAGCCGGGGATAACCCCGAGATCCTCTGGATGGACTCCGTTGCCATCAGCGGCGACGAGAAGCCCGGCATCCTCGGGCTCGGCCTCATATCGGATTTCGCCGTGGTAGAAGACATGGCGCTGTCCCGCCTGCAGTCATCCCTTGCTACCTGGCTTGCCGGGGGGGGGGGCACGCAGCCCGTGCAGAGCGTAAAAAAATACGATCCGAAGCTGTTGTACAACGCCTGGCCAGCGCCTAAAGGGACCACGGTGTCCATCGCCGCCGTGCCGTTTTACAACGAAACCCAGCTAAAGCGGGCCGGTGACATCAGCCAGATCAACTTCGTGCGCCAGTTGTTCCGTACCCAAGGCATGCATCCGGTTGAGCCGGGAGTCGTTCGTCAGGCCATGCTGGGGATGCGCATGATCATGCACGAGGGTGTTTCAGTTCGCGACGCCGACGTCCTCACCTACGTGCTTGGTACTGATTTTCTCCTTTCAGGGACGATTTTCGAGTACCAGGACGTTCGCGGCAGGAACGGTGCCTCTAAAGTGGATTTCGGTGTCACGCTCATAGACAAGAACGACCGCCGGACGGTGTTCAAGTCCAAGAGCTACAACAGCGGATTCGATGGCGTCTTTTTTTATGATGTCGGCTGGGAACCGAGCGCTTCGGTGATGGCCGGGAAGATGGCTGAGGCCGTGGTCCGCAAGGTGCTTCAAAAGCCTTGAGTAAGGGGCGGATGTCCCCCCTAACATACTTGACCTTTAAAGTCTATTACACTAGAATCGGCTGCTTGAAACGCCCGTCGCAAGAAAGTAATTTTCAGGAACTAACGAAGAGAGGGAACAATGAAAACTAAGGTGCTGATGAGAGGAGCCGTAACGGCCGTCGCCGGTGTGGTACTTTTAACGGGAGTTCCCGGTTCCGCCAACGAAGGGCAGCAAAATACCGTCCCCCCCGTCCAGGCTGCAGGCGGACAGCAGCCGGCGAACCCGGTCGGAACGAAGGAAGGCGTAACGTCACAGGATAAAGCCGTCGCCAGCGAGTTCGTCAAGGTCGATGATACGACCTTGCGTTTGAACGTCCCGCTCTATTCCCCCCATTTCTTCGACACGCCGCTCGCGGTGGTCGGCGAGGACAAGATCACCGTCGGAGACCTGCAGCAGGCACTTATGGCCGTGCACGAAAAGGTCAAGGACGAGCATGTGGTCTCCTCCAAGAAGATCTTCATGGAACCCCTGCAGCGCCTGATTAACATAAGACTCGTGGTCCAGGAAGCCAAAAGCATGGAATTGGACAAGCTGCCCGAGGTGAAGGAAGACCTGGACAAGTACGCGGAGCAGCAACTGCGCCAGGTGCTGTTCCAGGACCGGGTCAAGGACATAAAGCCCGACGAGAAGCGGGTGGAGAAGGAATACCGTCAGGCCATCAAGGAAATGAAGATGAAGACCGCTCTCTTCAAGAAGGAAGCGGATGCTAAAAAATTCCTGCAGGATGTGAAGGCCGGCAAGAAGTTCGAGGACCTCAGAGCAAAGGCATTCAATGAAGCAAAGGCCGAACCGGTTGGCCGCAACGAGGAATTGTTCGCGACCAATGAAACGGTTGGGCCGGTTATCAGCGAAGCGCTCGTCGATGCCAAGCCCGGCACCCTGACCCCGGTCATCGAAATTACCAATGGCTACCTGGTCATCAAGGTCGAAGACGTCCGCTACGTGGAGAGCCCTGAAAAGAAAGAGATCGCCAAGAACAAGGTGCTCGCCCAACAGAGACTGGAAAGCCTGAAGGGGTACAAGGCCGAGTTGCTGAAGCAGTACGCGAAGGAAAACACGAAGCTTATCAAGAGCCTTGATTTCGATGCAGCGAAACCCGGCTTTGACCACTACCTCAAGGACAAGCGGGTGGTGATGACCATAAAGGGTGAAAAGCCGATCACCGTCGCGGACCTCGCTGAGGCCCTGCAGATGAAGTTTTTCCACGGCATCGAGAATGCCATCAAGGAAAAGAAGCTCAACCGCGAAAAGCTTCTGGCCCTGGACGAGCTCGAGTCGGTGCGCCTTTTCCGCCGGGTTTCGCTGGACAAGGGGCTCGACAAGTCGGAGGAATACCTGAAGCGGATCCAGGCTTACCAGGATAAGGTCCTTTTCACCACCTTCGTGGAAAAGGCGGTGAAACCTGAAGTTTCCATTACCCTCAAAGATGCCAAGGATTACTACCAGGCCCACCTGGCTGACTACCAGACTCCCGCGATGATTCTTCTGGACGGGGTCGCGTTCACCAACAAGCAACTCGCCCAGAACGCGGCTGACAAACTGCGCAGCGGGGTCGACTTCGGGTGGATGAAATCCAATGCCGAAGGTCAGGTGCCCAAGGAGGCGCGGGGTCTGTTGGTATTCGAAGACCAGATGCTGGCGGTTCCTGGTTTGCCGGAGCCGATGCAAAAGGTCTTGACCGGTGCGCGCAAGGATGATTACAAGCTCTACGAGAGCCCCGAAGGGTATGTCTATGTGATCTACGTTAAAGAGTTTACGCCCCCGGCAGCCCAGGATTTTGAACTGGTGAAGAATGCCATTGGTGAAAAGATCTCGTACGAGCACCTCAACCAACAGATCGAGAAATGGTTCGCGAAGCTGCGCGAGGCATATCCCGTTAAAATTTATCTCGACCAGAAATAGCATTCAGGGTTTTTTTATCAGCTAAAAAACGTAGCGAAGGGGACAGTATGGTCATGGCAATGACGAGGAACAACAGGCGACCGATTTATCTGTTGGTAGCGCTGTTAGCGGTTATCTGTTTGAGTTGCGTTGGTAGTGCTGAGGCCGCGATGAAATTCGCGAAAAAGGAGTGCTCAGACTGTCACAAAAAATTCGAGGACAAGTACGCTTCCGTCAAGTACAGCCACTCGATGGTCAAGGACAAAAAGTGTGAGGACTGTCACCTCCGTCATGGCATCGTTCCCCAGCTTATCCTGAAAAAGGACGGGAACGCCCTGTGCACCGGTTGCCATGCACCTGACAAGATCGGGCTGGACAAGCCAAAGGTCCACACACCGATCAAGACCGGCAAGTGCACGACCTGCCACAACCCCCACGGGAGCGACGCCAAGTTCTTCCTGAAGGGTGCCGGCAACGAGGCGTGTTACCAGTGCCACAAGAAAGCGGCATTCGAGAAGAAAGTGGTTCACAAGCCTCTCCAGGAGAAGGGGTGTCGTGCCTGCCATGTCGCGCACAGTTCCGTGTATGCCAACCTCTTGACCAGCGAGGAACCAGCGCTCTGCCTTGGCTGCCATGACAAGGGGGGGGGCGCCTTCAAAAAGGCGCACGGGAACTACGCGGTAGAGCAGAAGAAGTGCACCATGTGCCATGATCCTCACTCCGCCGAGCAGGCCAAACTGCTGAAGGTGAGTGCGCACCCGCCCATCTCCGGCGGCGGCTGCGACGGCTGCCATTCGCCTGCGTCCTCGCCCAAGCCTTTTGAGGTGACAGCGAAAAAAGCTGAGTTGTGCAAGCAGTGCCACGATATGGCCGCCCTCACTGGCGGAGGCATGGTGGAGCACCTCCCGTTCAAAGACGGGAACTGTCTCATGTGCCATGATCCGCATGCGGCGCAGGCGTCCAAGCTGCTGGTACAGGAAGGAAACAAGCTCTGCCTAACCTGCCACAAGCAGCTGTCGGGTCCCATGACCAGCAAGCATGCCGCCGTGAGCCAAGGGAAGGGCTGTCTTTCCTGCCACAAGGCCCATGCCTCTACCAAGAAAAAGCTTCTTATCGCTGAAGGGGCCGACCTCTGCTACTCGTGCCACGCCAAAGTAAAGGACGCGATGAAGAGCAAGGAAGTCCATCCCCCCTTCGCCGGAGGTGAGTGTGTCTCCTGCCACGATCCGCACGGCTCCAACTTCCCGGGTATGTTGAAGGACAGGATGGACAACGTCTGCTTCGGTTGCCACAGTGATGCGGAGTCGAATTTCAAGAAGAACTACACGCACAAACCGGTTCTCGACGCCACCTGCGGTGCTTGCCACAAGGCTCACAGCTCGGACAACAAAAAACTGCTCTCCGCCCAGGGGTCGAAACTTTGCGTCAAGTGCCACAGCGAACTGATGAAGCCGGTGAATCCCGGAACCAACCACGTTCCCTTCGCTGAAGGTGAATGCCTTTCCTGCCATGACGCGCATGCCAGCAATATACGTGGCATGGTGATCAAGAACGAGGCGGTGCTCTGCGCAACCTGCCACAGCGACCTTAACAAAAATGCCAAGGACGCAAAGTCTACCCACGCACCTTATGCCGATGGTGACTGCACCAAGTGCCACAGCCCGCACAAGGCGAAACTGAACAAGCTGTTGCTCGCGCAAAGCCCCGACCTCTGTTTCAACTGCCACAAGGCGGTCAAGACGAAAGTCAACACGGAAAAGCCGCATTCTCCGGCGCAGAAGGACTGCTCCACGTGCCATCTGCCACATCTTTCCAAGGAGAAAAAGCTGATCGTCGAACCGTTGCAGACGATGTGCGCCGAGTGCCATGAGCCCGGGAAGCCCGGCTTCATCAAGGCGCACCTTGGCATCAAGGCGTCGGACATGGATTGTATGACCTGTCACGACCCCCACGGGTCAAAGGACCCCAAGTTCTTCAAGAGTGTGGTGCATCCGCCGTTCGCGGGTAGAACCTGTGATGACTGTCATATAAAACAGTAGAGGAGCTATCTAATGTTAAAGCGTTATAAAATGCTTGGTCTGTTTTGCGCTCTGGGCTTGCTGTTGGTGAGTACAGCGGCTCAGGCCCAGGACAATACTGCTAAATACAGGTTGAAGCCCGGCGCGTTCGGCAAACTGTGCCAGGATTGCCATCCTGGTTTCGAAGAGAAATTGAAAAAGCCAAACGTGCACACGCCCGTGAAAAAAGGTGACTGCACGGGGTGCCACAACCCCCACACCTCCGATTTCAAAAAACTGCTGAGCGCGGAACCGAAAAAGATCTGTTCGACGTGTCACCCAAGCGTCGCGCCCAAAGACGCCAAAAGCGTCCACAAGGTGGTCGCTGACGGAGAGTGCCTGAAGTGCCACGACCCGCATTCTTCAATGGTCAAAAACAACCTGCTGAAGCCAGGCAACGAGCTCTGCCTGGATTGTCACAAGTCACTCAGCGGGCGTATCGCCAAGGCAAAGGTCCAGCACGCGCCTGTCAAAAAGGATTGCCTCATCTGCCATGCCCCGCACGGCTCAGCAAAAGAGGCTTCGCTCCTGAAGGAGAGAATCACGGCGCTTTGTGCCGGTTGCCACAAAACCGATCAGCCCATTTTCGTCAAGAAACACATGAACTACCCTGTGGCCAACTCCAACTGCGTCTACTGCCATGACCCCCATGGTTCAGACAGGAAGGGGATTCTCTACAACAACGTTCATAAGCCGGTTTCCGCCATGATGTGTAACCAGTGCCACGAGGAAGCCACGTCTCCTAACGCCTTGAAAACCAAGCGTGAAGGGGCTGAGCTCTGCAAGGGGTGCCACAACGAGATGTACAACACCGCGTTCGGGAAAAACAGGATTCACTCCCCCCTGCTCACCAAGCAGGCGTGCCTGAGCTGTCACAATCCCCACGCCGGCAAGGAGAAGGGGCTGCTGAGGGAGGCCCCGATCCAGCTGTGCGGCAAGTGCCATGCCGATACGATCAAGAGGCAGGAAATGTCGGTGACAAAGCACGAGCCCGTGAAGGGGGGTGAGTGTGCCGCCTGTCACGACCCGCATGCCTCCAATGCACCGCTGTTGATGAAGCAGGAGTCGGTCGTGGACGGATGTGGTACCTGCCATGACTGGATGAAGCATTCGACCCACCCTATCGGCGATAAGTTCAAGGATCCCAGGAACAAGAATCGCAACCTTGACTGTCTGAGTTGTCACCGCTCGCACGGTACCGAATTCAAAGGAATGCTGCCGTTTAAAACGGTGACAGACCTTTGCGTCCAGTGCCATGAAAAATTCCGGAGGTAGGATCATGCGATATCTTGTACATCTTGCGTTAGCCCTTGTTCTCGTCGTTCCGGCGGCCGCCGGCGCCGCCGATAGTTTAAAGCTGCGGTACCTGGGTTCCATCAGCACCGATGAGAAGGACGGGGCGGTAAAAACGCCAGAGGGGGTCGCATGCAACGACCAGGGTGACGTGATTGTCGCTGACACGGGGAATTCCCGTCTGCTCCGCTACACCTTCCAGGAAAAAAACCTGAAGGGGGGGGCGGTCCTCAAGGTTGACCAGATCGGCGCGCCGGTTCGGGTGCAATACGGCCCGAAGGGTGATGTTTTCGTTCTTGACGGCAAACTCCACAAGGTGGGCAGATTAAACTCGGACGGCAGCTTCGCTGGTTTTGTCGAGCCGGTCGGAGTTACCGGTCCTGCCAAGTATGTGACCAGGAGCTTCAAGGTCGACAGTGCAAACAACCTGTTCCTGCTCGACATTTTGGGCGAGCGGGTGCTGAAGGTAGACAGCACCGGTAAAGTGCTCAGCCAAATCGCGTTTCCTAAAGAATACGGGCTGATCTCTGACCTTGCGATCACCATCGCCGGAGATGTTATTCTTCTTGATGCCGTCAAATCGGTTCTGTACGTATCACGCAAGGACGCTGCCTTTGCGCCTTTGACCAAGGACCTGCACGACTTCATGAACTTCGCGAACTACATCACTGCCAGCAGCAGAAGCGGAGATATATACCTCGTCGACCAGGACGGGGGGGCCATCATCACCATCGGCCCGGACGGCAGTTTTCTCGGTCGCCAGCTCGCCCTTGGATGGCGCACCGGTCAGCTTTACTACCCTGCCCAGGTCTGTTTCACCAAAAACGGCGAAGTGTTCATTGCGGACCGGGGCAATTCGCGTGTTCAAATTTTTGAGAATGCAAAATAGGCTTCTTTGCCAAACGGAGGTTTCGTGAAACGATTATCGCTCTTGACACTGACTCTTTGCACCTTGGTCTTCCTGGTGTCTTGTTCTAAACCGGAGGACAATCTTCCCGGAAAATGGGTAGGTGCCACGGGCAGTCTTACCTTCAAGGCGGATAAAACTGGTGTTATGAGTCTGCCTGAAGGAGCCCCGCAAGCGATAAGCATCCCTTTTACCTGGGAAGTTAAGGACAAGACTGCTATTTCTTTCAAGTTTCCACATCCTGTCTCGAAGGTGGTAACGGGCAAATTCGAAAGTAAAAAGGTCATTCTTCTCGAAGATGACAAGTTCATTAAACAATAAGTATGTTCAGCTTTATCTGTCTGTTATTTACCAACAGAACAGTGCTGAAGGAGACGTAGATGAAGAGACGTAATATGGTTCATGGGATCATAGTTCTGTTTTGTGCAGTATCACTCTATGCTGTTCCTGTTTACGCCACCTACAACGAGGGCATGGAAGCCTACTTGATGAAGGACTACGCGCGAGCGATGAAAAATTTCATGTATGAAGAGGATGCCGCCTCTTTGTACATGGTTGGCTACCTCTACGACCATGCCGAGGGAGTGCCCAACGACAGCGCGAAGGCCGTTGAGTGGTACACCAAGGCTGCCGAAAAAGGATCCGTCAAGGCGATGTACCGCCTGGGGGTCATGTACTCCAACGGTGTCGGAGTCGAAAAGGACGATGCCACAGCGATTAAATGGTTTAAAAAGGCTGCCTTCAAAGGGTTTGTCCCGGCAAAGGATGCCGTGAAAAGGCTTGAGAAGAGTTCGAATTAGACGACGCCGCACATTATGCCCACGTGCTGACATTAACCCCTCTTGCAGTTCAAACTGCGGGAGGGGTTTTTGTGTTATTGGCCCAAGACGGATGTTGCCTTCGTTTGCGGGTACGCCTTGGCGTTGGATAAATGCCTGCTGCGACTCACAACAATGTCAGAAGGTTGAACGGTCATCCCGGGAAAATGAAGATGCCCTTGGAGTGAGGAGGCGGTGGGGAAAGGGAAAAGAGAGCCGGAGCTTACACGGCATCGGGAGCTGGATACTAGAAGAATTTGCGGCAGTGTGCAGACGGTAACATTTCGGCGCAAACAGCGAAGTAACGCTGGAGTCTCTCCACCATTCATACATGGTGGGAGACTCCAGCGTCTGGAAACAGGTCATTTCTTCTCGAACTGCAAGACGGTCATTTCCGGCCGGTTGGGAACGTAGAGGAAGGATATCTTGGTCTGCTTGTTCTCCCACGCGATTGAAGACATGTGTGAACTGGGCTTGGACGCTTTACCTTTACCGTACAGCTTGATGTACTTTTGCTTGAGGTTCTCGATCCCGGTTTCCTTCACGTACTTCGCTTCAAAGGTAACCGATACGCTGGTTAAAAGCCCTTCCTTGAACGCGAAAAGCCTGGAGGCGATGGTGTCGTTTGGTTTGTCCTGAGTGTAGATCATTTCCTTGTTATATTCACCAAGTTTGCCCTTCGGATACGCATCCATAACCTTGTGGAACAACGTTCCCCACTTGATTTCTTCGTAACCGTTGAAAATGTTTCCTGCGAAGGAACTTGCGGCAAAAACCAGTTGAGCCAGCATTAGCAGGCCGAAGAGTTTTTTCATCATGGTCAATCTTCTCCTCATACAGAATTTCACAACCGTCGATTTTATAGCACCGATGGTGGAATTTGCACAGCCTTAAATTTCCTGTTTACGCCACCCTCGTCCAAACAACAACGCCCCGGTACCGCTTCCTTGGCCCGGGGCGCTGTCATGACCTTTGTAGAGGAGTTAATCTTTAGCGTGGCATTTGTTGCAGAGACTGCGCTGATAGGAGGCAAAGGAAAGGGCTTTTTTGCCGTACATAGCCTTTTTCACCTCGCCTGAAGTCCTGCCCTGAGCGATGCTCTCGGGGGCGCCGTTATCGGTACCGGGGTAGGCACCGTTGTACACGATGAAGGTGGCGGAGACGTTCCAGCGGGTCATGCTGTCGAACCCGGAGGCGTGGGCCCTGTGGCAGGAGAGGCACATGACGTTGGAATCCATGTTGGCACCACTTCTGTTGGAACCGTTGCTGTTTGCTGTCGCTTTGAGAGTCTGGTAGTCGTCGGTCCCCATTTCAAAAGGTACCAGGGAGTTGTAGGCTGTGGTCATCGAACCGTTGAGGTTGCCGGATGCCACGTAGGAGTTGTAGTTGCTCGCAGATTCTGCACCCAGTCTTGCGTTTTTGCCGGAAGGGTGTTGCGAGGCGCGACCGGAATTGTCTGCGTGCATCCTGTCGTGGCAGTTGCTGCACCATTCCGACATGCCGGCGCCGTACGCGACCCGGGTGTCGTTGACGGACTCATCGCGGTTGTAGGAGACAGGGGCGATCGCTGCGGGAGGATCCGCCCTGAATTCCAAGCCTGCTCCCCCCTTGTCTTGATATCCTTTGCCGGCCAGCATCCTGTAGGTACTGACGGTGCCGTTGGGGCCGGGTTCGGGGCTCGTTGTGTAGGAACCGGAGGCGATGATCGGAAGCCCAGCATTGCTGATGGTTCCGTCTGCCGCACGACGGTAGTTGCCGTGAGGATCGTGGCAGCTGGTGCAGGAAAGCTTCTGAGATGGGTAGTTTCCGCCGGGAGCCATGGTTATTTTGGAGTCTGCCGTGTAGCCGTAATCTGCGGCCACGATGTTATGCCCATGGCGCTGTCCCTGGCTTTCTTCCATCCTGCCGTTTTCGCCCCTCCACCGGTAGTTCTTCTTAAGCCAGCCGAAGTCACCCGCCGGGGTAAGTTCCACAGGCGCCATCCCTTCGCCTAGTTGCAGGCCGCTGGTTGCAATGTAGTGCCCCTGGGGGGTGAAACTTCCATCGGAGGCTTCATGGCACCTCAGGCAGGTGGAGCTTGCATCGGAGCCGAGAAGATCGATGGCAGACCGATTCTTCCTTAGTGCGATTTCGGAAGCGCCTGTGGCGTGGCAGCCGTTGCATTCACCGGTACCACCCTTATGGAAAGACTCCCCTTTAGCAAACGAGGCAGCGTGCGCGCTGCTAAGGCTGATGACGAGAGCAGTTATCATGAGAAGAGGGATTCTCGAGCGCTTACCGAATGTGCTGTTCTGGCTTTGGGTCGTCATGGCTCTGCTCCTCCTTGCATAGGTTGTAGTACCTAGTACAAATCTGAAGCCATATGCCATGCGTTAGGTTATTTAGTGCTAACTAGTCGAAAACATATGATAAAAATCTTAGTTATGCGGCGTTGGTTGAAAGCGTGTTTCAGTTAAGGCTGTTCGACCGGGGTACACGAACGCCTTGGTGGGAAAAAGTTATTGCTTGTTTTCAGCTGGTTAGGTCGGGTGTTCAACTTTTTGGGTGCCGGTGCAGAATTTGAGCAATCGTTGACGGACGGTGATTTACAGAGACGGGAGGTGGTTGGCCCGGCAGGAGGGGGAGCAAATGCTCCCCCTCGGAGATAGCGGTTTACTTTGCTGCTTCAGAGGAGCCGACGACGGTCGTAACCGCGCGCCGGTTGCGTTGGCGTCCCTCGACGGTCGCATTATCAGCGATGGGGCTGGAATTGCCACCCCCCTGGGTCTGTATCCGGGCGACGGAGATGCCATAGGCCCGTGTGAGGTAGCGTTTTATTTGCTCTGCACGTTTTGTCGAAAGAGTCTGGTTTAAACTTTCCGATCCGGTACTGTCGGCATGGCCAATTATGATTGCCACTGTTTGGCGATTACTTTTCATGAATTTGGCGATGCGGTCGAGCACAGGTGAAAATTTCGGGCGGATAGCATAGCTTTTAGAATCGAACTCGATCGTCAAGGTCAGCATCGGTGCTTTCGCCAACTCTGTTGAAGGACCGGGCAGTTGCACGGTAACCTCCGCGCTCGGGCTGGGCGCGCCTTGAGCAACCGGCTCGGTTTTGGTTCCGTCACTTGTGTTTGTTGCGAGTGGGGCCAGAGCAACCGCAGCGGGGCCGGGAGCCGCTATGACAGGTGCCGGAGCAGGTATGGGCGGCTCGGGCGCTACTGGAGCCGTGGGCACGGCAGCAACCAAACCTGCGGGCGGAGCTTTGGCGACAGGCGCCTGCGCTGCGTTCACATTGGCAGGAGGGGGCTGCAGGGCAGGGGGGAGTGATGCAGGGACGTTATTCCTTCTGTACTTCGTGGGCGGCGCGCTCTTGCGCTCGTTAAAGATGAAGCTTAAACCGGCGGTCAATTCAAAGCTGTTCCCTAAACTGGTAGCTGCGATGTCCCTGATCTCGCACCGGAGGGCCAGGTTGTTCCGGATAAAATATTTCGCCCCCACGCCGAAATCTATGAATGGGCTCGATTGGCCTTTGTCGGCTATGAGCCCCCCCACGCCGAAGGTGACGAAAGGAGTGAATTGCTCTCGTCTCAAGATCGGATAGACCGTCTGCAGACTAAGCAGATACAGGTTGGTCACACCGCTGGCGCCGGAATCGGCCATGGCAGCACTGATATCGCCCTCGAAAACAAAGCTGTCTGTCACCTGCTTGTCAACCTTGAGACCGACCAGAGGGCCGGTCTTTAACGATTCGAAATTGCCAGGGACAAAGGCGCCAATAACGGGAGTGACGCCGAGGTCGCCGATCTGTTCCCGTGCATGGCACGGTATTGCCGCTGCAGCCAATACAAGTACGGAGCAGGCTAACAAGTATCCTCGGAGCGTGGGTTTCTTCATGCAGAGTAGCCCTTTCTCAGGTGTTGCCCTGGAGTTGGCAGGCTCGCTGAGGCGGCGAAGCGCTGCTGGGTATGGGCACATGGGAGACGATAAATGAGCCGGGTGATTCTACTTTATTTGGCTGCAAGAGTCAAAGAAACTGCGTGCTCTATTGCAACGAAAGCTGCCAGTGCACATTGGAGAATCAGGGGACTCTCTCCTGTCCCATAATCTGCTTGTTAGTTGGCGGTGATAATGGTATTTTTCGGAAGGAACCTGGTGCATCAATTAACACCTAAATGCAAGGAGCTTTCATGATCAAGCGCGCAACTGTCATCTCCGCTTTTCTTGTGGCCGTTATCCCGGCCACTCTAGTTTTCGCAGACGGCTTGGCCGGAGGGGGAGGGGGTGTAATGTCCACTACCGACGGGGCAGCTGGTAAGGTCGTCGAAACGGCGACAGCAGGCGAGTACACCTATGTCAACTTGGAGAAGGACGGTAAAACTGCCTGGGTTGCCTGTCCGGTAACCAAGGTGAATGTCGGGCAGCAACTAGCCTTTACGGGGTGCACGCCGATGATGAACTTTGAGAGCAAGGCTTTGAATAAAACTTTCGGGATCATCATGTTTTGCGGTATGCCTCTCTCGCAGGCTGAAACCGAGTTGCTTAGTAAAAAATCCACAGGGAGCAGCGGTTTGGTACCTGAGGCAAAGGAGAAGATTGTTGTAGAAATGGTTAAGGCGCCAAATGCGTACAGCATTGCCGACCTCTACCAGAAAAGTGAGGAGTTGGACAAAAAGACGGTCGTTGTTACTGGAAAGGTCATGAAAGTGTCCCAGAGGATCATGGGGTGGAACTGGCTCCATTTGCAGGACGGCACGGGAACGCCTCTACAGAAAAACAATGATCTCGTCGTGACAACAAAGGAGCTTCCGAAGGTAGGCGACGTGGTGACGGTTTCTGGAACTTTCGCTAGAAACAGAGACTTTGGGTCGGGCTACAAGTATGCAGTCATCCTGGAATCGGCGTCGCTGCAGAAATAGCAACGCTGAATCGGCTCTGAGGTTGTAACGTCAAGCGGCAAGACCTGTCATGTCGAACTATTGGCTTGACAAAAAAACTGCCACCGCATAAAATCCGGCGCAAAATCAGCCGTATAAGCTGTCGTTGCGGCGTATGCTGCAGCAGAAACTCAGTCAAGTCTGCTGAAGTCTCTTCCTAGTAAGGCCGACTGGTAACCCAGTCGGCCTTTTTGATGTTAATCGTAGCGTTTACTCATCTAATTTGACTACCCCTTGTCGACTTCGGTTGGGGCCGTTTCAGGAGATCCGAAGCCATGCCACAAAAAATTGCCACTTCCGTCCTTCTACTGGGGATCGTCACCTATTTGCTTGTCCCACTTTCGGTCACTACCGCTGGGGCAGGGGAGGCGGCGCAGAAGGAAGCCTGTGTCACTTCGTCGTGTCACGCGAACATGGGCAAAGCAGCCTTCGTTCATGGGCCCGCTGCAGTCGGTGAATGCACCGGCTGCCATACGAAGATAGGCAAGCACAAGTTCGAGCCCATTATAAACCCTGGCCAACAATGCCTTGAGTGCCACGAAAAACTCAATACCATGACCGTGGTACATGCGCCTGTGCGCATGTTGGAGTGCGTGAAATGCCATGATCCTCACCAGTCGCCGTACAAGTACCAGTTGCGTGCAGAGGGGAGCAACCTGTGCTTTTTATGCCACTCCAAGGCGATTGTGTCAGGAAAATATCTGCACGGGCCCCTCGGTGTCGGTGGTTGCAATGCATGTCACTACGCCCATCAAAGCCCAAATCGAAAGCTCTTGATAGCAGAGGGGAATTCCCTGTGCTTTACTTGCCACACCGATAAGGCTGAAGCATTCAAGGACAAGAAATATATGCACGCGCCGGTCAAAGAGGCCTGCATAAACTGTCATAGTCCACATAGTTCAGACTACCGTTTTACCCTTAGCGCAAACGGCAACATGGATCTCTGCTACAAGTGCCATAGGGACAAGGAAAAGGCCATAGCCAGCGCTACGGTACCCCACAAAGGGGTACAGACCGACCGCAAATGCCTGGCCTGCCACGATCCCCACGTCTCTGATTTTCCAAAACAGCTAGTAAGGCAGCCGATGGATCTGTGTATGAGCTGTCATGACCGTGAGTACAACGGTGCGAATGGTAAGATAGCGAATATGAGTGTTTTGCTTGGAAACGGCAGCGAAAAGCACGGGCCCATCCAGGAAAAGGACTGCTCAGGATGCCATGACGCGCACGGTTCAAACAACTTCAGGATACTGCTGGAGAGTTTCCCGCAGCTTTTCTATGCTCCATATAACGCTGACAATTACAAACTGTGCTTCATGTGTCACCAAAAGACCATCGCGAGTGTAGAAACGACGACCACTCTTACCGGTTTTCGAAACGGAGACCAGAATCTTCATTTCGTGCATGTCAACAAGGCGGTAAAAGGCCGTACTTGCAGGGCTTGCCATGATGCGCATGCGACAAACAACCCCAAACACGTGCGCGACGGGGTGCCATTTGCAAAGTGGCAACTCCCCATCGGCTTCAAAAAGAGTGCAAATGGTGGGGCTTGTCTGCCGGGGTGCCACCAATTGTTCAGTTACGACAGGGTAAAACCTGTCCTCAACAAGCAGGTGCAAGGCAAATGAGGTGTAGAAGCGCTGGCCGCGCCGCAAATGCCTTCAGGGGGCAGAAGGCGGTTATCTTTTGCCTTCTTTTCCTGCTGCTGGCGTTGACAGTATGCCATGGGGGGGGACCCAATGCGGATGGGGCACAACCTGCCGCGCCCCAAACTGCAGGAGAAGACGACGAAATAAGGGCAGCCCGTACCGATGTGGAAAGACAGCCTGGAGTGCCCCAGCCCCTCATTCATCTCGGCTATCTGTTGGTTGCTTCCGGCAAGCCCGAGGAGGCCTTGACAAGGTTTGATCAGGTTCTTGTTCTGGTCCCCAAATCGTTTGAGGCGAAAACCGGTCGCGGCATGGCGCTCGCCCGGCTGGGGAGATTGCAGGAGGCCGAGCGGGAACTGCGCAGCGCCCTGCTTATGAACCCCAACCCTGTGCGTACCCACTATGAACTTGGGCTGGTGTATCGGCAACTGGGCGATGAAGGCAAGGCCCTCGAGCAGTTCAAGGAAGGAATCAGGAAGTATGAACAGGGTAGGCAGTGATCTTCAAGCGGATATTTTCGGGGTGGTGAGGCGTTATCTCACCCTATTGATCATGGCGCTATGTTGCTGGAGCGGTTCCCCGGCGCCGGCTGATGCCTCTCTCCTTGTATTGCAGGTCGGGGTCGAAGGGCCCGATTTTGTTCTTAATACGCTGGAAGGCAAAAATAAAAAATCCTCAGAATTGCAAGGAGAGGGCCTCACTGCACTCGTTTTCTGGTCTACCTCTGTGAAAAAGTCGGAGGCCCTGCTGACCAAGATGCAGCAATTGTATTCCCGCTTCCGATCCTCCGGCTTCAGCGTGATTGCAGTCAATGTTGATGAACAAAAGGCCGGGCCACGGACGCTACAGGCGGTTGGCAAGACCCGAGACCGGTTGAAGCTCGATTTCCCAATGTTGCTGGATCCCGGTCTAGCCGCCTTCAGCGATTACGGCGTAATAGCGCTGCCAACAACCGTCATCGTGGACAAGCAACGAGTCGTGAAGTACGAGCTCTCCGGATACCCTCTGGTCGGGGCCGACGCTTTGGAAGAGTTCGTGGTTTCTTCAATAGCCGGGCCCTCGTCGCAAAAGCAAGTCGCGCATCCTGCTTACCTGCCTGACAAGACAGCGGTCCGATTCTATGGGATGGGGATACGCAGCCTTAAATCGAAGGTCCTTGCGAGCCAGGCTGAAAATTGGTTCCGCAAAGCCGTCGACGCCGATCCCAATTTCATGCTTCCGCGCCTGGGGCTTGGCAAGTTGTACAAGGACCGGGGAGACATGGTGCGTGCCGAGGCCGAGTATCGTGCAGTTCTCGCAAAAGAGCCGAAGCACCCGGTTGCCACCTGCGAAGTCGCTCTTGTCCTGGTGGAACGAGGCAGGAATACAGATGCCCTTGCCATGCTTGAGGACGCGCGCAACTCGCACGAGGCCTACTCGCCATGCTACTACTACATGGGGTATGCTTTGGGGCGGGAGAGGAGACTGCCTGAGGCGGAGGCGATGTTCAGGGAGGCCGAGGCACTAAACCCTTCCGACTACAGAACCTATGTTTACCAAGGTAAGCTGTTTGAGTACTTGAAAGACACCAAAAAGGCCGCAGACTCCTACGCGCGTGCTTTAGACAGGATTGTTCATGGCAAGTGATTTTAAGGCGTCTGGTGCAGTCAAGCTTGGAAGGTTGACTGGTCTGATCGGGGCAGCTGCGCTTGGCGTCTGCCTTTTGGGTGGAGCTGCGGTGGCCGAGCCGGGTGACAGCCACATAAAAATCGTCACGCCACCGGACAAGTCCGTGCTGGAAGGCCCCCTTGCTGCGGTCACGGTGCGGTTGCCGACGGATCGGCCGGACGAAATACAGATCTTCCTGAACCGAAGGCGTGTCAGACTGCCAAAGAGGCAGTACCGCCAGTACATGGCCTGCTTCGATGGCGTAGAACTTGCGAGCGGTAAGAACGAGATCAGGGTGGTCGCCCTTAAGGGGGGGAAGCCCGTGGATGAAAGCACTTCGACGGTGTTCCTGCATTCAGAACTCTCGTCTGATGGAGCAAGGGCGCCAGAAGGGTTCAGCGGGTACACCTTTCACGAGCAGACGCATGAGCGGGTTTGCCTACCTTGCCATCAACTCGATTTTTCCAAGACTGCCGAATCGGAAACACGTGCCGAAAATTCTCCTTGCTATCAGTGCCACAAGAAGATGCTCACCACGTATGCCAACGTTCATGGCCCAGCCGCCGTTGGCGGGTGCCTTGGGTGCCATGACCGGGGTGCAAAACCGAAACTCTCCGTGCCTAAGCCGGAAGGTAAGCTCTGCAACAGCTGTCACGAGAATTCCTGGCCAAGTATGCCCTTTGGTCATGGGCCCACTGCGGCCGGAAGCTGTGCCATCTGCCACGATCCCCACGCGTCGAACCAACCTTACTTTCTACGGAAATCAGCTGCCGACCTTTGTGCGGGGTGTCATGAGGAGATTCTTGCCAAACCCCACGTCATAGTCGGGTTCTCGAACAACGCGCACCCCGTGCGTAAATGGCCGGACCCGTACCATCCGGGCAAGGAATTCACTTGCGTTTCCTGCCATAATCCCCATGCCGGACTTACGCCGGCTTTCCTTCAAAATTACGATGGCATTTCACCCATCAGCAACTTCTGCATTACCTGTCATGCAATGCGCTAGGCAGGGTTGCCTGGTCATCTGTTGCTCACCTTGATGCAACCTCTACTTGGGTAAAAGCCCGCACGATCGTTTCTGCTTCCGGAAGCCCTTGGGCAGCAGCCTTTCTCAACCACCTGAGCCCTTCGGCTTCATTTGCATGCACCCCGGCTCCCTCCAGGTAAAGAAGACCAAGATCCGCCTGTGCAACATCAAGTCCCAGTTCTGCAGCTCGGTGCAGGTAGGTCAGCGCTGTTTTCTTGTCCTGGTTCAATCCGATCCCGCTGCCATACATTTGGCTCAAAATGAAGTATGACCCTGCAGTCTCGTCTGATTTGAACTCCCGTGCAGCTTTTTCATAATTACCCGCTGCGTAGGCCACGACTCCCGCTGCGTAATCAGCGAAGGCCGGTAAAGCTGAACTGACGTACAACATAGATCCGATTAACGCGGTTAACAGTTTCCGTCTCATGGCACCCTCCTCACGGCTGTGATTTGGTTGGGGTGTCGCAAGTTCGGTGCCAATGTGTGATGAGAGCAAACTACCGTCCTTTCAGCCATCTATGTAATTTCGTGGAGATGGTGGTCTGTTGCCCCTTGAACAGCTTGTAGCCTGTGGATTGGCTTAATGATTGGATTTGCTCTTCTTTTTAAAAACTGGGCAGGTGTGCAGGATGTGCACACTGGCAAGTTGGTCTCACCGCCCGCGGCGGCAGGTACCGTAGTGGCAGGTGCTGCCTCGAGGGTACCGCAGCTTTCTTGGTCACCTCAATTCCGCTGGCAAAATAGATGGACTTGAAGGTGCGGTTTAGGGGCTTGCTGCTGAATTCGCCCATCGGTGTGCCGTAACGCACGCACCTGCTTTTCAGTCGGGTTCAGATGTGCCCGTCCCAAACCGAAGTACGCTCGATGTTACCGTTGCTCCGCCCGCGGGGCTTCAGGCACGGCCGCCGCCGGGACGGCAGGGGGGGCGGCGGACTTCTGCTGGTCGGACTCCTTTTTCAGTCCTCCGGAGAAATGGATATAGGGAAAGTTCCGGTTCAGTGTGGTGCTCTTGAAGTTGACCATGTCGATACCGGGTATCAGCTCGATATTCTCCCCCACCTTGACTTCCGTGCCCGGTATGGCAGACCAGGTCCTTCTCCCCTCCTTTTCCAGCAGGATGTAGGTGTAGGCGCCAGCATTCATCGTCTGCAGCACCTTTCCCTCCATGACGGGGTTACCGACCTCCTTGCTTGCCTCAAGATCGGCCGCATGGGGGGCTCCCGTGGCCGTGGCTACCATTCCTCCTGAGAAGATGATGGAGTCGAAGGTGCGGTTGAGGGCCTTGCTGTTGAAGTTCTTCAGCTCGGCTCCTGGCAGCAGCTCGATCTGCTGCCCGATGCTCACGCTCATCAGGGGGGCGGCCACCCAGAGCGTCTTCCCTTCCGTCTCAAGGTTGACGTAGGTATAACCCGCGGCATTCATAGTATCGAGTACCTTCCCACGGAGCAGGCTGGGCGCCTTTGCAGAGACCGGTTTTGTTGCGGGCCTCGACGTCTGGCCGGGGAGGGTACACGCCGCCAGGCTGGTCGCCAGGATCGCCAGCCCCACAGCGATGGTCAGATTTCTAGTGTTCTTCATGTACGGTTCCTCCGTATTGTTGCTCCGGCCCAGCCGGAGAGGGTGCTGCGCCGTACCTGCCGGTTTGGTCATGGCGACGCTACTGGTTGATGATCAGGGTGAGAGTTACCACGGCTCTGCGGTTTTTGTGGCGGCCTGTGGCGCTTTGGTTGTTTGACACCGGTTTTTGTGAGCCGTGTCCCTTGATCGTGATTTTTGCGGGAGCAACGCCGTACTTGACCAGTTCATTCTTCACGTTCTGGGCTCGCTGCTGCGACAGGGCGAGGTTGGCCCGGTCATTCCCCACGTTGTCGGTGTGTCCCTCGATGACGGCGGTGGACTCCTCGTTGTATTTCATGAGCGACGCGAAGGCCGCTAGCTTGGCCTGGTAGACCGGCCGTATCGCTTGGCTGCTGAACAAGAACTCGATGGTCAGGGTCCGTATGCTCCTTTTAGGAGCGTGTGCCTGGGGAGATGGTACCGGCTGCGTCGACGCCGGGGCGGGAGCAGGCGCCTGTGTGGCGGGCGTCGCGGCCTGGGAGACCGTTCGCGGTTGTGCGGCCGCGGCCCCTGCCGGCGGTGCATTTGGTGCTAGGGGAGGCTCGGCGTCTGGCAATCTCCGCCTGGCAGCGCTGTGAGCCGTGACCGGTGCGGGGTAGGCGGCCGGCGCGAACGCGTCGCCGGGGTTGGGCGGCAGGAGGTTGAGGCCCATAGCCGCTGCACCCGACCCGCGAAGAAGCTCCAGAATGGATGGAGGGGGGGGGACCGGGGTGGCTGTTTCCGCTGTCGGCTTGGCCTGCTTCTCTTCCTGGGCCTGCGGGATGTTCTTGCGCGGCGGGGGAGGCGCAGGCTTTCTGCGCTGCTTGCCGAAATAGTAGGTCAGGCCGGTGGTTATTTCGAAATTGCTGGTAGTGGTTGCGTGTTGGTAGACCATGAGCTGGCGCACATCCGCGCGGATAGCCAGGTACTCTTCCAACTGGTATTTCAGGCCGAACCCAAAGTTGAACAAGGGACTTTTGTCGCGTGCACCTTCCCGGTCGGTGAAGATCCCACCTGCACCAAGCGCGAGGAAGGGGGTCACGGCCTTTCTGGTCACGATCGGGTACGTCGCATCGAGGCGGAACAGGTAGGCCTGGGCTTTGAGGTGCTGCTCCTTGGTTGTGGTGGGAAGGTAATTGAAAGTGGCGTCGACGCCGATACTGTCCGTAATTCCGGTTCCGACGTGGTCGTAACTGGCTTTCACGCCGTAGGTGATGGCCGGATCCAAGGACTGCACCGAAGAGAACAGATAGCCACCCACCAAAGGCGTAACGCTGACAGAATCAATCGGCTTTACGTACTTTGCTGCGGCAGCGTGTCCTTCAGATGAAAGCAGAAGGAAAAGGCCGAGGACGGCTATCAGGCGGGAAACGAATAGGGGCAACTTCGGCTCCATTATGCAAACACTGTGGTTGCCGCATCTTATACTAACCCGTTCATTGATTCAACTATTAATACTTTACGATAGATAGCCCCTATAGTGCTTTGAGCCGGCTCCCCAGCCTGTCCCCTCCCCGCTTTACCCCCCCCGTCCATTTCCCCTTACCCCGTCCGATTGGCTGCTGATCATTCCGGAATTATCCCTGTTCAGATGTTCAACATGCGCACAGACAAATTTTGAAAAAGAGTTTCAGTGACGAAAACTGACAGAGCATAAAATCGAGTAGCTGTAAGTACTTGTGTGGTTTGAACGGTTCTGTCCGCTCTTGGTACCCCGCTTGAAAGGGGTAGTGGCAACGGGAGGTGAGCCATGAGAACCGAACAAAACATAAACAGAACGTTGCAGAGAATGGTGGGGCTGGCATATGCGGCCGCGACGGTACTCTGCCTGGTTCAGGAGGCAGGCGCTTTCGGGAGCAACGTTTCCAGAAATGGTGAGCGGTGTGCTTACACGCAGCAACTGCAGACCTCGGTTCAGGCCCGTAGGGACTACCTGGTAAAGATCGATGCGGTGCGCGGCTTGTCCTACACGTCCGGCAGTTCTGTCGAAGATATGTACGGAAACATCGTTGCTGCTGGCTACTCCGATGACAGCTCCACCGGATCGACCGGCATCCTCTCTATCCTTTCCGACTCCAAGTACGCCCCGTCCTCGTTGCAGCACCTGGATGCCTTCTCGGTCAATTGCCTAAGCTGCCATGACGGTGTTCTGGCTTCTCAGATTAACGTTGATGTAAGGGATCGCCCGTCGTTCCGCAGGTCGATGGGTACCCTCACCAACCGTGACCATCCTCTCGGCATGACCTACGAGGCCTATGTTGCGGCGGCCCGGGGCTACAAGGACGTCGGCAGCAACACCAAGATGATCTTCGTCAATGGCCGGGTTGGTT
Source organism: Geomonas diazotrophica (assembly GCF_019063885.1). Classification (NCBI taxonomy): domain Bacteria; kingdom Pseudomonadati; phylum Thermodesulfobacteriota; class Desulfuromonadia; order Geobacterales; family Geobacteraceae; genus Geomonas; species Geomonas diazotrophica. The sequence continues at coordinate 3,355,566 of NZ_CP077684.1, read as the reverse complement.
GCCTCACCTGCCACGACCCGCTGAATCCCGATAAGGGGCATCTGGTGATGAGCGACTACGGCAGCGCGCTCTGCAAGAGCTGCCACGACAAGTAGAATCTTGAGGAATCTTCCAGCTGTGGATCCCGAACCGGCTTGCCGGTTCGGCTATTTTGCTCCGGAGGGATTAGTTAGACGTACCTCTCGACCAGTTCTTCAATGATCTCGCCAATGGTGACCCTGCGGTAGGCGGAGGCGATCTTCAGCTTGAGGTGCAGATCCTGCCTGATGTTGGCGGTGAGCCGCACGTCCCCTTCCGGCACCAGGCCCGAGACCGCCTTGACCGCCCCCTTAGGGAGGCGTCCCCGCTTGCCGCCCTGCGGCTTGGGCGCGTCCGGCTTCGGCGCGGGTGGGGCGGCGGAGTGGCTGGACTGCTTGGGGCGCGTCTTGGCCTCCGGCCGGGACGCCGGTGCAGGCGACGCGGCCGGCGCGGGAGCTTCCGCGATTCCCGCCAGTTCGAACAGCCCCATCTGGTTTTCCAAATCCGACATGCCTCACCCCCGCTGAAAAATGCCAGCGCACTATAGCAACGACGCCTTAGACGAGGCAACCCCTTTTTATGCAACAGTTCAAAGTTTGAAATTCACCGGAGACCAGGGATTCGATAGCAACATCAGCGCCTGCACTTGAGGTAACCCTCGACAAGGAGGTGGTGACCAAAGGGGAGCCGCCGAAGGTTCCTGAACCTTGACGATGATGCCGCCTCAGGTTAAAATCGGCGCCACGCATGATCCCCTGCTGTGCGCCAAGAACGCGGGGGGGGGCAGTGGTGACGTCATGGGCGTCCAGGGCATGGCAGTCGGGGATAATTGAAGGGATGGATGAAGGTCGGTCGGAAGTTATCTGCTCGCGGCGACGGGTAAAGACAAATCTCCTCCCCGTCGTGCGTCGGAGTTGTTGACACAATGGGCGCTGTATTTAGAATTGTCTAATCGGCCCAACACTCATTCTAGAACGCGGAGAGAACGATGAACCCAGATCTGGCTAGACTGACCCCGGGGCAGAAGTTGATGAAACAGGCGATACATGAGATCGACGACTACTTCGGCGAAGGAGTGGCGTTCAAAAACATCGACTTCCTAGGCGAGTACATGCAGACCCTCGCGATCCTGGAACTGAAGGAAACGCTCAGGAACAAGCTCTAGGGGGCGGGTCACCCTGTCTTTTTGGGCAGGGAGAACCAGAAGCAGGCGCCTGCGCCCACGCCCCCCTCGGCCCAGACCCTGCCGCCGTGCCTGAGCACGATGCGCTGCACGATAGCGAGCCCGACGCCGGTTCCCTCGAATTCCTCGTTGGCGTGCAGCCGCTGGAACAGCCCGAATAGCTTGTTGGCGTAGGCCTCGTCGAAACCGACACCGTTATCCCTGACGTAGATTTCCTGCTCGTTTTCCCGGTCCACCGCGCCGACGGCTATCCTCGCGGCAGCACGGGAACGGGTGAATTTCACCGCGTTGCCGATCAGGTTGATCAGCACCTGGCGCAACATGGCGGCGTCGCCCAAAACCACCGGAAGCGGCGCGATGTCCCATTCGATCTCTCTCTCTTGCAGGTCCCCCTGCAGATCTGCCACGATTTCCCGCACCAACAGACCCAGGTCCACCCACCCTTTCATCATCTCGCTGCGCCCCATCCTGGAGAACGCCAGCAGGTCGTCGATGAGAAGCCCCATCTTCTTCGCCGCGCCGCTGATGACGTCGAGGTAGTGGCGGCTCTTCTCGTCCAGCCCCGTCCCGGCCTTGGAGCTCAGCAGGTCGACGAACCCGATGATATGCCGAAGCGGCGCGCGCAGGTCGTGCGAGACCGAGTAGCTGAACGACTCCAGTTCCCGGTTGGTTGCCGCCAGCTGCTCCAGCTGGTTCCTGAGGGCGAGGTTCAGTTCCATGATCTTCGCCTCCCCCTGCTTTTGAATGGTGATGTCCCGGATAACGGCGAAGACCCAGGTTGCATCCTGCGCCTCGATGGGGTTCAGCATGATGTCCACCGGGATCTCGGAGCCGTTTTGGTGGCGCCCGTACAGCTCCAGGCCGATCCCCATCTTGCGGGCCCTGGGATCGCCGAAGTAGTTGCGCAGGTGCTGACGGTGGCGTTTGTGGAAACGCTTGGGGATGAGGAGTTCGATGCGCTGCCCCACCAGCTCCTCGCGCATGTAGCCGAAGGTCACTTCGGCCTGCTGGTTCACCTTCCGGATCACGCCGCCGCCGTCCACCACCACGATGGCGTCGGGCGCGGTTTCGAAGAGACGCTCCAGCATGGTGCGGCTCTTCGCCATGGCCTCCTCGGAAGCCCGCCGCTCGGTGTTGTCGTGCAGTATCAGCACATACCCCGTGCGCTCGTCGGCCGTGTCACGCAGCTCGTTGATCGTGATGGCCGCCCAGAAACGGCTGCCATCCTTGCGCAGACGCCACCCCTGCAGCTCGACGCTCCCCATGCTGCCCGTTATGGCGAGCTCCCGCTGCGGCGCACCCGAGCGAATCTCCTCCTTGGGGTGCAGCACGGAGAAGTGTCTCCCCAGGATCTCGTGGGCGAGGTACCGGGTGATGCGCTCGGCGCCGCTGTTCCACGAGATGATCTCGCCCTTTAGGTTGAGCAGGATCAGGGCGTAGTCCTTTACCTGTTCCGCCGCCAGGCGAAACAACTGGTCCCTTGCCCGCTGCGAGGGTTCCGGTACGACGGCGGTTGTCTTGTCTTCATCGTGTTTGTCGACCATTGTCTGTGCCTGTGCTGTAGCTACCGTTATTGCGACCTCGCGGGACGCAGCCGGCTACCTTGCCGGGATGACGGATTCGAAACTCTGCATCCAGTTGGTGCCGTCACCGAGCCCATGGCTCCCTCCATCGCTGCCGAGGTACTTATAGGTGATGCGGAGCCGATCCCCCGCAGCGAGTGCAGCCGGGATCCTGATGGTGAAATCGGCACTTTCGTCCAGTCCCAGTTCGGACGGCACGACGAAGGTCATCCCCTGCACCAGGACCTTGCCACGGCCGTCCAGCTGCGACGCCCATATCTCCAGGTTACGCATCCGGAAGTAGCGCACGTTCTTCACCACCCCCTGGACGACGGTGCTCCCGCCGGCGGGCCGCACCTCCCATCCCATCAGGACGTCGAATTGCTTGTACTGATGCGGCAGGGCTGCCAGGCGCTGCTGCTGCAGGTCGGGATACGTGGCGCAGGCGCCGAGGAGGAGCAGCAATATTAAAAAGATGGGTCTAGGTCGTCTCATGTGACACCTCCTTCGAACAGCTGATATTTTACGCCACTGGGGGGTAATGCACAACGCGGCGACGGAGTTTGTTCGGCAGGGGAGGGGGAGGTTGACTGGAAGAGGGAGACCCGGAGCCGGGGAGTGGCGCTGCCTCGGCCGGACGGCAGCGCCTGTGGAGGGTTACCTGTCGTGACCGGCGCGGTGACCCGGGGCGCCGTGGGGTGCCTCGCGCAGCGCCTTGAACTTGGCCGCCTGCTCGGGCGTCAGCAGGGCGAGAAACTGCCTGGTCTGCGCCCCCCTCTGCACCGCGAAGTCCGCCTGCAGCGCCGAGACCTTTGCCGCCTGGGCCCTGATGGCGGGTTCGTCGGCGCTGCCGGAGCGGACCAGGGCCTGCAGCTCGTGCCGCTCATGCCTTAGGGAGGCGAACAGGGGGGCGTTCTTGGCGCGCCCGGCCTCGAAGATGGCGCGCGCCTCGTTCCTTTGCTGTTCGGAGAGTCCCAACTCCCGGGCCATCTTCCTGAGCATGGCACGAGGACCCCCATGTTTTTGCTGCTCGAAACATCCTTTGCCGCCTTCCCCCTCAGCCGGGCCGTAGCCGGCGAACGCGCTTTGAGCACCCAAAGCCGCAGTTGCGGTGATGCAGGTGAATAGTGCCAGTTGCCTTAGCTGTCTTTTCATATCGATTCTCCTTTTGGGTCTGGCTTAGCGGCCAGCTCTTCCGGCTACGGTATGAACCTAAGGTACCTGGCGATTATGAAGCAAATATGAAGGAATTGAGGAAATCGTCGCCGCGTGCTTTCGGGACGACTCGCGGCGTTGTGACCGGAGGGGATATGAGTGTTGCCTCCTGATTTAACCAGAGCCGTCCTTGCCATCACGGTCTACATTGCTAGAATGTACTAACGATGCTTGAACTTCGCTGAACCATCATCGAGGAGGGGGCTATGAAAATTCCGGTTGTGTTTGCTGATGAAAGACGCGGGCTGGTAAAAGCAGAGGAACTCCAGAAATTGATAGAGCAGGCAGCGATAGTATCCTTCTTGCGCAGCGACGGCGAGTGCGTGCAGGTCGGGGTCGACAGCGTGAGAGGGATGGGTGGGAGAACCTATCGCGGCCCCGAGCGCAGGGGGAACGTCCTGTTCTGCTGAGCAAGTCCCCGCACCGCAAGAGACAAGGCCGGCCTTCTTCATCGAGCCGGCCTTTGCTTTTGGCCAACCTCCGGTTTCCCGCCTGTTATACAAATCCGCCATTATTTACAGTTTTGCAAAACACCGAGGGCCCTTTTGCATTTATGCGAAAGCACTCCGGCGACGCGGCGGCAACGATCAACGTGCTGATATCACGCCGCATCGGGGTGACCCGGCGGTTTTATCGGCGGCGAGGTCTTTCGCCGTTGTGCGAAAAAGGCCTGGCTCACCCGGCACCGATCCGCCCACCCGTCGCCCGCTAACATGCTGATTTTGCGCGATTCGTAAAAATATACGAAATCGTAAAACATTGGTATGCGAGTTGCTAAGATCTGTGACAAGAGTCGTCAATCCCAACATGGAGGTATAAAGGCATGTCACAACCAACATCTAACAAGGGCTGGCAGGTAGTCTTCGCTGGAACCGGAATCAACCTGGCGCTCGGGGTGCTGTATGCCTGGAGTATCTTCAAGGGGGCCATCAAGGCGTCCATCGAGAAGGGTGGCCCCGATGCCTTCCAATGGAGCCTCGGCTCCATCAACGATCCGTACGCTCTCTGCTGTCTCGCCTTCGCCTTCTCCATGATCCTGGCGGGGAAGTGCCAGGACAAGATCGGTCCGGCCAAGACCGCCCTGATCGGCGGCCTCCTGGTTGGGGCAGGCTTCTCCCTCATGGGGTACTCCAACAGCTACGCCGCCTGGGTCACCGGCTTTGGCGTACTGGCCGGTTCGGGCTTCGGCTTCGGCTACTCCGCCGCCACCCCGCCGGCGCTTAAGTGGTTCTCCTCCAAGAAGACCGGCCTCATCGCAGGCATCGTGGTCGCCGGTTTCGGTCTCGCCCCGGTGTACATCGCGCCGCTTTCCAGCTACCTCCTGGGCGCCTACGGCATCCAGCAGTCCATGTACATCCTCGCCGCCGGCTTCGCGGTCATCGTCTGCGGCCTCTCCTTCGCCCTCGCCAACCCGCCCAAGGGTTACGTTCCCGCGGAACCGGCCCTCAAAGGTGACGAGAAGGCCGCCCCGGCGAAGAAGGCCGTACACGACGCAAACGTCGGCGAGATGCTGCGCTCTCCCAAGTTCTACATGCTCTGGGCAACCTTCTTCATCGGTGCGGGCGCTGGCCTCATGGTGATCGGCTCCGTCGCGGGGCTGGCCAAGAAGAGCATGGGCCCCATGGCCTTCGTGGCGGTGGCCATCATGGCCATCGGCAACGCCTCCGGCCGCGTCGTGGCCGGCGTCCTCTCCGACAAGATCGGCCGTCGCGCCACCCTGACCCTCATGCTCGGCTTCCAGGCGATCCTCATGTTCGCCGCGGTCCCGGTGGTCGGCTCCGGCTCCGCAGCCATGCTGGTGCTGCTCGCCTCGCTGATCGGCTTCAACTACGGCTCCAACCTGACCCTCTTCCCCTCCTTCGCCAAGGACTACTGGGGCTTCAAGAACTACGGCCTCAACTACGGCGTGCTGTTCTCCGCCTGGGGCGTCGGCGGCCTGGTCATGGGGCGCGTCTCCGAGATGATGAACGCGCAGCCGGGCGGCCTGAACAAGTCCTTCATCCTGGCCGGTTCCTGCCTGGCGCTGGGCACCGTGATCACCTTCTTCCTGCGTGAGAAGAAGGCGGTCGAGGTCGAGGCCACCGAGATGGCAGGCGAGAAGGTCACCGTCAAGGTTTCCGCCTAACGTGTTCTGCAGCGTAGGCTGAAAAAAAGAAGGGCCATGCAAATTCTGCATGGCCCTTTTTTTAAGGATGATGTTATTATGGCGCACTCTTAATAAACCCGCCCACTCTGGAGATGATCGTGTCTGAAGAAGAGTCCGCCTTCGATACCAGTTATGTAACCATCATGCTGGTCGTCTTCCTGGTCGTGACAGGTCTTGCCATCGATATCGGGTACATGTACGTCAGCGAGGAGGACCTGTTGCATTCCGCCGAGATGGCGGCCCTGACCGGGGCGCAGAGCATCAAGCAGCGCTACCTTTTGCAGGCACAGACCGACCCGGCCCGCTTGCCCGGCGTCTCCGAGGACCCGGTCCAGTCCCAGGCGAGGGCCGCCGCGGTGGACCTCGTCACCGGCAAGCACGATGCCGCGGCCCTGGTCGGGCTTTTGAACAACAACGGCAACGCCCTCACCGGCGACAACGACATCACCGTCGGCTTCTGGAACATGAGCAGCCGCAGCTACACCCCCGGCGCCACCCCGGTGAACGCCATGCAGGTAAGGACCAGGCGCACCGCCGAGAGCAGTTCGGTCGGGCTTGGGACCCTGGGTACCTTCATCGCCAAGATCAGCGGCACCGAGGATTTCGGCTCCACGCCGGTGGCAACGGCCGCGCTGGTCCCCGGGACCCGCTCCAACATAGCCATCTGCTCCGAGGCGTGCCAGCCCTCCTGCACCTTCCCGCAGATCTGCGGCATCGCCGAGCGGCGCATGAGCCATGCCGCCTGGGACCCCCAGTCGGCCGGCTCCCTCTCCGGCCGCTACCTCTACACCTCCCTTTTGCATCCGGTGACCATCACCAACTCCATGTCCGACCTGGTCTGCCAGGAGATGCCGGTACAGGAGGTCTGCGGCCTCCCCATCTTCGCCGCGGCCAGCAACAACGACGCCGTCCTGCGCGACATCAAGGCGATGATGTACGACCCCCAGGTGGACCGCTCCAACAAGGAATACGACAGAAACGGCAAGCTGGTCGGGTGGTGGGTGATCGTTCCCGCCACCGACTGTTCCGGCTTCCTCCCCGGCGAGAGCTACCAGCAGCATACCGTGACAAGGTACTCGCTGGTGCGCATCAGCAGGATCTGCACCGGCGGCGCAGCCGGGTGCGGCAAGTCCTCGACCCAGGCGGACCTCCCCGCCACCTCCTGCACCCCGGGAGCCGACGGGCTCTACATCGACCGGATTTCCTGTGTCGGGTGCGACAGCCAGGCGAGGAAGCTTCTGCCGGGGCTGCGCCCGGTCCTGGTGGACTAGCGGTGACAGCGCCGGGGGCGCCGGATAGCCAACGCTGCCAGTCGGCGGCTCCGCCGGAACTGCAACAGGCCATCGACGAGTTCAACGCCGGCGAATGGTTCGAGTGCCATGAGACGCTCGAAGAGCTCTGGGTGGGCGAGAAGGGGGAGCTGCGGGATTTCTACCAGGGGCTCTTGCAGGTCGCGGTGGCGCTGTATCACTGGCGCAACGGCAACTTCAAGGGGGCCGAGGGGCTCTTGCAGCGAGGCTCCGGCCTTTTGAGGAGGGTCTCCGAACGCTGCCTCGGGGTCGACGTGGCGGCGCTGGTGGCGGAGTCGGGCGTGCTGCGCGAGGCGCTCCTCGGTTTGGGGGAAGAGCGGATGGCCGAACTGGACCCGGCCCTGATTCCGAAACTGCGCCGGCCTGACGCCTGAAACGCCGGTTCCGAAACTGGAAAAGCCGCCCCGGGATCCCGGAGGCGGCTTTTTTATACGATGCGGAGCGGCTTACTTCAGCAGGGTGACCTTGCCGTCGTCCAGGTCGTACTTGGCGGCGACGATCTTGATCTTGCCTTCCTTCAGCTCCTTGGCCAGGAGCTTGGACTTCTTGGGAAGTTCGGCGGCAACGGCCTTGGCGTTGATCTCGACCGCGCACTCCACGATCTCCTCCTTCGTTTTGCCCTTGCAGGTGGTCTTGGCCTTCTTCGCGGCAGGCGCTATTTCCTTCACGATGGCGCCGATGTTCCCTTCCGGCTTGCCTCCGGCGACCGTTGCGGTGACCGCGCCGCAGCGCTCGTGCCCAAGCACCATGATGAGCGGGGAGCCGAGGTGCTCGGCGGCGTACTCCACGCTCCCCAGGACCAGCGGGTCGGCGACGTTGCCGGCAACGCGCACCACGAAAACCTCACCCAGCGACTGGTCGAAGATGATCTCGGGGGGGACGCGGGAGTCGGAGCAGGAGAGGATGATGGCGTAGGGGTGCTGGCTCTTGGCCAGCTTGCCGCGGGCCGTGGCGTCGCACAGCGCCGATGCCGACATCTTGCTCTCCACGTAGCGCGTGTTGCCGTCCATAAGTTTCTGAAGCGCCTGGTCGGCGGTGATGCCGCTCCCTTCGCCGGAAGCGAACGCGATGCCGATCGTTGCGGACAGGGCCGCTGCCAGTATCGCGATCCTGCGTGCTACTTTGCTGCTCTTCATAGTCTTTCCTCCTTTGATGTAGTCCGGGTGGGCTCCCGAAACTGGTCCAGCCCTCATTGGGGCAATTGCAGGTCATGAAAAAAAGGGGCGGCTCATTTTACACGAAAAGTAATATTATGCCAGTCCAATCTGACCTCTCCTTTAGGGGGGATGGGGTGGCATGCGGGGATGGGAAGGTTGACAACCGTCGGCGCTTCAGGCAGATTGGGCAGGCGTAAAGACACGGGAAAAGCGGGGGAGAGGATGTTTCTTTTGAAGCTTTTGGGTATCGGAGTGCTGGTCACGGCGGGAATCGCCATGATCGCCTTTTTGGAAGAGAAGCTGGTGAGCGGGCCGCGCAGGCGGCAGATCGCCGAAAGGGCGCGCCAGAAGCTGGCGGGCGGCTCGAAAGGCGAGGGGGACGCCTAACCTCCCCGTTACCCCCCCTTGCCGAAGTAGATCCCCGCGGCCACGGCGCAGAGGACCACCAGCGAGAACAGGGCGAAGTGCCAGTCCCGCTCCTTCACGAAGATGATTGCGGCGGCGACCACGCGCAGGACCGGCGTCCCGAGCAGCACCAAAAGGCCGGCGGTGATCAGCTTGGGCGCGAGCTCGGTCTGCCCGAGCACCATGACCGCGATGCCGACTGCCAACAGCGCCGCAGCCGCCAGAGAACCGAGCCGCAAAAGCCTCGCCAGCACCAGCTCGATCGGGTGTACGGCTTTCTCCTCCGGATCGTTTCCTACCACCACTTCACCCCCTTGTAGATCATCTCGAGCGCCGTGTAGGCCAGGATCGGCATGAAGAAGAGGCGAATCTTGCCGGCCTTCATGCGCAGCATCAGGCGCGCCCCGAGGATCGCCCCCAGGAGCACCCCGAGCACCACGGGCCCCGCCACCAGCGGCTTCACGTCGCCGCGTGCGAAGTAGACCACCGCTCCGGAAGCGGCGGTCACCCCGATCATGAAATTGGAGGTGGCGCTGGACGCCTTGAAGGGCATCCCCATCACCTGGTCCATGGCCGGCACCTTGAAGATCCCCGCCCCGATCCCCAAAAGCCCCGCAGCCGCCCCCGAGAAGTACATGATGATCAGCCCCGGCAGCGTCCGGGTTACCTGGTAGTCCACCCGGTGCCCCAGCGCCTTGTCGAAGTAGGAGCCGCCGAGCCTGAGCCTTCTGGAAATGGCGTCGGGAACGACCTCGGGTTTGGAATGCTCCTTCCTGGTGCGGAACATGTTGTAGGCCGAGTAGGCCAGCAGCAGGCCGAAGAGGATGAACAAAACGCGCTGGTTCACCAAGGCGGCCACCAGGGCGCCGGTAAGGGCCCCCGTGGCGGTTCCCATCTCCAGCCAGATCGCGACCCGGGTATTGGTGAGGCGGTCCCTCAAGAAGGCCACTGCGGCGCCGGTGGACGTGGCGATGATGGAGACGGTGGAAGCCGCGACCGCGGTGCGCATGGGCATGTCGAAGATGAGGGTGAGGGCCGGGACGATGATGATCCCGCCGCCCAGGCCCAGGATCGAGCCGATCACCCCCGCCACGACACCGATGGCAAATATTATTATGAAGGTCGTTACCATTGCAGAAAACCCCCGACCGGCGTCTGCCGGTGCATGCGAATCGGGACAATCTACCTTTTCTCCGCAGGCTTTACAAACAAAAAAAGGTAACGAAATACCAATCTTCCGGCACCGGCAATTGCCGGCGGAGCCCCTGGCGCGGCGCTCTCTCCGCGCGTGGGGGTGCGGTCGGCCAGTGCACAAAGATTGGGCGGTTCTGCCTTTATTTTGCCTGTTGTTTCGGCCGTTGCCGGCGGCCGTCAGCTTCAACTAGCCGTATTACCGCTGTTTTGGAGCGGCGTGCGGGTTGTGGCACAGCTCCTGCTAATATGGGATAGGTCACGAAGCACAACGAAGTGCACGAGACCACGGGCAGACAGGCAAGGGCGCCTCTCCACGACGGGTGAGAGGCGCCTTTTTTTTATGGAAAATCCAGTGAAAGGGGGGGACAGCCGCAAGGGCTGGCAGGTTTGTAAAGATCAATCGCAGCACCAATACAAGAAAAAATTACAAAGGAGTAAAGACATGAAAAGAACCATCAAAGGCATCATCATGGCAACGGCGCTGACCATCGCAACCAGCGGGATCGCAATGGCGACCCCCTCCACCCAGATCTGGATCCCCTCCACCGACATCCAGGGCTTCAAGAGCCTGCACCTCGGTATCGACAACTACACCCGCACCTCCAACAACTCCAGCGTGGGCAACGTCTACGACCTCGGGGTCACCGCCGGGGTGCTCCCCTTCGAAAAGATACAGGCCGAGGTCGGTGTGGACTACATCACCAGCGGCTCGAACGGCTACGACAGCAGGCCGATCTACTTCAACGCCAAGATAGGGACCCCGGAAGGGTCGCTCTTCGAGCTCTCCCCGGCACTGGCCGTCGGCGGTTACGGCTTCGGGACCAACGGCGACAAGAACAGCGCCTTCCGTACCGACCAGAACATCGTCTACGGTCTGGCCGCCAAGACCCTGCCGGTCGTTGGACGCCTCTCCGCCGGCTACTACTTCGGCAATGACAAGGTGATCGGGCCCAAGGATGACGGCGTGCTCCTTTCCTGGGACCGCACCATGAGCGAGATTTCCGACAAGCTCTGGCTGGCCGCCGACTACCAGGGAGGCAAGAACACGGTAGGTGCCTTCAGCGTCGGCGCGTCCTGGGCTTTCTCCAAGAACGTCTCCGTGATCCTTGGCTACGACATCTACAACGACCAGCAGCTTGCCGGCAAGAACACCTTCACCACCCAGGTGGATATCAACTTCCCCTAACAGGGATGGCGGAGCCGAGTCGGTAGAAAGGGGAGGTGCCCAGGCATCTCCCCTTTCTTTTTGAGAGGCGGGCTCTCGCCATGCGCAGGCGGTGCAGCCGGGCGACCCGGATCGAAGAGTGGGGATTTTGCCGCGGTCAAACTTTTTGCAACAAAAAGGTTGACTGCGCCCGGAGGGGTGTGTTACAAGTTGGGACTCAATGACGCGGGGTGGAGCAGTCTGGTAGCTCGTCGGGCTCATAACCCGAAGGTCACAGGTTCAAATCCTGTCCCCGCAACCAAATGATTACAAGGGGTTAGCCGTATAGGCTGACCCCTTTTTTCATTCCATGTGCACCAAGTTGTGTACCATGGATTCAGTCGCGGTGATAGTTTGGAAAAGGCATTACCGAACTTTTCGGTTTTGTCTGCCTTGCGTGGCATCTTTCGGGAAAGATGCCACGGAGGGCAAAATGGCAGGAATTTACCGACGCGGAACCACGTATTATGCAATGTACTACATTGGGGCCAAGAAACATCGTAAGAGCTTGGACACTGATGATTTGAAGATTGCGAAGGCAAGGCTCAGGAAGCTTGAGGACGAGCTCGATGCCGGTAGCGACACACCATTCCCGACCAAGACCTCAATTCCGGTTGTCCTTGAGGCGTACATCCAACATATGCTCTCCTACCGGGATGCAAGGAGTGTGAACCGGGATCTTTCACCAATGCGGATCATGTTCGGGGAGGTGTGTGCACCCCTTAAGGTTAAGAACAGGAAGATTGCAGTGCAGGCACGAAAGAAGGTGAAGTCTGTGCATCTTTTGCCACTTGAGGCGTCGTGCTTCGAGGCCTTGACTGCCAGGATAATGTCCGAATGGCTGGCTGAACATATGACCAGAAACTGCGCCGCTCCCAAGACTGGGAACAGGTACCGGGAGATCCTACAAAAAATGTTCTCCTGGGCGATTGACGTGTACGGGATCAAGTTCCCTGGAGGTGACAATCCAGCATTAAAGATTAAACGTTGGCGCGAGGGGGCACCCGTTGTAGCTTTTCTCACGCTTGAAGATATTGCCAAGCAGCTGCAGGTGCTGCAGGATACGTCGCAGTTACAGGTTATGGTCGCCGTGTATATTTTCGCCGGTCTCAGGAGAGAGGAGGCTATGTGGTTGCAGAAAAACGACGTCGACCTTGAGGTTGGGTTTATAAGAATTCACAGCAAGGTCGTGCTGGGACGCAGCTGGCAACCTAAAAACGGCAAAAACCGCGTTATTCCGATCTCCTCAGAACTGAGGGCCTACCTGGAGAACTACACGCCGCGCGCGTCTGATGGTGATTGGTTCTTTCCTTCACCGGGGGGGAGGTGGTGGGACCCAGACAACTTCTCAGGGCGCGCCTTGGCGCCAGTAAATAAGGCGAATGGCCTGCGGTGGGGCTGCGATGAATTTAGGCATACCTTTGGTTCGCAGCTAGCAATGGCGGGCACTGCCCTGCAAAAAATCAGCAAGCTAATGGGGAACTCAGTACAAATCTGTGAGCGACATTACATTGCACTTCTCCCTGACAGCCTCATCGACTGCGTTGAATTCCCGAAACGCGGCGCAACTGCAACCCCGCTGGTACATGCTCCACTCAAAGTTCAGATAGAGAGCGGAAGACCTCAACTGCGCCTTGTAATTTCAAAGCCTTAATTGGTCAAGCATGTGGTGCAATCTGCGAGTTAATTTCCCCCCAGCCAGGAATGGCTGGGGGGAAATTGGACGGCCTCCCAGTGTCGTTGCCGATCGTTGACTAATCTTCACATCCTACGGAAATGCAGCCCAAAAGGATAAGTTCATGAGGGTGGGGCGCGGTCATCAGTCGCTCATTACGTTTTACCTTTTTCCAGGCAACAACTCTCTGATAGCTGTCCATGCCTTTTCATTCGTCAAGTTGTCCAAAGCTTTGAGAAAATAGTATGCACCAGGCCATACCAGATCGACCGGGTGATTTTCGTAAGTTGCTTCATCCGGAATCACTACCCCCTGACTGGAGCCGTACAGTTCCCAAAATAGGACAAGCAGTATGCCACAAATTACTCTCTCCCCTCCCGAATAATAGCTCGTCAGGCATCCTGGTCGGGCCCTCCAGCCAACGGCGGTCCTTCTGAAAGCTTTTTGTTCGATAACGGAAAGTCCGCTTCCAGTCGCCGTTGTTATAGCCTCTTGTAACATTTCTTTTGTCAGCATGGTATCTCCTTCTCATAGGTTTACTGACTACATGGATAGATGCCAGCGAGGGCAGACTATTTCGACACCATTCCGATTAGATCGGGTATTCCATAGTTATGCCGATCACTTTCCCGCGATCGTTGTCGACACAAAAAACGGTCCACAGATGGCAAGAGAGAAAGCTCTGTCTTGCTGGCTTATGTCCTGCGTATGTATAGTGGGCGTAGCCCCATAGCCTTTTATTTTCTCAAGTAATTCTCTACAGCACCGCGTGATACGCCCAGCGCAGTGGCTATTTGCCTTTGGCTCATGCCTTTAGCTCTTAGCTCGAGAGCCTCGCATTTTCGATCTTCAGAAATGGCTAAGTAGTTCGCTCTAGAAGTGTGCTTCCGGTTTCTCTGCCGGTGACGTTCCGCGGCCTCTGTCTTTGAAATGATTGTCTTTAGCTGTCGTTCCTCGCAGGATGTAATCTGAAGCCAATCGATGATGGTCTGGTTTTTAAACCTATACCTTGGATCTACAGGCATGCCTTGGTAAATCTCGAGTTTTCCGGCAAGAGCATCCTTAGCTCTATTGAGGGCAGTTGATGTGTAGCTGCGGGCCTCTGCTAGGGTTAGACCAGGTGCAAAATTGGCGACAAAGCTCTTCGACTTCATGATAGATGTCACTGACTACCCATGACATGAAGCAAGTGGCCAAAAATAAAAATGTATCTCGGCTGCCGGGTTCCACGCCACCTCGCAATTCTGCCAGGTTACGCAGATCACGTAGCCGATCCCAATTTAGCTGTATGGGTGAAAGCTTTTGAAGCCCAGTCTTGTTGCCGTTGCCTTGTATCAGTTTGAGATGCGCCTGTTCAATCTGATTCTTACGATGCTCCCTGCATTCTTCGCGGCTTACGGGAAGCAACTCCCGAGCAAGGTCTTCAAAATCGTAACTTTGTCCGCTGTAGTGAATAACTCGCACCAGCTTACCGGTTTTCTCATTTATCGTGGATTCCAATCGCAAAACTCTGCTGGCATCTTTCGCGCGTGGATCAGCTGAAAAGCCTGAAAAGCGAGTCACCAGGATTGTCATCGTGCAATTCCAACGAGGCAGAGCTTGCGCTGGTACAGCTTTGGTTAAGAACCATTTCAAGTATAAGCCTCGGCCACTTGACACTATGGCGCTTGGCTCGGGGATCCCCTCAAAATTACAAAAATCAATGATTTGGCTTGCAACTTGTTGTGGAGTTAAATGTTTGAGTTCTGCGTGGTGGTAGTAGTCTAGGTCCACAAACAGAAGACCTATACGCGCAAGATTCACAATCCTTCGATTTGGCTTGTTAAATTCTGCTTGCGAGATATAGGTGTCCCTACGTGGGTCTATGAGAGTAGGAACTTCATGTAGAAGTGGGAGAGGGTAGCTGCGCTGGGTGTTGCCAGCGTCGTTTCTAGAAAGCAGTGAAAAGAAGCCAAATTTAGTAGGATCGTGATAGTTTTCATATTCTTTAGGCTGTAATGGCAACTGTTTTTGCTGCGCCGCGCTCATCTTCAGTTCCCCCGCTAAGATCGACAGCTGGGGACCTCCCAACTGCGCGTGTAGGGAGATGCCTGGTTGGGCAGACACTTTTAAGGCAGATATGGACGTATTTTTCCTAAGTGCCGGAGATAACGCAGGAAAAAAGTTTAGTGTGTAGTGCGAGAGGGCGGAGGATTGGTTGGGGAGAAATAAATGGACTTTGCCTGAAGACGGCTAGTGCCTGCTTGGCACCAACAGGCGCTGCCTTCGGCTGGGAAAGTGTAAAACCGCCATCCCATTTGTTTAGAGCTGTGAGTTTACCTGGAGAAGTACAGGGCGTGTGGTCTGGTGGGGAAGGTCAGGGGAGAACAGGTAATTTTTCTCCCCCAGACCCAGGAGTGGCTGTGGCGTTGCAGTGGAAAATTATTTTACTGTGCCTCTAGTTGGTTTCCAGAACTTCGCGATTTTCGACGAAATTGAGACGGTAGATCAGCTCTCTTGTCGCAGGTTCTGCAGCCATAAATGCCGCAATTACACTAGAACATGTCGCGTCAACGTTGACTGGAATGCAATTAGGCCGTCCTTTATCGTTGTCTTCATTGTCGGGATCAAAAAGGGCACAGACTTCAATGGCTTTGAAGTAGTGTTGGCAGTGGCTGCACGGAATAACAGGGGCAACTATCATTCCAGTCCCGAGCAATGGCGTTAAAGTTTCCATTAAAATGAACCCTTGTTCTCTGAGATCTTGTTCTTCGATGTAATCCACAGCCCAAACAAGTTCACCGGTTTTAAAACGTATCATTGATTTGCCGACACCACTGCAGATTAGTACTCTTTTCATGCATTCTCCTTGGTTAGTTATTCACTCCTAGCAAGATTGGTTTTGCCAATATCGTGCCATCTGTTGTTTTCGTTTTAAGGCTTTGTTTAGTACACGAGATGTCGCTTGACTGCGCGACAACGCCTTTGCTCAGACAAACGATCACACTTGGTACAACTTGCGATAAGACTGAGAGTTTTGACGCCAAATATATGGCGTCAAAATATGGCGAGGGATTTATAGAATGCTGGAAAGAAGACGCCGTGCTCTTAGTGTGGGGGGACAGAACTGAGCAAATGCAAGCTGAGTGGTGAGCAGAGCGCCAGTAGACAGTTGACAATGGAATTGGCCTCTAGCATCAACTTATTTTCCGCCTAGCAAATGGCCGGCGGAACTTTTTTACTAGTGGCTTCTTGTCAGACGGTTCGACTTCGCTCAAGCTCCTCTACTTCGGAGAGCAGGTAGCGAATGTTACCGTTTTTGCCGGAGCCCAAGTATAATCTCCGTAATTTGCCTTGCTTCGCAGCACGGTCTGCTGAACTTCGTGAACAGTCCCATCGTTCTGCAAGTTTGTTAGGAGAAATGTATTGTGTTTCATGATTTTCACCGAGTGACCTGACGTTACGATTTGCTTTCATGTGTCTCCTCCGCTGATTATTTGGAGGAGAATGCCTGGTGGGGCAGACAAAATAGGGAATAATATAAAAAATTATTTTTCTGAAAATTATCTTGACAACTCTGTGTATGTCTTTGAATATGAAACTATGCTTGCCGTGAGGCCTTCTCCATCTGTCTAGATGGAGACACATCGCCCAATGTTGGCGATTACCCCCTGCTGCAGAATCCCGCATCTGGATGACACCAGCAGTCTTATCGATTCAGCAACCACCTACCTGAAATTGTGGTGGGTTGCTGCACCTATCCCATGGCTACCAACGATGCGTCTATCTGGCGCCGCTGTGCGGCCGCAATCTTAATGTTGCTCTACGCTTGTCTGTGTGCACAGGTCTCCGCTCGTTAATTCCTGCAATATTGAGGAACTGCCTTGTGTCGCTCGGCTGAACGTCGTTCAGGCACCGCGGTCTCGTATTGCGCGGGGCAATCAAGTTGATCGTGCTGTGCATGGACCTAGAACCGCGCGTGTCCAAGGGTACTCCTTGTACCCACCCCCTACCTTGCCCGAAAGTCTTAGAGTCCCCCCATTGAATTAAGACACCGAGGCAATGTTACTCTTGACTGTTCCGAGATCAGATCAAGAGGCACCCACCTCTGAAACCGCACCGAAGCAGGATATCCCAGATAATTTGAAGACACATCTGAAGTCGCAATTCATCGACACCTTAGATGTAGAAACACAACACAGACGCTGCCGCTCTTGAGCTGCCCGGAATCCCCGGCGCTCTTTTCAGAAGTCGGCAGTAACCGCGTCGGTGATTACATAGATGATTCAGGCAACAGCTAGATGTTGCCTGAACGCAAAATGGTGGTGCTCCCGAACGCGGTTACTGCCGACGTAGGGAAAGAGCGCCGGGGGGAAGCTCTTGTATGACGGCCATTTACACGCCGTTCAAACGAATCGCATCCTTCGAAGAAGTAGAACCGCCGTATCGTAGGTGATTGGGAGCTCAGGAACTGCGCCTGAAGAATTCTCCTCATTATCTAAGACACCATGCCGCTTGCGCGCGGCCCCTGCCGACTTGGGTTAAAGGGGAATGGCAAACACGGACTACACCGTGACCGAGGCCTCACCATTGGGTGAGAAGCTAATGGGTCCCGCAAGGGATTTTGCAGACCACTCTCCGATTTTGAAAGAACTGCCGTGATCTGAGTGCCTTCTGGGCTCTGAGATCACGGCAGTTGCCCTACTAACCCACGGAAAGGAGATGTCTCATGGCAAAGGTTAAAATAAAGATCAAAGGTAAGAATGGAAGGATTCATTCTGCACAGACTGTGCTTCCAGCGCCGAAACCCGGAGGACCATCGGGGAGGAAGTACCGCACCCCACAGGCAGAATTTCGGGGGGAGTATATGTCATCGTCTATGCATACCATGGCTGAGGGGACTGCGAAGAAATTCCACGAGGCGCTTAATAAAGCCGGAGAATACATGCGCAGGTATGAAGGGCTCTCAAGTTTTGCCGGCAAGGGGATGAAGGCGCCTCATGTGGAACGGTATGTCCATTACCTTATGAATCGATATGTGTCAGAGCATACCGGCCGGCCCCTCACGGACAAAAGTATCAAGGATCTTTTGGGGCAATTCAGGAAGGTACTCCTTGTTCTTGGAAAAGGCCATATGCTTCGAGATTACGAATATTATGGGCTTAAGGTGACTCGAGAGGATCTGGAACGCCCTATAAAATTCCCGACCAGGTGGGAAGCCGATCGCGCCGCCTTTCAGCAGCGTATGGATGGACAGGCAACGTGGATTGGAGTTGCTGCTCAACTGGGATTAGCGTTCGGGCTTAGAGAGCAGGAGCGTATTAGGTCCCGTGATGTTCTCGTAAAGAAAGACGGGAAATATTTTGCTACCTGGAAATGTGGTGACGAGAAAGAGGTCACGGTCCGGCAACTCGCCGAACGTTATGGCCCGACTTTCCGCGACCGTCTTGGGCTTGTGGAAGAAGAGACGCGGTATCTTATCGTTCAGGGGGCAAAAGGGGGCCGGAATCGTCCATGCGAAATCTACAACAGCGCGCGTAGTGAGGCGGTGGATCGCGTCCAGGCCTATATTCGCGGGAATAGAGCCGAACATAGACAGCATATGTCTCTGATCCCGGACCGGTTTACCCTGGAGCAGGGGCGTGCCCAATACAGTAAGGCTCAGGAGCGCTGCGGGGGGACGAAAGAAACCTTGTGCCACAGCCATGCGGACCGGCATTGGGACGCGCAATTGTTGCAGTCTGAAGGATGGGATGACCAAGCCATCGTTGAGGACAAAGGACACTCAGATCCTCGAAAAATTCACTACTACATCGATTGAAAAATTTGAACGGGAGGGCGCTGGTTACACCTCAGACCTCGCCGATGTGAAAAAAGCCGTTGTCCCAACATTAGGGGCAACGGCTTTTTTGTGTTCAGCTGGGAACTATGAGGGGGGGCTGTAACCGCCGGTGGCTCATCAATTATAAGCCTCGCCGGTTGAGTAGGACCGTTTAATCGGCTGTCGGATCCTGGACACCTTCAAGGTGCTGTCGCCCAGTTCGTTCGGCATGGAGCCCAACGAACTCCAGTGCGGTTGCGTTGATCTCGACGGCGGTCATAGCCGCCTTCAGATCCTTGGTGGTGCGGGTAATTCGTTGAATCCACTCCTGATCGGCTAGTTGGACCGTCTGGCGCAGTGCCCGCCGGAGGGCCTGGGCTATTTTCATGTACTCCTGGAATGCGCCGGACTGCTCGCTCAATAGCGCCTCGATCTCCTTGTCCAACCGGTTCAGTTCCTCTGCCATTTCTGCATTTGCCTGCATGTGTCCTCCTTGTCTATCGGTTCTTTTATTTTTATTTGCGGCTGGGGGAGAGTGTATCGAGCGGGGTTATGCTGCTCTGTGTACGGCTTTAGCGGGAGCTATCAGGAGGGCACCACCGCCCACCGGTTCGAGGACGTAATTGTTACCTTCCTTGCCGATCACGGCACAGATAGTCCCCTGGTACGCGACTAGGCGTACCTGGGAAGCAGATCTATGGAAACAGGCTTGTCCGGAGCGGAGCAGCGAAAAGAGCAGGCCGCCGGCGAGCAGAAGACAGAGAACCCATCGTACTAAAGTAACACGTCTCAATGTAATATTCCCTGTTGTGAAAGTAAGTAACGAAAGCCGCCCCTGCAAATGGTTCAAAGTGGTTCAAAATGGTTGTAAGTGGTTCTCTGGTGGTTCAGAAGTGGTTGTAAATGGTTGCAACTGGTTCAAAGTGGTTGTTCTCGTCGGCTACCGTTACACCCATTCACGTGAACCTGTATTTGACGTTCCATCCACCGCTGTTGAACACGCTCATTCCTTCCGGAGAATGTCCCCGGCGGTGATGTATGCCCAGGTCACCCTCGCCGCATGGATCCGGGTGGGCTCGGGGGCTGTTGGGGCCAGGATTATAACGACAGACAGCCACCCCGCGAGCGTAATTGCTACCATCGACGCTAGAAGCGTTACGGTGATCCGATTTATGATCCAGCAGACGATGCGTTCGATTTTTTGGGGTTGTGTCAACTGTTCCATAAACATCACTTTTCGATACATCTTCTAAGTGCAAAAAATCCCCAAAAGAGGGGGGTGTATCTCTGACAGCAGCTGCCACTTGAAGCTGCTGAGCATTTTGAGCCACCACCTACGGGGCGCCGGTGTTGAGGTTCCATCGAAAGGTGTCGTGCTTGGGACCTTCCAGCTAGGGAAGTGCGTTGCGGGTCGCCTTCACCAGGTTCTCCTGGAAATCTTTGAAAGCGAATTTCATTGACCTGTCGAATCCGCTCTGTTTAGTCAGGTGAGCGGAGCTCTTCCCCCTTCCTTTCACGATGACCGACTTTCCCATGCCTTTGGCATCCTTGTGGGTCACATTCACGTATATCTCACCGACAGGATGTGAAGACGAACCGACGAAGCCAAACGCGTAAACCGTGAGCATGTTCATCAGGAGGGGAGTCGTCGGGTTTTCGAAAACGCCAAGGATGTTCTCCTGCAGCGTCAACACAGCATCCCTGGGAGCCTCAGGCCCCATGGTGACGGTGTAGCCAGCTTCCTCCAGAGCCTGTTTAGATCTCTCCGAGATGATGGTGGAGAGGTCGGCGTCAGTGACGTAGTCCGGCTCAGCTTTGCTGCTGGTAGTCCAACCCTGCGACAGGCTGGTGTGGCCGTCCTTGTTCTTGACGATGGTAGGGCTCTGCGTGACCGGGTAAATGTGAACTTTGCCATTCGCGATGTTTTTGAACTCGTTATCGATTTCACCAAGAGGAGTTATGGCAACGTTGCGGGTGCTATTGCAGCCGGTGAGACAAAACAGAGCGACAAGGGGGAGCAGCTTGAAAATGTTGTTTTTCAAATGGAAATTCCCTTGATGATGTCTTGCTCTTCCTTTCAAGAAGAGGTTTGTTTCTGTAAAAGGAATAGCCTCGGAGCAACAGCCGAGGCCTTTCCTCTTTATTGTTAATGGTGATCGGGGATATCTGGTGAAGGCGCGATGCCAGCCATGGCTTCTATGCTGCAAGGATCTGTGGCCGTGAAGGCTTTCCATTCATCGTTTTCGCATTCCTGCTGTTTGTCTAACGTATCAACCTTTGCCTGTAAGCGTGCAGCAGCCCCAATCATTGCCTCAGACATCCTCTGTGCCTGGTCTTTTGCGCCGGGCTGAAAGCTTGCCCAAATCACCCTGGCAACCCAGAGAGCAAACAAAATCGGGACGCAGACCATTAAGAAAAACGCCCCCGCCATGCCAATCTGGCAAAACTTCCAGGTTCCGTACATAACGATCGCGGATACCAAAATTACATTCGCTGCCATTTTTAATTTGAACATTGCCAATCTCCTCTAGCTTATGAAGGATACGCTGAAAACCAGGATAACTGTCGAGCGCTGGCCTTCTGTCTGTACGTTCCTCGCCAGAACTGCAGCCCAGATCATTTGGTTTGTGTGGCCTCCCCGATGAACCAGTGAGCGCTCCTCGCGTTGATGGCTATGACGTTTATCTCTAATTGCCGATATCCACTCGAAGCTCCCCTCGCAAATCCTCGTTGCATTCATGCACTCTTAGCAGGGATTGGATTAGGGGGAGTCGGCGGTGATACTTGAGAACAGCTAGAGTCCAATGCAGATAACCGAAAAAAACTCTTGCGCCACTCCGGGTCGGTTCCCACCTAGGCCTAGCTTCTTATATCCAAACTATAAATTTCTGTCCTCTGCGAAAAATCTGCTCGGAGTAACCTGGAAATCAGCCCTTGGGCCAACGATCTCCCTACGAGCGCCAGCCACTCCCTCATTAGCATCTTTGTACTCCATAAACTTTTTTTTCGGCTTGCTCCCTATTTCATCATCAGACCACGGTGTGTTAGAGCCAGTAGAAGGCGCTGCGGCTGGAATTTCGTTTACTTTGTCGATCATGACACAAAAACAAAATGCGAGAAAAGCCACAAACAACGAAAATCCTCCGACTTCCCCTTTCCCGGCCAGAATGTTCATAGCCCCAGTGAGGAAGAAAAACAATGGAACGACTTTGGTGCATTTTTTACTTTCTAGCTTTTCCATTTATTATCACCTTGCTTATTGCGAAATCTGGAAAGAAGGTTCTACTTCGGGGGGGCTACTTTCATGGGTTCACGTATCTATTTATTAATCCGACGTTTAAAAGTGTTGTCTGTGTCCATGTAATACCACCAAGGGCCCCAAGCTACCGCCTTCTTATCCGTGGCAAACCAACCATCGATTATTGCTTCAATAATCTCCATGCCATTTCTCAATCTATCTATTAAACGAAATGGGACACCGTCAAAAAGTGCAAAGAGAAAAATCAGCCCTGTGAAAACCTTGCAACCGCTTTCAAAAACAAATTCTGTTGATGCCCCAATCCACAACAACAAGCCGTAAAAGGCTACTCCGCCGGCTATTCCTAGCACAACAGTAGGAACACAAAATCCCAATGCCGTGAGAGGCAAAACAGTTAAAACGGATCTTTTGTTGTTGAAGCCGGCATGTGGGTTGTAAGACCCGCAATGTCGGCCATCACTGTGACGTCTTAGGGCGTTAACTTTCATCTCCATGCCACTCATATTTGTCCCCGTTCTTCAGTTTCATTCAGACCGAAGTGATGATACAAGTAATACTTGAAAAAATCAATTAAAATAAAGTGATAGTGTGTGTATCCTGTTCCGGTCCTTCTGTATTCTGCCGACAAAGGACTAGAACTCTATGAAATCTAAAATTCTGTCAAACGAAGACCTTGGTGCTCGTCTCCGGAGTTTCCGAAAAGGCAAAAAAATCACCCAGGAGCAGCTGGCGGAAGCGCTCGACGTCTCAAGCCAGTTGATTCAACAGTACGAGGCCGGGCGATCTCAGATGACCTCCCTCAGACTTCAAGCAATTGCACAGGTTCTTGGCATTTCTGTAGGTGAGTTGTTTGACGAACCACCGTCTACCCTTTCAAAGGATGAACAAAAGTTGATCCAGGCATTCAGGTTATTGCCCAGTAATGAAGTCAAAAAGTTCCTCCTAGACTGCCTCTGCAAGTAATTAAAAGGTGTAGTTATAAGGGGCTGCTATCTTAAGAAGCCGCGCAGGAAGTCCGCGCGGCTGCATTTAAAGCTGAGGGTCCAGAATGGAGCGGC
Organism: Geomonas diazotrophica; assembly: GCF_019063885.1. Lineage (NCBI taxonomy): Bacteria > Pseudomonadati > Thermodesulfobacteriota > Desulfuromonadia > Geobacterales > Geobacteraceae > Geomonas > Geomonas diazotrophica. The sequence goes on along the minus strand of NZ_CP077684.1, from coordinate 3,332,380 downwards.
GGGGCCTGGCCCCGCCGCATTTCAATTCAAGCTTTTAGCTGTTTCAGGGCCGCAAGCCGTTGTTCCATCCGCTCAATATCCGCTGTTAACGATTCATCGTCTGACGTTGCCTCACCAAACTGCTCTATTTCCCATTCTGCCGACTGCATATCTAGCCACTTAAGGGACATCTCGTGCATTACGAAAATGCTACCTTTCTCGATGGTTACCTTCGAGGCTGAGCAATACATTTTTGCGCTCACCCTTTTTACACCAGGGCAAGGAATCGGGACTTTTGCCTGCGTTATTTTTTTAGCCACTGGGAACCCAAAAAAGCAAACCATGCTGCCCTCAGACGTGATGGTCGTTTTCGCTGTTATCCGAATGGAAACAAAGCGGTTAGTAGGGAGTAGATAGATTTCGTCCAGAGCCGCTTGAACTGCCGCCTCTTTGCTTTTGTGGAAGATCCACTGCTGTTGCCATTTCCCTTCCAATTCACGAGCTCTTTCGGTCATGAGCACGTTGAAGGGTGCCATTACTGCGATTTTGTCTTCTGTGATGTCTGTGATAGATATCCGCATAGAAATCTCCTTTTTGGTGTGTCATGCACACCGGGTTATGGGTTACATACGGGAAATGCGTGTGAGGGCAGACAAAAATTGGCAGGGCTCTTCATTTGCGCTATGAAAATCTTGTCTGGTAGGAGAGGCGAGACTCGGTTGTGTTGCAGGATGTTGAGTGGAATGTATCGTAATTACAGGAATATTTCTTTGCCGTAGATTGCGTTTGCTGTATAGTGCGTCTGGACGTGAACCTGAAAAAGTCGAACCGGTCTCAGGCTTGCCCGACCCCAGGGGGCACTATGCCAAGGAGCTTTCTGAGATATTCGGGAGTGATACGGCGGAGAGAAATAGCTATGAGCATGAATGAAGCGGATACTCGGTACCACCTCATTGACCCCGTGCTTCGAGAAAAAGGCTATGTCAGCAGGGATCAAATTACGCTCGAAACCATTCTTACACCTGCACCGGTGGAACCCACTGGCCCCAAAGGTCGCCGTCGCAAAGGTTCTGGCCGCACGGATTACCTCCTCTGTGTTCAGGTTGGTGACATGCCAAAATCACTGCCGGTCGGAGTACTGGAAGCCAAAAGGGAGGGGGAAGACCCGCTTAAGGGAATGCAGCAGGCGAAGGGATATGCCGATTGTCGGCGTTTCGAGGTGAAGTATGTCTTTGCCACAAATGGCCACCGCTACGGCGAGTTCGATTTCTACACCAACCTGCAAGGGGGACCTTTTCCCTTTGCCGACTTTCCTCAACATCCGGATCTGACCGCAAGATATGCCAAAGATACCGGAATTGATGTGAGCACGGCCGAGGCGGCTATTTTGTTTCAGGCCGACAGCCCTGCATGGTCACAGAGCCGCTACTACCAGGATGCTGCTATCCGCGCCGTTTTCGAAAAAATCATTTGCTGTCGCCAGAACAACGAGCCTTCTCGCGTACTGCTCACGCTTGCCACCGGTGCGGGCAAGACGATCATCGCCACCAACCTACTGTGGCGCTTGGGCCAAGCAGGGCAGCTTCCTAGACCGGCGCTGTTTCTCTGCGACCGAGATGAGTTGCGCGAACAGGCCTACACCAAACTCAAAGCGGCCTTTGGCGACAACGCTCGCATCGTCAGGACCGAAAAGGGTGGCAACGCCGCTCAGAACGCCCGTATCCATATCGCCACCTACCAGACTCTTGGTCTAGATGATGATGAAGGTTTTGCCAGCTTCTTGAGTGAACACTACGGCGAGGATGCCTTCAGCGTTATCATTATTGACGAGTGCCATCGTTCGGCTTGGGGCCGATGGTCGGAAGTGCTCAAGCGTAACCCGAATGCAATTCACATCGGTCTCACCGCCACCCCGCGCAAGTTGCATGAATCGAAAAACGCCACTCCCGAAGATCAGGAGATCACCGCGAACAACCTCAAATATTTTGGTGAGCCGGTCTACGAATACACCCTGATTCAAGCGCAGGAGGACGGTTATCTTGCCGCTTGCGAAATCGTCAAGCGGAAGTCCAGCATCGACAACCGGGTGTTCACGAGGGAAGAAATCCTCAAGGCCGGCGTGAAGGACATTCGCACTGGCAAACCACTGACCGAGACGGACCTGACCAAGGCGGAATACACCGGCAAAGACTTCGACGACGAGCTGTTCATCGAGTTGCGCACCCCCAAGATGTGCGAAGATCTTTTTGCCTTGCTCTGCCAGAACGGTGGCCCGGAACAGAAGATCATCATCTTTTGCACCCGGGAGATCCATGCCGACCGCGTGGCCCAGCAGATGAACAACCTTTACACCCGCTGGTGCAAGGAGCAGGGCCAGGCGCCCAAGGATCATTACGCCTTCAAGTGCATGGGCGGGGCCAACAACGGTTCGGACATGATCGAGCCCATGCGCGGCTCGGGCGAGCGCGCCTTCGTTGCCTGCACGGTGGATTTGCTCGAAGCTGGCGTTGACATCGAACGTCTCAACGCCGTAGTATTCTTCCGCTACCTGCAATCGCCCATCAAGTTCTACCAGATGGTGGGGCGCGGCACCCGCATCCACGAAGAGACCGAAAAGTACAAGTTCTGGCTCTACGATTACACCGACGTCACCAAGCTGTTCGGCACCGACTTCATCACAAATCCGCCGCGCCCTGGGGGGGGCAAAGGTGGCGGTGGTGGAGTAGGCCCCGGTGGCGGTGACGACCCCGAGCCGCCCAGCGTTGCCGAGGTCGGCGGGTATTACGTAACGGTGACCCCGCAAGGACGCTTCATCCTCACCAGCCGCGACGGCCGCGATACCCCGATTCCAGTGGACGAATACCGCCGCGAAGTGATCCAGCGGGTGCTGCAGGAGGCCCACAATCTCGATGAATTTCGAGCCCTCTGGATTGAACAGCCGAAGCGCCGCCAACTGATCAACCACCTGCTGGGGGACAACTTCAGCCCGGACGTGATCCGCGAAATCGACCAGATGGACGACTTTGACCTATACGACTTCTTCGGCCACCACGGCTACCACGCCCGTGCCCTCAAACGTCCTGAACGCGGCGCCCTGTTCATCAGTCACAACCAGAGCTGGTTTATTGGCATGGACAGTAAGGCTGCAATCGTGCTCAAGGGGGTTGGCCACCAGTTCGCCCAGGGAGGAACCGAAGCATTGGAAACGCCGGCGTTGTGGGAGGTGCCGGAGATCAAGCTGGCGGGCGGATTAGATGCGCTGCGGGTGTTGGGTAAGCCAGTGCAAGTGATGCACGAGGCAAAGGGGAGGCTGTTTGCTGTATGAGAGAGAGAACTACACGCATTGGTGATATTGCTAAGGTTGTTGCCGGAGGCACACCGCCCCGCGGAGTAGAGAGGTACTATAGGGGAGCAATCCCGTGGGTTAAAACGCTGGACTTGAATAACGGGATTGTAGACGAAACAGAGGAAACCATAACTGAAGAGGGACTTCGTTCAATCCGAGGTGATGTGAATCCGCCCGGTACAGTTATGGTTGCCATGTATGGTGGAGCTGGGACCATAGGGAAATCCGGAGTGCTGCGCATCAATGCGGCCACCAACCAAGCCGTGGCATCTGTGCTGCCGAATCCTGATTGTTTCGATTCAGAGTTTCTACACTACCAGTTGATGTATCTCAGGTCCGAATGGATGCAGTTCAGCCAGGGCAACCGCAAAGACCCCAACATCAACAAGTCGGTTGTTGAGGGGATGCTGATATGGTTACCAAAGAGTGTGGACGAGCAAAAAGCGATTGCCGCCCGCCTGAAAGCTCAATTGGCTGAAGTGGGAAAAGCCCGTCTGGCGGCACAGGCCGTCAAAGCCGAATCTGACGCACTCTACAGGTCTATTTACAGACATGCCTTTCATAGGCTGCTTCCGATTACTGTCCCTCCCACTTTTGTTGAGCCACCAAGCGAGTGGTCATGGGTAAAGCTAGATGAAGTTGCTCGTCTTGAAAGTGGTCACACACCAAGCAGAGATAGACCTGATTGGTGGGGTGGAGACGTGTCGTGGCTTTCGTTGACGGAAATCCGTAGGCTTGATGGCAAATGGGTTGAAGAAACCGAATTGAGAACAAACGATGCAGGTGTTGCCAATTCCTCAGCCCGCATACTTCCCGAAGGTACAGTATGCTTTTCAAGGACAGCGTCAGTCGGCTTCGTTGCAATTATGAGAAAGCCCATGGCAACTAGTCAGGACTTCGCCAATTGGATTTGCACAGATCGGCTAAACCCTGAATTTTTGATGCATGCGCTCATTGCCGCTCGTACACATGTGAGAGAGCTAGCCACTGGTGCGACCCATAAAACCATATACATGCCTACACTGAAGGCTTTTCATATCTGCATGCCTGATAGGTCGACCCAAAACAAGTTAGTCAGAAAAATTAATGAGCAATTAGCTGCTCAAAAAGTAATTCTCAATGGGGCACTAAAAACACTCTCTGAGATGGACTACCTCCCAACTCGCATCCTCGCCAAAGCTTTCGAGATTTGAATAATGACAAGAATAAAGAAGCCTAAAAAACAACCTAGGACTATTGCGACTGCGCAATCACTTTCCTCTTTCGTGAAAGGCATCTGTGACGTGATGCGTCGCTCCAACTGTGCCAGCGCCTTACAGTATGTGCCTGAACTTACCTGGATTCTCTTTCTGCGCATACTGGACGCGCAGGAAGCCCGTGCCCGTGAAAAGGCCGAAGTCGTTGGCGCCGACTTCTCCCCGGCTCTGAGCAGCCCCTACCGCTGGCAGGATTGGGCCGCACCATATTCGAACAAGTCCGACCACCAGAAAACCAGCGAAGGGAAGCCTTTCGGCTGGAAGCGTCAGGAACTGTTTGCTGCAGGCGACGGCAGGCTGTTCGACTTCATCAACAAAGAGCTGCTGCCCCACCTGCATAGCCTGGACATTGATACCCGCACCGGACTGCCCAACCCTCATGCCAGCCGAAAACAGCGTATCATTGGCCGCACCATGACGGCGGTTGAAAAGGTGCGTGTCGATTCAGAAACCAACCTGCGCGACATTCTGGACAAGGTGCACGAGATTCACATCGACCATGTGGATGATACGCATTTCTTTACGCTGTCACAGGTATATGAAGACCTGTTGCTGAAGATGGGCGAAAAAAATTCAGACGGCGGCCAGTTTTTCACCCCGCGCGAGGTCATCCGGGCGATGGTGCATACGGTGAACCCGACGCTGGGCAAGACGGTGTACGACCCGTGTTGCGGCACTGGCGGTTTTCTGGCCGTTGCCTATGAGCACATGTCCCGTAAGTTGGGCAGCAGCCCCACCAGCACCGACATCGACACGCTGAAACATGAAACTTTTTTTGGCCGGGAGAAAGAGAATCTGGTCTTCCCCATCGCGCTGGCCAATCTGGTGCTGCACGGCATTGACCAGCCAAACTTATGGCATGGCAACTCACTCACTCGCCGCGCCACCTATGGCGCCCTCTTTGATCAGGCCCCCAAGAAATTCGATGTGATCCTGACCAACCCGCCTTTCGGCGGCAAGGAGGGCAAGGACGCACAGAAGAATTTTGCCTTTGAAGTCAACTCGACCCAAGTACTGTTCGTGCAGGACATTCTGAGTGAGCTTGCTGCCAAGGGCACCTGTGCGATCGTTTTGGATGAAGGCCTGCTTTTCCGCACCACAGAAAGCGCCTTTGTTGAAACCAAGCGCAAACTTGTGGACGAATGTGATCTCTGGGCGATTGTTAGTCTACCGGGCGGCGTCTTCTCCACCGCTGGGGCTGGTGTAAAAACCAACCTCCTGTTTTTCAGCAAGGGGAAGAAAACCGAGAAAATCTGGTACTACGACCTGTCGCATGTGAAGGTTGGCAAGAAGACGCCGCTCACCCTAGCTCATTTCGGTTTTGACAAAAACGGAGAGATACTGGCCGATGCGCAACTGCCGCCAAATCTTACTGGAGACTGGCATAAACGCGAGGCCGACGCTGGCCAACCCTTTCCCAGCTATGCCCGCATGCTCAAGCTGCGCGGCACTCCCGACGGGGACAGCCGGTATTCCTGGACAATCGATTTTGCCGCACGCCGTGCCAAGGCCCGTGAAGAAATGCAACCGTTGCTGGATGAGGCCGCACGGGTCAAGGCCATCGTCGTTGATTTGAAAGAAAAGCTCAAGCGCCTGAAAAAGGAGAAGGCCAATAATTCCGAACTGGAGGCGCTGGATGCGCAAATCCGCGAACAGGATAAAGCCGCCCGCGAACTGGAAATCAAGGCCGCTAACATTGACGCTGCAGTGTTCGACCTGAAAGCGGTCAACCCCAATGCTGTCACCAAAATCGATGACCGCACGCCAGCGCAGATTATCAGGGGCATTGAGGCACAAGGCCGCATCGTTGCCGATGCATTGGCCAAGCTGAGTGCCTTGCTCGCGGCGCCGGACTGACGGTCATGGCCCCCTCACAAGGCCCGGCCATCTCAATTGCAAGAACTCTTTTGCGCGGCTTGGGGAGCAAAAGCACGTGTCATGATCAGTATAGGAGGCGTCTCAGTACAGGTATGTTAAAAGTTGACATTAAAAGATTGAAAAGCATTATAAACAAAACCCGCTCATCACTTAAATGGCGTGTAGTCGAATATAAAAATACGGATGCATATTGCTTCTCAATATTCTCAGACTCGACAAGTAAGATCCATAATATTTATTATCCTGACCAGTTATTCCAAAAAACAGAGCAAAACCTAGTTGGATTTCTTCATGAACTGTGCCATGCGTATTTAGCTGAAACGGTGCACCCTCAGTTTGGAGGAATATTTTTTTGGCCGGAAACATCGGAGAGCATCATTGATAACGTCAAACACGTATTTTTGACGGCGCAAGATTGGTTTGTGGACGGGATGGTTGCTAAATTGTGTGGTACAGCATTTAAGCAAATTTTGTCTGATGATTGTGATATGCTTCATAAACTGAATGAGCGCATGTCTAATAATGATAAAGAATTTGAATACGGTTCGGCCTTAATATTTGCCCAATATGCGAAATATTTAAATTCTGATATGGCCATCGATGATTCTCGTCTAAAAGCAGTTAAAATATTGCTCTCCATTGATCCACAAAAAATCTCGTTGGCAAAGCTTGAGTTGTTGACAGCACAGTTGCTAGGAATAGAAAACACTTATGCTTGTAAAGCAGAATTTAATACAGAGGTTGGCTTTGAACTGTTTCGAGTTTCAAGGTTATTTAGTCCGTTAGATGCTTGACATGAGCCGAGCATTTTAAACACACAATTCAGTCGAAGACGCGTGTTAAATCGTGCTATCCGAAAGCGCTGGCGCCGGTTTTGGCTGATCGGTGAAGCGTCGGTGATGAGTATGAGCTAAGGAGCGTGATCTCGCCAGCCATTTCTACTAGTGCTGTTGTTGCTTTGTGCCCACCGGTTGACCATTTGGTTTAACAAAAAACTGAATTTTAAGTTGATAACCCCGGGCCCCTCATTCAGTTGAGGACTCCAGATCGCTCAGTAGTATTACCTGGAGGACAGGTTCATGGCGGCTAAGATAGCCTCCTTCATCCTTTCCACGTCCATGAGCCCCCAAATCTTCAAGGCATCTACGCGGGGCCTACCCTCCGTATTAAGCCCAAGGTGCGCCTCGACTGTTGTGAACCGTAGCAGGTGATAGAGGATGTTTTTCAGTTGCCATTCGTAAGAATCGACAAGGATGCCGTCATTGACCAGCATGTGATGCCGCCCGGTGGTCTTGCTCTTTATGCTCCTCGTTTCCCAGATAAAAACCTCGACTGTGGGAGCATCGGCGTACTGGTACAGGAGGCTTGAACACACCGCAAATACTTTCCGTTCCAGAAGTGGCAGCGTTAGTTTTGCTCCAACAAGAACCGTCTCATTCAGCCGTTCGTTTCTCGCCGTCACCCCCAGCAGAATTCCCATCCTTGCAAGTCCCGCATAAAGGCCTCGCAGCATACCGAGACCAGATAAGAAGTAGTGCCGATCGTTCACTTTCACGAAGTAATTCTGGTTATGCTTTTCACAGCTGACGGTTTGAACCTTTACCCAATTGTCGTCTGACGTGCTGTTTCCATCGGGTGGTGCGCTGGTAATGGGGACGATAACCAAGGGTGCCGTGGACATGGCTTGAGCAAAAGCAATAACATCTGCTGGCGTCATGTCTTTAACCTTCAACATTATTTGTCGTTCGAGGCCTCTCTGCATGGTCTTTGCCGCCGCAGCCTTCCACGATTGCCTGGCGTCTTCCAGTTTCTCCTTGAGAATTTCCTCATTCATATTATTCTTGAACGCGGCAAGAATATCGGCCTTGTTGTCCCTGAATATGGTCTCGTTGAATATGGTGTCATCGTCAATAAAACTGATACCCCCATAGGACTTCATGGTGTAGAGGTAGGTGCTGGCCCCATCTTCTATGGGCGACAGTTCGATGTACGGTATGCCGTTAACCCTGAGTTGATTAGCTTTTTCCTCTTCGACCTCATGGGTAACGAAGATTTCCCATGCAAATACATCCCGCTCTCCCCCGGCAGAATACTCTCCGAGCGAAACAATATCGGGCTTAACTTTTCCAGCCACCACCCGCTCCAGAAAATGAGTTGCCTTAACATTTTTGAAGACCGCCTTCGACGAGGAAGAAAAACGCTGGACACCTAAGCTTTCCAGCATGCTTCGCGTCTTACTGGGACGGAGGGCGCCCGTGTAGATGAGTATCTCGACCGATTCTCCCCTTTCCAGGCATCTATGAAGGTAGACTTTAGCTCCCTCATGGAGCAAGGTTTCATAGCTGACGGAGCAGTTGGCGCCCGGCATGTGTACGAAATGGTGACGCCGAATGCTGCCCGCGTTCTTTTTTACGGGATGGCTGCAGAAAGGGCACACCAAGGCCGCACCTGCTGGCACTCGATCGCCGACATGCAGCAAGCGTCCATCGACTGTGTTAATCGCTATCGGGAGTTTGATGTCCATGTTGAACCAAATTGGATGTTTGAAGAGGACGAATTGTGACAGATAGGTGACAACGAGACACCTATATCACGTGGCGTCAAATATCGTTATCTCCTGCTCGTCGAATCTCCATATCCAACCAAAGATTGTTCGAGGCAGGCGGTAGATTCTCCAGGCCCGCGGTACCCAAGAGGAGGTTCCGCCACCTCCTCTGCCAAGGATTAGCATAATGGGTCGCGGAACGAAGTTCCCTTCAAATTTTGCGATGCTTTTTAGAGCTTTGCGGTCGAGAAAGCTAAGGTAGGCATGGCCGGTTGGGTGGGTGTGCCAATCACCGAGATACCAAGCCAACCCGTCGCTCTTTTCGAAAATCCTTTCCATTTCCACCCGGTCTGAAGCGTAGTCGGGACAGAAGGAGTGCCTACCGTGCTGAGCTTTTGGACCGGGTCCGGTTATGCCTGTAATCACAACGTCCTTGTCATCTCCCGAAAAATATCCGACCAAAAGACCCCCAGTCTCCTGGGGGCCCTTCTCTTCGGCGAGTTTTTCCAGCGCCGTCAAATCCCTATGCGATATCCAAACTCGCCTCACTTGTTGCACCGTACACATGATGGGTGAACTGGCAGAGGGTAACTCTGCCATTCGGGAAAGACCATCTGCCCGTCCCTGCGCAGAGTGACGACTCCCACGTCGTTTACCACAGGAGGGTATCCTCCAGCCGAAGTTTCACATAAGGTTGAAACAGCGGTTCTTACACCTGCCAGAGCGATTTCCTCTACGTCAAAACCAGCGGCCTGGAAGGTTACGTCCCCGCACCCTACGGGCTGTAACGCACCAGCTTTTGGGTCGTGCGGGGGGTGGGGAATGTCGCCTGCGTGCAAGGCGTGGAGGTAGCAACAGTAGCATCCTTGGGTGGAATCAGGGTTTATCCGCACTATATCTCCACCCCAGCCTCCTGACCGGGAAGCAACAGAGATGTATGGGATGCCGCGGGAGGAAGCCAGCTCGGCAAGCAAAGCATTGACCCCTCTCTCGGCTGACGCATCGTAGACGAGATCAACGCCATCAAGTAGCGCTGTTAAACACTCCCACTGTTCAAAGTCATCAGAGGCCCCGATGACCATGCGGCCTTCACGATGGAGCTTGCCGCGATGAGCTTCGCCAATCTTGGTGAAAGGGTAGTGCGACGAGATGAAGCTGCTTATCACCCGAACTTTTCCGGCACCAGCGGCAGGGAGGCCTAACGGCCACCGACATGCCGTACCGGGACTTACGTAGTCGCCATCCAACAACCTTAACTCTCCGATCCCTGCGCGGGCGAAAGCCAATGCACTCGGCGCCCCAATACAGCCAAGGCCAATCACAGCAACCGTCCTCTCTCGAAGTATCTGGAGCTCTGGAACCCTCTGGAAAAGGTCTCCTTCTCCAGCGTACTCGGCACGGATGATCCACCTGCTAAAGTATGGCTGTTTTAGTCGTTTTTTACGTAGATCGCAGTGATACGCGAGGAAAATCCAGCCTTCCCTAAATCCGCCGAAGGGGTTTTCCTCTGGGAAGCAAAAGCCGTAGATGCCGCTTCTACCAATTGTTGCCTCTCGCTGAAGGAAGGCATGGACATCGGAATTTTCAGCCGCAATAGTATCGGCCATTCCACCCGCGGAGCTGGCGACTGGTGCCCTCTGTAACCTCTTCCAGGGGTATACGGTCTCGGTGAAAGCTTGACGTTGAAGCCAGTCTAGGAGGGGGGGCGACAGAGCGGAGAGCGGCGTCGAGTTCTTCTCAGCACCCACTATGCGACACACCCATCCTGCAAAACTTTCATTGGGAAGAATGCTTTTGTGGCCGTGGGGAAGGGCGATGGTGATCCGACCGGAGTCGACATTGGCAGGCAGTTGCCAGGAACTGTCTATGAAAAGATACTGGCCCTGTATGGCCGGGTAGTAAACGGAAGCAGGTTCGGCCTGGGAATCCTCTCCCTCAATACGCGAATCTTGATATTGCCGGACGGCGGCCTGTTCCCAGTGAGGCAGCATTTGCAAAATATGCTGGGCTGCCGTCGTCTGTGGTAACCAGTGCTCAGTGCCCCTCTGAAGAAGGCATACCTGACCTGAGCAGGGATCGTAATGGCGAAGGTTACTATCCAGACCCTGGACCAAGAGGGTGGGGCGGAAGTAAGGGTATAAATCAGGATAGATGATGGTTCCATTAACCTCTTCCCCAAGAAGACGCAGGCGTATTTGGATGCTCACCTTACCATCGTTCACGCTGGCCACAGGGCTCATGCCAGCGAGCTGGAGCTCATCGACTTCACGCTCCAGCTCGCCCGGATACCGCTCCCACCATCCCATTAGCCGACCCTCTTCCCGCCACCCGGATCGGGAGGGTTTGGGGGGCGGTTCCCAGGATGTGCAGGAGGAGTGGCCGGCGTGGCGGGAGTTGCTGGTTGGCCGGGACCATTCGGGTTGGCAGGCGTTGCAGGGGTTGCGGGGGTGCCGTTGTTGGTTTTGTCGTCGTGTGCCATTCTCTTTCTCCTATTTAGCGTTTGTCCAGCGGGGGGCAGGGATCATTGCCGTGGCTGTCAGAGTTTGAGATTTTACCGCCGCGGTTGTGAATGATGAACTCAGTGTTCTGGTTCTGGCTGATGGTCCTTCCGCGCTGGACGGCTTCCTGCTTCGTGTCCGTGTGGATGGAAGCCCTCTGGGCTCCATCGCGCTTGACGTCCCACCCGCCATCAGGGTTGGGTACAACGTGGTGCTCGGGTCTCTTCATGGGGGTAATCCTCCTGTATGGTTTGGTGACGATGCAGATATACCATCCTCAGAGATCCGCTGTCAATAAAAATTTAACTATCCGCTAGTTAAAAATTTAACTATGTGTTAAAGTGTGATTATCCAGTCGGGCGCGGGGCCAACTTTTTCGGACCGCGATCAGGCGAAATGTGATACAAGGCCCAAAACAGTTTGAGGAGGAGTTGCCATGAGGACTGGCAAGAAGATCGAAGAAAAAGGAAAGGCGACCATTGGCAAGAGGATCGCGGAGAAACGAAAGGCGGCCAAGCTGACCCAGACTGCCCTTGCTGATGCAGTTGATGTGACTACTGCGTTCATCAGCCAAATCGAATCAGACCACCGAAAACCTTCATACGGTATTTTGGTCAAATTAGCACATGCGTTAGGCATCAATGTTGAGAGTTTTTTTGGAGACACCGATTTAAAAACAACCGATCCGGTAGCCAAAATAGTACTTCAGACTGTTCCATTGCTAGAAGAGGAGAAAAAAAAGAAACTTCTTGAACAAATCTTCCGAATTTCGGGAACCAAGTTCTTTTCAGAGTTTCCATTCCTAACATCTGCGGTTGAATATGCTCAATTTATAATCAGAGAGTTCAAGGTTAATGTTCCTGTTGATGTTTATAGGATTTGCTCTAATCTAGGCGTTGATATTTTGTACGCCGAGCTCGATGGAAAGGATGGCTTACTATACAAAAATAGTGAAGCACCACTTATCGTACTAAGTACGAAGTTGCGTTACAAAGAACGAGAAAGATTTACCATCGCTATCTTTCTTGGGCACTTGATCATTCCTTGGCACGTAAAACAGGTCTTTAGCCGTGGCACGAATCAACGGTCGCTGGAAACAGAGGACCAGTTCGACATAGAAGCGAGAGAATTTGCTGGAGAGTTACTGCTTCCTGGGGAAATGGTGAGGAAGGATCTTGCGAGGGTCGTTCCATCTATTGAAGTTTTTGAACGTCTGGCAAAGGAGAGGTATCAGTGCGCCATGACCGCATTGGCACACAAGTTCTCTGAGTACTACGGTTCTAAAGCAGTATACGTGACATCCAAGGGGGGCGAAATTACGAGAAAATATGACATCGGATTTAAATATAGCCTGAGAACCAATATCAGTGAAGGCTCTGTCGCTCACTCGTTTATAATGAATCCTCCAACTACGAAAGAGACCAGGACGGCAGTGGTACAGGCGAAAATTTGGTTCGAAGACGCCCCCCCGAAGCTTGAAGTAGTTGAAGAATCAATGCTTGATCCTGATTTCGGTGTAACTGTCAGCCTGATCAGGTTGAAGTAGCGGAGCCTCGTGAAACGCCTTCGTAACCTCGTTGTGCGGGCTTTTGTCTGAGGGTCTTTAGCCATTAGTTAGAGCTTAAGGCCATAGGTCTCTCACCTCTAGTGGTCATAGTAGCGGGCGACTCTGCGCGCGCATCACCGAGCAGAATTTCCCTTGCCTCTGAAGAGCAGGCGCTTGAAGAAGAAAATCAACTGACCAAGATACGGTATTAACCACAGTTGTAAGGCTGTTTCAAACTCCTTCTGTCATTCATGGTAACTAACAGGCGCAACTGATTTGTCGCATACACGTGGTACTCCTTTCCAATATGACGACTTTTCCAAAGGATCAGCCTGAAGGAAAGAACATCCTCTCTGTGCCCAAGGAATACCGGTGCCCGCTATGCCCGAACCACCAGGACGACGAAGATGAGTTTGTCTGGAGCGACCTGCTGCAGGCTCCGATCTGCCGAGCGTGTCCCTATGACATAGTTAACGGCTTTGAAGGGTGGAGAGATGCCCCGACACCTGAGCAATATAACCACGTAGATACTATTGACCGGATTCTCCAATTGACCGGATTCACCTTTCAGCAGGTGAAGTTCAAGTTTATGCGGCGACAACTAGTGGTCGGGGGAGGTGCCTCAAGAAATGATGGGAGCAGACCCCCGTCTAAAGACCGACCGGGAACTCAAGGAGTGGAATGCTGTATTGGACTTTCAGATGGCCAAGTTGCGGCAACTAAACAACACGCCCGCGGGAAACAGCCATAAGATCGGTTAAGACAGAACAGTACCGGAGGTAAGCGACACAAAGTGACGTGTAATGCGGGTAGATTGGAAGAGGCGACGTCCTGAAGCGCTGGATAGTCCGTGACAAGATGACTGTGAGTATGATAGGAAACTTCCCATGTGAATTGATATAGTAAAGAGATGGAGGGGATATGAAGGACCACAACCAGGAGTTCCGTATGTTCGATGTCTACCTGGGTGTCCTGCGCAGAAAAGAGGACTTCTTCACATATTTCCTGGCATCTTGCCTCGATTACTGTTACCGCACCCATCGCCCTGTGTTTCGCGACATCCTCACCCTGACCTTCGGGATAGAGGGGGTGACGGACGATTTCTGCCTTCTGTCTCCAAAGGAAGCCTCCCCTTATTTCGCGGCTGAACTGCGCCTGCACGAGCAGTACACCGGCTCGTCCATCATGCGCGAGTTCCCGCTTCCCGCTAAGGACGGGCGCACCTATTACCTGGACCTGGCGTTTTTGGTCCAGACTTCTGCCGGCTCCCTGCCACTCTTTGTCGGCATCGAGGGGAAAGTCTTCGATACCAGCGTAAAGCCGGGGCAGATGGCGCGATACTGGAACTCGCTCAACACGATAATCCGCCAGCCGCAGTCCCCGGCTAGGAAGTTTCTCCTCCTTTCCACCCTGGGCGTCGGGAGCCTTGCGGAGGCTGAGGTTATGGAGACCCGAAAGAGCTTTCCCCATACCGGCCTCATCGTGTGGGGAGAATTTGCTCCCCATTTTGAAAAGATCCAGAACGATTACTTCCAGCACGCCTGGCGCGACGCCTACCATCAGCTGCAGCTAAATGCCGAATCGGACCGGTGCCAAGAAAAGAAGGAGCCTGTGCCGATGTACGGTCTGGCCAGGTATCTGAACGACGAGGAGCATTTCGACGTGCTCAGCCGGCTAAGCTGTGATGCTGGCAATCCGGAGGCGGTGCGGAACAGGAGAGGGGAGGAAGTGGACCTGTTCCTGTCCAGATTCAGCGAACAGGAACTGGAGGACTTGTGCGACTGGTTCATCGCGCTCTTTGGGCGTGCCAGGAACATGACGCCGCGACTGTCTGGAGACGATGGACTCGACCTCAAGCCTCTTCTTCGCGCCAAGCTCGAGGCAGAAGAGAGCGAGGACCAGTGTGGCGAGCTGGCAGAGGAGCTGTTCCGGATCGCCGGGCGCGACGGACTTCCGAGCTTCATCACCGGGCAGCTCTCCCAGGTTGCGGCGCTGGCTCGGCAACATCAGCATGCGTCGTTGAGGGAAAAGGTCATCGAGCGGTTCGTGGCATCTGCCAAGGAGGGAACGCGTGGTTTTTACCGGCGTCTACTCTCCGCCCCCCAGTTGCTCGACGTCGTGAAGCTGAAGAGTGATGCCACTTCCGAGCTCAACGATCTGGGACTCAGGGTGCGACTGAAGGAAAAGGTCGGGGAGAAGCCACTGGATATCTCAGTGGCTACCCTGGGCAAGGACAGAATCATTCTACGCATGTTGAAGTAAAGGTCCAAGGAGATTCAAGATGTCCATGCCTCTCAACATCGACGCGACGCTACACTTTTTCCTCTTCCCTGACAGGACCTCCGCCCGCGCGGCACGGCGAGCAGTCGCTGAGCATGGAGGCGCTGCTGGGCTCGTCGTGGGCACCTGGCAGGAGCTCCTGGAGCGCGCCCGAGAGGCGTACCTCTTGCCGGAACCAAGATCGCCATGGCAGGATGCGCTGGAAAGCGCCGCAGGCGAGCTCTCCGGCTCATTCTGGAACGCCAGCCTCGCAGTGGCTCCTGGAGAGACAATAGAGACCGTATCCTCGACCCTCGCTCTTCTCCTGGAGGGCGCGGGCCCCTCCGGCCGACTCACCATTCCTGCTGATGGCATCCTTCCATCCCGCGCTCACCGGCACCTTCGCGATCTCGGCCGACTCCATGAACGGATGGGCTTCCTACTCCCGCCCCACCTTGAGGTGATCTCATCGATTCTAGGGGCAGGGCCGGAACAGGCGATCCGTTTCTTGCGGGTCTACCGTGATCCGGTACGCCTGAAACTCGACCCTTGGCAGGAGGCGCTCCTCGAGAAGCTTTCACGTGATTGTTCTGCGGACGGAGGGGGCTTTGCCGCGCTCCATACCGCTGTGATGGCTTGTGTTCCTGCCGCCAAACCGGAAACTTCACTCGGTGCTCTTCAGCGCAACATTTTCGGAGCAGGTGAGGCAACCGCGTCGCTCGACCCTTCCGTGCAGTGCCTGGCGGTGAGGGATTTTCTGGAAGAGGTTGAGGTGGCGGTGGGGATGGCCCAGCAGGCCCTGTCTGATGACCCCGCACTTGCACCGTCCGACCTCGGCTTCCTGGTACCGGACGAGCGGTGCTATCTTGACGCTCTTGATCTCCTGTGTCGCCGCGCGGGACTGCCGCTGTCTGGCCTTCCCGTGGAGAAGCCGGTGCGCGACTTGGGGAAGGAGGCGGTATTCTCTTTTCTTGCTACCCGCCGACAACCGCCCCCCGCACTGGCCCTTGCTGCGCTCCTTTCCTCTCCGCTCATGCCCTGGAGCCGGGAGACCGGTAACGATTTGGCCCAGGAGGCAGTAGGAGAGGGGGCACCTGATCTGCGGGCGCCTCAGTGCATGACGGAAAAAGGAAAGCGGATGCTGCGCCTTCTGGCCAAGCGCAGTGATGATGCAGCTGGTTTGGCCAAAGCGCTGCTTCGATTCGCTGCGCTCCTGCATAGTGTTGAGGGGATGGAAGTCCATGTGGCGCGGGCCCTGGCTACGATAAAACGGTGCCGAGCGGAGCTCACGGAGGAAGGGGCGGTGCCTTGGGGGGACCTCATGAGGATCTCTGCGCCAGAAACGGTAACTGGTCCTGCGGCCGGGACCCTGGTGCGGGAGGGAGCAGCGGTATTCCTTGACCACGAACTCCCGTGGCGCCAAGTGCGACACCTTTTCGTGCTCGGTTTCGTGAACGGCCGCTATCCGCGGGAGCACTCGGTGTCATCCGTCTTTTCCGACGCAGATTTCGAAGCTCTTGCGGTCGCTGGTTACGCCATCGAGACCCCCGGTGCAGGGGCACTGCGGCGCCGTTCCCATCTGCGGGAGCAGATCGGTTGTGCGTCGCAGCGACTCAACCTGTTAATGTCCCGTCGTGATCCCTTCGGTAAACCGCTGCGCCCCTCCCAGACCCTCACCTACCTGGCCAAGGTATTCGGAGCGGACGAACCTGACGAGCTGGTACTGGAACTGGACCGGGAAGAAGAACGAATGAAGGTGGTTTCTCTGCCGACCGCCCCGCTGGCTTATCCGCTGCCGAAGCGCGAGCTGAAAAAGGACGATCTCTTCCTCAAGCGGGATCTCCTGGCGATCCACTGTTACGAGGACGGCTCGCCCAAACCGCAATCCCCCAGCAGTCTCGACACCCTTATGGTCTCGCCCTTGGCATGGCTCCTCAGCCGAGCCGGCCTACAGCCGCGGGAGTGGAGCCCGGAGTCCCTGGATGTCGCCTCCAAGGGAACCTTGGCCCATCACGTTTTCGAGCACCTCTTCAGGCCCGGCCAACCGCTGCCGAGCCCCGCGGAGGTAAGGGCGCAGGTGCCTATCCTGCTCGACCAGGCAATCGAACGGAAGAAGCCGCTTCTCTTGGAGCCGGAGTGGCATGTGGAACGTCGTCACCTCGCAAAGGAGGTCGAGGTGGCTGCGCTGCACTGGAGGGGGCTGTTAGACCAGATCGGGGCGGAGGTTCTGGGGAATGAAGTCTGGCTCAAGGGGGTGCTCGATACCCTACCCATCCATGGCAGCGCCGATCTGTTGCTGAGGCTTCCGGGAGGGCAGCTCTACGTAGTCGATTACAAGAAGGCCGGGAGCGGACAGCGGCGCGAGCGTATGAAAAAGGGGTACGACAGTCAGGCATCCCTGTATCGTCTCATGATCCAGACCGGCGGCAGCAAGTCTGCTGATGGTGCCCTTAAGGAGGCGTTGGAGCAAGCTGGCGAGATAGGGGTGGTGTACTACCTTATGAATGATCAGACCGCTCTTGCGGATAGCAGTGGCTGGATCGACGGGAAGGTGGCAGGAATGGAGGAACTGGGCGCCGGCATCTCCGCTAAGGCCATGGAGTTGATCAGGGAGAGGATTGCCGAACTGCGCCAGGGGAAGGTGACTCTAAATCACGAGAATGATCCGGAGTGGTTCAAGTCTAATGCTGGCATCACCATCTACGCCCTGGACGACACTCCGCTCATACCATTATTCATGAAGAACGACTCCGGAGACGCAGGTGAGGATACCACCGACCAAGTTCGACAAAAGGGGAACGTTTGATGACCATACCGCCGCTTACGATCATCCCGGCGGGAGCCGGATCGGGAAAGACCTATACGCTGCAGAAGACTTTGGCGGAGTGGGTGAACAAGGGATGGGTCGAACCGGATCGCATTGTGGCCGTAACGTTTACTGAAGCCGCAGCCGGGGAGTTGAAGGACCGCATTCGCGAGGAGCTGGTCTCGCGGGGGCGGCTCGATGACGCTCTCAAGCTGGAGCGCTCCTATATCTCCACCATTCATGGGTTCGGCCTTAGGGTGCTCAGCGAGTTCGCCTTCGATGCCGGGCTCTCCCCGGCGCCACGTCTCTTGAATGAGGACGAGGAGGCGGTCCTGATACGCACCGCTCTTGCGGCAGCCGATCGGGCAGAGGATGTGCTGGCGAACCTTGCCGCCTACGGCTACCGTTACAACTTCAACACCGGTACCGGTGCCGAGGACCAGTTCAAGGAGCGGGTGCTGCAACTGATAGCGAAGCTTCGCTCCATAGGGCGTTTGGAGGAGGATCCCCGGATCACGCCGCATGCGCTGAAGATGGTCGAGAGGGTATACGGGCAGACGGTGCAGGCCAAGCCTCTCAAGGAGGCGCTGCAACGGGCGGTGACGTCCCTCCTGCAAGCCTTTCCCAAGAGCCTCGCTCCTCTTTTTGCCGGGAACAAGACGGCTGAAAAGGAGTTTAGGGAGGACTTCCTGGCTCTGGCCCGCGCCTCAAATCCGGAGAACCTGGACCAAGACTGGCAGACCTGGCAGCGCCTGCGACAGCTCAGGCTCTCCAAGCGGGGGGCTCAAACCCCGGGCGGCTACGATGCGTTGGCGGAAGTGGTGATGGCGGCCGCCGAGGCGCTTCCTACTCACCCGGGCCCCCGGGAACAGGCGATGAAACACGTCGAGGGGTTGCTGGAGGTGAGCCAGGAATGCCTGAATCAGTATGCCGAGGGCAAGAAGGCGAAGGGACTCGTGGATTACAGCGACATGCTGGCGATAAGCCAGCGCCTCCTCGCCCAGCGGCCGGACGTCCTTCAGGAGTTGAAGACGCGGGTGGACTGCCTGGTCATCGATGAGTTCCAGGACACGAACCCCCTGCAGTTCGCTCTGGTGTGGGCACTTTTCTCAAGCGGTGTCCCTGCGGTGATCGTCGGGGACCTCAAGCAAGCCATCATGGGCTTCCAGAACGCGGACCCGCGTCTTCTCGAGAACCTGGCAGCACGCAATGAGACAAGGCCTTTGACCGGTAACTGGCGTTCGACTCCGAAAGTCATGAAGTGGGTGAACCAGGTGGGGAAGGCGCTGTTCGGGGATGCCTATACCGAGCTCACTCCCATGGCGAACTATCCCAGCCATCAGACGGCGCTGGAGGTGATGGACTTCGAGGAGGGACCGTACCGGGGAAGCACGCGGATACCCGCTCAGTACACGGCGCTCAGAATCCGTGATCTTTTAGCGGATGATGAGCAGAAGATCTACGACAAGCGCCTCAAGAAGGAGAGGAGGATCCGCGGCGGAGATGTAGCGGTTCTCTGTCCCGCCAAGGAGCGGCTTGAGAGGTACGCCGAGGCCCTGCGGCAATTGGGCATCAAGACACGCATGGACGAGGACGGTTGGTTTGATTCCCGCCCCGTGCAGATCGCCTTTCATGCCCTCAGCTACCTTGCCGACCATACGGATCGTCATGCAGCCCTTTATCTGGCGGTGACAGAATTGGGGAGGCACGATCTCCAGAGCGCCGTAGCGGAACTGTTAGACGGCCGGAAGCTCGACGACCCGGTGCTGGCGAGACTGGATGCACTGGTCCCATCTTCCGTCGAGGCCACGGTGACAGAACTGGTGGCCGCGGCATTGGAGGCACTGGATCTCTATGATGGCTGCAGCTGTTGGCCCGATGCCGCCTCGGCACGTGCCAACCTGCTTCGGCTGCAGGGAGAAGCTGCGGAATTCCAAGGCGCGAACGTCGATGCTCTGGTCAGCGGCAGGTACTATGGCACCGGCTTGAAAACTTTCCTTGCCTGGCTACGCGGCAAGGTGGAGCGGGATAACAAGCAGCCGGCACCACGGGTACTGGACGAGGACGCCGTTGTGCTCACCACCTGGCACAGCTCCAAAGGGAGGGAATGGCCGGTTGTCGCGGTGTGCGCCACCGACACGGAGGTTTATTCCCGTTTCCCCGAAATGTCGGTTGTGTACGAGGATTTTGACGACTTGGCTGCAGTTCTCGATAAAGCCAGTATGGAGATCAGCCCCGCCTTTGTGGCTCCTGAGACGCAGGAGCGTTTTGCCGAGCCGCTGATGCCGGAACTTCGGGAATCCGCACTTCGCCTTATTTATGTCGCCATCACGAGGGCGCGCGAGAAGGTGATCCTGGAGTGCCGCCGGTACCAGGAACCCGAAAAGTCGTCGTACTGGACCATTCTACAGCAAGCGGGCCGGGTCGAGATTGACGGTAATAAGATGATCGTGCTTGGGGAGAAGTTCGACTGTCGCGTGGTGCAGTGCGGAAAGCATGCCCCCGAGGGTTTTGAAGATGAGACCTCTCAGGGCACAACGGAACTTCCATTCTTCGGCAGGCGGGCGATCCGGCAGGGCGCGCAGTACTGTAAGTTGACACCGGAAGTCGTGACACCCTCCTCGCAGCATGGAGCAGAAGCTGGGATGATAAACACCATTACTTATGGTGAACCGCTCCGTGTGGATCTGGGGATCAAGGGATTTGACCGCGGGACCTTCTTGCACCGCTGTTTTGAAGCTTCCGTGGATACTCCCGATCGCCTGCAGCTTGTGGCGGATTCTCTTGGGATAAAACTAAGCGATGCGGGAAGAGCTGCTATCGGTATCGGGATAGAAGCCTTCCGTACCTGGCTCAAAGATTTCTTGGTGGCTGAAAGGGCCCATGTGGAAGTGCCGATCCTGGCCCAGAATGCGGAGGGCAGCGTGGTGGCCGGTTCCATCGACCTGCTGGTAGAGACCCCCGCGGGTCTGTGGATAGTGGATCATAAGAGTGACCAATCCGAGGAATTTGACAGTCTTTTTGCTTTTTATCGGCCACAACTGGAGGTTTATCGTGAAGCGGTGTACTCACTGTGGCCAGATAAGAAGGTTTTAGGTATCGTCATCAACTGGGTGAGCCACGGGAAGGTAAGCATGTCCGGGTAGGGTGCTAAAACTGTGCGTACGCTGAATGCTGGACGCGTCGGTGGCCTCCACCTCTGCACTCGCCCCCCCGAGGTGGCAGGCCGGCCTACGTTTCGGCGCCCACTGTACTAACACGATGGTGCACCCGGTACCGTAGCGCCGCAGTTTCGGCAAGACCTTTGTCTTTGCACCTGAGTTTACGCTCAAGCTCCTTCATCCGGCGATGATCGTGCCGAGCATGCCCCGTGTGTGGCATGAACAAGAGTCCCTGTTTAAGTGGACGGTCAATTGATACAAAATCTGCTGTAGGATGTGATGTTTTTGCAACATGGTTGACCGCCATGTTTTAGCATGATATTTGCGAATTTAGTTGTGTGTTAGATCCAGACATGCGTCAAGGCGGTTTACAGTCCTTTCGGAACCTCACCGCTTTTGCCTTTTTTTCATAGTCGCCTGATAGTTATGTTCACTCAGATTCTTACTCAGCAGACGGGCACTCACTGGATAAATGATCATCCGACACAAAGAGTCACGAGAACTGGCTGTCAGCAGTCATTTCTGAAATGCACCGGGCGGAGACTCAACGATGAAGAATGCTGCCATTAACGATTCTTGGATACCGGGATCTGCGGAGGAGTGGTTTGTCTGGCTTACCGGAGAAGAGCGCAAAACGCGTGCTTCCTATCTTGCGAAGCCGGCCAATTTGATCGCGGATTACAGACACGAGAAGGAAATCACCCGCGATTATGAAGGTCGAGAGATTCTTGAGTTGCTGCAGAATGCAGCGGATCAGGCTCAGGAAAGTCAAGTTGCGGGACGCGTGGTTCTAGAATTGTTGCCGGAAGGGCTTGTTGTCGCAAATACGGGCGCGACGTTTTCCGTCGGCGGGGTCCTTTCCTTGGCAACGGCAAACCTTAGTCCAAAATGGCGCAGGCGGAGAAATTTCATCGGCAACAAAGGTTTGGGATTTCGGTCCATCCTAAATTGGTCACGTTCTCCCATCATTCTGAGTGGTGCACTTGGCATCTCCTACAATCGATCATTTTCTGAGCGGATACTGTCGGAGTTGATAACCCAGAGTGAGGAACTTGCCGATCGAATTTCTGAGGAAATGGGCGATCCACAGGATCTCATCCTTCCTATTCTACCGTTTCCAAGTTATTGCGAAACCGGGAGGGTCGATGATCTGGCGGGTGGTGCTGCGGAAAAGTTGATTCTCGAGCGGTGCAAATTATGGAGGGAAGAGGGATATGACACGGTCATGGGGATGCCGTTCGATCAACCTAATGCCTTTTATGCGGCGCGTAAGCAGCTTGACAATTTGCGGCCGGAGATTCTTCTCTTCGTTTCCAACTTGAAAGAAGTACGGTTTATAACTGAAGATTGCCCGGAGAGGACCTGGAGATCCGAAGGTGATGCAAACCTGTCGATGATAACGCAAAATGATGAGCCATTAGGATTGTGGAAGGTTCACCGCACATCTGGAACCATCCCGGACGAAAAGCTGGATTCAGACCAAAAAGGTCCGTTGGATTTCGAAATAATGATTGCGGTCCCCGATGTTGAAAGCAAGAGCGAATTGAAATCGTCACCCCTTTTCTCTCATTTCCCCACTGAGATGGATCTCCCTCTCCCCGTGGTTTGCCATGCGACATTGGTTCTCAACCAAAGCCGGAACCATACCCAGCAATGCGGTAGCAACAGTTACGTTCTCGAACAACTAGCGACATTCATCGCAACGGTTGCAGAAATCCGCTCCGAAAAATATCCAGATGGACCGAATGCCGGTTTTCGGCTACTTCTCCCCTTGAAAAGCTACCCGAACGATCTTACCCGAGAGAAGTTTCCGGAGCAATTGATGGCTGCTGCGAGGAGTCGAAAGGTTGTTCCGACTCTCAGTGGTACTGCATGCTATCCGCATGAAGCGCGTCTGGTGACCGGGGCAAGTGCTGAGTGGCTGCCAGTTACTTCGTTCTCAGATGTGGTCTCATATTCGGAGCAGGAGGAAAAAGAGCTTTTTGCCACTTTGGGAGTGCCAGAAATGCATGGCACTGATCTGAAGGCCAGGATTCAAGGTGTCAACGACATTCGAATAAAAGATCGAGCCGCAATAATCTCCGGATTCATCAAGAACTGCGTTGATAGATCGGCTCACAGTTCTTCTTTGCTTTTGGACAGCAATGGTACTCCAGTCCCCGATTCTGTCAGAATATTTCCCTCCCCCAGTAGCGGGGTGCCTCCGGTTCTCCCGTCATGGCTTTCGCTTAGATTTCTGCATGACGAATTGCGCATCGAGTTGATGCGCCAACTCGAAGCGCAAGATGTACGCGATCTTCAGACAAAACTCTCGTCATTTGGTGTTCAGGAATATTCTCTCGCCAATCTCATTCGGAGGTTGATCGCCGCTTCGAATCGGCGTAAACGGGATAACCCTGCGCTGTCACCCAGCATCGATAAAGAGTTGCGGAGTACGGTGTATGGTTTGTATCAGTCCGAAGGGAAAACGGGTAGGAGACCGGAATATCCTGACAAATCTCCGCTTCCTTTGCCGAATCAGGCAGGGACGGCGAGTCCCGCAGATGAACTGTACTTTGGGCGAGGGTTCGGTGCGCAAGGAAATATTGTACAAGCTTTGTTCGAAAGCTGGGCACCGGAAAAGCTGTTAGTTGATCCTATAGAACTGGGATCCCCTTGCGAGACTACTGAGCTGAGCCATTTTCTATCCTGGCTTGGGGTGGCTGAATGGCCGAGAGAAATATTAATTGACGAGGTGGACACAGGGTTTAGGGGATATGTACTAGGGAAGATAGCATACCCTGCCAGGTTCGAAGATTATATCTTCCAATCTAAGGATAAGGTGCAGAATGCTTCACTCAGGAAAGTTCGTAGCGTTGACGGTTTGAATGAGATTGTCAGAGATGCCGATTATGCGGCAGTGATAGCATGGCTCGCTCTTGATACTCGCATACATCAATGGGGCAGACCGCAATCGTCACACGCTGAATTGACAAGCATCTACAGCTCCGATCGAGTCCGCAGGCAGTATAAGGAACCGTTGCCCTGCTATATTCGCTGGAAGATCGAGAATTCCACTTGGATTCCCAATGAGTCAGGGGATGCGTTGAGGCCGAGAGACTGCGTAGTTGGGCAGCGTGCCATAGAGGCTCTCTTCCCACGCCCACCGAAGCCTTCATCGGAGACTATGCATACTTTTGGTGTTTCGGATGCCGATTTACTTGATGGCTGGCGCAGATCGGGCGTTGTGACGAGTTTGGCGGAGCTCGAACTGGATGACATATATGCGCGTCTTGTTGAAATGCCAAAGCGCGATCCTGAGGGGCGACAGGCCAAAGCTTTATATCGCTGGCTATTGGACGCTTCAGATTCCGCTATGGGGCATGGGCAACTAGCAAGAGAGGAGTTTATAAAACACGGCAAGATGTGGGGACATGCGGGAGGCGCGTCGAACTATTACCCGGTTTCCGATTTGCGACATGCCGATTCTGAGGGTTTGCCCCCCAGCCTCTTGAATAATTTGAAAATAGTCGATCTACCATTCAGGGTCGGTCCAGATAAGGTTGATCGCGTTTTCGGCGTCAAAGCGATTGATCGTATGGGCATCGAACAACGGGTGAAAAGCTTTCAGCTGGCAGATGATAGAGATGAAGATTTCCAAAAAGCAAAACCATTTTTATACCGTCTGCGCACATCTCAAACGAGCCAGACCCAGCATTTGAATGCCTTGAAGCTTCTTTCTCTCAAGGTCTGTTTCGAATTGGTCGCCGTGATTCGCTATGAAGACCGAGATTTTGAGTTTGTGCCGCCGGTGTGGGGCTGGATAATCGAAAATAATGTCATTTATGTACGTTCAGATCCTGCTGATCCTCTTGATATAGCTTCTGACCTCCTTGCCGACTCGGTAGGCGCTGCTATCGCATCAATCTTTCGCATCGGCGATGGCGGTGAATTTGCCAGGATGTTTCTATGCAAAGGAAAGGACAGGAAAAGCCTCTTGAAAAAGATGAGGGGAGAAGAAGCAGACGAAAATATGGAGCAGATTATAGAAGAATTCGGAGGCACAGATGCTTTGGCGCGAGTTGCCGCTATGCCGACGAATCTACCGATTCGCGAGCCTGAGCTAAAAAATGAAGATCAACCAACTGATCATGTGACAGATTCAAAACCCGGAGCTCAACCTGATAAGGAAACCTCTCCGACTGATCAGCAAAACGGCGACAGCCTATTACGGGTCGATCAGGAAACGCACGTTCCCTCTGGAGTTCCGAAACGTCAGGATCTCAAAGTTAATAAGATGACGGGAGGTCCGAGGACGTATACGGCAGCTCATCGTATAACAGATGGTGCGTTCTGCGAGAAGAAGGCCATGGAGTTTGAAGAGGCTGACACCCCACCACGATATCCGCTTCAAGTTGGGCAACTGACTGGAACGTCGGCGTTCGGTTGCGATATCTTAAGTTTCAGAAGTGTTGAGGACAGGGAGGCATTCAAGTCAGGGGCGAACAGAGGTCTCGACAAAGTACTTCGATTTATCGAGGTGAAGGGGCGCAAGCATGAAAGCGGCGCAATCGAATTGAAAGGCAACGAACGCACTTCAGCAGTTAATAACAAGAGCAAGTACTTCATTTACAGGTTGTACAAGTCCGGAGTCCGCGAATACCAATTGAGTATTTTGCAGGATCCTCTCGGGCAAAAAGAAGCACTTGAGCCTGCCGTTTATGTTGATTTGAATCGTGCGAACGAAACTCAGAAATTTTCTCTAATCGGCGGTATCCAAGAAATGGTAAATGGCTAATCCTAGATAAACATTGGACTGGAACCACTCGGAAGGTGAATTTCAACGAGTTGATTTCGTTGTTTTAGCTAAATTACTTCCCTTCTCAGCCAGTTACATTTGAACCATCTCTCGTTACACTCAAAATAGGTCAAGTAGTTACAGCCAACCTTTCAAAACTGTCCCCGGTCTGCGTTCCAAAACGCAGTCGGGGATTTGTTTTTCCGAAGTATCACAAAGTTGTGCCCCAAGTTGAAACCCTGGATACGTCCTCTTCAAGCATTGAACACTTCACCATTTCTGTTGGCTTTTTTTTTCTTCGCTAAAACAAGTTCGCTCTTCCACACACGCGTCACCTAAAAATTGTCTGCCTCGCCAGGCATTCCCCTAAATACCGCATCTGGGAGGTATTCCCAGCTGTCGGGATTTCTAGCCTCAAAGGGGGAAGCCGACTGTATGGTCTTGGGGCAATTACAATCATTTGTACCATTACAGGAACATGATCACTACCACGATGCCTGTAAATTCGGCTTCTTCTCCATCCTGTCTAACAATGACCATGGCAAAAAACAGCACAGTTACCCGCTCAGTTTTTTGCCCAAGATTCGGACTCTTATAGATCCGCGAAAAGATACCTACATTTCGCAAGGAGAATTTTATAAGCCAAATCGCCTGCTCGTAAACTTGGCTCGCCTTGGACTCCTGTTTCTGGACCTGGACTACTACAACCAGCCAGAACTAAAGGATCTAACTCCCCAGCAGGTGGCAGGGCAGGTATTAGAGTACTGCAACTTTGAAGGAATCCCTGAACCGAGTGCCATAGTCTCAAGCGGGAGGGGAGTGTATCTAAAGTGGTATTTGATAAAACCGGTTCCTGCAAAAGCGCTTCCTCGCTGGAATGCAATAATGGGCCATCTAGTTGCGTTGTTTTCAAAATTTTCAGCGGACACTAGAGCAAAAGATGCATGCAGGGTGTTACGTTTGGAGGGCACAACAAATGAGCGAACAGGTGAAATCGTTCGGGTTATTTATCAAAGTGGGCAAACGCATGATTTTGAGGATCTTGCGAGGGAGATCCTTCCTGCATGCCGAAAACTGTGCTTGGAGCATCGCCAAAAGAAAATTGCACAGTCGCGACCACAAGGAGTCACCGGCAAAGGCAACACTACAGGCCTTCAAAAACTCTCCCCTAAGCAACTCAATTGGGACAGGCTTCACGATCTCCGTACCCTTGCTGAACTGCGCGGTGGTGTAGAGATCGGCTACCGCGATACCTTCCTTTTCCTCGCCACATGCTTTGTTTCGTGGTTCGTCGTTGATGTCTATGACGAGATCCGTGCGCTTTGTCATGAATTCTCGCCAGGGCTGAGTTTAGCAGAGGCTCACAACTACTCATCGACAGCCATTGCTAGAGCTAAAGACGCCCATGCGGGGATACTTCAAAACTACCAGGGGATGCAAGTTGATCCTAGGTACCGGTTTAGAAATCAAACACTCATCGACTGGCTACAAATCAGTTCTTCCGAAGAGCGACAGATGAAAACCATTATATCCGAGGCAGAAGCGGCAGAGCGTCACCGTGAGAGAAACCGGAAGCAAGTAACCAGAGCCGATTATCTGGCCAAGGCGGAAGATCGCAAAAACGAGATCCTTCAGCGCAGAGCGAAAGGCGAAAGCCAAAGGCAAATAGCCTCTACAATGGGGATATCTCGGGGGGCAGTAGAGTATTATCTGAGAAGCTAAAAGGCTATGGGCTTTGCCCATAATATACATACGCAGGACTTAAGCCACCTGCCCAAGAGACGGCCATTACACCTTGGTGAGACTTCGAAGTCCCTAGAGAGTAAGCCGATGATGTTTCAAGCATGTTTAATCTAACGGTGTAAAGAGTCTCGTCCGGGGAATTGTCCGAGCGCCCTGGGAGGTCAAGGGAGCTGCGTCTTGCTAACAAGGGGGGGGCAATTGGTAAAGCAGGCAGGTACCACAGGCTCCTAGCCAAGTGCTGTAGGCACTCTAGGGGAAAACGAAACAGTAGCTCAAGAAGGCTAGCGCATAGCAGGTTTTCTAATATGGACAACCAGGATCGTCAGCGAGCGCAGAACAAGGAGCCCCTATAACGTTTAGCCATGACTTAAATAACAGCGCGTCTTGCGGCTTAATGCGCTCTTCGCACTAGGATGGCAATTACTACAAATAACGCAGTATCTTCGATGACATCGATGCTGATGAGGGGGCGGAGCAAGCATGTGGTTGAGCGAAAAATTGTAGCTAAACATCGCTAAAAGGAGAGCCGCAATCTGCGGCTCTCCCTTTTATGGAACCTGGTTCCCTCCCGGTTAACTAATTGAAGAAGTAATAGATCCCGACGCCGAACCCGAATGAGCTGAAATCACCAGATACCGTTGCTTTTGTCGAGCCGACTGTGGCTGTGGCCTCGACTGTAGCGGTGGAGTAGGCTATCTCGGTGCGCAGGGCGAGATTCTTGTAGAGGTGCTGCACCGGCATGAATAAGCCGGCATGGACGTCGAAGCCGGAGCCCTCGGTCTTCACCGAACCGCCGGCAAATGACTCTTCAGGCCCTTTTATGAAGGTGTAGCCGAGCCCCACGTACGGTTCGGCGGTGTAAGTTTGGTAGAGCTTTATCGGCTTGTCGAAGACGTAATCGCCGCGAATGCCATAGGTGGTAAAGCTACCCAGCCCCAAGTGTCCGGAAGCGACGAAGTTGTCGGTGATCCAGTACTCGGCGGAAGGTCCGATCCCGAGGTTGACGACGGAAACTTCGAGCCCCGCGCCATACTTTCCCTTCATGGCGAAGTTTTCCAGTTTCCCGTTGATCTCGCCATCCGATCCCGACCGGTCAGAATTGGAACGGCGCGGTTTGGGGCGGTCGGAGTCGTCGTTCCTTGCACTTTTCTCGCTTCCCTTCGGCACGTATTCCACGCCGTCCACCATGATACTCTTGGTCGGCTTGGAAGATGCCATAAACATCAGCCTGGAATTCGCCACCTCTTCCGCGTGTCCGGTTGCAGCAAAGAGTGTGCTGACAAGGCAGCAAAATCCGATCAGATTTACCATAACAATTTTTCTCATCGCGTCCCTCCACAGGATATTTTCCAACCAGCCTTTATTCAATTGCCGCTGAATGTCAGGGACACCAGCTCCTTTGCCGCCTCGTCGGTTTCGGTGCCGCCGAAGCCGTAGATGCCGTACCGTTTGAAGTCGCCGATCCCGTTCCATAAGGGGTCGCCGCTGTTTCTGCCCAGCAGGAAAACTTCCAGGGAGGAGATGAAGGTCTTGGCGACCACCGCGTCCATCTGCTCGATCTTGAGTTTCGGCAGGAGCACGTAGTCCGTTTTCAGCGCCGAACAGATCGCGCTGGTCAGCTTCTTGTCAAAGGCCCCCGTGCTGTCATAGCCGCTCATCAGCTTCTCGAGAACCTCCAACTTGCCGGCCTCGTTCAAGGTGTCCAGACTGCTTTGAGGAGTGATCACGGTGGCGCCGGGGAGCTTCGTCTTTACGGCTGCGACGATCTTGCCGTTCAACGCCTTCTTCAGAGGGGTGTGAGAGTCGGTGGAAAGGCTGGTCTGTGACTTGACAGGGAGTATTGCCACCGTCTTGTCCCTGAAGGTTTCCTGTGAGGGGAACGCGTTGTCGACATGATTCCCGTTCTTGGTGGTCATGCAGCCGAACAGATTTAGCACCGTGAACATGAGCAGAATTGCGCAAAGTCTTGACAGTTTCATTTTCTTCCTCCGATGGGTGTATTGGTTCCGTGATGGGACTCGTTTTCACCGATTCCGTTAGCGACGGGTGGCCGCCGAATCGTCGAGGATCGTGCCGTTTCGGTTCCCGCCGCCGCTTTCGTCGCATCCGGCGAGCAGCATCGCAATCAGCGTGACAGCAATCAGCAACAACAAAGATCTTTGTTTCATGTCCGTTTCCCTCCTTTACCGAAATAGTCACCTTCCCGCTTAAGTCTGTTTCTATTGCACTCAGATGACCTGAAAATCGTAGTATCCTTTCGGATTGCGGGTCACTACCACGGTGCCGGCCATAATGGGTGACGAATCCCCAGATGCACCGGACGCAGCATAAAGCGGCACCTTGCGAGTCACCGATCCCTGCGGCGTGGTTATGGTAACGGTGGCCACTTCGGGATTGCTTCCGTTAAAGTAATTGACCGCTATCTTGTAGGCACCTTCCTGCAGTGTGCTGCACGATGTGAAGTAATGCTCCGGGCCATAAGAGCTGGTAATGTCCAGATCAAGCATGCCGACGGTCCCCTGTTTGTTCAGGTAGAAGACATGGTTGCCATCAGGCTCGAGGACATGAAGATCGACGTCGGGCTGGGCTCCCCAGGTCAGAGTCACCGTGATCGGTCCTTGTCCCCCCTGTCCACCGGGTTCAATGAGGGAGGAGAGGGCACTCTTGATGCGGGCGATGATTTCTGCCCGGCCCTCGCGGTCCGGATTGAGGTACACCTCCGTCATGCCGTGTCCGCTGAGGTCGCTCGTAGTAAGGCTTACCGTGAAGTTCGCCTGGAGAACTGACAGGCCACTGGCCGCGCGCAGGCCGTTTATCACCAAGTCATTGGTTGATGTCAGGTAGTCACTGTTACCTGCTATGTGGGCTGCCGGCGAGGCTATGCCGAAGATCTTGATGGAACTGGTCGGTATCGCGTCGTCACCTGAGGTGAGGGCTGCGTAGGCGGAGTTTGCGTACAGGTTGCCTTGGGAATGTGGAACGAGCAGAATCTTTTGGTTCTCGGTGATCGAGCCGCGGATGAAGCCGACGATATCGCGCAGGTCCTCATCGCTGTAGCCGATACTCTCGGCATCACGAATCTTGTCGATGTTATAGGCGCGAGCGAACTCGACCAGTGCGTCGGGAAGCCCTGAGCCGATACCGGATGTGAGAGCTTTGATCAGCAGTTCGGCCGCCACCCCCGGATACTCATTGAGTTTTTGACGGAATACGTCGGCAAGATCGGACGTCTTTCCGTGGGTCTTGTTGTAGGCGATCGATACTTTCACCGTCTGCCCGTTGTGGGTCGTGCCGACCGCCCTCTGAAGATCAAGGGCGGCAGGCCTGGCGTCCGTTGTCCAAATGCCGTTGATGTAAATGATCGAGTAGTTGGCAGCGGCGCAGGCTGAGACAGCCGCCGAAGAAACGGCTGGAGCTGAGATAACGGAGGCGAATACAGTAATGAGCACTGCGGCAATTTGAATCGCACGAACCAGGATTTGCATAAACCCCTCCTTTACATTCAATTTGGTAACGAAGCAGGGTCGACGTCGCAGAGCGTCGCGGGGTCCCCTGAAGGAATGGTGAATACCTTGCCTTCGAGATGCCTCTCGTACTCCTCGCGTGCCTTTATTCGATCCGGTGTGTTGGCCATTAGGGCATCAATTTCTGCCATGGCCGCAGCCGAGCCCGTCGCGGCGGCGACGCAGGCCCCGGCGCGAAGAAGTTGCGACTCCTGCGCAGTTGCCTGGCTGGCCGTGGAGACATTGACAAAAGACGCTTGGACTCCCTTGGCATATTGTTTGAGAGCGCTGCGAGTCTTTGCCGAGTCCGGATGGGCCGTCGAAATATGACGCTCGATGTCATCTCTTACGCCGTCTCGGTTTGTGTCAACGCCTGCGACAGTGGCAGTCTCCTGGCTGGGGGAAGGGCTGCTTGAGTTCCCGCCACCGCTGCTGCACGCTGAAAGCGCGACCAGAGCAGTTGAGAGGAAAATCCTGCTTACTTGATTAACCATGTTCGTCCTCCTTTGTTGGGGGCAGATCGTCGAAGAAGCTAACAGGAAAATAATTAAATCACTACAATGCCAGGCTTGAATCTTTGGCGGGAAATGCAAGGGTTGCGTGACTTGTGGCGGCGTCATGTGTCTTGCCAATCTTTGTCCCAGTGGGCGACCATCACGGCGAAATTTATCATCAGCTCCTTAACCTCACGGCGGGCGTGTCTGAAATGGCAGACCAACTCCTTCTCTTGGTCGTCCGCAAACGAACCTTCTTCATCGCCAGAGGGACGGAAAAAATACCAGATCGGCACTGAAAGGGCCTTGGCGGCAACCTGGAGCTTTTCCACGTTGAGCCTGTCCTTGCCGCTTTCGTAGCGCTGGACCTGCTGGTAGGAAACATCCAGCATGGTGGCGAGCATCTCCTGAGTCAGCGACAGCTCCAGCCTGCGGCATTTGATTCTTTTGCCGATCTCACGACTGCTTACGATCTTTTTGCGGTCCATATCCCTTCCCATCACACGGAA
The DNA here is from genome assembly GCF_019063885.1 of Geomonas diazotrophica. NCBI lineage: Bacteria > Pseudomonadati > Thermodesulfobacteriota > Desulfuromonadia > Geobacterales > Geobacteraceae > Geomonas > Geomonas diazotrophica. The sequence continues at coordinate 3,300,080 of NZ_CP077684.1, read as the reverse complement.
TCAGGCAATGCAAATCATCTGAGATCAATAACGACGGAACGGAGGGGAATTAACAAAGGGCAGTGAAAAAAATATACGAAGGATTATTTGTGGGGAGACTTCAAGGGGGGGCTCTTGGCCTGCCGGTAGTGGCAGTAGTGCTTCTCAATAGAGCACCGCCGCGTCGTGTGCTTCCTTGAGCCCCTTGACACCGGCCACGTAGGCGATGGAGACCGACTTGGGGGCGTAGACGGTGGCGTCGTTTCCCGCCCGGCGCACCTTGACAAGTCTCAGAGTCTATGGGTCGCTCCCGTGCCCCGCCGCGACCAGCACTCCCACGTCCGGCACCCCCCCCCGGCAAAGAGCCCGGAAATCCTCGGGGCCGACCGGGCCTGAGAGCCCGAGCGCCTGAGCGCCCTTGCAGCAACAAAGGCTGCTTTCGGGTTCCTCCGCAGGTAGTAGTCCTCCCTGGAGAAGTACCCACCCGCGTGCCCTGCGGTCATCCCTTTGGATAAGGTAATCATGACTTGCCCCGTCCTTGCCGATTCGACTTCGTCACAGGGGATGACAAGTCGGCAATCTTTCAAGCTAAGAGCAGAAAATTACGTTGATCGGAGTTAACGTACATGGTAGCCTATAGCGCGCCATTCGGCGCTATCGCAGCATCATGCTCAGGGACATCAGAACGCAAGCCCACCTGAAACCGGGATAGAAGCGTTAGGGGTCTGAACTGGTGGAGAGGATATTGAGAGATAGTTCCCTCCATCAATGAACAAGAGTTGTCACTCTTTCTAATCCGAAAGCTATTTTTATAGGAAACCAGCCTTGGCTTCTTATATAGGTGACTTCTCTAACTGTTCAATAACAGGCAATATTACTTCTGATGTAAACAAGTTGGGTGGCATAGTATGGTCTGGACAGATGAAATTATAAAGGCAAGTGCGAAGATTGATGCTGAGAAAAAGGCTACTGAAAGCTGGCGTATTGAACGTGATCAAAACATTGGACCGATAATAATGCGTATACTTAACGAACTTGGATCTACACTATGGGGCCGAGGTCTTTTTGGAGCAAAATACTATACCAGCTTTTATAGCGGCAGTTGGTACTTGAGCAATAAATTCAGAGTAACGAGTTCAGATGACACAGATTACGGTATTTGCATTAAAGTAAGTGTTTTTGACAACAATTATTTTGAAGTTTGCACATATAACCCTTTTAACAAAATTCAATCGAACAAGCAATTTAGCGAAGAGGAACTTAAAAATTGCTGGTAAGCTACGGAGTGTGTATTTCATTTGTGAAAGGCTGAAAAAAAGCAGATAAGAAGTTTCCAACCAGCGCCAAGACCGGCCCAAAAAACAGGCGGTCTGCTTATTGCGTTGTCCCCAACTGCCCACAAGGCACCTAAATTCAAGCTTCAACTAACTATATCATCGGAATCTGCTGAGCCGGATGGAGGCATCATGTATAATTTACTATTCAAAGAGACTACGGGAAGTCTACGAGTTTTTCTCCATGGTGTGCTTTCTGAGATTTCAGACATTTGGTGGACCAAGTGTGTTCTGAATGTGCTGAGCCCAGATCAAAAACGGCAAGTTGAGGAAAGCCGGGTGAAAGATCTAAGCGGGCTCGATCTCCAGCCACTTATTATTATCTTTGACAGAAATTGGAAGGAAATTTCGAAAAGAAGATCGTTGCCCCCAACTGTACGAACGTACCTAAAAGAAATCCAAGCTATACGCAACCAATGGGCACATCCCACGGGTGAAGTTGATCCTGAAGAGGACATATGTCGTTCTCTAGATACGTTGGAACGGCTTCTAAAGCATATTGAAGCGGATTCTGCTCTTATAGCCAGGGTTGCTGAAAGAAGGAAGCTGGAGGAAGGCTTGAGATCCAAGGCTAGGCAGCAGGAGGAGGGCAGCCGACAGGAAGAGGCCAAGCAGAGAGATGGTTTTAAGAATGACAAAGAGTTCAGAGAAAACAGTAGTTTTGGAAACAACAATGAGTTTACTGGCAAAGATGGAGCAATTCTGGGCATCCCGCTAAATGTGTTTAATGTATTCAAAAAATATGCTATTATTTTTAAACAGCACTACGAAGATGAGTTAGCTAAAACAGCTGCAAAAACAGGAAGTATGGACAAGTTTTCGATAAACTCAATAAATAATTTTGTGGAGGCAGGTGTTAAACGAGCAGTTTTGGAGAAGATATATGATAAGCTAAATGATCTTGTTGATAATTATAATTTCGACATAGGAAAAATCGATACGCTTGCAGAATTGATCGTTAGTTCTATAGCCGATGATGGCAAACAGCAAGAAGATCAAAGCTCCAAATCCCAACAACAATAAAATCATTCCTCGGCGATCTCGATAACCAGTGCCGTGATGTCGTCGTTCGACTTCCTGCCGCGCGACCTGGTGACAAGCTCTTCTACCGCCGCGGCGATATCCCCGGTTTTACTGTAGACATCCATCACCAGATTGGCCGCCTCGGTCGTGCTGTAGGCCTTGGTAACTCCATCGGACATCAGCAGGATAAGGTCGCCTTCCTCTACGCTGCAGCTTTGCACTTCGATCTCCAGCGTCTTACCCAACCCGAAATAACGATAAATATCGCCGTGTATCTCATGGAGCCTTGTCAACTGGCGCGGCTCCTGTCCCTCCTTGATGAGCATGCAAACGGTATCACCGGCATGAAATAACGAGAGCTGCTTCTCACGGAGCCAGGCAACCGTGCCGGCGCACCCTCCCAGCGGCCGGTCCGTCCCTTCTATGAAGCCCCAGCGAAAGATAGCCACATTCGTCTGCTGCAAGAGCCTGTAGAGCCCCTGCCACTCGGTAGCGTAAAGATCACCGTGGCGAAAGAAGTCGGCCAGGGAGTCGGCCATGGCCTGTGCCGCCGCCATTCCCATGGGGGCGCTGCCGATGCCGTCGAATACCCCGAACAGCTCTCCCCTGTGGGCCCGGCTGACGAGCGCAATGTCACTCGTCAGGAGCCGGTAGCGGTCCTCGTAGGGGTGCTTCGGGCTCTTGAGCCAGGACACTGCGGCGCACCCTCTCGTTTCGGTTTGCCTCATTCCCATTCTCCCCCGACATCTTTTGACGGCAAGGGGGGCGTCTCCCGCACCGACAAAGGCTCTTGCATGCATACCCCGAGAGCGGACAGCATTTCATCGACTTCACGCACAAAGTCCCCGGCCATGCCATTTTCACATTTCACAGTGCACCTGGTCCAGCGCACCAGGTCCCCAATGGTTCGTATCTCCATGAACTCGAGACATTTGCGGGTCGTGGGTGAGAGGTCGATGTCTTTGATCGCCAGGTCGAGGACGATGAGATTGACGAACGCAGGCTCCGGTTTGCCGCTCCAAGGGGCATCTCCAGCCTGAACGTCGGCCGCATCCTGAGACGAAGTGGGATCTGAGGTGTCGCTGCCAGAAGCTTCCATCTGCTTTACATTCGTGCGCCGTTGTATCTCGGCATCCACTATCTTGACGTCCCGCCCGTATTTCAGCTGTGAGAGTGCGCGGATATATTCCCCAAGCTCTGTGTCCTCCGGGCTCTCATCCCGTTCCGTTCTGAAGCTGAACGGTGCTATCGCCTCCCTGTTCAGGTTCATTCGGGAGTAGCCGTGAAAGTTGGGGAGGCCGAGGATGTCGAGCTGGTCGAAATAGGGGGTGAGCCCTCTGGCCAGCCGCTCGGCATCGGTGGCCCCGGTCCTGAAAAGAATGGTCGTCCCCACATTGCCGAAGATCGCAGCCAGAAGGTCGTTTCCAGTTCTTCCCGATACGTCCCCCAACTGGGAGCAGTACTGGGTGGCAAGCACGAGGCCGAGCCGGTACTTGCGGGCCTCGCTGAGAAGTTCGGTGAAGTTGTCCTGCGGGAGGTTATGGGCCTCATCCACGTAGAGGTAGAAATCCCGCCGGCTTTTCTTCGCCATCTCCCCACGCCTCATGGCGGCGAACTTGAAGCGCGCCACGAACATGTTGGCCAGAAGGGCACTCACCTGGCTGCCAAACCTCCCTTTGCCGAGCTTGACAAGAAGTATCCGACCGGAGTTCATGATCCCGTCGAAATCAATCTGCGACCGTCCCTGACCGATGATCCGCCTCAGCGTGGTGTCGTTGACAAAGCGGCTGAACTTGGAGGTGACGTAGGGGGACATATTCTGCATACAGGCCTCGCCCCGCGCTGCCTCCATCTCCCGGACAAAATCGAGCACCTGCTGGTCGGACATCGTCTTCATCAGCCAGTGCCTGAAATCCTCGTCGAGATAGCACCTGACGAAATCCAGCACCGTCGGCACATACCCCTTTCGCGGTTTATCACCCATGAGGAGCTTTAGCATGTTCCGGAAGTGCTGCTCGAACATGGGACCTCCGGTCTGCCGCATGTCGTAAACGTGGTCGAGGGTCCGGTACAGCTCGTCGATGATCAGGTCCCGCTCCTCTATGGTGCGCCACTCGATGATGTTGAAACCGATGGGACGCTCACGGTCGAGAAGGTCGAAGAGGATCACATCCTCAGCCCTTTCGCGGGGGATCTTCGCCAGGATGTCATCGACCATCTCACCATGAGGGTCGATGACAGCCAGTCCCTGCCCGGCCCGGATATCCTGCAGGATCATCGTTTCCAGTAGCGTGGACTTGCCGGTGCCGGTCTGCCCCATGATGAAGCAGTGGCGCATCCTGTCTTCGGCATCGATGAATACCGGCTGCGACATCCCCTGGTGCTCGTTGACGAAGAGCCTGACGGTGCCGGAGCCGGCTGCATTGGTGGGGGGGAGCTGGGCGAGCGAAGTCCTGAAACGCTTGACGGGAAGCCCCGGGATGTCACGGGACGGAGGGGCGGGGAGCCGGAAGGCACAGGCCGCCTCGGCAAGGGTAAAGGGAGTCGTGTCGAAGTAGTAGTCGGCGGCGAGGACTTCGCCGGGCGATACCTCGCCGAAGGCGAACCCTCCAAGGAAGGCGGAGCTGTCACCCTTGTCATGCCGTATCCCCGATATCGCTCTTCCCAGGACGTTTGCCAGGGAGGAGTCGATGGGACGGGTGGCAAGGAGGAACACGCCAATGTTGAATCCGGTCTCCTTAAGCTCGATCAGCCGTTGTACATAGATGTCGCGCAGGATGCCGACGAGCCTGTTGAGGGTGAGCTGCGCCGTGCCGACCCCCAGGAGAAACCCCTCGCAACGCCGGACCAGATCGAAGAGAGCAGCGTTCTCGGAGGCGGCGTCGGCACCGGATTTCATGCGGATGACGATCTGGACCGGGTCAAGCTGGCCGGTCAGCGCTTCCAGGAGCCGCAGCCAGTCGTCGTGGGAGGGGAGCCAGGGGAAGAGATGCTCGATGGCGTTGTCGTCTCCCTTCGCTGAAAAGTTGCCGTTGTCGGTGAAGCCAACGGAAGGCTGCCTGAGAGGGGCGGTCAGTACCACCTGCTCCCGGTTGCGATGAATCGAGACGGCGTGGCTCGGGGCAAAGGGGGCGATGCAGGCGCGGAGTTCGTCTTCGGCCGTGACCGGCGCCCAGCCCGCTTCGGGAAGATAGGCGCCGAGAAGCGGCATGAGGGCCAGATAGCGGGAGGCGACGGCCTCCTTGGCCTTGACCTCCGTTTTAGCGCGACAGCGGATCAGGAGGTGGATGTCGATTTTCCCCTGCGCCTTGTGCATCAGGTCGGGGGAGACGGTGAAACGAAGTTCCTGGGTGATGTCCGGCGACCAGGAGGCGAGCGCGGCAAGAAGCGACTCCCGGGCATAGCGCAGCTGGTCCGGATCGATGCGCGGTGCCGTAAGGTTGTCGGCGGCGTTGTAGTACGAACCGGCGAGGAGATCGCTCTTGACCAGCGAGGAGACGCGGAGCGCCGCCAGGGTCTCGAATCCTTGTATAAGCTTGGATGCTAGCATGAAGGGGAAATGGTGCATCAGTGGCCTCCTGGAAAAGACGGGCGATTTGAAAGGTGGTGCCCATTGAATTGCAGTGCGCTCATGATATGGCAAGCCGTTGTATGAGAAAAGAGAAATAAGGGAGAAGTAACCGGAAAAGCTAGCTCTGTTCAAGGTTCAGGATGTGGTCGATTGCCTCATGCGAAAGCCCTTGAGCAAGCAACTCGCGGGACATGGCTTTCTTGACCTCCATGTTCCTGACGAGCAAGGCCGGATGCCGGTAAGGATAGGGGGGGATTTCCCGGCAGGAACCATGGAATCCTTCGAGTAAGTGGGCTTCGGTGCAGCCGCAGCCGGGAAAACTTCTTTCGAACATCGACATACTTGACCTCCTGAGAGAATGGATACGAATATAACAACGACAAATAGAGAACAAGACGACAGCGGAGGAGCCGACAGGCAAAAAGACTCCAAAAAAAGGTTGACGGACAGAGATAAATAATTAGAATGGCGCGAGGATTGGATAAACCAACCTGAGCAATGCGGACAGTGGATGGGGCAGATGGAGAAAACGGGCGAGAGCGGAAAACTGAATGAACAGCCAAAAGTCGACCGGACGGTTCTTTCCGGGAGTTCCGACCAGGAAGTGGCTGGCCTCTGCCTCGCGGGGCGGCGGGACGCCTGGGAAGAGTTCTACGCCAGGTTTGCGCCCGACATCAGAAAGGCCATTGAACATACGCTTCTTTTCTCGTCTGACCTGGATTCCTTCGACTGCAAATTCGAAGAGAGTGTGTGGGACATAAACGAAAATATCGTTAGGAAATTCTGTGAGGAGGGATTCCTCTCCAAGTGCAGCGATCCTTCGGGTATCCGCCCGTGGCTGAAGACGGTCGCCGCCAATCAGGCACGGGACTGGCTGAAGGAGCGGGGACGGCTGAAAAATCTGCCGAAACAGCAGACGGAGCAGGGGATGCGCTCTCTTGACGAGCCTCTGTATGAGGACTCCGAGACAACGCTGGGAGAGACGATATGCGACGAGACGGATATCGACCGCGCCCTGCGCTGTTACCTGGGAAGCGTACTGGACGAGATCGACCGGCTCGACAACAGGAGAGATTTCTGGATCATGCGTCTTAGCCTGATGGCTGCGATGCCCCTTATCCCTGAAGAGGCCGGGGAACTCGCGGCGTTCAGCCCGCTTCCCGAACAAACCGTGCGGGAAATGCTGGAGAGGATCGTCGCCTCGGTGGAAGAGCGCGATGCGAAGAGATCCGTGGATCTCGGACGCGGTGTCTTACTCTGGCACCAGTTGAGGCGGCTCGAAGGCGAGTTGCGGGCGGCGTTGCGGGACTCCTCGCCGGAGGCGGTGCGAAAGTGCGAGGATCTGCGGGAAAATATCGCCCGAAAGACGAAAAGGCGGGAACAGATTCTTGCCGTCGGGAAGAAGATTCCGCGTCCGTCCAACCGGGAGATCGCCGCACTGGTCGGGATAACTGAAGAGCAGTATGTAACGACCATCCTGGGGAGGGTGCGCGACGCACTTGCGAAGAAACAGGGTGTACCCTTCGCGCGGAAGCGGGAATGACCGACTTTGTTTCGAAACGCGTGAACACATTTACAGATACGTCATATAAGGCAATGACATGACAGAGCGAAAAGAGACATCTTCGGGCGGCATGGAACGGAGGGAGCCTGGCTGTTCGAGCTACGGGGAAGAGGACTTTGTCCGCTATCTCGGCAAAGCGATGACCGGTCCTGAAGCCGAGCGTTTTGAAGCGCATGCCGACAAATGTGATGAATGTCTGAGAATGCTCTACCGCTGCCAAGTGGAACGGGAGAGACAAAAAGATGAAGAGTTCGCCAGAAGGTCGATGACCCTGCACGACAGGTTTGGCAGAGCCAAGACCGGGAACCTTCTGGAGATCGTCGCCAGGGCTTCCGGGAAACTACTCGAACTGGTGTCGACCACGGGGGAGCTGTTAAGGACGCCGACATTCGTGCCGGCAAGGGGGGAATCAGCAGCGGAGGAAAGGGCTGAGCCCCTTCGCATCATGCAGGAATTCGGAACGCCTCCCATCTCTCTGCAGGCGTCACTCGAAAGATGCCGAAAAGAAGGCTGCCTTGATCTGAAGATATCCGTTTATGATCGGGAAGAAGAGGAGTTCATGCCCGGCATCGCGATAGAACTGGCAGGACCCGAGATTTTGGAGGAGATGACCACCGATGAGGATGGTGAAGTCTCCTTCAGGATAGAAAGAAAGGGTGAATACAAGGTGAATCTCTCTTCCGGCGCCCGCCGGATAGGCGAAATCTCCCTCACGGTGGAGATGGGCTGATGCCCCTGAAGCCTCCCTACACAACTGAAGAGATGCAGGAGCTCGTCAGGGAGGATTCCGGCTTCAGGAACCTGATCGCCTCATTTCCGCAGTACGAAAGAGAATTTGTAGAGGCCATCCTATCCGACCAGTCGTTTTTCACCAACGCCGTAAAGCTGCTGCCAACGTCTGAAAAAGACACCGCATTACCCTTCCTGACTGCCGTCTTCGAAACACCTCAACAAGCGCTCGCCCTGTACAGACAATGCCGCTTTTTCGAGGCACGCGACCTGCTGGTAAACACCCTGAAGCTTTACAACTACCGCTGCAACACCATGTCTGTCGGGCTGAACAGCGCTGTGGAGTTTGTAACCAAGCGTGTCCAAGCCCTCTCCTGCAGTCTGCTGGGCGATGTCGAATGGGAGTTGGGCAACTCCGATAGGGCAGGTGACTACTACAATCAGGCCCTGGAACTTGCCGAAGAGACCGGCGACCTCGATACGATTGCGAAAGCTTTACAGGGCTTGGGGGTCTATTCCTGGGACCTCGGGGACCTTGAGCAGGGACTGACCCTTTGCAATCGGGCGCTGGAAATTCTTGATGGCCAAGATGACCGCTGGAACACGATAAACAGGGCGTTGTCCTCGCTGGGCACCATGTATGCTGAGATCGGGCAGTACGACAAGTCCCTTGAGTATGCGGGGAAGGCGGTGGATCACTGCATCAGCGAACGCCAGACGCTCCCCATGGCGCTCAACAACCTGGCCGGTATCTACATGGATATTGATGAGTACGATACGGCCCGGGAAGCTCTGGAGGAGGCACTGGCAATTATCCAGCAGGAAGGGAACGCCCGCCGGGAAGCCCTTGTTCTTAACAATCTGGCGATCTGCATGCTCCGACAGTCTGAAGCCGCAGACAGTATCGAGGTAGCTTTGGACCTTCTGGAAACTGCACTCGCGAAGAGCAGGGAGACCGGGTCGCGGAGCCTTCTGTCCCAGACCATTGGGAACCTGGGGATCATCCGGCAGCTCACGGGCAGAATCGCCGAGGCCAGGGAAGCCTTCCGGGAGTCGGCGGAGATCTACCATCGGATCGGAGCGAAGTCCAGCGAAGCGGCGGCCTTGCACCAGTTGGGGCACCTCTTGAAGGAGCATACGGGTGATCTGGACGCAGCTTGCCGGGCCTACCGGGAGGCTATCAACCTTGTGGAGGTGATCAGGGGAGGGCTGAAGCGGGAGGCCCACCGCATCGGATATGCGGATACGACGGGAGAGCCTTACTTTATGATGATCGAGGCGCTCCTTCAGCTCGACAGGCCCGAAGAAGCCCTCACATATGTGGAAAGGGCCAAATCGCGGGCGCTTCTGGAGTTTCTATCGCGACAGCTTCGCGACGAGCTGCCAGCCAGGAGGGGCACGGCGGCGTTTCGTCGAGCGAATGAGGTCTTGGCCGAAATAGAGGAGATCCGGAAGACTCTGGAGGCCATGCAGCGGCAGGAGGAGCAGGAGACAGAACCGCCTGAGACAGAGCTGCCAGGCGAGCGCGGCGCAGGTGCGGGTTACGACGATCTGCAGGACCCGCTGGTGGAGCTACTTGCCGAAAAGGAGCGGGCTTTTGAGGCAGCCTGTGCCGAACTGGACCTCCATGAACCGGACAACGGGTCGCTCGCCAGGGTCCTGCCTCTGACGCCTGAAGAGATCAGGGATACCCTCCCCCCCGACACTTTGCTCCTCGACCTCTACCAGAACAGTGACGGCCTCACTATCTGGGTTGTTGGCCCTACCGGCCCGGTCATGGCCGTGGCGGTCGACCTGTCGCTCAATGTGGCTAGAGACGGCGTGTGGGGGCTACTCTCCGCGATGCGGGACGGGCGGACCCTGGACGTCCGCTCCCACGACTACATCCGGGAAGTGCGGCGCCCCCTGGCCGATCTTTACGACCTACTGATCCGCCCCCTTGAGCCGTATATTGCTTCCAGCCGCAGGCTCATCATCTCCCCCCATCTCTGTTGGCACTACTTCCCGTTCCAGGCGCTCTACGACCGGGAGGGGAAGGCGTTTCTCTGCGACCGATTCGAGATCGGCTATTCCCCGTCTGCGTCCGTGTTGCGGCTCTGCCTGCGGAAGAACCGCCTCCGTCGCGACAGCGCGCTCATCTTTGCCCGGAACAATGGCGACCTGCCCCATGTGGAGAGGGAAGGGGAGTTGCTGGCCGGGGCGTTTCACCCTGGGGGGGAGCTCTATCGGGGCGAGAAGGCCCACCTGGGGCAGTTGAGAAAAAGGGGAGGCGGGTGCGACGTTGTCCATGTCGCCTGTCACGGTATTTTCGACCACGAGCAGCCGTTTCTATCGGGTCTGGACCTGCCGCCCGGTGAAGGGGAGGAAAGGAGGACTTATCTGCTTGACTTCTTCCACCAGGAGCTTGACTGCAGCTTGGTCACTCTGAGCGCGTGTGATTCTGGTCTTAATCGCATCACCAACGCAGATGAACTACTAGGACTCAGCCGCGGACTCTTTTATGCGGGTGCGGCTTCCGTCATGTTGAGCCTCTGGCAGGTGTCGGATGCTTCCACCTGTTACCTGATGGAGAACTTCTACTGGCATTATGTGAAGAATCGGAAGAGCAAGACCTCAGCCCTGCAACTGGCCATGCAGGCTGTGAAGGCGCGGCCTGAGTATGCGCACCCCTATTATTGGGCGCCGTTTGTGGTGATGGGAGACTGGCGATAAGCCTTTTCTGTCATTTTTTATCGATAGTGTCGTTAGAGGTAAACATGATGTTGAAAAATGAAGGTAACGATTCATGGAAATATTTGTCCTAACCATAACGCTGGTCGGCATCGGAGTTATGTTCAGGGTTCTCAGACTTCAGGCTGCATTCATGCTGATCGGGTTTGTTGCGCTTGCGGTTGCTTTAATGCCTTCCGCTGGGAAATATTCTCAATACGTCCCGACGTCGGCATTCTTCGGTGTGGTGGCAATCATCGCCATCAGTCTGCTGAGAGCGGTCTTGGGTGTACTCTTTGGAAGAAGGGCAGCTGACTCCTTTACTGGTAGCATTCTGGCCGCGATATTCTCCTCATTTATCCGTATTTTCACGGGAATGGTCAGGGCCTTGTTCAGGGTCAGATGATTGATGAGGCGAGGAGCTATGCGAGAGCGGGGCGAATCGAATTCCTTGCTGCAATACCTTGTGCGAGGGACCCAGTCTTGTGCTACCGCTTAGGTCTAAGACTATGGGGCAGACTCAACCCCGCGGACAACTGAGAATAGTCGAGAAGAGATCTTTCCTAGGATCTATCTTATTGACATTTTATTAAAAATATCGTATAAGTTTCCACCCACTAATAAGCGGGATTGATTGGAGTGACTGATTTCTGGGCGACCGATGGACTTCCTCTACTTTAGAGAGCTGCGTATAGGGCAGATTTTCTTCCGGACTCCGCTTCTGGATAACGTACTGGTCTACTGTACTCATGAGAACAGTAGTGTCCCACACCTGATTCTGCAGATCCCCAAGGCCGCACGCTTTGCGTCTTTTCCCACTCCCGATGCCCCGAGTTTCCAGCTAAACATCTGTACCCAATCGTCAGAGATACCGTATATCTCCCAGACGTTCTCGCAGAGATCGTCTCGCTCGATTCCCGTCATTGACACCATATATTCCACTGACTGGCACCAAGAATACCCGAGCTTAATTAGGCGCCATTCTTGCGAGGCAGAGGTCTCCTTGGAGGACATAGATACCAACTCCAGGGAATGGATCATCGCCAGCAATGCTGCCGATCAAGTGCTCCCATCTCATGTGCTGGTCACAAATAACAGCGCTTGCTGTGTAGACGTGAATTTCAAGGTCCTGCCGTCTCGCCTACAAATTCAGCTCCGATTGGTCAACACGGGACACGTTCCTCCCCCAATATGGATCGTTAGACGCAAGATGAGCATCAGCACCGATAGCAATGGTGTGTCCGTCGATCCGGTCCGATGGGAAAGAGGCCCGGAAGTCACCATAGAGTGGCCGAACGTGAAAGATCGGTTTGCGGTGTTAGCCCCGTCAAACGTGACAGTCACTAATCACTCCAACGATGGCAGAGGAGCGGCCCCCATCGGTGAGGCCGTCGTCGAATGGCAGTTGACGAGGGTGGTGGGGGTTGCCGAAGATCCCCTCAACTGGCCTACCGTACGCGATAAAGTCGACCTTTCTGCCTATGATACCGGGGAGCTTTCCTCCCTCCACCGTGATCTCCTGACTCGAACATGTGTCCAAATTTCGGATTCTATCAAGGATCTATGCCGAAAGAAGCCGGGTCTCGTGGAGCACCTTGCTTCGGTCGGTCTCTCCGAGGCTCTCAATGAGTCCGACTTGGTGCAGATCCTGAAGGACATGCCCGACCCAATACTGCGGGCCTTCTTCCACTCCTTCACCCAATCTGCCAAAAGAGACAAGCGGCGCAAAATCCTCCCATCCCTCAGAAACTACCTCGCCAGACCCGAATTGGAAGAGTCCCTCCTGGCCTTTCCGCAGATGGCGGAAGCCTTGCGCAGATACGACCTTGCCAAGGTAAAAGTGCCTATTACGCCTGTCTCTGTCATCATGGGTTTCGAGAACGAGCCGCATATCGTTAGGAAGTGGCTTTGCCGACAATCTGCAGAAGAACTCGGACTCTGGTTGAAACTCGTCGCAGGAGGCGCTTCGGTCGGGTCACTCGCAAAGCTCAGAATGGAACTGGACATTACAATTACGGACGAAGATCCAAAGGACATCCTGGAAGCGTACTCCGAGATTGAGGCTGTCCGTGTGGTCGATCTGAAGGAGAGATTCGTACCTGGCTGCGACCTTTTCAAGACGACTGAGATCATTTCGCAAAAGATCGATGGGGTGTCCGGGGGCGAACGGACGGGAGCCCAGATCCTGGAGATCCGGTGCGAGTTCCGACGGCTGATCGCGGCGGTGATTGCTGAGATCGATCTGGTAGCGCAGCACCGCCCACCGGATCCGAGATGGTCAAAACTGCGCGCCATCTCCGAGGAAACGCTCGGCACGGATCCGGTTAAGGGGCTGACTCTCATAGCTGAGTGGGAAAAGGAATACCGACTGTCTGCGGATCACGATTGCGGCAACGGGCAGAGACCACAGCTTGTCATCGACCAACTGCTCTTGGCAGATTTCACCATGAGGCGCAACGAAAGGGCGCGGGAGCTGGTACAGGCGATCGTTCGTCTTTTGGTCCTCTGCACCCCCGTTTCTCCATCGACTCAGCGCAGTGAGGGTACCGTTACTGGGCAGACATTGATCGACGTCGAGGATAAAATCGACCGGCTGATCGCAGACTGCTCAGGGCTACAGCTCTCAGTTGTATGCGCATCCTTTCCAGGCTTTGACATAGGCGGTGTCAGGAAATCTCTCATGGCGGGGTTGAAAGAAGCGCAGACAGCAGCCGAGAGATCGCCAGACCTCGCCGAGGCAGCAGCCGTGGCACGTATAACCGGTAAGGTGGCGTCCTCGCTCGACAGCATCTCCCTCAGTTGTTCTCTTGACCGACTAAGGGAGATGGTCCTCGGCGCCATCGATGAGGCTAGAGGGGACCAAGCCACAAAGGGAGATCGGGTAGAGATGTCCAGGCAGCGCGAGGAGATTCGGCACCTCGCGGGCGATCTGCGCGCCAACCTGCATCACGTCATGGCGGCAGTTACAGCACTGCGGGAGCTGCGCGTCGCGAGCATCGAAAGAATGAAGCCGTGGCGGGACATCATGAAGCGCTGCGATGAAAGGCTCCTGCAGAGACTGGGAATCGACGGACGGTCGGGAGTAGACGACCTACGGGACGCTTTCATAGCGCACGGAAAAGAGGTGGCTGACAGGCTTGGTTGCGAACTGGAGGAACTCAAGAATGAAATCAGCACGTTGCGTCTGCTAGCGGATGATCCGATTGTCCTGGCCACTCTAGACGAACTGGAAAAGGCGCTGAGAGACCTGAGGCCGGAGCGGCTAGCCGGCGTCACCGGGGTGAGTGCGGCGAACGATATGGCGTACCCATCGGAATATCGCAGATTGTCGGGCCTCCTCGCCATGCAAGATTCTCTTGATGCGATACGAGCCAGGCTGACCGCAGCCGCTCAGGCATTATACCGGCGGCTGGCCGAGATCCGGGACGCGATAGCGGGGCACAAAGTAGCACGCGAAAGCGCCGTCTTCTTGGCCCACCTGCAGGCGTTATACGAGAACAAGGACCTATCTGGGCTGGTGAAGCTTTCGGAGAGGATGGACGTTCTCTACAGGATCTGGTCGCATAGGGTAAGGTGGTTTGGAGCCGCGAACCAAGAACCTCCCGCTAAGCTTTCTTGGCTCGTAAAGCCCACGGGCGAGCCGGATCTCAAGCAGATGCTGCTAAGAGCAGCTACCTGCAGCTCGATGGAACAACTCCTGGAAGGTGATGCAGATCAGCTGAGGGAGGTTTTGAACCTGTATGAAAAGTTGCCGAAGGTCGTGAAGCAGGCATACGATTCCACGCCGCAGATGCTCACGGACCTCGGCGTTGAACTGAGACTACGATTTACCGCCTTTTTCTCCGCAGTAGGTGGCAATCCAAGCATTGCTTCTGCCATTCCGCATCAGCCGCTGGCACACACAACCGATACCACGATCATCATCAACTGGATTTTCGGCTACCTGAGACATGCGGGTTTTCCTCAAAACGAACTGGGATGGCCGCAGAAACCGGAAGGGTATTCAGTGCAGGATCCGGTAGTCGAAGAATTACTGAAGTACCATCTTGTGCCTGAGGTGTAGAGCAGATGACTAAGAAAACCATTGCGCTTTGGGGAGACACCCAGGTCGGGAAGACGACGCTGCTGGCTGCGGCCCTCTGTTCCCAGTACCACGGTTTCGACCTCCTTGACCTGAATGCCTCTAACGCCGAGCTCGGGCAAACCCTGGCTCCGATCTGGCGCCTCCTGCAAAAGGGGATGCCGACTCCCCCGACTTCATCGGCCAAGATCGACATTAGGCTGACCTGCAAAGGGGGAACCGAGGTCCACTTCAGGGATGTCCGCGGGGCGATCGCCTCCGGAGAGGACCACAACGAGAAGTTGAAGATAATCGACGGGTCCGATGCCATCATCTTCGTATTAGAATGGAATGGCCGCAACATGGCCGACCAGTTCAACGCGGTGAGCACCATCGTCACCATGTTCGACAAGCGTCCGAAAGCCCTCGTCTTCACCAAGTGCGAGAAAACCTTCGAGGCAGTCTCGGAGGTATGGGACGCATTCCCGGAGTGGTGGCGGGAAAACCCTGCGTTGGCGCCGCATTCCCAGGTCATCTCCCTCTTCGGCACAGCGGTATGGCCCACCTCTTCGTGGGGATACGACAACGAAACCTGGATGCCGTGTGCGATACTCGGAGAGTTCGGTCAGCTCATCCCCTTCCGCATCAACCCAAAGGGGGTAGAGGTGCCCTTCTATTTCATCTTCAGAGAGCTAGGGCTCATTCCATGACTACGCCCGAGTCCGTGAGCATCACAGAGGTGCATGTCTTTGGTAAAAAGTCCTCCGTCACGGACTTTACTTTTCTCACCGCCGACTCCGCCTTGTTGCCGGAGGAGCTCAGAAAGAGGGCCGAAGATTGGCTGCAGGTCCATGTGAATGCAAGGAACAAGCAGACGGTAGCTATCGTTAAGATCGGAAAAGAGTACTGGCTTTTGCGTGCCGCCAACGAGGCGGGAATGGATGCCTCGGGAAGGGTACTAAGCTACGTCGCCTTTGGGGCACTGCCCGCCGATGTCCTTTCGCGTCATGCCACCGATATCATAGTTGGCGCCTTCACCGCAAAAAGGCCGGACAAAAACGATGTCGCCGGAGTCACTATACCCTTCAACAGCCAATCGACACCGGCGGTGCCTCGGGACGAGGTTTGCGCGACAGTTGCAGTCATCACGGGGGACTGCCTCACCCCGAGGGTCGGCAACCCTGCCACGGCGAGCAAGGTCATTTCGCATATCGGCATGGACGCCCTCAACTTCGTGCTGCTGGCGGAGTCTTTGCCTACCAACCTCCCCCAAGGCCCGGGGTTGGTGCTGACGTCCGCCGGGTGGGATCCTCCGCTCCAGTCGACTGCCTTGGCGCAGGAAATCGGCGACATTTCCGCTTTTGACTGCGTGGGACTCATGGGACTTGGCGTGCCCCCTTCGCGGAGGACCGACCTCCTATTGATGGCTGCAGGAGGAAGACCGCTGTCAGAGCCGGGCGATCTCTCCATGTCGGAGGTCCTCTGGCTCCTTAACGCTCCGCCTGGGCGCAAGTCGGCACTCGCCTATGCGAGCGGCGACCAGATCTCCCTCCTCCTCGGAGGGGGCCATCTTACCAGGGGAGATCTGACACAACTGCGCTGCCGTCTTTCGGTGCGGGAAAGTGAGCGGGTGGCGCAACTGCTCGGGACCGGGCCGGAAGACCTGCGCCTGTTTGTCGAACTGTTCGGCAAGGGTGCTTCCGGCATCGAGACCCTCCTCCCTCCTGATGCTGCGGAGTTGTGGCGGAAGATAAAGTCGCGCGAGGCATTGGGCGGCTCCTGTCCCGTCGCCGGAGAAGCGTTGCTCGTCGACTCTGGCCTTTTGGAACAGTTGTCCGTTTTGGAGTTGGCTCCACTCATGGGAACCTACCTCGGCCCCACGCTGAAGACTTGCTGGCGCACGGCCCTGCGCAACGCCGGGTACACAGAGGAGGTCCTCGACCTACTCTTCAAGGGACTTACGCCCGGAGGACACCCTCCCATCCCCGAGCTAGACCCGGCAGCGTCTTGGATCGGTGGCATCTCCTACCACCTTCTGGAGAGCGCAGGGGATTGGATGTGCAAGCAGAAGGAGTGGCGCGACTGGTGGGTGCGTGCCATATCCTGTCACCCGGAAAACGTGGAGGGGGAAGAGTGGCTTTCCCGTACCGAAAGGTATACCGGCAAGTGGCGCTGGTGGTTCCAGGGGGCAGTTGCAGACGGAGAGCTGACAGTCGATGAGGGGCTGGGCTTGCTAAAGAAATGGCACGTTTCCCCCCACCCGCCCACGCCGTACGTCCTGCGCACCCTCTGGTCGGCGCTCAACCTTGAGCGAGCTTATCCGGTTGCAAAAGAAATCCTGAATGGCACGCCTGATCTCACGGAACCGGATGAAGCGACAGGGCAGATCCTCTCCTTCCTAGTCCAGAGGGGATTCTTCAACCTGGGGGACCTCTTCGGAGCGGTACAACGGGGCTTCCCCCTGATGCTTTTGCAAAGTGCCGGGTTCAATGGTCTAGTTGCCCTGATCGATTGCTCCGCAAATCCACCATCTGCTCCTCCTGAGCCATGGGACGAGAGTATCTCCCCCCTCCTTGCCACGGCCTGTGGCAAGCCCGAATTCTGGGGGCGATGGCCTGAGGGGATACCGGAAACGGTGCTGGAGTGGCTATCGGAAAAAATTGCCAGTGAAGCGAACGCAACCTTGGTTGAAGCTGTCAAGTTATCCGCAAAAGGGCGTTTACTTACTCTTGCGGAGCTTCACATCGTCTCGGGGGGGCTCAGTGCTGAGACTGTTTGCCGCCAAGTAGGACTGCGGGCCGTCTCGCGGGAAGTGGCAAAGGAACGGGAAGCCGCATTGCGGATACTCCTTTCCTCTGCGGTACTGCCGGAGAGTAAAAGGAACTGGCTGAAAGCAGAACTTCTCGAATGGCGGCGTCAGGAGCCGATGCCTCCCTTCACCGCAGCGGAGTTGCAGGCACTCCTTCCAGTCCTGCATCCTGTCCGAGACGTGCTGAGGGTAGTGCTGAGCCGCGATGAGGTCGACCCCGACGAAAATCTTCTCTTGCCGCACATTCTTCGCTTACTCCCGCGGGAGTCGAGCGTTCCGGTCGCCCCTCCCCCGCGGGAACTGGCGCGAAGGCGCCCCGCCTGGATAGAAGCGGTATCCACCCTGCCTGGGTGGGAACACTGGAGCGAACTTGCCCTGACGGAGGGGCTGCCAAGCGCAGCGGATACTGAGGAAGGATCATATTCATGATACAGAAAATAGCCTCTTATTTCCCGGAAGACACCCCTTTCACCTTGGTCGATTTCAGGGATTCCATGACCATCACGCAGGTGTTCCGCCGCGTCTGGGCGCGCCATGGCTTTGCGACAGTAGAGGTCACGACTGTGGAGCTGACACTTGCTGAGATAGTCGCCCACTCGGTTGCCCTGGAGGCGCCCATAGCGTATGTGGTGCGCAAGGATGCGCCGCAGCAGGAGAAGGAGAAGATCGCCTGCGCCTTCGGCGATAAATGCGCCCTCTTCGTCCAAGAACACCGGATGTTCGAGGATGCCGAGGGGGAACTCTTCTTTTGCGGGGATCCGGTCCCGCCCGTCCCGACCATCCCTAACCGGACCATCCTGACCGTGGAAGGCGCCTTCAAGCACGACTTCCCGCACATCACCTTGCCAAAGACGCTGGAGGTCGAATGTCCGGTACAACGAGGCTGCTACTTGGGGATCAGGGCCAAGGCCCAGCAATCGACGGTTCCCCTTCCCGTGGAGGCGTGGTTCTATCTCGCGGGGCCGCAGCGGGGTACGCTCGAAATCGGCATCATTCCGCGCCGCGACGGGGCGGACATCTGGAGTGTGCGCTACGCAGGGAAGGTCGCGGCACAGGTTTCGCCCCCACCTCATGGGCCGATTTCCGGGAAGCTCGCGGTGGTGTTGGATCGTACCTGCCCCGACAGGTCTAACTGGCGCAATGCCAGGGACGTCGCTCTCGGAACCTTTAGTTCCCTAGAGGAAACGATGAGCTCCAAGATGGGGTTCGGAGTCGATGACGGGACCGGTGCGGGGGACGAAGTGGGGGCAACGGTTTCCTACCCTGGCTTCAACAGGGAGATACGCACTGCCATAGGTCCCGGCCTGACAGCGGCCCTCGATGAGCGAGAGATCACGGTGCATGCCGCTTGGTTCGCTGACGTCGGCTGCGAAGGGTTGCAGATGCCGGAAGGGGTCCAGCCACCGGAACGAGCGTATTCCCTCTCAGGACAGTCCGACGCGAAGGGGGCGCAGCACCTGTTCAGCGCCATGACCTATTCTCCGGGGATCGATCTCTGGGATGCGGCTGAGCAGGGGCTCACGATAGGGATGAAGGCGATCGAGAACGATCCGGCGGGTGTGATCATCATCGGCAACTCCCCTCCCACCTGTCCTACCCAAGCGGGTCCGCTGAGGAATCTGAACCGGGTGGAACTGGGGCGGAAGGATTTCTACACCTCCGCCCGGGACTCCAACCCGGCGTGGTATGAACAACTGAAACGAGGAAAGGATCTGGGAATTCCGATAGTGTATATCTTTCTCACCCACGACGATCTTCCTGACAGTGAGCGTATCAGCGAGATCGAGAGGTCCCAGTACTTTGCCTACCTTCACATGCAGACAAGGCTCTTGGATGCGCTCGCGTCCTGCGAGGGATTAAAGGTGATAACCGCCAAGGCGGATCAGGCAGGGGTCCAGGCGGCGCTGGGGGAGGCGGTCACATGGATGGAAAGCCCAACGGCCCGCCTTGCGATGGCGAGGGTACTTGCATGAGCGCCATAGTTGAAATCACCAACCGTTGGCGTCAGATTTTGCGGACGGAGGGCCCGGATGCTTTGGTCTTCGCCATCCGGGCGGACATCGTCTCGGATCCCGGTGACGTCCACACCCGCACCCTGCTATCTCTGGGGAACCTGTGGGGAAAAGAGGCTCTGCCACTCGCCATGGCTGTGAAAAGAAGCCTGGACCAACCGGCGGCGCCCGTTGAGACGGATCGGATCAAAGAATTGCGTGAGCGGCTCTTGCAGCGGGAGGCAGAGCATCGCGCCCTAGCCGAGCGCTCCGAACAGGCAACAGTCCTCAAAAAACGTCACGAAGGGTTGCTAAGGGAGAAAGCGCTTCTGGTCGACCGGGTCGCCCTTGTTGTAGGAGAGGCGGATGGGGTGCGGGCAGGGATCGCCGGGTTTGTCGGTTCGGGTGAAGACGCCCATTTTACAGGCGATCTTTCGCACTTGAAGGAAAAACTGGAACTCCTGGCGGCGGAAATCGCCAAACTTAAAGAGGAGTTGTCATAAAACCATGAACGGCATCGATCCAGTGAAGGTATTTACACAGTGGGGAGCCGCGCTCAAGAGCGAGTGGCATCTGAAAACCGCCGAAGAGGAGTCCAACCTGCGAGTGCGCCTCGGGAGCGTGGAGGCGCTCATAGAGTCGATGCAGGATCTCGATTCCTGGGAAATAAAGGTGGAGGAGCTCGCCGCAGCGCTAGCTGTGTGGAAGGAGCAGTATGACGAACTGAGCGGCCGGGTCCGGGGACTGGATTCGTCGCTGCGCGAGCTGCAGATGGAACTCGCCCGGGCCGAGCAGGAGGACACCCACGGTACGCTGGATCGCTGCGAGAACCTCCTCTCCGAGATGAAGCGACGATTTCAGTTCCAGGAGGACCTCGGCACTATCGCGGCGGTGTCGGCCTTCTTCGATCGCGACTTCGGGTCGCTAACGCCGTTCCAGTTCGAAAAGGAGGCGGTCCCCGGCCTGCGGCAAAGGGTCGCCCGAATCAAGCGGGAGAAGGAGGCTGACCTGGAGCGAGTCTGCGCCAAGGCGCGCGACCACGGTGCCACCTTGGGGAAGAACGAGGAATTGCGGCAAATGCGGGACGCTCTCTCCGCGGAGATCGCCGAGCATAGCCAACATCTGAGTGACATGCACCGGGTAAGCCCCGAGGTTATGAAATCCCTCAAGGATCTGCAGCCCCATCAGAAGGAAGATCTTCTCAATGCGGTGCTCGGACCGAAGGCGCGTGACGCTGCCCTGGAGAAGAAATGGGAGGTCCCGGCCAACGTCATTGAAACGGAGCGGCAAAAATGGAAATAGTCGTGTTTGAGAGTAGGTTGGAGGCACTCAAGAAGCGATTCCTCACAGGAGAGCCGGTGCGCTTGGAAGCAAGCGCGTTGGAGGCTGAGTTCCGCCAACTGCCGGTCCTTGCAGCGCCTGACGGAGGGGTGGAGGCAAGTACTGGGATGATCGCCGCGGCCATGAGGCGGGAACTCAAACTCGGCCCCCTTGCGATTCCGGAGGATTTCCCGGATTTGGCGGAGCAGGTGGGGATATTCGAGGGGCGGCCGGTCACCGCCGAGCTAGTGGAGGCGCTCACTCAGGCGATTTCCAGTTTCGCGGTTGAGGCAGAGGAGGCTGAGGCCGAGAGCGACGCACTCGAAGAGACTGTGACGAATTTGGAACGGGACAGGGGCCTTCTCGCAGGGTACCGTGAGCTTCTGGACAATCTTATAGGATAAGCACTGGCTTGGAGGAGAACATGAGCGGCTACTATTTCAACGGGCAGTACTATTCCTCGGCACAGGACCGTGATCGCGCCCAGCGCATCTACTACGAGCAAGAGGCCCGCAACAAGGCAGAGGAGCTCAATCTCGTCAACAACCGCCTTGCCGGGGAAATTTCCAGGCTGTACGTGCAGATGGAGGCCGCGCACGGGGACGCGCGCCGGTTGGAGCAGCTCCATCAGGCGCTACAGCAAAGGGTCCAAGAGATGCGGTCCGACCAGGATAGACTGGAGAACATCCAGCAGGAAATGGGGGCGCGCATGGAGCGGGATTTTCAGGAGGTCAGGGACAGCATCCGCTGCACCCAGGAAAGCGTGCATGATCTGGAGCGGGCGCACCAGGAGCATGTCAGGGTGGTCCAGAAAGCCTTTGACGAGGTGCAAAAGGAGATGGATCACCGGTTCGCCGAGGCGGAAAAGCGCCGTGTCGAGACGGAAAACCGTTTGAGGAAGGCGATCCGGGCCGTTGATGAAAAAGTCGAGGATGATCGCAGGGCACGCCTGGCAAAGCAGAAAAACGAGCAGGAACGGGCCAAGACCCAGATTGAGCTGGTGGAGGGGATGCTGGAACAGCACCAAGGGCAGGCGGAACCGCTTGACCTGCATGGGGAGATCCAGTCCGTTCGGGGGCAGTTGGGCCAGGCAAAGGCGCTCCTGGCAAACAATGACTCCTCCGCTTCCCTCGCCATCTCAGGTGTCGCCTTCGGGCAGGCGCTCGCGCTGGAGCACGAAGCGACCCGGCGTGCGGCGAAGCTGGAGCAAACAAAGGAAAGAATACTGGAAGATGCCGTCGCGCTCAAGGGGGAGATGGCAGACGAGAAGTTGCAGGAATTCTTCAGGGCCGAGGCGGCGCAGACTGTGCAGATACTCGACAAGCTGAGCCAGGACGTGCATGGTGGCTACGCGCAACACGATCGTCTGGCCGCAACCGCTCTTGGCCATGAAAAAGTACTCCGGCGGGTACGGAATGAGGTGCTCAACATGAAGGCAACCGCGCCCATTCTGAAAAAACGGGACCTGGAGCGGATTGAGGAGGGGAAGAAGCTTCTCGCGTCGGTAGTCAAAGTCTTTGGCGCGACGCCGAGGGTTGTGGCGGATTACCTTGACAAAAACAAGGACCCAAAATCACCGCGGGTGCTGGCATGTGATTTCGGGAAGGCAAAAGTCGAAATTATCCTTGGAATAGATGGCAACTATCAAGTGCAGAGTTGGAACAACGACACCGATAGCTGCAGGGACCACATGGCATCGCTAACAAAAGCCCTCAGCAGCCACTCGACGGTCACGAAGATGAGCGAGCCCGACGACGACAATCCGGACCGCCGTCCTCTGGAACACCCGCGATCCGAACTGAAGCACACCGAAGTTGCCAATAATTTAAGCAAAATTGGTGAGCAGTTATGAGCCATACCCTTCAGGAGGTAGGAGAAATTCATGACATTGCGAAAGCCGGTGGAGGGAGGGTCGCTGTCATATCCGGAGGCGAAAAACCCTTCTACGCAGGCCTTGCCCGAACTCCGACCGAGACTCTCTTAGAAGCGGTGCTCACCTTCCTTGCGGCGGGGACATGTTATGAGCACATCCTTGTCTGCACTGGTCAACAGTGCGGCGGTCATCTCCCAGAGTGGGAGATCGGCAACACGACCGTAGGAAATCGTGAGGCAATCTGGCTGTTTCGTGGCAGCATCGAGGATAAAACCTCACGAGATTATGGTGACTTTGGCGATTTGGACGCAGTTATGGCCAATGTTGTGTCAGATGGACCCGTCACTAGGGGTATTTACATCTGCCAGCACCAGCAATGGCCCGTGCGGATAGAGGAGTTTCTGAAGGAGGTGGAGGTGAGAGCAGGGGTCAACTGGATGTCTGGCCCTCAAAAGTACAAAGAAGCTAAAGACCCTCATGCAACAAGGACAGCGGTAGTTGTCGACTTCAGTTATCTATTTCCGCAAATATCGGAGGAGCGTTATCCTTCTGATCGGCATTTCGCAGACGCACGTCGGGGAATAGAGAAGCGTTTCAAAGACCTCCCAGGAACTTGTAAAGGGGGGAAGATGGACCTGTTCCTCCTTTGCGATGACAAGGTGATGGTGCAAAACCTGGGGAAAGGCAACATCCTTGCTGGGGTGGACGTTTCCTTTCCTAAGCTTGGATGGAACCTTAATAACTGCACTGTCTTAGGGTGGCCCGGCTTTGACAGGAAAAACGTCATGGGCCGCTATCTCGGAAAAGCGGCGGGAGCTCAAAACCTGTACGAAGCTTTCAAAAACATTCCCGTACGTGCCAAGGTATCGGCCCATCGAGGCATAGCACCGGAAGATTACATCGCCCCTGAGAGGATCTGGAATCACGTTAAGGAGGTACAAAGTCGGATAAACGACAAAGATGAGATGATCCACTCAAGGATTAGGCAAAGCATGAAGGCTGGAAGGTCAGAGGATGAAGCCATAGTCATTGCACAAAAAGAATATGAAAAGAAATTCAGTCTCAACTACTCACTGCTATATGGCCCTCCAGGCACAGGTAAAACAACGCTAGTTAATGTCATAGCGAACCTGTTAGGACCTCATGTCAAAGTGTATCCTGTAACCGCATCTGACATAGGTACAGAGGGGTTGGTGGGCAAGGGAGTCCAAAAGCTGAATGATATGTATCAAAAGTGGAAGGCCGAGGAGCTTTGCATTGTTTATTTTAATGAAGCAGACGGGTTGCTAGTTCCAAATCAGTATAATGAGGATATTATACTTACAATGAAACAAATGTTGAGCCCCCCGGATGGATCGGTGCATACAAATATTGTTTTCGTTGCAGATACTAATAACTCTGAACACATAGATCCAGCCATTAGGAGTAGGTTCAAGCGCAAGTTTTACATCGGACTTCCTTCACCTTCTGCAAGACAGGCTATGATCCGAAAACAAATCGAGTCGTGCCGTTACATAGGCACAGACGTCCTTCTAGAGGATGTGACAATAGAGATTATCTCAGAGTTGTTGAATGGACGGTCTGGGAGAGACATAGACACGCTATTTACCATTTTGAAGGAGCAGGACGATACACAGATAATTTTGACCCGCAAAAGTGTTGTTGATTATGTAAATAGCAACATTGTCGACTCTGCAACATTGGAAGCTGTTCAAAAGTATCAAAAAGATCAGCTAACGTTTGAAAGGGAGTGCGAAGCTTACTACCAGCAGCGTCCATAGCCGAAAGTGGTGCCCGTTCCGCGACCACATGATCGCAGGACCTGAACGAGCAAATGGTAGCAAAGATGTTTGAAGGCGGCTCGGGAAGAGAAGAGATATCGGCATTCTTCACCTTCATGAAATCCCAAAGGCGACTCCGGGGTCAAAGTCCTCGCTGACTGGCTAGAAAGCAACCCGCTCACTCCTGAAACCTTGCACCAATACCGCGAGGAACAGCCGCATTTCGAAAAGGAAACTGAAGACTACTACCAGCACCAATCGGGAGTCTAGTTGGTGGATCATTATAACCTAAGTATCCGTCTTGGTCATCCCCTCTCGTCCCTGGCGCCCAGCCTGACTAACGGGCCGGGGTGGAGGATCAATCTCTGGACCCAGGGGTGTTCCCTGCGCTGCACCGAAAACTGCTTGAATCCGGACTTTCTCTCCCCCACCGGGGGGTACGCATATCCCGCCTCACAGGTGATGGAAGCGCTCCTCGACACAGTGAAACGATCGTACCGGGAGGTGGACGGGATCACCATACTGGGGGGAGAACCGACGGACCAACTTCCCGCTGTTATCGAGATTTTGAAGGGCGCACGCTACAGTGGGCTCTCCACCATGGTCTACAGTGGCCGTAGTTACGAATGGCTGGCAAAGCGAACGGACAGTTCGACCAAGAGGTTCCTTGAGTTGACAGACATTCTGGTCGATGGCCCGTTTGACTCGAAGCAGTACCATGACAGGCTCATGTGGCGCGGTTCCGCGAACCAGAGGATCCTGTGCCTCTCCACTCGCTACACCATGGAGGATCTGGAAAGAACTTATGAAAAGCAGGGGAAAGGCTTTTCTCTATTGATCAACCCCGAAGGCCTTATCTCCATATCCGGGCTACAATCCCCTCGCTGATGGCTCTGGTCCAAAAGCGAGAGATGAAATGAAACGTACAGGAGAGGACATAGTTATGACGACGCGAAGCGCTCGCTGTTTTTTCTTTTATCTCCTCGGTTTCCTGCTTGTGCTTCCAGGCTGCTCGAAGTCGGGAAGCAAATACCAATGCAAGACTGACGATTCCGGGCTGATCCCCATTAAGATAATCATCTCTAAGTTTCCCCACGCCTTCGTCTCATCCGATGCGACATCCAATAGCGGCACGGGAAGCACAGTCGACTTTTACAAACCATACTACGTATTCGACATTAAAGAATCTTTTTACAAAATCGGTTCAAACCCCTTCGACAAGGGTAGCGTTGTGGGCTGGGTCAGGAAAAACGACGCCCTTATGTGGTCTACCAATCAGGCCATCCAGTTTGCGGCGAAGAGCCCATCCGTTAACCAGTACTTCTGGGTCAACAAAAACGAGATCAACTCCCCGCGCCCGAACTTCATGCTGAAGGGAGATTCACGGGACTACCAGTACCCTTTCCCCATCATCGCATCGGAAGGCTCTAAGTTCCAGGTAGCTCTCGATTACAGGAACATGGACGGCACCGACAAGGGGGCTGCCATAGGTTGGACGCAGGAACTCAGAATGGGTGACGATGCGTACGGCCTCTGTTCCATAAGCAAAGCCGAGTTCGCAGCCCGCATAGAGGCATTGCAGAACTCGGTTCAGAATCTGAAGCAGGACAAGTCTGACGATCCGGTTCGCGAGATACTGGAAAATGTCTTGAAACTGAACATCGGCAGCGGTACTGACACAGAAAATAAGTCGTTCAACGTCCTGCAACTGATCGGAAAGCTGGCCCCGATACCGGTGGCCCAGCAGAACCCGGCGGATATCCGGAGGAACCAGGAGCGCTACCAGCGTAAAATTGCCGTCATGCGCGAGTACCTTCAAAACAGCAGTAACTGGGACCAGTACGGGTTTGGCACGATACCAATCGAACTGGTGAACTGAGGGAGAAAAACATGACGGTTTTACGCTTCCACAACGTCTCCAAAACGTACCAAAGCGAATCCGGAAACAAAACCGCGGCGCTCTTCAACGTCTCCCTCGAGGTGCGGCAGGGTGATTTCCTGGCGGTCGTGGGGCCCTCGGGATCTGGGAAATCGACCCTACTCCATTTGATGGGGGGGCTGGATAGACCAACCGGTGGAGATATCTCCTTCGCTTCGGAATCGATTACGCGCAGTTTCAATGACCTCAGCGAAAGGGAGCTTGCCCGACTGAGAGGGAGCGAAATTGGGATCATGTATCAGGGGTTCCACCTGCTGCCGACAATGCGCGCCTGGGAGAACGTCGCACTCCCCTTGGTGTTCAGGAAAATCAGCCTGAACGAGCGAAAGAAACAGGCGGAAGAACTGTTGGAGGATCTGGGGCTGCAGCAGCGGCTTAACCATTACCCGAGCCAGTTGTCGGGAGGAGAGCAGCAAAGAGTGGCCTTGGCGAGGGCGGTGATTTCGAAGCCTACACTGCTCCTGGCAGACGAGCCTACGGGAAACTTGGACTCCGTTTCCGCTGACTACGTACTGGACCTACTCCGGACCATACATAAGAGGTATCGTCTAGCGACAGTGATCGTGACGCACGACCAAAGGGTCGCGGACATCGCCAGCAAGACCATTACCATAGTCGACGGCAGAAATTACGACCGGCCATCAATGAACGACTCGCGAGCCAGGAGTTGATCATGTCCATAAAAGATCTCGTCCGGATTACCCTGAGCAATATTTCGAGAACGAAACCCTTTTTCATTGCGAACATCGTAGCGATCAGCGTGGGCGTTCTCATGGTTGTGGTGATGCTGAGCCTGGCACAGGGGATACTACGGTATTCTGGCAGTGTCATGAAGGAGGAAGCGTCCGCCAACGCGATCGAAATCACTTCAGTGCCGAACAAACCGGACGTGCCCAAACTGACGGGCGATCAGGTAGCGAAAGTACGGATGCTTGACGGCGTGACACAGACTGTCCCCCTGGTCCAAGGACTTTTCGGCGACCTATCCTCGCCCGGATTGGAGTCGGTGGTGGTTTCCCTGTCGAGTTCTACCGGGAGCGATGACCCGGAAATGCAGCGTTTGTCCTGGCAGGCAGGGAATGCAGGCCAGCTGGCGAAGCAAGGGACGCCTAGCATACCGGAGTTTGTGGGGACGGAAACCGGGAAACCTGCCCCCGACAAAGGGGCCTTGAAGCAGATCCCCGTGCAGAAACAACACAGTATAGTGATTCCCGAGACGCTACTGGGAGACCTAAAATTTCATTCCGCCAGTGACGCATACGGTAAGAAGCTCACCCTCATCTTTTCCAGATCTGTGGGCAAAAAAATGGAAAAAAAGACAGTCGATGTGGAAGTTGCCGGCGTCGCACGCAAGACACGGTTTTCACGTTGTTATCTACCTCTTGAGTTCATTGAGGAGCTATGCCTCTGGCAGAACGGACAGGAGAAGGAAGCGGACAATCCTTTTGTCTACGACAACGTGACGGTGTATGCCAAAAGTCTTGAGGAGGTTCCTCGTATCCGCAAGGACCTTGAAAATCAGGGATACCGTACCAGTTCCGTGCTGGATACGGTAGGCAAGCTGAAGGAAATATCGATTATCATCTATGTCTTCCTTGGAACTCTCGGCGGTATCTCCCTCTTCACCGGTTCTATAAGCATCTTCAATGCAACCTACGCCTCGGTTCTGCGCAGAGTTAGGGAGTTCGCGATTTTCAGGTCATATGGAGCGTCCAGAAGGACGATCCTTGCCATCGTACTGTCCGAAAGTGCCATTACGGCCACTATCGCCGGAATTGTCGGTTTCCTGGGAGGAAGCCTTGTGATGAAGGCAATATCTCACTTGTGGCTTTCAAATATGGAGCCTACCCTCTTCGTGGTACCGCCGTATTTTTGTCCACTGGCGATAGTTCTGGCCATAGTCGTATGCGGTTCGGCAGCATCCGGCCCTGCCTGGAAAGCAGCGAACATGGCTCCGGCTGAAGCCATTAGAAACAACTGAGAACGGGAGCGCGCATCATGAAAAACAGGATAATTAAGTCATTTCTATTTCTGACAGAAAAAAACATAAATACCTATCTCGCATGTGCTGGTATAACTTTTTTCATTTCCTCTCTGTTTCATGAGCAAATCTTGAGTGCGCTCGGAACCCCTCTCAGTATCGGATCGGCCTTTCTGATCCTGACCTTATCGTCCGTGGTAACACGACCCTATGGTCCTGAGAAACGAATGGCAATCGTCCATGCGTTTAATGGAGCAAGTGGTAAAAAGTTTTGGGGCGGCACCATTATACTTTGGAGTGGTTCCATCCTGCTGGGATTTGCGGTGCTGTTCCTCCTGTATCTCAACATACTAAACATATCGGGAGCCAGGATTCTCTACGTCTGGGGGCTCACCTTCTCTCTGGCTGCAACCATCGTGAACATTTTGCCGAAAATCGAGATCGCCATTGATCCCGTCCAACAGGAAAGCACTAAATCCGTCCTTATCATAGGCCCCTCCGTAGCGGGAAAAACCGGTTCGGTCGCCTGTCTCGCGCACGCCGCTAGGCAGTTTACCGACAACACGCGAATTAGAGACGTCTCGATTCATCCTGAAAATCCCGAAACCGCACGACTGTTTGACAAGGCTATTAGCATCTTGCGCAGCGGTGGCGACTATCCGCTTGAGGCGAGTCACACGATTACCAATTACCTCTTTTCCCTCAACTGCACCAACTCCAAAGGGGTGGTCCACGCCACCACCTTCGAATTCATTGATGGTCCCGGTGGGGCCGTATTCCCTGACAAGGCCGAACTGAGCATTACAGGGAATGAGGAGGAATGTCGCGACAAAATTATCGAAAAAGCAAAAACTGCCGACGGAATAATTCTTTGTCTTAACGTAAATGACACAAAAGGCAAAATAGATAGCATCGATTCCGGATTGCGGCATCTATTCCAACAGATACGCAAGCATACCCAGATAAAAAAGTTTTGCATCGTGTTTCTTCAGATCGACAGGTATTTCCTGGCCGAAGAACAAGATGCTTACGCACGAGCAGTGGAAGCCGATCCTTCCAGAATAGCTCAAGATCACTTGACCCATTTCCTGCTAAGAGACATTAAGTCAAACCTTCCAGGAACCGATATCGCCGTAGGCATAGCCTCTACCTACGGTTTTATCGACAAGGGACAAGCAAATTTTGACATCAGCACCGGTGGATTTCTCTTCCACGGGCAACAAACGGATGACCCGTCTGTAGCTTTTCGGCTTTGGGAGCCCTTCCAAGTCCTTGATCCTTACATCTATATGGCGACGGGAGAATTGAGCTCCCTAAGAAAATTATGACAACTCCACCAGCCAGCTTTACGAAACTTCAGGGGATCATCCTGCTATTCAACCGCTTTGCAAGAGACTGTCTCTACTTTTTCTTTTTGGTCCTGAGTATCCTTCCAGTCTTGAACGGATGCGGTACGACCAGCAAGCAAAAATATCGGGTAGCGCCCAGTGAGCACGTTTCTGCCACTAACAAATTTTCTAGTGTTTCATCGATATCCATAGATACCCAAGTTGTTGGCTTTGCCGGATATGGGGCGAGCGCCGCTTATCTACTGAGAGTATATGACACGACGGAACTCTCTTTCCATCTTTCCCTCGATGGAGGACAAGACCTTGATCTCTATGTCTACGATAATTTCAAGCGAGAAGTGGCGTCGAGCAAAAATCCTGGATCACAGAGCGAGAATGTTACTGTCAAAGGTCCCGCAGGTATCTATTACATCGAAGTCAGGCCGTACAATAACAATGCAAGCCGGTTCACTTTGAGAGTTGACAGGATCATAAAGAAACGTTCGCTTCCACGCGTGCAGATGACCACCGCGACTCGATTAGGGGAGGCAGCAGCAACGAACGGTGCCGTGGGCAGCATCGCAAACGTTAAGGAAGTGTGGTACTACCTTGACCTAGATGAAAAAAACAGGATGAGATTTGTTCTAACCACGAGGCGCCAGCACCAAGACCTTGACATAATGCTCGCCGACAGTAAAGGAAACCTCCTCAACTCCGCCACTACGCATGCAAACCCGGAGACACTGGAAGCAGAACTTGATCCTGGAAGGTATTACCTAAGTGTGTACGTGTACGACGATGAAGCGGGGAGCGAGTATATACTCGAAACATACTCTTCAGTTGTAATAAATATTAACAATAAGGATAAAATATTACAAAGGCACAAGAAAAGGCATCAAGCCCGGAAAGAGTCCACAGCGAAACGACCACAAGCGAAACGGTTGCCCGAAAAGCAACTTAGTGATCAAAATCCAGTGAAAATAACTCCTGAACCGAGGATCGAAAAACTGGATCATGATCCGAGAGTTATAAAGCTGAACTAAACTAGGAATTGTGACAATGGAAGAAAAATATTTGTCATTAGAAAGACTCGTCTACGGCAAGCTTGTGGAGGGCGATGAAAATGGCCCGATCGTTAGGGGACCTGATCACGGAGTTGTGATGACTACTGGGTTCCCACAGGAACTTATTAATTATTGTGTCCCAGCAAAGACAGGACTGGGGGCGCCGCCCCCACATTTGGGCGGGATGGTGGATTGGCGTTGGGAAAAATATCCTTGGAAAGAAGAAGGTGGCGGAGTCATCTGCCTCCCTAAGGCTGTATCGGAGCAGGTTGGGTACATGCTGGTAGCACGCATGAAATTGCGTGATGAAGATGGCGAGGGGCTGGACTTGAAAGAACGGACTGGCGGATCGCGGAGACTTTATCACCAGGCACAGTACGGTGCGGTTCCTATAGAAGATTGGGACCCTGGATGCATCAGTGCGCTATGTGACCGTTTCAAAGCCACCCCCGTCGTGAAAGGAACGGAAGGGACTCTAGGTCCTTTGCGGCTCCCCATTAGCAATGGCCCTTCTGTTTTGACGAAAGGCTGGTTCGAAGATGTTTCCCGCGTTCTCGGACATCTGCTCACTGGACAACCTTTTTACGTTAGAAAATTGGCGCTGCCGATAAAGGATTTTCTGGCCTCGGTGGCCACTGCCTTGCTGTGCCTTCCTAAGACCCTGGCGTGGCGAATCCCTTTCGGAGCTGGTTTAATAGGCATCGAAACGAGCGAATTACGTCTCGCCCATGTTATCTTCGCGTCTGGGGGGATACAGGAACTAGAGGAGGGCACTAAGGGGCCGGAAATTGGGAGGGAAGATCTCGAGCGGGGTGTCCTTTATCTGGAGTGGTTACGAAGAACCACCGAAGGCTGCACAACTATTAAGGATGTTGTTAACGTCATCTCGGAGGCCCTACCTGAGTATTCTCGGTACGATTCCCTTGGCATAAGCGTCGATTGGAATACCGCCGTCCACCAGGTACTCGGCAAGGTGAATAGCCAACTTAAGTTCTACAAGTACCTTGACTGGATTGACGCTGACTGTTGCAGTTCCGTAGCGTCATTAGTCCCTCCCTCTCCATCGGATACTGAAGTATTCCGATTGCTACTGGAAAATCTGCACAAGCCGCAATGCTTCGACTTTCTGGTTATGACAGATAGCGTCGAATGGAAGGATACCTGGACAGAGGCCATCAACGCTGAAAAAGAAGGGAGTCTGAATTGCCGGTGGGCAGTGAAGTCGGTGCAGCAGTTGGTCGGCGCAACCGAAGCGATTTCTCCCCGCGAGTTGCCCGGACTTAAAGATCTCCCGGTTCCGTCCCAACATGTCGATGTCGTCGTGAAAAAGTTACTTGAGGCGGTTCAGAAGTCCGAACATGGCAAAAACTGGACAGGTCTCTATGCCGCAGACGGCCCTAGATTCGGATGGCTGGATTCTTGGAAGAAAGAGGCAGAGCCGTATCTGTTTTGGCTAGGATACAAGGATTTCGTGGAAAAAAAAGACGAGACCCTTCTTAATGTTATGAGCAACTGCGCCTGCGACAGGCTCTTCGCCTCGATACTTGACGGTGGTTGTGATCGAACAGTCTTGGGACGTTTTCTTAAAGCGTACCAAAATGAGTACCGTCATGTTTTGGACTTTTTGCTGCGAAAATGGCTCACGCGAGTGCCTTTCGTTGCCTGTCAAATCATGGAAGTCTGTGTTTCCCTCCAAATCGTTTCCGACCTGTACAAGAATATAAACGAATATGAATTCTACGTAACACCTGAAGTCGCCCAAAAGACTTTCTCTTCAGTCAGTAAAGACACTATTTACAACTCGACTTTATTCAGTAAGTTGGTCGTCTTGTCAGCTTTTAGCGGTGCAAATTTCGAGCTTGACCAACTCGGAAAGCATCTTGCTTACATAGCTTCCGGGAGGACTAAAACCACCCACAGTTCTGACCGTACTTTGTGGACACTCTTCATTGAGATGGCGAATGCCCGACCTCTGACCTCAAAGCAGTATGGCTATCTCGTCGAGGTGCTGGCAAGAAGGGACTCTTCAGGGGAAGCAAAAATCTTTTTTCACCATGCAGTTCACCGCACTATTATCAAAAATCCCATACTGGCGTACGCCTCGTGCATATACAGAGATACGGGAGAAGCCAGCCCGACGGAGGCTTTGGACGATGGCGAACTTAGGATGTTGCGGGACATTCTGGATAATCTCAACGTCGCACCCAATTACCAGAGGCTTTGGCGGATCGCCCAAAGCGCTGGAGGTCTTGGCGTGTTCTTCGACCTGTCACTCCCTCGCTCCACAATCACAATATCAGGCAGAGAATTGTCTCTAATCCTTGAGGTGTTGTTCTCAGACAGTCACAACGACGACTTGCTTAGATCGACATGGGAGAGGCGAATCAAGGAGCACGCCCCGGCGGACACGCCGCTCTGGAACATTCTCCACCACATCGTGCATAAAGGATCAGAGGGACTGAAGGCGAGCAAAGAAGAGGTGGCGCTTCTACAGGCAGGCGTCAATGGAGAGGTAATTTGTCTCATTGCCTCTACTGGAATCCAGTTGCCAGGTAAACTGCTGGGCAAGATTTCGTGCATCCCTCGAAACTGCAGGTTTAGCGTCGAAGGGCTTGGGCGTTTGGCAATGATCGCCCGCGAAGCCAATAACGTCAAGCTTGCCGACTCCATCGTCCAGGCGTGCGTTAACGGAATCAACAAAAGCGGCCGGAACGACTTCGGGAAGGCCATCATGACGAGCCAGTTCTATAAAAAAGGCTTCATCTCGAAGGTTGCCATTGGCGTCACGGAGATGTTCAGAGGCCCCACATCCATCCCAATACAATATTCCGACATTATTGCCTATCTTGCCCATGATATCAGTAAGGAAGTCCGCAGTGATTTGCGAATTTAAAAAGGCGGGCAATTAGACCGTTATCAGCGGAGGTGCGGGCCGTTTATAGGTGGGACGTGTTACATAACGGAAACTGGTGCACCATTTCATATCCATGCGAGACAACGCGCTCGTTGCGAAAAGGTATAAACGAATGCTGATAAGTGTGATCAATGAAGTGATGCCGATCAGACGGGTTCTTCCCTTGCTCCTCGCATCGTAGAAGCTTCCCTATTACTGGAACAGAATCTGACATATTATCACTAAGGAGGGGCGTATGCCAAAGGCGCAATGTGCGATTTGCCGGGAGTCGGATTGGCCGGACAAAATGGAATTCTGCAGTGCCTGCAATCTCTGGGTTCACTACAGCTGCGGAGGGGGAGGAGCATTGTTCTCCTGTCGCTGTCCTAAGTGTAGAACCAAACTGGCATGAGGGGGACGCGAATCTGGGACAGGTGTATAAGCAAAGAACAAGAATCCGATAAGACGACGAAACCTTTACCAAAGCCTTGGTAGATGTTGCTATCAGTTGCATCTGTAAACGAAAGTTGACCGAAAGGTTGATTTTAAGACGTTGAGATTTAAAAGATTTTCGGCTTGCTGCCCCCCGGAGCGGGCGGGGTCGGGTGGATTCGAATCCCGTTTCCCCTGCACGGCTTTTGAGGGGGCTCCGGCGTCTTTGCGGCTTGGTGCTGTATTGTGGTACGTGTGTACCGAAGTGTGTACCATAATCTGGAAAAGCTGGAAAATATGGTAAACATGGAAACGCTTGCGCTGGGGCTAAATGTCTGGTATACCTGCAACTACCTTATCTGACAGGGCAACGTCAGAACAATAAAAAACGGCTCATAACCCGAAGGTCACAGGTTCAAATCCTGTCCCCGCAACCAAAAGAAAATCAGGGACTTGCACATCGTTGCAAGTCCCTTTTTTCATGCCTGTACCCTTTTTTGTACCCCGTCCGCGGGAAAGGGGTTTCTGGCCTGCACAATAGGACTTGCGGAGGATTTTTTTATGGCAAGTCTGAAGAAGCGGGGCAGGGCCTACTACGCCCAGTATTACGACAACGGCAAACAGAAGAGGGTGAACCTGCACACGGAGTCCCTCCAGGTCGCGAAGGAGAAACTGCGCCAGATCGAGTCGGCTCAGTTCCGCGAAGAGGAGATTCCCCTTACCACCAAAACCCCCATCGGCGACATCCTCGAGAAGTACATCAAGTACAAAAGCGGGCACAGCAGGGACAAGAACATCCCTAAGATAAACACCTACCTGCGCGGTGCCTTCGGTCCGGTATGCGAAGCGTTGCAGGTTCGCAACCAGGCCATCGCGCAAAAGGCCGTGAAGTGTCCGAGTGCCGGCTCTGCCTCTATCATCTCCATCTCCCACATCGAGCATCTCAGCGCCGAAGTCCTGTCCACATTCCTTTCCGAGCTCATCAAGGACAAGCGCGTCTCTCCGAGGACGGCCAACCACTATCGTCAGACCATAGTCACTTTGTGCAACTGGGCTCAGCGGGAAGGTGGGGTGCGCTTTCCTGGCGGGAAAAACCCGGTAGCTGACGTCAAGTGCTACAAGGTACCCAAAAGCATGATCACCTTTCTCAAGCTTAAGGATATCCGCACTCAGCTTGACGTGCTCGCAAACGATACCCAGCTTCAGACGATGGTTGCCGTTTTCATCTACGCTGGTCTTCGCCGGGAAGAGGCCCTGTGGCTGACTCCTGATGACTTTGAGTGGAGCATGGGCAACCACGGAGTCATCATGGTGCGAGGGAAGACGATCGATGGCAAAACGTGGATGCCCAAAACCGGCGAGGACCGCCCGGTGCCCATAAGTAAAACCCTCAGGGAGTATCTGGACTCTTACCGCGAAATAAGGAAGCCGGGGACCTGGTTCTTTTGTGCTCCCCGGGGGAAGCAGTGGGATCCAGATAACTTTTCTGAACTCCTGCGGGAGAGCAACTCGAAGCATGGTCTGTCCTGGTCCTGTCTGGATTATCGCCACACCTTTGGCAGCCAGTTGGCGATGAAGGGCGAAAGCTTGTATAAAGTATCTAGTTTAATGGGTAATTCTCCGGAGATATGCAGAAAGCACTACGCGGCCCTCATGCCGGAATCACTTATGGAAAGCGTCGAATTTCCCACAGATGAGATGCCTTCACCAACTTCTGCTGTGTCCCAGTCCAGTGCGGAACCGCCACGAAGAGGTTTCTTGAAGTTGGTGGTCAATAATAGCTAGATGTTTCTCGCGCGTGTGAACTGTACCGAGTGTCATATGTGCATGTCAGGCAATGGATGACTCTGGCATGTTTTTGAAGCAGCCTTGGCGGGATCGTCGGATCTCGCTAAGGCTGCTCCGCTAAGGGGAGGCTGAAAAGCATCACCGCTTCGGATTACCGAACCGTTCGTGCCGCCTCGTATGCCAGGATTTCTCTCAAAAGCAACCGGACCATGCCATTTCTCCCGGTTCCGAGGCAGACCCTGGAAAGGTTTTCGCGTCTTACGATCCTGTCCACGCTGGTTCGGGCGCAGTGCCAGCGGTGTGCAAGTTCTTCAGGCGTTATAAACACCGGTTCCCCTGGCCGGACCTCTTTGGTGCCTGTATTGTTTTTCATAACAGTTCTCCCTTGACGTGCTGCTCTAGCTTGCTGCAGCGCATCGCTTATGTAGTGGCTACTGTTATTGTGCAGGCCAGCAATGACTTAATTTTTTGGTTACTGAAAAAACACCATAAATTGTATTAAAAAAACTATCATAATTTTGAATTGTGAAAGTATAGTGTGAATGTATCGATATGAAGTGTGTACCAAATTTGGTATATTCGCGTCAAAAAAAGCCTTAGTAGCAAAAAAGTGTTGCAAAGATGATATTAGTTGGGCTATGGTTTTATTACGTCATCACACAGGCGTGGCTTACGCTGTCATGAAAGGGTAATGTCAACATGAAGCTTGTCTTTTGTACCGAGTGCAGCGATATATTCAGTCTCTCGCTCAACGTGCGCTCTTGTCGGTGCGGTCGCGTCAAAGGCCGCTACCTCGACGAAAGGCATGCAGAGGTCAACGGGCGAGGGTTCTCTATAGCCATCGATAATGTCTCGCTTTTCAAGGCGATTGGCAGGATGGGCGCTCTGCACGCGCAAACTAGGGAAGGGTACGAGCAAGCTTGCCAGGTGGACTGCTGGGTTAGGCCGCATGATGGCGAAGGCAACCCGCATACCATCGTCAATAAGGGGCTTTGAGCCAGGGACGCGGTTATCAGTGGTATTTTAGGGCCGTGGGGGCGGGGTAGTTCTCTAAGGAGGTAGTGCGATGAAGCTTATTTATTGCATTAAGTGTGGCGATGTCGTGGCATTACGTAGGCAAGAACGCTCTTGTTTTTGCGGCAAAAGCAAAGGGCTATACGGCCCCGACGGTCTCCACGCAACTATATCCGGGCCAGCGATTCCCTTGGGGTTCACCAATCAGTCGTTCAGGCATGCTCTGATGAATCAGCCTGAAACCGGGCTTGGAAAAGAATTCACAGCCTTCGTTATCCAAAAAGTCTGTGACACCGTCGAGATAGTATAGAACTGGCATGGGGAACTTGCCGGGATTCTTCGGCCCATCTTGGAAGGGCTAAATGCAGCAGAAGTTTGAGAAGTTTAAGCTGTTCTTTTGATAGATTTTTATTTCCGATACGGATTTTCAGCTCCCGGCAACAATTCCCCAGCCGGAGCCAGGTGAAAGATGCACTCCGCCAAAGCATCTTTTGGGGAACACGTGGCGATGATTTTGTTTCTTTGAGGGCGCGTTCGCGATAGCTGCTTGTTATGCGCCGTGGACCACACTCTTTAGATGACGAGCCAATCATGATCTATGTTACCGGCGACTTGCACGGCGGCGAAACATCTTGGCATGTGTCGTCTGCCAATTTTAAACCTGCGAAAAAAGGCGACATCGTGCTGTGCTGTGGCGATTTCGGTGGAGTCTGGTACCACGATTACCACCTGAACCAGAACCATAGGCGCCAGGAAGATTATTTTCTTGAGTCACGGCTTCGGCAGCGAGTTACCTGGCTGACCGTGGACGGGAATCATGAAAACTTCGCGCGACTGTTTGGCGGAGAATTTCCTCTGGTGAATCTGTACGGTGGACGCGCCTACCAAATTCGTAAGAACGTATTCTATCTCAAGCGTGGCGAGGTATTCCAAATCGAAGGGGAGACATTCCTCGCCTTCGGTGGAGCAATCAGCCGCGACCGGTTCGGCGCCAAGATACCCTCACTTGGCTGGGAGGGTGGTTATGACTACCTGCCTCCCCGAAAAGAGGGGGTGAATTGGTGGCCGGAAGAATTGCCTACGCAAGATGATTATGACAATGCCTGCCGCAACCTAGACAGGGTAGGCTGGGTTGTAGATCATGTGATAACCCACACATGCCCGGCCAGTCTGCGCCCGGACTTTCTTAAATTGGGACGCGTTCCTGACCCCACTGAGGATATGTTGCAAAAGATATACGAGCAACTGACCTTTGGGAGTTGGCATTTCGGCCACCTGCACATCGACAAGCAGGTGGGAAAATTCACTTGCCACTATAATAAGGTAAAGCGACTGGTGCAAAAAACAGCGGCTGGAATACCGTGAAGCACGTGAAGTGACGGTCGCCGCTGGGATTGCAGTGGTCCTGATAATTCCTAAAGGATGCCCTCTGGTAGAGCGTTTGCCGGAGGGCTCCCTCCCTCAAAAAACTGTTTTGGCATACATTAAGTGGATGCTGCCACGCCGGATTCAACCGCACTCTTCATGATCTCCACCTTGGCATCAAAATGCTTCCTTGATGCTCTGCACTGGTGCAAGCGAGAGCTTGCCGGACCGCGGGTTCTTCTGCGGTCCGTCTATTCTACCACCACAACCTGCGTTGACGCAGAATAGAGTGACCTGCCGTCTCTTTACTCATAAGCGAAGCGTTGAGAAAGAGACGGCAGGCAATTCCTTAATGCTGCCGACTTCGAAATTCTCAATTTCGATTCCCCCGCCACCTTGCACTCCTACAATTCCGCGCAACGCGCGTTTCCATATGACTCATCCCCAGCCTGTCCCGATCGCGATCGGGGCGGCAAATGTCACGCAGGAATGCCCCTGATGGGGATCCTCGCCTTACGAGACGAGGCTAAAACCTGTGGCGATGCGGACCACTATGGCCCGCATTCGGTGGTTTTCTAAACTGAAGACCACAGACACCTACACTCAACAGCATCTGCTGGGGCTAGGCGGTGTGCTGCGGCATGCGCTCCTGATTGCCAAATCAGGAACGCATGCCGCAGCACATCACTTACGGGAGGTCAATTTATGGGAACGCACACAGAGAAACTGCAACAGGAAGCACGGAACGTGATAGGGAAAAATTGGAATGGCGCGTCATTGACCCGTGAAAAACTTCTCGGAAATCTTAATCGTATCGCAGAATTTGCCGCCCAAAAGGGCTACCAGCATATGGACCAGGTTGGTGGCAAGTTCGTGAACGACCTATTTGAAAAGCTCAAGTCTGAAGGCTTGTCTCCATCAACTATCAGCGGGTACGCTACAGCAATGAGAACGCTCGCCGGTGCTATCGGGAAGGCTAATATCGTCCCCCGAGACAACGGAGCATTGGGAGGTTCCAGAGCCGGGACTCGCCTTCAGCCGAAGGAGCCAAATGTTGAAAAGATGCTGAGGTACGCCAGGCTCTGTACGAAAAGGCAGAGTGGTTGGGAATCGCAAGTGACCTTCGCGCTGCCTTCGGCGTTCGCGCGAAAGAAGGCCTTCTTTCCAAAACCACCTTTGAAGACTCTCGTGGCCGGACTTTGCTCAAGATTGAAGGTACAAAAGGCGGTCGGCCTCGAAGCCTTACAGTTGATACACCTGAAAAAGGCGCTGCCTTGGCAACTCTTAAGCAACATTTGGCCGAAACAGGAGCAAAATCCTTGATCCCCGCCAGCATGACCCTCAAGCAGGCCTATGACTTTCAGCGTAATGCCCTGCATCGCGCGGGTGCCACGAAAGAGAATGGTGCGAATGCGCACCTTGCCAGGCATGGGTACGCTCAGGCTTTGAAAGCGGCTGGCGTTGACCGCGAGGCCATTGCCAGGGATCTCGGGCACGGCAGAATCGATGTCATTTCCCACTACTGCCGCTAGGCAATCTATCCAGCAACGGAGCCATCACAAAGTGAACGGGGCTCGTCTGTCACTGCAACGCAGTGGCGGGCGAGCCCCGTTTTTTATTGTGCATGAAGGGACGGCGGAAGGGGAGCTATTCAGATGTGGTGCCGGCACGCAGCAGGCGAATCATATCCATGATGCGGTTTTGGTCATGTGCGGAAAGGGCGCTGAACTCTGCGATAAGTTCTTGAATCTTTTCCTGTTGAACCAGGTCTTCGATTTCGGACCTCGATTTGCGCCCCACAAGATAGTCGACTGAGCAATCAAGCGCCTTGGCAAGGCGCATGAGCGCCTCCCTATTTGGGGTTCGGGTGCCGGAAAAGTACATGCTGAGGACAGATGGGGAGAGTTCCGCGGCCCTGGCAAGGGCTGCCTGGCTGAATCCTTTAGATACCATGTGATCGCGCAAGCGGTCGATAAACATCTGCTGGTCGATGATCTTTTCCATGCCCCATTTTTAGCATAGCGGTGGATGAGTATCAAGAAGATGTTCGCGCACGTGAACTTTTTGTTGAGTTCGCGCACGCGACGTGATATAATGGCATTTGTGAACAGTTGACGGGGGTTGATCTTCTGTGAACGAACTTAACGCATGGGAGGGAACCATGAACATGAGAGGGAAAAAGGATGTTCGGCAATGGGTAGGGCAGAACGTTGGGATGACCTTGGACCAGCTTGATCCGGAGGTCGCCGATGTCCTGCACAATCTGGCAACAGAACAGACGCGTGATTTTCTCGAAGTCGCAGAGCAGGGCTTGCGGCTGAGCAGGAAAAAGGCAAATCTTCCCCCGCCGAATTCCCGGCGGGAGGTGGTTGCTTTTCTCATGGAGTTCCGGGTCAAAATCCAGATGGTGCACGATCGCGTCCAGGGAGTGCCCGATGTGCCACTGTTCGACTTTGGTGGGTATCGGTTTTTGAACAGCAGGGCGTTCGTGGAAGCAAAGATGCTTTACGGAGCGATGGGGGGACTGGCATGACGGACCTGGCTGTGGCTGGAAACAAGCATCACTCTGGCAAGGGTAAACAGGTTGTGGCGCCTGTGCGTGTCGCCGAACTCGCCATAGACAGCAGCGATCCGGCTTGGTTTCAAAAAGCACGGGCGATCGTAACTTCGAGTGGGTACATAGAGCGGCTTCTTCCGGTTGGAAAATCCGTGATCCGGCGAATGGAGCACATCATAGTGTGGGAAATGGTCAACGGGAAAAAAGTCCCGAAGGGATGGTTTGTCCACCACGTAAACGAGCGGAAAGATGACAACGATCCTTCGAACCTTGTAGCCCTGCCTCCAAGGCTGCACAGGGAACTCCACGTGAGGCTCCGTGCGCTTGCAGGGGAGTGTAATGGGCTTCTTTACGCAGTGCGGAGGCTCGAGTTGACCCAGGAGTATGTGGCGCGTGCAACACGGCTTGAAGATCTCAGGAAATACTGGTCCGGAGTATGAAAAAAAAGGAGGTAAACCATGAATGACAAGCAAAAGCAGATTGTTCCGGTTGATATCAGGAGAATCAGGCAGACCTTGGATCTCACCATGAAGCAAATGGGTGAACAGATCGCCATTTACTCCCAGGGGGTCCCTTATTCCCCTGTTCCTGAGACTCGGGTGAGCGAGTGGGAGTTCCGGCACCGCCACATCCCTAGCTATGTCTTCACCGCCTCGGCGAAGCTGCTGTTGGATCATTGGTCGGAGGACCGGCATATGGCGTTACCAGCAAGGCAACTGGATGTAGATGTTTTCTACGGTTCGGCCCTGAATCCAGCCTTTGGTCACATGTTCAAGCTGGAAAAGGAAATGCTAAAGGGCAGCAGTCGAAACCACAAAGTACTTAGCTGGCTTCGAGAAGCGCGCGTTATGCAGCAGCGCTACCTGGAGAGGCTGCTGGCAGTTCGGATGTTTTATGTTTTTGCTCACGACATGGGAGTCGATGTTACGGCTGATAAGGAGAAAGGAATATGACAAAAAAACCGGAGAGCGAAATGCTCATCATCGGCGGATTCTGGAAAACCCCTTCTGTGGCAGAGCAGCCTGAGGTCGTCATAGAGCGCTGGCGGATTCTCGAGGTGATTGAAGGGCCCTGTGCAGGAGAACGCCACATCGTTGGCTACAACCGGTATGATTTTGAGGGCCGGGTGAGCACCGCCATCGTTTCCTATGATCCCGAGACGAGGAAATGTGTGACGAGATCTGGGAGGGTGTACGTACTCACGGGCAGGTCGGGGTATGACGCTGACGGCGACTACGTGTGGGGAGCTTGGTGCAGGGTAAATGGTGTTGCTGCTCAGGTGGATGTCTCGGGAATGTATCAAGATTTGACTCCTGATGATAGGCAGTTATAGCTTGGTGGACTCCCGCCGACGGTTGTTGTGGATCGGCTTCGAATTTTAACCCAGTATCGGCGTCCAAGGGTGACCCACCCCCTGTGAAATATTGAGGCTTTACAGATTGAGGGGGTGGGTCTCAAGATGCCGATGGTGGGTTAAAGTTGGATGCCGATCGACACGCCTGAGCAGGAAAAAGGCAAATCTTCCCCCGCCGAGCACCCGGCAGGAGGAAGGTGAGTTAAAATTGGAATCCGATTTGCAACCATGAAGCTGATTGAGCACCTGAGGTAAAAAAATGAAATTTGGTCTAGTCGCCAAGGATGGAGTGAACCGCTTGAAGAAAGTCTAGAGGAGAGAATGGCTTTAGGAGGATACTAACGCCTTCCGGAAGTGGCCGCTCTGGAATATATCCGCTCATATAAAGTACGCGAACTGATGCATTTCTCTTGCTCATTTCTTTAAAGCTAGAGATACCATCCATTCTAGGCATGACGATGTCAGTTACAACCAAATTGATACACTGCTGGTTTAGCTCGAACTTATCTAGCGCATCCTGTCCATCAACCGCCTGTATGACGTTGTAACCATAATTAGTAAGGAGGGTATAGAGCAAGGACCTCATTTGGGCCTCGTCATCAACAAGAAGTATCGTTTTAGGTCCGGCAGATTCGTCCTGTTTCATAAGAGCCTCGTTGTTGAGTTAAACGCTCAAAATTTGTGTTGTATGTATATCAGCAGCCGGTGCATAAAGCTGTAGACAATTGTCCCCATCATCTTCTTGCTTCAAAGCATTCACTTGCCTTCTGCTTTGTTGCATTGAGCAGGCGATCCACCGCTGGTACTATCACATTGTCTTCAATCTAATTATTGTATTGTAACGTGACAATTGCAACACCTTTCAACTGTGCCTGTGGAAAAATCCCAATAATCTGTGGATAAATGTTTTGGTTGTGTCGCAAAAATAGGTACTTTTGCAACTTGCACGTTTTCTGCGCATCTTTCTAACTTACTGTAATTACGTCTAAAATTTATCTCTTGTGACTTGAATTCGCTTTCTGGTTACGCTATATATCTGGAGCAAACATATGGAGGTGGAGTTGCTCGAATCACATGGTG
This sequence comes from Geomonas diazotrophica, assembly GCF_019063885.1. Lineage (NCBI taxonomy): Bacteria > Pseudomonadati > Thermodesulfobacteriota > Desulfuromonadia > Geobacterales > Geobacteraceae > Geomonas > Geomonas diazotrophica. Next base: position 3,256,542 of record NZ_CP077684.1, on the reverse strand, counting down.
AAAAGTAGACATCTAAGGTCAGTATTTCACGTCGTCAGTATTAAACATTAAAAACATTGGAGGAAGCACTATGACCATCGACACATTGTTTGGACCAGTAGAAGTAGGCCAAGCGCCATCAAGCTCAAGTACATGTTCGTAAGCGACATCATCACCGACTACCTCAAGCCCAACCCTTGCTATAGCTTAGCATCCAAAGTCTTCGCCCCCTTCAGCTTGTGGGTCGGCTTCGAATTTTAACACAGTATTGGCGTTCCGGGTTGCCCACACTCTGTGAAATATTTTTCCGTTACTAGATTGCGGGTAGGTCTCATAATTGTCGATGGTGGGTTGAAATTGGATTCCGATAGACAAAATGGGCCACACATAGTTGTGCATTAATGAAAGTTGCTTTTGGGGCGGAGGTTTGTTATGCTCTTTAGTGATGCTCGACGCCGCATGGCGTTTGAGATTGCAGATATCTAATTTGTTCAAAGGAGGGTGTATGAAAAAGATTGTTTCATCGATGTTTGCCTGCGCTGCAGTGCTGACTGTGGCGACTGCCGCAATCGCTGGAGAGCGAGAGGGGGCATTCTCTATTTCTCCGTTCGCCGGTGGTTACACCTTTGATGGTGAGCAACACCTGAAAACCGCCCCTGTCTTCGGGCTGCGTCTGGGGTATGACCTGACAAAGAACTGGGGGGTAGAGGCCGTCGCTGATTACCTTGCGACCGAAGGAACGCGCAATGACAGGAGTTTCAACGCACTGTCCTATCGCTTGGACATCCTCTACAACTTCCTCCCTGAAGGGCCGCTGGTACCATACCTTGCCGTGGGCGGCGGGGGGATTACCTATGGGCACGGCCGTGAAGGGCTTAAAATCAGTGACAGAACCACCGATGCGACTATCAATGCCGGCGGTGGGGTCAAGTACTTTGTGACCGACTCGGTAGCTCTGCGCGCTGACGCTCGCCAGCTGTTCTTACTGGAGAGCCCTGACAGTCCCAAGTACAACTGGGAATACACAGCGGGTCTGACCTTCTTGTTTGGGGGCAAGACCGCTTCTGCACCAGTGGCGGCTCCTGCACCTGCGCCTGAACCGGTTGTTGAGCCTGCTCCTGTGCAAAAGCCAGTTCCGGCTCCGGTAGTTGCTCCTGCCCCAGTGCCGGTGCCTCCGGCTCCTTCTGTCAACATGACGGTTGCACCGAGTTCGATTACCAAAGGCGAAACTGCCACCTTGACGTGGAGTTCGAGCAACGCTACCAACTGCGTGATTCAACCGGAAATCGGCCCTGTTCCGCCACAGGGCTCCATGACGGTTACCCCGGCTGACAATGCTGCATATACCCTAACCTGCAATGGTGATGGCGGCACTGCTAAGAGCGCAGCAAGAGTTGCGGTGATGGCGCCCGCTCCAGTAGTAGCTGCTCCTCCTGCACCTGCTCCGAAGCTGTGCAGCCCTGCAGTCATAAACATCCAGTTCGATACCAACAAGGCCGATCTCAAGCCCCAGTATCGCAATGAAATGAAAACTCTGGCTGACTTTTTGAACGAGTTTCCCAAAGCCACTGGGGTGATTGAGGGACACACTGACAATGTTGGCCCCAAAGCACTTAACATGAAACTCTCTCAGCGACGCGCAGATACGATACGTAATTATCTTGTCAAAGAATTCGGGATCGCTCCTGAGCGAATCAAAGCTGTTGGATATGGTCCTACAAAGCCCATAGCCAGCAACAAGACCAAAGCAGGGAAAGCACAGAATCGTCGTATTGAATCCAACTTCACCTGTAACAACAATTAGTAATCATTGCTACCGACGCTAACAAGCAAACACCCTTTTGGAATTATTTCTAGGAGGGTGTTTTGCTATGATTTCTCATGTTTCATCGCACTCTTACCTGGAAGGAGAATCACAATGTCAAAGAGACTCTGCGCTGAGTTCATCGGTACATTCTGGTTGGTTCTTGGTGGCTGTGGTAGTGCGGTCCTCGCGGCTGCTTTCCCGAATGTTGGGATTGGGTTACATGGCGTCGCTCTGGCTTTCGGATTGACGGTCCTCACGATGGCATTCGCTATTGGACATATTTCGGGCTGCCATCTGAACCCGGCGGTTTCCATCGGTCTCTTTGCAGGCGGACGTTTCCCTGCTAAAGACCTTGTGCCGTACATCATTGTTCAGGTGCTCGGGGGGATCGCTGGTGCGGCAGTACTTTTCCTGATTGCGAGCGGAAAAATGGGGTTTGATGTTGCTGCGGGCTTCGCTTCAAATGGCTATGGGGAGCATTCCCCCGGCGGGTATTCGATGTTCGCTGGACTTATCACAGAGATTGTCATGACCATGATGTTCCTGTTTATCATCATGGGAGCAACTGACAAACGTGCACCACAGGGATTTGCGCCGATTGCCATCGGCTTGGGGCTTACCTTGATCCACCTCATCAGCATTCCAATCACCAACACATCGGTAAACCCAGCACGCAGCACGGGGGTTGCTATATTCGTCGGAGGATGGGCCATTTCGCAACTGTGGCTCTTTTGGATTGCCCCAATTGTCGGGGCGGTAGCTGGTGGTGCGATTTACCGCTTTCTCGGATCCAGCAATGAGTAGATGCAGCTTGCCAGGAATCAAAACGAAAACAGGGATACTGTTCCCGTGGGGGCGACAAATCCTATGCTGCCCCCTTCATCTCCTTGAGATGAGCTATGACAACTACGACGCCTTACACCAATCCCCATCTGGCCGCTCTGGCGGGTGGGGCCTAACTCATAATCCTCACGGAGGGCATAAACATGAGCATTGTCAAAGAATTTAAGGAGTTTGCTGTAAAAGGTAACGTTGTCGATATGGCGGTGGGTATCATCATTGGTGCAGCATTTGCCAAAATAGTGTCGTCCTTTGTCGGCGACGTTATTATGCCGCCAATCGGAGTCATGCTGGGAGGAGTTGATTTTTCCCAACTGTCCATCATTGTGAAGGAGGGGGTTGACAAAAAGCCTCCCGTACTGATCAGTTATGGCAAATTTATCCAGACCATAATAGACTTCACTATCGTCGCGGCAGCTGTATTTGTTGCAATCAAAGGTATAAACTCTCTCAAGAAAAAAGAAGCCGCAGCACTAGAGGTACCACCCACACCAACTAGAGAAGAGATACTGCTTAGTGAAATCAGGGATCTGCTGAAGAGTGGCAGATAATTGAATGTGGATGAGCCGTTATGTTCCGATGCTTGGGATAATAAGCCTCTTACCTCGGCATACTAATGTAACCTGAAGGAGAAAGAGCATGAAAACAAAGATGTTGGGCAAAATTGTAATTGGGTGCACCTTGGTTGCAATGTTGGCTAGTGGTTGCGCGACAAACCCAGACGGTAGCACCGAGTGGCAGAAGACTGCTATCGGATCGCTCGGTGGCGCTGCACTTGGTGCGGGTGTGGGTGCGCTGGTTGGCGGGAAGTCCCATCGAGGACGGAATGCAGCGATCGGTGGCCTTACCGGCGCGGTCGTCGGAGGCGGTATCGGCAACTACATGGACCGGCAGGCGGCTGCTTTGAAGAAGAGTATGCCTGAAGCCGAGGTAGTAAGGGACGGGGACAAGGTGTTTGTTGCGCTGCCGTCGGGGATATTGTTTGATACAGGCAAGGATGACCTCAAACCGGCGGCGAGAGACTCACTGGCCAAGGCTGCAGCTACACTTGCAAAGTCAGAAACCACCATAATAATTCAGGGGCATACGGATTCTAGCGGAACCGACGCCATCAACCAACCGTTGAGCCAAAGACGAGCAGATCACGTTCGCGACTTTTTAGTCTCGAACGGGGTGCCAAGTTCTCGTATGACTGCGATAGGCTATGGCTCAAGCCGCCCAGCAGTACCCAACGATACTGATGCGAATCGCGCATTAAACCGCCGTGTGCAACTAGAGATTACTCCTAACGAGAAGGCTCGGGCTGAGAACAGTGGTAACAATTAAGACTCTTACGCGAGTGCAACATTTTAACGATAGTCACAAGGAGAACCTACGTTGAAAAAAATGATTGGTGGCATTGTCCTGGTTGGAGCAACCGCAAGTTTTGCTATTGCTGGTGTCAATGTTGGCGTCAGTACTCCTGGGGTACAAGTACAGGTGGGCTCTCCTCAACCTCAACCTGTAAGAATTGTTGAGCGAGACCGCGTGATTGTAAAAGAAAAAGTGGTTACTGAGCACTCAGATAATGGCAAACATAAAGGTCACAAAAAGCATAAAAAACATAAGAAACATGATCGCCATGAAGATTAATTAGGTGCGGCTATTGTTTTTGATGTCAAAAAAAGTTTCAGTAGATGAAGAATGACATTTTGCAGAAGGTAGTGTACTCGGTATTACATGTATCCTAGGTTGGCTGAGTAAAGTCAGAATGAGTATTAGCGGTTTAGCAAATTGCAAGTATTATGATATTTGCCTACAGCGTTAAATACGTTCGCAAAATCATCTGGAGGTGTTACCCATGAAGAAAGTCCTGTCTGCAATAGTTGCCACCCTGGTAGCCGTGTCCTTTACTGCTGTAGCGTTCGCTGCTGAAGCTACCAATCCGTCTTATGTACCTGCTGCTGTAAACAAGGCTGCTGGCGATGTGCAGAAAGGTGCAGATGCAGCTACCGCAAAAGCTAACGATGCGAAAGTAGCTAAAGGGAAGGCAAAAGCTGATGCAAAAGCCAAGGCTGATGAGGTAAAATCTGCAAAAGCAAAGGCAAAAGCTGATGCAGTTGCAAAGGCTAAAGAAGCCAAAGAAGCGAAAACCAAAGAGGCAAAAGACGCAAAAGCCAAGGCCAAAGCTGATGCAAAAGGAGTAAAGGAAAAAGCTAAGGCTGATGCGAACGCTGTAAAAGATGCTACAGTGCCGGTGGTTAAATAATTAAACGAGTGGGGGGCAGAATACGCCAATTTCTCCCGAACAAATTGAAGAAGGGTTAGGGAGCGAAAGAATCCAGAATCTAGCAGCCAAGGCAGGGATGTCAACTGAAGAAGTGACAGCCATGCTTTCAGAGCAGTTGCCAGATATTGTAGATAAAATTACGCCAGATGGCGTCGTTCCTGAAGGAGGATTTCTGGATAAGGGGCTGGAATTTTTAAAGAGCAAGTTATCATAACGAGCCGACTGCCCTTGTTTCGGGTGTAAGTAAAGGGATAGAAGGGAGGCGACGTGTGGATCGCCTCCCTTTGCTTGCGTGCACTAAGGAGGGAGCGTGGCGCGTAAGCGCCATTCAATCAGCTATGGTTTGGCGCCAGGTGAAGTGGCATCAAGAAGTTTGTTGGTGGGCGGCGTCCACAGCTCAGATCGAGTGGAATCTGTCAGTTGAAAACGCGCGATGCTACTGGGGAAACATCAGGAAATAAGTCTCTATGGTGGGTTAATTGGAATCCGATCTTGTTTCTCGTCAGCCTTCGAAGCAATTTTTTGTACCCTGTGTTGTACCCTAAAGTCTTGCAAACATGGTTAACATGTGATACACGGTAAATCATCAGTGACCGGCTAACCGCTCGACATTTTAGCAAGTTGTTGATTTTCTTTTAGTGGGATGAGGACGGCAGGTTGCTCTCATAACCCGAAGGTCACAGGTTCAAATCCTGTCCCCGCAACCAAAAAATAATAAAGGCGCTTGGCTGATTAGGCTAAGTGCCTTTTTGTTTGTCCGCCTTTTTGTTTGTCCGCAGTTCCCTCATTCTCCTCCCTCCTTTTCCGGGGACACAATACCTATTAAATGTTGACACATTAATTTCTTCCTGTATTTTGTGGCCATGGCGCGCATATCCCGGGTCGTAGTGCCCAGACATCCTCATCATGTGACGCAGAGAGGGGTCCGGTCGATGAATGTCTTCGACACCGAGGACGACCGGCAAGTCTATCTGCAGTTGATCAAGACACACGCCATAGCTTGCGGTGTCGAGATTCTTGCTTGGTGTCTGATGACGAACCACGTTCACTTTATCGCTATTCCCGAGGAAGAGTCCTCCCTGGCGAAAGCTTTTGGCGAAGCGCACAGGTTGTACACGAGGATGAAGAACTTTCGCCAGGATGTTAGGGGCTATCTATTTCAAGGCCGGTTTAGCTCCTGCGTTCTAGACGAGCAGCACCTCATAGCGGCGGCGCGATATATAGAGCAGAACCCAGTTCGCGCAAAGATGGTGCGAAAACCTTGGGATTATCAGTGGTCGAGCGCCAAGTTCCATATGGGGGGGACCGATCCTCTCGTTGCCGACCGGACGTTGCTAGGGCTGGTGAAGGACTGGGGCGAATTGCTTCAAGGAGAGGATGCTGAGGCAAACGACAGAGTTCGAGCTGGAGTAAAGACTGGCAGGCCTGTGGGAAGTCAGAACTTTCTAAAAAGAGTGGAAGCGATTACGGGACGGGACCTCAGAAAAGGTCATCCTGGTAGGCCGGCGAAACCGCAGAAATGAGTGGTGTGGCCACGGAAATCGGGGGACCAATCTTCTGCCCCTCATGTGTTGCAAAATTATAGGTATTGTGTCCCCGGAAATCTTCCGGAAATCCTGTCCCCGGAAATCCCCGTTTTCCCTATCTCAAATCCCATCAGTGGCAGTCACAATTATAACTACAGTCTCCGTAGGGCACTGTGGTCAGTAGTACGCATGCTTTTTAAAACAGTTTCGTGTATATCTATTCATCTACGGCAAATGAACAAGGTTGAAGTTATGACCACGGGAGGGGCAATATCGGGCATCGCACCGAATCTGTGAAGCTTACGCTGGCACAGCATCACGTTTCGCATTAGTGAATTCGCGGTTGCTCCAGCCAAAAGACAGGTCCCACTGGCAGTGTCACTTGTCTCCAGTCTGCCGACTCCCTCATCCAGCTATTTTTGAAGAGTTTTTTTAAAATTGTATTCATTGTAGTATTTTGGACCAAATTTTGTAATTAGAGGTTGATTAGGTCTAGGTCTTAGTATTTGAGTGCAGTCCTCGTCGGGAAAACAGGTGCCTGTGGTCGCTAAGGTCGCTATGTGCTCATTGGATTGAGCTTATCAGCTGCTTTGTGACAGGAGCCCGACTATGCCCCTGACAACTGCAGCGCAGCGTTAAGAGTTGTTGTACGGATGGTTCGGGAAATGTTTCAAGATGGCACCGCGTTCAGCGGAAAGTCGCCGCTGACCGTCTTTACTAAAGACAAGGGGGGCTTTATGTTGAAGAGAGTACTATCTGTTCTCGTCTGCTTGCTGACGGCGGGGGGGCTGTATGCTTGGGCCGCTACCACATGGCAGTTGCAGACGAAGCTGAGTACCACGGGTGGAACGCTCAAGGTACGCAACAATGCCACCCAGACCACTGCCGGCAGTGTCGTGTACACCAACTTCACCACCAGCGCCAACGTGCCGGTGACGGTCTCGGCGAATGTGGGATACAAGATCTCCGCCCTGACCAAGAGCGGCACTGCGGTGCCTCTCGGCAACTACACCACCCAGTATGCGACGACCTTCAACAAGGCAAACGGCACCACGCAATCCCTGGTGGCCGGTTTCATCGCGAGGCAGTACCAGGTAACTGCCTCGGCCATAGGGCCCGGCAGCATCTCTGCCACTTCCGTACTGGTCTCCTATAACAACTCGGCTGTTCTGACGGCAACGCCAACCTATACCAACTGCTACCTCATGGGGGTGACCGGCGGCACCGTGGCCGATATCTACGGAAGTCCTGTCAGCTACCCCTACGGTGGTGCCGTCAAGATCACCGTCGCCAACGTCATCGCGCCGCGAACGGTGACAGCAACGTTCATGCAGGCCGCCGTCAATGCCGGCGTGGACCAGGTAGCGCAGACCAACCAGGTGGTCAACCTGACCGGTACCCTCACCGGAAGCGGTACCCTCGCCTGGAGCTTTGTAAGCGGTCCCGCCACCGTCGACACAAGCGCCTGGAACACCCTGACCCCCTCATTCATCCCTGTCGTTCCGGGCACCTACGTTCTGCAACTGGCGGAGATGGCGGGGGCCAAGACGCTTGCCTCTGACACGGTACAGATCACCGTCACCAACTCGGTAACCGGCTACATGCGCACCAATTGCAACGGCTGCCACAGCTCGCACGGGGTGTACCCTTCAACGGCGTTCTCTTTGTGGTCGACCGGATCGCACAGGACGGCCGGGATACACTGCATCACCTGTCACACCAATTCGGCGATGCCGACGCCGGTCAACACCAACACGGTGAACGGTTCCACGTTCACGATCGCCTACGCAAGTGCCGGGACCGTCGGATCCAATTTTTGCGCCACCTGCCACCCGACCTCGATCGTCACGGCATTTTCCGGCTCGCCCCACAATGCCAACGGCCTGACCTGCTCGACCTGCCACACGGGGGGCGGCCACCGGCCTGACGTCGCCGACAGCGTCTGCAACGGCTGCCACCGTGACTCCACTGGCAACGTCGCCAACCACCCGTTTGCCATCGGCGCCAATCCCTGCATCGCCTGCCATAACCCGCACAGTACAGCAGGAAGTGCCGCAGGGGCGACCCCCGTGCACTTCAACACCATGACCGCCGCCGGCTACCCGGCCTCCTACGTGACCTCGCGCTCCAACTGCTCCAACTGCCATGCCGACAGCAGCTCAAACCTTGCGGTGCGTCAGCAGTGGGCGCGCTCGGCACACGCCGCAGTCGCTGATGCTCCCTGGAAAGGGGAGGACTTCAAGACCAAGGCGGGCTGCGTGCAGTGCCACACCACAACCGGCTTTGTGGCCTGGTCCAGCGCCAAGATTACCGCAGCCTGGGGAAGCGCGGCCGACAAGACCAAGGAGGTGCTGAGCTGTGTCGGCTGCCACAGCGACATCAGCAACGGGATCCTGCGCTCGGTCACTCCGGTGCGCCCCTATGCCGAGGACCCCGGTTACCAGTACCCGAACCTCGGCAAGTCGAACATCTGCCTTGGCTGCCACAGCGGCACCAACAACGGGCAGAGCATCGCGGTCCGGCGCGATAACTTCGCCGATTTCGGCAACCTCAAGTTCATCGATCCGCACTTCATGGCGGTGGGCGGCACCAGCTACGCCAAGGGTGGGTACCACTTCCCAGGGCGCAGCTACAGCGGCGAGTCTACCCACACCAGGCTCGGCCTAAGCGACGCGAACGGTCCCTGTGTCGCCTGCCACAAGAACGCCGGCAACGGCCACACCTTCGTCACCGGGGCGCTGCCGGTCTGTGCCGGCTGCCACGGTAGCTCCCTTAGCGAGGCGGGGCTTGCCGCTGAGCGCGCCGCCTTCCTGAACGGGCTGGAGATCCTCAAGGCGCAGCTTGCCGCCAAAGGCTTCGGTACGACCTCCCCGACTGCAGGTTTCAGCACCACCAACTGGGGCTCCGGAGAGAACGGGGCCAACACCATGGGGGCCGCCTTCAACTACGTGCTCCTGGCCAGCGAGCCAGGGGCCTACGCCCACAACCCGATGTATGCGCAGCAACTACTGCTCGACTCCCTCGATTACCTCGACAACGCCCAGCTGGACAACTCGGTAGCAACCCTGGCGATCCCCAATCTCGTCGCCTCGGGTGCCATCAGCCAGGCCATGGCGGACAGCTTCGCCAGCTACCAGGTGAAAGACAGCTGCACCACCTGCCACGGCGGCAGCGCGGCCAGCGCAAAGCCGATGGCCACCGGTGGGCACAGCGCCCACGTAACCCTCGCCTATGGCCCGGGGAACTACTTCGGTAACGGGGTGACTGCCTGCCAGAACTGCCACAGCTTCGATCCTGCCACCCACTTAAACGGCTCGGTGGATCTCGTCAACGGCGCGGGTTCCGCCTGCGTCGGCTGCCATCCGGGCGGCCTCCCCTCCTGGAGCGTCGGCCGGTTGTCCTGCACCTCCTGTCACGCGGCGCAGCCGTCGGTACTGCCGAACGGGGTAGCCGCACCGTACCAGGCGAACTTCGACAGCACCGGTCATGGCCGCTACGCCTCAAGCAGCAGGTGTACCGACTGCCACGATCAAAACAGCCGGCACATCTCCGGGGCGCTCGGTTCCTACACTCGCCTGTCCGTTTCCGGAAATGCCCTGTGTGCCTCCTGCCACAACGACGCGGCTCTGGTTCGCCCGGCATTCCTCAACATGAGTAGCCACTTCACCGCCAAAGGGAGCGGCCAGACCATGGGGTGCGTCGCCTGCCACGACACCCACGGCAGCGCCAACCGTTCCATGATCAGATCCATGATCAATGGCGTCGCCATCACCTTTACCAACAGCACCACGGGGCTGGTCGACCTGGGGACCAACCTCGGGCTTTGCCAGGTTTGCCACACCGTGACCGCGCACTTCCGGAACGGGGTCCCGGAGACCGGCCACCCGACCACCGGCTGCCTGAACTGCCACCGGCATAACGCTGCCGGAGGTGCCTTCAAGCCCTTTGGCACCTGCGACGCCTGCCACGGCTATCCGCCAGTGCCCAAGCGCGCCGGTCTTCGCTTCGGCACTATGAACAACTGGTCCGGGGCACGCTTCGAGTCCTACTCGGGCGGCGGCGGAGCGCACCTGTCGCACGTGGCGAAGACGGCCAAGGCTTCGGAGGGGTGGAACAACTGCACGCCGTGCCACAGCGGCGGGGCGGCCAGCCACCTCATGGTGCTCCCCATCAACGACCACCAGTCGAACGTGACTGTTGCCGTCGATACCCAGTACAGCTTCACTGCGGGTTCTGTGCCGCTGTACGATTCCGGGAAGAGTTGCTCGAACGTATCCTGCCACGCTGTGAAGGCCGGCAGCTTCAGCTACTACTCGTACAACGCGGGAAGCGATGACTACGATTTGATCACGGTGAACTACGGTGGTGCGCAGCGGACCCCGGCCTGGAACGCGACCGGTCAGCAGTGCGCGGCCTGCCACGGCAATCCGCCTGCGGACGGCAGGGTATGGCACAGCGGGAACCACGGCAACCAGGGTCCGACCTCGAGCCTGAACCAGTGCCAGTTGTGCCACCCCGACGTGAGCAGCGTGAACGGCCAGGGTACGACGATCACCAACCCGACGCAGCACCGAAACGGCACGCTCAACGTGCAGGGGGCCTTCAAGTCGACCTGCTTCGGGTGCCACTAGACTAGGGGAGGGCTCGGACCGCTGATCTCGGTCCGAGCCGTGCTGGGAGATTACGAGCGGGAACTATCTGAGGAGGATATCCGAATGAAACGGTTTGTGACGATCTTGATTGCGTCCGGCTTTATGGGAACTCTGTTGTTGTGGGCCACGGTGTGCGCTGCGGAACCGGTACCCGGGGGGACGACGCTGGCCACGGAAAGCGACCTCCCGTCACTGCCGCCAAGCGGCAAGGTGGTGAGCGACACCGCTCCGCCCAAGGCGGTAGTGGGCATGATCTGGGTGGACAGCACCAGCAACATCGAGTACATCTTCGACGGCAGCAACTGGGTACCGCATACTCCCCCCGCCGAGCAGCCGCCACAGTAGGGAGGGCAGGTTTGACATTGTAAGACCACCTGTTAGAACAATCTTCATTGTGCTTAAGCAGCTAAATTGTTTAGGCGCGGGTTTTTAGGTAATTTCCTAATAACCAGCAGGTTAAGATTGAACCAGCATTTTCGCAATACTTTCGCAGGTTGTGCTGTCTTCTGATTGAACTCCCTGCATTTCGTTGGACGGAAATCACAAGGGAAGCCAGTGCTAATCGTTTGATTTTGTGAATATTTTATCTACTGTTGTTGGGGGTATCTCTTGGCGCTTGCTGGGTTCGAACCCCGTTTCCCGCTTTTATATTTTCAGGTGTAGGTTAAGAGGGCACTAAGCATTGATGGGGTAGGGGGAGAGGTGTGTACCAAAGTGTGTACCAAAATCTGGGAAAGCTGATAAACATGGGCAAGATGGAAAGGCTCGTGCCGGAACTAAATATCTGATATACCAGCAACCACCTGATCTGGCTGCGAAAGTCAGTACAATCAAAAACGGCTCATAACCCGAAGGTCATAGGTTCAAATCCTATCCCTGCAACCAAAAAAATCAATGGGTTAGCCATAATGGCTAACCCATTTCTCGTTCCATGTGTACCATGGGATTCAGTCGCGGTGATAGTCAGTCATCAGATGCAGATCACCTTGATACTTGTGTTGCCCTTACTTTATGCGTAGCCTGCTATTGCCAACAAAAATGTTGTTTGTCTCGACTTGTTCCGACACTTCATTGTTATAGTCCGCTATGGCTCCGATATAATATGTACCTGCCCCTAGTGAAGAAGGCAAAGTAACTGTTGTGCTGCCCGTATTCGAAGCACCCGCCATGAGCCATCCTACATAGCGACTTCCAATATAGATGTCAGAATTTGTAATTATGTTGTCACTCGACAAGTATATCCCGATTAAAAAGCCGCCAGAAGATGCTCCACCTATATTGCTAACCGTATTTTTAACCGTGATTGTGACTCCATTTTTTGTCTGCGCAGTACTGGACAGCCCGCTCACAACCAGATCAGGCTTGGCGGTGTCGTTGTCGGTGATGTTTGCCGTGACGTTGCTGATCACCACGGCATCATAGCCGCCGCCGGAGGCCCGGTGCGTGATAGTACCGGTATGCGCCCCTTGAGCCACAGCATCGTTTACTGCCGTAACCGTAACGCTCTGTGCCACATTCCAGTTGCTCGTTGTGAAAGTGAGGGCGGCCTTGTCCACGGTAACCTGGCTATCGGGTGTGGCGGTAATGGTTACAGTTGCCAATGGCTGGCTCGCGAGCGCCACAGTATAGGTCGCGGTGGCGCCCCCTTCGGTGACCGACACTGTCGTCGGGGTGATTACAACCCCGGCGATGTCGTTATCGGTAATGCTTGCCGTGACGCTGCTGATCACCACGGCATCATAGCCGCCGCCGGAGGCCCGGTGCGTGATAGTGCCGGTATGTGCCCCTTGAGCCACAGCATCGTTTACTGCCGTAACCGTAACGCTCTGTGCCACATTCCAGTTGCTCGTTGTGAAAGTGAGGGCGGCTTTGTCCACGGTAACCTGGCTATCGGGTGTGGCGGTAATGGTTACAGTTGCCAATGGCTGGCTCGCGAGCGCCACAGTATAGGTCGCGGTGGCGCCCCCTTCGGTGACCGACACTGTCGTCGGGTTGATTACAACCCCGGCGATGTCGTTATCGGTAATGCTTGCCGTGACGCTGCTGATCACCACGGCATCATAGCCGCCGCCGGAGGCCCGGTGCGTGATAGTGCCGGTATGTGCCCCTTGAGCCACAGCATCGTTTACTGCCGTAACCGTAACGCTCTGTGCCACATTCCAGTTGCTCGTTGTGAAAGTGAGGGCGGCTTTGTCCACGGTAACCTGGCTATCGGGTGTGGCGGTAATGGTTACAGTTGCCAATGGCTGGCTCGCGAGCGCCACAGTATAGGTGGCGGTGGCGCCTCCTTCGGTGACCGACACTGTCGTCGGGGTGAGCACTACACCAGGGGGATTGCTAGCGGCAACCTTGATCTGGTTTCCAGCAATGGCGTTGTTCATCTCATTGGATTCCGACACCTTATTATCATAGTCCGCTATGGCGCCAATATAGTACGTTCCGGGAGATGCTGAAGAAGGCAAGGTGAGCGTCATCTCGGACGTGCTTGACCCGCCCGCCACAAGACCATTCACATAACGACTTCCAAGGTAGATATCAGAAGTGCTGATCATGCTGTCTGTCGACAGGTACAAGGCTACATTAAATCCGGACGAACCGCCGCCGGTTGCACTCGTGATGACCGTATTACTGACCGTGATGGCCTGACCAATAGAGCCGCTGGCAGGGCCGCTCACGGAAGCCATTTCAATGTCAGGCCCGATTACGGTGACGGGGGTACCTGTCCGGGCATTGTTTGCATCATTAGATTCCTTGACTGTATTATAGGGGTCCACAATGACACCGATGTAATAAGTACCCCCGGGAACTGTACTGGGGATCGTGACGACAGTGTCATCGCGTGACTCAGAAGGATATTTAGAGGGTGAACCAACGGGTTCGAGGAGGGGAATATGCCTGTAGCCGATAATAATATCCGACCTCGTGATTATGGGATCAGTGGAAAGGTATACCAAGACGTCAACCGTTGGACTCGCTCCCACACCAATGTTGGTGACAGTATTTGAGACGGTGAAATTGGTTGCGGTAAGTGCAGTGGCCGGGTTAGACACGGAACTCACGACCAAATCAGGACCTTCAATGGTCATTTGATTGCCCGTGCGACAATTATTCGTTTCGTCTGATTCCCATATATCATCCGAAGCATCAACGCAGCCCCCCACGTAATAGGCGGTTGATACAAAACTTACAGGGAGCGAAAGCTGGATATCAACAGGTATTGATACGCATTCTCCCGGTAGAATGTCATCTCCATATATGAGCGCGCCGATCATTCTGTCCTCGGCGGGAGAAATGACTGTGTCGGCCGACAGAACCCATGTGATATATCCCGTGCCAGGAGAAGTCCCTGAACCGATGTTGCACACGCTGTTCTCTATGTGGATGGGCTCGTTCCACCCTCCTTTCACCGGGCTGACCAACGAGGTTATCACAAGATCAGGCGGCACATTGCGGATAACCTTTATGCTGAGTGTATTTGAATTACCGAGGGTATCGGTTGCAGTTACAGTGAAGAAATTTTCTCCAATGGTTAGGGGGACCGTAAGTTCGTAATAGCCGTCGCTGGGCCTATAGGAGGCAGGCTGGCCGTTGACCGCAACAACGGCAACGCCCGAGGGGTCGCTGGCAGTACCGTAAATTACGGTTTCGGGCTGGTACGTCACCGTGAAATTAGATGAATTTACTGTTATGGCAGGAGGCAGACTGAGCGTAGTAAATGTATACAGGGCGCCACCATTGTTGTCGCGACCGATGTTTCCCGCCTCATCAGTGGAATTTACCTCGTAGTAGTATGTAGTGGCTTCTTTCAAATTCTTGATGGTTAAGGACTGTGAGGTCATGAACCAGGGATTGGACCGAGATGCCCCTAAACCCTTCGTATCGCCATAATTGATGGCGGCCGAAGCCGGTTCATTTGTAGTCCACATGACCGTTGCGCTGTCCTGGCCAACTGAATTGATTGTTATCGCCGAAATGACCGGCGGACTGAGATCCGCAAGAGCTGTGGCAAAAGTACTCGAGGGTGTTCCGGTGCCATTGTCTGCGTCAAGGTACGTGGCTGTGATGGTATCCCCTTCCGCCACCTCCAAATACCCGTTGTTGGTCTGTGCCGCTCCCCTGCGGATAACGATTGAACCGGTGAACATCGCGGTGTCAGGCCCGCTCTCAACCAACTGTACAGTCTCTCCACCGGGTTCTGTTGTGCTTTTGATGATTACGCTCACTGTTTCGGCTACCGAACTGTTGTGATTTAGATCCCGGTCACCGACATTGATCTTGATGGTATCCGAGCCGTTGTATCTGGTCTTGTCAATATAGATGAATCCCTTTGAGGTAATATCCGCGGCACCCGTGACGACCACGGTGAAAGGCTGAGGGCCGAATGGCACATTGTAGCCTGTGACCGATACGGTATAGTTCCCTGGCTGCAAAGTGGGCGGTATTAAAACCTGCTCTTCAACATTTAGCCTGTCGGCACTGCCACCGGCGATGGACACACCATTTTGGAAGACGTTACCCTTATAGGTGGTGCCGTCAGGTGCAGTTACCGAAAGGTCGAGATCGTTCACGAGCGCTTTAGCCGCTTCCTCAGCCCCGGGGTAATCTGACCAGACCAGCGTGACCTTTAACATCTGGGTGCCTGCTGAAAAATAGCGCCAACTCCATGTCGCATCGGTTAGCAGGCCGGAAGTAACGTCAGTTACATTGAGAAACTTATTGTCGCCGAAAAAATGAAGAACATTGGAGAGGTTTATCCTCCCCCACCCCTGTCCGGTGGAAGGTATGAGGGCATCGGTGTAATTGCCGGTCATGTTCTGAGCGCTGTTGATGAGTGTTGCCTTGACCATGGCAGCTGAGGGCTCGAAACCATTGGCAGCGTTTGCCGTCCCGTTGGGCCAGTAACCGTCCGTATAATATTGCCTCACAAGGGCTGCGGCACCCGCCACCGTAGGTGTTGCCATCGAAGTACCGCTCATGGCGATCGTTCCGCTGTTGAAGCTGTTTTTAATGCCGTCGGAATCGGCAGAGACAATATTTACCCCCGGAGCAGTGACCGTTGGTTTGGTTCGGCCATCCGTCGTGGGGCCGTTGCTGCTGAACCATGCCAGATTCTCCGCATTAAGACCATTTTCAGAGGCTCCGACACTGACGACATTTTTCGCGGTAGCCGGAGTACCGACTGTACCTGCGGCATCGCCTGAGTTTCCGTTGGCAAAGAAAGCAAGAAAATCATTGTTCTCCCAGATAAAGAGATCGGCGGTCCGGGCGAACGTATCATATGCATTGGCAGTTGCCCCCCAACTGTTGGTATGGAGCCTGGCCCCTGCGTAATAGGGAGTATTGAACAAAAGTCCGAGGTCTGATGGAGGATAAACGGAATTTTCATCACCAGGCGTTAAATCCTGCATGAAAATTTTGGAATCGGGTGCCATTCCGTTGGCGTCAGAGAAGCCGTCCACTGGGGTGCGATTGCCTGCAACGGTACCCGATACGTGGGTGCCGTGTCCGAAGGTGCCGTCATAATCGTCTGCATAGCTCGTATACCCGACAATTTTTCTATGTGTGGGGCCGATAGGCACTCCCGAAGGATCATAAAACCATGGCATGTCATAGTCGACACCGGTGTCGCCGATACCCACTATCTGCCCGTCACCAAGTATACCTTTGCCCCATATCGTTGTGTTTTCAGGAGTGTACGATTGGATTGTCCATTTGGAAGTATCGTTCAGCAACATCATATCTGCAGCTTCTTCAATCCAGGCTACTTCCTCAAGGTTTGCAATCTGGTTGATTGCTCCCGAATCAACCTTTACTCTCGCCACAGCCCGTCCTACATCCAGAATTACACCCTTTTTCTTTAAAACAGCAGACAGGATAACCGAGAGATTTTCAGCGGAATCAGCCCTGATGTGGAATTGTTTTATCGTTTCGTTCTTTCTGATCTTCTCCGCGAGTTTTTTTTCTATCTTGTACTCAGCATTGTACTTGACCACCCCTTGAATAAATGGAAAGCCATCTACTCTATTCTTGGTCTTTTCATCCATTGAGACAATGAACGCAAACTCAGGGATGTAATCATGTATGCGGCAGCCGATATCCAGAATCTTTTTTTTGTCAGCCTCATAAATTGGTCCTGAGAACTGAACTATCCACTTCTTGATTATATTTTTTTCTTTTCCGATGACTTTTTGAGTACCAGTTTCTGGATTTTTCACATCAACAAAGAAACCATTTATTGCAACACCTGTTATGTTACCCTCTGATGCATAAGCAATACTATTCAATAACAAAAAATAAAAGAGAACAACGCCCATTTTATTAGGTGTTTTCATTGCCGTCGCCTCCTTCTAATTTCCAAATCCTCTTGGTGCTGTAGCCTGTTGGGGTAAATGGAAATTTGTCAGCCGAGTTCCAATAGTTACCCTCCTATCGGCGTCCAAAAGATGACCGAGCTACAACAAAACATTAGACAGTTAGGACAGCAGGTGAGGCTCAACAGTGCCGAGGGTGGGGTAAACTTGCAATCCGATCAAGAGAGAATGACGCTGTCTTGAGCAAAGGTGAACCCCTGGCAGGTATGTCAGGGTACTACTGAAGCAACGCGAAGATCTGACTCCGGGCAGTCGCCCCGGTCTTTTTCATGATCTGCTTCAAGTGGTTCTTAACGGTGAACTCTGAGATGAAAAGCTTGTCGGATATTTCCCTGTTGGAGAAGCCCTTGCTTATGAACTTGGCCACTTCGGCTTCTCTTTTGGTGAGTCGAAATTTCTGCCGTGACCTGGCGACGTTAACCTCGTGTTCCTTTACGACTTTTTCGACCAAGACCAGGATGCAGGTCTGCATTCTGCCTTTGCCGTCCCCCCCGATGAGGAAGGGGCGAGCCGAGTACGGGAGCTTTCCTGCATTGACAACGTTTTGGTGTTCGGCCCTGCATGCGAAGTCGTCCGTCGAGTAATTAAATACGGATTGTAATAAGTTTTTAATCCCGTCGTGCACCCATCCTTGTTTGTGTCCATCTCCTGGCGTCACGACCTGCATCTCGATCGCGACCTCATTCGAAAAAATTAGGTCTCCCGCCAGATTGAAGATCAAGATTCCCGGAGTGCCGCGACTGTAGACTATGTCTAAGAGATTAGCCATAATCGAAATTCTATTGGGTCAGCCTGGAAAATCAAATTTATATCTCAAATTAGCACTTTTGAGCTATTTATTCGCCACTGGCGAAACGGTAAATATGTCGTAAAACTCTGCCGTGAGAGGCGACCTCCTGCTGCGGCTGGAGTGCAATGCTGCGTCCAGCTTGTTTGCTTGCCTGTGACAGTGGGAACTGAGGGGTATGTAATTAAGTCCCGATTCAGGGAGCCGGATTCCCATGCGGAAGATGAGCGCCAATTAGGGGATGCTGATAACTTTTACCTGATTTTAATGAACTTGGCCAATGGGTAAGTTGGGGCAGTAGGACATTTCGGCCAGAGTTCCTCAGTGGCGACTTCGTTGCCTGGGCAGAGGCTGCCGGCATGATGATCCACTACATCCAACCTGGTGAACCGAACCAGAACGCTTACATCGAGAGGTTCAACGCACCTATCGAGAGGAGATCCTGAGCCTGTATGTGTTCCAGAGCCTGAGCGAGGTCCGGGAGATTACCTACTGGTGGGCGAACGACTACAACGAGCTGCGTCCACACGACGCCCTTGGGGATCTGACACCCGCTGATTACATGACTCGCTACACCAGAAAGTCTACTTATGAAATGTCTACTTGACGGGGAAGCTTACGCGATAAATCTTGCCCCTGTTTCGGAACGAGATTCGCTTAATCTTCAGCGGTATGTTAGAAATAGCAAATCCTCCGAACATTCTACGCCGGCTTTATTGCGACCCTTCAAACGCGCACCCTGAGTTACTCCTGTGCGCTCACGATCGCTATTACTTCTTGTGCCATGATAATTTACTGTGCTATAAAAACGACCTGGTTACGCTGTTCCAGCATTCCATATTCTCTTGAAAATGGCCATAAGATGGACTAGCACTCTTGTAGAAAGCCTGGGGAATAGACACCAAAGCGATGAGCCAGAAGAGCGTCACCCAGCCCTGGAGCCCTCCGATTCGTCCGCTTGCTAGTTGCGTCCAGTCAAGCTAATCAGCACCCTCTAAGCCCCGAATTGATACCGGTAATAGGCTATTTCGTATGAATTTGGCATCAAGGCAATCTATTGACAAGGAGGCTCTTTTGCCTAGTCAAAAGGGATTCACCCTTTCCGTAGTTGTCCCGGTTTACAATGAAGAAGAAGTGCTACCTGATTTCCACCGGCGGCTCTCGACGGTGATGAATAACCTTGGTGCCAACTGGGAAATACTTTATGTAAATGATGGCAGCACCGACCGTACTCTGCAGGTTATTCGCGGATTATGCGATCCACGGGTGGCTACCATCGACCTGAGCCGCAATTTCGGCAAAGAGATTGCCATGACTGCCGGATTGGACCATGCCCGGGGGGATGCTGTGGTGGTGATCGACGCCGACCTTCAGGACCCGCCCGAGTTGATTCCGGACCTCGTCTCGAAATGGCAGGACGGCTTCGACGTCGTCTACGCGAAACGCAGTGTCAGGGAGGGGGAATCATGCCTGAAAAAATCTACGGCGAAGCTTTTTTATCGAGTTATCCAGAGGCTTACCCGGATTAGTATACCGGAGGATACCGGGGACTTCCGGTTGCTCAGCAGGAAGGCAGTTCAGGCATTGGGGCTGCTGCGTGAGCAGCATCGTTTCATGAAAGGGCTGTTTGCCTGGATAGGTTACCCGCAGGCTGCAGTCTACTTCCGGCGTTCGCCACGCTTCGCTGGGAAGACCAAATGGAACTACTGGCGTCTGTGGAATTTCGCACTGGAAGGCATTACCTCCTTCTCCATCGTTCCCTTGAAGATCGCTTCCTATATTGGCCTGCTGACCGCGACTGGTGCCTTTATTTATGCCTGCTTCGTCATCTTCAAGAAACTGACCTACGGCGATCCCGTGCAAGGCTATGCTTCCTTGATGGTAGTGATGCTGTTTCTGGGGGGAGTGCAATTGATGACCCTCGGCATGATAGGCGAATATCTTGGCAGGATGTTCAACGAAACCAAGCGGAGACCTCTCTACCTGGTGAATCATTTCGATCCTTCCTGCCTGTGGAAGACGGGCGGGCGTGGACAAGACGTCGTGAATCCATCTCTTCAAGGTACAACGTGGTGCGAGGCTGAAGAGTGACTACAGTTAGCAAGAAGACCGTAAGCGTGATCATACCGTGCTACAACGAATCTGAGACCATCTACGAGTTCTACCGGAGAATGGCCGGGGTAGCAGAGAAGGCGGGAGACTATCTCTTCGAATTCATTTTCGTCAACGACGGAAGCAGGGATGACACAGCCCTCCGCCTTAACGAACTGTCCGAGCGTGACTTGCGCGTCAAGGTTGTGCACCTTGCCCGAAACATGGGGCACCAGATAGCGATCACGGCAGGCATGGATTTCGCCGGGGGGGATATGGTTGTCATCATCGATGCCGACCTGCAGGACCCGCCCGAAGAGATCCCCCGGATGCTGGAAAAGATGGAGCAAGGCTTTGATCTGGTTCATGCCCAGAGAACGAGGCGTGATGGCGAAAGCGGATTCAAACTGGCTACCGCCTGGCTGTTCTACAAGCTGATGCGCCGGTTATCGACCAGGGATATCGTGGAGAACTGTGGAGATTTCCGGGCGTTCAACGAAAAGGTGCTGAAGGTGGTGCGAAAATTCCGGGAACGTCACCGTTTCATGCGGGGCATTTTCGCCATCATTGGTTTCCGCCAGTGCATCATCCAGTACGACCGCGACCGACGCTATGCCGGCAGCACCAACTATCCCTTCCACAAGATGCTCAGCCTTGCCATCAACGCCATCTTGAGCTTTTCCTCCAGTCCCATCCGGTTCATCACCTGGACATCCTTTACCCTCTGGGCTGTCAGCCTCATCTATCTCGTGAAGGCATTACTGGATCATTTTGTTTTCCAGGTAACCGTTCCGGGGTGGACGTCGATCATCATACTCATGACTTTTTATAACGGGATAATCCTTTTCAGTATCGGCATAATCGGCTCTTACGTCGGCAGGACTTTCGAGCAGGCACAGGGCAGACCGCTTTACTGGGTGGGCGATACGAGAAACATCGATCGGGAGGGGAACGAATGACCACTTGCGAACTTCGTTCATCCAGGACCCGCCTGGCAATTTTCTTCATCCTAGTCCTTGCCGTCTGCGTTGCGTACGGGAACACGCTCTCCAACGGGTTCGTCTATGATGATGAATACCAGGTGCTCAAGAACCCCTGGATCAGGGACTTTCACTTCCTGCCCACTATATTCACCAACGAGGTGTGGGGATTCAAGGGCAGTTCCGTCTCCAACTATTATCGGCCACTGCTGCATGTCGTTTACATGGCCTGTTATTACCTTTTTGGATTGAAAGCCTGGGGCTACCATGCGCTAAACATTCTGCTCCACGCCGCGGTCACCATCCTGGTGTTCCTGCTCTGCGAGGCTGTGCTGGCTCGGGAGAATTCCCGGCATGTAACAGCCTTCTCGCTGCTGGCTGCGATGTTGTTCGCCGTTCACCCGATACATACAGAAGTGGTGGCAGCGGTCATGTGCGTGACTGACCTGCTGCTGACGCTTTTTTACATCGGTTGCGTCTATCTCCATGTGCGCTATCTGGACCGCTCCTGGTATTACAAACTTTTGCCGGCGGCTCTTTTCGCACTGGCACTCCTCTCCAAGGAGATAGCAATAACGCTTCCGTTGGCCCTGTTGGTGGTCGATTACCTCGTCGAGAAAAGAATTGCGCCGCTCTCCAGGCTGGTGGCACGATACGCCCCATACCTCGCTGTGGCTCTTTGTTATCTGGCTGTCAGGGGAAGCGTGCTTGGGGCATTCGCGCCCATAAACCGGCATCCCGACCTCTCTCCTTTCCAGCTGATCCTTAATACTTTCCCCTTGGCCGTGCGTTATGCCTGGAAGCTGATCGTGCCGGTGGAGCTGAACGCGATGTACGAGTTCAATCCGGTAAGATCGCTCAGCGAGCCGCTTGCCGTTTTTTCCGTATTGACCGTCGTTGCTGCCGTGGCGCTTTTGTGCGGCGTGGCCAGAAAAACGAAAACGGTCGCATTCGGTCTGGTGTTGGCGTTCGTGCCGCTGCTCCCGGCCTTTTACATCCGCGCCATACCGTATCCCTTCGCCGAACGTTACTTGTACCTTCCCTCGGTCGGTGCAGTCCTGGTCCTTGCGGGGCTGCTCTCGAAGCATATCCAGAGTCCCAGGGCGGTCAGGGCATGGTGCGTCGCCTTGTCGCTCGTGGGATGCTGCTACCTCGTCGCCACCGTTCGGCGCAACACGGTCTGGAAGGACAATTACACCCTTTGGTCTGATACCGTCTTGAAATCGCCTGACAACGCCATCGTGCACGCTAACCTGGGGGCGGCGCTGAAATCGATGGGGAGGCTCAGCGAGGCGATTGCGCAGATCACCTTTGCAACGCAGCTTGATGCCAGTACCGAGTTCTTCCGGCAACTGGGTAGCGCCTATTACCAGGCCGGCGACCGTCAGGAGGCTGTCAGGCAGTATGAAAAGGCCGTCGCCCTGGAGCCGGCAAATGGCATGGCCCATAACGATCTGGGGGCATTGTACGGAGAACTGGGCGCATACGCTAAGGCCATTGAGCATCTGGAAGCCGCAATACGGCTGGACCCTTCCCATGCAGACAGTCATTACAATCTGGGAATGGCCTATCTCGACGCGGGCATGAAGGACAAGGCTGCGGAACAGTTCGAGGCCTCGGTAAGGCTCAACCCGAATGAACCGGAGTTTAGGGCCCGCCTGTCTGCCACCTTGAATGAACTGAAAAAATAGCGATGGGAAGGGCCATGAATTCATACATCAAGAAGCTCACTATTATCACCGTTTTGACCAAGGCGGTGATTCTTGCCGTAATCTGTGCCGGATATTATTTGGTGCCTTTCAACGTGCCAGCCCACTACGCCAATTTCATCTATCCGATCGGTGAGCCTGTTTCGCTGGCTTCCGCGTTTAAGACCTGGGACGCCAATCACTATCTCTACCTGGCCGACGCATGGTACTCGCCGTATCACATAAGCAACGCATTCTACCCGTTGTTTCCCTTTCTGGTCCGGGTGGTGGGCAGCCTGACCTTCGGGAATAACCTGGTTGCCGGATTGATCCTTTCGACCACATTCACCGTGCTCTCCGTGGTGTACCTCTTTCGGCTCATAGGGAAGACCCACGGCGAGGAGGTCGCCTACCGGTCGTGCCTGATGCTGCTTGCCTTCCCGACAAGCTTTTACCTGGGCCTGGTGTATACCGAATCCCTTTTCCTGATGCTGGCGCTCATGCTGCTGTATTACCTCCGGGAAAACAAGACGACTCCTAGTTTCATCTGTGCATTCCTGCTCCCTTTGACCCGCCCCACCGGGATCCTGGTCATTGTGCCCGCCCTGGCCGCCATTCTGCCCTGCCTCCGCGCAAAGGAGAGCTTCGAGCTGAAAAAGCTGCTCACGCCTGCCGGATTCGTAGCGGGGTACGGTACCTACCTGCTGTTGATGGATCTCTCCACCGGCGATCCCTTTGCGGGCTTTGATGCCCAGAAGGTCTTCCTTGCCAACAATTCCCTGCTCAACCTTCTGCACCCGATTGACTGGTTCCTGAACAATTTCGTTTACCTGGACTTCACCCTGAACGGGTTCAGCACCAGCATCCTCAACAGGGTGTTCTTCGTCTTCTATGCTGTGGTCGCGGTGCTGTCCTACAAAAAGCTGGACAAGACCATGTTTGCCTACCTGCTGGTTATGGGCCTTGTTCCCGCAATGACCGGCAGCCTGACGTCGTACATGCGGTACGTTGCCATGGCGTTCCCCCTTTTCGTATATTTAGCCATCAAGTTGAGGGGGAGAATGGCATACTGCTACCTGATTCCTTGCGCGCTGGTGCAGGTGGTTTTCGTCCTCGTCCACGCCTCGAGCCGATGGATTGCATGATTGCGCCAGGATGAGCATCACGCACCCGGTTTTTCCCGAAACTGAGCTGCTGTTTGTAGGGGGGGTACCCGGTCTGGTAGCTACAACGGCAGGGAGGTCCTGCTCACCACGGTGCGCAGGGCGAAGGAGGACTGCACCCGCAACACGCCCGGGAGCCCGGTCAGCTTGTTGTGCAGGCGCAGGTAGTCGTCGGTGTCCTTGACGATCACCCGCAACAGGTAGTCCACGTCGCCGGACATGAGGTAGCACTCCATCACCTCGGGCACGGTCGTGATCGCCTCCTCGAAACTGGAGAGCTTTTCCCGCTGCTGCCCGTCCAGCGTGACCCGCACGAATACGTTGCCCGGCTTGCCGATGGCCCCCTGGTCCACGAGCATCACGTACCGGTCGATGATGCCGCTTTGCTCCAGCATGCGCACCCGCCGCAGGCAGGCCGACTCCGACAGGCCGACCAGTTCGGCCAACTGAACGTTACTGAGCCTACCGTCTTTTTGCAGCGCGGTCAGAATGGCCCGATCGATCTTGTCTACGCCGTCCTGCGCAACATTCTTCATCTTGATCCTCGCTTATTCGCATATTCCACGAAAATTTAGCGTCTTTCTCCCTGATTCGCAAGAAAAAATCGGCCATCTTTTGGTATGCTCTGTACAGTACCGGCCGGTCCGGAGAAAAGCCATCAAAGAGGGGAAAGGAAGCGAAGATGATCGTCGGAGTTCTGAAGGAAATCAAGGTTGAGGAGAATCGCGTCAGCATGACCCCGGCGGGGGTGGAGGTGATGGTGGGCCACGGGCACACCCTGCTGGTGGAGGCCGGCGCCGGTGCGGGGAGCGGCTTCCAGGACGATGCGTACCGAAAGGCCGGCGCCGAGATCGTGGCGACTCCCGCGGAGATCTACCGCCGCAGCGAGATGGTCATGCACGTCAAGGAGCCGCAACCAAGCGAGTACGACCTGATCCGCGAGGGGCAGATCGTCTTCACCTACTTCCATTTCGCGGCGGCCGAGGGGCTGACCCGCGCCTTCATAAAGAGCAAGGGGGTCGCGGTCGCCTACGAGACCATCACCGGTCCGGGCAACTCGCTGCCGCTTCTGACCCCGATGAGCGAGGTCGCCGGCCGCATGGCGGCGCAGCAGGCGGCCAAGTACGCGGAGCGGGCCCAGGGGGGGCGCGGCATCCTGCTGGGCGGGGTCCCGGGTGTCGCACCTGCCACGGTCGTGGTCATCGGCGGCGGGGTGGTCGGCACCCACGCGGCGCAGATGGCCTGCGGCATGGGGGCCAAGGTGTACCTCCTGGACATGAGCCTGGAGCGCCTGCGCCACCTCTCCGAGGTGATGCCCAAGAACTGCTTCCCGGTGATGTCGTCGCCGGCGACCATCCGCGAACTGGTCAAGGAGGCGGACGTGGTGATCGGGGCGGTGCTGGTGCACGGGGCCAAGGCGCCCAAGCTGGTCACCCGTGACATGCTGAAGACGATGAAGCCCGGCGCGGTGCTGGTGGACGTCGCCATCGACCAGGGTGGCTGCTTCGAGACCTCGCGCCCGACCACGCACCGCGAGCCGACCTACCTGGAGGAGGGGGTGCTGCACTACTGCGTCGCCAACATGCCCGGCGCGGTGCCGCTCACCTCGACGGCGGCCCTCACCAACGCCACCCTCCCGTACGCGGTGGCGCTGGCGGACCGCGGCTGGCGCGAAGTGGCGCGCCAGAATGCCGGGGTCAGGGAGGGTATCAACGTCGCCCTGGGGCAGGTCACCTACCGCGGCGTCGCCGAGGCGTTCGGTCTCGACTACACCCCCGTTGACGAGGTGCTCGGCTAAGCGGGGAGCGCGCCGCCAGTGAAAAAAGAAGAGGCCAGCCGGCAACCGGCTGGCCTCTTCTCGTTCGTTTCACGTTCGTTCTCTCGACGGGAAGCTAGGGGGTGCGCAGACGCAGCTTGCGCAGCACGCTGTCGTTCACCTGTAGCCGGACCCTGCGCGGGTCCAGCACCGGGACCTTCTGGTCGGGGCCGCTTCTCAACAGGGAGAGGGCCAGTTCGCCGGTCTGCACCCCGATGTCGTAGGGGTCGATGTCAAGAGAGGCCGCCGCTCCGTTTTTGAGGTACTGGCCGGTAAAGGTCACGGCGGGTATCCCCTGGGTCATGGAAAAAAGGAGCAGCGCCTCCATGTTCACCGTGGTAACCACGGTACTGTCCGGCAGAAGCCACAAGAGGTCCACCTCCCCCTTGAGTTTCTCCAGCTTCCCTTGCAGGTCGCGCGAGTGGCGCACCGGCTCCGTGGTCAGGCTGACGTTGTGATCGTCGGCTTCCGCGGCGGCCCTTTTCAGGTACAGACCCGAAACCTTCGGGTCGTAGAGGACCCCGATCCGCTTCGCCCCGAGCTGGGCGAAGAGCTCCAGGTACCGGCCAGGGGCGGCCACCATGGTCACCCCGCCGACGTGATCGGACTGGGGCTTCTGGGACAGTGACAGGGACAGCATGGAGACCACGGGGACCTCCCTGATCTTGCGGCAGGCGGTCAGCGCCTTGTCCCCCACCGCGATAACCATCCTCGGACGCACCTCCCGAACCAGGCGCTGCACGTCCACCTCGGCGTAATCGGAGAGCACCAGGGGCTGCTCGCTGCTCCTGGCGGCGGCGCGGAAGCCGCGCAAGGCCTCGGCGTAGACCAGGCTGCGGCTGGACTGCAGGATCAGCAGCTCGGTGGCCGGCGCCGCCTCCGGAAGCACCAGGGACAGCAGCAGTATGCAAAGGTAAAGGGAGCGCATCAGAAGCGGAACCTCCCCCCTACCTCGAACCACCGCGGAGCAGCGGGACGGAAATCGTACTCGTAGAATTTGGTGTCGAAGATGTTGCGCAGCGAGAAGAAGAGCTCCGGTGAGTTTTCCCGCGCCGGCAGGAGCTTCTGGTTCAGGTGCAGGTCCCACAGGGTGGCCTCGGCCCTGGCTCCCGGGACGGTGAGGTTCCAGTTGGAGTAGTTCGCGGTCAGGACGCAGGTGAGGCCGGCATCGGGGTTGTCGTAGCTTAGCGAGCCTTTCACCGCATGGCGCGGCCCGGCCAGGTCCCCTTCCAGCTCCTCCCCCGTGCTGCGGTTGCGCGCGTCGGTGAAGGTGTAGGCACCGGTGAGGGACAGGCCATGCCAGGGGGAAGTGCGCAGCTCCAGGTCGACGCCGTGACGGCGCTCCTTGCCCTTGTGCAACAGGCCGGCCTGGAAGTCGAATTCCTGGATGTTCCAGACGTTGTTGTGGAACAGCATCCCCTTGAGCCAGAGATAGGGGATCGCCGTACTCTCCACCCCTCCCTGGATGGTGCCGACCTGCTGCAGTTCGTGTTGCACCTCGCCGGTTGGGGAGCCGTAGCGGCTGATCAAGGGGAGGCTGTAGCCGCGCGCGGCGTAGCCGCGCAGGATCGTGTCGTCGCCCAGGCGCAGGGTCGCCCCAAGCGTCGCGCTCACCGGGTCATCCAGCAGGTTCAGGTGCTCGACGCGCACGCCGGGAAGCAGCGAGAACCTCCCGATGGTGTAGGTGCCGTTGGCGTAGAAGGAGTAACGGGTCAGCCCGAGGTCCGAGTTGCTCCCGGGGATCTGCTGCAGCGGTTCGCGCTGACGCACCTCGATCCTCTCGAATTCCACCCCGGTCTTCAGACCGTTCTGCGCGTCCCCCCAGTTCAGGTCGGCCGCATACCCCTGGTGCGTCTCGCGCGCCTCGGGGGTGAAGAAGAGTATCCCCTGGGAGATGAGCCCCCTGCGGTCCACGCTGTTGCGCACCCCGCCGCGGCCGTTCACCTCAAGGGTCAGGCGCTGCGCCAGCGGGACCTGCAGCGAGAGGTAGCCGTTTAGGTAGCGGACCTCGCCCGTTTCGTAGACGTCGTACTTGGCCGCCCGCATCAGCCCCAGGTCGGCATGGCGTACGTCCAGGCCCAGGGTCGCCCTGGCGCCGTTGGCAAAGTCGTAGGTGAGCTTGCCGAAGCCGTGGCCGAAGTCGACGTCGTTGCCGGGGACGAGCCCGTTGGAGCGGAGGGTCCCCCCGGTCAGGTAGTAGCCGAGCCCCTCCCTGCTGCCGCTGATCTCGCCCCGCAGGTCGCTGGTCGATGCCGTGCCGATGGAGGCGGAGGCGAGCCCGGTGGCCCCCCGGTCGGTGGCCGGGGACTTGGTGATGATGTTGATCACCCCCCCAAGGGCCGAGCCCCAGGCCGCGGACGCCGCCCCCTTGATGATCTCGATGCGCTCGACCATCTGCACCGGGATGAGGCCGAGGTGGGCCAGGTTTTCGGAGCTGACGAAGTTCTGGGGCACCCCGTCCATCTGCACCAGGATGTGCCGGTTCGACGAGCCGAGCACGTTGTAGAGCAGGATGGAGCCCGGGGTCTGCAAAAGGTCGAGCTGCACGCCGGGGACGGTCTGCAGCACGTCGGCCACGGTATGGGCGTTCAGCCTGGCGATCTGTTCGGCGGTGACTACGGTGACGTTTTCGGCGATGAGGGATGCGGGGCGGGGGAGGCGCGAGACGCCGGCGGGCTCCTCCTCGGAGAGGCCGAGCGAGCGGGTCACCTCGTCCCCGTCCTCTCCCCTGGCGCTAAGCGGCGCCAGCGGGATAAGGAGCAACAGTGAGGCGAGCAAAATTTTGCGGAGGACTTTGCCGGTCAATATCCAGCCCGTTGTAAAAAAGAACGTTGACAGCTGCGTTTTTTTCTGGAACAACTGTCACAAAAGGTGCCGTATACCTATCAGTTTAAGTGGTTATTGTCAAAAGAATTTGCATTAGTAGTATTTATGTCATATTTGCTGTTTGTTGCCCTCGTCTATGTTGATAAATACTAACTTCTAGCTATAGTTCTTACTGCTCACATACAGTGCTGTTCTACAAATAGCTTCACTGCGATCCGGATCTCCAACGTCGCGTCCCAGGCACGAGCTGCTGCCGGGCGCTCGCGTCGACCACGACCTCGCCACCGCCATCCATCCCCCAGGAGGCCGCTGCCGGGTCAAGCCAGAGAAGGCCTCAGCCATGAACAGGTTGTCGTTGCCCCAGCGCTTTTGCTCCTTCCGCTCGAGCTTCCAGTTCAAGCTCTTCATCCGCTTCACCCTCTTCTCCGCGGTGATCGCCGTGGTCTGCGGCACGCTCTTCGTGCTGCACCAGATCAACCAGAACAAGCGCCATGCCAAGGAGATGCTCCAACTGCAGGCACACGGCCTGGCCGATGCGGTCCGCCTCCCCCTGTACGCCGAGAACGCCGACCTCCTGCTTTCCTACGCCGCCGAAACCATGGGGCTCCCCGAGATCAGGGCCGTGGAGATCGTCAACGCACGGGGCAAGGTGCTGGTCAGGCTCCCCCCCTCCCTCCCCGGCTCCCCCGAGGAGTTGATTCGGGAGCGGGCCGAGGTGCACGGCCATGCCCTGGCCCCTTCGCCGGAGCAGGCCCTGTCCGGGGAGCAGGCCGCGGCGGGGGACCTGGTCGGGGAGGTGCGGCTTTATCGCGGCACGGACGACCTGTGGCGGGAAGGGAGGCGCCTGGCCGCCTTGAGCGTGCTGCTGGCCGCGGCCTGCTGGCTCTTCGTCAGCGTCTCCTGCTACCTCATCCTCAGGAGGGTGACCGCCTCCTTCAACTCCCTGATGCGGGGGATGGAGAAGGTCCATGGCGGGGATTACGTCTCGCGCATCGACATCGTGTCGGATGACGAGCCGGGGCGGGCCTCGGCCCTGCTGAACGAGCTTGCCGAGGCGCTCAGGCAGCGCGAGGAGGAGAACCGCCGCCTGCACACGGAGCTGATGGCGGCCATGGATTTCGAGGTCGCCTCCAAGGAGCAGCTCGTCTCCATCAACCTCGACCTGGAGAAGGAGATCGAGCAGAGGACCCAGGCCCGCCAGGAGCTGAAGAACCTGGTGCAGCAGCTCCCCCTGGGGATCGTCTGGTCCGACGAGCGCGGGGATATCGAGTACCTCAACTCCTTCCTGCTCGACACCTTCGGCTACGGTCCGGAGCAGGCGCCGGACCTGGACGCGCTCTTCGCCCTGATCTGCCCGGACCGGGCCTACCGGGAGAGCGTGCTCGAGAAGCGGCGCGCCGCCATCGCGGCGTGGGAACAGGGGAACCTGGTCACCTTCTACGAGGTGAGCGCCCTGTGCAGGGACGGCTCCCCGCGCCACCTGAACTGCAGCAACCAGCGTTCCGGCACCCGCATCGTCGACATCATGATCGACATGACCGAGCGGGAGCTTTTGCAGCAGCAGATCGTCCGGAACCAGAAGCTGGAATCGATCGGTGTCTTGGCCGGCGGCATCGCCCACAACTTCAACAACGCCCTGACCGGGGTGCTTGGGTACATCTCCTTCGCCAAGAAGTTCGTGGAGCCGGCACATGGCGCCCACGAGCTGCTGCTGCAGGCTGAGAAGGCGACCATGCGCGCCGCCGGTTTCGCCAACCAGCTCCTGTGCTTCGCCAGGGGAGGCGCCCCACTGAAAAAGGGGGTGCCGGTCGCGGCGCTGGTCGAGGAGGCGGTGCAGTTCTCCACCAAGGGGACCCGGGTCCGTGCCACCATCGAGCTCCCCGAGGATCTCCCGCCGATCTTCGTGGACGACGGGCAGATGCGCCAGGCCTTAAACTGCATCTGCATCAACGCGGTGCAGGCCATGCCGGAGGGGGGGGAGTTCAACGTGCGGGGGAGGCTGGTCTCCAGCGAGCGGGAGCGGCTGCCGGCTCCCTTGTGCGGCTGTTACGTCGAGCTTTCCTTCCGGGACCAGGGGTGCGGCATCCGCGACGAGCACAAGTCCAGCATCTTCACCCCCTATTTCACCACCAAGGCGGAACTGGGGACCGGGCTGGGGCTCGCCACCGTGCACTCCATCGTCACCAGGCACGGCGGCATGGTCACCTTCGACTCGCAGTTGGGGAAGGGGACCACCTTCACCCTCTACCTCCCGATCTTCTGCATGGAGTCGTCCGCGTCGTAGCCGCATGGGCATAAAAAAGCAGCCAGCCCGCGAGAGAGACGCGGCGCTGGCTGCAATGCAGGTAACAGACACGGTCACAGGAGCATCACCCCTGCTTTTTCAGGTAGTGGCTGCTACACCTTCTCTATCTTCGCCTTGCCCTTCAATTCGGTGATGTAGGCCGGCACCAGCTTGCGGATCCTCTCTTTTTTTAGATAGTCCACTATCTTCGGCTTCGCTTCGTCAAGGCTCACCAGCCCGGAGGGGTTCTTTTCCGTGAGCTTGATGATGTGGTAGCCGAACTGCGTCTCCACGACGTCGCTGATCTCGCCTGGCTTCATTTCGAAGGCCGCCTTTTCAAATGGGGCAACCATCTGGCCGCGTTTGAAAGTTCCCAGGTCGCCCCCCTTCTCCTTGCTGGCGCAGGTCGACTCAGTCTTGGCCAGGGACGCGAAATCGGCGCCCGCCTTAACCTTTGCGAGGAGCGCCTCGGCTTTCTCCTTGGCCTGTTTCTTCTGCTCAGGCGTGTTCTTCGCGTCTACCCCGATCAGGATGTGGCTTGCCCGCACCGTCTCGGGTCTGGTGAAATAGCTCTTCTCGTTGTCCTTGTAGAAGCGCTGCACCTCTTCGTCGCTCACCGCCGCCTGCGCCGCGAAGTGCTCCTCGATGAACGAGGTGATCACGATGTCCTTGCGCGCGTTGTTGGTCATTTCGCTCAGGGTCATCCCCGCGTCCTTGAGCGCCTGTTGAAAGGCCGCTTCAGTGGCATACTGCGCCTTGGTCTCAGCCATCCTCTGCTCCACCTTCTGCTCCAGGTCGGCGATCGGTTTTTTCTGCGCTTCCTGATAGATCAGTTCGGTGGAGGTCAATTGCTCCAGGGCCGCCTGGCTGGCCTGCGCCTGGATCTCCGGGGGGAGCGGCTGCGTCATGTTGTATTGCTTCAGCATCACCTGCATGGCCCGATCCAACTCGGCCTTGGTAATGGGGACGCCGTTCACGGTCTGTACGGCTTGCTGCACTGCCGGGGCGACTTGTGTCCCCTCCTTGGAGCCGATACCCCCGGTGGTCGTTGTGCAGGCCGTGAGGCCGAGAAGGAGCGCGGCAGCGGATGTGGCAAATTTGACGGTCAAGCGTTTCATCTAGGTACTCCTTTCGTTGTGATGTCCGTGGTGGTGTATGGCCTGCTGCACACCGCCGCTGGCGGGGCGCAGGTCGGGCTCATGCCTAGCAATTCCGAAGCCAACCGGCACTATGTCCCGTAGGGGGCGTCAGGATGGGCTTCTGCATCTGCCGGCGCGCCGCTTTAGAGGCTCGTTTTTGGGGGATTTGCCGCTGTCGGCAGAGGGTGTGGGGGAAATCGCCCAGGAGGCGTTGTCGCCCATTCTCCCCGCTCTCCCCCCCACGATTCGCACCTTCTGTTGCAGGTCGGCACCGTTAAGAACCACGGTCGGGCAAAAAGCGCCATCTGACCCAGTTTGGCCTGTATTTTGCTGCCGATGTGGGTGAATTCACCCCTTTGGGGACCTCTCCGCTCGTGGTGGCCGTCGCTGTGGCGGACATGTGAGGCTAACGGCGGGGCGACGAGGCAGGGAGGAGCATGAAGACGACAGTACTTTTTTTGTGCCTTTTGACGGTGCTTGGGGCACCTGGGCGGGCGCTGGCCGAAAGCTGCATCAGCACCGCTTGTCATACCCAGATTTCCGGACTGAAATACCGGCATGCCCCGGTGGAGGGGGGCGAGTGCTCCACCTGCCACGTGCAGCAGGGTAAGGAACATCCGGTTAAGGGGGGCAAAACCTTCAAGATCGCCGGGGGGGGCAAGGAACTCTGTGTCGGCTGCCACAGCGGCATAGCGAAGCAGAAGGTCGTGCACCCGCCGGTGAAGGAGGGCGACTGCCTTTCCTGCCACAAGCCGCACGGCGGCAGCGGCCGGTACCTGCTCGATGTGGGACCTGATCTGGGGGCTCTGTGCTTTAGTTGCCACGACCAGGCCCCTTACAAGAAGAAGTATGTGCACGGGCCGGTGGCCGAAGGGACCTGCCTCGCCTGCCACTCCCCTCACGACTCCGCCAACAAGTTTCTCCTGAAGGACGGGATGAAGGAGCTCTGTCTTGGCTGTCACGAGGACTTCGCCAAGGAGATGAAGACGGCGAAGCGGGTGCACTCTCCGGTAAAGGATAAGCCGTGCACGTCCTGCCACGACCCGCACAGCGGGGATTACCGCTATCTGTTGAAAGAGAAAATGCCGGACCTCTGCATGGGGTGCCATAAGAATTTGGATCAGCGTTTGAAGGCCTCGAAGGGTACCCACAAGCCGGTACTGGAGGGGAAGGGGTGCAGCAACTGCCACTCGACGCACTTCTCAAAGGAAAAGGGACTCCTCATCGGCGAGCAGAAGGAGGTTTGCCTTGGGTGCCATGGAAGCGACAAGGTGGGCAATCCAGCGCTCAAAAACATCGCCCAGGAGCTCTCCGGGAAGAAGCAGCAACATGGTCCCATCGCCAAAGGGAGATGTGACGGCTGTCATGATCCGCACGCCTCGAACTATGGCCGGCTTCTGACCGGCGCCTACCCGGACGGCTTTTACGCGGCTTACCGGGACGGGGCCTATGGTCTCTGTCTCAAGTGTCATGACAAAAATCTCCTCACGTTCAAGGAAACCACGATGTACACGAAATTCAGAAACGGCGACAGTAACCTCCATTTCGTCCATGTAGCAGATCGTTCCAAGGGGCGGACCTGCCGCACCTGTCATGAAATCCATGCCTCGTCCGGCGACGCCCTGGTCGCCACCGAAGGCACGAGGTTCGGTAAATGGAAGGTGCAGACACGGTTCAAGAAAACCGCCACCGGGGGCGGTTGTGCCCCGGGGTGCCACAAACCTTACCAGTACGACCGTCAGAAGCCCATCGACTACACGGCCAAGTGAAACGATCCAGCCGCTGCGTCCCCAAGGCCGGGTCCCCCAGAGGGTGACCCGGCCGTTTTTTATTTTGGCAGGTCCGCACACTGGGGGAAATGCCACAGCTTGCCCCAGGCTTTTTGGGCCTTACTCCCCAGCTTCCTCCATCCGCTGCTTCTCTTCGTGCGGTTGAACTCTGTGATTTAGATCACTTACGTAAATATTTCACTTGGCACTCAAGTTGCTAAATAGAGACTCGTCAGATCGTGGGGGCGCTACTCTGGGGGGAGAGCGCCGCCCCAAGAAATGGATGAAGAGGAAGAGAGCCAGTTGGAAATGTTTTTAACTGTAATTGAATCTATTAAAGCCAAAGGAGAGAAAAACATGAAAAAGCAGGCAACCGCCCTTACCGCCCTTGCAGCACTCGCCCTCGGGGCGACCATCGCCTACGCAGGCTCCACCCCGGGTTCCGGTATCGTGGGCTCCAAACACGACATGTACGACCTGGCAGTTAAAAAAGGCGCCGACTACGGCACCCCCGACAGCCAGAAGCGCGTGTGCGCCTACTGCCATACCCCGCACCACAAGGTCGACTCCACCGTGGCCGACTACAACCCGCTCTGGTCCCACACCATCGAGGAAAGCACCGGCTTCCAGGCGTACGCCAGCTACACCTTTGACGGCGTGGTCGCCGATCCCCTGGTCGGCCCGAGCCGCCTGTGCATGAGCTGCCATGACGGCGCCATCGCCATCGACCAGCACTACGGCATCCCCGGCACCATGAACACCTCCAACACCCACCTGACCGGCGACAGCTGGGGGCAGGTCGCCGTCGGTTCCGGCCAGAGCCTCGCCGGCGACCACCCGATCGGGTTCGACATCTCCGCCGCAGCCTGGCAGGACGCGGGCGCTGGCGTTGGCGGTATGCCTATCTTCGGTGGCGCCATCAACACCACCCTGCAGACCACGAACCCGAAGCTGACCGGGCAGCCGTTCACCAGCATCGGTTTCGACACCAAGGACGGCAAGCTGATGTTCACCTGTGCCTCCTGCCACGAGGTCCACAACAAGGACAACCAGGAAGCCTACTTCCTGTACGAAAAGCAGGAAGGTTCGGCCATCTGCCTCATGTGCCACAACAAGTAATCCGGGTTTACGAGATTTCATGGGAGGGGCCGCTTCTGGGCGGCCCCTTTTTTATGAAAGTATCCGCATTTTTGAGTTTTGATACATGCGAGAAATGTGATATCGTCTCGACCCGCGGAGTTCAAAACGAAGAAGGAGAAAAAGGATGGTCCGTTCGATGTCACGCGCCCGACTAGGTCTTTTTGCTGCTGTTTTTTCGTTGTTGCTGTCCGGGTGCGCCGGCACCCGGGGCGCCCGGGGCCCGGTCTTCTTCCCGCCTGCCCCCGACCTGCCGCGGATCCAGTATCTGGGCGGTTTCAGCAACTCCGCCGACGTCGAGGGAAAGGACACCTCCCTTTCCCTGCTGTCGATCGGCGGCGTGGATCAAAAGAAGGTGATCCCGATCGTGAAGCCGTACGGTGTCGCCGTGGGGAAAGGCAAGATCTACATAGCGGACCTCGGGGGACGGGTGCTGATCGCGGACCCGGCCAACAAGACCTTTACCCGGCTAAAAGGCGATAACGGCATCGGCAAGCTCAAGAAGCCGATCCAGCTCGCGGTCGACGAGCTCGGGTCCCTTTTCGTGGCAGATAACGGCAGGAAAGAGGTGCTCGTCTACGACCCGCAAGGCGAGTTCGTCAGGGCGGTCGGGCTAGGGGGGGATGCAGCCCCGGCCTCGGTGGCGGTTGACGCGGAGAGGCTTTACGTGCTCGACACCCGCAAGGGCGCCATCAGGGTGTTCGACCGGCAAACCTTTGAACAGGTGAAAGAAATCGGCACCGGTGACAGCGCCGAGCAGTCCCTTAGCCTGCCCATCACCATGGCCATAGACTCAAAGGGTGTCATCCGCGTCACCAACGCGGGTAACGGCAAGGTGATGTCCTTCGACAAGGACGGGCACTTCATCACGGCGTTCGGGGACATCGGTGATGGTTTCGGCCAGTTCTCCCGTCCCAAGGGGATCGCCGTCGACGACAACGGGTACCTCTTCGTCGTGGATGCCGCCTTTCAAAACGTCCAGGTCCTCAACGAGAAGGGGCAGATCCTGATGTATTTCGGCGGGGTCATACCGTACGGCGGCATGAACCTTCCCGCTGGCGTCGCGGTAGGCAAGGACACTAGCGGGTACTACCAGGGGCTGGCCGAAAAGAATTTTGAAGTGGAGCAGATCGTCGTGGTTGCCAACCAGTTCGGAGACCCCAAGATAGGCATTTACGGCTTCGGCAAGCAAAAGGGCATCGACTACGACAAGGAGTACCAGCGCATCCTCAAGGAGCGTCAGCAGAGGATTCAGGAGCTCAAGGAGAAGCAGAAGGTTGCGCCGGCTTCCGGCAAAGAGACAGGAACAACGGAAGCAAAATGAGTAGGTGGGGGGGACAGCGCCGCGTCAGGCGCGGCGGCAGAAGAGCCATGCTCATCTCTTTAGTGGGCATGGTTGTCGGCCTTGCCGGCTGCGGCAGCACTGGGCATCGGATGATGACCATCTTCTTCAACGAAGTGCCGGCATTTCCGGGAAGCGACGAGTATTGCAGCGACTACGGGAGCGGCAAGACACCGACTGGTTCCAAGGAGCAGCAAAAGGACGTCACCCTGGTACTTCACCTTCCCTACAAGGAGAAACGCTGCCCCGACTGTCACAGTCAGGAAAAGGATGTAAATGACGGTCTGGTGGCCCCACGCAACAAGCTCTGCTTCAAGTGTCATCCCGAGATCGCAAAGCATCCCCGTGTGCATGGCCCGGTAGCCGATGGGGATTGCCTTGCCTGTCACCTCCCCCATTCATCCAGCAACCCCGCTCTTTTGATTACCAGTCGGGACCGGATCTGCGCCGAGTGCCACACAGAGCAGCGGCTGGCAGCGACCATGCATGAACGGCTGAGCCGCAAGGGGATGGTTTGCGTGGATTGCCACGACCCGCACTCGAGTTCGAGCAAAATCTTTCTGAAGTAGAGGGTTTCTTGAGATCTGTTTGCCCCGCCATCGTGCTCGCCTGTTGCGTCACCGCTCTTCCCGCGGCAAAGGCGTGGGGGGCGGATCGCGCCTTGCTTCAACTTTTCGGGATCCAGCAACTGGTGACGCTCTCCTACCAGTACGACGACTTCCTTCAGGAGGGCGCGCATTCCAAATCTTCGACCAGCCGTCACACGCCAGCCGAGAAATACGAGATCGAGACAAACTACGCGGTCTATGACGATTCGCTGCTGTACGGCAAGATCTCTCTTGGAGCCGAGGCTCAGCAGCAACAGACCAGCACCTCACAGGGGAGCGGGAAAGGCAGCGATTTTCAGTACGACTACAACCTCAACGGCTCCTTTTTCCGTTACATGCCGCAATCGGTCTATTTTCACCTCAATTCCGATACCCTCCATGTCAGCCCCTTGTTCGCCAGCAGCTACCAGCTCCAAAGCTTGCGGCAAGGTGTGGCCATCTCCGCCAAAAACGACCTCCTGCCGGCCACGCTTTCCTTCGAACACGGCAATCAGGAGACCTCGGGACAAAGGGAGGATCGCCGGGAATCGCTGCACAGCGTCACCGCGACGGTCGCCCACTTCGCCAAAAACAGAATGAGCGACAGCAACGCGAGTTTCTCTGCCGAGCAAAACACCAGTGAAAACCTCTCCACCGGGAGCATCCAGAATCAGCATGTGGTTTCGGGTACCCTCACCAACCGGTTGGAGCCGTGGCCAACGGCGCCATACAAGAAGACGCTCGACTCGATGTTCCGGTGGACCCGGGAAGAGGGGATTCACAGCGGCAGATTCATCGACCTGAAGGAGGGGGCCAATTGCGAGCTGGGCAAGGTGCTCCGGCTCACCATCGATGGCAACCTGAACTCGACCTCGTCCGACAACCAGGGCAGCGACCTGCGCAGTGTGGCTACGACCCTGGAACACAGGCTTTTGGACACCATCACCACCAGGCTCTCTGGCGATGCCAGCTCCACCACCCTCGACACGGGGAGCCAGGACTCGTACGGCGGGGGGATCAACCTGACCTATTTCAGGCGCCTGCCCAGCGAAAGCGATCTCCAGGTGCAGTATGGCTACAGTCAGCACACCTTCAACAATCAGTTTAAAAGCGGCGTCGTCTTCTACCGCGACCGGCGCCTTAACGGCTCCGCCAACGAGGTCGAAAACTATCTGCCCAGCGAGGACATCATAGCGTCCACCATCGTGGTGTGGAACGCAAGCCGAACCAAGACCTTCGTCGCCGGGACCGATTACACGGTCGTGCCCGATGGGCGCCGGACCCGGCTGCGCATCGAACCCGGCCAGGGAATCGCACTGGGGGAGGCCCTCTCCGTCGACTACAGCACCAACGTTAACCCGCTGCTTAAATACCTGAACGAGACCCAGAGCGTGAACGCATCACTGAGGCTTGGGCGCCTGTATACCTTTACTGCCGGCTACAGCCGCGCCACCATCAAAAAGCTTGCCGGCGAGGACAACGTCGCCCCGGTCGGTTCCTCCAACAGCTACACGGCGCAGGCGGAGCGCAATGACACAAACTACCGTACCGGCCTTTTGTACAGCAAGCTCTCCTCGATCTCGCTGAACGAGGAGAGGCTGGAGGGGTACTGGAAGTACAACCGGGAACTGGAGGAGGGCGCTGTCGCCCTGAACGTCTCGGACGTCCTCACCTCGTACAAGAAGACCGAGTCGGGCGGGGTGGTGAGTGAGGGGGGGCAGAACAACATCTTCCTGACCAGCGGCATGTACCGCCGCATTTTCAGCGAACGGCTCAAAGCGAGCGTCTCGGGGCAGTACGAAAACACCTCAGGGCGCTCCTCCAGCCAGCAGCTTCTTTCCACATGGCTGCTCGGCAGCTACAGTCTTGCCCGCGCCGAGATCGATTTCAGCGTCCGGATGGACTGGCGCTTCTACAAAGAGCAGTATCAGCGCAATGCCACTGCGCGCATCGAGCTGAAGCGTTACTTCTAGGAGAATGTGATGGGAAACAGGATCGCGATTTTTCTTCTGGGCGTCCTGCTGGTGCCGGCGCTTGCCGGCTGCCTTGCCCGCCAGGCCGAGGTGCGCTCCGAGCCGCTTTGGGTGGTGTCGCGTTCACAGCGACCGCTGCAGATACGCTGGGTGAAGGAGATCAGCACCAGCACGGATGCGGTCTACAACCCGGCTCCGTTGACGGCCGTGAAAGAGTTCCTGGTAGGCAAGGAACCGGTCCGTTTCGAGAGGCCCTATTCAGTACACGTGGACAGGCGCGAGAGGATCTTCGTCAGCGATCCGGATTCCCACCGGGTGCACGTGTTCGACCCCGAGCGCAGGGAATACAGGGTCATCCGTCCCCAGAACGGGGTCGGGCTGGTGTCACCTCTTGGTCTTGCCAGCGACGACGCCGACCATCTCTACATCACCGATTCGGCAACGGGATGGATCTACCGCTATCACGTCGATGAGGACCGGCTGGAGCGCTTACCGTCGCAGAAACTCAAGCGGCCCACCGGCATTGTCTTCGACACCTACCTGCGCAGGCTTTTCGTGGTTGATACCCTAAGCCACCAGGTGGTGGTCATGGATCCGGAGGGGAAGGTGCTGTACCGGATCGGGCGCAGGGGGGACGGCGCGGGGGAATTCAACTATCCCACCGATATCACCATGGACAAGTGCGGGCGGATCGTCGTGAACGACACGCTCAACTCGAGGATCCAGGTGTTGACCCCCGCAGGGAAATTCCTGCTCTCCTTTGGCGGGGTGGGGGCGGAACCTGGCTCTTTTCTGCGTGCCAAGGGGGTGGCCGCCGACAGTTCGGGCGCGATGTATGTGAGTGATGCCATCACCGATACGGTGCAGGTCTTTGATTTCCGCGGACGGCACGTAGCCTCCTTCGGGCAGAGCGGGAGCCGCCCCGGCGAGTTCTGGATGCCGATCGGCGTTCACATCGATCAGGATGACCGGCTCTACATCGTCGACTCCTACAACAAGAGGATCCAGATTTTCGAGGGGCTATCCATGGACCCCCTTGAGGCAAGGAGTGAGAAGTGAAAGCAACCGTGGCCATATTACTGCTCGAAACCGCATTTCTGGCGCTGGGCCAGGCAGCCTACGGCTCCTCGTCCGTTGTTAACACAAAACACAACCTTTCTGTGAGTGGTCCCGGTGAGCTTAAATCAACCGTTGAAACTCGTGTCTGCATTTTCTGCCATACACCCCATCATGCAAACGAGGACAAGCGCCTCGAGGTGAACCCCTTGTGGAGCAGGGAGGCGTCTTCCGTCACCTACGATCCCTATTTCTCCGAAACCATGCAGGCGACTACCAAGCCGGGCCAGCCGACCGGCACCTCAAGGCTTTGCCTCAGCTGTCATGATGGATCCATCGCCCTCGGCATGCTCAAGGGAAATTATCAGCTTCCCGGAATCACCTCGCGCATCACCCCGGACCGCAGTTCCTACATCGGTTCGGACCTCAGGAACGATCACCCCGTTTCTTTTCCCTACGACAGCATGCT
This sequence comes from Geomonas diazotrophica, assembly GCF_019063885.1. NCBI lineage: Bacteria > Pseudomonadati > Thermodesulfobacteriota > Desulfuromonadia > Geobacterales > Geobacteraceae > Geomonas > Geomonas diazotrophica. The sequence continues at coordinate 3,215,991 of NZ_CP077684.1, read as the reverse complement.
TTCCACTAAAGACCTGGAGCTGAACGCACCTTCCACGCTGCCCCCGGAAATCCGGCTGGAGAGGAACACCAATTTTGTCCAGTGCACCACCTGTCACAACCCGCACAAGGATCCTTCTCCTCCCAACAGCAAGTTTCTGGTGCTGCCCAACTACAAAAACGGCACGCAGCTCTGCATCGCCTGCCACAATAAATCCGGCTGGAGCGCCAACGTCCATTCCACTGCCGATGCCACCAAGCTCGATGGCTGCGAGATCTGCCATAAGCCCCACGGCGCCAACGGTGTCAACTACGCGCCTTTATTGGGTAACAGGTATGAGTACCGGACCCAGCACCAGTATGATGCCGGGGGATATAGCCTCTGTCTTAGGTGCCATGCGGAGGCAGACATCCTTGACCCGCTGCACCCCGAGAAAACGAAGTTCCCTAAGCACTACTCACACGTGGTAACCCAGGGGTACCCGTGCATTGCCTGCCACCCCTCTCATGGTGTCACTATCAACGATGCCGCTCATGCCCATTTAGTCGAATTTTCAAGTATCTTTGTCACGAGCGGGACCTACGACTCTGTGACAAAGAGCTGCAACGTCACCTGCCATCCCACCACTCACCTCACCAACCCGAAGTACTACTGATACCACCTTCAAAAGTCGTATAGGGTAAATCACCCAGTGTATTGTCTGGTGTTGGGTTATTTACCCTATCGTTTTCCGCTCCGATCCTCTCTGGTAACCTTCGCCTCGTGTTTCTCTTCGTGACCCCAGTCTCTCAAAAGCCTTGAAGTTGCTGCTGTTTTAACGGTACGGCGGTTTCTCCTGTCTGAGGCTGCAACGAAATGGGCACAGACAGTGCTATAGGGTGAATTGCTCTCTTCCGGCACATGACACGCGACGTGTCCCGGCCCCCACCGGTGTCGTTGGAAACATTCAATGCAGCCGTAGTGAAATAATCAAAAGGAGATCGTAATGAGACAACCGACGAAAAAGGCTGTGAAAGCCACCGTCGTCTCCACCGCGGCGCTTATGTCGCTTGCGGCAGGGTCGGCTCTGGGTTACAACGCCTCGCACGAGAACATCGTGCTCAAGAACCCGGCTGGCGATTTAGTGCAACTGGACGCCAGCGGGAAAGGCCCCGCCTACAGCGTGAAGACCACCTGCTTCGGTACCGTAGGGTGCCACGGCGATGCCACTGCAGCCGGCAATGCAACCTACAGCTACGACGAGATCGAGCGCCACTCCTACCATGCCATGAACGGCACCAACGAGCTGCGCGGCTTCAACAACTGGAACCCGGACGGGATCACTCCGGACGGCAACGCCGACGCCTTCCGCCGCGGCGTGAGCCCGCAGGGCAAGAACTGGGTCCAGGGTCCCGGCCATCTGGGGAACTGGTGACCGCCTTCTGCTCGACAGTTGTCGAGACTTTTCAAAGACTCCTTCGGCATGACCTATGACCAGACCAACGGCAAGTACATCAGTGCTTACTTTGGCCAGACGGCTACTTCTGCCAATCCCAACCTCGCCACCTTGACCAACGAGACGCAGGCCTATATCCCCTTCCCCTTCAGCGGCCTGGACGGCCTCAAGCAGTCGGCCGACCTCACCGCGCTCGGTAACATGAACGACTGCGCGGAGTGCCACGTAGGCGGCGGCGGGATGGAATACATTCCCAAGTACATTGCCAACGGCAGCATCGGCTCTCCCCTGGGGACCTACGCTGCCGGCGTCGTCGGCGGTCCGCTGAGTGGTGGGGCGTATCCCGGTTCGGCAGCCCCGGACCCGGCCAACCGCGTGCCGCTGCGCAGCGCGGGTCTGCTGGACACCGTCTACACGGCCTTCAACTACCTGATCGACGTCTTCGGTCCGAAGGGTGACGGCAAAGGCGCCACCTACGAGCCCAAGTACAACAACTTCGCCCAGTCCGGCGTCCTGGAAATGGACTGCCTCGCCTGCCACCAGCAGGGGTACAACTGGGAGGCCCGCAAGCACGCCGTACGCGCCCTCGGCTTCGACGCCTCGCGCGTGACCGGCGCCGGCTTCGGCACCTACTCCACCGGTTCCACCCCCTCCACGACCGTTACCTATGACCTCTCCAAGCTCGTGGCCGCTGAGGGCGGTGGCTACAAGCTCTCCACCACTGAAGGTGCCAAGATCCTCGGCGTCCCTGCCTCCGAGAACTGCGCCTCCTGCCACGCCGCCACCCAGAAGGAGAAGTACCAGGTCGAGTGGAAAAAGCGCGGCGACTACTGGGGCGCCTCCGAAGTCCACGGCAACATCGGCTGCATGGGTTGCCACGAGCGCAACACCCTGACCGCTACCGGGGAAATCGACAAGACCACGGTCGGTACCAGCGGTATCGCCAACAACGCTGCGGCCAACAAGAAGCTCGGCCTTTGCGACCCCGCCAAAGGCGGCGATTCCGGTTACGATGCGCAGTGGAACGCCATGGACAAGGTTGCTTTCAAAAACTGCGCTGATTGCCACCTGAGCACCGCCGGCAACGGCAAGACCTACGGCGCACCGAACCCCACCGCAGCGCACGCCGCGAAAGGGCTCACCGCCATCGTGGCGCAGAAGCAGTTCAATGCCTCCGGCCAGTTGGTCAGCAACGGCGTCGCCAATGCAAGCCACCTCGACATCATCGATTGCACCGTCTGCCACTCCAGAAAGACCGACGTTCAGCTCCCGCTGTACGACGCCAACGGCGTGTTCAGGAGCTACACCTCCTTCCACATCACCGGCGGCGCCATGGTTGACGGCACCGGCAAGGATGAAGAAGGGCGTCTGGCAACCCACGACACCGTCAACGTCGAGCGCGAGATGTACGACAACTACTCGCTCTACTGGAACAACGGCAAACTCTTCCTGGGGAGCTTCCTGACCTCCTTCTTCTGGCGTGATATGAACACCATGCTCGATGCCAACAAGGATGGGCGCGGCCCGGGTCTCGACCCGATCCTGCCGACCCACATCGCGCGCATCAACGTCGCCAACAGCGACCGCAACAGCCTCACCCACGATGGCGTGGTAACCGGCGACGAAATCGCTGGGCACATCAGCACCATCACGGCGCAGCTCCCCGCCATGATCGGCAATCCGACCGAACCCCCGATCATCAAGCTGTCCGCCCTTGCGGTCCCCTTCAAGTGGACCCACAACGTTTCTCCGGCCGCGGAAGCACTGGGCCAGAGCTGCGCTGACTGCCATAGCGCTTCCAGCACCTTCCTCAACAAGAAGGTCGTGGTATCGCCGAAGACAAACTTCACCTACAATGCCGGCCAGTTGGTGAACTACGCCAAGGTCAACGGTTCGACCCAGCCTACCGACATGCATCCGAACGTGGTGAACAAGGCGGGCAACCGCAGTGTTGCCGTACCGATCTTCACACCGACCGCCGCCGGCAACCTCTCCGACGACACCCAGGCGGTCCAGCGCGCGGCCATGATTTACGAAGGGACCTTCACCAACATCAACACCGGCTTCAGCACCACCGCGATCACCGGCAGCACCCGTCCCGCTGTGGGTGTGGCCAACAGCCCGTGGTACGACGCCACCAACAAGAGCACCGGCACCGCCGGCTGGGTGACCAAGCTCGACGTGAAGGAGACAGCGACCGGCACCGTCAAGTCCTACACCTTCGCCAACACCGACAACACCATGACCAATGTTGCCGCCCTGGTCGCCCACATGAACAGCGTCGGCTTTGCCAACAACAGCCACGGCTACGGCTTCACCATCACCGACGGTGGCTCTGAGCAGCTCGTCATCACCCCGGCTGCAGGCTACGAAGTGCGTGTGAACCCGCAGACCGATGTCGGGCCGCTCGGCCTCTCCGGCGCACTCTACGCCGCACAGAAACTGAAGGGCGTGAACAACCTCGAGTATGTCGGCCGTGGCGACTGGCTCACCTACTTCAACAACATCACCGCTGCAGGTACCGGTATCGGCATCGACCCGGTGGCAGACATCGCTACCGTTGCCGGCCAGGCAGCAAACGGCGGCAGCCAGATCATCACCGTGACCCAGGGCGCAACCGTCAACCTGGTCGCTGCCGACGCGGCTTCGGCGGGTAGCTTCACCTACTCCTGGCTGCTCAACAGCGGGGCTTCCCTGCCTGCCGGCAAGAGCATCTCCTACAGCTTCCCGACCACCGGCCTCTTCACCCTGACCCTCAACGTGGTCGACGAGGAAGGGAAGTTCTCCACCGTGAACCAGCAGGTCAACGTCGTCGCTGCGGACCCGGTCACCGTCGGTACCATTACGGTGGACGCCGCCAAGGCAACGACCATCCCGCTGACCATCAGCGGTCCTTACACCTCCGTTACCTTCGCGTGGGGCGACGGTAGTGCCAGCACCACCTCCACCGACACCAGCGGTTCCATCAGCAAGAGCCACACCTACGCGCGTTACGCCAAGTACGCCGTGGCCGATGCTGATCCGAACACCGCCGGCAACCAGGCCGGGTACAAGTGGACCACCAACATCCGCGTCTACAACGGCTCGACCCTGGTATCCAGCAAGAACGTGGCGGTGTACAACCTGCAGTAAACGCTGACTTGTCCGACTCTGATGCAATGCAAAGCCCGAGGCGAAAGCTTCGGGCTTTTTTTCGGCGGTTTGCAGTGGCGCCGGAGGGGAGGGGGGCGGAGATGGTGCAAAAAAAAACGGCCCGGTGGGCCGTTTCAGCTGGGGAATCAGGAGGAGAGGGGGGCGGTCACTTCCATGAGTCGACGTCGATCAGCCCCAGCTTGGCAGCGTACTTGACGAGTTCGATCTTGCTGTGCACCCCAAGCTTTCTCATCAGGTTGGTGCGGTGGTTGTCGACCGTCTTCACGCTCAGGACCAGGCGACGTGCAATCTCCCTGGTCGGCACCCCTTCCGCCACCATGCGCATCACCTGCTGTTCGCGCGGTGATAAAAGGCCGTAGCACTCGTCCTGCGAGCCATGCTCCTTGCGGGTCCCCGCCATCAGCTTGCCCACCGTCTCCGGCGAGATCTGGCCGTCAAGGAAGAACTCCCCGCGGGAGAGCGCATCCATGGCCTGTATCAGGCGGGTACTGGTCGTTTCCTTTACCACGTAACCCCGCGCACCGGCCTTGAACGCCTCGGAGATGTACTCAACCTTGGGGTGCATGCTGAGCATCAGTACCCCGATCTTGGGAAACTCCATTATGATCTCGCGCGCCGCATCGATGCCGCTCATGTCGGGAAGCGAGATGTCCATGGTGATCAGGTCGGGCTGCAACTCACGCGCTAAAGCGAGCGCCTCTGCCCCGCTGCCGGCCTCTCCGATGGTGTGGTAGTCGGTACTGCGTTCCACAAGACTCTTCAGCCCGTCCCGGAACAGGGGATGGTCGTCGACGATCAGGACGCTCTTTTTGCGCATCGCGCACCTCGCATAGTTTTTACTTTCGTGCCAGCCCGTGCGGCGAGGTGGCAAAATGCATTCCCAATAGCACCATGGCCAAGGAGGTGTCAACCTTTTAATTAACTTCAGGCTGACAGTACGGCACCTCTACCACGATGCGGGTGCCCACCTTGGGACGCGAGGAAACCTGGAATGTGCCGCTTAGCAGGTCGACGCGCTCCGTCATCCCCACCAGCCCCAGCCTTTCCCCCCTGTCCCGCTGGCGCTGTTTCAGGTCGAAACCCTTGCCGTTATCCTCTATGCGCATCCTGATGTTGGGGTGCGAGGCGACGAGGCAGACGGTAACCTCGGTGGCCTCGGCGTGCTTGACCACGTTGTGAAGCGCCTCCTGGAAGACGCGGTACAGGTTGATTTCCGTCTCAGGCTCCAGTTTGACCCCGGTCATGCCGGCCGGCCTGAAATCTATTTTCAGCCCGTACTCCGGGGCCATCGCGGCGCAGTCATGCTCAATCGCCCCCACGAGTCCGAGCCTCTCCAGCGAACCCGGACGCAGCCGTCCCGAGATACCCCGCACCGCCTGGATAGAGTCCCTGAGCATCCCGGAAATACGTTTCACCCGGCAGGTCAGCTCTTCAGGCGCATCGGCAAGGTCCTCTTCCAGGGTATCGATGCCGAGCTTGATGGCGTTGAGCCGCTGCCCAAGGTCGTCGTGCAGTTCCCGGGAGACGTAGCGCCTTTCTTTCTCCTGCGCGGAGATGAGGCTGTGGGTGAGGGCCCGGATCTGCTTCTCGTGCTCCTTTTTCTCGGTAACGTCACGCGCGACCGCCAGCTTTGCCGGACGGGAGAGCCCGGGCATCCGGATGGGAAGTTCGATCACCGAGTACCAGCGTTTGGTCATCTCGTTGAAGAACTCCTTGTGGATCTGCTGGTTATCAGTGAAGACGGCGTCGGTCGAACAGTCGTCGCAGCGCTCGCTGAGGCCGCGGCATACCTTGTAGCAGGGATCGGTGGCGATGTCGCCGCAGAGACCGTTTTGCATCTTCCTGTTGGCGTAGATGATGCGGTAGTCGTCCGTCACGACGTAGACCCGGTCCTCCATGGCATCGAGGAGCATGCGCAGGGTCTCCTGCGAGGCGTGCATCGCCTCCCCGATCAGCTTGCAGTCGGTGCGATCGTGGAAGGTCCCTATCAGGGCAGGCTTGCCCGAGAACTCCACGCGGCGGATCTCGACTTCGATCCAGGTGGGCGTGCCGTCGACCCTGGCGGAGGGCTGCCCCCAGGCCAGTCGCGGGGGGGCACCGGCCAGCACCTGGTGATGCACCTGCTGGAAGAGGTCGACGCTGCTGGGGTCAGGGTAGAGATCCGTGAAGAGGTTGCGGCCAATCAGGGTCTCGGTAGTGTCGTAGTAGCCGAAGAGGTCGGCGAACCGTTGGTTGAGGAAGACGACCAGGTTGTCCAGCACGACGTAAAGGCCATCAGAGAGGGTACTTACGATGGTTTCAAATAGCTGGGGGTCTGTCGCGGGCATGGGAGTTCCTGGTGGCCTACTTGGTGAATTCTACTTTGCGCATCTCGCCGGCGTAGTCAACCGCCACACCGTTTTTGTCCATGAACACTACGAGCCGATAGACTTCAGCCGAACTGCCGGCCACCATGGCCTTTTCGATCTCACCCGAGGTGTTCCAGTAGTTCCAGAATTCCACCGTGTAAGCGACGGGGGGGAGGGGCTGTTTTGCTTTTGCGATCTGCTCCGCGGTAGGGAGACGCTCGTTCTTCAACACGGAATTGGGCGCCCCGAGCCGGGCCACGATCTCATCCTTTGTGGTTTTGCCTTTGGTAATGGTCTGTGCCACGAGTTCGGGGGTCAGATAGGGCCTGGCAGCCGGAGCCGCCTGCGCGGCCTGGTGGGACTGGGGAGAGGGGTGCAGGCATCCATTCAATAACAGTGCGGACAACAGCAGACAAACCTTCTTCATGACACGCTCCTTGGGAGGCCATACACTCCTGGCCACGATAGTATGCTGGTTGTGGTATATGCAAATAAACTTACAAAGTCAAGCCCCATCTAACCCTCTGCGTGGGGCGTGAACGTGGCGGTGGCAAATCCCCCATTGTGGGCGATATCACTCGCGTTAGCTAGCGCAGTTTCTCGCTTTCAAGGGCAAGGGGCGACCCGTCTCCTAGGGTGATATACCTAGTTTTCGACTTGTTTTGGGGTGTTTTGCCTGGGATGACGTGGCGGTGGTAAAAAAACTTTTGTGGCAGAGGCGGACTCGAGAAAAGCGGCCATAACAGGCGGTTAGCCCCGGATACCGCGAACCTGTTATTGCATTTTCTGAATACTTCTATATTGCGCAGAAATGGTCTTGGCCTCGCATTTGCTAAATATGAAACGGCTCTCTTGTAATAGCTGTTGTGCTCCGTCTATCGGCACCCCCATGCCGCGATGGTGCATGACAGCACTGTAGTACCATTAAATTCGGAGGAAGACCCAACATGAAAAGAACTCGCAAAAGTTCGCTTTTGACGGGTATAGCGACGGTCGCTGGCGTGGCCATGGGTGCAGGTATGGCCCTCGCCGCCGCCCACGACTCGATAACGCTGTACACGTACGAAGAAGTGGCGCAGCAGTTCGGTCAGCCCGCTATGCCGGTCATGGCGAACCGTGTCAACAACCAGGGCATGCCGTACAGCCCGAAACAGACCTGTACCGGTGGCGGCGCCACCAACTGCCACGGCGGCTACGCCGGTTACGACCAGCTCTCAAAGCACGCCTTCCACGCTGCTCTTGGCTGGAATGAGTGGATGGATAACGATCCCAGCGGTCTGTTCATCGGCGACGGTTCCAACGACTCCCTGGTTCCCAAGGGGACCCAGACGGGCCTGAACCCGCAGAAGCCGTGGCTGCAGTCTCATGGCCACAACGGCAAGTGGTGAGTCCCCTCTCTCCGCCAGGTGGCGGATTACGAGCTTAACCGCGACAACAAATACATCACCTACCCGAGCTTCGACGCATTCCTGAACGGCGGCACTGCCGCAGATGGCACAGCGATCTACCCCAAAGTCGACCTTTCCCTTTGGGACCAGGCGACCATGTGCGGCACCTGCCATGTCGGCGGCGTATTCTACGAGCGTGACCGCGAGATGGGCATTCGCTTGCCGCAGAGACTGTTTGCCGACTGGCAGCAGGCCATGCTGGACCCGACCGGCCAGACCATGCCGAAGATCAACCCGATTACCACCACCGTGTGGGAGAAGTACGACCCGGCAACCGGTGCGCAGATTTCCCAGCCGACCTTTGCCCCCTGGGCCTACCCGGTGTTCGTGGGCAACAACCCGGCCAATGCTCCCGTGTACGGCGCTAACGATGCCCAGGGCAACCCGCTTGGCTGGGTCCCGGCCGATATGGATATGAGAGACCCCAACACCGGCGCCATCATGCACCTGAAGAAAGGGCAGTTGATGATGCCGAACGTCAAGGAGATGGACTGCCTCTTCTGCCATCTCAAGGGCTACGACAATATCTCCGCCTCGGTGATGACCCAGGCCGGCAACCTCGCCTTCGCTCCTGGCGCAGGCGCAGGCATGTTCGACATGACTCCGATAAGCCCCACCTACATGGGCTACAACGGCATGAACGGCAACCTGTCCTTCGCAAACATGTCCTCCGAGCGCGGCAACGTTGCGATGGTTTCCCTTTCCGCCAATGCGCTGTCCCGGATCATGAAGCAGCCGGATTCCAACAACTGCATGCTGTGCCACGCCACCAAGACCCTGAAGAATCTCCCCGAGATGTTCGGCACCACCGGCACCAGCAACGGTTTCCTCTCTTCGGCCCCGATGATCTACGACCCCGCCCACGGCATGGGCCCCCTGGGCAAGCGCATGGTCGCCTACGACCTCAATGCCCCGTTCACGCCGGCAGGTAATTTCTCTCAGGCCATCACCGGCTACAACTACATGAGCTACATGATGCCGGAACTGCCGTGGCCGCAGGCGCTGGGCGCGACCCCCTTCAGGGATAGCTCCCTCGGCTTCAGTTCGAGTTACCCGAGCCTTGACCTGGGCGGCGGCAATGCCGGCCAAACCGGTCCGCTGTACTACTACAACGAAAGCGCGACCCCGGATCAGAACACCATGAAGCTCTCCGTCATGCCGTTCCCCCGTGCCGAGTGGTTCAAGCGTGGTGACGCATGGCAGGACGGCAAGGACGTTCATGGCGCCTTCGGCTGTGCAGGTTGCCATTTCACCGGCGACAGCACCCATAAGAGCCAGTGCGACCCCGGCCGCGGTTTCGACATGATGGCAGGTATCCAGGACGGCGTACCGCCGCTGAAAAACCGCAACCTGATCGCCGGCGAGACTCCTGACAAGCACGATACCAGGAACACCGTCAAACGCTGCGAGTTCTGCCACGTAACCGGCAAGGATTACTACGGCCAGACCATCGAAACTTTCGGCGCACCGAACCCGACCACGAAGCACGCTGCGGCAGGCCTCACCGCCAACATCGTACAGATAGTCGACAACAAGGAACTCCATGGCACCTTCGGCGGCCAGGGCGTTTCCGACTACAGCAACTTCACCCGTCAGGGCAAAACTACGCTGGACGTCGGTAACCACCTCGACGTCATGGATTGCACCGTCTGCCACGTTCAGAAAAAGTCCATGGCGGTCCGTACCCTTGATGCAACCAGTGGCATGCGCTTCCCGTCCGTTATCGGCACCGACCTGTCCAAGGGTATGTTCGGCATGTTCGAAGATCCGGCTCCGGACGCGGTCAATGAAGCTGCTCGTCAGCAGTACAACCAGATGTACGCGGCCCTGGGGTATGGTCCTGAATACATCCCGGCAGGCACCCAGGTCATCGGTGGACAGCTCCAGCAGTGGAAACCGCTCATGGTTTGGCAAAAGCTTGGCAACCTCGAGCTTCCGCTCACCACCAACCTGGGCGATGGTGCCAACTTCTCCAACGGTGCCAACTCCAGCATGAAGTTCCGCCGCAAGATCTACCTCTCCAACCCGATCGTCGCGGCGATCTGGAACAACTACACCTCCAGCGTCGACGCCAACGGCGACGGCGCCCCGGGCGGCAAGCTGAACAACAGCAAGGCATCCCTCACCGGTTACAGGGACATCTTCACTGGCGAGCTCCTTAACAAGAACAACGCCCAGGGCTACGACGAGCCGATCTTCGACCCGTGGATCATGCGTGACCTGAAGGAAGGCTTCAACTTCGGTCCGTCCGCCCTCTCCGTCATTTCCGTAGGTTTCGGCGCTCCGGGGATGCCGTCTATGATGGCGTACGATCCTTCCGGCAACGGCAAGTTCTCCACCGATAACTACTGGAAGTACGTTTCCATCTGGAGCGGCGCTGTTGTCTTCACCGAACCGGACCAGATCCGCGACTACAAAAACTGGCGCAACAGCCTCACTTCCAGGGAAGACAAGAAGTGGACCGGCACCGAACTGGCCCTCGTAGGCGACCCGTTCATGGTCACCCACAACGTCCAGGGTGTGAGCAACTACGTCAAAGGTAAAACCTGCAACGAGTGCCATGCTTCGGGCCAGGGCTTCTTCAACGGCGACTTCACCATGACCGGTAGTGCCATCCCCGCTGGGCGCACCTACAACCCGACCACACCGCTCGTCACCCAGGGGACGGCTGATGACGCGAACACGCTGGCTCCTGTGCTGGACGCCAACGGTGATACCGCCCGCGACCTCAGGGGTGAGAACACCAACTTCGCGATGGAAAGCAACATGATGCAGCGTCCGCTCGAGCCGTATCGTGTGAAGGCCTACAAAGGCGACCTCCGTACCGCCTTCGAAGGCTTCAACAAGCTGGGGCAGCCGCGTACCACCGAGTTCCAGCAAGAAGTGACCATCGGCGGCGAAGAGTATGTGTACACGGTACCGATGCAGCGTGCGGACGCTCTCTACCCGCACGAGAAGGACGACAACGGTGCTGAAGCGAAGATCTACTACAAGATCGGCGACATCGACCCGGCGACCGGCATTGTGAAGACCGGTGCCGTGGCCATGTCCGGTCGCGAGTACGCAAACTACCTCGAGTCCGCTGCCGTGGCCAACGCGGCCACCTACGGTATCGGCATTGACCCGGTGGCAGACATCGCTACCGTTGCCGGCCAGGCAGCAAACGGCGGCAGCCAGATCATCACCGTGACCCAGGGCGCAACCGTCAACCTGGTCGCTGCCGACGCGGCTTCGGCGGGTAGCTTCACCTACTCCTGGCTGCTCAACAGCGGGGCTTCCCTGCCTGCCGGCAAGAGCATCTCCTACAACTTCCCGACCACCGGCCTCTTCACCCTGACCCTCAACGTGGTCGACGAGGAAGGGAAGTTCTCCACCGTGAACCAGCAGGTCAACGTCGTCGCTGCGGACCCGGTCACCGTCGGTACCATTACGGTGGACGCCGCCAAGGCAACGACCATCCCGCTGACCATCAGCGGTCCTTACACCTCCGTCACCTTCGCGTGGGGCGACGGTAGTGCCAGCACCACCTCCACCGACATCGACGGTTCCATCAGCCAGAAGCACACCTACGCGCGTTACGCCAAGTACGCCGTGGCCGATGCTGATCCGAACACCGCCGGCAACCAGGCCGGGTACAAGTGGACCACCAACATCCGCGTCTACAACGGCTCCACCCTGGTATCCAGCAAGAACGTGGCGGTGTACAACCTGCAGTAAACGCTGATTTGTCTGATTGCTGTTGCAATGCAAAGCCCGAAGCGAAAGCTTCGGGCTTTTTTTTGCTACCTCTTTACCGACTTGTGGGGCAAATGCCCCACTTTACATCATTGCCGCCACCTGTTTGCGTCTGAGCTTCAGCGCGGGCTCGATTTTTCAGGATGCATCTTGGTATTCAAATAACATGTTGTTTTGCGCACTTTGCCCGGTGGCTCCGCCAGGAGCGCGACCAGGACGCAGGGAAGGGATCCAGCCGGTACGCCTTTTGCTCTTTCCATGTGCTTACCTCCCGGTTTCTGCATATGTACACCACCCAAAGGAGAACCAAAATGATGTCACCGTTGAAAAAGCTTGCCAGCGCCGCCTGCGCCACCCTGATCCTCTTTTCCACCTCCGCCTGCTCGGCCACCGCGGGAAAGGCTGAAAAAAAAGGTGAACCCGTCGTCAAGGTCAACGGCGTTGCCATTACCAAGCCCGAGGTGGACCGCGCTCTCAAGGTGCTCCTGGCACAAAGCGGCGTGACGCAGCAACTGCCGCCGGATCAGATGAAAAAGGCGTTGGACCAGGTACTGATCCAGCTCACCTCCGCGGAACTCCTGTACCAGGAGGCCTCCCAATCGGCCCCCAAGGACCTCGACAAGCTTGTCGAGGAGAAGTACGCCCAGAACCGGGCCAAGTACCCGAGCGATGCGGAATATGACAAGGCTCTCCAGTCGATGAACATGACGACGCAGGAGGTGAAGGACGCCATGCGCCACGAGATCGTGGTCACAGGGTACATCGAGAAGGAAGTCGCGCCCAAGGTGGCGGTCACCGATGCCGAGGTGAAGAAATTCTACGACGACAACCAGGACAAGTATTTCAAGAAGGGGGAACGCATCAAGGCAAGCCACATCCTGGTGGGTGTGGACCAGAAAGCGGCGCCCCAGCTGAAACGGCAGGCGAAGGAGAAGGCCGAGACCCTTTTGAAGCGGGTTAAGGGGGGCGAGGACTTCGCCGAGGTAGCGAAGAAGGAATCGACCTGCCCGAGCGCGGCCCGCGGCGGAGACTTGGGCGTCATTGGCAAGGGGCAGGTCTCCACTTTGTTCGACAAGGCTGCCTTCGCCATGAAAAAAGGTGAGATGAGCGGGGTGGTCGAATCCGAAATGGGGTATCACATCATCAAGGTAAACGATCGCATCGCCCCGGGCACCGAGAAGTTCGAGGAAGTGAAGGAGAAGATCGCCCAGTACTTAAAGCAGGACCACTTGCGCAGGGCGGTTGCAGAATGCGTCGACCGGATGCGCAGCAAGAGCAAGATCGAGAAACTCTAGTTGTAGTATCACGTGCCGTGTCAGCAGGCCTGGCGCAGTGCCCGGGCCTGCATCGGTGGTGCGGTGCGCGGTGCGGTGGTGCCCGTTCACAACCGGGAATTCCGAAAAGGCGTGCCGGAACTCCCATCGTTTGAGCTGCAAGAGCGTCGCCCGGTTGGAGGAATGGATGCTGAACCACGAAGAAAAGCAAATGGGGGGGGGCGAGGCGCCGGAGGAGCAGGACCGGGGCAGGTACCTGAACCTGCTGCTGCTCCTGCTTGCCGCCATCAACCTCGTGGTGATGATGGTGATGGCACAGAGGCCTGTTCCCCTGCACCGTATCGAGCATGCACTAGAGGCGGACACGGCGCATGGGGTTCAGGTTCGCTTGGAGGTCACCGACAGCCATGCCAGTTATCATTTCCGCAGTTGCGGGGGCGGAGACTCCACCACCTGCCACAGGGAGGGCAACCTCGCCTTTCCCTGACGAGGTGGAAAAGGACCTTGTTTGCCAGGAAGATCAGGACGGCCCGGACCGTCCTTCTTTTTTTTCTGGACATAGACTTGACCGGTACCTCAGAAAACCGCTATAGAAAGAAGGTGTCTGAGACAAACGGGCAAGAGGTGACTATGGAGATCAGGCAGTTCAAGAAAATCGCCGTTAAGCAGAAAGCGTGCGACAGCGCGCCAGGTGTAGCGGGAAACACCGCGACTCCTCCCTGCTGAGGTCCACCCACCTCCGCGGGCGGCGGAGAAATCAGCGAAAAGGTCCCCGGTTTCGTGCGCTGGATTCCGGCCGGCGCAGGCCGGGCACCCCAGGTCAGCGGCAGCCTCACCCTCGCCGACCACCTGGGTGCATGCTTTGCACGCTGGGGGATCAACCGGATGACCTTCATGGTCCCTCCCGGCCTCTACGCCATCGGCGCGCCCGACAGCGAGGCGCCGGTCGTTGTGACCGCGAACTACAAGATGAGCTACGACCTCGTGCGCCGTGCGCTTTGCGGCAGGAACGTGTGGCTTTTGGTCCTTGAGACCTACGGCATCAACGTCTGGTGCGCGGCGGGGAAGGGGACCTTCGGCACCGGCGAGCTGGTGCACCGCATCGAAAAGAGCGGGCTCGACCGGGTGGTCGGCCACCGTAGGCTCATCCTTCCCATCCTGGGTGCCGCCGGGGTGTCGGCGCACCGGGTGAAACAAAGAAGCGGCTTCGACGTCACCTACGCCACCATGCGCGCGGCCGATCTCCCCGCCTACCTGGACCGGGGTGGTTCGAGCACTCCCGCCATGCGCGAGCTCCGCTTCAACTGGTACGACCGCCTGGTGCTCATCCCGGTGGAACTGGTCCTCGCGGCCAAGCCGGTGCTCCCGGCGGCGGCGCTCATCTACCTCGTGACGACGCTCGTCTGGGGCGCGGATGCCGCGGCGACCGCGGCGCTCGCCTTTCTGGGGGCGGTCTGCACCGGCGTCGCCATCGGCCCGCTGCTGCTGCCGTTATTGCCCACCAGGAGCTTCGCGGTCAAGGGGGCCTTCGCGGGAGCGCTCTACTGCGCGCTCCTCTATGCCCTCGCCGGAGGGGTGAGCTGGGGAGGGGCGGCGACTCTGGCCGCCTTCCTGGCGCTCCCGGCGGTCTCCTCCTTCTACACCCTCAACTTCACCGGCTGCACCACGTACACCTCGAAGTCCGGGGTGAAGAAGGAGATGCGCCTGGGGCTCCCGGTCATGGCGGGTGCCCTGGGGGGCGCGCTCTTCATCGTCATGGCCGGAAGGCTTCTGGTCTAAAGGGAGGAAGGGATGAAAGGTTTCAGGTATCTGCAAGGGGTGGCCACGCTGGAGCTCTCCACCCCGCTTTGCATCGGTTGCGGCCGGTGCGTCGAGGTCTGTCCGCACCAGGTGTTCCGCATGGAGGGGAAGCGGGCCGTGATGGTGGACCGTGACGCCTGCATGGAGTGCGGCGCCTGCGCCCTCAACTGTCCCGCCGCCGCCCTCAAGGTCGATGCCGGGGTCGGGTGCGCCAGCGGCATGATCCACGAGTGGCTCAGGGAGAGGAAGATCCCGGGCTTCGGCGGCGGGGGGTGCTGCGGGTAGCTCTCGGCGACTTGACTATCAAACCATTTCTGTTAAAAAACTCCTAATGCGTGAAGGGGGCCGCAAAAGGAGGCAGAACATGCAAGAGAAGCAGATGGTGAAGATCAATTCCTGCAACGTAACGCAGTGCGCCTACAATAAGCACAATTCCTGCCACACGCTCGCCATCACGGTGGGCGGCCCCGGCGAGACCTGCCCCGAGTGCGACACCTTCATGCAGGGGAGCCAGAGGGGGGGGATCATCGACGTCCAGGGGGGCATCGGCGCCTGCAAGGTGGAGAACTGCAGCTACAACCAGTCCCTCGAATGCACGGCTCCCGCCGTGGACGTCGGCATGCACGAGTCGCATCCCGACTGCTTTACCTACAAACCGAAATAAGCCCGTCGCCGGCTCCCCATTCCCCAAGAACCGCAGCCCCCTTCCGCAGCGCCGCCCTCGGCTCCCGCCCCTGCCCCGGACGGGTTAGACATTTGAGGATCATCGTGTATCTTTTATCCGTTTCGCAGCTTAGATTCGGAGGGGCCACAGATGCCGAACCAGGTGTACGTCGATCAGCAGATCTGCATAGGGTGCGGGCTTTGCGTGAGCATCCTGCCCGAGCTGTTTAGGCTAAACGGCGACGGCGTCTCCGAGGTGCACGGGCAGGGGGGCGCAGACAGGGAGAAGATCCAACAGGCCATAGACAGCTGCCCGGTCAACTGCATCGCTTGGCATTGAGCCGCGCGCCCGGGAGGGACCATGACAACAGGATTGAAAGACGAAAGGCTGCAGGAGCTTTCCGAGAGCAACTACGTCATGCTGAAGGAGGCCTACTGTTTGTCGCAGCAGTTGAAGGGGCTGGTGGACCGGCTGCACCTGAGCTACCTCAAGCAGGGGGGTGTTCAGGAGATGGACATGGTGATGGCGATCAAGCTGACCTCCGACCGCCTGTACGAAGGACTGGAGCGCTACCTCCGTCCGGAGTGCGACCCGGACAGCGCCTACGACCCCGCCAAGGCCGAAACCGAGTGAGCTCAGATTTGTTCTGATTTTCTCCGTGGCCGATGGTTCGTTTTGTTTGCCTTTGCGGCTTTTTGTTGAAGGTAGGGGAGGGTGAAAAGAGAAAGCCCGCCGTTTGCGGCGGGCTTCTTCGTTTGTTCATGCAGAGGCGGTGTTAGAGTTCCCGCATGTTGCTGAACTCGCTCCAGGCCAGGAAGGTTTTCGGCGTTTCCACGAAGGAGTAGATGTTGGTCACCTTTTGCAGGTGGCGCCGTTCCTCCTGGGCCAGCATGCGCAGCCCCTTGCGGGTCTTCTCGTTCGTCGCCGCCGACGCCAGTTCTTCGTAGAAGCGGATCTCCTGTTCCTCGTTGCCCACCGCGAAGCGGTACAGGTTCGGGTCCCTTCCGGTTTCCTCCAGGAGTTCTTTTTGGCTGAGCAGCGGTCTGAACCTGCAGACGTTGCTGGTCAGTCCATCCAGCATGGCACCGTCCATTTTCTTTCTGAGCCTTCTCAGTTTCCTCTGATGCTCCTCTTCGGAGGCTGCCAGCATGGAGAAGAGTATCTTCATCTCAGGCTCCATGGCTTCGGCTTCCAGTCCTTGATAGTATGCCTTGGTTTCTTCCTCTATCTTTATGGCGCAATCGAAAATGTTCATTACGTTCCCCCTTACGGTCAGGCAAAGCGTGACAGGCACCTCTCGTGCCGATGCCTAATTATAGCAAAATGCGGGTCACAAAAGATACTTCCCCTTTTTAACATCCTCAACGCAAAGCCGCGCAGCCGCCAAGGCGCAAAGGGAAACCAACCTTCAGGCATTCATGCCTTGTGATTCTTGTTGTTAGTGCAGTCCTAGCGCCTCTGCGCCTTTGCGTTGAAGGTGTTTGTTTTCATGCTTTTGCCGTAGTTTGCTCTTTGGCGTCTCTACGTAAAGTCTTCTTTTCCTTCTCGTTTACGCTCTGGAAAAATCCCTTCGATTCGGTTATTGTTCTTCTCCCAAGAAAGACGATTCTTTGCGGAGGTGCCGCCTGCCCGTCTTCACCGGACAACTTTTCGCCATGCTTTCCGCGGCGCTCTTCGGCGTCTCGCCTGTCTTTTGCAAGCTGCTCATCGGCGACATGTCGCCGGCGCTGCTGGCGGGGCTGCTCTACCTCGGCTCCGGGCTCGGGCTGCAGGTGCTGCTCCTGATCCAGGGGAAGAGCTCGAGCGCGGAACTGCGCCTGCTCTCCCCCCGGCACCGGCTGAAGCTGGCGGGCGCCGTTGTCGCCGGCGGTATCGTAGCCCCTGTCTGCCTCGCCTTCGGGATCAAGTACGGGGCCGCCTCCGAGGTCTCCCTGCTCCTCAACCTGGAGACGGTGGCCACTACCCTCATCGCTTGGCTGGTGTTCAAGGAGTACATCGGCCCCTACGTCTGGTCCGGCAAGGTCCTGATCCTCGTAGGCGCGGGCCTCGTGGTGCTGAGGGCACAAGGGGGACTTTCCTTCTCGCTGTCCGGGCTCCTGGTGGTGGTCGCCTGCGTCTTCTGGGGCATCGACAACAACCTGACCCGCGACGTGGACGAGATCTCCTCCACGGTCCTGGCGTCGGTGAAGGGGCTCGCCGCCGGGCTCTTCTCCGTCATCCTGGCGCTTCTCTTCACCACGGGGACCGCGACGCCCGGGCAGGTCGCCGGGGCGCTCGGGGTCGGTGCCATGAGCTACGGTCTCAGCCTGGTCCTCTTCGTGGAGGCCCTGCGCCAGATCGGCGCCGCCCGGACCGCGACCTTCTTCGCGGTAGGCCCCTTCTTCGGGACGCTGCTCTCGGTGGCGCTCCTGGGCGAGCGCCCCCCCGCCGCCTACTGGGTCGCCACCTTGCTCATGCTGGCCGGCATCCTTCTCCTCTACGTGGAGGTGCACCGCCACCGTCATACCCACGAGGAGCTGGCCCACGCCCACCGGCACAGCCATGACGACCATCACGATCACGATCACCCGGAAGGGGAGCAGGCGGAACCGCATGACCACTTCCACGTGCACCGGCCGGTCACCCATTCCCACGTGCACTGGCCCGATCAACATCACCGGCATGAGCACTAGCTGCCGCCGCGACAACTAATTACCAGCAGGAGGTATGAAAATGGCAGAAGAAAAAAAGGAGCCCTGGCTCAACTATCTCGCACTCACCACCGTGATCTTGGCCGTCTGCGCCACGCTGGCCACCTTCAAGGGGGGAGGTTTCTCGACCAGGTCGGTGCTGGCCCAGAGCCAGGCCTCGGACCAGTGGGCGTTCTACCAGGCGAAGAGCATCAAGCAGTCCCTGGCCGAGATGGAGCAGGGACAGTTGGAGCGCGAGCTGCTCCGGACCGGCGACAGGCAGGTGGGCGCCGCCATGGAGGCGAGGGCGCAGGCCCTGAAGGCGAAGATCGCCAAGTACGACCAGGAGAAGGCCAAGATCCAGGACGAAGCAAAGAAGCTCGAGAAGGAGAGGGACGAGGCGCAGCGCCACGGCCGCCCCTTCGGCCTCGCGGTCATCTTCCTGCAGATCGCCATCCTGCTCTCCTCGATCGCCGCGTTGTTGAAGAAGAAGGCGGTCTGGGTGGCAGGCGTCGCAGTCGGCATCTGCGGCCTGGTCCAATTCGCCAACGGGTTCATGCTCTTCATGTAGCACTTCGCGTTATCCCTCTCCCTCTCACCCCCTCTCCCTCTCCCTCTCCCTCTCCCTCTCCCTCTCCCTCTCCCTCTGGGAGAGGGTGGCCGAAGGCCGGGTGAGGGCGCTGCCGGCTTCTCCGAAACAGGCCCCCGCGCCAGGCGCCGCAGCAAGCCAGGCCCAAAAAAAAGGGGGACGCAGCCCGCGCCGCGTCCCCCTTTGCTTTCCCGCCTTGGCGGTCGGTTCATCCTACCTCTTCTCGAAATACTTCCCGTAGTTGTGCCAGTACTCCTTCAGCCGTGCCTCGTATTCCCACTGCGCCGCCCCCTTCGCGCTTTGCTTCAGAAAGCTAGCGCAGCGCGGGGACGGGGTGGCGGAACCGGGGGCGTCTCCGGAGCAGGCCTCGACCGGCTTTCCCTGCGCCACGTCGGCCCACAGCGGCGCGCCGGGGATGAAGCTGTACTGCAGGCTGTTGCGCCCGAGGTATTGCAGGTCGTCCCTGGTGAGGGCGTACTTCTCGAAGCCGTAGATCCATTCGTCGGTAAGGTTCGCGTGTGACACCCCCTCGTCGTCGCTGGCGAAGGCGACCGGGACCCCGTAGACGCGGTACTGCGCGAACGGGTGCTCCGCACCGGCGACACCGAGGATCTGTGCGTTGCTGGTGAACATGATCTCGACCAGGGCGTTGTTGCGCCTGATCTGCTCTGCCACTTCCGACTTCTCTTCCGGTTTAAGGAAGGCGAAGGAGACCCCGTGGCCGATCCGCCTCGCCCCCGCCTTCAGCGTGCCGGTCAGGTGCTCCTTGAGCGCCGGGTTGTCCCCCCCTACGAAGCAGGGGGTGAGCTCTCCGGCATGCAGGGCGATGTTTACCCCCGGAAAGGCGTCGTGGAAGTAGCGGAAGATCCTCATCTGGTCCTGGAACCCCGTCAGGGAGACCGGGGCGTCCTCCTTGCTGAGCAGGTTCACCCCGACCACGCGGGGCTCCGAGGACGAGAGCTGCATGGAGAAGGCGGCCTGGGTGAACACCTTGGCGAGGTCGGGGGTGCCGTCCCCCTGGGCGGAGGTGCGGTTAACGGTCGACACGAAGGCGTAGGAAACGCCGCAGGCGCCGTCCGCCTCGGGAGTGCCGCAGTTGAGCAGCGTCCGGGTCTTGTTCACGTACTGGGCGATCTCGGTGCGGGCGGCGGCCACCGCGTCCTTGAGTCCTGCGTCGAGAAGGAAACGCTGCATGGCGGGGAACTGGCGGCTGTCCCGGTAGGAGGCTTCCAGCGGGAACCTCTGCCGCAGCTGCCTGGCCAGCGCGTTCACCGCCGAGGACTGGAAGGAGAGCATGGTCTCCAGGTAGGACACCCCGTCCCGGTGGGACCGTCTCAACACCTCCGCGAGCATGGGCGGGGTGTTGCATACGTTGTCGGATACGGCGCGGAACCTGGCGAAGGTGGCGAAGAAATGGTCGTGTCCCTGCTGCGTGTCGGCATAGCCGAGGCGGTACATGGAGAGGGACTGCAGGATCCCTTCCCGCTCCGCCGGGGAGGCGCCGGAGACGGGGCTGAAGCCGTCGCCGCAGCCGCCGGAGGAGGTGCCCCCCTCCAGGGTGTAGCGTCCCGTTTTCCCCTCGGGGCCGAAGCAGGCGCCGTCGGCCGCCGCCAGGGCCAGGTACGTCTCCGCCGGAACGGTGCCGGAGAGGTGGTTGTGGAGATCCCCCCCTTTGGGGAACAGGCGCAGCGCCTCGGCGAGCTCCGGCTGCTCCTTCCTGGTCTTCTCGATCACCCCTGCGTACTCCCGCACCGCGTCGTTGGGGCGGGCGCAGATCCGTGCGCCGGCCGGCGCGGAGGTTGCCTGGGCCACGCCAAAGGAGCCCGGGGTGCCGAGAAACAGGGCCGCGAGGAGCGCCGCGAGCGCGGCATTGGTTTTTGGGGCAAGCTTCATGAGGGTTTCTCTCTCGTTTGGTATTGCGGCTGTGCCGCGGTCCGAGAGGCGAATCTATGACGCTTCGACCGGGATGTCAACGGCTTAAACCGCCCGCGTCCCGCCGTAGCGGACCAAAGAGCGAATCAACGTGTCGCGGCACCAGGCGCCGATCAGGCGGAGCACCCCCCCTCGAGCCGTTCCAGGATCCCCAGCAGCAGTTCGGAGGCGGCGACCATCTCCGCGCAGAATTGCGCCGCCCTGACCCGGTCGCCGTTGTTGCAGGCGATCACCGCCTGCTTGCCCAGCTCGTGCACCTTGGCGTGCGGCGCGTCGATCTGGCGGAACAGGTCGCTGTGGCCGCAGTCCTCCCTCCCTTTGCTCTGGTACCACTTGCCGAAGGCGCAGGTGAGGTGGGTGGGGAGGGCCTGCGGGTCGATCCTGAGGGTGCCGTCCAGGTGCCCCTTGATCTTGCCCACGAAGATCATGTGCGCGCTCCGCGCCCTGCTGATAACCAGGGCGGCGTCCTCGTTGATCTTGAACTTGCCCAAAAGGGCCATCAGTTCCTCCGCCATGGCCAGCAGCTGGTTCGCCTCGTGGGTGGTCTGCTGCGTCTCCGCCGAGGTGTGACGCGCGATCTCGGTCACCCGCTGCACGCTCGCCGCTATCTCGTGCGTGGTCGCGCTCTGCTCCTCCGCCGCGGTCGCGATCTGGGCCAGGTCCCCGGTCACGCCGTCGATGCGGGCGATGATGTCCTGCAGCGCCTGCCCCGAGAGCTGTGCCCCCTGGGACCCTTTCTCCACCACGGTCACCCCGTGTTCCATGGATCGCACCGCCGCCCTGGTGTCCCCCTGGATGACGCCGATCATCCCGCCGATTTCCTTGGTCGCCCTGGTGGTTCTCTCGGCGAGGGCGCGCACCTCGTCGGCCACCACCGCGAAACCCCGCCCCTGTTCCCCCGCCCGCGCCGCCTCTATCGCCGCGTTGAGCGCCAGCAGGTTGGTCTGGTCGGCGATCTCCTCGATGGTGCCGATGATCTCCCCGATCTGGTCGGAGCGCCGCCCGAGGCCGGTCACGGTCGTGGCCGATTCCCGTACCAGGTCCGCTATCTGGTGCATCCCCGCCACGGTTTCGTTGACCACCTGGGCACCGTCGCAGGCGACGCGGCTCGTGGTGGTTCCCCCTTGCGCCGCCTGGGCGCAGCTCCGGGCGATGTCCTGCGAGGTCGCCGACATCTCATCGCTCGCGGTGGCCACCGAGACCGACTGGGCGGCCAGGTCGTCCGCGTTGCTGTTGATCTGCTTGGCCATGCCGTGGACCCGGCTGGAAGCGATCACCACGTGGATGCTCACCTTGAGCACGCTCCCCACCAGGCTATGGAGGGTCTCGATGAAGATGTTCATGTTCCTGGCCAGCGCGCCCAACTCGTCCGAGCGGCCGCAGGCGATGCTCCGGGAGAGGTCTCCGTCCCCCGAGGCGATCTCCTCCACCGCCTGCACCATCTCCTTCAGGGGGAGGGTGATGGAGCGCGCTATGAACCAGGTCAGCATGAGGGTCAAGGCGAGCACCACGAGGAGCCCGGCGCCGATGTACAGCTGCGTCCGCCATAGTGTGGCCCGCACGTCGTCCAGGTAGATCCCGGTCCCCACCACCCAACCCCAGGGGCGGAACAGTTCGACGTAGGAGAGCTTGGGCTCCGGTGCGCCGGCCGCGCCCTTGGGCCAGCGGTAGCTGACGAAACCCTTCCCGTTCTCGTTGCAGGCGCGCACCATCTCCATGAAGAGCAGCTTTCCTTTGGGATCCTTGAACTGCGCAAGGTCCTTGCCGTTTAGCTCCGGCTTCAGGGGGTGCATCACCATCCTCGGGGTGAGGTCGTTGATCCAGAGGTAGTTGGTTCCCTGGTACCTGGCCGCGGAGATCTCCTGGATTGCCCTGCGCTGCGCTTCCTCCCTGGTCAGGCTCCCCCGGTCTACCTGGTCCTGGTACCCCTTCATCATGCTGGTCGCCTGCTGCACGAGGGCGCGCACCGTTTCCTCGCGCTCGTTCATGATCAGCGAGCGCAGGTACGGTGTCAGCAGGAATACCGATATCGTCACCAGCAGCAGCCAGGAGAGCAGCGTGGCGCTGATGATCTTGTGAAATATCCCCCAATCGCGAAAACGTTTCATCCTATAATCTCCTCCGCCAGATCGGTGCGGCGTTTGGTTGTGCCAGTGCCTGAAGTATCGGTATCGTTTGCTCCTTTCTTTAGCGAATTTGTCATCATCGTGCCGGCCGCGCGGACGAATGCTTGCTTGGCCGGCTGCAGCTTCTTGCAAGGAGCTCGTCGCCGGAACAGTTGCCAGGGATTCGCTTGGGCAGTTGAACCCTATTGCGAGGAGTTGCAGCGTCGCTGTGGGGGGCGGTTGAGGGAAGGGAGGGACGGGGCGGGGGCGTGCTGCGGGCGCAAAAAAGAGCCGGCGGTTTGTGTTTCCCGCCGGCCCTTTGCTTTCACACCGTTAGGTTCTGCGGTTATTGCCTTAGAGCCGGAAGGCGGCGGTGCCCTGCTGCAGTACTTCGACCTGGCTGGCGAGGTCGCTGGCGCCGGACTCCAGCTGCGCGGCCGCCTGCAGGCAGCGGTCGGCGTCGGAGTGGATCTCGGCCACCGCCGCAGCTATCTGCTGGTTCTCCCTCGCCTGCACCGCGCAGGCCGTCTCTATCTTCCTCGACATCTCGCTCACGTCGAGGATCGAGTCGGATATGGAACGCCCCACCTTGCTCTGTTCCCGGGTGGCGCAGTGGAACTGCGCGGCCAGCTCCCTCATCTCCTCGGCGGCGAACATGATCGCCTCCTTGGCCCCGGCCTGCTCCCTGATCGCCCTTTCGATCTTCTCGGTCATCTGGGTGACCCGGTCCATCGCCTCTCGGATCAGGCTGGTCCCCTTGGCCTGCTCGGCGGTGGCGAGCGCGATGCCGCTGACGTGGCTCCGGGCGCTGGACACGCCGCTTACGATCTTTTCCAGGGCGGCGCTGGAACGGGAGCTGAGCTCATCTCCCGCCGCGATGCGCTGGTCGGCCTCCTTGATCGCCTTCACCGCGTGCTCGGTCTCCAGCTGCACGGCGGCAATCAGGGCGGCGATCTCGTTGGTTGAGTTGGCCGTGCTCGAGGCCAGCATCTTGATCTCCTCGGCCACGACGCCGAACGGTTTGCCGTGCGCTCCGGCCTGGGCGGCTATGATGCTCGCGTTGAGGGCGAGCAGCGAGGTCCGCTTGGCGATGTCATCGATCACCGAGGAGATGGCCCCGATCTCGTGGGTCCTGGAGGTGAGGGTCGCGATGACCTGGTTGGTGACGCCCGAGGAGGCGCGTATATCGCTCATCCCCTGGCGCATGGCGCGCATCGCCTCCACCCCCTTCAGGGCGTCCTCCTCGACCCCTTGGGCCACTTCCGCGGTCAAAAGAGCGTTCCCCTTGACGCTGTTGGTGGCCGCCTCCATCTCCAGGATGGAGGAGGCGGTGGAAAGCGACGAGGAGACCAGGGACCTGGTGTGCTCGCCGATTTCGCTGGTGGCGGAGGCGCTCTGCATCATGGCCGCGGTCACCTCGGCCACCAGGGTCGTAAGCCGTTCCGCGTTCAGGGCGACCTCGTCGGTGCTGGCGGTCATCTCCAGGATCGCCGACGAGGAGTCGGAGGCGGCCTGGGCCAACCTCTGCGTCCCGTTCTGGATCTCCTCCGCCTTGTCCGCTATGGTCCGCACGTAAGCCGAGGCCTCGGTCACCTTGTCCTGCTGGTGCCTTGCGGCCGCCACGGCGTGCACCGCTTCCGCGGCCAGCCGCCCGGAGATCCCCTGGAGCGCCCCGGCCGAGCCGGTGACGCGACTGATCATGCCGCGCAGCCCCGACACCATCGTCTTCAGCGAGGTAAGGAGCTTGCCCGCCTCGTCTCCGCCGCCGGCCGGGATGGCCACGGTGAGATCCCCTTCGGCCACCGCCTCGGTGATGGCCACGGCCTTACCCAGGGGGGCGAGCAGCATCTTCGTGAACCAGGCGGCAAGGCCGCTGGCCAAAATGGTAAAGCCGATGGCAAGGGCGATCACCACGGTCCTGGTATGCTCGAAAGACTGCAGGAAGTCGGCTGTCTTAACACCCACGTAAAGAGCGCCGATGACGTGCCCCCCCGCGTCGAGGATGGGGTCGTAGGCGGTGAAGTAGGGGATGTCCAGGATGGGCGCCACGCCGCGGTACGGCACGCCCTTGCGGAACACCGCGTCGAAGGCCGGTCCCTGCAGCTTGGTACCGACCGCCCTGCTGCCGTCCTCCTTGATGACGTTGGTCGCCACGCGTTCGTCGTTCATGAAGATGGTCGCCGTCCCACCGCAGATCTTCGCCACCTTGTCGGGAAGCTCGTTGTTGTCGTTGATGACGTAGTCGCCGGCCATAAGGCGGTTATCTGAGATCCTCAGTTCACCCTTTTGCCGCAACAGCTCCCAGAAGGTGTTCAACCTGCTCTCCTGCGACGCCGTCGCCACGCGCACCATTTCCTGCCGCATCTTCGCCAACGAAATGTAAGTCGTCACTGTCACCGCCGTGATTACGAGGGTAATAATGAGCGCCGTGATCTTTTTTACAATGCTTACTTTCACTATTTATCCTTATTAGTGCAACGTCCACATGCCCTAAACGGTACTGTACGAAGGACGTTTATTGACGGGTGCGCTTAAAACACCGGCAGTGCACCGATGTTTCTCTTTCGTAGAAAGGATTAATTGATTTAAGTGCAAGATTTGACTGCTGATATTTGTATTACAAATACCGGCCGGGGGCGTTTATAGCCGAAAAAGTAATCAGCATCAAGTCTTTCGTAAACGACAAAGTGTATACACTGTTTGCTGCAAGAAATAGCAGTGGAAAGGTACAGGACAGTGAACTTGTGCGGCAAGGCAGGATCCTGCGGCAGTGAGGGGAGTAACGGCTGGAACGGCTGTTTCGCGTGTGGCGAAAATTATGCGCGTGAGACTGCATGCCCCCGGTGTGGGAGCCGGAGGCATGTGCATGTGCTGGTGATTGAGCTCGCTAGAGATCGGGCGTGTAGCGCTTCTCGCAAGCTGCTTTCTGTTTGAAGTACTCCTCCTTGGTAATGACACCGGCACCTAACTTGGCGTCCAGGTCGCGCAGTTCCGCGTTCCGCTTCTTTTCAACTACGGACACCGTGCTCGTGTAATTGAGCATCTCTGCGCCGTTGTAGCCGCTAGCCGGGTCCCAGAGCACGGAGAAAGGCCAGCACAGCAGGTTCACGACACCAATACCGTAATTCCTTGTGTAAAACGAGCCACCCCCGGGGAGTATTCCCAGCCATGCGGCAGTCGATGCATCCTTCTCCTCGATGGCCATCCCCTTGTTGCGGTACCACTGCAATTCTGCTTTCTGCGGGCCGTTCAGTTCTGTGGCGCAACCGGCGATGACGGCGAGCGTCATCATGACCGCGCCAGTAAGTGACGCGACTCTCCCTGTAGATCTCATGGCGGTCCCTCCTCTTCGGCGTGGTGCTGCTAAAGGGTGCCGGGCCCACCGCCCGGGCTGTGACCCTTTTTGCTCGAAGTATGGGAGATCTGTATCAGTGGAGCAGGGCCTTCGTGTGGGGCAATTTTAAAAGAGGACCAGATAGCACAGACCTCTGTTACAAGCCTATGCCTCTCTGACAGCAAGTCAAGCTTTTCAGCTTTGTGGCGGCATGTCAGCGTGAATGAGAGTCTCGGCTGTGCTTTCACCGTACCGCGTCTATGACGGCATCTATGGCGTCGCGGTCTATCTTGTGTCCGGTGTCGCAGATGACGTGGCGGTAATCGAAGCCGAGGCTGAAACTGAGCCAGGCGAAGCAGTCGAGGATGTAGTTTTTCGGGAAGATCTCGATCACCCGGCAGGGAGGCTCGGACCAGACCAGGTTGCTGAGTCCTGCGCCGTGGCTCCCTACCACGACCTCGGCTTCGTGGAAGACGCGGATCTGGTCCGCGAAGGAGAGCTCTTCGCAGTGCAGTACCGTGAAGCCCACCTTCTGCAGCCTCTCCTCGAGCTCCGGTTCCCCGGCGAGACGGCGCCTGCTTTTCTGTCTCGATATGTAGATCTTCCGTCCGGTGCCTGAAGGTCCCTGCGCTACCACCTTTGCCTTCACCGACGATCTCAGGAGCTCCAGCACCTGCGGGTCCGTGAATTCCGGCTGGGTGTGGTACTGCGGCACCACCAGCCGCTCCACCCGGATGGGATTGGAGCAGAAGACGAAGTCGCGCTCCGCCCCGGGGCCGAGGGCCGTTGCCAGCCCCTCCAAGACGTAGCGCGGACAGTTCTCAGGCAGCACGATCTTCACCCCGGGAAAGGCGGCCACCGCGAACAGCACGTTGGGCAGGACCTCGAGGAGCCAGTGGTAGTACGTGGCGGGATGGCACACCACCACGGGTTCCGGGAGCCGGAGCTCGCTTGCCGGCAGCAGGGGCTCGTGCTGCACGTCCCCCCAGTCCATGATGCGGCGCAGGGAGCCCACGCTCTCTTCGAGGATCTTGTTTTCGATCCAGGCCATCCCGGAATGGGGCGAGGCTGTGGCGTCGTGCAGCAGATAGAGGTTGCGCTTTCCGAAGACGGCTTCGGTTCTGATGAAGGGGGGGAGCTCCGCGGCGACCTCGTGCCTCACGATGCGCGCTTCGGTCACCGGGATGATGTCCAGGATGTGCTTTCTGATGTTGGAATAGAAGGACGCTTTTTCCAGGGACTCGATGCACGACTTGGGCATCTTCCCCGCGATCGGCCCGAGCAGGTCGGTCGAGATGAAACGCAGCAGTTGTTTGCGCCGCTTTGCGGCCGTTTCGCTTAAACCGGTCATGCGAGCGATCCTAGCACAGGAGCCGCTTTCTTTCCAGCCGGTATGGGAACCCGGGCAGCGGCTTCGCGCCGCTGCGGGACCGGGTTTCCCGGTGGCCGCCGGTCGTCCCGAGCCTCGCTAGTACTCCCTGGAGGGCTCCGCGTAGGAGCATTCGGGGTTCTGCCTGATGTGCACGAAGTGCGCGACGTGCTTGTCGCCGGCCGCGCGTGGGCGTACCGGCTTGCCGCACTTGTCGCACTCGAAGACGAGGGCGTGCCGGTGTTCCGGCGTCGCTCCGTCCCTCACGGCCAGCGCCTTGTCGACGGTGATGACGTGGCCGAAAAACTTGCATTGCAATGCGAGACTCATTGTCCTGCTCCTTTGCGGATTTGTTCGGGAACTGCTCCTCTCGGAGGGGCGCTGTCAACGGCCCCTTCTTCATGAGCTAGAACAATGTATTATTTTTCTTCTTTTTTGTCAATCCCGGCGGTATGGGGACTTTGCAAAGAAGGGAGGGGTGTGCTCACCCTAAAGCCCTGCGCGGGTGCGAAACGCTGTAAACGCCGTTTATGGGGAGGTGGCGGCCGAAGCGCCGTGCCCTCTTTCGGAAAAGGTGCCGGTGCTGCGCCGTTTAGGGTTGTAATATCGGGATGTTCTGTTGTATTAAAAGTTTTTGCCCCTTCGTTGTCTTAGGTGCGGCCGCATCGGGGCCTGGCGGATCACGGCTCCCGGTTGATACGTCACACCTGCGGGCAACGTCGGCGGATAATTTCAATGCAGGAGGAGACTGTTACATGAAGAAGATGGTATTGGCAGTACTGGGCGGGATACTTATGACAACGGCCACCGCGCATGCGGAGCACAAGCTGCTGGTCACGGATGTCCTGGATAAGAAGCAGGTCGAGGCACAGGCGCAGTTCGAGTACTCCCACACCAAAGGTGACATAAGCGGCCTCGGGGAAACCGGGAAGGTGACCGCGAACACCACCGAATCGCTCTACTCCGTGGGGGTCGGTCTCGGCCACGGCCTGGAAGTCTCCGCTTCCCTCCCCTACGTTTTCAGCGAGCGGGTCAAGGTGCAGATGGACGGGTTCGCCCCGGAACAGGAGAAGCGTGACGGCTTCGGCGATTTCGCGCTCGAGGCGAAATACCGCCTGCTGGGCGGCGAAGAGGCGCCGTACACCGTGGTGGCCGGCCTGGGGCTGAAGTTCGATACCGCCGGTGACAGCGAGGCGGGTACCGGCACCACCGATGTTAGTCCCTTCATCGCGGCGAGCGCGAACCTCGGGCACCACAACATCCCCTACGCCGTCTACCGGGCCACCATCAGAAACCACGGCGACCAGGACACCCACACCCTGTCCCTGGGCTTCGAGAAGGAACTGAGCCACACCGTGACCATC
This sequence comes from Geomonas diazotrophica, assembly GCF_019063885.1. Taxonomy (NCBI): domain Bacteria; kingdom Pseudomonadati; phylum Thermodesulfobacteriota; class Desulfuromonadia; order Geobacterales; family Geobacteraceae; genus Geomonas; species Geomonas diazotrophica. The sequence continues at coordinate 3,186,793 of NZ_CP077684.1, read as the reverse complement.
GACGCCAAGATGGACGCGAACTTCAACACCGCAACCCGTGATGTCACCGCCAACGAGGACTTCACCTTCGAAGTGGCGAGCTACCTCCAGATGGCGCACAACTTCTACCTGCTGCCGAGTGTCGCCTACGTGGTCGCGACCGACGCCAGGGAAAAGAACCTCGACATCCACGTCGGCTCCGCCGACGGGTTCCGTGCCGGACTTTCCCTTTACTACCTGTTCTAGCATTATTTAGAAGCGGACCATTGGCCACGGAGGGTTTCACGTTTTCTCCGTGGCCAAAGTTTTATTCAGGACCCAAGGCGCGTCAGCCAGTAGATGGCGGGGAGGGTACCGAAGGAGAGGATGATGCCGATGCCGATCATGGCTACGGCGAGATCCGCCTCCATGCCGGCGACGACGGCAAGGGCGCCGGCGGTCACCATGGGGGGCATGGCCGCCTCCAGGACCGAGACGTCGACCACCATGCCGGCGAGCCCGGCCAAGCGGCAGACCGCCAGGGCCGCCAGCGGCGCGAGCAGGAGTTTCATGGCCAGCCCGAAGCTCAGCGGCCCGATCACCCTGCGCGGCAGCCTCAGCCGCATCTGCATGCCGATCGCGGTCATCACCACCGGCACCAGCGTAAGCGAGATGTTCTGCAGTGCCTGGGCGAATTTCTCGGGGTAGGGCCAGCCGCGGGCCAAAAGTCCCGCCATGAGGGCGATGCTCGGCGGAAAGAAGAGCATCTTGCGGACCATCGCCGAGAGCTTCACCGAGCCGTCCTTGCCGTAGAGGGCGAGGATGAAGGAACCGTAGGTGACCATGATGATCATCGTCCCCAACTGGTCGTAGATGATCAGGTAGGGGAGCCCTGCGGCGCCAAAGAAGGCCTGGATCATGGGCACGCCCAGAAACGAGGTGTTCCCAAGCGGCACCACCAGGAGCAGCACCCCGACCGTCGCCCGGTCCCAGCGCCACAGGCGCGCCGCGGAGAGCACCGACGCGACGGAGAGGAACAGCATCCCCCAGGGTACCAGCGCCGCGGTCAGGATCTCACGGGAGAACGCGATCTGCGGCACCTTGAGGAGTATCAGCGCCGGCAACGAGACGTAGAGAGCGAACATGTTGAGGGTCTGAGCCGAGTCCTTGGGGAAGGCCTCGAGGCGGCGAAAGAGCATCCCCAAAAGGACGAAGACCCCGATCAGTACGAAATTTTCCATTACTACCAGCTTCTCCTGCCCAAGTGGCGCTTGAGCGGCGGCAGCGCCGCCTTACGCCGTTTTCGGGAGAAAATCCTCCCTTTTTTCCGACTGGACCCGCAGGGCTACCGGCTTCCTTGCGAAGTCGGCCAGGCCCTGCGCCACCCGCGCGCCGTCCAGGATGATCGGCTCCAGCGTGGTCCGCCGCGCGAAAATCACCTTCCTGCCGAGTTTGTCAAAGCCGAAGGCCTCGAATCCCTTGGGGTAGGCCTCGATGTGAATGACCATTTCCGCGACGTTACCCAAGATGCTGCGTTTTATGTTTGCCACGGCAACCCCTCCAGTGACGATAACGATCTTGCATCCTTTGCTGTAACACAGCGAACCTGCCGTCACAAGAAAAAGAACGCGCGCCGAATCCTGACACGCGCGTCTTTGGCGTCTCTCCCCAGGCAGTCGGCTGCCCCCGGCTTACAAGCGATCTGCCAGGATTATAAGACCTGGAAGCGGGACGCCGCCAGGGAGTATACTCTTTAAAGGAGGAAATTTCGTAAGTGAAGGAGGGGGCGCAGATCAGCGAACGAGGAGGATCCGAACATGAGAATTACAAAGATAGGCATCGTCGGATCGGGCAACATCGGCGGTAACTTGGGCATATTGTTGGGCAAGGCGGGCTACGAGGTTTGCTTCAGCTCAAGGCACCCCGAGAACCTGCAGGAATTGGTGACGGCCGCCGGGCCTGCTGCCCGGGCCGGGACCGTAGCGGAAGCGATCGCCTTTGGCGATGTCGTTCTTCTTTCGGTGCCGCTCAAGGCGTACCGGGACCTGGACAACCAAACGAAGCAGGCCTTGAAAGGGAAGATCGTCATCGACACCTCCAACCCCTACCCTGACCGGGACGGGGCGATGGCGTTGGAAGCGAGACAGGACCCGGGGGGGATGGGGAGCGTGGTGGCCCGTTTGCTTCCCGGAGCTAGGATCGTGCGGGCCTTCAACACGGTCTATTTCGAAGACCTGAAGCAGACGGTGAACAGTAAAGGCGACAAGATCGGCATCCCGATCGCCGGTGACGATCAGGAAGCAGTGGAAGCCGCGGTCGAGTTGGCCCGGAACGTGGGGCTGGACCCGGTCGTAGTGGGCGGATTGACTGCGTCCAAGCTCTTCGACGTCGGCACCCCGGTCTATGCGACCAGCGCCTCCGCGCCGGAGATCAAGGCGAAGTTGAGAATAGAGTAGACCCCGCCCGAGCCGGGGAGGCCTCGTATGCCAGGCCCCCCCGGTTTTGCAGACTCCACCCCATAGCCATAATCCATGACACGTTTCAAGTCCCCCTTGACAGCCACATAGTCCTGTGTAAAATTAGGAAATTCAAATTTTACAGGAGGAATAAGCATGAGCGTATTCGATAAATTCGTGATGAACCATGCGGACATGGATCCCCCGGAATTGGTCCTTTGGCTCGATGACGCTGCCACTTTGCAAGCTGCGCATCCAAAGATCAGTACCCAAAAGGACGGATGGGTTCCGGGAGCGGATCAATTCAGGGGGCACAAAGAGGCGATCTCAAGGGAATGGGAGAGAGCCACCGCCCTGAACCAGTTGACAACCAAGGAGCTCGATGCGGTGATCTCGGCCGCGTTGGAGGACGTGCACATCAACGCAAGCTATCTCGTCCTCAGGGCGAAGCATGAGAAAGATGACGCCTGGCTCCACAACAACGGGTACCAGCCGAAGGAAAAGACAAAGAGGACGTACGACAGGTCCGTCGGCTCCGTCGCATTGATGCTGAGGGCGAAGAACGGGCCGAACATCGGGGAGGTTACCTTGATCTGGGTTAGAGACCCTGGGGCCGGCTCCTATCTATTGCAGATCTGCAAGGGGCATCCCCAAGGCGAAGAATCGTACGCGGATTACGGATACCTGAAGAAGGTCCGGACCGTCGTCGGCAATCTGGAAAGGGCGAGCTGGTACTACTTCCGGATTAGGAGTATCGGCAACAACGAACTCGGCCCCTGGAGTGAACCGGTGGCCATCATCGTAACCTAGCCCCTCATAAACCCCATCTAAAAGGCCGGACCCTCATGTGAGAACCGGCCTCATTTCACATCCTTTCAACGAATCCCGACAAAATTAACAGGAAGCAACATCGGCCGCGATTGCAATCTTCGTAGCACGTTCACAACGTCGCGTCGCGTTCGCAATCTCCGTGGTGCGGATCGCAACCGTCGCGCCGCGTTCGCAATCTCTGCGGAGCGGATCGCAACCGTCGCGCCGCGTTCGCAATCTCTGCGGAGCGGATCGCAACCGTCGCGCCGCGTTCGCAATCTCTGCGGAGCGGATCGCAACCGTCGCGCCGCGTTCGCAATCTCCGTGGAGCGGATCGCAACCGTCGCGCTGCGTTCGCAATCTCCGTGGTCTGGATCGCAAACATCGCGTCGCGTTCGCGATCTCCGTGGTGCGGATCGCAAACGTCACGTTGCGTTCGCAATCTCCGCGGTATGGATCGCAAACATCGGGTCGCGTTCGCAATCTCCGTGGTATGGATCGCAACCGTCGCGCTGCGTTCGCAATCTCCGTGGTCTGGATCGCAAACATCGCGCTGCGTTCGCAATCTCCGTGGTCTGGATCGCAACCGTCGCGTCGCGTTCGCAATCTCCGTGGTCTGGATCGCAAACATCGCGTTGCGTTCGCGATCTCCATGGCGCGGTTAGCGCAGGAGCTGCCGTGACAAACGAAAAAACCGGAGCTCCTATTTCGGAGGCTCCGGTTTCTTTTTGATCGGTTACTTCGCCAACTCTGAGAGCGCCTGCTGTGCAATGACACCATGCACCTTTTCGGTTGGATGGATGCCGTCCCAGAATATGAAGGTATCAGGATTCTTGCAGGCGTAGGGAGGCGAGCCGGGGGTCAGGCAGGGGGAGTCGACGACGCTAAAACCGAAGTCCTCCGGATTGGTGACCAGTTCATCGAGTTTGCTGAAAAAGCCGACCTTCACCACCTGCAGGTCGGTGAGCTGGGCGGACATCGACGTCAGCAGGTAGTCGAGGAGGAAGTTGTAGTACAGTGACAACTGATGCGCGGCGGCCGCCGCTCCCGGCATCGCCTTGTCGGTGGCGAGGAGCGCCGGTGTGAGCGAGAGGTCCGGTGCGTTGCAAACCAGGAACTTCCTGGCCCCGGCGTTGTAGAGGGCGGCAATGTTGGCCTGCAGGGTGGCCACCGCCTGTTCGACGATGGCGGGGTCCTGGGCCTCCAGTGCGTCCCTGATGTCGTTGCTGCCGAATTCCACCACGTAGAGCGCGTTGGGCGGGGCCTGTCCGCCGAAAACGTTGAGGAAAGTGGTGACCTCGAAGGTCATGGTGGCCTCTCCAGCCTTGTCGTGGGCCCTGGCGCCACCGATTGCGTAATTGGTCGCGTCGAAACCGAGGTCCCTGAAGGCCGGGCGGGTATTGTCTGAAAGCGAGAATTGTCGTGCCAGCTGTTCCACCCATGTTGCGCCGTTGCTGAAGTGGTGGCCGCCCTTGGCGTAGGGGAGGTCGGGCACGAGGAGCTGGTCCAGCAGCTGGTAGGGCGGGGTGTTTGCCTTGCCCACGAAGACGAAGGCGTTGCCCGGATCGGAAAGACTGTCCCCGAACACCACGATGCGGTCGAAGGACGTCTGTGCCGAGGCCCATCCCGCGGGCACCAGGAGCACGAAGGCCAGTAGAATTCCTAGGATCGCCGGTCTCTTCAAGATAATCATTGCCATAGAATCCTCCTTTGATAGTCACTGCATAGTGAAACACCAAAGATCGTATCCCTGCGTCCTAGCCGCCCCTCCTTTCTGCAGGTGCAATGACAACAAGTGTAAGGCTTCCCGTCGATTCTTCAAGCCGAAGCGGGCCATGATGCGTAGGTAAAAGGCAGCGTTGAGCTTTATGAGATAGAGGATTTTCTGTGGTCGTGTCGATCACGAACCCGCGCTTGCTTCAGGGGCTCCGGTCAGGAAATCCCTATTGATCACTTCATCTTTGACAGGGATGGAGGATCTTGTCTTTCGAGATACATCTCCCGCAAAGAGCAAAAACTGATTTTTCAAGACCTGGCACTGGTGGGTCTGCCGGTTTCCGGGTATGCTCATCTGCGTCAAGAGAGACCGACGGAGAGGACTCTCTTTCAGGCAAGGAGGGGAGAATGGAATTGGAAAATCTGCTTCTGGAAGTTACTGACCACATTGCGACGGTGACGGTGAACCGCCCCACGGCAATGAACGCCATGACGCCGGGGACCTTGGAGGAACTGCAGCAAGTGGTCACCGAGATAGAGCGCAACGACGGGATCCGCGCCGCGGTGGTGACCGGGGCGGGCGCAAAGGCCTTCGTCGCTGGCGCTGATATCGGCCTCATGCGGGACATGACCTCGACACAGGCGCGCGACCTGGCTCTCAAGGCCCACGGCATCTTCGCCGCCATCGAGCGCTCTTCCAAACCGTTCATAGCCGCGGTGAACGGCTACGCCCTGGGGGGAGGGTGCGAACTTGCCATGGCCTGCGATATCCGCATCGCTTCCGACAACGCCAGGTTCGGACAGCCCGAGGTCAACATCGGCATCCTCCCCGGCTTCGGCGGCTCGCAACGGCTCCCCCGCCTGGTCGGTAAGGGGCGCGCCCTGGAGATCATCCTGACCGGCGAGATGGTCGATGCCGCGGAGGCCCTGCGCATCGGTCTGGTGAACAAGGTGGTGCCGCAGCAGGAGTTGCTGGGCGAAGCGCAGAGGCTGGCGGCCAAGATCGCCGCCAAGGGGCGGGTTGCCGTGAGGCTTTGCAAGGAGGCGGTGGTCAACGGCCTGGAAATGGACCTGGCCCGGGCCTGCGCCTACGAGGCGGAACTCTTCGGCTACAGCTTCGCCACGGCGGACCAGAAGGAGGGGATGGGCGCCTTCCTTGAGAAACGAGCGCCGGTTTTCCTTGACCGCTAGGCACGAACAAGGGGCAGAGGCGGTAGCTTTGCCGGTGTTCAGCCGAGGTCGATTTTACTGCAGTTCATGCTGCCGCTGAGATATTGTCCGGGGGAGGCGCCTAGGGCCTGGCGGAACATGTCGATGAAGGCGCTGAGGCTTTGGTAACCGAGGTCGAAGGCGACTGTCGTCACGCTCTGTCCGCTTGCCAGTCGCTCTATCGCCTCCTGCAGGATCAGCCGCTTCTTCCATGCCCCGAAGGTAAGGCCGGTTTCGCGGATGAAAAGCCTCGCCAGGGTGCGGGGACTGGTGCAGGCGACTGAGGCCAGCCCCTCGATGGTCTCGATGCCGCCAGGGTCCGCGATCATCCTCTCTATGGCCCGCTGCAGACGCTCGTCATGCCCCATGGGGAGACGCAATTCGGTCGGCTCGGCCTGGCACAACTCGTCGACGAGCACCATCATGAGCCGATATCCCGAACTCTCGGGTAGATAGCTCTCGCCGACGGTAACCGCCTTGAGAATCAGCTCCCGCAAGAGGGGGGATACCTTGAGGATGGTGCACTCGTTGGGCAACCTGCCGGATACGCCTCTCTCCAGGAACAGATTCCTTAGCGACACTTCCCCGGGAAAATAGACCTCGTGCTCGACATCGGGGGGAACCCATACCGCCTGAGACGGAGGGACCACGAGCACTTCTTTGCCGCTCACCACCCTCATCACGCCTCGGCTGGCGTAGATGAGCTGGCCGCGGGGGTGGGCGTGGGGCGCGGCACACCCGGCATGTTTTACCTCCATGGACAGAGGTATAATCGGCAAATGCGGGTCCGTTCTCCAGCCGATTTCAATGGGCGCCAGTTTTGGCAGTTTCGCGACACTCATTGGCCGTATATAGCAAGACAGCCAGGGCGATTGCAAGCTATTGTGATCATCATTTGAAAAGGGGGGGACGATGACCAACGATAAAGAGCAGGCGCACCGGGAGAAGATCATAGAGCAATTCTCCCAGCAGGCCGTACCGTTCACCCAGGTCCCGGGGCATCACGATGCGCTGCAGGCGCTGGTCGAATTGTCGGGAGTCGGAGAGCGGGATGAGGTGCTGGACGTGGCCTGCGGCCCGGGGATGGTTGCCTGCGCGTTTGCCAGGCGTGCCAGGCAGGTGACGGGAGTGGACATCACCCCCGCCATGATCGAGCAGGCCAGGCAGCGTCAAGCCGAACAGCAGCTTGCCAACCTCACCTGGGACATCGGCACCGCCGTTCCGCTGCCTTACCCGGATGATTCCTTCTCCCTGGTCCTCACCCGCTACAGTTTTCACCATCTCCTGGACCCGCAGGGGGCTTTGGCCGAAATGATCCGGGTCTGCCGGCCGGGCGGCGCGGTAATGGTGGCCGATGTCGCCGTTCCTTCGGCAAAATCGGCCGCCTACGACCGGTTGGAGCTGATCCGCGACCCTTCCCATACCCATGCCTTGACCGAGGAAGAATTCTCGACGCTGTTCCAGCGCTCCGGTCTGGTTGACTGCCGCCGGAGTACTTACGGCGTGGATATCGAGCTGGAGACGCAGATACGGGCATCCTCCCCGAAGCCGGGGGACGACCAGGTGATCCGGGAGATGGTCACGGCGGACGTCGGTGTCGACAGCTTGGGGATCAACGCCCGCAGGGAAGACGGCAAGATCGTCTACACCGTGCCCATTGCGGTCTATGTCGGCAGAAAAAGGTAGTAAACGGGGAACGTATCTGAACCAACGCCCTTCGTGGTCGTCGACCTGGAAAAATCCGGACCTGGCCAGCGAGAGGTTGGCTGCTGCATGAAACGGCTGTTTTCAGCTCCGGAACAATCCTTTCAGCAGCTCGAAGATGCCCACCTTGTCCATGATGTAAGTGACAAGACCGACAGCAACCATAAACTGTGTCTTTGTCCACTGCCAGCGGGACTCGAGGATGCGGGCCTTCTCCATTGAGTGATCGATGAGCGCTGGGATGCCGAAGGAGTTGTAGGCCGCCTTGAGCAGGTGCTGGGCCTCGATCGATTGAACCGGGGGGAGCGTGACGAAAGAGGTCCTGATACGGCCGAGGGATTCCAGACGCCGGTTTACGATCCAAGGGTTCGGCAGATAAGCGCGCAGCGAAGCTGTGGTCACATCCATGCGGTCAGCCAAAGAACAGAGGGAGCGACGGAGGATGATGGCGCATTCATATACCAAGGCTGATCGCAACAGGGCGGTTTCATAGTTTTCGCCCACCCCGCCGTCATACACTGCAAGCGCGTCTGTCCAGCGTATAAAGAGCATTTCGTACTGACGGTCGCTGAGGTTTTGCCCTTCGATTGCGGCGAGCAACGCAGCTTCCTTTTGTCCCTCATAGTTTCCCGTAAGCCAGCGCCCCAGCTTGACCCGTTTTTCCCGACAGTCCATGATGTCAGCGACAGGTTCGGAGATTTTTACGCCGGTGAGCGGATAACGGCGCTCGCTTCGCCGGATTAAGACGCCGGAGCCTGAGGCGGCAATGGTATCCTCGAGGGTGCTCTTGAACTTTTCATAGGCGAGGTAGTGGCTGTCCCAGGCCTTTGTTTTTAAGTCCAGCGGATCGGCTCCATGAGGGGTGGCCTCCCAAATGCATAGAACCCCCACGGCATATTCACAACTCACCAGAAGGGAAGCTCTCAGCTCCGAGTTCATAAACATCTGAGAGAGGTCCATTCGCTCCATGCCGCGCAGGCACGTCTCCTCCCCGTCAGCCCAATCAAAGACCCATCTGAAGCTGCAGCAAAACTGCCCCATATTGGGCGACTCCCGATCTGACCATTGCCTGAGGAAACACAACTGGGCGTCCGATAAAATGTCACCTTCGAAGTCGATGTCAAAGAAGGAGATGTTGTCAACCCGTTCCACTGTCGGCATAAAACCTCCCGGATGTTAAGCGGCTGGTGGGGTGAGGACTCTGTCCGGACTGGCTCGGCCCATCCTGGTCTTGTTCAGTATTTGCCGCACACCTCGTTGATGAGTGCCTGGTCGATGGTGACCTGGTGCGGCTGCCACTTCGCGTCCACTCGCTTCATGACCTCCTGGAACCTTTCCGAGTTCATCAACAGGTACTGGGCCGAGACGCGCAACAGGCGCGTGGTCGGTTCCGGCAGCGAGAAGTTGGTCGGGAGCTCCTGCAGGCAGCGGCGCAGGTGCGGGTCGGGGATGTCATCGAAGGTAAGCTCGACAAAGCCATAATCGGTGGTGAGGGGATTGGGGATCGGTTCTGGCTCGGGGCCTCTCGCCGTGCCTCCCTGCTCGTCCGCGGGCCGGAATGCCTGCTTTAGCCGCGCGTTGCAGGAATCGATGGTCCGCCCCAACTGCTTCATCTGGTTGAAATGGCCGTCGGTGCTCTCCAGGCTGTCGAAAGAGACATCGTCCATGGGACCGTTCATGACCACGTCCAGGACCGCTCCCACGCCGGGAGGCGAACTCTTCGCGTCCCAACTCCGTTTCTTGGTGGTTTTCGCGTTGGCGGAGATGAAGATGATCCGCCCGATCCTTTCTCTGTTGATTTGCTTCACCAAGCTCCAGGCGCTGTCGAGCGTCGTTACCGCGGTGAACGGCCCCCTCAGGCCGAGGTTGTCCGAGAGCCCCCCGTCGAGCAGGTGGGCGTAACGACGGTCCGGTTCGCGGTAGGAGTGCGCGGCGGTCGCGTCGGCGATGCGGCGCTTGTCGCGGTTGCCGGGCTTGAGCGCTTCTTCGACCCAAAGCGGCAGCGGAACACAGCCATCCTTGTAGATGTTGAGCGTAAGCGGAGCGAAGGCGACCGGGAAATTGGATGAGGCGGCAACCCCCCGCGAGACGGAGACGCCTGAGAGGTCTGAGCAGAGCAGGTCGAACTGATCCTGGGTGAATTCGAAGCGGTGAGTGATGCCGATGTCGGTGGCGTTGAGCACCAGAAAGGGGGAACTCCCCCTGGGACGCTGAAGCAGCGCGCCGAAGCTCATCCCTTTGAAGATGGCATGGTCGTAGTACTCTTCGGCCATGTCGATGCGGCTGAAGTCAGGGGAAGCAAGGCGCCACCAGTTATACGGGTTGAACATCCTCCACACCAGCGCTCCCTGGATGTTCCGGGTCAGCACCTCTTTGGGAAAATCGGTGAAGAAGGTGTCGGGGAAGAGTGCGTAGTACGCAGAAGTGAAGCTGCCGCCTGAGACGGAGGAAACGATCTCCACGTCCTGGAGCAGGGACCGCTTGGAGGCATCAGGCGCAGTGTATGTGACCCTCTGAAGTTCCTCCATCAGCCCGAAGGAAAAGGCGGCGGCGCGGGTTCCCCCGCCGGAAAAGGCAAGGACGACGAAAGGTTTCTCCTTGCTTGGCGGCAGGCGCACAGTGTCGTAGCGATAGCCCGGCTGGGAGGACGAGGCTGGAGGATTGTCGTGGTAGTGGGCGCACCCGGCGCAGCAAAGGGCGGCAAATAGGAACAGCTTCAGCGGCAAAGTTCTCATGAACATCTGAAGTGCACCTCCTTGGGGCAGATCGGGTCGGTATCGCAGATGTTCACCTCCACCGTCTTCGGGACGCAGTTCCCCCCGTTTTGGCAGCGCAGCGAGATGATGTGTAATCCCGGATTGCACAGCTTGACCGAGACCTTGCCGTCTGCGTCCTTGTTGGTTCCCTGGCTCACGCCATCAACAAACACCTCACCGATGCCACGACAGCGACAGACGAAATATTCCATGGCTGACCTCTTAGATGTCTCAGTTGAGACGGGTGATAGCTGCGGGAAACCGATAGCCGTCGGACTTCTGTAGCCTTTCAATCCAAGTGATGCTCGTTACGTGTAGCGAAAGTGCAGAGGAGCGGTTCGAGTTGGGCGGCGGGATTGGTTGATTCTAACTCAGGTGGCGGGAAAGTAAACTGCGTGGGGTAGTGGGGGGGCACTTATATCACGATACAGAAGCCTCCTGGAACAGTTCAGGAGGCTTTTTTTCTGGGACATGAGGATGCCGGCATTCCGTTTGTTCCTGTCGGGTTCCTTGGAGGATCCCCGGCGGACTATTGAAATGCCGAAACATCCACCTGGGGCACGAAACCTTTAGCATACATATTCACGATGGAAACCGGAGTTAACAGGGAGAGGCTTACCTTCCATACTTTTCCCCGCTTTCGCCCACTGCAGAATCCGCCTCAGGCCGGTCTGTCGGACCTACACTTTTCATTGCAGGTTCTGTTGCCGTGCACTTTTGGTAGACATACTCGGGGTCAAGATCAGCACCGCAATCCCACTCCAAAGTGTCAAAGGAAACCTTCACCCGCTTGAACGCATCTCTATCTTTAAGCTTTTGGAAGACACCGAATTCCAAGAGGGGCTTCATGTCGAGAAACCCGGTTTCACCATTATCGAATACAACCCGTAAAATATAATCATCTTCCGGTATCACTTCCATTACCGCCGGATACATATCCACTCCTTTACTGAAGAGGCTGGATCTTCAAGGGGGCCTCGCCGTTCATGACGAGTTGCCAATCCGCTATTAACTCTTCCTGGTGCAATTCAGCCCACGCCAACACCAGCTTTACCTGCTTTCGTGGAAGCTCTCCTTCCATTATCTCACAAGTCCTTATATCGACTGAAGCTTTAAACTCGTTGTAATACACGTGAAAATGTGGCGGCGGATGCTCGCCTGGAGAGAAGTACATTCTGATTATGATGCCGAAGAAAATTGAGATTGTTGGCATCTGAGATCCTTTTAAAGGACGCTGTTCACGCTCCCTCACCCGCCCTTCGGGCACCCTCTCCCGGAGGGAGAGGGGATTGGTGGAAAGTCAGGAGCGATCCAAGTGGAAAGGGGGACCGCACCGCAATGCGTCGCTGCAGCATCTCTGCTGAAACGGCGTATGGCTGGTGGGGTCCCCCTTCGTTTGCTTCTACTTCTATTTGATGCTTTTTGCTCAGCCTGTCTTTCTAAGACCCCTCGCAATAGTAGCGTTCAACTGACTCGCTAGGCACACTCGGAGTAGCCGCAGACGCGGCATACTGCGCAGCCGCCTTCGTGCTCCACGACACCACCACACTCAGGGCAGGCGCCTCTCTCGAAGGCGGGGGCTTCGATGACTTCGGCATGACCGGTGAGGGCCAGGTGCGACTGGATCGCCTTGGCGACGGCGTCGGCGCAGGAAAGGACCTTGTTGTCGCCGAAACCGCTCGGGCTGTGGCAGGAGATGCCGAGGAGCTGCTTCACGACCTGACGGGCCTGCACGCCGCTTCTCCAGGCGAGCGATACCATGCGCCCGATGGCCTCGGACTGGCTCGCGGCGCAGCCGCCGGCTTTGCCCATGGTGGTGAAGACTTCGAAGAGACCGGAGGCGTCTTCGTTGATGGTGATGTACAGCGGACCGCAGCCGGTCTGCATCTGGTAGGTCCAACCCTTGAGCGCCTTGGGACGCTCGCGCTTGATGCTGCGCTTCTCTTCCGCGGTCAGGGGCACGGCGGCCTTGGGCTCTTCCTTCTTGCCGACGGAGAGCACCTGCTCGTCGCGGGAACCGTCGCGGTAGATGGTGACCCCCTTGCAGTTCATCTGGTAGGCCAGACGGTACACTTCCTCGACGTCCTCGATGGTGGCTTCACGCGGGAAGTTCACGGTCTTGGAGACGGCGTTGTCGGTGTGGCGCTGGAAGGCGGCCTGCATGGTGATGTGCTCTTCCGGGCTGATGTCGTGGGCGGTGACGAACACGTCGCGCACGTCCTCGGGGATGGCGCTGATGTCGTGCACGGTGCCGTGCTCGGCGATCCGCTGCATCAGCTCCTCGCTGTAGAAGCCCTGCTCCTTGGCGACTTTCTCGAACAGCGGGTTCACTTCGACCAGGATGTTCTTGTCCATCACCTGGCGCACGAAGCTGACCGCGAAGAGCGGCTCGACGCCGGAGGAGGCGTTGGCGATGATGGAGATGGTGCCGGTCGGGGCGATGGTGGTGACGGTCGCGTTCCTGATCGGATCGCCGCCCGGGACGTCGTACACGCTACCCTTGAAGTTGGGGAAGGGGCCGCGGGTCTTGGCGAGCTCGCGGGAGGCGATCTTTCCTTCCTCGTTGATGAACTGCATCACCTTCTCGCCCAGCTCGACGGACTCCTCGGAGCCGTAGGGGATGCCGAGCATGATCAGCATGTCGGCCCAACCCATGACGCCCAGACCGATCTTGCGGTTGGAGCGGGTCATCTCGTCGATCTGCGGCAGCGGGTAGTTGTTCACCTCGATGACGTTGTCCAGGAAGTGAACGGCGGTGCGCACGGTCTCCTTCAGCTTGTCCCAGTTCACCTTGCCGTGGACCACGAACTTGCCCAGGTTGATGGAGCCCAGGTTGCAGGACTCGTACGGGAGCAGCGGCTGCTCGCCGCAGGGGTTGGTGGACTCGATCTCGCCGATGTGCGGGGTCGGGTTGTCCTTGTTCAAGCGGTCCAGGAAGATGATCCCGGGCTCGCCGTTCTCCCAGGCCTGCTTAACGATGCGGGCGAACACCTTGCGCGCGTTCAGGGAGCCGGCCGGCTTCTTGTCGCGCGGGTTCATCAGGGTGTAGTCCTTGTCCGCGTCGACCGCCTTCATGAACTCCTCGGTGATGCCGACGGAGATGTTGAAGTTGTTCAGCTGGCGCTGGTCGTTCTTGCACATGATGAAGTCCATGATGTCCGGATGATCGACGCGCAGGATCGCCATGTTGGCGCCGCGACGGGTGCCGCCCTGCTTGATGGTCTCGGTGGCGACGTCGAACACCCTCATGAAGGAGAGGGGGCCGCTGGAGATGCCGGTGGTGGACATGACCACGTCGTTTGCCGGACGCAGGCGCGAGAAGGAGAAACCGGTGCCGCCGCCGGACTTGTGGATCAGCGCGGTGTACTTGACGGATTCGAAGATTTCCTCCATGCTGTCGCCCACGGGAAGCACGAAGCAGGCGGAGAGCTGCCCCAGTTCGCGACCGGCGTTCATCAGGGTCGGGGAGTTGGGGAGGAACTCGAAGTTGGTCATCATGCTGTAGAACCTGTCGGAGAGCGCCGAGATGTCCGCCTTCTTGTCGAACACGGTGTCCGCCTGCGCGATCGCCGTGGCCACGCGACGGAACATGTCGGATGCAGTCTCAAGGGGCTTCCCGGTCTGGTCCCTCTTCAAATAGCGCTTCTCCAGCACCGTCAATGCGTTCTTGGTGAGACCCGGGATCTGACCCTTTTCGACTGTTTTCTTCATAACCTTTCGTCCTCCTTGGAATATTCAACATGTAGCCATGTCATTTGCTTGGGGCCCTACATTTTGTGGGCGGCCAGAAATAAACCACAAGATGTATGACGAAGTCAAGCGTTAATAGATTAAAATTTCCGCCCCTCATAAAAAACGAAATTGCCGATGTTTACACAGCTCGGCCATTTACAAGCACGGCGTCGCTGTGATATTAATGGCTGGCTAATTTTCCTGCCGGGAGCCTCCATGACCCAGTGTGATTGCAACAGCCAGAAAGAGTCGCTCGAGTCCCAAGTTAAGGCGCTCAAAGACCTGATTGAGGTTGCCAAAGCCGTCGTCTCTACGCTCGACCTGGACACGGTGCTGCAAGCCATCCTCACCTCCGCGATGAGATTTGCCGAAACCCCGGCGGGGAGCGTTGCGCTCTATTACGATGCGAAGCGCGAGCTCAGTCTGCACGCGCATTCGGGTCTTACGGCCGACTTCGTGAAGAAGGAGCGCTGGGAGGTTGCCCCGGGGGGGCTGACCGAGCAGGTGCTCAGGGGGGGGGAGATCTTCTATATAGAGGACACCGAGAAAACCCCCTTCTTCAACAACCCGATCGCCCTGAACGAGGGGATCCGCTCGCTGGTCTGCGTGCCCCTTATCTTCCAGGAGCGGATCGTGGGTATTCTCTACCTGGACGACTTCGCCCCGAGGCAGTTCGACCGGGAGAAGCTGAACCTGCTCTCCATCCTGGCCTCCTTTGCCGCCATGGCGATCCACAACGCCACGCTGCACAAGCAGACCAAGCTTTTGGCGATCACCGACTCGCTGACCGGGCTGCACAACCACCGCTACTTCAAGCAGTACTTCCGGCAGGAGATGGCGCGCGCCAGGCGCTACCACAAGCCGTTTTCCATCATCATGATGGACGTGGACGACTTCAAGTCCTACAACGACAGCTACGGCCACGCCGCCGGCGACCGTCTTTTGGAGCTGATGGGTGAACTGATCCTGCAGACCATCCGCGGCGTCGACGTCGCCTTCCGCTACGGCGGGGAGGAGTTCATCGTGCTCTTGCCGGAGACGCGCCTGGAGCAGGCCATCCTCGCGGCGGAGCGTCTGCGCGACAGCGTGCAAAACGGCACCGCCAGCAGGCTGGTGGAGGGGACCAATCGCGGCGTAACGGTGAGTATCGGGGTGGCGAGCTATCCCGAGAACGCTGACAAGATGGACGAGCTGTTCAATATCGTGGACTCGTTGCTTTACCTCGCCAAGCGCTGCGGCAAGAACAAGGTCTACCACCAGGAAAGCCTACAGATCCCTGTCCAATGAGACGATACCTGACACCATTTATCTGCGGGCCGCTTCTGGCGGCCTTTTTGCTTCCCACCTTCGCCAAGGCTACGGTGGGCACGCCCTTCTTCGCCAAGGCTACGGTGGGCACGCCCCCCTTGGCCAAGGCTTCGGCCTTCGCTGACGCTTCAGCCTTCGCTGACGCTTCAGCCTTCGCTGGCGCTTCGGCCGACAAGCCGGCGGACAGGACGGCGGACAGGACGGTGGACAGGACGGCGGACAAGACGGCGCTGGTCAAGATCGCGGCTGCCGAGACCGGTTCGGTCAAGACTGCGGGCGACGAGGCTGGCGCGGCTGCAACTCCGGCTGCACCGGTGGCGCAGCGCGTTGAGGCACCGTTCAACCCTGCGCTCTCCTACGTCGACCAGATGCTGACCGAGGACACGGTCTGGCGCGGGGAGGTGCTGGTGCAGGGCGCGGTGTCGGTGGCTTCCCAGGCGACGCTGACCGTGGAACCTGGAACGGTGGTCCGCTTCAAAAAGAGCGAGGGGCACAATCCGATCCTGGTCGTGCAGGGACGCCTCGTCGCTTCGGGCACCAAGGATGACCCTATCCGCTTTACTTCCAACTTCGCCAATTCGACGCCGGGAGACTGGCAGGGGGTGACCCTGCTGGGGAGCGAAAAGAAAAACGTCTTGGAGAACTGCCGCATCGACGGCGCGCAGACGGGACTGGAGGCGCTCTTTTCAAACCTGACTCTGAAGGGTGTGCGGGCCGAGCGCTGCGCGGTCGGCATGCGCTTCCAGGATGCGCTGCTGCAGATGGAAACGGGGGGCACCTCGGACTGCGAGACGGGCCTTGTCTTCGCCAACAGCGAGGCGACCCTGCGAGGCTTGAACCTGATCGGCAACCGGGTGGGGATCTCGGCACAAAAAAGTTCCATTTACCTGCAGGATGCCAGTCTCGCCATGAACCGCTCCGCCCTCTCGTGCGACAACTGCCGGGTCAAGCTCGCCGGCGGGGCGGCGCTGGACAACGGGCGCGGGGTGACCCTTTTGGAGTGCGAGGGCAGTGTGAGCGGCATGAAGCTCGCGCGCAACAGCGATTACGGTCTGTCCCTGACCGGCTCGCGGGTCCGGGTGAACGGCAACCTGATCACCGGCAACGGGATGCAGGGGATGCTTGTCTTCGACGGCGCAGGCGTGGCCTGGGACAACGTCATCAGCGGCAACAGCGGGCACGATATCTACAACGCCGGGACCGAGGAGTTCCGCGCCCCCAACAACTTCTGGGGGGAGAGCGGACCCAGAATCTACGACAACGGCGGCCGCGGCAAGGTGAACGTCGTGCCGCAGCTCAAAACAGCGCCCAGCGGCAACTGACTCGGCAGCCGTTCAATGTTCGACGTTGAACCGAACATCGAGTGGCCGGGTGAATAGCCGGCTCGGGCGGTTGACGTGCAACGGTCAGGTCCGGATCGGGGTGTCACCGCCGGGGAACGGCGGCACGGGGGACTGACCGCGAACGTGGTCTGTTGCACCTTGACCCCTTCAGGTCGAGTCGAAGATGCAGCCGTCGGAGAAATGGCGGCTTTAAATAGAAGAAGGATAAACGAACGTTGAACGTTGAGCGTTGAACGGCTTTGGGAGACAGAGATGACACGTAGCAATGGCCGCGCGGCGGACGCACTCAGAGATGTTAAGATCACCCGCAACTACCTGAAGCACGCCGAGGGGTCGGTCCTGATCGAGTTTGGTGACACCAAGGTCATCTGCAACGCGACGGTGGAGGCAAGGGTTCCGTCGTTTTTGAAAGGGAAGGGGACCGGCTGGGTGACGGCCGAGTACTGCATGCTGCCGCGCGCTACCCACACCCGCAACCAGCGTGAGTCAGCGAAGGGGAAACTCTCG
This sequence comes from Geomonas diazotrophica, assembly GCF_019063885.1. Classification (NCBI taxonomy): domain Bacteria; kingdom Pseudomonadati; phylum Thermodesulfobacteriota; class Desulfuromonadia; order Geobacterales; family Geobacteraceae; genus Geomonas; species Geomonas diazotrophica. Next base: position 3,169,294 of record NZ_CP077684.1, on the reverse strand, counting down.
GGACGCACCCACGAGATCCAGCGCCTGATAGGTAGGTCGCTGCGCGCGGTGGTGGACATGGAGAAGCTCGGCGAGCGCTCCATCCTCATCGACTGCGACGTGATCCAGGCCGACGGCGGCACCCGCACCGCTTCCATCACCGGCGCCTACGTGGCGCTCGCTGACGCGCTGCAGAACCTTGTGGACAACGGCGAACTGAGCGAAAGCCCGCTGCGCGAGGCGGTGGCCGCGGTGAGCGTCGGCATCATCGACGGCGTTCCCTTCCTCGATCTCGACTACCCGGAGGACTCCAGCGCCGAGGTGGACATGAACTTCGTGATGACCTCGTCCATGCGTTTTGTCGAGGTGCAGGGAACCGCCGAGGCGGAGCCGTTCACATTAGAGCAGATGGACGCCATGCGCAGCCACGCCATGCTCGGGCTCTCCCGGCTCTTCGAACTGCAGCGGGAGGCGCTTCAGGCATGAAAGAGCTCCTGGTAGCGTCGGGCAACAAGGGGAAGCTGAGAGAGTTCGCCGAACTGTTGCGCGGGGTTGTGGAGACGATCCTTTCTCCCGCCGACGTTCCGGATCTCCCGGAGGTGGTGGAGGACGGCGACACCTTCGAGGCGAACGCGATCAAGAAGGCGCTCTCGGCGGCCCGGTTCACCGGGAAGCCGGTGCTCGCCGACGATTCCGGGCTCTGCGTCGACTACCTCGGCGGGCGTCCCGGCGTCTTCTCGGCGCGCTTTGCCGGCGAGCACGCCAACGATGCCGACAACAACGCGCTCCTATTGAAGGAGCTGGCCGGCGTGCCGCGCGAGGAGCGCACGGGTGCATTCCACTGCGTCATCGCGCTCTGCCTTCCCGACGGGACCTGCCAGACCTTCGACGGCATGCTGGCGGGGGAGATCCTGGAGGCGCCGCGGGGCGAGGGGGGCTTCGGGTACGATCCGTTGTTCCTGGTCCCCGAGTACGGGCAGACCTTCTCGGAACTTCCCATGAACGTGAAGAACGCCATCAGCCACCGCGGCCGTGCGATGCGGATGCTCAAAGAGGCGCTCACGCAAAGCCGCCAAGACGCAAAGAACGACTAACAGGGATGAAAGGGATAAAGGGGATGAAGGGTGCTCATCCTTGGAGGGAATTTATCCCTGTCATCCCCTTCATCCCTGTTCCGTTGGTTGTTGTGTTTACGAGAAAAAAGATCTTGCACACCCCGAAACGCTGTGCTATAAACGTGCTTCTTGAATCGGGGTGTAGCGCAGCCTGGCTAGCGCACCTGCCTTGGGAGCAGGGGGCCGGAGGTTCGAATCCTCTCACCCCGACCACTCATTGCAGGCTCTACTTCTGCGCCTGTAGCTCAGCTGGATAGAGCAACGGCCTTCTAAGCCGTAGGTCAGAGGTTCGAACCCTCTCAGGCGTACCACAATTGAATATGGTGGGTATGGTGAAGCGGTTAACACAAACGACTGTGACTCGTTCATACGTGGGTTCGAATCCCACTACCCACCCCAACCTATAAAAAGCGACCCCGTTTAAAAAGCGGGGTTTGTTGTTTCAGCTGTGCGATTTTGCGAGAGTGGCGGAATTGGCAGACGCACCAGACTTAGGATCTGGCACCGCAAGGTATAGGGGTTCAAGTCCCCTCTCTCGCACCACCAACCAATTCAAAAGGCCGCCCGGCAACGGGCGGCCTTTGCTGTTTCAGGATCTCCGCGTAGCGCTCAATACTCTTCGGTCATGGCCAAGGCGCGCTGGACTTTGACGGAAAGGGTGGCTTCGCGCAGGGGTTTGGACATGAAGTCGAAAAAGCCCCGCCGCAACGCGGTGGCTTCTTCATCCACCGTGGCGGCGGAGGTCATGAGGATCACCGGCACGTTCGCCGTCTCCGGGAAGGTGCGCAGGCTCTCCAACACGGCGTAGCCGTTCAGCTTGGGCATCTCCTTGTCGGTGATCACCAGGTCGAACCGGCTGGACATGATCTCCTTGAAGGCCTCCATGCCGTCGCCGGCACAGACGGCGTGGTATCCCTTGCGCTTCAGCGAGGAGCTGATGAAATGGCTCACCGCCTGGTCGTCATCCACGACCAGCACGCTTTTCTTGTCGGTTGCCGCCGCCGGGGCGGATTTCAGGTAGTGCAGCTTGATGGCCAGCATGATCTCGCGCCGGGGGGCCACGTAGGGTAGTACGGTGAGGCCATGTTCTTCCGTCAAGGTGCGCAGCACGCCGGAAAGGGTCGGGTCGCTGATGGCGACGGCCAACTTCCCGTCCTGCATCTTCAGCGGAAAGATCAGATTGGCCAGGGCCACCTTGGTCGGGATCAACCCGAGCAGTGCCTCGGAATACTTGTAGCGGTGAAAGTCCCCGAGGAACTTCATGCCGTGCTGCTGCGCCAGCGCCTGGGCCAACTCGTCCGGCGTCACCAGCTCCAACTCCTCCAGCACGGTTCCGAAACGCTTTCCCTTCTTGCGTGCATACGCGACGAGCCTTTCCACGGTCAGGGCGGAGAGTATGCCCCTCTCCACGAAGATCTCCCCTAACATCTTCCTGGCGGTGCGCTCCCCTGCCTGCGCCGCTCGCTGTGAACGGTCCATCGTTCCCCCTTGGGCATCCCCCGGCTCCCTCTCGCGGACGCAAAAAAGCCGGGGCTGAATATCATTTGATATTTCGGCAACCCGGCTGTCTCCTGGAGACCCTTTAGGCTTTCCGCCCCACTCTCGCGAATGGTTTAGTATTGTCGTCTATCACTAAATTTATTTTACCTTGCTTACACGCTTAGGCAGCCTGTTGTCAAGGCGAAACAATTAAGCGGGATTTAAGCAATGCGCAAGCGGTACTCGACGACATGTTCTGATTGCATTGTCCACATGGCGGTGGCTTCAGTGGGGAGGGGACGCGGCACCGATCAAGATACGCACAAGAAGGCCCGGCAGGATGAACCTGCCGGGCCTAAGGGTGGTGCCGGGTTGTGCCCCGGCACCAATGAGTGGTGAGCTGGAAAACGGGATCAGGGAGTTATCAAGGCAAAGGACGGATCGATTGTGTGGTTCGCACTTATGTTGCTGAAGGTGTAGGAAGTCAGCGGCCCTTGGAAGACGCCGTCCACCTCCACGTTCAGCACCTTGTACCCCGGATCCGGAGTGATGGTGTAGGTAATGCTGTCGCCGCCATTCGCGATGGTTTTCCCGGCTGGGGTAATGCTGCCATTGGGTTCGGTGATGGCGTTGATGGTGTAGGTGTTCTCGGTGAAAGTTACCGCGATATCATGGTTTGCTGCGATCTTGCTGAAGGTATAGCTCGACGGGGTCCCGACGGAGTTGCCGTCCACGGTGACAGCGGCGATCCGGTATCCGCTGTCTGGTGTGAAGGTGAAGGTCGGGCTGGTCCCGGTAAGCGCACTTATGGCGCCGGATGGGGTGATGGTCCCCCCCGCCCCGGCACTTGCTGTCACCGTCACCGCGGGATTTGCCTCGAAGATCGACTCGATGGTGTGGTTTGCGTTGATGTTGGTGAAGTTGTAGCTTGTCACCGGTCCCACGGACGTACCGTCGATCAACACATCCTTCACGTGGTACCCCGGGTTCGCGGTGATCGTGCAGTACTGGCTGGCACCGTAGGTGGGGTACACCGCATAGGCCGGCGACATCGAGCCGTTGGCGCCGACGATCGGGGTTATTGTGAAGGTCTGCAACCTGAACGCGGCGCTCAGGACGTGGTTGGCGGTGACGTTGGTGAAGGTGTAGGTATAGGGTGCGGTGGGCTCCTTCGCCAGTTGTCTCCCGTTATCTCCGACCGATACGATCAGGTAGCCGGGGTTCGGGGTTACCGTGTACATGGGGCTGTCCCCCCCTTTGGCGACGGCGACATTGGCCGAAGGGGAGATGGTCCCTCCCGCCCCGGCGTTGGTGCTGATGATGTAGGAGTCGAAGGTGAAGGACACCGTGATGGTGTGGTCCTGAGCGGAGACGTTGGTGAAGGTGTAGCTGCTCAGCGGTCCCTTGGAGACGTTGTCCACCACCACGTCGGCAACGCGGTACGCTGCCGCAGGGGTGAAGGTGAAGGTGATGCTCTTGCCGGAAACGACGGGCACTGCTCCGGCAGGGCTGATGGTGCCGTTGTCGCCGGCAGTCGCGGTGATGGTTACGGTGGGGTTCAACCCGAAAACGGACTGGATGGTATGGTCAGCGGTCACGTTCGTGAAGGTATAGGTGGACACGGCGCCCACCGACACGCCATCCACGAGGACGTCGGTCACGTGATACCCGGGACTCGGTTGAATGGTGTAGGTCGCGTTGCCGCCGTAGCCGATGTAGGCCGGGGTGTTGGGATAGTTCACGCCCCCCTCGCCCGCGGACTGGGTGATGGTGTAGGTGATCTGGGTGAAGCTCACACTAATGGTGTGGTCGGCCATGATGTTCGTGAAGGTGTAACTGTCGGCTGCTCCCTTCGATGAACCGTCGACGACGATGCTGGCCACCTTGTACCCGAGTGCAGGGGTGAAGTTGTAGGTGAGCGATGCCCCCGGGGCGATGTTGGTGGTGACACCCGAAGGCGTGATGGCCCCGTTAGCGCCGGCGGCAGCGGTGATGGTGTAGACGTTGAGCGTGAAGGAGACCGCGATGGTGTGGTTGACCGCGGACACCTTCGTGAAGGTGTAACTGGTGAGCGCCCCTTTGGAGACGCCATCGACGACCACGTCGGCGACCCGGTATCCTGGCGCCGGTGTCATGGTGTAGGTTACGTTGCTGCCGCTCAGCACGGAGCTGTCACCTGCAGGGGTGATGCTGCCGTTAGGTCCAGCGCTGGCGGAGATGGTGATGGCGGCGTTTGCTTCGAACCTGGCCTCTATGGTGTGGTTTGCGGTGATGTTGGTGAAATTGTATCCGTCCACCGGCCCAAGCGACGTGCCGTCGAGCAGGACGTCGCCGATGTGGTATCCGGCGGCGGGCGTGAATCGGAAGTAGTAGCTCGACCCGTAGGTCGGGGCAACCGGGTACGCCGGCGAGATAGTGCCATTGCCGGTGGCAATGGGGGTAAGGGTGAAGGTGGCGAGCTGGAAGCTCGCGGTAAGCGTGTGCGCTTTAAGGACGTTGGTGAAGGTGTAGGTGTATGGCGCTGCAGGGCGCTTGGCGATCTGTACCCCGTTGTCCCCGATGGAGACAATAACGTGGCCGGTATCCGGAGTTACCGTATAGACGGGGCTGTTGGCTCCCTTGAGGACATTGGTGGTCCCTGCGGGGGTGATACTCCCCCCCGAGGTGGTCGTGGTGGCGGTGATGGCGAAGTAGTCGACCCCGGCCACCAGCGGCTCGAAGCTGGCGGTGATGGTGTGGTCAGCCGAGACGCTGGTAAAGGTGTAACTTGACAGCTTGCCGGCGGAGACGCCGTCCACCTGCACGTCCGCGATCCGGTACAGGCCGATGGGGGTGATGGTGTAGGTTATGCTCGCGCCGCTGTTCAGGATGCTCTCCCCTACCGGGGTGATGCTGCCGTTCGCGCCGGCAGAGGCCGAAATGCGGTAGGTTATCGGAACGAACGCCGCCGTGAGGGAGTGATCTGCCGTCACGTTGCTGACGGTGTAGCTCGGGACCGCACCGAGTGACTTGCCGTCAAGCTGGACATCGGCAATCCGGTAGCCGGCAGCAGGGGTGATGGTATAGGTGACGCTGCCGCCGTAGGGCACCTCGCTGGTGCCGGCGGGGGTCACGCTTCCGTTCGCACCGGCTGTCGCAATTACGGCGTAGGTCTTGAGGGTGAAGGATGCGGTGATGGTGTGGTTGGCTGTGACGTCGGCGAAGGCGTAGCTCGTTATGGGCCCCATGGCAACGCCGTCGACGGTGACCTGGGCAATGTCATATCCCTGGGCGGCTGCGATGCTGTAAACCGGGCTGTTATCGTGGGGATAGAGCACGCTGTCACCTGCGGAACTGATGCTCCCCCCGAAGCCGGCAGTGGCGGTTACGATGAAGTAGTCGAGGCTCGCCTCCAGCGGTGTGAAGGCCGCAGTGATGGTGTGATCCGCCGTGACGTTGGCGAAGGTGTAGCTTCTCAACGCCCCCACCGACTTGCCGTCGACGAGGACCGCGGCGACCTTGTAGCTGTCGGTCGCGGTGCTGCCGGTGCTGGGGGTGATGGTGTAGGTGATGGAGGAACCGCTGGCTATGCTGGTCGCCCCTACGGGAGTGATGCTCCCGTTGGCACCGGCGCTGGCGCTGATCTGGTACATGATCGGCGTGAAGGTCGCGGAGATGGTGTGGTTACCTGTCACGTTGACGAAGGTGTAGCTGGTGACGGCGCCGACGGAAGAGCCGTCCACCAGGACGTTGGCCACCTTGTAGTTCGGCGACGGGGTGATGGCGTAGCTATGGGTGGAGCCGCTGATGACATCGGTGGAGCCCGCCGGGGTCACGCTGCCATTGGCGTCCGCGGTGGCAGTGATGGTGTAGATGATGGGGGCGAAGGTCGCCGCGATGGTGTGATCGCCGGTGATGTTACTGAAGGTGTAGCTCGTGGTGGCGCCCACCGAGTTCCCATCGACGACGACATCGGCGATCTTGTAGTTGGGGAGCGGCGTGATGGCGTAGACCGCGCTGGTACCGCTGTTCACCTCCCTCGGGCCCACCGGGTCGATGGTGCCGTTGGCGCCGGCGCTGGCCGTCAGGGTGTAGACGATGGGGGTAAAGGTGGCGGCAATGGTGTGGTTGGCGGTGATGTTTTCGAAGCTGTAGCTTGACACCGCGCCTACGGAAACTCCGTCCACCTGGACATCGGCAATCCGGTAGTGCGCGTCGGCGAGGATGGTATAGGCCTTGGTGGTGCCGCTGTTCACGCTGCTGGTTCCGGCCGGATCGATGGTACCGTTTACCCCGGCTGTCGCCGTGATCGTATAGACAATGGGGGTAAAGGTGGCGCTGAGCGTGTGGCCGGCGCTGACGTTGGTGAAGCTGTAGCTCGTAACAGGCCCAACCGAGGCCCCGTCGACGAGCACATCGGCCACCTTGAAGTTGGCGGCGGCGGTGATGGTGTAGCTTTGGTCGGAGCCGGCGTTGACCCCCAGAGCCCCGGCGGGGTCGACCGTTCCGTTGGGCCCGGCGCTGGCCGTGATGGTGTACACGATGGGGGCAAAGGTGGCTGCAATGGTGTGGTTAGCGGTTACGTTGGTGAAGCTGTACGTCGAGACCGGCCCCAGGGAGACACCGTCCGCTACGACATTGGCCACCTGGTAGTTGGCGGCGGCACTAATGGTATAGCTCTGGCTGCTGCCGCTGTTCACTTGGGTTGTCCCGGCGGGCGTGATGCCCCCGTTGGCTCCGGCAGTGGCCGTGATGTTGTAGATGATGGGGGTGAACGTTGCGGCAATGGAGTGGTTGGCGGTGATGTTTTCGAAGCTATAGCTTGTTACCGCACCTACCGAAACGCCGTCAACCACGACATCGGCCACCTTATAGTTGGGGGCGGCGGTGATGGTATAGCTCCGGCTCGTGCCGCTGTTGACACTCGTCGCCCCTGCCGGGCTGATACTCCCGTTGGGACCTTCAGTGGCCACGATGGTGTACACAATGGGAGTGAAGGTGGCGGCGATGGTGTGGTTGGCGTTCACACTGAAGAAGGTGTAGCTTGTCACCGCCCCAGCGGAAACGCCGTCGACGACGACGTCAGCCACCTTGTAGTTCAAAGCGGGGGTGATGGCGTAGCTCTGGTCCGTACCGCTTTTGACCCCGGTTGCCCCCCCGGGGGTGATGTTCCCGTTGGCGCCGGCGCTTGCCGTCACGGTATAGACAATAGGGGTGAAGGTGGCTGCGATGGTGTGGTTCGCCGTCACCTCGCTGAAGGTGTACGAGGTTACCGCCCCCACCGAGGTGCCGTCGACGACGACGTCCTTGACCTGGTAGTTTGCGGCGGCGGTGATGGTGTAGCTCTGGTTTGAACCGCTGGTGACACTGGATGGTCCTTCCGGGGTGATGGTCCCGTCGGGTCCAGCCGTTGCGGTAATGGTGAAAACTGATCGGGCGAAGGAGGCGGTGATGCTATGATTCGCCGTCACATCGGAGAAAGTGTAGTCCGTGACCGCACCGACCGATGTGTTGTCGACGATAAGGTCCTGAATGGCGTACCCGGCAGCCGGGGTCGCGGTGAAGGATTGGCTGTTCCCCGTCTTGACCGAGACTGGTCCGGAAGGGGAGATGGAACCGGTGGCAGGGTCCGCAACTCCTGCCGTTATAGTGAAGGCGCCATCGAGGGCGAAGGTCGCCGAGATGGTATGGGATTCCTTGACGTTGGTGAAGGTGAACGTGTCAATGGCCCCGAGATCGTTACTGCCGTCTACCAGCACGTCTTCAATATGGTAGCCGGTATCGGCAGTGATGGTGTAGGTCAGGTTTCCGAAGCGGTCGACCATGGTTATTCCCGCGGGGGAGATCGCCCCGTGGGGGCCAGCCGTTGCGGTAATGGCGACCTGGTTTGCACTGCCGGATGCTGTGACGCCGGTGCTCTTCAGCTTGACCAGCCGGTTGTCGTTCATGGCCACGCTGCAGACGGTACCCGACGTGGAGTCGCACCCCGACCACCCGAGAAACTGGGAATTTTCCGAAAGGACCGGCGAGAGGTTCACCATAGTGCCGGCGGGGAACCACTGGTTGCAGGTACCTGAACATTTCTCGCCGGGGGAGAACCCGACTGTGACGTCTTCATTTCCCACCATATTCAGCAGGAGCTTGTAGGTTTTTTTCGGCAACTCCGGGTTGAAAATCTCTGCGCTACTCGCTGCGGAAAGGCCGTTCCAACCGCCGGTGATAAGGACGGTTCCGTTCTGAAGAAGGATGGCCGAGTGAACGTCGCGAACCGAGGTCATATTTACCGTGGGGACAAAGACCCCGCTGGCCGGGTCGAAGACCTCGGCACTGCTTAGGTAGCCTTTCTCATCGCGCCCCCCGGCAACCAGGACCGTGCCGTTGGGCAAAAGGGTGGAGGTGCAGTCGGAGCGCCCTGAGCCCAGTGCAGAGACCGCGGTGAAACTGCCGGTGGCGGGATCAAAGATCTCCGCGGTTTGCAAGATGTTGGACCCGTTGCGTCCGCCGACGATCAGTACCTTGCCGTCTGCGAGAAGCGTGGCGGAGTGGGCGGAGCGAGGGGTGGTCATGGACCCGGTGACTGCGAATTTTCCGGTGGTGGGGTCGAAGATTTCTGCCGTTGCGACGTAGACGTCGTCTTGCAGGCCGCCGGTAATCAGGACCTTGCCGTTTTGCAGCAGGATTGCGTTCTGGTTCATCCGCGCCGCGGATTTGGAGGGAAGCGTGACAAAGGAGTCAGCCTTGGGATCGTAAATCTCGGCTGTCGTCGCCGGTGCGTTGCCCGTGGTGCCTCCCGAAATAAGGACCTTGCCGGAGGGGAGCAGGGTGCTCGAGTGTCCGATCCGATCGATGGGTGTTCCTTTGGTCTTGTTGAAGACGCCGGTGGCGGGATCAAATATTTCGGCAGCCTTTACTGTCTCCAATCCATTGCGCCCCCCGACAATGAGGACCTTTCCGTTTGCCATGAGGGTAGCGGAATGATCCTTCCGGGGAAAGAGCATGGGGCGTGCCTTGGAAATCGCTCCTGTCTTGGGGTCGTAAATGTCGGCGGAGTTGAGGCACGAGGTGTCGTTGTAGCCACCGGCGATCAATACCTTGCCGCTCGGCAGCAGCGTGACGGAGTGGCCGTAACGCATCGCCCCCATCTCGGCCTGGTAGGTGAAGTTCTGCGCCAGCGCCGGTTGCGCCGCGAGAATTGCGCCGCATAGGACAAAAAATAACAAATTGAACAAAAGCCGATGCCAGTCGGCTACTCTACCGTACCATCTCCACCGTGAAATACCCATCTGCGCCTCCATTTAATGGCTTAACATACAAGGACAATAAGTGGGCCTAGAGCAGTATACATGCCAAATTTGCAATACTCTGTTTGGGGAGGAGTCATTATCAACACGGGTGGGGGCAATTGGGATGCCGATTTAGCCGTTCTATCCAATCCAGTAGAACAGACAAGCCCTTAAAAGCAGTACCCGGCGCGGCTCACATAAAGTTTTGCGAAATCTTTTTGTCGGAAAACCTTACCCGCGAAATGGCGGAGACGAGATTGAATAATTTAATTAACTCTCAAAACGCCATTCGATGGTAACTATCGTCCACAGCGAAACAACCATTACGCCCGCTATATAACAGTTTTGATTAATTTCATTAGACCATCGCGGTGAATTGTGTTCTTTCGATGAGCAGTTTACCGGTTCGACCACAACGGAGTGACACTTCCTGCTGTTTCGGTTTTCCAGCAACTGGCTTGGCGCATCAGTCACCTGAGTAACCGTTTCGTGCGGAAACCAATAGAGAGGTTGCCGAAACTGATTTTTGCGCAGGAGGCGTCTAAGAACTTTGAGACATCCGTCAGCGATTTAACCCAACCCCATTTCGGCCGTCGGGGTAGGTTTCAAATCGCCGCGCTACCTGCAGCAGGCGGACACCGTGCGGATCGAGATCGACGGCATCGGGGTGCTGGAGAACCCGGTGGTAAAGTGGTGAAAAAGGATGCCGGAGGGCAAGGCGCTGCAAAGACGTTCCGGCGTAACGGCTTTTATGTGCAAAAAGGTTCACTGCAAGGTGAACCTTTTTGCACCGACTTTTGGGGGGGCTGTCCAGGGTGGCTGCTGCAACTGTCGGTAATCACACGCGGCGGCGAAGCTCGGCGCTCATGGCATGGCTTGTGTAGAAACAGAGGCAGCAGCAACAATCCCTTCGAAGGAGAATAACCCATGAAAAGAACGTTGGCGATTTATGCGGTGACCGCGCTTACCATGCTTTCATTTGCCACCCAGGGCATGGCCCGGGGGGGGATGGGAGGGGGCTCCGGCCACGGCGCCAGTCACGGCGCGGGAACCGGCGCGGGTGCCGGTGCGGGTGCCGGTGCGGGTGCCGGTGCCGGTGCCGGTGTCGGTGTCGGTGCGGGCACAGGCGCAGCAATGAATGTCGGCAAGTCCGGCGCTGCATCGAGCGGGATGGCCAGCGGACACCAGGGTACTCATACAACCATGCCAGCGACTAAGGCGAAGACGTCTATGCCGCAGTCGATGAAGGACAAGGCCCCCACCATGCAGCAAACCGCGGGACAGGCCGCTTCCCCGGCTGCTCCCTAGCGGGGCAGAACGGGCCCGGCGACTTGCCGGACCTCGCAGTACTGAAAAAAGGCTTACCTCTCACGGGGTAAGCCTTTTTTCGTGTCGGAGTTCGTTGTGTGACTGGGCCGACGTCACTGTCTTCCTGCCTTGGGCTTTTGCCTGATCTGGATATTTTTTAAACTTAGTTATCCGTTTGCCCTGCGATCCGGGAGCCCCTCAGTCCCCGGAGGCCGCCAGCGCCGGGAGGCGAACCGTCACCTTGGTCCCCTTGCCCGGCTCGGACTCGAAATCCAGGCTGCCGCCATGCTCTTTGACGATGGACGAAGAGATGTACAGGCCGAGCCCGGTACCCCCTTTGTTGATCCTCATCGTGAAAAAGGGCTCGGTAAGCCGCGAGAGCACCTCCTCGGACATGCCATCCCCCTCGTCCTCGACGCTCAGGTTCACCGTCTTCCGCTCGGCATCGTACCAGGTCGCCACCACGACGCCGCTGTTCTTGTCGGGTAACGACTGCAGCGCGTTCATGACCAGGTTGATCACCACCTGGTCGATCTGCTGCTGGCTTCCCTGCACCTCGGGGAGGTCTCGCTCGAGCTCCATCCGGTAGCGATCGGTGTGACGCTGGATATGGTGCCACAGGATGGCGCCGGCGTTTTCCAGCGACCGGTTCAAGTCGACACTCCCCTGCATGTCCAGCTCGGCGGGCTTGCTGAAGTTCTTCATGTCCCGCACGATCTTGTCGATCTGAAGCGACCCCTCCCGGATGCCGTCGTGCAGCTTGGGGACCATGTCCAGGACCTCGTCGTAGTGGAACCCACCGAGGTCGAACTCTCCCTCCGCCTCCCTGAGCGCCCGCAACCGGGCCAGGGAGTCCCGGGTGATCTGGGTCAGCACGGTGTTGTTGATGGAGATGCAGTGGTTGGGGTTGTTGATCTCGTGCGCGACGCTTGAAACCAGCATCCCCAGGGAGGTCATCTTGTTGGTCTGGATCAGCTTGGCCTGGGTGGCCCGGATCTCCTGCTCCAGGCGGAGCTTGTCGGATATGTCCCGGATGGAACAGAGCAGCAACTCCTCGTCCTTGAGCCTGATCCTCGTGCCCCGCAAGGAGATGACGATCTTCTCGCCCCCCGCTTTGTAGCTCACCGCCCGCTGCAGGAACCCCTGCGAGGCGTGGTGCTGGGCGAGCTCCTCCCTGATCTTCTGCAGGTCCGCCGAGGCGATGAGGGCGTCCATCCGCAGGGAGGGGAGCTCCTCGTGGCGCAGCCCGTAGAGCGAGAGCGCCGCGGGGTTGGCGTCGATTACCTGCAGCGTCTCCAGCTTCATGAGGATGACGGGATCGTCGTTTTGCACGAAGACCTGGTAGAAACGCTCCTCGCTCTCCTTGAGCTCGCTCTTGGCCTGGGCGAAGTCGGTGATGTCGCGCCCCTCGGCGATCAGGTAGATGACCGACCCCGCCTCGTCGCGGATCGGGGAGAGGGAGAAGTCGACGTGGTGCACCTCTCCCGCCTGGTCCAGGTGGGTGGTTTCGAAACGGGTCGGGATGCCCCGGCAGCCGGTGGCTATCGACGCGCGCAGCCGTTCGCGCAGCTCCGGGTCGTGGCGCCACCAGGGGGTGTCCCAGTAGGGGACGCCGAGGACGGCCTCCTTCTCGGCTCCGACCAGGGCGAGTGCGGTGCGGTTCGCGTCGACCAGGGTGCCGTCGGGTGTGAGGAGCCCCTGGTAATGGAAGGCGTGGTCGGTGACCGAGCGCAAAAGCCTCTCGCTCTCCATGAGCTGCTGCTCCCGGTGCCGGATCTCGTCCCCCATGCTCTGCAGGTCGCCCGCCAGCTGCTCGACCTCGGCGATCTCTCCCTTGTGCCAAGGGGGAGAACTCTCGCCGCCGGCCACCCTGCGGGCGAAGCTGGCCAGCTCCTCCAGGCGGCGCGAGAGGCGGCGGGCCAGAAAGAGCGAGGCGAGGAGGGCCAGGAGGAGGGCGGCAAGCGCCCCGGCCGCCACGTTGCGGGTGGTGATGACCACGGAGCGGTAGGCGCTCTGCACCGGCTGGGCGACCAGCACGTACCAGCCGATATGGGTGGACTTCATCACGGTGCCAACCAGGGCCTGCCCCCGCAGCCTGAACTCGCCGCTCACCGGCCGGTCCGAGAGGAGTCCCCGGCGCACGAGCGGGATGTCACCCATGAAGGGGGGAGGGGACAGGGCGGGGCCACCCTGCTGGGCGATCAACTGGCCGTTGCGGTCGATCAGGATGATCGCCTGCCCGGCGCTCCCGACGATGTCCCCCATGGAACGAACCAGCTTCGCCAGGTCGACCTCTCCGATCAGGACCAGGTCAGCGCTCGGGACGCCGACCGCGATGGAGGTTCCCTTCCCGAATGCGGAAACGAACGTGTTGGACCAGACGGCGTCCCCGACGCGGCGGGTGTCGCGGAAGAGCTGTTCCTGGGCCAGGCTGGCCCTCTCCAGGGCCCGGTGGTCCTGCTGGGTGTGGCGGTGGTCCTTGCGGATCCCGACCGCCTCGATGTGTCCGTCGGGGAGGACCGTGTAGAGCAGGTTGAGCGACGCCGATGCCTCGACCTCGGCATCGAGGATCTCCTGCAGGTCCGCTTGGTAAGCGGGCCTGTGCAGGGGGAGGGCGGCCACCGCCTTGACGTCGGTGAGCGCCGCGGAGAGGTAGTTGTCCATGGCGACCCCGAACGCCCGTGCCAGTTCGCGCTGCCCCGTCGCCACGTCCTCGCTGATGTGGGGAAGCAGCAGGAAGACGTTCAAAAAGACGACCAGCAGGAAGGGGATCACGGCCAGAAGCGTCGACTGCAGCGACAGTATCCTGCGAAAACGGTGGGTGGGCACGGGGCTCCTCGCGCTGGGCTCCCCGCAGGGGGGGGCGCCATGGGAATCGGTGCGAAAAAAAACTCTTTTGCTTTTAACATTTTGACGATAAGCTGGCAAACACTCATTTGACTATTAGCATTAGTGGATTGTGGACGGACGCGGAGCGCACATGTCAGCACGGGGAAACAAGAGGGACGCAGCGGATCTGATCCTGCTGGTGGACGACGAGCCCCACATTCTGTTCGGGTCTTCGGTGATGCTGAGGCAGGCGGGGTTGGGACGGGTCAGGACGCTGGACGACATCCGCCAGCTGTTGCCCCTTTTGGCCGAGGAAGAGCCGGGGGTGATCGTCCTCGACCTGCAGATGCCGTACATCTCGGGCAAGGAGATGCTCGGGGAACTCGGCTGCAGCTACCCGGGGGTCCCGGTGATCATCGTCACCGCGGCTAACGAGCTCGATACGGCCATCGACTGCATGAAGCTGGGCGCCTTCGATTACATCGTCAAACCGGTCGATGCCACCCGCTTCGTCACCAGCGTCAGGAAGGCGCTGGACCGCAACACCATGCAGCGCGAGATCGAGTCGCTGCGCGAGTCGCTTCTGGGCGGCAGGCCCGCCAACGAGGAGGCCTTCTCCGGCGTCAAGACCAGGAGCCCGCGCATGAAGGCGATCTTCAGCTACCTGGAGGCGGTGGCTCCCACCGAACAGCCGGTGCTGATCACCGGAGAGACCGGGGTCGGCAAGGAACTGATCGCCCGCGCCCTGCACGAGTTGAGCGGTCGCCGGGGTGCCTTCGTCCCCGTGAACAGCGCCGGGGTCGATGACCACGTCTTCTCCGACACGCTCTTCGGGCACAAGAAGGGGGCCTTCACCGGCGCCGACCACGCGCGCGACGGCATGATCGTCCGCGCCGCGGGGGGGACGCTCTTTCTCGACGAGATCGGCGAGATGTCACTCCCCACCCAGGTGAAGCTCCTGCGCCTCTTGCAGGAAGGGGAGTACTACCCGCTGGGGGCCGACGTCGCCTCCGCCAACCAGGCCCGCGTGGTGGTGGCGACCAACCGCGACCTTTCCGCCGCCATCAGCGAGGGGAGCTTTCGCCGCGATCTCTACTACCGGCTCTGCGCCCACCAGGTGCACATCCCCCCGCTGCGCGAGCGGACCGAGGACATCCCGCTCCTTTTGGAGACCTTCGTGGAGGAGGCGGCCCACACGCTGCACAAGGAGGTCCCGGAGTACCCCTACGAGCTGGCGAGCCTCCTGGCCGGCTACAGCTTCCCCGGCAACGTCCGGGAGCTGCGCGCCCTGGTCTTCGACGTGGTGACCCGGCACCAGAGGGGGAAGCTTTCCCTGGCCCCCTTCCGGGACGCCACCGGGGTGGGGCTCCCGGCCCTGGCCCCCGGTCCCGACGAGGGGGGCGAATGGCTGAACCTCACCGCAGGTTTCCCGACCCTGGCGCAGCTCACCCAGAGCCTGATCGAGGCCGCGCTGAAGCGCTCGGGGGGGAACCAGAGGGCCGCCGCGGAACTCCTGGGCATCAGCCGCCAGGCGCTCAATCAGAGGATTAGCAAAAAATAACGCCACTATTTTCCCGCTTCACCCCGAAAAAACCGCTCCCCGCCCTTTCGCATCCCCTTTACAGGGCAAGAAATCTTGCCCTGTAAAGTTTTCTTGCTCGCCGCCGCAAGTCTCCGTCACATAAGCCGAATTCCCGCGTCTACCCTCGCGCCGTCAAGAAACCTTGCTGACCGCAACGCCCCCCCCCCCACTTTGTATTCATTGCAAGCGCCGTAAACAGGGAGTTCTTCATTTTTTTCGGTGCTGGCACGGCGCTTGCCAGAGCTGGAACGTCCGGGATGAACTCCCTGCCCGGCAGGCTGCTTTGTCGCTTTCCCCCTTGAGTCACGTGGGGGCATGGCAAGGAGAAGGATAAAGGAAAGAAAACGAGGTGCACGATGCTTAAGAAGGTGCTGGTAGTCGATGATTCGGAAATGATCCACAAGATGTACCGCCTGGTTCTGAACCGCTACAGCTGCGAGATCCTCGACGCCATGGACGGACAGCAGGCGCTCGACCTTTTGGAACGCCACCAGGGGGTCCAGCTCATCCTGCTCGACATCAACATGCCGGTGATGAACGGGGTGCAGTTTCTGGAGAAGGCCGGCGCGCTGGGCTTCACCAGCAGGATTCCCGTGGTCATCATCAGCACCGAAGGGAAGGAAAGCGACACCATCCGCGGCCTGCAGCTGGGCGCCAAGGGGTACGTGAAGAAACCCTTCAACCCCACCCTGCTGCACGAGCTGATCGCTAAGCTCATGCTTCCCTCAGGCGAGGTTGCCGACTTCGATCAGCGCCGCTGCGCCAACACCCTGTAATCCAGCGGCAGCTCGCCGGCGCCGGCACCGCAGCCGGCCGGAAACATGGAAAGGGAATGAGATGATGCTGAACAAGGTTCTCGTAGTGGACGATTCGGCGCTGATCCACCAGATGTACCACCTGGTCCTGGCGCGTTACCGGTGCGAGGTCGTCGATGCCCGCAACGGGCAGGAGGCGCTCGACATCCTGGCGCGGCAGGAGGACGTGCAGCTCGTGCTCTTGGACATCAACATGCCGGTGATGAACGGGGTGCAGTTCCTGGAGAAGGCCTCGGTGCTCGGCCTGACCGAGCGGGTCCCGGTGGTCATCGTAAGCACCGAGGGGAAGGAGGCGGACACCGTCCAGGGGCTGAGGCTGGGGGCCAGCGGCTACCTGACCAAGCCCTTCACGCCGAGCCAGCTGCACGACGTGATCGTACGGGTGATAGAGGCGGGCGGGGCCGGCATCGAGCCGGACGAGGAGATGGCACTTGAGCGGTGAGTGTGATTTTTCAGCCCTGATCGGTGACTTCGTCGAGGACGCCGGCGGACACCTGGACGCGGTGGAGGGGTTCCTCCTGGAGCTGGAGCGGCGCGCCCCGGCCGGATGCGACGGCGAACTGGTCACCCTGATCCAGGGGCACCTGCACACCCTCAAGGGGAACTCCGGGATGATGGGGCTCTCCCCGCTGCAGCAGTACGTGCACCGGCTGGAAGAGGTGATGAAGGAGACCGGCGCCGGCACGCTCACCCTGGGGGGCGCGCTCTTCGGTGCGCTCTACGGCGGCATCAACGCGCTCCGCTCGGCCCTGTTCCGCTTCGCCCAGACCCCCGACGTCGGCTTCGACTTCGCCGTCGAAGAGGCCGCTCTCGAGGCGCTGCGCGCCGCGCCCCACTCCGTTACCCGGGCCTCGGCCGAGGCGACGTCCGAGGGGACTCCCGAGCCCCTCCCTTCCCGTTCCGCCGCGCCGGCGGAGTTCGGCTACATCACCCAGAAAAGCAGCACCCTCAAGGTGAACTTCGAGAAGCTGGACGAGCTCTTGAACCTCATGGGCGAACTGGTCATCCAGCGCACGGCGCTTGCCACCCTGGAAAAGCGCCTGCGCGAGCAGGTGTCCGACCGGGAGCTTTTGAACGCCTTCAACGAGACCAGCCAGCTGATCGGCAAGAGCACCGACGACCTGCGCCAGTCCATCATGAAGGTGCGCATGCTCCCGGTGAAGAGCGTGTTCCAACGCTTCCAGCGCCTGGTGCGCGACCTCTCGCTCGCCCATGGCAAGGAGGTGCGCCTCAAGCTGGAAGGGGAGGAGACCGAGCTGGACAAGACGGTCCTGGACGAGATCGGCGAGCCCCTTTTGCACCTGATCAGAAACGCCGTGGACCACGGCCTGGAGACCCCCGCCGAGCGGCGCGCCCGCGGCAAGGAGGCCTGCGGCACCCTGACCCTCAGGGCACGCCACGAGAGCAACCACATCGTCATCCAGGTCTGCGACGACGGGCGCGGCATGGACCCGGAGGAGATCCGCAAGAAGGCGGTCGCCCGCGGCGTGCTGGAGCAGGAAGCGGCCCAGGCGATGAGCGAGGCGGAGCTCTTGCAGCTGGTCTTCGTCCCCGGCTTCTCGACCAGGAGCGAGGTGACCGAGACCTCCGGCCGTGGCATCGGGCTCGACGTGGTCAAGAAGATCGTCTCCTCCCTAAACGGCATCATCGAGATCGAATCCCGGGTGGGACGCGGCACCACCTTCACCATGATGCTCCCCCTGACCCTCGCCATCATCTCCGCCCTCATGGTGGAGGTGGCGGGCGAGACCTACGCGGTGCCGCTCTCCGGGGTCCTGGAGAGCGTCCAGGTGCAGGGGGAAGAGTGCCACGACACCGGAAACGGCGAGGTGATCATGCTGCGCGACCGGGTGCTCCCCCTGTACCGGCTGGACCGCTTCTTCGGTCGGGAAAGCGGCGGAGAAAGGGAGCAGGAGTACGTGGTGGTTGTTGCCAGCGGGGACAAGAAGGGGGGGCTCGTGGTGGACCGGCTGGTCGGCCAGCAGGAGATCGTCATCAAGGGGCTGGACGACTACCTCGGGGAGCTCCCCGGGATCTCCGGCGGCACCGTGCTCGGTGACGGCAGGGTCTCGCTCATCGTCGACATACCCTCGATTCTGGGGCGCTGACCCCGTAAGGCGTAAAGAGTTATCGCAAAGGAGACAGGCATGGCAGAGCAATTTATCCTCCCAAGCTCCGGGCTCGCGGAGGACGTGCTGGCCCGGTTCATCGAACAGGCGCAGGAGGAGGTGGACCGGGGCACGGTGGGCGACTCCTTGGCACAGGGAGGGGGGACGCTGCAACTGGTCACCTTCAGGCTGGGCAAGGAGGAGTACGGGGTCGACATCAACAGCGTGCAGGAGATCATCCGGGGAGGGGGCATCACCGAGGTCCCCGGCGCACCCGGGCACGTAAGCGGGGTCATCAACCTGCGCGGCAAGATCATCCCGGTGGTGAACCTGCGCCGGCGCTTTTCCCGTCCCGACATCGAGGAGAACGAGGAGCAGCGCATCGTGGTGGTGGAACTGGGCGAGAAGCGCCTGGGGATGCTGGTCGATTCGGTGCGCCAGGTGATCCAGTTCTCGACGAGCCTCGTGGAGGAGATGCCCGAGGACGCCACCACCCCCGAGGCCAGCTACATAAACGGCATGGGGAAACTCGACGGCCGCCTGATCATCATTTTGAACCTCAACCGCGCACTGCTGCTCTAGCACGGGGCACTACCAGTAAAGGAGAAGGAGATGTTAAAGAACGTTCGCATAGGGGGCCGGCTCGGCCTTGGTTTCGGCGTCATGCTGCTCATCGTGGTCGCGGTCGGCGGCACCGGCTACTGGGGGGTGAAGGAAAGCACCCAGACCACCATCGCCATGCTGCAGGGGGACGCCACCATCTCGGAACACGCCTCCCGGGCGCGGGCCAACGTGGTGGGGATGCGGCGCTACGAGAAGGACCTCTTCCTGAACATCGGCAGCCGCGAGCACGAGAAGGAATACCTCGGCAAGTGGGGCGAACAGCGCGACCACCTTTTGAACCGCCTGAAGGACCTGGAGAAGATCGTTGTCCTGCCGAAGGAAAAGGACGCGGTCAAGGCGATGAGGGAGGAGCTCTCCGCCTACGAGGCCGGTTTCAACAAGATCTACCAGGGGATAGAGGCGGGTCGCATCAAGAGCCCGGCCCAGGCCAACGCCGCCATCGAGCCGTACAAGGCGGGGATCCACAAGTTCGAGGAGGTCTCCAAGGAGATCGCCGACGAGAGCAACCAGCGCATGGACAGCAAGGAGAAGGTCATGATCGACCTCTCCCGCCACGTGACGCTCCTGGTCATTTCCAGCATCCTGGTAAGCCTCATCGCGGGGATCCTGGTGAGCTTTTTGATCACCCGCAGCATCACCGTGCCCATCAACGCGGCGGTCGAGGTGGCGAAGACCGTGGCCCGGGGGGATCTCACCGTGGCGGTCGAGGTGAACTCGAAGGACGAGGTGGGCGAGCTCCTTTCCGCCATGCAGATCATGGTGCAGAACCTCATGGCCATGATCGGCAAGATCAGGGGCACCTCCGGTGAGGTCGCCTCCGCGGCCGGACAGATCTCGGCCAACACGCAGCAGCTCACGAAGTCCGCCCACGGCCAGGCCTCGGCCACCGAGGAAACCTCGGCCACCATGGTGCAGATGGCCGCCTCCATCCAGACCGTCGCCGGCAACGCCGATGCTTTGGCCGCCAACGCGGACGAGGTTTCCTCCTCCATCGAGGAGCTCGGGGCCTCCAGCGAGCAGGTGGCCAAGAGCGCCGACGTGATGGCGAGCGCGGTCGCCGAGACCTCGGCCACCATCGAGCAGATGACCATCTCCATAGAAAACGTGGCCCAAAACGCAGACGAGCTGATGTCCTCGGTCGCCGAGACCTCGGCCACCATGGAGCAGATCGCCGTTTCCATCGACCAGGTGGCCGCCAACTCCCAGGAGCTGCAGAAGGTGGTGGGCGATTCGTCCTCCACCATCGAGGAGATGGCCGCGTCGATCCGCCAGGTGGCGAGGAACGTGGAGGAAGCGGACCAGGTGGCCAAGGGGGCGGCCAAGGAGGGGGGCGCCGGCCTCGAGGCGGGGCAGCAGGCGGTCGCCGCCATGGAGCGCGTGGCCCGGGTGATCGAGAAGACCTCGGACTCCATCCTGACCCTCGGGCGGCGCTCCGAGGAGATCGGCAACATCGTCAAGGTGATCGGCGAGATCGCCGACCAGACCAACCTGCTCGCCCTGAACGCGGCCATCGAGGCGGCGCGCGCCGGCGACGCGGGGCGCGGCTTCGCCGTGGTGGCCGACGAGGTGAGAAAGCTCGCCGAGCGGAGCATGGGGGCAACCAAGGAGATCGCCCTCGTGATCCGCCAGGTGCAGGCAGATACCGGCGAGTCGGTGAAGTACGGCGAGATCGCCTCGCAGGAGGCGAAGAACTCCATGGAGCTGATCACCCTGGCCGGGAACTCGCTGGAGAACATCGTCTCCAGCATCGAGCGCACCAGCACCCTCATGTCCGACATCGCCCGCATGACCGCCGAGCAGTCCAACGCCTCCAACCAGGTGATAAGGGCGGCGGAGCAGATGAGCGGGGCTTCGGAGGTGGTGGCCAACGCAGCCCGGGAGCAGGCGGCCGGCGGCAGGCAGATCCGGATCGCCGTGGAGCGGATGAACCAGCTCACCCAGGAGGTGACCGGTTCCGCCAAGGAGCAGGCCCTGGGGAGCCGCCAGATCCGCATCGCGGTGGAGAACATGAACCAGGTGACCAGCCAGGTGACCCTCGCCACCCGGGAGCAGTCCCTCTCCGCGCGCCAGATCGTCACCGCCGTGAACGGCATGACCGCCATGACCCAGTCCGTCGCCAACGCCACCGCGGAGCAGAAGAAGGGGGGCGAGATGGTCGTGGTCGCCATGGACAACATAAGCGACATCACCCGCGAAAACCTCTCCGCCGTCGAACAGCTCTCGCGTGCGGCGCTAAACCTCACCCAGCAGGCCGAGGAGATGACGGCGCTGGTTGGGACCTTCAAGGTGGCCTGAGATGGAAACCGGGGGAAACCTGGCCTGCCGGGACGGGGCGCCGGACCCGTACCTGGAGCGGATACGTGAACGGGTCTTCCAGAGGAGCAGGCTCTACTTCGGCCCCCGCAAGCTCTCACTTTTCCGGCAGCGGCTGGAGACCCGGCTGGCGCAGCTGGGTCTCGCGGATTACCGCTCCTACCTGGGGCACCTGGAACAAACCCCGGGGGAGTACGCGTCCCTGCTCGACCTGATGACCATCAACGAGACCTTCTTCTTCAGAAACCCCGACCAGTTCCGGCACCTGCGGCAGGCGGTGCTGCCAGGGCTGGAGCTGGCGCGGGGGCGGGAGATGATGCGCTCGTGGGGGGGAAGCGGGAACGGCGCCGGCGAAAACGTCATGAAGCTGCGGGTCCTCTGCGCCGGCTGCTCCACCGGCGAGGAGCCGTACACGGTGGCCATGACCCTCATGGAGGGGTTGCGCTACCCCAAGGCGTGGGACATCGAGATCGTGGCCGGTGATATCAGCAAGAGCTGCCTCAAGGCCGCGCGGGAGGGTTTCTACGAAACGGAGCGGCTGCACAACATCCCCCCCCACCTGATCGGCAAATACTTCACGGCGACCGCCGGCGGCGCCTTCGTGGGGGAAGAGCTGAGGGAGCTGGTCCGCTTCATTCCGCTGAACCTGAACCAGCTCATGGAGGGAGAGCTACCCCCGGAGCTCGCCACCGGCTGGGGCGGCTTCGACCTGGTGTTCTGCCGCAACGTGATGATCTACTTCGCGCCGAGCTGCCAGCAGCTCCTCGTGGAAACCCTCTCCCGGCTCCTGGCCCCGGGGGGGCACCTCTTCACCGGCGACGCCGAGCCGCTGCACCTTTTCAGCCACGACCTCGCTGCGGTCCCCGATGCGGCCTGCCTCGTCTACAGGAAATTGGAGAACGTCGAAAATGCTTCTGCCCTATGACACCCTTGGCACCGAGTTCCCCCCCTTGCAGGAACGTTCACTCCCCGAGCTCCTCCTCTTTGTCGGCGACGCCGAACGAGGACGCAAGTACGAGGCCCTGGAAGCAATCATCGGCCGGGGGATGGAGGAGATCTACCCCGCTCTCGAGGCGGCGGTTCGCGACAACGACAACGCCGACCTGAGAAACGGCGCCATGGAGGTGCTGGTGAAGATGGGGGGGGAGGCGGTGCCCCGCCTGAGCCGGCTCCTTACCGACGACGATGACGAGGAGATCCGCAACTTCAGCGCGGTGATGCTCGGGGACATCGGCAGCCGGGACGCGGTGGAGCACCTGATCCGGGCGCTCGCCGACCCGGACAGCAACGTGAGCCATTCCGCGGCTGAGGCGCTCGGCAAGATCGGCGACCGCAGCGCGCTGGTGCCGCTTCTGGAGCTGTTGAAGGGGGACTTCTGGCTGCAGTACCCCGCCATCTGCGCCATCGGGGAGCTCAGGGACTACCGCGCCGTGCCGCACCTGCTGCCGCTGCTCGACGACGAAATGTTGCGCGCAGCGGTGGTCGACGCGCTCGGGAAGGCCGGTGACCAGCGCGCCCTCTACGCGCTGGGCGGCATCCTCCCCTTCGTTGAACCGGAGCTGGCGCGCAGCGTCGCGCGCGCCATGGCGTCCATCAACAACAGCCTGAACGACCAGTTGAGCTACAAAAACCGCATCGAGGTGGGGACCCAGCAGGAACGGCTGCGGCAGCTGGTTTCCGGCCGCGGCGTGGAGCGGCTCAAATCGATCCTCAAGGAAGAGGGGGACCCTGAATCGTCTCAGGCGGCGGCGATGCTGCTGGGGGGGATGGGGGAGCTCTCCGCCTTGGACGGCTTCTTCGCGCTTTTGGGGGACGAGCGCAACCACCAGGTGGTCGAGAACGCCGTCCTCTCGCTGGGGAGGCAGGCCGAGGGGGAGCTTCTGGCGGCGCTGCACCATGACAGCGCCGCGGTCCGGCTGGTCGCACTGCGCGCGCTGCGCTGGGTCGGCGTCCCCTGCGACGCGCGGGAACTGGCGCGCCTTCTCAAACAGGACGAGGAGGCGGTACAGCTCGAGGTGCTGGAGACGCTGCAGTCCTTCCCCGACGAGTCGCTCTTGCCGCAACTGCAACTCATGCTGGCAAAGGGGAGCGACCAGCTGGCCGAGCAGGCGGCCCTCGCCCTGGCGCGCCATCGCCTGGGGCCTGTGCTGGATCTTTTCGCCCAACTGGTGCATTCCCCCGAGCCGCAGTCGCGCCGCCGCGCCGCCATGCTGCTGGGGTGCCTCAAGCAGGGGGGGGGCGTCGAGAACCTGCGCCTGCTCAGCCTCGATGACGAGGCCGTGGTGCGGGCGGAGCTCGTGCGTTCCATCGGCAAACAGCAGGTCTCCCAGGCCGTGCCGCTTCTGTGCCGCGCGCTGTGCGATCCGGAGGAGTCGGTGCGCGAGGCGGCTGTCCTGGCCGCGGCGGAGCTGGGGGAGCCGATGCTCGTGGACGAGCTCCTGGCCCTTTTGGGGAGCGGACGCGAGGATCTCGACTACTGCGTGATCCGCGCGGTCGGCGACATCGGTGCGCGTGAGGCCGGCGCCTTCCTGGTGGAGTACCTATCCCGGGGCGTTTCGCGCCAGCTGGAGTACGCCATCGTGGAAACCCTGGGCAAACTGGCCTACCGGGAGGCCTCCGACCTCGTCACCAGGCGTTACCTGAAGCATGCCGATCCCGACATCAGGCGGCTCGCGGTCTATACCCTTGGCGAGCTGGCCGACCAGGAATCGCTCAAGGCGGTGGAGGACGCGGTCTGCGACCCCCACTGGAGCGTGCGTATCGCGGCCCTGCGCGTGCTGGGCAAGATCGGCGGCGGACGTGAGCTCCCGCTGCTGCTCAAGGGGGTGAACGACGCCGATTCCAT
This sequence comes from Geomonas diazotrophica, assembly GCF_019063885.1. Classification (NCBI taxonomy): domain Bacteria; kingdom Pseudomonadati; phylum Thermodesulfobacteriota; class Desulfuromonadia; order Geobacterales; family Geobacteraceae; genus Geomonas; species Geomonas diazotrophica. The sequence continues at coordinate 3,145,035 of NZ_CP077684.1, read as the reverse complement.
GGTGCGCAAGCACGCCATCACCGTCCTCGGGGAGCTGCGCAACCCCGTCACCGTCCCGGAGCTGGTGGCGCTGCTCGACGACGCGGAGGTAGGGAGGCACGCCTTCGAGGCGCTGGTGGCGTTCGGGCGCGGCGGGCTCCCCTGGCTGCACCGTCTCATGAAGAAGAGCTACAGCGCGGAGCTGCGCGAGCGGGTCATCGACGTGATCGGGAAGATCGCCGACGTCAAGAGCGTGGAGCCGCTTTTGGAGCTCCTCGACGACGAAAGCGAGATCGTCCGGCTCGCCTGCATCGACGCGCTGTGCCACTGCTACGATACCCTCCCCCTGAAGCGGCTGATCCAGGTGAGAAAGGAGGACCAGAGCGCCGAAGTCAGGGCGAGGGCGGAGTTGGCCCTGCAGAGTTTCGCACAGCGGGAATACCTCGGATGATGGTGGAGAAGATCGCCATGCAGGCCGAGGAGTTCAGGCTTATCAAGGAGTTCGTGGCGGACTCCTTCGGCCTGGTGCTGGAGGAAGGTACGCAGAGGGGGCTGGCGGCCAAGCTTTCGCCCCGGCTGCAGGAGTTGCGGCTGAAGAGCTTCACCGAGTATTACAGCTACCTCAAGTTCTCACCGGGGAGAAGCGCCGAGTGGCAGCGCCTGGTCCCCCTCATCACCAACAACGAAACCTATTTCTTCAGGGAATCCGGACAGCTCTCGGTCCTCGCGCAGGAGGTGCTGCCGGCGCTCAAGGAGCGCAAGCTGGCCCGCGGGGAGCGCACCCTCCGCATCCTCTCGGCCGGCTGCTCAAGCGGCGAGGAGGCCTACACCATCGCCATGCTCCTTTTGGAGTCGGGGTGCTTCTCCTGGGACTGGGACGTGCGCATAACCGGCGTCGACATCGACGCGCGGGTCCTGGACGCGGCCCGGCAGGGGGTCTACGCGCAGCGTGCCTTCTGGGCGACGGAGCCGCACCTGGTCGAGCGGTACCTGAGACGCCAGGACGACAAGTTCGCGGTGAGGGACATCCTGAGGAAATGGACCAGCTTCGCCCAGGGAAACCTGCTCGAGTTGGCCGACAGCGCGGCCGGGGAGCAGTTCGACGTCATCCTGTGCCGGAATGTGCTCATCTATTTCGCGGACCAAACCATCAAGCGGGTGGTGGACAACTTCGGCGCCCTGCAGTCTCCGGGAGGCTACCTGTTCCTGGGGCATTCGGAGTCGCTGTCACGGACGCAGGCGTCGTACCTGCCGCTTCGTTTTCCGGGCGCCATCATCTATCAGAAGAGGGAGTGACAGCGTGGGCGGCTTGCAGAAGAAAATAAGGGTCCTGGTCGTGGATGACTCCGCCTTCGTGCGCCGGGCCATCCTGCGGATGTTCGAAAAGAGCCCCGACATCGAGGTGGTCGGTGTCGCCGCCAACGGCGAGAGCGCGGTGGAACTCGCCAGGAGCCTGCGCCCGGATGTGATCACCCTCGACGTGCAGATGCCGGTCCTGGACGGCCTCTCAGCGCTCGAGTTGATCATGAAGGAGTGTCCCGCGCCGGTGATCATGTTCAGTTGCCTCACCGGCAAGGGGGCGGAGAAGACCATGAAGGCGCTCGACATCGGCGCGGTCGACTTCGTCGACAAGAGCTCCGCGGGAGGGGCCATGGACATCGGCGCCCTGGCCAAGGAGCTGACCGGGAAAATCAAGGTGGCGGCCGGGGTGGACCTGGAAAAGCTGCGCGCCGCGGCACGCAAGGCGGGAACGGCGCCTCCCTCCCGGGGGAGAACCAAGGGAGAGGGCGCCGAGGTCGTGGTCATGGGGACCTCGACCGGCGGCCCCCCCGCGCTGCAGCAGGTTTTGGGGCGGATGCAGCCCCCCCCCTGCCCGATCCTCATCGTGCAGCACATGCCGCCCGGATTCACCGCCTCGCTCGCCGCGCGGCTCGACCGGCACAGCGCGCTGACGGTCCGGGAGGCGAGCGACGGCGAGGTGGTGGTGGCGGGGAACGTCTACCTTGCCCCCGCCGGCTGGCACATGCGGCTTCGGCGCAAGGACGGGGCGCTCCAGGTTTGGCTCGACCCGGTCCCCGGCGGGCACCTGCATTGCCCGTCGGTCGATGCGCTCTTCGACTCAGCGGCCGAGGTCTGCGGGGATCGTGCCCTGGGGGTGGTGCTGACCGGGATGGGGAAGGACGGGGCAGCCGGCGCCCGGGCCATCAAGAAGGCCGGGGGGCGCATCGTGGTGGAGACCGAGGAGACCGCGATCGTCTACGGCATGCCCAAGGCGGTCGCGGACGCGGTCAGCGTCGACGCCGCGGTGCCGCTGTACCAGGTGTCCGATGCCATCGCCGGCATGATCTAGCGGCGGCACCGTCACCATGCACCGACCGGCAGCGGGAGCTCGAGGCTTCCCCCTGCCGTTTTTTTTCGCCCCAAACCTGCCCCGGCTATTGCCGCCCCTTCCGCGCCCAGGCGCCTTTTCTCTCCGCAATCAGCAGGAAAATCACGAAGAAACCGAACAGGTACAGGGAGTAGTAGTACTTGAACTGCCCCGCCGGGGCCGCCAGGAAGACCAGCGGGACCCGGCTCAGGACGACTAGGGCGGTCGACGCCGTGGCCGGGAACCAGGGGAAGAGGGCGAGGGCGAGCAGGGCGAGGGCCAGCTCCGGGAGGAAGTTCCAGTGCAGGAACTTCCCTTCCGGGTGCAGCCCGGTGAAGGTCGACGCCGAGGCGATGAACCCGGCCTGCCGCTGGTAGAGTGCGGGAAAGAGCGTCCTGTGCAGCGGCTCGTTGTAGACCGCGTCGAAGTGCGGCGCGTGCTTTGTGTCCCGCGCCATGTCGCAGTAGGTGAAACCGTAGGGCCTCATCCCGGTGCTGGCCGAGAAGCAGATCAGGCGGTTGGCCAGAAACAGCGCCTTGTTGTCCATGATCATGCGGCCGTACAGGGCGCGCACCCGGGAGAAGGCGGCCTCCGGGACCGGCTTCCAGTAGCCGGACCAGAACGCCGGGATCTCGTACGGGATCGAGACCTCTTTCACCTTGTCCACGTCGACGAGCATGCCGAGCACCTTGCGGTCCTGTTCCGGGGTCGCGGTGACGTAGTTGTTTTGCAGCAGGTACCCGAGCGGGTTCATCATGAGAGAGACCGAGTAGGCGATCTTCTGGTCGTCGGGGATGGCCAGGGCCTTGATCAGGGCGGGCTTGACGATCTGCAACATGAGCAGCGCGCCCAGAAAAAGCATCCCCGCCCGCGGCGTCGAGATCCTCCCGTTCAGCCTGAGCAGCAGCGGGACGGCGAGCAGCAACGCGATGCCGTCGCCCCGGTAGATGGCGAGAAAAACGATGAGCGCCGCGCAAAAGCAGAGCTCCCTCCCCGAAAAAGCCCTCTCCCGCTCCACGATCCGGAAAAAGATCCAGAGCGCGAAAAACAAGAGCACCACGGAGAAGACGGTGTCGCGGGTGACCAGCAGGGTCAGCGCGATCACCGGGACGTTCACCAGTAACGCCAACAGCAGCAGGATCGTGAGGAACCGGGAAAGGCCGAGCCGGCGCAGCCCCGCCAGGGCGTAGGCGAAGACCAGGGAGGTGAGCAGGAGCTGGAAGATCGGGACCACCACCGCGTTGGGAACGATCTGGTACAGGGCCAGGTACAAAAGCGGGTGCAAGGCCGAGAACCAGTTGTCGAAGGAAAGGGAGTACATGCTCCAGAGCGTGCCGTAGGAGTCGGTCATGTAGAACCCGGGCCACAGGCCGAGGAGCCAGAAGCCGAACCAGGCGGCGCAGATGACGAAGAAGGCGAGGAAGTTCCCGGACTCCTCGTCGAGGCCGTTTTGGGCCGCCCGGTGCACGAAGCGGAGCACCCTCCCGGCGAGCAGGTAGGCGCCGCCCACCGCTACGGCCTTGGCGCAGAAAAGCTTGCTGAGCTTCGCGGCGTCGTAGGCCGCATAGGGGAGGGTGTTGTAGAAGGTCAGCAGCAGGACCAGCAGGGCGAAAAGGGGCGCGCCGACGCGGATCAGCGTCGGAGTTTCGGCGCGGTGCGCCGGCTCAACGTTTGGCGGGGACGGTCGCGTGACCGCCGGCTTGTTCGGCACCGGTCTCTCCATCAGTCGGCGAGAAAGCGGCTGACTTCGTCCGGGGTCCCCAGGGGGGTGACCGACCCGAACGGTATCTCGGTGACCGTCACCTCCCGCGCCTCGGCGATGAGCTGGTTGTACAGGGGGGCGACGTAGCGCTCCCCGCGCTCCTCGCGCCCGGCGACCGCGTAGTAGGCGTCATAGGCGCGGGCGTAGAGCGCGGCGGAGGAAAACCAGTAGAAGCCGATGGTGGCGAGCTCCGAGATGCGGTTCTTCTCGCGCACCTCCACGGCCCGTCCTTCGTCGGCGCACCTCACGAAACTCCACCCCTCGCCGGGGGCGCGGAAGCAGGGGATCCAGCCGTCACCGGCGGCCTGGCCGGGCTGCAACAAACCCGGCTGCACCCCCGTGTCGATGTTGAAGATGGCCATGGGGGCGGCGCCGTCGATCTCGCCGCAGGCAAGGCGCGCCGTGGTGGCCTGCCCGTCCGTCGGGGCGGCGAGCTCGATGACGCCGACGGTGCCGATGCCGCGCGCCGCTGCGCGCTCCCGGATGAAGTCGGCGGCCCGATCCTCGGCGCGCACCACGAAGACGAAGGGGGAGCCCGTATCGATGAAGGATTGCAGACCCTTCATGGACCAGTCGAACAGGGTGAGCCCGCGCGCCTGGATCATGTACTTGGGGACCGTGTAGCCCGCGTCGAGAAAGCGCCGGCCGAAGCCGGCCATGGTGATGACGATGGTGGTCTTTTGCGTCACTGTTCCCCCACCTCCTTGAGGATGTGCGCCGCTATCAGGGCGAAGGTAAGGATGTTGTGCGGAGATTCGATATGCAGCGGCAGCATGCTCAGGAACAGGGACGCCTCGTAGAGGCGCAGCCGTTTCAGGTCGATCCCCTGCGCCTCCAGGGGGGGGAGGAACACCGCCGCGTAGGCGTCGAAGTCGGCTTCGGGGGTGTGCAGCTGCAGCCGCAGGTCGCTGCCCACGACGATCTCGCTCAGGCCGTTGACCACGAAGTCGTAGCCGCCCAGCACGGAGTGGGACAGCTTGGCGTAGTCGTAGAACGGGTCGGTGTAGAGCTCGTCCTCGGAGCCGGCCCCAAGCGGGTCGATCAGCTTCAAGAGCCGGATCCTCTTGTCGTAGAGGATGTTGGAGAAGCAGAGGTCCCCGTGCCCGATGCACTCGTAGTCGGGCTGCCGGTCCCGGTACGGCGCCACCAGGTCCAGGTAGCACTCCAGCAGCCGCTCCAGCGAGGGGAAGCTGCTGCCGTTACGCAGCATGTCGTCCAGGTACCCCCTGAGCGGCAGTGGGTGCAGCTCGGCCTGGCGCTCCCGCACCTTGGTGAGGTAGAGCCGGTCGAAGTTGGCGCGCGCCCGCTGCCGCGAGCAGGAGCGGCGGGCACGCCCGTCGAGGAAGTGCAGGATATCCTCGAGGAAGCGGGCGAACTCCCGCGTGTCGAAGCCGCCGTTGATCCACTGCTGTCCCATGTCCAGCATGAGCAGGCGCTCCATGGCGTAGCTCGCGCCGTTTTTCCCGACGGTCAGGTCGTAGGGCATCACGAACCAGCGCCGCATCGACTCCGGCAACAGGCCGTAGAAGTCGTGCTCCGCCCGTATCTTGCGCGCGTTGGCCGAACGCTTGACCACGCTTTGCAGGGTCAGGGTGACGTTGTTGAAATGCCTGCTGTTGAAGGAGCCGCTCAGGAAATCGAGCAGCCCGACCTGCTCGCTCACATCCACGAAGGCGCCGTCCACCGGGACCCGCACCGCGTCCCCCCCGTCCCCCTCCGCGGCGAGCGCAAGGTCTGGCCCGCGGCGGAAACGCTCCAGGCTGGTCGCCTGCAGCGGGACCCGCACCCCGTTCATGGTCCCCTGGCAGCTGTCGGCACAGATCCCGATCCGCTCCAGGAGGTCCAGGGCGACGGTTTCCAGCGCCGGCACGAGAAAGCCGGCTATGCGCACCACCCGCGAGCAGCGCTGCCGAACCAGTTCGGCGTCGATCATCTCGGCCGGTTTGCCGGTTTCAAGCCTCACCACGGGCCAGCCGAGGCGGCGGGCCAGGGCGCAGGCGCGCTCGAAGAGGCACTGGCGGCGGAACACGATGTCGCCGAACCTTTGCGCACCGATCAGGCCGGTGAGCTCGCCCGGGACGGGGCAACTGTCGTCGTAGAGTAAAACGGTGCTCATCTGGTCCGTCCTCTGGTGGTGGCCTTGACGCCCTGGAAGGGGGGCGTGTAGCGGTAGTTGGGCGCGGCGGGGTGCCTGCCGGGGCGGTAGCCGAGCCTCAGCCTGGCGTAGCTTCCCCCTCCCAGCGCCGCCATGATCCCCAGGGTGAGCAGGCAGATGGAGCGGTACAGCGCGAGCTGCAGGACGTGGCTGTGGGGCTGGGCCATGATGGCGTTACTGAGGGTGTCGAGCGCCTGCTGGGTGACGGTGTACCCGGTCGTGGGGGAGGCGATAAGGAGCAAAAAGACCATGGCCAGCTCGAGCCCCCAGACCGCGAAGGTGACGATGCACAAAAGGGACAAGGTCTGCAGGTCGATCCTCGGGATCGCGCCGAGCAGGCGGCGTAGCCGCCGCATCCCCCGCAGCACCGTGAGCGACCTCTTGCTGCGGGACTGCAGCAGGGCCCGCATCAGCGCCGCGACCGCCCCGGGAAGCAGCATCCCCAAGAGGATGGAGCTGAGCAGGAAGCCCCCAAGGGAGAGAAAGATCAGCTCCATCGGCGGGCCCGAAGGCCGCAGCAGCACCAGCCCGACCAGCATCGCCAGGATCACCGTCACGTCGAAGAGGCGGTCGAGCCAGACGGCGAAGAGCCCGCGCGCGTCGTTACAAAGCAGGCGCGAGAACTCGGCGGCCCTCAGCAGGTCCCCCAGCTTGAACGGGGTCGCGAAGGTGACCAGGGCGATGGTCGCGTGGCAGCCGAACACGGTCGAGAAGCCGAGCCGGTCGCTGCCCAGCAACAGCCAGAGGCGGATGGCCCGCAGCACGTGCGCCAGCGCGTAGGCCGCCATGGCGGCGAGTCCAGCGGCGAGGGCGGTCGAGCCCCAGGCCGGATGCAGGCTAAGGACCTGCGCGTTGTAGACGCAGAGGGATACCAGGAAAAGGGCGGAAAAACAGGCGAGGCACAGCCCGAAGAGATCGAGCACGAGGGAGGCCGAGGGAGCGCGTAGCCTCATGGTCACAGCCCCTTGGCGAGCGTCTCGAACCGGTACTCGGCCACCGGGTGGTCCCGGAACTCCCGGGCCAGGAACGCGTCGGGGTTCTTGAGGTAGCTGCCGAGCAGGCCCAGGGTGCGCCGCGCCTGGGAGAAGAGCTTGACGTTGGAGACCTGGTCCTCCTCGCGCCAGGAGATCGGGAAGAAGAGGAGGCTGTCCTTTCGTTTGACGTGCGCGAGGATCATGCAGTAGTTGAACATGAGGTTGTCGTGGAACTTGTGCCAATACCCGGAGCGGAGATGCTCGGTGCGGTACAGGTTGAGTCCGGAACCGAGATCGTGGAGCTTTCGTCCGCACGCCGCCGAGAAGAGGCGGTTGAAAACGTGGTTGCCCAGGACCCGGGTGGGTGAATACCCCTCGATGCGGGAGTCGGGGTGGAAGCGGGCGCCCAGGCAGCAGTCGTAATCGTGGTGACGACCGGCGGCGAGGACGGGGATGATGTCGGCGACGTTGCCCTGGTCGTCGCCGTGCAAGACCATGACGTGGCTGAAGCCGTTGGCGATGGCGTAGCCGAAGGCCGCCTTGTGGGAGCCGCCCAGCCCGTAGTTGGCATGGTTGCGCACCACCGAGACCTTGCCAAGGCCCAGGGCGCGGGCCTCGTCGATGGCGGCCGCCACCGTCTGGTCGGGACTCACGTTGTCCACCACCATGATCTCGGCGAAGTGGCCGTGCACTGCAGGGTCCTGGAACTGGCGCAGCACCCGGACCACCTGGGGGGCGCAGCGGTAGGCGGGGATGAAGGCCAGTATGCGGTCGGGGGTGGACATGGTCGCTCTCGGGACGTATGGAATGGTGCGGCGTACGAGCGCCAAAGGATACGACGAATTCACGCTCAGCGCAATGGAGAACTGCAGCGCCGAGCGGCTCAAGCTCCCGGCGCAACTGCCGATAAGACAGTGAACCTCAACCTGCGGAGCCCCATGGCATGCCCCACACCAAGATCCTCGCCGTCGACGATGAACCCGTGTTCCGTTTCCTGCTCGAGCGCCAACTGCGCGAGATCGGCTATGACGTCGTCAGCGCCGTCGACGGGCTGCAGGCGCTGGAGATCCTCGAGCAGCAGACCGTCGACCTGGTGCTCTCCGACCTGGTCATGCCCAGGATGGACGGCCTGCAGTTGATCGGCTCGGTGCAGAAGCTCCATCCCGGCACCCCCATCATCGTGATCACCGCGCACGGCAGCGTGGAGAGCGCGGTGGAGGCGATGCGGCGCGGCGCCTACGACTACCTGGAGAAACCCTACGACCCGGAGGATCTGCGCATCACCATCCGGCGTGCCCTCGACTACCAGCGCGTCGTCCAGGAAAACGAGCAGATCAAGGGGCTTTTGACCGAGCGCTTCACCTTCCAGAGCATCGTGACGGTGAACCCCGCCATGAAGCAGGTGCTGGAGTTGGCCTCGCGGGTCGCCGCAGCGCGGCAGACCACGGTGGCCATCTACGGCGAGAGCGGTTCCGGCAAGGAGGTGCTGGCGCGGGCCATCCACTTCGCCGGCAACGGGCTTCCCGCCGAGTTCGTGGCCGTGAACTGCGCCGCCATCCCCGAGCACCTGATGGAGAGCGAGCTCTTCGGGCACGTGCGCGGCGCCTTCACCGGCGCAGACCGCGACCGGGAAGGGAAGTTCAGCCTGGCCAGGAAGGGAACCATCCTGCTGGACGAGATCGGGGACATGCCGCTTCCCCTGCAGGCGAAGCTGTTGCGCGTGCTCCAGGAGCGGGTCTTCGAGAAGATCGGCAGCAACGCCCCCATTCCCGTCGCCTGCCGCGTGATCGTCGCCACCAACCGCAGCCTCGCCGACCTGGTCGCGGCCGGGCGCTTCCGCGAGGACCTCTACCACCGCATCAACGTCTTCCCCCTGACCATCCCGCCGCTTTGCCAGAGAAAGGACGATATCCCGATCCTGTGCGGCCACATCCTCGAGCAGCTGCGCCAGCACCTGGGCAAGCCGCTGCCCGGGATCTCGCAGCAGGCCATGGAGCTGATGCTCGAGTACCGCTGGCCGGGCAACGTCCGGGAGCTGCGCAACTGCCTGGAGCGGGCCGCCATCATAACCGACAACGAGCTGATCCGCCCAAGCCACCTGGGGCTTGCCGGCACTGCGCCGGAGGGGCCGGAATCGATAGACGCGGAAGGCGCCGTCGACGCCGGCCGGGTCAGCTACCACCTCTCGCTTCCCGCCGACGAGCTTTCCCTCGACGCCTTGAACGAGCAGATCCTCGGCATCACGCTGCAGCGCTGCGGCGGCAACAAGTCGAAGGCCTCCCAACTGCTCAAGGTGAACCGCAAGGCCTTCTACCGTTCCTGATCCAGCGTTTCGGCCCCCGTCGCAGGTCCTTGGCCTGACGCGGCGGTTGCCGCCTCCCCCCTTTGCCGTCTCCCCCCATTTGCCGCCGACTCCTGGTGCTCCCCCTCCCACCCTCCCCCTCCGGGGGAGGTGCGGGACCCATTGTCCACACCCTTCGGACTCTCCTGTCCCACTGCCGGTCACACTGTCCCGCTGGGGGACAACCGCCTCCGTCCGCAGACGGTCAAACCTGCCGAAACTGCGCCAGTTGCGGTTTTGGCACCGGTTATGCTCCTTACAGGTACAGGGAGGCCGATCTGTCCCGCACGGAACAGCTGCGACGGCACCGGCCACCTGAAACTCCCCTTGGGGGAGACTACCGCCACTACCGAAAGCACGGGAGACACGACATGAAAGCGATCAGAGATCTTAAAGTAGGTATGAAGCTCGCGGCAGGTTTTGCCTGCGTGGCCATCATAGCGGTGGTCATCGGCTTCATCGGCATAAGAGTGACCAACAACCTAAACGCTGAAGGGAAGAGGGCCTATGAGACGGTGACCGTTCCACTGGGGGAACTGGCAGGGATGTCGGTCTCGTTCCAGCGGGTCCGGATCAACCTGCGCGATGCGGTCGAGGCGACCGACCCGGCGCAGCGCCAGCGTTACGTGGAAACGGTCACGGCGCTGCGTCAGAACATCTCTGAGCGGATGGCGCGCTATGAGAAGACCATGACGAGCGAGGAGGAGCGGAGCCTGTTCCGCGAATACGCCCAGGCGAGGTCGGAGTACCTGGGGTGCGTCGAGAGGATCCTCGCGATGAACCAGGCGGGGCGAAACGCCGAGGCCAGGGAGCTGCTGCACGGCGCGGGCAAGGAAGCGGCCCTGAGGCAGCAGGGGGCGCTGGACAAGCTGATGGCGGCCAAGGAGCGGCAAGGGAAGACCACCGCCCGCAGCAACGAACTCGCCGCCGCGTCGGCGGCACGGTCGATCGGCGGCCTCCTGGCGTTGGGTCTCATTCTGGCGCTGGTGCTTGGGGTGGTTACCTCGAGGATGATCACCCGGCCGCTGGACAAGGCGGTGCAGGTGGCCAACCGGCTGGCGGAGGGAGACCTGACCGTCGAGGTGGTGGTCGATTCCAAGGATGAGACCGGCCAGCTCCAGGCGGCGATGGGGCACATGGTGCAGAGCCTCAGGGGACTGGTGACCCAGACGGTGCAGATCTCCAGCAGCATCGCCTCGGCTTCGACCCAGCTGCAGGGTACCTCGGCCCAGATCGCCACCGGCGCCGAGGAGGTAGCCTCCCAGACCGGGACCGTCGCCACCGGCAGCGAGGAGATGGCGGCCACCAGCGCGGACATCGCCCGCAACTGCGTCCTGGCCGCCGAGGCATCCCGCCAGTCCAGCGATTCGGCCAACCAGGGGGCCAAGGTGGTGCAGGAAACCATCACGGGCATGGAAGAGATCGCCGGCCGGGTGCGCCGGACCTCCAAGACGGTGGAGGCGCTGGGGCATCGCTCCGAGGAGATCGGCGACATCGTCGGGACCATCGAGGACATCGCCGACCAGACCAACCTGCTGGCCTTGAACGCCGCCATCGAGGCGGCCCGGGCCGGCGAGCAGGGACGCGGCTTCGCCGTGGTGGCGGACGAGGTGCGGGCCTTGGCCGAGAGGACCAGCAAGGCGACCAAGGAGATCGGCACCATGATCAAGGCCATCCAGGGCGAGACCCGCGACGCGGTCCGCGCCATGGACGAGGGTGTGCAGGAGGCCGAGAAGGGGGCGGCTTCGTCGCAACGTTCCGGGCAGGCGCTGGAAGATATCCTCAAGTGCATCAGCGAGGTCTCCCTGCAGGTGAGCCAGATCGCAACAGCCGCCGAGCAGCAGACCGCCACCACCACGGAGGTCACCTCCAACATCCAGCAGATCACGGACGTGGTGCAGCACACCGCGCGCGGCGCCGAGGAAACCGCCATGGCCGCAGCGCAGTTGGCCCAGCAGGCCGACGAACTGCAGACGCTGGTGGCCAGGTTCAGGGTCGCCTAGCGCAGGCAAAGCGGAAGAAACCTCGAGACGCGACATTCCCCTCAAGGGGTGCGCGCTTTTTCCCGAAGAAAGGAGTACGTCCCGCAGAGGGTGATCCCTGCCGAGGACGCGGCGATACGAGACAGAGGTGGCGTCATGCACGCGGAGCGCAGCCTGAAAATAACCATAGTAAGCACCCTGGCACTGGTGGTCCTGCAGGGGGGACTCACCTGCCTTCTCCTGGAAAAACTGCAGTTCGGAGCCGGCGGCCCCCACCTGCGGCAGTTAGCCCTGCTCCTCATCGCCGCCGCCTGCACCGTTTCCGGGTGGTTCCTGGCCTGGCACTTCATGGCCCGGCGGGACGATCCCCCGGCTGAGGCGGGGCCTCACGCCTCCCTGCTCCTGCAGTCGGTCGAGGAGGGGGTGGTCTCGGTGGACGGCACCGGATGCGTCACCTTCGCCAACCAGGCGGCGCAAGAACTCCTGGGGTACCAGGAGGGGGAATTGGTGGGGCGGGACCTGCGCGAGGTGATGCACCACGGCAAGGATCCCGACTGCGCCCATTGCGGCAAGGAGAGTTGCCTGCTGCACCCCGCCTTCACCGGGGGGAGGAGGCAGCGCTCCCGCAACGAGGTGCTGTGGCGCAAGAACGGCAGCTCCTTCAGCGCCGACTTCAGCTGCAGTGCGCTCGCCGGCGGCAGCCGCCCAGGCGCCGTACTCACCTTCCGTAACGTCAGTGCCCGCCGGGAGGTCGAGGACCGCCTGCGCCTGCAGGGCGCGGCCCTGGAGGCGGCGATGAACGGGATCATCATCGCCGACAGGCAGGAGAGGATCATCTGGGTAAACCAGGCGCTCTGCCGGATCCTGGGGGCGAGCCCCGAGGAACTGCTGGGGAAGAAACCGCAGCTGCTTTTCACGGCGGGGGACAAGCCGGAGCTCCTGGAGAACCTCTCCGAGAGCCTGGAGGCGCGGCGCCCCTGGCAGGGAGAGCTCCTTGGGTGCTGCGAAGACGGGACGACGCTGGACCAGGAGGTGACGGTAACGCCGGTTCTTGACGAGGCGGGCGAGCTGTCCAACTTCGTCTGGATCATGCTGGACATCTCGCAGCGCAAGCAAAGCGAGGCGGCACTGCAGGAGAGCACCCGCCTGCAGGAGGAGGCCAACCGGCAACTGGTCAGGACGGTGCAGCGCGCCAACGAACTGGCGGTGAAATCCGCCCGCGCCTCCGCCGCCAAGAGCGACTTCCTGGCCAACATGAGCCACGAGATCCGCACCCCGATGAACGCCATCGTGGGGGCGGGACACCTGCTGCTGGACACGGAACTCTCCCCCCGGCAGGGCGAGTACCTGCAGACGCTGATGGTCTCCGCCGACCTCCTCCTGGGGATCATCAACGACGTGCTCGATTTTTCCAAGATCGAGGCGGGCAAACTCATGATCGAGCGGGTCGCCTTCCGCCTTCAGGACGTGGTGGCCGAGCTGTTGGCGGTCTATGCGCTGAGGGCGCGCCAGCAGGGGATCGACCTGGACGTCGAGCTGGACCCGCAGATCCCGGAGCTGCTCACCGGGGACCCGATGCGCCTCGCCCAGATCCTCAACAACCTGCTGAGCAACGCCCTCAAATTCACCCGCCACGGCAGCGTACAGCTCGCGGTGAAACTGGCGCGCAGGGAGCCCGGCACAGCGGAGCTCATCTTCGCGGTGCGCGACTCGGGCATCGGCATCCTGGCCGAGGACCAGGCCCTGCTGTTCCAGGCCTTCACGCAGTTGGACGGCTCGATCACCCGCAGCCACGGCGGGACCGGACTCGGGCTCGCCATCTGCAGGCGTCTCACCAGCATGATGAAGGGCGAGATCTGGTGCGAGAGCATCCCTGGCCTTGGGAGCACCTTCTCGTTCTGGCTTCCCTTCGGCATCGCCGCCGCGGACAGCAGGGTGGAGCGTAAGAAGAAAGCGGGCTTCACCCGGTTCCGGCAGCAGCAGGTCCTCCTGGTCGAGGACAACCCCTTCAACCAGAAGGTGGCGCTCGCCCTGCTGGAGCGGGGGGGACTGCAGGTGACGGTTGCCTCCAACGGCGCCGAGGCGGTGGAGCTGGTGCGGCGCCGCGACTTCGACCTGGTGCTGATGGATATCCGGATGCCGGGGAAAGACGGTCTCACCGCGGCGCGGGAGATCCGGGCGCTGGGCAAGCCGGGGACGGAGACTCTCCCGATCCTGGCCGTTTCGGCCAACGCCATGGAGCACGACGTGGCCGCGAGCCTCGCGGCCGGCATGAACGGGCATGTCGCCAAGCCCTTCACCCCGGAGTCGCTCTACAGCGCCATCTCGGTCTGGCTCGACGGCCAGGGGAGCGCGCGGGCGTCCGGCCAGGGCGCGGTTGCGGGGGGGCATGAACAGGCCCAGGAACGGCAGCCGGTGGCGAAGATCGACTTCGAGACCGGCGTTCGGCAGACCGGCGGCGACCGGAAGCTCTACCGCGACCTGCTCAAGCAGTTCGAGCGCGAGTACCAGAACCAGGGGGGCGAGATCGAGCGCGAGATACGGGGCGGCAATAGGGAGGAGGCGGCGCGGCTAGCCCACTCGGTGAAGGGGATCGCCGGAGTGCTGGCAGCGCAGCCGCTGCACGGGGCCGCGCAGCGGCTGGAGACGGCCTTGAAGGGTGAGGGGGACCTGGGCAAGGAGCTCTCCGACTTCCAGGAAGAACTGAAAGGTACCATAGGGTGCCTGCAGGCCGATGGGTGGCAGAACCTTACCAGCAGCGTCCCGCGCCAGCAGGCGGAAGCAGCCGGGGCAGGTGCGTCCCGGGTCCAGGCCTGAAGCCGTCAGGGGAGGGGGAGCCGATAAAAGGAAAGTTTTCTCCGGAGTTTCCGGAAGAACCAAAAAAAGCGCCTGTTCCAGTCGAGGAACAGGCGCTTTCTGTTTAGACACGTGCGTATTGGTAGCAGCCGGGTGTTACTTGGCCTTGATCATCTCGATTTCGAGGTTGATGTCGACGTCCTCGCCCACCGCGACGCCGCCGGTTTCCAGCGCGGCGTTATAGACCAGGCCGAAGTCCTTGCGGTTGATCTTGGTGTTGGCCGTTACGCCGCTTCTCAGGTTGCCCCACGGGTCCTTGCTCTCCTTGGCGGGACCTTCCACGTTCAGCACCACTTCCTTGGTCACGCCGTGCAGGGTCAGGTCGCCGGTCACTTTGAGCCTGTCCTTGCCGGCCTTGGCGACCTTCTTCGAGGTGAAGGTCATGGTCGGGTACTTGGCCACGTCGAAGAAGTCGGCGCTTCTTAAGTGCTCGTCACGCTTGGCCACGTTGGTGTTGACCGAGGCGGTGTCGATGGTGACCAAAACCTTGGACTTGGTGATGTCCTTGTCGTTGATCTCCACGGTCCCCCTGTGCTTCTCGAAGCTCCCCTTCACGTTGGATACCATCAGGTGCCGTACCTTGAAGCCGACGCTTGAGTGGTCGGGGTCGATGTTCCAGGTGGAGGCGGAGGCGAGAACTGGAACTGCGAGGAGTGCTACTGCTGCTATGGTTGCGATGGTTCTTTTCATGGTCTTTCTCCTTTTTCTTTTGTTGACTATGTGTGGTTTGTTTTAGTTTGTGTCTTTTGATGTTAAACTATTGGTTCAAAAAAAAGCCGCTGTCGTCCTTCCCGTCATCCCTCCCGTAAACCGAGTTTTTTGCAGATCCTGCCCAGGGTTTCCTGTTCTTCATCGGTCAGCACCCCCATCTCCGCGGCGATGGCCGCCTCGACTTCGGCGAAGGTCGCCTCGATCAGCGCCCGTCCCTTTTCCGTGAGGAGCACGGTGCAGAAGCGGCGGTCTTCCAGGGAGCGCTCGCGCCGGACCAGTCCCTGCTTTTCCAGGTTGTCGATGACGAGGGTGATGTTGCCGGTGCTTTTCAGTATCTTGGACGCCACGTCGCGCTGGCACATGGGGCCCTTGTGCAGCAGTGCCTCAAGGACGCCGAACTGGCTGATGGTGAGCCCGGCGTCCGACATCTTGCGCCCTACCCGGACGGTCACCGACTCGGCACCCCGCATCAGTTTGGTGTAGCTGTTCAGCGCGAGTTTTGTCTTGGCGTCTTCTTTCATGATCGTTCTCTCCGTTGAGAAGCAACATCGTTTCGATGATTTAAAACTATAACTGAAGTGATTAAATGTCAAACTATTTTTTTCGGGATATTGCGAATAGTGCAACTCAGCGGACGCAAAGGTAAAAAACAAACATTTCGCACAAGGCCGCAAAGGCGCCAAGGCACGCTGAAGCTTGCCAAGGCCCTCTTTTAATGGAAAAATACGCCTGGAGCTTCTAACCGTAGCACCGCGGCAGGCCGCTGATCGTAGCCTTTTTGGGGGGTAAGCTTTGCGTCATTGCGGCTTGGCGTGAGGCCGAACAGTTTTTTCGGGAGGTGCGGTGATGAAACGGCTGTTGCTGGTGCTGCTGTTACTGGTGCTCCCCCTGTGCCTGGCGGCTCAGGAGCCGCAGGTGGGACTCATCTCCCTGCGTGGACCGATCAATCCGGTCAGCACCGCCTTCCTGAAGGAAAACCTGGCGGCGGCCGGTAAACGGGGGGACCGGCTCCTGCTGGTGGAACTGGACACCCCCGGCGGGCTCGACAGCGCCATGCGCGAGGCGGTCCAGGCCATTCTCGGCGCGCCGGTCCCGGTTGCGGTCTACGTCGCCCCCTCCGGCGCGCGCGCGGCCTCGGCGGGCGCCGTGATCGCCCTTTCCGCTGACATCCTGGCGATGGCCCCCGGCACCAACATCGGGGCGGCGCACCCGGTGGGGCTGGGGGGCAAACCCGACCCGGTCATGGAGGCGAAGCTTGTGAACGACGCCGAGGCGTACGTCGAGGGGATCGCCGCCAAGAGGGGACGCAACACCGAGCTGGCCAGGAGGATGGTGCGCCAGAGCATCTCGTTGAGCGCCGAAGCGGCACTCGCGCAGCGGGTGATCGACCTGGTGGCGCCGAGCCGGCAGGACCTCCTTGTCAGGCTGGAGGGGCGCAAGGTGCAGCGGGGAGGGGAAGAGATCGTGCTGCACCTAGCCGGCGCACGGGTGGTGAGCCACGAGATGGGGACCCGCGACCGGATCCTGGACGCGATCAGCAACCCGGACGTCGCCTACATGCTGATGCTCCTGGGGATACTGGGGCTCTTCTTCGAGCTCTCCAACCCCGGGGTGATCCTGCCCGGGGTAATCGGCGGCATCTCGCTGCTCCTCTCCTTCTTCGCCCTGCAGACCCTGCCGGTCAACTACGCCGGGATCGGCCTGATCCTTTTGGGAATCATCCTGTTCATCGCGGAGATCAAGGTGGTCTCCTACGGCATGCTCGCGGTCGGGGGAGTCGTGGCGATGGTGCTGGGATCGCTGATCCTGTTCCCGTCGCCCGAACCGTACCTGCGCCTGTCCTGGGAGGTGCTGGCGGGGACGGTCGGGGTGACGGCGCTCTTCTTCGCGGTGGTGGTGGTCAAGGTGATCCAGGCGCACCGGGAGAAGCCGATAACCGGCGTGGAGGGGATGCTCGGGGAACTCGGGGTGGCGGATACCGACCTGGTGCCGGAGGGTAGGGTGCTGCTGCGCGGCGAGTACTGGAACGCGAGCAGCGAGGAACCGCTGCGCAAAGGGGAAAAGGTGCAGGTGGTCGCGGTGACCGGGCTGCGCCTCACCGTGCGCAAGGCGGAAGAAAAGGAGGAGGTGCGGGGCGGATCATGACGCAATCCAAAAAGCGCAAGGAGTCCGGAGACCTGCGGCTGGGGGATGACCTTTTGGGGCTTCCTTGCCTGCAGCGCCAGCGCGCCAACCTGACGGGGGGGATGCGGGAGGAAAGGGGAAGCGCCGCGCCGGAGTGCCCGGTCTGCGGCCAGGAGGTGTCGGAGCTGTTGCACGGGTCGCAGGGGGCGGCCGATCCGGTGGTCGTGGAGCAGGTGCAGGAGAGGTTTCCCGGATGGCAGCCCGAGGAGGGCCTCTGCCGGCCCTGCCTCGAGCGGTTCGGTCGCCCCGGTTAAGCGCTAGTAGTGCTTCGGGATGGGGAGGCACCCTTCCTCGTTGAGCGCGTTCAGGTAGGCGCTGCGCAGGCCGAGGAAGGCCTGGGTGAGCCGGTCGATGAGGGTGTTGTGGTTGCACCCGATCAGTTCCAGCAGCCCGTTCTGCTTGTTGGCGATCAGCCTCTCGATGTGCGCCGCCCTGCGGTTGATGTCCACGTGGGTGTGCCCCTGGGCGTGGCTGACCAGGCTCAGCATGGCGTCGGTCACGAAGACGTCGATGGAGTACACCGCCGCCACCTGCGGGTGCTCCTTCAACTGGAACACCACGCGGATTTCCGGGTGCGGGAACTCGATGCCGGGAAGGTGCTCCGGTCCCATGTAGTAGGACGCCGCCACCGGCAGCACTTCGATGTAGCAGTTGAGCAGGGTCGATTCGATATCGATGGGGGTCTGCACCGGAAGTTTCAGCGCGGCCCGGGAGAACTGTTCACCATGTTCGAGATAGAGAGAAAGCCGCATGTCATCACCTGTAGTAGAACCTGTGGTAGAGGGATACTTCGGTTGTCACGATAAAAATAATACCGGCCCCAGCCAAAAAGCAAATGGGGGGACGCAATAATCTTTGCGGCGTACCCAGGTTCCGGTCGCCCCGTCCTGGCGGGTGATCGCGGTTGACATAACCCTCCGGTCTATGCCATTAATTTCCCATCGCCATCTATCCCGCTAGTCCCTGCTAAGGTGTCTTGCCCTTGCACGTTTTCCGCTCAGTACAACAGATCCAGAGATCCCGCGCCGCCGGTGCCGGCCGCAAGCGCCTGTGCCTGACCCGAGTCACCATGCTCCTGTTCCTTTTCCTGGTGCTGCTGGCCTCGGCGGCGGGAGCCGACACCCTGGGGCGCGGCGGAGCCGGCAAAGGGGTGGTCGTGGTGGGGGGGGACTTCAACTATCCCCCCTACGAGTTCGTCGACAACGACGGCAAACCCACCGGTTTCAACGTGGAGCTGACCCGCGCCATAGCCGAGGTGATGGGCTTCAAGGTGGAGATCTCCCTGGGGCCCTGGGACGGCATGCGCCGGGCGCTGGAGCAGGGGGACGTGGACATCCTGCAGGGGATGGCCTTCTCCCAGGAGCGCACCAGCGAGGTCGATTTCTCAACGCCGCACGCCCTGTTGTTCCAGTCCATCTGGATCCGCCGCGACGACCGGCGCATCCGTTCCATAGACGACGTGCGCGGCAAGGAAGTCATCGTGATGAAGAACAGCATCATGCATGACTTCATGAAGGGGTTCGACCCGAAGGCGAGGCTCATCCTCACCGATACGCTGGCCGAGGCGTTGAGACTTTTGAACCAGGGGAGGGGGGACTGCGCCCTGGTCTCGAGGCTGACCGGGATGTACCTGGAAAAGGAGATGGGGCTGAAGCGGATCGTCCCGGTGGCCGAGCCGATCATGACCCAGGCCTACGGCTACGCCGTAAAGAAGGGGAACGCCGAGGTGCTGGCGCGCTTCAACGAGGGGCTCGCCATCCTGAAGCGTTCCGGTCAGTTCCAGGAGATCCACAACAAGTGGCTCGGGGTGATGGAGTCGCAGCCGGTCTCCTGGGGGCGGGTGGTGCGCTACGTGACCCTGGTGTCCCTGCCGCTTTTGCTGATCCTCGGGGGGACCGTGGTCTGGTCCCGAACCCTGCAGAAGCGGGTGGCGCAGCGCACCGAGGAACTGGCCCGCGAGGTGGCCGAGAAGCAGGCGGCGCTTGAGAAGCTGAGGATGCACCAGGACCAGTTGGTGCAGGCCGACAAGCTCGCCTCGCTGGGGACCCTGGTGGCGGGCGTCGCACACGAGATAAACAACCCCAACGGGCTGATCCTTTTGAACCTCCCCCGCTTCGAGGAGGTCTTGCGCGGTTCCCAGCCGATCCTGGACGAGTACCGCGAACGGCACGGCGACTTCAAGCTGGGGCGGCACAGTTACGACCGCCTGCGCGAGGAGCTGCCGCACATGCTCTCCGAGACGCAGGATGCCGCCAAGAGGATCAAGCGCATCGTCGCCGAGCTGAAGGATTTCGCCCGCCGCGACAGCGCCGACCTGACCGAGCTTTTGGACCTGAACCTCTGCGCCCAGGCCGCGCTGCGCCTGGTCGAGAACACCGTGGTGAAGAATTCGCACCAGGTGGTCGCCAACTTCGCCGAGACCCTGCCACGGGTGAAGGGGAACAGCCAGCGCATCGAGCAGGTGATCGTGAACCTCCTTTTGAACGCGGCCCAGTCGCTGGAGGGGAGCGGCAAGAGCGTCCAGATCTCCACCCGGCACGACCGCTTTCGGGACCTGGTGCTCCTCACCGTGCGCGACGAGGGGAGGGGGGTGGAGCCCGAGCACCTGGCGCGGCTCACCGATCCCTTCTTCACCACCAAGCGCGAAGAGGGGGGGTGTGGCCTGGGGCTCTCCATTTCCGCGGGAATCGTGAAGCAGCACGGCGGCACCCTGAACTTCGATTCCCAGCCGGGTTTCGGCACCACGGTCACCATGGAGCTGCCGGCGCTGCGGGAAAGCGCGGGCATGTAGAGATCTTTGCAGAACGCTCGTAGGTTTTCCCCTCCCGTCAAGGGAGTGGGAGCCTGTGACCGCCCGGTGGCATGGACGCCCGGTGGCATGGACGCCTGGTGGCATGGACGCCTGGTGGCATGGACGCCTGGTGGCATGGACGCCTGGTGGCATGGACGCCTGGTGGCATGGACCGCCAGGTAGCATGGACCGCCAGGTAGCATGGACCGCCAGGTAGCATGGACCGCCAGGTAGCATGGACCGCGAGGTGGCATGGACCGCGAGGTGGCATGGACCGCGAGGTGGCATAAACCGCGAGGTTCTGTAGGGGCGAATAATCATTCGCCCTCCCCCTTGATTCAAAAGACGAAGAGGAGTTGCAGATGAGCGAAGCACTATACCCGGCATTCGGCGTGCTGCTGGTGGATGACGAGGCGCCCTGGCTGCGCAGCCTGCGCATGACGCTGGAAGGACCCGGTGCCATCAGCAACATCACCGCGCTCACCGACAGCCGCCTGGTGATGGGGGTGCTGGACAAGGGGGAGATCGGCCTGGTGCTGCTCGACCTGACCATGCCCTACCTCTCCGGCCAGGAGCTCCTGGCCCGCATCGCCGAGGAACACCCGGAGGTCACCGTGGTGGTCCTCTCCGGCCTGAACCAGATCGAGACGGCGGTCTCCTGCATGCGCCTGGGCGCCTTCGACTACCTGGTGAAGACCGACGAGGAGGACCACATCCTCGAATCGGTGCGGCGCGCCATCCGGATGCAGGAGCTGCAGCGGGAAAACAAGGAGATGCGGCGCCGTTTCCTGAACGACCGCCTGGAGTGCCCGGAGGCCTTCGCCCCCATCGTCACCAACAACAAGGCGATGCGCTCCATCTTCCAGTACATCGAGGCGGTGGCAAGGAGCACCCAGCCCATCCTGGTGACCGGGGAGAGCGGCGTCGGCAAGGAGCTGATCGCCCGGGCCATCCATACGCTGAGCCGCGGCGACGGTCCCCTGGTCCCGGTGAACGTGGCGGGGCTGGAGGACAACGTCTTCACTGATACCCTCTTCGGCCACAAGAAGGGGGCCTTCACCGGTGCCGACGAGAGCCGCAGCGGCATGGTGGAGCAGGCCGCCGAGGGGACGCTCTTTCTGGACGAGATCGGGGACCTCTCGCTCGCCTGCCAGGTGAAGCTCTTGCGGCTTCTGCAGGAGGGGGAATACTACCCGCTCGGGAGCGACCAGCCCAAGCAGCTCAGGGCGCGCATCGTGGTGGCGACCCACCACGACCTCTCCAAGAAGAAGGACGCCGGCGGGTTCAGAAAGGACCTCTACTTCCGCCTGAGGGCGCACCACGTGCACATTCCCCCCTTGCGCGAAAGAAAGGACGACATCCCGCTGCTCCTGGACCACTTCCTCAAGGAGAGCGCGGAGGTCTTCGGCAAGAAGGTGCCGAGCTACCCGAAGGAGCTCATGACGCTTCTGACCAACTACAGCTTCCCGGGGAACCTGCGCGAGCTGAGGTCGATGGTCTACGACGCCATGAGCGTGCACTCCTCGCGCATGCTCTCCATGAACAGCTTCAGGCAGGCGATGGAGGTGCAGGGCGAGGTTCCCGCGGACCAGGCCGCAACCGGCGAGCAGAACGTCTTTTGCTCCTGTGCCGAGATACCGACCTTGAGCGCGGCGGTGGAGCAGCTGGTCGCCGAGGCGATGCGACGCTCCGACAACAACCAGAGCATGGCCTCCCGCATGCTGGGGATCTCCCAGCCCGCGCTCAGCAAGAGGCTCAAGCTGCAGAGGGACGGCAAGGGGGAGTAGGTGAGGATGGACGGGCGAATGATTATTCGCCCCTACGGAGTGCGTGCCCAGTTTCGAGGCAGCGCGCTCACTCCCGGCCTCCTTCCTGCTGAACCCGATACGCTGCTTCTGCCGCTTTTTTGCACAAAACCTGCGCCTTTTCCCACCGGCTCTTTTCTTCGCGCTCCGGACCCGCCGCACGATGGGGTATAACTTTCGTTAAGCCTATAATGATTGTTATACCCGCCCTAAAATCCCCTTTCTTCGTCACTTCCTTCTTCGCCTCAAACAGCTTTCCAGTAGTGGTTATACCCCTTTGTTTCTAATGTTGGCTCCCAAAATGGCGTATTCGGATAGCAATCCGAGTTGTTAGCTGTTTACGCCTTCTTTGGCACCGGCTTTGCTGTATATAGAGCCGGATTGTACGCGTGCCAGCCTTGCCGCACCCAAAACGACGGTTGGCGGGAACGGTTGAGCGGGGAAACTGCCCATATCCTGTGCAGCAGCTTCGAGTGACTCGATTGGCAACAAATAGAAAAGGAGCAGCAGATGATCAAGTTTGAAGGGGTCCACAAGTGGTTCAAAAAGCTTCACGTGCTTAACGGGATCGATCTCCACGTCAAACAGGGGGAAGTGGTCGTCGTCTGCGGTCCCTCGGGGTCCGGCAAATCGACCCTGATCCGCACCATCAACCAGTTGGAGCCGATCGAGGAGGGGAGCCTGATCGTCGACGGCATGGACCTCAGGAGCAAGAAGACCGACATCAACAGGCTGCGTGCCGAGGTTGGCTTCGTGTTCCAGCAGTTCAACCTGTACCCGCACCTTTCGGTGATCGACAACATCACGCTGGCACCGATCAAGATCCGCAAGACATCCAAGAAGGAAGCGCAGGAGCAGGCCATGGAACTGTTGGAGCGCGTCGGCCTCGCCGTCAAGCGCGACGCCTACCCGACCCAGCTCTCCGGCGGCCAGCAGCAGCGCGTGGCCATCGCCCGTGCCCTGGCCATGAAGCCGCGCATCATGCTCTTCGACGAGCCGACCTCCGCGCTCGACCCCGAGATGATCGGCGAGGTGCTCGCGGTCATGCAGGACCTTGCCAGCACCGGCATGACCATGGTCTGCGTTACCCACGAGATGGGCTTCGCGCGCGAGGTGTCCGACCGCGTGGTGTTCATGGACCACGGCGTCATCCTCGAAGAGGCACAGCCGGAAGAATTCTTCCGCAATCCGCAGCACGACCGCGCCAAGCAGTTCCTGAAGCAGCTGCTGTCGCCGATGCACTAGAGAACTCGTTCACCCGCCGAACTCTGCCGGATTCCCAGCGGCGGGCACGGGTGTCTGTTAATAACGAACATCAAAAGGAGAGTACTGTGAAAAGATTGGCTGCTGTTGTTATGGGTTTGGCCCTGTTGGGTTCTTTCGGTAAGGCGATGGCCGCGGCTCCCGCCGACACCCTTGCCGAAGTCAAGAAGAAAGGCGTCCTGGTGGCTGGCGTGAAGGATTCCCTTCCTCCTTTTGGTTACGTGGACGAGAAGAGCCGCGAGATCGTAGGCTACGACGTCGACTTCGTGAAGGCGATCGCCAAGAAGCTGGGCGTGAAGGTCGAACTGAAGCCGGTTACCTCCGCTTCCCGCATGCCGCAGCTCACCGAGGGTAACATCGACATCATCGCCGCCACCATGACCAAGAACCCGGAGCGCGCCAAGCAGATCGGCTTCAGCCACACCTACTTCGCCACCGGTCAGAAGTTCATCACCGTTAAGGGGAAGGTTAAGAGCCTGAAGGACCTGGCCGGCAAGAAGATCGGTACCGCCAAGGGTTCCACCTCGGAGCAGAACGTGAAGGCCGCCCTGCCGACCGCCACTGTGCTTTCCTTCGACGATTACCCGCAGGCCTTCCTCGCGCTGCAGCAGGGCAAGGTGCAGGCGGTGACCACCGACGAGGCGATCCTGGCCGGCATCCTCGCCAAGGCACCCAACAAGGCGAAGTTCGAGATCCCGAACGTCCAGATCTCCAACGAGCCGTACGGCCTCGGCATGAGGAAGGACGACGCCAAGTTCATCGCCTTTGTGAACAAGACCATCCTCGACATGGAGAAGAGCGGCGAAGCCAAGAAGATCTTCGAGAAGTGGTTCGGCAAAGGCACCGACTTCCAGCTCAAGCGCACCTTCAAGATCGTAGCGGACAAGTAAAAAGACAGGTTAAGGTTGAGATTGAGGTTAAGAAAAACCTTTCTCTCAACCTTGACCTGCCGTTTAACAGTAAATCAGGTCGAAGAGTGAGGCCCGGTTGAGAAAAGACGTTTAGCTGGTAGCTTTATCTCAGTCTTAATCTTAGTCTCAGTCTCAGTCTTCAACCTGCCTCTAAGGGGTTTCACGTGCTAAAGTACACATTTGACTGGTCCATCGTCACCTCCGGCAAGTATTTCGAGTGGCTGGTATCCGGGCTCAAGGTCACCCTGGAGCTCTCCGCCGTCGGCATCGTCTGCGCCTTCATCCTGGGACTCCTGATCGCCGTCCTGAAGATGAGTCACTACCGTCCCGTGCGCTGGATCGCCACCGCCTACCTGGAGTTCTTCCGGAACACGCCGCTGCTGGTCCAGATCTTCTTCTGGTACTTCGGCTCCTACAAGGTGCTCCCGGCGGCGGTCAACGAATGGTTGAACAGCACGAACTTCGAGTTTGCCGCGGCCGCCATCGCCCTCACCATCTACACCTCGGCCTTCATCGCCGAGGATATCAGGTCGGGCATCCTCTCCATCCCGAAGGAGCAGATGGAGGCGGCCAGAAGCGCCGGCTTCTCCTATCTCCGTTCCATGCAGTACATCATCCTGCCGCAGGCGGTACGTATCACGATCCCTCCGCTGGTGAACCAGTTCCTGAACCTCGCCAAGAACTCCTCGCTCGCGATGAGCATCGGGGTCATGGAGCTCACCTACCAGGCGCGCCAGGTCGAGAGCTACACCTTCAAGGGATTCGAGGCGTTCACCGCCGCCACCGTGGTCTACCTCGGGCTGTCCGTGGTCATCACGGCGCTCATGGATCTGTACAACAAGAAGGTGCTCAACCCGCACCGCGCCTAGCGGACGGCGGACGGGTCCGGTAACGAGAACGGCAGATTTTCCTGCGGTAAACGGAGAAGATAATGGAAGAAGCACTCAACTTTCAGGTAATCATAGACAACTTCACCTACTTCATGATCGGGCGCTACCCCAACGGCCCGCTGGGCGGACTCGGGCTCACCATGTACCTCGCGGTGGTCTCCTGCGTCCTCTCCTTCTTCGGAGGACTGATCCTTGGGCTCTTGAGCCTGTCGCGCTACGCGGTGATCCGCCACCCGGTGAACCTGTTCATCAACACGGTGCGCGGCATTCCGCTTCTCATGGTGATCTTCTGGATGTACTTCCTGCTCCCGGCCCTGATGGGCAAGACGGTGCCGGAGGCGACCACGGTCATCATGGGACTCACCATATTCACCTCGGCCTACATGTCGCAGATCGTGCGCGCAGGCATCCAGGGGATTCCCAAGGGGCAGACCGAGGCGGCCATCTCGACGGGCTTGAAGCCCTGGCAGGCGATGCTCTACATCGTGCTTCCGCAGGGGCTGAGGAACATGATCCCCTCCTTCGTGAACCAGTTCGTGTCGCTCATCAAGGACACCTCGCTCGCCTTCATTGTCGGGGTTTCCGAGCTGACCCACGTCGGCACCCAGATCAACAACCGGACCATGGCCTTCCCGACCGAGATCTTCATCTTCATCGCCGCGGTCTACTTCGTGCTCTGCTTCGCCTTCACCTCCTTCTCGCGCTGGCTGGAGGGAAGGCTTGCGTGGAGAAAGTCGATCTAGGCTTTCGGGACCGGCAACAGCTTTTAAAACGCCCCCCTCGGTGCTCCGAGGGGGGCGTTTTTTTGTTCGGGGTACCCCTGGGAAAGTGGATTGAAGGCTGGAGGCTTTTTTCAATCGCCCTCTCCCCTCGGGAGAGGGCTGGGGTGAGGGCGTCGCAGTATGCTCCCCTGGTGCTTCGTGGCAGCGCCCTCACCCGGCCTCCGGCCACCCTCTCCCGGAGGGAGAGGGGATTGACGCAGGGGCAGGCTTGTCATCGGGCTTGTCATCGGGCTTGTCATCGGGCTTGTCATCGGTGCGCGGCTGGCTTATCCTTTTGGTCTTATGCACCCCCAAAAAGGGGAGAGGGCATTGTCATCGGTCGCGCAGAGGTGCATAGGGGAGGGGGGAGTCATGGAGGCTCAGGTCGTTTCGGTTCGTTATCGCATCCCGCTTACGGAGGTCCAGGCGCAGAAGCTCCGCCGCACCTGGCCCAACGGCGACCCTTTCTACCCCTACGAAAAGATGGAACGCTACCTCGAACCGCTCCTGGTCGAGGACCTCAACTGGCACCACTACTCGGGAAACTACCTCTACTTCACGGTGTACGGGGACGATATCGAGGCGACGCTTGCGGACGCTCTCAAGGTGTTCGAGGCGAGGCTGGCTCTTTTGGAGGGGAAAAAATGATCAAGAAACGGTTGGCGCTATCCTGCCTGCTGCTCCTGCTCGCCTGCGGCGCTGCCCACGCCGAGTCGGGGGACCTCGGCCAACAGGTGCTCGCCGAAACCAACGCGGCGCGCCAGAACCCGCAGCGCTACGCGGAGTACATCCGGGAGTTCAGGAAGAGCTTCATCGGCAAGGCGTACCGGCTGCCGGGGACGCTGAACATGGTGATGACGTCGGAAGGGAAGGGGGCGCTGGACGAGGCGGTGCGTTTCTTGTCGCGGCAGCGCCCGCTGCCGGCGCTTTCCTGGTCGCCGGGACTGGCGATGGCGGCGGCCGACCTGGTGCGGGAACAGGCCGCCTCGGGAGAGACGGGACACGGCGAGCGCGGCGACACGAAGAAGAGGATCGAGAAGTACGGCTCCTGGCGCTCGAGCCTCGGGGAGAACATCAGCTACGGGCCGGAAACCGCGAGGCAGGTGGTGATGGGGCTGATCATCGACGACGGGGTAGCCGACCGGGGACACAGAAAGAACATCTTCGACCGCTCCTTCACCACCGCGGGCGCCGCCTGCGGCCCGCACCCCCTCTACCGCACCATCTGCGTCACGGATTTCGCCGGAGGCTTCCAGGGGCGGTAACCGGCCGGTTCAGGCCTGGTTGACCAGGAGCGCGAGGCTGAGCCGGTTGCCGGCGGGGAGCTTGCAGTAGATGGAGGTGAGGTGGGCTTTCACGGTGCGCTCCACTATGCCCAGGTCGGCGGCGATCTCCAGGTTGGTCCTCCCTGCCGCCACCAGTTCGGCCACCCTGCGCTCGGTCGGGGTAAGCGGCGCCAGGAGCCTTTCGGGGTGCTTTTCCCTTCCCGCGCTGTTCTGCGCGGCTTCCAGGATCAACTGCTGGATCACCTGCTGTCCGAGCCACACCCCGCCGCTTGCCATCACGCGCAGCGCTTCCTGGAGGTTCTCCCGGGCGATGTAGCTGTTGGCGTAGCCCACGATCCCCACCTTCAGGAAGGAGAGACCCTCCTCGGGTTCGGGGCGGTCCGAGAGGAGAAAGAGCCGGGCCGCGGGAGCCGCGGCGCGCAACTCGGCGCAGGCGGCAGCGTCCACCAGGTCGCGGTGCAGGAGCACCAGCTCGAACTGTCCGGAGGAGGCCAGCCGCTTCAATTCGCCGAGGGTGCGGCACTCCTGGACCTGGTTCCCTTCGGCCACCAGGCCCTGCCACCGGCCCAACAGGGATGCGTTTGCGCTAGCCAGCAGGATCAGCATGTAATCACCTTTCGCGCAACGCCGAGTACTTGGCCTTGAGAATCGGTTTCAAGAGATAGGAGAGGATGGTCCGTTTGGCGGCCACGATGTCCACGGTGGCCACCATGCCCGG
Source organism: Geomonas diazotrophica (assembly GCF_019063885.1). Classification (NCBI taxonomy): domain Bacteria; kingdom Pseudomonadati; phylum Thermodesulfobacteriota; class Desulfuromonadia; order Geobacterales; family Geobacteraceae; genus Geomonas; species Geomonas diazotrophica. The sequence goes on along the minus strand of NZ_CP077684.1, from coordinate 3,117,298 downwards.
GATGATGGGGAGCGGCTTCTCCTTGGTCCCCAGGTAGTTGCGGTCGGTCCTCAGCGTGACGAGGTAGTAGCTTTCCTTGGTTTTTTCGTCGGTGATGCTGTCGGCACCGATCTGCTCCAGCCGTGCCTCCAGCCCGCCGTAGATGGTGTAGTCGTAGGCGGAGAACTTCACCGTGGCCTTCTGGTTCGGCTTCAGGAAGGCGATGTCAGCCGGCTTGATCTTGGTCTCGATGAGGAGGGTCCCCTCGGTGGGGACGATCTCCACGATGTTCATCCCCGGCTGGATGACGCCGCCGATGGTGTTGACCAGGATCCGGTTCACGGTGCCGTTCACCGGGGAGCGGACCAGGGTGCGGTCCAGACGGTCCTTGAGCGCGAGCGAGGACGCCGTTTCCTCGCCGACCTTCGCCGCGACGTCGTTGTACTCGGCCTTGGCCTTGTTGGAGAAGCTGAGCCTCAGCTCCTTCATGGCGGCGTAGCTCTCGTCGATCTTGGACTGAATGCGCGGGATCGACTGCTTGATGGTCTCGATCTCCCCCTTCATCTCGCTCGCCTTGCGCTCGAGCTGCAACAGCTCCATGTCGGAGACCGCTCCCTTGGCGACCAGGGGCCTCGTGATGTTGATCTCCTTCTGGTACAGGGTGTAGGTCTGGTTCAGCTCGCGCAGGCGGGTGCTCAGTTCCCTCAGTTCCCCCTGGCGCTGGTCGACCTGGGACTGCTTCACCTCGATGGAGTGCTTCAGCTCGGCGCGGCGCGACTCGAAGAGGGCCCGCTCGCTGGCCGCGATGCTGGCCGGAACGTCGCTCGGAATGGAGAAGCTGGTGCTGCCGGCCGCCTCGGCGCGCAGGCGGGCCGCCTTGGCCTTGTCGGCGCCGGACTTCGCCTGGCTCTGCTCCAGCGAGGAGACGAAGCGGGTCTCGTCGATCTTCAACAGGAGCTGCCCCTTCTTGACCGTGTCCCCCACCTTTACGTGCAGTTCGGAGAGGATCCCCCCCTCGAGGTTCTGGATCACCTGGACCTGGCTGGCCGGGATCACCTTCCCCTCGCCCCTGGTCGTCTGCTCCACCTCGGATACCGACGCCCAGCCGATGAAGATGACGAAGAGCGCAAACGTGGCCCAGAGGATGGCCCGCCCGCCGCGCGGGGACTGCACGAGGATCGAGGTCCTGATGTCGGTGACGTAGTCGACGTCGTCTTCGGGCATCCTGCGGAACACCCCGTTTCCCTTGTTCTTGGCTGCTTTTATCTCCACGTCGTATTCTCCGCTAGATGTTCAGGTGCCCGCGCTGCAGCGCTTCGAGGACCGTCGCCTTGGGTCCGTCGGCGATCACGGCGCCGTTGTCGATCACGATGATGCGGTCCACGAGTTCCAGGAGCGAGGCGCGGTGCGTGATCAGGACCATGGTCTTTTCCTGGGCGCCGGCCGCCAGGTTGTTCTTGAGCTTCAACTCGGCCCGGCTGTCCATGTTGCTGGTCGGTTCGTCGAAGACCAGCACCGGCGGGTCGAGCAGAAGCGCCCGTGCGATGGCCACGCACTGGCGCTGTCCGCCGGAGAGCCCGCGGCCGAACTCGCCGACTTCCATGTCGAACCCCATGGGGTGCTTCTTGACGAACTCCCCGACGCCGGCAAGCTCCGCCGCGCGCATGATGGCGTGGTCGTCGATGTCGGCAGCCCCCAGGGTCAGGTTCTCGCGCACCGTCCCCTTGAACAGCGAGATGTCCTGCGGGACGTACCCCACGTAGTGCCGCAGCTCTGCCGGGTCGATCTGCCGGAGATCCGTGTCGTCCATGGTGACCATGCCGCTGGCCGGCTCGAAGAGGCCCAAAAGGAGCTTCCCGAGCGTGGTCTTGCCGGAGCCGATGGGGCCGATGACGCCGACCTTTTCGCCCGGGGCGATCTGCAGGGAGATGTTGTTCAGCGCGTTGACCGTCTGTCCGGGATAGGCGAAGAAGAGCGCCTTCACCCCGATTCCCCCCTTGAAGCGGGGGCGGTGCAGGAAGGTCTTGCCGGCGGGGCGCTCCACCGGGAGCTTCATGATGTCGTCCAGGGCCCGGTAGGCCTCCTTGGCCCGGTGGTAGCGGGTGGCGAGGTTGGCCACCTGGGCCACCGGCGCCACCACCTGCCGGGACAGGATCACCAGCGCCACCAACCCCCCCTGGGTCAGTTCGCGCAGGGCGATGGCGTAGACCCCGGCGATGACCAGGGCGACCACGGCGAGGTTCTGTACCAGGTAGGAGACGTTGCTCACCGAGGAGGAGAGGAAGCGGGAGCGCGCGCTCCAGGTGGAGATGTAGCTGACGGCGTCCTCCCAGCTCCGCTGCACGTGGCTCTCCGCACCGAGCATCTTCACCGTCTCCAGCCCGGCGAGCCCCTCGACCAGGATGGCGTTCTTCTGGCTCGATGCGGCGAACGTGTTCTCCACGGCCCGGCGCAGCGGCGCCTGGATGCAGGCGGAGTAGATCAGCATGAGAGCGATGCTCACCAGGAAGATGGTCAGGATGGCGCCACCGCCGATGTACCAGATCACCACCAGACCCAGGATGACGAACGGGAGGTCGATGACGGCGGTGATGGAGAAGGAGGTGATGAAGTCGAGGATGGTCTCGAATTCCCTCAGGTTGTTGGAGAAGGAGCCGATCGACTGCGGGCGCGCCTCCAGGCGGAGGTTCAGCACCCGCTGCAACAGCAGCGAGGAGATCTTCAGGTTGGCTTTCTTGCCCGCCTCGTCGACGAAGTAGCCGCGCAGCCCCTGCATCAGCACGCTGAACAGGTACACCACGGTGACGCCGATGGAGAGGACCCAGAGGGTCTCGTAGGCGCTGTTCGGAATGACCCGGTCGTAGACGTTCAGGATGTAGAAGGTGCTGACCAGGGCGAAGACGTTGATCAGGAAGGAGGCGATCAGGACGTCGCGGTAGATGCGCCAGGATGAGGTGATCGCCCCCCAGAACCAGTTCCCTTTCCCGTCCTCGCGGGTCACGCTGGTCGACTTGCCGATGCGGTACCTGGGGCGGACGAAGACGGCGAAGCCTGTGTAGAGCTTCTCCAGTTCGGCGCGGGTCAACGTCTTCTCGCCGGTCCCCGCCTCCGGGAGCAGGATCTTGAAGCTGTCCGACTCCGGGAGCCGCTCGACCACCGCGCACGCCTGCCGGTTGTGCAAAAGCAGGATGGCGGGGAGCTGCAGCTGGGAGATCCGCTCAAGGGGACGCTTCACCAGGCGGGAGGAGAGCCCGGCGCGCTCGGCGCAGCGGGGGAACAGCTCGACCGTCACGCGGTTTTGCACCAGGGGGAGCCCGGCGGTCAGCCCCGTCCGCGATGCCGGCAGCCCGTGCAGCTTGGCTACCAAAAGGAGCGAGTCGAGAAGGGGGTCGTCGTGGCGATCGCTGTCCTCGCCGACATTCCACTCTGTTTCTTGGGTAAGGTTTTCAGTCTCTGGCACGTCCGATCCTCTTTAGCTGTAAAAGGGGCCGCTCAAATGAACGGGAAACATCCTAGCATAATACCTTTCACATTGGTAAACGTTTTGCGTTATACTTGCGGCTGTCTTCCCGTGTCAGTACCTCTTTTAGAAACACCGTCAGCCACCCGTTCAAAGAAAGGATACTCCATGTTTTATGTAGAAAGAGACGGCGAGGGCAAGATCGTCGCCCTGCACAAAAGTCCCGCCGCATCGGCCACCGAACAGAAATCCCCGATGGACGAGGAGGTGATCGCCTTCCTTAACGAAGCCGGGGCCTGGGGGGAGGCGCTGGCCTTCTCCGACGCGGCCACCGTGCGCGTCATCGAGGACCTGGTCGACCTCCTGGTCAGAAAGAACGTGATCAACTTCACCGAACTCCCCGAACAGGCGCAGCAGAGGATCAAGGCACGCCAGAGCCTGCGCGAGAAGATCTCCTCCACCGACCTCTTGGTGCACGACATCATCTGACGGCGGGGTAGGAGGCCAAAGGCGTCGGCCTGCCGAAGAAGTACCCCTGCATGGCGTCAAGGTTCAGCTCCTTGAGGATGGCCGCCTGCTCTTCGCTTTCCACCCCTTCCGCCACCACCTTGATGTCGATGCTGTGCGCCACGCTGCAGAGCGAGGCGACGTAGAACCTGCTGTCGGTCTCCCCGCCGGAAAGCTCGCCGGTGTAGGCCCGGTCGATCTTCACGTATTCCGGGTGCAGTGACTGCAGGTAGCCAAGCTTCGAGAAGCTGCGGCCGTAATGGTCGAGACCGATGCCGTGGCCGCAGGCCCGTACGGCGGCGCCGAACTCCCTGATGTTCTGCAGGTGCTGCACCGCGGCGAACTCGGAGAACTCGAAGCTCACGTGGGGTGCGGAGGGGGGGAGGGCCTTTAAGAAGGCGTAGAGCCAGTTCCGGAACGCATCGTCCTCCAGGGAGGTAGGGGACAGGTTGATGGCGATCCGGTCCACCCCGAGGCGGCGGTAGTCGGCCTTCAAGGCCTCCTCGATCACCATGCGGTCGATGGCGGACACGAGCTTCAGCCGCTCCGCGACCGGCATGAACAGGGCGGCGTCCAGCGGCTTGCCGTCCTCCTGCATGATGCGCGCGAAGAGCTCCAGCTGGAGCAGTTTGCGACCCGGCCCGTTCTCGATCACCCCCTGCGCGTCGAGCCTTATGCGCCTCTCCTCGAGCGCCCGCACCAGGGCGTCCTTCCAGTGCTGCTGCCCCTGCGGCAGCGCGTCCGAATCCCCGGTCACCGCACGCAGTTCCCAGCTGTTGGCCCCCTTTTGCAGCGCCGCGGAGAGCGCCAGGTCCGCCTCGGCCAGAAGCCTCGTGAGCGTGGTGCTTCCCTGGTAGGTGGCGATGCCGAGGTGGCCTATGTTGTCGGAAAGGGTGATCTTCTCCATGGCGATCCGGCCGAGCTGCGCCGCGATCTCGGTGGCGATGATCCCCCCCTCGGAAGGGGAGGCGTCGGGGAGGAAGATGCCGAAGTCGCCGCCGGTGAGGCGGGAAAGCGCGGTGTCGGCGTAGGCCTTCACCGAATTCTTCAGGAGCGCGGCCACCCGCTTCAGCAGGTCGTCGCCCGCCTGCAGCCCCCTTTTCTGGTTCAGCGCCTCCAGTCCGTGGATCCTCAACAAGAGGAGCAGCCCGCAGCCGTTTTGGTCCTGACTACCGAGGTCGGCGTTCACCTGGCTCTCGAACAGGCGCCGGTTCCCCAAGAGGGTGACCGGGTCCTGGTAGGCCCTTTCCTGGAGCCCCTCGGCCCGCGCCGCCTGCTCCTCGAACATCTCCTTCACCTTCACCGTCATCCGGTTCATCGCCTCCACCACGCTCTTGAATTCGCGGGTGCGCGGCAGCGACTCCTGCAGCTGGTACTCCTTGCGGCACAGGGCGTCCGCCTGGCGCTCGACGGCGGCCAGGGGCTTCAACAGGATCCTGAGCCCGATCCCCGCCGCCAGGAGCAGGAAGGCCGCGCAGGCGGCGAACCAGATGGTCATGCTGATCACCTCGCTCCAGAGCGTTGCGTAGGCGTAGCCGGGGTGGCTCTTGACCAGGATGGTCCCACCCTGGTTCCACCCCGCCATCACGTCCGAGGTCGCCTCCGGGGTCTTCAGAGGGACCAGCGCCACGAACCACTGCGGCACGTCCTCGACCCGGACCGGGAGCGTCCGCTCGATGAGCACCTTGCCGCGCGGGTCGGCGTAGGTGATCTTCTGGTAGTAGCCCCGGTCGAACAGTGCGCTGATCATCCCCTCCACCAGGGTAAGGTCCTTCTGGGCCACGTGGGGTGAGATGGAGAGGGCCAGCGATGTGGCGGTGTCCTGCACGTGGGACTCCAGCTGGTTGGTGAGGAAGGTCCGCGTGTTGGCGAGCTTCGCGTACCAGGTGCCGGTGAACAGCAGCAGGAAGAGCACGACGGTGAAAATGATGAGCTGTCGATACAGTGTCATAGGGTTACCCTTTGTCCGTTACAGTCTGTTCTCGGACATCTTTTGAAGAAGGTCCTGCCAAAGCCTCAGCCGGCTCGACTTGCCGGCGGGCTTGCCCATCCCCCTTTGCTTGGCGAGCCACAGCCCGGAGCCGTTGAAGCTCAAGATCGGCATCAGGTCGTTGCGCTTGGAGGCGTGGTCTATGGAATCGACCAGGTTGTCGAGCACGAGCGGCTCGGCCTCGGGCGTGCTGTAGTAGGTGAGCACCATGTGGTGGATGTTGTAGCGCAGCGCCTTGACGTAGGTGATGCGGAGCTTTTCGTCTTCCACACCCATCGCCTTTAGGGTGAAGTACTTGGCGATGGCGAAGTCCTCGCAGTCCCCGGCCCCCTTGGCCAGGAATTCGATCGGGGTCGCCCAGTAGTCCTCTACCCCCCAGACGTCCCAGTCGCTGGCGAAACGGATCCTCTCGTTGAAGAAGCGGTTCACCTTGTCGAGCTTGTCCCGGTCGGACCGGCTCCTGTCCCGCGCGATCAGCTCCTCCCAGGCGGTCAGGCGGCGCAGGGCCTGCCCGCCGTACTTCTTCTCGGCCTGTTGCAGGATGGAGCGGTCGACGCTGAAGTTGCCGGCGGGGAGGACGGTGCCGGCAAGCAAAAGCGCCGCCATGAGGGCGGTCAAGGACAGCGATGTCAGTCGTTTCAGGTAGATGCCCACGGTTATCCCGGCCAAGGTGCTCTTTCTCTAAAAAAAAGCCCGGACCGTCCTTAAAGGTAGCGGCGATCCGGGGCTCTATAATACAGTGCTCTCTCGGGATAGTCTACGGCGTTCCTGCCGCCGTGGTGACCCTGCCGGTCTGGTCGGGAGCCTGCAGGCCGAGGGTCGGCAACAGGCGCGACATGCCGTTTAGGAGCCGGTACTCGGCGTAGCGCTGGTCGTACTGCGCGTTCACCAGGCTCGCCTTGGCGTTGATCAGCTCGGCCTGGGTGTCCAGCAGGTCGAACATGGTCCTCCTGCCGATGGACCACTGAGCGGCGAAGGCGTCGGCGGTCTGGGCGGCGGCCTTGACGTAGTCGTCGAGGTACTTGATCCGCTCCTGGGCGGAACGGTTGGCTTCCCAGGAGAGCCGGATCGACTGCACCGTCTGGCGCTTGGTGTTCTCGAGGATTTCCTCAGCCTCGTACACCTCGCTCTGGGTCTGACCCAGGCGCGCCTTGTTCCAGCCGCCGTTCAGGATGTTGAAGGTGAGGGTGGCGGTCCCCAGGAACTCCTCGCGGTTCCCCGGGAAGTCGTTGTAGTCCTTGAGCCATCGGTAGTCGAGTGCCACGTCGAGGCTCGGGTAGAGCAGGCTCTTCGCGGCCTCGTGCTGCGCCGTTCTCTCCTGAACCCCTTCCCGGGCTGACTTGAGCGCCTGGTTCCCGCCAACCGCCAGTTCCTCCGCCTCTTCCTTGCTCCTGGGGAGACGCGGCCCAACTGACTGGGGCTCGGTGAGTTCGCCGGGAAGGTAGCCGATCACCGCCTGGTAGTCGGCGAGGCTGTCGGAGAGGTTGGCCTGGGCGGCGGCGAGGTTGCTCTCCGCCAGCGCCACGCGCCCCTTGACCTGCTCGAAGTCGGCCCGGCGGTCGACCCCGGACTCGCTTCTCAACTTCACCTGGTCGTGGATGCGCAGGTGGTTGGTCAGGTTCTCCTGGGCCAGGGCCAGGAGCTTTTCACTCTTCAAGACGTTGAGGTAGACCTTGGAGGCCAAAAGGGCGTTGTTCTCAGCGGAGTTCCCCAACTGGTACTGCTGGGCCCGGGCTCGGGCCTCCTGGCGCTCGACCTCGCTTTGGGTCCCGAAGAAGCGGAACACGTTCTGGCGCACGCTGATGGTCGCGGCGTTTGGGTAGACGGTGCCGAAGGTCGGCTCGTGCTGGCGGGTCACCCCGGCTGCCAGCGAGAGGTCCATGGTGGGGAGGTAGCCGGCCTTGGCCTGGCGCACTTCCTTCTCGCGTGCCACCTTGTTGTAGTAGTTCGCCCGCACCTCGGGGTTGGAGCGAAGCATGTACTGCACAGCGTCCTGGAGCGTCTCCGCCTGGGCGGCGCCCGCTGCCGACGCGAACATCCCCAATGCCAATACTGTCACTAATTTCCTGGTTCGTGGCATAGCATACCTTCCTGTGATGTCATATGGGTATTTGCAAATTAAATTTTACTAATATTTGCACTCTTGACTCATTATATACCGAGTAGTTGCTAATGTCGACACACATATTATGTGCTCATAATAAATTTGCAAATATTATTTTTTGTGTTTAATATATGGCGGGCCGTGAGTCAAGCATAAAGAATCATATGCCATTTGACACGGCGGGTTTTAATAGTAGCTTAGTAGTACCGTTTGGCAAGCCTGTGAGATTAAAGTGCAACTTTAATGCAATCTAATACAACTGAAACGGAGAAGATTGATTTGAAACGACATGCATTGATGATGATGGCAATGGCGTTGCTCCTCGCCTCCCGTCCCGGTCCGTCGGCAGCAGCCGACGCGCCGCAGGGGGGGAGCCCGGCGAGCAACAGGGTGGGGACCTTCTCGATCTCCCCGGTGGTCGGCGGAGTCTCCTTTGACGGGGAGCAGCACCTGGAAACCGCGCCGGTGTTCGGCCTGCGCGCGGGCTACAACTTCACCCGCAACCTCGAGGCGGAGGCGCTCTTCGACTACTCGAAGACCCGCTCGACGCTGACCGACAACAACACCGACTTCCTGCGCTACGGGGCCGACCTGCTGTGGAACTTCCGCCCCGACGAGAAGTTCGTCCCCAACGTGGCCGCGGGCTACGCCGGGACGCAGCTTAAGTCGCAGACCAAGGGGGCCTTCGACCTCGGTGCCGGCTTCAAGTACTTCGTCACCGAGGACATGGCCTGGCGCGGCGACGTGCGGGGGATCTTCCTCGACAACAAGATCGACAGGTACGCCATCGAGTACACCACCGGGATCTACATCCCCTTCGGCGTGACCCCGCCGGTCGCGAAGCTCCCGGCCCCGCCGCCTCCGCCCGAGCCGGTGGCGCGGCCGCTCCCCGCGGCGCAGCCGACCTTGAACCTGACCGTACCGCCTCCTGTGGTGCCGGTACCGGTGGCCGCTCCCGAGGTCTCCCTGGCCGCCGCTCCCGCCTCCATCAAGAAGGGGGAGAAGTCGGTGCTGACCTGGCAGAGCAAGCGGGCCGACAACTGCGAGATGCGTCCCGACGTCGGCGACGTAGCCGCCAACGGTTCCACCATCGTGACCCCCGCGGCCGACACCATCTACACCGTGACCTGCAAGGGCAAAGGGGGCACCGCCTCCGCCAACGCGGCAGTCATGGTGGTCCAGCCGACCCAGGCGGAGAAACGCTTCTGCAACCAGCCTGCGGTGCTGATGATCAACTTCGACACCGACAAGTGGAACGTGAAGCCGCAGTACCACGCCGAGTTGAAGACGGTGGGCGACTTCCTGAACGAGTTCCCCGAGGCCCACGGCGAGATCTCCGGTCACACCGACGGCACCGCCAGCGTCCCTTACAACCAGAGGCTCTCCGAACGGCGCGCCCAGTCGGTGCGCGACTACATCGTCAAGAACTTCAACATCGATCCCAAGCGGCTGACCGCGAAGGGGTACGGCAAGTCCCGCCCGGTGGCGACCAACAAGACCGCCGTGGGGCGCGCGAAGAACAGGCGCATCGAGGCGAACCTCGTATGCGAGAAGAACGGTGTGCAACAGGCGCCGGCAGCCCAGTCGGGCCCGACCCCAAAGGCCGCGGGCAAAGCAGCCGCGGTAAAGAAAGGGAGCGCCCTTGGAAAAAAGCCGGTAGCCCTGGTGCCAGCGCAAGGTAACGTCGCCAACGGTGACGTTCCTCCTGCGCAACGCCAGGGCGAACCCGAAGCACGCTTTTTCCCGCAGGCCGCTGATCCGGGTGTGACCGCATCCGGATCGGCCCTCCTCCCCGCAGCACAAAGAAAGGGGGAAGAGACCGCAAGGTACTTCCCCAACGCGGCAGCACCCGAACTGAAGGAGGGGGCCGTGCCCCCTCCGCTTCCCGCGGCCAAACGCATCCAAGAGCCCCCTGCGGCCTACCCGGACCAGCCTCCTGAACCCGGGCAGGTGACGGCGAGGGTCGCTCCAGCGCTCCCCGCGGCGCAGCTCCCCCCGCAGGCGGTTCCGCTTGTCGAGGGAGCGCAGCCGGCCCCGGAACTCAAGGCGGCGAAAGAGCCGCCCGAGCTTCCCCCCGCACAACTAAGCAAACAGGCAGCCCTGCCTACTCCCGATACCCCCGCCACTTCAGCGCCGACCGCGCTTCCCTCCATCGCCGCCGCGCCGGCCGCACTCCCCCTGGCTGCCGTTTCCGAAGCAGCATCCGTCGCCTCCGCGCTCAGAAAGCAGGAGCCCGAACCCGTCGCTCCCGATGAAGCGCCCTTCGAGCTCAAGGCGACCACGCCCACCCCCGTGCCCGATGGCAGGATCGCCCTGACCGGCATCACCATCGACAAGGACGGCCTCAGTCTGTACACGAGCGGCAAGGTGAACGAATTCAACCTGATCACCATGGTGGAGCCCTTCAGCCTGGTCATCGACCTCTACGGTGCGGTGAACGGCATAGGCCTCCCCAAGGCGCCGGTGGAAAAATTCGACCTCACCAACGTTCGTTTCAGAGAGTTCCCCGACCATCTCCAGATCACCCTCGACGCCGGCCGGGAGGAAATCATCCCCTACCGCAGCTTCAAGACCGACACCGGGTTGAGGATCAATATCAAACCGAGAAGCAGTCACCACATAGGCCCCTGACCGGCAGCGCAGGCGCTGCCTCCCGGAGGCCCACGATACGATGCTCTGAGTAGCTCATCCGTAAGGAGGAGTCTGACATGGACCACGGTATTGCATTGCGATGGAAACTGGCTGTCGTAGTGACGGGATTGGTGTCTCTACTTGCCGCGCCGGTGCTTGGCGCCGATGCGCAGCCCCCCGCCGCTGCGCCGCAGGACGCGCCCACCGAGCAGGCGAACGACCTCGGGCTTGAGCTGAGGCTGCAGACGGTGAAGAAGGACCTCCTGGTCATGCTCAACTTCGCCGAGCACTTCATCGCCAGCGGCGAGACCAAGACGGCGGCCCAGCTCCAGGCACCCCTCGACGACTACCTGAGGAGGCACGCCGACTACCTGGTGACCCAGGCGGTGGACGGCTCCAACAACGAGATGACCCAGCTCTCGGCGGAGATCGCGCTGGTGAAGACGCGGCTTCTGATCGTGCTCAACTACCGTGATGATGCCGGCAGCGTCCTCGCCGAGATGAAGAGGCTCTACGCTCCCTACCAGAAGATGTCGGTGCAGATCCAGGGGAAGACCACCACGCTGGACGAGGCCATCCGCCAGCTGGACAGCGACCTGGCGCGCATCGCCAAGAAATAACCGCTAAGGAGCCGCCGTCATGGACATTCTGGGCCTGATCACCATCAACCCCAACAGTTTCAACATCTGGTCGCTGAGAATCTCGCTCACCCTGACCTCCAGCATATTCATCATCGCGATGGTGCTGGCGGCGCGTGCCTTTTTGCACGCGAAGGCGCTGGACCAAAAGCACCTGGACAGCATCAAGGACCAGCACGCCTCGCCTACGGACACCCTCGCCGAAAGCGTGGCGAAGATGCTCTGGGCCACCAGCCAAAGCGACAACACGACTGGAGCTGCGGCACCCAAGGAGTTTCTGTACGACGCCACCCGCGAAGTGGCGCAGAACAACTTCAACGGCACCTTCGTGAACCGCATCTACATGTGCGCGAACCTGCTCCCACCCATCGGCCTGTGGGGGACCGTGGCCGGGATGATCGTGATCTTTCTCTACACCGGGGACCCGGGGAGCGCCATCAACAACGGCGCCATCGGGGCGAAGCTCTGGTCGACCTACTTCGCCCTCATGTACTACGTGCTGCTGCAGGCGATCTGCGTCTGCCTGGACGTGATGGCCAAGCGTTCCATCAACCGCGGCCTGCAGGTGAAGATCTAGGAGGTGGACCATGCGCACGGTGGGAACATCCCGGAACCAGTGGCTCATCTCGTTTACCGACGTCGCCTTTTTGCTCCTCCTGGTCTTCACCCAGATGTCCCGGATGGACACCTCGAGCAGCCAGGTGGCTGAGATGCAGCTCCCGGCGCCGGTGGTGGCGAAGAGCCCCGAGTTGGTGGCGATGCAGTCCAACCCCGACTACCACCAGCTCCTGGTGGAGAAGCACAGCGCGAAACCGTACCGGCTGGCGCACATCCTGCGCGGCAAGGAGGCGGCGCGCACCGACCCCCTCTCCTACGACGAGCTCTGCTCGGCGCTGAAGCACCTGCAGGGGAACCGGGAGCAGCCGCGCCCGGTCGTGGTGCCGCTTCCCGAATCCTACAGCAGCGACCTTCTCTCCGCGGCGGCGGTGGTGAGCAGGTACTGGAGCTCCAACGGACTGGCGGTCGTGCGCACCTCGCGCACCGGAGGGGACAAGCCATGACCCTGCGCGTCCAGAACGCCTGCGGCCACGGGGGCACGCGCCTTAGGCACATCCTGGTCTGCGCCGAGCACGAGATGCGCCCCCCGGTCCCCCTGTGGCTGAGAGGGTCGGTGGTGGCGGCCCTGGTCCTTGTGGCGCTTTGCGTGAGCCGCTTCCAGATGCCCGGGGCTCCGGTCTCCAAACGCACCATCATGGACGTGAGCCGGCTGGATTTGAAGGCCCCCCCGGCGCACCCAAGGACGCTGCCTCCCGTCGAGAAGCCGGTGCCGGCACGGCAAAACCCGCGCACCATGTACGCCCTGGACCTGAAGCCGCCGCAGTACCGCCCTCCCGAGCCGGGGGGGCGTGAGCATGCCGGACAGCCCAGGAACGCGCCGCTCAGGCACGAGGTGGATTACCCCGCGGAGCTGCAGCGCCCGGCAATCGCCCGCGCTTCAGGCTACCAGAGTGGCTCCGAGGTGACCCTCTACCCGGCGGTCGCCCGGGAGCGCAAGGGGACGGAACCTTTCGACGCTCTTGGCGGCGCGCCTCCGGAGCGTCTGCCGGCCGCGAGGCTCAGGAAGGAGGCGGGGAGCGTCGAGGTGGGGGGGCGCCCCTCGCCCAAGAGCACCTACATCTACCGGGTGCGGGGCGGGCCTAACGCAGTTCCCGCGGCCGACGAACCGATTTACTTGCCGCAGCGTCCGGCCCGCGCCGTCGAGGTGGGGGGGAGCGCGCCACCCCTGCGGGTCGCGGCGGTGAGGAGCGCGCCGCAGGTGTCCATCGAGGAGCCCAAGGGAGGGCCGGTCCAGGCGGCGCGGCAGCGGAGCAAGAGCCCGGCAGGGAGCGGCGCGAACGGTTCGGAGGTCGCGCTGGCGCGCGGGGTGTCGCTGATGAGCCTCAAGATCTGCGACAGCGCCCTGCAGCAGGAGGAATCGATCAAGGCGGTATTGAGCGTGGTGGGGTCGCGCTCGAGCTGCAGCAGTGACAAAGGTGAGTTCCAGTTCAAGGGGACCAAACGCGTATCGTCCTTCAACCTCATCATCTTCCCTTCCAGGGGACGAGAGCCATCCCAGCGATGCGAGGAGTTGGAATATGCTTACGACTGCCTTAAAAAGAACTGACGTCAAACGGATCCTCTGTTTCATCTTCTTATGCGCCCTCTGCCTCCTGATGGGGGCCGCCCCCTCCTGGGGCGCCCCCAAGAAAAAGGGGCACGCCGCACCGGCCAGGAAGGAGCACAAGACGGCTGCCGTCCCGGCCCCGGCCCTCCCCCAGATCAAGGAGTGGGGGCCCTACCTCGACGTGGCCTACGAGCTCACCTACTGGGACAAGAACGAGATCAAGGAATGGCGCGAGAAGCGCGACCAGGAGATCGGCGAGACGCTCACGTCCTACATCGCCACCTGGAACGGCAAGCTCATGTCCGGGCAGAAGGGGGAGCAGCCGCAGCTCTTTCGCGACCGCGACTATTTAAGGCTCGCCATCGCCCAGACCGTCGACTACCTGCAAAGCGACAACCAGGAGAGCCTGGCCGCCGCGGCCAAGACTATTGAGAGCCTGAAGGGGAAGGCCTCCATGCCCGAGGTCGCCTACTGGTCCGGGATGGTGAAGGCGCTGCAGGCGTTGGAGCGCGATGACGCGGACGATTTCGTCGCCCAGGTCTACGGCATCTGGAACGGGTCGATCCTGTACATCGAGAAGAACGAGATCGCCACCGGTGCGACCAGCGGCTCAGTCCCCACCAACACCCCCTTCTACTACCGTAACCTCATCAACCTAGTGGTGAACCGGGCCATCATCGCGAGGAAGCTCGACGGCCTGAATGCGCTGGGCCCCCTGTTCGTGATGATGAACGACAGGAACCTCGGGGAGAAGGACAGCGAAGGGAAGTACACGAAGACATTGGTGCAGCGCATCGTGGACGGGCTGAACGCGCCCGACTCGGACCGCTACCGGTTGAACTTCACCGTTGCGGCCATCGAGTCCAAGCGCCTGCAGCAGGTGGCGAGCGCCAAGCTCGACGCCGAGGGTATGACGGAGGCGGTGCAAAAGACCTACGAGCGGGCGCGGACCTACAACGACCTCTGCTTCAAGTGGGCAGCGGGGCCGAGGTCGAGCGGCGTGGTCACGGCGGCGGTGGACTACCTGGACATGACCAGTTTCGCCATCCCGCGCCTGGCCGACAACGAGAACTCCGCGTCCTACAAGTTCTTCGCCACATTGCCGGATCAGGAGGGGCGCACCGCGCTCCTGAAGTCGATGGCGATCTTCAACGACATCGCGCCATACTCGGCGGGGGGATGGGAGCGGGCCGGCTACCAGAGCCGCGAGCTGTACCTGAAGTCGGCGCACCGGCTCTGGCGGGCCATCATGGAGCTCGCCCTTTGGACCGGCGACTACTACCTGGTGAAGCTGAACACCACCCAGGACTCGCAGAGCATCCAAAGCTACGCCACCTCCATGCAGATGGCGCTCAACTCCTACCTGAACTTCCTGACGGCCCAGCAGGGTAGGGGGTACAACGACGTGATCCCGGACTCGGCCTACTTCGGTGCCTTCGAGGCGAGCGACAAGGTCTCCTACGCCTACCGCAAGGTGAGCGAGTTCAGTACCGACAACGGCGCCTACAACCTGTGGTTCACGCACCGGCTCCTCTCGGCCGAGCTGTTCCCGCTCTCCCTGCGCGAGGTGCGCCAGACCTCGTCGGCGCTCAAGAAGGACGGGCGCTACAACCTGTACCTCGACTACTTCCTGCCGCTGGCGAGCCGCATCAAGCAGTCTCCGGCCATCAAGAAGTGGGTGAGCGCGCAGCGTCCGGAGACGGCGACGGCGAGCCTTGCCTACATAACGGCGATCGACAAGCTCTTTGCCGGCACGGCGACTGCCGATGCGCCATCCGACACCCAACTGGTCGCCTCGTTCCAGAGCATGCGTGAAGAGATGCAGAGGAACCCGGACCATCCGACGCACAACCTTTTGAAGCTCTTCTATCTCGAGGAGATCCAGAAGAACTCCAACTTCACCAAGCTGGTCAAGGAACCAAACCGTCTGGACCGGCCGTTCTGATTTGGCGGCTGCCGAAGTGCAGCACGTGCCCCAGCGTTCCCCCCTTTGCAAAGGGGGACAGGGGATTTACCTTCCCCCCAATCATAAAAAAGCCCTCTGAAGTAGCAGAGGGCTTTTTTTCGTCCCATGCTTGGCATTGGCCTGGACACAGGTAATATATCAGCTCTGATTTAGCTACCGGCAGGTATGGCAGGAGTAAAAGTGAGGTCTCTGTAATCTTGATCACTATGTCAATCTAGTACCAAGGTACAATAGACATGGTTTCCCCTCAGAGATATCTTTACCATAACCAAATTTAGTAGCTCCTTTCACGCTTCACTATCAAATATTACGGAGAACGGTCATGGCACAGAACGATCAAGCAGCAGCGGCAGGCGCCGGGAACCAGGTAGTCGGCAAGGTTGTCATTCTCTACGGAACGGTAAAAGCCATATCCCCGGATGGCGCGATCCGTCTGCTCATGCCGAACAGCCCGATCTTCGCGAATGATCGCATCGTAACCGAGAGCGACGGCAGTGTCTCGATTGCGTTTGACGGCGCCCAGGGCAACCATTTGGATCTGGGCAGGATGACCAACGTCGCCATCGACCACGACGTCTATGGAACCGTGACCGCCGGTGACACCACCGATACGACAGCCGAGGTCCAGCAGATCCAGCAGGCGCTCGCCACCGGCGACCAGCCCATCGAGCTGGAAGCCCCGGCAGCAGGTGGTCCCGCCGATGCAGGCGGCACCCACCCGGTCTTTATCCTTGCGCCGACGGGCGAGGAGGTTCTCCCCACCGCCGGTGTGACCACCACGGGCGTCACCTTCGGGAGCACCGGGACCATTGATTCGGTGATCACCGAGACCGTAGCCCCCCCCACCGTTCCGACCACCAACACGGTCGTGGTTACCGCGCCGACGGATGTCAACGAGGGTGGGGATATCACCTACACCGCGACGACTACCCATCCGGCCCAGGGTGACATCACGGTAACCCTCTCCAATGGAAGCTCCATTATCATCCCCAATGGCGGGACCAGCGGCACCGTCCACGTCCCCGTTCATCCGGACAACCCGTACATCGACGCCGGCACCGTAACCACTACGGTCACCTCCGCAACGGGCGGGACCGAAACTGTCGTGGTCGACCATACCCCGGTGGTGACGCAGGTTCATGACATCCCCACCCCGACCACGGTAACCCTCGCGGTCAGCCCGGTCGCGATAACGGAGGCGGGTGCGACGGTGACCTACACCGCCACCCTGACCAACGTTGCCCACGGCGACGTGACGGTGCACCTGGACAACGGTCAGACGATCACGATCGCTGACGGCCACACCACCGGTTCGGTGGACCATACCTTCGCCAACGCGGACGACGTCTACGTCGACCCGAGCAATAGCAGCGTAGCGATCACCAGCGCCTCCGGCGGCAATTTCGAGCAAATCGTTGTAGATGGCACCCCTGCCACCGTGCACATTGCCGATACTGTCAATGACACGACCGTAAGCCTCGCGGTCAGCCCGGCATCTGTCACCGAAGCCGGCGCAACCGTAACCTATACCGCAACGCTTACCAACGCGGCCCACGGCGACGTCACCGTCCATCTTGCCAACGGCCAGACCATCACCATCGCCGATGGCCACACCACCGGTACCGTCGATCACACCTTCGCGAACACGGACGACGTCTATACCGATCCGAGCAGCAGCTCTACATCGATCACTAGCGCCTCCGGCGGCAACTTCGAGAACCTGGTGGTGGACTCCACTCCGGTAACCGTCCAGATTGCGGATACTGTGAACGACACCACCGTGAGCCTGGCAGTCAGCCCGGCGTCGATCACCGAGGCGGGCGCAACGGTGACCTACACCGCGACGCTGACCAACGCGGCCCACGGTGACGTGACGGTGCATCTGGACAACGGCCAGACCATCACCATCGCCGACGGTCACACCACCGGCACCGTCGACCACACCTTCGCCAACACGGACGATGTCTACGTCGATCCGAGCGGCAGCAGCGTGGCGATCTCCAGCGCTTCCGGCGGCAACTTCGAGAACCTGGTCGTCGACCACACTGCCGCCACGGTCAGCATCGCCGACACGGTGAACGACACCACGGTGAGCCTGGCTGTCAGCCCTGCGTCGATTACGGAAGCCGGCGCAACGGTGACCTACACCGCGACGCTTACCAATGCGGCCCACGGCGACGTGACCGTCCACCTGGACAACGGGCAGTCCATCACCATCGCCGACGGTCACACCACCGGTACCGTGGACCACACCTTTGCCAATATCGATGACGTGTACGTCGATCCGAGCAGCAGCGCTACATCGATCACTAGCGCCTCCGGCGGCAACTTCGAGAACCTGGTAGTGGACTCCACTCCGGTAACCGTCCAGATTGCCGATACCGTTAACGACACCACCGTGAGCCTCGCTGTCAGCCCGGCGTCGATTACGGAAGCCGGTGCAACGGTCACCTACACCGCGACCCTGACCAGCGCGGCTCACGGCGATGTCACCGTCCATCTCGACAACGGCCAGACCATCACCATCGCTGACGGTCACACCACCGGCACCGTGGACCATACCTTCGCCAACACGGACGATGTCTACGTCGACCCGACTAGCAGCAGCGTGGCGATCTCCAACGCCTCCGGCGGCAACTTCGAGAACCTGGTGGTGGATTCCACTCCGGTAACCGTCCAGATTGCGGATACCGTGAACGACACCACCGTCAGCCTGGCAGTCAGCCCGGCGTCGATTACGGAAGCCGGTGCAACGGTGACCTACACCGCGACCCTTACCAACGCGGCCCACGGCGACGTGACCGTTCACCTCGACAACGGCCAGACCATCACCATCGCCGACGGTCACACCACCGGCACCGTGGACCACACCTTCGCCAATACGGATGACGTCTACGTCGATCCGAGCAGCAGCAGCGTGGCGATTACCAGCGCTTCCGGCGGCAACTTCGAGAACCTGGTCGTCGACCACACTGCCGCCACGGTCAGCATCGCCGACACGGTAAATGACACCACGGTGAGCCTGGGTGTTAGCCCGGCGTCGATCACCGAGGCGGGCGCAACGGTGACCTACACCGCGACGCTTACCAATGCGGCTCACGGTGACGTGACCGTCCATCTCGACAACGGCCAGACCATCACGATCGCCGACGGTCACACCACCGGCACCGTGGACCATACCTTCGCCAATATCGATGACGTTTACGTTGGCCCGAGCAGCAGCAGCGTGGCGATCTCCAACGCTTCCGGTGGCAACTTCGAGAATCTGGTAGTGGACTCCACTCCGGTAACCGTCCAAATTGCCGACACCGTGAACGACACCACGGTGAGCCTGGCCGTCAGCCCGGCGTCGATCACCGAGGCCGGCGCAACGGTCACCTACACCGCGACGCTGACCAACGCGGCCCACGGCGACGTGACGGTGCATCTGGACAATGGCCAGACCATCACCATCGCCGACGGTCACAGCACCGGTACCGTGGACCACACCTTCGCCAGCAGTGATGACGTCTACGTCGATCCTTCCGACAACAGCGTGACGATCTCGAGCGCCAGCGGCGGGAACTTCGAGAACCTTGTGGTCGATCACACCGCGGCCACGGTCCACATTGCCGATACCATCAACGACACCACCGTGAGCCTGGGTGTCAGCCCGGCGTCCATCACCGAGGCGGGCGCCACCGTCACCTACACCGCGACGCTGACCAACGCGGCCCACGGCGACGTGACCGTCCACTTGGACAACGGGCAGACCATCACCATCGCCGACGGTCACACCACCGGCACCGTGGACCACACCTTCGCCAACACGGATGACGTCTACGTCGATCCGAGCAACAGCAGCGTGGCGATCTCCAGCGCTTCCGGCGGCAACTTCGAGAACCTCGTCGTGGATGCCACTCCGGCCACGGTCCACATCGCCGATACCATCAATGACACTACGGTGAGCCTGGCTGTCAGCCCGGCGTCGATCACCGAGGCGGGCGCAACGGTCACCTACACCGCGACGCTGACCAACGCGGCCCACGGCGACGTGACGGTGCATCTGGACAACGGCCAGACCATCACCATCGCCGACGGCCACACCACCGGCACCGTGGACCATACCTTCGCCAATACGGACGACGTCTACGTCGACCCGACTAGCAGCAGCGTGGCGATCTCCAGCGCTTCCGGCGGCAACTTCGAGAACCTTGTTGTCGATCACACCGCGGCCACGGTCCACATTGCCGATACCATCAACGACACCACCGTGAGCCTCGGCGTCAGCCCGGCATCCATCACCGAGGCGGGCGCCACCGTCACCTACACGGCGACGCTCACCAATGCGGCCCACGGCGACGTAACGGTGCATCTGGACAACGGGCAGACCATCACCATCGCCGACGGTCACACCACCGGCACCGTGGACCACACCTTCGCGAGCAGTGATGACGTCTACGTCGATCCTTCCGACAACAGCGTGACGATCTCGAGCGCCAGTGGCGGGAACTTCGAGAACCTTGTTGTTGATCACACCGCGGCCACGGTCCACATTGCCGATACCATCAACGACACCACGGTGAGCCTCGGTGTCAGCCCGGCGTCGATCACCGAAGCGGGCGCCACCGTCACCTACACCGCGACGCTCACCAATGCGGCCCACGGCGACGTGACGGTGCATCTGGACAACGGCCAGACCATCACCATCGCCGACGGCCACACCACCGGCACCGTGGACCATACCTTCGCCAATACGGACGACGTCTACGTCGACCCGACTAGCAGCAGCGTGGCGATCTCCAGCGCTTCCGGCGGCAACTTCGAGAACCTTGTCGTAGACCATACTGCCGCCACGGTCAGCATCGCCGATACCGTGAACGACACGACGGTGAGCCTGGGAGTCAGCCCGGCGTCGATCACCGAGGCGGGCGCAACGGTCACCTACACCGCGACGCTGACCAACGCGGCCCACGGCGACGTGACGGTGCATCTGGACAACGGCCAGACCATCACCATCGCCGACGGCCACACCACCGGCACCGTGGACCACACCTTCGCGAGCAGCGATGACGTCTACGT
Source organism: Geomonas diazotrophica (assembly GCF_019063885.1). Classification (NCBI taxonomy): domain Bacteria; kingdom Pseudomonadati; phylum Thermodesulfobacteriota; class Desulfuromonadia; order Geobacterales; family Geobacteraceae; genus Geomonas; species Geomonas diazotrophica. The sequence goes on along the minus strand of NZ_CP077684.1, from coordinate 3,096,798 downwards.
CGATCCTTCCGACAACAGCGTGACGATCTCGAGCGCCAGCGGCGGGAACTTCGAGAACCTTGTTGTCGATCACACCGCGGCCACGGTCCACATTGCCGATACCATCAACGACACCACCGTGAGCCTCGGCGTCAGCCCGGCATCCATTACCGAGGCGGGCGCCACCGTCACCTACACGGCGACGCTCACCAATGCGGCCCACGGCGACGTAACGGTGCATCTGGACAACGGGCAGACGATCACCATCGCGGACGGGCATACCACCGGCACCGTGGACCACACCTTCGCCAATATCGATGACGTGTACGTCGATCCGAGCAGCAGCAGCGTGGCGATCTCCAGCGCCTCCGGCGGCAACTTCGAGAACCTTGTCGTCGATCACACCGCCGCCACGGTCAGCATCGCCGATACGGTGAACGACACCACGGTGAGCCTCGGTGTCAGCCCGGCATCCATCACCGAGGCGGGCGCAACGGTGACCTACACTGCCACCCTGACCAGCGCGGCTCACGGCGATGTAACGGTCCACCTGGACAACGGGCAGACGATCACCATCGCGGACGGGCATACCACCGGCACCGTCGATCACACCTTCGCCAACACCGATGATGTGTACGTCGATCCGAGCAACAGCAGCGTGGCGATCTCCAGCGCTTCCGGCGGCAACTTCGAGAACCTCGTCGTGGATGCCACTCCGGCCACCGTCCAAATTGCCGATACCATTAACGACACCACGGTGAGCCTGGCCGTCAGCCCCGCGTCGATCACCGAGGCGGGCGCCACCGTCACCTACACCGCGACGCTGACCAACGCGGCCCACGGTGACGTGACGGTGCATCTGGACAATGGCCAGACCATCACCATCGCCGACGGCCACACCACCGGCACCGTGGACCACACCTTCGCGAGCAGTGATGACGTCTACGTCGATCCTTCCGACAACAGCGTGACGATCTCGAGCGCCAGCGGCGGGAACTTCGAGAACCTTGTTGTCGATCACACCGCGGCTACGGTCCACATTGCCGATACCATCAACGACACCACGGTGAGCCTCGGTGTCAGCCCGGCGTCGATCACCGAAGCGGGCGCCACCGTCACCTACACCGCGACGCTCACCAATGCGGCCCACGGCGACGTAACGGTGCATCTGGACAACGGCCAGACCATCACCATCGCCGACGGTCACACAACCGGCACCGTGGACCACACCTTCGCCAATATCGATGACGTGTATGTCGATCCGAGCAGCAGCAGCGTGGCGATCTCCAGCGCCTCCGGCGGCAACTTCGAGAACCTTGTCGTCGACCACACCGCCGCCACGGTCAGTATCGCTGATACGGTGAACGACACCACGGTGAGCCTGGCAGTCACCCCTGCATCCATCACCGAGGCGGGTGCAACGGTTACCTACACCGCCACCCTGACCAGCGCCGCACATGGCGACGTCACCGTTCACCTCGACAACGGCCAGACCATCACCATCGCCGACGGGCACAGCACCGGCACGGTTGACTACACCTTCGCAAACAGCGATGACGTGTACGTCGATCCGAGCAACAGCAGCGTGACGATCACCAGCGCTTCCGGCGGCAACTTCGAGAACCTCGTCGTCGACCACACTGCGGCCACCGTTCACATCGCTGATACCATCGATACAACCGGTGTACACATCAGCACCACCAACATCGGCGAGCATGATGCCGGGGCGACCTTCAGCATTCACCTCGACAACGCCCCGCAGGGAGCGGCCACGGCGACGGTTGACGTTTATGACCAGTACACCGGGCTGACCACGACCCACTCCGTCAATATTGACGGTTCCGGCAACGGGTCGCTGTTCGTCGCACTGTCGAACCCCGCGGATGAGAGCATCACCGCGACCGTTACCGCCATCAATGGCGGCAACTATGAAGCGACCAGCGTCGGCGCAACTGCCACTGCAAGCATCGACCACGGCGTCACACTCACACCTGTCGGCGTTTCCGTCAACGAGGCGAACCTGTCGGACGGCTCAAGCCCTGCCGCGGCTGCCCTGACCCAGAGCGGATCGCTTTCGATCACCGCCCTGGATGGCGTCAGTAGCGTCCATATCGGCAACACCGACATCTCTATCGCCGCGCTGCATGACCTCGGTTCTACCGGCCCGATCTCGATCGACGGCGTTACCTACGGGCAGATGACGGTCACCGGCTACACCGATACCGCTACCGGCGGCACGCTCCAGTACAGCTTCACGTTGAGCGACAACGTGCTGACCCCGCCTGCCAGCGTGGAGAGCTACGTGGAGCAGGTCTCCGTCAGCGTAACCGATGCGAACGGCAGCGTTGCCAACTCTTCCCTTGGCATCACCATCGTGGACGATCACCCGACCTTCACCATGATCGATCACGCCATCATCGGCAACGAGGACAGCTCCACCGCCGGTGTGCTCTACGGCAACCACGACATCAACTTCGGTGCCGATTCGATAGGTCCGATCAACATTGTCGGCGATTCACTGAACGGCAAACTCAGCTACGAGTACACCACCCATGCCGACGGATCGGTCACCGCTGCGGCTTACTCCAGCACCGACCATAGCGCCGCTAATCATTTCTTCGACCTGACCATCAACACCGATGGCACGTACGCCTTCGACATGGTCAATGCCAGGGCGACCTTTGCATCAGGGAACATTAGCCTGCTGAACGTCAACGGCGGTGCGGCCACCAACAGCTTCGCCCTCAACGACGCGACGTTCAACGCCATCGACACCAACCACAACGGGACCATCGACAAGACCGAGCAGTTGAAGCCGACCTCGACAGGTTTTGGCGTTGCCAACGGCAACGTCGATACCGGCGAGCAGTTCAACGTAACATTCAACAGCGGTATAGCCGTCGACACCATTTCGCTCTACGGGAAGGTCCAGGCTGCCGGTTCCCTGACCATGTCCTACATAACGGACTACCTCAACCCTGATGGCACCACGGGGCACGACACAGGTAGTGCAACGCTCGACAGCAACGGCATGATGCATTTCGATCCGGCGCATGACTTCACTTCCATTACCTTCGCGGTCACCAGCGGCACCGGCAAACTGGACAGCTTCTCCTTCACCGAGCGGCTGATCCCCAACGACGAGACCCTGCACTTCCAGGTCTCCGCAACCGACGGCGACGGCGACCCGACCGGATCGCACAGCCTGGACGTGACGCTGCTCGGCGTTCACACCGCCGGGACCGTCATTGCCGGAACCACCGGCAGCGATGCCATGATCGGCACCTCGGGCAACGATATTTTCTCGACTGGGGCAGGCCACGATACCATCATGGCGACCAAGGGCAGCGACCACATCACCGACTTCGATGTCAACCACGACACCCTGGATGTCAGCAGCCTGCTGGCGAACGCCACCCAAAGCAACCTGGTGGTGGGCAACGACGGAGCGAACCATCTGAAGATAACCGTGGTGGATAACGCCAGCCACACACTCGGCAGTGTGACCTTTGACAACATCGCGTCGAACGACACAACGTCAATCAACACGTTGCTGGATGAAGTCAAGACGCACCATTGATCCCGTCTCACGGCGGTGACACCAACCTGCTGCGGAAGTTTCTTCCGCAGCAGGTTTTTTTCTGTCCGTAGCCTTAACGACTGTTCATCCATCCCGCAGGATTCGCTTGACACTCCCGCCGCAAAAAACTATAGCTATAACCTCCACTTCACCCAACCTTCTCCCGCCCGGACCGGGCCAATCGGGGAAACATGTACTGGGAATCTTTCGGCTTCAAAGAAGCACCTTTCGCACTCACTCCAAACCCGTCCTTCCTGTTCCTGAGCTCTCCGCACCAGGAGGCTTTCGCGCACCTGCTTTTCGCCATTGAGAACCGCGCCGGTTTCATCGAGCTCTCCGGCGAGGTCGGCACCGGCAAGACTACCCTCGTCCGTACCCTTCTGAACCAACTCGACCCGGAAACCCACCGCACCGCGCTGATCTTCAACCCGATCCTCTCCCCCCTGGGGTTCATGAAGGAGGTGAACGCGGAGTTCGGCCTTCCTACCGAAGGCAACGAGATCCGCGACCTGCACGCCGCCCTGAACGCGTACCTGCTTGAGGAAAACCGCGCGGGGCACACCGTGGTGCTGGTGATCGACGAGGCACAGAACCTCTCGGTCGAGGTGCTGGAACACGTCCGGCTCATCTCGAACCTGGAGACCGAGAGCGACAAGCTGATCCAGATCGTGCTCGTCGGGCAGCCGGAGCTGAACGCGCTCCTCGCCCGGGACGAACTGCGGCAGCTCGACCAGCGCATCACGGTGCGCTACCACTTGAAGCCGATGTGCTTCGACGATACCTGCGCCTACATCCGGCACCGGATCAGGTTCGCCGCCGACGGCAGGGAGCCGCTCGTCTTTTCCCCCGGCGCGTTCAAGCGCATCTTCAAGTTTTCCGGCGGTCTGCCGCGCCTGATCAACGGCGTGTGCGACCGCGCGCTGCTGCTCGCCTACACTCGCGACTGCAAGGAGGTCACCCCTGCGATGGCGTCGCTCGCCATTGCCGACCTGCGCAAGGAGTCGCCGCGCCGGCGACGGGCGCTGCAGGTGAGGGCGCTGTCGGCGGCGCTGGTTCTCTGTGTCGTCATCATCGCCGGTTTCTCCGCGGTCTCCTTCCACCTGCTCCCGGAGGAGAAGAAGGCGGTCACGGAGAAGAAGGAGGCCAGGGAGACGCAGGAAGCCGATAAGATGCCTCCCGTGTCGGCCGAGGCTGCGCGGCAGGCGATAGCGACGCAGCCCGAGCAGGAAAACCTGTACGCAGCCGTCAACGCCGTACTGGACGCCTGGCACGTGCAGCGGGTCGATCCGGTCCCGGGTCAACCTGCCAACCTGCGCACGCTGGTCCGGCAGCGCGGGCTCGTCGCCTCGAAGTTTTCCGCGAGCTTTGAACTCCTGACGCGGCTGGACGCGCCGGCGCTGCTCCACATCGCGTTGCCGGGGGGAGGCGAGCGGTTGGTGGCCCTGGTGGGAGCGGATAGGGGCGGACTGGAGGTCGTCCCGCAGGTGGCGGGGCGCTCGAAGCTCAGCCACGCCGAACTGGCGCAGCTCTGGACCGGCGGGACCACCGTTCTTTGGAAGGATTTCCATGGCATCGCCTCGCGTACCAAGGCCGCAGACAAGGCTGCCGGGACCAAGGCTCTCCAGGGGCTTTTGAAGCAGGTCGACTGTTATGCCGGTCCGCTGGACGGGAACCTGAACGAGGCTACCAAGGCGGCGCTCGCCGAATTTCAGCGCCGCGAACAGCTGACGGCGGACGGCAAGGTGGGGGCTCAGACCCTCATGCTCCTGTACCGCAAGGCCGGCGGCTTCTTCCCCCCGGGGCTTATGCGGGTTGGCGCCAACGGCAAGCAGACAACGGGACGGATCTGACATGAGCCTGATACTCGACGCTTTGAGAAAGATGGAGCAGGAACGACGGAGCAGGCGCGGGTCCGCCCAAGACCTGCGTCCCGAGGTGCTGCGCTACCGCCTGGCGGCCCAGCCCAAAGAGCCGCGCCGCTACCCGGTGGCCGTGGTCGCCGGTACCGCACTGCTTTTGGCCGGCATCGGTGCAGGTTTTCTGCTGAAGGGGCACGCCCCGGAACCGGCAAGGGAACCGGGTCTCGCAGCAGCTCCCGCACCCCAAGTGCCCGCAACCCCAGCACCGGTCGCACCGCCCGCAGCGCCCGCAGTCGCACCGGTAACAGTCGCACCCCCGGCCGTGCCGCCGGCACCGGCGCCTCCGGCCGCGACGGCCGTTGCCGGTCAATCTCCGGTCGCAATTCCCCAGTCGGTTGCGCCACCCACCGGGCAGGCCCGGAAAGCCTCCCGTGCCGCAGCCGTCCCCCGGTCCTTGCCGTCCGACGCGCCGCAGATGGCACCCCAGGAACCTGCCGCCGCTACCGGCGGTGCCCAGGACATCACCATCTCCGGGATCGCCTACCAGGACGAGCGGCGCCTGAGGCGCGCGGTCCTGAACGGGATACTGGTCGGCGAGGGGGCGGAGGTGGGGGGCGCCCGCGTGGTCGAGATCAAGGAAACCAAGGTGCGGCTGTCCCGCGGCGGCCGCGTCTTCGAGGTTCCCTTCTCCTCCGGGCTCCAGTCCCGTTAACCCCGGCCTTCACGCCCCGACCCCTGCGTATCGCCCTGGCCGGCCATCACGGTTCCCAATCTCCGAAGCACTGCAGCTGGAGCCCCGATGAAAGAAAGATCACCTGCCGAACATGCGGTCGAAAGAATTTCCGGCTCCCTGGAGAGGGTTACCTTCCACAGCGAGGAGACGGGCTTCTGCGTGCTGCGTGTGAAGGTTTCAGGACACCGGGAACTGGTGACGGTGACCGGGAGCGCCGCGTCGATCACCCCGGGCGAGTTCCTCGAGTGCACCGGTTCCTGGCACAACGACCGCACCCACGGCATGCAGTTCAAGGCGGAGCACCTGAAGGTGGTGCCCCCCACCACGCTGGAGGGGATCGAGAAGTACCTGGGATCCGGGATGGTGCACGGCATCGGCCACCACTTCGCCAAGGTGCTGGTGCAGGCCTTTCGCGAGGAGGTCTTCGATGTCATAGAGAACCGCCCCGAGCGGCTGCTGGAACTCCCCGGCATCGGCCGCAAACGGATGGAGGCGGTGGCGAGCGCCTGGGTGGAGCAGAAGGCGATCCGGGAGATCATGGTTTTCCTGCAGTCCAACGGCCTTGGGACCGCACGCGCCGTGCGCATCTACAAGAGCTACGGCAACGAGGCGATCTTCAAGGTCACCGAGAACCCGTACCGGCTTGCCCTCGACATCCACGGGATCGGGTTCAAGACCGCCGACGCCCTGGCCGCCAACCTCGGCGTCGCGCGCGACTCGATGATCCGGGCGCAGGCCGGCGTCAGGCACGTGCTGCAGGAACTCTCGGCAAGCGGCCACTGCGCGGCCGCCCGGTCCGACCTGGCGCAGAGCGCCGCCTCCCTGCTCGACATCCCCGTTGCCGTTATCGAAGCCGCCATCGACGCGGAGATCGCCGAGCAGAACCTGGTCGCCGAGCCGATCGCCGGCCGCCCCTGCCTGTTCCTGGCGCCGTTGCACCGTGCCGAAGTCGGTGTCGCCGGGAGCCTCTCGCGCCTTTGCAACGGAGCCCCACCCTGGGGGGGCATCGTCGCGGAAGAGGCCATCCCCTGGGTTGAGAGCCACAACGGCATCACCCTGTCCCAATCGCAGCGCGACGCCATCCGGCTTGCCTTGAAGAGCAAGGTGGTCGTCGTTACCGGCGGCCCGGGAGTCGGCAAGACCACGCTGGTGAACAGCATCCTTGCCATCATCCGCTCCAGGGAACTACGGGTGACCCTGTGCGCCCCGACCGGACGGGCGGCCAAGCGGCTCACCGAATCGACCGGTATCGAGGCCAAGACCATCCACCGCCTGCTGGAGTTCGACCCGCAGAGCTTCGGCTTCAAGCGCGACCGGGAAAACCCGCTTGCCACCGACCTCCTGGTGATGGACGAGGCCTCCATGGTCGACGTGGTGCTGATGAACAAGCTCCTCCCCGCCGTCCCGGACCACGCCGGCGTGATCATCGTGGGGGACGTGGACCAGCTCCCCTCCGTCGGCCCCGGCTGTGTCCTTGCCGACATCATCGATTCGGGCGCCGTTGCCACCGTGCGCCTGACCGAGATCTTCCGCCAGGCCGCGGGCTCCAAGATCATCGTCAACGCGCACCGCATCAACCGCGGCGAGCTCCCCCTGCAGGACGAGGGGAAGGAGCTGGCCGATTTCTACTTCATCCCCGCCGCGTCCGCCGAGGACATCCACGGCAAGCTGCTCCAGGTGATCACCGAGCGTATCCCGAAGCGTTTCGGCTTCGACCCGGTGCGCGACATCCAGGTGCTCACCCCCATGAACCGCGGCGGACTCGGCACCGGATCCTTGAACGCGGAACTGCAGGGTGTGCTAAACGGCAAGGCTGAACCCAGGGTGACCCGCTTCGGCACCGGCTTCGCGCCCGGCGACAAGGTGATCCAGACCGTGAACAACTACGAGAAGGAAGTCTTCAACGGCGACATCGGCCGGATCGTGGAGGTGCACCAGGAGGAGGGGACGCTCAGCGTGGATTTCGACGAGCGGCTGGTGGAATATCAGTTCGGCGAACTGGACGAGGTGAGCCTCGCCTACGCCACCAGCATCCACAAGAGCCAGGGGTCCGAATACACCGCCGTCGTGATCCCCCTGTCCATGCAGCACTACACCATGCTGGAGCGCAACCTGATCTACACCGCGGTGACCCGGGGCAAGAAGCTGGTGGTGGTGATCGGCGAAGCCAAGGCGCTGGCCATGGCCGTGCGCACCAATAAATCGCAGCGCAGGATGACGGACCTGGCGCGCAGGATCTGCAGCGCCGGCATGGTGGAAGCGACCGTGCAGCCTTGAGCTCAGGAGGAAGTGATGAAGACCATCGGCATGATCGGCGGGCTCGGACCGGAGTCCACCATCGACTACTACCAGCGCATCATCGAAGCCTTCCGGGTGCCGGGGAGCCTCGCCGCACCGGAGATGGTGATCTACAGCGTTAGCCTGCAGGAGGTGATGGACCTCGCCGCCCGGCGCGAATGGAACCATCTCGTTTACCTGCTGCTGCAGAAGGTGAGGGCGCTGCACAAGGCCGGCGCCGATTTCGCCATCATAACGGCCAACACGCCGCACGTCGTGTTCGACGAGGTCCAGGCGAAGTCGCCCATCCCGCTCATCAGCATCGTCGCGGCCACCTGCGAGAAGGCGAAGGGGCTGGGGGTGAAGAAGGTCGGGCTTTTGGGGACCAGGTTCACCATGGAGGAGAACTTCTTTGCGCCTCCCTTCGCGGCAGCGGGGATCTCTGTGGTGGTCCCCTCTGCCAGTGAACAGCACTACATCCACGAGAAGCTGATGACGGAGATCGAGCTGGGGATCATAAAGGACGACACGAGGAAGGGGTTGATAGACATCATCGAGCGCCTGGTGCTGCAGGAAAAGGTGGAGGCGGTCATCCTTGGCTGCACTGAACTGCCGCTGATACTAAAGGACGGCGACTTCGACACGACCTTTCTCAATACAACGGCGATCCATGTCGAGAGTGTGGTGAGATATTGCAGGGAAGGCAGGACGTGGTAAAAGGAGCAGGTCGGAATAAAGAACAGGGGGCAGTATGAAAACTTTATTGATCCTGGCGCTGGTTCTCGTCGCCTCGACCTCGTTCGCCGGTGAGAAGACAAAGACGGCCAAGGATGCGCCGAGCTCGCAAACGCTGCAGGAGAAGTGGGACGCGGATGCCTCGCTTTTGAAGCTGGACTGCAGCGACAGCATGTGCGTCTACGGCGTCAAGGGTTCCGCGCAGATCGTCGACGCCGACAGCAACATCCGCTCGGCGTGGGTCGCCTTTCTCTACACGGATGAAGGGCGCAAGGCGCTCGCGGGGCCGCTGAAGGGAAGCTATTACAGCAAGGAAAAGTGGAACATCAACTGCAACGAGGCGACCATGAACGTCTCCTCGGTCCACTACTACGACGCCAAGGGGAATCCGGTGAGCTCCTACGGCAACGACGAACAGTGGAGCGACGTCGTCCCCGGCAGCTTCGGTGAAACGGTCGCCGCCATCGTCTGCACCCTGGAGGACGACGGGACCGAGGAGGACACTCCCACCCGGGACGTGCCGGGAGAGGCCCCCTCCCAGGAAGGCACGCCCCTTTAAGCTCCCATGAGCCCCCTCGCCGGCATATCCCGCGTCAAGGTGCTGCTGCGGGCGCTACGCTCCCGGAACTACCGCCTCTTCGTGGCCGGGCAGAGCGTCTCCCTGGTCGGCACCTGGATGCAGCAGGTTGCCATGAGCTGGCTCGTGTACCGACTGACCGACTCCGCCATGCTGCTGGGGGTGGTCGGGTTCACCAGCCAGGTTCCGACCTTCCTGTTCGCCCCGGTGGCGGGTGTCTTCGCGGACCGCTGCAACCGGCGCCGCCTGCTGATGCTGACCCAGGCGCTGGCCATGGTCCAGGCGGCGCTCCTGGCGGCGGCGGTGCTGCTGGGGGTGGTCCAGGTCTGGCACATCGTGTTGCTGAGCCTCGTTCTCGGCGTCGTGAACGCCTTCGACATCCCGGTCCGCCAGTCTTTCGTGGTCGAAATGGTGACCGAGCGCGAGGATCTCGGCAACGCCATCGCCCTCAACTCCTCCATGGTGAACGCCGCCCGCCTGATCGGTCCGACCATCGCCGGCCTGCTGGTCGCCTCGGTCGGAGAGGGGATCTGCTTCCTCTTGAACAGCGTGAGCTACCTTGCCGTGCTCCTGGCCCTGGCCGCCATGCGCATCGAGCCGCGGGGAGGCAACGACAAGCCCCGGCGCCACATCTATCACGAACTCAAGGAAGGCTTCATCTACGCCTTCGGTTTCGGCCCCATTCGGAGCATCCTGCTGCTGGTCGCCCTGATGAGCCTTACCGGAATGCCGTACACCGTGCTGGTCCCGGTTTTCGCCAAGGACATCCTGCACGGCGGCGCCCACACCTTCGGCTTTTTGATGACCGCCGCGGGATGCGGCGCCCTGGTCGGCACCATCTACCTCGCCTCCCGCAGCAGCGTCCTCGGCCTTGGCAAGCTGATCGTGCTCTCGACCTGCCTTTTCTCCATCGGGGTCGCCGTCTTCGCCGTCTCGAGCAGCATGGCGCTCTCCCTCTCCGCGCTGGTCGTGGCCGGTTTCGGCGCCATGACGCTGGTCGCCTCCTGCAACACCATCCTGCAGACCATCCTGGAGGAGGACAAGCGGGGTAGGGTGATGAGCTTCTTCACCGTGGCCTTCATGGGGATGGCTCCCTTCGGCAGCCTGGGAGCCGGTGCCATGACCAAGGTCGTCGGCCCGCGCGTGACCCTGGTCATAGGGGCGGCCTGCTGCCTGGCCGGAGCACTGGTATTCGCCAAAAACCTCCCCCGGATCAGGCAGATGATCCGCCCCATCTACGCCCGCATGGGCATCGTCAAAGAGGTGGCCCAGGGGATGGAGACCGCGGCCGAGCAGCCGCAACTGCCCAAGGAGAAGGAATGAAGGAAAGGATGAAGTTTTAGATGATAGATTTCCTCACTGCAGGTCTTGTTCTCGGTTGCTCGGCGGGGTTCTCGCCGGGGCCGCTTTTGATGCTGGTGATCTCCGAAACGCTCAGCCACGGCACCAGGTCCGGGGTGCGGGTGGCGCTCTCCCCCATCATCACCGACTTCCCCATCGTCGCCGCCACACTGCTGTTACTGATGAAAGTCTCCGGCTACCACGGCATCCTGGGCTGCGTCTCGCTGGCAGGCGGCCTCTTCGTGCTCTACACCGGCTACCAATCGCTGCGGGCCAAGCCGGTCCAACTGGACCTCCCCAAGGACCCTCCCAAGTCGCTGCGCAAGGGGGTGGTGACCAACTTGCTCAGCCCGCACCCTTACCTTTTCTGGATCACCGTGGGCGCGCCGCTTTTGTCCAGGTCGCTCAAGGTCGGACCCGCCGCCTTTGTCGCCTTCATCGGGAGCTTCTACCTCTGCCTGGTCGGCGCCAAGATCGTCCTCGCCCTCGCCGTGGGGAGGTCGCGGGCCTTCATGGGGAGCAGGGTTTACCTCTGGATCATGCGCCTGCTCGGCGCGCTGCTGACCTTCTTTGCTCTGCTGTTGTTCCGTGAGGGGCTCAAACTGCTGGGGGTGTGGTAGGAGGGGATCAGTAGTGGTAGCGTGCCTGGAGGAAGTCGACGCGGTCGTCGCTCACCAGGTACACCAGCCGGTGTTCCTGGGTGAGGCGGCGGGACCAGGCGGCGGGGGAGAGATACTTGAGCGGTTCGGGTTTTCCGATTCCACGGAAAGGGTCCCGCATCACCGCCTCCACCAGCGACAGGGCCCGTAACGCCGTCTTGCGGTCCACCTCCACCCAGTGGCGCAGGTCTTCGCGAAACTCCGGATGAAACACCGCCGCCCGGGCCTTAGCCGCCAAGTCCCAACTCCTGACGGAGTCCTGAAACCGTTTCCGGTTCACCCTCCCGCTTGAGGGCGCGCTCCAGCGCGGTCAGGAGCCTCTGGGCGTTCTTGGGCGAGCGCATCAGGTGCGCCGTCTCTACCAGGCTGGCCAATTCGTCCGCGGCTATCATGGCCACACTCTCACCGCTGCGGCGATCGATGATGACGATCTCGCGGTTTTTGGTCACTTCATCGCAAAGCCCGGCGAGGTTGGCCCGGGCATTGGTGTAGGTGGTCTTCAGCATCTTCTCCCCCTGTCCTTGTCGGCTGTACAGGAACACCGTACAGTAACTGCTGCGTTTTGGCAACAGTCAACCGAGGTGTCTGCGGCTAGTCGTACCCGGAGAACCGGTCCACCTCCACTTTGGCCAAAAGCCGCTCAAGGTAGCGCGACTTGAGCTGCTCGGCGGCCATGAGCCGCTGCACCGGCGGCAGTTTGAGGATCGCCCCGAGGATCGCCGCCATGGCGCGGTGGCTCAGATAGGCCTGGTTGTCGAAGATGAGGTTTTGCAGCTTGCCGCGCTCGATCGCCATGAGCACCAGCCGGTGCGCGGTGTTCACCGGCGTGAGGATGCGCTTGGCGCGAGGCTCGAGCCGGAGGGCGCCGGTGGGGCAGTTGCGCACGCATACCCCGCATCCAAGGCAGAAGTCGGTGTCGGTCTGGGACCGGCCCCCTTCGGGATTGACGGTCACCGCGCCGACCGGGCAGACGGCCGCGCACCTGCCGCAGCCGCTGCAGCGGTCGGCCTGCGTTGCCTGCACGAAGTTGGTGCTGTACATGGCGTTGGGGATGGCCAGCCTGCGGGCCGCGATGAGCCCCTCGCAGCAGCAGCGGCAGCAGTTGCAGACGAAGTTGACCCGCTTTTGCACGTTGTCCGCGCACTGCACGAGGTTCAGGTCGCGTGCCTTTTGCAGCAGGTCCAGCCCCTCGGCGCTCTCCACGCGGCGCGCCACCCCCCGCCTTAACAGCGACTGCGCCGCGAGGTTCAGCGTCATGCAGATGTCCAGCGGCGCGGCGCAGGCCCGGTCCAGTTGCGCCATCTTGTGCCGGCAGTAGCAAAGCCCCACCGCGATGTCGCTCGCGCTCTTGATCACCTCGCTGGCGCGCTCGTAGTCGAGCACCTGGCAGGCCTGCTCGTCCGGAATCGCTTCCTCGTTCACCAGCACCCGCCCGAGCGAGGTCTCGCCCCCGGCAAAGAGGTCGCGGATGAAGGCGTCCTCGACGTTTATGTACTGAAAATAGAGCCGCGCCAGCTCCTTCTGGTCCAGGTCGGGGCGCAGCCGCATCAGGGAGAACTCGAAGAAGCCGGCCATGGGGGGAGGAAGGAAGTAGATACGCCTGCCGTCGCGCTCGATGTCCAGCAGCAGCGAGCGGGAGGCGAGCTTTTCCAGCAGGGCCCGGGCGTCCCTGGTGGGAAGGTTCCAGATCCGGGCGGCCTTGGTCGCGGAGAAGGGGCGCAGCGGCAACAGGCTCATGAGCACCGCCTCCCGCTCGCTGCACAGGATGGAAAAGATCCTGAGCAGGAGCTCCGACTCGGGCGCCCCCTGCGGAAACCGGTTCACCCGCCGCATCAGGCGGTGATAGCCGTCGTTTGATCGCTGCTCTGACAAGGAGGATCTCCTGTTGTTAAAAAACGACAATGTGCCAGTATAGCAGTCCCCCAAGGGCAGGCAACCTCCCATAACGCGGAGGGGGATCCCGACATCGCGGCTTCGTATATCCTGATGCCGCTAATTAAAGATTCCCCCCCGTGCGCCGAAGAGGACTGGAGCGACCACCGTGCCGAGCCTTTGCCCCGGCCATTTTCGTACGCGTGGTGGCGAGGAGTGCTCGCCGGGATGAAGAAACTGAGCCTGACAACCAAGATGAGCCTGATGGTGTCCCTGCTGGTGGTGCTGGTGCTCTCCTGCATGACCCTGTCCGCCTCATGGTTCCTGGAAAAGCAGTACCAGGAGACCGTGTCGGAGCAGCAGTTCTCCATGGTCAACTCCATGGCCGGAGAGATCGACAGCAAGATGCGTCAGACCCAGCTCCAGCTCGAGGCCCTCGCCAGGACCATCCCGCACCGGCTCTTGACCAGTCCGCTTTTGGCCCAGCGCTTCCTGGAACAGCGGCCCGACATCCTGGCGCTCTTTGACAGCGACATCTTCATCTTCGACGCCCGGGGCAGACTCCTCGCGGTGAATCCCCTGGAAAAGCAGCTGATCGGCAGGGATTACTCCTTCCGCGACTACTACCGCGATGTCGCCCGCAGCAAAAGGCCCGTCATCTCCGAGCCCTTCGTCTCGACCCAGGCGCACGGTCACCCCACGGTCGCCTTCGTGGTCCCGGTGCTGGACGGCAAGGGGGACATCCTGGGGATGATCGGGGGGATGATCGACCTGTACAAGGACAATTACCTGGGCAAGCTCGCCCACGCCAGGATCGGGAAAAACGGCTACCTCTACCTGTTCAACACCCAGCGCATCATCATCGCCCACCCGGAGCAGCAGCGCATCATGAAGCGCGACCTCCCTCCGGGGGCGAATCCCCTGCTGGACCGGGCACTGGCGGGGTACGAGGGTGCCGGCGAGACGGTGACCTCGCGCGGATTGCCGGCGGTGGCCGCCTTCAAGCGCCTGAACAGCACGGGGTGGATCCTCGCCTCGACCTTCCCGCTCACCGAGGCCTACGCGCCGGTGCGGGAGGCCAAACTGCTGTTGGCGGCCGGGCTGATGGCGGCCCTGGCCGGGAGCGTGCTGGTCTGCCTGCTTTTCATGCGGCGGCTGACGGCGCCGCTTTTGACATTCATCCGCCACGTGGAGGGGATCAGCGACCAGGAGCAGGAGCTGGAGCCGGTGGCCATCCGGACCGGGGACGAAATCGGGACGCTGGCGCGCGCCTTCAACCGGATGATCCTTGAGCTGCGCCGGCAAAAGGAATCGGCGCGCGAGCTCCGCCTGGCGATCGATCAGGCGCCGGTCACGGTGATGGTGACCAATCGCAACGGGCAGATCGAGTACGTCAACCCCCATTTCACCAAGGTGACCGGTTACAGCGCCGAGGAGGCGCTGGGGCAAAACCCCAGGATCGTGAAATCGGGGTGGCATCCCCCCGAGTTCTATGCCCAGATGTGGCAGACGGTGCTCTCCGGTCGCCAGTGGCGCGGCGAGATGCGCAACCGGCGCAAAAACGGGGATCTCTACTGGGAGAGCGCCTCCATATCCTCGGTCACCGGCGACACGGGGGAGATCAGGAACTTCGTGGCGGTGAAGGAGGACATCACCGAGAGAAAGCGGGCCGAGGAGGCGCTGGTCAGGAGCGACGAGCGGATCAGGCTCCTGCTGGAATCGACGGCCGAGGCGATCTTCGGGATGGACCTCCTGGGGAACTGCACCTTCGCCAACCGCGCCTGCGCCAGGCTGCTCGGCTATGCCGGGGCCGAGGAACTGCTGGGAAGGAACATGCACCTGCTCATCCATCACACCACTTCCGACGGCTCTCCCAATCCGGAGCAGTCCTGTGCCCTGAGCCGGGTGCTGCGCGGGGAGCAGGGGCTGCACAGCGACGACCAGGTCTTCTGGCGTGCCGACGGCACCAGTTTCGCCGTGGAGTTCTGGTCCTATCCGCAGATGAGGGACGGGGAATTGGTGGGAGGGGTGGTCACCTTCTTCGACATCACCGAGCGCAAGCGGGCCGAGGAGGAGCTGCTTAGAGCGACCGAGGCTGCGGAGGCGGCGACGCGGGCGAAAAGCGAGTTCCTGGCCAACATGAGCCACGAGATCCGCACCCCGATGAACGCCGCGCTGGGGATGCTCTACCTTTTGCGGCATACCGAACTCACCGAGCAGCAGATGGATTACCTGGACAAGGCGCAGAGTGCCTCGGGGGTACTGCTCCGGGTCATCAACGACATCCTCGATTTCTCCAAGATAGAGGCGGGGAAGATGGAGCTCGAGCGGATCCCGTTCCGGCTGGATCAGGTGCTCTCCGACCTGCAGAACGTGGTGGGAGCCATCCTGCGGGACAAGGAGATCGAGTTCTCGGTGGCCGCAGGCGACGGCATCCCGGAGCTCCTGGTGGGGGACCCGCTCAGGCTTGGGCAGGTGCTTTTGAACCTCACCGGCAACGCCATCAAGTTCACCGAGAAGGGGAAGGTCGAGGTGGGGGTGGTGCTTTTGGCCCTGGAGCGGGACTGCGTGACGCTGCGCTTCTCCGTCTCCGATACCGGCATCGGGATGGAGGCCAAGCAGCAGGAGGGGCTCTTCACCCCCTTCACCCAGGCGGACAACTCCACCACCCGCCGCTACGGCGGGACCGGGCTCGGCCTCGCCATCTGCCGTGAGCTGGTTCAGCTCATGGAGGGGCAGATGTGGGTGGAGAGCGAGCCAGGCCGCGGCAGCACCTTCAGCTTCATGGCCCGTTTCGGCGTGACCGGGAGCGGACAGGCCCCGCTCCCCGAGCCCCCGGCGGGAGAGCCCATCCAGGTGGGGGCGGGGATGCGCGTCCTGCTGGTGGAGGACAACCCCATCAACCAGGAGGTGGCCCGGTTCATCCTGGAGCGGGGCGGGGTCAAGGTCGAGGTGGCGCGTAACGGCGCCGAGGCCCTATCCATGGTGCACGCCCCCGGGACGGCTTACCACGCCGTGCTCATGGACGTGCACATGCCGGTCATGGACGGCCTGGAGGCGACCCGGCGCATGCGGCTCGATCCCGCGCTGGAGCGGCTCCCCATCATCGCCATGACCGCCAGTGCGCTGCCTGGGGAGCGTCTGCTCTGCCGCGAAGCGGGCATGAACGACCAGGTGGACAAGCCGATCAACGTCCCCGGGCTGTTCGCGACTCTGAACCGCTGGGTGGGGGCGCTGCCGGGGCAACCGGAGCCCCCGGCCGGGCAGGCGGGGGAAAGCGGGCAGGACCTCCCCGACCAGGTGCCGGGACTGGACCTGCAGCGGGCCAAGTCCAGGATCCAGGACGGCAAGCTTTTGAAGAAGCTCCTGGTCAGCTTCCGCCGGGACAACGAAGGGCTCGTGCAGCGGATCGCCGCGGCAGCGGGAGCCGGCGACCTCAAAGAGGCCCGGCGGGCGATCCACACGGTCAAGGGAAGCGCGGGGAGCCTGGGGGCGATCTGGCTGGGGAGCGCCGCCGCCTCCCTGGAGATGGCCCTGCAGGGAAACGACGCCAGCCAGGTGCACGAAACCCTGGAAAGGTTTGCCGAGAAGCTGGAGGAGGTGATGGGCTCCATCCGGCAGCTGGAAGAGGAGTGGGGGATCGCCGAAAGGGAGGCGGGTCCTTTTACGGCGAGGATCGAGTGCGAGGACCCCGAGCAGGTGGCGGCCTTGGCCCGCACCCTCGCCCGACTGCTGGCGAGCCAGAACATGAACGCCCTGGCGGTGTGGGAGGAGATGCGCCCCCTGCTGGCGGGGGAATTGCCGGCGCGGCTGGACGCGACCTTGCAGGCGCTTGATTTCGCCGACGCCCGTGCGGTTTTGCAGGAAATGATTGAACACCTGGAGCTAAGGACATGAGCGAGGAGCCGGAACAAGCAGCAAGGGGCAAGATCCTGATCGTGGACGACACCGCGGCCAACATCGAGATCCTGTACAAGATCCTCAAGGGGGAGTTCGACGTCCTCTTCGCCAAGAGCGGCGCCGACGGCATGCGGATGGTGCGGGAGCATACGCCGGATCTGGTGCTTCTGGACGTCATGATGCCCGACATGGACGGCTACGAGGTCTGCCGTCTACTGAAGCGGGACCCCGCGACGGCTCGCATGCCGGTGGTCTTTGTGACGGCGATGGGAAACGACGAGGACGAGACCAGGGGGCTGGAGCTTGGGGCCATCGACTACCTCACCAAGCCGATCCGGCCTCCCATCGTGCTGGCGCGGGTGCGCAACCACCTGGAACTAAAGCGCAGGGGCGACCTCTTGGAGCAGCTGAGCGCGGAACTGGCGCGCAAGAATCTGGAGCTCGAGGTGCTGGCGCGCGAGGACGGGCTGACCGGGGTGGCCAACCGGCGCCATTTCGACGAGGCGCTGCGCTCGGAGGTCCAGCGCGCCACGCGCAACGGGCGCAACCTCTCACTGATCATGTGCGACATCGACCGCTTCAAGCAGTTCAACGACCTGTACGGGCACCTGGCCGGGGACAGCTGTCTGCAACTGGTGGGGGAGCTGTTGAGGAAGAGTTTCAAGCGCGCCGGCGAGGTGGTGGCGCGCTACGGCGGCGAGGAGTTTGCCGTCATCCTGCCCGACACCAGTGCCGAGCTGGCGGGGCACCTGGCCGAGCGGCTGCGGCTGGAGCTCATGGGGCAGGCCCTGCCGCACGCCCAGTCCGAGTTCGGCGTGGTCACCATGAGCCTCGGCGTGGGGGGGGGGCTGGCGACGCGCGACCACAACGTGGAGTGGTACATCTGCTCGGCGGACGGGGCCCTGTACCGATCCAAGGCGGGGGGGAGGAACCGGGTCAGCGTCTGGGAGGATCAGTAATCCACCCCGGGCTGCGGCTCGATCTCCTTGCGGTACGCGTGCTTCACCTCCACCACCTCGCTCACCGTGTCGGCGAGGTCGATCACCAGGGGGTGCGCGTCCCGGCCGGTCAAAACCAGGTGCATGAGCGGCGGCTTTTGCGCCAGTATCTCCAGCACCTGCTCCAGGTCGATCAGTTGCAGCTGCAGTGCATTGTTGATCTCGTCCAGGATCACCATGTCCCATTTCCCCGACGCCATCTTCTCCAGGGCGAGCGCCACGGCGTCCTGGGCGTTGGCGCGGTGCTCGCTCTTGGGGTAGGGGTTACCCTGGATGCCGCAGAACCCCTTGCCGGTCTTGTGCAGTTCAACCTGATCGCCCAGAAGCTTCACCCCGTCCCACTCCCCCGCGTACAGGTCCCCCTTCATGAACTGGATGATGCAGACCCTCATGCCGTGTCCGCAGGCGCGCAGCGCCATCCCCAGCGCCGAGGTGGTCTTCCCCTTGCCGTGACCGGTGATGACCACGGTCAGTCCCTTTTTCAGCTTCGGCTCCAGCCTGTGTATCTGCACCGGCGGGCTTCCCTGTTTATTCATGATACGGCCTCCCCGCATATTCTAACCCTTTATAAAGCGGTTACGCAAAGTACGCCAAAAAAGGTTTACCCCGGCAATTCTTCGTGTTCTTCGCGGATACTTAGCGTTCTTTGCACTACCGCTTTTAGAGGTGGGGGGCGATC
The DNA here is from genome assembly GCF_019063885.1 of Geomonas diazotrophica. Lineage (NCBI taxonomy): Bacteria > Pseudomonadati > Thermodesulfobacteriota > Desulfuromonadia > Geobacterales > Geobacteraceae > Geomonas > Geomonas diazotrophica. The sequence continues at coordinate 3,077,609 of NZ_CP077684.1, read as the reverse complement.
AATGGTGCGCCGCCATCTTGCCGATGACGCGCCACAGGCCAGCCACTCCCATCAAGGCGATGGCGATGCCGGCGGCGCGCAGCATGGCGTTTCTGAGGGCGCCGGAGACGGCGCTCGAGGCGGTTCCGAAGCCGAGCATCACCGGAACCGTTCCCAGTCCCATGGCGGCCATGGTGGCCGCACCGGTGATGGGGCTCCCGGTCCCGGCGGCGACGAGAAGGGGCGCGTAGACCAGGCCACAGGGGAGCAGGCCCAGCACCAGGCCCAAGGGCAGGGAGGCGAGCGGTGAGGGGGCGGCGAGGGCACGCCTCACCGGGACCGTAAGGAAGCGCGCGCCGCTCCCTTCCAGGGTGGAGAGGTTGAGAACGCTCAGCCCCAGCGCGGAGGAGAGCCCCACCATGATCACCATGAGGTTCGCCCCCACCATGAACCAGCGGAAGACCGTCTTCATGGCCATGAGGTTGAGCGACGAGCCGATCAGACCGGCCAGCGCCCCCAAAAGCGTGTAGGTCACTATGCGGCCGGTGTTATAGAAGAGCTGGGACTTGAGCCTTGACCCCAGCGCCCCGTCCTTGTCCTTAAGGGAGATAGCGGCCACGATGCCGCCGCACATCCCGATGCAGTGGAAGCTGCCGGCCAAACCGGCCACGAACGCCAACCAGATCTGTAGCATAGGCGGTCTCCTGTAGGTGTTATCGGTGCGGCACCGCCCCCGCCTGCGCTTCCGCTTCCGGGGGCTCCGGAGGGCGGTGGGACAGGGTGAGTTCATGCTCGGAAGGAGGGACGGGCAGGGGAGGGGAACCCTCGCTACGGGCAGGGAGCGGGGCCTCGTCGTCATCGAGCATCCTGTGCTTTGGGCGCTCCAGGTCGTTGAATTCACCCTTTTGCACCCCCCACAGGAAGAAGAGCCAGCAGCCGCAGCCAAGGAAGAAGGATAGTCCAATAAGTGCGAAAAGCGAGTTATTCATCCGGAGTCCTCATAAGCCTCAGCGAGTTGCCGACCACGCAGACGGAGCTGAGCGCCATGGCGGCCGCCGCGTAGATCGGGGTGAGGCGCCCGGTCATGGCGAGCGGGATGCCGATCAGGTTGTAAAGAAAGGCCCAGACAAGGTTCTGCCGGACCACCGCCATGGTGCGCCGCGCTATCCTGTGCGCGAGCGAAAGGCGCTCAAGGTCCGGCTTGGCGAGGACCAGGTCCGAGGTCTCCAGGGCGATGTCGGTCCCACCGGCGACCGCGCAGCCGACGTCGGCGGCTGAGAGTGCCGGGGCGTCGTTGATGCCGTCCCCCACCATCAAGACCGTCGCGCCTTCTCGCTGGAGCTTTTCTATCTCCCTGGTTTTGTCCGCAGGGGAGAGCGAGCCCACCCCCTTGGCCACCCCGGCGCTTTTGGCGACCTTGTCGGTGCACTCCTGGCGGTCGCCGCTTAAAAGCAGGGTGTCGATTCCCTTGCGCCGGAAGTAGGAGACCACGCCGGGGGCGTCGTCCCGCATGCGGTCCTTGAAGGTGAGGGTGCCGCAGTAGCGCCCCTTGTGGGCGACTCCCACCAGCATCCCCCCCTCCGGCGATGCCAGCTCGGTCGGGATACCCGAGACCCCCAGGCGCTCCAAAAACGGAACGCTTCCCAGGGCCGCCGTCTCGCTCGCCACTCGGCCCGTGACCCCGGCGCCGGCAAGCGTCACCAGTTCGGTCCCGGCGGGATACTCGATGTCGTGCCGGGCAGCGTAGTCGCGCACCGCCTTGGCGATGGGGTGCAGGGAGCCGCATTCCACCGCGGCGGCCAGCGCCAGCACCTGGCGCGGCGTCATCCCCGGCGCAGCCTGTATGTCGACCAGCATGGGAGCGCCCCGGGTGAGGGTGCCGGTCTTGTCGAAGACCGCGACGCTGACGCGGCTCAACCGCTCCAGCACGTCGCCTCCCTTGAACACGACCCCGAGGGCCGCGGCGGCGCCGGTCCCGGCCAGGATGGCGGTCGGGGTTGCGAGACCAAGCGCGCAGGGACAGGCGATCACCAGCACGGCGAGCGCCACCATGAGGCTCGCCCCCAACGACCTTCCCTGGCTGTAGTGCCAGCAAAAGGTCGCCACGGAGAGGGTAAGGACGGCCGGGACGAAGTAGGCGCTGACCCGGTCGGCGATGGCCTGGATGGGTGCGCGCCGGCTCTGGGCCTCCTCCACGAGGTGCGCCACCCTGGCGATGAAGCTCTCCCCGGCCTTCCTGAGGCAGGCCACGCGCAGGGCGCCGGTCAGGTTGCTGCTCCCGGCGATGACCTGGTCGCCTGCCTTTTTCAGCTGCGGCAGCGGCTCTCCGGTCGCGGCCGATTCGTCGACATCGCTGCTCCCTTCCATTACCGTCCCGTCCACCGGGAACCTCTCCCCCGGGGCAACCAGGATCAGGTCGCCCGGGGAGAGCTGCGAGGGCTCCACGGTCTCCAGCTTATCCCCGGCAAAGCGCTGCGCCTGCCCCGAGCAAAGCTCCAAAAGCCTCCCGATCCCGCTGGAGGCGCGCCGCTTGGCGCCATTTTCCAGGAGCCGCCCGGCGAGGATCAGGGTGACGATCATCGCGGCGGTTTCGAAGTAGACCTCGCCCCCGGCAAAGGTCGCGTAGACGCTGTAGCCGTAGGAGGAGAGGGCGCCGATGGCGATCAGGAGCTCCATGTTGGGAGCGCCGTTGCAGATGCCGCGCCAGGCGCCGGAGAGAAAGGGCCAGCCGCAGTAGAAGACCACCGGCGTCGTGACCAGGAGCGAGAAGAGCTGCAGGTACCCCTTCATCTGCGGCTCGATCCCCTGGAAGTAGCCGGCGTAGAGGGCGAAGGCGTATGCCATGAGCTGCATGCTGAGGAAGAAGGCGGTGCCGAAGCGGACCAGGAGATCCTTCTGCACCCGCTGCCCCGCCTCCCGCGCCGCGTCCTCGGTGTAGGGGCGGGGGACGTAGCCGATCTGGTCGATGCGGTTGAATATGGCGGCGGGCGTGATCCGGTCCGGGTCGAAGCGGACCCTGGCCCGGCCGGTTGCGTAGTTGACCCGGGCCTCGGTGACGCCGGGGATCGCGCCGATGATCTTTTCGTTCAGCCAGACGCAGGAGGCGCAGCGGATACCGTCGATGATGATGTCGATGACGCTTCCCTCGGCGGTGGCGTAGACGAAGCTGGACAGGTAGGCGTCGCGGTACTCCCCCTTGAAGGCCCGGGGGATCAGCCCCGTTTCCTGCCAGTCGCGCCGGCGGTAGTAGTCGGCGAGCCCCGACCCGCTTATGAGGAGGTAGGCGCCGTGGCAGCCGTGGCAGCAAAAGGAGAGCACCGAGTCAGGGGTGCGCTCCTCGACCAGCATGCCCGGCGGTATCTCGCCGCCGCAATGGAAACAGGGTGCCAGCGCGCCTCTCAATTGAAAAACACCACTTTCTGGGAGGCGACCGCCTCTCCCTTGGTAAAGATGAGCTCGCCGCGCAGCTCGGCCTGCCCGGAGACGGGCCAAGGGGCGACGAAGACACCTGGCGCGGATTCCGCCAGCGTCAGCACCTCCTTCTCGTTGCCGCGCCTGGTCTGGAACAAGAGGCTCCCGCCGGCGACCGGGGCCCCCTTCTCGTCGTGCACCCGGACCTGCAGATCGCTGCCGGCAAGCGAGGCGGACATGACCCAGTCCAGGCCGGGGTTGTACGCGCCGCTCCTGGTCTTGGCGTAGTTGAGGCCGTTTTGGTAGTAGTCGGTGTCGGTGACCCGGCTCCCGCGTTCGAACGAGATGAACATGCTGGTGCCCATCCCCAGGAGAAAGACCGCCAATAAAAGCAGGATGGCCAACTGCCAGCGGCAGGACGATATGGTGGCTCTTCTCTTCATGGTTTCTTCCTTCATCGAAAAGCCCTCACCCGGCCTCCGGCCACCCTCTCCCGGTGGGCGAGGGGACGGACGGGGGGTGTCGTAATTGAGCGCAGTCTGTCACAGGGGGGTGCCCCTCGCTGGAGAAGCGATGAGGATTCCAGCGCGGGACAAGGTGCTCCACCAGCCTCGCCCTCCGGGAGAGGGGCAGGGGTGAGGGCGCCGCCGTACCGTGATCTGCACCGCTTTCCGCGCTACTGCACGGCGACCGGCAGCGGGCTTGCCGCCACCACCTTGTCGCCGGAGACGAGCCGCAGCTCTACCTGCATTCCCGGCGCCGGCGCCGGATTGAGCTTCAAGGCGAACCCGATCTTCCTGTTGGCGTTCGCCGCCAGCGTTATCTCCCGCACCGGGCCTATCAGCTCCACCCGGTATCCCGGCAAGGGCGCCGCCTCCAACGAAAAGGTCCGGGACGCACCGCCGCGGTTCTCCAGGAACACGGAGTAGAAGTTCACCAGCGAGCCGTCCGGCAGCCGCTTCACCTCGCCGCTTTCGGCGCGCTGTACCTTGAGCGTCGCCTCCTGGCGCGTGGTCGCCTCGAAGACCAGCAGGGCCACCAGCAACAGGAGCACGCCCCCCAAAAGGAGCGCCTTTTTGTTAACCGGCCGCGACCCGTCGGGACCCCGCGGCCCGAAGGTGTAATGGATCAGTCCTCCGCTTTTGCGCGGGGCGAACACGTCACGGCACGCGTCCAGGCAGCGGCCGCAGTTGATGCACTCGATCTGCAGACCCTGGCGGATGTCGATCCCGGTGGGACAGGCCCTGACGCAGGCGCCGCAGCGCAGGCAGACCCCCTTGAGCTCCGGGTCGAACTCCAGGGTGAGCGTGCCGCGCTCCATGGTCATCAGCTGGATCCGACCGTAGGGGCAGACGCTCTTGCAGAACCGGCGCCGCACGAAGGCGAGGTCGAGGTAGACGATGAGCGCCGTCACGGTGAGGGAGATCCCCGCCACCGCCCCCAGCTTCCCCGCGGCAATCCGCGCGAAGAAATCGGGCGGGGCGATGAAGTACCAGACCAGGTTCGCGGCCACCAGTGCCGAGAGGGCGAGATGCCAAAGCACTCTTAGCGCGGCACGCGCCGGCGCGGGCAGGACCCGGGTCCGGGCGTCGAACCAGTCGGCAAGATCGCCAAGCGTGGTCTGGGGGCAGAGCCAGCCGCACCAGACCCTGCCAAAGAGCATGGTGACGAACAAGAAGGCGAAGACCAGGATCAGCACCACGATGAGGAGCAGGTAGAACTCCTCGATGCGCAGCTTTGCACCGAAAAAAAGGAGCGTCCTCGTGCCCGCGTCCAGCCGCAGCAGCGATTCGCCGCCGGGACGGACGAACGGGATCACCAGGATGAGCAGCGTGGCGAGCCACTGCACCCCCTTGCGCCAGGGGGCGATGCGCCACTTCTTCAACGGTACTGTCTTCAAAGCGACAGGACGTACTGGACCAGCCCCTGCAGCTTGTCGCCGGAGAGTTCGTTCTTGAAGCCCGGCATGCCGCCCGGGCGCCCGTCACTGATGCTGGTGGTCACCTCCGGGGCGGTCCTGCCGTACTTGAACTTTTTCGCGGTAAGGTCGGGGCCGATTCCCCCCTTGGCGTCGGCGCCGTGGCAGGAGGCGCAGCGGGCGGCGAACTCCTTCTTACCCTCCGCGGCGAGGTCCGCGGTCCTGATCTCCTCGTGTGCCGGAACCGCCTGGCCGGCGGCCGCCGTCTCCTTCTGCACGGCGAGGCGCGCCTCCTTGGCCTTCTTGACCTCGGCGAACTCGCCGTAGGAGCTCCAGCCGCTGAACAGGTAGTAGGCCATGAAGATGATTCCCCAGGTCACAAGGCCGAAGAACAGGATCCTGAACACCAGCGGGGAGTTCTTCTCGGCGCGGTACCTGATGCCGTCGTACTCTTTATTTTCGTCGGACATCGCGTCCTCCTTTTTTCTCGTCGCTCGGGTAGTCGTCGTCCATCATCCGGTATTTGGGTTGCTCCCCCTTCGCCTTCTGTTTACGGCTGTAGGTGCGCGCCACGATGGCGGCGAAGACCAGGAAGAGGAGCAGGGTCACCCCCAGGTAGTAGATGCTTGCGCTGTCCATGTCACTTCCTGTGCACGGACTTCAGGTAGGTGACCACCTTCCAGGTGCGCTCCTTGCCCAAGGTGTCGCCGAAGGAGGGCATGCCGCCGGCGGCGATGCCGCCGTAGACGCTGGTGAACACCTTGGCGTCGGGCTGGTCCAGGTCGCGCAGGTCCGGCCCCACCTCGCCCTTAAGCTCGATGCCGTGGCACTGGGCGCAGTGCTCGGCGTAGAGCTTCTGCCCTTCGGGGAGGACGCTCATGTTGCCCTGGAACGGGTTTTTCAGCTCGCCCAAGACCTCCGCCTTGCCGGTCTTTCTCCAGGGGATGTCGTTGCCCACCTTCTGCATGTAGGCGATGATGGCGTCCATTTCGCTCTTTCCCTGCAGCGCCTGGATGTCGGCCGGGGTGTAGGGGAACTTGAGCGCCTTCATCTTCTTCTCGGAGAGGCTAGTGTCTAGCGGCCGGTTCAAGAAGTCGTAGGAGGGCATGTTGGAGCGGGGCACCATGGAGCGCGGGTCCTTCATGTGCTTCACGTGCCACGCGTCCGGGTACTTGCCGCCGATCCTCGCGAGGTCCGGGCCGTTACGGCGCGAGCCCCAGAGAAACGGCTGGTCGTAGACGAACTCGCCGCTTTTCGAGTACTCACCGTAGCGCTCCGTGTCGGAGAGGAGCGGGCGCACCGTCTGGGTGTGGCAGTTGTTGCACCCTTCGCGGATGTAGATGTCGCGCCCCTCGAGCTGCAGCGGGGTGTAGGGCTTCACCGAGGCGATGGCGAGCTTCGGGTCGTTGATCCAGCGGAAGGGGAGGACCATGGTGATCACGGTGCCGACCAGGATGGTCAGCGTGGCCAGGAGCAGGAATATGATGGGCTTCTTCTCTATCATGGCGTCTCCTCCCTAGGCTCTTTGCGCCGCGGCCTGGGTCTTGCCGCCGGCGATGGTCTGGTAGATGTTGTAGAGGAAGACGAGGAGCCCCGCGAGATAGATCACCCCGCCCAGGGCCCGCATGTGCCAGTAGGGGTAGAGTTCGACCATGGTCTCGATGAAGCTGTAGTGCAGGCTTCCGTCCGGGTTGGTCGCGTTCAGCATGGCCGCCTGCTGCACGCCGGCGATCCACATGGTGATGGAGAAGATGAGCTGCCCGGTCAGGACCAGCCAGAAATGCACGTTGGCCAGCGGGACGCTGTAGACCTCGGTGTGGTAGAGCCTGGGGACGGTGTAGTAGATGGCCGCGAAGAGCACCAGCGATACCCACCCCAGCGTCCCCATGTGCACGTGGCCGGGGACCCAGTCGGTGTAGTGGATGAAGGCGGAGAAGGTGCGCACCGCCTGCGAGGGCCCCTGCAGCGTCTGCATCCCGTAGAAGGTGATGCCGAAGATCAGGAACTTGACCAGGTAGTTCTCGCGCATCTGGTGCCACTGCCCGTTCATCGAGAAGTAGCCGTTGAAGACGGCGGCCCAGGAGGGTGCGATCAGCATCACCGAGAAGCCCATGGCGAGCGTCTGCACCCAGTCGGGGACCGGCGTCCAGAGCAGGTGGTGCGCCCCGGTCCAGAGATACATGAAGATGAGGCTCCAGAAGGCGACTACCCCCATCCGGTGGCTGTAGATGGGGACCCCGGTCGCCTTGGGGAGGAAGTAGTAGAAGATGGCCAGAGGCGGCGTGGTGAGCACCATGGCCACCGCGTTGTGCCCGTACCACCACTGGACGTTGGCGTCGTTGGCGCCGGCGTAGGCGGAGTAGGACTTGGTGAGGGAGACCGGAATCGCGGCGTTGTTCACCAGGTAGAGTACGGCGACCCCGACCAGGGTGGCCAGGATGTACCAGAGCGAGATGTACATCTGCTCCTCGCGCCTTTTCACGATGGTCATCACGATGTTCACTGCGAAGATCACCCAGAGCACCACGACGAGGCTTGCCACCGGCCATTCCAGCTCGGCGTATTCCTTGGAGCGGTTCATCCCCATGGCCAGCGTCACCGCCGCCAGCGCGATCACCACGTTGAAGAGCCAGAGCTGGACCTTCGCCAGCCCCGGACTCCACAGGCTCGTGCGCGTAAGGCGCTGGGTGATGTAGATGAAGAAGGCCATGAAACTGCCGATGCCCCAGCCGAAGATCCCGGCGTTGGTGTGGATCGGGCGCAGCCGGCCGTAGGTGAGGTAGGGGGGGAAGTTGAGCTGCGGGAAGGCGATCTGGAACGAGATGAAGACGCCGACCAGCACGGCCACCAGCCCCCATACCATGCTCCAGATCACAAACCCCTTGACGATGTCGTCAGCGTACCCTTCCTGTTGGTTCATGCCGTCCTCCTGGAGATGAATGGATCAGTGAAGGCAACATGTGGACGAGGGCGATGTCGTGGAGACATCGATCGCTCTGTTGCCGCAAGCTTGTGTCATAAATGCCGGAACTGTCGTGACTTTGTCCGGCGGTAAAGCCTTTTCCCAAAAGTAACGTCCAATGATCCAGCAATAACAAAGTGTTAGTTTAGGTTGTAATCTCGGTTTAGCAAGCGATGCACCTGTATACGGCTTCATTTTTCACGGCTCTTTTAGCTGGAGAAAGGTGCAGGTTTGCCGATACGCAAAGTAACGCGGTTACCCGCTTTCATTGAATCGGTTTATCCCTTAGCCTTGTTCATCGTGATGTCGCTTCATCGGGGGCGATATCCGGCCCGGAGGAGTCGTATGAGTACCAGCGAACTGATCTACTACTGTGCGGCGGGGGCTACGCTGCTCGTCATCTGGATAGGGGCGACCTACTGGGCCGTCAATTTTTTCATAAGGCAGGTAACCCAGCAGAGTTGCCATGATTTCAGGGTGCGCATGCAGGGAGAGGCGGAACGGGCCCTGAAGCTGTTCCGGGAGGGGCTTTGCGAACAGATCGTCCAGCAGGAGAATAAATCCGACGCCCTGGCGAGACTCTACGCCGCCCTGATCGACCAGTTGCGGTTGGGGAGGGAATTCCTGGCCTCGATAGGGCAGGGTGAGCGGGCTCAGGCGGAGAAACAGCTGAGGACGATAAGGGGGACCGGCGAGAGCTTCTCCGAGATCTTTCAGAAGCAGAGCCTCTTTTTGTCGGAAGAGTTCACCAGGACGGGGAAGGACCTCCTGACCCAGCAGAAGACGGCCCAGGAGCGCCTGGAGGAACTGCTGCGCCGGGTGCAGAGGGAGCCGCAGAATGCCCTCGCCGTCGAAGACCTGAAGAAGGAGTGGGCGCAGTTCGAGGACCTGTTAAACCGGCTCATGGACTTCGTGCGCAACGAATTCCGCAGGCGCAACCCGGTGAGCAGCGTCATGATGAAGTGGCTCAACGAAGGTCCCGCCCCCGGGGAGGCGAAGGGCCCCTCCTAGCCATCCTTCTTGTCCAGCGCTTCGGGCTTGCAGAGGTGTTCCTCTTTCTTGGCCGCGCGGCCGCATTTCTTGCAGACGTAGCGCGGTTCGGCGACGATCTTCTTAAGTTCCTTCAGGTTGTCCTTTATCTCGTCCTTGTCCCACTTGCATAGGGTCTTGCTGTCCTTTCCCATCTGTTAACTCCTGTGGCACCGACAGGTCTTACCCTGCCATGCCCGCTCTTCCTTCCGGCTCAGAGAAAGTCTGCCTTGCCTGTTAGCTCGATTTAATTCGAATTTCGGGCCGGCCGTTGTTGAAATGGAAAACATTCCAGATATAGTAAATCAGTTTTCGAAATTTCCTAGTGACTTCAATAGAAAAGGGGGAATCCATATGTCGATGTTTTGCCGCCAATGTGAGCAGGCCGCCAAGGGAACCGGGTGCGAGGTAGTAGGGGTATGCGGCAAGAATCCTGAGGTCGCCGCCTTGCTGGATCTTATGATGTACGGTCTCAAGGGGCTGGCCATTTACGCTGACAAGGCAAGGGAGCTGGACGCGCGCAACACCGTCGCGGACATGTTCCTTATCGAGGGCCTTTTCACCACCGTGACCAACGTGGACTTCGATCCGGTGCAGTTGGCGGGCAAACTGAGGAAGTGCTACGACCTCAAGGAGCAGGTGAAGGCGATGTACGAGAGCGCCTACCGCGAGAAGAACGGCGCGGAGGCCCCCGCCATCACTGACGGCCCTGCCGCCTGGGTGATCGCCGACAACCTGGAAGGGCTGGTCGCACAGGGACAGGCCCACGGGGTGAAGAGCCAGCACAGCGACCCCGACATCCTTTCCGCCATCGAGATCATCATCTACGGCCTGAAGGGGATGGCGGCCTACGCGGAACACGCCATCATCCTGGGCAAGACCGACGAGGAGGTCTTCGCCTTCTTCCACAAGGCGCTCGCCGCCACCACCGACACCACCAAGGGGCTCATGGACTTCGTGGGGATCGCCATGGAGTGCGGCAAGTTGAACATCAAGGTCATGGAGATGCTCAACACCGGGCACGTGGAGCACTACGGGCATCCGGTCCCGACCAAGGTCCAGCTCGGCACCCGCAAGAACAAGGGGATCCTGGTTTCCGGTCACGACCTGCGCATGCTCGAAGAGCTCTTGAAGCAGACCGAAGGGAAGGGGATCGACGTCTACACCCACGGCGAGATGCTCCCGGCTCACGGCTACCCGGGGCTCAAGAAGTACCCGCACCTCTACGGCAACTTCGGCGGCGCGTGGCAGGACCAGGCCAAGGAGTTCCCGAACTTCCCCGGCGCCATCATCTTCAATACCAACTGCATCCAGCGCCCGGCGGAGAGCTACAAGGACCGGTTGTTCACCTGGGGCGAAGTGGGCTGGCCCGGCGCCAAGCACCTCACCGGCTGGAAGTTCGACGAGGTGATCAACAAGGCCCTGGAGTGCCCGGACCTCCCCGACGCACCGGGGCAGGAGATCCTGACCGGCTTCGGTCACAACGCGGTGCTCGGTGTGGCGGACAAGGTGATCGAGGCGGTGAAGGCGGGTGCGGTCAAGCACTTCTTCCTGATCGGCGGCTGCGACGGCGCGAAGAGCGGGCGTAACTACTACACCGAGTTCGCCGAGAAGGTGCCCAAGGACTGCGTCATCCTGACCCTCGCCTGCGGCAAGTACCGCTTCAACAAGCTGGAGTTCGGCGACATCGGCGGCATCCCGCGTCTTCTGGACGTGGGGCAGTGCAACGACGCCTATTCCGCGGTGCAGATCGCCTCGGCCTTGGCCGGTGCCTTCAACTGCGGGCTGAACGACCTGCCGCTTTCCTTCATCCTCTCCTGGTACGAGCAGAAGGCCCACGTCATCCTGCTGTCCCTGCTCTTCCTCGGCGTCAAGAACATCAAGCTGGGACCCGCGCTTCCCGCCTACCTGTCGCCCAACGTGTTGCAGTTCCTGGTCGACAACTTCAACATCGGCCAGATCGGCAGCGTTGACGCGGACCTCAAGGCGAGCCTCGGGCAGTAATAGCGGGCCTCGGACAATAATCTAAGGGGACCGGCCTTAGCCGGTCCCTGCAGTAGCAGCACGCAGCACCAGAGCAGATGTAGCTCCTTTAGCGCCAGGTCCGGGCAGACCTGGCGCCTTTTTTTCATCCTGTAATTCGGGTCCATCGAGTAAATTCCCGCGATGCGTAGCACTCACTCCCAAGCTACACCACACCTGTTTAATAATAATCAACGCGTTCAACCTCCGGCCCCGGCGATAAATTGTCCGCGCTGCCGATTCAATCTTCGGCGTCGGCGATAAATCGCCCGCGCTGCCGATTCAATCTTCGGCGTCGACGATAAATTGCCCGCGCTGGTGATTCAATCTTTGGCGTCGGCGATAAATCGCCAACGCTACCGATTCAATCCGTGCGCTCGAAGAGAAATTGATGCTGGACTTGCAATGCGAGGTCCATCATTTCGGCGGGCTTTTCTATTATTTGGGTGGGAGAGGTTGCCTTCGAGGGGGGGACGTGATCAGGGTGATCAAATGACGCCAGCCTAAGCAGCAGTTCAGGCTGGTGCCATAGGGCAGACGGATGTCAGGGAAGGGACCATACAAAGGTGTATGGTCCCTTCTTTATTTCGCCTGGGGTCAGATGTTTGCGGCCGGCGTTACCACCGGTTCGGGCGCGGGGAGGTTGGACTGCTTGATGGTGAAGAGATGGTACACGGTGATGATGACGCCGGCGAGGAAGACGAGACCCACGCCGAAGGCGACCCGGAACCAGAACATCATGGTGAGGTGCGCGGTGCTGTAACCGATGTCCAGGAACCGCTCCAGGTAGGTCTGCAGGATCCCCGCGATTCCGAAGACGAGCCCCAGGAGGAACATGGCGATGGTCATGATCCAGAAGCCCCACCTGCCCAGCCGGTCATTGTACTTGTTGATCCCCTTCAGCCGCGGCATGGCGAAGTAGAAGATGGTGAGGTTCAGCAGGGCGTAGGCGCCGAAGAAGGCTAAGTGACCGTGAGAGACGGTGATCTGGCTGCCGTGGGTGTAGTAGTTGATCGGCGGCAGCGTGTGCATGAAGCCCCAAAGCCCGGCGCCGACCAGGTGATAGATGGCGAGCCCGACGATGTAGTACCAGGTGAGCGGGTTCACGATGGGGTTTTTGCGCTCGCGCACGTGCATCCAGGTGTCCACCACCATGAGCACGATGGGGAGCGGTTCGAGTGCGCTGAACACGCCCCCCCACCAGAGCCAGTAGTCGGGGGCGCCGATCCAGTAGTAGTGATGGCCGGTGCCGACGATGCCGGTGAAGAGGAAGAGCCCGGTCTCCACGTAGAGCCATTTCTCCACCACCTTGCGGTCCACCCCGGTCACCCTCATGATGATGTAGGCGACGATGGACGCCGTCACCACCTCCCAGGCCCCCTCCACCCAGAGATGAATCACCCACCACCAATAGTAGTAATCCGTGTTCAGGTTCTTGTAGAAGGGCATCCCGAAGAGATACATGACCGCAAGGAAGGTGACGCCCCCCAGCAGCATCCACTGCAGGGCCGATTTCTCCTTGGACTGGATGATGGTCATGGCGACGTTGGCGATGAAGAGAAGCGCTGCAACCACGATCAGGGCGTTGAGTGGAAAGGGGATCTCCAAAAGCGGCTTGCCGCGGGTCCAGCCGAACAGGAAGCCGACGACCGCGGTGACCGCGGCGGCGACGAAGATGATGAGCTGGGCGTAGGCGATCTTCGGGCTGTAGAGCTCACGGCCGCACTCCGGGGGGAGGATATAATAGGTTCCTCCCATGAACCCCAAGAGCATCCAGGCCACCAGCGTGTTGGTGTGGATCTCGCGGGCGGTGGAGAAGGGGAAGACGTTGACCAGTTCCTGCGGCAGAGTGAAGGCGTAGTTGATGGAGAGCCACAGCCCTATGATCACCTGCAGTATGAAAAGAACCAGGGCGAGACGGAAGTACCACAGCGACACCCGCTGGCTTTGGTATTCGATCAGCATCATTTGCTCACCTCCTTGTTCGACTTAAGGCTCAGCACGAAATCGGCGATGATCCCGGCGGTCTGCGGGCTGACATCCTGCGGCGGCATGGTCACACCGGGGCGCACCGACTGCGGGTTGATCATGTAGTTGATGAGGGTTTGCCGGTCGTAGGTGATGCGGTTGGCGATGGCGGTGAGGTCTCCGCCCACATTGCGTCCCTGGTTCTCGAAGGTGTGGCAGCCGCCGCAGGCCTGCAGGACCAAATGCACCTTGTCGAGCTTTTGCGGCTGGGACTCGCGCAGCTTGTATGCCTCCACGAACTTCTCGTCCTGCGGGGGCCAGTGCCGGTTCTCGATCTCGCCGACCCAGCGCAGGAAGGTGACCAACTGCGTGGTTTCCGTCTCGCTGACGCCAAGGTGGGGCATCTTCCGGAAGGAGTTTTTGTACATCACTTCCGGGTGCTGCACGATTGAGGCGATGTTGTTTTCCCCCAGCCGGTAGAAGGCCTTGGTCATGTCCGGCGCGTAGTAGCCGCCGAAGCCGAGGATGGTGTGGCAGTCGTTGCAGTTGTACTTGTGCCAGACCTTCTTGCCGGCAACTACCTGTTCGGTGAGCTTGTCCGTGTGGGTGAACTTGGGGGTCTGCATGTGGAAGTCATAGGTTTGCCAGAGGAAAATCGCTGCCGAGGTGAGGGTTCCCACCCAGAAGATCAGCCGGGCTGTTTTTCCGGTCATACCGCCCTCCTTTTGCCGTGGTTGATGATATGGTTAGATTGTTCTAATGATTGACAGCAGGAAGGATACCGTGAGGAGGACGGATGTCAACCCGGCGGTACAAATAAGGCCCCGAAAGGATTGTAGGGATCCTTTTTCGGGGCCTTGCGATACGGTGGCGGTTTGGGCGGAGGGGCTAATGTGGGGGTGGCGGCGGCCTGCTAATCTTTGCGCTGCCTCAGGGGGCAAAGAGAAAGGGCTGCCAGCGCCAGCCACGATAAAGCGAACATTGCTACTATGAGGGTCATCGCTGCTCCTTGTTATTTGTTTTGGGTTTCCCCTCCCGCAAGGGGAGAGGGGGCCGGTAGGGGGGCTTACAGCTTGCCTGCTTTGGGGAACAGTATGTTGTTCTCCAAATGGACGTGCTTGTGCAGGTCGTCCTCGAACTCCTCCAGCTTCTGGTAGGTGACCGTGAAGGTATTGCAGGCGTCGCCGGGGACCGAGTAGTTCTTGGACAGCCGGCGGATCTCGTGCACCGCGGCCCCTACCTCGTCATGCTCGTGTCCCAGTTCCGCCAGGACCGCCTTCAGCCTCTTGATCTCTTCCGGGTCCGGTGCGGCCCCCTCCTTCTTCAGTTCGGTCAGCTTCCTGATGGCCGGAAAGAGTTGTTCCTCTTCGCTTTTCAAGTGTTGCGCCATGTCGGCTGCGACCTTGGCGAAGATCCCCGCGATCTGCACCACCTCGGGGTGGTTGGGTCCGTGTACCTGCGCGATCTTGTTGGCGTAGGCCTCGATGGTGGGGATGTTTTCCTTCAAGTAGCTGTGGTGTGCGTTGACGATGTAGTCGGCCAGGAAGGGAAGCTCCCAGGCGTCGTAGTTCTGGCTGCGCTCCAGCGGGCGGGCCGCTACCTGCTCCAGGTCGCGCAGCAGCGCCGCGAGGTCGATCCCTTTTTCCCGGCAGGCCTGTGCCAGCGGCATGTTGCCACCGCAGCAGAAGTCGATGCCGTATTTTTCAAAGACTTCGGCGGCGCGAAAATCCCTGGCGACCACCGAGCCTACGGTTTCAGTGTTGGTTGCTGCAGCCGGTTCCTGATTTGTTTTTTCCATGGTGTCGCTCCCTTGGCGCTCTTGATGGAAGAGCGGCCGGTTCAGACAGACGTTGCGGGGCGTTTGCGTGCCCCCTTGAGACCCATGGTAACACTATATGCAATTCAGAGTATGATCCAGATCAAAAAGTGAGAGGTCGTGCGGGGAGGGGGCGACGATCAGGGCAGGGGGGTGAGGGGGGAATTGTTGACGAAGCGGCCGATGGCGCGGTCCATGGTGGAGATGTGCTCGATGAGCCAACTGGTGATGAAGCCGGTCATGGTGCTGACCATGTTTTGCGTGATCCCCTCCACCTTCAGGCGCTCTTTCAGCCGGTTGATCTGGTCGATGAAGGCGAGGTGCTTTTCACGGTGCCCCACGAAGTCCGGGTACCGGACCTGCTGCATCAGCTTTTCCTCTTCCTTGAAGTGGGTGACGGCGTAGGCTTCGAGGAACCAGAACATGCGCATGATCTCGTCCTGGTCCTGGTTGGACTGGTAGGCGCTGACGAACGCGTTGAACTTGTCGAAAAGAAGCTTGTGCTGGATATCGATTTCCAGCATCCCGATGTTCAGGTCGTCTCGCCACTCCACCAACATAGATTCCTCCGTAACTGTCTTCGGTGTTTATACCTTAGTCGCCTCCGTTTTATCAATATCTTTAATGTTTGCCTTTTCCTTTCTCGAGTCTCCCTTTGCAAATCATTTGCAATGGCACCGTGCCTCATGCTATCTCACATTAAAATGATGTCCCGGGGCGGGCTCCGCAACTCCTTGTTGCTGTGCACGTCCCAGCGGAGGTGTGTGTGGCAAAGAAGGGTAAGGCGGTAAACAGACGTAAACCTGCACCGGGCGGCGGGCGCAAGCCGCTCATGGCGCTTTTGATAGTCGCGATACTCATAGCCGCGGCTTTTTTCCTGCTGGAGCACTTTAAAAAGCCCTCTCCGCCGCCTCAACCTCCCGCAAAGCCCGCGGTCAGCGCGTCGAAGCATCAGCCGATCCCGGAGCGGCCGGCCCCGGTGCAGCAGAAACTTTCCACCGCGCAGGCGCCGGCAGCCAAACCGCATCCGGCCGCACTCCCCAAGGCCGCTGGTCCCGGGCGTCTCGCCATCATCATCGATGACATGGGAACCAGCATGCAGGAGCTGAAGACGCTGCAGTCGATCGGGCAGCCGCTTACCTACTCGGTCATCCCGAGCCTCGCCCACGCCAGGCAGGTGGCCGAGGGCGCGCATGCCGCGGGCGCCGAGGTGATGGTGCACATGCCGATGGAGCCCGAGGGGTATCCCAAGCAGAAGATGGAGTCGGTAGGCGTTTTGGTCGCCATGGACGATGCGGAGATCGCCGGGCGGATCAAGAGCTATTTCGCCACGGTGCCCCACGCCGTGGGTGCCAACAACCACATGGGATCGCGCTTCACCCAGGATCCGGCAAAGATGAAAGTCGTGCTGCAGATACTGAAGGAGAAAGGGTTGTTCTTCGTGGACAGCAAGACCTCGCCGGCCTCGGTCGGGTACCGGGAGGCGAAGGCGCTGGGGATGAGGTGTGCGGCGCGCCAGGTGTTTTTGGACAACGTGCAGGACGAGAGTGCGATCGGCAAGCAGTTGGCGCAGGCCGCCGCCATAGCAAGAAAAAAGGGTGCGGCGATAGCAATCTGTCATCCGCACCCTGCAACCATGCGAGCCCTGAAGCTCTATATGCCCGAACTGGCCAAAAGCGGCATCACCTTTGTCCATGCGTCGGAGCTGACCAACT
This sequence comes from Geomonas diazotrophica, assembly GCF_019063885.1. NCBI lineage: Bacteria > Pseudomonadati > Thermodesulfobacteriota > Desulfuromonadia > Geobacterales > Geobacteraceae > Geomonas > Geomonas diazotrophica. Next base: position 3,060,789 of record NZ_CP077684.1, on the reverse strand, counting down.
AGAAGCCGTTCTATGTTCTAAGTTCTATGTTAAAACCCACCAGCCTTGGGAGTGTTACAGCTTCGGGATGTTAAAGTAAAATTCACCCAACCTTTGAGTTACAGGTTGGGGCTGTTAACGTAGAACATAGAACGTAGAACGTAGAACTTGTTTTGGCTGAACGTGTTTAGAGCTGTGCCGCGATCCTCTTCTTGAGCTTCGACACTTCGCGGTACTTGTCGTCCACCAGGATGGAGGCGGGGTTGTCGCCGTTCACCGGGTGAACTATCAGGAAGGCGTCCCGCAATTCCCCCTCGTACCCGGCCAGCGTTTCCGACATGATCCCGGAGAAGCCATCGCGCTCCGGCGCGCGGGCCAAGGGGTACTTCTTCTTCAACAGCTCGCTGCCGCTCAAATCGAAACGGTGGAAGTCGATGCTCCCCGCCTCGTCACCAACCCCGGGATTCAGCACGAACACCGATTCCAGCGCGGTCTGGTGGATCATCTGCCTGGTCGGATCGTCATGCGGCAACTGGCGCTCGATCTTGAAGATGGTCGAGACCAGGAAGCCGGTGAAGCAGTCGGCTTCCATGTAGCCGCTGGCGGCGCCGTCGGAACTCTCGCAGTAGTAGGAAACCTGCGATTCCTGGCTCAACTCCTTGCCGCAGACCAGGCACTGGCTCTTCAGCCCGGACAGCCTGCCGAAGTACTCCTCTTTCTTTCTCTTGTTCTCCTCGTGCTGCCACTTGTCGTAGAGCATGGCGCGCGGCTCTTCGGTCTCGTAGAACTCGTTGAGACAGGTCTGCCCCAGCGCCGCGAACTGGCCATAGACGTCGGTGCCGCGCCCGTGGGTGAGGATCGGGTAGATCTTCCCTTCGGGGTTGGTGTTGAGGCTCTCGACCTTGGGGCTCTTGGAGATGAATATGTCGGAGCAGCGGAAGCCGCGGTTGATGGCGAAGGCCTTCAGGAGCGTCTTCTGGTCCTTGAACATCCCTTCGAACTTGATCCTCTCGTCGATGAGACAGGGGATAAGCGACAGGCTCTTTCTGTCCAGCCCCCTCTTGTCGAAGAGCTCGAAGATGTTGCGGCAGTTGTCCATGCTGGCCATGTCCTTGATCGGGACCAGCACCCGGTCCGCTGCGTAGAGCGCGTTCTGGGTCAACACGTCGAGGTCCGGGCGGGTGTCGACGATCAGGATGCCGGGGATCTCGGACATCGCCAGGAGCCGCGCCAGCACCATCGGTCCCTTGAGCGAGCCGCGCAGCTCGGGAAGGGTGGTGGAGGAGGGGATGTAATTCACCCCGTACTGGCCGGTGTGCAATAGGTCGCGCCCGCGGGTCTCCAGCAGGAGATCGGCCACGCTCCCGTTCTGCTTCTGCCCCTTGATCGAAAACATCTTGTCGATGGTGAAGTGGTTGTCGAAGGAGAAGATCGACACCGGGAGGTTTTCGTCCAGGGCCTTCAGGAAGATCGCGAGGTTGGTCGCCAAGGTCGTCTTGCCGACGCCCCCCTTTTCCGAGGAAACGGTTATTACATAAGGGTAATTTTTCATGGCGCGCATACTAACATCGACACGCCCGGACGGTCAACCCGTTTGACAGTGGCGCTGGGTGCGTGCTAGAAAACGGCTGCAGATGTCGTTTGGATGGACCGCTTCTTCCCCGCCCCGGAGGGGGAGGAGGCGCGCAGCGTCGTGCACCGGCTTCCCCCCTCCGGGCGGAGGGGCGTTACTGCAGGCGCGCTATCCTTTTTCACTTTGTCGTCTCACCCTGTCTCAGCAGAGTTTTTCCCCTCGCCCTCCGGGAGAGGGTGGCCGAAGGCCGGGTGAGGGCGATGGCGGCGGCACGATTTTGCCATCAGGCAGCGCCCTCACCCCTGCCCCTCTCCCGGAGGGCGAGGGGGGATGCGATGGGCAGCGCCCTCACCCCGACCCTCTCCCACGGGGAGAGGGGGATCAGCAAGCAAGGAGGGTACGTGCAACTTTTCAAGGAACGGCGGGTCCTCACGGTAAGCGCTTTGACTGCGCTGGTGCGCGGCCTGTTGGAGGAGAACTTCGACCAGGTATGGGTCGAGGGGGAGATCTCCAACCTCGCCTGCCCGCAGTCGGGGCACTGCTACTTCACCCTCAAGGACCCCGGCGCACAGATCCGCTGCGTCATGTTCCGCGGCGCCTTCCGCACCCTCAAATTCACACCGCGCGACGGGATGCGGGTGCTCGTGCGCGCCCGGATGACCCTGTTCGAGCCGCGCGGGGAGTACCAGCTCTCGGTCGACACCATGGAACCGCAGGGGATCGGCGGACTCCAGCTCGCCTTCATCCAGCTGAAGGAGCGTCTCGCCAAGGAGGGGCTCTTCTCGGAGCTCCACAAGCGCGAGATCCCGAAACTCCCCCGCAGGATCGGCGTGGTCACCTCTCCCACCGGCGCCGCCATCCGCGACATCCTCACCGTGCTCTCCCGCCGCTTCGCCAACGTGGAACTCCTGATCGCGCCGGTCCGGGTCCAGGGGGAGGGGGCGGCCCAGGAGATCGCGGCGGCCATCGCCGACCTGAACCGGGCGGGCAACGTGGATGTCATGATCGTAGGGCGCGGGGGAGGATCGCTTGAGGATCTCTGGGCCTTCAACGAGGAGGTGGTGGCGCGCGCCATTCATAAGTCCGCCGTTCCCGTCATCTCGGCGGTGGGGCACGAGATCGACTTCACCATCGCCGACTTCGTGGCGGACCTGCGGGCCGCCACGCCTTCGGCCGCGGCGGAGCTCGTGGTGCAGAGCAAGCAGGAGCTGACCGCGGCGGTGGAGGCGCTCAACCACCGGCTCCAGGTCGCGCAACTGCGCCGGCTTGAGCGCTCGCGCGCGCTGGTGACGGCCTTGAGCCGCGCCGTCACCGACCCGAGCCGCATCCTCGGTCACCTGGCGCAGCGGGTCGACTCGCTGGACGCCCGCCTGGTGCGGGAGGCGGGGCTGATCCTCGACGACGCCTCGGAGCGGATTGTCACCCTGTCGGCGCGCCTGGCACGCCAGAGCCCCGCGCTGGTGCTGAGGCAGAACGCGGAGCGGCTCTCGACGCTCACGCTGCGCCTGGACCACGCCGTCACCCGGCGCCTGGCCTGCGCCGCCGAGAGCGTCGGCCGTGCCACGGGAACCTTGAACGCGGTCTCTCCCCTGGCCACCCTGTCGCGCGGCTATAGCATCGCCCGCAAGCTCCCCGGCCGCTCCGTCATCACCTCCTTTAGGCAACTGGCCCCCGGGGACCGGCTAGAACTCTCCTTCGCCGCCGGTTCCGCCCTTTGCACCGTGGATGAGACCCGCGGGCAGAGTGAATCCTTGACGGCTCCAGAGCGATCGGTATAATAGGCGATCACTTTTTAATAATTAAACGCGACGGCGCTCCTAATCTGCCGCCGCGGCAGTAACCGGACACGAGGTTGGCATGGCCGTTGAAAAGTTCGAGACCGCACTGAAGAAGCTCGAGGACGTCGTGAAGAAGCTGGAGGGGGGGGAGCTTTCCCTGGAGGATTCCCTGAAGGCGTTCGAGGAGGGGGTGAAGCATTCCGCCTTCTGCTCCAAGAAGCTCAACGAGGCCGAGCGGCGGGTCGAACTCCTCATCAAGCAGCGCGACGGAAGTCTCTCCACCAGGCCTTTCGAAGAGGAGGAGTAACACCCGCGTCCGCGTTCGTCACGGCTGCCACGCATCTCAAAGCAGGACGCCTCCCCCCCTCCCGCAAGGGGAGGGGGATCTCGATTACAAGGGAATCTCGCATGGATCTTAAGGAATACCTGAAGCAGAAGTGCCAGCTGGTCGACCAGGCGCTGGAGCGCTACCTTCCCGATGCCAAGGAGCTCCCGGCATCCCTGCACGGCGCCATGCGCTACTCGGTTTTCGCCGGCGGCAAGCGCGTTCGCCCGGTGCTCATGCTGGCGGCCTGCGAGGCCGTGGGCGGCTCCGCGGATGCGGTCATGCCGGCGGCCTGCGCCATGGAGATGATCCACACCTACTCGCTGATCCATGACGACCTTCCCGCCATGGACAACGACGACTTCCGCAGGGGAAACCCCACCAACCATAAAGTATATGGCGAGGCGACCGCCATCCTGGCCGGCGACGCCCTGTTGACCGAGGCCTTCATCCTGCTCTCCAACGGCGCCGGGGGAGACCCCGCTGCGCGGCTCAGGGTGATCCAGGAGATCGCCGTCGCCTCCGGCTCGCGCGGCATGGTAGGCGGGCAGGTGGTCGACATGGAAAGCGAGGGGCGCCACGACGTCGACCTCGCCACGCTCTCCTACATCCACACCCACAAGACCGGCGCCCTGATCCGGGCCTCGGTCCGCTGCGGCACCATCCTGGGCGGGGCGAGCGAGGAGCAGTTCAAGTCCCTCACCCGTTACGCTGACGCCATCGGCCTCGCCTTCCAGATCGCCGACGACATCCTCGACGTCGAGGGGACCACCGAGGAGCTGGGGAAGGACGCCGGCAGCGACCAGGCCCGCGGCAAGGCGACCTACCCCGCTCTGATGGGTCTGGAGGCGTCCAAGGCGCGCGCCCAGGAGCTGGTGCAGATCGCCCTCGACGCGCTCGCCTCCTTCGACGAACGGGCGGAGCCGCTGCGCGCCATCGCCTCCTACATCGTGAAAAGGAAATCTTAAATGCCCAGTATCCTTGACGGCATCACCGACCCGAGTCAATTGAAGGCGCTCTCGCTGCGCGAGCTCGAGACGCTCGCCGAAGAGCTGCGCGCGCGCATCATCGAGACCTGTGCCGCCAACGGCGGACACGTGGCCCCGAGCCTGGGTGTCGTCGAGCTCACCATCGCGCTGCACCGGGTCTTTGATTCCCCCAAGGACAAGATCGTCTGGGACGTCGGGCACCAGGCCTACGCCCACAAGCTTTTGACCGGCAGGAAGGAGCGCTTCGGCACCCTGCGCACCCGCGGGGGGATCAGCGGCTTCCCCAAGCGGGCCGAGTCGGCCCACGACTGCTTCGACGTCGGGCACTCCTCCACCTCCATCTCCGCCGGGGTCGGCTTCGCCGTGGCGCGCGACCTGAAAAAGGGGCGCAACAAGGTGCTGGCGGTGATCGGCGACGGCGCCATGACCGGCGGCCTCGCCTTCGAGGGGCTGAACCATGCGGGTGAGCTTAACAAGGACCTGGTGGTGATCCTGAACGACAACGAGATGTCCATCTCGGAGAACGTCGGCGCCCTCTCCAACCTCCTCTCGCGCACCATCACCAGCGAGTACGTGCACCGCGCCAAGAAGGACCTGGAGGCCTTCCTGGAGGGGGTCCCCATGTTCGGGAAGTCGGTGCTGAAGATCGCCAAGCGGGCGGAGGAGTCGCTCAAAACCCTGTTCACGCCCGGGATGCTCTTCGAGGCGTTCGGCTTCGAGTACATCGGCCCCATCGACGGTCACGACATACCGAAACTTCTGGAGACGCTGGAGAACGTGAAGCGCTTCGACGACGCGGTGCTGATCCACGTGCTGACCAGGAAGGGGAAGGGGTATCCCCCCGCCGAGGCGAACCCGTCGCTGTTCCACGGCGTCGGTCCGTTCGACATCAAGACCGGGAAGGTGCACAAGGGAAAGGGGGGCGCCGCCTCCTACACCGGCGTCTTCGGCGAGACCGTGAAACGGCTGGCCCAGGAGGACGAGCGCATCGTCGCCATCACCGCCGCCATGCCCGACGGCACCGGCCTCACCCCGTTCGCCAAGGAATTCCCCGAGCGCTTCTTCGACGTGGGGATCGCGGAGCAGCACGCGATCACCTTCGCCGCCGGGCTTGCCGCCGAAGGATTCAAGCCGGTGGTCGCCCTCTACTCCTCCTTCCTGCAGCGCGGTTTCGACCAGCTCTGCCATGACGTCTGCCTGCAAGAACTCCCGGTGGTGTTCGCCATCGACCGCGCCGGCGTGGTCGGCAGCGACGGCCCCACCCACCACGGCGTCTTCGACCTCTCCTACCTGCGCGCGCTCCCCGGCCTCACGGTGATGGCCCCCAAGGACGAGAACGAGCTGCAGCACATGCTGATGACGGCCCTCTCCCTGGAAGGTCCGGCGGCGCTGCGCTACCCGCGCGGCAACGGCCTGGGGGTCCCGATGGACCAACTCCTCGCACCGCTTCCCATCGGGAAAGGGGAGCGGTTGAAGGACGGCAGGGACGGCGCCATCATCGCGGTCGGCACCATGGTCGAGCCGGCACGCGAGGCAGCGGCGGCCCTCTCCGGCGAGGGGATCGAGGTCGCCGTTATGAACGCCCGCTTCGTGAAGCCGCTCGACGCCGAGCTCATCCTGGAGCTGGCCCGGACCGGCCTCTTGATCACGGTGGAAGACAACGTGGTGCAGGGCGGCTTCGGCACCGCCATCCTGGAACTCCTCGAACAGTACGAGATGACCGGGGTCCGGGTGGTGCGCCTTGGCTATCCGGACTCTTTCGTGGAACAGGGGGAGCAGGCCGACCTGAAGGCCGCCTACGGCCTCGACGCCGCCGGTATCGCCCGTTCCGTCCGCGAGGCCTGCCAAGGGCTCCGGGCTCCCGCGCCGGCCAAGCGGTCGGAACAGCCGGCCGTCCCGGAACAGCCGCATGCCTGATCCCCGCGCGCTGCTTCTCGCCCTGCTTCTTTGCGCCGGCACCGCTCTCGCCGCCGATCCTCTCACCTATGGCACCAAAGCGCAGCAACTGATCACCAAGGGGGACTTCGTCCAGGCGCTCGAAGAGCTGAAGGCGGCGACCTCGCGATTCCCCTACGACGAGGGGTTGCGGCGCCAGCTCGCCTTCACCTACACGGAGCTCGCCAAGCGCGACCTGCAGTCGGGCCGTTTCGCACAGGCGGCGGAAAACTTCGGGCAGGCCAGCGAGCTCTTGCCCGACAGCAAGGAGCTCGTTCTCATGCGCGGCATCGCCTTGTACCTCAACAAGGATTACGCGGCGGCGCGGGACGAGCTGCTCCAGGCGGGTGAGGGGAGCGAGCCGCTCGTCTATCTCGGCAAGATCAGCTACGACACCGGCGACCTCCCCGGCGCCCTGGACCTCTGGCGCCGCGCGAAGGAGCAGGACCCCGCCAACAAGGCGCTCGCGGGCTTGATCGTGAAGGCCGAGCGCGAGCTGCCCGTGGAGTCCAGGATGGACAAGGGGTACAGCTCCATGTTCGACCTGAGCTTCGACGCCGAGCTTCCCCCGGGGCTCTCCGCGGAGGTGCTGGACGCCCTGGAGAGCGCCTACAACACGGTAGGCTCCGATCTCGGGCTGTTTCCGACCAGCCGCATCCCGGTGCTCCTCTACACCAAGAAGGATTACAGCAGCGTGACCGCCGGGCCGGACTGGTCCGGCGGGCTCTACGACGGCAAGATCCGCCTCCCGGTCGGGGGGATCACCAAGCTGACCCCGCAACTGCGCGCCATCGTCTTCCACGAGTTCACCCACGTCCTGGTGGTGGAGCTCACCCGCGGCAACGTCCCCACCTGGCTCAACGAGGGGCTGGCCGAGATCGAGGGACGCCGGGAGTACACCCCGCGCGTCCCCGAACTGCGCGGCAACCACCTGCTCTCCGTGGCCACGCTCTCCAAGGGGTTCACGGGGATGGCGGGGAGCGAGGCGGGGCTTGCCTACCAGCAGAGCTACCTGATGACCCGTTTCATGGTCGACCGCTACGGCTGGTACGCGATGCAGCAGGTCCTTAAGTATCTCGGTGAGCGGAACAGCATGGAGTCTGCGGTCGCCAAGGCTTTATCCGATTACTCGCTGGACCTGAACGCCGTGGTGCGCGAGTGGCGCGAGTCGCTGCCGGGTGCCGGCACGGGCGACTCCGTCCAGTGAGTGGTATAGTATCAGTGGGGGCGGCCTGATCTGACTGATCCGGCCGAGCTCCAGCAACAAAAGGGGAGTCTTTCTTGATTTACGGAACCGGCGTTGACATCGTGGAGATCGCTCGCTTCGAGAAGTTCCTGAAACAGGGGAACGACGCCCTGTTTCAGCGTATCTTCACCCGCGGCGAGATAGATTACTGCTCCACGAAGAAGTTTTCGGCCCAGCATTATGCCTTGCGCTTTGCCGCCAAGGAGGCCTTTTTGAAGGCGCTGGGGACTGGGCTGCGTGACGGCCTTTCCTGGCAGGACATGGAAGTGGTCAACGACTCCCTGGGGAAACCGGCGTTGAGGCTTGGCGGGCGGGCGGAAGTACTGTTCCGGGAAGCGGAGCTGTGCGCCTGTTTTCTGTCGCTGTCGCACGACGCCGGTTGCGCCGTGGCGATGGTGGTACTGGAGCGTTAGATGAAGGTCGTGAGCGGGCAGGTCATGCAGCTTATGGATCGCCGGGCCATCGGCGAGTTTGCTGTGCCGGGGGTGGAGCTCATGGAGCGCGCCGGGCGCGGCTGCGCCGACGCGATCCTGGAGGCCTTCGGGGAAGGAACCGGGCGCCGCGCGGTCATCGTGGCGGGCAAGGGGAACAACGGCGGCGACGGCTTCGTGATCGCGAGGCTTCTGTCGGAGCGTGGCTGGGAGGCGCCGGTGCTGCTTCTGGCTGCGCCGGAGGCGGTGGCGGGGGATGCGGCTGCCAACCTTGCGCGCCTGGACCCCGCGACGGTGAAGAGCGTGCCGCAGGGGCTTTCCGGGGAAGAGGTGCTGCTTGAAGGCGCCACGGTCATCGTGGACGCGCTGCTCGGCACCGGCATGAACAGCGAGGTCACCGGGGTCTACGGCGAGGCCATCGATCTCATCAACGCGGCCGGGGCACCGGTCGTTTCCGTCGACATCCCTTCCGGCGTCGACGCCGCCACCGGGAAGGTGCTGGGGCGGGCGGTGCGCGCCGACATCACGGTCACCTTCGCACTGGCCAAGCTGGGAAACGTCCTCTACCCGGGCGCCGGGCTCTGCGGGCGGCTGGTCGTGGCCGATATCGGCATGCCCGACGCGGTGGTTGCCGAGGCCGAGGGGGTGGAATTCGTCGACCTCGCCTGCGCTGCCGGGCTGTTCCGTCCCCGCTGCGCCACCGCCCACAAGGGAAGTGGCGGCCACTGCCTCATCGTCGCCGGGAGCACCGGGAAGACCGGCGCCGCGGCCATGGCGGCCAACAGCGCGCAGCGCAGCGGCGCGGGGCTCGTCACCCTCGCCGTGCCCGCCGCTCTGAACCCGATACTGGAACAGAAGACGACCGAGGCCATGACCATCCCGATGGGGCCGGACCAGGCCGGGCATCTGAAGGCCGGAGCCCTCGCCGCCCTCGTTGCCGCCGCGGCGGCCCGCGATGTGGTCGCCCTGGGACCGGGCATCGGCACCGCCCCCTCCACGGTCTACCTGGTGCATTCGCTGCTTGCCGTGCTCGCCAGGCCGCTGGTGCTGGATGCAGACGGCCTGAACGCCGTGGCGCTTAAGCCCGAACTCCTGCTGGCCAGGAAGGACCACGTCACCGTGCTCACCCCGCACCCGGGGGAGATGGCGCGCCTGGCGGGGTGCTCGGTACCGGAGGTGGAGGCCGACCGCATCGGCTGCGCCCGCGCCTTCGCCATGCAGTACGGGGTGCACCTGATCCTCAAAGGGGCACGCAGCGTCATCGCCGCGCCAGACGGAACCATCGCCATCAACGGCAGCGGCAATCCGGGTATGGCCAGCGGCGGTATGGGCGATGTCCTGACCGGGGTGGTCGCCGCCTTCCTGGGGCAGGGGTACCATCCCTTCACCGCCTGCCGGCTGGGCGCCTTCGTGCATGGCCACGCCGCCGACCTGCTGGCGGAAAGGCTCGGCACCCAGGGGATGAGCGCCACCGACGTGCAGGAGAAGCTCCCCGCGGCACTTGCCAGCCTGGCCGCGTCCCGAACCACCGCAACGAACAACCAACAGGGAGAATGACCATGATGAAAGCAAAAGAGATCATGACCACAGACGTCATCACCGTGCGCCGCGACACCACCGTCAGGGATCTCGCCAAGCTCTTCGCCGAACGCCGCATCTCCAGCGTCCCCGTCGTGGACGACGAGGGGCTCCTGATCGGCATCGTCTCGGAAAGCGACCTGATCGAGCGGGACAAGCCGCTGCACATCCCGACCGTCATCTCCATCTTCGACTGGGTCATCTACCTCGAGAGCGACAAGCGCTTCGAGAAGGAACTGCAGAAGATGACCGGCCAGACCGTCCGCGACATCTACTCAGAGGAGGTTGCCAGCGTGGGGCCGGATGCGCCGGTCTCCGAGGTGGCCGAGATCATGACCGAGAGGAAGGTCCAGGCCGTTCCCGTGGTGGAAGGGCGCCGCGTGGTCGGCATCATCGGGCGCATCGACATGGTGCGCACCATGATAGCCTAGGCGGCCCGATGTCCTGCGTGCGGACCAAGAGCCAGGAAGAGACGGTGCAACTAGGAGCGAGGCTTGGGCGCCTTTTGCGGCCGGGGGACTTCGTCGCCCTGGTGGGGGAGCTTGGGGCAGGCAAGACCCAGTTCGCCAAGGGAATCGCCCTCGGGCTGGAGGTGGACCCGGAGACCCCGGTCACGAGCCCGACCTACACCATCCTCAACATCTACGAGGGACGCATCCCGCTGTACCATTTCGACCTGTACCGGCTGGAGGGGGCGCAGGACGTTGAGGCGTTGGGGTTCGAGGAGTACTTCTCCGGAGACGGCGCCTGCGTCGTGGAGTGGGCCGAGCGCCTCGAGGATGAGCTTCCCGCCGACCTCCTCACCGTTACCCTCAACCACGCCGGGGTCGACGAGCGCTCCGTCTGTTTCGAGGCCGCCGGGCCGAGGGGGCGTTCCCTCGCCGATGCCCTTCTGGCACAGCGACCGGCATAGCGCCGGCGCCATATCAAACAGCGGGTTGCCGGCTCCCCCCGATGGCGACCCGGCAAGTACCAAACGCCCCTCTCTCTGCATGAGAAGGGGCGTTTTTTTATACTGTAAACAGGTCGGGCCGGAAAAATGAAGGAATAGGCAGTCTTGGCCGTGATTACTTAAAAAAATGTTTTGACCGTACACGCTAATGTGCTAATAAAGTGGTTCCTACCGCCCGGATCGCGGTTCGGGTGGATCAATCAGTAGAGTACAAGGAGGACTGACATGGCTTTGGTGGTCCAAAAGTACGGCGGCACCTCGATGGGGTCCGTCGAACGAATTCGCAACGTCGCCAAGAGGGTGGCAAAAACCTATGACGCCGGCAACGACATGGTGGTGGTTGTCTCCGCCATGGCAGGCGAAACCAACAAGCTGGTCGCGCTTGCCAACGAGGTGTGCGAGTTCCCGGACAACCGTGAATACGACGTGCTTGTTGCGGCTGGGGAGCAGGTCTCCATCGCACTGCTGGCCATGTGCCTGAAAGCCATGGGGTACAAGGCGAAGTCCTACCTCGGGTTCCAGGTTCCCATCCTCACCGATACCTCCTACAGCAAGGCCAGGATCGAGAGCATCGACGACAAGAAGATGCGTGCCGACCTGAAGGAAGGGACCATCCTGATCGTTGCCGGTTTCCAGGGCGTCGACGAGTTCGGCAGCGTCACCACCTTGGGGCGCGGCGGCTCCGACACCTCGGCGGTCGCCCTCGCCGCGGCGCTTAAGGCAGACGTCTGCGAGATCTTTACCGACGTGGACGGCGTCTACACCACCGACCCCAACATCTGCAAGGACGCCAAGAAGATCGAGCGCATCTCCTACGAGGAGATGCTGGAGTTGGCCAGCCTCGGAGCCAAGGTGCTGCAGATTCGCTCCGTGGAGTTCGCCAGCAAGTACAACGTGGACGTCCACGTCCGCTCGAGTTTCAACGAAAATCTCGGAACCATGGTTACCAAGGAGGATAAAGAAATGGAAGCAGTGCTCGTCTCGGGTATCGCCTACGCCAAGGATGAAGTGAAAATCGCCGTCATGCAGGTGCCGGACAAGCCCGGGATCGCAGCCCAGATCCTGTCGCCGCTTTCCGACGCCAACATCTCCGTCGACATGATCGTCCAGAACGTGAGCGAAGCCGGTTCCACCGACTTCACCTTCACCGTGCCGCAGGCCGACTTCAAGAAGGCGCTCTCCATCACCAAGGAGACCGCCGAGGCGATCCACGCCAAGGAAGTCCTCTCCGACGAGAACGTCACCAAGGTCTCCATCGTCGGTCTCGGGATGAGGAGCCACGCCGGCGTGGCGACCACCATGTTCCAGGCCCTCGCCAAGGAGGGTATCAACATCCAGATGATCTCCACCTCCGAGATCAAGATCTCCGTCGTGGTCGATGCCAAGTACACCGAGCTCGCCGTCCGCGTGCTGCACGACGCCTTCGGGCTGGCCGGGAAATAAGGGACACGTTCTAAGTTCTACGTTCTATGTCCTACGTTGAAACCTTTGGGGGTTGCGTGGGGCGTGGAACGTGGAACGGAGCGACTGGCGGTTGACTGCAGGCAGTTCTGGTTAGCTTTTGCAGTTAACGTAGAACCTAGAACATAGAACGTAGAACAGCCTTTAAGGTGGTGATATGAGCCTGGTCAAACTTTACGATACGACGCTTAGGGACGGAACGCAGGCGGAGGACATCTCTTTCCTGGTCGAGGACAAGATCCGCATCGCGCACAAGCTGGACGAGTGCGGCATTCACTACATCGAGGGGGGATGGCCCGGCTCCAACCCCAAGGACGTCGCCTTCTTCAAGGATATCAAGAAGGAGCCGCTCTCCCAGGCGAAGATCGCCGCCTTCGGCTCCACCCGCCGCGCCAAGATCACCCCGGACAAGGACCAGAACCTGCGTACCCTGGTCGACTCCAAGGCCGACGCCGCCACCATCTTCGGCAAGAGCTGGGACTTCCAGGTGCACGAGGCGCTCAGGATCCCGCTCGAAGAGAACCTCGAGATGATCTTCGACTCGCTGGAATTCCTCAAGAAGAACATGCCCGAGGTGTTCTACGACGCCGAGCACTTCTTCGACGGCTACAAGTCCAACCCCGAGTATGCTATCAAGACGCTGCAGGCCGCCCAGCAGGCCGGTGCCGACTGCATCATCCTATGCGACACCAACGGCGGGTCCATGCCCTACGAGATCGCCGCGATCGTGGACGAGGTGAAGAAATCGATCACTACCCCGCTCGGCATCCACGCCCACAACGACGGTGAGTGCGCCGTGGCCAACTCCATCATCTCGGTGCAGCAGGGGATCGTGCACGTACAGGGGACCATCAACGGCTTCGGCGAGCGCTGCGGCAACGCGAACCTCTGCTCCATCATCCCGGCCCTCAAGGCGAAGATGAAGCGCGACTGCATCTCGGACGCGCAGATGCGGACGCTGAGGGAACTCTCCCGCTACGTCTACGAGCTTGCGAACCTCGCTCCCAACAAGCACCAGCCTTACGTCGGCAACTCCGCCTTCGCCCACAAGGGGGGGGTGCACGTCTCTGCGATCCAGCGCCACCCGGAGACCTACGAGCACATGAGGCCGGAACTGGTGGGCAACACCACCCGCGTGCTGGTCTCCGACCTTTCCGGGCGGGCCAACATCCTGGCCAAGGCGACCGAGTTCAACATCAACCTGGACAGCAAGGACCCGGTCACCCTCGAGATCCTGGAAGACATCAAGTCGATGGAGAACCGCGGCTACCAGTTCGAGGGGGCGGAGGCTTCCTTCGAGCTCCTCATGAAGCGCGCTCTGGGCACGCACCGCAAGTTCTTCTCGGTGATTGGCTTCCGCGTCATCGACGAGAAACGCACCGAGGACGATCAGCCCATCTCCGAGGCGACCATCAAGGTCAAGGTGGGGGGGAAGATCGAACACACCGCGTCCGAGGGGCACGGCCCGGTAAACGCCCTGGACAACGCCCTCAGAAAGGCGCTGGAGAAGTTCTACCCGAAGCTCAAGGACGTCAAGCTGCACGACTACAAGGTCCGCGTGCTCCCGGCGGGGCAGGGGACCGCTTCCTCCATCCGCGTTCTCATCGAAAGCGGCGACAAGGAAGCACGCTGGGGCACCGTCGGGGTCTCCAGCAACGTCATCGAGGCCTCCTACCAGGCCCTGGTCGACGCCATCGAGTTCAAGCTGCACAAGGATGAGGAGACGGCGGCACCCAAGAAATGATCCCCAGGAGCCGGCGACTCGCCCTCTGGTGTCTCGCCCTGCTCCTCACCCTCTCGCTGTACATGAAAGGCCGCACTCCCGCTGAAAAAGGCGGGGGGGCGGCCTTTTCCAATTTCACGGGGCGGGGGATCACCGTGCGGGTGACCGGAAAGGTGCGCTATCCCGGCGTTTACCGCCTGCCGGAGGGGGCCGTGGCCGGCGCCGCCATTAAAATGACGCTCCCTGGCGTGGGGGGCACGTCGAGTGTCAGGGGACCCGACACTCGACGACTGGCCAGCGGCGACGTGGTCTGCGTGACCGAGGATGCTAACGGCAACGCATTGATTTCTATCACTAAGATGACTGCCAAGGAGCGGATGCTCCTGAAGATACCGCTGCATCCCGACCTGCTCGATGAGGCCGAGTGGAGCCTCCTCCCAGGCATCGGAGCCGCACTTTCCCGACGCATCGTTGCTGACCGTCAGGAAAATGGCGCTTTTGGATCGGTGGAGGGACTGCTGCGGGTGCCGGGCATCGGCGAGGGGAAACTTGCCGTGATTCGAAAATTTTTCTAATGGTCGCTAAGGGGGCTTTTTTGCGAAGGTTGCTTCGAAAAGGAGCGTGTGTGAGATTACAACTTCCTCATGTTGTCCCCGTTGGCATGTTCGGTGAATTATACGATCCCACATGAAGTTCTTTAATCAACTTTTTGTTGGGAGGTACGGCTTATGAAATGCCCTAAATGCAAAGGCAGGATGTTTGCGGAAAAATATTACGACTTCGTGAGATCGTTCGACGCCTGGAAATGCACCTGCTGCGGCGAGGTGCTCGATCCCACCATCCTCGCCAACAGAGCAAGGAACTTCAACAGCCTCCTGGGTTGATCCAAATCACAGACCGATTCGAAGGGGGGGGCGTCTCCGGCCCCCCCCTTTTATGTCCCGTGCTTACCCATTCCTTGTACTGCCCGCCCGTCCTGCGCACGCCCAGCGGTCTGCCCAAGCGGTCTGCCCAAGCGGTCTGCCCTGCGGTCTGCCCAGCGGTCTGCCCAGCGGTCTGCCCAGCGGTCTGCCCAGCGGTCTGCCCAGCGGTCTGCCCAGCGGTCTGACTCGAACCTCGAACTGCCACCGCCTCTACAGAAAGTTGTGGATATCAGATTTTGTCTTGACACCATCCGGGGGGTCGGTTATAAAGGGGATCAAATTGGTCCTAAAGGTGTTTTTATGATGGAACTGACCCGCAAGGGCGAATACGCAATCCGTGGCATCATCTACCTGGCCCAGCAACCACCGGGACGTGTTTCGCTTATCAGCGAGATCGCCGCTGCTGCCGAGGTGCCGCAGACCTTCCTGGCCAAGATCTTCCAAAGCTTCGCCAAGCTGGGCCTGGTCACCTCCTCCCGCGGTACCGGCGGGGGCTTCGTCCTGGCGCGCCCTGCGTCCGCCATCACCTTGCGTGAGGTGGTCGAGGCTGTAGAGGGACCGATTCTCCCCAACCGCTGCCTTCTGGGCAGCGCCTGCGACAGGGGAGGCCCCTGCCGCGTGCACGCTGTCTGGAAACAGGTACAGACCGAGGTGGTCCATATCCTCGACGGCGTCACTATCGACACACTGGCCCGCAACCAGGATTCCTGAGCCAGCAAAAAAAATTTGCCCATAATTAAGATAAAGAAGGTCCTGTTAGTCTTTTGTGACCGCTAATATCAAGTACCGTCGAGAAGGGCCCGGGAGGGCCAACTGTTCAATTCTATTCAAGGAGCGAAACAATGGATGTACTAACCCTGAGCAGGCTGCAGTTTGCCATCACCAGCATGTTCCACTTCATCTTCGTCCCGCTGACCCTGGGGCTGTCGGTCCTGGTGGCCATGATGGAGACCCGCTACGTGCTGAGCGGCAACGAGATGTACAAGAGGATGGCGAAGTTCTGGGGCAAGCTGTTCCTGATCAACTTCGCCCTCGGCGTGGTGACCGGTATCACCATGGAGTTCCAGTTCGGCATGAACTGGGCCGAGTACTCGCGCTACGTCGGCGACATCTTCGGAGCGCCTCTTGCCATCGAGGCAACCGTGGCCTTCTTCATGGAGTCCGTGTTCATCGGGGTCTGGGCCTTTGGCTGGGACAAGGTCAGCAAACGGTTCCACGCCGTCTCCATCTGGCTGGTGGCGCTGGCGACCAACCTCTCGGGGCTTTGGATTCTGTTGGCCAACGGCTGGATGCAGCACCCTGTGGGGTACGTGCTTCGCAACGGGCGCGCCGAGATGGTGGACTTCATGGCGCTGGTCACTAACCCCTTCGGGCTCCTGAAATTCGGGCACCAGATCGTCTCCGGCTACACGGTGGCCGGCTTCTTCGTGATGGGGATCTCCGCCTACCACCTGCTCAAGGCGCGTAACCGCGAATTCTTCAGGGCCTCCTTCGGCATGGCCGCCGTCTTCGCGCTGGTTGCCTCCATCATGGTCGGCGTCATCGGCGACTTCCATGCAGCCGACGTGGCGAAGACCCAGCCCGCCAAGTTCGCCGCCATGGAGGCGGTCTGGAACTCCTGCAACAACGCTCCCATGCACCTGATCGCCTTCCCCGACGAGAAAAACGAGTGCAACCTGGTTTCCGCGCTCCCGGTACCCGGCCTTTTAAGCTTCCTTGCTTTCCACGACACCAACGCCCAGATCCGCGGCATCACCTCCTTCCCGAAGGACGAGCGTCCGCCGGTGCTCCCGGTCTTTTTGAGCTTCCGCCTGATGGTCGGGCTGGGCACCCTGTTCATCATCCTCTCGGCGGCCGGCCTCTTTCTCTCCAAAAACGGCCTGCTTGAGAAGTACCCCCTGTTCCTGAAGCTGCTGGTACTCTGCATTCCGCTCCCCTACATCGCCAACCAACTTGGCTGGCTGGTCTCCGAAGTGGGCCGCCAGCCCTGGATCGTCTACGGCATCATGAAGACCTCGGACGCCGTCTCCAAATCCCTGGAACTGTCCCAGGTAATCGGTTCGCTGCTCGGCTTCACGCTTCTCTACGGCCTGCTGGGCTTCGTGGACATCTACCTGTTGGCCAAATTTGCCCGCAAAGGGCCTGAAGAAACTCACGTCGGCGCTACCAACGCCTTCAGAAACTAGGGGGGGACAATGGATCTGCATATCGTATGGTTTGTACTTTGGGGTGTTCTCTGGGCGGTCTATTTCATGCTGGACGGTTTCGTCCTCGGGGCGGGGATGCTGCACCGCGTGCTGGGCCAAAACGACCTCGACCGGCGCGTTGTCATCAACAGCTTCGGCCCGGTCTGGGACGGTAACGAGGTCTGGCTGATCACCGCCGGGGGCGCCACGTTCGCCGCCTTCCCGACCACCTACGCCCTCATGTTCAGCTACCTGTACACGCCGCTTCTCCTCCTTCTCTTCGCGCTGATCGTGCGCGGGGTCTCCTTCGAGTTCCGCAGCAAGGAGGAGGGGGCCACCTGGCGCGGCTGCTGGGACTGGGCCATCGTGATCTCGAGCTTTGTGCCGGCGCTTCTCTTCGGCGTCGCCTTCGGCAACATCTTCTCCGGTCTCCCCATGGACCAGGCGGGGTACCACGGCTCACTCGTCGCCCTGTTGAACCCTTACGGCATCGTGAGCGGCCTGCTCTTCGTGATGCTCTTCCTGGAGCACGGAGCCCTCTACGTGGCGGTGAAGAGTACCGGCGACCTGAGCCGGCGCGCCGAATCCCTGGCCCGCACCCTGTGGATCCCGCTCCTCGTGGTGGCTGTGGTCTTCCTGGGCTACACGAACTTCGCGACCAAGCTCTACGACAACTACCTGAAGGCTCCGGTATTCCTGGTGGTGCCGCTTCTGGCCGTGGCGGCCCTGGTCGGTGTGCGCACGCTTTTGGGCATGGGCAACACCCTCGCCGCCTTTGCCTCCTCCTGCGTCACCATCCTGGGCGTGGTGGGGACCGGCGTGATCGGGCTGTTTCCCAACCTGATCCCCTCGAGCATGGACTCCCTGTACAGCCTCACCATCTACAACAGCTCCTCCTCGGAGTACACCCTGCAGATCATGACCGGGGTCGCCTTCACCTTCGTGCCGGTCGTGATCCTGTACAAGATCTGGGTGTACCGGCTCTTCAGGGGGAGGGTTACCGCCGAGGCGGTGGCCGCCGACCACGAGGCGTACTAGTCTGCCCTTGCCTGCCGCCGCCCCCCACCCGGGGGGCGGCTTTTTCGTTTCCGGGCGCCGCCGCCGACCGGCCGCCGCGGCCGTAAGCGATTAAAGCGAAACCAATTCTATATTGACAAGTTCCCTTCCTCTTTGCTACTTTACCCTCTTGTCGCGCGCCCTAAGCGAACAGCGCCGGTGCCATAGCCCTTCCCGGGAGGCAGCTTTTACTAGCGGATGCCCCGACAGACCCGTCACCACAACCCCCGCCCAGACAATCATGCACGAGGCATTACGGCAGAGAGCCTGCCATATAAAGTGAACAAAGAGAGGACTTTCCATGCAGATTAGTGTTGAATCGGTCAACAGCATCAAGAAGAAGTTGAACTTCGAAATTCCGGCAGACAAAGTTTCCGCTGAAGTTGACAAGGCCTATGCCGAAATAAGGAAGCATGCCGCCATCAAAGGGTTCCGCAAGGGCAAGGTCCCGATGAGCCTGATCGAGAAGCACTACGGCGAGAAGATGGCCGAGGATGTGACCAAGAGCCTCGTTAACGATACCTACTTCAAGGCCGTCACCGAGCAGGGCCTCAACCCGGTATCCTACCCGATGATCGAAAGCGAGCTGCTCAAGAAGGGGGAGCCGTTCAAGTACTCGGCGACCATCGAAGTCTTCCCCGAAGTCGAACTGAAGGAATACCTCGGTCTCGAGGTGACCAAGGAACAGCTGGTGCTCGACCCTGCAGCGGTCGACGCCCGCCTCAAGGAGATGCAGGAGCGCATGGCGCAGCTCGCGCCGGCTCCGGAAGGGCATGCCGCGGCACTGGGCGATTTCGTCACCTTCGACTTCAAGGGCTCCATCGACGGCGTTCCGTTCGAGGGGGGTGCCGCCGAGGACTTCCAGCTCGAACTCGGCTCCGGTCGCTTCATCCCGGGCTTCGAGGACCAGATGGTCGGCATGACCGTGGGGACCAGCGGCACCATCAAGGTGACCTTCCCTGAGAACTACGGTTCCGCGGAGCTGGCCGGCAAGCCCGCCGACTTCGAGATCACCGTCAAGGAGATCAAGATCAAGGAGCTCCCCGAGCTGAACGACGAGTTCGCCAAGGAGTTCGGCGAGGAGTTCGAGACCCTCGACCTGCTGAAGGCGAAACTGGCCGAGATCAACCAGGCCCAGGAAGAGTCCCGCATCAACAACGACCTGCGCGCGAACGTCTTCAAGGCGCTGATCGAGAAGAACCCGGTCGAGGTCCCCGAGGCCCTGGTCGACCGCCAGGTCACCATGATGCTGGAGAACACCAAGCAGCGTCTCGCCTCCCAGCGGATGTCCCTTGAGATGATGGGGATGACCGACGACAGCTACAAGGCCCAGTTCCGCGACGTGGCCCGCGACCAGGTAAAAGGGTCCGTGATCGTGGACGCCGTGGCCGAGAAGGAATCCATCGAGGTGACCGAGGAGGAGTTCCAGGGGCAGATCGCCCAGATCTCCGGCCAGACCGGTCAGCCGCTGGAGAAGGTGGCGCAGCTGTACAAGACCAACGAGCGCGCCAAGGACAGCCTGATGGCCCAGATGCGGGAAGACAAGGCGGTGCAGTTCATCATCGATCGCGCCAAGGTGACCGAGGTTCCCAAGGCGGAAAGCTAAATAGGAGATTCCATGCTGGTACCGATAGTAGTGGAGCAGACTGGCAGGGGCGAGAGGTCGTACGACATCTACTCGCGCCTTCTGAAGGACAGGATCATCTTCCTGGGGGGTGGCATCGACGACAACGTCGCCAACCTGGTGATCGCGCAGCTCCTCTTCCTGGAGGCCGAGGATCCCGACAAGGATATCCATCTCTACATCAACTCTCCCGGCGGTGTGGTCACCGCCGGGATGGCGATCTACGACACCATGCGCTACATCAAGGCCCCGGTGTCGACCATCTGCATCGGGCAGGCGGCCTCCATGGGCGCCTTCCTGCTGTCGGGCGGGGAGAAGGGAAAGCGCTTTTCCCTCGCCAACTCGCGCATCATGATCCACCAGCCGCTGGGAGGGTTCCAGGGGCAGGCGACGGATATCCATATCCACGCCAAGGAGATCCTGCGCATGAAGGACCAGCTGAACGAACTTTTGGCCGAGCACACCGGTCAGAATGTCGAGAAAGTGGCTGCCGATACTGAGCGCGACTATTTTATGTCGGGCGAAGAGGCGAAGACATATGGTATTATAGATGCCATTGTGACTAGAAACGTCGTCACCGGAGGTGCCAATTGAGCAGAAGAGATGACCGTTCCGATACGCTGATCTGTTCCTTTTGCGGGAAGAGCCAGGAAGAGGTGAAGAAGCTTATTGCGGGGCCTACGGTCTACATCTGCGACGAGTGCATCGAACTTTGCAACGACATCATCGCGGAGGAGTCCAAACTCGAGGACACCTCCGGACCGGACGTCCGCAAGCTCCCCAAGCCGCAAGAGATCAAGGAGGTCCTTGACGAGTACGTCATCGGGCAGTCCCGCGCCAAGAAGGTCCTGGCCGTTGCGGTGTACAACCACTACAAGCGCGTCGAGGCGCCCGCCAAGCCCGGCGACGTCGAGATGCAGAAGAGCAACATCCTGCTACTCGGCCCCACCGGCTCGGGGAAGACGCTCCTGGCCCAGACCCTGGCCCGCATCCTCAAGGTTCCCTTCGCCATGGCGGACGCCACCAACCTCACCGAGGCGGGCTACGTCGGCGAGGACGTCGAGAACATCATCCTGACCCTGCTGCAGGCGGCCGACTACGACGTGGAGAAGGCGCAAAAGGGTATCATCTACATCGACGAGATCGACAAGATCGCCAGGAAGTCCGATTCCCCCTCCATCACCCGGGACGTTTCCGGTGAAGGGGTGCAGCAGGCCCTTCTGAAGATCATCGAGGGGACCATCGCGAGCGTTCCTCCCAAGGGGGGGCGCAAGCACCCGCAGCAGGAGTTCCTGAAGGTCGACACCACCAACATCCTCTTCATCTGCGGCGGTGCCTTCCCGGGGCTGGACAACATCATCCAGCAGAGGATCGGGGTGAAGACCCTGGGCTTCGGCGCCGACGTCAAGAAGAAGGTGGAGAAGAGGGCCGGGGAGCTCCTGGCCGGCGTCACCCCCGAAGACCTCTTGAAGTTCGGCTTCATCCCCGAGTTCGTCGGGCGTCTCCCCATGCTGGCCTCGCTTTCCGAGCTGGACGAGGAGGCCATGGTGCAGATCCTCAAGGAACCCAAGAACGCGCTGATCAAGCAGTACCAGAAGCTGTTCGAGATGGAGCACGTGAAGCTCAAGTTCACCGACGGCTCCCTGATCGCCATCGCCCGCGAGGCGCTGAAGAGAAAGACCGGCGCCCGCGGCCTGCGCTCCATCCTGGAAAACGCGATGCTCGACATCATGTACGAGATCCCGTCCCAGAGCATGGTCAAAGAAGTGGTGATCAGCGAAGAGGTGATCTACAGCAAGGAAAAACCGATCATCGTCTACGAGAACGTGGCCGAAAGCGCCTAACAGGGACATATGACTGAAGAAACCAGCAGCAGACGCAAAAAGAGAGGGAATCCGGAAAGGTTCCCTCTCTTTCCTTTACGGGACATAGTGATCTTCCCGCACATGGTGATACCTCTGTTCGTGGGGCGCGAGAAGTCGGTGCTCGCCCTGGAGGCCGCCATGGCCCAGAACGACAAGCTGATCCTGCTCGCCACCCAGAAAAACGCCAAGACCGAGGATCCCGAGCCTGCCGACATCTACACGGTCGGTACGCTCTGCCAGGTGATCCAGCTCCTCAAGCTCCCTGACGGCACGGTCAAGGTGCTGGTGGAGGGGAAAAGGCGCGGCTCCATCGTCGCCTTCAGCGACCGGACCGATTACTTCGAGGTCGAGGTGGAGACCCTCGCCGAGAAGAGCTCCAACGTGACCGAGGTAGAGGCCCTGAAGCGCGGCGTGCTCGCCTCCTTCGAGAGCTACGTCGAGCTGAACAGCTCGGTGCCGGCCGAGATCCTGCAGTCGGTGCAGGTGATCGCCGATGCCTCCCGCATGGCCGACACCATCGCTCCGCACCTGAACCTGAAGGTGGCCCAGAAGCAGGAGCTTCTGGCGGCGGTGCAGCCGGCCCGGCGCATGGAGCGCCTGCTGTCGCTGATGGGGGCCGAGATCGAGATCCTGCAGATCGAGAAGAAGATCCACGCCCGGGTCAAGAAGCAGATGGAGAAGACCCAGAAGGATTACTACCTGAACGAGCAGATCCGCGCCATACAGAAGGAACTGGGGGGCAAGGACGAGTTCAAGCAGGAGCTGAGGAACCTGGAGGCGAAGGCCGCCAAGCTGCCGCTGTCGGCCGAGGCCAAGCAGAAGGTCCAGGGCGAGATCAAGAAGCTGAAGTTTATGTCACCCATGTCCGCCGAGGCGGCTGTGGTGAGAAACTACGTGGACTGGCTCCTGGCGCTCCCCTGGGGCGCCTACGCCGAGGAAAACCGCGACATCCGGCAGGCGCGCGCCCGCCTGGACGGCGACCACTACGGCCTTGAGAAGGTGAAGCAGAGGATCCTGGAGTTCCTGGCGGTGAATGCCCTCGTGCCGGGCATGAAGGGGCCCATCCTCTGCCTGGTCGGCCCTCCCGGCGTCGGCAAGACCTCGCTGGCGCGCTCGGTGGCCAAGGCGACCGGACGCGACTTCGTGAAGATCTCGCTGGGGGGGGTGCGCGATGAGGCCGAGATTCGCGGGCACAGGCGCACCTACGTCGGTGCCATGCCGGGACGCATCATCCAGTCGCTCAAGAAGTGCGGCTCGTCCAACCCCGTATTCCTTTTGGACGAGATCGACAAGATGAGTTCCGATTTCCGTGGGGATCCCGCCTCTGCGCTCCTCGAGGTGCTCGACCCGGAGCAGAACGCCTGCTTCAACGACCATTTTCTCGACCTCGACTACGACCTCTCCAAGGTCATGTTCATCACCACGGCCAACTCCAGCCACTCCATCCCGCGGCCGCTTCTGGACCGCATGGAGGTGGTGCGGCTGGACGGCTACACCGAGCACGAGAAGCTCGCCATCGCCCGCGAGTACCTGATCCCGAAACAGGCCGAGGCCAACGGCTTGGCCGGCAAGGGGGTCACCTTCACCGACCAGTCCCTCCTGGAACTGGTGCGCCGTTACACCCGCGAGGCGGGGGTGAGGAACCTGGAGCGCGAGATCGGCTCGGTCTGCCGCAAGATCGCCTTCGCACTGGCCGAAGGGGGGAAGCTGCGCCGTACCGTGCAGCCCAAGCAGATCGCCGGCTACCTCGGGCCTCCCCGCTACAAGTACGGGGAGATCGCGCAGGAGGACGCCATCGGCCTCGTGACCGGCCTGGCCTGGACCGAGGTGGGGGGGGAACTCCTCAATATCGAGGTGGTCTCGCTGCCGGGCAAGGGTAAGCTCACCGTGACCGGCAAGCTGGGCGAGGTGATGCAAGAGTCGGCCCAGGCCGCCATGACCTATGTCCGCTCGCGCGGGGAGCTCCTGGGGTTCGCCAAGGACTTCTACCAGCACCTCGACATCCACATCCACGTCCCGGAAGGGGCGATCCCGAAGGACGGCCCCTCGGCCGGTATCGCCATGGCCTGCGCGCTCACCTCTGCGCTCACCAGGAGGCCGGTGCGGCGCGACATCGCCATGACCGGCGAGGTCACCCTGCGCGGCACCGTGCTCCCCATAGGGGGGCTGAAGGAGAAGCTCCTCGCAGCGGGGCGGGGCGGTATCCGCACCGTGCTGATACCGAAGGAGAACGAAAAGGACCTGGCCGAGGTTCCCAAGGAGATCCTGGCCGGGCTCACCGTGCACCCGGTTGCCCACATGGACGAAGTGCTCGGCCACGCACTGCTGGCCCCGGTCGGCATCCCTGCCGCCGCTCTCTACGCCGATGCGGCGCAAAAAGGAACCGAGGCGTCGGTGGTTCCGCACTAGAAAAAAAATTAGAAAAAAGGTTGACACCCCGAACGATGCTCTGGTATATAGTGTCTTCACTTTTGCGATGCATACCTAGGAGGAGCTAATGAACAAGGCAGAATTGGTAAGCGCCATTGCCGAAGAAGCACAGTTGACGAAGGTTGATGCTGACAAGGCTCTCACTGGGATTCTTGATGCACTCACCAACTGCCTCGCCGCCGGCGACAAGCTCACCCTGGTCGGCTTCGGCACCTTCAGCGTCGCCGAGCGCGCCGCCCGCACCGGTCAGAACCCGCAGACCGGTAAGAAGATCGAGATCGCGGCTTCCACCGCTCCGAAATTCAAGCCGGGCAACACCCTGAAGGAACTGATCAACGCTTAACAAGGTCCCGGTCTCCGGGATCAGTAGATGCGGGGTTGTAGCTCAGTTGGTTAGAGTGCCAGCCTGTCACGCTGGAAGTCGCGGGTTCGAGCCCCGTCAACCCCGCCATATAAAATTTAATGGGTGAATAGCTCAGCTGGGAGAGCGCCAGCCTTACAAGCTGGATGTCGGGGGTTCGATCCCCTCTTCACCCACCACAAGACAAGTTCTACGTTCTAGGTTCTAAGTTCTACGTCTTAGTGCTGGTTTAAACGTAGAACTTAGAACGTAGAACCGATTCTCAACCGGTTTATAAGTTGGGGGTTGTAGCTCAGTTGGTTAGAGTGCCAGCCTGTCACGCTGGAAGTCGCGGGTTCGAGCCCCGTCAACCCCGCCATCAAAAGGAAAGGCCGCCAAGTCAGGCGGCCTTTCCTTTTTTCATTCCGCGCCCTTGGTCGGGGGGGGGCTCCCGCCGCACCTCCCGCCTTTGCCGCGATCCCTTTAGCTTGACTTGCCCGATGAAAATCATTTATCCTCTGCGAGGTCCACTTTCGGGACGTTCAACTCCCCAAGCGGCCCTGATTTTGCGGTTTTAGCCGTTCAATGTAAACGGAAAGCGAGCCCCCCTTGAAACCCATCAAGCCTATCGTGGTGATCCCCACCTACAACGAAAGAGACAACCTGGAAAAACTGGTCGGGCAGGTTCTGGCCCTGAACCCCGCGCTGGAGCTCTTGGTGGTGGACGACAACTCCCCCGACGGCACCGGCGAGCTCGCCGAGCGCCTGGCCGCGGAAACGGGGCGGGTCTCCGTTTTGCACCGCAGCGGCAAGCTCGGCCTTGGCTCCGCTTATCGCCAGGGGTTCGCCAAGGCGCTTGCCATGGGGGCCGACCTCGTGGTGCAGATGGACGCGG
Organism: Geomonas diazotrophica; assembly: GCF_019063885.1. Lineage (NCBI taxonomy): Bacteria > Pseudomonadati > Thermodesulfobacteriota > Desulfuromonadia > Geobacterales > Geobacteraceae > Geomonas > Geomonas diazotrophica. The sequence goes on along the minus strand of NZ_CP077684.1, from coordinate 3,035,500 downwards.
ATTTCTCCCACGACCCGGCCATGATCCCCTACTTCTTCGAGGAAACCCGCAATGCCGACCTGGTGATCGGTTCGCGCTACCTGAACGGGGTGAGCGTGGTGAACTGGCCGCTGCGCCGGCTCATGCTGAGCTACTTCGCCAGCGTCTATACCAGGGTGATCACCGGGCTCACCATCTCCGACTGCACCAGCGGTTTCAAGTGCTTCCGCGCCGAGACGCTCAAGGCCATCGACCTCACCAACATCCGCTCGGACGGCTACTCCTTCCAGATCGAGATGAACTACCGCTGCAAGGAGAAGGGGTTCCGCATCAGCGAGGTCCCCATCATCTTCATCGACCGTCATGCCGGCACCTCGAAGATGTCCAAAAAGATCGTGCGCGAGGCGGTGCTCATGGTCTGGAAACTCAAGCTGGGGTCGCTGCTGCGCGCGGTGCTCCCCAAGGGGAGGGACTGATGGCCTCGACGCTATGGTCGATCGTCTGCGTAAGCGGGATCTGGGGCTTCGTGATCTGCACCGTTTTCTTCATCCTGCGCGCCTTTCCGGCCCGGGACCGTTTCGAGGGGAAAGCGGCCCTCAGGTGGGGGGCAGGGGTGCTTCTGTTCTTCGTCGTCTGGATCCTCGGCATGATGCAGGCCTGACGCCGTCGTAGACAGTATCTGCTCCCCTTTTAGAGTTTTAATTCTCTCATATTTGTGGTACTCATAGTGTCTTATGCCCCTTTATACCTGTAAAATAGGATCTTCCGACGGCCGAATCCTCACCAAGGAACTGGATTCTGTCAGTGAGGCTCTGCTGCGTCAGAGTCTGGAGGAACAGGGGTATGCGGTATTCGAGGTCCGCAAGAAGCCGTTCCAGTTCCTGCTGGAGTCCGGTATCGGCCGGAAGAAGATCGGCAACAAGGAACTGCTGCTCTTCAACCAGGAACTCCTGGTGCTCCTGAAGGCGGGTCTTCCCATCATCCAGGCCCTCGACACCATCCTCGAGTCCGGGACCGGGAAGCTGAACGAGATCCTTAACGCCGTCAGGGAGGACATCAAGGGAGGACTCGCGCTGTCAGCCGCCCTCGAGAAGTACCCGAGGGTCTTCCCGCAGCTCTACATCGCCTCGATCCGTGCCGGCGAGCGTACCGGCGATCTGCCGCAGACCATCAGGCGCTACATCGCCTTCCTGAAGAGGACCGAGGGGTTCCGCGGCAAGATCATCGGCGCCATGTTCTACCCGGCCATTCTCGTTTCGGTCGCCTTCGTGGCCATCACCGTGCTCCTGATCTACGTTGTGCCGACCTTCAGCACGATCTACGCCGATTCCGGCAACGCACTGCCGGTGCCGACCCAGATGCTGATCAACTTCACCGTGTTCCTGCGCCATTACCTGCTCGTTTTCGTGGCGCTCATCTTCGGTGCGGTGACCATCTTCAAACGTTGGAAGGAGAGCGAGTCCGGGCGCTACACCGTGGACGGCATGAAAATCAAAACCCCTTTGGTCGGGACTGTGGTCGTTCGCTACGCGCTGGCCGGCTTCACCCGGACCCTCGCCACGGTCCTCGGCTCCGGTATCCCGATCGTGGAGGCGATGCGGATGTCGGTTGGGACCTTGAACAACAAGGTGCTGGAGCGCGGCCTGCTCATGGCCGTGCACCGGGTCGAGGAGGGGAGCAAGCTTTCCACGGCGCTGGAGAACATGAAGCTCCTCCCCCCCCTGGCGCTGCGCATGCTCTCGGTGGGCGAGACCACCGGCGCCCTCGAGGAGATGCTCGGGGACATCTCGGACTACTTCGAGGACGAGATCGAGAGGAGTCTCCAGGTGCTGACCACCGCGATCGAACCCGCCATCATGATCGTCATGGGGGTGGTCATCGGCACCATCATCATCACCATGTACCTGCCGATCTTCAAGATCGCCAGCACCGTTACCTAGAGGGAACATGCTGAAGCCGTTCAAAAGACAAAGGCTGGGCGACATCCTCCTGGAGCAGGGTGAACTTACCAACGACCAGCTCGCCTATGCTCTGGACAAGCAGCAGAGCACCAAGGAGCGCCTGGGCGTCATCTGCCTCGCCGACGGGCTGATCACTGACGTCGCCCTGGCGCAGGCCCTGGCGCAGCAGTTCGGGCTGGAATTCGTCGACCTGAAAGGGGTGCGCCCGGACGAGTCGCTGTTCAACATCGTCCCGCCCGAGGTGATGTTCCGCTACCACTTCGTCCCCCTGGAACTGCAGGGAGACCTCCTGGTGGTGGCCATTTCCGACCCGACCGCCGTGCTGCAGCTGGACGAGATGGCCCTGCTCCTGGAGCGGCCGCTTACATACAAGGTGGCGGCGGACTCGGAGATCGCCCAGCACCTGAAGCGGGGCGAGGGGACCAGCCGGGTGCTCAAAGAGGTCTCCGAAGACTTCATGCTGCAGCTGGTGACCGAGACCGAGAAGGGGGAGGAGGTCCTCTCCGTCGAGAACGTCTCCGCCGACACCAGCCCGATCATCAAGCTGGTCAACTCCACCATCCTCGACGCCCTGACCCGGCGCGCCTCCGATATCCACATCGAGACCGCCCAGGAAGGGGTCGTCATCAAGTACCGCATCGACGGCGTGCTCTACAAGGCAACCGACCCGATCGACAACCATTTCCAGGGTCCGCTCATCTCCAGGCTCAAGGTCATGAGCGAACTGGACATCTCGGAGCGGCGCATCCCGCAGGACGGCAGGTTCAAGGTCAGGATCGGCGCCAAGTCCATCGACTTCCGCGTCTCGATCATGCCCAGCGCCTTCGGCGAGGATGCCGTCATCCGTATCCTCGACAAGGAGAGCATCGCCAGCGACCTCAGGGGGCTCACCCTGGAGACGCTCGGCATGGCGTCCCACGAGATCAAGCGCTTCCGCAAGATGATCAAGGAACCCTACGGCATGGTGCTGGTGACCGGCCCCACCGGTTCCGGCAAGACCACCACGCTCTACGGCGCGCTCACCGAGATCCACACCGGCCTCGAGAAGATCATCACCATCGAGGACCCGGTCGAGTACGTCCTCTCCGGCATCACGCAGATCCCGGTCAACGAGAAGAAGGGGCTCACCTTCGCCCGCGGCCTGCGCTCGATCCTGCGCCACGACCCGGACAAGATCATGGTCGGCGAGATCCGCGACTCGGAAACCGCCCAGATCGCCGTGCAGTCTGCTCTCACCGGTCACCTGGTGTTCACGACCGTGCACGCCAACAACGTCTTCGACGTGATCGGGCGCTTCACGCACATGGGGATCGACCCGTACAACTTCGTCGCCTGCCTCAACTGCGTCATGGCGCAGCGCCTGGTCCGCAAGATCTGCCCCTCCTGCAAGAAGACGGTTGCCGTCTCCGACGACGAGCTGCGCGAGTGCGCCATCGACCCGGAGCGCGCCCGCGGCCTGACCCTGTACGAGGCCCGCGGCTGCGACGACTGCAACGGTACCGGCTACCGGGGGCGTTCCGCCATCGTGGAACTCCTCGATCTCAACGACGAGATACGGGAGCTGATCATCTCCAAGGCCCCGATCGCCGCCCTCAAGAAGGCGGCCAAGGCGGCGGGGACCATGTTCCTCAGGGAATCGGCCGTGGCCAAGGTGCTGGCCGGCGAGACGACGCTTAAGGAAATCAACCGTGTCACCTTTGTGGAGTAGGTGCCAGATATGCTAATGTCCAGGAAAAGTCTCGGACTGGAACTCTCCGCCGCCGGGTTCAGTTTCGCCCTGGTCGGCGGCGGCAAGACCCCCCGGGTCGAGGCGGGGCTGTCGCTGCCGTTTGCGCCGGGGCTTTTGGCCCTCTCGCGCCGAGACCCCAACGTCACCGATGCGAAGGCCTTCGTGGCCGCGCTCAGGGAGGCGCACCTGCGCCTATTGACCAAGGAGCGCAGCGTCTGCGTTTCCCTGCCGGACGCGGTGGGGCGCGTGGTGCTCCTCGACCTGGAGGCGCGCTTCAAGAACCGCGAAGAGGGGCTGGACGTGATCCGCTGGAAGCTCAAGAAAAGCCTCCCCTTCGAGATCGGCGCGGTTCATCTGGACTACCAGACCCTGGAGGAGAAGGAAAACGGCGCCGTGTCGCTTCTGGTGTCGCTGATCTCCCGTCCGGTGGTGCAACAGTACGAGGACCTCATCAACGAGGCGGGGCTGGAGCCCAAGCTGATCGATTTCACCTCCTTCAACCTGTACCGCCTGTTCGCCCCCAGGCTCGAACTCTCCGAGGACGGCGCCTTCGTCACCTTCTACCAGGGGGCGATGACGGTGCTGATCTTCAACGGCGGCGTGCTCGGCTTCTACCGCACCAAGGAGGGTGTGGCGGACGTGCAGAACCTGTTCCGCGAGGTGAACAGCTCCTTCCTGGTCTACCGGGACCAGAACCCCGGCCAGAACGTGGGCGAGGTCTTCTGTGCCGCCTCTCCCGGCGATGCCGAGTCCTTCCGCGCCTTGGTGGCGGAGGCGAGCGGTCTGGAGCCGGTGCTGCTCGACCCGGAGCGCCTGCTCCGGCAGGGCTCCACGCTGGGACTGGACCGGCCTGGGCTGCACGCGTTGGCCGGCGCCGTCGGCGCCGCGCTGAGGAGCCTGTGATATGAAACTGACCATCAACCTGGCCACCAAGCGCTACGTAAACCTGCGCCAGCTCAACACCGTGCTGACCGCATGTTTCGCGATCATGGCGCTGTTCCTTGTGTACCTGGTGCGCGAGGTGGCCAACAACCAGGTCGAGATCAACAAGATCAAGAGCCAGAGCGCCGCGGCGAGCCGCGGTCCCGCCGACGCCCCTCCCGTCCCGGCGGAGCAGATGCGGGAGCTGGACGGCAAGATCGCCTTCGCCAACGCCCTGATCGACCGCAAGACCGTCAACTGGATCTCCCTGCTGGACAAGCTCGAACAGGTGGTGCCGGCAGGTGTGGCGCTGAACCAGGTCGAACCGACGGCGCAGGACCCCCAGGTGATCAAGCTTACCGGCATGGCCCTCAACTTCGACAACCTGCGCGTCCTGCTGGAGAACATGGAGAGGTCCCCCAGCTTCTCGGAGGTGTACCTCTTGAGCCAGAGCGATCGCAAGGTGGGCACCACCCAGCAGGGGTACAGCTTCACCCTCTCGTGCAAGGTGAGCTATCGATGAACTTCCAGACGCTACTCGACATGTTCGCCGCCAGGCGCAAATCGTTCACCTTCCTGGGGTTCCTGGCGCTGCTTGCCCTGGGGATCCAACTCTACCTCTCCGGGTACCAGCGGCCCCAACTGGAGCAGGTCCAGACGGAGTGGTTCGCCAAGCGCGGCGCCATGGCCAGGGGGGAGACGGAGGCCGACGCCACCAGGTACCAGCGCGGTGTGCGCGACCTGGACGAATTCAAGAAGCGCTTCATCCCCAAGAAGGACTTCGCCAGGGTGCTGAGCCGGCTGTACGATACCGCCAAGAGCAATTCCCTGGCCCTGCAGGGGATCACCTACAAGCCGGGCAAGAAGAACAAGGCAACCCAGATCATGACCTACGACGTCTCCTTCACCGTGGCGGGCAAGTACTCGGCGGTGAAGAGCTTTCTGGCCGACCTCGTGCGCTACCCGGATATGGTGACCGTCGACAGCATCTCCCTCAGTAACCAGAGCATGACCCAGGAGAGCGTGAACCTGAAGATTCAGACCACGGTCTACCTGCTTACGGAGGGGGCATGAACCGCCAGAAACTTGCACTTTTTCTGCTGCTGGTCGTGCTGACAGGGGCCATCGTCTACGCGGTGGTACGCTCCCCCAGGCAGCAGCAGGTGGTCACCCTGAAGAACCAGCCGGGTGCCAGGGCGACCGTGCTCCGGAAACAGAGCCCCGCTGCACCCAAGGCGGCCGCTCCGTCCGCCACGGGCGTGGTGCACCTCGACCAGCTGCAGCGCGAAATGCCGGCGTCCGGCGGCTTCAGGCGCAACATCTTCTCGCCGCTTTACAAAGACGAGAGCAAGCAGATGGCTCTCAAGCTGCCGCCGCCGCCACCGCCACCCAAGAAACTGCCCCCCCTCCCGCAACCGCTGCCGACGGCGCAGGTAACTCCTCCCCCTCCTCCTCCGCCGACCCAGGAGCAGTTGGATGATGCCGAACTCGGCAAGTTCGTGTTCCTGGGCTTCCTCAAGAAGGGGGCCGAGAGGACCGTGTTCCTCTCCAAGGGAGGCGAGATCTTCCTCGCCAAGAAGGGAGGCCAGGTGGGCCCGAGGTTCCAGGTCTCAAACGTGACCGATGATGCCATCACCATCAAGTCGATCCAGACCGACCGGCAGCTGGTGATTCCGCTGGTAGAAAACAGGTCGCTCAGCATGCGCCGCACCAGTACCAGTCCCAGGCCTTAAGGAGCAACTTCATGCATAGACTAAGATCGATCTCAACCCTGATGCTGCTGACCCTGGCCCTTTCCGGCTGCGCGGCCGGGCGCACCGCTTTTAGTAAGGCAGAGCAGCTCGAGCGCGAGGGGAACCTGGACGCCGCGCTGGTGAAGTATGCCGAGGTCGCGGCCAAGCACCCCGAGGTAGGGGAATACCGGGTGAAGCTTCTGAACATCACCCAGGCGGCCGGCAAGGTGCATTTCAAGAAGGGTGAGGCGTTCTTCGAGAAGAAGAATTACGACGAGGCCTTAAGGGAGTTCCAGACCGCCTACGCCATGGACCCGACCTACGTCGAGGCGAAGAGCCGTGCGGACCATACGCTCAAGCTGAGAAACGCCCAGACCTACCTCCAGGAGGGGGCGGACTTCGAGAGGGACCACAAGCTGCGCGAGGCGATGACCTCCTACCAGCACGTGCTCCAGTTCGAGCCCTCCAACAAGGCGGCCAGGGAGGGGCTGGACCGCATCCTGGCCGGCAAGAAGCAGAAGCTGGACGGCTTCGAGCTGAACCTGAAGTCGACCAAGCCGATCACGCTGAAGTTCAAGGACGCCAAGCTCAAGGACATCTTCAACATACTGACCCAGCTTTCCGGGATCAACTTCGTCTTCGATGACGGGGTAAAGGACGTCAACGTCTCGCTGCACCTGGAAAACGGGAGCTTCCAGCAGGCCATGGAACTCCTGACCGGGATGCAGAAGTTGGACAAGAAGGTGCTGAACGAGAGCACCATCATCATCTATCCCAAGACCCCGGACAAGATCAAGCAGTACGAGGAACTCTTCGTCCAGACCTTCTACCTGAACAAGCTCGATGCCAAGAAGGCGGTGAACCTGGTGCGCACCATGCTCCAGGTGAAGAAGATCTACGTGAACGAGGAAGCCAACGCCCTGGTGATCCGTGACACCCCCGAAGTGGTGGAGGTCGCGCGCAAGATCCTGGAGGCCAACGACGTTCCCGATGCTGAGGTGCTCCTCGATGTCGAGGTCTTCGAGCTTTCCAAGGCGGGTACCGAGACCTTTGGCCTTGCCCTCTCCAGCTATGCCGCCTCCCTCGGGGTGACCGGGCCCCAGGGTAAGTTCCTCTCCGATGCCCTGAGCACCACCACGACAACGTCGACCACCTCTGGCACCACCACCACGGCCGCCGACGTCAGCAACCTGCTCAACGTTTTCAAGATGAGGGGGTACAACGGCTACCTCACCGTGCCCAACGCCACCTTCAACTTCGGTAAGACGCTCTCTAACGGCGAGACGCTTTCCAATCCGAAGATCAGGGTGAAGAACCGCGAGAAGGCGAAGTTCAACGTCGGCACCAGGGTGCCGATCACGACCACCTCTTCCACCTCCACCGGCACGAGCGTCAACGTCCAGTACGTGGACGTCGGGGTGAAGGTGAACGCTGAGCCGACCATACAGTTGAACAACGAGGTCTCCATCAAGCTCGGCCTCGAGGTGAGCTCCATCCTCGGTCGGGAGAAGGTTGGCACCGACCAGGCCACCACGGTGGTCACCATCGGGACCAGAAACCTCGACACGGTCCTGTCCTTGAAGGACGGCGAGACCAGCATCATCGGCGGCTTGATGCAAAAGAACGACACCGACAGCAAGAAAAAGGTGTTCCTGCTGGGAGACATCCCCGTGCTCGGCAACCTCTTCTCCAACACCGGCAAGTCGAATGACAAGAGCGAACTGTTGCTGGCCATCACGCCGAGGATCGTGCGTGGCGTGACGGTGCCCGACAGCGATGTGGCGGCCTTCTGGTCCGGTCGCGAGGACGAGCCCTCCACCAACAAGCCGTACCAGTCCTTCATCGAGCCCGAGTTTGCCGATACCGCTGCTCCGGCCAAGGCAGCGCCCGCCAAGGCGGCTCCGGCTAAAAGGATCGCCCCGGCTCCGGTCGCCCCGGCTCCGGTCGCCCCGGCTCCGGTCGCTGCCGCTCCGGTCGCTGCCGCTCCTGGCGCAGAGGATGGGATCGCACCGGGTGCCCCGGCACCGGCAAGCGCCGCCGGGGGCGAAGCCGCTGTCGAAGTTCCCGCTGAACAAGGCGCGGAAGCTGCCGCAACCGCCATCCCGGCTCAGGGCCCGTCACCCGCTGAGTTGGGAGCTGCCGCAAACGCTGCCGCCGCTGCCGCCGCCGCTGCCGCGGCCAAGGAACCGCCCAAGCCCACCGTCTCGCCGGTCCCTCTGGAGAAGGCCCTGCTCGCCCTCAGCCTCCCTTCTTCGGTGAAGCTGAACGACCAGTTCGCGGTGCAGATAAACGTTTCCGGGATAATGGACCTTGAGAAGGCGGTGTTCGTGCTGAGTTACGATCCCAAGATCCTCGAGGTGGTGGCACAGACCGAAGGGCCGCTCCTCAAGGAGACCGGAAAGCCGTCGACCTTCCAAGCCTTCGCCGACAAGAAGAAGGGGGAGCTCTGGATGTCCGGCAGCAGGAGCGAGGGGGGACTCGCCAACGGCGTGCTGGCCCAGGTCACCTTCAAGGCGATCGGGCAGGGGAGCACGCCCCTTTCCTTCTCCAACACCAGCTTCACGAAGAAAGGGGGCGAGCAGATCGCCGTGACCCCATTCAAGTCAGTAGTGGAGGTAAAGTAGCCCCTCCGGGCTGTCGCCGCGATGTGGAAGATCCTTAGAGATAAACGGGGGCTCAGCCTGATCGAGATGGTGGTGACCATGGTCATCCTCACCCTGCTCGCCTCGCTGATCGTCCCGTCGGCCCAGATGGCCGCCAAGCGGACCAAGGAGCTCGAGCTCAGAAGGAACCTGCGCGAGATCAGGACCGCCATAGACGAATACAAGAAAAACTACGACAAGGCGCTGTCGGACCAGAAAACGGTGCAGGTGCTCAACGCCACCGGTTACCCCAAGAAGCTGGGAGTGCTGGTGGAGGGAGATGATTTCGGCGGGCTGGTCAAGGAAAAGAAGAAGTTCCTGCGCCGCATTCCCAAGGACCCCTTCTTCAAGGGCGAAGGGGATGACAATACCGGGTGGGGGCTGCGTTCCCATGCCGACGAGTTCGACAGCACCAAGTGGGGAGGCGAGGACGTCTTCGACGTCCATTCCCTGAGCGACGGCGTCGCCATAGACGGTACGAAATACAAGGACTGGTGAACCTCATGTTGAAGAGGATAGTGAAGAGTCAGCGGGGGTTTACGCTGATAGAGCTGATGATAGTGGTGACCATCATCGGCATTCTCGCGGCGATCAGCGCTCCCAATTACCAGTGGGGCATCATCAGGGCCCGCGAGGCGGTGCTGCGGGAAGACCTGTACACCATGCGCTCCACCATCGACCAGTACTACGCGGACCAGGGGAAGTACCCCGAGACGCTGCAGGAACTCGTCGACAACAAGAACAGGTACCTCAGGGAGATACCCAAGGATCCCTTCACCAAGTCCAAGGACACCTGGGTAGTCACCGCGCCTCCCGCTACCGACACCCCCTCCGAGGGGGCGACCGGCGGGGTCTACGACGTGCACAGCGGTTCCGCGCTGGTCGGCAGCGACGGCAAGCCGTACAACGAATGGTAGTTACGAGGCTTACAAACCCATGATCCAAATGCATAACGTTTTCTTGTCGTACCAGCCGGAGTCGAGCGCGCTGTCCGACATAAACCTCAAGATCCCCAAAGGGGATTTTGTTTTTTTGACCGGGCAGTCGGGGGCGGGGAAGTCCACGCTCCTTAAACTGATCTACGCTGACCTGACCCCCACCCGGGGGCAGGTGCTGATCGACGGGGTCAACCTGACCCGGCTCTCCCGCTCGCAGGTTCCCCTGCTGCGTCGCTCCATCGGGGTGGTGTTCCAGGACTACAAGCTGCTCCCGAACCGGACCGTGCTGGAGAACGTGGCCATCACCCTGGAAGTGCTGGGATGGGGCAAGCGCGACATCGGCAAGAAGGTCTACCACATCCTGAAAAGGATGGGGATCGAGGACAAGATCAACGCGACGCCTCTGAGACTTTCCGGCGGCGAGCAGCAGCGAGTGGCGCTGGCGCGCGCCCTCGTGAACGATCCGAAGATCCTGGTGGCGGACGAGCCGACCGGCAACCTGGACGACGAGAACAAGGAGGCGATCCTCTCCATCTTCAAGGAGGCCAACAACCGCGGCACCACCGTGGTGGTGGCGACCCACGACCGCCGCGTGATCGAGAACTCACACCGCAGGGTGATCAGGCTCGACAAGGGGGCCATCGTCGATACGCCCGATCTTTTCGTGGGGCAGGCGGCAACCGAGGCCACCATGCTGGAGGTGCCCGATGTCCAAGAATAACAAGGGTGCGGTTCGCCCCAAGCTTGAGCAGGAAGGTTTCTTCGGCAGGCTCTCCTATTTCACCAGCCGCGCCTTCGCGAACCTGCGCCAGAACGTCTTCGTCAGCGCCGTTACGGTGGGAACCATCGCGCTGGCGCTTCTGATCGCCTCGCTTTTTCTCCTGGTCTACGTGAACCTGGATGGGATGGCGGAGGGGTGGAGCGACAAGGTGCAGGTGACCGCCTATTTCGACCAGGAACCGGCGCCGCTCGCGGTCGCCGCGCTGAAGGGGAGGGTGCAGGCGATTCCCGGCACTTCCAAGGTGCTCTTCGTGAGCCAGGCCGAGGCCGAGAAGAGGCTGAGAAGCCGCCTGAAGGGCCAGGAGTCGCTTCTCGAGGGGATCACGCCGGACGTCCTCCCCGCCTCGCTGGAGATCAGGCTGGACCGCGAACACCGCGACACCGACTCCGTGGCCGCCTACGTGAAGAAGCTGAAGCAGATCCAGGGGATCAGCGAGGTGCAGTACGGCGAGGAGTGGGTGAAGCGCTTCAACTCCTTCATGAACCTGTTCCGGCTCATGGGGGCGCTCCTGGGGAGCTTCCTGACCATCACCGTGCTCTTCATCGTCTCCAACACCATAAAGCTGACCATCTACGCCAGGAAGGACGAACTGGAACTCCTGGGGCTGGTCGGAGCGACCCGCTTCTTCATCAAGGCACCCTTCCTGATCGAGGGGGTCCTGCAGGGGGCCGCCGGGGCGGTGATTTCGCTTCTGGCGCTTTTGGGGTGCTACTTCGCCTTCCTGAAAAACGCCGGCGACTTCCTCGGCATCAACCCGGCTTCGGCGGGGCTCTCCTTCCTCCCCGCCACGCACCTGGCCGGGGTGGTCCTCGGGGGGGTGCTGCTCGGGTTCATCGGCAGCGCGACCTCGCTCAAGAGGTTCATAAACGTCTAGCATGCGCCATCTTACCGCCACAATCCTGCTCGTCCTCGCCCTCCTGGCACCCGCGCTTTGCCGCGCCGGCGCCAATGAGGAGCTGCAGAACATCAAGAAGCAGATCAAGGAGAAGAACCGGCTCATCTCCAAGACCCAGAAGGTGGAGACCAAGGTCTCGGGGGAGTTGGTGCAGATCCAGAAGTCGCTTGCCGAAAAGCAGTCAAACCTGGCCGCCCTGGGGCGCGACCTCGCCGGCGTCGAGAAGGGGATCGACCAGACCCACGACGACATCGAGCGCGAGCGGCAGGAGGCCGAGCGCAAGAAGGCGCAGATCAACCGCCGCGTGGCCGCGCTCTACAAGGGGGGCGACACCGGCAACCTGCGCGTCTTCTTCTCCTCGGAGTCCTTCCCGCAGATGAGCGAGAACCTGCGCTACATGCGCAGCATCCTCGCCAACGACAAGAAGCTGTTCCAGCAGTACAACGAAAACCTGGAGCGGCTGAACCGGCTCAAGGAACGCCTGGAGCAGGAGGCGGTCAAGAAGGAGGGGCTGCGGCGTTCCATCGAGGCGAAGAAGCGCGAGATCGAGCAGGAAAAGAGCCGCAAGGCGACCTACCTGGTCAAGGTGCGCCAGGACAAGCAAAGCTACCTCGCCTCGCTCAAAGAGCTGCAGGCCAACGCCAGCCGCCTGCAAAGCATGATTCAAAGGCTTGAAGCCAAAAGTAGAAAAGCGTATAGTTCCAAGGGTCGTCCCGGCAAGGGGAGCGAACCGGCCCGCCCCGGCGTGACCGCCAAGGCCACCCCGGTTCCCAACCAGGGGCTGGGTGCCCAGAAAGGGCGGCTCTCGCTGCCGGTACGAGGCAACGTCATCGACCGTTTCGGAAGGCATAAGCACCCAGAGTTTGATTCCTTTACTGTCAGTAACGGGATCTCAGTGGCAGCCCCCGCCGGTAGCGCCATCCATGCAATATATGACGGCGAAGTGATTTTTGCCGACTATTTCAAAGGCTATGGTAATATGATCATCGTCGATCATGGCGACGGGTTCTTCAGTCTCTACGCCCACGCTTCGTCCATAGCCAAAAGGGTCGGTTCGAAGGTGTCCAAAAACGACGTACTTGCCAGCGTGGGCGATGTCGACTCGACTAAAGGACCCATGCTCTATTTCGAGATCAGATACCAGGGGAAACCGGTAGATCCTTCCCCCTGGTTCAGATAAGCAGGGCATCGCAAGAAAAATCCAGGGAGGCAAAATGTTCAAGGGTAGCAAGTTCAAGAAGACAACCCTGTTTGTCACTACCGTTTCACTGCTGACGCTCGTCATAGCGTTCGGCGTGCAACGCAGATGTGCCGCCCAGGGGGGCGGCAGCGACTACCAGTCCATCGAGCTGTTCACCGACGTGCTCGCCATAGTGAAGAAGAGTTACGTCGAGGAAGTGGACACCAAGAAGCTCGTCTACGGCGCCATCAACGGCATGCTCACCTCGCTCGACCCGCACAGTTCCTTCATGCCCCCCGAGACCTACAAGGAGATGAAGATCGACACCAAGGGCGCCTTCGGCGGCCTCGGCATCGAGATCACCGTCAAGGAAGGGATCCTGACCGTCATCTCCCCGATCGAGGACACCCCGGCCTTCCGTGCGGGTATCAAGGCGGGCGACCAGATCCTGAAGATCGACGACAAGTTCACCAAGGACCTCACCATAACCGACGCGGTGAAGAGGATGCGCGGCGTGAAGGGGACCAAGGTCACCCTGACCATCATGCGCGAAGGGTTCGATAAGACCAAGGACTTCGTCCTGGAGCGCGACATAATCCAGGTCAAGAGCGTGAAGTACAAGGTCCTCGACGACGGTTACGGTTACGTCCGAATCGCCCAGTTCCAGGAGAAGACCGACGACGACCTGGAGAAGGCGCTGCAGGGCCTGCAGGCCGACAAGAAGCAGCTCAGGGGGCTGGTGCTGGACCTCAGGAACGATCCCGGCGGGCTTCTCGATCAGGCGGTCCGCGTCTGCGAGCACTTCGTCCCCGAAGGGAAGCTGATCGTTTACACCGAGGGGCGCGAGAAGGACTCCCAGATGCGTTTCACCTCGAGGAAGAGCCACAAGCAGGGCGAATACCCCATCGTGGTGCTGATCAACAGCGGTTCGGCCTCCGCCTCCGAGATCGTGGCCGGCTGCCTGCAGGACCACAAGCGCGCGGTCATCATGGGCACCCAGAGCTTTGGCAAGGGTAGCGTGCAGACCATCATCCCGCTCTCCGACAACTCGGGCCTGAGGCTCACCACCGCCCGCTACTTCACCCCGAGCGGCCGCTCCATCCAGGCCAAGGGGATCACCCCGGACATCGTGGCCGAGCGCGTGGAGATCGCCGCGACAAGCGAAAAGCGCGAAGGGATGCACATCCGCGAGAAGGACCTCGAGAACCATTTCGAAGGGGACAAGAAGGACGAGCAGGACGAGAAGAAGGCGAAGCCGGCTCCCTACAAGACCGACGAGATGATCAAGAGCGACTCGCAGGTGCTGCGCGCTCTCGACCTCCTCAAGGGGTGGGACATCCTGAAGAGCATGGGAAAACTCCCCTCCTAAGGGAGGCGGGTTTTCGTGCGGAACAGTAAAGGGGAGGGGTGGCCGGGCGGCCACCCCTTTTCCTTTTACAGGTCGACCTTGTCACGGGGGGCTTGCTTGACAGCCCCCGGGGGGGTCAGTAAAGTAAACCGGTCCGTTCCTGCTGTTTTATCCCCCAGGCATAGAGGTCATCATGATCAGGCAGAGTCACTGTCCCTGGTATAGGCTGCTTTTTTTCCTCTTGCTGGTCCTGCCGGCTACCGCCTTTGCCTTGCCCACTCTTTCCATATCCTCGCCCGGATCCGATGGCGTCTTCCTCCTACGCGGCGACCAGATGGACGGCGTCGCAGGTCTCGACCTCAGCATCGGCTACGATTCCGCCACGCTCTCCAACCCGCGGGTCACCATGGGGAATATGGTGCAGGGGATGATGAGCGCAGCCAACCCCGGAAACCCCATCAGGTTGGCCATCGTCGGCACGCGCGGGCTCGCCGGCAGCGGCATCATCGCCAGCGTCGCCTTCGACCGGACCGGCAACTCACCCGGCGTCATCACCCTGGTCGCCGGCACGCTTATCGATGCCGGAGGCAAGAAGGTCGCCATGGCGCAGCCCGTCATCGTCAACCCCTCGGCCGTGGTCGGCGCAGCCGACGGCGGCACCGGCGCAGCGCAGCCCGGGGAAGAGGCAAGAAGTGGCACCCCTTCGGGAGGTACCGCGCTTCCGATCGCGGTGCCGCGCCCGTTGCCGGTCGGGGGGACCGTGACCATGCCCGGCCAGGAGACCGCAACCGGCCAGGCGGACGTGCCGGCCAAAGAGACCCCCGCGCGGATCGATGCTCCCTTGTCCCAGGAGGGGGTGCCGGCCGTGAAGAAGCGGCTGCGCACCAAAAATGCGCAACTGGAAGGGGAGGAGGCGCCGCTGGACCGGGGAGAGACCCCGCCTCCTCCAGAGCAGGAGACTCCGGCAGCCGAGGCCAGCGCGCCGCGGCCCCAGGTGACCCAGCCGGTTGCCGTCACCAGCGTCCTCGACCGTTTCAAGGCTTTCCAGGGGGAGCGCACCCCGGCAAACCTGATCGCCCTGTTTCGCCAGGACGCCCCCGTTCCCTTCCGGCAACTCCCGCCGGTCGCCCTTGCCGACGGCAAGGCAACGGTGACGCTGGTGATCGGCACGGTGACCGGCGAGGCGACTCCCAGCTTCACCTTCAGCGGATGCACCTACGTCGCGCACCGACGGACCGAGGCCGGCTGGGAGATTCAAGCCCGGCCGAAGCGTGATGTGGTAAAGGCCGACATCACGATGCTCTACGGCGGGCTGCGGCAACAGATGCCGTTGGCGGTGGCCCCGAGGGCGTCATTGGTGTCCGGGATGACGCGGCCGGTGAAGGAGGCAGATTTCGAGCGTTTCCTGAAGGATCGGGGAACGCCGTCCCGCCCGCGCTTCGATCTCAACAAAGACGGTCGCCGCGATTACGTAGACGACTACATCTATGCCGTCAACTACCTGGTGCGGACCGGGCTGCAGGTGCCTTGAGCGCTGTACCATGATGGCCACTGTGAGCGGCGAGGTGCCCTCCTCGACGTACAGTCGGGGGGGGCATTGTCATAGGTAGTTCCCTCCCGGGGCGCGGAGGGGGAGGGGAGGGGGAGGGGAGGGCAGGTTTCTGTTGCTGCAGAGGTGGCTATGGGGTATACACAACGTCTGCCGCGGATTGGATAACTTTTGACGGGAGGAGCATATGCTGATTCTCAAGGACAAAAGTCTTTTCCAGCAGCTTTGCTTTATCAACGGCGCCTGGGGCGGGGCCGATAGCGGCGATACCGTCGACGTCATCAACCCGGCCACCGGAGAAAAGCTGGGCACCGTTCCCAAGATGGGAGGCGCCGAGACCCGCCGCGCCATCGAGGCGGCCCATGCCGCGTTGCCGGCCTGGCGCGCCAGGACTGCCCAGGAACGCTCTGTGATCGTAAGGCGGTGGTCCGAACTGCTTCTGGAGCATCAGGACGACCTCGCCGTGCTGATGACCGCGGAGCAGGGAAAGCCGCTTGCCGAGGCCCGCGGCGAGACGGTGTACGCCGCCTCGTTCCTGGAATGGTTCGCCGAGGAGGGGAAGAGGATCTACGGTGATGTCATCCCTTCGCATCAAAATGACAAGCGCATCGTGGTCCTCAAGGAGCCGGTTGGTGTCTGCGTCGCCATCACCCCCTGGAATTTCCCCTCCGCAATGATCACCAGGAAGGCTGCACCCGCGCTTGCCGCAGGCTGTACCATGGTGGTGAAGCCTGCCACCGCGACCCCATATTCGGCGCTGGCCCTGGCCGAGTTGGCGCGGCGAGCGGGAGTGCCGGCGGGGGTGTTCTCGGTGATCACCGGCTCCGCTGCCAGCATCGGCGGGGAGATGACCGCCAACCCGCTGGTCCGCAAGCTCACCTTTACCGGCTCCACCGACGTCGGCAAGAAGCTGATGGCGCAGTGCGCGGGGACGGTCAAGAAGGTGTCTCTTGAACTCGGCGGCAACGCACCCTTCATCGTCTTCGACGACGCCGACCTGGATGCCGCCGTCGAGGGTGCGGTCATTTCCAAGTATCGCAACGCCGGTCAGACCTGTGTCTGCTCGAACCGGTTCCTGGTGCAGGACGGCATCCATGACCGCTTCGCCGAAAGGCTTACGCAGGCCGTCGCCGGGTTGAAGGTGGGGGACGGGCTGAAGGGTGAGACCCAGCAGGGGCCGCTCATCGACATGGCTGCGGTGGAGAAAGTCGAGGAGCACATCGCTGACGCCGTTGCCAAGGGGGCGCGGGTCGTTATCGGCGGCAAGCGGCATGCGCTGGGAGGTTCCTTCTTCGAGCCGACCGTGCTCACCGGCGTGACGCCCGACATGCTGCTCGCCAGGGAAGAGACCTTCGGTCCTGTGGCACCGCTGTTTCGGTTCCATACCGAGGAGGAGGTGATCCAACTGGCGAACGCCACGGAGTTCGGCCTGGCCGCCTACTTCTACAGCCGCGACATGGCGCGGGTCTGGAGGGTGGCCGAAGCGGTGGAGTACGGCATCGTCGGCATCAACACCGGCCTCATCTCCACCGCGGTTGCTCCCTTTGGCGGCATGAAGGAGTCCGGCGTCGGCCGGGAAGGTTCCAAGTACGGCATCGATGAGTTCCTGGAAGTGAAGTACCTTTGCATCGGCGGTATAACGTAGGGGCGAATAGTCATTCGCCCGCTTTTGACCGGGCAGGGGACCGATGATCGCTGGGCAGAGAGGATAAGCAGATAGACCATGACAGAAGTCACCACCTACAACGACGGAAAGGTGCTGCGCGGCGAGGTCGACGTGGTGCGGGAATTCCCCCTGGTACTGCGGGTCAACGACCGGGAGATCGTGACCCTGGTCGCCTCGCCTCACGACCTGCGCTTTTTGGTGGCCGGTTTCCTGCGGCTCCAGGGGTTCGTCTCCCGTGCCGACGATTTCCTGGTGCTGAGCGTTTGCAACGATTACGGCATCGCCAACGTCCGCATCAAGGGAGAGGTGCCACAGGAACTGAAGCCGGTGCTCACCTCCGGATGCGGCACCGGCATCACGTTTTCCCTGCCGCAAGCCGGCGGCAAGCTGCCTGCTGCCGTGCGTGAGCAGGTTCCGGTCGCGGCGATCTTCGAGCTGATGAAGCAACTGGCGCTTTGCTCGACCAAGTATAAAAGCCACGGCGGCGTCCACTCCGCGGCCGTCGGCGATGCCGCTGGCAGGTTGCTCTTGCACGCCGAGGACATCGGCAGGCACAACACGGTCGATCGCCTGGCGGGAGAGGCCTTGCTCAGGGAGATGCCTCTCTCCGGCACCACCATGGCCACCTCGGGACGCGTTTCCGCAGAGATGGCCACAAAGGCGGCGCAGCTTGGCGTCGCTGTCATCGTTTCCCGCACCTCGCCCACCGATATGGCCATCCGCATCTGCGAGGAGGCCGGCATTACCCTGGTCGGTTACCTGCGCGGGACCAGGTTCACCGCCTACACTCACCAGGAATACATTTTATTTCCTTAATATCCCCCCCTTTGTCACAGTCGACCACCTCCACTGACTGCAGATAAAACGCCACAGTAACAGCTCTTTCCGGGAGAAACTGCCCCATTTTATTGGTGCTTTCAACAATTGACAAAACAGGGTAAAAATTGTATACAGTATCCGTTCAAATGAAGCACCGGCTGACAGAAGAATTTTGATAACTTCCGTAAATAGCTGCACATTATCTAGGAGGAATCATGATCGAAGCGTACTTGAAGCAAGAGGCAGAAAGAAAGGCACTTGGGATTCCTGCGAAGCCGCTCGACCCTGAGCAGACCGCGGATCTTTGCAAACTGTTGGAAGCGCCGCCGGCAGGCAAGGAGGAGTTCCTGCTCCACCTCCTGAAGGAAAGGGTTTCCCCGGGCGTCGACCCGGCCGCCGAGGTGAAGGCAGGCTTCCTGGCCGCCATCCTCTCCGGTGCGAAGAAGTCCCCGCTGGTCTCCAAGAAAGACGCGGTCCAGATCCTGGGCACCATGCTGGGCGGCTACAACGTGGCCCCGCTGGTGGCAGCCCTGAAGGACGCCGAAGTTGCCGACGAGGCCGTCAAGGCTCTCTGCGGCACCACCCTCGTGTACGACGCCTTCGATGACGTCCTCGCGCTCTCCAAGACTAACGCCGGCGCCAAGAAGGTCCTCGATTCCTGGGCCAACGCCGAGTGGTTCACCTCCAAGCCGGGCCTGCCGGAGACCGTGAAGGTTAAGGTCTACAAGGTCGAGGGCGAGATCAACACCGACGACTTCTCCCCGGCGGGCGACGCCTGGAGCCGTCCGGACATCCCGCTGCATGCGCTCGCCATGGGCAAGACCCGCTTCCCCGACGGCAACGCCACCATCGCCAAGTTCAGGGCCGAAGGGTTCCAGGTCGCTTTCGTGGGCGACGTCGTCGGTACCGGTTCCTCCCGTAAATCCGCCTGCAACAGCGTGCTCTGGCACATCGGCCAGGACATCCCGGCCGTTCCCAACAAGCGTCGCGACGGCATCATCATCGGCGGCGTCATCGCCCCGATCTTCTTCAACACCGCGCAGGACTCCGGCGCGTTCCCGATCAAGACCGACGTGACCAAGATGAAGACCGGCGACGTCATCGTGATCAACTCCAAGAAGGGCGAGATCACCACCGAGGGGGGCGAGGTCCTCTCCACCTTCACCGTGGCCCCGAACACCCTGTTCGACGAGTTCCGCGCCGGCGGCCGCATCCCGCTGATCATCGGCCGCGCCCTCACCGACCGCGCCAGGAAGGCCCTCGGCCTCGCGCCGACCGACGTCTTCACCCTGCCGGTCAACCCGGTTGCCAAGCCGGGCCAGGGGTACTCCCTGGCACAGAAGATGGTCGGTCAGGCCTGCGGCGTCACCGGCGTCCTGCCGGGCACCGCTTGCGAGCCGAAGATGACCACTGTCGGTTCCCAGGACACCACCGGCCCCATGACCGCCGACGAACTGAAAGAACTCGCCTGCCTGAAGTTCCAGGCGCCGATGTTCATGCAGTCCTTCTGCCACACCGCAGCCTATCCGAAGCCGGCCGACGTCAAGATGCACAAGACCCTGCCGCAGTTCATCATCGAGCGCGGCGGCGTGCCCCTGAAGCCGGGCGACGGCGTCATCCACTCCTGGCTTAACCGTCTCCTCGTGCCGGACACCGTCGGTACCGGCGGCGACTCCCACACCCGTTTCCCGATCGGCATCTCCTTCCCGGCGGGT
The DNA here is from genome assembly GCF_019063885.1 of Geomonas diazotrophica. Classification (NCBI taxonomy): domain Bacteria; kingdom Pseudomonadati; phylum Thermodesulfobacteriota; class Desulfuromonadia; order Geobacterales; family Geobacteraceae; genus Geomonas; species Geomonas diazotrophica. Next base: position 3,015,644 of record NZ_CP077684.1, on the reverse strand, counting down.
TCCGGCCTGGTCGCCTTCGCGGGCGCCCTCGGCTTCATGCCGCTGGACATGCCTGAGTCGGTACTGGTCCGCTTCAAGGGCAAGTTCAACCCGGGCATCACCCTGCGCGACGCGGTGAACGCGATCCCGTACTGGGCCATCAAGCAGGGGCTCCTCACCGTGCCCAAGAAGAACAAGGTCAACATCTTCAACGGCCGCATCCTCGAGATGGAAGGCCTTCCGGAGCTCTCCGTCGAGCAGGCCTTCGAGCTGACCGACGCCGCCGCCGAGCGTAGCGCCGCCGCCGGCTGCATCAAGCTCTCCGAGCAGTCGGTAGCCACCTACCTCCGTTCCAACGTGGCCCTCATGAAGCAGATGATCGCCGAGGGGTACCAGGATGCGCAGACCCTGCAGAACAGGATCGATGCCGCCAACGAGTGGCTGAAGGCACCGAAGCTCCTCGAAGCCGACGCCAACGCCGAGTACGCCGCGGTCATCGAGATCGATCTCGCCGAGATCACCGAGCCGATCCTCGCCTGCCCGAACGATCCGGACGACGTCAAGCTCCTCTCCGAGGTTGCCGGCACCCCGATCCAGGACGTGTTCCTCGGTTCCTGTATGACCAACATCGGTCACTTCCGCGCTGCCGGCGAGATCTGGAGGGGGCAGAAGTTCAACCCCAACGTCCGCACCTGGATCTGCCCGCCGACCCGCATGGATCAGGCTAAGCTCAAAGACGAGGCTTACTTCTCCGTCTACAGCGCCATGGGCGCACGCGTCGAGATCGCCGGCTGCTCGCTCTGCATGGGTAACCAGGCACGCGTGCCCGACGGTGTGAACATGTTCTCCACCTCGACCCGTAACTTCGACGACAGGATCGGCAATGGCGCCAAGGTGTTCCTGGGCTCCGCAGAGCTCGGTGCCGTCACCGTGAACCTGGGCAAGCTCCCGACCCCGGCCGAGTACCTGGCCGTGTACAAGGAGAAGGTCGAGCCGAACAAGGCCAACGTGTACAAGTACCTCCAGTTCGACGAGATGTAATCGGACTGGCAGCATAAGGCAGCACGACAAAAAGGCCCGCCGGGAAACCGGCGGGCCTTTTTGCGGTTACATGTCAGACATGGTCTGAGTCGGACCTACAGCAGCGCCTTCAGCTCTGCGATCAGGTCGGCCAAGAGGTCGTACCCTCCCTGCCAGAAGCCGGGATCGCTGAAGACGATGCCGGCCGGTGCGAGTGTGTCGCCGGGGGACTTGGACCCGCCGTCGGCGAGGATGTCGCGGTAGATGGGGACGAAGCTCTCCCGCTCCTTCAGGTAGCGCTGGAACAGCGACAGCACCACCAATTCTGCGCAGGTGTAGGAGTAGCAGTAGAACCGGGCGTGGATGAAGTGCGAGATGTAGCTCCATCCGTAGCGGTAGGGCTCGATCATGTCGACCGAGTCGCCGTAGAGCTTCGCGTTCTCCTGCCACCAAAGCTCGGCGAGCTCGCTCGCCGTCAAAAGCCCCTTCACCCGCTCCAGGTGCATCCGCTCCTCGAACCTGGTCAGCACGTTCTGCCGGAAGGTGGTGGCGATGATGTCCTCGATCTTCGCGCACAGAAGCGACTTCTTCACCTCGACATCGGTCTCCCGCTCCAGGAGCTGGCGGGTCAGCAGCATCTCGCCGAACACCGACGCGGTCTCCGCCAAGGGGAGCGGCGGGTGGTAGTTCAGCATGGTCTGGCGCTGGGCCAGCTGGTAATGGATGCCGTGGCCGACTTCGTGGGCGATGGTGGCGACGTCGCGCAGGTTGCCGGTGAAATTCAACAGCAGGTACGGCGGGAGCGTCGGGGTCATCCCCATGCAGAAAGCGCCGCCGCTCTTGCCGGGGCGAGGCATGACGTCGACGCGCTTGCCGGTGAAGAAGGAGTCGGCAAGCTCCGCGAACTCCTCAGAGAAGCCGCGGTAGGCCTCGACGGTCATGGCACGCGCCTCTTCGAAGCTATACTTGCGGTCGCTCTCGGTGAGCGGCGCGTACACGTCGGTGTTCTTCAACTTGGGGATGCCGAGCAGCTTGGCCTTGAGGCGGAAGTATTCCTGGGCCAGCGGGTAGTTCTTTTCGGAGACCTGCATCAGGCTCTCCACCACCTCGTTGGGAATCTCGTTGCCCAGGTTGGTCGGCTCCATCGGGTGGCTGTAGTTTCTGAGCTCCATTTCCTGGGAGTGATCCAGCGCCACGTTGTTGAACACCGCCGAGTAGAGGATGCTGTGCTCCTCGTGCTTTTTGAGGAAGGTGCCGAACGCCCGCTCCCTCAGCTCAGCGTCGGGGTGGTGCAGCAGGGACAGGAGTTCCTCTCCGGTCATCTCCCGGGTCTCGCCGTCCATCTCCAGCGTATAGCGCAGGGAGGCGGAGACCTCGTCGAACAGGCGGCAGAAGGCCTGGACACCGGTGAGGCTTTTCTGGGTGAGGAGGCTTTCCTCGCGCTCGGATAGCGTGTGCTTCTTGAATTTGCGCAGCACCGTCAGAAAGTGGCGGTAGTTGTCGAGGAGGCTGGCCTGCATCAGCTGCTGGAATGGCTCCTCATCCATCTGGATTATTTCGAGATCGAAGAAGAGCAGTTCGCGCCCCATGGCGTTGCCGAACTCCTGGGACTTCTGGGAGAGGCGCTTGTGCAGGTCGCTCTCGCTGTCGGCGGCGAAGAGAAGGTGGGAGTAAAGCTGTGGCACCGCCAGCTCCTCCTGCAATTTCTCATAGCTTTTCAGCGCCTCGAGTAGCTCTGCCGCGGAAAGTCCGGCGACCTTGCCGCGGTAGCGTTCCCTGAATTCGGCTACCTGCGTGGTGGCGTCCTCGAAGGCTTTGGTCAGTTCGGGAGCGGAAGGGGAAGGGTAAAGTGGTGTGGTGTCCCAATTGAGGTCGCTGCTCATTGCTCCTCCTCGAAGCTATGGATTATTCAATGATTTCATATGAATGGAACCGATAGTAATGCATGGGGTGCATGGTGTCAAGGAAGGGGGATGCCCGCAAGGGCTATGCCCGGCACAGATCGGCCTCTCAACTCGCCTTGACAACCAGGGGGGGTGCGATAGAACTAGCAAATGTTAAAAAAATATAATTATGCAAAGGGTTAGCCGCCGACTGTTCTTCCGGGTGGGAAGCGAATGCTCCGCTTCCGCGAGTGGTTCCTTGGTCAACCGCTAGCAGGCGAGGATGGACGTCATGAAAAAGCGTCGGGTAGTTGAAGATGCGGGTTGCCGGCTCCCTTCGGGGGGTGGCAACGAGTCCCACCCTGTCGGGTGGCCGGGGGCTCAATGCGTGGTGTTGCAGCGACTTTTCTCGTACCGAAACGACATGACCTTGTCCGGGGGGCAGCTCGCACCAGGCGGCGAGACGGTCTGCGGTATGGCGGGCTTCGTTTCCGGTCAACTGACGCTCAGGGAAGCCCGGGACAGGGTGGAGCGCCACATGGTGCACGATGCCATCGAGGCTTCGGGTGGGAACATGAGCAAGGCGGCCGAGGTGCTCGGCGTGAGCCGCCCCGCGCTCTACGATCTGGCCAAGAAGTACGGACTGTGCCGGGTCAAATCCCGCGGCTAGGGGCGAGTTCGACGCTCATGCCCCCGTCGCGCGGGATCAGTTCACCGAAGTAATGTATGGAGTGGAAACTCTCCGATTGGGCCGGCGTCGCCGTCGAGCTGAAGCGTCCGACGTGGATCAGGTAGCGGATGCCGAAGCGGCGCGCGGTCTCGAGGTTGGTCTCGCTGTCCTCTCCCAGCATGGTCCGCTCCGGATCGTAGGGCACCTTCTGCTGCAGCTTCCCCCAGAAAAGCGGATCCTCCTTAGGCAGTCCCAGATCGTGGGCTGAAATGATCCCGTCGAAGTAGCTCCCTATCCTGGTCAGGCGCAGCTTGATGTTAAGGGTCTTGCTGTGGGCGTTGGTCACCAGGTAGATCTTCTTGCCATGCTGGCGCAGGAAGAGGAGGAACTCGATCACGAAGGGGTGCACCGCGATCAGGTGGTTCACCTCTTCCTTGAGCACGGGGATGTCGAGACCGAGCTGTGCCGACCAGTAGTCGAGGTCGGTCCAGTTGAGGGTCTGCTCCTGGGAGCGGAACATGCGGTACAGCTTCTCCTGGGCGGCGTGCTCGCTGATGCCGTTCTTTTCCGCGTAGCGCCTGGGGACGTGTTCCAGCCAGAAGTGGTCGTCGAAGTGCCGGTCGAGCAGGGTGCCGTCCATGTCGAGGTGGACGGTGTCGATGAGGGTCCAGTCTACTTTCAGGGGGGGGAGAGGCATTGAAGGGGTCTCTTTTGGGGCGGACCTGCCCGACTAGTCTGACTAGCCCGACAGGTCCGACGTCGGACTAAGCCTTTGCTTTTGCTATCACGAACTGCTTCACCTTGTCTTTGTCCGCGGCCATGATCTCGCAGCGGGTTTCTTTTCCCTGCAGGGCGGCCAGCTGGGGCGGCAGCGGCGCGGGAGCACCGATGGCGCGCTCGACCGCCTCGCCGAACTTGGCGGGGTGGGCGGTGGCCAGGCAGACCACGGCGGGATGCCCCTTGACGCACTCCAGGGCCCCGCGCACGCCTACCGCGGTGTGCGGATCGAGCAGGTAGCCGGTCTCCCTGTTGAAGGAGGCGATGGTCTCCAGGGTCATCTCTTCGTTGACGGTGCAGCTCAAAAACTCGCTCTGCACGCGCTGCACCTCTTCGGCAGTGAAGACGATCTTCCCGGTCTGCTGCAGTTCGGCGAAGGCGCTTCTCACCCGCTCCGGGCTCTGGTTGAAGAGGTAGTACAGGTAGCGCTCCAGGTTGGAGGCAAGCTGGATGTCCATGGACGGGGAGACCGTCTGCACCACCTGGCCCAGCGAGTAGTCGCCGTTTTGCACGAAGCGGGAGAGGATGTTGTTCTCGTTGGTTGCGAGCAGCAGTTTCTCGATCGGGAGCCCCATCCTCTTCGCGAGGTATCCCGCGAAGATGTCGCCGAAGTTGCCGGTCGGTACGGAGAAGACCACCTTGCCCTGCTCGGGGAGCCGCCCCCAGGCGTAGAAGTAGTAGACCACCTGCGCCAGCACGCGCGCCCAGTTGATCGAGTTCACGGCGCCCAGCGCGTACTCCTTCTTGAACTCCAGGTCGTTGAACAGGGTCTTGACGATGTTCTGGCAGTCGTCGAAGGTCCCCTCGATGGCGACGTTGTGCACGTTGGCGTCGAGCACGCTGGTCATCTGCAGCGCCTGGATGGGCGAGGTCTTCAGGTGCGGGTGCAGGATGAAGATGTTGATGTTCTCCTTGCCGCGCACGCCGGCGATGGCGGCGCTGCCGGTGTCGCCGGAGGTGGCGCCCAGGATGTTCATCTTCTCGCCGCGCTCCTTCAGGAGGTACTCGAAGAGGTTGCCCAGAAGCTGCAGCGCCACGTCCTTGAAGGCGAGGGTGGGGCCGTGGAACAGCTCCAGGATATAGACGCCGTCCTTTTTCACCAGCGGCGTGGTCTCCTGGTGCTCGAAGCTGCCGTAGGAGCGGTCGATGAGCGCCTTGAGGTCGGCCGACGGGATGTCGGTGGCGAAGAGGGAAATGATATTGAAGGCGAGCTCGCGGTAGGGGAGCCTGGCCCAGGCGGCAAGGGTTTCAGGGGCGATCTGCGGGATGCTCTCCGGGAGGATCAGGCCGCCGTCGGTGGCAAGTCCCATCATCACTGCTTCCTTGAACCCGATCGGCGCGATGTTTCCCCTGGTGCTTATGTATTTCATGTCAGTTCTCTTTCCTGGTGCTGTTTTCGATGTCATTGCTGCAACGCCAATATATAGCAGCTAATGCTGCAAAAGTGAAGAGAATGCTGGGACTCTGCTTGAACCAGGAGCATTTGCCTGCACCGTCCGCCGCTCCATTGGCAGGATAAAATTTGCCCCTGGCAGGAAAATAAACGCGGTGCTGTTAAATTGCCCCAATGCGGCAGCGGAGCGGAGTTGTTTTGCTGTCCTAGGGAGAGAAGAAAATCAGCCTCTGAAGCAGGGGGGTAACCGGCGTGAATGCTTGAAAAACGGCTTACTTTCGCAAAAAAAGCGCTTGCATAAACAACTCTTCCATGCTACATAATGGGTCACATGTTAACGTTCACTCAAAAGTGAGCTCCTCCGGCTCGCTTTTTTTTATGGGAAAACCTAGAGATGGCCAAGGTTGATGTAGTAGAGAGAGTCACGGAAATTGTCGCCGAGATCGGGGGACCGCTCGGTATCGGCCTGGTGGATCTGGAATACAAGCGCGAGGGGCGCGACATGGTGCTGCGGGTCTTCCTGGAGAAGGAAGGGGGCATCACCCTGGATGACTGCGCCGACGTGAGCCGGCAGCTCTCCGACATCCTGGACGTGGAAGACTTCATGCCGGATCACTACAACCTGGAGGTCTCCTCGCCGGGGATCTGCCGCCCGCTCAAGAAGCTCGCCGATTACGAGCGCTTCCAGGGGCATCTGGTGAAGGTGAAGACCTTCGACACGCTCACCGACGACGCGGGGAACAAGCGCAAGACCTTCACCGGGAAACTGGTCGGGGTCAAGGACGGGGTGATCGGCATCGACCTCACCGAGGGACAGCACGCCTCGATCCCGCTGGACAAGGTGGCCAAGGCCAACCTCGAATTCGAATTCTAAATTTTACTTTGCAATTATCAGCAAGCAGAAGGAGACAGTCACGTGGAAACGAGCTTTAACCTCAAGCACACGATCGACCAGATCGTAAAAGAGAAGGGCATCGATAAAAGTATTGTGGTAGAGGCGCTGGAACAGGCCGTTCTCACCGCTGCCAACAAGAAATTTCGCAATACCCGTGATCTGGAGGCGCACTACAACCCCGAGATCGGCGAGGTTGAGCTGTTCGAGTTCGTTACTGTCGTAGACGAGGTGGAGGATTCCTACCGCGAGATCGAGCTGGAGGAGGCGCGCGAGGAAGACCCCGAGGTCGAGATCGGCGACTCCATCGGCATGAAGATGGACGCCTCCGGCTTCTCCAGGATCGCCGCCCAGACCGCAAAGCAGGTGATCATCCAGCGTGTGCGCGAGGCCGAGCGCGAGACCATCTTCAACGAGTTCCAGGAGCGCCAGGGCGAGATCGTGAACGGCGTGGTGCGCCGTTTCGAGAAGGGTGACCTGATCGTGGACCTGGGACGTGCCGAGGCGCTCTTGCCGCACAAGGAGCAGGCCCCGCGCGAGGTCTACCGCCAGGGCGACCGCGTCAAGGCCCTGATCACCGAGATCCGCATGACCACCAAGGGGCCGCAGATCATGCTCTCCCGCACCCATCCCACCATGCTGGCCAAGCTGTTCGAGGCCGAGGTGCCGGAGATCGCGGAAGGTATCGTCGAGATCAAGAGCGTCGTGCGCGAGCCGGGCGGACGCGCCAAGATCGCCGTCTACTCGCACGACGGCGACGTCGACCCGGTCGGCGCCTGCGTCGGCATGCGCGGTTCCCGCGTCCAGAACGTGGTGTCCGAGCTGCGCGGCGAGAAGATCGACATCATCCCCTGGAGCGAGGACATCGCCCGCTTCGCCTGCAACGCCCTCGCCCCGGCCGTGGTGACCAAGGTGTACGTGGACGAGGAGGACTACGCCATGGAAGTCATCGTGGCGGACGACCAGCTTTCGCTCGCCATCGGCAAGCGCGGCCAGAACGTGCGTCTCGCCGCCAAGCTGACCGGCTGGAAGATCGACATCAAGAGCGAGACCCGCATGGCCGAGGCCGAGCTGCAGCAGTTCGCCTCCTACGACGGCACCGAGGTCGAAGAGGAGGCCGCCGAGCCCGTCGAGGCCGCCGAGCCGGCAGCAGTAGTAGAGGCGACCGAAGAGGATTAAGATGCCCAAGGCCACACCACAGAGAAGCTGCCTTGCCTGCCGCGAGACCAAGGACAAGGGGGAACTGCTTCGCTTCGTGCTGGCCCCGGACCGGACCCTGGTCCCCGACCTGCAAAGCAAGCTCCCCGGACGCGGGGCGTACACCTGCCTGAAAGCCTCCTGCCTGAGGCAGGCGGCCCAGAAAAAGCAGTTCTCCCGCGGCTTCAAGGGGGAGGTGCTGGGCGCCGACCCCGAGGGGCTGGTGCAGCAGGTGGTCCGCAAGCTCGAGGAGCGCATCGCCTCCTACATCAGCCTGGCCAACAAGGCGGGCAAGGTGGTGTCGGGCTCCGACCAGGTTCAGGAAAAGTTGAAAAAGGGGGGTGCCGGCCTGTTGTTCGTCGCCACCGACATCTCGCCCGATATCGGCGACAAGTTCAGGGGGCTGGCGCAGCTCAAGGAGGTCCCCTGCATCTCCCTGTTCACCAAGGAGCGTCTTGGGGAATTGCTGGGAAAGGAACTCAGAAGCGTCCTGATTGTTATGGAAAGCGGCTTCGTGGGATCGATTGGATTGGAAATGGAAAAGTACAGGAACTTCTTTGAGGAGGAGCGTGAGTAGATGAGCAAAACCCGCGTATATGAGCTGGCGCAGCAGATGGGGATCGACAATAAGGAGCTTATGGCAAGATTGGCCGAGGCAGGCGTGCAGGTCAAGAACCATATGGCTGTCCTTGAGGATTCGGATATCAAGGCGGTATCCGCCCCTGCGCAGACCCCCCACAAAGAAGTGTCCCAGGAAGAAGTGAGGGTGAAACCGACCCTGATCCGCCGTCGCGCCAAGGCGGTCGAGCCGGAAGCCCCGGCAGCGGCAGCCGAGCCGGCCGAGCCGGAGAAGGCAGAGGCCGCGCAGCCCGTGGCGGTCGAGAAGGCGCCTCCGGTGGAAGAGGTTCCCAAGCGACCGGAACCGGTCCGCGCCAGGATCATCGAGGCGGCTCCGGCTCCCAAGCCGGAGGCAAAGCCCGAGGTGCAGGCCACCCCGGCCCCGGCCGTGAAGGAAGAGAAGCCCGCGGCAGCCGAGAAGCCCGCCCCGGAGGCCCCGGCCGTGCTCGAGAAACCCGCCCCGGAAGCGCCGAAAGCAGAGGCCGCTCCCGCAGCGCCGGAGACCGCCAAACCCGCGGCAGCTGAGAAGCCTGTCGAGGCCGCACCGGCCAAGGCGCCCGAGGCCGCTGCAGCCAAGCCTGAGCCCGAACCGGACAAGCCGACCGCGACCCGCGCCAGGATCCTCGGCCGTGTCGAGATCCCGATCCCGACCCAGCGCCCGGCCGAGCGTCGCGAGTACCAGCGTCCCGCGCAGGGTGAGCGCCCCGCGCCGCGCCCAGGGATGCCCCGCGGCGTCGAGCGCCCCGGCACCGAGCGTCCGGCACCCCGCCCGGGTGCAGGCCGTCCCGGCGAGCGCCCCACCGGGCCGCGCCCCGACCGTCCGGCACCGCTGACCCCGATCGAGCCGCCGCCGCTGTTGGACGATCGCGGCCGCAAGGGGAGAAAGGCTGCCCCCGCAGGCGGCACCGACTTCGGCAAGAACGGCAAGAAGGGCGCCGCAGTTGCCGGCAAGGGGAAAAAGGACAGCTTCAAGGACATGCTCGACAAGCGCGAGCGGGTCTTTGAGCCCGGTCCCCGCTCCAAGGGGAAGAAGGGCAAGTACGTCGAGAAGGTCCAGGTCGGCAGGAAGACCGAGATCACGGTCCCGAAGGCCATCAAGAGGATCATCAAGATCAGCGAGTCCATCACCGTTGGCGAACTGGCCAAGCGCATGGGCATCAAGGCCACCGACCTGATCCGCGCCCTCATGAAGCTCGGGGTGATGGCGACCATCAACCATCCGCTGGACTTCGACACCGCAACCCTCCTCGCAACCGATTTCGGCTACGAGATCGAGAACGTGGCGCTGGACGTGGACGAACTGCTCGAGGCGGAGCCCGATGCGCCGGAGGCAATGCAGAAGCGTCCGCCGGTCGTCACCATCATGGGTCACGTCGACCACGGCAAGACCTCGCTCCTGGACGCCATCCGTCAGGCCAACGTCATCGCCGGCGAGGCCGGCGGCATCACCCAGCACATCGGCGCTTACGACGTGGAACTCAAGGGTCAGAAGATCACCTTCCTCGACACCCCGGGCCACGAGGCGTTCACCGCGATGCGCGCCAGGGGTGCCAAGGTCACCGACATCGTCATCCTGGTGGTCGCGGCCGATGACGGCGTCATGCCGCAGACCCGCGAGGCGGTAAACCACTCGAAGGCTGCGGGCGTCCCGATCATCGTGGCGATCAACAAGATCGATAAGCCGGAGGCCAACCCGAGCAAGGTGAAGCAGGAACTGATGGAGTTCGGCCTGGTTTCCGAGGAATGGGGCGGCGAGACCATCTTCGTCGAGGTTTCCGCCAAGAAGCGGATCAACCTCGAGTCGCTGCTCGAGATGGTTCTCCTGCAGGCCGACGTCCTCGAGCTCAAGGCCAACCCGGACAAGACCGCACGCGGCACCGTGGTCGAGGCCAAACTGGACAAGGGGCGCGGCCCGGTTGCGACCGTCCTGGTCCAGGAGGGTACCCTCAGGGCAGGCGACTACTTCGTGGCCGGCATCCACTTCGGCCGCGTACGCGCCATGCAGAACGACCGCGGCGAGAAGGTGAACGCCGCCGGACCGGCCATGCCGGTCGAGGTCATCGGCTTCAACGGAGTGCCCGACGCGGGCGACATCTTCGTGGCCATGACCGACGAGAAGCAGGCCAAGGAGATCGCGAACCACCGCCAGATGAAGCTGCGCGAATCCGAACTGGCCAAGCACAGCAAGCTCTCCCTGGAGCAGCTCTACGAGAAGATCCAGAAGGGCGAGGTCAAGGACCTCAACACCATCGTCAAGGGCGATGTGCAGGGTTCCGTCGAGGCCGTGGCCGAGTCCCTCAGGAAGCTCACCACCGACGCCATCCGTCTCAACGTGCTGCACGCCTCCGTTGGTGCCATCACCGAGACCGACGTCAACCTGGCCAGCGCCTCCAACGCCATCATCCTCGGCTTCAACGTCCGCCCCGAGGTCAAGGCGGCGGCGCTCGCCGAGAAGGAAGGGGTCGACGTCAGGCTGTACAACATCATCTACGACGCGGTGGACGACATCAAGAAGGCGATGGAAGGCCTCCTCGAGCCGACCTTCAAGGAGAAATACCTTGGCCGTGCCGAGATCAGGGAAGTCTTCTCGGTGCCCAAGGCGGGCATGGTCGCCGGTTCCTACGTCACCGACGGCAAGATCATCAGGAACGCCCAGGTCCGCCTGCTGCGTGACAACGTGGTGGTCTTCGAAGGAAAACTGGGGAGCCTGCGCCGCTTCAAGGACGACGTGAAGGAAGTCGCTACCGGCTACGAGTGCGGCATGAGCCTCGAGAACTACAACGACATCAAGGTCGGCGACATCTTCGAGTGCTTCGAAATGGAGAAGGTGGCCGGCAAACTGTAACCGACGAACACACGGGGGGAGCGGCGTCCCGCGTCCGGCATCCCGGCCGCGGTAGGCCCTCTCCCCTTATCGTTTTATGATTCAGCCCGTTTTCCGCCCGGAGCAAGGTGGGCGGGCAAGGCAGGGCGAATGATTATTCGCCCCTACGGGTGAGTGGTCCATGACAATGGCACTTCCCCGACTGACAAGAGAGAAACAATCATGGTAAAGCGTTCCGACAAGGTTGCCGAAGAGATCCACAAGATCATCTCGGAACTCCTGATAAAGGGTCTCAAGGACCCCCGCATAGGCTTTCTCACCATCACCGGAGTCAAGGTCACCGCCGATCTTAGGCAGGCGACCGTCTACTTCACGGTGCACGGCGACGATGCCGCCAAGAAGAACAGTGAGGCGGGACTCAACTCCGCCAAGGGCTTCATCCGCAAAGAGATCGGTCAGGCCCTCAAGTTGCGTTTCACCCCCGAGGTGACCTTCAAGTACGACACCTCGTTGGACTACGGCCAGCATATCGAATCGATTCTGAAGGAGATTGGGGCTACGGATGACGGCGACAACAGCTGAGATTAAGCGGATAGTGGCGGAGATCGACCAGGCGCAGAGCTTCCTGGTAACCAGCCACGAGAGCCCCGACCCCGACGCGGTCGGTTCTTCCCTGGCTTTGGCCAACTACCTCACCGCGCGCGGCAAGGACGTCACCGTCTACCTGAGCGACCCCGTCCCGGACAACTGCTCCTTCCTCCCCATGGCGGATCAGGTCTACGGCGAGATGCCGGACCGCGACTTCGACGTCTGCTTCGTGCTCGACGTCGGCGAGTTCCGGCGCGCCGGCAAGGCGGTCACCGAAAACATGCGGATCGGCCGCTTCATCAACATCGACCATCACCTGGGGTGTGAGAACTTCGGCGTCTGCAACCTGATCGACCCCAAGGCGAGCGCCACCGCCGCCCTCATCTACCGGATCATCAGGGCCGCCGGCGACGAGGTGGATTTTCCCACCGCGCTCTGCATCTACACCGCCATCCTTTCCGACACCGGGAGCTTCCACTATTCCAACTCCGACCCAGAGTCCTTCGCCATTGCCGGCGAGATGATCGGCAAGGGGGTGAACGCGTGGAGCGTCAACGAGAACCTCTACGAGAGCGAGCCTCTGCAGAGGATCGCGCTCCTCGCGCTGGCACTCTCGGACCTGACCGTCTCCCCCTCGGGCGAGTACGCCTCGGTGACGGTGACCCTGGACATGTACCAAAAGACCGGCGCCACCGCCCAGGACACCGACCGCTTCATCAACTACCCGCGTTCCATCAAGGGGGTGCAGGTGGCGCTCTTCTTCCGCCAGGTGGAGGAGGGGCTCTTCAAGGTCGGCTTCCGGTCCAAGGGTAAGGTGGACGTCTCGGCCGTCTCCGCCTCCTTCGGCGGCGGCGGGCACCACAACGCCGCCGGCTGCATGGTGCGCGGGACCCTCGCCGAGGTGAAGGCGCAGGTCTTCGACCGGCTGGAGCAGATGCGCTGATGCTGAACGGCTTTTTCGTGATCGACAAGCCGGCCGGTGTCACCTCGCATGACATCGTGTCGAAGGTCCGTCGCGCCATCAATCAGAAGAAGGTCGGGCACACCGGGACCCTCGATCCCTTCGCCACCGGCGTCTTGCCGGTCGCGGTGGGGGAGGGGACCAAGGCGATCCAGTTCCTGGACGAAGCGGAGAAGGAATACCGGGCCGTCCTGCGGCTGGGGGTCGCCACAGATACCCAGGATCTCACCGGAGAGGTGATCGCAGAGCGGGAGTGGTCGCACCTCGCCCCTGCCGACCTGGAGCGGCTGGTGCCGCAGTTCCTGGGGCTCCAGAAACAGCTTCCTCCCATGTTCTCCGCCATCAAACAGGGGGGCGTGCCGCTCTACAAGCTGGCCCGGAAGGGAATCGAGGTCGAGCGCGAGGCGCGCGAGGTGGAGATCCACTCGCTCGTCTTCGAATGGATCCGTCTCCCCGAAGCCTGCTTCACCGTGCGCTGCTCGCGCGGCACCTACGTGAGGACGCTCGCCTGCGACATCGGCGAGGCGCTCGGCTGCGGCGCGCATCTCCTGGAGCTGCGGCGCACCAGGAGCGGGCTCTTCAGGGAGGCCGACGCCATCAGCATCGAGACGCTGGCCGGAGCCGCTGACCAGCAGGCGCTACTCATGCCCCTCGACCGTGCGCTCGAGCACCTCAAGGCGCTTTTTCTCACCGAGGCAGGTGGGAGGAAGGTGTTGAACGGCGTGGTACCGCAGCCCCATGATTTCATTGAAGCTCCGGGTGAACTGGCCCAAGGGGAACAGGTGCGGCTCTATCTGGGGGAGCGTTTCGCTGCAGTAGCGGAGTACGACAAGCTCAAAGGGCTGCGTCTGGCACGCGTATTCAATTAGTATTCCTTCTTTACACGTACTTGCTTTTGTGATAAGAGTTAAAGGTCTTGATCTATTCCGCGGCGACAAGCTTAGCGGGCAGGTATAAATAAGTAAAATAACTAGGAAGCGGAAGGGGGTGTAACCACATGCTGCAAACGGAAAAGAAGCAGGAAATCATCACAGCTCATAAGCTGCACGATTCCGACACGGGTTCGCCGGAAGTGCAGATTGCAATTCTTTCGGAGCGTATCACCTATCTGACTGAGCACTTCAAGACTCACAAGAAGGATCATCACAGCCGTCGCGGTCTGCTGAAGATCGTCGGTCAGAGAAGGGGTCTGCTTGACTACCTGAAGAAGAAAGACGTCGAAAGGTACAAAGCGATCATCGCTAAACTCGGCATCAGAAGGTAAGAAAAGGCAGTATACCTCACTGGGGTATATTGCCTTTCCTCTTTTTTATCATGTAAGGGCCTCGTGCCCTTTTCTTTGTTGGGGGCGTGGATAAAACTGCCCTGCGGCGCACCTTTACGCCCGCAAGGCGCTTTTCTCGGCGGCCCCAACACCAACCAGAACAAAGCCAAATGGAGGCCGTAACAATGGTACACACTGTACAAGCAGAGTGCTGTGGCAAAACTATCACTATCGAAACAGGCAAGATCGCCAAGCAGGCAAGCGGCGCGGTCATGATCAAAAGCGGCGACACCATGGTGCTCGTCACCGCCGTCGCCATGAAAACCGCCAAGGAAGGGCAGGGCTTCTTCCCGCTCACCGTCAACTACCAGGAGAAAGCGTACGCGGGCGGCCGCATCCCCGGCTCCTTCTTCAAGCGCGAAGGGCGTCCCTCCGACAGCGAAACCCTGACCTGCCGTCTCATCGACCGTCCCATCCGTCCGCTGTTCCCGGAAGGGTTCCTTAACGACACCCAGATCATGGCCACCGTCATGTCGGCCGACAAGGACCACGATCCCGGCATCCTCGCCATGATCGGCGCCTCCGCGGCGCTCATGGTATCCGACGCGCCCTTCGCGGGCCCGATCGCCGGCGTCAAGGTCGGCCGCGTGGACGGCAAGTTCATCGCCAACCCGAGCGCCGAGCAGGAAGAGCAGAGCGACATGGAGATCGTGATCGCAGCCTCCAAGGACGCGATCCTGATGGTGGAAGGGAGCGCCTCCGAGGTCTCCGAGGACGACCTCCTCGAAGCGATCTTCTTCGGCAAGGAAGCGGTGCAGGGTATCCTGGCAGCGCAGGAAGAACTGGCTGCCAAGGTCGGCGTCGTGAAGCGCGACGTCCCGGCGCCGGTAGTGAACGAGGCCCTGAAAGCCCGCGTCGACGCGCTCGCCAAGGAAGAGATGAAGGCTGCGGTTCGCATCAAGGCCAAAGGCGAGCGTCACGACGCCATCGACGCCATCACCGAGAAGACCGTGGCGGCACTGGCCGAGGAGTTCGAAGGCTCCGAGAAAGAGGTCAAGGCCTTCATCGAAGACCTCGAGTACAACCTGGTGCGCGAGCACATCATCAAGGACGGCTCCAGGATCGACGGCCGCGACACCAAGACCATCCGTAACATCGCCACCGAGGTCGGCTTCCTGCCGCGCGCCCACGGTTCCGCCCTGTTCACCCGCGGCGAGACCCAGTCCATCGTGGCCGCCACCCTGGGCACCTCGGTCGACGAGCAGCGCATCGACTCGCTCTACGGCGATTCCAGGAAGAAGTTCCTCCTGCACTACAACTTCCCGCCGTACTCCGTCGGTGAGACCAGCTTCCGCCTCGCCCCGGGCCGCCGCGAAATCGGCCACGGCATGCTCGCCGAGCGCGCGCTGCAGCAGGTGCTCCCGAAACACGACGACTTCCCCTACACCATCCGCATCGTCTCGGACATCACCGAGAGCAACGGCTCCTCCTCCATGGCCACCGTTTGCGGCGGCTCCATGTCCATGATGGACGCAGGCATCCCGATCAAGGCACCGGTCGCTGGTATCGCCATGGGCCTCATCAAGGAAGGCGACGAGTACGCCATCCTCTCCGACATCCTGGGTGACGAAGACCACCTGGGCGACATGGACTTCAAAGTGGCCGGTACCGCCGAAGGCGTCACCGCGCTGCAGATGGACATCAAGATAGGCGGCGTGACCCGCGAGATCATGGGTGCCGCGCTGGCACAGGCAAAGGCAGGCCGCGTCCACATCCTGGGTGAAATGGCCAAAACCCTCGCGACCCCGCGCGGCGACCTCTCCTCCTTCGCACCGCGCATCACCACCATCTGGGTCAAGGTCGACAAGATCCGCGACGTCATCGGTAGCGGCGGCAAGAACATCAGGAGCGTCACCGAGGCGACGGGCGTGGCCATCGACATCGAGGACACCGGCAAGATCAACATCGCCTCCAACAACAAGGAAGCATGCGACCTCGCCATCAAGATGATCCGCAACCTCACCGCCGAGGCCGAGGAAGGGAAGCTCTACATGGGCACCGTCAAGAAGATCATGGAGTTCGGCGCGTTCGTCGAGATCTTCCCGGGAACCGACGGTCTGGTGCACGTCTCCGAGCTCGACACCGAGCGCGTGAAGAACGTGAGCGACATCCTCAAGGAAGGGGACAAGGTGCTGGTGAAGTGCATCGGCATCGACAAGCAGGGCAAGATCAAGCTCTCCCGCAAAGAGGCTCTGGGCCAGACCTTCACCGAATAACATCTCTCATGTGAGAGCTGGCAATTTTCGGCTTTCCCGGTATAGTTCTAGCCATGATTAAAAAGACCACGCTAAATAACGGTATCCGCGTCATCACCGAGCGGATACCGTATGCCAGCTCAGTTTCCATCGGCATATGGGTCGCCAACGGCTCCCGCCACGAACGGCGGGAGTCGAACGGCGTCGCCCACTTCATCGAACATCTCCTCTTTAAAGGGACGCAACGCCGCTCTTCATTGGATATCGCCCGCGAGATCGACTCCGTGGGCGGCGTCCTGAACGCCTTCACCAGCCGCGAATACGTCTGCTACTACGCCAAGGTCCTGGACAAGTTCCTCCCCCGGGCGGTCGACCTTCTGACCGACATCTTCCTCCATTCCACCTTCGACAGCGAAGAGATCGAAAAGGAGCGCCGTGTGGTGCTCCAGGAGATCAACATGATGGAGGACACCCCGGACGACCTGATCCACGACCTGTTCCACCAGCACTTCTGGAAGGGGCATCCGCTGGGGATGTCCATCCTGGGTGATGCCGAGAGCGTCACCGGGCTCTCCCGCGACGCAATCATCGCCTACAAGGAGCGGATGTACCGCGCCGACGACGTCATCGTCACCGCCGCCGGCAACGTCACCCACGAGAAACTGACCGTCCTTTTGGAGGAGTTCCTGCAGGGGGTGGAACCGGGACACGGCAGGAGCGAATCGACTCCTCCGGTCTACGAGCGCAGGATCGAGCTGGTCGAGAAGGACCTGGAGCAGATCCACGTCTGCCTCGGCCTCAAGGGGGTGCAGCAGAGCCACCCTCAGCGCTACGACGCCTTCATCATGAACGCCATCCTCGGTGGCTCCATGAGCTCGCGCCTGTTCCAGGAGGTGCGCGAGAAGAGCGGGCTTGCCTACTCGGTCTACTCCTACATCGCCTCACATGCCGACGCCGGTTCCCTGGTGGTCTACGCCGGCGCCAGCCCGGAAAACTCCAAGGAGCTCCTCGAGATCATGCTGCGCGAGATCGGGCGCTTCAAGAACGAGCCCGTCCCCGTCGACCAGCTCGAGGCTGCCCGGGAGCAACTGAAGGGGAACCTCCTCCTGTCGCTTGAGTCCAGCGACAACAGGATGTCCCGCCTGGCCAAGAACGAGATCTACTTCGGCACGCCGCTGCCGCTCTCCGAGATCATGGAAGGTTTCGACCGTGTCACCTCCGAAAGCATCCAGCAACTCGCCAACGAGATCCTGGACAACTCCGCGCTGACCCTGGTCATGCTGGGCCGGATCGGCACGCCCGCCTTCTCGAATTCCGACATAAACGTCTGATGAAAACGATCCCGATACGGATAAAGCGCCTGCGGTCAGCCCCTCTCCCCTGCTACATGACCGAGCAGGCGGCGGGCGTCGACCTGCACGCCGCGCTCGATGAGGATTTCGTGCTGCATCCTGGCGAGCGGGCCCTGGTGCCCACCGGGATCGCCGTCGAGATCCCTGCCGGGTTCGAGGCGCAGGTGCGCCCCAGAAGCGGGCTCGCGCTCAGGCACGGCATCGCCCTGGTCAACTCGCCCGGCACCATCGACGCCGACTACCGCGGCGAGATCGGCGTCATAGTTATCAACCACGGCAACGAACCCTTCGCCATCAAAAACGGGGAGCGCATCGCCCAGATGGTCTTCGCCCGCTGCGAGCGCGCCGAGTTCATCGAGGTGGACGAGCTGGGCGAAACCGGCCGCGGCGCAGGCGGGTTCGGGCACACCGGCAGATAAGATGTCCACTGTAGGGGCGAATAAATATTCGCCCTGACCGTCCCCCCTCTCCTGGGGGAAAGGGGCGGGTGAGGTGGCTCTTGCTGATTAGGGCGAATGATTATTCGCCCCTACAGAATCGGTCATCGCTTGCCGGCCACCTTAAGCCGGGCAGCCGCGTCACCCATCCTGAAACCACCTTACGGGGGCACGCATATGAAAGATCCTCGCGTCAGACAATTCGCCGAAGTCCTGGTCAACTACTCGGCCCGCGTTCAGCCGGGCGACGTGGTGCTGATCTCCTGCGCCGGCCTGGAAGGTGCGCCGCTGGTCAAGGAGCTCTACGCCCTGTGCCTGGAGAAGGGGGCCAAGTACGTCGAGTACGAGTTCAGCATCCCGGACATCGGACGCTACTTCTACAACCTCGCCAACCCCGACCAGCTCTCCTACTTCCCGCAGCACAAACTCGACTTCATGAAAGAGGTGGACGTCTACTTCGGCCTCTCCGCCGCGGACAACTCCATGGTGATGGCCAAGGCGAACCAGCAGAGCATGATCGCCTGGTCCAAGGTGGTGCGCCCCATCATCGACCAGCGCGTCAAGGGGACCCGCTGGGTGGTCACCCGCTACCCGACCCACGGCGCCGCGCAGGAAGCGCGCATGAGCCTGGACGAGTACGAGGATTACCTCTTCGCCGCCTGCTGCATGGACTGGGAGGAGGAGTCGAGGAAGCAGGACGCGCTGAAGGCGTGCGTCGACGCCGCCGACCGGGTGCGCATCAAGGCCTCGGACACGGACCTCTCCTTCAGCATCAAGGGGCTCCCCGGCATCAAGTGCGACGGGCGCCTGAACATCCCCGACGGCGAGGTCTTCACCGCGCCGGTGCGCGACTCGGTGGAAGGGTACATCACCTACAACTGTCCCACCGTGTACCAGGGAAAGGAATTCAACAACATCCGCCTGGAGTTCGAGAAGGGGCGCATCGTCAAGGCCACCTCGCCCGGCATGGACGCGGAGCTGAACCGCATCCTCGACACCGACGAGGGGGCGCGCTACGTGGGGGAGTTCGCCGTCGGCGTGAACCCCAAGATCCGGGTGCCGATGCGCAACATCCTCTTCGACGAGAAGATCTTCGGCTCCATCCACTTCACCCCCGGGCAGGCCTACGACGAGTGCGACAACGGCAACCGCTCCGCCGTGCACTGGGACATGGTGAAGATCCTGGCCGGAGACGGTGAACTGTGGTTCGACGACATCCTGATCCAGAAGGACGGCCGCTTCGTGCACGAGCCGCTTCTGGGACTAAACCCGGGTGATTAGACATGCTGCTTGAGATCAATCCCCATAACCCGCAACCACGGCTCGTCGCCAAGGTGGTGGAGATCCTGAAAAACGGCGGCGTCGTGGCCTATCCCACCGACACCACCTACGGCATCGGCTGCTCCATCTTCAGCAAGAAGGGGATCGAGCGGATCTACCAGATCAAGCAGCGCGACCGCAAGAAGCCCTTCTCCTTCATCTGCACCGACATGTCCGAGATCGCACGCTACGCGCGCGTCTCCAACTACGCCTTCAAACAGCTGCGCCGCCTGCTTCCCGGGCCGTACACCTTCGTCCTGGAGGCGGCCACGGTGGTCCCTGACCTGTTGCAGACCAAGCAGAAGACGGTTGGCATCCGTATCCCGGACAACGAGATCTGCCTCGCCATCGTGAGGGAACTCGGTGCTCCCATCGTGACCACCAGCGCCAACCTCTCCGGTGAGGATCCCATCGGCAACCCCTGGGCCGTCGAACACGAACTCGGGAAGCAGCTCGACCTGGTGGTTGATGGCGGCGATCTTTCCGCCGACGTGAGCTCCGTGGTCAGCCTGATCGGCGACAGTCCCGAAGTGCTCAGAAAGGGCGTCGGGGACGTGAGCTGGTGCGAATAGGACCGTCCCGACCCGAGGTTATGTCCCATGC
This sequence comes from Geomonas diazotrophica, assembly GCF_019063885.1. Classification (NCBI taxonomy): domain Bacteria; kingdom Pseudomonadati; phylum Thermodesulfobacteriota; class Desulfuromonadia; order Geobacterales; family Geobacteraceae; genus Geomonas; species Geomonas diazotrophica. The sequence continues at coordinate 2,995,611 of NZ_CP077684.1, read as the reverse complement.
GTAAAACCACGGTACGCCGCGGCATCAGAGCCATCTGCGCCGGCATCGTCGCCCTGATCGTCGCCACCTTCTTTCATAGCGAGCTCTCCGCCCTGTTGAGGCTCGGCATCGAGGGGGAGGCACGCCTCACCTTCCTCGGTTTCTTCCTGTCGGGGATGCTCGGGGGCTTCGGGGTGCTGGTTGCCGCCCTGGGGCTTTTGCAAAGCGGTGTGGCACAGCCGCGGGTGCGCCTTTTTCCAAGTCTCCTCCTCCTCTTCTCCCTGGTCGTCCTCTTCTTCGTCTTCACCTACACCTGGATCACCTCGCCACCCCCTCCGGCCCTTCCGCCGGGAGAGAGCATCAACATCTAGAAGCAGGTCGAGGTTCAGGTCGAGATCCGGTTTTTTCGGTTCCCCTAAACCTTAACCTTAACCTCGGCCTGGTTTTCATGATATATTGGCCGGAATGAAAATAATGAAAAGGGAGGGTGGCATGTTCCGTCTCACCATTCACACTGCGTTTGCCGCGGCCCACAATCTGATCAATTACCAGGGTGACTGCGAAAACCTGCACGGCCACAACTGGAAAGTCGAAGTCTCCATCACCACCAACGAGCTGGACAAGGCGGGCCTGGGCATCGACTTCAAGATCCTCAAGCGGGAGACCAACGATCTCCTGAAGACGCTGGACCACAAGTACCTCAACGAATTGGCCCCCTTCGCCGATGTTTCCCCTTCCTCCGAGAACATCGCCCGGTACCTCTACCATGAGCTGACCAAGATCTTCGGCTCGGAAAAGGTCAAGGTGGAGATGGTCACCGTCTGGGAATCGGACTTCGCGGCGGCGAGCTACTATGAGTAAACTGCAGGCGCCCCTGGTCGAATGTTTTTCCTCCATCCAGGGGGAAGGGGTGCTGGTCGGCCTGCGCCAGGTCTTCCTCCGCTTCTCCGGCTGCAACCTGAACTGCAGCTTCTGCGACACCCCCGGCATGAGCGCCGTTCCCGACGACTGCCTGCTGGAGCTGACCCCGGGACGGCGCGATTTCTTCAAGGTGCCCAACCCGGTCCCGCTGGAGCGCGTCGCCACGCTGATCGAAAGCTGGACCGCCGCCTGGCCGGGGATTCACCACTCCATCAGCATCACGGGGGGCGAGCCGCTTCTCTTCGGCACGCTGCTCGAGGAATGGTTGCCGGTCTTGAAAAGGCTCCTTCCGATCTACCTGGAGACCAACGGCACCCTCCCCGAGGCGCTGGCGCCGCTCATCCCGCACTTGGACAGCATCGGCATGGACATCAAGCTTCCCTCTTCGTCCGGCTGCCCCGAGCTGTGGGATCAGCACCACGCCTTTCTGGAGCTGGCGGCCATGAAGGAAGTCTTCGTCAAGATCGTGGTGGACCAGGGTACCGAGGACTGGGAGATCCAGCGCTCCTGCGCCATGATCGCCGCGGTGGATCCGTCCATCCCGCTCATCCTGCAGCCGATGACCCGCGCCGACGGGAGCATCGGCATCGATGCCCTGCGGACCCTGGAACTCCAGGAACTCTGCTCCTCGCTCAGCGAGGTGCGGGTCATCCCGCAGACCCACAAGTTTATGGGGCAGCTGTAGCCATCCCCGGCCGGTACTCCTCCGGCCTCCCTCCACCTTCGGGAGAGGGGCGGAGGCGCTGCTGCTCCGATTCCCGATTGTCGCAGCTCTTCCCGCGGTCACTTCCCTCACCCGGCCTGCGGCCACCCTCTCCCGGGGGGAGAGGGGAGCATGACGACAGGAACATAACGACAGAAGTTAAGGGCGCCCGTTCCGGGCGCCCTTTCCTTTTCACGGGGTGGCCGTTATAATGAGTGGCTGTGGCATCCCCCCAGGAGGTTTCCCACGTGCAGAGGCTAGCCAAGGTAGACGAGATGAACGCGGTGTTGGAAGAGCTCTCCAGCCAGCACCTGAAGGGAAAGGTGAGGGCCTTGCGCCTGAGCCTCATGGCCCTTTTGACCGGCGGCCATATCCTCCTTGAGGACATCCCGGGATTGGGCAAGACCACCATGGCCCTTGCCTTTGCCAGCGCCCTCGGGCTCTCCTTCGGCCGGGTCCAGTGCACCAGCGACCTGCTCCCCTCCGATATCACCGGCCTCTCCGTCTTCGACCGCACCGAAGGACGCTTCAACTTCATCCGGGGCCCCATCTTCAACAACATCGTCCTGATCGACGAGATCAACCGCGCCATGCCCAAGACCCAGAGCGCGCTCCTGGAGGCGATGGAGGAGCGCCGCGTCACGGTGGAGGGGGTCACCTACCAGCTCCCCGAGCCGTTCCTGGTGCTGGCGACCCAGAACCCGGTGGAGCAGGTCGGGACCTACCCGCTCCCCGAGTCGCAGATGGACCGCTTCCTGATCCGCACCGGCATCGGCTACCCCCCCGAGGAGATCGAGAAGGGGATCCTGAGGCAGGGGAGCATACGCGACGAGATCCTGCAGATTCCGGCTCTGGTACGGATCGACGACTTGGTGACCGCCATAAGGACCGTCAAGAGCGAGGTGTACGTCGGCGAGAAGGTGACCGACTACGTCTACGCCATCATCAAGGCGACCCGCAACCACCCGCTGATCCAGGCAGGTCTCTCCACCCGCGGCGGCATCGGCATGGTGGATGCCGCCAAGGCGGCCGCCTACCTGCACGGCCGCGACTTCGTGGCGCCCGAGGACGTCAGGGACGTGGTCCATGCCGTCTGCCCGCATCGCCTCATCTTCCGCCCTGAGCACGAAGGGGTGGACAAGGAGCACGTATTAAACGCGATCTTAAAGGAGATCCCTCTCCCGCTCACATAAGGCTCACCAAGGGGGGCGGGCTGTACGTCGCCTCGACGCTGCTCTTGGGGGTGTCCGCGGTCAACACCGGCAACAACCTCCTCTTTCTCATCGTCGCCGCCATGCTCGCTTTCATGGCGACCACGGGGGTCCTGGGGTGGCTCAACATCCGTGGGCTCGCACTCAGCGTGCATCTGCCCGACGAGGTATATGCCGGCGGCGAAACCTTCGTCTCCGTCACCCTGGCCAACGCCAAGAAGTTCCTCCCTTCCTTCCTGATCCGGGTCACCCTCTCGGGGAGTTCCACCACCTTCCTGCTGATCGAGAAAGATCGGCCGCAGTCGGGTTCGCTGCTGCTTTGCTTCCCGGTGCGTGGCCCCCTGCAGCCGCTTACGGCATCGGTGAGTTCCCCCTTTCCGGTGAACTTCTTCGTCCGTGCCGCCGCGCTCCCCGTTGCCGAGCGTTGCACCGTGTTCCCCGCGCCGCGTGCGCTGACGGTGCCGGCTCCCGGCGGGAAGCCGGACGCCGGGGAGGCCGCTTCCGTGGCTGTCGCCGGTTACGACGGGGAGCTGGCCAAGATCTCCGACTACCGTGGCGGAGAGCCCCTGAAGCTGATCCACTGGCGCCTCTCCGCCAAGCACGAGGTGCTCAAGGTAAAGGAACTGACGGCGACGGCCGCCGAGCCGCTGCTACTCGACCTGGACCTGATCCCGGGGCGCGACCTGGAACAGCGCCTTTCCTTCTGCAGTTTCCTGGTGAACCGCCTCATCAAGGGTGGGCGCCCGGTCGGCCTGAAGCTTGGGGCGCGTGTGATCTCCCCGGCCAATACGAGGGCCCATCGGCTCAGACTGCTCACGGAGCTTGCCGGCTATGGTAAAGATTGACCTCCTGTTGAGCGGGCTCACCGCCTGCGTCGCGCTGATCGGATACCTGCCGCTGCAGGCCTACCTCGATCCCTTCGCGCGCTTTTTCTTCCCGGCGGCTCTCGCCCTGGCCGCCTTCCTCCAGGTGCGGGGGCGCGCCCTGCCGCCGCGGGTGCTGACGCCGGCGTCGATACTGCTCTTTGCGTACCTCGCCTCGGGGTTTTCCCTGAGCCGCCTGGTCCCGGTGACCGCAGACCTCTTGGTGGTCTTTCTCGGCGTGAGGCTCCTCGGCGAGCGGACCGGGCGCAACTACCTGCAGGCCTTCGCGCTGGCGCTGTTCTGCCTGTCCGCCTCCTCGCTCTACGAGATCTCCGCCCTGTTCCTGGCCTACCTCTTCTCCCTGCTGCTCCTGCTGGCGGTGGCCCTGGTGCTTCTGACCTTCCATGCCGACGACCCGGCCAGCGTCCTCTCCCGAAAAGAGGCGAAGAGGGTGCTGGGCGTCGCCGCGCTCATCCCGGTTGCCTCGCTGCCGCTGCTCCTCTTGTTCTTCTTCTTTCTCCCCAGGACCCAGTTCCCGATCTGGAACTTCATGAACCCCCCGGTCGGCAAGAAGACCGGCTTCTCCGACACGGTGCAGCCGGGGACCGCCCCCGCAGTCGCGGAGGTGAAAGGGGTCGTGCTGCGCGCGGTCACCCCGAGGGTGCCGGAGCAGAGGCTCTACTGGCGCGCGGTGGTGCTGAACGCCTTCAAGGGTGAGGCGTGGGTGCGGGAGCCCGTGCCGCAGGATGCCCCGGCGCGGGTCAGGGGGGAAGTGGTGCTCCAGGAGATCTACCCGGAGCGCTCCGACAACCCCTACCTCCCGGCTCTCAACGTGACGCGCTCCATCACCGGGCTTCGCAACGAGCCCGCCAGTGACGGCGTCTTCCAGGCGCGCCGCCCCTTGGACCAGAAGGTCAGGTACCTGGCCGACTCCGCTCTCGCCGACACCGTCACGGTGCCGCGCATCGACCGCGAGTTCTACCTGAGGCTTCCGGTACACATCTCCGAGCGCATCCGCTCGCAGGGGCGGGACGTGGCGCAGTCCGGGCGCAGCGCCGTCGACAAGATGAGGACCCTGGAGGCATTTTTCCGGAGGCAGCGCATCACCTACGCCAATACCGGCCTCCCGGTGGGGGGGGACCCGCTCGACTCCTTCCTCTTCAAGAAGAAGCGCGGCAACTGCGAGTACTTCGCCTCCTGCTACGCCATACTGCTGCGCCTGGCCGGGGTTCCCTCGCGCCTGGTCGGGGGGTACCGCGGCGGGACCTACAACGCCATGGGGGGGTACTACCTGGTCACCGAGGACATGGCGCACGTCTGGGTGGAGGCCTACCTGGACGGGGTGGGGTGGCGGACGGTGGACCCGAGCGCCTGGGCCCTGGGGACGGTGCGGAGCACGCAGGCGCGGGGCGTTGCCATGTACCTCGACATGGTCGGGTTCTACTGGGACAAGGCCGTGGTCACCTATGACCTTGACAAACAGATGGCCTTGGTGCGAAATGCCGGGAGCAAGGCCCGCAACCTGCGGTTGCCTCCCTGGTTAGGGAGGGGGATGCTCCTGGCCCTGGCGGCGCTGGCGTCGCTGCTGCTTTGGGTTTTCTGGCGCAGGCGGCGCCCCCCCACCGTCGAGGCGCGTCTTTTACGGCGCATGCTCCGCCTGCTGGCCAAGCGCTATCCCGGCGAGATAAGCGGGAACGAAGGGCTCTTCGAGCTCTCCGCCCGGCTGCACGACCGGCACCTGGCCCGGTTCGTCGCCGTGTACGGCTCCGCCGTCTACCGCGACCGTCCCCTGAGCCGCGCCGAGGCGGCAGAACTCGAGGAAATCGTCCGGGAAGCATCCCAGGATCGTCCTTGACACGGGACCGGCTTTGATTTAGTTTTAGCTTTCCGTATTTTCAGGGGTTACGAGGCGATAACTTGGCTTCCAAAAAAGAAAAAATTCTGGAAAGTGCACAGCGGTTCGTGCTGAAGGGGCAGATCGACAAGGCAATCAAGGACTACCAGCAGGTGGTGGCCATGGAGCCCAACGACATCCGCTATCGCCAGCGCCTGGCCGAGCTCCTCGTGCGCGACAACCGCAAGGATGAGGCGATCCAGCAGTACGAGGACATCGGCAAGCACTACGCCGACAACGGCTATTTCCTCAAGGCGATCGCCATCTACAAGCAGATCCAGCGTCTCAACCCCGGCAATCTCGCCACCGCGCTCACCATCGCCCACCTCAATCACCAGCAGGGGCTGATCGGCAACGCGATGGCCGAATACAGTCAGGTGGCGGCGCAGTACGAGAAAGAAGGAGCCTTGAAAGAGGTTCTCAAAGTGGTGGAAAAGATGCTGGGCGTAGACGCCGAGCACGCCGCCACCAAGCTGAAGTATGCGGAACTGCTCTATGCGACCGGTGCACAGGAGCAGTCCAGGGAGGCCTTTGCCGCTCTGGCTGCCGGATTGCGCAGCCGCGGCCTTGCGGACCAGGCAGCCTCGGTCGCCGCGCGTGCCCACGAGCTCTTCCCGGAACAGGAAGAGGCCCAGCCGGCACCTCTGTCTGAAAATGAAGGGCTTTCCCTGACCGGCTTTGAGTCAGGTGAGGAGGTGCCCGGAGTACAGGCGCCGGCGGCCCACTGGGAGGCTCCCGTCGAGGAGCCGGTGCTCCCGGACTGGGACGCTCCCGCGGCTGAGCTCCCCGACCCCTTCGCGGCGCCCGCCGCGACGCCGCACCCCGAACCCGCACCCGTGGAGGCATCCCCGGCCTCCTACGAGGCCCCTGCCCCGTGGGACACCGAAGAGGAAGACGCCGAGACGGCGGGCTCCATAGCCTGGGAAGAGGAAATCGAACTCGACCTGGACGATGATCTCTTCGAAGCGGCACCGGCTCCCGAAGCGGCGGCCGTCGTCGAGGCTCCCCAGCCGTCGCCGGAGCCCGCAGCCCCGCCAGCGGCCGAGGTGGAGCTCCCGCTCGATTTCTCGCTGGAGCTGAACTTCGACGAGGTCGAGGAGAAACTGGAGGAGGCCGAGCCGGAAGAGGCCACCGCTTCGGTGGTCGAGCTCGACCTGGAGCAGGGAGGGGAGCTGGAGTTGACCCTGCCGGACCAGGAAGCCCCCATCGGCGAATTCTCCTGGGAAGAAGAGGCGGAACTGCCGCAAGAGCCCGCCGAACCCGAGCAAGCCGCGGAACCGACCGAGATCGAGGAGGTCGAGCTGGAGCTGGAGCCGGTCGCTGAGATTGATCTGGAGGCGGAGACGTCTCCGGGGGCGGAAGCGTTAACCGCCCCGGAGCAGGTCCAGCCGCGCGGCTGGGAGGAGATCTTCCCGCAAGCGGAGGCCGGCGCCGCCGACCTCGACCTCGAGGAGCTGGAGTCGCATTACGATCTGGGGATCGGCTACAAGGAGATGGGGATGTACGCCGGTGCCATCAAGGAGTTCGAGATCGCCGCGGCGAACCCGCAGCGCCGTTTCGACTGCCTCACCCTGCAGGCGATCTGCTACCGCGACAAGGGGGAGCCGGCCAAGGCCGAGGAACTCTTGCGGCGCGGGCTGGACCTGGACGTGATCTCCAAGGACGAGCGGACCTGTCTCAACTACGAGCTGGCCGTGCTTGCGGAGGGAAGCGGCGCGGTGGAAAAGGCGATCGAGCTGTACCGGGAGGTGATGCGCGCCAATCCCGCCTACCAGGATGCTTCCAGCAGGCTCTCCGCCCTCTCGGGCGAGGAGGTCCCGGACATCATCGACCTGGAGCTGGAAGAGGGGGCCTGACCCCTACCAAGATAAGAGGTTGAGCGGTGGGACCAGGCGAACCGGCGCCTGGAAGAAGTCCCCGATGTAGTCGGGGGGGACCGGGGGAAGCGGACCGGCCGATTCCAGCGTCTTCTGCACGGCCCGGTCGTAGACGATGTTTCCCGAACTTTCCAAAATGGTGCTGCCGATGATCTCGCCGCTACGGGTGATGGTGATGTTCACCACGATCGGCGCCACCTTCTGATCCTTTTGTTCCAACCACCACTTCTCGTTGACCCCCTGCAGCAGCCTGATGTAGTACTCCTTGATCTCCGGGCGGAGCGTCTCGCCGTCGCTTAGCGTCCTGAAGTATCCCTTGGTGAGCCCCATCCCGAAGGTGGTGTGGGAGCGTTCCTCGGCGGCCGTCTGGGTTTTCGCGGGCTGCGGCGCGGGGGCGGCGGGCTGCGCGGCCTGCACCTGCTGTGGCGGAGGGGTTGGCGGCAGCGGCTCAGCCTCTTCCTCGGCCTGTTCCGGGTCGGGTTCTGGCTGAGGCTGGGGCTGGACCGCGGGGGCGGCCGGGACGGGTGCGGGGATGGTGTTGAGGTCGACGTAGGTCACGGCGGGGCGCGCCGGCTCACCCCCTCCCGGGATGCCCAGAAGGAGCGCGGCGCAGACCAGGTGCAAAACCAGCGAGACCGTGAGCCCGGTGAGCAACTGCCTGTTGAGGCTGGTGGGGTATTCCTCTTCCTCGAGCGGATCTAACGCGTCTTGCATGTCTGTTGCCCGTCCTTCTCCGGCCCCGAAAGCGGGGCGTGCCGCGTGGTTAGTGTCCGTCATGTATAGCAAATTAGCGACGGCCCTGGCAACCAAAGAAAGACGTTTACGGAAAAAGCAAAGGGACCCGGAAAGGTCCCTTTTGTGTTCGTTCGCAACACTCCCCCCCGTCAAGGAAGGGGGAGCTCTGGCCGGCAACCCGGTGCTGTCCCGCTACATGCTCTGGGCATCCACCACGGCGATGGCGGCCATGTTGACGATGGTGGCGACGTCGTCGCCTCTTTGCAGCACGTGCACCGGTTTCTTCATCCCCATTAACAGCGGCCCGATCGCCTCGGCGCCTCCCAAGCGGTGCAACAGCTTGTAGCAGATGTTCCCCGAGTTCAGGTCCGGGAAGATCAGGATGTTGGCGGGGCCGGTCAGGGTGGAGAAGGTGTAGTTGGCGAGAAGCTCCGGCGTCACCGCCGTGTCCGCCTGCATCTCCCCGTCTATCTCCAGCTCGGGCGCCCTTTCCTTCACGATCTCCACCGCACGCTTCACCTTCTGGGTCAGCGCGTGATTCACCGACCCGAAGTTGGCGAAGGAGAGCATGGCGATCCTCGGCACGATGTCCAGCAACTGCACCTTTTCCGCCGCCAGGAGTGCGGTCTCCGCCAGTTCCTCCGCGGTCGGCTCGATCTCCACCGTGGTGTCGGCCATGAAGTAGATCCCCTTCTTGAATACCATCATGTACATGCCGTGCACGCCGGACAGCTGCGGCTGCCTGCCGATCACCTCCAGCGCCGGCCTGATGGTGTCCGGGTAGTGGGTGTCGATACCTCCCAGGAGGGCGTCGGCGTCCCCCATGTGCACCATCATGGAGCCGAAGTGGTTGCGCGACTTGCGGCGCACGATGCGCTGCGCCTCGGAGAGCGTGATCCCCTTGCGCTGCCTCAGGCGGTACAGTTCCTGGGCGTAGGCTTCGGTGAGCTCGGAGTCCTCAGGATCGACGATGGTGACGTTCAGCTCCATTCCCAACTCGGACATCTTCTCCAGCACCTTGTTCCGGTTGCCGATCAGTATCGGCTTGGCGATCCCTTCCTCCACCAGGTGGTAGGCCGCCTTGAGGATCTTCTCGTTGTCCCCCTCGGGGAAGACGATTTTCTTCGGATCGCACTTGGCCTTGTTGATGATGGCGCGCATGGTCTCCTTGGCGCGCCCCTGCAGCGTCTCCAGCCACTCGACGTAGCGGTCCATGTCCTCGATGGGGGTGCGGGCCACGCCGCTTTTCATGGCCGCCCTGGCCACGGCCGGTGCCACCCGCAAAAGGGCACGCGGGTCGAACGGCTTGGGGATGATGTAGTTGCGCCCGAAGGAGAAACTCTCGTTGCCGTAGGCGCGGCAGACCGAGTCCGGGCACTCCTCCTGCGCCAGCTGCGCCAGGGCGAACACTGCCGCCTTCTTCATCTCCTCGTTGATGGTGCTGGCCCTGACGTCGAGGGCGCCCCTGAAGATGAAGGGGAAGCCGAGCACGTTGTTCACCTGGTTCGGGTAGTCGCTCCTGCCGGTGGCCATGATCACGTCGGAGCGGACCGAGAGCGCCTCTTCCGGGGTGATCTCCGGGTCCGGGTTGGCCATGGCCATGATGATGGGATCCTTGGCCATCTCCCGCACCATCTGCGGGGTCACCGCCCCCTTGGCCGAGACGCCGATGAAGACGTCGGCGCCGCGCATCGCCTCCTCCAGGGTGCGCAGATCCGTGTCCAGCGCGAGGCGCTCCTTGTAGGGGTTCATCCCCTCGCTCCTTCCCTTGTAGATCACCCCCTTGGTGTCGCACATGCAGAGGTTTTCCGGATTCGCCCCGAGCGATATGGCCAGGTTGGCGCAGGCGACGCCGGCGGCGCCGGCCCCGTTCACCACGATGCGCGCCTGCTCGATTCTCTTTCCCACCAGCTGCAGCGCGTTTATGAGCGCCGCCGAGCAGATGATGGCCGTGCCGTGCTGGTCGTCGTGGAACACCGGGATGTTCATGGTTTCTTTCAGTTTTTCCTCGATGTAGAAGCATTCCGGCGCCTTGATGTCCTCGAGGTTGATGCCGCCGAAGGTCGGCTCCAGAAGCTGCACCACCTTGATCACGTCGTCCGGGTCCTCCGACTTCACCTCGAGGTCGAAGACGTCGACGTCGGCGAAGCGCTTGAAGAGGACCCCTTTCCCCTCCATGACCGGCTTGCCGGCCAGGGCCCCGATGTTGCCCAGCCCCAGTACGGCCGTGCCGTTGGAAACGACCGCGACCAGGTTCCCCTTGGCCGTGTAGAGATATGCGTCCGAGGGCCTCTGCTCGATGGCGAGGCAGGGCTCGGCGACTCCCGGCGTGTAGGCGAGGGACAGGTCGAGGGAGGTCAGGCAGGGCTTGGAGGAGACCACTTCGATCTTTCCCTTGCGGCCGCTGGCGTGATATTCGAGCGCGTCTATCTTCTTCGTCATGATTTCCTCCTCGAAACAGGTGGTGACGGCGAGCTATCGGACTGGAAATACGGCTGGAGCGACATGTGCGTGCAAAAGATGGAAACAGTGCTGCCACATCGAGGTTCGTCAGAAAACGGAAGTTGTAGAAGGGGATGCGAAATTATAGCATGTCGCCTCGCCTGATCAATCTCCGGCCTTGCTGCCAGATCGATCTCATTTCCTGCCCAAGCCGCTGCTCCTTTCTTGCAATGTCAGGTCGTGGTTGTAAATTGAGACAATCTGGTTGATAATCTTCGCGGCTATAACAGGAAACGAGTGGGGAGGATGTCATGGACAGGCTTTGGGCGCCCTGGAGGATGGAGTACCTGACGCAGCCGCCGGCGCCGGGCTGCATCTTCTGCACCGAGGGGGACGACCGGGAGCTTCTGATCATCCACCGGACCCCGCTGGCCCGCGTCATGCTGAACCGCTACCCGTACTGCAACGGCCACCTGCTGGTTTCCCTGCACCGTCACACCGCGGAGCTGAACGAGCTTTCCGGCGAAGAGATGCAGGAGCTCTTCCGTACCGTGGCCCTGTGCAAGGAGGTGCTGACCCGCGCCAGCCGTCCCGACGGCTTCAATGTCGGGCTGAACCTGGGCAAGGCGGCCGGAGCAGGCGTCATCGACCACCTCCACCTGCACGTGGTGCCGCGCTGGAACGGCGACAGCAACTTCATGTCGGTGGTGGCGGATCTTCGGGTGCTTCCCGAGGCCCTGCTGGTGACCTACGACCGGCTGCTCCCCTTCTTCCCCAAAGCGGAGGGGGCGTGAGGCGCGAACTGTGTATCGGCGTGGATCTCGGCGGGAGCAACCTGAGGTTTGCCCTGGTGGACCGGCAGGGGAGGGTGCTGGCGCGCAGCGCGGAGCCGACCCTGCCGGCGGCCGGGCTCGACTCCCTGCTCCGTCGGCTTTTGTCGCGGGTCGAGCGGTTGCAGGAGGAGGCCGCCCGCATCGGGGCCCCCCTCGCCGCACTCGCCGTCGGGGTTCCCGGTCTGGTCTGCAGCGACGGTGTGGTCCGCGCCAGCGTCAACGTCCCGGCTCTCGAGGGGGTGCCCCTGGCCCGGGAGCTTTCCGTGGCGACCGGGATGCCGGTCGCGGTGCTCAACGATGCCAACGCCTGCGCCCTGGGAGAACAGGGCTACGGCGCGGGACGGGGCTACCGCTCCCTCATCGCCCTCACCATAGGGACGGGGGTCGGCTCAGGGCTGATCCTGGACGGTAAACTCTGGACCGGGGTCGACGGTGCGGCGGGGGAGTTCGGTCACATCCCGGTGGAACCGGAGGGGCGGCCCTGCGGCTGCGGCAGCCGGGGCTGCCTGGAACAGTACGCCTCCGCTGGGGCCATCGCCCGGGATGGGGAGGATGCCGCCGCGGTTGCCCGCCGGGCACGGCTGGGGGATGCCGCGGCGCTGGCGGCTTTTGCCGAAGCGGGTCGTTATCTCGGCATCGCCGCGGCGGGCGTGGTGAATTTGTTGAACCTGGAGGCGGTCATCCTGTGCGGCGGGGTGGCGCAGAGCTTCGACCTGCTGGCGCCCGCCCTGCGCCGGGAACTGGTTTCACGGACCTTTTCCTTTTCGGGCGGCCGGGTGCATGTCGCGCCGGGGGAACTGGGGGACGACGCCGGAGTCCTTGGTGCGGCGGTGGCCGCCTTCGGCACCGTTTTTTAGAACAAACTCTCATTATTCAGGCGCCGTTTGCGGCGAACCTATGCTATAGTTACCGCTGTCCCGCAGGGCGGGGCTTCAAACTGATCTCTGGAGGCGCCCATGTCGTTTAGAAGGATTTACACAGCTCTTTTCACCGCGTGCGTTCTGCTCGCCCTGGCGGTCACCTCGTTCGCCGCACCCCCGGTCAAACCGGAGGAGTCTTTCCGCAACGCATTCCCCCAGGTTCCCTTCGACAGCATGACGCCGACGGAGATCCCCGGGCTGTACGAAGTCGTCACCGGGCAGCGCATCTTTTACTACTACCCGGACAAGGAGCTGGTGCTGACCGGCGAGATCGTGGGCAAGGACTTGAAGAGCCGCACCGCCGAGCGCAAAGGGGCCATGATGGCCAAGGTGGCAAAGGACCTGCCGCTGGACAAGGCGCTCAAGATAGGCGACGGCAAGAAGGTGGTCATCGAGTTCACCGACCCGGACTGCCCCTTCTGCCGCAGGGGCGCCGAGTATTTCACCAAGAGGACCGACGTGACGCAGTACATCTTCTTCGCGCCGCTGGCCCATCCGGGGGCGATCACCAAGATCGAGTACATCCTCTCGGCCGAGAACAAGGTCCAGGCCTACGACGCCATGATGCTGGGGCAGGAGATCCCGGCCAACGCCAAGCCCGCCTCCCCTGAGATCAAGCGGCTGGCCCAGGAGCACATGGAGCTGGCCAAGAAGGCCGGCGTCACCGGAACCCCCACCTTTTTCATCAACGGCCAGATGGTGGTGGGCGCCGACGTGAACCGCCTGGACGAGCTGCTCAAGTAGTATCCTCTTCCGAAGCGGAGACCGAGACGGTGCCGAACTTGCCGTCATAACCCGGTTCGATCTCCACCTCACCCGCACGCATCCTGCCGATACCCGCCGCCAGAGTCGCCGTCGACCTGGCGGCTATTTCGTTCAAGGATGCATCGAGCAGGATGTGGAACTCGTTCCCCAACCGCTCGAGGAGCTCGAAGTAGAGCGTCTCTGCCTTCTTGCTGGAACTCCCCACCCGTAGCGCCCCCCCGATCAGATCGATGAGCGGTATCACCGACCAGAAGGGGGGGGCCTGCTCAGGTCTGGCCCCTGCCGCGCGGTCCGCCAGCAGTTCCACCCGGTGCAGCACCCCCACCGTGAGCTTTCCGCCGCAGGTAGGACAGCGGTACCCGTGCGCGATGGTCTGCTCAGGCGAGAGCCTCACCCCGCAGCATCTGTGGCCGTCGGCGTGATACTTCCCCTGTTCCGGGAAAAATTCGATGGTGCCCGCCACTCCCTTCCCGCCGACTATGGCCTGGTAGATCCCCTGGTAGCAAAGCCCCGCGTCGAAAAGGGTCGCCTCGCGTCCGAGCTTACTGGCCGAGTGCGCGTCCGAGTTGGAGATGAGCGTGATGCCGTCCAGGACCGACAGCCGCCAGTTCATGGCCGGATCGGAGGAGAGGCCGGTCTCGATAGCGTGGACCTCGGGGGCGAGCTCCTCGAAGCACTCCTGCAGGGACTCGAAACCGGAACAGGCGCCGAAGATGGAGAAGTGGGGGGTCCAGGCGTGGGCGGGAACGAGGAGCGCGCGGGGGGAGGCCTGGAGCACCATGGCCAGGAGGTCCTTGGCGTCGAGCTTCAGGATCGGCCTGCCGTCGGAGGCAAGGGTGCCGACGCGGGAGAGTGCCAGGTTCAGCCGGTGCGCCGCTTCGAAGTCGGGGAGCAGTACCAGGCAGTGTACCTTCCTGGTGCGTCCACCCTTGCGGTAGATGCAGCTGATTTCGCCGCTGAGCAGGAAGGAAACCGGGGCGCGGCAGCTATCCGGCACCTGGCCGTCGGGAGGCTCACGGCGCAGGCGCAGTAACCCGTTCTCGGCGGGGACCAGCTCCTGCTCCAGTTCGGCGAGCCAGCCGGGGTGGGTGCAGTCGCCGGTGCCGACCACCCGGATCCCCTTCAACTGCGCCCAGCGCCAGAGTTGGTCGAGATTCAGGTCGCGGCTGGTCGCCCTGGAGAAACGGGAGTGGATGTGCAGGTCTGCTGTGAATCTCATGTGGGGTGTGCGCTCAAGGGTGCGCCTTGCGCCGTCGGTGAGGGGCGCAAAGGGTCGAAGGGGCGGCGCCGTCAGGCGCCGCTGGCTTGGGAGGCGCCGAACTTGTTGACCATGTGCTGCCGGTAGCTGACGATTTCGCTGCGCAGCGAGGCGAGCTTGGCCATCTTTTCGTCGATCTTCTCGATGTGCTCGTCCAGGATTTCCACCAGCCGCGGCACCATGCGTTCGGTCTGCTTGGCCTCGCCGTACGCAGCGTAGAGGTCCTGCATCTCCTTGATGGTGAGCCCCAGTTCCTTGAGCTTGATGATGAACTTGATGCGGCGCACGTAGTACGGGGTGAAGCCGCGCGTAGCGCCGTCGCTTCTCGGGACGCTTTCGATGATGCCGACTTCCTCCCAATAGCGGATGGTCCTGGTGGTGAGGCCAAGCGCAGCGGCGACGTCCCCGATCGAGGTTATCTCTTCGCCGTCCTTGATCATGTCCATGAAAACCTCTCGGTGGTAGATAAATTCCCAGCTAATCTAGAACATGGCGTTCTGAGTGTCAATCGCTTTCCGGCAGGGGACCCCCGCGAGAGTGAAAAGCCGGTCATATAAAATGCTCGTTTACAAAACACTGTTTTTGGTGTATCAAATGAGGCAGCAGCAGAGAAGATGTGTCGGACAACGGACGACTGCCGGGGGCTCGGCGGTCCCTCGCAGCATCCAAAGCGTGAGCTTGTGTTCGTTAGGTGGGTCGAGAATAAAACATGTGCTCACAGCAGCAACAGGCGCTTGAGCGCCTGCACCGGTTTGTGATCGGCCCTTTCTGCCGGCCGTCCAACACTAGGGGCAATCGACGGGTTGCCCCTCTTTTTTTGTCCCCGCCGCCGCATCCCCTACGTCCGCGGCGGGTGGGCGGCGCGATTGCCTGCACGGCCGGTCCGTGCTATCCTGCCGTCGGTGCCGGTTTCTCGGCCACAGCCCGTTGCCTCTCGCAACGCCTGCCACCCCTTTCGAAAGGCCCGCCATGTCGATCTCGCTGTACCCGGCCAAGGTGACCATGCCCAGGCTCGAAGAGCCTTATCCCACCGTGCTGGCGTTTCTGGTGGACCGTTTCCCGAGGATTCCCCGGGAGGTGTGGGAGGCGCGCGTCGCCCAGGGAAAGGTGCTTGGCGAGGACGGGGCGCCAGTCGACAGCAGCACGCCATACGCTCCCCAGAAGCGGGTCTTCTACTTCAGGGAGATGGACGAGGAGAGGGTGATTCCTTTCCCGGAACGGATCCTGTTTCAAAACGACGAACTGCTGGTCGCGTGCAAGCCTCATTTCCTGCCGGTTACCCCCGGTGGTGCCTACCTGAACCAAAGCCTCTTGCACCGACTCCGGGAGCGGACCGGCATCCACCATCTGGTGCCGCTGCACCGGATCGACCGGGAAACGGCCGGACTCGTGCTCTTCTCGGTGAACCCGAAGACGCGCGGCCGCTACTGCGGGCTGTTCAGGGACGGCCGCATCGAGAAGGAGTACCGGGCGGTCGGCATGGGGCGGGTGCCCGACGGCAGGGAGAGTTGGCTCGTGGAGAGCAGGCTGGTGCCGGGGGATCCCTGGTTCGTGATGGGCACCGAACCGGGTGTTCCCAACGCGCGCTCGCAGATCCGGCTGCTCGAGGAGCGGGAGGGCCGCTCCCTGTTCTGGCTTAGCCCGCTCACCGGGAAGACCCACCAACTGCGGGTGCACCTGAGCTCGCAGGGCGTGCCGATCCTTAACGACAGGCTCTACCCTCAACTGCAGCCGCGGCAGCCGGATGACTTCGAAAGGCCGTTGCAACTTCTGGCACATCGGCTGCGCTTCAGGGATCCCGTCAGCGGGGAATTGCTGGAGTTCCAGTCTGATAGGGAGCTTTTGTGGTAATCTAGAACGGTTCGCGGACTCTCTGGCAAAGCCGCTGGCTCATAAAGGGGGGTGTGACATGGCCAAGAATGTGCTCCTGCTGGTCGATTACGGCGTCAACAACAGCATTCACATCGGGTTGTTCAAGATCCGGCTCAAGGAGGCGGGGTGGCGCCCGGGGCTCGTGGAAGGGGCGTTCGAGAAGAACCTCGATCTTCCCGACTCCGTGATCGAGGCGACCGTGCAGGAGGAGGTGGATAGCGCAGCCAACCAGGCCGCCTTCCAGAAGACCTGCTGCGAACTCTTCGTAACCGAGGACGAACTCAAATTCTGCTGGGACTGGAACACGCCCTGACCAGCAGTCACGGCAGAACCCGCTTGTGCAACTGCCGATCTGAAATGACTGGACAAGCACCTGAAACTTTAGTAACTATCCCGCTATGAAAAAGACCGCAGCAGTATTGCTTTTTATATTTACCATCGCAGTGATAAGTTTCGGCACCTGGCAGCTTTTCAAAGGGAACCTTGAGGCGGCTTTTTCTTCCGTTCCGTTCCTGCTGATCATCTACTTTTTCATCAAGCCATTCCGCAATTCATGACGCGGAAAGCCGCACGGTTGCTGCCACCTCATCACCCCTGCCGGCGGCGCCGGCGCCGGGGCGACCGATGCGCGTGGTTGGCACTGCCGGCAGCCGTTTGAGTTATACCGATGGGAGACCTCATGTCCAGTTGCGCACTCGTGATCGATGACTCGGCCGCTATTCGTGAGCAGGTGATACGGACCCTGCAGGATGTCGGGCTTTTCGAAGAGTACCGGGAAGCGAAGGACGGGATGGAAGGTTTCAAGACCCTCATCGACTCCAAGGCCGACCTGGTGATCTGCGACGTCGAGATGCCGCGCATGGACGGGTACAAGTTCCTGCAACTGGTAGCCTCGCGCCCCGACCTGCAGGGTCTTCCCATCATCATGCTGACCGGCAAGCAGGACTTCAACTCCAAGATCAAGGGTCTCGAACAGGGCGCCAGCGACTACCTCACCAAGCCCTTCGACGCCGGCGAACTGGTGGCGCGCGTCAAGGTGCAGCTCAAGATCAAGTCCCTGCAGGACGAGCTCAAAAAGGCCAATGAGCAGCTCAAGCGTCTCACCAACGTCGACCACCTCACCGGGCTCTTCAACCGGCGCTACCTGGCCGAGGTGCTGGAGGCGGAGTTCTTCAGGGCCAGACGCAACCGCGAAAACCTTTCCCTGGTCATCGTAGACATCGACTTCTTCAAGCAGGTCAACGACACCTATGGCCACCAAAACGGCGACATAGTCCTTGCTTCCGTGGCCAACGTGGTGCAGCAGCAGATGCGCGCCTACGATAGCGCCGCGCGCTACGGCGGCGAAGAGTTCGTCGTCGTCTACCCCGGCACCTCGCTCGAGGGTGGGGTGGTTGCCGCCGACCGCCTGCGGCAGGCCGTGCTCGATTTCACCTTCCCGCCACCCCTGCAAGACCTCACGGTCACCATCAGCGCCGGGGTATCCACCTACCCGTCCCCTCACGTCGACAACATCGACTCTCTGTTCCGCCAAGCCGACGAGGCGCTCTACCGCGCCAAGCAGAACGGCCGCAACAGGGTGGAGACCATGCCGCTCTGACACCCTCTTTACGGATGTTAATTTTTTTTAAGAAAATAACTTGAAAAAAATTTAATTTAAGGGTAAAGGTAACCTCCTGTTTTTTTGCGCCCGAGGCGCCAATACGGGAGGAACTGGTATGGACACCTTTGACGAGGCTTATGCCAACTACCTGAAGCTGCTGGCAAGGCTTGACAAGACCGAAGATATCGCCGAGAAGAACCTGCTCTTTCGCCAGCTCACCCAGTTGTTGTGCGAGTTGGAGCTGGGGCTCAAGAACAAAGGGATGCCGGGGGGCGGCCGTGAGGAGTTGGCCTACTGGCTCTAGCTCCCTTGCCGCCCACCCGTAACTCCCGAAAAAACTCAGCGAAAGCGTTTGCCCCTGCCATCGCGGCCTCGCCTTTTCATGAAAAAATTTGACACCTCTGCTTCCTCCTATATTCTCTAAGTAAGCGATATCATTCCCGGCGACGCGTGTCGAAGCACGCAGCAGCCCTTAACGCCGGAGGAGGTTCATTATGAAGATCCTGGTATGCGTCAAGCAGGTGCCTGACATGGAATCGCGTTTCCGGCCGGATGCGGACGGCGTCTGGTATGCGGAGACCGACCTCGCCTTTCGCGTCAACGAGTACGATGAGTACGCCATAGAGCAGGCGGTGCTGCTCAAGGAGCAGTTGGGGGGTGAACCGGAGATAACCCTGCTCTGCGTGGGCCCGGACCGCGTGGTGGAAGCGATCAAGAAGGGGCTTGCCATGGGGGCGGACCGCGCCGTGCACGTGCGGGACCAGGCCTCCCATCTGAAGGATCCCTTCCAGATCGCCTCGATCATCGCTGCATATGCCAAGGGAGAGGGGTTCGATCTCATCTTCACCGGCATGCAGTCCCTGGATCGCGGCTCGAGCCAGGTGGGGGTGGGCATCGCCGAGATGCTGGGCTACCCCTGCGCCACGACCGTGGTCGGTTTCGAGTACGCCGACGGTACCGTGACCGTGAAGCGTGAACTCGAGGGAGGGGTGAAAGGGACGGTACGGCTCAAGACCCCGGCCCTGGTGACCTGCCAGCTTGGCCTAAACCAGCCGCGCTACCCGACGCTTCCCAACATCATGAAGGCGAAGAAGAAAGAGGTGAGCGTCATCCCCGTGGAGCAGTTGCTGCAGCAGGATGCCAGACTGGTGATGGCCCAGTTCCGGGCTCCGGCCAAGAAGGGGGGCGGGGTGGTCCTGGAAGGAGACGTTGCGGACCAGGTCGACCGGCTGATCGGGATACTCAAGGACAAGACGGCCGTGTTGCGTTAAGGGGGGCACCATGAAAACGTTACTCGTCGGCGAATGCCGGGATGGAAGACTGCTGGAGCACAGCTATGAACTGTTCGGTTTCGCCTCGCAATTGGGAGCCGAGACCGCCATGGTGCTGGTCGGCAACGAAGGGGCGCTGCCAAGCTACGGGGGGACCGTCTACCTGGCCGACGCAGCCAAGTACGGGGAGTACAACCCCGACCTGCACAAGCTGCTGGTGCAGGCGGCGGTGGAGCGGGAAAAGCCGGACTACGTGGTCTTCATGCACACCTCCTACGGCTGGGACCTCGCACCGCGGGTCGCGGCCCTGCTCAAGGCACCGCAGGTGTCCGAGGTGGTTGCCCTGGCGGAGGGAGGTTTCGAGCGTCCCTGCTGCAGTCAAAAGATGAGGCAGGTCGTGAAGCCGGTGGGCGCTCCCGTGGTTGTCACCCTGCAGGGAGGGGCCTTCCCGGCGCTGGTGCCGGGGGGGATGCCGCAGAAGCAGCCGCTGGAGGCGGAAGGTGAGGCAAGGAGTGAGTTCCTGGGGTACGAGGCGGCGGTCCGCAAGGGAGTCGACCTGACCAGGGCGGAGATCATTGTCAGTGCCGGGCGTGGTGTCGGGAAGAAGGAGAACCTGCCGGTGATCGCCGAACTCGCCAGGGTGTTGGGCGGCGAGGTTGGGGCGAGCCGCCCGGTCGTGGACAGCGGCTGGATGGAGGCGGGGGCGCAGGTTGGGGTGACCGGGCAGACCGTGAGTCCGAAGCTCTACGTCGCCTGTGGCATCAGCGGTGCCATTCAGCATCTGGCCGGAATGAAGAAGTCGGGTTTCATCGTGGCCATCAACAAGGACAAGGACGCCCCCATCGGCGAGGTAGCCGACGTCTTGGTGGTGGCCGACGTGATGCAGTTCGTGCCCGCGCTGACCGCCAAGCTGGCGAAGTAAGGACCGGAGTACCACCGCTGACCCAAAAAAGGCGCGGCAACCGTGCGGTTGCCGCGCCCCTTGCCGTATAGGCTCATCTGTTGCCGGTTTTTCTGCCGGCAGCTTCTACTGCATCAACTCCAAAAACTCCTCTTCGGTCAAGACCCGCACGCCCAACTGGCGCGCCTTCTCCAGCTTGCTGCCGGCGTCGGCGCCGGCTACCACGTAGTCGGTCTTCTTCGAGACGCTCCCGGCGGCGTGGGCCCCTTCCTGCTCAACCATCTTCTTGGCCTCGTCGCGGGTGAACTTCTCCAGCGCTCCGGTGAAGACGAAGGTCTTGCCGGTGAACCTGCCGCCAACCCGCTTCTCCTCGACCTTGGGACTGACCCCGGCTTCCTTCAGCCGATCCAGCACCTTCAGGTTCTCTTCGTTTCTGAAGAAGTCGGCTATGCTGGTCGCAACCTGCGGACCGACTTCACGGATGCTGGTCAGTTCCTCCTCGCTCGCCTGCGCCAGGTTCTCGATGCTGCCGAAGGCGCCGGCCAGAAGCTTCGCGGTGTGCTCGCCGACGTGCCTGATGCCGAGCGCGAAGATGAGCCGCGACAGGTCGCGCTCCTTGCTCGCCTGGATCGCGTTCAGCAGGTTCTCCGCGAGCTTTTTCCCCATGCGCTCGAACCGCATGAAGTCTTCTTCCTTGAGCGAGTAGATGTCGGCCACGTCATGGATCAGCTTCAGGCTCAAAAGCTGCTCGATGAACTTGTCGCCCAGCCCCTCGATGTCCATGGCGCGCCGGGAGGCGAAGTGCTTCACCCGCTCCAAAAGCTGCGCCGGGCAGGCAAGACCCACGCAGCGCACCGCCACCTCGTCCGGCAGGCGCACGACTTCGCCGCCGCAGACCGGGCAGACCTCCGGCACCTGCGGCTTGACCGCACCCTCCGGACGCTGGTCGAGGAGGGCCTGCACCACGGCCGGGATGACGTCGCCGGCACGCTCGACCACGACGGTGTCCCCCTCGCGGATGTCCTTTCTCTCCAGCTCTTCCCAGTTGTGCAGCGTGGCGCGGGACACCATGACGCCGGACACGTTCACCGGCTTCAGGAAGGCGACCGGCGTGATCACCCCGGTGCGCCCGACCGAGTGGAAGATCTTCTCCACGATGGTGGTCGCCTGGCGCGGCGGGAACTTCCAGGCGATGGCCCAGCGCGGGGAGCGGCTTTTCTCCCCCAACTCCCTTTGCATCTGGAAGGAATCCACCTTCACCACGACCCCGTCGATCTCGTAGGGAAGATCGTCACGCTTCTCCATCATCTCCTGGTAGTAGGCGAGCATCTCCGCTATGCCGTTCACCACGCGGGTCAGCGGGTTGACCGGCAGGCGCCACTCGGGGATCGTCCTGAGGAAATGGCTCTGTGACGAGAATTCCACCCCGCCCAACTCGCCGGGCGCGTAGCAGAAGATGCTCAAGGGACGCTTGGCGGTGATCCGTGAGTCGAGCTGACGCAGGGAGCCTGCCGCCGCGTTGCGGGGATTGGCAAAGGGTGCCTCGCCCGCCTCCTCCCGCTCCTGGTTGAACTTGCGAAAGGGGGCCAGGGGGAGATAGACCTCGCCGCGCACGGTGAGGAGCTCCGGCGGCTCCATCGTTTCCAGCCGCAGCGGCACGTCCTTGATGGTCTTCAGGTTCTGGGTCACGTCCTCGCCCACGACGCCGTCGCCGCGGGTGGAGCCGATTGCCAGAAGCCCCTCGCGGTAGACGAGCTCCACTGCGACGCCGTCCATCTTGGGCTCGCAGACGTAGGGAATCAAGGTGTCGGCGGCAAGCCCCAGAAAGCGCTTCACCCGGTCGTCGAAGTCGACCATGTCCTCTTCGGTGAAGGCGTTCTCCAGGGAGAGCATCGGCATGCTGTGGCGCACCTGGGTGAATTTCGCGAGCGGCCGGCCGCCGACCCTTCCGGTGGGAGAATCGGGGAGGGCGAGTTCCGGGAATTCTTTCTCCAGCCCCTGGAGTTCGCGGAACAGCGCGTCGTATTCGGCGTCCGTGACCTCCGGCATGTCCTGCTCGTAGTAAAGGCGGTTGTGGCGCTCGATCTCCTTCGAGAGCCAGGCGATGCGCTGGGCGGCGGCTTGTGCTTCCATGGTGAACCTCGTGGCGGTTTGTCTTGAACGGTGCTTTATATCACACCGCGCGGCAGTTTGGAACTGGCATGGATATAGCGCCTTGCATTGCCCTTTTGCTTCTGGTAACAATATCCGGCCGCACCTTTCCGGTGGCGGCTCTTTTTTGGCCCGCAGCGGAAAAACACGCGCCGCCGCTCTGGCGTAAGTATCCGCTTCATGAGGATTTCATGCTCGACCTGTCCCGTCTCAATCCCGAACAACTCGCCGCCGTGAAGCATACGGAAGGGGCCCTGCTGGTGCTTGCCGGCGCCGGGTCCGGCAAGACCGGGGTGATCACCTATCGCATCGCGCACCTGGTCCTGAACAAGCTGGTGCCGCCGGACCGCATCCTCGCCGTGACCTTCACCAACAAGGCGGCGAAGGAGATGAAGGAGCGGGTGGAGCACCTGGTGGGGCGCAAGGAATCCAAGGGGATCGTGCTTTCCACCTTCCACTCCCTGGGCGTCCGGGTCTTGAAGAGGGACATCGAGCGGCTCGGGTACAAGAAGAACTTCTCCATCTACTCCACGGCCGACCAGGTGGGGCTGGTGCGCCAGATCGTGCGCGAGGTGAACACCGACAGCAAGAAATACGACGCGGAGAGCATCATCTGGCGCATCTCCGGCGCCAAGAACAAGCTGATCCCTCCCGACCGCTATGCGCCGAACCCGGTCGACGACGTGGACATGATGGCCGCGCTGGTCTACCCGCGCTACCAGTCCGCGCTGAAGGCGTTCAACGCCATCGACTTCGACGACATCATCATGCTGACGGCGGAACTTTTGCAGCACCACCCGCCGGTTCTCAAACACTGGCAGGAGCGCTTCAGCTACATCATGGTGGACGAGTACCAGGACACCAACTCCTCCCAGTACCTCCTGGTGAACCTCCTGGCCGCCGGCTGCAACAACCTCTGCGTGGTGGGGGACGACGACCAGTCCATCTACGGCTGGCGCGGCGCCGACGTCGGCAACATCCTCGACTTCGAGAAGGATTTCAAGGGGTGCCGCACCATAAAGCTGGAGCAGAACTACCGCTCCACCGGGAACATCCTCGAAGCCGCCAACAGCGTGATCGGCAACAACAAGGTGAGAAAGGCCAAGCGCCTCTGGACCGCCTCGGGGCAGGGGGCGCTCATCGACCTCTGCATCGTGCAGGACGACGAGGAGGAGGCGACCAGCGTGGTGGAGCGGATCCAGCTGGAGCGCTTCAAGAAGGACATCCCCTACAGCGACTTCGCCATCTTGTACCGCACCAACGCCCAGAGCCGCGCCTTCGAGGAGCAGCTCCGCTTCGAGGACATCCCCTACGTGCTGGTGGGGGGGACCCAGTTCTTCGAAAGGAAGGAGGTCAAGGACTCCCTCTCCTACCTGAAGGTGATCGCGAATCCTCTGGACGAGGTGGCGCTTTTGCGCATCGTCAACTTCCCCAGGCGCGGCATCGGCGACAGCACCGTGATCCGCATCAACCAGTGGTCGCTGGAAAAGGAGATCCCGCTTTTCGAGGCGTTCAGCCGGGTGGGGGAGATCGAGGGGATCTCGGATGCGATCAGGGACAAGGTGCTCGGCTTTCACCAGACGCTGCTCGAAGCCGCCGACTCCTTCCGGGTGGAAGGGGGGCTGGCCGAGAAGGGGAAGACCCTCTTCGAGAAACTGAAGATCGAAGAGGAGATCTTCCGCACCATCGACGACCAAAAGGCCGCGCGCCGCAAGGTGGAGAACGTGGAGCAGATAATCAACTCCATGGCCGCCTACGAGGAGCGGGTGCCGCAGGCGACCCTGGGCGGTTTCATCGAGAAGGTGTCGCTCATGGACGAAGACCGCTTCTCGGGCAAGGACAAGAAGGACCACGGCAAGGACGCGGTGACGCTCATGTCGCTGCACTCCAGCAAAGGGCTTGAGTTCCCCTTCGTGTTCCTGGTGGGGATGGAGGACGAGATCCTGCCCCACAGAAGGGCGATCTACGAGGACGACAGCATCGACGAGGAGCGCCGCCTGTGCTACGTCGGCATCACGCGCGCGCGGCAGCAGCTGGTGATGACGCGCACGCTTTTCCGGAAGAAGTACGGCAAGCTCGAGGAGCGGGTCCCCTCGCGCTTTCTGGAGGAGATCCCGGCCACGGTGCTGAACGTGCAGCAAAGCGGGGTGGCCAAGGAAGTGGCGCCGGAGGAGGCGGAGAAGAGCGCAGAGGATTTCTTCGCCAAGATGAGGGCCATGATGGGGTAGGGGGCGGGAGCCCGCCCCCGTCGGAGAGGGCTAGGGGTGGGGCTTGCCAAGGGTCTTCTGGCCCGGCTTCCACCCCAGGGGGCAGAGCGAGCCGGTCTGCAGCGCCTCGAGGACGCGCAGGGTCTCCTCCACGCTCCTGCCCACGTCGAGGTTGTGCACCACCTGGTACTGGAGCACGCCGTCCGGGTCGATGATGAACAGGGCGCGCAGGGCGACGCCTTCCTTATCGTCCAGGCAGCCGTACTTCTGCGCGACCTCCTTCTTGATGTCGGAAAGCAGGGGGTACTGCAGGTTGCCCAGGTCGCCGCGCTGCACCCAGGCCAGGTGGGAGTACTTGCTGTCGGTCGAGGCGCCGAGGACCACGGTGTTCAGTTTCTCGAACTCGGGGAGCGCCTGGTTGAACCCCTTGATCTCGGTGGGGCAGACGAAGGTGAAGTCCATGGGGTAGAAGAAGAGGAGCACCCACTTGCCGCGGTAGTCGTCGAGGGAGATCTGCTTGAACTCCTT
This sequence comes from Geomonas diazotrophica, assembly GCF_019063885.1. Classification (NCBI taxonomy): domain Bacteria; kingdom Pseudomonadati; phylum Thermodesulfobacteriota; class Desulfuromonadia; order Geobacterales; family Geobacteraceae; genus Geomonas; species Geomonas diazotrophica. Next base: position 2,970,677 of record NZ_CP077684.1, on the reverse strand, counting down.
GCCGGCGGTGGTGCCGACCCACGCGTCCAGCCTGAAGTTGGGAGCCGGGTCGCCGACCTTGGCGACCTGCTGCAGGTCATCTACGGCGGCTGCGGGCAGCGCGCTGGTGAAAAGTGAGAGTGTCAGTGCCGCCAAGAGTGTGATGGTTGAGAGTTTCATTCGGACCGCTCCTGTGAATATTTTAATGCCGTAAGCTGCATTGCAAGACTGGTTCTGGTACAATCACTGACTGTACATGATACCGTAGCTACAGCGCTCCAACCAGTAAAAACTTCCCAGGCAGCCCGTTGTATGGTATTCAAGACCGCTGCAACCCGTAATAGATGTATCCAAACCACTATAAAGGAGCAACATAATGACTGAAGAAAAAAATCCCGTAGTCGTCATGGAGACCTCGATGGGCACCGTTAAGATCGAGCTCTTCAAGGACAAGGCTCCCATCTCCGTGCGCAACTTCCTTTCCTACGTGAAAGACGCCTACTACGACGGCACCATCTTCCACCGCGTGATCAAGAGCTTCATGGTCCAGGGAGGCGGGCTGGACGAGAACATGCAGCCTAAGAAGACCAAGTTCGCCATCAAGAACGAGGCCACCAACGGCCTGAAGAACGTGCGCGGCACCCTGGCCATGGCCCGTACCTCCGTAGTCGACAGCGCCACCTCCCAGTTCTTCATCAACGTCGTGGACAACGCGTTCCTCGACCACGCCGGCAAGACCCCGGATCGTTTCGGCTATGCAGTTTTCGGGCAGGTGATCGAGGGGATGGATGTGGTCGACGCCATTCGCGAAGTGAAAACCGGCAACAAGGCAGGCCACCAGGACGTGCCGGTGGAGCCGGTCTTCATCAACTCCCTCAAGCTGGCCGAGTAGGGAAGGAACGGGCTCCCCCACGGGGGAAGACGAAGAGGTGAGCGGCTGGCGGAAATCCGTCAGCCGCTCATTGCGTTTGCAGGGTCAATCTCGCGGTGATTCCGGGGATGACGACGCCGTTGCCGTCGCGTGCGGAAAAGCTCTCCAGCGTGAAGGCGTCGGCCGTGGGGGGCGCGCCCGCGGCGACCTGGCAGGTGAGGGTCGCCAGGGGGCCGACGGTGAGCCCGCCGGGATGGGCCACGTTCACCAGCAGCAGCGGGCCCGATCCCGCTCCGGCGGGCTGCAGGAAGCTGGCGCCGGCGTAACTGCCGCTGACGGCAGGGGCCAGCACCCCGTCAGGGAGCAGACTGCTGCCGTCAGCGGTCGGGAGCGAGGCTCCGGCGGGGAGGCGCAGGGTGAATTGCGCGGCATAAAAGACCGAATCAGCGGCAGGTCCCAGCGTGCCGACGGTGAGGCGCGCCGTACCGGCCGCGGGCTCCGGTGTCAGCACGTTGCCGTCGTCCCCGGAGGCGCCGTTCGAGCCGGAGCCACCGCCGCAAGCCCCAAGGAGCAGACACAGCATCGCCAGCCAAAGCACTCTCATCTGATCCTCCTCCGGAAGCATCGATTCTGCCAAAGGTGACGCATGAATAGGGCAATCAGCGCCAGCCAGGCTCAACGGAAAAGATTGTATCGGGAGTTTTATTGGAATCAACTAATTATAAGCGACGTTGTCTGGTATCGGGGTGCGGGGCCGTGGAACTGATTGATATTGGTCGCATTCAATTATTGACAAAGGTAATCGCCAACTATACAATCTGCAAGCTTTACAGCTACCTGCTACACACTTCGTTAGGGGGTTTTACCTTATGGAAATGAAGGACTTTATCTTTACGTCCGAGTCTGTTTCGGAAGGGCATCCGGACAAGGTTGCCGACCAGGTATCCGACGCGATCCTCGATGCGATCCTGGCCCAGGATCCCAAGTCTCGCGTGGCCTGTGAAACGCTGGTGACCACCGGTATGGCGGTCATCGCCGGTGAAATCACCACCAACGCTATAATCGACTACCCCAAGATCGTCCGCGAGACCATCCGCGAGATAGGCTACAACGATTCCGCCATGGGCTTCGACTGGGAGACCTGCGCGGTGCTCACCTCCATCGACAAGCAGTCCCCCGACATCGCCCAGGGCGTCACCGAAGGCGAGGGGATGTTCAAGGAGCAGGGCGCCGGCGACCAGGGGCTCATGTTCGGCTTCGCCTGCAACGAGACCCCTGAGCTGATGCCGATGTCGATCCTCATGGCGCACAAGCTGGTTTCCAGGCTTGCCGACGTCAGGAAGACCGGCGTGCTCGACTTCCTCCGTCCGGACTCCAAGTCCCAGGTTTCCATCCAGTACATCGATGACAAGCCGGTTCACGTCGACACCGTGGTCATCTCCTCGCAGCACTCCCCCGAGGTCTCCTACGAGATGATCAAGGAAGGGATCATCGAGGAGGTCGTCAAGAAGATCATCCCGGCCAACCTGATGGACGCCAACACCAAGTTCCTGATCAACCCGACCGGCCGTTTCGTCATCGGCGGTCCGATGGGCGACTGCGGTCTCACCGGCCGCAAGATCATCGTGGACAGCTACGGCGGGCACGGCGCCCACGGCGGCGGCGCGTTCTCGGGCAAAGACCCCTCCAAGGTGGACCGTTCCGCAGCCTACATGGGGCGCTACGTCGCCAAGAACCTGGTGGCTTCCGGCGTCTGCGAGCGTTGCGAAGTGCAGGTGGCCTACGCCATCGGCGTCGCCGAGCCGGTTTCCGTCATGGTTGACTGCAACGGCACCGGGAAGATCCCGAGCAAGCGCATCTCCGAGATCGTGCGCGAGGTGTTCGACCTCCGTCCGCGTGCCATCATCGAGCAGCTCGACCTGCTGCGTCCGATCTACAAGAAGACCGCAGCCTACGGCCACTTCGGCCGCGAGCTCCCCGAGTTCACCTGGGAGCGCACCGACAAGGCCGCCCTCATCAGGGAGAAGGCGGGACTCTAAAACCGGTTCAATAAAACAGGTTCTAAGTTCTACGTTCTACGTTTAAAAAGCAAAAGGCCTTCCGGATTCCGGAGGGCCTTTTGCGTAGGCTGCCGTTAGTATTTCAACGTAGAACGTAGAAGGTAGAACCTAGAACTTAGAACGTAGAACATAGAACGTAGGACGGTTTCTAGCTCTTCCTGCTGAACCGATACCCCACGCCGCGCACGGTCTGGAAGAACACGGGACGCGAGGGCTCGGGCTCGAAATACTTCCTGAGCCGCACGATGAAGTTGTCCAGGGTCCTGGTCTCGGCGTCGGTGGCATATCCCCAGACGTTTTCCAGGATCTCGCCGCGCGGTATGGCTTCCCCTTCACGATGGAAGAACAGCGACAGCATGCGCACTTCGAGGTCGGTGAGATCGATCTCCCCCTGCCTGGTCCTGGCCCGGTAGGAAAGCAGGAACACCTCGTTGTCCCCGAAGCGGTACCCTTCCTCCACCGGCTCCGGCCGATACCAGGCGCTGCGCCGCAGCATCCCGGAAACCCTTAGCAGGAACTCCTTCAGGTTGAATGGTTTGACCAGGTAATCGTCGGCGCCGGCGGCGAGGCCCGAGATCCGGTCGCTCTCGGCGGAGCGCGCGGTGAGCATCAGCACCGGCACCCTCGAATCGAGCCCCCGGATCTGCTGGCAAACATCGAAACCGCCGATGCCAGGGAGCATAACGTCCAGGATGATCAGGTCGAACTTCTCCATGGTGACCTTCTCGAGCGCCTCCTCGCCGCTCTCCACGTGGCTCACCAGGTAACCTTCCTGTTCCAGGTTGAAGGTGATGCCGCGCGCGAGGTGCATCTCGTCCTCGACAAGCAGTATGTGCGGTTTTTCGCCGGACATGCCTAACCTCTTTGCTGCCTGCCATGAAGCGGCAGGGTGATGTGGAAGGTGCACCCTTTGCCGAGCCCCGGGCTCTCGACCGAGATCCTGCCACCGTGGGCGTTCACCACGGATCTCACGATATAGAGCCCCAGGCCGGTCCCCCTGATGTTCTCACCGGGGGTGCGCACCCGGTAGAACATGTCGAAGATCTTCTCCAGTTCGTTCTTCTTGAGCCCCTTGCCGTTGTCCTGGAACTCGATCAGGCACTGCCTGCCGCTTACGCTGCGCTTGAGCGAAACCCTGATCTCCGGGGAAACCGGCGAGTAGAGCAGCGCATTCTCGAAGAGGTTCCTGAGCGCCATCTCCATTCCTTCGACGTCGATGGTGGCGTTGATGTTGGGTTCCACTTCCAGGGTGAGCTTTCCTCCCTCGGGGAGGTCGCTGCTCTTGCCCTGCAGGTAGTTGGTGACGAACTCGGAGAAGTCGATCTTCTTCGCCTTGTCGCTCAGTTGGCGGAATTCGATCCTGGTCGCCATGAGCAGGTTGCTGGTCAGCACGTTGAGTCGTTCGGTATCGGCGAGCATGGTGTCGATGAAACCGTCCAGCTTTTCCTTGGGGAGGTCCCTCATCTTCACCGTCTCCAGGTGCAACTGGATGGAGGCGAGCGGCGACTTGAGTTCGTGGGTCAACTGGGAGATGTAGCTGCGCTGCTGGAGGTAGAGCTTGGCCTGGCGGCGCCAGTAGAGAAAGATGATATAGACCCCGGCCAAGATGGCGATCGCCATCAGGAGCCCCTCGACCAGGACGATCCACTCCATCCCCTGGGTCAGCAGTTCCGGTTTGTAGCGCAAGGCCAGGTTGCGGAACTCTTTGCTCCTGCCGATGAACCAGTAGATCCAGGAGATGACCATCACCACCCAGATCAGCTGGATCCCTATCAGTGCAATCAACGGGTTGGACAGTTTCCGGTTCATTTTCATGCCCCACTGGTAGCATCGCTGCCGGCTTTTTGCAAGGGGTATCTGTGGGGGGAGAGGCTCCTTTGTTTTACAGTACTATTACAAAAGAATTTGAGGTTCTCTGTTAATGTGTTTACGGTGCAGTCAGACAGTCAGGAGGAAGCATATGTTCAAACCGTTGCGCATTGGCAAACACGAGGCACGTTACCCGCTGATCCAGGGCGGCATGGGGGTCAGGATCTCCGCAGGATCTCTGGCAGGGCACGTCGCCAAGTGCGGCGGGGTCGGGCTGGTGGCATCCCCCGGCATAACCTTGAATAGCGAGTTTTTCAACGGCAAGAACTACCTGAAAAGCAACTGTCTGGCCCTGAAAGAAGAGATCCGCAAAGCCTACGAGATAGCCCCGGACGGCATCATCGGTGTCAACGTCATGGTCGCCCTTTCCGACTTCGAGGAACTTGTGGCGGCTTCCGTCGAGGCGGGAGCCAAGGTCTTGGTCTGCGGCGCCGGGCTGCCCATGACCCTGCCCGGACTGACCGCACACGCGCCTGATGTGGCGCTGGTTCCCATCGTCTCTTCCGTACGTGCCGCCCAGTTGATCGCCAAGAAGTGGGACAAGGCCTACAACCGCCTCCCGGATGCCGTCGTCGTCGAGGACCCGGACACCGCCGGCGGACACCTGGGCGAGAAGATGGAGAACATCGGAACCGGCGAATACGACCAGTACGAGACCGTGCGCGGCGTTAAGGCGTTCTTCCTCAGCGAGTACGGCCTGGACATCCCGATCATCGCGGCCGGCGGCATCTGGGACCGCGCCGACCTGCTCCACGCCTTGGCCGAAGGGGCCGATGGGGTGCAGATGGCCAGCCGTTTCGTCACCACCGTCGAGTGCGATGCCGAGGATGCCTTCAAGCAGGCCTACCTCGACTGCAAGAAAGAGGACATCGGCCTGATCATGAGCCCCGCCGGTCTGCCCGGCCGCGCCATCCTCACCAACCAGGAAGGGATCATGGCCTACGACCGCGACCACGCCTCGGCCTGCTCGTATGGCTGTCTCAAGAAGTGCTCCTTCAAGGAGAGCGGCGAGCGTTTCTGCATCGTCAAGTCGCTGGACCGCGCCCAGCGCGGCGAGGTCGACTCGGGCCTCATCTTCTGCGGCACCAACGCCTGGAAAGCAACCCGCATGGAGACGGTCCAGGAGATCTTCGACGAGCTCTTCGCCGAGGTAGCCGCCGTCGCCGAGGACCAAGCCGCCTGACGGAACCTACACCGAAATGTCGACAATCCCCCTGTAGCTTCACGCTGCAGGGGGATTTTTCGTTTAACACCAACCGAACCATGGCCCGAGGGGGAGCCCTGAGGACGTCTGAGAAGGGCAAAAAACGAATCTGGATCGCCGACAGGTCGGAGCGTCCCCTCTCCCCCTGGGAGAGGGTGCCCGAAGGGGGGGGGCGATGGCGCCTCCTGCGCCCTTGCCTTGCGGCGCCCCTCACCCCCGACCCCTCTCCCGGCGGGCGAGGGGGGCAAACCCCATCGGCGGAGTCGTCCGGCCAATGAGCGGTAAATAATATGGTTTTCGCCTTGCCAGCAGCAGTGCGTCGTGGTATATCAAGAAAATTTGATTTAAGATAATCGCCAAGGTTGATATACCCTATGCTGGAACTTTTCAAAGCACTGGCCGATCCGTGCCGGCTACGCCTGGTGGCCCTGCTGCTCAAGTCGGAACTCACCGTCCAGGAACTGACCCAGATCATGGGGATGGGGCAGTCGCGCATCTCCCGGCACCTGAAGATTTTGGCGGAGGCGGGTGTGCTATCGGTGAAGCGCCAGGGGACTTGGAGCTACTACCGCGCAGGGGAACAGAACCCATTTTTCAGCGCCATAAGACCCGAGTTCGAGCGCGCGCTGGAACAGCTTCCCGAACGCCGCAACGATCTTGCCGCCGTGGCGCAGGCGCTGGAGGCACGCCGCAAGCGGAGCCTCGAATTCTTCGACCGGCACGCCGCCCAGTGGGACGAACTGTCGCGTACCCTGCTGCCGGTGCCGGAGTACCAGGAGGGGCTGCTCGCGCTGGTTCCCGAGGTCCCCGTGCTGCTGGAGATCGGTGTTGGCACCGGGACCCTGATGGCTGAACTGGCCCGCAAGGCAAAGCAGGTGATCGGTGTGGATCATTCCCCTGCCATGCTGGTGGAGGCGCGGCGGCGCCTGGTCCAGGACGGTGTCCCGGGAGCCGAACTCCGGCTCGGCGAGATGACCCATCTTCCCATCGCAAATGGGGGCGTGGGGTGCGTGATAGCCAACATGGTGCTGCATCATGCCCCCGACCCGCAGGCGGTGCTGGCGGAGATGGCGCGGGTGCTCCAGCCGCAGGGAATCGTGGTGTTGGCCGATCTGGCGCGCCATGAGCGCGAGTGGGCCCGGGAGCAGTTGGCCGACCAGTGGCTGGGCTTCGAGGAGGAGGAGCTCAAGGCATGGCTGGCAGGGGCCGGGCTTTCCGAGATCGCCGTGCAGCGTGTCGCCGCCGCAAACGGTGCCGAGGACGTGCTGCTGGTGAGGGCGGTGAAAAAGTAGCCCCTCTCCCCTGGGGGAGGGTGCCCGATAGGGCGGGTGATGGCATTATTGCAACGGATGGCGCAGATTGCAGCTCCCTCACCCCTGCCCCTCTCCCGGAGGGCGAGGGTAGTCTCTAAGTACAAAACGAAGCGCAGAAGCTAATCCATCGAAAGGAGAAGTAACGTGACCAAGGACTACATCGTAAAGGATATGTCGCTGGCCGATTGGGGCCGCAAGGAGATGATCATCGCAGAAACCGAGATGCCGGGGCTCATGGCGATCCGCGAGGAGTACGCCGCCGCCCAGCCGCTCAAGGGGGCGCGCATCGCCGGCTCGCTGCACATGACCATCCAGACCGCCATGCTCATCGAGACGCTGACCGCGCTGGGCGCCGAGGTGCGCTGGGCCTCCTGCAACATTTTCTCCACCCAGGACCACGCCGCCGCGGCCATCGCCGCCGCAGGCATCCCGGTCTTCGCGCACAAGGGTGAGACGCTGGCCGAATACTGGGACTACACCCACAAGATCTTCGAATGGCACGACGGCGGCTCCCCGAACATGATCCTCGACGACGGCGGCGACGCCACCCTGCTGCTGCACCTGGGGAGCGACGCTGAGAAGGATCCTTCCGTGATCGCCAACCCGACCTGCGAGGAGGAGCAGTTCCTCTTCGCGGCCATCAAGAAGCGGCTTGCCGAGCAGCCTGGCTGGTACTCCAAGACCGCGGCCTGCATCAAGGGTGTCACCGAGGAGACCACCACCGGTGTGCACCGCCTGTACCAGATGTACGAGAAGGGCACCCTGAAGTTCCCGGCCATCAACGTGAACGACTCGGTCACCAAGTCCAAGTTCGACAACATCTACGGCTGCCGCGAGTCCCTCATGGACGGCATCAAGCGCGCCACCGACGTCATGGTGGCCGGCAAGGTGGCGGTCATCTGCGGTTACGGCGACGTGGGCAAGGGTTGCGCCCAGGCGATGCGCGGGCTGCAGGCCCAGGTCTGGGTCACCGAGGTCGACCCGATCTGCGCGCTGCAGGCGGCCATGGAAGGGTACAAGGTGGTCACCATGGAGTGGGCGGCCGACAAGGCCGACATCTTTGTCACCACCACCGGCAACATCGACGTCATCACCCACGACCACATGAAGGCGATGAAGCACAACGCCATCGTCTGCAACATCGGGCATTTCGACAACGAGATCGAGGTGGCCAAGCTCAAGCAGTACAAGTGGGAAAACATCAAGCCGCAGGTCGACCACGTCATCTTCCCGGACGGCAAGCGCATCATCCTCCTCGCCGAAGGGCGCCTGGTGAACCTGGGCTGCGCCACCGGCCACCCCTCCTACGTCATGTCCTCCTCCTTCGCCAACCAGACCCTGGCGCAGATGGAGATCTTCTGCAACCCGGGCAAATATCCCGTCGGCGTCTACATCCTTCCGAAGGAGCTGGACGAGAAGGTGGCGCGCCTGCAGCTGAAGACCCTCGGCGCCATGCTCACCGAGCTGACCGACGCCCAGGCCGCCTACATCGGCGTCAAGAAGGAAGGACCGTACAAGTCGGAGCATTACAGGTATTAAAAGGCAACGGACGTTCAACGTTCTACGTGGCGGCATTGCCGGCATCAACCGCAGCGGGGGCGAATGAGGTGACGGCCTTGTAGGGGCAAATAATTATTTGCCCAGCCGTCGGTGCCCCGACCTCTGCCGATGGTGAAAGAGGCGCAGGTGCGGTAAGGGGGGCGAATGATTATTCGCCCCTACGGTTGGTGCGAGGGGAAATATCATCACAACAAAAAGAAAGGGCGCCTGCTTTTAGCGGCGCCCTTTCTTATCCTTCCTGCTCTTTCTCTTCTTCCTTCTTCTTACCCCGGTCCCCGGAGCATGCGGGAGACATTCAAGTCTCGATCCCCATGCGGGGCAGGATGAAGCGCTGCAACACGATCCACCCCACAACGATCCCACCTAAAATCAACATCTCTTGCATATTTCACCTCCCGAATCCTACCATCCGCTTTATCGCATATTCGGGAAGGAAAATATACCAAATTAATTATTATTATCACCCGTTCAGCTTTGGTTCTGCTTCAGGCACAGCACCTTATGCCGACTTCAGCCTCGCTCAAAAGGTCCACCTCCCTCAACAGCGCCAAGTCCACTTCACTCCCGGCCGGGATGAAGGTGGCGTCACAGGGGAGGGCGGCCAGGGCATCGCACCTGGTCATGGTGCTCAGGATGGCGGTGTGTTGCTCGCCGGCGCAATAGGCGACGTGCCTGCCATGCCGTTTCTTGACCGTCACCCTGATGAAGTGCAGCTTGCCGGGTTTTTTGTGGGCGTCCTCGGCGAGTATCCCCTTCACGAAGGGGGGAAGCACCCTTTTGTGTCCCATCATCTTCAGAAGGGCGGGCTTCACCAACAGCTCGAAGGTCACCATGGTCGATACCGGGTTGCCGGGGAGCGAGAAGATCGGCTTTCCCTGCCATACCGAGAAGGCGGTGGGGCCGCCCGGCTTCATCCCTATCTTCCAGAACTGCTCCTCGGCGCCGAGGCTTGCGGCAACCTCCCGGACCAGGTCGCGGTCACCGGCGGAGACGCCTGCCGAGGTGATCAGGGCATCGCAGCAAAGCCCCTCCTGCATCTTGTCGCTGTGGCTTTCCAGGTTGTCACGCGCGATTCCGAGCAGCACCGGTTCCGCCCCCGCCTCGCGCACAGCGGCGGCGAGCGACAGGGCGTTGGAGTTGATCACCTTGCCGGACCTCGGGCTTTCGCCCAGCTCGATGAGCTCGTCTCCGGTGGAGAGGATGGCTACCCGTGCCTTGCGGTACACCGGCACCAGCGCCTGCCCCATGGCCGCCAGCATGCCGATCTCGGCGGGACGGACCTGGCTGCCGGCCGGGAGGACCTGGGTGCCGGAGGCGACGTCGCTTCCCTTGATCCGGACGTGCTGTTTGGGGAGCACCTTCTGGTTGATGACAACCTGGTCCCCAGCCTGCTCTGTTTCCTCGATCGGGACCACGGCGTTGCAACCGGGGGGGATGGGGGCGCCGGTCATGATCCGCACCGCGCAACCGACGGTCACGGCGGGGCATTCCTCGCCGCCGGCCGGGAGGAAGCCGGTAATCATGAGTCGGGTGGGGACCGAGGTGCAGTCGGCGGCGTGTACGGCATAGCCGTCCATGGCCGAATTGTCGTACTGCGGCAGGTCCCACGGGGCGATGATGTCCCTGCTCACCACGCGCCCCAGGGCGTCGGACAGCGGTACGTTTTCTTCTCCCAGCGGGGCGACGTGGGCCAGTATGATGCCTCGCGCTTCTTCAAAGCTTGGCATGATGCACCTCAGTGCTCTATGCGGCGTCGTCGACGGCGTCGCTTGTTTTTTTAGCGGCAGCGTTGCCGCTTTGAAGCGTATCCCTTACCCCAGTCCCCATTCCGCCTGAGGACCGGAGTCCGCGGCGGACGAAGGCCCTGACGGCGAGGAGGGAAGCGGGACTGTCAGGCGGCGTCCACCAGGGTGACCGGGGCCGGAGCGTAGGAGATTTCCTGCATCTCCATTTCCAGCAGGTCGATGGAGAGCTTGCGGTTTCGGAGCGGCTCACCCTTGCCGAGGAGAATCTTGCAGACCTCAGCTACCTCGAGGCTTGCCACGACGGCCGGGGTGAATGCGGGGTTGCCGAGTTGCTGTTCGATTCCCTTGCCGGCGACCCAGTGGCGGTAGATCTGCTGCACGGTGGTCTCGCCGGGGAATTGGGAGGCGACGTGGCCGTACCAGCCGCCGATGGCGCCGTGCACCATGGGGATGCCGGCCAGGTTGCAGAATTCGGCCAGCTGCAGCCGATACGAGATGCTGTCCAGGGCATCAACCGCCACGTGCGTTCCCGCCAGCAGTTCGAAACCGTTGGCCAGGCAGAAGGCGTCCTGGATGGCGGTGACTGTGACGGCGGGATTGACCTGTGCCAGCCGCTCGGCCGCTGCCGCCACCTTGGGCTGTCCCAGGTTGGCGGGGGAGGAGAGGATCTGCCGGTTCAGGTTGTGTTCCTCGAATATGTCCGGGTCGATGGCTACGATCTGTCCCACCCCCAGGCGCGCCAGCTCTTCCAGGATGTAGCCGCCCAGGCCGCCGCAGCCGATCACCGCAACGCGGCTTTGGAACAGGCGCAGCTGCTCTTCGATCTGGATCATGTTCTTGTTGCGCTGGTAGCGGGCCGGGAAGATCCCGTTTTGCAGGGCGAGCAGTTCGACCGCGGCGTGGCTCAGGCTGAAGCGCTTTGCGGTTGCGTCCTGGGCACTCCAGGGGAGCAGGCCGTCATTGGTCTGCTCTTTCAGAAAAGTGATGACCTTGCGCATATCAGCCTCCTCCGACCAAGGGAAAGAGCGAGAGGGTATCGCCGTGGCTCAACGTGCTGTCCAGTTCACCGTGCCGGCCGTTCAGCATCACGATGCCGATCTCTTCCTCGGTGAGTCCCAGCCCCAGCACTACTTGGCGCACGTCGGTCCCCTCGGGTAATTCCTGCTCGGCGACCTTGAACCTGCCGTTTCTGAACGTGGCGAAAAGCTTGAGTGTTATCTTCATGCGGCACCTGCTTGTTGGCTCAAACGGAAAAACCCGGCGTGACTTCCGTCACGCCGGGTAATGGTGGTTCCTAGAAGTTCCAGAACTCGTCGATTTCCGCATCGGTGAAGTCCCACACCGCGTTGTGCGGTGCGACCGGCTCGGTCTTGAAGAAGTCCGGCAGGCGGTCGTGGACGCTGGTGAGGCCGGCTTTCTGGTTGAAGTCACGCTCCAGTTTCAGGATGTGCTTGCCCAGGTTGGTGACGTCGTCGCCGGTGAGGGCGATGCCGAAGCGGGCGTTGATCATGTCGATCAGGGCCGGCAGGCACTCCGGGATGTCCAGCGCCGGGAAGGCGACGAAGATGCACATACCGGTCGAGTCGACCGCTGCGGTAGCGATCTGCAGGTTACGGGAGAGCTCGACCTGGCCGTCCTTCTTGAGCGGATCGACGTAGCCGCCGACGTTCAGGATGTTGGTGGCGATGGTGTAGCCGGAGGTGTGGTCGGCGCCCATGGTGGAGGTGGCGTAGGTGATGCCGATCCCCTTGACGGAGCGCGGATCGTAGGCCGGGATGCCCTGGTTCTTGACCACCGGTACGCGGGTTACGCCGTAGGTGCGGCCGACAGAACCGGCGCCGCCGCCCAGGACGCGGCCCAGCGCGGTCCCCTTGGCGATTTCCTCGGTCAGCAGGCGGAGCATCTCCTTGGAGTCGCCCCAGTTAAGGATGCCGGCCTCCATGGCCACGCCGAACATGACCGCGGTCTCGATGGAGTCGATCCCGATGTCGTCCATCAGGTTGTCGGCGCGGGCGATGTCGTCCAGGTTGTCGATGCAGCAGTCGGCGCCCAGGCCCCAGATGGTCTCGTACTCGAAACCGGAGGTGACGTACTTGCCGTCCTTGTCGTTGTAGACCTGCGAGCACTGGATGATGCAGCCGGCGTGGCAGCCGTGCTTGACCTTCCCGCCGCGCGCCGCGATGGTGTCGTGCATGGTCTCGCCGGAGATCTTGTCGTGGCCTTCGAACTGGCCGACGGTGAAGTTCTTGGTCGGCAGGCCGCCGGCCTCGTTGAGGATGTTGACCAGGACGTTGGTGCCGTAGGTCGGCAGGCCCTCGCCGGAAACCGGGTGGTCGAGGAGCGCCTTGGCGAACACCTTGGCTGCGCCCTTGAATTTCTCGGGATCGGCGATCTTCACGCCCGGGGCGCCTTCGCCGTCGATGGAGATGAACTTGATCTGCTTGGAGCCCATGACTGCGCCCAGGCCGCCACGGCCGTGGCTGCGGATCTTGCTGTCCGGGTCCTTGACGGAGATGTTGGCGGCGGTCATCTTCAGTTCGCCGGCCGGGCCGATGGTGAGAACGCCGGTTTTCTTGCCCAGGCGCGCCTCGACCGCGTCGATGACGGCGAAGTTACCAAGACCGAGCAGTTCCTTCTCCTCGCTGATGGTGACGCCGTTTACGCCCACGGCCAGGTTGTACCATGCGCCGGTTTTCGGAGCGCCTTCGATGATCAGGGCCTTGATGCCGAGTTTGGCCAGCATCTGGGCCGCGGTGCCGCCTGCGTTGCTCTCCTTGATGCCGCCGGTGAGCGGGCTCTTGGCGCCTGCGGAGAGGCGGCCGGAGTTGGCAGCCGGGGTGCCGGTCAGAAGACCCGGTGCGAAGACCAGCTTGTTATCGGCGGAAAGCGCGTGGCAGGTCGGCGGCACTTCGGCGGCCACGATGGTGGAGGTGAGACCACGGCCACCCAGGCCTGCCCATGCTGCCGGGACTTCTTCGATCTTGGTGGTGAGGTCGGTCATGTTGACGCGAAAAATCTTATCCATGCTTTTCAAGCTCCCTGTTTTTATTTAGTTCTACCGGCGGTACCCGACGGCCGGGACTCCTTTCCAAGAGGGAGGCTCCGCCGTTTCCAGCGAAACCCGTTGGCCTGGAGCCATGAGGGACGTGCCCTTTTAGGCTGCGACGGCTCGGAGATTTTTTGATGCGTGACTGACCCGACACCGCTTACGCATCTCTTGCATGTGTTCGGGCCTGCGCGCCGGTTGGGCCCGCAGGCGGTTTGAAGCGGGGCGAATGAGTATTCGCCCCTACAGGTGTTCAGGTATCTGCCGCCGGACCGCCAGCAGGCGATCTTTTGGCTCCCCCTGGAGGGGTGGGTGCCATCAGTGATGCCGGTGGCGCCTTCCCCCTCACCCTGTCCCCCCCCCGCAAGGGGGAGGGACGTTGGGGCAAGTGCCTACTACATTGCGTCCTTGAAGATCTGGATGACCTGCTCGAGGGTCGCTTTGCGCGGGTTGGTGAACTGGCAAGCGTCCTTCTTTGCGTTCTCTGCCATGATGGCCAGGTCCTCTTCCTTGACATTGAGGGCCTTGAGGCCGGTCGGGATGCCGATGGAAGCGGAGAGGGTGCGGATCCTGTCGATCGCTTTCTGGCCGGCTTCGGTCACGGAGAGGCCGTCGACGTTCTCGCCCAGAGCCTTGGCGATGTCAGCGAAACGCTTCGGGCAGGCGATCAGGTTGTACTGGCTGACGGCCGGCAGCAGGATGGCGTTGCAGACGCCGTGCGGCAGGTTGTAGAAGCCGCCCAGCTGGTGAGCCATGGAGTGAACGTAGCCAAGCGACGCGTTGTTGAACGCCATGCCGGCCAGGTACTCGGCGTAAGCCATCCTGTCGCGTGCCTCGAGGTCTTCGCCGTTGGCGACAGCCTTGGAGAGGTACTCGGCGATCAGCTCGATGGCTTTGATGGCACAGGCGTCGGTGATCGGGGTGGCGATGGTGGAGACGTATGCCTCAACCGCGTGGGTCAGGGCGTCCATGCCGGTGGCAGCGGTCAGAGCTGCCGGCTTGCCGACCATGAGCAGCGGGTCGTTGATGGCGATGTTCGGAGTGCAGCGCCAGTCGACGATGGCCATCTTTACGTGGGTGTCGGTGTTGGTGATGATGCAGAAGCGGGTCATTTCGGAAGCGGTACCGGCGGTGGTGTTGATAGCGACGAATGCCGGCATGGATTTGGTGGACTTGTTCACGCCTTCGAAGTCGCGGATGTGGCCGCCGTTGCCGATGACCAGGCCGATGCCCTTACCACAGTCGTGGGAGGAGCCGCCGCCCAGGGAGATGATCGCGTCGCAACCGTTTTCCTGGTATGCCTTCACGCCGTCGTGCACGTTGATGTCGGTCGGGTTCGGCTCGGCGCCGTCGAAGATGACAGCTTTAACGCCGGCAGCTTCCACCTGCTCCTTGATCTTGTCGGCAACGCCCATGGCCGAGAGGCCTTTGTCGGTGACGATCAGCGCCTTGGATGCGCCCAGTGCCTTGACCTGCTCGCCGGTTTCCTTAGCGGAACCAACGCCCATCAGCGATACCGTCGGAATGAAGAAACCGTAAGTCTGCTCTCCTAATGCCATTTTCATTTCCCCCTGTTGTTTTTCCGGGATGACCCGGTTCTTTTTGTTTTTAAGAAGGTGGTGCGGTGTTGCATACACTTTCCTAAAACGGTTTTCTACACTATCGCAAGGGGCGTACCAGAATTTGCCGTAAACACAATTTTTCGGGATACTGAATAATATTCACAGGATACCGTATACTTAACGATCGCTCTGTTTACCTCCCGGCTAGCCCCCTCCAAAGTTGCGTCCTCAAATCGAACAGTTGCGACGTTCCACAATGGAACATTTGCTCTTTTGTGGAACGGCCGTTTTGATCCGCCGACCAGGCTCGCACTCCCCGCCCGCGTGTTGAATTCAAAAAGACAAAAATCGGTTCGTTTCCCATGTATTCACCAGCTTAGTTCCTCCCTCATTAGCGCCGGATCCCGCTTTTTGCTCCGAATCGGGACAATTGGTATCGATATTGCCTTTGTATACGGCGAGGCGTGTTTCCGGAGGGAGTAAGGCATGGCACTGATCGATACCTACGGCAGGCGGATCAACTACTTAAGACTCTCGGTCACCGACCGCTGCAACATGCGCTGCTGTTACTGCATGCCGGCACAGGGGGTGGCGAAGCTCGAGCATAAAGAGATGCTGAGCTACGAAGAGCTCTATCGCGTCTCCGCTGCCTGCGTGGCACAGGGGATAGAGAAGATAAGGGTGACCGGCGGGGAACCGCTGGTGCGCAGGGGGCTGGTCGATTTCCTGGGGCGCCTGTCGGCGCTGCCGGGGTTGAAGGAACTGGTGCTGACCACCAACGGGCTGCTGCTCGAGGAGCTGGCCCGCCCGCTTAAAGAGGCCGGGGTGGCAAGGCTCAACATCAGCCTCGACTCCTTGCAGCCGGAAACCTTCGCCAGGATCACCCGGGGCGCCGACCTGAACCGGGTGCTGGCCGGGATCGAAGCGGCGGAGCAGGCGGGGTTCGGCCCGCTCAAGATCAACATGGTGGTGATGCGCGGCGTGAACGACCAGGAGATCCTGGACTTCGCGGCGCTCACCCTGGAAAAGCCGTTCACGGTCCGTTTCATAGAGTACATGCCGACCTTGAAGGACGAGGGGTGGGGTGCCCAGAGCATGCCGGGAAGCGAGATCCTCGCAGCCATCGGCGAGCGCTATCCGCTCCTGCCGCTGGTCAGCTCGGAGATGGCGGGACCGGCGAGGAACTACAAGATACAGGGGGCGTCGGGCGCCATCGGGATCATCACCCCGGTCTCCGGCCACTTCTGCGAGAGCTGCAACCGGATCAGGATCACGGCGACCGGCCGGGTGCGCGGCTGCCTCTTCTCGGACCAGGGGACGGAGCTTAAGCCGCTGCTGGCCTCCGGGGACCCCGAAGCGCTTGAGCAGACCCTGCGTCGCATCGTGACCCAGAAGCCGGGAAGGCACCATATCGCGGAAGAAGGGGCCGAGCAGTCAGTGGTGAACATGTCGAGGATCGGCGGGTAAAGGCAGGGGCTAGGGACTAGGGGCCAGGGACTAGCGAAAAAACGGGGTACAGGGGACTGGCTCCGCAGGTGCCTGTCCCCCTGACTACCCGGCTCACATGGAGGAAGCTATGAGCGCATCGGTAGTGGCGGTCAACATAAGCCGCAACAAGGGCGAGAGAAAGAAGGCGGCGCCGGAGGTGCACCTGCGGGAGAACTTCGGCATCATCGGTGACGGTCACGCGGGGGATTGGCATCGCCAGGTGAGCCTCCTCGCCCAGGAGAGCATCGACAAGATGGTGCAACTGGGGCTTTCGGTGGGCGCCGGGGACTTCGCGGAAAACATCACCACGCGGGGGATCGACCTGATGCACCTCCCGATCGGCGCGCGGCTCGGCATCGGGCCGGTGGTGCTGGAGATCTCCCAGATCGGGAAGGTCTGCCACACCCGCTGCGCCATCTACTACCAGGCCGGCGACTGCGTCATGCCCAAGGAAGGTGTCTTTGCCACGGTGGTAAGCGGCGGGGTGGTGCGCCCCGACGACAAGATCGAGCTGCTTTAAGCGCAGCATATTTTCAGGATGTCTAAAGAAGGGGAGAAGTCATGAAGGACAGAAGCCAGAAAAAAGTGAACATCATCTCGATCCGTATGAGCGACGACGAGCGGGACGCAATCCAGAAGCTGATGGACAAGAGGGGGAAGAAGGCTTCCTTCATCATGCGCGAGGCGTTCGCTCTGTTCCGTGAGCAGTGGGAACTTTCCCGGCGGATGGAGGCGTAAGCCGCCAGCCACCAGTGCCTCGCGCCGAACTGCCACCGGAACCCTGATGGACCCGGCGGACGCAATGGACCTGGTGGAGCCGATGAACTGTGGCTGAAAGTCGGTGGAAGCTTTTCGGTCAATGTTTGTTTGTGAAGGAGAGGAGTTCGCATGTACGTAGTTGCTTGCATCAAACAGGTGCCGGATACGACCCAGGTGCAGATTGACCCGGTCACCAACACGCTGGTGCGCGATGGCATTCCCTTCATCGTCAACCCTTACGACACCCATGCCCTCGAGGAAAGCCTGCGCATGAAGGCCCGCTACGGTTTCAAGGCCGCCGCTCTCTCGATGGGGCCGCCCAACACCGAGGCGACGCTGAGAAAGGCGCTGGCTTTGGGCGTCGACGAGGCGATCCTCTGCTCGGACCGGGCCTTCGGCGGGGCGGACACCCTTTCAACCAGCAACGTGCTGGCCGCGGCGATCAGGAAGCTGGCCCAGGAGGACGAGGTGGGGATCGTGTTCTGCGGCAAGCAGACCATCGACGGCGACACGGCCCAGGTGGGCCCGGGTATCGCCATACGCCTCGGGTTCTCGCAGCTCACGCTGGTGGACCGGATCGAGCACCTGGACTTCCTGTCCAAGAAAATAAGGGTCCGGCGCAAGCTGGAAGGGCGCTACGAGATCGTGGAGGCGAAGCTCCCGGCCATGATCACCGTGGTGCGCGAGCTGAATCGCCCGCGCTACCCGACAGTCCCCATGCGGCTCAAGGCGGCCAAGGCCGAGGTGAAGGTCTGGGACAACAACGAACTCAAGCTGGACCCGAACAGCGTCGGCCTGAAGGGGTCTCCCACCTGGGTGAGCAGGATCTTCTCGCCGCAGCGTGCCGCGGGCGAGATCATCGGCGACGGCATGGGCGACCCGGCGGGGACCGCCCGGTTGCTGCTGGAGAAGCTGGTGGCGAGCGACATGCTGGCGGTGTAATCGCCAGGCCGACCGGAGCAGGAGCTCCCCCCCAAAAAACCTCCCCATCGGGGAAGGGTACGAGGACCTGTCGGCGCTGTGTAATTTATTAACGAGAGGACTGAGCTGATGGCTGAAGCCAAAACCAAACTGAAGAAGCCGCGGGGCAAGGTTCGCCTGATCGAGGGGAAGTGCATCGCCTGCGGCGCGCGCTGCCAGAGCAGCTGTCCGGTGGACGGCATCCAGATGAGCGAGGGGGGCGAGCCGCAGATCGAGCTCTCCAAGTGCATCGGCTGCCTGAAGTGCGTGAAGGCATGCCCGGGGTCGGCCCTGGAGATCTTCTACTCCCCCGAGGAACTGGAGATCCTGGCGCAGCTCGCCGGGCAGCAGGAGCTGGCCGAAGAGGATGCGGACCCGGAGGAGCTGGCGCGCCGCGAGCTGGTGGCGGCCTACCGCGGGGTCTGGGTCTTCGTGGAGCAGACCGAGGGGGAGGCGGCCCGCGTTTCCTGGGAGCTCATGGGCAAGGGCAAGGAACTCGCCGCCAAGCTGGGGGTCGAGCTCTGCGCGGTGGTCATGGGGGACCAGGTGGAGCACCTGTGCCACGAGTCCTTCAGCTACGGCGCGGACAAGGCCTACCTCATGGACCAGCCGGTGCTCAAGCACTACCGCACCTACCCGTACCTGGACGCCCTGTGCCACCTGATCGACAAGTTCAAGCCGGAGATCGTCCTCATGGGCGCGACCGGCATGGGACGCGACCTGGCCGGCGCCGTGGCGACCCGGGTCAAGACCGGCCTCACCGCCGACTGCACCGGCCTGGACATCGACGCCAAGCGCAACCTCATGCAGACCCGCCCGGCCTTCGGCGGCAACATCATGGCGACCATCATGTGCGACCGCTTCCGTCCCCAGATGGCGACGGTGCGCTCCCACGTGATGCCGATGCCGGCGCAGATGCCGGGTCGCAGCGGCAAGATCGTACCGGCCACCCTCCCTATCTCCGAGGCGGACATCTTCACCAAGGTGCTCGAGGTGATCCGCGACAAGAAGGCGGGTGACGTCGACATCGCCGGCGCGGAGTTCATCGTCTCGGGGGGGCGCGGCATGATGGCCAAGGAGAACTTCGCCATCCTGCAGGAGCTGGCCGACGAGTTGGGGGGCGTGGTAGGCGCCTCGCGCAGCGCAGTCGACGCGGGATGGATGCCGGGCGACCGCCAGGTCGGGCAGACCGGGAAGACGGTGCGCCCCAAGATCTACATCGCCTGCGGCATCTCCGGCGCGATTCAGCACCTGGTGGGTATGCAGGACTCCGACCTGATCGTCGCCATCAACCGCGACAAGGAAGCCCCCATCTTCGAGGTGGCCAATTACGGCATCGTGGGCGACCTGTTCGACGTGGTCCCGGCCCTTGTCGCCGCCCTGCGCGAGATGAAGGCGAGCAAGGGGAGCGTCGAGGTCAAGGACAGCAAAGCGGCGTAGCGGACGGCTTCTCCCGTCGCAGCCGGCTTACAGGAACTCTCCCTCGCCCTTCGGGCCTCCGCCCGCCGTAGGGTTTCGACCCGCAAAGCGGGAGAGGGGAGGGGTGAGGGGACCGCTTGCCGTGGTAATGCGTCGACGTGGGGTTGAGGCATCCCCCTCACCCTGACCCTCTCCCACCTCCGGACGGCGCGCTACGGTGGGCGAGCCCGGGGGGCGAGGGCTGAGTGGACCTCGGGAGAATGGAGCAAGCGACCGCCACCGCTTACCATCACACTTACAAGGACACGCATATGCAACCTGATCCTGTCATCTTCACACCGCTTCTGGCCGCAGCCTGCGCGATCTTCGCCTGGAGCTGCTACCGCCGTTTCAGCCTCGTCGCCGTCGGCGCCGCCGAAGACCGTTTCTCGAGCCTCCCGGAAAGGCTGCAGGGGATGTTCGAGTTCGCCTTCCTCCAGAAGAGGGTGGTGAGCCGTCCCTTCGGCGTCAACCATCTCTTCATCTTCTGGTCGTTCCTGATCCTGGCCGTTGCCAACACGGAGTTCCTGGTGGCGGGGGTATTTCCTGCGGCCAGGCTTTCGGCAGTTCTGCCGCAGGCGCTCTACCTGCCGCTGGTCTTCGTGTTCGACATGGTCTCGCTCTGCGCCCTTACCGCCGTGGCGATCGCGCTGGTGAGGAGGGCGGTGGCGCCTCCCTACGAGGGAGCCCGCACTGGCGAGGCCTTCGGCATCCTCTCCATGATCGGCACGCTGATGCTCGCCTACTTCGGGCTCCACGCGGCGGAGATCGCCCTGGGCGCGGAAGGCTCCGCCCAGTCCATGCCGGTCTCCCTGGCGCTCTCCTCGCTTCTTTCGGGGGAGGGGGGTGAGACGCTGAAGAGTGTGGCCCAGGTTTCCTGGTGGCTGCACGCAGGCGTGCTCCTGTTCTTCCTGAACTACCTTCCCTACAGCAAGCACATGCACATCCTGGCCGCGATCCCCAACTGCTTCTTCAAGGGGCTCGATGCCCCCAACACGCAACCGCGCGAGGAGTTCGTCGAGGGGAACGTGTACGGCGCCGGGAGCATCGACCGCTTCACCTGGAAGGATCTCTTCGACTCCTTCTCCTGCACCGAGTGCGGCCGCTGCGAGAAATCCTGCCCGGCCGCCAGCACCGGCAAGCCGCTCAACCCGCGGCTGGTGATGCACGACATCAAGGTGAACCTTCTGGCCAACGGCGATCTGTTGCAGCGCGGCGGCGAGCCCACCGTGCCGGTGATCGGCGACGCCGAGGGGAGCATCAAGCCCGACGCTCTCTGGTCCTGCACCAGCTGCGGCGCCTGCCTGGCGGCCTGCCCGGTCTTCATCGAGCAGATGCCCAAGATCACCAAGATGCGCCGGCACCTGGTGCAGATGGAAGCCGATTTCCCGGAAGAGCTCCTGAACCTCTTCGAGAACATGGAGCAGCGCTCGAACCCGTGGGGGATCGCCCCCGGCGAGCGCGGCAAGTGGGCCGGCGGCCGCGACGTGCAGCAGTTCGAGGCGGGCAAGACCGAGTACCTCTACTTCGTGGGGTGCGCGGGATCCTTCGACTCGCGCAGCAAGCAGGTTACCCTCGCCATGACCCGGATCATGGAGGCGGCCGGTGTCTCCTTCGGCATCCTCGGCAAGGAGGAGAAGTGCTGCGGCGACAGCCTGCGCCGGCTGGGGAACGAGTACCTCTTCGACAAGATGGCCAGGGAGAACGTGGCGCAGTTCCAGGAAAAGGGTGTGACCAAGGTGGTCACCCAATGCCCCCACTGCTTCACGACGCTCAAGAACGATTACCGGCAGTACGGGCTGGAGCTGGAGGTGATCCCGCACGCCGAGTTCATCGAGTCGCTTCTGGCCCAGGGGAAACTGAAGCTCGACCACCACGAGAAGAAGGGTGGCAACATCGTTTTTCACGATTCCTGCTACCTCGGCCGCCACAACGGGGTCTACGAGGCGCCCCGCACGGTGATCGCGCAGGCCACCGGGAGCGCGCCGGCCGAGATGGAGAGAAACCGCGAGAATTCCTTCTGCTGCGGGGCCGGCGGCGGTCGCATGTGGATGGAGGAGCATCTCGGCGAGAGGATCAACCTGAACCGGGTCAACGAGGCGCTGGCGGGCAAGCCGAGCACCATCTGCACCACCTGCCCCTACTGCATGACCATGATGGAAGACGGCCTGAAGGATCGCTCCAACGGCGGCACCAACGTGAAGGACATCGCGGAGCTGGTGGCCGAGGGGCTTAAAGCCTAAGGAAAAATCCTGGGTTAGGGATAAGCAGGGGCTAGGGGGGCGGGCTGGAACAAAAACAGCGACAACCGGCTCCACACGAACTCTTCGCCTCCCGGGAACGGCCGGACGGGACGTCTTGATTGGGGCGGCACCTCCCCGGTCCGGTCGTCTCCCGGGGGGCGAGGGGGTAGTCGAACCTCCTCCCGTACCTGGGAAGGCACACACGCGACTAAGACGAGGATCGATAGATGCAGACCAACGCAGCGGCGCTGTCAGAATTCATGCCGGCCAACGAGCCGGCCTTCCGGGAATACCCTTCCAAGCTGTTCGTGGAAACCACCAGCCGCTGCAACCTGAACTGCGTGATGTGCATGAAGCAGAACGGTGACGGCAGCCGGGACAGGGACGGCGACCTCGACCTCGCCACCTTCAGCGAACTGGAACCGGCGCTCCCCAACCTGGAATCGCTGGTCTTGAACGGCGTGGGCGAGCCGCTACTGAACACGCGCCTGGAGCACTTCATAAGCCGCGCCAAGAAGCTCATGCCGGCAGGAAGCTGGATCGGTTTCCAGAGTAACGGGCTGCTTTTGTCGCACCTGCGCGCCGTGTCGCTTCTGAACGCCGGCGTGGACCGGATCTGCCTCTCGATGGACGGTGTCGACGCCAACACCTTCAGCTCCATCCGCTCGGGGAGCCAGCTGGTCGACCTGGAGCACGCCCTCAACGCCCTGGGCGCCGCCAAGACCGCCTGCCGCCGTCCCGACATGGAGATCGGCGTCGAGTTCGTGGTGATGCGCGACAACCTGGGGCAGCTTCCCGCGGCGCTCTCCTGGGCGGCCGAGTTCGGCGTCAGCTTCGCGCTGGTCTCCCACCTGCACCCCTTCGACGAACCGCACCTGCAGCAGTGCAGCTACGACATCTGCACCGACGAGGCGATCACCCTGTTCCAGAGCTGGAAGAGCAAGGCCGACCTAAAGGGGGTCGATATCCGCCGTTATTTCGAGGTTCTCTGGAATTACCGCAAGACCGACAAGGACAGGCAGATCATCGATTTCGTGGCGGCCATGAAGTCCGATGCCCAGCAGCGGGGGATCACGCTGGACCTGAAGAGGCTTTTTACGCTGGATATGCCGAAGATCCACCACAGCCAGGATATCTTCGAGGAGGCGGCGCAAGTTGCGCGCAGGACCGGGATCGACCTGCGGCTGCCGGAGATAGCCCGGCGCGAGAAGCGCGGCTGCAGCTTCATAGAGAAGGGGAGCGCCTTCATATCCTGGGACGGCGGCATGCACCCCTGCTACCACCTGTGGCACCACTGCAGTTCCTACGCCAACGGCTGGCAGCACCCGGTGCACCCCTGGGTGTTCGGCAACGTGAAGGAACGCGGCGTGATGGAGATCTGGAACAGCCCCAGGTTCCGCGGCTACCGCGAGAACGTCGTGCGTCACGACTACCCTTCCTGCGCCGAGTGCAACACCTCCCCCTGCGACCTGGTGCAGGCAGAGCGTTTCGACCAGGATTGCTACGTCAACACCGAGCCCTGCGGCAGCTGCCTCTGGAGTTCCGGCGTGTTCAGGTGCCTGGACTGACGTTTCTCAGGATCTCCCTCAGTTCCGAGAGCTTGTAGGGTTTCTGGATGAACCCGGCGACCTCCTTGCCCAGGAATTTCTGTTTCAGCTCGACCTCGCTGAAGCCGCTTGACATGACGACCTTCACGCCGGGGGCGATCTTTTTCAGTTCGTTCAGGCACTGGTCGCCGTCCATGTTGGGCATGGTCAGGTCCAGGATGACCAACCGGATGTCGGGGGTGGCCTGGTACGCCTCGAGCGCTTCCTTACCGTCGTTGGCCGTTATCGGGGAAAAGCCCAGTTCTTTGAGCATCTCCGACCCGATGTTGCGCACGGTCTCCTCGTCGTCGACCAGAAGGACGTTCCCGGCCCCTTGCCACGGCACGGAAGCGGTGGGCTGGGGCCTTGCGGGCTCTGCCCGCTGGTCGCTGGCCGGTATGAGCACCTTGATGGTGGTCCCGAGGTCGGGCTCGCTGTAAACCACGATGGCCCCCTTGTGCCCCCTGACAATCCCCAGGACTGCCGCCATCCCCAGGCCGCGACCGGTGAACTTGGTGGTGAAGAAGGGATCGAACAGCTTGGCCAGGGTGTCGTCATCCATGCCGCAGCCCGTGTCCGTTATCTCGAAATATACGTAGAGCCCCTCCGGAAGTTCCTCGTTTTGCCACACGTTCCTCAGGTAGCTGCGGTCGCACTCGATGCTGCCGGTTTTCACCGAGATGGTCCCGTTTCTTTCCCCGATGGCTTCGGATGCGTTGATGACCAGGTTCATGATGACCTGGCGGATCTGTGTCGTATCGGCTTCGATATGAGGAAGCGACTCGGCGAGATCGAATTGCAGCACCGCCTTCTTCGAGATGGAAACCTCGAGCATGTGCAGCATCTCCTGCAGGAGGCGGTTCAAGTCGAGATGTTCGATGATGAACTTGCCTTTGCCGGAGTAGGCCAGCATCTGGGCCGCCAGGTCGGCGGCGCGGGCCGAGGCCTGCTCTATGCTGCGCAGGTTGCCTATGGCCGGCGACTCCTTGTTGGTCCGCATGAGGGCAAGTTCGGCGTTGCCCATGATGGCCATGAGGATGTTGTTGAAATCATGGGCGATCCCTCCGGCCAGCACCCCAAGGCTTTCCAGCTTCTGGGAATGCAGGAGCTGTTTCTCCAGCTGCTGCTGTTCTTCGACCATGCGCCTGCGCTCGGTGACGTCGCGGGCCAGCATTATGAAGCCGGTGCAGGGGGTCCCCATCGCGGTGACCGAAAGTTCGAACCACATCTCCCCCTGCGGCAAGGCGAGGGAATATACGGCCCCTCTGTGAGAGCCGTTTTTCTCCGCCTCCGCCAAGGCCGCCATGATGATCCGGGCCGGTTCTTCCGGCAGTATGTCCGGGATGCTCCTCCCCATGAACTGCTCCGGCGGGAGGTAAAGGAGGTTCATGGCCGATGAGTGGAACTCCTTTATCACCCCGTCCCGGTCGGTCCGGAACATGAGGTCCGGCATCGAGTTCAGGATGGCTTCCTGAGACTCCTGGGCGAGACGCACGCTCGCCTCGGCGCGCTTGAGCTCGGCGATGTCGCCCTCCAGCCGCTGCGCCATCAGGTTGAAACTTCTGCAAACCGTTTCGATTTCGCCGACCGAGGAGGAGGTCACCCTGGCCGCCATGTTCCCCGCCGTGAGCTGGTCGGCGACCCGGGCCAGTTCGCTGACCGGGCGCAGCACCAGCCGGTTCGCGGCAACGTTCAGGGCGATGGCGAGGGTGAGCGACATGAAGAGCATTCCCACCAGGATGATGGCGGTCTGCCGCAGCAGTTGCGCCTGAATGTTGTGCTTGCTGAGCCCGATCCGCACCGCCCCCTGCACCGATGAATCGACCATGATCGTTTGGGACAACTCCACGACGTCCAGGTCCTTTTTCAGTGCCGCGATGATGGTGCCGATGGGAGCGTCGGGGGGGAGCCTGTCCAGGTAGGGCTTGAGCTTGGCGCGTGAGCTGTTCAGGCTGGCGATTGCGGTGGTGAGGGCGTTTCCCTGTTCGTCCTCGATCACGGTGTAGATGATCTCGTCGTCGTGCAGTTCGGCGACCAGGGCATCCAGCTGCAGGGTGTCTTTCAGGATGAGCGCGTCGGTGCAGACCGACGAGACATACCTCGCGAGCCCTCTCCCCTTGTTCTCAAGCGAGCGCTCCAGCTTGTTCTTCTGGGCGGCGAACAGGGTTGCCGCCACGGCCACTGAAAAAACGAGGATGATGCTGAAGGAAAGGAGGAAAAACCTTCGCCGCAGACTCAGATTGTTGATCTGCCACCACCCCATGAATACCTGCCTTCCCCTGGCGGCGCCCCCTGCGGTTTCCGAAGCGGGCTCCCTTGTGGGCGGATACCTACTTGATGTTCATCCTGAGCCACTTCTCCATCTCGCGAACCGAGTCGTAGTCGGCATCCCTGGGGACGATGAACCTGTCGATCTTGATGGCCGAGAGAATCGCTTTCCCCTCCGGGTCCTTATGCATGTTCAGGAAGATGTCCCTGACGCGCGCCTTCAAGGCGGGGTCGATGTCCTTGCGGGTGACGATGGGAGGGATGCCGTAGCGGGGTGACCTCGCGATGATCTTGGTCTGGCTGGTGAAACGCGGGTCCTTGCTGGCGGCGTAGTTGTAGATCAGGCTGTCCACGCTGGCGCCGTCGACGATTTTCTTCGCTACGGCTTCGATGGCCTTGTCGTGGGTCTTGGTATAGATGATCCTGCCGAAAAACTTCTCGGGGGGGAGGTTGAATCTCTTGCCGATCATGTAGGTGGGGACGATCTTGCCGGTGTTCGATTTGGGGTCGGTGAAGGCGAAGCTCTTTCCTTTGAGCTGCGCCAGGTCGGTGACGTTGCTGCTTTTGTGCGCGATGATGTAGGCGTAGTAAAAGGGCTCCCCGTACGATTGCGGCGCCACGAGGAGCTCGACGCCGAACTTCTCCTTGTCCATCACGTAAGGCCCCGAGCAGACGAAGGCCATTTTCAGCTCGCCTTTTTCCAGCAGCCTGTCCGTCTCGTCGTAATTTTGCTTTTGCACCATCTCGACCGGTCGTCCCAGTCGCTTGCCCACGTATTCGATGATCTGCCGGTAGTATTTCACCGTTTCCTGCGGCGAGATCATGGCCGCGACGCCGAACTTCAGCGGTTCGGCTGACGATGCTGTAACGTCAGCAACGCAAAGAGTAGAGATAAGAGCAGCTAGGACTGCGGCCAGCTTCATCGCGTACCTCCTGCAAATTCCGATTGTTTCTGATGCAGATCTGTATGCCCTGGAAAGTCAAAAGGACTTTTTTATGACAGAGTCACGAATCATTGACACAGTTTAACACCGCGGGCAGAGTAATCAAACCGGTGCACTGCCATTATTACAGATCCCCGGTCATCTCCTGCAACAGGTACAGCTTGGGATTCACCTTGCGCACGCAGTCGATCACCTCGCGCAGCATCGTCTCGTCCAGCCCGCACTCCTCGTCGATCCCCTGGAAATAGGGGTACCCCTTGGGGAGCGGGGTGAGCGCGCCGTCGCGCAAGAGCATCACGTCGACCAGCTCGTTGATCCTTCCCTCGGCTTCCCACGGGTCGCGGTAGTTGAACTGGCGCGCCACCACGTGCAGTCCCATTCCGTTCTCGAAAATCGCCTTCACCTCGAAGGAGAATTCCCTGGGGGCGCTGTAGTTCTCGCTGCGCCCGGAGCGCACCATGACCTGGGCGCCCGCCTCCCTCAGGATCTCTCCGACCGATTCGGCGGTCATCGGCACCGGCGTCGTTTCTTCCATATCCGTCACACCTCCAGTCTCAGTTCGATGCCCCACGGGGCCGGTTTCTCCCCCTCCGCGGTCAGGACCCACAGGGTCGGGAGCTCCATCTGCTCCGGTACCGGGCCGATGCCGTCGGTGAGGTAGATCACCGCGGCGGGGAGGGGATGCATGGTCTTCGCGTACTCGAAGACGGGGCGCAGGTCGGTGAAGCCGCCGCCGTCGTAGCGCTCCGGCACGAAGGCGCTCCCCTTGAACGCCTCCACCTGCTGGATCCTGCTGTTGGCGTAGAGCACGGTGATGGCGGCGTCGCGGCCGCGGGCGATCTGCAGCAGCTCCGTGGCGAACGCCTCCCTGAGCTCGACGATGTCGGTGGAGTCGCTCACGTCGATGCCGACCAGGAGCGTCAGGCGGTGCCGCTTGCGCGAACCGGGGGTGTCGTGCTCGAAGCGGCGGTGCTCGCGCATCCAGGTGCTCTTCCTGCCGATCCTCCCCGCGGTGGCGACGAACTGCCGGAGCACCTGGCGCCAGGGGATGGGGGAGGGGCGCAGGATCGCCTCCACCACCCCCCTCACCTCGGCCGGGGCCTCGCCGTCGCTGCCGCGCAGGCTCTCCCGGGTCACCGCGCGCAGCATCTCCTCGGCCAGCGGCAGCGGCGTGCTGTCGGCGTCGCTCCAGATGGCGTGATCGTCCAGCGTCGAGGCCCCAGCGGGATCCCTGCCCGCCCCCGAGGCCCCCTCGACCTCCTGCGCCTCGTCGCCGAAACCGCTTCCCGAGAGGTTGCCGACGTCGAAGGGGCGCACCAGCAGCCGGTAGTACTCCTCGGCGGCGAGGCCGTCGGGAAGGTCGAACTGGTTCGGGTAGATCGCGTCTTCGGGGAGTCCCGGGGTGTCCGGGTTGATGGCCAAGTCGCAGCAGAGGTCCCAGTCGTGCGAGTTCCTCCCCTTGCCGCGCAGCATGTGCAGGTGCAGAAGGTGCTTCACCAGGTGCTCGAGCAGCGCCTGCTGCTGGGTTGCGCTGAGGAGGGAGAAGGGGGCGGGATCGACGGCGAGCGTCGGGGTGCCGTTGCGGATGGTGACCCCGGCGGCCTTCCCGTTGAGCGGGCGTTCCTCGCGGCGCAGGTTGAGCAGGAAGTGGCCGTAGAAGGGGCGCTCCTTCAAAAGCCGCACCACGGCGTTTTGCAGCGTGCCGGGTGACACCGGTTACCCCGCCTGTTCGCTGATCGCCTGCATGGCGTCGAAGATGACGGCGTCGTGCTTGTCCTTCACCAGCAAAAGCGCGACCGCGGGGATCTTCAGCAGCGACTTCACGAAGCCGAAACGGAGGTCGCGCGGCAAAACGGCGATGTACGAGACCAGGTTTTCCTCCTGTTCTTCGCTTAGCCCGTCGGAGACCTGGAGCAGTGCGGAGAGGTCGTTGATGGTGGCCGCCTGCACGTCGTCGCGCTGCGCCTCGGCCCGCCCGGCCACGCCCGCCCAGTCGTTTAGCACCTCGTCCGCCGTCACCGGCCTTCCCTTGCGGTCGGAAAGCCAGCGCATGAAGGCGATGGCGGCCTCCTTGCCGACGATCCCGGAGTAGACCTCCATCTCCAGTTCGGCCGGGAAGCGGCAGTTCTTCTTGAGCACGCTCACCATCTCCCAGGCGCGCTCGCTCGGCTCCACCTGCATATCCATCGGCATCCCCTGCTTGGCGAGGAAGCCGTGGTTTCCCGCGAGGAACTGGCGCACCTCGCCGGCGAACTCCCGCCTCTGGGCGTAGCGTGCCCAGCACTGGTAGTCGGTCTCCACGAAGAGCATCACCATGCGGTCGATGAGCGCGCGGTCAAGGGTCGCCACCTGGTAGCTCCCGTCGGGAGGGTTGATGCTGACCACCACCTTGTGGCGGCGCGAAAGGGTATGGGTGTGGATGGCGCGCAGCATCCCCTCGCCGGGGGGCTCGACGAACTGGAAGATGGCCTGCAGGGTGTCCTCCTGCTGGGCCCGGTTCAGCTCGTCGCAGTGGATCACGGTCGGGAGCTCCTCGTCCCCCGGCAGCCACGACGGGCGCGACCACTGCATCACGTCGCCGCTTCGAAACGGGATGCCGACCAGGTCGCCCACTTCCATCTGCCCCAGGCGCAGCGAGACGTAGCGCCGGTCCAGCTCGCGGCAGGCCTGGAGGATCCCCGCACTCTTGCCCACCCCGCGGTGTCCCACCACACAGGGGGTGAGGTCGGTCTTGGAGAGGATCTCCTTCACCACGATCTTCATCTGTTCCACGTTCATGGCTTTGCCACCTTCCTGCATCTGAAGTTCGAGCCGAAACGATATCTTACACAGATTCATGAGAAGGTGGAAGGGGAAATTGGCAGCCCGGTTGGACGAAGTTAATTTTGTTGGTAGTATTACGGCTGTTGTCAAAACCAGCGGACGGAGGAGACGGTATGGGACACAAAGAGTGCTGCGAAGGAGGGTGCATGGTGAAGCTCGTGGTGGGGGGACTGATCGGAGCCGGGCTCGCGCTGTTACTCGCTCCCCAGGCCGGCAAGAAGACGCGGAAGTACCTCGCTTCCCTGGCCGAAGACGTCGGGGGCAAGGCCAACGATGCGGTGAGCGACTTCGCGGAGACGATTTCGGACTTCGTGGAGCGTGCCAGCGACCGCGCCGCGGATTTCCTGAAGGAGAAGGAAAGCCTGACCAAGGAATCCAAGAAGATGTTGCTGACGGCGCTGGAAAAGGCACAGGAGAAACTGGAAGAGCAGAGGAAAAGGCTTGAGGATAGCATCTAGCGGGGTCTTCACAATCAAACAACAGGAGGTATCACCATGGCAAAAGAACCCTGGGTCGACCAAGACGTCTGCATCAGCTGTGGTCTTTGCACCGACAACGTACCGGAAGTGTTCCGGTTTGCCGACAACGGCAAGGCAGAGGCCTATGACCCGGCCGGCGCTTCCGAGGACGAGATCCAACGTGACGCCATCGACGTCTGCCCGGTGAGCTGCATTCATTGGCGCTGATGCCCCGATAGCAAAGGACGCAGCCAAAAGGCCGCACCCCCAAGGGGTGCGGCCTTTTTAGTTACCCCTCACCCCGACTCCGTGGGGAGAGGGGATGCTGCGGACCTGCTTCTCGGGCGCTTGTCGTTGTCCATTGTCCATCGTCAATCGTCAATTGCATCCGCGTCTTCGAACCTGGTCCCCTTGCGGCACCAGCGGCCGCCGCTCACGATCGAGGAGAGGGCGCCTTCGCGCTCGACCGTGTCGGCGCGGACCGAAAGGTAGACGTGGATGGGAATGAAGGCGAGGAAGATCCACATGATCAGCTGGTGGGCCAGGCGCAGATACTGCACCCCGACCAGGTTGTCGAACCGGACCAGGTAACCGAAGAACCAGTTGTCGGGGGAGTAGAGCGCGTACAGGGCGAACCCGGTGAAAAGCGCCAGCAGCCCGACCCCGAAGATGGCGGTGTAGGCGACCTGCTGCAGCGGGTTGTGACCGATGTAGTGCGGGGGACGATCGAAGCGGCAGAAGAGGTAGTTCTGCGCCACCTGGAGCAGGTTCTTCAGGTCGCGCAGCCGCACCGGGAACAGGGCGTACCAGCGCTGGAACCGGTTGGAGGCGAGGAAGAGCCCGGCGATGCGCAGGATGGCGGCGCACAGAAGGAGCCACCCCGCCACGAAGTGGGTCAGCCGCAACCAGCTCAGATAGTTGGAGTAGCCGTCGGTCACCCCGTAGACGAACCGGCTGCTCCCCATCAGCAGGCCGGTCAGGGAGAGGATGACGATCAACAACACGGACAGCCAGTGCAGCACGCGCAGCTGCCAGTCCCACACCGGGACGTAGTAGAAATCCCGAGGCTCCTCGCTGCGCCGGCTCTTCTGCCTGGTGGCCCGCACCGGGATGTAGCCGAGGAATTCCCACCGCTCTGTGCCGTCGGCGGCAATGCTCCCTCTCCCAACGCCAAGCGCGCGGAAGCCGTGCGTCATCTGCATCTCCGCCTGGAGCTCCGCGCGGTAGCGGGTCGCCTCGTCCGGGTGGCAGAGGTAGAGGATGGTGTCCACCTCGCCGCGGGCGATGAGCGCCTCCTCGCCGGAATCCACCCGCCGCACCCGGGCCACGCTCCGGGCCAGTTGCGGCTCCAGCGGGGTGAAGCCGGCCTGCTCGTAGTGACGCAGGTCCTCCTTCTTGGAGGCGGCGCTCAAAAGCGCCAGGTCGACCGGGTCCGCGGTCCCGAAGGGAGCCCCAAGGGCTGCGGCGATGAGCAGGTCGCGCCGCTTCCTCCCGGCAAAGGGGACCGGGTCACCAAGCTCGATGCGGATTTCGGATTCCGGTATCTGGTAGAGGCTCATTGCACCTTTACCTCCACGCCGCCGCCACCGGGTACCAGAAGGTGCACGGCGCAGGACTCGCACGGGTCGAAAGAGTGGATGGTGCGCAGCACCTCGATGGGGCGCTTGGGGTCGGAGAGCGGGTGCTTGCCGTCGCCGGCCAGGGCCTGCTCGAAGGGCCCCATCTGGCCGCCGGGGTCGCGGCCGGAGCTGTTCCAGGTGCTGGGGACCACTGCCTGGTAGCGCGAGATGCGCCCGTTTTCGATCTCGATCCAGTGCGACAGGGTGCCGCGGGCCGCCTCCATGAAACCCGTTCCCTGGGCCTGGCGGGGCCAGCTCGAGGGCTCCCAGAGTTCCGGGTTGAAGGTGGCCACGTCACCGGACCGGATCCTCTCGTTCAACTGGGCGAACCACTGGTCCATGCGCCGGGCCAGGAGCACCGACTCCAGCGCCCGGCAGTAGGTCCGTCCCAGGGTGGAATTGAGCGCGGCGACGCCGCCGCCGAGCCTGGCGAGCCCCTCGCCGGCGAGCCCGACCGTCTCGGCGTGTCCCTGCGCGCAGGCGACCATGATGCGGGCGTTTGGTCCCACCTGCACGGCGCGCCCATCGTAGCGCGGCGCCTTGCACCAGGTGTACTTGGGGTGGTCGGAGAGCTCTTTGAAGGGGGGCTTCGGGCCGGTGTAGTTCGGCTCGGTGCGCCCCTGCCAGGGATGGAGCCCCTGCCGGTCCCCCTCGGGCTGGCTGTACCAGGCCGAGGAGATGAACTCGGCGATCTTCTTGGGATCGAAGGGGTGGGGCGTGCCGTAATCGCCGTCCAAGACCAGCCCGGCCGGGACCACCCCTCCCGCCGGGGCGCCCGAGCAGGAGTAGGCGCTCTCCCCGGTGGCGAGGAGGGTGGGGGAGGAGACGCCGATGGCCGCGTACTCCGGGTAGAAGGAGGCGATGGCGAGGACGTCCGGGTAGTAGACCTCGAGCACGAAGCGCCTGGCCTGGTCGATCATCCCGGCGATCTCGTCCAGGCGCACCCGGTTGATGGCGATCTGGTTGTCGAGGTTGATGGAACAGGCCATGCCCCCCACCAGGTAGTTCGGGTGCGGGTTCTTGCCGGCGAAGATGGTGTGCAGGCGGATGATCTCGCGTTGCCAGGAGAGCGCCTCCAGGTAATGGGCGAGCGCCATCAGGTTCGCCTCGGCGGGGAGGCGGTAGGCGGGGTGTCCCCAGTACCCCCCTGCGAAGATGCCGAGCCCCCCGCCGGCCGAATCAGCCACCCGCTTTTGCACCTCCCGGAACCAGGTTGCCGAGTTGTTGGGCCAGGGGGAGAGCGAGGCTGCCAGGCGGGAGGTGGCGGCGGGGTCGGCCTTGAGCGCGCTCATCACGTCGACCCAGTCCAGGGCGTGCAGGTGGTAGAAGTGCATCACGTGGTCCTGCAGGGTGGCCATCCCGGAGACCAGGCTGCGGATCAGTTCCGCGCAGGGGGGGATCTTGCACTTGATGGCGTCCTCGACGGCGCGGACCGACGCGATGGCGTGCACGCCGGTGCAGACGCCGCAGATGCGCTGCGCGAAGGCCCAGGCGTCGCGCGGGTCGCGCCCCTGCAACACCCTTTCGATCCCCCTGAACTGGGTCGCGCAGGCCCAGGCGTTGCCGATCCTCCCCCCCTCGCTCTCCAGCTCGATGCGCAGGTGCCCCTCGATTCGGGTGATGGGATCGATGACGATACGCTCGCGGGCCATCGCGACCTCCTTTTGGTGTTCAAAACCAAAGACGCCGAATATCAGCTCTAAAAGCTGTTACGCCCTTTTGTCTCCCTCTTCTTCCGTCTTCTCCTTGTCCCCGAGTACCGCGAGCGGCAGGGTCTCCGGCTGGGCTTTCTTCGCCCTCTTCTTCGCGATCACGGTGGCGGCCGAATGGACCATCACGCCGCCCACCGAGGCGACCACGGCGGCGGCGCCGATGGTGTTGGCGGTTGCCTCGACCCCCAGGCCGGGGACCACGAAACCGGGGAGCCTGCGGTAGAAGGGGGTCATCCGGTCGTAGAAGTGGCGCTCGGTGCAGCCCAGGCAGGGATGTCCCGCCTTGATCGGGAAGCTCTGTCCCAGGTTCCACTCAAGCGTCGCGCAGGGGGCGAAGGTGGCGGGACCTTTGCACCCGAGGCGGTACAGGCAGTGTCCCCGACGGGCGTTCTCGTCGTCGAAGCGCTCGGCGAACTGCCCGGCATCGAAGCTGGCCCGGCGCGGGCACTTGTCGTGGATCCTCTGGCCGTAGGCGAAGAGCGGGCGCCCCATGCCGTCCAGGGGCGGGGGGTGTCCGTAGGCGAGGTAGTAGGTGAGGGTGGCGGTGATGGTTTCGGCGATGGGGGGACAGCCGCTGATGTTGACCACGGGGCGGTCGGTGATGACGTCTGAGACTCCGACGGCGCCGGTGAGGTTGGGGGAGGCGGCCTGGACGCAACCGTACTCGGCGCAGGCGCCCACGGCCATGATGGCGTCAGCCTTCTGCGCCGCGCGGCGCAGGATATTGGCGGCCGAATCGCCGCCGATGGTGCAGCAGGCCCCGTCGTATCCCAGGGGAACCGACCCGTTCACCAGGAGCAGGTGCGGCTTCGCAGCCGCCTCACGCAGGACCTCTTCGGCGGCGCTTCCCGAAGGGGCCATCAGCAGTTCGTTGTAATCCAGGGAGACCTGTTCCAGGACCAGCCGGTCGATGGGGCTGCTCCCCGAGCGGAGCAGGCTCTCCAGGCAGCCGGTGCATTCCTGCAACTGCAGGTAGATGACGCTTGGGCGTCTGGCACCCGAGAGCCTCTGCGCCATCTCCTCGGCCAGGGCATGGGAGCCCCCCGGGAGCGCCGCGGCGGCGGCGAAGCACGCCGCCATCCTGCCGCAAAAGGTGAGAAACTCGCGCCTGCTGACGCCGCGCCGCGACAGAAACTCCTCGAAGGTCTCGCCGCGCGACCAACCGCCTTCCACGGGATCTTTCATATCCGTTCTCCAACTCCGCTTCCTTCCCGCTGGGGAAGGCAGGTGCGAGAACCGCCAGGGCCGATGGGAGTGCCGTCGAATGTTCCAATGAACACGAGGAAAAGATTAACGCTATAAAAAACGATGTCAATTAGAGGTTTGGCCGGTTCCCCGGCCGGAACTCCTTAAAAGGTGTGGGGACTTTTTTTTCGCACTCTCGACGCTATACTTCTCTGATTGAAAATTTCTAATAAAAGAGGCGCGTCCGGCATCCCGACGCGAGCCTTTAATGGGAGAGGTGGCCGAGATGGGAAAGGGTAGGGTACTGGTCGCCCGGGTGATCGCCCCGGCTGTCGTATGCTTTGTGGTGCAGGTGCTGCTTTGGCTGCCGCTGCAGGCGTGGGGAGAGGATGCCGCGGTCTCGATGCCGGCCTATTGCAGCGTCCCCCCCTTGCCCGGCCTGGGCATCAAGCCGAACCTGCTCCTTTTGATCGACAACTCCGCCAGCATGTACGATCTCGCCTACACCGACCCCGGCACCTTCTGCCTGGATGACAGCTTCGATCCTGCCCACAACTACCCCGGCTATTTCCAGCAGGACAAGCTCTACCGCTACGTCGTCGCCAGCGACAGCTTCGCCGTCGCCACCGGCACCGGCATCGACGGGAGCAGCTGCAACCTGGCCGGCACCACCTTTTTCTGCGTCAACGTGGATGCCAAGAAGAAGGCGGACCGCTTCCTCGCCACCGGTAAGTTCCTGAACTGGCTCGCCATGAGCAAGCTGGACCTGGAAAAGCTGGCCCTCACCGGGGGGAAGTACGACCCGGCCACCGGCAGGCTTCAGGCGGAGTCGCGCGGCTGCCAGGGGAAACGGTACGTGAAGATAGTCAACGACGGCAACGGCGTGCCGCTTCCGGTGACCTTCGGGGTGCGCGGACCGATCCCCTCCGAGTCGGGGTACGTTTCCCAGTCCAGCCACGGCGGCCCGACCCGGATCGACATCTACCCGGCCAGGTACAACAAGGACGACTGCCTCGCGGCGGTGCGGAAATGGCAGGAGGGCGCCGGCGCGACCGACCTCGCCGATTCCGCCGGCAGGTGCCTGGGGCCGCTGTACGACGCCAACAACGTGCCGACGCCGGGCAAGATCTTCACCCAGGCCCTGAGCCTTTGTTACTCCCATCGGGCGGGGGCCCCGATCCTTCCCGGCGAAGTGACCCTGCTGCAGGCGGACTGCGCGACCCGCTACCTGAAGGTGTACGGATCCAACCTCATGAAGATCGTCAAGAACACCGGCGACGACGTCTGCGCCAGGGGGATCTTCCACGACCTGCGGAACCACGAGGGGATCACTTTCAGCTTCGGGTACCTGGGGCAGTGCTACAAGATGGGTACCGGCGGCTGGCTCCCGCAGTGCGCGCCCTACGTGATCGAGGACTTCTGCAGCGACCTCACCGACCCGTGGCTGGCCGACCCGTCGGCCAACGCGAACCAGGCCGGGAGCAGGGCGAGCCTCCCCTCCTTCATCCTCGACGCGGGTATCACGAGCCTCGGCGCCGTGGCGCTGACCGCCCAGGTTCGCCTCGCCCCGGATGCGGCGCCCGCAGGGCTCGTGCAGCAGTTCGCCTCCGACATCAATTTCGGCGCCATGGTATTCAACGACGACGGGGCCGGTTCCGAGTGCGGCGGCGCCATCGGCTGCTTGAGCCACTGCAGTAACGCCAACGACCCCGTGCCACACAGCGAATGCAACTTCAACGTGGACTGCGACGGCGCTATCCCGAACTCCGGCGTCTGCCGCCCGGATCCCCGCAAAGACGGGGGGAGGGTCATCTCCTACCTCAACCTGTCGCCGCTGGGGGATCACTCCAGCGGGCTGGTGGCGGCCATCGACGCCGTCAGGGGGACCTCCTGGACGCCGCTGGCCGAGACCTTCTACGAGGCCATCGGCTATTTCGCCGGCAACCCCTCCTTCAGGTTCCAGCCGGAGGACTACGACACGGCGTACCCGCCGTCGAAGTACGGCTGCCAGAGGAACAACGTCCTCATCCTGAGCGACGGCATGTCCACGGCGGACCGCGCTGCCGCCACGAACGGCTTCGTGGAGGCGGCGGTGGCGAGGTGGGGGGGCGGGGGCGATCCCATGCCCGCGAGCCAGGTCACCGGCTCCGGCACGGCGGCGACGGCCGCCCCGGAAAACGCGGGGAGCTACAACCTGGACGACCTCGCCTGGATCGCACGGCACCGCAACATCATCGACCCGGCTCAGCCCATCGAGCTGCAGAGGCAGTACATCACCACGCACGTGGTCTACACCGGGCCCCCCTGCGGCGACCCCGGGACCGGGACCGGGTACAACGCGGACGGCAGCTGCGCGACCGGCGACGAAGGGGTCCCCGAGAAGATGATGCAGCTCACCGCCGCCAAGGGAGGGGGGAGCATCAAGACGGTGCAGGATCCCGCCGGCTTGCAAAACGCGCTGAAAGGGGTGTTCCAGCAGGTGATCGGCGGCCCAAACGCCGGGACCAGCAGCTCGATACTGGCAACCGGGGAGGGAAACGGCGCCCTGTTCCTGCAGCCCCAGTTCTACCCGAACAAGAGCTTCGACGGGGGGCAGAGCTCGGCCGCCTGGATCGGGGAGCTGCAGGCTCTTTGGTACTACATCGACCCCTTCGTGGGGAGCAGCGGCGCCGCGAGCGGCATCAGGGAGGACACCGACGGCGACAAGACGCTCGACCTGAAGCGGGACCGGGCGGTCCGGTTCGTCTCGGACCCGGCGCTGGGCGAGGCCCGGGCCAGGCTCTACCTGGACGCCGACGGCGACGGGGTCGTCGACCCGGGACAGCCGGCCGGCTACCCGCTGGAGGTGGCGCCCGAGGCGGTGCAGAGCCTTTGGCGCGCCGGGCGGCAGCTCCGGGAGAAGGGGGCTTCGGACCGGACCATCTACACGCAGACCGACGGCGCCTCCCTGGTTCCCTTCCTGGACGGCTCGGTGGCGGGAAACCGGCAGTTGCTGCTGGCCCGGGACCAGGCCGAGGCGGAGCAGATCGTCGCCTTCGTGCGGGGGATCGACGACAGTGAAGGGAGGAGCGGGGCGCCCACGAGGGACCGCAGCGTGGCGGCCTACGGCGGCAGCGGCAAGAAGGTCTGGAAGCTCGGGGACATCGTCTCCTCCGCGCCGGTGCTGCAGACCTCGGTCCCCCTCGGGAGCTACCACCTTCCCCCCCCGCGCGGCTACGGGGACGGCTCCTATCTGCAGTTCATCGACCCCGAGGGGACCTACGCCAACCGGGGCACGGTCTACGTCGGCGCCAACGACGGCATGCTGCACGCCTTCCGGCTGGGGATGCTCAAGGTACGTCCCGGCAGGTCCGAGACCTGGCCGGCAGATCGCAAGGCGGTACTGCTCGGCAGCGGGGTGGGGGAGGAGGAGTGGGCCTTCGTCCCCAAAAACGCGCTCCCCTACCTCCGGTACCTGAAGGAGCCGCTCTACCCGCATCTGTACTTCGTGGACGGCCCCACGGCGCTCGTCGACGCCTGCATAGGCGATCCCGAGCGCTGCAGCCGCGACGACTACTGGAACTGCCTCAGGGAGGGCGGGGGGAGCTGGCGTACCGTCCTGATCGGGGGGATGGGGCTGGGAGGGGCGAGCAGGCCGGCAGGGGCCTCCTGCAGCGACCAGGGGAGCTCCGCCACCTGCGTCAAGGCCCCGGCGGCGGGCGTTGGGGGGCTCTCCAGCTATTTCGCCCTGGACGTGACCGGGCAGGGGGGGGACGGCAGCGGCACGCCGCGGCTCCTCTGGGAGTTTTCCCACCCGGAGCTCGGTTTCGCGACCTCCGGCGCGGCGGTCCTGCGCATCAAGGCGCGCACCCTGAAAGGAACCGACCTGGTCCACGACCCCGACAAGAACGGGCGCTGGTTCGCCGTCTTCGCCTCGGGCCCAACCGGTGCGGTCGAGAGGGAGAGCCGGAGCTTCACCGGCACCTCGGACCAGAACCTGAAGCTCTTCGTGGTCGACCTGAACGCCGTACCGCCGCTCACCCAGGGGCGCAACTTCTGGGTCATCGACACCGGCATAGCCAACGCCTTCGGCGGCAGCATGGCGGGCGCGGGGATCGATGCCGACAAGTGGGACAGCTCCCCCGCCAAGGTAGGGCAGTACGAGGACGATGCCCTCTACCTGGGCTACACCCGGCTCGCCGCGGGAGGGGGGTGGACCGGAGGGGTGCTGCGCCTTTTCACCGGGCATGACCCGGACCCGGGCAACTGGAAGACAAGCCGGGTGATCGACGACGTGGGGCCGGTGACCGGTGCGGTGGCCAAGCTCCAGGACCGCCAGTACAAGAGGCTCTGGCTCTACTTCGGGGGGGGGAGGTACTTCAACACCCAGGACGACCTCTACCCGCAGCGCGCGCTCTACGGCGTGAGCGAGCCCTGCTACGCCGGCGACAACACCCTGCGGGGGGACTGCAGCACCCCCACCCTCAAGCCGTCCGACCTCAACGACGTAAGCGACGTCGCCAACGCCGTTCTCCCCCGGAACCAGGGGAGCGGCTACCAGGGGTGGCGCATCCTCCTCGACCCCGCCTCCGGCGCCCTCGGGAGCGAGCGCGTCGTGGACAGCCCCGCCTCGGTCACCGGCGGCGCCGTCTTCTTCCCGACCTTCAAGCCCCCCCTGGACCCCTGCCTGGAGGGGGTCTCCTACCTGTGGGGGGTGCACTACAGCTCGGGCGCCGGCATCCCCTTAGTCTCGGCCCAGGCCTTGGTCCCGCTCGCCAACGGCAGCAGCGCCGAGATCGACGTGGGGAGCCTCGGCGACCGGGGCAAGCGGCGCAGCGCCCCGCTGCCGGGCAAGGCGCTCAAGCCGCGGCTGGTCACCAACAGCGGCCTGAAGCCTCTGAAAAAGATCATCCACATCCAGGAGCGCTAGCTATGCGAGAGGTGGCTGCGGCAAGAAGAGCCCCGGTGCCGGACGCGCGGGAGATGCCCCGTGGGCCCGGCCGCGAGACGAGGAGGTCACTCGTTGCGATCGTGCTGTTATCGCTGTTGCTGGCGTTGACGGCGTCCCCCTCCCTTGCCATCTCGCCCGGCCTGGACGGTTTCGGCATCTACAACGGCGGCAGCGTCGCCATCAGCGGCTCCGTGCACGCCATCGCGCAGCAGCGCCAGGACGGGAAGATCGTGATCGGTGGCGACTTCACCCTCGCCGGCGCCGCCCAGACCCGCAGGAATATCGCGAGGATCAACCCCGACGGCACCCTGGACACCTCCTTCGTTCCTCCCCTTCTGGACGGCCCGGTGCATGCCCTGGCGCTCCAGCCCGACCCGGTCAGCTCAGCCAACCCGGACCTCGTGCTGATCGGCGGCGGCTTCACCACGGCCGGCGCCACCTCCCGCAAGGGGGTGGCGAGGCTGTCGGGGGGCGACGGTTCCCTCGACCCGGGCTTCGACCCGGTCACCACCCCGGCACCGGTGAGCGTCAACGCCATGCTCCTGCTGCCGGGAGGGAGCGGCATCCTGGTGGGGGGGACCTTCGCCGAGATCAAGGCCGGTGTAGCGACCCGCAACCTCGCCGGGGTGTCGGTGGCGGGGGCGGCCAGCGGGGAGCTCAGCTGGAGCTATCTCGGCGGGCTCGGAAACGACGCGGGGAACGTGGCGGTGCACGCCCTGGCGCTGCAGGACGGGTCGGTGCTGGTCGGCGGGGAGTTCGCCACCCCTTGGTCGGCCAACATCGCCAGGTTCTCCGCCTCCGGGGAGTACGACGCCGGCTTCAGGCCTCCCGCGCCGGGAGGGGGGGTGCGCGCCCTGGCCGTGCAGGAGGACCGCTATATCCTCGTGGGGGGCGATTTCTCGGGAGGGCTCCTCGCCCGCGACTACCTGGCGCGGCTCAAGGAGGACGGCACCCGGGACGACGGCTTCGATGCCGGCTTTATCCAGGCAGCCGGCGCCCGGGTCTCCTCGCTGCTGCCGCAGCCCGACGGGAAGATCCTGGTGGCGGGGGAGTTCGCCGTGGGACCTCCCCTGGCCCAACGCAGGAACCTGGCCCGCCTGAACCTGGACGGCTCGCTCTCCGCGGTGACCTTCCCCCCGGCGGACGGGGCGATCCGGGCGCTGGCCAGGCAGGGGGACGGCAAGATCCTGGCCGGCGGCGACTTCGCCAACATCGGCGCGGTCCCGCGCACCTCGCTGGCGCGTTTCTATCCCGAGCAGGGGGCGCTGGACGACGACCTCCCCCAGTTGGTGGACGACCCGTGGGAGATGGTGGTCAGGACGTCGCTTGGGACCGACGGCAGCACCTACCTTGCCGGTACGTTCACGACGCTCATGGGGAATGCGGCTCCCTACAACGCAAGGCTTAAGCAGGATTGGTCCCTGGACCGCTCTTTCGGGCCGCTGGAGTTAGAGCAGCGCGTCTTCAGCATCGCGCAGCTCCCCGACAGGGGGATGCTCCTTGCGGGCGAGTTCCTGACGGTCAATGGCGTCCCCCAGCGCGAGCTGGTACAGGTGGACCGGGCGGGGGTGCCTGGGCCGGCCTCGTTCAACACGGCGGTCGATTCCCGCCTCGACGCGGGGTGGGGGTGGATATCGGCGCTGGTCCAGCCGGCCGACGGCACCCTCGCCGAGGACGGCATGGTCTACGTCGGGGGGTACTCCGATGCCGTCTCGACCTGGCGCTGCCTGTCCCGGTTCAAGGGGTCGGGGGAGCGCGACGAGAGCTTCGTTCCCCCCGCCGAGCTGGACGGGGTGGTGACCTTCCTGGCCATCCAGCGTGGCAACCTGCTCCTGGTCGGCACCGACACCGGCAAGGTGCTGCGGCTGCTGCCCGACGGCTCCCTTGACCCCGCCTGGAACGGCGGCACACCGGTGCAGTTCCCGGGGGAGGTGGACACCCTTTTGGAACTGCCCGACGGGGGGATCCTGGTTGCGGGGAACCTGAAATACCCCGGCAGCGTCACCGACCCCGTCACCGGCCTGCCGGTGCCGCTCTGGAGGAACCTGGTGCGCCTGGGCGGCGACGGGGCGGTCGACGAGGGGTTCGTGTTCGAGGCCCGCTCCAGCAACCCGGTCTACCCCTCCCTCATCACCAACGTAACCCTCCAGGCCGACGGCGGCATGCTGGTCTACGGCATCTTCGACCGGCTCTACGACGGCTTCGGGACCGTGCTCGACCGCTCCTGCCTGGCTCGGGTCACCGCCGAGGGGCGCCTGGACCCCTCCCTCGACCTGGCCATACCGGTCCCGGGGTGGGGGCCGGGGGGGCTCGTGAACAGCGTGACCCTGCAGCCCGACGGCAAGATGCTGGTGGCCGGCGATTTCGTCGGGGTGGGGGGAAGGAACAAGCTGGCCCGCTTTGCCAACGGCTGGAGCTCCGAGGAACTCTCGGTCTCCCCCGCCGGGGACACGGTTACCTGGCTCAGGTCCGGGAGCGCACCCGAGCTCTGGCGGGTGAGCTTCGACTACAGCGAGAACCCCGACGCGGCCGCCCCGGTCTGGATACCGCTGGGGCAGGCGCACCGCATTCCCGGGGGATGGCAGCTCGACCGCCTCGACCTTCCCTCGCTGGGCACGGACGTAAACCGCTACCTGCGCGCCAGGGGGGTGGTGGCGGGGGAAGCGGGGAGTGCCGGGGACCTGGTGGAGTCGGTGCGGCTTTACCGTCTCAGGCCCCAGAAGGTCACCGTCACCGTCACGGCCCACGCAAAGGAAAAGATCTACGGCGCGGCCGACCCACCGCTCACCTACAGCTTCGCCCCTCCACTAAACGGCGCCGACCGGATCAGCGGGGAACTCTCCCGGGTCTCCGGCGAAAACGTCGGGAGCCACGCCATCACCCGGGGGACCCTCGCCC
Organism: Geomonas diazotrophica; assembly: GCF_019063885.1. Taxonomy (NCBI): domain Bacteria; kingdom Pseudomonadati; phylum Thermodesulfobacteriota; class Desulfuromonadia; order Geobacterales; family Geobacteraceae; genus Geomonas; species Geomonas diazotrophica. The sequence goes on along the minus strand of NZ_CP077684.1, from coordinate 2,928,137 downwards.
TGGGAAGCGGCTACGACCTCGTCTTCAACGGCGCCAGCCTCACCATCACCCAGGCCCCGCTGCTGGTGAAGGCCGACGACCAGGCAAAGACCGCCGGCTTCGCCAATCCCCCGCTCACAGCAACCTTTTCCGGACTCGCCCCCTGGGATAGCGCGGCCAGCCTCGGGGGAGCTCCGCTCATCACCACGGCGGTCGATGCCGCCACCCCCAGGGGGAGCTACCCCATCCACGCCGAGCTGGGGAACATCACCAGCGCAAACTACCGCTACAGCTTCGCCGACGGCAGCTTCACCGTCGCCGGGCGCCCCCAGAGCATCACCTTCGCGCAACCTCCCCCGAAGGTCTACGGTGCCCCCCCCTTCGCAGCCGGGGGGAGCGCCGGCAGCGGGCTCCCCGTGAGCTACGTCAGCTCCAACCCGGCCGCCGCCGTCGTGGTCGGCGGGGAGATCCGCATCACCAGCGCGGGGAGCACCGTGATCACCGCCTCCCAGGGGGGGGACGGTTTCTGGGATCCGGCCCCCGAGGTCCCGGTGACCCTGGCCGTCGCCAAGGCCCCCCTGCGGGTGGTGGCCGAGGACAAGTCCCGCGCCTACCTCACCCCGAACCCCGAACTGACCGCAGCCTACCTCGGGTTCGTGAACGGGGAGGGGAACTCCGTCCTGACCGGCGCCCCTGCGCTAGCAACCCTCGCCAGCCTGTCGAGCCCGGCCGGGAGCTACTCCATCGTGGCCGGCGCCGGCACGCTGCAGGCGGCGAACTACCAGCTGGTGCCGGTGAACGGCACGCTGACCGTGTACAGGTCGTGCCAGGAAATCACCTTCCCCGCCATCCCGGAACGGACCTTCGGCGATCCCCCCTTCCAGATCGTCGCCTCCGCCTGCAGCGGGCTCCCGCTCGGCTTCCGCAGTTCCAACCCGGATGTGGCCCGCGTGGACGGCGACGTCATCACCATCACCGGCGCGGGGAGCGCGGTAATCACCGCTTCACAGGGGGGGGGCGGCGACCTGGAAACGGCCCCGGAGAAATCGCAGCCTTTCGTGGTGCACAGAAGCGGACAGCAGGTGAGCTTCACCTCGCCGGCCCAGAAGGTGGTGGGGGACCCACCCTTCGACCTTGAGGGGAGCGCGAGCAGCGGGCTCCCGCTCAGCTACCGCAGTTCCGACCCCGCCGTGGCTACGGTGGAGGGGAGCACGGTGACCGTCGTCGGCGCCGGCACCACGGTCATCAGCGCGCTGCAGGAGGGAAGCGGCAATTACCTCCCCGCCTTGCCGGTTTCGAGGACGCTCGCCGTGGCCCAGGAGGGAACCCCGCCGCAGCTCTCCCTCTCCACCCTCAACGCGGGGGCGAGCACCGCCAACCCGGTTCTCAACATCATGGGGAGTGCCGCGGACGTCTCGGGCATCGCGAGCCTCAGGGTGGCCGGCAGCGAACGCAGCGCCGACGCGGCGCTCTTCAGTTCCGCCGTCATGTTGGCCGACGGGGAAAACTCCATCGTGGTGACCGCCCGGGACGGAGCCGGAAACGCGACCACGCACACCTTCAGCGTCACGCTGGACGCGCTGGCGCCGGTCCTGGCGGTGAGCGTCCCCGCGGACAACAGCGTCACCGATGCCGTGAGCTGCGCCGTCACGGGGACCGCACCCCCGGGGAGCACCGTGAGCATGGCGGTGAACGGCGCAGCCCTGCAGCTCCTCCAGGTCGGCGGCGGGGGATTCACGGGAAGTGCCCTCCTCGCCGAAGGGGTGAACACCATCGAGCTGAACGCGGAACTGGATGGACGCAGCGCGAGGGTCAAGCGGAGCGTCACCTTCAACCCGGCAGCCCCGGCGCTCTCCGTGAACGACCCGGTGCAGGACCTGAGGACCGAGGCGGAGTCGGTCACCATCCGCGGCACGGCGGGGAGCGCGGCGGCGGGAAGGGTGCAGATAGAGGCGGGAGGGGCCGTGTTCGCCCCCGAGGTGGCCGCCGGACTCTTCCAGCAACAGCTGCCGCTTGCCCTGGGGGAAAACCGGATCACGGTACGGGCCAGCTCCGCCGACGGGACGACCAGCGTGGCGCACAGGAACCTGGTGCGGATCGGGCTGATCGGCGGCGACCTCGACGGCAACGGCAGCGTCGATATCCGGGATGCCTTGCAGCTATTGAGGATCTCGCTGGGGGCGGAGCCGGCGACCGCCGCGGCACTGGCCCACGGGGACCTGGCCCCGCTGGTGAACGGGGTGCCCCGGCCGGACGGTGTCATCGACGTGGGGGACCTCCTGGTGCTCTTGAGGAGGATCGTGGGGGTGCTGCATTTTTAGGAACTTTTCCTTGCCTTTCCCGCTCCAACATCGTAAAGACGTCTCTAATCTATCCACCAGGAGCGGCGCATGAAAAGGACTTGGCGATCCATCTTCGGCGGCTGTGTGTTCTTAACCGTCGGCCTCGTTATGGGGTGCAGCTCCGGGGGGGAGCTGCCGCGGCGCATCGGCGAGAGCCTGGACGGCCTCGCCCGCAACTCCGAAAGCGGCCAGTTCCTCTACGTCGACCCCGGCACCCCCGGGCTGCAGCAGGCGACCCTCTACCCGGTGCGGCGCTCGCTTTTGGGGTGGGAACTCGCCTTCCCGCCGGTCGCGGTCAACCTTGGGCGCAACGGCGTGGCGCCCCCCTTCGAGAAGCGGGAAGGGGACGGGCGCACCCCGGCCGGGATCTTCCCGCTGCGCACCGCCTTTGGCTATCCGGCCACCTTTCCCGGCAAGTTCTCCTACCGCCAGGTCGACACCCAGGACCTCTGGGTGGACGACCCGCAATCCCCCGACTACAACCGCTGGGTCTGGCGCGGCGAGACCAGGGCCGCCTCCTTCGAGGAGCTCCTGCGTCCCGACCCGCTCTACCGGTACGCCCTGGTGCTCGACTACAACAGCGAACCGGTGGTGCGCGACCTGGGGAGCGCCATCTTCATCCACGTCGAGCGCGGGCCGGAGACCGGCACCGCCGGCTGCGTCTCGCTGCCGGAAAAGGAGCTGGTGCAGCTTATGGGGTGGCTCGACCCGGAGCAGCGCCCGCAGGTGGTGATCGGCACCGCCTCCGCCGTCGCGGCCGCTTCCGCCGGCATCGCGGGACAGCTGCCGGCCGACCTGCCGGCAGGGCTTAAGGGGAGGCTCGCCGAGGGGGGGCGCCTCCTCGCGCTGCGTCACGGCACCGGGGGGTTCTTCGCCGCCGCCGTGTCGCTGCCGGAAAGCGTCGGACGGCGGATGCAGGAGAAGAACTCCTGGCGCCCGGAGTGCCCGGTCCCCCTGGACCAGCTCGCCTACCTGGTCACCTCCTTCTGGGGCTTCGACGGCAAGCCGCACTACGGCGAACTGGTGGTGCACCAGGCACTCTCCGCCTTCTTCATGGACTCCCTGCACCACGCCTACAACGGCCGTTTCCCGATCGAGAGGATGGAGCTCATCGACGCCTACGATGCCGACGACTTCCGTTCCATGGCGGCCAACAACAGCTCGGCCTTCAACTGCCGCGAGGTTCCCGGCAGGCCCGGCGTCTTCTCCAGGCACAGCTACGGCGCCGCCATCGACATCAACCCGCGGCAGAACCCGTACCTGATGCTGGAGGAGGGGGCCCGGCCGCAGACGGCAGGGATCACGGGGGGCGCTGCCGCCCGCGAGTTCTGTCTGGGGAACCCCGCCCTGTGCCGCGTGCTCCCCGCCGCTTCCGCCGACCACCTCGACCGGCAGCAGCAGCGCCCCGGCATGCTCCAGCCGGGGGACCCGATGCTCGCCCCCTTCCGCCAGCGCGGCTTCACCTGGGGGGGGAGCTGGCGCTTCCCCGATTACCAGCACCTCGAATACGACCTCGGCAGGCTCCTTTCCGGGCCGTAGCGGTCGAGTCGACCCATTATTTTTGATTAACCATGGTGTTCCGCTCGTCCCTCTCCCTCTGGGAGAGGGTGCCCGGGGGGCGGGCGAGGGCTCTGCCGGCTGCTGGTATTTGCCCCATGCCAACGCTCACCATGCCCCTCTCCCGTTGCGGCCCAACACCCAGGAATGACAGGCCCATTTCAGTTCTCCCCGTCTCTTCTGCTCCTCTGCCGCACCAAGACCACCCGCAGTCGCTCTCGCCTTCGACTCCCGTCCCTTCCAACCTCGATGCCGTCGCCGCAACCGACCGAGCGCCAGCTGCCCGATGCCGTATACGTATGCGGCTTTTTTATCTCTAATGGTTTTATCAACAGCACCGATACATAGAAAAAAATTCCCGGAGGTACTTAATGAAAGCGATGGTGAAACTGGCAGTTTGTGGTCTCGTGGTGCTGGCATCGGCAACAGCCTACGGGGAGGATATCAAGGTCGGTGGCGGTGGCGCCTCCATCAGTGCGGTGTTCAACCCGATAAAAGCCCCCTTCGAAAAGGCGACCGGCGACACCCTGATCATCCTGCAGTCCTCGCCCAAGGACGGCCTGATCGACCTGGTCAAAGGGAAGGTCGAGATGGCAACCGGCGCGGTCCCCTTCGAGTCCATGGCATCGGGCGCGGAGAAGGAGGGGGTCAAGGTGAACCGCGATGCCCTGGTGGTGCAGCAGATCGCAGAGAACCGGACCGCCATCTTCGTGCATCCCTCCAACAAGGTCGCCAAGCTCTCCAAGGAACAGTTGAAGGGGATCTTCACCGGGAAGATCGGCAACTGGAAGGAGGTGGGCGGCGACGACAAGGACATCATCGTGGTATGGGGCAAGGGAACCCCGGGTCAGAACGCCCAGTTCCAGAAGGAGATCCTGGACGGGGCCGGGGTGACCAAGGACATCCTGGACACCACCAACTACGCCAAGATCAAGGAAGGTGTGTCCGCCACCCCCGAGGCGATCGGCATCGACCCCTTCGGCATGGCCGACGCCTCGGTGAAGGTCGTGGAGGCCCCGGCGCTCATCAGCCCGATCCTGGTGGTGACCCAGGGCAAGCCGTCGGCCAAGCTCCAGAAGGTGCTCGATTACATCAAGGGCGATGGCGACAAGTACGTGAAGAAGTAACCGCGACGACGCGAACCTGAACTGGTGCCATTATGACGATAAAGACCAAGCTGATCTGCAACGCCCTGCTCACCCTTGCCGGTATCGCCGTCATCGGCGGGGTGAGCCTCCTGGGCATGAAATTCGTTCAGGGCAAGCTCTTCATACTGACCGAACGTTCCACGCCGTTCCAGTTGAAGACCATAGAGATGCAGCGCTCCCTGCAGGAGCACACCGCGAACCTGTCCGAGGTCGCCGTCGCTGCCAACGTCAACTCCCTCGCCGCGGCCCGCAGCAACGCGGAGCGCACCCTGTCGGAGCTGCACAAGGCGGGGGGGGAGCTTGCGGCACTGAAGGGGAACGAGGGGGCCGCCGCCGACGTGGAGGAGGTGGAGCGTCTTGAGCGGCTGACCCGGGAGATGTTCGACACTACCCAGGGAAGGCTCAAGGCCGAGGAGGGGGCGCGCCAGGCCGACCTGGCCATGAAATCGGAACTGACCGAGATCACCCGGAAACTCTCCGAGCTGGATGTTTCCATCCAGAAGCGTCAGAAATCTTCGGCGCGCCAGCTCTCAGTCTCCAGCGGTTCCGCCAGCGAGATCACCCAGAAGCTGATGAACCTGACCACCGCGAGGGACTTCCTCAAGGACGCCAATTTTGCCCTTGCCGAGCTGCTCAAGGCGACGGGCAAGAAAGGGGTGATCATCGCCCGCGGCAAGCTGGACGCGGCCCTCAACGAGTTCGGGAAGAACCGGCTGGTCACCGCCGGGGACCCCAGCGTGAAGGCCCCGGTGGAACTGGCGGCCGACGCGCGCAAGCTGGTGAACGGCCCGCAGGGACTCCTCGAGCTGAAGGGGGGGGTACTGGCCAAGGGGGGAGAGCCTTCCCCCGAGTACGAACAGATGGCGCAGAACGTGGCCGCCAAGCTTTCGGGAGCGGTGATCGAGATCGAGCAGTCGGTGACACTGGCGACGGGCAAGTACAACCAGGAAAGCCGCAGCCACGACGATTCCTTGAAGGGTTCGAACATGGCGGGGGACATCCTGGCCATGAACGGGACCCTGATGTCGCTCGGTCTGGACATAAAAAGCGGCATCAAGGAGCTCTTCGCGGCCCGCACCAGGGAGGAGATCGCCCAGGTGAGCGGCGAGCTGCGGCAGAAATTCACCACCGCCGAAGGAATCGAGGGGCGCATGGCGGCCGCGCTCGGTTCCAGGAACACGGCCGAGGCGGGGGTCCTGCGCGGGGTGGCGGCCAAGCTCGCGGCCATCAAGTCGCAGTTGATGAACAGGGACGGGGTGATCGACAAGCTGCAGCTGGTGGTGCAGGTCCGCGCGCAGGCCGCCGCGCTGAACCTGAAGCTCAAGGAGTTGGTGGCCCAGCAGAACGAGCAGGGGAAAAAGGGGGTCACCGCGGCGCAGGGGGAACAGGAGAAGGCGGTCGCCTCGGTGAACCGCATGGTGCGAAGCTTCGTGGTGGCGGTGTCCCTTCTGGGGGCGGCCATGATGATCTTCGGCCTGGTCACCAGCGTCCTGCTGGCGCGCTCCATCACGACGCCGGTCCGGGAACTGATCGTCCTGGCCACCGGGTTTGGCAACGGCGATTTCAGCGCGCAACTGGACGCCCGGCGTAAGGACGAGTTCGGCGAGGTGGCACGGCACTTCAACCAGACCACGGTCAAACTCGGCGAGATCACCGGCGCGCTAAGCCGCGCCATCGCCAAACTGGCGGAACACTCCCGCCACCTCTCGGTGACCGCGGAGGAACTGGCACAGGGGGCGCGTGAGCAGGCCATCGCGACGGAACAGTCCGCCGACGCAGTGGGGCAGATGTCGCAGAGCATCAACGAGGTGGCGGGGAGCGCGGCCCAGGCCTCGGAGGCCAGCCAGCAGGTGCTGTTAACCGCGGGGCAGGGTGGGGAGGTGGTTGCCACCACGGCCCGGGGGATGGAGCAGATCACCGCCTCGGTGCGGGAGGCAGCGGCCCAGGTGCACAGCCTCGGGGAGAGATCGGAACAGGTCGGTTCCATCGTGGGGATCATAAACGACATCGCGGACCAGACCTCGCTTCTGGCTCTGAACGCCTCCATCGAGGCCGCCCGTGCAGGCGAGATGGGGATGGGGTTCGCGGTGGTTGCCGACGAGGTCCGCAAGCTCGCCTCCCGCACCACAGAGGCCACCTCCGAGATCGGCGCCATGATCCGGGAGATCCAGGAGGGGACCACGCGCACGGTGCGCGCCATGGAGGCGGGCACCCAGAACGTCTCCGACGGGGTGCGCTGCGCCGGTGAGGCGAGCCGCTCCTTGGAGCAGATCCTCACCGTTTCGACCCGTGGTGCCGAGATGGCGGAGCGGATCGCGGCGGCGGCCGAGCAGCAGTCGACCGCCATGGTGGAAATCTCGGCCAACGTGGATGGCATGGCCGATATCACCAGGCGCGCCGAGCAGTCAACCGGCGAGGTCAGGCGTGCCTCGGTGGAACTGCGGCAGATAGCGGAGGAACTTTCCGGTATGGCGGCCTGGTTCCGGCTCTCCGGGGCCGCCTAGCCCCGCCGGGCGCGGAAGGGCTGCATCGGCAAGAAAGTACAAAATGACAACGGCGCGTCACCGGTTGGGTGACGCGCCGTTTGGCGTTTCAAGGGAGGCTGCCGCTCAGACGCCGGTCTCTGCCGAGAGCATCTTCTCTGCCACCTGCCGGGAATCCACCCGATACTCTCCCGATTGGATCTGCGCCTTGATGGCGGCTACGCGCCGCGCCTGCTGCTGGTCCAGCTCCTTGGTGGAGATCTCGGACAGGGACGTGGAAAGCTCAACCAGGTCTTGCTGGCGTTCCGGGCGGCGGCCCGATTGCTGCGCCCGGGTCCGCGGCGCGGTATCCATCCTTCCCTCTACGGGAATTGCAGGCTTGGCCTGCTCTATTTTATCGGTGATGTTCATATCTCCGGCTCTTTGCTCGTTGTAGGTGTGTATGCGGGAACTAACTGAATGGTAGTTGTTTTTCTGCATAAAGCCCAGTGATTTTTATTTCATTATCATTGCGGCAGATCATCGCCCGCAGGGACGTTCGCCAGCCTACCCGGCGCGCCCCGATAGTCATTGCCCTCCCTCTTGAGTGCAGCGTTGTTCTTCGACTCCTCTCTGGCGTCTCCGCATCCTTTCCCCCGGTTGTACCCTGTCGACTTGACGATTGCGCCGGGTGCTCTGCTACCTGCTTCTGCTCCAGTCACCGTAAAAAACAAAGATTGTCGTATTGACATTAAAATGCACTAAGTTATTTTTGATGGGTGCCGCCCGCCGGGTAACAGCGGGATGACCGGCAAAAGGAGGAGGCCATGGCCACTGTGCAATCGCAAACCCAGGCGCCGTCGACCGTTCCCGCCCCGGCGGTGAAGCAGCATTCCTTCGCAACCTTCGCCCTGAGCGTCACCCTCTTCATCATACTGGCCATCGCCCTCTTCGTGTACCTCACCTTGAGGAGGAAGGTCGACGGCAAACACGTGGACCAGAAGGCCGGCGACGAGGGGGAGGACTGACCACGGAGGGATCATGCAGCGCGATCTGGCGGTTTCAACGGATTGGGTATGGGAGCGGATCAAGGAGGGGGAGCCGCTTTTTTTTGTCGAGTTGCGGCACCCGGGCGACGCCGACTTCGCCGTCCAGAGGGTCCGGGGGGCGCTGCGGGTCAACTTCGACGACGCCAGGCGGCACCTCCAGGAACTGCCGCGCGACCGCCTGGTGGTGGTCTGTTCGGCCGCGCCGACCGACGAGCCTGCCCTGGAGCTGGCCGCCTTCCTCGGTGACAACGGTGTCCGGGCGCGGGCGCTCGAGGGAGGGGTGTCCGGGTACCTCGAGGCGGGGCTTCCGGCAGAGGAGGTCAAGGCGGCCCGCGACATGACCCGCTCCCGGGGCGAGTGAGCCGCAAACTGTGCATGCTTTGCGCAGCGGCTCCCAGCGCGGTTTTGGGCGGGTTGACAGCCAGATGAATGACGCTATATTGGTAAACGTTAATTTTTCCGGCAGTGGCAGACGAGGCGCTGCGGGTACTGAATCAGGGAGTTAGCGGGATCTTTCACGCCGGCTAGGGCCGGGACTGGATGGGCCGGACAGAGGCCGGCTCGAAAAAATTAGCGGGAGGATCCCGGAGAGGGATCCTCCTCAACAAGGAGGCTACCACGATGAAAAAGATCACCGGCTTTATCTGCATCATGGTCCTGGCCGTGATGGCGCTGGCCGCCACGGCGCACGCCGGAGAACGTGCGGGGGCGTTCTCCATCTCCCCCTTCGTCGGCGGGTACATCTTTGACGACTCGAAGCTGCCGCAGCGCAACTACACCCAGGACCGTCTGCTGGGCGGCTTGAGGCTCGGCTACGACTGGACCGACAACTTCGCGACCGAGCTGGTGGGGACCTACCTCAAGGTGGAAGACGCCGCCACCGACGATGAACACGGCATGTACTCCTACCGTCTCGACCTGATCTGGAACTTCATGCCCAGGTCCGTCATCGTCCCCTACCTCGCCCTGGGGGGGGGCGGGACCACCATCAGGTACAAGCACGCCAATTCCCATGACGGCACGGCCAACGGCGGCGCCGGCTTCAAGATTTTCCTGAACGACAACATCGCCCTCAGGGCCGACGGCCGCCGCATCATCGACTTCCAGAGCGACCACGTCCGGGAAAACATCGCCAGGAACTGGGAATACAGCCTCGGCCTCACCTTCGTGATGGGCGGCCGGACCATGAAGGCCGCTCCTGCCAAGGCCGCCGCTGCCGAGCCCGGTGGCACCGTAGCCCCGCCCCCGGCCCCGGCGCCTGCGCCTGCGCCGGCACCCGAACCGCAGCCGACAGCCGCCGAGCCGACCCCGGGGCACTACAAGTACTGCATCACCCTGCAGGGCGAGTTCGACATCGACAAGGCCATCGTGCGCAAGGAACTGCGCGACCAGATCGCACAGGTCGGCAACTTCATGAAGAAGTATCCGACCACCACGGCAGTCATCGAGGGGCACACCGACAACGTCGGTTCCTACAACCACAACATGGACCTCTCCCAGCGCCGCGCCCAGGCCGTGGTCGATGTCCTGACCGAGCAGTACGGCATCGAGCGCTCGCGCCTCGCCGCCAAGGGGTACGGCTTCACCCGCCCCATCGCCGACAACGCGACCGATGAAGGGAAGCAGAAGAACCGCCGCATCGAGGCGATCATCGACTGCGCCTTCGACGTGCAGCAGGTCACCCCGCCGGAGCGGCTCTGCATGTCCCTCGTGGTTGACTTCGACCCGGGCAAGGCCGAGATCAAGCCGCAGTACCGCGACGAGATCGCCAAGGTGGCCGACTACATGAAACGCTACACTACAACGACCGCCGTCATCGAAGGTCACACCGACAACACCGGCGACGCCGCCCACAACATGAAGCTGTCCCAGCAGCGCGCCCAGAACGTGGTCGACTACATGGTGAAGAACTTCGGCATCGAGCGCTCCCGTCTCTCCGCCAAGGGGTTCGGCTCGACCCGCCCCGTCGCCTACAACAACACCGCGGAAGGGCGGCAGAAAAACCGCAGGATCAACGCCATCATCGACTGCGTCGTCAACAAGTAGCCATGAGCGGCCAGGGCACCAGCGCTCGCCTTCAGCACCCTGGCCTTCGGCAACCCTAACCAGTGCTGCCGCAAAAATAGCCCATATCCTATATGGGCTATTTTTGTTGCCGGCGTTTTCAGGCGGTTCCAGGTTCCACGTTTAATTCAACCCGGATGGTGGACACGTAGAACGTGGAACGTAGAACGAAGAACATAGAGCCTGTTTTGCGGGAGGTTTCCATGCACAAACGAAAACTGGGGCAACAGGGGCTGGAGGTGTCGGCGCTTGGGCTTGGCTGTCGGGGGCTGACCTACTGCTACGGTAGCGGCGACCTCTCCGAGTCGATCCGGGTGCTGCGCCGCGCCATCGAACTGGGCATCACCTTCTGGGATACGGCCGAGGTCTACGGCCCCTTCTGCAACGAGGAGCTCCTGGGACGCATCTTGAAGGAGGTCCCGCGCCAGAAACTGGTGCTGGCGACCAAGTTCGCCTGGCGCTTCGGCCCGCACGGCAGGCAGATCGGGCTCGACAGCAGCCCGGCGCAGGTACGCCGGTCGATCGACGGCTCCTTGAAGCGCCTGGGGACGGATTACATCGACCTCTACTACCAGCACCGCCTGGACCCCGCGGTCCCGGTCGAGGATACGGTGGGCGCCCTGTCGGAGCTGGTGCGGGAGGGTAAGGTGCGTTACATAGGCCTTTCCGAGGCGGGGCCGGGCATCGTGCGTCGGGCCCACGCCGTGCACCCGCTTTCCGCGGTGCAGTCGGAGTACTCGCTGTGGGAGAGGGGGGTGGAGGACAAGCTCCTGCCGGTGCTGCGCGAACTGGGCGTCGGCTTCGTGGCCTACAGCCCGATGGGGAGGGGTTTCCTGGCGGGGAAGATCCGCACGCCGGACGACCTGGAGCCCTGCGACTGGCGCCGCAAGAACCCGCGCTTTCTCGCCGAGAACCTGCGCCACAACTTCACCCTGGTCTCCATGGTCAACGAGCTCGCCTGCGCCCACGACGCCACCCCGGCACAGGTGGCGCTCGCCTGGCTGCTGCGCCGTGGCAGCGACATCGTCCCGATCCCGGGGACAAGGCACCTGCGCTACCTGGAGGAGAATGCGCAGTCCGTGGGGCTGAAACTGTGCGACGACGTCTGGTGCACCCTCGACAAGTCCGTCTCCGGCTTCCGGGTGGCGGGGGCGCGCTCCCCCGAGGCGGCGCTGCGTTTCGTCGACGGCCCGGAGTAGGCGGCCCCTGAAAGGAAACAGTCCGGGAGCAAAACTGTATCAGGAAAGCGTCGCCAAGTCATAGAGTCGGCAGACACAGTTCCTATTTGCCCTATCACTTGTTATAGTCATGGCAGGCTGCATCGCGCTTTTCCTGCCACAGTTCCTTCAGAAGCTTCTCGGAGATCGATGAAAGAAGCGTGGCGGAAACGGTGCGATGCTCCCGGACCTCATACCTGAAGGAGCAGCGCCATGACCACGCATCCCGTTACCGACCCCGCCGCCGACCTGGACCAGCTCTGCATCAACACCCTGCGTTTTCTGGCTGTCGACGCCATTCAAAAGGCCAACAGCGGCCACCCCGGCATGCCGATGGGGGCCGCTGCCATGGCGTACCAGCTCTGGACCCGATTCCTGAAGCACAACCCGGCCGATCCGGGGTGGTTCGACCGGGACCGCTTCGTGCTCTCCGCGGGGCACGGCTCCATGCTGCTGTACTCCCTCCTGCATCTGACCGGTTACGACCTCCCGCTGGAGGAGATCATGCGCTTCCGGCAGTGGGGGAGCCGCACCCCCGGGCACCCCGAGCGCGGCCTCACCCCCGGCGTGGAGGTGAGCACCGGGCCGCTGGGACAGGGGTTCGGTAACGCGGTCGGTATGGCCATGGCCGAGGCGCACCTGGCGGCCCGCTTCAACCGCCCCGGCTTTCGCCTCATCGACCACTACAGCTACCTGATCGCCGGCGACGGGGACCTGATGGAGGGGGTGGTCTCGGAGGCCGCCTCCCTGGCGGGGCACCTGCGACTGGGGAAGCTGATCTGCCTCTACGACGACAACCGCATCACGCTGGCCGCCTCGACCTCCCTGAGCTTTTCCGAGGACCGCGCCGCGAGGTTCGCCGCCTTCGGCTGGCAGGTACTGGAAGTCGAGGACGGCAACGACCTGGCGGCCATCGCGGGCGCGCTCGATGAGGCGCGTGCCGAGTCCCGACGCCCCAGCCTGATCATGGTGCGCACCCGCATCGGTTTCGGCTCCGGCAAGCAGGACAGTTTCGAGGCGCACGGGGCGCCGCTGGGCGCGGACGAGGTGCTGCGCAGCAAAAAGCGGCTGGGGTGGCCCCCCGAGCCGGAGTTCCTCATTCCGCAGCCCGCGCTGGGACATTTCCGGCGGGCGCTGGAGCAGGGGGGCGCCGCGCAGCGGGAGTGGGAGGCGTTGCGCGCCCGCTACGCCGTCGAGTATCCCGAACCGGCTGCCGAGCTCGAGCTTGCCCTCTCGGGGGAACTCCCCGCGGGGTGGCAGGAGGCCCTGCCGGAGTTCCCCGCGGACGAGAAGGGGATGGCGACCCGCGCCGCCTCCGGGAAGGTCCTTAACGCGCTGGCGGGGCGCCTGCCGCAGCTCTTTGGCGGCTCGGCGGACCTGAACCCGTCCACCGTCACCGCGCTCGCCGGGAAGGGGGACTTCCAGAGCGAGTCCTGGCAGCCTGAGGACCGCCAGGGGGCGGTGGGAGGGGAGTGGGGAGCGGGGGGCGCCAACGTCCACTTCGGCGTGCGCGAGCACGGCATGGCCGCGATCCTGAACGGCATGGCCGCCCACGGCGGCACCATCCCCTTCGGGGCCACCTTCCTCACCTTCTCCGACTACCTGCGGCCGTCGCTGCGCCTGGCGGCACTCTCGGATTTGAAGGTGGTCCACGTCTTCACCCACGACTCCATCGCCCTCGGCGAGGACGGGCCGACCCACCAGCCGGTGGAGCACCTCGCCTCCCTGCGTGCCATACCGCGCCTCATCGTGCTGCGCCCCGGCGACGCCAACGAGAGCGCCTTTGCCTGGCGTGCCGCGCTCTCCATACGAAACCGACCGGTCGCCCTGGTGCTGTCGCGCCAGGCCGTCCCCACCCTGGACCGGGAACGCTACGCGCCGGCACAAGGGCTTTTGCAGGGGGGGTACGTGCTGGCCGACTTCGAGGGGGACGGGACGCGCCTCATCCTGATCGCCACCGGCTCCGAGGTTCCCCTGGCGTTGAAGGCGCGCCTGAGGCTTAAGGAGGAGGGGCTCGCGGTGCGCGTGGTCTCGCTCCCGAGTTGGGAGCTCTTCGACGAGCAGCCACGGGAGTACCGCGAGGCGGTGCTCCCGCGGGACGTTCCGCTCAGGGTGGCGGTCGAGGCGGGGAGCCCCCAGGGATGGCACCGTTACGTGGGGGATGCCGGGGTGGTCCTCGGCGTCGAGGGGTACGGCGCCTCCGCGCCGGGAGACCGGGTCCTCGAAGAGTACGGCTTCACCGTGGCGAACCTCTGCAGGCTCGCCCTGCAGTTGGCGGGAAGGTGAGGCGGCGCCCCCGGATGGCATGGGGGCGCCCGGTTGAGGCCGGGAGGAGGCTATGACCTACAGGGAGTTGCAACTGGCGCTGGCAGTCTTCGGCCTCGAAGAGCGGGCCAGTCTGAGGCAGATCAAGAGCCGGCACCGGGAACTGGTGAAAAGACACCATCCCGACCTGGGGGCGCCGGCAGACAGCGAGGAGATGAGGAAGGTGAACGCCGCCTACCGGGTGCTGCTCGACTACCTCTCCGACTACCGCTTTTGCTTCGCGGAGGACGAATTCTACGAGCAGAACCCGGACGAACGTCTCAGGCGCCAGTACTTCGATGACCCGCTCTGGGGCAACAACCGTTAGTACGTCGCGTTATATTTCGTCAATACGGTGTCGCGGCTTCCCGAAATGCCGGGAAAGTGCATAAAAAACCGCCCACTGAAGCTATCTCCCTGCTGGGCGCGGATTCGCTGTACACAGTTTCGTGGAAAACACTGTGGATAACTTTCGGGATCGGGCCGGTTTCTCCTCAAAGATCATGGTTTTTTACCTTTTTGCCTAAAAAAGGTGCAGGGGGCAGGCTCCTGCAGCGCTACCCGCTCCTGCACCTCGACTAGAGGGTGAACCCGAGCTCGCCGGCCAGCGCCTGCCGGCGGTACTCGAAGATGCTGCGCACCCGGCGCGCCACGAAGGGGGCGGCGACTTCACCGAAGGGGCCGAAAGGAAGGACGTAGTGCACCAGGTCCGTCATCAGCGTCCCCCGCGGCGTCTCCTCGAAGATGTGCTGGTGATGCCACAACCGGTACGGGCCGAAGCGCTGTTCGTCCACGAAGAAGTACGGTTCCCGCATGTGGGTGATCTCGGTGACCCAATTGACCGCAACCCCGAGGAACGGGGTCACCGTGTAGCTCACGATCATCCCGGCGTGCATCTTCTCGGGGAGATCCCCCGTGATCCTGAAGCCCAGGTCGGGGGGGGTGATGCGCGGCAGGTTGCCCGGGTGCACGAAGAACTCCCAGGCCTGTTCCAGCGACAGCGGCATCAGTTGTTCCTGCTTCAATAGGTGCATCTTCATTGCCAACCCGCCTTTTCCGTCACCAGAGATCGACCTCGGGGAGTGCCGCCTGCTGCTGCTCGATCGCCTTTTGCCAGCAGTAGCGGTCCCGCTGGGCCAGCTTGCTGCTGCGGCTTGAGTCCACCTTTCTGCGGTGCACCGCGAAGTCGCCGTTGGAGAAGTGGATCACCCTCCCGAAATCGCCCCCTATGTCCATGGCATCGATCGGGATCCGCTCCTGCTCCAGGTACTGCAGGATGAACCTGCAGTTGACCTGCCCCACGCAGAAGAAGTTGTCCGTGTTGCCGTCGGCGTTGATGATGGTGGCTCCCCCGAAGATCTTGGCCCTGATCCGGGACCGGTCGGTTCCCTGGGCCATCATGGCGTTGATCAAAAGGTCCATGGCATGGATGCCGTAGCGCCCCGCGTCGGTGATGTTGAGCGGCAGTTCCTTGGAGTAGCGCGGGTTGCTCAGCATGAAGTGGTTCATCCCGATCAGGCGTCGGGTCGGGTCGTACAGGCAGGCGGCGATGCAGGAACCGAGCAGGGTGGTGATCACGCCGGGCTTGCCGGTGACGTAGAACTCCCCCGGTGCGATGGTGACCCGCTCACCGTTTTGATATTTCTCGATCTTCATGCCGCTCCTGCCGCGTTGGGTGCCATCTCCATCTGCCTCAACCCTTTTGCCGCTCCGCCAGCATCTCCGCGATCTTCCTGTTGAGCTTCTCCATCTCCAGCGGCTTCTGGATGTAGTGCATGCCGGCTTCGATGACGCCGCGCTGAATCACGTTGTCCGAGGTGTGCCCCGACATGAAGAGCACCTTCGCGTCCGGCCGGCTCTCCCGGATCCGCTCCGCGAGCTCCCTGCCGTTCATCTCCGGCATCACCACGTCGGTCAGGACCAGGTCGATCTCCGCTCCCCGCTGCCGGCTGATCTCCAGGGCCTCCAGGGGGTCCTGCGCCTGGATCACCTTCAGCCCCATCTCCTCCAGGAGCCTCGTGGTGAGCCAGAGCAGCATCTCCTCGTCCTCCACCAGCAGGACCGTCCCGGAAATCCGCTGCTCCGCCGGGAGGTTCCCCTGCGGCGGCGCGTCGCTCTGCTGGAGGCGGGGCAGGTAGATCCTGAACACCGCCCCCTCGCCCGGTTCGCTGTAGACGTTGATGAAGCCGCCGTTTTGGGTGACGATGCCGTACACGGTGGAGAGGCCCAGGCCGGTCCCCTTTCCCTGCCCCTTGGTGGTGAAGAAGGGCTCGAAGATGTGGGCGGCGACCGTCTTGTCCATGCCGTGGCCGGTATCGCTCACCGAGAGCTGCACGTAGTCCCCCGGTCTCGCGTCGGGGTGGAGGTAGGCGTAGTGGCTGGGGATCTGGACGTTGGCCGTTTCGATGGTGAGGTTGCCGCCATCGGGCATGGCGTCCCGGGCGTTGACCGCGAGGTTCATCAGGATCTGGTCCACCTGCGAGGGGGCGATCATGACGCTCCAGAGTTCCGGTGCGGGTCGGAAGGAGAGTTTCACGTCCTCGCTGATCAGCCGGGCCAGGATCTTCAGGGAGTCCTCGATGAGAGCGTTCAACTGCACCTGCTTTGGTGACACCACTTCCTTGCGGGAGAAGGCGAGCAGCTGGCGGGTGATGTCGCTTGAGCGCCGGGCGGCGTTGATGATCAGCTCGAGGTACTGTCCGATCGGCTCGCCGTCCTCAAGCTTGCGCTTGGACAGCTCGGCCGCGCCGGAGATGACGCTCAGCATGTTGTTGAAGTCGTGCGCCACGCCGCCGGCGAGCCGGCCGATCGACTCCATCTTCTGCGACTGGCGGAACTGCTCCTCCAGGTGCCTGCGCTCGGTCGTGTTGATGAAGGCCACCACCGCACCCACCACCTTGCCGTCCTTCACCTGGGGATAGGACCAGTACTCCACCGGGAAGCTGCTGCCGTCCGCGCGCCAGAACACCTCGTCTGCCACGTGGCTCCCCTTCCCCTGCAGCATGGTGTTGTGGGCGCCGCACTCTTCCTGTGGCATGGGCCTGCCGTCGGGGTAGCTGTGGTGCATGATGTCGTGGATGTTCTTTCCCAAAAGGTCGGCGTCGCTTTGGTAGCCGAGCATTCTCAGGCAGGCGCGGTTGCAGAAGGTGCAGTTGCCTTCGATGTCTATGCCGTAGATCGCCTCGCCGGTGGAATCGAGCAGAAGGCGCAGCCGTTCCTCGCTCTCCCTGAGGGCCTCCTCTGCCTGCCAGCGCTCGGAGACCTCTTCCTCCAGAAGGGTCGCCTGTTCCTGCAGCGATTCCTGGGCCGCCTGGCGCTCGGTGATCTCCTCCTCCAAAAGCGCGGCCTGTTTCTTGATCTCCTCCTCGGCACGCTTGCGCTCGTCTATCTCCATCTTCAGGTTCCAAAGCGTATAGGACATCCCCAAGATCAGTAAAAGCGAGATCGCCTTCAAAAGGTGCAGGCGCCAGTCGCTGCGCCCCTGGTAGCGGGTGACCCGCAGCATCACCCCGCTCTCCGGGCCGGTGACGGCCATCTCTTTGCTGCACTGCCGGTCCAGGGGGCCCGTGGGCGGTATCGTGGCCAGCAGGCTGCCGCTGCTGTCGGTGAGGCTCAGGTGGTACAGGCGCGGCTGGGTATGCGCGACGAGCTGCTGCAGGAGTTTGTCGCAGGAGTAGACGCCTCCGAAGAGGCCGAGGAAGGTGTCCCCGCGGAATACCGGGACCCAGACCTCGAAGGAGGGCCTACCCTGGATCGCCTCGAAGGGGCGGGTGTAGACCGGCTTGCGCCGTTCACGGGCCAGGGCGGAGACCCGCTTCGGTTCAGGCAGGTTCAACTGGAGCCCGACGATCTGCCGGTTCGGCGCCAGCGGCGCCACGTCGGTGATACGGAAGTCCGCGTCGACCCAGGTGATGTTGATCAGCTGGGGGTGCGCCTGCACGTACTGGCCGGCACGCTCCTGGAAAAGGTGCGCGGTGAGTTTGCCCGAGGCGCGGTCGAGCGCCAGCAGCTCCAGGTAGCTGACGTCCCCTTCCAGGGTGAGCTGCAGCGATCCGCTGAAGGTCCTGGTCCTGCTGGCCAGGTCGTTTTGCTTCGCCCTGAAGTTGTTCCCTTCGGTAAACCACACGATCAGCCCGAACACCACCAGGAAGGCGGCGAACAGGATGGCGCTGTAGCGCACTGCCGCGGAGCGGTTGCGTGGATGCTGATGTTGACCTTTGAGGTAAGACACTACTTCCTCCGACAGGATGCGTGACGATGTGTTCCTCATCGGCAATGGGGCGCAAATGTTGAATTCCGGTTCGTTCCGGGGCGGGCCAGCTTAATGATAGTAGCAGCAAAATCGTCTTCCTCAAACGAACGAGCCCGCCGTTGCCGGCGGGCTCGTTCGTTTTCCCATTTTGACTTGACGCCCTTCCCTCGCCCCCGCCCCTCTCCGGAGGGGGAGGGGAGGGAAGGGGGAGGGGGGTGTCAGAAGGCGAAGTTGCGGTCTATGTGCAGCCTCAGGATGTCCTCGAATTCGGTCTCCTGGTCGCCGCGGTACACCATGGAGGAGCCCAGTTCCGCCGCCAGGATGGCGCAGAGGTACTTCTGGGGGAGGGAGCCGATCCTGCGGCGGTAGAGCGCCTTTTCGGCCACCAGGGCCGGGAGGTGGGCCAGGATCACCCGGCGGAACGGGGGCTGCCCCAAGAGCTCCGGGCGCCCCTGGAAGAAGCGGAACAGGCGCGCGTAGTATCCGTTGATCTCGGTGCTGATGGCGTCGGAGATCTCGGTGCAGGGAAGCGTCGGGCTCTCGCGGTGGCGCTTGAGGATGAGCCGTGCCTCGTCGGCCGCCCGTTTTTCCAGGATGGAAATCACCCCGGCCACGTACTCCTTCTTCTCGGCCAGGAACTCGCTGTCCTTCATGAGCAGGTTGGCGATGATCTCGTAGGAGGAGGAGATCACGCCGCACTTGTTGGCGGAGGCGTCGCGCATGATGATGACGCCGCGCTTTTGCAGCCGGGTGCGCGCCTCCGGGGTGATGAAGGAGTTGGCCCCCTCGATGATGGCCCGGGCGGAGGGGGTGCCGTCGGGGAGGAAGAAGCGCTCCCAGTTGCCGGCGTCGATGGTCTCCGGGCGACCGCCGCCGGGGATGAAGAGGTCTGCCTCGGTGGTGAAGACCAGGTCCCCGAACTCGCGGGAGAACTCGTCGATGGAGATCCACTGCTCGCAGACCCCGGAGGCGCCCATGGTCACCTTGCGGTACAGGGTTTTGAGCCCCTCGGTCCTGCTGCCGCTTCTAAAGAGCATGAAGCCCCCTTCGTGCAGCGCCTGCGGGTTGAAGCCGTCCAGGTCCTCCCTGAGGAGCATGCGCGACAGCTCGCCGTGGCGCGCCCCCTGCGGATCGTAGAGCGCCGCGGTGCCGTCCAGGATGAGGCGGATCTGCATCCTCGGGTAGCGCTCCAGCATGATGCGCATGGCGTTGCCGGCCACGTCCCCGTTGGGGCCGCCGGTGAACTTCACGCTGAAGGGGTCGTTGACCATGTCGATGCCGAGGTCCGCCATGGTGATCTCCGCGAAGCGGACCACGCCGGTCGAGGTGACCCCGAACTCCTTGTGGTTGATCCCGACCTTCTTGCTCGACATGATGCCGATCCCCAGGAGGTAGCCGCGCGCCTTGGATATCCGGGCGATGCTCTCGATCATCGAGTCGTGCATGTTCTCGTCCGGCCCGAGCTCGATCGGCTCGTCCTCGCGGTAGTAGTCCACCACCGCCGGGAGCCTGGCCACCCCGTTCTCGGTCACGAAGATGTCCAGGAAGGCGTTGGCCACCCCGTACTGCAGCTTGTACAGGCGCAGCACCTCCTGGTCGCGCTCGCCGCTTCTTTGCAGGTCCCCCGCGTCCAGGATAAGGACCAGCTTGGAACCCCCCTCGTAGATGTCCTTGTTCTTCAGGTGCTGGGTGTGGGCGAGGACGAAGTTCTCACGGAAGATCGTGTTGGCGTTGGTGATGAAGTCGTCGCCGTTGCGGGCGATGACGGTGCGCCAGCCGCCCCGGGCGATGTCGGAGAAGCCGATGTGGTAGCCAAAGCCGAAGCGGCTGAAGAAGAAGGTGACCCGGAAGGGGAGGGCGCAGGGGAGGTCGGAGGTGAACTCGGCCCCGAGCTCGGCGAGGTAGGAGGGGTCCAGCCGGAAGGCGAGCGCCTGCTTCTCGAGGACGTAGAAGTTGCTCTTCAGCGTGTGCTTGATGAAGATGAGGCAGCAGCGGAAGATGGCGCGGCGCACCTCGTCCAGGTAGCGGTGGCCGGTGTTGTAGTCGCCGACCATCCGCTCGGTTTCCTCGAGCTTGGCCGCATAGCGGAGCTCGCGCTCGGCGACGGCGGGATCGAAGCGGACCGCGAAGAGCTCGGCCAGCTGCAGGGCGATCTCGGGGTGCGAGAAGAAGGCGCTCTTCACGTCGTCCAGGCCGAAGCGGTCCGGCTGGTTGTGGGCCAGGTTCGTGTGGCAAAAGGCGATGAAGGCGTTTATGAGCGACCCTTCCCTGCCGCTGAAGGTCCCCTTGGTGACGAAGTCGCGGTAGGCGATCGAGGTGGTGGCGAGGATCTGGGTGTTGCAGAGCTCGTCCTTCAAGCGGCTGAAGAGCTCGCTGCCGCGGGAGAGCACCTCGCCGTCGCGGCGGCGCACGTAGAAGGTCCCCAGGAAGTAGGGGTGGGTCCCGTTGGAGATGGTGAGGCAGTAGGCGCGGTTCACCCCGAGGTCGAGGCGGTTGAATACCTCCATCACCTGGAGCAGGAAGTCGTGCTGCGGCGGGTTGCCGACCGCGAAATGGATGCGGGATTCCCTCCCCCCTTCCATCTCCTCGACGTCCAGGTAGAGCCCCCCGGCCTTGCCCCCCTTCTGGTACAGGTTGAGCACCTGGGCCACCCGTTCCGGCCAGGCCATGCGGACGTACTTCTCGTTGTTGAGCCAGAGCATGCGCAGCAGGCGGTCCAGTTCGCCCATGACGAAGTCGGGGTAGCTCCGGCGCAGCGACGAAACGATCTTGGCGCGGATGCCCGGCGGGATGACGACGTCGCCACCTTCCTGGATCTCCTTGTTGTTCTTCCGGTCGAACTCGAAGCGCTGGATCTCGAGGGTGCGGTCGCTGCCGGGGAGGGGGCTCTCCGAGTGGGCGATCATGGCGTAGGAGATTTCCCGCTCCGGGATGCGGCGCAGCGTGTCGTAGAGGGATCCCGGCATGTTGGGGAGCGCCTGGATCAGACACTTCTCCCGGTCGGAGAGCACCAGCCGGCGGTTGTCGGCGAGGCTTCCCATCTCGCGCTCCAGCAAGGCCATCGCACGGGGCTCGTCCTTCATGGCGATGAAGAAGTACGGGGGGAACTGTTCCGTGAGCCAGCCCCGGTTCTCCATGGTTGCGGCACTCAGTCTCTTGAACTCTGCGGTGTTCGTTTTCATTGTTCGTTGCTCCCTTTGAAGGCGGGCGAATGGTTGTTCGCCACTTGTGTATTTCCTGTGGTGGTGAGCTGTTGTAGGGGCAAATAATTATTTGCCCAGCACCATTGCCCGATCACTGCCGATGGCGAGAGACGCCGAGGTGACAGATGCGGTAAAGGCGGGCGAATGATCATTCGCCCCTACAGGTTTGCCGTCAGTTTTCACCCTAGAACATCAGCTTCACCAGCAAAAACCCGATCCCGATGGACGAGGAGGTGGCGACGAGCCCCGGGATCATGAAGCTGTGGTTCAATACGTAGCGGCCGATGCCGGTGGTGCCGGTGCGGTCGAAGTTGATGGCTGCGACCACGGTCGGGTAGTTCGGGATGAAGAAGTAGCCGTTCACCGCCGGGAACATGGCGATCAAAAACGGTGCCGGGATGCCAAGGCTGATCCCGAGCGGCATGAGCGCCCTTACCGTGGCCGCCTGGCTGTAGAGCAGGATGGAGAGGGCGAACAGCGCGAAGGCGAAGAGCCAGGGGGCGGTGGTGACCATCCCCTTGATGGAGCCGCTCAGAAACTCCATGTTCCCCTGGAAGAAGGTGTCCCCCATCCAGGCGATGCCGAAGATGGCGATGACCGCCTGGATGCCGGCGATGAAGACGCTCCCCTCGGCCACGCGGGAGACCTTCACCTTGCAAATAAGGAGCATGAGCGCCGCGATGGTCAGCATGACGATCTCGATGACGTGCGGCATCCCCATCTTCTCCTTGTTCTGGGCGGGACGCTTGTCGTCGAACTTCACGATGTGGTAGCCGAAGGGGGTCTTGATCACCTCGGTCAGGTCGCCCGGCTTCTTCAGCTTGGCGCAGGCCTTCTCGAACTCGGGGATCATCTTACCCTTGGCCTGCCAGCCGAGGTCGCCGCCGGTCGCCGCGGCGGCGTCGATGGAGCATTGTTTCGCGACGTCGGAGAAATTGCCGCCCGATTTTATCTGGGCCAGCACCTGCTTCGCCTCGGTCTCGCTCTTCACCACGATGTGGCTGATCCTGGTGTCGCTCCCCACGCTCCACTCGGGGCGCATCTGCGGGAAGGAACCGAACAGGACCACCAGGATGGTCCCCACGAGGAACAGGGCCACCGACACCTTGGCGCCGGCAGGCGTGTTCCTGATCGCCTCGTTCACCTTGACGCTGTCCGCGCCGGCGTTGCGCGGCGCAGGCACCACCCCTTCCTGCAGGCGCTTCTGGTATTCCGGATCCTTGTCCAGGTCCTTGCCGAGCTTGTTGGAGACGAAGGCGGCGATGATGACGCCGACGAGGGTGGAGGGGATACAGACCTTGAGGATGTCGATCAGTTCCACGTTGAAGCCGAGCTTCGCGGCCGAACCTCCCAAAAGGCCCAGAAGCGCCACGGTAGCGGCGGCGATGGGGCTCGCGGTGATGGCCTGTTGCGAGGCGATGACCGAGATGGACATGGGGCGCTCGGGGCGGACGCCGGTTTCGCGCGCCACCTCCGCGATCACCGGGAGGACCGAGTAGGCGACGTGGCCGGTCCCCGCGAAGAGGGTGAAGAAGTAGGTGACCATCGGCCCCAGGAAGGTGATTCGGTCCGGGTTGTTCCTGAGGATCCTTTCCGCGAGGGAGACCAGGTAGTCGAGCCCGCCGGCCGCCTGCAGGACGCCCGCGGCGGTGACCACTGCGGCGATCATCAGCATCACGTCGATGGGGGGAGCGGTCGGTTGCAGGTGGAACAGGAAGGTGAGGACGGCGAGGCCGAGCCCCCCCATCACCCCGAGGCCGATGCCGCCCAGCCGGGCTCCGACGAAGATAGCTGCCAGTACCACTACGAACTCTAGCCAGAACATGATGTTTCTCCCCTCTGAGATGGTCGGGCCTTTGCGCCCATGACCGGTACATAGCATCGGCGATGCCAAGGGGCGGTTATGTCGTTAATCGTCGTGGGATCGGTAGCTTATGCCGTAATGGGGGCGTGGCTCTTGTTGGCGGGGGGTATGCCGCAGGTTATGGGGGGAGTGGGGAAGGCGCGGGGATTTGCGTAGATACGGTGAGTTAGGTGGGACTATGCCGAACGTCATACTATGCCCTGGGGCATACCCCTTCGAGCGATGGTCTGACTCTAGTCCCCTCTCCCCCGGGAGACGGGGCTAGAAGGGCGGGTGGAGCGCTGGTGCCGTCATGCTGCCTTCAGCAACTCCCTCACCCTGACCCTCTCCCTGGGGGAGAGGGGAAATGGACGTACGGGGATTTGCCTTGGATTGTTTGGAGATCTGCCTTGTTTACTCCCGTCCGACCGGCGCCCCCCCGTCCTCAAGCTCACGCAGCGCCCGTTCGATGGCGCGGACGTCGCACCCGTCGACGATCTTCTTGCCGTTGTCGAAGACGATGAGCGGGACGATGTCGCCATGGTAGCGCTCGCGCCATTCCTGGTGCGCCGCGTGGTCCGTCCGGATGTCGCGGGTGGTATAAGGGATCCCCTTCTCGGTGAAATAACTTTCCACCGCGGCGCAGTAGCTTCAGCCGCTGCCGGTGTAGATGGTTATGGCGGGAAAGTGCCGGGCGTCCTTCTCCTCCCCACGGAGGGGGGAAGAGGACGTGGTGGCGCAGCCGAGGAGGGATAGCGCGAGCAGGAAGAAAACGAGCGCGGCCGGCAGCGGTTTCATCCGGTGCGGGGGTGTCGAAGCGGTCAAGCTCTGGTGGTCGTGCGCCATCGGTCACTCTCCTTAAGGCGGTCATCCTAGCACTACCGGGGTGCCACAGGCAACCCGTTCGTCTCGCGAGAAGGGGGGCGCCTCCCGCCTCGCTATCCTGAAAAGCCCTCTCCTCCCCTCCGGGGGAGGGGAGCTGAAGCAGCAGCTTCGCCTGGTCCAGGGGCGTCAGTTCATTTACGACCGCTGCTGCTTCAGCCGTTTACTCAGGGTCGGCTGCGACACCCCCAAAAGCCGCGCCGCGATGGACTGGTTCCCCTCGGCCCGCCTGACCGCCTCGGCCACCAGAAGATCGATCGCCTCGGTGAACCCCGGGAGCCGGTCCATGCCGAAGAAGGGGTTGTCCGAAGGCTCCGCCGGCTGTTCGGCAGCGAGCAGCACCGGCCGCTCCCCTATGGCGCGCACGAACGCCTCCATGGAGAGCACCCCCCCCTGGTGCAGGCTCACCGCGTCGTAGACCATAGCCTTCAGTTCCCGCACGTTGCCGGGGAAGTCGTAGGTGGCGAGGAGCACGGCGAGTTCCTTGGGGAGGGTAGGCTTCTTCTTGCCGAATTCCCTCGCCGCCAGCTCCAGGAAGTGATCCAGCAAAAGCGGTATGTCCTCCTTTCGTTTCCTCAAGGGGGGGATATGCAGGTGGTGCGCCCGCAGCCGGTAGTAGAGGTCCTTCCTGAACTCCCCCGCCGCCTGCCGCGCGGCCAGGTCCTGGTGCGTCGCCACCACCACCCGCGCCCGGATGCGCCGGGGTCGGTCGCTGCCGATCGGGTAGTATTCACCCTCCTGCAAAAGCCGCAAGAGCTTCACCTGGGAGCCCAGACTCAGGTCCCCGATCTCGTCCAGGAAAAGGGTCCCGTCGGCGGCCTGCTCGATCATTCCCTTCCTCGCCTCCCCCGCGCCGGTGTAGGCACCCTTTAGGTGCCCGAAGAGGGTGTCCGACACCATGGCGTCGTCGAGCCCCGCCACGTTCACCGCCACCAGCTCACCCTTGCGCCCCGAGAGCCGGTGCAGGGCGGCGACGATCAGCTCCTTGCCGACGCCGCTCTCCCCGGTCACCAGGATGGGTTGCGAGGAGAGCGCCACCGCCTCGACGTACTGGAAGATGGAGCGCATCCCCTTGTCGCCGGTCACGATCTCCCGGAACGCCTCCGGGTGCTCCAGCCGGTCGTAGAGGAACCGGTTTCTCAGTTCCCGGTTCTCCAGCTGCAGCTCCTTCTCCCGGACCGCCCGCTTCACCCCCTTGACGATGCGCCCCTCCTCCGAGGTCTTCACGTAGTAGTCGAAGGCGCCGCTCCTCATGCAGTTCACCGCGGTCTCCAGCTGGTTCAGGCCGCTTATGATGATCACCGTCACCTCGGGGTGCTCCTCGGCGATCCGCTCCAGGAGCTCTTCCCCAGAGAGGTGCGGCATGGTGAGATCGAGCAGCACCACACCCACCGTCTGCTCCGTCATCATCCCGAGAGCCTCCCGGCTGTCCGAGCAGGTGAGGATGTTGGTGAGCCCGGCGCGCTCCAGGGTGATGCTCATCGAATAGAGCCAGTCCGGTTCGTCGTCCACCAGCAGGATGCCGAAGGCCGGGTAGAGGGTCGTGGTCATGATAGAGACTCCTTGTCGGGCAGGGCGAAGGTGAGGCGCGCAGTGGTACCGGCGCCCGGGGCGGAGCTGAAGGAGAGCTCGCCGCCGTGCTCCTTGACGATGCCGCTCGATACCGAGAGCCCCAGGCCGGTGCCGCCGCTCTCGCGCTTGGTGGTGAAGAAGGGATCGGTGAGATGCGGCAGGTGTTCCGGTGCGATCCCCGTCCCCTGGTCCCGCACCTCCATGACCACCTGCCTGTGCTCCGCGTCGAACCAGGTCGCCAGCTCGATCCCCCGCTCCGGGGAGGGAAGCGCCTGGCAGGCGTTCACCAGGAGGTTCACCACCACCTGTTCGATGCGCTGGGCGCTGCCGTTGAGCCTCGGAATCCCGGCCCCGAGGCTCACGCTGAAATGTTCCGTGCTCTTCTCGACCAGGTTCGCCAACAGGCGCAGCGCCGCCTGCACCGTCTCGTTCAGGTCGAACTCCGCCGTCTGCCCCGGTTCCTGCTGCCTGGCGAAATCCTTCAGGTCCTCGACGATCAGCTTCACCCGCCGGGACCCCTCCTGCATCTGCTGCATCAGTTTGGGGAGCGCCTCGCGCATCCGCGAGTAGGAGAGTCCCCCGAACTCGAAATCGCCGTTCTTCTCGTAGTACTCCTCCAGGATCGGTTCCGCGTCCCTAAATGCCTCCATCACCACCGGCAGGTTCAGCAGGATCAGGCCGTTGGGGTTGTTGATCTCGTGCGCGACCCCGGACACCAGGATCCCCAGTGCCGCCATCTTGTCCGCCTGGACCAGCTGCTGCTGCCGGTTTCTGAGCTCCTCCTCGGCATGGCGGCGCTCCTCCACCTCGCGGGTCAGCTCCGCCGTGCGTGCCGCCACCTCGCGCCCCAGGGTGCGCGACCAGAGTACGGCCCCCCCGGCCAGCAGGATGAGCGGCAGCACCACGACGGCGCCGTACCTGAAGACCTCGCTCCAGGATAGCCCGGGCGGTTCCAGGACGCCCAGCCACCGGTTGTAGATCTTCTGGTACTCACCCGTGTTCTTCAAGATGGCGAGCCCCTCGTTGAAGCGGGCCAGAAGCGCCGCGTTCCCCTTTTTCACCGCGAAGCAGTACTGCTGCGCCGATACCGGGTCCCCGACCGCCTCCAGGTTGGAGAGCCCCAGTTCCCGGATCAGGTAGAGGCCGGGGAGCTTGGCCATGACCGCGTAATCGTGCTTGCCCGAGGCGAGCGCGCGCAGCACGTCGGCGTGGGTCGGGACCGGCACCACCTTGGCGCCGGTGCGCTGCGCCGCGAGAAACTCCTGCATGATCCCGTCGTTCAGCACCAGGACTTCCTTGCCGCGCAGGTCCGCCAGGGTCGGGTGCCTGTTCCCCCCTTTGCG
This sequence comes from Geomonas diazotrophica, assembly GCF_019063885.1. NCBI lineage: Bacteria > Pseudomonadati > Thermodesulfobacteriota > Desulfuromonadia > Geobacterales > Geobacteraceae > Geomonas > Geomonas diazotrophica. The sequence goes on along the minus strand of NZ_CP077684.1, from coordinate 2,900,920 downwards.
GGCGAAGATCGAGTGGTGCACGATGGTGTGCGGCGGAGAGAAGTCGACGCTTTTGGCGCGCTCGTCCGAGTAGGACATCCCCTCCAGGAGGTCGACGTCCCCCCTGACCAGGTCCTGGCGCCGTTCCGACCACGCCCCCAGGCGGATTTCGACCTTCAGCCCCATCACCCGGGCCACGGCGCGGGTCAGCTCCACGTTGTAGCCGCTTGGCCTGTCGTCCTTGTCCAGGAATTCATAGGGGGGGTAGCTGCGGTCGCCGCCGACGATGACCAGTGAGGACGCGGCATCGGCGGCTTGAGCCGGTGTTGCGCAGCAAAGGGCGCAGAGCGAGAGGAGGGCGGCGAAGAGAAGGGGGAGGTGTCGGATGCGGTTATTTGGGCGGTGACTGTCGCTCGCTGATGGCATGGATGCAGCTTATCCATCAAATTCGCGCGTTGCAAGACCATCCGACGCGGTCGGCATGATAAGACGTCTGTTGGCACATTATTTTAAACTAATGTCTTGATGCATGTCCCTTAAAGTACTCAAGCACATTTCACTTTGCGCCGAAACAATATGAATGAAACATCCCTTCTGGGAGACTATGAGAGGTGCCTTATGAATCTGAGAAACAAGGTCAATCTGACAGTCGTGATAGCATTTGCCATCGCGATCGTTGCCCTGATCGTCACTGCCGCCACCAGTTCACGCAAGATCATGGGGAGCATGGTTAACACCTCCCAACTGTCGCTTGCCGGCGACAACGCCGCCAGCGTCAACTCCTGGCTGCTGGGCAAGCAGGCCATCATCGCCGCGGGCGCCAAGGAGCTTTCCAAGGAGTCGGGGCAGTCCAAGGAGTACCTGGGCAACCTGGCGAGGCTCCTCGCCTCCGCCGGCGGCTTCTCCACCGTCTATCCCGGATACGAGAACGGCTTGTTCGTCTCATCGGACGGCTGGGTTCCCGACGCCGGCTGGGACCACCGCAAGAGGCCCTGGTACGAGAAGGCGAAGTCCGAGATGAAGGTGTCCCAGACCGAGCCGTACGTGGACGCGCAGACCGGCAAGACCATCATTTCCTTCATCGCGCCGATCACGGCCGGCGGGAGCTTCACCGGCGTGCTCAGTTCCGACATCATGCTCGACGATGTGATCAAGCAGGTCCTGAACGTGAAGGTCGGCAGCACGGGGTACGCCTTCATCATGGACAAGAGCGGCAAGATCCTGGTGCACCCGAAAAAGGAACTCGTGCTCAAGAAGAAGTTCCAGGAGGTCACCTCCGGGATGGACGACCTGAGCGCCAGGATTGCCGCGACTCCTAGCGGCAGCCTCGAATACAAGATGGGGGATGTCGCCAAGATAGCCTCCTACGCTCGCATCCCCGCTGCGGACTGGTACCTCTGCGTCACCGCCGACAAGGCCGATGTCTTCGCCCCGGTCAACAGGCAGGTACGGACGCTGCTGGCCATCGGCGCCATCTTCCTGGCTGCGGGAATCGCGGTGATCTTCTTCATCGTGAGAAGGCTGTTGAGCCCGCTGGGCGTGCTCTGTCACCGCGTAGCCGACCTTGCGGAAGGGGAGGGGGACCTGACCAAGCGGGTCGACGTCGGGAGCCGCAGCGACGAGATCGGTCTTTTGGCCGAAAAGCTGAACACTTTCGTGGAGAACATGGGGAGCATCATCTCCCAGATCGCCTCCGCCTCCAGGTCTCTCGCCTCCGAGTCCAATACGCTCACCTCCACCTCCATGTCCATCTCGGTCGGCGCCGAGTCGGTAGCCGGGCAGACCGCCACCGTGGCCACCGCCAGCGAGGAGATGGCCGCCACCGCCGCCGACATCGCCAACAACTGCCACCGCGCCGCGGAGAGCGCCCAGCGCGCCGCCGACACCACCGAGGACGGCTTCAAGGTGGTGACCAGCACCGTGGAAGGGATCCGCCATCGCGGCCGGATGACGCGCCAGAATGCCGACCGGATCTCATCCCTGGGCGAGCGCTCCGAGCAGATCGGGGCCATCGTGGCGACCATCGAGGACATCGCGGACCAGACCAACCTGCTGGCGCTGAACGCGGCCATCGAGGCCGCCCGGGCCGGCGAGCAGGGACGCGGCTTTGCCGTGGTCGCGGACGAGGTGCGCGCCCTGGCGGAGCGTACCACCCGCGCCACAAAGGAGATCAGCGACATGATCAAGGCGATCCAGCAGGAGACCAAGGGCGCCATGACCTCGATGGAGGAAGGGGTGCGCGGCACCGAACAGGGAGCTGCCGAGGCGGAGCAGCTCGAGGGTGCTTTGCACCGGATCCTGGAGCAGGTGAACGACGTGACGGCCCAGGTGAGCCAGATCGCCACCGCCGCCGAGGAGCAGGGTGCCACAACCGGCGAGATCACCAACAACATCCAGCAGGTGACCGCCGTGGTGCAGGAGACCGCCAGCGGCGCCCAGGATTCGGCCCAGTCCGCCTCAAGGCTCTCCGAGTTGTCAGCCGAACTGCAGCGCATCGTCGGCAAGTTCAAGCTCTAGGCCTGCCGGCACCATTTCCATCACCCACGAAGGAAGGCGGGGGGCGAGTCGAAGACTCGTCCCCCGCTTTTTTCGTCGCTGATCCCGGAATCCGGGAGCTAGCGATGTTTCGCCTCTAAATAGTATCCCGCATTCTCGGGCCGGTGGTGGGACATCACCACGGCGACCGCATTTGCAGCGGTACGGGCAGCGCATCAGCCTCCCTGGACGTCCCAACCCGAGCACCCAAAAAAACATTACATTTTGGTTCGCCCCTTGAACATTTGCTCTTGCAATGGCCGATCTGCGTGTTAACGTATTGGTGTTTTTTAATTTAACAAGCGGAGGCCAAAGACATGGGGAAAAATCGTAACGGCGGGGAAAAGGATGAGGATCTCATCCGCGCAACCGGCGACCTCCTCACCAACTTGATCAAGGATCCCTCCATCATGCAAAGCATCTATGCCCTGTTGCCCAACCTGGAGAAGATACAGGGCGCCTATGACCGGCACCGCAACGCCTTCTACCAGGTCCTGGACGGTGCCCATGACAAGGAGGGTGAACTGGAGGCGGCCCGAAACGACTTAACCACAAAGATAAGCCTTGTGAACGGTATGGCGCACCTTACCGGCAAACACGACCCGACCATTCCGCAGAAACTGGGCCTCGTTCAGCAGATCGTCGGCAAGCGTCTTTCGGCTGCGGGGCTCTTGGTGCCGGGGAATTTCAGGATGGCATACGAGGGGCACAGCATCGTCGCCCGCGCGTCCGCCGTAAAGGGGGCCAGAAGTTACGAAATATGGGTTTGTGAAGGCGATCCGCTCTCGGAGGCCAGTTGGAGGCACCTCACGACCTCAGGCCGAGTCAACCGGATCGAAATAACCGGTCTGACCCCTGGCAGGCTCTACTACTTCAGGATCAGGGCCGTGGGTGCCGTTGACGCAGGGCCTTTCTCCAACTTCGTGAGCATGATGGCGATCTAGATCATCTCTAAGTGCCACCGCCGTCCGGTCCGGTTCCGTGCCGGTGGTGGCACTCCCTCCCAATCTCCCCCCCTGGACAACGGATCGAGAAGTAGCCGGTAAAAGGGTGAACGAGACCCTCCCTGCAAGATCCGAAAAACGTCCCGGTAAAATTGCAAAACGTAACTACGAAACCGCGAAGTGCCACCGTACTTTCGCAAAGTACGCACCTACTTTCGCAAAGTACGACCTTACTTTCGCAAAGTACGTCACTACTTTCGCAAAGTAGGACCTTACTTTCGCAAAGTAGGACCTTACTTTCGCAAAGTAGGACCTTACTTTCGCAAAGTAGGACCTTACTTTCGTAAAGTAGGACCTTACTTTCGCAAAGTAGGACCTTACTTTCGCAAAGTACGACCCTACTTTCGCAAAGTACGACCCTACTTTCGCAAAGTACGACCCTACTTTCGCAAAGTAGGACCCTACATTCGCAAAGTACGACGTAGAATCGGAAAAACGCCCGCCAAATCCCAAAACACGACCAACAGCATGCCCCGTCGAGCGGTCAAGTCCAGGGGCCTTCGGCGCCTACACAACCATTCATCACTTCGCCTTTGACATGTATGCAGGATCTCTATATATTGCGATTGATTTGTTTCGACAAATGAAAGTTATTATAGGTGGTCCGACGTCTCTCTGCAGGGAGGAGAAGGGGGGATGGTCACCTTACGGCGTTGGCCCAAAAGGGAGAACACAAAGATGACAAAATCTTCCAAAATAGTCGTCGGTTTTTGGCGACGATTCTTTGCGGACTTTCTGGACGCACTAATCTTGGGAATCCCTGGTTACGGTATCGGATATCTATTCCGATACACATTTAGCGCTATGGGAATGCATGCCATATGGATTGGACTGGTCTGCAGTTTCCTTTATTACGGACTTATGCATACCCGCCTTGGAGGCGGTCAGACCCCCGGAAAACGTTTACTTGGTATTCAGGTCCTGCGTCGAGACGGACAGTATTTGAGTTTCGGGAAATCATTCCTACGATATTTGGTCGTTTCATTCATATTTTACAACGGGCTATATGGCAGCCTCATCAATCACCTTCCGCAGTCCACGATGATGGCAGTAGGGTCAGTGTATCTTTTAGTAATTATCTGGTCCTTCTTTGCTTGTTTCCTGATGATCCCGCTCCACCCTCTAAAACGTGGCTTGCATGATATAGCCGCTGACAGCGTGGTCGTCTACAAGGATTGCTTTGACAATGAGGCATTGGACCAAATGGAGGATTCCGCTAAGGTGAAGCGCGCCATGGTCATCTTAAGCGTAGGGTCTTGTTTTTTTGCTGGAGCTTGCATCTGGGGCTTATTGAAGTTTACGTCCGGTCTTTCAGGAGACATGGCAAAGTTGACTGAAATTCAAAAGTCACTAGAAGTGGAGTATGACGTTCCTCAAGTCAGAACCAATATCTTTAATGGAAAGGCTGTATCGTTGGCTGTTGTTATCTATGTTCCATTAGCCACTTATGAAAACAAAATGGAAAAGGAACGAATTCGGCAGGAAGTCCTCAATAAAGTTAAGACAAGATTTAATGATCTGGACCGATTCGGCAAGTTAAGGGTTGTTATTGCTTCAGGATTCAGTATAGGTATCGCCAATTTTAATACCAGTGATTGAAAAAGATCGTATGAGGCTCAACAACTCGGCGGCACTCGGACTTCGCTACGCTTCGCCGGTGCGCCTCACCACCGTTGACGAAATTCAGCGACTACCGTTTTAATCGTGACCCACTATGCGACTGGCCGTATCGTTCATTTTGATAGCTTGCGTCATATTCGCATCCGGATGCGCAGCCCTCCCCAAGGCGTCCGTATTCATGGACAGGGTCCCATCCGACGGCACCCCCCCGCGGATAGCCTCGATCCATGGCGTGCTCTCCCCGAAGCAGAGCAGCGACATCATGGACCGCCTGAAGCGTGCGGCCGGTCCGACGGAAATCCTGGAGCGCCAGGTCGCGGTGAACGAAGCGGTGAGCGGCAGCCCCCTCATCAAGGGGAACAGTGTAAATCTCCTCGTTGACGGGCCTGCCACGATTGACGCCATGTTCAGGGCGATAGGGGGCGCCCGGCATTCGGTAAACATGGAAACATTTATTTTCGAGGACGACGAAATGGGGCGCAGGCTAGCGGACCTGCTGATTCGGAAGCGGGAGGAAGGGGTCCGGGTGAATCTCATCTACGATAGCGTTGGCAGCATGCAAACGCCCGCCTCTTTTTTCAAGCGTCTGAGGGACAAGGGGGTCAACGTCGTAGAATTCAACCCGGTGAATCCGCTGAAAACAGCCAAGAAATGGCGGCTGATCCTGCGGGACCACCGCAAGATACTTGTCGTGGACGGCAAGCTGGCGATTACCGGCGGCGTCAACATCAGCCAGGTTTATTCGAGCAAGTTTTCCGGCGAAGGAAAGGGACCGCTCGCCATCCCCTGGCGCGACACGGACATTCTGGTAGAAGGCCCGGCCGTTTCCGAATTCCAGAAGATATTTCTCCATGCCTGGGAAGCACAGAAGGGGCCGGCGCTGAACGAAAAGGAGTACTTCCCTGAGCAGAAGGAAGCGGGGAAGAACCTGGTGCAGGTCATCAAGAGCAGGCCCGGCGAAGCGGGGAGGACCACCTTCATCATGTATGTCTCCGCCGTCGCCTTCGCCGAAAAATCGATCCACCTGACGTCCTCGTATTTCATCCCCGATCGGCAGATGATCGAGGCTCTCCGCGATGCCGCGCGAAGCGGCGTGGACGTCAAGATCCTCCTGCCGAAAACCAGCGACCAGAGCATGGCCCTCTATGCAGGGCGATACTATTACGACGAACTGCTGGAGGCGGGCGTTAAACTCTATGAACGGCGCAACGCCATCCTGCATGCAAAAACCGCGGTTATCGACGGCGTCTGGGCGACCGTCGGCTCTACCAATCTTGATTTTTTGAGCTTTTACAACAACTTCGAGATAAATACTGTCATCGTGAGCAGCGATTTCGCGACTGAAATGGAGAAAATGTTCACCCGGGACCTCGCCGAATCCGACCCGATCAAAGAGGAAGAATGGGAAAAGAGGCCATGGGCCTCGAGGATGCGTGAGTGGTTTGCGCACCTCTTCGCCCGCATGTTGTAACGGGTTTTTCGATCGCTGACTCTGAGGCAAGAAAGAGGGGTCAGCCCTTGAAAGTGGAAAACTGAAAATGCCAACCATGGGTTTCACTCTGCCGCAAAGACGCGGCACCGGTGAACCCAAGTCCTGTTGGCTGCGTAAACTTAACCCAAAGGAATTACATGAGTTTCAGTCTCCAAAATGTGGTGCCATGGGGGCGTTCATTTAACGAATACGTCACCATGTTTGCACTAAGCGACGAAGACCTTGCAAAGAAGATCGTCGGCTGTGGCGACGGACCGGCAAGCTTTAATTGCGTCCTTACTAAAAGAGGTGGTTCTGTTGTTTCTGTAGACCCGATCTACCAGTTCACGGCAGATGATATTGCCCATCGCATAGCCGAAACCTACGATACCGTGATGGAACAGACCCGACAGAACCGGCATGAATTTGTCTGGCAGCGCATTGCCTCGGTAGAAGAACTGGGACGCATCCGAACAAGTGCGATGAACGATTTCCTTGCGGGCTATTTGGCAGGAACAGTAGATGGGAGGTATATCAACGGGGCGCTCCCGACACTCCCCTTTGCTGACGATGCGTTTGATCTTGCCCTCTGCTCCCACTTCCTGTTCCTCTACAGTGAGCACCTTGATCTCACGTTTCACCTTCTGTCCCTGCGCGAGCTTTGTCGTGTTGCGCGTGAGGCGAGGGTTTTCCCGATCATGGAACTCGGATCCGTGCGGTCTCGGCATGTCGATGCAGCGGTATCCATACTGGCATCTGAAGGGTATGAGGTGCGCGTCGAGCGGGTAGCCTACGAGTTTCAAAAGGGCGGCAATGAAATGTTACGATTGAGACAGCCAACACCGGCGTAGACGCTGGCGCGGCAAGAAACCGCTGCGCAGGTCACGCCGCGACCCGTTAGACATGAAGGAGAAAAAACAAAAATGAGAAAAATGACGCCCTACCTTTTGGGGGCACTTCTTTTTGTGTCAGCAACGCCTGCGCTCGCTGGCGATGTCCCTGCACTGGAAAAGGCAATAAAAGCATGGACGGAGGAATCTACGGCTCCGACCTTCAAACATGCCTTTGCCGATCTGAACGATGATGGAATCGATGATGCAGTAGTCCTCATTACCGATAACCAGTACTGCGGATCAGGAGGATGCTCTTTTGTGATTTTCCAAGGAGTGGCCGGTGGGTTCAAGCTTGTCTCCTCAAGCACCATTACTAGAGAACCGATTCTTCTGCTGACAGAAAAGAAAAAAGGATGGCACACGCTGTCTGTATTTGTTGCCGGTGGTGGCGCTAAAGCAGGGCAAGTAATGATGCGGTTTAATGGCAAGAAATACCCTGGTAATCCTAGCATGCAGCCTAAAGCAAAGAAGAACGACCTTAAAGGCGCAAAGACACTGATCTCCGAAAATAATTGAAAAACGTCTAACCACGCGGCGGCAGCCGGTCTCCGCTGGCGCTTCGCCACTGCCACGCTCCGTTGGCGTCACCCGGACACCAGGCCCTTACGCTCATGCATCGATCGGTTTGTTAATTTCGTAGCTGTTGTCGCGGAAGGACTGTTTGAGTGAGGAAAGCTGCTCTTCGGTCATTTCAGCCAGGATTTCGTGCATGTTGGTCTTCGTCACGCCTGGCGCACATATCGCCTCTTTGATCCGGTCTTGCAGCGATTGGGGAAGCGCTGACCCGGCAACGATGCGCCCGATATCGCCGGAATCGCAGAGCAGGCGTTGCCGTGCCTCGCAGTTTCTGGTGATGAAAAAGTTGCTGCCATCCTTATACACGAGAAAGTTGTTGCTGCCACAGCCGCCTGCTATCAGTGCCAAGACAGTAATGACAATACCCGAACCTGACCAGCGCATGGTTTACCTCCATATCGAGCTGTACGTTTGCGGTTGCATGTTACCGACTGTACGTCGGTTACACACCTTGTCAACGGGCTGGTTCATTGCACCATGGAGAAGCTAAAAGGTCTGCCCTTGAATATGGGAAATTAGTAACGTCCCAATCAACCGGTTTGACGCCGCCAGCCCATGAATGCCGGGCTTGCGGGTCAACCGGGCGCCCCGTTGGCGCAGGAAGAGGAATCGATGAAATTGTTACTCATTATTGTCGTATGTCTGCTTTTAAATGGTTGTTATGGAGCAGGTGTTGGAGTGTTTAGCTCAAAAACCGTTCTCACCGATCAAACCTCTTACCTTACCAAGGATGATCTTTTACGCCGGCACGGAACACCGACTAAAATTGAAAAAATTGCAGAAACCGAAGAAGTATATTTTTATAACAATGGACTAGGCTGGACTGGAGTTATGCCATACATAGCTGTATTTTTCCCTGTGCCAGTGCCCCTAATGATACCTACGCGAAATAATTGGGACGAATACCATCTAATCGGAGATAGGGTCCAAAGCAAGAAATCTCAAATTACCCAGATATCAGGATGTTTTTGGGGTTACGCTCCTGAAAATGAAGGTACCATGAGATACAAATGGACAGGCAAATGTGACTAGGGGCGGCATCCTAAGTGATTGCCAATAAGTAGCTGGAGATTAAGATGTTTCACCGTTCAAATTTGAGAGCAATGCTCGTTGTAGTGGCAGTAATTTTATTAGCATTCTCGTTTGTTGCAATATTTGTTACAGGCGGGAAATTCCAAAAGCTCGCTATTGGTTCGGCACTGATAAGCACTGCCAGCATTCTGTGGCTAGCAGTGGCATGGAATTTTAGTACTGGAGAAATCCGTGACAAATTTGGAGGGTTAGTGGTTGCGCGCTCCGCACATCCTTTTCGTTTCTGGTTCATTCAGGGCTTTATTGCGATGTTGGCAACCGTTCTCACCTTTGGTGGTTTAAATTTTTTGCTAGCGTTAGGGTAGAAATAAGGATCAAATCCCACCATTTTTAGACAAGAGTCGGCCAAATCCCTAACACGTGTGTGGACACTGGCTTGGCATGGAGAGGCGAACAAAGGACAGAAAAGGAAGCTCCAACAAGGCCAGTTGACCCGGTCGCGATAAATGCGCCGGGTCAACTGGGCACCCCGTTATAACAGGAGAAAAAATGATGATGCGGTCATTAGTTGCCATGTTTGCAGTGTTGCTTGCGTTCCCTCTCGTCATTCATGCGGAGATGTACAAATGGATCGACGATACCGGCGCCGTGACGTTTAAGGACACTCCTCCGCCGGCATCGAAAAAGAAGAAAAAAGTTAAAACTTACACCGACGCCGATTTCGACCCTGCGCCAACTCAGCAGCCGGCCGCCAAGACCCCTCCGCGCAAGACCGCTTCCGTCCCTTCGGAAAAGCAGACCCCGCCGAAGCAGCAGTTCAACGGCACCGTCGAATTGTACGTCACCTCATGGTGCGGTTACTGCAAAAAGGCCCGTGCTTACCTGGACAGTAAGGGCGTTCCTTACGTCGCGTATGACATCGAGAAAGACGCCGCCGCCGACCGGCGACACAAGGAGCTGGGAGGCCGCGGCGTGCCGCTCATCATTATTGGCTCCAACAAGATCTCGGGCTTTTCCGCACAGGCGATAGACCACTACCTGGAGAATGTAAAGTAAAGGGCAGGGGGACGCCCATGAAATTGCCATGCCCTCAGAAGAAAAGCATGAAATCATGGGCGTCCCCAGGTTCCCAAGGTCCCCAGATGCCGATATTCAGGTAAGGATGCCAACCATAACAGGCGGAGACGGTCTCTGCGGTTGATGAGAGTTCGTGAAAGCCGGAAAGAGTGAAACGGCTCCGCCGCTCCCCCGCCGGCCGTTGGTGAGGATAAGAATGAAATTGATTACAGCAGCAATTTTCGCGTGTGCAATAACCCTTTCCTTTTCCTGCCCTCTTTGGAGTGCTGAACCGAGTTTTGAAAGTACGGTCAAAAAATTCATACAAGTTGTAGCCAGTAAGGATCGAAAGGCTTTAGCTAATTCAGTTTCGTACCCGCTACAGCGGAGGGTTCCCCTTCCAAGCATAGACAGCCCGAAACAATTTCTGGACGCTTACGACGAAATCCTTGACGAAAATATATTGAAAGCGATCTCAACCTCTAGAGCTTCAGCCGACTGGTCAGAAATGGGGGGGAGAGGCTTTATGTTTCAAAACGGCTCGTTGTGGCTTGACGAGGACGGAAGAATAACGGCAATCAATTATCAGACAGAAAAGGGAAAACGTAAGCGTGCTGATTTAATCGAAGCTGACAAAAAACAATTGCATGGCAGCCTGCGTGATTTTAAACGACCTGTCCTGGAGTGGGAAACTGCCAAGTATCGAATTCGCATAGATCAAATCACTGACGATAAATTCAGATATGCCGTTTGGCCGGTTCGGAAGAAAACCTCAGAAATGCCGGACTTGGTTCTACGAAATGGTACTTTGATATTCGACGGGAGTGGTGGGAACCACCATTATGATTTTAAGAGTGGCGATGTACTCTATCGATGCTTTGTATGGGTGATCGGAGACGCGGACACTCCGCCCGGAGAGATCGAAGTTTATAAAGGTAAAAAGCTGGTGTTGAATCAGCCTGTAGTAAAAGTCATTAAAGGCAGGTAAAAACACCAACACTTATAAGGCCCCCGTCCGTCAATAGGCAATATGGTGCCCGGACGATTTTGAGGTCGCTTTATCAAGTAAATCGCTGCTCCAGTTTCTCGGTCCCGACTCGTATTTCTCATCCCGGCATCAGGTTTTTCTCTTAAGAAAAAGGCCTGCACCAAACACTTATCGAGGTTCACACCGCTGCGCTTTTACACTGGCAACGGTTGCGCGGGCATCACCCGCGCGACCTGGAAACTATATCGTACCCTCATGCCGTCCCATTCAAAGATCGGGCTCGTACTTGCGCACGGCGCAGTTGGTTCCGGGCTCGGCGAGGGGCAGAACCATATGAAATTGAAGGCAGTCGATTCGTCTATGTAAGGAGCGGAACGGGGCTCCCAATCAACGCCTCAGTTCCCGGAGTATCGGCATAGCGACCGCGCCGCGCTCGATTCGGCGCACTGTTAGATTGCCGGTCGCAGGTCATGCTCACCCATGTCGGCCCTAGTTGGAATTCGGGCTGCTCCCGTTCCCTCCAGCTCTACGCCGTTGCCGTAAATTTTGCCAAGTTGAACGGCACGCCGTTTTTCAGCATGTAGTAGATGGCCCGAGCCAATTTGTGGGCCAGAATAGAGAGGGCTTTACCCTTCCCATGCTTTTGGGCCAGCTTTTCCACCAGTTGTTTGCCTTGGTGATTGTGGCGCAGAAACGATACGGCCGCCTCTGAGAAAGCCCACTTCAGATGGGCGTTGCCGATCTTGGCGCCGCCGGTTCCCTTTTTCTTGCCAGCCGACTCATGGGGGCATTTTACCAGGCGGCAGTATGAGACAAAGTCCTGCACCGACTCGAAACGGTTGATGTCGTGGATCTCATAGAGGAACACCATTGACAGGGTCTTGCCGATGCCGTGGATTGAACTGAGGAGCATGAGCGTGCGCCGGTCCTGTCGACGGGAGGTTTTCTCCAGTTCCCATTCCAGTGCACCAATGACGTCGTCGTAGGCATCAATCATCGCCAGATCGATCTGCACGATCTTTCGCACCTCGGGATCTGGAAAGTGATCGGGAACTGTGCTGCGTGGTCCTTCGTTATATAGGCGGACCGGGATCTCCGGCAGATTGTATTGGATGGCGGTACTGTGTACATGGCCGAAAAGGTCGGCCCTGCGGCGGACCAGAAAGCAGCGCCGCCGTAACAGGTCACGGGTCGCCCGCATTTCTGGTGGATAGACATAAGCCATGGGGAACATTCCTCCCCGCAGAAGGACGGCAATCTTCTGAGAATCGATCTTGTCGTTCTTCACCTTGCCACCGTGCACTGCTTTCATGTACAGAGCATGGCCAAGGACGAATTCGATCTTTTCGCGGCTGCAGAGGTCGGCAAGCCAGTACCAGGCGAACATGCACTCCACGCCTACCACAAGATCTTCTCGAAACGGGGCGATAACCCTGAGGAAATCTTCTGGTGACGTGCTGATGTTGCGGTGTAGAACTACTGCTCCTTCCGCATTGAGAATGCAAACGAACGTTTTTTTTGCGTGGAGGTCGATTCCACAGTAGTGCTTGTGTGATTTCGTGTAAAATCGCATGCGTAAGGCCCCCTTTGGATTCCCTTTGGAATTGGTTCTCGCAAAGCTGAGCATACACTAAGAAGTATGCCCAAGGGGGGCCTTACACAGTATCCACTCGGCGGCCCACGGACGCTTCCTCGCTGGTGCGTCTCAGCTTTGATGTAATGTCTGGAGGGAAAACATGAATGTAAGAATGGTTTTCGGAATGCGGCCCCTGTTATGGATATTGTTGGCACTGCTGCTGTCGACTACACCCGATGTTTCCCGCTGCGAAATCTTTAGCTACAGGGATTCAAAGGGGGTGCCCGCCTATGTCGACGATTTGGGTAAAGTGCCCAAAAAGTACCGCTCCAAGGTGGTACGCTTGGATGACGCTCCTGCAGTCAGCGTGATGGGATCATCCTCGCCCGCTGCATCTGTCCGGAAGTCGGGAGGTAAACAACAGGCGCAAGCGGGACCAAAGCGCTTCACTGGCACCATTGAGATCTATTGGGCGTCCTATTGCCCTGTCTGCAGAGATGCCGAGAGTTATATGAAAAAGAAGAATTACCCTTACGTGAAGTACGATGTCCAAAAAGACAGCGCGGCCAAAGAGCGGGCGGAAAAATACCCCGGCAGTGGCGTTCCACTGATAATCGTCGGAAGCAAGACAATGAGGGGGTTTTCGCCGGAGGCGCTGGAGCAGTATATGGAAGAATAAGATGGTCCAATTGAGGGAGGGGGTGTGCCAGGTCTAGAATTATAAGGTTGTGTATGAAAAATGTGGTTTTTTAATACCTGGCACCGTGGAGGCTGATTGGAGACGTTGTGAATTTAGGAGGGAAACGTGCCTGAACGGAAAAGAATTGCTCTTCTTATCGATTGCGACAATGTCAGCCATAATTCAATAGAAGGTGTATTAGAAGAACTCGCAAAACACGGCATGGTTAATGTCCGTCATGCGCATGGAGACTGGAAAAACCAGTCCTTATCTGGTTGGATAGATAGATTGCACCCTCATGCAATTAGACCTATGCAACAGTTCGCGTATACAAAAGGGAAAAATGCAACTGATGCTGCAATGATTATTGATGCAATGGATCTCCTTTACAGTAAAAATGTCGATGCATTTGCGTTAATGACTAGCGACAGTGATTTTACTCCTTTAGTGTTGAGAATACTGGAAAGCGGTTTACCGGTTTATGGTTTTGGTGAAACAAAGACTCCTCAGCCATTTGTAGATGCCTGTTCTACATTTATTTACACAGAAAATCTCGTAGCTCAGAAGGAAGAAATATCGGAAAATCATAAACAGCCAGTTAAAAAAAATCGAAATGAACTCAGAAACGATACTGCATTAGTAAAGTTGCTCAGAACTGCTGTTGAGCAAACATCAGAGGATGATGGATGGGCTCATTTGAGCAGAGTAGGCCACTACATATCAAACAACAGCTCGTTCTCATCTATAAACTACGGCTATAAGAAACTTGGCGACTTAATAAGAGCATGCGAATTATTTGATGTGGAAATGAGAAAAGACGGAACCGCCATGTACATTAAAGATGCACGTAAATAAGTTTGTAGCAATTACGTCAAATTTGAACGTCGAAGAAAACAGAGAGGCAACCCACCAACCATCAAAACGCCGAAGTGAAGTTCCAAGGGAAAAACGGGGGGGCAGGCTTTGCAACTCTCGCACGCTCATACCTAAGACCCAAGCACCTCTTCCTGATATATGGTCTGTTTTTTCGTCATCAGACGGCTGACGCCGCCGGTAAAGTCCGGTCCCGTTGAACAACGAAATGGAGACAAACATGATGCGAAAAGTTGCATCGCTTGTCGCAGTCGCTCTATTCACCGTGAACACCTCAGCGCTTGCAGGTGAGAAAAAGAAAAATTTCAACTACAGCTCTCAAATTGGCGTCGCTGAGGTCACTCCGACAAGTGGCGGATGTCTGACCATACGCAATCCGTACATACGAGAAAACCAGAAGATAAAGCTGGTGATTGCCGGAAATCAGCAGAAGGTTGTGGAGAAGAAGATTCTCAAGAAACTCAAGGCAAGCTGTTCAAGAAATCCCGATCCCCCAGCAGGCGCATCGTTTTACTCGTTCCCAGCGGCAGAAGGTGAATATTTTGAGCCATCAATTGCAGTTGTCGGGTTCAGTGACGGCTTCAAGATTGTAAAAGATAAGGTCAGAGTTGATCTCGACGGTGATGGAGCCGCTGAGTCTTTCCGTTCATGCACCAGCAATGAAGGGCTGCATTTGACTGTGTGGGCTGGAGAGGACCTAAAGTCGAAAAGGCAGTGGCACGAATATTACTATCTTGGCTATGACGTAGTGCCATCCTGCAAGCCAGCTGATTATAAAGAGTGACACGCAGCCAGCGGCGACAGCTGCCTCCGCTGACGCCTTGAGACTAGGGACGTGTCAAATCTATTCCGACTAGAAAGGACGTTTCCCACAATGGACATTCCACGGATATTCAATATCACTGAGAGTGCTCACCGCATCCACAACCCGATCACACCCGAAAAGCTTACCACTCTTGGCGCAGCGCTGCGTCTGGAAGCGGGGGCTCGAGTGCTCGACCTCGGCAGTGGTTCGGGGGAGATGCTGTGCACCTGGGCACGCGATCACGGCGTCATCGGTACCGGCATCGACATGAGCCAGTTGTTCACTGAGCAAGCGAAACTTCGTGCTGTAGAACTCGGCGTTGCCGATCGAGTCAGGTTCATCCATGGCGATGCTGCCGGTTATGTCTCTGACGAGAAGGTCAGTGTGGCAGCCTGTGTCGGTGCCACTTGGATCGCCGGTGGTGTCGCCGGCACTATCGAGCTTCTGGCGCGGAGCCTGCGCACCGGAGGGATCATCCTCGTCGGCGAGCCCTACTGGCGGCAGTTACCGCCAACGGAAGATGTCGCCAAGGGGTGTCTTGCCAACTCGATCTCCGACTTTCTCCTGCTTCCGGAACTTCTCGCGTCTTTCGGCCACCTTGGCTACGACGTCGTTGAAATGGTCCTGGCTGACCAAGACAGCTGGGACAGATACGAGGCGGCCAAATGGCTCACCATGCGCCGATGGCTTGAGGCAAATCCCGAAGACGAGTTAGTCAAAGAGGTCCGGGCCCAACTGACCTCGGGACCCGAGCGCTACGCCGCTTACACGCGTGAATACCTGGGCTGGGGCGTGTTTGCGCTGATGCCGCGGTGATGCGTTGTCGTGATGAAAAGAAATTTTGAGGAACTTTGATGGACTGGCTGAAGGATCTAAATCCATTTGCAAGTGGTATGCTGATTCTAGCCACCTTTACCACGGCTATTATTTTCTTGGCACCCAAGTCAGCTAGTAATATTGAAAAAGCAGTTTCAGAATGTGGACTTAAGAGGATTAGTCTGAATCAGTTTGGGCGTTATTTGAATGCAACATCTTGCTCGTGCCTGCAATCCATGTTCGACGGATCGCGATTCAACTCCCCGACAATTGGAGAAATCTATAGCGGGAAATACGGAAATTTTTTCGTAACCATATTTACTCTCGTTCTTCCCACCGGTCGGTTCGGGACATGGCAGACAGTGATTCATCTTAGGCCGGAACTCCCGAAGTGGCTTCCTGTGTTTTCCATAATTGACGAGGTTTCCGGCAAGGGGTTGTCGGAAACCCTGAAATGCGTACATACACATCGTAATCCACTCACCAATATAAATTACGTGAATAGACATGATGAAGCACACCAGCTTCGCGCCTGTTTGACAAGAAGTCCGGTCAATGAATTATCAATAAGTGCAATTAAGTCACCGTTGAATGGGATTGTTCTTGATTCAACAGGCGAAGACCTGTTTTTTTACTGGCATGGAAGAATTGTTGCTATCGACAAATCAATTGTTTTAAGGGGCTTTATTGACAGCTCCATCGAACTCTGGCAGATGATTGATGCCGGTAAGGTTGATGTCGGTATTTTCGCCAAGGATTAATCTAAATAGCATGAGCACCAACTCGCGGTGGCACACCGTCGGCGCGAAAAACTTCGCGCCGCTGCTGTGTCTTGGCACGTTGGGAGTAGTAACGACGAGAGGGCAATACCATGAGCACAATGCCAACTGCTGATACAAAAAACAACGAGGGCGCGACGGTAGTTATTACTCACAGGTTGCGCGAAAACAAGCAGACAGATTACGAAAAGTGGCTTGAGGAAATTGCGCCTCTTTGCAAGGCTTCACAGGGGCATTTGGACTGGCACATTGTTCGTCCGATACCAGGGTTGACAGAAACTTATACCGTCATCATTCGGTTCGATACTGAGGCGCATTTGCGTGAATGGATGGAATCCCCGACTCGCGTCCGTTTGATAGAAAAGGTTCGGCCTCTGTTAGTAACCGGCGACGATTTTTTTATCAGTAGCGGGCTGGATTTCTGGTTTACCCCGGTGGGCGCGAAAGCCAGGATACCGGTGCGCTGGAAACAGTTTCTGGTTACATGGTCAGCCATTTTCCCTCTGGCGTTAGGTATGCCATTGGTCGTTCATCCAACTCTGCACTACCTTGGCATTCAAGATAACCGTTTATTGGCTACATTGGCCGTAACCGGACTGGTCGTTTTCCTTATGGTCTACGTGGTGATGCCTCGCTATACGAGACTTGTTCAGCGATGGCTGTTCTCAAGGTGAAAGAAATGTCAAACAAGCAATCGGAACTTGAAAAGTTGGGGTGGAACGAAAGGTTCGAGCGGCTCGCGGCACTGCAGGGGGAGTCGATTGAGACGGTGGCCCGCGTGGCGGCGGTGGACCGCGATCAACTCTTGCTCCTGAACGACACGGGGACCTTCCGGGCCAAGCTGTCCGGCAGTTACCTGCACCATCACCGGCGGCCGGAAGAGTTGCCGTGCGTGGGAGACTGGGTCTGCGTCGAGAAGGGACTCAATGATGACTTCGGGCTTATTCACACCGTGCTGGACCGCAGAACCAGTCTGTGCCGCAAAGCCGTCGGCGGGGTCAACGAATCGCAGATGATCGCGGCAAATATCGATTACGTGATCGTCGTCCAGTCCTGTCACTATGATTTCAATCTGAATCGGTTGGAACGCTACCTGGTTATGATTATGGAAGGTGGCGCAACCCCTTGCGTGCTTCTTACCAAAACAGACCTCGTTGAACCTGACGTGCTGACGGCCCAACTTTCTCAGATACGTGCTGCCGGTATCACCGCGCCGGTGCTGCCCCTGAGCAATATGACCGGAGAAGGGATCGACGAGCTGAAGCGAAATTTGTTGCCGGGCATGACGTACTGCTTCGTAGGGTCGTCCGGAGTCGGCAAAAGCACCATCATCAACGAACTGATCGGCGGGGGTAGCCTGGAAACTCAAGGCTTGAGCGCCACCGGCGAAGGAAAACATACGACGGTACGCCGGGAACTGATACTTCTGGGAAACGGTGCGCTGGTAATCGATAACCCGGGGATGCGGGAGTTTGGCATCATTGGTGTGGAAAATGGCATAGGTAGAAGCTTTGTCGACATAGAGGCCCTTGCATCCAGTTGCCGCTACCGCGACTGCACCCACACGAGCGAGCCGGGCTGTGCGGTCCTGGATGCGCTGAGTGCCGGTGAAGTCGATGAAGAGCACTACAAGAACTATACAAAACTGAAAGCGGAGTCCGAGTTCTACCAGATGTCATATGCTGAAAAGAGAAAGAAAGATCGAGACTTCGGCAAATACATCAAATCGGTAAAGAATGATTTGCGAGGAGAGTAGAAAGATACGCCTGACCCAAAAGACGCGGCGATCTTTGCCCCGGTTGGCAGAAGGCATGAGTCCCCCAGGCGGAAGAGGGAGGTCGCGGGCGGTTGTGTGCGGATGCGACCTTTTCAGATGTGATGCTGCTGCCCTGGCAGGGTGAAGTAGAAGCAGGCGCCCTTGCCAACCTCGCCCTCCGCGCGCACCTCACCGCCGTGCCGGTCGACGATCCGGAACACGGTGGCGAGCCCGACCCCCGTGCCGGGATAGTCGCTTGAGGGGCGCAGGCGCTGGAAAGGCTTGAAGATCTTGTCGGCTTCGCTCATCTCGAAGCCGATGCCGTTGTCGCGCACGAAGAACTCGCGCACCCCGTCGCGCATCCTCTGCCCGAACTCGATGCAGGTGTGTTCGTTCCTGGAGGTGTACTTCCAGGCGTTGCCCAGCAGGTTTTGCAACAGAACGCGGGCAAGATGGGGGTCGCACCAAGCGGTCATACCTGCAGCGTTTTGCCATTTCAGTGAGCGTCCCACGTCGTACAACCGCAGTTCTGCGATAATGTCATCCGCCATGCGGCCCAGGTCCACCTCCTCGCAACTCAGTTCCGTCCTTGTTACCCGAAACAGCACCAGCATCGCCTCGATGAACTCCTCCATGTTCTCGCATCCGGTATGGATGGCGTTCAAGAGGCATTGGCCGGTTTCGTCCAGTTGGTCGCGGTAGATGTCGGCAAGGGCCTGTCCGGCCCCGTAGACGGTGGTAAGCGGCGTGCGCAGGTCGTGCGACAGCGAATAACTGAAAGCCTCCAGCTCTCGGTTGGTGGCCTGCAGCTCGAGGGTCTGCTGACGCAGGCTCCCGTTCAATTTCCGGATCGCCTCCTCCGATTCCTGGCGCTCGGAGGTGTCCCGCACCACGCAGATGATGCCTCCATCCTCCAGACGCGAAAGGGATATCTCCTGAGGGAACAGGGACCCGTCCTTCTTGAGCCCGGTCGCCTGGCCGCGCCAGCCGTCCCCTTTCTGGAATGCACCATAGATGAGCGGCTCCAGCCGTTGGCGCTCCTCGTCGGTGTACAGCTTCTTCCAGGTACGGCCGATCAGTTCCTGCTGCGACGGGTAGCCGTAGATGGCCGCGTGCGCCTTGTTCAGGTAGAGGTATTCGCCGTCAGGGTTCAACAAGGCGATGCCGTCGATGGATGCTTCTATGGCAGCTGAGTGCTGCTTCTGCATGATCTCTTTGGTCTTTCGCTCGGTGACGTCGCGTACGAGTTCGATGGCAGCGGTGACGGCACCGGTGGCATCCATCAGCGGGGCGGCCGCCGTCTCGATGTGACGTGTCTGACCGTCGATGACATGGGTTGACTCCTGCCGGTGTGGCAGCCCGTCGAGGAAGCATTCGTTGACGACGCAGCCGGGGCAGACGGTATCGCGGTCGTGGTAGGCGCTGTAGCAGGGCTGTCCCAGGTGCTCTCCCTTGAACTGTCTGGCCGGGGGGTTCTGGTATAGGATCCTGAAGTCCCGGTCCTGGACCGTCACCGCGTCAGGCACACTGGCGAGGATGGCTTCCGTGCGGCTTTTTTCCAGGGCCAGCTTGGCCACGGTATCTTCCAGTGCCGAGGTGGCTTCCTGCTCGCTTCTTGACTTGCGCCAGGCACAGGTCATGAAAATCAGCAGAAACAGGATGGTTTGGAGGCGGTAGGTCAGTTCCTGCGCCTCGGGGTGCAGAAGCTGCTGAACGAAGCTGCCTTCGGAAAACACCACCGCATCGAGAAAGCTGTCCGTGAGCCACGACGCCAGTATCAGGATGCTTCCCGTGCCGATAGAAAACCAGCGACCTTTTCGGAGCCGCGACAACATAAACTCTCCTTCTGATACAGCATCGACTGCCCTTGCTTACCAGGCGCCGATCAATCGGGTCGCGGGCGCGATTGATCCAATCTTTGGCATGCCCAGTGGTTACCGATTCGTATATCATATCAAAGTACATGCTTCATAGTCTTTTCCGCGCTGGTTGCGCGGCAAGTACATCCTCCTTTTCTCTGTTTCGTGAGAGGGAATTCTTGGTATCTTGACGCATCCCTGCCGGCTCCGTCCGAAATATCGAGAACGTTTCCATCAAGCCGTTTGCCGATGATGCGATGGCTCCTTTGGGGGACGGGGGTACGAAGAAATGCCCTGCTCGCGGGGCTTTTGGGAAGTGTTCTCTTCAGGGGGGAGGGGGACGCTCGCGACTCACCGTACTGACCACCGGTGAGGTCGCCGTCCCTACAACTGCTTGGGCTTTTTGCCGGAGAAATTGTCGTCGAAGCAGGTCGGGCAGATGCCGTGGCTGAACTGGGCTTCGGTATGCTGGGATATGTAGGACTCCATCTGCTGCCAGCTTTTTTCGTCCTTTCTTACCTTCTTGCAGTACATGCAGACGGGAATGATTCCCTCCAGCACCTTCACCTTGGACAGGGCCTGTTCCAGTTCCTCGTTGCGCTGCACCAGGGCGTCCCTGTGGATTTGGAGGTTCTTCCGGCTGTTGATCAGCTTGGTGAAGCTCATGGTGAGGGCCAGCAGAAGCAGAACCGATATGGTGGAGAGTATCTCGACCCGGTGACTGTAGAGGTAGCCCGGGGGCTGGTTGACGATGATGCTGTCGGTCGGCAGTTTCCCCTGTGCGATCCCGAAGCGCCGCAGCTCGTTATAGTCGAACATGTCCTTGTTTGGGCTCGGCGTGACGGGGGGGAGGGCGTCTATGGACTCGCCCTTAAGCACCCGCACGGCCAACGCCGCCGCTGCGGCACCGTGTTCGTGAAGGTTCAATAACCGCCCGCCGACGATTCCTTCGCCCAGGTTGAATTCCCAGCCGCCGTACACCGGGACCGGACTGACGGTGGAGATTCTGCGCAGAGCCTCGTTGCTGGAGACCCGGTCGCCATTTTCGTCTTGCACAAAGGAAGCGAAATAGAGGATGACGCTGCCGGGGTGCAGCTGCTTGACCCGACTGATGAATTGGTCCAGTCGCAGCCCGGCCCAGTCGGAGAAGGTGGCTTTATCCTGCAACTGCTCCGCGGCCTTGCGGAACTCCATGTCGTTCAACTGGCCGGTAACGGAGTCGTCGCGGATGACGACGATCTCCTTGGTCGCGGGATGAAGGTCGAAGATGAGGTCGAGGGTGGCCTTGAAGCTTGGGCGCTCGTCGATGCCGATGATGCCGTGCCGGCCGGAAAGCCTGGAGCGGTCGAATGAGTTGGTGCCGCAAAAGACCACCGGGGTGGCGCCGAAGAGGTCTTCCCTGTGCCGTTCGATGATGTTGAAGGCATAGTCGTCGGTGGAGAAAATCAGGTCGAAGTGGCGTTTTTGATATTTGAACCTGAGCAGATCGATGACTTTGGCGTCGAATTCCTTGCCGCTGTTGTTTTTCGAGTCCAGGTACTCGACCTGAATCTCGGTGTCCGGCAGTGCCTTTAGCAGCGTCGCGCGAAACCCTTCCACGGCGTCGTCGGATCCCTTGTACCCCGAATGGTAGGAATTGAGGATCAGGATTTTCTTCCCGAGGGGCGTCTCGGCGCAGGTGGCACCTGTCACGGTGCCCAGCAGGCAGACGCCGACCAGCATGCATAGCAGGCTGCTAAGAAAGAAAACCCTGGACATCGCTTTCTCCATGGGGAGGCAACTCCGCTTCCCGTGCGGTCCCATTGTCGGAACCAGGGGCGACAGGTGAAAAAACGCGCCCGTATGGATAGTTTCGGCACAACGGCGCGATTCTTGAGAGAGGAACGGCGAGGTGCCCGTCTCCAGGCCCCTCGGGCACCGGCGAGGCGATCTCACCGCGTTGCCACTATGGTTAAAAAAGGGTTAAGTGAAGCGGCGGCCCTCGCGGATCCGCTGCAACCTGAAGGATGTCAAGCGGGGCAACTCCGTGTTTCCTGGAACGCGAGATGCATTTCGCGCCTGAGACGGTTGTGAATGGACCTTACCAAATTAACCGGCAATGTATAATAGTTTAAAATGCATGTCAAAGGACGATAACCCCCAAAACACCGTCTTCCTGGTCCAGTAATGGGGGTGCCAGAGGCTCGGCATTTCATTGCAGGTGGAGCGGTTGATTTTTTATAATTGCGCAAGGCGCGAAAGGTGTTTGTCGTGCATGTACGGTTGTGGCAATATCTCCGGTCCGCGCCTTCGGGCGTAACAAAAAGAACCGATACGGAGTGAGTATGAACCTGGATTCGATCCCACGTCAGGAGCTGGCCTCCATCCTGCGCCGCATGCCTAAGGCGGAGCTGCACATCCACATCGAAGGCTCCCTGGAACCGGAGCTGATCTTCCGATTGGCCCAAAAAAACGGCATCGAGCTCCCCTATCCGTCGGTCGAGGCGCTGCGCGCGGCATATGCCTTCACCGACCTGCAGAATTTTCTCGACATCTACTACGCCGGCGCCGGCGTGCTGCAGACGGAAGAGGATTTCTTCGACATGGCCTGGAACTACCTCGCCCGGGCCAAGGCTGACAACGTGGTTCACACCGAGATCTTCTTCGACCCCCAGACCCACACGGCCAGGGGCGTGCCCATGGCAACGGTCGTCAACGGCCTTTACCGCGCGGTCCAGCGGGGGCGCGAGGAACTTGGCCTTTCCGCCTCCCTGATCCTCTGCTTTTTGCGCCACCTAAGCGAGGAGGACGCCCTTGCCACCCTCGAGCAGGCGCTGCCGTTTCGGGACAAGTTCATCGGCGTCGGACTGGACAGCGGCGAGCGCGGCAATCCCCCGGAGAAATTCGCCGCAGTTTTCGGCCGCTGCCGCGAACTGGGGCTCCGGCTGGTGGCCCACGCCGGCGAGGAGGGGCCGGCACAGTACATTCGCGACGCCCTCGACCTGTTGCATGCGGAAAGGATCGACCACGGCGTGCGCTGCCTGGAGGACCCGGAGCTGGTCGCCCGGCTCGCGGCGGAGCGGGTCGCGCTGACGGTGTGCCCGCTTTCGAACGTCAAGCTGGCGGTGTTTCCGGAGCTGGGCCTGCACAACCTCGGCAGGCTTCTGGCAGAGGGGATCGTCGCCACCATCAACTCGGACGATCCCGCCTACTTCGGGGGGTATCTCAACGACAATTTCACGGCGACCTTCGCGGCGCTCCCCGAACTCGGTGCGAGGGAGGCGTACCTCTTGGCGCGCAACAGCTTCGAGGCGAGCTTTGTAGCCGATGAGACCAGGGAGGGCTGGATCGCCGCTTTGGATTGCTTCTTCGCCGACTGCTGCGCCGGCAGGTAATGCGGCGGCGGACCCTGCCTGAGGCTTGGGGGGGGGCAACTGCCGGGACTACTGCCGCAACAGCCGGGGTGAGCGGGGAGGGGGAAAGACAAGGAGCCGCAAGAGCCTCTGGATATTGAGGCTTTGCGGCTCCTTTTTTTGGCGGGGTTAGAGCACCGTCAAACCCTGCGCAGCTTGACGCTCTCCTCTTCCTTTCCCATGATCTGCTGCTTCTTGCCTATGGCGCGCAGCAGGGTGTTGCAGCTGTCGACCAGTTTCTCAAGCTGGCCGTTCTTGCCGTAGACCTGGGTGTAAAAGATGTTTTCCATGACGTGCATCCGCCCGAGGTTGCTGCTTGCCCTGCGCATCTGCATGGTCATCGACCACTGCATCTGCTGGAGCTTCAGGGTCTTCTCCGGGGTCCTCGCCCGGCACGCTTTCTTCAAAGCTTCATCCGCCAGTTCGTCGAACATGGCGGGATTCTCCTTATATAGCTCCCTCAACTCGTCGGGGGTATAGGCTGTAAACTCTCTTTTGGTACTCATGACACGCTCCTTCTCCTTGCATAACAATGAAAGTTGTGACAGTGGTGTTGATTGAGTTTTTCTAATTGTGAACCAGTTGGAGAAAATATTCCAGCAAATTGTGTATACGGCTGACGGGGGGCGACAGTAACACAGTGCGCCCCCTTTTTCCATTGCTACCATTACCATGACCGCTGCCCCGGACAGTCCATCCTTCTGGCCGGTTGTGCGTCGCACTCCCCTCAGGGAGCGCCCCGATCCCTTTCTCCTCGGGCCTTCTTGCACCCCCGCGCCTTCCCGCCAATAACCTTGCAATTAAAGGGTAAACTCCTTAACATTAATTTGTACAAAGATTTGCGTGTTGGGGGGAACCCCGAGGATCTTCCTGCGGCGAAAGGAGGCTGCCATGGCGGATAAGGGTGAAAGGACTATTGGCGAACTGGTGTCCGAGCTGGCCGGGGAAGTGCGTCTGCTTTTCCGGCAGGAATTGGACCTGTTCACGGTGGAAATGAAAGAGAAGGTGGTGGAGGTTGCCAAGGACACCGCCGCGATAGGGGTAGGCGGGGTGCTCATCTACACGGGGTTCCTGGTGCTCCTGGCGGCCGTTGTGCTGGGGCTTGCCACCGTGATGCCCGCCTGGGGGGCGGCGCTTTTGGTGGCTGCAGGCTTGATCGCCATCGGAGCGGTCCTGGTCCTGAAAGGCGGCAAGGACGTCAGGGAGATGGATGCCAAGCCCGAACAGACGGTGGGGGCTTTGAAGGAGGCGGTACAATGGGCGAAAACGTTAAGGTTGACGAGCAGTCGCCGGAGAGGATCCGCGAGCAAATCCGGCATACGGAAAGCGATATAACGCACACGGTGCAGACCCTCGAGCAAAGACTCTCCCCCCGCTACCTGAAGCGCCAGGGGATGCGTAAGGCGAAGCTGTTCGCCTGGCAGGGAATCGCCAAGGCCCTCGATCTGGCCCAGCGGACCTCGGTGCAGGTTTCGCTGGTCGGTGGGGGCGCGCTGCTGATGTTGTTGGGGAGCAGGCGGGTGCGCGAGCGGGTAACCGTGAGGACGGCGCGCAAACCGGCCATCGAGGTGCACCCGGGCGCGGCTGTGGCCCGGGCGGCCGGGGCGAGCGCGTTATGGCTATTGATGCGCAGGTTCGGCGGCGGGAAAGTAAGTGCGGAGAGCACGCCGGTGTCGGGGTGGGCGTTGGCAGCGACTGCCGCCAAGGCGTTCTTGGGGGGCAAAAGGGCCTCGGAAAAAGGCGGCACCCCCAGGGAAGGGGGCAAGGTCGCCTGGCGCGGGTTGGCAACGAGCCTCGGGGCGGCTCTGGGGAGCTACTGGTACACCCACAAGACCCGCAGGGTCTAGCAGACCGTGGCAAAGGAGGACATCATGAGAAGACATGCGAGCACGACGGCCGAGGTGGTCAGCTTTTCTGCCGGGGCATTGGTAGGTGCCGGGCTTGCCCTGCTCTACGCCCCGAAGACCGGGCACGATATGAGGGAGAAGGTTTCCGACGTGACCGGCGATGCCATCGCCAAGATGAAAGGGCTGACCGAGGAAGTCCAGGACAAACTGAACAGGAACCTAGCCAAGGGGCGCGACTACGCCGAGGGAAAAGTGTCGGAGTTGTCGTCAAATATTGAGGAAAGGGAGCAGTATCACTAATCCCCGTGCCTGGCGCGGGTGAGTATCGAGAAGGGCTGTCCGGCAGCGGACAGCCTTTTTGCGTCTCAGGGGCGGGCATTGGCAGAAACCGCAACGGTTGACGGGGACGGTAGAGCTGTGACACATTAGTTTGCCATTGCCCCAAAGCTCATGTACCATCTGTTGCACTGCATACATATCAAGCTGTTCACTGGACTCTCTATGACTAGCCGACTCTTCTCCCTGACCAGAGAGCTGTCGATAAGGACCATGTTGTTCACCGTGGTGGTACTGGTGGCTTTTGCCGGTCGCCCCTGCCGTGCAGAGCCGTTGGCGATCACCCCTTTCCATACCTTCAACCAGAGTCCCCTGGTCCAGATCTACGGGCTTCCGGCTGCCGAAAGCGCCGTGGTTCAACCGTCGGGAAAGGGCTGGACGCTGGTTGCCGTCGATGTGGCGAACAGCTACCTGAAGCGGGAGACGACACGTGAGGCGCTCCTTCTGGACGGCGAGGGGGAACGAATCACCCTCGCCCTTCGCTACGGCGTCGGCCGGAGTCTGGAGCTTGGGGTGGACGTGCCGTTCGTCGCCTACAATGGCGGGATCTTCGACGGTTTCATCGAGGACTGGCACGAGTTCTTCGGACTCCCCCAGGGGCAAAGGCCCAACGCTCCCAAGGGGCAGCTCCGCTTCGCGTACGCGAAGGACGGTCGCCAGCGCCTGGAGATGGACCAAGCCGGCTTGGGTATCGGCGACCTGAGGTTCACCGGGGGGTGGCAGCTTTACCACGACGGTGGCGAGAACCCGGTCGCCCTGGCGCTGCGGGGGAGCCTCAAGGCGCCCACAGGAAGCAGTTCCCGCCTGACCGGCAGCGGCAGCACCGACCTCGCCTTGTGGCTCACCGGCAGCAGCGATTACGCCCTGCCCGGCAAATGGGGGCACGCTGCCGTCTTCGCGGCCGCCGGCGGCCTCGCCATGTCGGACGGGCAGGTGCTGAAGGAGCAGCGGCGGAACCTGGTCGGCTTCGGCACCCTGGGCTCTGGCTGGTCTCCGGCCGACAGCTTCGCGCTGAAGGCCCAGCTCTCCGGGCACAGCGCCTTCTACAGGGACAGCGAATTCTCGGAGTTGAACTCCGGGGGGATGCAGCTCATCTTCGGCGGGACCGTCGCTCTCTCGTCGCGCACCACCCTGGACATCGCCCTTTCCGAGGACGTCATCGTCGGCGCATCGCCGGACGTCGCGCTGCACCTGGGATTGGGGCACCAGTTCTGAAACGTTTTATGCCTTTACCCCTGCGGTAGGAGGATGTGATGGGGACGTCGGTAGGAATAGGGTTCAGCATGCGGAAGAACCCGGTCGAGGCGGGGCACGAGGCGGCCCGGACCGCGCTGGAGCGGGCGGGAATCGCCAAGCCGGATTTCGTGATGGTTTTCGCCACGGTGGGGTACCACCAGCAGAGGCTGATCGCCGCGATCCGGGAGGCGACCTCAGGGGCACCGCTGTGCGGATGCTCGGGGGAAGGGATCATCGCACAGGAGGAGGTTGCCGAAACCAACTTCGCCGTAGGGGTCATGGCGGTCGCCTCCGACGAAATCCGCTTCGGGATCGCCTCGATATCGGGGATAGGTGAGCCCGGCGACCTCGCCGGCGAGCGGCTGGCGGCGAAGATCGCACCGCTCATGGCTTCCGACAGCCGCGCCTTCTTCCTGTTGGCGGACGGGCTTGGGTTCGACTTCGATCCCTTCGTGGCGGCCTTCGAGGGGGTCCTCTCCCCGTCGGCGCGGCTCCCGATCTTCGGCGGGCTTGCAGCCGACAACTGGGCCTCCCGCAAGACCTACCAGTACCACGACGACGAGGTGCTCAGTGACGGGGCCTGCTGCGTGGTCATGTCGGGCAAGGGGCAGGTCGCCTGGGGGATCAACCACGGCTGCGTCCCGGTGGGCACCAAGCGGACCATAACCCGCTGCAAGGGGAACATCATCTACGAGATCGACGGTGTGTCGGCCCTGGAGGTCCTCAAGGAATACCTCGACGAGGAGTGGGCCATCAAGTGGAACAAGGCCACCCTGAACCTCTGCCTGGGCTTCAAGACCCCCGAACACCTGCGCCAGGGGTACGAGGAGTACTTCATCCGTTACATAACGGACAAGGACGAGCACGAGGGTTCCGTCACCATCCAGTCCGACGTCAGCGAGGGGACCGAGCTCTGGATCGTGCGCCGCGACAAGGAGCTTATGATGAACGGGCTGCGCTCCATACCGCGCCAGATCAAGGAACAGCTCTGCGGCGACCCGCCCAAGTTCGTGCTGCAGTTCGAGTGCATGGGGCGGGGGAGGGTGGTGTTCAAGGAGCAGGAGCGCATGGAACTGGTCAGGTCGCTGCAGCGCGACCTCGGGGAAAAGGTGCCGTGGCTCGGGTTCTACACCTACGGCGAGATCGGGCCGATCCGGAAGTACAACTGCTTCCACAACTTCACCTCAGTGGTCACCGTGGTGTACTGAAGCCGAAAGAACGCAGCGTATGAGCGAACCAGGAAAAGACATGCCGCCGGAAGCCGAGTTGGAGAAGCTGCGCCGGGAGAACGAGATCCTGTCGGAGCAGGTGAAAAGGCTGGTCAAGGCCGAGAGCAGGCTCTACGACTACCAGGAGAAGCTCGACGCCCAGGTCAAGGAGTACAGCGAGCTCTACGACCTGAGCCGCAAGCTTTCCACCTGCACCGAGCTGACCGCCATCTTCGAGCTCGCCGCCGGCTACGTCATCAACAGCCTCAACTACGAGCGGGTGCTCTTCTTCCACAAAAGCGACGACGGCGCCGCCTATGCGGTCTGCGCCTGCGACGGCTACTACGATCTTGAGGAAGAACGCGCCGTTTGCTCCCTCAGCATCCCCAGGAAGGCCCCCTTCCTCTCCCCGCTCTTCGCCGGGGAAAACTACCGCATCTGCACGGAGCGCTCCCGCCAGCACGCGCTCTCCGAGTACCGCGCCAAGCTCCTGATGAACGAGTATCTCCTTTGTGCGCTGGGGAACCCGTCCGATCCCCCGGTCCTCGTGGCGGTGGGGAACTCCGAGGAAAACGCCGAGTTCAACCGCAGGGTCAGCGACAGCGAGGAGGCCCTGTTCGGCATCGGCAACCTGCAGGGGCTTCTCTCCTCGGCCATCGAGAACCTGATCCACTATGCCGGCATGAAGAAGGCGCTGGAGCAGGAGCGGCTCGCCGAGGCCAAGTACCGCGGCATCTTCGAAAACGCCATGGAGGGGATCTTCCAGACCACCCCGGAGGGGAAGTTTCTCAGCTGCAACTTCGCAACCGCCGCCATCCTCGGCTACCAGACCCCGGAAGAGGTGCTGGAGAACGTGGTGGATATCGGGCCGCAGCTCTACGTCGACCCGAAACGACGCGACGAGCTGTACGCCATGATGATCCAGCGGCAAAACGTGAAGAATTTCGAGGTGGAATTCTACCGCAACGACGGCAGCAAGATCTGGGTCAACCTGAGCACCCGCCCCACCTTCGACGACAGCGGCGTGCTCGCCTACATCGACGGCATCATGCAGGACATCACGGAGCGCAAGCGGGACGAGGACTCCCTGCGCAAGCTCTCCCAGGTGGTCGAGCAGAGCCCGGTCTCCATCGTCATCACCGACACCTCGGGCCGCATCGAGTTCGTGAACCCGAAGTTCGTCCAGTTGACGGGGTACACGCTGGAGGAGGTCGTCGGCAGGAACCCGCGCTTCCTGAAGTCGGGGAAAGCGGCGCCGGAGGAGTCCGGGACGCTCTGGCAGACCATCACGAGCGGCAAGGTGTGGGAGGGGGAGTTTCTCAACAAGAAGAAAAACGGGGAGCTTTTTTCCGAGCACGCCACCATTTCCCCCATCCGGGACCGAAACGGCGCCATCACCCACTACCTGGCGGTGAAGGAGGACATCACCGAGCGCAAGCTGCTGGAAGCCCAGCTGTTCCAGTCTCAGAAGATGGAGTCCATCGGGCGTCTTGCGGGCGGCGTGGCGCATGACTTCAACAACATGCTGAGCGTCATCCTGGGGTGCGCCCAGCTGGCGCTGCGCGACGCACAGGAAGGGAGCCCCCTCTGGCAGGACCTGGACCAGATCATCCACGCCGCCAAGCGCTCCAGCGACATCACCCGCCAACTGCTGGCCTTCTCGCGCAACGAGGTGATCGCGCCGCGGGAAGTGAACCTAAACGAGCACTTCGCCGAGATGCAGAAGACGCTGGGGCGGCTGATCGGCGAGGACATCAAGATGACCTTCAGCCCCGCCGCCGACCTCTGGCAGGTCAACGCCGACACGACCCAGTTGGACCAGATCCTGGTCAACCTGGCCGTCAACGCCCGCGACGCCATGGAAAACGGAGGGGTGCTCACCGTGGCGACGGCCAACGTTACCGTGGACAGCAGTTACAGCCAGTACCACCTCGACGCCTCTCCCGGCGACTACGTGCAGCTTTCGGTGAGCGATACCGGCTGCGGCATGGACCGCGACACCATCGATCGCATCTTCGAGCCTTTCTTTACGACCAAGGAAGTGGGGAAGGGGACGGGGCTTGGGCTTGCCACGGTGTACGGGATCGTGCGGCAGCACAACGGCTTCATCAACGTGTACAGCGAGCCGGGGCAGGGAACCATCTTCCAGATCAACTTCCCCAGGTTCGCCGGTGCCGCCGCGGTCGGGGAGAGCGCGGAATTCGAGGCGTCCCTTGTCGGCTCCGGGACGGTGCTGCTGGTCGAAGACGATGCCCTGGTTCGCAAGATGACGCTGCGCGCCCTGAGGGACCTGGGGTACACGGTGATCCATGCCTCCGGCGCCGACGAGGCCATCACGATCTGCAGGGACGGGGGAACGCGCATCGACGTCATCCTAACCGACGTCGTCATGCCGGGGATGAACGGCAAGGAGATGGTTGACGCCATCGAGGCTTTCCGTCCCGGCCTGAAGGTGCTCTTCATGTCCGGTTACACCAGGGATCTCGTGGCCCAGCGCGGTGTGGTGGACGAGGGGAGGCATTTCATCCAGAAGCCGTTCGACCTGCAGTCGCTGGGGAGGAAACTGAAGGAAACGCTGCAGGACAGGTAGCGGGAGTCCCGCCTTCTCGCCCCGGGAGAGGGGGCTCAAAGCCCCTCACCATGACCTCTCGCAGGGGGGAGGGGATTGCGGCGACGTGTGGCGGTGTCTTACTTCCACGTAGGAAGGGTTCCCCTTATCGCTCGGCTGCGCTGAATATGGCGAACTGCTTCATCATCTTCTGCCGATACCCCACGATGTCCTGTCGTAGCGACGCCAGCTGCGCCATTTTTTCATCCACCTTGGCGACATGCTGGTCGAGGGTCTCGATGAGACGCGGGATCATCTTCTCCGTCTGCTTGGCGTCGCCGTACGCGGCATAGAGATCCTGCATCTCCTTGATGGTCAGCCCCAACTCTTTGAGCTTCATGATGAACTTTATTCTTCTGACATAGTAGGGGGTGTACCCCCTGGTGGCGCCGTCCTGCCGCTCCACCGATTCTACGATCCCCACCTCTTCCCAGTAGCGCAGGGTCCTCGTTGTCAGCCCCAAATCCTTCGCCAGGTCGCTTATAGATACGATGGTCTCGCCTTCTCTCTGCTCGTTGGTCATCCGTTTCACCTTTACGTAAATTTCCACATTCTCAGCCAAGCACCGGGTTTTGTCAACCAATACTCCGAGCCGGGAAACCGGGCAGAAGTGGGCGTCCTGGAACAAAAAATAAACTTTCGTATAATTCCGTTTTATTTATCGTTGACATTAACGTAAACGACTGGTACCTTTTTTACCGCAATCCGGTCCTCCTGGTGTTTAGTCACGTTAAAATAGCGACTTGCAGATGTTGATCCCCTGTTGAGAAAAACAACTTTCGTGTGAATTTGCCCTAGGCGTCAAATCGGTAGTCGTTGGTTTGGTGGGCTCGTGCCTTGGGTGGCACTTGGAGGCGCACCATTCGCGTTATACCTCCCGAGAATTTCCAGGGGCTTATTTACAGATTCAAACTAATGTTCTGCTTAGTCTGGTCCGGTAAATTGCGTAATTATTTCGATTCTTAATGCAAATGCTAAATCTGGCTAATCGCCTGTGTCTCTTTCATTAAATAACGGAGGTTGAAATGAGCGAGCTGCACAAGAGGATCCGAAAGACGAGCCTGCATTCGAGAATCATGACAGCCGAGGAGACCATCCCCTTTTTCCGCAACGGCATGGACCTCGGTTGGTCCGGCTTCACCCCGGTCGGCTATCCCAAGGTGGTGCCGGCCGCCCTGGCCGATTACGTGGAGAAGCACAACCTCCAGGGGAAGATGCGCTTCAACCTCTTCATCGGCGCCTCCATCGGGGCCGAGATCGAGGACCGCTGGGCGTCGCTTTTGATGACCGACAAGCGCTGGCCCTACCAGACCGGGAAGGTGGTGCAAAAGCAGGTGAACAACGGGACAGTGCGCATGGGGGACAAGCACCTCTCCCTCTACGCCCAGGACCTCGCCTACGGTTTCTACACCAAGGAGAGGGGGGGCGGCTTCGACCTGGGTCTCATCGAGGCGAGCGGCATCACCGAGGACGGCAGCATCATCCTCGGGGGCTCCATCGGCTGCGCCACCGAGGTGATCCAGCACTCCGACAAGCTCATCATCGAGATCAACACCGCCATTCCCTCCTTCGAGGGGATCCATGACATCGTCATGACCGAGCGCCCTCCCTACAAGAAACCGTACCTGATCAGCAGGGTCGACGACCGGATCGGCTCCCCCTACGTCCCCTGCGACCCGGACAAGATCCTCGCCATCGTGGAGTCGCGCCTGCCGGACAAGGGGCGCGCCCTTTCCGACCCCGACGAGACCTCGGAGCAGATCGCCGCCCACATCCTCGACTTCTTCCAGTTCGAGGTGAAGGCCGGGCGCCTGCCGAAAAACCTCCTGCCGCTGCAGTCGGGCGTTGGCAACATAGCCAACGCGGTGGTAGGCGGCATGGTCAAAGGTCCCTTCTCCAACGTGAAGGTCTGGACCGAGGTGATCCAGGACACCATGCTGGACTTCTTCGATTCCGGGAAGCTCGACTTCGCCTCTTCCACCTCGCTCTCCCTCTCCGAGAACGGCTTCAAGCGGCTCTACGACAACTGGGATTTCTACGTCCAGAAGGTCGTGCTGCGCCCGATGCAGATCAGCAACAACCCCGAACCGATCCGCCGCCTCGGGGTGATCGCCATGAACACCCCGGTCGAGTTCGACATCTACGGCCACGCCAACTCCACCCTGGTCGGCGGGACCCGGATGATCAACGGCATCGGCGGCTCCGGCGACTTTTTGAGAAACGCCTACCTCTCCATCATGCACACCCCGTCGACGCGCCCCTCGAAGACCGATCCCACCGGCATCACCTGCGTGGTCCCCATGGCGCCCCATGTCGACCATACCGAGCACGACCTGGACGTCCTGGTCACCGAGCAGGGGCTCGCGGACCTGCGGGGGCTCTCCCCCCGGGAGCGCGCCAAAACCATCATCAACAACTGCGTCCACCCCGACTACAAGCCGCTGATGCAGGAGTACTACGAAAGGGCCAAGCGCGAGTGCTGCGAGCTCAACGTGGGGCACGAACCGCACCTGCTCTTCAAGGTGTTCAAGATGCAGCAGCACCTCGCGGAGAAAGGGACCATGAAGATCGACAACTGGAACTAAGCTGAACCAGAGAGGGTGGACGGATGCAAAGGGACAAAGGAGAGCTGTCCAGTGACGAGTTGCAGAAGGCGGTCGAGCTCCTCGAGATAGTGGCGGCCCGGGGCAAGGGGTATTCGTTATCGGCGCTGGCGCGCGAGGCGGGGATCACGCCGTACCGTACCCGGCTTCTGTTGGCGCTTCTGGAGGACAAGGGGCTGGTGCAGTGTGCGATCCAGAGCGGGAAGTACGACGAGAGCCGCGCCAGGAAACTGGCCCGGACCCTGCTGCAAAACGCCCGCAACAGCAGGGTGCTCGCCCCGATAGTCCGCCCGCTCCTGTCCGAGCACGACGACGATCTGAAGGTGACCATCCTGAAAGATGCCCGCCCGGTACTGGAAGCCCTCGCCCGCCGGCACAACGAGGCGATCTACATGGCGATCCCCAACGGGGACGAGGTGCTGCTGCTGGATATGGTGGATCCCTCGCGGCAGGAGCGGGGGGAGCTGGTCGGACGGCGCTTCCCCTTCTTCGCCAACGCCGCCGGCAAGGTGATGCGTGCCATCGATTCGTGGGACCTGTTGGAGCAGATCGGCCGGAGGTGGCGCGGCGGCAGGGGGGAGCACCCGGACCTCGCCGTCCTGCGGGTCGAGCTGGAGCAGATCAGGGAGGACGGGGTCGCCGTGGAGTGCAGCGGCATGGGGGACGGGGTGGTAACCGTGGCGGTGGCGGTCCGTGACTACGCCGGCAAGGTGGTGGGCGCCCTGATGCTGATCGGGCCCTCGTTCCGGCTGCTGGGGGACCGGTTGGAGCAGGAGATCATCCCTTCCCTGCGCCTGAGCGCAGAACTCCTCTCCGCCAGGTTCGGCTACGCCCGCCCCTGAATGCGACCCTCACCTGGAGCTATTGGCCCCCTTGGCACAGGCCGGGGGATGAACAAGGAAGCGGCGGCCCCGCTTCCAGTCGCTGGTAACCCTAACAGAAGGAGTGACGGCCATGTCGGACAAACAGCAATGGGAAGCAATCGCCAACCACAGCAAGTTCATCGAGCTGAAACGCAAAAAACGGAACTTCCTCTTCACCTGGTGGATCATCTCGACCATCTACTACCTCCTGCTCCCGGTCATCTCCGGCTACTTCCCCGAGGCCTTCAGGATCAAGGTCATCGGCCCCATCAACTTCGGCTACCTTTTCATCCTGTCCCAGTTCGTCATGGCCATCGGGGTGGCGATCTATTACGCCCACGTGGCCAACAAGACCTTTGACCGGCTCACCAAGCAGCTCCTGGAAGCTTTGCAATAGATGCGTCCATCAAACAAAGAGGGGGACCAGGTATGAAAAAGAGGATCGCCGCTTTAACCGTAGCACTGTCGCTATCGATGTTCGGCGCGGCCGCCGTGTGTGCCGAGGCTTCCGCCACCGCCGCAGCTCCCCAGGTCGCCGCACCCGCCGCCGCAGTCTCACCGGCAGCCGCACCCGCCAGCGCCGCAGCTTCTCAGGTCGCGGCTCCCGCCGCGAGTGTCGCCGCCAAGGCCGCGGTCGCACCGGCCAAGGGGGGCGCCGCACCGGCCAAGATCACCCCCAACCGCGGCATCACCATCGGCATGTTCGCCCTCATCATCGCCGTCACCATGGGCGTCGTGATCTGGGCGGCCAAGAAGACCCAGACCGCCTCGGACTTCTACACCGCCGGCGGCGGGATCACCGGCTTCCAGAACGGCTGGGCCATCGCCGGAGACTACATGTCGGCCGCCTCGTTCCTGGGGATGTCGGGGCTCATCTCCCTCTACGGCATCGACGGCTTCATGTACGCGGTGGGACCGATGTTCTCCTTCATCGCCATCCTCCTGGTCATCGCCGAGCCCTGCCGCAACGCCGGCAAGTACACATTAGGCGACATCCTCTGCTTCAGGAGTTCGCCCAAGGTGGTGCGCGGCGTCGCCGCGCTGTCGACCGTTACCGTCTCCATCTTCTACCTGATCGCCCAGATGGTGGGCGCGGGCAAACTGATGCAGATGCTGCTGAACATCCCGTACCGCGTCTCCGTTATCGGCGTCGGCGCGCTGATGGTGGCCTACGTGGTCTTCGGCGGCATGAAGGCGACCACCTGGGTGCAGATCATCAAGGCATCCCTGCTGATGGGCGCAACCACCGTCCTCTGCCTGCTGGTTGCCATCAAGGCCGGCTTCAACCCGGTCCGCTTCTTCACCGACGTGGTCAGTAACGGCGCCATCCAGGAGCACGTGCGCATGAACGTGTTGAAGGACGTGATCGCCAAACCCGGGGTCGACTACGGCCAGCGGTTCCTGGAGCCGGGCCTGTTCCTGAAGAACCCCCTGGACCAGATCTCCCTGGGCCTCGCCTGGGCGCTGGGCGCTGCCGGCCTGCCCCACATCCTGATGCGCTTCTTCACGGTCCCGAGCGCGAAGGATGCCAGGAAGTCCATCATCGTGGCCCTGTTCCTCAACTCCAGCTTCTTCTTCATGATCAGCGTGATCGGCTTCGGCGCCGCGCTCTACCTCACCCCGCAGGCGATCTCCGCCGTGGACAAGGGAGGCAACATGGCGACCCTGCTCCTGGCCCAGCATATGGGCGGCGGCGCGGGGAGCCTCGGCGGCGACATCTTCCTCGCCTTCATCTGCGCGGTCGCCTTCGCCACCATCCTCGCCGTGGTCTCCGGCCTGGTGCTCGCCGCCTCCGCAGCCATCGCCCACGACGTCTACGTGAACATCATCAAGGACGGCAAGGCGGATCAACAACTGCAGGTGAAGGTGGCCCGGATCACCTCGCTCTTCGTGGGAACCTCGGCCATCGTGATGGGGCTCATGGCGGAGAAGGAGAACGTGGTGGCCCTGGTGGCGCTGGCCTTCGCGGTCGCCGCGTCCGGCAACTTCCCGGTCATCATGTTGTCCCTGTTCTGGCGCAAGTTCAACACGGCGGGGATCGTTTCCGGCCTGGTGGTAGGTACCATCTCCGCCCTGACACTGGTCATGGTTTCGCCGGTGATGACCTATCCGAAAAAGATCGCTGCCGACGCCAAGAAGGTGGTGGAAACCCTCGAGAAGAAGCAGGCCGGGGGGACGGTGCTGGCCGAGAAGGAGGTGCAGGCCCTGGAGAAATCGCGGACGGAGTACGTGAAGAACAAGGACGGCAAGTCCATGGTCGGCCTGGACGCCCCGATCTTCCCGCTCAAGAACCCGGGGATCGTCTCGGTCCCGCTCGGCTTCCTGGCCGCCGTCTTTGGCTGTCTCCTGTTCCGGGAGCGCCGTGCCGAGGAGATGTTCGACGAGATCGACGTGCGCCAGAATACCGGCATCGGCATCACCAGCGCCGCCGATCATTAGCCGTTTGCCAAACCTGTCCCCCTCCCGGCCTCCCCCCTCCCGGGGGAAGGGGCGTCCACCACAGCGTTCCCTCCCTCTTCCAAGGGGAGGGGGCGTCCACACAGCGTTCCCTCCCCCGGAGGGGGAGGGACAGGGAGGGGGAAGGACTCGCTTGCATGCGAGTTGTGTAATGGAACAGCCGCGACTGGCGCCGAGCAAACTCATCAAGGAGGTGCAACCGTGACACACGTTAACAACCTGCAGGAGATCGCGGCCGTTTCGCAGCCGGAGGGAGACGAGGGGGTCCGGCTCCTCTACTCGCTCAGCAAGGAGGAGCTGGTGAGGATCATCGTCGACGACGCCAAGAACTGGCTCGCCCACGACGGGGTCTGGTTCCAGTCCCTGGAGAAGAAGTACGGCATGGAGGTGGCGGTGGACATCGACACCGACGCCTGGCGGCTCTTCACGGTCATCGAGGCCAAGAGGATCATGGAGCGGCTCTCCATCAAGTCCGGCGGAGGCATCCCCGCCCTGGTGGAGTGCTTGAAGCACCGCTTCTACGCCAGGCTGAACCTGCAGGAAAGCATCGAGGTGACCGACTCCCGGGCCGTGTTCCGGATGCTCGACTGCCGGGTGCAGTCGGCCCGAAAGCGCAAGGGACTCCCGGACCACCCCTGCAAATCGGTCGGGATCGTCGAATACTCCGAGTTCGCCCGGACCGTCGATTCCCGCATCGCGACCCGCTGCATCGCCTGTCCGCCCGACCCGCACCCCGATGAGTTCTGGTGCGCCTGGGAGTTCACCTTGAACCCCGGGCAGCCGTAAAGACCACGTTACAAGGAGAAACGACATGCACATAGCCGCTGCGGAGCCTTATCGCTCCAGACACAAGATCCGTTTCGTCACGGCGACCAGTCTCTTCGACGGGCACGATGCCGCCACCAACATCATCAGGCGGATGCTCCAGTCCTCGGGCGCGGAGGTGATCCACCTGGGACACAACCGCTCCGTGGACGTCATCGTCACCGCCGCCATCCAGGAGGACGCGCAGGGCATCGCGGTGAGCTGCTACCAGGGAGGGCATGTCCCGTTCTTCAAGTACATCTGCGACCTGCTCAAGGAGCGCGGCGCCGACCACATCAAGGTGTTCGGAGGGGGGGGCGGGGTCATCGTCCCGGAGGAGATCCGCGAGATCGAGGAGTACGGGGTGAGCAAGATCTTCTCCCCCGAGGACGGCAGGCGCATGGGGCTGCAGGGGATGATAAACCACATGCTGGAGCTGTGCGACTTCAGCCCCGAGCGCGACACGGACCGGGAGATCGATCGGCTCAAGGAGCGGGACATCCGCGCGGTCAACACCCTGATCACACTCGCCGAGCAGGCGGTCCACGACCAAAGCGAGGGGTACGGGGCGGTACGGGAGCGGATCCGGGGCATGGGGCGCGACGTCCCCGTGGTCGGGATCACCGGGACCGGCGGCGCCGGGAAGAGCTCGCTCACCGACGAGCTGGTGCGCCGCTTCGTCAGGGATTTTCCGGAGAAGAGCGTGGCGATCCTGGCGGTGGACCCCTCGCGGCAGCGCACAGGCGGCGCGCTCCTGGGGGACCGGATCAGGATGAACTCCATCAACAGCGACCGGATCTACATGCGCTCCCTGGCCACCCGCGATTCCCGCTCCGAACTCTCGGCGGCGATACGGGACGCCATCGACGTGGTGCGTGCCTCGGGCTTCGACCTGGTCATCGTGGAGACCTCCGGGATCGGGCAGGGGGACGCCGGGGTGGTGGAGATCTGCGACGTGTCGCTCTACGTGATGACCTGCGAATTCGGCGCCCCCACCCAGCTCGAGAAGATCGACATGCTGGACTTCGCCGACCTGGTGGCGCTCAACAAGTTCGAGCGCAAGGGGGCCGAGGACGCGCTGCGTAACGTGCGCAAGCAGTACCGCCGCAACCGGAACCTCTTCGACATCCCGGACACGGAGATCCCGGTCTACGGCACCATCGCCTCGCAGTTCAACGACCCCGGCACCAACGTGCTGTACCGTGCCCTCTTGGACCGGGTCAACGAGAAGAAGGAGAGCGGATGGCAGTCGCGCCTGCAGATCGCCGAGCGCGAGAGCCTGAAGCAGTACATCATCCCGCCGGACCGGGTGCACTACCTGGGCGAGATCGTCCAGGCCGTGCGCGGCTACCGCAAGGGAGTCGAGGAGCAGGCGGCCGTGGCACGGACCCTGTTCCAGCTCTCCGGGGCCAGGAAAGAGGTGAAGAGTGAGGGGACCATCGCCGAACTGGAGCAGCTGATCGGTTCTTTCTCCGCCAGGCTGCAGGAAGAGCCGCGCCGCATCATCGACGGCTGGAAGGGGCTCAAGGAGTGCTACCGCCAGGACGTCCAAGTCACCAAGGTACGCGACAAGGAGATCCGCACCGAACTCTACACCACATCCCTATCCGGGACCCGGATCCCTAAGGTCTCTCTCCCCGACTACGAGGAATGGGGGGAGATCGTCAAGTGGTCCATGCAGGAGAACCTCCCCGGCTTCTTCCCCTACACGGCGGGGGTGTTCCCCTTCAAGCGCGTGGAGGAGGACCCCAAGCGGCAGTTCGCCGGGGAGGGGACCCCGGAGCGGACCAACAGGCGCTTCCATTACCTGTGCCAGGACGACGGCGCCAAGCGCCTTTCCACGGCCTTCGACAGCGTAACCCTCTACGGCGAGGACCCGGATTACCCCCCCGACATCTACGGCAAGGTAGGGGAGAGCGGGGTTTCCATCTGCACCGTCGAGGACATGGAGAAGCTCTACGCCGGCTTCGACCTCTGCGCCCCCTCGACCAGCGTTTCCATCACTATCAATGGGCCGGCGCCGATCATGCTCGCCTTCTTCTTCAACGCGGCCATCAGGCAGCAGCTGGAGCAGTTCAAAAACGCGCAGGGGCGCGAGCCGTCGCCCGCGGAGTATGCCGAGCTGAAAGCCCGCACCCTGCAGACCGTGCGCGGCACCGTCCAGGCGGACATCCTCAAGGAGGACCAGGGGCAGAACACCTGCATCTTCTCCACGGAATTCGCGCTCAGGATGATGGGGGACATCCAGCAGTACTTCATCGAGCAGCAGGTGCGTAACTACTACTCGGTCTCCATCAGCGGCTACCACATCGCCGAGGCCGGGGCGAACCCGATCTCGCAGCTCGCTTTCACCCTGTCCAACGGCTTCACCTACGTCGAGTACTACCTCTCGCGCGGCATGAATATCGACGATTTCGCCCCGAACCTCTCCTACTTCTTCAGCAACGGCCTCGACCCGGAGTACACGGTGATCGGCCGGGTGGCGCGGCGCATCTGGGCGGTGGTGATGCGGGAGAAGTACGGCGCCAACGACCGCAGTCAAAAGCTCAAGTACCATATCCAGACCAGCGGCCGCTCGCTGCACGCCCAGGAGATG
Organism: Geomonas diazotrophica; assembly: GCF_019063885.1. NCBI lineage: Bacteria > Pseudomonadati > Thermodesulfobacteriota > Desulfuromonadia > Geobacterales > Geobacteraceae > Geomonas > Geomonas diazotrophica. The sequence continues at coordinate 2,860,673 of NZ_CP077684.1, read as the reverse complement.
GATTTCAACGACATCCGCACCACGCTGCAGGCACTGATGGCCCTCTACGACAACTGCAACTCGCTGCACACCAACGCCTACGACGAGGCGGTCACCACCCCCTCCGAGGCGTCGGTGCGCCGCGCCATGGCGGTGCAGATGATCATCACCAAGGAGCTCGGGCTCGCCAGGAACGAGAACCCGCTCCAGGGCGCTTTCATCATCGACGAGCTCACCGACCTGGTGGAGGAGGCGGTCCTTGCCGAGTTCGAGAGGATCGACCAGCGCGGCGGGGTGCTGGGCGCCATGGAGACCCAGTACCAGCGCAGCAGGATCCAGGACGAATCCATGCTCTACGAGGCCAGGAAGCATTCCGGAGAGCTCCCCATCGTCGGGGTCAACACCTTCCTCAACCCGCGCGCCGGCGAAGAGGGGTACCAGATCCCCGGGGAGCTGGCCCGCGCCACCGTGGAGGAGAAGGAACAGCAGATCCGGAACCTGCGCGCATTCCAGGAACGGCACAAGGATGAGGCGCCCCTCGCCCTGAAGCGGCTCCAGGAGGCGGCGGTGGCCGGCGGCAACATCTTCGCCGAGCTGATGGAAACGGTGCAGTGCGCCTCGCTGGGGCAGATCACCAGGGCGCTCTACGAGGTGGGAGGGGAGTACCGGCGCAACATGTAGCGCGGAAGTGCCCGGGTCGGCGCGGAGGAGCCGGGCCACCGGCGCACCATGTGGGCCGAATGGCACGCCCGGTTCAGGCGTCTCCCTCCCCCGAAGGGGCAGGGAGGGGGGCGCCTTCGCTATCGAGTTGGAGACGAAGAGGAGAAAAACATGGACGTGTTTCAAGCGATAAACGACAGAAGAAGCATCAGGAAGTACCGGGACACCCCGGTCGAGTGGGACAAGGTGAGCCAGGTGCTCGATGCGGGGCGCCTGGCGCCTTCCTGGAAGAACATGCAGTGCTGGCGCTTTCTGGTCCTTTCCGCCGCCGGTAAGCGGAACGCACTTTTGGACGCCTTTCCCGATGACAACCCGGGCAAGAAGGCACTGGCACAGGCGCCGGTGACCATCGTGGTCTGTGCCGACCCGGCCCAGTCCGGGGTGGAGAACGGGATCGAGTATTACGTGGCCGACACGGCGATAGCGTTTGAGCACATCTGCCTTGCGGCCCACGGGCTGGGGCTCGGGACCTGCTGGATGGGGCTCTTCGACGAACCGACCCTGAAGGAGTCGCTGGGCATCCCGGCAGGGATGCGGGTGGTCGGGGTGACGCCCTTGGGTTACCCGGACCAGGAACCCAAGGCGCGGCCGCGCAAGGAGCTGGCGGAGATCGCCTATCACAACGACTGGGGGAAGGCATGCTGACCAGGACCGAATCGGAGCAAAGGATAGCCAGGCTGCAGGACGGGCTGAAGGAGAAAGGGGTGGATGCCGCCCTCTTTATCTATCCCATCGATATCTATTATTTTTCCGGCACGCGCCAGAACTCGGTGCTCTTCGTTCCCGCCGAGGGAAAGCCGCGCCTGATGGTGCGCAAGAGCTACTTCCGCGCCCAAGGGGAGAGCGTCATCGACGACACGCGCCCCTTTCCTTCCAGCAAGGAGTTTCCCTCCCTGTTTCCCCCCCAGGTGAAGCGGATCGGCTTCACCTTCGACGTGGCGCCGGTGCAACAATACCAGTACTACGCCAGGCTCCTGCCCGGGGTGGAGTTCGTTGACATCTCCTCCCTGAACCGGGAGCTGCGCAGCGTGAAGTCGAAACTGGAGCTGGAGCGGATGCGCGAAAGCGGGACGCGGCTTTGCGGCGTATTCAAAGAGATCCCCGGTTTCCTGAAGGAGGGGATGCGCGAGCTGGACCTCGCCGCCGAGTTCGAATACCGGCTGAGGAAGGCGGGGGGCGAAGGGTATGTCCGGATGCGCGCCTACAACCAGGAACTGTTCCAGGGGCTCGCCGTCAGCTCCGGCGCCGGCAATCCCGGTTTCTTCGACGGCGCGGTCACCGGCCGGGGGCTCTCCAACGCCTCTCCCCACGGCGCCTCGACCGACACCATCCAGGCGAACGTACCGGTGCTGGTGGACTACACCGGGGTCTTCAACGGCTACATCGTCGACATGACCCGCATGTTCGTGGTGGGGAGACTGGCACCCGAGCTGGAGCGCGCCTTCGCCACCTCGCTGCAGATCCAGCAGCACCTGGCCGAGAACCTGAAGCCAGGCGCGGTGTGCGAGGAGCTTTTCGCCCAGGCCGCCGGGATTGCCGAGAGCGCGGGGCTTGCGCGCAACTTCATGGGCGCGCCCGGCGAGAACGCCAAGTTCGTGGGGCATGGCGTGGGGCTCGAACTGGACGAGTTCCCGGTGCTGGCCCAAGGGTTCAAGTCGCCGCTGCAGGAGGGGCAGACCGTCGCCATCGAGCCCAAGTTCGTTCTCCCCGGTCTCGGCGTGGTCGGTATCGAAAACACGTTTGCCGTGGCCCGGGAAGGCGGGGTGAAACTGACCGATCTGGCGGACGATATCGTCTGTGTGTGAGCTCGAAAACAATTTTTGTTTTAATGTGGGGCTCGTGAAAGCGAGCCCCTTTTTTGTGGCCTCTATTCGTTAAGTGTGTATTGTTGATGGGTTATGGTATGTGACGTCCCGTCTGCCCCGCGTCTCGCTGCGGTAGGGCCGTTGATGTGTTAAAATGATTCCGTCTGTTTATAATCCTGTTATACTTTTGCTTGACTTTTACGTAAACGATAGATAAAGTTCTACACAACACAAACAACCGCGGGAGGGAAATCATGCAAGACGTCTTCGTTGTGGAATCACTGAGAACCCCATTTGGCTCCTTTGGCGGCTCCCTCTCGGAGGTGGAGGCGCCCGTATTGGGGGGCACCGTGATAAAGGCGCTCCTGGAGCGAGCCGGCCTCAACCCGGCCCAGGTCGACGAAGTCATCGCGGGGCAGGTGCTCAGCGCCGGGGTGGGGCAGGCTCCCGCCCGCCAGGCCATGCGCTACGCGGGCATCCCCGACTCAGCCCACGCGATGACCATCAACAAGGTCTGCGGCAGCGGTTTGAAGTCGATCATGCTCGGCGCAGGCTCCATCATGCTGGGCGATTCCGAAGTGGTCATCGCCGGGGGGATGGAGAACATGTCGCTCGCCCCTTTCGTGCTGAAGAAGGCCCGCTACGGCTACCGCATGGGGCACGGTGAGCTCATCGATCTGATGATCTACGACGGCCTGCAGGATCCCTATTCCGGGCGGCACATGGGGGACATTGCCGAGGAGGCCGCTCACCGCCACTCACTCTCCCGCGAAGCCCAGGATCAGTTCGCCATCCGCTCCTACACAAGGGCACAGGAGGCGATCCGGGGCGGCATCTTCAGGGACGAGATCGTGCCGGTGCTGAAAAAGGTTCGCGGCGGCGAGGTGACGGTGGCCGAGGACGAGGAGCCCTTCAAGGTCGACTTCGGCAAGCTCACCGCCCTGAAGCCGGTCTTCAAAAAGGACGGCACCATCACGGCGGCCAACGCCTCGACCATCAACGACGGCGCGGCGTTTTCCCTGCTGGCCGGCGTCGACGCGGTGAAGCGCCTGAACCTGAAGCCTAAGGCGCGCATCGTGGCCCACGCCACCTGCAGCCTCCACCCCGAGCGCTACACCGAGGCCCCGGTGGGCGCCATCGAGGTCGCCTGCGCCAAGGCGGGGTTGAAGACCTCCGACATCGACCTCTTCGAGATCAACGAGGCCTTCGCCACGGTGGCCATGATCGCCATCAAGGACCTCGCCCTCGACCCGGAAAAGGTGAACGTGAACGGCGGCGCCTGCGCCATCGGCCATCCCATCGGCGCCAGCGGCGGCAGGCTTGCCGCGACGCTGGTCCGCGAGCTGCACCGGCGCCAGGCCCGCTACGGCTTGGCAACGCTCTGCATCGGCGGAGGCGAGGCGGTCGCAGTACTGTTCGAGAGGGTCTGATCCCGCATTTCCAGAATCCAAACTTTCCACAGGAGGTTCACATGTTCAAGGTAGTAGGCGTCATAGGGGCAGGGCAGATGGGAAGCGGCATCGCCCACGTCTTCGCCCAGCACGCGTATCAGGTCCTGCTCTACGACATCTCCCAGGCCCAGCTTGACAAGGCGCTCAAATCGATCGAGCAGAACCTGGAGCGGCAGGCCAGGAAGGGGGTGATCTTCACCACCAGCATCGAAGGGATCATGGCCCGCATCACCGCCACCAAGGAGCTCAAGGACTTCGCACCCTGCGACCTGGTGGTGGAGGCTGCGACGGAGAACGAGAACCTCAAGTTCGAGCTGTTCAAGAAGCTGGACGAGATCGTTGCTGAGAACGCCATCTTGGCTTCCAACACATCCTCCATCTCCATCACCCGCATCGCGGCCTGCACCAGGCGGCCGGACAAGGTGATCGGCATGCACTTCATGAACCCGGTGCCTATCATGCAGTTGGTCGAGGTGATCCGGGGGCTGGGTACCAGCGAGGAGACCTTCCAGGCCATCGGCGCCCTGGTCGCGCGGCTCGGCAAGGAGATGGCGGTCGCCAAGGACTACCCCGGCTTCATCGTCAACCGGGTGCTGATCCCGATGATCAACGAGGCGATCTTCGCGCTCTACGAGGGGATTGCCTCGGCGGAGGACATCGACAAGGGGATGAAGCTCGGCACCAACCAGCCCATGGGGCCGCTGGTCCTCGCCGATTTCATCGGCCTCGACACCGTGCTCGCCATCTGCAACGTCCTGCACGACGGCTTCAAGGATCCCAAGTACCGTCCCTGCCCGCTCCTCGTGAACATGGTGAACGCCGGGTATCTCGGCAAGAAATCGGGGAAGGGATTCTACGACTATCAGGGCTAGGCCCGGGGAGCGATCATCATGGAAAACCAGAACATCCTCTGCGAGATCGTCGAGGGAGTGGCGACGGTCACCGTGAACCGGCCGGCGAGCCTGAACGCGCTGAACAGCCAGGTCCTTGGCGAGTTGGAGTGCACCCTCTACAAACTGGAGCAGGACCCCGCCGTGCGGGTGGTGATCCTCACCGGTGCGGGAGAAAAGGCCTTCGTCGCCGGCGCGGACATCAAGGAAATGGCGGACATGACCTCCTTCGAGGGGCACCGTTTCGCCCTCCAGGGGCAGCGGGTCATGCTCTTCATGGAGAAGATGAGCAAGCCCGTGATCGCAGCGGTCAACGGCTACGCCCTGGGGGGCGGCCTCGAACTGGCGCTCGCCTGCGACGTTATCTACGCCTCCGACAACGCCAAGCTCGGTTTCCCCGAGGTCACCCTGGGCATCATCCCCGGCTTCGGCGGCACCCAGAACCTCTCCCGTCTCATCGGTCCCAACCGGGCCAAGGAGCTGGTCTATAGCGGCAGGATGATCAACGCCCAGAAAGCCCTCGCCTGGGGCGTGGTCAACGAGGTGGTCGCCCAGGCCGAGCTTGCGGCGAAGGCCCTGGAGCTGGCGCGGGAGATCGCGAAGAACGGCAGCTTGGGTGTCGGGTACGCCAAGAACGCCATCGTCAACGGGCTCAACATGACCAAAGAAGACGGCTTCCGCTACGAGAGTTCCCTCTTCGGGGTTCTCTTCGCCACCGAGGACCAGAAGGAAGGGATGGGGGCGTTCGTGGAGAAGCGCAAGGCGCAGTTCCAGGGGAAATAGCGGGGAGCGGTCACGTTCCCTCTCCCTCCGGGAGAGGGTGGCCGAAGGCCGGGTGAGGGCGCTGCTGATTGCAGGGCAATTGCTGGGTCGCGATCCCTCACCCCTGCCCCTCTCCCAGAGGGAGAGGGGGAATAACCGTTACGAGTCGTTCTCTAAACAGGTAACCAAAAGGGAGGATGCGATGGATTTCGAATTGAGCCAGGACCACAAGGTATTGAGGGATTCGGTGCGCGAGTTCGTGGAGAAGGAGATCAAGCCGATCGCGATGCAGATCGACGAGGAGCACATGATCCCGGACTCGCTGGTCAACAAGATGGCGGAGATGGGCTTTCTGGGGAGCTACCTCCCCGAGGAGTACGACGGCGCCGGCCTCGACATGCTCTCCTACGCCATCGTGGTCGAGGAGGTCTCCAAGGCCTGCGGCTCCAGCGGCGTACTTATCTCGGCCCACACCTCCCTGGCCTGCGGCCCGATCTACACCTTCGGCACCGAGGCCCAGAAGAAGAAATGGCTCCCGGCGCTGAACACCGGCAAGGTGATCGGCTGCTTCCTCCTCACCGAGCCGGATGCCGGCAGCGACGCCGGGGCCATCTCGACCACCTACCGGCGCGAGGGGGACGAGTTCGTCATCAACGGCTCCAAGATCTTCATCACCAACGGCGGCTATCGCGGCACCGGCGTCCTCTTCGCCACCTCCGACAAGAGCCTCAAGCACAGGGGCGTCTCCGCCTTCATCATCGACCTCAACTCACCCGGGGTCGAGATCCTCAAGAACGAGAAAAAGCTCGGCATTCGCGGCAGCTACACCACCGCCTTCGCGCTGGACAGCGTGCGCATCCCGGCGGAGAACCTCCTGGGGCAGGAAGGGCAGGGTTTCAAGATCGCCATGGACACCCTGAACGGCGGGCGCATCGGCATCGCCTCCCAGGCGCTCGGCATCGCCGAGGGCGCCTTCGAGCGGGCCCTCGCCTACTCCAAGGAGCGCAAGCAGTTCGACCATCCCATCTGCGAGCTGCAGGCGGTCCAGTTCAAGCTGGCCGACATGTACACCCGCATCGAGACCAGCAAGCTGATGACCTACAAGGCCGCCTGCCTCAAGGACGCCAAGAAGAACTACACGGCGGAGTCGGCCATGTGCAAGATGCTCGCTTCCGAGGCGGCAACCTACGTCACCAAGGAGGCGATCCAGATCCACGGCGGCTACGGCTTCATCTGCGACTACGAGGTGGAGCGCATGTTCCGCGACGCCAAGATCACCGAGATCTACGAGGGGACCAACGAGGTACAGCGGGTGGTCATCTCGAAGATACTGCTCTCCTAACGGCGCCGTCTCGTGACACCCGCCTGCTCCTCCCCCCGAGGGGGAGGCCGGGAGGGGGCATCGGCATCGATCGGTTAACAAGCAGGAGTGACTTCATGGAAGCTACCAGGGAAATCTATTGGAACGTAGGGCACGGCGTGGTGCTCCCGATGTACCTGCTCACCCTTATGGCCTTCGCGGCCTGTGCCTACGGGTGCTGGAAGCGGATCGAGGTCTACCGGCAGGGGAGGCCCCTGAACCGCATGGACAACCTCCGTGAACGGATCGCGCTGACGGCGACGAACCTGTTCGGCCAGGTCAGGGTGCTGCGCGTCGCCGGCCCGGGGATCCCGCACGCGCTCTTTTTCTGGGGTTTCGCCGTCCTCTTCATCGGGACGCTCCTGGTCATGGCCCAGGCCGATTTCTCGCAGCCGCTCTTCGGTGTCGTCATCCTCACCGGCGCCTTCTACAAGGCTTACTCGCTGGTGCTGGACCTGGCCGGGCTGGCCGCGCTCGTCACCCTCTTCGGTCTCGCGCTGCGTCGCTTCGTGGCCCGGCCGGAAGGGCTCAAGATCACCCGCGACGATTACCTGATGCACGGCCTGCTTTCCGCCATAATCGTCACCGGCTTTTTCGCCGAAGGCGCGCGCATGGCCGCCACCGAGTTGCACCAGAATCCGGAGCTGGCCCGCTTCTCGCCCATAGGGCTCATGGTCGCCGGCCAGTTCGCCGCGCTCGACCTCCAGTCCCTCAAGGAGCTGCACCGGCTCTGGTGGTGGTGCCACTTCCTGCTGGTCACCGGCTTCATCGCCGCCATCCCCTGGACCAAGTTCCGTCACCTGATCACCACCCCCGCCAATTACCTCTTCGTCGATCTCCGGCCAAAGGGGAGCATCGACACCATCGACCTGGAGGCGGAAGGGGTGGAGCATTTCGGGGCGGACAAGGTTGCCGACCTCACCTGGAAGGACATCTTCGATGCCGACGCCTGCACCAGCTGCAAGAGGTGCCAGGACCGCTGTCCCGCCTTCAACACCGAGAAGCCGCTCTCGCCCATGCAGATGGTGCAGCAGATAGGCGAGACCGCGTGTACTGCGCCGCAGGCGGACCTGATCGAGACGGTGGGACGGGACGCCCTCTGGTCCTGCACCACCTGCCGCTCCTGCCAGGAGATCTGCCCGGCGCAGGTGGAGCACGTCAACAAGGTGATCGAGATGAGGCGCAACCTGGTCCTCATGCAGGGGGAGTTCCCCGGCGAGGAGGTCATGGTCGCGGCCAACAACGTCGAGGTGAACGGCAACCCCTTTGGCATGGCCTACGCCGAGCGCGGCAAATGGTCCGACGGTCTCGCGGTACGGCACCTCTCCGAAGGGGAGGAGGCGGACATCCTCTACTTCGTTGGCTGCTACGCCTCCTTCGACAAGAGAAACCAGGAGGTCGCCAAGAGCTTCGTGAAGATCTGCAACGCGGCCGGGGTGAGCGTCGGCATCCTGGGCAAGGAGGAGCGCTGCTGCGGTGAACCGCTGCGCAAGCTGGGCAACGAGTACCTCTACCAGATGACCGCGCAGGAGAACATCGAGCTGATCAAGGGATACGGGGTCAAAAAGATCGTCACCACCTGCCCGCACTGTCTCAACACCCTGGGGCGCGACTACCGCGACCTCGGGCTCGACATCGAGGTCGAACACTACACCGTCTTCATCGACCGGCTGATCGGGGAAGGGACGCTCGCCCTTGCTCCGCACCAGTTCGACTACACCTACCACGACTCCTGCTACCTCGGGCGCTACCAGGGGATCATGGAGCAGCCGCGCAACGTGCTGCACGTCGCCGGGGGGAGGATCAACGAGATGCAGAGGTCGGGGCTGGAGAGTTTCTGCTGCGGCGCCGGCGGCGGCCGGATCCTTGCCGAGGAAAAGCTGGGGAGCCGGATCAACGTGCAGCGGGTCCGGATGGCCGAGGCGACCGGTGCGCCGCTGATCGTCTCCAACTGTCCCTTCTGCCTGACCATGTTCGAGGACGGCATCAAGACAGGCGACTGCGAAGGGAAGCTGGCGGTGCGTGACCTGGCCGAAGTCGTGGTGGAACGGCTGGCCATGCCGGTGAACTTCGGGACGCCGGAAAGGGAAGTGAGCCTGGCCGCGGTGGTCTCGCTGGCCGAGGCGTCCGGGAGAAAGGAGCCGGCGTCGCCGGAAGAGCAGCGGCTGGCGGCTGCGGAAGGCGTGTCGGCATGACGCCGCAAAGAATTCAGAGGAGGAAGCTATGAAGATACTGGTATGCATCAAACAGGTGCCGGACATGGAGTCCCGCTTCAGGCCCAACGGTGAAAAGACCTGGTACGACGAGAGCGATCTCGCCTTCCGCATGAACGAATACGACGAGTACGCGGTGGAGCAGGCGGTGCAGCTCAAGGAGCAGCTGGGCGGTGAGCCCGAGATCACGGTCCTCTCCATCGGCCCCGAGCGGACGGTGGAGGCGATCAAGAAGGCCCTTGCCATGGGTGGGGACCGCGCCGTCCACATCCGGGACGACAGGTACTACCAGAAAGATCCCTGGCAGATCGCCTCGATGATCGCGAGCTACGCCAAGGGGGAAGGTTTCGACCTGATCTTCACCGGGATGCAGTCCCAGGACCGGGGTTCGGCCCAGGTCGGCGTCATCGTGGCGGAGCTCCTCGGCGTCTCCTGCGCCACCACCCTGGTCGGCTTCAGCTACGACTGCGGCACCATCACCGTCAAGAGAGAGCTGGAAGGTGGGATCAAGGGAGTGGCGAAGCTGAAGCTCCCGGCGCTGGTCACCTGCCAACTGGGGCTCAACACCCCGCGCTACCCGACGCTCCCCAACATCATGAAGGCGAAGAAGAAGGAGATCGCCTCCCTGACGGCGGCCGAGCTCACCGGGGAGGCCGAGTTGACCGCCACCGCGGCGATCTACCCTCCGGCCAAGAAGGGGGGCGGCCTCGTGCTGGAAGGGGAGATCGGTGCCCAGGTGGACCGGCTCATGGGGATCTTGAAGGAAAAGACCGCGGTGCTCAGATAGGAGGAGACCATGAAAGCGTTACTGATAGGGGAATACCGCCAGGGGAAGCTCCTCGACACCACCTACGAACTCAAGGCCTTCGCCGACCGCCTCGGCGCCGACAGCGTGATGCTGCTGGTGGGGAGCGATAGCGAACTCCCGAAATATGACGGCAAGCTTTACCTGGCCGATGCCGCCAAATACGGCGAGTACAACCCCGACCAGCACAAGCAACTGGTGCTGCAGGCCGTCGAGAAGGAAAACCCGGACTGCATCGTCTTCGTCCATTCCTCCTACGGTTGGGACCTCGCCCCGCGCGTCGCCGTCGCTTTAAAGGCGGGCCAAGTCTCCGAGATTGTGGCGCTCAACGAGGGTGCCTACGAGGTGAATGCCTGCAACGCGAAGCTGCGCCGGACCGTGACGCCCAAAAGCGGCCGCTGCGTCCTCACCATCCAGGCGGGTGCCTTCACCCCGTCCGGCGAGCCGCAGGGTACGCCGCAGCCGGAACGGCTGGAGCTGTCGGGGACCGCCTCCGCCATCGAGTTCGTGGGCTACGAGGCCGCCGAACAGAAGGGGGTCGACCTCAGTAAGGCCGAGGTCATCGTGAGCGCCGGCCGCGGCGTGGGCAAGAAGGATAACGTCCCGGTCATCGCCGCCCTGGCCAGCGCCCTTGGGGGCGAACTCGGCGCGAGCCGCCCGGTGGTCGACGCCGGCTGGGTCGATCACAGCCACCAGGTGGGAACCACCGGGCAGACGGTGAGCCCCAAGCTCTACGTCGCCTGCGGCATCAGCGGCGCCATCCAGCACCTGGCGGGGATGAAGAAGGCCGACTTCATCGTTGCCATCAACAAGGACAAGGACGCCCCGATCGGCGAGATCGCCGACGTCCTGGTGGTGGCGGACGTGATGCAGTTCGTCCCCGCCTTCACCGCCAAGTGCGCGAGATGAAGCAGTAACCGATCCTGCCTAAGCAGGTAACCAAGGGGAGACACCGATGTTTCTCGATCTTACCGAAGAGCAGAAGCTGATACAGGAAACCGCCCGCAACTTCGCCCGTTCCGAGCTGGAACCGCTCGCGGCGAAGCTGGACCGGGAGGGGGACCGCCCCGCGTTCCTCGCCAACCTGAAGAAGCTGGCGGAGCTTGGCTTCATGGGGCTGAACGTCCAGGGGGAGTATGGCGGTTCCGAGGCGGGCGTGGTCGCCTTCAGCGTCGCCATGACCGAGATCGCCCGCGCCTGCGCCTCCACCGCGGTGACCGTCTCGGTGAACAACATGGTTTGCGAGGTGATCCAGGCCATCGGATCGCAGGAGCAAAAGGAGAAGTACATCCCGCGCATCTGTTCCGGTGTCTACGCCGCAGGGAGCTTCGCCCTCACCGAGACCGGCGCCGGTTCGGACCCCGCCGGCATGACCACTACCGCGCTCCTCGACGGTGACAGCTGGGTGCTGAACGGCTCCAAGATATTCATCACCAGCGCGCCCTACGCCGGGGTCTTCGTGGTCTGGGCCGTGACCGACAGGGAGGCCCCCAAAGGGAAGGGGATCAGCTGCTTCCTGGTGGAGCAGGGGACGCCGGGCCTCGTGATCGGCAAGCAGGAGGAGAAGACCGGGCAGCACGCCTCGGCGACCAACGAACTGGTCTTCGACAACTGCCGCATCCCGAAGGACGCGCTGATGGGGAAGTTGAACGACGGTTTCCGGATCGCCGTCGCCGAACTGGGCGGGGGGAGGATCGGTATCGGCTCCCTGGCGCTCGGGGTCGGCCTCGCAGCCATGGACTACGCGACCAGGTACAGCGCCGAGCGGGTGCAGTTCGGGCAGAAGATCAGCAGCTTCCAGGCCATCCAGTGGAAGATCGCCGACAGCTACACCGAACTGGAGGCGGCGCGCCTGCTGCTCATGAACGCCGCCTTCCGTAAGGAGAGCGGCCGTCCCTTCGCCAAGGAGGCGTCCATGGCCAAACTCTTCGCCACCGAGGCCGCCAACCGCGCCTGCTACGACGCGGTGCAGATGCTGGGAGGGTATGGCTACACCGCGGACTTCCCGGTCGAGCGATACGCCCGCGACGTCAGGATCACCTCGATCTACGAAGGAACCAGCGAGATCCAGCGGCTCATCATCGCACGGGAGATTCTGAAGAACCTCAGCTGAACGAATCAGATTGAGACAGAGATTAAGATTAAGAAGATCCCTTGCTTACCCCAAAACTTAATCTCTGTCTTAGTCTTAATCTGCCTTTAGGAGGGACGCATGAGTAGCGGCAAGCGGATCACGTTGCAGCAGGCGGCCGAGATCGTGAAGAACGGCTCCAGCCTGACTTTTTCCGGCTTCACCATCTGGCGGCGCCCCTTCGCGCTCGTCTACGAGCTGATCAGGCAGGGGAGGAAGGGGCTCCACCTCATCGAGGTGAACGGCGGGCCGCAGACCGAGTTCCTGGTCGGCGCCGGTTGCGTCGACATCTGGGAGTCGTGCTGGGTCGGCCACGAGCTCTACGGCAAGTACGGCGCGAACCTCTCCAGGAAGGTCGGCAACAAGGAGATCCTGGTCGAGGATTACAGCCACGCCGAGATGCTCTTCCGCTTCAGCGCGGCCGCCTCGGGCGCCCCCTACGCCGTGACCCAGACCTCGCTCGGCACCGACATCCACAACCCCGCCTACGACACGCTGGGGAACGCGGGGCTTCGCGACGGCAAGCGCATCCCGAGCCACAAGTACCGCTTCACCGAGGACCCCTTCTACGGGGCGGGCGCGCAGGTGCTGGTCCCGGCGGCCAAGGTGGACGTGGCCATCCTCTGCGTGCAGCAGGTGGGGGAGGAGGGGACGGTGCGGGTGAACGGCCAGTTCTACTCCGACCCCGAGGTGGCCAGGGCGGCCGACGTCACCATCGTCATGGCGGAGGAGATCGTTCCGGAGGAGTACCTGCGACGCGAGAGCGACCTGAACACCATCACCAGCTTCGAGGTGGATCACATCCTCGAGGTCCCCTTCGGCGCACACCCAACCGGCATGTTCGGCCGCTACGACGTGGACGGCGCGTTTTTGAAGGATTTCTACGCCGGGACCAGGACCCAGGAAGGTTTCGACGACTTCGCCAAGGAGTGGATCCATGGCCTGGATCACCTGGCCTACCTGGAGAAACTCGGCTGGCCGAAGATGCTGAACCTGAAGGCGAACACCGCGCTCAAGTACAGCACCGGCGTGAAAAGGGGGCAGTGACATGGACAAAGAGTTCGCAAAACCGGAAGAATACGGGCTGGCCGACCTCCTCTGCTGCGCCGCCTCCCGCGAGGTGCAGGACAACGAGATCGTCTTCGCCGGCACCGGGCTCCCCATGGTGGCCATCATGCTGGCGCAGAAGACCCACGCGCCCAACCTCAAGCTGATCTTCGAGGCGGGGACGCTCGACGGCCGCCCCCCCGAGATCCCCACCTCGGTCGGCGACGCCCGCTGCGAGATGGGCGCCTCGCGCTCCTCGGGGCTGCACGACGCCTTCAGCATCGCGCAGCGCGGCTACGTCGACCTCGGCTTTCTGGGAGGGGCCGAGGTGGACCAGTACGGCAACGTGAACACCACCTGCATCGGCGACTACCTGAACCCCGAACTGCGCCTGACCGGCAGCGGCGGCAACCCCGACATCAACTCCTTCGCCAGGCGCACCGTGTTCATCATGGTGCACGAGAAGCGCCGTTTCACCGAGCAGGTGAGCTACATCACGAGCCCCGGGTGGCGGGTGCGCAAGTGGCCGGGAGGCGAGACGGTGCACCGGCGCGAGCTCTACGGCGCTGCCTACCGCGGCGGCCCCTCGGCGGTGATCTCCACGCTCGGGGTGTTCCGTTTCGACGACGAGAGCGGCCGGATCTACCTCGACACCTGCCACGCCGGCAACTCTCCCGAGCAGATCCGGGACATGTGCCAGTTCGACCTCGACATCACGCGGGTGAGCGGCGAGACCCTCCCTCCCACCAGGGAGGAGCTGCACTTCATCCACGAGGTGCTCGATCCGGGACAAATCTTCATTCCCAAGGTAAAACCGGTGTAACCCAAAACTATTTCCTCATAGGCGATGATCTTCCATTAGTCCCCTCTCCCTCCGGGAGAGGGGATGTGGACGTATCTGGCCGGGGATCAAGAACAAGTAGAAATTTTTTTGACCAGGTTTTGCATTTTACGTCAACGTCAATGGAGCTGGCAATGCTAGTCGTAGCCTGCATCAAACAGGTGCCGGACACAACCCAGGTACAGATCGACCCGGTGACCAACACCCTGGTGCGCGAAGGGATCCCCTTCATCGTCAACCCCTACGACGCCCACGCCCTGGAAGAGGCCCTCAGGCTGAAGGACCGCTTCGGCTTCAGAGTCGCGGCACTTTCCATGGGGCCCCCAAATGCCGAGGCCACCCTCAAGAAGGCGCTGGCCCTCGGGGTGGATGAGGCCATCCTCCTCTCCGACCGCGTCTTCGGCGGGGCGGACACCCTGGCCACCAGCCGGGTGCTCTCCGAGGCGATCGGGAGGCTGAACCTGCGGGAAAAAGTGGGGATCGTCATCTGCGGCAAGCAGACCATCGACGGCGACACGGCCCAGGTGGGCCCCGGTATCGCCACCAGGCTCGGCTACACCCAGCTCACCCTGGTGGACCGGATCGAGAAGCTCGATCCCCTGCAGGGGAGGATCACGGTGCGGCGCAAACTGGAAGGGCGCCACGAGACCGTGGAGGCACCATTACCGGTGCTGCTCACCGTGGTGCGCGAACTGAACCGCCCGCGCTACCCGACCGTCCCCATGCGGCTGGAGTCCGCGGAGGCGACGGTGCAGGTCTGGAGCAACCGGGAGCTGCAGCTGGACCAGGAAGGGATCGGCCTGAAAGGCTCCCCGACCTGGGTGAGCCGCATCTTCTCCCCGGAAAGGCAGAAAGGGGAGATCGTGGGCGATGGCGCCGCCGACCCGGCAGGAGCCGCCGACCTGCTGGTAGACAAACTTTTGAGCAGGGATCTGCTCGTCGTATAGGGAGCCCAGGTGATGAGCGAGGCGCAGGGAGGGACGAAGAGGCCGCGAGGGAAGGCGCGGCTTTTGGAAGGAAGGTGTATCGCCTGCGGCGGGCGCTGCCAAAGCGCCTGTCCGGTCAACGCCGTCGAGATGACCGACGGCGGCGAGCCCGAGATCGTTGCCGCGAGCTGCATAGGCTGCGTGAAGTGCGTCAAGGTCTGCCCGGCCCAGGCGCTGGAGATCGTCTTCACGGCGGGAGAGCGGCGCATCCTGGAGCAACTGGCCGGGGAACGCGCCGGAGGCGAGGAGGAAGTCGATCCGGAGGCGCGGGCCCTTTCCGAAAGACTCGCCGCCTATCGCGGTGTCTGGGTCTTCGTCGAGCAGACCGAAGGAGAGCCGGCCCGGGTCTCCTGGGAGCTGATAGGGAAGGGAAGGGAGCTGGCCGACGCCCTGGGGGTGCCTCTCTCCGCCGTGGTGGTGGGCTCGCGGGTCGAGGAGCTCTGTTACGAATCCTTCTGCTACGGTGCCGACCAGGCCTACCTCGTCGACGAGCCGGTGTTCCGGCACTACCGCACCGAGGCATACCTGAAGGCGGTCTGCCGGCTGATCGACAGCTACCGCCCCGAGATCGTGCTCATGGGAGCGACCGGGCTGGGACGGGACTTGGCCGGAGCCGTGGCGACCGTGGTCGGCACCGGGCTCACCGCCGACTGCACCGGGCTCGGCATCGACGAGCGCCGCAACCTCATGCAGACCCGTCCCGCCTTCGGCGGCAACATCATGGCCACCATCATGTGCGACAAGTTCCGGCCCCAGATGGCGACAGTCCGTCCCCACGTCATGGCGCTACCCGAGCGAGTCGCCGGGAGCAGCGGCACCGTGATCAGGGTGCGCAGCAAGGTGCGGGAAGAAGAGATCCTCACCAAGGTGCTGGAAATTGTCTCGGACCGGAGCAAGGACCAGGTCGATGTCGCCGGCGCCGAGTTCATCGTCTCCGGCGGGCGCGGCATGATGGGGAAGGAGAACTTCGTGCTGCTGCAGGAGTTGGCTGACGAGCTGGGCGGCGTGGTCGGCGCCTCGCGCAGCGCCGTCGACGCCGGGTGGATGCCGCACGAGCGGCAGGTGGGGCAGACCGGAAAGACGGTGCGTCCCAAGATCTACATCGCCTGCGGCATCAGCGGCGCCATTCAGCACCTGGTCGGGATGCAGGACTCCGACGTGATCATCGCCATTAACCGTGACCCCGAGGCCCCCATCTTCGAAGTCGCCCATCTCGGCATCGTGGGAGATTTGTTTGAAGTCGTCCCGGCCCTCACCGAGCGGCTGCGGAGCCTGAAGCAGAAGGCGCCGGAAACGGCCGTCTGCAGCAACGGCTAAAAGACCAAACAAAAAAGCCCCAACGCAAAGGCGCCAAGGCGCGAAGGCGCAAAGAAGTAAAGGGTTACCCCTCATAAGTTTTTTCCTTGCGTCTCTGCGGCTCCGCGCCTTTGCGTTAAAGCCTTTGTGCATCTAAAGGATTGACCATGTCCCCGAACCCGAAACTCTTCGCCGTACTCCTGCTTCTCTCCGCCTCCGTCTTCGTCCTCGGCTGCTGCCGGCGGTTCAGCCTCGTGGCCCTCGGGCGTCCCGAGGAGCGCCTCGATGCGCCGGGTGCGCGCTGCCTACGGATGTTCCGGCTCGCCTTCGGACAGCAGAGGGTGCTGGGCAAACCCTTCGGCCTTAACCACTTCGTCATCTTCTGGTCCTTCATCGTCCTCGCCCTCGCCAACGCCGAGTTCCTGGCCAGCGGCCTTTTGCCGCAGGCAACCTTCGCCGTGCTCCCGGCGCCGCTCCACCACGCCCTGCTTCTGCTCTTCGACCTGGTCTCCCTCCTGAGCCTGGCCTGCGTCCTCATCGCCTGCGCCCGCAGGCTCTTCTTCCCCGAACCCTCCCTGAGCAGCGACTACGTCAAGGCGCGCAGCCCGGAGGCGTTCCTGATCCTCTCCCTGATCGCCCTGCTCATGCTGGCCTACTTCGGCCTGCACGCAGCGAGGATCGCCATGGGGAGCGAGGATCCCGCCGCCATGCCGGTCTCCGCCTTCATCGCGTGGCACCTGCCGGCGGCGCTGGCGGCCGATCCCTCGGCACTGGCAACCGGGTCCTGGTGGCTGCACGCCCTCGCGCTCCTCTCCTTTCTCGCCTACCTCCCCCGGAGCAAGCACATGCACATCCTGACCGCCATCCCCAACTGTTTCCTTGCCGGCCGGGAGCGCCCCAACACGCAGCCCCGCGAGGAGTTCGCCAGGGGGATGAGCTTCGGCGTCGGGCGGGTGGACCAGTTCACCTGGAAGGACCTCTTCGATTCCTTTTCCTGCACCGAGTGCGGCCGCTGCCAGGAGGCCTGCCCCGCTGCCGCAACGGGAAAGTCGCTCAACCCGCGCGCCGTGATCCATGCCGTGAAGACCAACCTCCTGGCCAACGGCGCCGCTCTGCGGGCCGGGGAGGAGCCCGCGCTGCCGCTCATCGGAGCGGCAGGGGAGGGGAGCGCTACCGAACCGGGCATCTGGGCCTGCACCACCTGCGGGGCCTGCATGAACGTCTGCCCGGTGCTCATCGAGCACATGCCCAAGATCGTCAAGATGCGCCGCCACCTGGTGCAGATGAAGTCCGCCTTCCCGGAGGAGTTGGCCACCTTCTTCGAAAACATCGAGGCGAGGAGCAACCCCTGGGGGATCGCCCCCACCGAGAGGACCAAGTGGCACTCAGCCCTTGAGGTCAGGCCGTTCGAAGCGGGTAAGACCGAATACCTGCTCTACGTCGGCTGCGCGGGAGCCTTCGATGCGCGGCAGAAGCAGGTGACGGTTGCCCTGGCCACGATCCTGGACGCCGCCGGCGTCTCCTGGGGCACCTTGGGCAAGGATGAGCGCTGCTGCGGCGACAGCCTGCGCCGTCTGGGCAACGAGTACGTCTTCGACCGGACCGCGCGCGATAACGTCAGCCTCTTCGCCGAGCGCGGGGTGAGGAAAATCGTCACCCAGTGCCCTCACTGCTTCTCCGCGCTCAAGAACGATTACCGCCAGTACGGCGTCGAACTGGAAGTGGTGCACCACTCGGAACTGATAGCCGCACTCCTCGCCGCTGGGCGGTTGCAGCTGAAGAAGCAGGTTTCCGACCTGGGGCGGCTGCTCTTTCACGACTCCTGCTACCTGGGGCGGCACAACGACGTCTACGACGCCCCCCGGCATGCCCTGCAGGCCGTTACCGGCGCCGCACCTGCAGAGTTCGACCGCAACACGGAACGCTCCTTCTGCTGCGGGGCGGGAGGGGGGCGGATGTGGCAGGAGGAGCAGGAAGGGGAGAGGATAAACCTGAACCGGGTGAGGGAGGCGCTGCGGCAGAAACCGGACACCATCTGCGTCAGCTGTCCCTACTGCCTCACCATGATGGAGGACGGCCTGAAGGACCTGCAGGGGGGCGGGGTGAGGGTGAAAGAACTGGCTGAGGTCGTGGCGGAGGGGCTGCGCCCCTGAAAACGGGTTATTTGCCAACGCCGCGTTAAAAATCTTTTTTATCTCCCGTTAATGTGATAGCCTGCACCGGTTTCGCGGCAACCTCATCCGGAAGGGATCGCAATGGGAGACGATGCAGCCAAGTACCACGCCCTGTTCGACCGGATGGCCCAGGGCGCCTTCTTCCAGTCGGCTGACGGCGCCCTGACCGATGTCAACCCGGCCGCCCTGGAGATGTCCGGCCTGACGCGCGACGAGTTCCTGGGGCGGACCTCGATGAACCCGGACTGGCGCGTCATCGCGGAGGACGGGTCCGAACTTCCTCCCGAGCTGCACCCCTCCATGGTCGCCCTCAAAAGCGGCCGTCCCGTACTCGACTTCGTAGCCGGCGTCTTCAACCCGCAAAAAAGACATTTCTGCTGGTTCAACCTGAACGCCATCCCTATGTTCCACCCCGGGGAGTCCTCGCCGTACCAGGTCTTCGTGACCATGCACGACATCTCCTGCCATAAACGGCTCAACGACATCCATCTCTCCCGCATCAACCTGATGCAGTACGCCGATGCGCATACCCTGGAAGAGCTCATGGTGGAAGCGCTCGACGAGGTGGAAAGGCTGACCGAAAGCAGCATCGGCTTCTATCACCTTTTCGATGCCGCGAGCAAAAGCGTGGAACTGAGAGCCTGGTCCACCAACACCTTGCAGAGGTTCTGCGGCATCGAGGATCGGGATCGCCACTACAGTATCGACCAGGCCGGCGTCTGGGTCGATTGCCTTCATTTGGGCAAAGCCACCATCTACAACGACTACGAAAGGCTCCGCCACCGCAAAGGGCTCCCCGCCGGGCACGCCCCGGTCGTGCGCATCCTGGTGATGCCGGTCAAAAGGAACGGGGAGGTGGTCGCCATCCTCGGCGTCGGCAACAAGGCCACCGACTACACCGAAGCCGACGTCCGTACCGTCACCCTCTTCGCCGACCTCACCTGGGACGTCGCCCAGCAAAAGCAGATGCAGAACAGGCTGCTCGCCAAGACGGAGGAGCTGAAACAGGCCAACGAGTTTCTCGAGCAGCGGGTCAGCCAGCGCACTGCCGACCTGCAGGCGGCCATCCGGGAGCGCGAGTCCTTCAGCTACTCGGTGTCGCACGACCTCAGGGCGCCCTTGCGGCACATAAGCAGCTACAGTTCGATCCTCATCGAGGAGTACGGGCAGGCGCTGCCGTACGAGGCCCGTACCTATCTGGACCGGATGAGGGGCGCCGCCAACCAGATGGGGGCGCTCATCGACCACCTGCTGGAACTCTCGAAGGTGGCGCGGGCACCCATCCTGCCTGAACCCGTCGACCTCAGTGCCGCCGCGGCCGCCATCCTGCAGATGCTGCAGGAAACCGAGCCGCATCGTCTGGTATGCCAGGAGGTAGAGCCCGGCCTCACCGTCCATGGAGACGCCCACCTGATCAACCAGCTTTTGGGCAACCTGTTGGGAAACGCCTGGAAGTACACCTCCAAGACCCCTTTCCCGAGGATCGCCGTGGGCAAGTCCACCGTCTCTGGCGAAGAAGCCTTCTTCGTGACCGACAACGGCGCCGGCTTCGACATGAGCTACCGGGGCAAGCTTTTCAAGCCCTTCGAGCGGCTGCACGGCTCCGAATTCGACGGAATGGGGATAGGGCTTGCCACCTCGCACCAGATCGTCGAGCGCCACGGCGGCAGGATCTGGGGCGAAGGTACGGTGGGCAAGGGTGCCACCTTCTACTTCACCCTGGGGGGGTGAAAACACAAGCGGAAGCCCCTGAGCCCCCTTCGTCTGTTATTCGACGACTTCCGGGGGCACTGTCTTCTGAACGGCCATGATGCTCGGCAGGTTGCTTTCGATCCAGTCGGCCAGCGACTCGACTTTCTCGCCGATGGCCCTCCCCAGCGGGGTCAGCGAGTATTCCACGTGGGGCGGCACCACCGGGAAGGAGACCCGGTCGACAAAGCCGTCCCTCTCCAGGTATTGGAGCGTCTGCGCCAGCATCTTTTCACTCACCCCGCCCACCTTGCGCCGCAACTCGCTGAAACGGTGCGTCTTTTCCATCAGGGCGACCAGCACGAGAACTCCCCACTGACTGGTCACATGCTTCAGTATTTCCCGGGACGGACACTGCACGCAGAACAGCTCCCCGCGGCGCATCTGGTCCGACAGGCTCACTACTTCCGGCTCACTCATGACACTTACCTTTTTGTGCGTACTTACTTTTTGTAATCGTTGTTGCTATGCTCCACCTGTAACATAGATCCAACGCAGACATAAAGGAGATAGTCACATGATCGTCATTACCGGAGCAACCGGACAGTTAGGACGCCTCGCCATCGCATCGCTGCTCAAGAAGGTTCCCGCTTCCCGCATCGTCGCCGCCGTGCGCAACCCCGACAAGGCCAAGGACCTCTCCTCTCTTGGGGTACATGTGCGCCAGGCCGACTACAACTCCCCCGAGACCTGGGCATCCGCCCTTGCCGGTGCCGAGAAGCTGCTGCTGATCTCCTCCAGCGAAGTCGGGCAGCGCGTCAGCCAGCACCGCACCGTTATCGAAGCGGCGAAAAAGGCTGGCGTGAAGCTCCTGGCCTACACCAGCCTGCTGCGCGCCGACAGCTCTCCGCTCGGCCTGGCCGCCGAGCATCTCGCCACCGAAACGCTGATCCGCGAATCGAGCATCCCCTTCGTTATCCTGCGTAATGGCTGGTACACCGAGAACTACGCCGCCAGCATTGCTCCAGCCGTCGAACACGGCTCCTTCTACGGTTCCGCCGGCGATGGCCGGATTGCATCCGCCGCCCGCGCCGATTACGCGGAAGCGGCCGTTGCCGTGCTCACCACGGAAGGGCATCGGGGGCGGGTCTACGAACTGGCCGGCGACACCACCTACACCCTCACCGAGTTCGCCGCGGAGATATCCCGCCAGTATGGCAAGCCGGTCAACTACGTGAACCTTCCCGAGCTCGAGTACAAACAACTCCTCGTATCGGTCGGACTTCCTGAACCCCTCGCAGCGCTTCTGGCCGACTCCGACAGCGGCGCCGCCAAGGGCGGCCTCTTCGACGGCAGTCGTCAGCTGAGCTCCCTGATCGGCAGGCCGACCACCTCCCTGGAAGCGGTGATAGCAAAAGGCAAAGCAGGTGTCTGACGCAGGTATTTGCTCCGTGAGTTTCCAAAGAGAAAGGCCCGCCGGTGTTACCGGACGGGCTTTTTCCACTTTTCACCTCAATCTCTTTATAATCAAAGGGGGAGACGACATGCCCCGGTGAAAAGGAGTACAGAGATGAAAACGAGAGTCCGGTATCTGGTTGGAATAGTGGTGCTATCCTCACTGCTCTCTGCCTGCATTATCGTGCCGGTGGACGGTTATTACGGGCACCACGGATATTATTACGATGACTATGGCGGCCATTACGGGCGCGGCCCGTATGGTGGGCGCAGGTAGTTTAGGTGAAGCCCGAAGTGATAAAAGCATAGAAACGCCCGCTGGTGCTGACCGGCGGGCGTTTTCATTAGAGCGGTTCACTGTCTTGTACTATCCGCATTCCTCCCCCTCCTCCACGGTAACCCATTCAAGTTTCTGCCGCCTGCACCGATACGGTCAACGAGTAGCAAAGAACATAAGCGGCTATTACGCATTGCTTGAGATGCCGGGTCCCGTCTCTCTCGTGGCGCATCAAACGGGCAATCACAAGCAGCGGGCATGTTAGCAAGGAGGAGTAATGAGGAGCATAATCCGTTTGTTTGGCTTGGTGTTGTTTCTGGCGCTTTTCCCCGGGGTCGCCTCTGCCCAAGGAACTTTCGTGATCGGGGTCGCTCCCCACACCAGTGCCAGGGTAATTCTCGAGATGTACCAGCCGTTGCGGCTTTACCTCGGCAAGAGCCTGAACATGCCGGTGGAGGTGGTTACCGCACCCGACTTCGACGAATTCGCCCGGCGCGCCTTGGCCCAGAAGTACGACCTCGCCATCACCACCGGTCACCAGGCGCGGCTGCTGCAAGTCGACGCCGGCTACCTGCCGCAACTCACCTACAAGGCCGACTTCAAGGCGGTCACCATCGTCCCCCGAAACAGCGACGTAACCAAGCCGGCGGATCTGAAAGGGAGGAAGGTCCTCGGGCTCAGCGCGGCATCGCTGGTAACCCTCTGGGGGGAGCACTGGCTCGCCGAAAATCACGTTGCCTCGCTGCCGGTGAAATTCGTCAGCGCCTCGGACAGCGTGGCGCAGTTACTGTTGACCGGTGAAGCCGCTGCCGGCTTCACGTCGCTGGCCAACTTCCAGAAGCTGCGCCCGGAGGTGCAAGGGCAGTTGCGCATCATCGCCCAAAGCGCTCCCCTTGCCGGCAGGGTCTACCTGCTTAACCAGCGCTGGTCCGCTCGTGAAAAGGCGATCAATGCAGCCCTTTGGACCTTTGCGGAGACGGCGGAGGGAAAACGCTATTTCGACACCAACAAGCTCGGCGGCTACCGAAAGCTCCACCATGGGGAACTGGAAGGTATGGACCACTATGCGGCCGAGGTCAAAAGGCTGCTGAAAAAAGAAGAAAGATGAGAGCGCTCGCTCCCTGGTCAACGGTGCGGGGGCGCCTGTTGATGCTTGCCATCGGCATCGAAATTCTGATGTTGTTCGTGATGGTGTTCAACAGCTTACGGCTTCTGCACGGTGCGATGACCAAGCAGGCCCTGTGGCAGGCCGACCAGATGTCGCCGGTCCTCATCGCAGCCCTTACCGCACCCCTTGCACAGCAGGATTTCGCCACCGTCCAGGCCGTCATCGACGAGAGCCGGCGTGCCGGCGGGGTCAAGTACATCGTGATTCTGGACAGCGCAGGGAGGCGGGTCGCCTCCAGCGGCTGGGGGCGTGACCAGGCCCTTCCTCCCCCCAGTGTACGGTTCGAGTTGTTCCAGGAGACCCAGGCTCCGCGCTACGACGTGCTGGTCCCCATTGCCCAGACGGGGCAGCCCCTGGGTACCCTCCAATTCGGCCTGGATCTCTCGCAGATCGTTTCCGCGCGGCACCTCCTGTTGCTGCAGGGCGGGACCATCGCCATTATCGAGGTGCTCCTTTCCACGGTGATACTGACCCTGCTCGGGTACTGGTTGACCCGGCACCTGGTCACCCTCACCAAGGCGAGCCTGGAGGTTGCCAATGGCAACCTGACACCGGCGCCGGTGCGGGAGGGGCAAGACGATGTGGGGCGGCTGGGGGCGGCCTTCAACATGATGTCTCGCGCCATCTCGGAACGGGTGAGAGAGCTGACCCTGGCCAAGGAAGCGTTGCAGGAACGTGCCCGGGATCTCGAAGATTTGAATCTGACCCTGGAGTCCAGGGTGCAGGAAGAGGTGGCGAAGAACCGGGAGAAGGACAACTACCTCACCCAGCAGGAGAAGATGGCCTCCATCGGGCAGCTTGCCGCCGGCGTAGCCCACGAGATAAACAACCCCATGGGGTTCGTCACCAGCAACCTGTCCACGCTCGGGAAGTACCTGCAACGCCTGGAGGAATTCATCGCAGCGCAGGACGAGGCCATCAGGAAAGGAGGTGACGACGCCGGCTCCGATGCGCTCTCCCAAACCCGAAAGCAGCTGAAGATCGATCACATCCTCGATGACGGCAAACAACTGATTGCGGAATCCCTGGAAGGGGGAGGGCGGGTGCAGCACATTGTCCAGAGCCTGAAGAACTTCTCCCGGGTAGACCGGGTTCAATACTCGCAGGTCGATCTGAACGAATGTCTCGAAACCACCATCAGCATCGCCTGGAACGAGATCAAGTACGTCGCCACCTTGAGGCGGGAGTTCGGGGTACTCCCCCCAGTCTGCTGTTACCCGCAGCAGCTCAACCAGGTGTTTCTCAACCTGTTGATCAACGCCTCGCAGGCCATAGAGAGTTCCGGGGAGATCGTAGTCCGAACCTGGAGCGACGGTGAGGACGTCTTCGTCTCGGTAAGCGACACCGGCAAGGGGATCCCCCAGGAGATCATCAACCGGATCTTCGAACCCTTTTTCACCACCAAGGACGTTGGCAAGGGTACCGGCCTTGGGCTGTCGATCAGTTACGACATCATCAGGAAGCACAGCGGCGAGATCGCCGTGGAAAGTACCCCCGGCGCCGGTACCATCTTCAAGGTAAGGCTGCCGGTGAGCCAGGAGGCATGTGTGGCGTAGACTCCCGAAACGGAAAAACCGCTTAGCCACGGAGATAATCTGAGAAAATCTGAGAACCGCACGACACTTTGAGGGGGAAACCCCTCTTTTTTTGTTTTTGATTTCCGCTTTTCTCAGAAGTCCTCAGATTTTCTCCGTGGCCAATGGTTCTGGGTTATACTGCTATGAGAGTGAACGGCAGCGCGGACTGTGGGGCGAGAGGAAGGTTATGGCGATTGTGGCGATGATTCTTGGGGCTGTGCTGGTGCTCCTGGTGCTTTGGGAGGGATTCGAGACCATCATCCTGCCGCGCCGGGTGACCCGCCGCTTCCGCATCACGCGGGTCTTCTACCGCAGCAGTTGGCGTCCCTGGACGTGGCTCATCCACAACTTCGTTCCGGCCAAGCGCCGGGAAACCTGGTTGAGCTACTTCGGCCCGCTGTCGCTGCTGCTTCTTTTGAGCCTCTGGGCGGCGGTGCTGATCGCCGGTTTCGCGCTCATCCACTGGGGCGGTTCCTGGCTTTTGTATCGCGACGGCGGCACCGAACTGATAAGTGACCTCTACCTGAGCGGCACCACCTTCTTCACCCTCGGCATCGGCGACGTGGTGCCCAAAACGAGCCTGGGACGCCTGCTGGTGGTGGTCGAATCGGGAATGGGGTTCGCTTTCCTGGCCCTTGTCATCAGCTACCTGCCGGCTCTGAACCAGTCCTTCGCCCGACGCGAGGTGAGCATCTCCCTGCTCGACGCCCGGGCCGGCTCACCTCCCACCGCTTCGGAGATGCTGCGCAGACACAGCCATCACGGAGGTGCGGAATCGCTTCGCGAGCTGCTGCACGAATGGGAGCGCTGGTCCGCGGAGTTTCTCGAGGGGCATCTTTCCTATCCTGTGCTCGCCTATTTCCGTTCCCAACACGACAACCAGTCCTGGCTGACCGCGCTTACCGCGATTTTGGACACCTGCGCCCTGATCATGGCGGGGGTGGAGGGAACCTGCAACCGCCAGGCGGAGCTCACCTTTGCCATGTCGCGCCATGCGGTAGTCGATCTGGCGCTCGTGTTCAAGACCCAGCCGCGGCAACTGGGGGCTGACCGGCTCCCGTCGGCGAAGCTGGACGAAATCTGCGACATTCTTCGCCGCAGCGGCCACACGCTGAAGGAGAGGGACGTCCTGGAACAGAACCTTGCCGAGTTGCGCCTCATGTACGAGCCCTACGTCAACGCGCTCTCCCGGCATTTCAAGGTCGGTCTTCCTCCGTGGGTGGCGCGGGAAAACGGGGTGGACAACTGGCAGGCCAGCTTCTGGAAGCCCCCGGCGAAGCACCACAAAGCCCAGGAGGAGGTTGAGGAAAGGCATTTTTGAGCCGTTTAGTCGAGTGTCCCCGTCGCTTCCTTTTTCCTTAGGTTGCTCCCCGAATTCTCCGCCGACAGTTTTATTTTCCCGCCAGCGTTTGTCCATTTCCCGGCCTGATCCCGATCCTTTTCGAGCGAATTCTCTTTTTGAAAAGGCCCGCCTGTGCTATTCGTGAGCAGGAGCGAATACACAAGAGCCGATAAGACGCTGAAACCCTGGCTACGGAGGAACTCCGGCTCTTGAGGCATAAGGAATTCAAATATGGCATCCCACGATTTTGAGCGGGAAAAAGTACTTTTCAGGAAATACTACGAGACCAACGAGAAGCGGTTGATTGCGGCGAAGGACTCATTTGTCGACATCGTCAGGAGCCTGGTCAGTCAGACTGGAGCGGGGGCGACCACCAAGGTCGAGGGGCGCGTCAAGGACAAAGAGGAGTGCATAAAAAAGTTCCAGCGCAAATACCAAGGGAAACTCGAGGCCGACGAGCAGCCTTACCAAATCAGGGACTTCATCTCGGACCTGATAGGCGTGCGGATCGTCTGCCTCTATGAAGACGAGGTCCCGGTGGTGTCGGAGTTGCTGCAGCGCAACTTCAAGATACTAAACGTCACCGACAAGACTTCCGCCGTGGAGAGTACGGAAGACTCCTTCGGCTACAAGGGGCTGCACATGGACCTGGCCCTGGACCCTGAGGTGGTCTATGTCACCAGGAACCTGCCGCCGGCTGATCTCTGCTTCGAGGTGCAGATTCGGTCCCTGATCCAGGACGCCTGGAGCATGCTGGACCACAAGATCAAGTACAAGAAGTCGATCCCGGTGGATCTGAAGCGCAGGATCAACGTGCTCGCCGCCCTTTTCGAGCTCGCCGACCGTGAGTTTAAAGAGATCCGGAACGCGACCTCCGACCTGATGCAGCAGGCGACGGTGACGCAGATTGAACCGGACGCGCCGGGCCAGGCGGTTACCGCAGGCACGAGGACGGTGAACGCCTTCAACTTCTTGCCCATTGCCGGGCACTTTTTCCGTGACTTCGTGTTCGACGACGAGAAGGTGGATGATTTCGTCCAGGACATATTGGAGCAAAACAGCACCCTGCAAAAGGCTGAACTGCACAGGTGTCTGAACGAGAACCTGAAGGTCGTCAGGGAGTATCGCGACCACGTGCTCGCGGAAAACCCGGAGAGGACCTTCAGCGCCTACACCTCGATCAGGCACTGTCTCTATCTCTACGACCAGGAGAAGTTTTCACGCATCTTGTCGAGAAGGAACAGGGAGCGTTTCGTCGCATGGTTGAAGGCCAATCAGCCGGCGCCGGCAACATCGCAGCCCTGACCCCTCTCAGTCCCCCCCCTCAGTTTCACCGTCCTACTGTCTTGTCTCATCTCCCTGTCTCAAAACGGATTTACATAGCCCTGTCCAGTGCTATCCTGTACTCAAGTTTAACGATGGAAAGCAGAGACGGCATGAGATCAAAGCGATATCGCACCTTATGTGCCTGGAAAGAAGGAACAGGATGGATACGCATGATCGACCTATTCCGTGGCTGCTATTCGGTGCGGAGTTTATAGGCACGGCGTTGCTTGTTGCAGTTGGGTTGTCGATTGTGATCCTGGCCTTTGGCCAAGATAGCCCCATGGTTCAACTCGTTCCGAGCGCAGGTTGGCGTCGGCTTATCACAGGCTTTCTGTTCGGCACCACCGGCGCCCTGATTGCTCTCTCTCCGCTCGGCAAAGAAAGCGGAGCGCACATCAACCCGGTTGTCACCCTGGCATTCTGGCTAATGGGCACCCTGAGAGCTCGTCATGTTTTGGGCTATATACTGTCGCAGCTCACCGGCGCAGTGGTCGGGGCGCTACCCTTAATGGCGTGGGGGGAGATGGGACGCAGCGTGGCGTTCGGTGCTACCCTGCCCGGTGCGGGTTACGGGGCCTTTTGGGTATTGCTTGGAGAAGTGGCCACTACTTGCGCCCTCATTGTTGGGCTATTCTTCTTCCTCGGGCGTCGTCGACTGCGGCCTTTCACACCTGCTTTATTTCCAATTTTGTATGCCGCCATGGTTTTCATGGAAGCGCCAATCTCCGGCACTAGCACTAATCCGGCCCGCAGCCTTGGCCCAGCGGTGATCTCCGGCGCTTGGCATGGCTGGTGGATTTACTGGTTGGGCCCATTGCTGGGTGCTGTTCTAGGCGTAGCTTTTTACCGGTTTTCCGGGGCGGCTTGGCTCACGGTTGAGGTCGCAAAGCTCTACCACTTTGGGCACGACCGATACGGGGTTTTTCGCTGGAAGGGTTGATTCGTTGCACAAAGAGGAGGAGTGCCATGAATATCAGGCTTGACGGCAAGCGTGCCCTTGTCACCGGCGGCAATTCCGGCATCGGTGAGGCAATTTCACTATGCCTTGCCGATGCGGGCGCGCGGGTTGCGATCAACTACGTTGCACATCCCGAAGTCGCGCAATCGCTCGCGCAACGGATACAGTCGCAACACGGCGTTGCCATTACGATCAAAGCCGACGTTGCGAACCCTGAGGCTGTCGCGAAAATGTTCCAAAGGATCGATGCTGCCTGGGGGGGGATTGATATACTGGTCAATAATGCGGGCATTGATGGTGGTCGCGCTCTGGGATGGGAGACCGGTATTGAAACATGGCGAGAAGTGATCGAGGTGAATCTGATGGGAGCCTTCTATTGCGCGCGCGAAGCCCTGCAGCGGATGGTGCCGCAGGAAAGCGGGGTCATCCTAAACATCAGCTCGGTGCATGAAGAAATCGCCTGGTCCGGCTATAGCGCCTATACCACCAGTAAGGCTGCCATCAGCATGCTGACCAAGACCCTCGCCCAGGAGGCTGCTCCTCACGGAATACGGGTGTTGTCGGTTGCGCCCGGGGCGGTCAAGACGGCGATCAACCGCTCCGTTTGGAGCGATCCGGCGAACCTGCATGACTTGATAAAGAAGATTCCCTTGAGGCGGCTCGGCGATCCGGAGGAAGTAGCCCGCATGGTGGTGGTACTGGTCTCCGACGTCGCTTCCTACGTGACCGGTCGCACGGTCTTCGTGGATGGGGGCATGACAGATTATCCCGACTTCGCCCAGGGCGGTTAGCGGGGAATAGAATAGGCACGAAACCCAGAAACAGGAGGCGTTATGGATGCGCCAGATGGACATGCACCGGGCTGGCCCGGAATTCCAGCGCGCTGGACCTCCAGTGCCAAGTCGGGTATGGGCACCGCACTGAGCGACAAGAGCCGGGTCTGGTTTACCCTGAGCCACGGGATTTTTAACGAGATTTATTACCCTCGCATTGATCAGGCCTGTGTACGCGACATGGGGTTGATCGTCACTGACGGAGCAGAGTTCCTTTCCGAGGAAAAGCGCGACACTACCAGCGAGCTCCGCTGGCTGGCCAAGGGGGTGCCGGCGTTCCATCTGTTCAACACGTGCAGACTTGGTCGCTACCGGATAGAGAAGAAGATTTTGGCTGACCCGCAGCGGGACACCGTCTTGCAACAAACCCGATTCGTTGCCCAAAAGGGGCAGGTCTCCGATTATCGGCTCTATGTGCTGCTCGCGCCGCACCTGGGCAATCACGGTGCCGGCAATACTGCCTGGATTGGCGAGTATAAAGGCCAGCCCATGTTGTTCGCCGAACGGGACGGAAATGCGCTGGCGCTAGCCTGTTCAGTTCCATGGATGAAGCGCTCCGTGGGCTTCGTTGGATTCTCAGACGGCTGGCAGGACATCACCTCTCACCAACAGATGGCATGGGACTACACGCGGGCCGAAAACGGCAATGTCGACCTGACGGCAGAGGTCGACCTGCAAGCTGGCGGAGGAGAATTCGTGCTGGCCTTGGGGTTTGGGCGTAACGCAGCTGAAGCTGGAAACCGCGCGCGCGCAACACTCCAGGACGGCTTCGAAGCAGCACAATCGAAGTATGTTCGGCAGTGGAGCGGGTGGCAGGCGACTCTGCTGCAACTCGACAAGAACCGATCGGATAATGGACAAAATCTTTACCGGACCAGCACGGCCGTCGTGCGCGCACACGAGGCCTTCAATTTCCCCGGCGGAATAATCGCGAGCCTTTCCATCCCGTGGGGATTCAGCAAGGGGGATAACGATCTGGGCGGCTATCACCTCGCCTGGCCGCGCGACTTGGCCGAGTCGGCGGGGGGGCTCCTGGCTGCCGGCGCCCATGGGGAGGTCCGCCGTGTGCTCTGCTATCTGCAGGCAACCCAGGAGGCGGACGGACACTGGGCCCAGAACATGTGGCTGGACGGTTCGCCCTACTGGAACGGCATCCAGATGGACGAGACAGCCCTGCCGGTTCTGCTCGTTGACCTGGCCCGGCGCGAGAAGGCTCTGGACACCGCCGACGTGGCCAGGTTCTGGCCGATGGTGCGACAGGCTGCCGCCTACCTGGTCCGCAACGGACCGGTGAGCCCGCAGGACCGGTGGGAGGAAGATCCCGGCTATTCGCCGTTCACGGTGGCCGCCGAAATCGCAGCGCTACTGGCTGCGGCAGACCTGGCCGATCTGCACCATGAACCTGGCATCGCAAGGTACCTGCGCGAGACCGCCGATGTCTGGCATGCATCGATTGATCGCTGGATGTTCGTGAGCGGCACCGATTGGTGTCGCAAGTACGATGTCGCTGGGTACTACGTCCGGATCGCGCCGGTTGTGAAAGAAGAGGGTGTTTCGCGGTTCCTGGAGAGCATAGCTGTAAAAAACGTGACAACGGACCAGGCCGAAAGCCCTGTCTGCCACCTGGTAAGCCCCGATGCCCTGGCACTGGTTAGATTCGGATTGCGTGCAGCAGATGACCCGCGTATTCGGGACACGGTCAAGGTCGTAGATGCGCTGCTCAAGGTTGAGGCGCCGCAGGGCCCGATCTGGCACCGGTACAATGGTGACGGCTACGGCGAACATGAAGATGGCGAACCTTTTGATGGCACCGGGATCGGCCGGGTGTGGCCGCTTCTGACCGGCGAACGTGCCCACTTCGAACTGGCGGCAGGCCGGGTGCAAGAGGCAAAGCGGCTTCAGGCAGCCTTAGAATCCTTTGCCAGCGCTGACGGGCTTTTATCGGAGCAGATCTGGGACGCGCCGGACCTGCCGGACCGGGAGCTTTTTTTCGGCCGGCCATCCGGTTCGGCCATGCCGCTTGTTTGGGCACACGCCGAATACCTGAAGCTCCTCCGCTCACTGAATGACGGACGGGTCTTCGATATACCGCCCCAGCCAGTGGCCCGTTACCTGACGGAAAATACCGAGGCCTTTTGCCTGGTGTGGCGCTTCAACCACAAAATTCATTCCTTGCCAGCCGGCAAGATTCTGCGCATCGAGACGCTGGCGCCCGCTGTCATTCGCTGGAGTCCTGATGAGTGGAACACGTCCCAGGAAATACGAACCAACGATACCGGGCTGGGGATTCACTCAGCAGATCTGGCGACCGGGTCGCTAACCGAAGGAAAACAGGCAAGGTTCACGTTTTACTGGCTGGAGGCCGGACATTGGGAGGGAGTGGACTGGGCAGTCAGCATCGGTGCCGCACAACTCGGCGGATAAGTGGCTGACCTTTATTGGAGAAATTCCTCGAGCACCTTTCGGCAGATGTTGCCAAACCCCGTCCGAAGGTCGACGAGCGAGGGGCAGAGTTTGATCAGGATTCGATAAGCCTTTCACACCGGCGGGCGATCTTTGCGACGCTATTCGCCGATTTTGATACACCTCCAGCGGATGTCGACACGCCTGCGCGAAGGTTTGAAAAGGATCCTGCCGGACTTCGCCCACTCGGCAGGACCCTTTAATAGGTTCGCCTGAAGTTTGTTAAACTTTCCCGAAACCTTGCCAAACTATTCGTCAACTTTGACCAACCCTTTGTCGATCTTCCTAAAACTCATATTATTTCAGTGTGTTGAAAAGTTTAATTTTCGCGGGAAGTTTGCGAAACAATCCGCAATGTTTGCAAAGAAATAGCCGATGCTTGCACAACTCTTTCGCGGGCCCGATAAGGGGGCGGCAAAGATGGTCAAGAAGACCGACCGCCTCAGCGCGAATTGCCCGCCCTTATCCATACCCGGCCGGCTTTTGCAGCGGCCGGTAGCGAAGCGTGGCATGTTGTTCGAAAGCCTAAACAAAAAATTAGTTTGTTGTAATTTGATTCGTTTCATGTATGCTTCTCCTGGAGACGAGATTTCACCAGCCAGGAGGAATTATGCAAACAGTGCTAGCCCCTCAATACGGCTCTTCTCCCCAGGAGACGGCGGAGATGCTGCGGACCGTCAAGGTCATGCTGCTCAATCATGATCACCCCAACCTAAAGCCGTGGCCACCGTGGTTGAGGTCGATCGAAGGGTTGGGCGAGGACGCGGATTTTTTAGAGGCCGCGATAGCCCGAGCGCAAAACCATGATGTGGCGATGGTGAAGGAAAGGGACGAGTTTCACGAGTTGGCTAAGAAGCGGATGGCCAGGATCGGCAAGTATGTCGAACTTGCTGTCGAAAGCGACCGCAACGCTCTGCAGAGGGCGGGGTTCAAGGTTCGTCCGCTGCAGGTGAAGAAAACCGTTACCGGTCCTCCGCCTTCCCCGGAATTCACGGTTAGCCATGGTAAGGAGTCGGGGATCTTATTGGGCAAGATCATCAGGTACCCGGGTGCCAAGAGCTACCGGGTACAGATCACCGATCAGGATCCGACAACAAATCCTACATGGATAGATGTAGATGACTTTCCCCTGGCCTCGAAGATTTCCATTCCCGGCAGGGAGCCCGGCAAGCTGTACTGGATCCGTGCCAGCATCCTCTCCTCCAACGGCCGCGGTCCCTGGTGCCTGCCGGTGTGCATCAGGTCCCTGTAAGAACAGTTTTAGCTGCGAAACGTTGACGCCCCCGTCCATCTCTGGACGGGGGCGTTTTGTCGTCATCCCGACTGGATTTTTTAGCCGCAAGCCAAGGGGACATGCATAAGAATATAAGTTTTTCATGGTCTTATAATCTTACACGCGTCACCCGCCTTCCAGGCACCCGGGTGTATCTTTGGATCGGGGTGCTTTTCCGTTCCTCTCCCACCTGGTCAGCGTCCCGCTCGGCCCCGACTGGCTTTTCAGCGAGGATCCTGCTGTCGGGCGGGATTACTTCATGAAGCCAAGTAAAGTCTGCTGATACTTTGGGTCCAGCTCAAGTAGCGCCTCCAGTATTTTCTCAAAGGATTTGCATTTCCCGCCCTTTACTGCGTCTTTCGGCTCTGACAAGGGGGTTATTATCTCAACTAGCTCGTGATCGGAATACTTTTCTTTTCCCTTTGCAATTAAGGCTACAATCGCCACCATCATTTCAGCCTTGCTCGGCTCTTTAATGGGTGCCTCGCAAGTCGCTCCCAACTTTATAGCTGATTCAAAAAAATCTAGGAAACGCCTGCGTTCCGCCGGAGGAAGGGTCGTTACGTCGATTTTAAACGAGCGGGGGTTGCAACTGTTGTCGTCCAGCCTTTTCAACACGCCGCTGACTTCACGGAGAATAGCCTGCTTCTGCGCGAGAGGCAAGTTTGAGAGACCGCGGCTATGGAGGGTATTGTACCAGTTAGTAGCCAACATCCTGTCCGTCGACCAATTAACCCCCTGTTTCACCGCCTCGTCATAAACGGCTTTTCGTACGGCGTCATCGAGCAGCAGATCTCGGTAGAGCCTTGACATATCGCCATCGGGATCGGGGCCGGTTACCAACTGGTGTAATGACGCGGGCTTCTCGACGATGGCGTCGAGATCCTTGTTGAACTCTTCCCTGGATGTGATGCAACCGCCGAGGAGGAGGCAACTAACAATCAAAGGCCAAAGCATGGTTGTTGTGGTGATGTTAAGTTTCATCCGGTCCCCTCATTCCCAAACGCTTCGCCGGCATTAGAATCAATCGTGACCGGTTACGCCGGCGGCTCCTTCCAATCTTCGCTGCACTACTGTATTTCCCAGTTGCCATGCCTTAGGGACTGACAAAATGAACGCGTCAGGATGTTGCGACATCCAGGTGGCGGCAGCTTCCTCTGAGCTGATGAAATGAACCCCGCTGCAAAAACTGCTACGGACATTGCAACAGCCACCCTTCTTTCCAGGTATCACCATGGAAAGGACAACTTCAGCCGGTGACACGTAGCTCACTCCGGTTGGACCCACCGTCAAACAAACCCGACTCCCCGTGACGGGGCAGCGCGATTCAACCTGCACCACTTGGTCCAGTGCCCTGGGATACATCAGAGCATCCAGGGCGCACCAGGTGTACAACTCCTTGCCGCAAACCTTAAAAGAGTGCGGCGTTGGAAGAAGCGAGAGGCCGCAGGCCACTATGTCTCCGTTGTCGTCGTACACGGTATCTGCAAAAGTCCCCAACGCCACTTCGACGTCGGGTAGGGACATCGCAAGTGCCTCCGCTATGCTCTTACGGGAGACGGGCTGTCCCTTACTCAGGGCGCGCAGTAGGAACAGCCAGACTTCCGGATGGTCACAGTTCAAGCCCGCCTGAACAGCATCGAATGCGTTCACATCCACCATAGCTATTCCTTCACGGCGTATCATAAGGTGACTCCCTTTGCAGCCTCTTATGGTTTTGGATTCTTGATCCAATCGGAAATAAGGTCCACGACCTCTTTCTCTACTCCGATGAAGCCATGCCGGTGCAGCGCCTGGCACGGGTCCCCGGTCGGGGTGGTGCCGCCGCTTACGTAGACTTCCTTTTTGATGGGGGCGTTTTTCATCTGCTGGATGATCTGGGGGAGGTCGCCTGGGACGCAGATCTTGCACTCATCGGATTGATGATGCACGACCAGTACGGGCTGCTTTATCAGTTCGAGCTTTTGTTGGGGGAGGGCGCCAACCTTTTTGCGGGTGACGCTGGAGGTCAACACGATGCCGTTTATCTCGTCCTTGCCGGCGACGGTGGCCAGTGCCGCGGCTGAAATAGTCCCCATGCTGGTCCCG
Source organism: Geomonas diazotrophica (assembly GCF_019063885.1). NCBI lineage: Bacteria > Pseudomonadati > Thermodesulfobacteriota > Desulfuromonadia > Geobacterales > Geobacteraceae > Geomonas > Geomonas diazotrophica. The sequence goes on along the minus strand of NZ_CP077684.1, from coordinate 2,825,764 downwards.
ATGACCCAGACGGGGGAACCGGCATCGCCTTTCGCGAAGGCGATCACCCGCCTCAGGTCTTCGGCATGCTCCGGGCTGGTTCGGAAGGTTCCGTCAAGATCGTCGTGGTCGGAAGGCTTGCCGACCACGACGACGTTGAAGCCGTTGGCCGCGAAGAGGTCCCTGCTTCTGACCAGGAAGTTGTTGGAGGTGGGGATGCCGTTCTTTACCGCGATGCCGCCGCTGCCTCCGGTCAACAAGAGGACGGTCGCCTTGGCTCCTTCGCGTTTCATGTAATAGAAGGGAACGAACACCCCTGGCCTGGTCTCAATCTTTACCAGGCGATCATTTGCGGCAAGGGCAGGCACCGCAAGGCAGAGGAAGATGATGGTAAGCAGTAAGCGCATGATGCCTGCAACTTAATCGGGAGATGGATGCTTGGGTAAGATGGTAAGCCCAATTTAATGGATGCGATGTTATTGTTCAAGCTAAATCTGTGGGCAGTGTGAATCTGATGGGCGCAGGAACAGCCTGTGACAGAGCCGGCATTTGCCTGTGAGTGTGGTGAGGTAAAAGGAAGAGCCTTATGTGACACACTTCGGGACCTGGTACCGCAACTCGGCGAAGCCTGAGCCGAACTGCTGCACAGATACCAAAGTCAAAGGGGGGGTGACTAAGCGACGCGGGAAGAGCGGCTTACCCTTTCCCAACGTGACCGAACCGACTTGCACGATTATCTCGTCCAGTAGCCCGGCATCGTAGAACTGACCGGCTAAATCACCTCCGCCTACAATCCAGATGTTCTTTGAGCCGGCCGCTTTGATCATTTCGGCATGAACAGGCCGGACGTCGCCATGGACGAAGTGGATGTTGGCTCCCTTGATGGTCGGGAGCGCCCTGCTGGAAAATATCCAGACTGGCTGGGTGTACGGCCACGCTGCCCCCGTCTCGAGGGCCACCTTGTCGGCATGATGCAGCATCCATTCGTAGGTTGCTGAACCCATCGCCAGTGCGCCGACCTCAGCGATAAATCCGGGATAGCTGGTGTCGTCCACATTGCCTAAGGGAAAAAGCCAGTCCAACGAATCGTCTTCGGTGGCAATGAATCCGTCGAGACTGGCCGCCGCGTAGTACTGTGTCTTCATGACGGTACGCCCTCAAAGTTGCAGTTCCTTCGGACTAGCGGACTCTCCTAATTCCCCAGCCGCTCGCACAGGTTCTTGAAGGCCTGGGTATCCATCTTTAGCTCGACCGGCTTGCCGTTGTCCTGGTAGCCGATGGTGACGAGGCCGCCGACGATCTCATGCTCCATTTCGGCGAAGAGAACGGCTTTCGGGTTGATCAGGAGGTTGCCGGAGCGGATGAAACCCCTCTTCTCGAGCTCCTGGGCCATCGCTTCCTGCTCGGTCTTGTGCACCTTCTTGAACAGTTGCTTTCGTACCGCGCTGCCGTCAAACCAGACGTCGATGAGGCGCGTGTCGTCGCCGACGAGGGGATTTTCGGCCGGAGTGGTGAGCTGGGCGGCAAGTATCTTGTCGGTATTGATGTAACGCATGGGGAACTCCTTTGGCTGTACGGGAAACGTTAGGATGGCCGTTGATAAAACACCACGCCGACCCGTTCAATATGCTTCTTAAGCTCGGTATGGTCCAATCGGGCAAACAGGGAGAGGTCTATCTTGTAGGGCAACAAAAGGTCATCAAGCTCTTCCGCAATCGAGCCGAGATCGAATGTAGTGAGGAGTGCGCCGTAAAGGGTGAGGTCTATGTCTGACCCAGGCTTGAAATTGCCCTTAGCCCGCGATCCGTACAGGACTGCCTTTTTAACGCCAGCATGATGGCTTAAGACATCGCAGATCTTTTCGATAGTGTCATCGCTCAAGCCAAAGGGCATCAATCGTCCTCGTCTGTTGCCAACGCCGTGAACTTCTTCGCCATCAGCTCGAACTGGGGGTAAAAGCGGGTAAGTACGCTTTCTACGATCTCCTCTGCTGTTTCAGGATTGTAAGTGTGGGAGCTGAGATTGCGGGCCTTGATCATGTCCATCCACGCGGTGCCATCTTCAATGAGCCCGTTCTTGAATGCTTCTCTTGTCGCGTCCTTGGAGCCAATGAGGCCGATGATTCCTTTCTCGCTCAGATAATCTTTCAGAACATTCCAGGCAAGTTCGTGGGTGAACTCGAAACCTTGGACCATTCCCTGTTCTTCCAGCTTGGTCAGTTGGCGCTCATTCGCTAGCTGCACTGCCTCTGTCAAGGTCTTCAACGCCCTCAGGTAATTGTTGAAGCGCTGTTTCCAGCGGATATCTTCAGGCACGGCAGGCTCCTTTTCCACAGCAACTGCGATTTCTATGGTTCCTGAGGACTTTACATTTTTTTTAGGGTGGTTTCAACGCAAACAGAACTCACGGTTGCCTCGGTGCCATCTTGCCCAGGGGAGGGACGTTCATCTGCATGGATCGCATCTGCGCGTTTTGGGCCTTGGCCTTGTAGGCTGCGAATTGGGGGACGGCTATCGCGGCGAGGATCCCTATGATAGCCACGGTGACGAGCACGCCGGCGGCGGAGCCGCCTACACCCATGCGCGGCATGAAGAGGGCGAAGATCCAGGCGAAAAGGCTGCGCGGAGGGGGAGCGACGAACGGGTTGTTGATCCGGGCGGCCCTTTTGACCAGCCAGGGGTAGTCGGAGATGAGCTCGTGGAGCGACATCCAGAAGCCGCTGCTGTGCGCGGTCTGCTCCAGGTAGGCGTCGATGTTCACCTCGGACCAGAGCTTCTCCCCGGCGGAGAGGGCGATCAGCCCCTTCAAGGCGCTTTCGGTACTGTCGCAGCAGGCCCGGCCGAACTGGTCGCAGGTGTACTCGCGGGCGCGGGAGTAGGCGGCGCCTACCAGGGGAAGAAGGCTCACCGGCCAGATAAAGGGGGCCCACTGCAGGTGCTTTTGCTTTATGTGTCCCAGCTCGTGTCCGATGTAGAAGTTGATGGCGTCGGGACGGTCGGACATGGCCTGGATGGTGTTGGAGAACAGCACCACGAAGTTCCTCCCCAGGAACCTGGTGGCGAAGGCGTTGAGGAAACCGCTGCCGTTGATCAGGTAGGCGTCGGGATAGTCGGCGAGCCCCAGGGCCTTGCAGCAGCGGACGTGCCGGTCGTAGAGGTCCGGGAACTGGGTGGGGGAGAGCTTGATCCCGTTCCCTTTGAGATGGGCTATCAGCGCGGACTGGCCGACCAGCAGTGCGACCAGGAGGGCGGGGAGTGCGAACAGAAAGGCGCCTTTGGTAACGAAGACCAGGCCCACCCAGTAGATGAGGGCGACCACGGCGTGGATGGTGAAGAGGGTGTGTTCGCGGTGGTAGATGAGGGTGCCGGCGTTGACGGGGCGGACGATGCCGGAAATTTTCGCGGCAGCTGCCGATACCTCGGGAGCGGTGCACTTGGCATAGACCACGTGACACTTGGGACAGGACGCGGCATCGAAGACGGCGTCGGACTCCTTCCTCTCGTAGCCGCACTTGGGACATTGCCGGGGAGCAGATGCCTCGGTTGTGCCTGCCGCCTTGGGGGGAGCGGCCTGCTCCAGGGGGGGCGGCGCTTGCAGCGAGGCTGCGTCCCTGGAAAAGACGAAGGTTGTTTTGCACTTGGGACAGTTGGTGACCGTCGCGTCGGGCGGGCATTGGTCAAAGGGGACGGATTTGCTCAACCCGCACGACGGGCAGGTGACGGCAACCAAGCGTGAACTCATCGCAATGACCTCTTTCTGTGGGCTAGGTATGGAAAAAAGGCCTTTCAGAGTCCGCATCAGACCGGTAAGGATTACCCAAATTCAGGCTTTTGGGTGGAAGTTTGGTGCGAGTTTGGTGCGAGTTTGGTGCGAGCAATTCGACTGTCTCTGTCTTGTCGCACGGCCAACGGCTATGTAGTACTATTTGTCGTTTCTGTCAATATTTTCCCGACTGCCTACTGGGGCATTCTGTCTCGAGTGCCATATCGCGGCACCGCGGGGGCGAATCCATACCCGGCGGAGGAAGAGGAGAACGGGCATCACCCGGAATCCGGTTGTATTTGTCGCCATATATGACGGAACGCGTTGCGGCAGAAAGCGGCACCGAATAAAAAGGAGCCTCGCTCCCAGGAGGAAAGCGAGGCCCATAATAGTCGATAAAACGGTTGGACAGTGGCGACCGCTTAACCGCGATGCTGCAGAAGAGGGGGCAGGACAGGAGCTAGCGGGGGATTTCCGACTCCCTGATTCTCTGCTTGCCGCGCGGGTTGTGCAGGTAGTTGGCCCCCTGCTTGAGGAGAGGGGTTAGCCCGTTCACCGACATCGGGCGGCTGAAGTAGAATCCCTGCGCTTCCTCGCTCCCCTCCGCCTGAAGCCAGGCGAGTTGCGAGGCGTTCTCCACTCCTTCCGCTATTACCTTGAGCTGCATGCTCCGACCTATGCTCATGATGGCGCGAACCACCGCCATGTTGTCGGTATCGAAAGCTATATTATGAATGAAGGACTGGTCGATCTTCAGCTTGTCGATCGGGAGCTTCTTCAGATAATTGAGACAGGAATAGCCCATCCCGAAATCGTCGATGGACAGTTGCACCCCAAGCGCTTTCATGGCGGCCATGCTCCCTAGGACCCTGTCCGGATCGTTCATAAGGGTGGCTTCGGTCAGCTCCAGCTCCAGGCATTCGGGCGGCACCCCTGTTTCATACAGGGCCGACTCGATGATTTCCTCGCAGTCTGCCTGCTGGAAGAAGGTTGCTGAAAGGTTTATCGCCACAGAAAGAGGGCCGATCCCCTGCTGCCTCCACTGGCGTAGCTGCCGGCAGACGGTCCGTATGGTCCATTTGCTGATCGGGGTAAGAAGCCCGGTTTCCTCCGCTATGCCGATGAAATTGCCAGGCAGGGTGAACCCCCTGACGGGATGCTGCCAGCGGATCAGCGCCTCCATGCTTCTGGATTTTCCGGTGGTGAGGTCGACCTTCGGCTGGTAGTACAGCACGAACTCGCTTCGCTCCACTGCGTGCCGCAAATCGGCCTCCATGATGAACCGCTCGCGGGCGTGCTCGTTTAACCTGCGGGTAAAGAACTGATGCTTCTTGCCGCCGGATTTCTTGGCGTGGTACATCGCGACATCGGCGTGCTTTAGCAGTGTGAGGTAGTCCGTACCGTCCTGGGGGAACAGGCTTATGCCGATGCTGGCGTTAAGGGGGGCACTGACCTCCGGGACGCTGAAACCTGAAGTGATGATTTTATTTGCCACAACTGTAGCCTCCGCGGCCCCGCAATCCCAGAGCATGATGACGAACTCGTCTCCCCCAAGCCGCGACACGATGTCGCAGTATCGCGTGCATTCCTTCAGGCGCCTTGCAACCGACTGGAGGACCCGGTCTCCAACATCGTGGCCCAGTGAGTCGTTTACCTTCTTGAAACCATCGATATCCAGAAACAGCAAGGCTATGCCTTTGCCTGTTCTCCTCGCTACCGTCATCAACTGAGTTATCCGCTTATACAGCGTGCTGCGGTTGGGAAGCCCGGTGAGCGGATCGTGGTAGGCAAGGAAAAATATGCTCTCCTCTGCGAGCTTCAACTCGGTGATGTCGAGGATGAAGCCGTCCAGCCGTGTAATCGTGGCAACCCCCTCGCTTTCCGTCCTCTGTACCGTACAACTGTTCAGAATCCACCGTTCGCTGCCATTTTTGTGCCGGATGCGGTGCCTGATCGGCTCGGGTTTTTTGCCGGCATAAACGGCATCAAGAAAACGAAGGACTAGTTCCCGGTCATTTTCATGAACCATGGAAAGCCACAAGTGGGGGTCACGTGCGTATTCCTCCGGGGAATAGCCGGTGATGTCGACGCACTTGGGACTGTGGTAGGTCGACACCAGGGCGTTGTTTTCGAAGCTGGCACTGTAGACGTACTCGTTTATGTTGCTTACTATGGCACGGTACTGCTCCTCGCTCTTCGCCAGGGCGTCGGTGACCTGCTTCTTCTCAGAGATGTCCGAAACGGCACAGCGGCACTCGAGCCCCGAACCGCAGAGCGCGGCATCTATGTGCACAAAGAGAGGAGCATCCCCTTGCGGGTTAAGCGCCGTCTCCAAGGATTCCTTCTTCTGCAAGTCGAACACCCTCCCGAGGAATTCGGAGAAGCCAGGGCGGGCCTTTGCGGGGACAAATTCCAGGAAAAGTCTTCCCAAAAGGTCGCTGCGCTCGATGCCTAGGAGACTGGCACCACTAAGGTTAACGGCGCGGATTGCCCCCTGGCGGTCCAGGGTGAAATATCCGATCGGGGCAAAATCGTAGAGGTCGGTAAACTTATCAAGCGTCGCCTCGAGCTCATCCCTTGTATGGCGCAGCTCCGCGTTCTGCACGTCAAGTTCCACCTGACGCACCTGCAGTTCATGAAGGAGTCGCCGGGTCTCATCCTTTGTCCGGTCCGGTCTCTCTTTTCCCCGTTCGGATTCCATTGTCGACCTCTGCTGGTGTACTTCCTGCTCAATGACCCAGTTGCAAACATTCTGGCACGGTGGTTCCGCAATTTTCCGCCCGGTTGCCGCCACCCTTGGTTGTCAGCACTCTTTGATACCGCCTCCCCAGAGAAGGTCGCAACTAACGTGCCAGCTGGTTTTAACGGGGCGTGGTTATCAACTGGCTGATTCTGCAGGGTGATGCAGTGCCGGGAGTGCTTCGCCAAAGACTTGCTGCCTGCGAAAACTGTCATATTTGACAGTATCCGTAATGGGTTGCAGAAAGCGCCACAAACTGGCGCTTCACCATTGCGGGGGCCCCTCTGGAGGGGCCCAGGTCATAATGGATATATTTGCTTTGTAGCGAAGGCTGCCTTTCGGTACTAATCCGAGAAATCCGAATCAGGGGGCTTTTTACCTCTCAGTATTCCTGGATGTTACTAAACTCGCCCCAGGCAAGGAAGTTCTTGGGCGACTCGACGAAGGAATAGATATTTTCGACGATGCTCAGGTGCCTGCGTTCCTCGTCGGCGATACTTAGAACGATCTTGCGCGCCTCGTCGTCCTTTGTCTGCGCAGCCAGCTCCTCGTAGAATGTTATCGATTTTTGCTCCTGGCGGGTGACCATCTGATAGGCGTCCGGGTCCTTTTTTAGCGCTGCCATCTGTTCGCGCTTGGCGAGCAGGGGTTTAAAGAGGCACGCCGCCTCCCGCAAGGCCTCGAATTGCGATTTTCTTGAGTTGATCCCCGCCTTCAGCTCCACCAAGGCATCGTGGTGTTCCTGCTCGGCCTGGGCCAGCAGGGTGAAGAGATTCTTCAGTTCCTCAGTGCCGGCCGACTCTGCCAGCTGCTGGTAGTAACCCCTCGCGTCCTCTTCCATCTTTATGGCGCAATCGAAAACATTCATGGCGTTCCCCCTCCTCCCTGGTCTTCAGGGCCTTCTGGCTGCGATCGTTTCTGCTCCGACTTTTCGCGATACATCCTCTCGTCACTGAGCTTCAAGGTGTCCCGAAGCTGATCCCTGTCTTTTGCGGTGGCTATGCCGAAGGCGATGCTCACCTGGCCATTCGCGACCTCCGGGCAACTCATGCTCCGGCGGACGGTTTCCCTGGCCACACTGGTTGCCGTCTGCGGCAGGATTACTGCAAACTCGTCTCCTCCGATCCGAGAAACGATGTCCTTGGTACGGAAGGCGCTCCTGATGACCCGGGCCGCCATCTTTATCAGCTCGTCTCCCGCTGCATGCCCCAGTGCGTCATTGAAACCTTTCAGTTTCGTTGACGTCCGCCATCACCAGGGTCATGGGAAACATAGCGCTCTGGGCCAGCCGTTCCAACTCTTCATCGAAATAGGCCCTGTGGCGGTCCTTACCAGGCTGCTTTCCTCGGGCTCGATGGTCAACGGCATGGGTCAAAGGACCCTGCGCCCCTGGATGACGCGCACCAGCAAGACGATTATGGCTATGACCAGCAGGATATGGATCAGGCCCCCCATAGTGTACGAGGTAACCATCCCCGCAAGCCACAGAACTATCAGAATCAGACAAATTGTCCAAAGCATGAGATCCTCCCTGCGGCGCAGTGCGCGCCCGCTACCCGTTCGAGTGGTAAAAACCGAGAAGACCCGCCGGAGCAGGTCTTCCTTTGTCGAGCGAGATGAACGGCTATTTCACGATAAGGTCGTTTTGCACAGACACGACGCCCTTGACCTCCCGTGCGACTTCCCCTGCCTTGTCGGCACTCTGCTTCGAATCGACGAACCCGCTCAACTGAACTACACCCTTGTAGGTTGTTACCTTTATCTGCAGCAATTTAAGCGTGGGGTCGCCGAATATGGCGCTCTTCACCTTGGCCGTGATCACCGAGTCGTCGACATACTGACCCGTGCTTTCCTGGTTCTGCGCACCAGCGTATGCCGGGCATGCGCTTAGCAGTGCGAAGCAGGCGATAAGTCTCAAAACGCGACGCGGTTTTAACATGATGGCCTCTCCTTTCAAGCTCGAATTTCCCGTCTCAACGGTAGCAGCTGGGATACCTGACCTTTGGAGACTTGGTCATGCAAATACCATCCGTTGTCAGCAGGTCATCCCATGGTGAAAAAGAAGGTCGCGCCTTCCCCGGGTTTGCTCTCGGCCCAGACCCGGCCGCCGTAGCGTCTGACGATTCTGTCGACGGTGGCAAGGCCGATGCCGTGTCCCTCAGCGGTGGTCCCGGGCAGGCGCTGGAAACGGACAAAGAGCCGGTCCGCAAACGCCATGTCAAATCCCGGCCCATTGTCCCGGACGAAATAGGCCGTCTGCCCTGCCATTGGGATCGTGCCGAACTCTATGACTGTCGTTTTACGACCGATGCTATGCTTCCAGGCGTTGCCGATGAGGTTGTCCAGGACGCTGCGACAAAGTCCAGGGTCGCCTTCAACGCTGATTCCCGGGGCGATTCGGAAGGTGACCCTCCGCGCCGGTGACGAGAGCCTCAGCTGCTTCGCCACCACTTTTGCCATCTCGCTCAAGTTTACTTTTTCCCGGCTCAACTCGATGCGGCTGACGCGTGAAAAGTTGAGCAAGGACGCGATGAGCTGTTTCGTGTCCCGTGTCGCATCATAGATGCACTCGAGGTATGCCTTCCCCTGGTCATCGAGCTGGTTCCGGCAAATCTCGCTGAGCAGCTGGCAATAGCCACTGATGGCCGTAATCGCTGAGCAGAGGTCGTGGGCAATGGTGGCGTTGAATGCCTCCAGATCGCTATTGGCCTCGGTCATGAGTTGCAACTCCTGCTGCACGCGCGGCTGATCGGCGTGGCTCAGGGGGAGCTCATTCTCAGGGGGGAGAGCGCGGATCTGGTCCTGCGCAGGGCGGCGCCATGGCGAGGCTCCGCCCTGCTGGCTTTTCACTTCATTAGGCACCCGGTCTCCATGTATCTGCTTTTGGCCCTTTCCGAGCGTCTCAGTTTCCATGCGCATATGATGTCCTTTCCGGGAGCGGCTGCGGCTCAGTGGTCATGGTCTTTTTACAGGCTGGCCCTGGTCCATTTTGACCATTTCCTCCAGCAGCGCTCCGGAGAGATCGTCTTGTTCGGAACCTCCATGTGGGATCCTTTCTTTCGCGTGCCTCACGACATCGCTTTCCACCGACAGATCACTCCAGGCCGCTACACCGACGTCCGGGGTGAAGACTTGTTCCGGGGCATACGTTGCAGACGGTTCACCGTAAGCATTTGGTGCATGTTCTGCCGCTCTCGAAGTCATGGGACTGATGGTTAACAGTGCCCCGGTGAGCGCTGTAAACAAGTCGACTGATATCCTGACTGATTGCATAGCTTCTCCCTTGTGAGATCACAATTCACTGGTCTGCTGCTGAGAGGGGACTTCGCAACTTTCACGCCAGAGACGACCCGAGGGAGAGCGAGAGCGAAATCATCTGAAATGAGGGGACTATTTGGAAAGGGGGTCGGGATGGTGCCGAAATCCAGGCGTAACTGATCCGTCATGTTTGACATAACTGGGACATATGACGGCCTACGGCTATCTTAGCGGTAGAAGGTATCCCGGTTCTTTTGAGACCCAGCCAATGGCAACTCGCGCGTTACGCCGGCAGGCCTCCATATGTTGCGGCACCGCCAAATACGACAGATTTGTTGGGCGGCTACCGTGCTCAGTGATTGGTAAAGTTCGCGGATATGCAGTATATCAAGGTCTTAGCTTCTAAGACGTCAGGAGTTTTAACTGGCACGTTAGTTGTACCTCAGAGCTTCTTAAAGTAAGAAATACCTGGTTTGTTCAGTATGGCAGCGTGGGAGGAGGTACACATGGACAAGCAAAAAGAGTATGTGGAGAAACTCTCGGCGCAGATGGTGGAATGGAATAACCAGATCGACCGGCTAAAGGACAAGGTGGCGAGCGCCGCCACCGCGGAGTCCAGTTCGGATTACCATCAAGCCATCGCGGCTTTGCAGCGCAAGTACGATGATGCAAGTGAACGGTTGCAGAGGATTGCGGTTGCAAGCGATGACGAATGGGAGGATCTGAAAGTGGGGACTGAGCAGGTCCTGGGTGAGATCAGAACCATCCTGCATGACGCAGTGATGAAAATAAAATAAGCTTAACAGTTGATAATTATTCTCTCAATATAGCAGTGCTTGCCTTCTTCGCCAAGAGAACCTTTGTATGACCAGGCGCCCATCAAGCGGATGTGAGTGAAGGTTGGAATATCTTCGCCATGGCGCGCGAAGGACTCAGTTATGATCTGAGGATCGCGTTCGAGAAGGCACTCCGGCAAAAGGAGGCCGTTATCCTCAAGGGGGTCAAGATCGCTGAGGGGGGCAGTACGCAGACCGTTGACGTCACCGTCCGGGCCATAGAAGAGCCGGAGGTGCTCAGTGGGATGGTGATGATCGTTTTTATCGACCAGGCTACAACTCCAGGGGGGAAACGGTCGACTAGGGCCAAGGGCTCTCTATCCGATCACGCCAGGGTTCTCGAGTTGGAGCAGGAACTCCAGCAGTTGCGGGGAAGGCTGCAGACCACCTGCGAGGAGATGCAGTCCTCGCAAGAAGAGCTGAAGTCAGCCAACGAAGAGCTTCAATCCACCAACGAAGAGCTCCAGTCCACCAACGAGGAGCTGACCACGTCCAAGGAGGAGATGCAGTCATTAAACGAAGAGCTGCAGACGGTGAACGCCGAGCAGCAGTCGAAGATGGACGAGCTCGCGCGGATAAACAACGACATGAGGAATCTTTTGAACTCCACGGAAATAGCTACCATCTTCCTGGACAACGAATTCCGCATCCGGCGCTTTACCAAGGGGGTCAATAAACTTTTCAAGCTGATCCCGGGTGACGTGGGGCGTCCTCTGGGTGACATCGTGAGCCACCTGCACTATCCTGAGATCATCGAGGAGGCGGAGGAGGTACTGCGGACTCTGGTCTTTTCTGAGAGGCAGATTGCCACCGCCGACGGGGGGTGGTATCTGGTGCGCATCATGCCTTACCGCACCATGGAGGAGGTAATCGACGGGGTGGTGATCACCTTTTCCGATATCACCGCTGCCAAGGCCCTGGAGGCGGGTTTGCGCGAGGAAATTGCGAGGCTTGAGAAGCTTGTTGCAGCAGGGAGTTCGTTATAATTTGGCAGTTGGTTAATCTCCCAGCGGCGCGCTGGGTTCAGGATCGAAGTCAAGCCAATTGCTTCCGCTACCGCTGAAGATTTCACCCCTTATCGGTCTCACCCGCCAACATCTGCCATAAGGCTCTCCGTCATATGTAGCAGTTATGGTAAACCTGACGGATTCCCCTCGACGCCTTATCTCTCCCACCGAATCCCTTCTCTGGTTTTTCCCTGTTTAATCGGCAGCTTGAACCCTCCATCACAGGCGGCTTTGTCTGGCACGCATGTTGCGAAATCCGTCCCTGACGGGAAGCGGAGAGGGGGTGGAGGTGGATGGAGGTGGACAGACGACTCAACGACCTGGCCCGGGCGAATATGCAGCTGACCCAGGAGATAGAGGAACGCAAGAGGGCGGAGGGATCACTCCTTGGCGCCTATGCGGAGATAAAGCGCTTGAAAGACAGATTTCAGGCCGAGAACAGATACATGCAGCAGGAGATAGCCAAGACGTATAACTTCGGCGAGGTCATTGGTAGAAGCAACGCCATTTTGCAGCTCCTGCGGAGGGTCGAACAGGCAGCTTTCCTGAATACGACGGTGCTGCTGATTGGAGAGGCCGGCACGGGGAAGAGAGTAGCGGCACACGCCATCCACAACAAAAGCTCTCGCAGGGACCGGCCTATGGTCACGGTCAACCTAGCGGCACTGCCTCCGAACCTGGTCGAATGCGAGCTCTTCGGGTGGGAGAGTGGAGAGTGTGCCGGAGCCGAGGGGCGGCAGATCGGGCGTTTCGAGCTGGCCGATGCAAGCACGATACTCCTTGAAGAGATCGCCGAACTGTCACCGGAACTGCAGGGGAGACTGCTCCGACTCATCCAGGACGGGGAACTCCAGCGTATGGACAGCCCTCGCACCATAAAGGTCGATGTGCGGGTCATTGTGGCAAGCAACCGGGACTTGGAGCCGGAGGTTCGGGCTGGCAGGTTTCGGGAGGACCTGTTCTGCCGCCTCAGCGCATTTCCCATCACCATCCCCCCCCTTCGGAAGCGCAAAGAAGACATCCCGCTGCTCGTAGATCATTTCCTTGCCAAACACTACGGGCAAATCGGCAAGAAGGCAGCAAGCGTCTCCAGCGCTACACTAGGCGACCTGCAGTCTTACCACTGGCCCGGAAACGTCAGGGAGCTCGAGAACATCATCGAGCGGGCGTTGATCACCGGCCATGGGGGCGAACTGCAGGTTTGGGAAAAGTCCGGCATCATTCGTACTGGGGAGATGGAGATCAAGGCACTTGCCGAACTGGAACGTGGCTACATCTTCAACGTGCTGCAAAAAACAGGTTGGCGCATCGAGGGGGATCGCGGAGCGGCCGTACTCCTCGGGCTTAATCCCAGCACGCTTCGGGCACGGATGCGGAAATTCGGCATCCTGCGCCAGTACAGGCGTGACCAGTGAAGGATCAACTGTTTGCCTGCCCAACGACTGTCACATATATCGCTCCCCTATCCCCTGAGCCGGCAATCCAGGGCGGGTTCGCCAACCTGTCCCGCTACCTCGACAATTCATACTGCGCCGGCACGAAACGCAAGGCGTAGGACCAGGAATACCAATAAAAGGAGACTGCCATGGATATCAGCATCAAGGACAAGACAGAAGACATCAAAGAAAGACAATATAGAGAATTCATCGGGTTCGTACGAGGGATCGAGTCTAATATAGAAAACCTGCTTGAGTCGAGAAACGGTACAGCGCCATTGACCGCCGAAGATGAACGTTCCTGTGAGGCAGCCATCGAGACCCAGAAAATTGCACTGATAGAAGGCTGCAGGAAGTTAAAGCGCGATCAAGAATCGAAGCATAAGCCATGAAGTTGCCAACTATTTACGGATGATTCCGAATTTCCGCATACGGGCGCGCAGGGTGCTGGCATTGAGTCCGAGTATCCCTGCCGCGCCACTGGCTCCCTCGATGCGCCAACCTGTTTTCAGCAGCACACCGAGGATGTAGTCGCGTTCCAGATCGACGAGGGTTTTGATATCTTCCCCCCCCTCCCTCTCTTCATTCGATGTCTGCCCTGTGTTATTTGCTGCATCCTCTTTCATGCGGAAATTGTTGAACTGGTCCAGTACCTGCAGCGTGCTCCCTTGGCTTGTGATTACCGCCCGCTCGATTACACTCTCCAATTCCCGCACGTTGCCGGGCCAGTGGTATTTCTGCAAGGTACGCATGGTCTCACTCGGTACGGTTGTGATCTCCCTGCCGATTTTCTTGTTGAACTTGGCGAGGAAAAAATCAACCAGCAGCGGTATGTCTTCACTGCGCTGCCTAAGTGGTGGCATCGAGATCGGAAATACGTTGAGCCGGTAGTAGAGGTCTTCCCGGAACCTGCCGGTCCGGATTTCCTGTTCCAGATTTCGGTTGGTAGCCGCGATGATACGTACATCGGTCTTAATGGTATGGTTGGCGCCCAATCGCTCGAACTCCCCGTCCTGGATGACCCTGAGCAGTTTGCTTTGCAACTCAAGCGGCAAATCGCCGATTTCGTCAAGGAATATGGTGCCGCCGTCGGCCAGTTCGAAGCGCCCGATCTGCCTTGCAAAAGCCCCAGTGAAAGCCCCCTTTTCCCGCCCGAAAAGCTCGCTCTCTACAAGGGTAGCCGGCAGCGTAGTGCAGTTGACCGTTATCATGGGGCGCTCTCTGCGGGCAGAGCTTCTGTGGATGGCCCGCGCCGCCATTCCCTTGCCGGTACCGGTCTCGCCCTGCAGGAGAACCGTCGCATCCATGGGGGCTACCTGTTCTATACGGGCCATTACCTGCGAAAGGGCTTCGCTTTGTCCGATAATCTCGCAGCTGTTGTACTGCCGGGCAACCTCTTGCTGCAGGTAGATGTTTTCGGCCTGGAGCCGGTCCTTCAGACGCTTTATCTCGGAACAGGCATCTTGGAGCGACTCCTCCGTCTTCTTGCGTTCCTCAACTTCCCGTGCGAGCATCTGATTTGCCCTCGCCAGTTCTCCGGTCCTCTCCGACACGGTTGACTCGAAATTGTCATGAGACTTTTGCAGGTCCTCCTTCAGGCGCCTGGCAATGGTACCGTCAACCACCGAGCAAAAGATACGGATATGCGAGCTGCTGCTGTCGTCGACCCTGACGCTGCGAAACTGGGTGTAGACGATAGAATCGCCTTTCCCTTTGAGCCTGATTTCACACTGCTGTAGACTCGAATTCTGGGCGACATTTGCCAGGTGCCGGGGGAAAAGCTCCCTTCCTTGTGCGTCGGCGATATACCGGGTGAAGGGCGTGTCTACCAGCAGGTGCCGTTCCACCCCCAATAGATTGGCGCCGGTAAGGTTTACCTGCCGAATCACCCCGTTGACATCGAAGGTGAAATAGCCTGCGGGGGCAAAGTCGTAGAGTTCTGCGTAGCTGTTGCGCGAGACCTCAAGCGCTTCTCTGGCCCGGCGCAACTCCTCGTTCTGCGATTCAAGTTCGATCTGGTGGATTTCAAGCTGCTGAACAAGCCTCAGCATCGCCTCCTTTGTCAGCGGGGGCGATGCAACCGATTGGGCACTTAACCGGTGCTGTCCGGTGGGGCGTTTTTTGGCGATCGTATTCAAAAGGCCTTTGTTTTTGTCAATGCCCATCTGTCACCTCTTGTGTCCCAATACTCAGGGCAAAAATTTACACAGATGTTTAAATTATTAAAACAAATCTAACATTTGTTTGTGTACATTAAATAGTAGGATGGTTTTTGGATTCGCATTTTATGATAACACCCATTTCCGTATATGACTAATGCCAAAATTTTATGCTGCTACATATGACAGTTATACTTAAGGTGGCTGCACTCTGTGACTCGTTCCCTACTCAAGGATCGGCTGCATTTTCCCTTTTAATATAAATTCAGTTTTATGCACATATTCTTATAAAGCGACATGCTTCGGCATGTAGGTTCCCCATCGGCTCCTTGCATAGGACCTGATCCCGTAGGTTAACGTGCACCCGGGGTCGGAGGTCCGGCGTCACCGATTCCAAGCTGGCACCCACAACGGTAGCATTATTGGGGACTTTTTAAGGCAGGGGCGGGCCCAGCAACTCCTTTTTACGAGTGAAGCTAAGGTTATAGAAGGAGTATCGTCCACGGGGGGCAACTACTTGGACTACCTGAGCCTGTTAAGCAATGACGAGGTGAATGCGGTTGTCTTAACAAGGACCTCGCACTCAAGGCATATGTTTCCAAAGGATCTGGCCGGTTCCAAGCCGATTCTGCTTGAAGAGGGGGAAAGAAGGTCCCTTGTCCACAGGGTGGGGGAGTGGTTTATCGATCGGTTCCTGCGCTTGCTGTAACGGTTCCGGAGCGCTACGCTACGGCCTCTTCCCGCCTCCTGTCACAGGTGGCCGGCGCCGGTCAATGAGGGGCGCTGCAGGACTTCAGTTTCCCGTTTTCGAAAAGCGAGATGTTTTCGAATGCGGCGCAGGTCTTGCCGTCGATCGTCAGCGATTTGGAAAGATTGCAGGTGTCCAGTTTGCCGTTTGCATGGAAACTGACCAGGCCGTACTGGTTGCAGGTAATATCTCCGTAATTGAAATAGTCGCTTGTGACGCAACTTTGAAGGGTTCCTGACTGATACAGGGTGACGGACGCATACTGCTTGCATTTAACGCCACTTACGATGACATCATCCTTCAGTGTGCAGGATTTCAATTGCCCGCCAGGATAGTAGGCGATCTCGCCGGGAGTACAAATCGATTGGTCGATGGCCAGGCAGGCTCCAGCATTGACCAGTAATATCATGCACACCGCCGCGATAATGGTGCTTGAAACCCTCATGTTACCTCCCTGGCGCCTCGTACCCCTCCTTGTCTGTCATGCCCGACAAGGAAGGGTACCTCGCACCTTTGGACCGCCCCCTGTCAGAAAGGGAGCGCAGCCCTTACTGGCTTATGGGGGGTGCGTCCTAAATGGATCTGCGTCCCTGGATGAGCTGTACCACTACTACAATGATGGCAATCACGAGAAGAATGTGAATCAGGCCACCCATGGTATAGGAGGTAACCAGCCCAACCAGCCAAAGTACTATCAAGATCGCGCATATAGTCCAAAGCATACTAACCTCCCCAGGTCTGACTGCGTCAGCCTTAGCCTGTATCGGTTCTCAAGGTCAAGATTTGCAACCTGCCCGGGGAATTACTGTCCCGGCGGCTATTTTACTAACAGGTTATTTTTTACAGACCCGACGCCAGGAACGCGCCTGGCGATTTCTCCCGCCTTGGCAACGCTTTCTGCCGAATCAACGAAACCGCTTAATTGAACCTCATCCTTGTAGGTCTTGACGCTTATCTGCATGGTTTTCAGCGAAGACTCGTTGAAGATGGCTGCTTTTACCTTGGTTGTGATGACTGTGTTGTCGACGTACTCGCCGGGGCTTTCATGGGTCCTGGTGGACGCACAGCCAAAGGACGTTGTTACCAGCCCGGCACAAACCAGTAGCCTCAAGATACGCTGCAGTTTTAGCATGATGTCGTCTCCTTTTAATAAACGGTTTGAATACGCTGCGGTACCCTTTATTTGCAATTGGCAAGCCAATTGCCGGATTCGAGTACGGCCGTAATAATAACCTGTCATAGCTGATCGTTAGCTGCCGAGTGAAGCCACGGGATGCCCGGCAAAAGGTGGGCGGCCGCCACATGTGGCGGAACTTTGATATGTGGCAGGTCGCTTCAGCATCGTTCCACTGCGGTCTCCAGTTCGGCCGAGTCACGCCCGCGTCGGGACGGGGTACTCTTCTGCAGGAAGAGCCTTTCCGCTGCTATTATCCACCTCCATTTCGGGATCCGAGCAGTTGTAGCTGCCGGCGTCGGGTCTGACACCCACATCGATCGTGTCACAGGTTGTCCTTTGTTTCAGCTCGAGGTCATGCTTTTATCTATAGGGCCGCAACAGGGGGGGGGAAGGCAGGGCCGTTAGTGCGCCAGAGATGGTCCGCGGCTGTGGCTTGCTCCCGTTTTTTAAAATACCCGAATACCTGCGCAACGGCGACCTGGGGCGTACCAAGCCATACCCACCGCATATGGCGGTTATGCCATAAATGACGGGTACCCCTTGCGGTTTCTCCCCGCACTCATCCTTGCCCCTCCAATTATTCCTCGTGCATTCAGACTCTTGTGTTCTCAAGGTTGCTTGGATTAACTCGGCACGCTAGTAGCAAATTAAGAGGAATCCGGCCTCCTGCGCTGGCTAAACCAGGATGAAATCACCATTAAGGAGATGGGCAATGAAGATTTTGGACAGAGGATTTCTGAAGTTTGGGAAACTCGGCAGGGAAGAGGTTTTCCGTCACATAAAGGTGTATCGTCCCATAAAGGAAGAACCATGACTACCACCGGCATTCTTGCGGCCTTGTGGCCTTTGATGGCTTCTGGGTGAGTGGAGCCTGGTTTCCTGGTACGCGAAGTGGGCTGCTCAGATAGGGCTGCCGGAGGACTGTGACCATGAGCAAAGAGATCACTGTCAAGGAGAAAGAGCTCAAAGGGGATAGGGGCGGGGGGATGGGGGCAACCCCGCACGCTGGGGGAGTCGGATTCCGCGTCTGGGCCCCGCATGCCACTCGGGTATCGGTCATCGGGACGTTCAATGACTGGGATGGCGCCAAGAACCCCCTGCAGGCCGAGGAGAACGGCAACTGGTTTGCCGATGTGCCTGGGGCCAAAGTCGGCGACGCCTACAAGTTCCTGCTCACTACCGAAAAGGGGGAGCTCAAGCGCATCGACCCCTATGCCCGCGAGGTGACCGGTTCCACTGGCGATGCAGTGGTCCACGATCCGAGCTTTGACTGGGGCGACGACTTCCACCTGGCTCCCTGGAACGAGTTGGTCATCTACGAGCTGCATGTCGGGACTTTCAATGACCAGGAGGATGACAACGCGGCTGCCCAGTTCGACTCGATCGCGGCCCGCCTGGGGCATCTGAAAAAACTGGGAGTCAATGCCATCCAGATCATGCCGGTGGGCGAGTTTGCCGGCGACCGGTCCTGGGGGTACAACCCTGCCCATATCTTCTCCGTCGAACTGAGCTACGGAGGCCCTCTGGCCTTCAAACGTTTCGTCAAACGTGCCCATAGCCAAGGGGTCGCGGTGATCCTCGACGTGGTGTACAACCACCTGGGCCCAAACGATCTCGATCTGTGGCAGTTCGACGGCTGGTCCGAAAACGGGCTGGGCGGCATCTACTTCTACAACGACGGCCGGTCCCACACCCCATGGGGGGAGACACGCCCCAATTACGGCCAGGGCGAGGTGCGCCAGTTCATATCCGACAACGTGTTCATGTGGCTTAAGGAATACCATGTGGACGGGTTGCGCTACGACTGCACCCAGTTCATCAGGAGTGTCGACGGGTCGACAGAAAACGACCTTCCGGAGGGGTGGAGTCTTTTGCAGTGGCTGAACGAACAGGTCGCCCAGCAGTTCCCCGGCCGTATCACCATAGCCGAGGATCTGCAGAACAACAGCTGGCTCACCAAGGCCGTGGGTGCCGGGGGCGCCGGCTTCGGATCGCAGTGGGACGCCATGTTCGTGCATCCCATACGCCAGGCGGTGATAACCCCCGATGACCAAGCACGCTCGCTTGCCTCCGTCCGGGACGCCATTTGTTACCGCTACAACGACGACGCCTTCGATCGGGTCATCTACAGCGAAAGCCACGACGAGGTGGCCAACGGCAAGGCCCGCGTGCCTCAGGAGATAAATCCCGGGGACCCCAAGGGATGGTACGCCCAGAAACGCTCTACCCTGGCCGCCGCCCTAGTCTTTACGGCTCCCGGCATACCGATGCTGTTCCAGGGGCAGGAGTTTCTCGAAGGGGAATGGTTCCGCGACACGGTCCCGCTGGACTGGGATCAGCGCGACGAGTTCTGCGGCATCGTCCGGCTCTACCGGGACCTTATCCATCTGCGACTCAACCGCGCCGGTTTCACCCGCGGCCTGTGCGGGCAGTTCACCCAAGTGCACCACTTGAACGAGGAGGCCAAGGTCATCGCCTTCCACCGCTGGGACCAGGGAGGAGCTGGAGACGACGTCGTTGTGGTCGCCAATTTCTTCAGAGAACCGCAGGAGGGATACGTTGTCGGCTTTCCGGCCGAAGGGATCTGGAGGTTGCGCTTCAACAGCGATTGGCAGGGGTACAGCGAAGCCTTCTCTGATCATCCGAGCAGCGACGCCGGTGCCGAAACGGGCGAGTGCGACGGACTCCCCTGTCACGCCACAGTTTCTCTGGGGCCCTACAGCGTGCTGATCTTTTCCCAGTGATGGCTCCGCTTGTATCAGCGTTTCCAGTAGATGCGTCGACCCGTGGGAAAAATCGCCTGGAAACGAAACAACTTCGACTTCTTGCTCGTGAGTTTCCAAAGTGCCAGCACCTCGTGAGACACATTCTGAACGAGGACTGATTGGGGCACGGCGATCGCGGCCAGTATCCCTATGATGGCCGGGAGACGGTGGAAATGAATTATCTGGCCACCGGGCGCTTGCTTTACTTGCTCCAGGTTGTAATCTGATGGGGGCAGGGAAATTATTAAAATAAATTAAGGTTAAGCCTTGCGCTCAGGCGAAGGAAAGGAGGTGCGACGTGGGCTCCAGAATTGTTCGGGACTATCACAACATGCCGCCAACGAAGTTTCATGAGTTCAACCAGGGGGTAGTGAGTTCCCTGGCTGACAAGACCAGGTTTCCGGATTCGTTCTGGGGGGTGCATCCGACCCTGGTGGAATACTATCTTGCCGCATCGGCCAAGCACGATGCGGTGTATCACGAGTCGATGCTGGGGAGCAGGGTGGTGATTGCGGAACGCGAGCTTCTTCAGGCACAACTGGTCCTCAACCTGGACGAGGTCGCCTCCATCCTGGAAATGGCTGCTGTGCGCAATCCTGAAATCCTTCTCGCCTCGGGGTTCACCCTCGCCAAAGAGAAAAGGGGGCGCGCAAGGACCAAGGCCGCTAACGCAGCTCTCAGTGCAGCGCGTGCCGCAAAGGAAGGGGAGGAGGGCGGTACGCCGACCTGATCCGGCTCACCATTTCCAGGTCAAGGGCCAAGCCCTAACAAAAAATCCTCCGTGGTGCAGCCAGGCACCCCGGAGGATTTTCGTTGCAAGCCTTTATTACTCTCCTTAATGCCTGACAGCCGCGGGCTGTCACCCGCCTAAGCCCTCTTTCCTGCTCCAGATAATCCGTCCATTACGATGCACAACTTGTAAACCGCGAGTTATATCTTCTAAATAGCTGTGTATAAGTTGTCATCTGCGGGTGGTGTTTTGTAAGCAGCTATTTGAAAGTTCCGAACCGCGCTCCCTGATTTATAAGCCCCGATATACTTTTTCTAAACCGCGATGCATAACTTATGCATCGTGAGTGAGAAGTTATCAATCGGGATGTATAACTTCTCACTCGCGATATATAAGTTGTAAACCGTTATTGATAAGTTATAAATTGGGATTTACAACTTATCAACCAGTATTCAGAAGTTGTAAATCACGATGTAGAAGTTATGAGCTGGGACTTGTATAAGATAAATAGTGATTTACGAGATATAAATGGCGATTTAGAAGTTGTCACACGTAAGGTACCATTTCTTTTTTGTTTTTTCGTTTAATCAGCAGTCCTCATAGTGGCTAATGTTCCTAGGCAACGGGTTTTCGTCAGTCGTTGCATCCGTCGGTCTTGTGTGAAGACCCGGAGGAGGGTGAGGTGAGGCACTTTTGAGCCGTTGCCCTGGAATGTCCCGGTCGCTTAACGGTCAGCTGAAGTGGTTTGACGCTATTTACGCATAAGGCGATAAACGTAAATAAGGGTGCGGCTTACGCTTGTCATCTGCCCTTGTGTCACTGGTGCGAGCCGGTTTCGCCTGAATAGGTGGCGTAATGGAGGTCGGTGTTGTGCTTGTACCCCTGGGGAAATCTGGCGGCTATGAGGTTTATGACAGGATCTGTGACGCCGTTCAGGAATGCGTAGTTCACGTTGTCCTGCATGTGGTGAATAGCGTGATGCCGCTTGGACAGGAGAATTCGGCAGTTGCCCAGGAAAACCACGGCGGGCGACATCGAGTTGTGGCAGAGGTAGTGGGAGACCTCAGCCACGGAGGAAAGGATTCCGGCATAGACGAGGGTATGAAATAACAGCGGATGTAGCCGAAAGAATCCTGCTGCTACCGCCAGTAAAGCCAGGCAGGGGACAAGCCAGATTTTGGAGCCGGACTCGAGGAAGTAGACAGCCGGCAAACACTTCTGCCCGTAACGAGGCATCTTGTGGTGCAGGTGAAAACTGGCGATCAGCGGTCCGTAGAGCGAGTCGTAGTCATCATTGTGGTCCATGAACAGATGCACCAGGCCATTCAGAAAGTCGGCAAGAATCCACGCGACCAGTAGTGCGGTCAGCTCTCCGGCGATGCCTATGGGCAGCGGCAGGATGCACCAGACTAGCCAGGTCTGCAGGCTCACGTTGGCGAACGAAACCAACAGGCCGAAACGCTTATAACCCTTCCGTGTGTTATACAACTCCATGGCTGCATTGAACTGTCTCTGTTTCTCTTCCAACCCCACTACCGTCTCCTCATCATGGCTCTACCCTGAGCCGACTGATTCCGTTGACTTATTTGAGCAAATGGGCCATATCAACAGCACGCCCCTTGTTCAGACTTGCAGCTAACAGCCACAGGAAGAAACGATGACCACTCAATCGCCGACCGATCCGCTCCACGGCGTCACTTTGAAGATGATTCTCACCGAATTGGTGGAGGAACTTGGCTGGGAAGAGCTGGGAAGGCGGATCGACATTCGCTGTTTTACCCACACCCCCAGCATTTCCTCCAGCCTCAAGTTCCTAAGAAGGACGCCCTGGGCCAGAGACAAGGTCGAGGAGATGTACCTGCGGTTGAAGATGTAGAGCGTAACAGCGCCTCCCGGGAGCCAGAGGGCCGCCCATAAGTTCATAAGATTCTCGATGAAACTTATGATCATATGGGCCTCCCCTTGTTACCCCATACGAAAGAAGGGACGAATGTTTATTCGCCCCTACCGAAAATGATGCGGAAAGATAATGGCGGAAGCACATGGGAATCGAACCCACCAGGGAAGTTTCTCACCCCCCTCACTGGTTTTGAAGACCAGGCCGCCCACCAGCGACGGTGGTGCTTCCTCATTTACTGTTCGCACGTTTGTAAAGCATCGCCAACTTTTAGTCAATATGTAATATTGAATATGCGCCCCCACCCCGCCGCCGGCAATACCCGCACCCGTGTCCCCTTAATTTGTTGCCTCATCATAAAAGTTCTTTCTTTGCCGATAGTTGCGATGCGCCCACTGTACCCGGGAAGCTTGACAAACCATCGTGATTTCTGTATAGCTTGGCTTGCTTTACCACCATGCTCAGAGGGGGATAAATGATCCTGCTTGCCAACATCCTCTTGGCCCTTGCGAAGATTGTCGAGTTGGCCAGCGGTCTGTTAACCATCTACAAGTACATCCTGCTCGCCAGCGTCATCATCTCCTGGGTCAACGCCGACCCCTACAACCCCATCGTCAGCTTCATCTACCGCGTGACCGAGCCCGCACTGCGCCGCATCCGCCGCTACATGCCCAACACCGGGATGCTCGACCTCTCGCCGCTGGTCCTCTTCGCCCTCATCTACCTGGTGCAGATCATCGTCTTCGATACCGCCTACACCTACCTTATGATCTTCAGCAACCAGCTCAAGGGAGGAGGCACCCTGTGAAAATAACTCCGATGGACATCCAGCAGCAGCAGTTCAAGGGCAAGATGCTCGGGGGGCTCGACCCCGAGGACGTCGACGCCTTCCTGCAGATGGTGGCCGGCGAGATGGAAGAGCTCATGAGGGAGAACAACGACCTGAAGGAGCGCCTCAACCGCAACGCCACCGCGATGGCCGAGATGGAGGCCCGCGAGGTGCAGCTGCGCGAGACCATGCTGGCGGCCCAGCGCATCACCGAGGAGATGAAGGCCAACGCCCAGAAGGAGGCGCACCTCATGATCTCCGAGGCGGAGCTCAAGGGGGAGCGCATCATCGCCGATGCCGAGAACAAGCTGGTGCAGTTGAACAACCAGATCCAGGATCTCAAACGGGACAAGCTCCAGTTCGAGTCCGGCTTCAAGAACCTCCTGGACACCTACTACAAGCTGCTCGCCCTGGATAAATGAGCGAGGAGGTAAGGGTAACGCAGACGCCGGAGGGGTTTCTCTTCACGGTGCACGTGCAGCCGCGCGCCTCGCGCAGCGAGATCTGCGGCCCCAAGGACGGCGAGCTGCGCGTCAGGCTCACCTCGCCGCCGGTGGACGACGCGGCCAACAAGCAGTGCGTCGAGCTGATCGCCAAGAGCCTCGGCATCGCCAAGTCCAAGGTGAGCATCAAGTCCGGGGCCAAGTCCCGGCACAAGGTAGTGAGGGTGGAGGGGGTGGAGCAGGATGATCTTCTCTCCCTATTCAAAATAAACAAGGAGCATCCATGAAGGCGAAAGACATTATGGTAACGGACGTGCCGTCCATCACCACCAGGACCACGGTGGCAGAGGCGGTCCGGATCATGAAGAGCAACTTTGGCGACGAGAGTTTTCTGAACGCGGCGCCGGGCCTGATCGTGGTCAACGACAGGGGAGGGCTGGCCGGGATCCTGACGCCCCTCAGCATCATCACGGCCATCATGGACGGCGCGCCGGAAGGAAAATCCGACCCCGCTTTCTTCGGCTCCCTGTGCGACCGCATCAAGGATCTTCCCATCTCCGCCATCATGGAACACCAGCCCATCTCGGTAACCCAGGACGCCAGCGTAAGCGACGTGGCCCGTCTCTTCCTCACCCACCGCTTCCAGAGGGTGCCGGTCGTGGACGGCAAGAAGGTGGTCGGCATCATCTACCGCTCGCGCCTGCTCTTCGCAATTTCCCAGAGCCTCCAGCTTGCCCCTTGACAAATATGGTGCCGGGTCCTTATATTAATTCTGCCCTTAGCCGTCTTTTGGCCGGTGTCACAGTTTATTAGGAGGTAGTAGAGAAATGCCACTTTACGAGTATCAATGCAAAAGCTGCAATAATACCTTTGAGTTGCGCCAGAAGTTCTCCGACGCGCCCGCTTCCGAGTGCCCCGCCTGCGGCGGCCCGGTCGAGAAGCTGATCTCCCAGTCCGGCTTTTCGCTGAAAGGGGGAGGATGGTACGGAGACGGTTACGGCGGCTCCAAGGCGGCACCTTCCTGCCCCTCCGGCGGAAGCTGCGCCGGCTGCCCCTCGGCCTCCTGATCCAGACCCACCAGCCCCCCGTTCGCGGGGGGCTTTTTTTGTCCCGTTTTCCCGGCAAAGTCCTTTACAAAAAATCTCTCTTTACTTATTATCGACAGCTTAAAACCTGACGCCGGTGGGGCCGCGCGCCCGCACCGCGCCTGCATATTCCAGTGAAAAAAGGGGTGCACGTTAATGGCGAAAATCATCGACGGGAAGGCCATCGCGGCGAAGATCCGCGCTGAGATCAGCGCAGAGGCTGCTCGACTCAAGGAAAAGGGGATCGTCCCCGGTCTCGCCGTGGTACTGGTGGGGGAGGACCCGGCCAGCAAGGTCTACGTCTCCATGAAGGAGAAGGCATGCGCTGATGTGGGGATCTTCTCGGACGAGTACAAGCTCCCGGCCGAGACCGGCGAGGCGGAGCTTCTGGCGCTGATCGAGAAGCTGAACGCGGACCCCAAGATCCACGGCATCCTGGTGCAGCTGCCGCTCCCCAAACAGATCAACACCGAGCGCGTCCTGGAGGCGATCTCTCCGGATAAGGATGCCGACGGCTTCCACCCCTACAACGTGGGGCGCCTGGTGATCGGCAAGCCGCTCTTCCAGCCCTGCACCCCCTACGGCGTCATGGTGATGCTCAAGGAGGCGGGAGTCGAGCTCTCCGGCAAGGAAGTGGTCGTGGTCGGGCGCTCCAACATCGTGGGCAAGCCGGTCGCCTTCATGTGCCTGCAGCAAAATGCCACGGTGACCCTGTGCCACTCAAAGACCCGCGATCTCGCCGGCAAGGTGGCCCAGGCCGACGTCGTCATCGCGGCGGTGGGCGTTCCCGAGATGATCAAGGGCTCCTGGATCAAGGAGGGGGCGGTGGTCATCGACGTCGGCGTGAACCGCGTGGGCGAGAAGAAGCTGGTGGGGGACGTGGAGTACGCGGCTGCCAGCGAGCGTGCCTCGGCCATCACCCCGGTTCCCGGCGGCGTGGGGCCGATGACCATCACCATGCTGTTGCAGAACACGCTGGAGTCGGCCAAGAGAGGGATGTAGGCGCTTAAAAGGCTTAAAAGCAAATCCCCCCTGTCCCCCCTTCGCAAAGGGGGGGACGCTGGGGCAGCTGCGGCGCTTCGTGGCACCTCGGACCGTTTCGGCACAATCTGCCGCAAGGGGAGGGGGAGCAAAGGCGGGCGAATGATTATTCGCCCCTACAGGATGAACGGTCCCGTGCCGGGCACATCCTTTCCGAAGGGGAAGGGGAGCGGCGTTGCGGGATACATAGCGGGTGCAGGTCCGCTGCAACTATTTCTTCTATGTGACCAAGGAGTTCGCTATGCGCGTTAAGAAGGCGGTCTTTCCGGTCGCGGGCCTGGGCACCAGGTTCCTGCCGGCCACCAAGTCCACCCCCAAGGAGATGCTGCCGCTCATCGACAAGCCGCTGGTGCAGTACGTGGTGGAGGAGGCGGTAGCCTCGGGGATCGAACAGATCCTCTTCGTCACCGGCCGCGGCAAGAGGGCGATCGAGGACCACTTCGATATCTCCTTTGAGCTTGAGTCGCTTCTCTACGAGAAGGGTAAGGACCACGAACTTCAACAGGTGCGCGAGATCGCGGAGATGGCCAACATCTTCTTCGTGAGGCAGAAGGAGGCGCTGGGGCTTGGCCACGCCATCCTCTGCGCCAAGGACTTCGTGGGGGACGAGCCGTTCGCCGTCCTTCTGGGGGATGACATCATCGACGCCCAGGAACCCTGCCTGGCCCAGCTGCTGCAGACCTACGAGAGCTACCGCTCGCCGGTGCTCGCCCTGGAGCAGGTCCCCATCGAGACCATCTCTTCCTACGGCTGCGTCAAGGCGAACCACCTCTCCAACCGCGCCTTCGAGGTGCTGGACCTGGTGGAGAAACCGCCGGTCGCGGAGGCTCCCTCGGACCTGGCCATCATCGGCCGCTATATCCTGACGCCGGGGATCTTCCCGATCCTGGAGAACCAGGAACCGGGCAAGGGGGGAGAGATCCAGTTGACCGACGCCATCAAGACGCTATCGCGCAAGGAGCCGATCTACGGCTGCCGTTTCGACGGCGTGCGCCACGACTGCGGCGACAAGCTGGGCTTTTTGAAGGCGACGGTGGACATGGCGCTCAAGCGCGACGAGTTCAACGGGGATTTCGAGGCGTTTTTGAGGCAGCGGCTTTCCTGCTAGTGCAGCCTGCCGCTGCCGCTGCCGTAGTGGAAGAAGGCGATCAGCTTGAAGGTTTCGCCGGTGTACCCCTTGGGGAAGGAGCCGATCGGCCCCAGGGCGTTCAGGGTGCGCAGCACCTCGTCGTCGAGGATCTTGCTCCCCGAGCTTTCCAGCATGTCGACGCGGACGATTTCGCCCCTGCGGTTGAAGGTGATCCGGACCGGCGTGGTCCCTTCGATGCCGCGCACGAGGGCCGCCTGCGGGTAGTGCCACACCCCGTAGATCGCCGTCTCCAGGCGGCGTAAAAACGAGCCGAACATGATGTCGTCGGTGTTGAGGAAGCGGGTGTCCCCCTCCTCGACCTCGCTGCGGTACTTCTCCCGGTAGCTCTCCTCCAGGCGCGCCATCCTGGTGGCGCTGGGAAAGAGCTTGGCGCGGTCGGGGACTTGGGCCGTCTTGGGCTTGAAGATCCCCTGGCCGGGGGGCAGCGGCTCCTGGGTCGGCTGCGCCGCCTGAGGCGGTACCGGCACTCTCTGCGCCGGCGCCGGGCGGCTCGACTGCGGCAGCGGCCGCGTTTTCGGCAGCATCCGGTCCATCTCGTCCCGCCCCTTCGGCGCCATCTCCTTGACAACACGCTGCGGTTTTTCCGCGTACCGCCTGATCTCGGGCTTGGGCTCCGGTTTTTCCCTGGGGGGCTGCGGCTGCGGTTGCGGCGTCAGGTCCGGCAGGTCGGTCAGGTCAACCATGGTAGGTTCCGGTGCCGTTTTGGGTTGTTCCGGGGGGATTATCATGATAACTAGATATACCGCTACGTGGAACAGCAGTGACAGCGCCAGCAGGTAGAGAAAGTTTTTTTCGATGTATCTGTCGGACATGTATCTCCACCCGCTTGTTCCGGGTGTGTAGTGGCCACCTGAACTCGCGTGATGGTAGAAGATCATCAGGTAAAAAGCAAGGGGTTTGGGGGGGCGACCGGGCACCGTGACTCAGCTAACTCTCCCGGACCCTTCCGTAAACATCCGCTCCTTGACCTAGGTCAACTTTTTTCCCCAATTCTCTAGTACCCTGAAGGCATCAAAACACCCGAGGTCCCTATGCTCGTAGTGGTATGCGTAAAGCAGGTTCCCGATACAACCCAGGTACAGATCGATCCCGTCACCAACACCCTGATCCGCGAGGGTGTCCCCTTCATCGTCAACCCCTACGATACCCATGCCGTCGAGGAGGCGCTCCGCTTCAAGGACCGCTTCGGCTGCCGCGTGGCCGCCATCTCCATGGGCCCCCCCAACGCCGAGGCGACGCTCAGAAAGGCGCTGGCCCAGGGTGTGGACCGCGCCGTGCTCCTCTCCGACCGCAGCTTCGGCGGCGCTGACACGCTGGCCACCAGCAAGGTGCTGGCCGCCGCCATCGAGAGGCTGGCAAAGGAAGAGGAGGTGGGGGTGGTGATCTGCGGCAAGCAGACCATCGACGGCGACACCGCCCAGGTCGGCCCCGGCATCGCCACCCGGCTCAACTTCTCCCAGCTCACCCTGGTGGACAGGGTCGACGAGCTCGACCTCTCCGGCAAGAAGATCCGGGTGAGCCGCAAGCTGGAAGGGCGCCACGAGCACGTGGAGGCCCCGCTGCCGGTGCTCCTCACCGTGGTGCGCGAGCTGAACCGCCCGCGCTACCCGACCGTGGCCATGCGTCTCGAGTCGGCCGACGCCCAGGTCGAGGTCTGGGACAACAAGGTGCTGCAGCTCGACGTGAACGGCATCGGCCTCAAGGGCTCCCCCACCTGGGTGAGCCGCATCTTCTCGCCCGAGCGGGCCAAGGGGGAGATGCTGGGGGACGGGGTGCACGACCCGGAAGGGGCGGCGCAGCTGCTCATCGACAAGATGCTGGAGAAGGATCTCCTGGCTCTCTAATCTAAATCACCAAGGGAAAAGCAATGACCGATGCTGTGAAACCACCCAAGAAACCGCGCGGCAAGGCAAGGCTGCTGGAAAACAAGTGCATCGCCTGCGGGGCCCGCTGCCAGAGCGCCTGCCCGGTCGACGCCATCCAGATGAACGACGCGGGGGAGCCGATCATCGACGCCTCCCGCTGCATCGGCTGCGTCAAGTGCGTCAAGGTCTGCCCGGTACAGGCGATCGAGATGGCCTTCACCCCGGAGGAGCTGCGCATCCTGCAGGAGCTGGCAGCCTCTTCCGCAGGCGCCGAGCTCTCGGAGGAGGACGCCGAGGAGGCCGCGCTCAAGAAGAAGCTTGCCGCCTATTCCGGGGTGTGGGTCTTCGTGGAGCAGACCGAGGGGGAGGCCGCCAAGGTCTCCTGGGAACTTTTGGGAAAAGGAAAGGAGCTGGCACAGGCGAGGAAGTGCCCGCTTTGCGCCGTGGTTATGGGCGAGGGGGTGGAGAAGCTCTGCGACCAGGCCTTCGGCTACGGTGCGGAGAAGGTCTACCTCATGGACGCGCCGGTACTGCGCCACTACCGCACCGAGGCGTACCAGAAGAGCCTTTGCGCCCTGGTCGAGAAGTACAAGCCGGAGGTGATCCTGATGGGCGCCACCGGTCTCGGGCGCGACTTGGCCGGCGTGGTCGCCACCGTGCTCGCCACCGGGCTCACCGCGGACTGCACCGGGCTCTCCATCGACGACAAGGGGAACCTGATGCAGACCCGCCCCGCCTTCGGCGGCAACATCATGGCCACCATCGTCTGCGACAAGTTCCGCCCCCAGATGTCCACGGTGCGTCCGCACGTGATGCCCATGCCCGAGTTCGACCCCCAGGCCAAAGGCGAGATCGTCCGGGAGCCGGTACCGGTGGTCGAGGAGCAGGTCCTGGTCAAGGTGCTGGACATCCTCATGGACGGCGGCGGCTCCAAGGTGGACATCGCCGGGGCCGAGTTCATCGTCTCCGGCGGGCGCGGCATGATGGCCAAGGAGAACTTCGCCATGCTCCAGGAGCTGGCCGACGTTCTGGGCGGCGTGGTGGGCGCCTCGAGGAGCGCCGTCGACGCCGGCTGGATGCCCCCGGACCGGCAGGTGGGGCAGACCGGCAAGACGGTGCGCCCGAAGGTCTACATCGCCTGCGGCATCTCCGGCGCGATCCAGCATCTGGTCGGCATGCAGGACTCCGACGTGGTGATCGCCATCAACCGCGACGCCGAGGCCCCCATCTTCGAGGTGGCGAGCTACGGCATCGTGGGCGACCTGTTCAAGATCATTCCGGCGCTGACCAACAAGCTCAGGGCGCTCAAGGCCGCCCGCTCCAAGGCGTGATCAACCCCAGAGACCCAGTTGCGCGGCAGCGCCGCACACCATAACGAGGTACACCTATGATGCCGCAAACCGCTATCTTCACGACGCTCCTGGTCGCCTCGCTCCTCTTCTTCTGCTGGAGCGTGTACCGCCGCTTCTCGCTGCTCTGCTACGGCCAGCCCGAAGAGAGGCTGGACCAGCCGGCTCGTCGTCTCGCCGAGATGTTCCTGTACGCCTTCGCCCAGTTGCGCGTGCTGAGAAAGCCCTTCGGCCTGAACCACTTCGTGATTTTCTGGTCCTTTATGATCCTGGCGCTTGCCAACGGCGAGTTCCTGGTGAACGGGGTGTTCCCGTCGGTTAGCCTCGCCCTGCTCCCCGAAGGGGTGCACCGGGCGCTCCTGCTCGCCTTCGACGCGGTGTCGCTGCTCACGCTCTTCGCCATCGCCTTCTCCTTCATCAGGCGCCTGGTGGTGAAGCCCCCCCACCTGGACAGCCTCTACGTGAAGGGGAGAAGCCCGGAGGCCTTCCTGATCCTCTCCTTCATCGCGCTCTTGATGCTGGCCTACTTCGGGCTGCACGGCTCGCTGATCGCGCTGGGGATGGAGGACCCGTCGGCCATGCCGGTCTCCTCGCTCATCGGCTCCTGGCTGAGCTCGCACCCCGACCTCATCCCGACGCTGCGCAACGTCTCCTGGTGGCTGCACGCCTTCGTGCTCTTCGCCTTCATCTGCTTCTTGCCGCACTCGAAGCACATGCACATCCTGACCGCGATCCCCAACTGCTACTTCGGGGCTCTCGCCTGGCCCGCGACCCAGCCCCGCGAGAAGTTCGAGAAGGGGGCGGTCTACGGGGTGGGAACCGTGGAGCGCTTCACCTGGAAGGACCTCTTCGACTCCTTCACCTGCACCGAGTGCGGCCGCTGCCAGGCCGCCTGCCCGGCCACCATTACCGGCAAGGCCTTGAACCCGCGCCAGATCGTGCACGCCATCAAGACCAACCTCCTGGAGAACGGCGACGCGCTCCGGGAGGGGAGACGCGGCACCCTGCCGCTCATCGGCGCCGAGGGTGAGGGGACCAACACCGAGGACGCCATCTGGTCCTGCACCACCTGCGGCGCCTGCATGGAGG
This sequence comes from Geomonas diazotrophica, assembly GCF_019063885.1. Taxonomy (NCBI): domain Bacteria; kingdom Pseudomonadati; phylum Thermodesulfobacteriota; class Desulfuromonadia; order Geobacterales; family Geobacteraceae; genus Geomonas; species Geomonas diazotrophica. The sequence continues at coordinate 2,794,419 of NZ_CP077684.1, read as the reverse complement.
CCTGTCCGGTGCTGATCGAGCAGATGCCCAAGATCGTCAAGATGCGGCGCCACCTGGTGGAGACCGAGTCCCGCTTCCCCGAGGAGCTCCTGAACCTGTTCGAGAACATGGAGCAGCGCTCCAACCCCTGGGGCATCGCCCCGGGCGAGCGCGCCAAGTGGGTCTCCACCCTGCCGGTCAAGCCCTTCGTGGCCGGCGAGACGGAGTACCTTCTCTACGTCGGGTGCGCCGGTTCCTTTGACTCCCGCGCCAAGCAGGTCACCGTGGCGCTCGCCACCGTGCTGAACGCGGCGGGGATCTCCTGGGGGATCCTGGGCAAGGACGAGAAGTGCTGTGGCGATTCCCTGAGGAGGCTCGGCAACGAGTACCTGTTCGAGAAGATGGCCCTGGAAAACGTGGAGCTCTTCCGCCAGCGCGGGGTAACCAAGGTGATCACCCTCTGCCCGCACTGCCTCACCACCTTGAAGAACGACTACCGCCAGTACGGGCTGGAGCTCGAGGTGGTGCACCAGAGCGAGCTGATCGCGGACCTGATCCGGAGCGGGCGCATCAACCTGGACAAGAAGGACGACAGCCTCGGGAGGATCGCCTATCACGACCCCTGCTACCTCGGGCGCCACAACGACATCTTCGAGGCGCCGCGCACCCTGGTCCAGGCGGCCACCGGCGTCGCTCCCGTCGAGACGGAGCGCCACGGCAGGAACTCGTTTTGCTGCGGTGCCGGCGGCGGGCGCATGTGGATGGAGGAGTTCACCGGCGAGAGGGTGAACCACGCCCGCGTCGACGAGCTGCTCGCCCAGAAGCCCGACACCATCTGCGTCGCCTGTCCCTACTGCATGACCATGATTGAGGACGGCCTCAAGGACAAGGGGGCGGGCCAGGTCCGGGTGAGGGACGTGGTCGAGGTGCTCGCCGAGGGGCTTTTGCGAAAAAACGCCTAATGGGGTAGGGGGGGCGCCTTCGAGGGGTCTGTAGGGGCGAATAATCATTCGCCCTCTCCTGCGTCCTCCTCGGACACGACGAACACCGCCTAAAAATACGGCCGATCTGCACCCTTAATAGGCAAGAAAGGAAGCTCGCCCTGTCCCACTTCGCCCGTGTCACCGTAAACGTCTTCCCCTTCCGGGGCGCGCTCGTCCTTTTTCTGCTGCTCCTGCCTGTACCGGCCTTCTCTGCCCCGACCGTCACCGTGGCGGCCGTGGGGGACATCATGATGGGGAGCGACTTCCCGACAGCCAAGCTCCCCCCCCGCGGGGGGCGGGACCTCTTCGCCGCGGTCGCTCCCTACCTGCGCCGCGCCGACATCGCCCTGGGGAACCTGGAAGGGCCTCTGTGCAGCGAGCAAACGCCGACCAAGGAGCCGCTGGCCGGGCGCCGCTACCTGTTCCGCACCCCCCCCTCCTACGCGCAGAACCTGAAAGATGCCGGACTCTCGGTGCTTTCCCTGGCCAACAACCACGCCGTCGATTTCGGGCGGGCCGGTCTGGAGGCGACCAGGCAGGCGCTTTCCGGGGCGGGGTTGCAGTTTTCCAGCAAGAAGGGGGAGATCGCCCGCTTCGACCTGCACGGGGTGCGCGTCGCCGTGATCGCGCTCTCCTACGGGCCGCCGCCGCGCTCCATCGTCTTCCCGGCACAGCCCCTGCAGGAGATAGAGCGCGTCGCCCGCGACTACGACCTGGTCATCCTCTCCATCCACGCCGGTGCCGAGGGGAGGGGGGCGCTGCACGTGGCGCCGGGCCAGGAGCGCTTCCTGGACGAGCCGCGCGGCGACCTGGTCCGCTTCGCCCATGAGGCGGTGGAGCGGGGCGCCGACCTGGTGCTCGCCCACGGGCCGCACGTGCCGCGCGCCCTGGAGTTGTACCGGGGCAGGCTCATCGCCTACAGCCTGGGGAACTTCGCCACCTACGGCGGGGTGAGCGTCGCCGGCGAGAGCGGCTACGCGCCGCTGCTAACCGTGGAGCTCGCAGCCGATGGCTCCTTCGTCGGGGGGAGCATAGATTCCTTCCGGCAGTTCCGCTACACGGGTCCTAAGCCCGACCCCAAGCGCCGCGCCCTGCGCCTGATGCGCATGCTTTCCGCCGCGGATTTCCCGGAGTCGCCGCTGGTCTTTGGTGAGGGGGGACGGATCACGGTCAAGAAATAAGGGGAGAACCGCAAACCGAGCTGTCGCAGCAGGCCTTCATCTCCTCTCCCCCCCTCTGCAGCTTCGTGGCGTCCTCCTCCCGCCCTTCGGACACCCTCTCAGAAGGGGGAGGGAGGACGCTTTTAGATAATGACAAGGAGATTCCATGTTCCTGATCGTGCAAAACGACCCGCACTGCCCGGCAGGCGGACTCGTCGGGATCCTCGATGAGTCGGGGCATCCCTACCGGTGCCTGGCCGCCTACGCGGCCGAGCCCTTCCCCGACCCGGCGACGCTTGCGGGGATCGTGGTGCTCGGCGGGGAGATGGGGGTGCACGACACGGTTGAGCACCCGCACCTGGCCCGCGTGCTGGAGTTCATCGAAGCCGCCATCAAGGCCGGGACGCCCCTTCTCGGCATCTGCCTTGGGGGGCAGCTCCTCTCCCACGCGACCGGCGGGGTGGTGAGCTCCCCCTCCTGCCACGGCGAGATGGGGATCTGCCGCGTGGAACTGAACGGCGAGGGGAGCGCCGACCCGCTCTTCGCCGGGGTTCCCACCCCCTTCGTAACCTTCCAGCTCCACGGTGACAGTTTCACCGTTCCGCCCGGGGGCACGCTGCTCGCCTCATCCGGTGCCTGCCCGGCCCAGGCCTTCCGGCTTCCCGGCAGCGTCTACGGGGTCCAGTTCCACCCCGAGGTCGACCGCGCCATCGTCGACGGCTGGGATGGCCTGTTCACTCCCCGCGCCGACTACCTTTCCGGCTTTATCGCCGCCGAAACGGAGTTCAACGCCGCCTCCCGCGCCATCCTGGCCAACTTCATCTCCCTCGCAGCGGCCGCCCGCCTGCCTTGAAATCCCGACCCTATATTGTAAAGTTCTAACGTTTGCCTTCCGGGCATCACGAGACCGCGCCCCCGCGGGGGCTCCGGCCGGTCAATTCCCCCTCCGGAACGCGACGAAGGAGGTGCCGTGAAGCTTTCGTGGCCGGGAAAAAGCTCGCTCAAATCCAGACTGATCACGCTTCTCCTCGGCTGCAACACGCTGCTGCTCCTGTCTCTCACCCTAAGCTTCATCTGCTACCATTCCCCCGCTGTATCCCCCGCACTCCCGGACTCCACGCTGTCTCTCTTCGCCTCCTTGCAGCTCACCCTGGCCCTGCTCGGCTCGGCGGGGGTAGCCGCGCTCCTCTCCCAGCGCATAGACTGGATCATATCCGAGCCGATCCGCGACCTGAGCAGGAAGATGGAGATCGTCTCCAGGAGCCAGGATTACCGGGTCAGGGTGGAGCGCGCCGGCGAAGACGAGCTGGCGGTCCTGTTCGCCTGCTTCAACAACATGCTGGCCGAGATCTCGATCCGGGACGAGCGCCTCGCGCTGCACTCTGAGGAATTGGAGATGGAGGTGGCGGTACGGACCCTGGAACTGTCGGAGGTGAACCGGCAGTTGGAGGCGAGCCTTGAGAGCGTGCGGGAAGCGATGCAGAGCGCCCAGTCGGCCAGCCGAGCCAAGTCGGATTTTCTGGCGCAGATGAGCCACGAGATCAGGACCCCGATGTACGGCGTGCTCGGCATGACCGAGCTCCTTTTGGGGACCGACCTGACCAGGGAGCAGACCCGCTACGTGGACACGGTGCGACGCTCCGGGGAGGCGCTCCTCTCCATCATCAACAACATCCTCGACTTCTCCAAGATCGAGGCGGGACGCATGGAGCTGGAGCAGATCCCCTTCGACCTGCACCAGCTCGCCTCCGACGCGATCGCCATCTGCGCCGAGGACGCGGCCCGGAAGGGGCTGGAGCTCGCCCTGGAGCTGGAGCCGGGACTGCCGCGCACCTTTACGGGGGACCCGGGGAGGCTGCGCCAGGTGATGGTGAACCTGCTGGGGAACGCCGTGAAGTTCACCTTGAAGGGGTCGGTACGCCTCTCCCTGGCGGTCGCGGAGCCCCCGGCCGTGGTTCGCGTCAGCGTCGCGGACACCGGCATCGGCATCGCCCCCGAGGCGCAGCAGCGCATCTTCAACCAGTTCACCCAGGGGGACGAATCCATGACCCGCAAGTACGGCGGCACCGGGCTGGGGCTGGCCATCGCCCGGCAGCTGACCGAGCTGATGGGGGGCGCCCTGGAGTTGGAGAGCGAGCCGGGGCGAGGCTCCCGCTTCAGTTTCACCGCCCGGCTCGAGGTTCATGAGGAGACCCCACGCCCAGAGCGCTGCTGCACGGCGCTGCGCGACAAACGGGTGCTTTTGGCCAGCGACGACGAAGAGACCCGGGACGGGATCGGGGAACAGCTTGATTCCTGGGGTATGGACCTGGAATGCGTTGCAGATGCCCCCGATGCGTTTTGCCGCATCGTGACAGCCCCCTTCGACGTAGCCATCCTGGACCACCGCCTGGCCGGCACCGACGGGGTGGAGCTTGCCGCCACCATCCGCACCGTACCCGCCGGGCGCACGATCCGGATCCTGCTCCTGACCGAGCGGGAGGAGCAGGCCGCGGACCCGCGCCTGGCCGAGCTGCAGGCGACCACGTTCCCCAGGCGGCCGCTGCAGCAGGAGGGGCTGTACCGCGCGCTGATGGCGGCGCTGGGTATGGATGACGAAGATCGTCTGGCGGCAGGGTGCTGCGGTGCCCCTGCACCGCGCCAGCGCCAGGTGCTCCTCGTGGAGGACAACGCGGTGAACCAGGAGGTCGGGAGGGGGATGCTGGAAAGCCTGGGGTGCCGGGTCAAGGTGGTGGAGGATGGCGCCGCCGCCGTGAGCGAGGTGCAGCAAAACCGCTACGACGTGGTCTTCATGGACTGCCAGATGCCGGTCCTGGACGGCCTCGAGGCGACCAGGCGGATCAGGGCGTGGGAGCAGGGGAGCGGTGACCGGGTCCCCATCGTCGCGCTTACCGCCTACGCCATGCCGGGTGACCGGGTGGCTTGCCTGGAGGCTGGCGCGGACGATTATCTCTCCAAGCCCTTCACGTGCGACCAGATCGCCAAGACGATGGAACGGCTGCTGGACGGGACGGCACCGGCCCCGGCGACCGATGGGGAGGCGGCTACCGACGAGCCGCTGGAGGTGATCTCGCACGACAAGATGAGCGGCGCCCTGGAGATGATCCGCACCCTCCCCGGCAACCGCGGGGTGGAGATCCTGCGCAAGGTGGTGGACCTGTACCTGGCCAGCACCCCGGCGCTGCTGCAGACCATGCGCGAGGCCGAGTCGGGTGGGGACGCGGAGAAACTCAAGGCGGCCGCGCACAGCTTCAAGTCCAGCAGCGCCAACCTGGGCGCCCTGCGCCTGGCCGGGGTCTGCATGGAACTTGAGAGTCTGGGGCGGGCGGGGTCCACGGAAGGGGCGCTGCCGCTGCTGCACCAGGTCGAGGAGGAGTACCGGCTGGTGCGCGACGCCTTGAGGGGAGGGCCGTTATGCTGACCAGGAAGTCCAAGCGCGCCACCCCGCTGGTCATGGTGGTGGACGACGACCAGGCAGTGCGTCTGCTGGCCCGGGAGACCCTGGAGAACTCTGGGTTCGCGGTGCGCGACGCAGAGACCGGCGAGCAGGCGCTGGAGGAATTCGTCGCCCATGCCCCCGACCTCGTGCTCCTGGACGTGATGCTCCCCGGCGTGGACGGCTTTTCCGTCTGCAGCGCCATCCGGCGCACCGAGTGGGGGCGCGACACGCCGGTGCTGATGATGACCGGTCTGGATGACCTGGAATCCATCGACTGCGCCTACGAGGTCGGCGCCACCGACTTCATCACCAAGCCGATCAACTGGCACATCCTGGGTTACCGGGTGAGCTACATGCTGCGGGCAAGCAGCGCCCTTGAGCAGCTCAGGGAGAGCCGGGCCGGCCTCGCCCATGCCCAAAGCCTCGCCCACATCGGCTCCTGGGAGTGGGACCTCACCACCGGAGAGATCCGCTGCTCGGAAGAGGTGTACAGCATCTGCTGCATCGATCCCAGCCACCGCGACGGAAACCCCATACTCGACCCGGTGCACCACCAGGACCGCGCCTTCGTGCAGGGCTCCATCGACGACGCCATTGCCCAGCGCGCTCCCCTGAGTTTCGATTACCGCATCACCCTGGACGGGGGGGAGCGGACCCTGCACGCCGAGCTGGTGACCGTGCTGGACGAGGAGGGTGAGGCCGTCTGCCTTACCGGCACCATCCAGGACATCACCGAGCGCAAGCGGGCCGAGGAGCAGATCCGCCTTTTGGCCTACTACGACGCCCTGACCGGGCTCCCCAACCGCCGCTTCTTCCAGCAGCAGCTGGAGCAGGCGCTGGTCTTCGCCAACCGCAACGACCGCATGCTGGCCGTGCTGTTCCTCGACCTGGACCGCTTCAAGCTCGTCAACGACACCCTGGGACACGGGGTGGGGGACCGGCTGCTGCAGGACGTCGCCGACCGCCTGCTGCGCTGCGTGCGTAGAAGCGACTGCCTGGCCCGCGCCGAGGACGACTGTCCCCCCTCGCTGGTCTCGCGCCTGGGCGGGGACGAGTTCACCATCATGCTTTCGGACATCGAGCATTTTCAGGACGTGGCCAAGGTCGCCCGGCGCATTCTGGACGCGGTCTCGGTTCCCTACTCGCTGGAGGGGCAGGAGGTCTTCGTCTCCACCAGCATCGGCATCAGCCTCTACCCCTTCGACGCGACCACGGCGAGCGACCTGATCAGGAACGCGGACGGCGCCATGTACCAGGCCAAGGAGCAGGGGAGAAACGGCTACCAGATCTACGACGAGTCCATGAACGCAAAGGCGCTGGAGCGGATCATCCTGGAGAGCCAGCTGCACAAGGCCCTCAAGGAGGAGGAGTTCCAGGTGTACTACCAGCCCCAGGTGAGCTGCCGGACCGGCGAGGTGGTGGGGATCGAGGCCCTGGTGCGCTGGAACAGCAAGGAGCTGGGGGTGGTCGAGCCGGGGCGCTTCCTGCCGCTGGCCGAGGAGATCGGGCTGGTGATCCAGATCGACCAATGGGTGATGAGAGAGGCCTGCCGCCAGCACAAGCTCTGGATCGACCAGGGGCTGCCGCCGGTCACCATCGCGGTCAACATCTCGGGGCAGCAGTTCTTGAAGAACGAGCTGCTGGACATGGTCACCGCCGTCCTCGAGCGGAGCGGCCTCGATCCCGGCCTCTTGGAGCTGGAGCTCACCGAAGGGGTGCTCATGGCGCACACCGAGCGGACGGTTAAGACCCTCCAGGCCCTCAAGGGGATGGGGGTGCGTCTTGCCATAGACGACTTCGGCACCGGTTTCTCCTCGCTTTCCTACCTCAAGCGGTTCCCGCTCGACGTGCTGAAGATCGACCGGACCTTCATCAACGACATCACCAGCGATCCCGATGATGCGGCGATCACCCTGGCCACCATAGAGATGGCGCACACCCTGAAACTGCAGGTGATCGCGGAAGGGGTCGAGACCCAGGCGCAGCTCGAATTCCTCACCAGGAACCGCTGCGACATGTACCAGGGGTATCTGTTCAGCAAGCCGATGCGGCCCGAGGAGTTCCCCCGCCTGTTCCTCCCCCCCGTCGGCGATCATGTCGTCGCCGCTCCTGTCGCCACCGATCCTGCCGCTACCGATCCTGCGGCTACCGATCCTGTCGCTACCGATCCTGTCGCTACCGATCCTGTCGCCACCGATCCTGCCGCCACCGATTCCGGCTGCTGATGCGCCGCGCCGCTGGCCAGTCGTCCCGCCTCTGTCTCCCTTCCTTTTCCTTGCCTAAAAAATGATCATCCCTGCCGCAATAAGTGACCGCTGCATGGCCGCGTTTACGCTGTGGCGTCTGAAATGTCCGAAATTTCGATGTGTTGCGTGGCGTTGTGCGTGCTGGCACAGCCTGTGCTATGGGATGGTTACACGGCACGAGGGTGTGCCGCAGAAGGCTTTCCCGCCCGTTTAGGCAATGGTGCAGGTCGTGGTGGAGGGCATCATTATTGGGAAAGGGGGACTGTTTTCAAGGCTGCAAAGATCTGTTTATTCAAAGTTGAACAAAAGGCAAGGGCATCGAAGCCTTCAGGGGCCTGAAAAGAGGGTGAAACCTGGAACCGATGGATGCTATGTCTGCAAGCCGATCAAACCGGCCTGCCGAATGTTCTGCAAGACCTGTGATGCACGCAGTGTGCAAACGACAAATCCACCGCCATTACTAACAAAGGAGGCAAGTGATGAAGCTGATAGAAGCAATCATCAAGCCGTTCAAGCTGGACGAGGTGAAGGACGCCCTCAACGAGATCGGAATCGAGGGGATCACCGTGAGCGAGGTGAAGGGGTACGGGCGCCAGAAAGGGCACACCGAACTGTACCGTGGCGCAGAGTACGTCGTGGACTTCATACCCAAGGTGAAATTGGAAATTGTGGTGGCCGACGAGCTCGCGGCAAAAGCCGTAACCACCATCGAAGACACCGCCAAGACCGGCAGGATCGGCGACGGCAAGATCTTCATCCTGTCGCTGGAAGAGGCGGTCCGCATCAGGACCGGCGAGAAGGGCGACGAGGCGATCTAGGACTTCAGGTTCTTTCAATCCAAACCCATAAATACGATCAACGGAGAGTGTTATGATGCGTGACATTAAAAAGGTAAAGGATGCAGCTAAGCCCGCTTCCAGCTGCCTCACCATGAAACTCGGGAAGCTGGCCCTCCTGGCCAGCCTGATGCTGGTACCGGTCCTCGCCATAGCCGAGGAGAAGGCGGCCGATTCCGCCGCGGCACCGGCTGCCGCTACCGCCACCGCAGCCCCGGCGGCCGCCACCCCCGCCGCGGCACCTGCTCCGGCCGCAGCCGCACCGGCTGCCGCAGCACCGGCCGCCGCCCCCGCAGCCAAAAACGTCGCCCCGGTCCTCAACACCGGCGACACCGCCTGGATGCTGGTCTCCGCTGCCATGGTCCTGTTCATGACCCCGGGCCTCGCCCTGTTCTACGGCGGCATGGTCCGCCAGAAAAACGTCCTCTCCACCATGATGCACTCCCTGGTGGCCATGGGCATCGTCGGCGTGCAGTGGGCCATCATCGGCTACTCTCTCGCCTTCGGCCCCGACATGGGACACGGCCTGGTGGGCGACTTCAGCAAGGCCCTTCTGAACGGGCTGATCACCTTCAAGGACGGCAACGCGATCTACGCGCTGTTCCAGAACGTCCCGACCGAGCCGGGCGCCATCCCCGAGTACGTGTTCGCCATGTACCAGGCCATGTTCGCCATCATCACCGTGGCCCTGATCTCGGGTGCCCTGGCCGAGAGGATCAAGTTCTCCGCCTACTGCCTGTTCGTACTGCTCTGGACCACCCTGGTCTACGATCCGCTGGCGCACTGGGTCTGGATGTCCGACGGCTGGCTCTTCAAGATGGGCGCACTCGACTTCGCAGGCGGCACCGTCGTTCACCTCTCTTCCGGTATCTCGGCCCTGGTGGTTCTCTTCTTCCTCGGCAAGCGTCACGGCTTCCCGACTGAGCGCATGGCTCCGCATAACCTGCCGCTGACCCTGCTCGGCGTCGGTCTGCTCTGGTTCGGCTGGTTCGGTTTCAACGCGGGTTCCGCCATCGTGGGCGCCGGCTGCTCCGACGCGGCGGGCGGCTTGGCCGGCCTCGCCTTCATGACCACCACCATCGCACCGGCCGCTGCCGGCCTGACCTGGATGATCGCCGAGTGGATCCATGCCGGCAAGCCTTCCGCCCTGGGCTTCGGCTCCGGCGTGGTGGCCGGCCTGGTCGTGATCACCCCCGCCGCCGGTTTCGTACAGCCTGGTGCAGCCCTGCTCATGGGCGTAGCCGGTGGCCTGGTCTGCTACGGCGGCGTGCTGCTCAAGGCGAAGCTTAAGTACGACGACTCCCTGGATGCCTTCGGCGTACACGGCGTGGGCGGCACCACCGGCGCCATCCTGACCGGCGTATTCGCCACCGTCGGCGCCACCGGCCTCACCTCCGGCAACATGAAACAGTTCGTCACCCAGCTGATCGCCGTCGGCGCGGCAGGCGCCTACGCGGTGGTGGTGACCCTGGTGATCGCCTTCGTCCTGCACAAGACCATCGGCCTGCGCGTCGAGAAGGAAGACGAGATCATGGGCCTCGACCAGACCCAGCACTCCGAGACCGCATACAACTAGCACAGACAGCACAGCATGCGACGAGAGGGGGGACCGCGAGGTCCCCCTTTTCTTGTTGGGCCTTTCCGCGTCGGGAAAAAAACGCCTACCCTTTTGAAATATAGAGATTTCCTGTTAATGTTTTCCAGCCAGAAAAAGACATCTCGGGAGGGAGATATGGATTCCAGGGACATGGTGCTCCGGAAGGAAGGGGACGGCATAGGGTACTACGAGCGCTGCAGCGCCGAGGCAGGGGTGGCGGGGCTCTCCACCATCTTCAGGATGTTCAGCGACGACGAGTTGCGTCACGCGGGGGCGCTACGGGCGCTTAGGGAGGGGGGAAGGGTGGACCTCCGCCAATCCGCCACGCTGGAGGGGGCGAGGAGCATCCTGCGCCGGCTCTCGGCCCAGGAACTCTCCCGCTACCGGGGCGACCTCGGGGTGTACCGGAACGCCATGCGGTTCGAGGCGCTTTCGGCGCGAACCTGCTCCGAACTGGCCCGCGAGGCGCTGCACCCCTGGGAGCGCGAGATGTTCCAGACCATGGCCGAGGAGGACGAGATTCACTTCACTCTGCTCGAGGAGATGCAGGAACTTCTGGAGGAAACTGATGTCCAGTGAGGTCGGGCTGCAGCAGATGCTCGAGGTCGCGGTCTCGGCCGCACGCGAGGCCGGGGCTCTCCAGAAGCAGAGACTCTGGGGGGATTTCACCTTCTCCTTCAAGGGGGAGGTCGACATCGTGACCGAGGTGGACCGGGCCTGCGAGGAGATGATCGTGAACCGGATCCGGAGCGCCTTTCCCGGCCACAGCTTCCTGGCAGAAGAGAACCTCTACGCCGACGGCGACCCCACCTGGCGCTGGATCATCGACCCGCTGGACGGCACCACGAACTACGCCCACGGCTTTCCCTGGTTCTGCGTTTCCATCGCCCTGGAGCGGGAAGGCGAGCTCACCCTCGGGGTGATCTACCACTGCATGATGGACGAACTGTTCACGACAACACTCGGGAGGGGGGCCTTCTTGAACGGAGCCCCCATCCGCGTCTCCTCCCGCGCGCCCCTGAGGCAGTCCCTGATCGCCACCGGCTTTCCCTATGACGCCGCGCGCGGCAACGAGAACAACTTCCGCAACTTCTTCGAGCTGCAGCTCGCGGCGCGCGGGGTGCGCCGGGCCGGGGCCGCGGCGCTCGACCTGGCCTACGTGGCGGCGGGGAGGCTTGACGGCTACTGGGAGTGCAAACTGAAACCCTGGGACGTGGCCGCCGGGGCGCTGTTGGTCAGGGAGGCGGGGGGGACGGTGACCAACCACATGGGGGAGCCGCACCGGATCGACGACCACCGCATCCTGGCCACCAACGGTCTCATACACGACGAGATCGAGTCCCTCCTGGAACGGGCGGGAAAGGCCGAGCCGGTGCTGTGAACTTATTACCCGCCTACCCGCACCCGCGACACGCTTCAGGTACTTAAAATCCTGTAGGAAAAAGCGCGGCGATGTTATATAGTTGTGCAGCCTTTCACCCCCCATCCGCACTCCGGAGGAAAGATGCTCAACCTGCGCAAGAAGATCCTGGTGGCCATCGACGGGTCGCCGCTGTCGGACAAGGCCGCCGAGGAGGCGGTCCGCTTCGCGGCAGGCATCCCGAGCCAGTTCAAGAGCAAGGTCTACGGGCTCCTGGTGCTCCCCAACGCGCCGCGCAACACCTTCACCGATTTCGTCCCCGCGCGCCCCATAACCGAGCAGGACCAGTGGAGCGAGCTCAAGGAGCGCATCTTCTACGTCGTGGAGAAACTCGCCGCCGAACTGGAGGTGCCGCTTGAGACCGCGGTGGTGTACGGGGATCCCGCCGACGAGCTGATCCGGTTCTCGCAGAAGGAGGAGATCGACGTGATCGTGATCGGGAGCACCGGCAAGGGGTTTTTGAAGCGGAAGCTTCTGGGGAGCGTGTCGCACAAGGTGGTGCGGGACGCCAAGTGCTCGGTCTACGTGGTCAGGGGGTAGTCTTGGCGGTCTCCTGCCTCAGGTAGGCGAGGATCTCCTTGAGGCTTTCCAGGATGATCCCTTCCCCCTTGGGGAACTCGTGGGGGGAAAGCTCCAGGGTCAGGATGTCGTTGTAGGCGGTGTTGCGCAGGTGGTTCAAGAAGCGGGTGAGCGGCAGGATGCCGTGCCCCGGCAGCAGGTGCTGCCGGCCGTGCCCGTAGTCGGAGAAGTGGATGTTCCTGATCCGGCCGCTGTTGTAGCAGAGGTAGAAGTCGTTGATGAAGTTTGCCCGCCCGCTCCCCATGTGGGTGCAGTCGAAGGTGAGGTAGAGGTTCCTCTCCTGGAGGAACTCGATCAGCTTCTGGGTGTCGGAGAGGATGTAACCGTTGATCCGGTACTTGCCGGTCCAGGGCATGTTCTCCAGGGTGACCGCCACCTGGTTCCCCCCGATCTCCTTCTGGAAGTCCTGCATCCGGTACAGCCAGCGCCAGTACGCGAACTCCAGTCCCAGCCAGGAGGGGGGATGGAAGTTCACCAGCCCGATGCCGCAGTCCGCGGCGATCTCCACACAACGTTTCAAAGAGTCGACCGGGCTCCCCCAGCCGTCCAGCTGCAGGAAAGGGGCGTGGATCGAGAAGATCGGCATGATCTGCGCGAGCTCTTTCACCAGCCGCCGCGCGTTCACCTTCTGGAACTCCTGGTTGATCACCAGTTCCATGCCGTCGAAACCGGCTTCCCGGGCCATGGCGAAGGCCTTGGGGAGGGGGAAGGTGAACAGCGTTCCTGCTGAGATGGATATGCGCATGCCCGGTCCTATACCTGTCCCACCAGTCTCTGGTAGGCGATCTTCTGCAGGCTGAGCACCGCCTCCAGTGCGGCCCTGAGGCGTTCGTCCAGCGTCGTGCTGAACTCCTCCGGATTGGCGAAGGCTGCCGCCCCTTCGCTGCGGATCTCACCCTCGATCCTCAACTGCATCAGGCACTGCAGCGCCTTCAAAAGCCGCTCGGCCAGCTCCACGTCCAGCGCCCCCCGGTACAAGAGCTGACGAACCCGCTCGAGTGTCCCCCCTTCGTGCACCTCCGCCTGCAGCGCCAGGATGCGGACCAACTGCACCAGGGGGGAGAGCCCCAGCGTCTCGATGTCGATCTCCCCCTGGTGTTCCCCGCCGCGTTCCAGCCGCCAGCGACCGAAGTGCCCGAGGGCGAGCGGCAGGTTGATCACCCGGCGCGCCAGCTGGAAGAATGGATCGCGTCCGCGCTGCTCCCTGAGGGCGGCGGCCGCCGCGCTCATCGCCTGTTCTGCAAGCGGTTCGAAGCCGGCGACGTGGCAGAGATCGGCCATCGACTCCAGGCGCCAGCGCCACTCGGGAAGCGGCGGCGCCGTCTGCTTCTGCGCGGCGGCGAAGGGGAGCACCGGCTCCAGTTCGGGGGGAGGGGGCTGACCGCGGTCACCGTTTTTCAACAGGGAGCGCCACTCGGAGAGGGAGCCGTGCCAGGGGGTCTCCCCTTCGGCGAGCAGCCCCGCCTCGTGGAGCGCCTGGGTGAGCTGGCGGCCGAACAGGTAGAAGCGCTGCGAGTCGAGCTGGTGCAGCAGGAGGTATCGGTTGCGGCCGTAGAGGGTCTGCTCGCCGCGGCCGCGGTCTCCGGAGACCAGCAAGGCGTAGACTGGCGCCGTTCCCTGTCCCAGGTCGCGCATGCGTTCCTCGGCCAGTTGTGCCGCCCGTTGCAGCACCATGTCGTGCAGGGCGTTGCAGGCGCCGCACAGGGCGAGGGGGGAGTTGCGGCGCCGGAAATGGGCGGAGACCAGTTCCCGGTAGCGCGCCTGGAGCGGCACCAGTGCCGCGGGGGCGGGCGCCTCCGCTATCGCAAGGTTGAGCGCCGCCAGTTCCTCGTCGAGCTGCCCCTCGTAGGCCAACTCCTCCTTGAACGTGTCGATCAGCGTGCCGAGGAAGGCTTCCGCCTCGCGCGAGGAACTGCTCCCCCACTTGCCCTCCAGGCGCTTCTTGAGGCTCTGCACCAGCTCGGTGCTGGCGCGCCACTTGAGGATGTCGTCTCCCTTGGTTCCCAAAAGCATGGGCATGTGCAACCCCCGAAAAGCCGTTCAAGGTTCAACGTTCAACGTTTGATCCTCTACCTGTCATGTGGAACGTGCACCGTGACGGCAAACGCATCAGCTAAACGCCCCAAGTTCAGCGATGAGCTTGACGTCGAACCTGGAACGTTGAACATCCTTTCTTAATCAAGGTGCCCGTGCACCTCCTGCTCCAGGAAACGCCTCATCTCCTCGGGCGGGGCGGGGGTCGCCAGCGAGACGGCGATCATGACGCAGATAACCAGCGGTGCGCCGCAAAGGGCCGAGGCGGTGACCGGGAAGTAGGAGGCGAGGCCCGGGAGCACGCCCCCCAAAAGCGGCTGGGCGACGGTACAGAGGACGCCGGTGAACATGCCGGCGATGGCACCGTAACGGTTGGCCCGGTCCCACCAGATCCCCAACAGGAACAAAGGGAAGATGGTGTTCCCCGCCAATGCGAAGGCGACCGCGGTGATCTCGGCGATCAGGCCGGGCGGGTTCAGTGCGACCAGGAGTACCAGCGCGGCCAGCACCAGGGTTCCCCCCTTGGCCACCTGCATGCGCACCCTCTCGCTGGCCTTTGGGTTCATGAAGCTGTAGTAGATGTCGTGGGAGATGGAGGCGGCCCCGGTCATCAACAGCCCGGCGACGGTGAAGAAAGCGGCCGACAGGGCGCCGGCGGCCAGCACCCCCACCAGCCATCCCGGTAGCCCGGCCATGAGTGCGGTCTTCAAGGCTATCACGTCGGCCGAGGCGCGGGCCGTCACCGGGGTGAAGGCGATTCCCTGGCGCGCCTCGAGGAGCCTGCCGAAAACGGCGAAGGCGGGGGCGGACCAGTAGATGAGGGCGATGAAGAAGAGCCCCCATACCACGCTCCAGCGGGCGTCACGGACGTTGGGTACGGTGTAGAAGCGCGACAGCACGTGGGGGAGCCCGCCGGTCCCCACCATGAGGGTGAAGCAGAGCGCGCACCATTCGAAGAGCGAGTCCCCGGCGAAGGGGAGGGTGAAGTCTATGCGGAATTCCCGGGCCAGGTCGGTCAGGGCCCGGCCGTAGCCGAACTGCGGCAGCAGCCAGAAGTAGCCGAGCTTGCGGGCCAGCCACATGAGCGGGACGATGAACGCGACGCAGATGACCAGGTACTGCAGCTGCTGGTTGCGCGGGACCCCGAGCGCGCCGGAGACCACCAGGTAGGAGACCACGGCGAGGGCCCCGTAGGTCACCCCCTGCTCGTAGCCGATGCCGAACATGAAGGCGAAGATGAGCCCGATCCCCTTGAACTGGGCCACGCAGTAGATCACCGAGATGGCGATGGCGATCACCGCGGCCAAGAGCCTCGCGGCCGGGGAACCGTAACGCTCGCCCACGAACTCGGGGGTGGTGAACTTGCCGAAGCGGCGGATCTGGCTGGCCAACAGCACCAGCAGGAGGACGTACCCCCCGGTCCAGCCGATCACGTAGGCGAGCCCCTGGTAGCCCCGCAGGTAGATGATACCGGCCAGCCCCATGAGGCTCGCGGCGCTCATCCAGTTGCTGGCGATGGCAGCACCTCCGCCGATCCTGCCGGTGTAACGGCCGCCGAAGCCGTACTCCTGGCTCTCGCGCGACTTCTGCCTGAGGCCGACCAGGATGAAGGAAAGCAGCACCAGCAGAACGACGAAGATGGACCAGGACGAGTCATTCATAGCTTCTGTCTCTCCGGCGGCTGTGGTACTCGGTGATCCGGTCCACGTAGATGTTGAAGATGACGCACAGGACGATGAACCACAGGGGGAGGAACTGCCCGGTGAACCAAAAGTGCAGCGGCAGGTTGAACAAGGTGAGTCGGGTGAGGAGGCTGCCGGCGCCGGTGCCCCGGCAGGCGTAGACCAGGAATTGGAAACCGAAGGTGCAGACTCCCCAGCCGAAGAGGATGGCGAGGATGATGCGCACCTCGTCCCGCATGTGCCCCTCCTTGGGGCGCAACAGGTTTACCTTGTAGGGCTTTTCGGGTCGGCTCATGTCTCCTCCGCTAACGGCGCCCGGGCGGGAGAGCCCGGGGGGGACCGCAACCTCGCTCCTAGACAATGGAGAAGTTGGTGTGGATGGTCTTTTGCAAATCCTCGATGAGGAGCAGCGCCTGCCTCATGCGTTCCCTCTCGTCGCTGGGAAGAGAGTAGGGGTTGAGGTAGTAGGCGTCGTTCTGGATCCCCTTGATCACCTTGATCTGGAGCAGGATGCGGTGCTTGGTGAGGATGCGGTAGGCGGCGACGAGCCCGTGCGCCATGTTGGCGGAGAAGCTGTGCTCCTTCTCGAGAAGTTCGATCCTTTGCACCGTGGAGGTGGCCGGAATGCCCTGGTTGATGGCCAGTATGCGCACGTTCATCACCAGGGGGGCCCAGGCCAAGAGCTTCAGGTTGAAGGAGCCCTTGTGCTCGCCGCTTCCCTCGGTCCAGAACCGCTTCAGGAAACCAAGCGCCAGCTTCATCTCGGTGGCCGCCTTGGCCATGCCCCAAAGGGCCATGAAGTAGTCCTGCAAAAGGGAGCGGATCAGTGACACCAGCCTGCCGGCCAGCTCCGCGTCGCCGGCGACGAAGCGGGCGTCGGAGAGGACGATCAGGTCCATCATGTTCTTGCCGTAGTCCTCGGTCTCGTAACGCACGATGGCGTGCAGCCGGCGCTGCCACTGCGACAGGGAACCGCGCCAGTTGTCGTTTATGGGCATGATGCCGCCGGTGCACTTCTTGAAGCCGATTTCGGCCAGCCGCTCCACCAGTATGCGGCTGTACTCCTGGAAGTAAGCGTCGGCCTCCGCGCCCCCGTCGTCGCTGTAGACGATGAGGTAGTCCTGGTCGGTGATGAGGGTCTGCTCCTCGCGACCGTCGCTCCCCATGCTGACCAGGGCGAAGGGGACCGGCGGGGGGGAGGGCATCTCCGCCGCCACCAGTTCCAGCGCGCGCCCGGCCAGGGCGTCGCGGTACCAGGTGCAGTTCTCGTGCAGGGCGGTTACCGAGTAGAAGTTGAGGAAGCGCTCCATCTCCAGGAGGTTCAGCTCCTCGTGGAGCTTCAGCAGCGCCGGGTAGTCGGTCTCTGTCCGCACCCGGTCGATGATCGTCTCTTCACGTCCCGAGTACAGGCGCAGCTTGCCGAGCTCCTCAGAGCTCTGCCACAGGAGCCCCTCCAAAAGTCTCTTCCCCTCGTTCCGGTCCAAAAGCGGAAGATAGGCGTGCACCTCCCCCAGCAACTCCGAAAGGAGTTCCCCGTCGCTTGACTCGGGTGGGTAGATCTGATGGGGCATGCGCGGCCACCTCTTTCCAATCTGCTCGTGGCGTTGATTCTACAGAAAAAAACGGGGATGTAAAACTGTTTTGCTGCTAACAGGTGCGTTTTCTTGACTTTTTTGCCGGGACCCGGGCCCGGAAGGGGAGGAAAGAACGGGGCGCTGGACAAAAAAATTGGGGAAGGTTTCCCTTCCCCAATTCCATGCTGCTGCTGTGCTGCGTGCTAGTGCTCGACGGCCTTGGCCATACCCAAACCGGTGTTCTGGCGGACGTAGACCTCGTCGAACATCTCCTCGGAGCGCCTGCTCGGGAAGGCCAGGGCGCCCAGGATGGCGGCCATGAAGCCCAGCGGGATGGAGATGATGCCCGGGTTCTTCAGGGTGAAGAGCGGCTTCTCCAGGCCGACCATGGAGGTGCCGGTCTGCTGTGCGTCAACCTTCGCCTTGGCAAGCGCCTTGGCGTCTTTCTCGGAGAGGCTCTGGCCGGCGGGGAGTGCCGCCTGCTTCTTCTCCATGGCCACGACCACCTTCTTGGCGCCTTCGGCGATCACTTTCGGGTAGGTCATGTTGGGGGATACCATCACCAGGGCGATGGAGGCTACGGTGCCGACCACGAGGCCGGAGATGACGCCGGCGGTGTTGAACTTCCTCCAGAAGAGGGAGAGGACAACGACCGGGAGGTTGCCGGAGGCGGCGACCGCGAAGGCCAGCGCCACCAGGTGGGCGACGTTCTGCTTCTCGGCGGCGATACCGATCAGAATGCCGCAGGCGCCTACCACGAAGGACGTGGCGCGGGCTGCGAAGACCTGCTCGTGCTGGTCGGCGTGGCCGTCCTTGATCACGTTCACGTAGATGTCGTGTGCGATGGCAGCGGAGGCCGCCAGTACCAGGCCGGAGACCACGGCGAGGATGGTGGCGAAGGCGACGGCGCACAGGAAGGCGAGGAAGAGGTCGCCGATGATCGGTGCGATGTCGGCGCCCATCTGCTGTGCCAGCATCAGGGTAGCCATGTTGCCGCCCGGGTCGACCGAGGTGATCCCCTGCGGGGTCAGGTGGATGGCGGCGCCGAAGCCGAGCAGGGTGGTCAGGACGTAGAAACCGCCGATGATGAACATCGCGATGATGACAGACTTACGTGCGGCCTGTGCGGTCGGCACGGTGAAGAAGCGCATCAGGATGTGCGGCATGCCGGCGGTGCCGAGCACGAGGGCCATACCCAGGGAGATCTGGTCGAGCGGGTTCTTGAGGTACAGGCCGGGCTCGAGGAAGCGCTGGCCGGCGTCCATGCCGGAAAGGATGACACCGTCTTTCAGCACCAGCTTGGAAACGTGGTCCTGGATCTCAGGGCTGCTCACGATGGTGTTGAAGAAGCCGATCGGGTTGAAGCCTGACTTGATCATGACCAGGAAGGAGAGCAGGAAGGCGCCCGACATGAGCAGGCCCGCCTTGATGATCTGTACCCAGGTGGTGGCGACCATGCCGCCGAAGACGACGTAGCCGACCATGAGCACGCCGACGCCGATGATGGACATCTTGTAGGGGATGCCGATCAGAAGCGCCATCAGCTTGCCTGCACCAACCATTTGCGCGGTGAGGTAGAAGGTGGAAACGGCGACGGTGGAAATGGCGGCGAAGGCGCGCACCGGCTTGGGCGAGGTACGGAAGGAGAGGATGTCCCCCAGGGTGTACTTGCCCGCGTTGCGGCAGGGTTCCGCCACGATCAGGAGCACGGTGATGTAGGCCACCAGCCAGCCGACCGAGTACATGAAGCCGTCATAGCCGTAGAGCGAGATGAGGCCGGAAATACCCAGGAAGGACGCCGCCGACATGTAGTCGCCGGCGATGGCCCAGCCGTTCTGGGTGCCGGTGATGCCGCCGCCCGCAGCGTAGAAGTCGGCTGCGGACTTGGTCTGCTTGGCAGCCCAGACCACGACCCCCATGGTAATGGCGATGATTACCATGAACATGCCGATGGTGATGGTCTTGTTGGCCTTCAGTTCCTTCTTGACCGGTGCGGGTGCCGCGGGGGCAGGGGTGGCCACGGAAGCGGCCGCGTTGGGTGCTGGTGCCGCTGCGGTCGCGGCCGGTGCTCCCTGGGCTGCCGGGGCGCTCATCGCGGGCGCCGCGCCGGCTGCCGGGGCCTTCTGCTCTTCAGCGTAGGCTGCTGCGGCTACCGAGAGGGCCAAGCTGGCTGCTATGAATATCTTCTTGATGGTCATGTCCTGTCCTCCCTTTCCTAGAGATGTAATTCGTCGATCAGTTCCCTGGTCAACCGGTCAAAGTCCTTGTTGGCGACGTGCGAGTAGTAGAGTGCAATCCCCCAGGAGACGAAGAACTGGGAGAGTGCGAAGATGTACCCGAAATTGATTACGCCAATGATCTTGACCTTGAAGATTCCCGGTGTGTAAGCCGCCCCGATGGGAAGCAGGAAATAGTACACACAGGAGAAAATCCACCATCCGAAAAGGAAGGCCGTCTTCTTGTGATGTAGCTCCACGAACTTGGGATTTTTTGCGATAGCTTTCCAGTCGTACTGTCTTTCTGCCATGGTTGTCACTCCTTTCTCAGTAAGATGCGTTGCGGCGGCGTCCCGCCCCTCTGGTTTCAGTTTCCGATAAATCCCCCTTTCCCGTTTTCGCAAATTTTGTTTCTAAAACTGTCGGTGTTGTTTTGCTGAAAATTGTTAAAGCGTTCTGTTTGGAAGCGCTGCTTTGCAAGTCACTGTTTTGTAAGGAATGTTTGATTCGGTTTGTCCGTCGGTTCGTCTCTGCCTCTTTCCAACCGTCTCCGAAATTTCCGTATACGTGAGAATGTTGTATCACATGATTTTCAAATGTACAATAAAAATAAACAGCGTTCTAAAGAAATTGGTGTTCTGGATGTGGCTTGTTTTATCATCTGGTTGGCTGCAACCATTTTAAATGACACCGTAAAAAAGAAAAGGGCACGGTAAATTATTTTTTATTATTGTTGGGTGGCGGCGGCGTGGCACCGTTTTTGAGGGGTTTCGTGGTGGTGTTTTGCCAATCACTCAAACGCTGTCGCATAATTGTGTCAAACATTCCGGCTACTCATTCTCGTTTACCGCCGGGTCGGCAGCGGCAGTATTCCGTAGCGGATCGCGGGCTTTTCCTCGAGACGGACAGCTTAGAGACGGGGCGGGGGGGTGGACGTGCGGCTTTCAGATTCGGTTGATGCAGCTGCTAATGACAGGGATTACCGATAAGGGGCGACGATGGTGATGTGAAAGGCTGTGATGTGAGTGAAGATTTCTGGATATGGTGGGATCGGTAACGGGTTAAATCGGGAAAAATATGTGACGGCGTTTTATATATGCTGTAAATCGCAACGACGGTTGCAAAAAGAAAGGGAAAGCCTGAACTGGCTTTCCCTCATGGTACTGACGAATTTCTCGAAATAGCTTGGTCTATTTTTCCATTGACAGTCGGCGCGACGGTCCGTTCATCCTTATCGCGGCAGCGAACTCCATCCAGAAGATAAGGTAGATGGAAACCATCAGGGAGAGCCCGATGTTTGCGTTCTCAGGCCCCAGGGCTTTGCTCAGGATGGGGGAGGCGAAGCCGGCGCCCAGGGTCCCGGTGGCCCGTTCCAAGAGGTAGAAGACGGGGAGGGTGATCAGGGTCCCGGCGAACATGATGGCGATGCCGCGTCCGCGCTTCACCCAATACTTGGGGGAGAAGCCGAACATCCTCATGAATATTACCACCAGGATGATCCAGACCGAGTAGTCAACCGCGGCGTCGGGAAGGGCAAGCTTGTTCTTGACCAGGGCCACCTCGAGGATGGTGACCGCGAAGAGCAGCACGAACATCCAGTTGAACTTCTCGTTGGCCTGGGTCTGCCAGTTGCGGCTGTCCGGAGCGGCGGTCTCGCGCATGGAGTGGTTCGGCGTCCCAAGCGCGGAGAAGAGGATGGCGAACCAGATCCCCGCGTTGTGGAACAAAAGCGAGGCGTGGTTGCCGGCCACGTTGGCGATGCGGGACATGGGGTCGCGGGCGAAGTCGGCGGCGATCCGCATCAGGAACAGGTTAACGATCACCGAGCACATGATGATCACCGTCAGGGTGAAGATGCGCCGCGGCAGCAGGTACGGGTCGATACGGTCCGGAAAGCCGAGGATGAAGGCGAACCAGATCAGGTACATGATGAGCGGGATGCCCAGGCAGATGCCGTACACCGAGTTGCCGGCGAAGTCCCCGTTTTGCGCGTAGATGATGTACTTCTCGTCGCTGTCCGGGTCGGTGTTGACCGCCTGTACCACTTCCTTGGGGATCTTCTTCACGTAAGGGAGGAGTCCCATGCCGTACCAGCCATGGTCGCCCTGTGCGGTGTCCACCACCCAGTACTGGTCCCCCATCATCTCGTCGAGCCCCTGGAAAATCCGCAGCGAAAAGGTCGCGCAGAGGACGACGACGACTAAAAGAAGAATCACGTTTGACAGTCTCATCGGCATGTGACGTTCCTCCTAATCGGCGCCAGGCGCTGTTATTCCTTGTGGGTGGTCCAGAACATGGAGACCGCGTTGGCGGCGAAAAGGCCGTAGAGCCACATGGTGTTCCAGGCCGGTCCGGACCAGTGGCTGCCGCGCCCGCCGCCGACCACGCCGGAGGCGATCACGATTCCGATCATGGCGGTGAAGGCTACCATGGCGACGGCGCGCAGGATCGCTGAGTTGCGCCAGGTATGCCGCTCCAACTCCTCAAGCCTCGAGAGCAGTTCAAGTTCTTTTTCACTCATCGCCGTTCTCCTTTTCCATGAAAATGCAGCCCTGCAGTGTTTGATTCGCCCCCGCCCGGTTTCACCCGTCGGCTACACCAGGCAGAGGTGGGAATCGAGTTGCCCGGCCGGCACCCGGTCGGACAGCTCCTGGTATTTGAGGCACTCCCTGTAACGGCAGCTGCAGAAGGTGATGATCTGCTTGACGTCGTGCGGCGAGATGTACCCGCAGCCCACGTCGCAGTAATCATCGTTTTTGCCGAAGAAGGGGCAGACCGTAGCTTCCTGCATATGACCTCATACCTTTTACTACGTAAAGAAAGGGTGACGTAAACAGTGTTAGCAACTGGCGTACCAATTTGCCGTTTACCGACTTATTAGCATGATATATACGTAATTTCAAATGGTTGGCGCGCTGACGGGGAGCGGTTGGCCGGAGGAGAGAGGGGGGGCTTTCGCAAAATCGCAAAGAAAGATTAACGGGTGGCGCAGCGGGAGTTAACGTTTCCCGCGCGGCCGGTATTCGGGGGTGCCGGTTTAAAGCTGCGTGAAAACGGGTGGTTGGCGTGCGTGAAGCGGGTGGGGGGGCTGAATTTGCAAGCCTGCAAGTGGGGCAGCCCCCTTTTTTGCAATGCTGCAAAAGGGGCCGTCCCTGCGGCCGACCGGCTCAGATGTTGTACTCGTCCTTCCTGATGCCGTATTTCTTGATCTTTCGGTAGATGGTGGCCATGTTGGTGCCCGCTTCCTTGGCGGCGGCCTCCACGTTCCCCTGGTTCTTGCGCAAAAGCCCCCTCAGGTACTCGGTCTCGAAGCGCATCAGCGCCTTGGAGTATTCACCCTCCTCGGCGATCGCCTCCCCGGCGGTTTCGGTGGGGACCACCTCGATGAACTGGGAGAGCACCGGCAGGGTGATGTAGTCGCTGCTCTCCATGGCGATGCACGCCTCGATCACGTTTTTGAGCTGCCGGATGTTGCCCGGCCAGGAAAACTCCACGGCGGCCTCCATGGCGTCATGGGTGAGCCCCTTGATGTGGGTGCCGAACTTCGAGTTCTGCAGCGAGATGAAGTGCGCCGCCAGCAGGGCGATGTCGTCCCTTCTTTCCCGTAGCGGCGGGAGGTGGAGGTTGACCACGTTCAGGCGGTAGTAGAGGTCCTCGCGGAACTCCCCGGCCTTCACCGCCTGTTTCATGTCGGCGTTGGTGGCCGACAGGAGGCGGACGTCGACCTTGGTGGGGGTGGGGTCCCCCAGTCGGTTGAACTCTTGTTCCTGGAGAAAGCGCAGCAGGGTCTTTTGCACCGTCATGGGGAGGTTGCCCACCTCGTCCAAAAACAGGGTCCCCCCGTCGGCGGTCTCCAACAGGCCGCGCCGGTTCTCGGTGGCGCCGGTGAAGGCCCCCTTCTTGTAGCCGAAGAGCTCGCTCTCCAGGAGGGAGGCGGGGAGGGCGCCGCAGTTGATGGCGACGAACTTCTTCTCCTTCCTGGGGGAGTTGTAGTGCACCGCCTGGGCGATCAGCTCCTTCCCCGTCCCGGACTCGCCGGTGATGAGCACCGAGGTGTCGCGCACGGCAAGCTTCTCCACCCGCTCCAGCACCTCCTTGAGCGCGGTGGAGGCGCCGATGATGTTGCCGAAGTTGAAGCGCCCCACCAGCTCCTCGCGCAGCTCGCGGTTCTCCTCCATGAGGCGTGTGTGCTGCAGCGCGTTCTTGACCCGGTACAGGAGCTCCTCGGGCTCGAAGGGCTTGGTGAGCATGTCGTAGGCCCCTTTCCTCAGGGCCTGGATGGACATCTCCACGGTGGCATAGGCGGTCACCATGATGACCGGTATGGCGGGGTCCTTCTGCTTCACCCGCTGCAAAAGCTCCAGCCCGTCCATCCCGGGCATCTTGATGTCGGTGACCAAAAGGTCCCACTGGCCGGCCTGGAAGCTCTCGGCGGCCTCGAAGCTCCTGGTGAACGCGGAGACCGCGTAGCCGTTGTCCGAGAGGACCGCCTCCATCATCCGGCAGAGTCCCTCCTCGTTGTCTACCAGCATCACTCGTTTCTTGGTCATGGACCTACTCCGTCAACCGCGCAGGGCGGGCAGTTTTGTTTAGTAGTACTCTTCCCTTTTCAGGGGGAGGCGCACCTCGACCGTGGTTCCGGCGCCGATCTCGCTCTCTATGCCGATCTTGCCGTGATGCTGCTCCACGATCTGCTTGGTGATGGCGAGCCCCAGCCCCGTCCCCTTCACCTTGGTGGTGAAGAACGGCTCGAAGATCTTCTCCATGTGCTCGGGGGAGATCCCGGCGCCGTTGTCGCGGAACTTGAGGCTCACCCACTCCTCGCCGCCGGGCTCGGTGCTCACCACCAGCTCTCCCCCCTTCTGCATGGCGGCCCCGGCGTTGAGGATCAGGTTGATGGCCACCTGGCGCAGCTGGTCGCCGTCCACCATGATCGGCGGCAGGCTGCGGTCGAAGCTCTTCTTCACGCTGACATGGTGCATGTCGGTGTGGTTCGCGGCGAAGTCCACAATCTGTTCCAGGAGGTCGTTGATGTCGGTCTCCTCCAGGACCGGCTGCGGGGTCCGCGCGTAGGAGAGGAGGTCCTGGACGATCTTCTTGCAGCGCTTGCTCTCGCGCTTTATCTCGTGGATGAACTTGTAGTTGGGGTCCTCCGGGGGCAGCTTCTTTTCGATGTAGGCGGCGTAGCCCAGGATGACCCCCAGCGGGTTGTTGATCTCGTGGGCGACCCCGGAGGAGAGCACCCCCAGCGAGGCCATCTTCCCCTGCTGGGCGAGGTTGGCCTCCAGCTCCTTGTTGTGCTTGATGATCCTGGTCATCCGGTTGAAGGCGTTGGCGAGTTCGCCCAGTTCGTCCTCGGATTCGACCGGCATGGTCTCATCCAGCCGTCCCTGTTTGACCTGGCGGATCACCTCGATCATCCGGCTGATCGGCTCGGTCATCACCCGCGAGGCGAGCAGCACCATGAACACCGACAGCACCGAGACCAGGATGGTGAGGACCACCATGCTTTCCAGGATGCGCCCCTTGATGGCGTTAGCCTCCTGGTAGAATTCCTCCTCGTAGGAGCCGACGGCGACGATCCAGTTCCAGGGTTCGAAGTACTCGTAGCGCACGATCTTCATGCGCGGCGCCTCTTCCCCCTTGTTCTTCCAGGGGTAGCGGATCCAGCCGTTTTTCCTCTCGCACATCTCCTTGATGAAGTGCTGGCCGTTGAAGTCCACGGCGTTGAGGAAGTTCCTTCCCTCGCCGGTGGGGTGGATCATGAAGTTGCCGGAGGTGTCCATGGCGTAGATGTAGCCGGTCTTGCCCACCTTCTTGCTCTTGATCTTCTCTTTGAGCGCCTCGAAGGAGCGGCGCTCGAAGGCCGAGTCCTCGTAGGTCTCCTCGAGGTAGCCACCGGCGGCGATGATCCAGTCCCATTCCTTGAAGTAGCGGTAGGCCACCACCTTCTTCCTGAGGGACTTGTCGCCTAAGGCTGCGTTCTTCCAGGGATAGACGATGTAGAGGACCTCTCCCGGCTTGGCGCGGTGCGCCTTCTCGATCATCTCCTTGATGAAGTAGCGGCCGGTCTCGTCCCGGCTTTCGGAGACGTTGGCGCCCTCCTGGGCCACGTGGACCTTCAGTTCGCCGCGGCTGTTCATGGCGTAGATGTAGCCGGTCTTGCCGACGTTCACCTTCAAGAGCGCGTTTCTCGCCTCGCGCATGGCGCCGGCCACGTCGGTGCGCCCGGATTTCTGCAGGTTGTGCTGGCTTTTTACCACGTTGTAGGCCAGCTCGCTCACCGTCTTCAGCTCTTCGTGAAAGGTCTTTTCCTTGTCCTGCTTGTAGACCTGGAACTGCTGGTAATGAGAGTTCAAAAGGTCGACGGTGAAGGAGGCCATGTGCTGCAGGTCGTCCTTGCTGGTCTGGGTGATGCCGAGGTAGGCCTGTTTGGTGGAGATGTAGCCGATGATGCCGCCGACCAGGAAGATGGGGATGATCACCAGGGGGAGCACCAGGATCACCATCTTCCAGCGCAGTTTCAGGTTCTTTATGAAGTCGAAGAGATATCTCTGCACGGCTCCCCCGGGAAAATCCGTTTTCTTTTTGCTACATTCATTCTGATTCTCTATCCGAGTGAGAGGTGCATTCTCTCTGTCATTACTGGCTTTGAGCTTTGCCAAACAGCTTTTTGCAAACACTACCGGTAGAGTAAGCGCGATACTACCGTATACGGTATGGGAAATGCCAGTCATTTTTTCGCAATTCTGCAAAAAAATGAGTATACTGAGACAGTTTTTTTTCTGGAGAGAGACATGGAGATCCCGCGCTACCCGCAGACCCGGGGCATCGCCCTGGAAGACAAGCCCCTGTTGGACCGGCTCTTTGCCGAGTTGCAGCCCCGCATCTCGGAGCTGACCTTCGCGAACCTGTACCTGTTTCGCAAGGCGCACGAGTACCGGCTGACGCACCTGGGGGACGCGGTCGTCGCGCTCGGGCGCGGCTACGACGGCTCCGCCTATTTCCTTCCACCCTTCGGCGGTGACATCGCCGCGGCGACCCGTGAGTTGCTGGACCTTGGACTTACCCTGTACGGTGCGGACGACCTGTTCCTCGCGCGCCATCTCGACGGGGGGGACGGCGTAGAGGCGATTGCGGACCGCAACAACTTCGATTACCTGCACCTGAAGGACGAGATGGCGCAGCTAAACGGGAAGCAGTACCACAAGAAGAAAAACCGGGTGAACTACTTCCTGAACCGGCACCGGCACCGGGTGGAGTTCCTCGATGACGGGCATCTCCCCGGTGCGCTGGCCCTGCTCGAGGAGTGGGGGCGCGTCAGGACGGAGATCGTGCCGCGGGGGGCGGCACAGGGAGGCTCGGTACAGGGGGAGGTCGAGGGGGCCGCGGAGGCGCTCAGGCTGTACCGCGAACTGGGGCTTTCCGGGGTTGTGGTCCTGGTGGATGACGTGGTGCGCGGCTTCGCGCTGGGGGAAAGGCTGAACCGGGAGACGGCGGTCTGCCATTTCGAGAAGGGGGACCTCTTCATGGAGGGGTTGTACCAACTGCTGGACCGGGAGTTTTCCCGGCTCTTGTTCACCGATTGCACCTATCTGAACCGCGAGCAGGACCTCGGGGAGGAGTCGCTCAGACAGGCGAAGCTCTCCTACCACCCGGTGGAGCTGGTGGTGAAGTACAGGGTGAAGAGGCAGGGGCTGTAGGGGGAGGGGGCAGGGATCAGGGATCAGGGATCAGGGATCAGGGCCAGGGGGTGCGGTTCCCGGTAGGGGCAAATAATCATTTGCCCAGCCGCTGGTGCACCTTGCTCCGCGGTGGGAGATGAGGCGCCGCGGGCGCCAGGGCGAATGATTATTCGCCCCTACAGGTAGATGCGGCTCCGCGGTGGGCGCCAGGGCGAATGGTTATTCGCCCCTACAGGTAGACGCCTCGGGTGGTTGTCTGCGGCCGCCTCGGTTGGTCGTCGGCGGCAGCGTCGGTCGGTTATCGCGGCGAGACCTTACCCTGCCGACCGCTGCGCCAGGAAACGCTCCAGTTCTTGGGCGGCATGGTCGAAATCCTCCATGTCGAGCTGGTAGTCCGCCTCCCAGGTCCGGTTCTTGTAGTAGACCTTGTCGTAGTAGTCGCAGACCAGCCCCTTCATGAACTCGTCCATCTCCCAGCGCTCGAGATTGCCGGCAAGTTCCTCGCACCGTTTCCCCCCGAGCTTCTTCCTGATCCGCTGCAGCGCGTCCCCCATCTCATCCTTGTAGGCGGGGAGCCCGTACTCGTCGATCAGTCTCTGCACCCTGGTCTCGAGTGTGGCGTGGCACCACACCCTGATGCCCTGCGCCATCTTCTGGTAGAAGTCACCGGGCAGCGACACGCGACCGATGCGCTCGCTCTCCCCTTCCAGGATGAGCGGCTGTCCCGCGGGAGCCTTGCGGCAGGCGTCCCACAAAAGCGTCTCGAAGCGCTTCTGGGTGAGATCCTGGTTCAGGCCGAGCTGGCCGAAGGCGGAGCCGCGATGGCAGGCGAGACCTTCGAGGTCGAGCACCGAGTTGCCCCGCTCCTTGAGGAGCTGCAGCAAGGTGGTCTTGCCGATGCCGGTCATGCCGTGCAGCACGATGAGCGGCGTCTTGGGGAGGTAGGGGGTGAAGTATTCGCTGACCACGTGGCGGTAGCTCTTGTAGCCGCCGATCAGCTGGGTGGCCTTCAACCCGGCCAGGTCGAGAATGGAGGTGACCGTCTTGCTGCGCAGACCGCCGCGCCAGCAATAGACCAGGATGGGCCTCCCCGCGGCGGAGTCGGCGATGTACCGCACCATCTCCGGGAAGCGATGCGCGGTCAGCTCGAGACCGCGCCGGCGCGCGGCGTAGGGTCCGGACTCCTTGTGCAGTATGCCGATCTCGACCCGCTCCTCGTTGGTGAGCAGGGGGACGTTGATGGCTCCGGGGATGTGGTCCTCTTCGAATTCCAGGGGGGTGCGGACGTCCACCAGGAGATGACTGTCGATGAGTTCTTCGCTAAACGGTGTTGTTTCCACTACTGTTGGCTCCTTTGGCGGGCTCATTATAGAGATGCACCGCGTTGATTGCAACAATCAGGACGAATTATTATTCGTCCCTGCCGTCGCCTCCGCCCCTGTTGCACCTTTTCCTAAAACCCCGGAATCCCCTCCATAGCAGGCGCCTTTTCAGTTGAGGGTTTCTCACTTTTATGGTAGCGTACACTGTTTTTTTTATCCTGTTTTCACGGCTAAGGAGATTTCATAGATGTTTGGCGCGCTTATAAAGAAGTTTGTCGGGAGCAAGAACGAGCGGGAGTTGAAGCGTCTCTGGCCCATTGTGGATCGCATCAACCAGCTGGAAGCCGAGATGCTCAAGCTCTCCGACGACGAGCTGCGCGGCAAGACCGCCCAGTTCAAAGAGCGCTATGCCAAGGGGGAGAGCCTGGACTCCATGCTCCCCGAGGCGTTCGCCGTTTGCCGCGAGGCGGGCAAGCGCGTGCTCGGGATGCGCCACTTCGATGTGCAGCTGATCGGCGGCATGGTGCTCCACTCCGGCAAGATCGCCGAGATGAAGACCGGCGAGGGCAAGACCCTGGTGGCGACTCTTCCGTCCTACCTGAACGGCATCTCCGGCAAGGGCGTGCACGTGGTCACGGTCAACGACTACCTGGCCAAGCGCGACGCCGACTGGATGGGGCGCATCCATAAATTCCTGGGGCTGTCGGTAGGGGTGATCGTGCACGGGCTTGAGGACTGGGAGCGCCGCGAGGCATACGCAGCCGACGTCACCTACGGCACCAACAACGAGTTCGGCTTCGACTACCTGCGCGACAACATGAAGTTCGACCTGGCCGACTACGTCCAGCGCCCGTTCAACTTCGCGGTCGTCGACGAGGTGGACTCCATCCTCATCGACGAGGCGAGGACCCCGCTCATCATCTCCGGTCCGACCGAGGACTCCACGGACAAGTACTACATCATCGACCGGATCATCCCGATGCTCAAGAAGGGCGAGGTGATCGAGGTCGAGGCCAACACCCTCTCCGGCAAGCGCAAGACCTACACCGGCGACTTCACCGTCGACGAAAAGGCGAAGAGCGCGGCGCTGACCGAGGAAGGGGTGCTCAAGGTCGAGAAGCTCCTCAAGATAGACAACCTCTACGATCCGAGGAACATGGAGATCCTGCACCACACCCAGCAGGCGCTCAGGGCGCACGCCCTGTTCAAGCGCGACGTGGACTACGTGGTGCGCGACAACGAGGTCCTCATCGTCGACGAGTTCACCGGCCGCCTCATGCCGGGGCGCCGCTGGTCCGACGGCCTGCACCAGGCCATCGAGGCCAAGGAAGGGGCGAAGATCGAGAACGAGAACCAGACCCTCGCCACCATCACCTTCCAGAACTACTTCCGCATGTACGAGAGGCTCTCGGGCATGACCGGTACCGCGGACACCGAGGCGGAGGAGTTCCACAAGATCTACAAGCTGGACGTCGTGGTCATCCCGACCAACCGCCCGCTTCTGCGCCCGGACTTCCCGGACGTGATCTACAAGACCGAACGCGAGAAGTTCAACGCGGTCATCGCCGAGATCAAGGAACTGCACGCCAAGGGGCAGCCGATCCTGGTCGGCACCATCTCCATCGAGAAGTCCGAGCAGCTCGCCGAGCTTATGAAACGCGAGGGGATCCCGCACTTCGTCCTCAACGCGAAGCAGCATGAGCGCGAGGCCGAGATCGTGGCCCAAGCCGGGCGCAAGGGGATGGTCACCATCGCCACCAACATGGCCGGCCGCGGTACCGACATCGTCCTCGGGGGGAACCCCGACGGTCTGGCGCGCCAGGAGTTCGGCGGCACGCCGGAGGTGAAGGCCGAGGCCTTCGTGGAAGCCTTCGCCAAGGCGCAGGGTGAGGGGGCGGCAGACAAGGAACTGCTCCAGGCACTGGAGCGGGATTTCCCCGGGAGTTCCGCCGCCGTCGCCGGGTATCTGGACCAGCATGACGAAATCGACTTCGAGGAGCTGCAGGAACTGGTGCTCCCCGTATTCAAGAAGCAGTTCGACGCCATCGTCGACAAACACAAGCCGATCTGCGCCGCAGAGCACGACGAGGTGGTGGCCCTGGGCGGCCTGCACATCCTAGGCACCGAGCGCCACGAGTCGCGCCGCATCGACAACCAGTTGCGCGGCCGTTCCGGCCGCCAGGGCGACCCGGGCTCCTCGCGCTTCTACCTCTCGCTCGAGGACGACCTTTTGCGCATCTTCGGTTCCGAGCGCGTCTCCATGATCATGGACAAACTCGGCATCGAAGAGGGGGAGGCGATCACCCACGGCCTGATCACCCGGGCCATCGAGAACGCCCAGAAAAAGGTCGAGGCGCACAACTTCGAGATCAGGAAGCACCTGATCGAGTACGACGACGTCATGAACAAGCAGCGCGAGGTGATCTACACCCAGAGGAAGGAGATCCTCGCCGGCAACGAGATCAGGAAGAGCTTCGTCGGCATGCTGGACGAGACCGTGACCGACGTGGTCCAGGCCTTCGTGATCGACCGCACCCCGGCGCGCGAGTGGGACTGGCAGGGGATCACCGACACCGTGTTCAAGCTGTTCGGCTTCAACCTCGACCTCACCCCGGAGCTCTTCGACCGCATCACCCCGGTCAACTTCGAGGAGACGCTGAGAAGCGGCACCCGCGATCGTTTCAACCAGAAGGTGACCGAGTTCGGCGACGAGCTCATGGATCACCTGATCAAGGTGATCATGCTCCAGGTGATCGACACCCAGTGGAAGGATCACCTCCTTTCCATCGACCACCTGAAGGAAGGCATCGGCCTGCGCGGCTACGGTCAGAAGGATCCGAAGCAGGAGTACAAGCGTGAGGCCTACCAGCTCTTCATGGACATGATGAACAGGATCCGTCAGGAAGTGGTGGAGAAGATCTTCTGGGTGCAGGTAGGGACCGAGGAAGACCTGGAGCAGTACGAACTGGAGCAGCCCAGCCCGCAGAAGATGGTTTTCAACCTGGTGGAGGAAAACGAAGAAGAAGCGGTGGGCCACTCCCCCGCCAAGAGTGCGCGGAGCGCCGGCCGCAACGAGCCGTGCCCCTGCGGCAGCGGCAAGAAGTACAAGAAGTGCTGCGGCAAGTAAAAAGCGAGGTTGAGGTTTCCGTTCGCTTCGCTCACAGGCTGAGGTTGAGAAAAACCCGCGTTTAAAGCTTCTCTTAACCTCAACCTTAACCTTAAACCTGAGGTTCAACTATGAAAGGTTTTCGCTTTTCGGCCGTCGAGGCGGCCATAAAGAAGCCGGGACGGCTCGACCTGGCGCTGATATTCTCGGATTTCCCCGCCCAGGTGGCGGCGGTCTATACCACCAACAAGGTGCAGGCGGCGCCGGTGATCATCTCGCGCCAGCGCTCGCATAACGGCAAGTGCCGCGCGCTCCTGGTCAACAGCGGCAACGCCAACGCCTGCACCGGCCAACAGGGGATGACGGACGCGCTCGAGTGCGGCAGGAAAACCGCCGAGGCGCTCGGTCTCTCCGACGAGGAACTCCTGATCGCCTCGACCGGCGTCATCGGCCAGCCCCTCCCCATGGAACGCTTCAGGAAGGGGATCCAGCCCCTGGTGGACGGCCTCGACCACGGCACGCTGGACGACGTGGCCAAGGCGATCATGACCACGGACACCTTCGAGAAGATCGAGAGGCGCAGCGGCGAGGCCGGCGGCAAGCCCTACAGCATCTGGGGAATCGCCAAGGGGGCCGGGATGATCCATCCCAACATGGCCACCATGCTCTCCTTCCTGGTAACCGATGCCGAGGTGGACGGGGCCTTCCTGAAGAGCGCTTTCGCCCAGGCGGTGGACGGCTCCTTCAACGCCATCACGGTGGACAACGACACCTCCACCAACGACACAGCCC
Organism: Geomonas diazotrophica; assembly: GCF_019063885.1. NCBI lineage: Bacteria > Pseudomonadati > Thermodesulfobacteriota > Desulfuromonadia > Geobacterales > Geobacteraceae > Geomonas > Geomonas diazotrophica. Next base: position 2,761,769 of record NZ_CP077684.1, on the reverse strand, counting down.
TCATCTTCGCCAACGGCGCGGCGGGGAACCCGGTTATCAAGGGGGGGACTCCGGAAGGGGCCGACTTCGCAGCTCTCCTGCACGACCTGCTTCTCTCCCTGGCCAAGCTGATCGTGAAGGACGGCGAGGGGGCGACCAAGTTCGTCGAAATCAGGGTGAAAGGTGGCGCGACCCAGGCGGACGCCAAGAAGGCCGCGCTCGCCGTCGCCAACTCCATGCTGGTCAAGACCGCCTTCTTCGGCCAGGACGCCAACTGGGGCAGGATCATCGCGGCGATCGGGTACTCCGGGGCGCAGGTGGAGCAGGAGCGGGTGGAGATCCGCTTCGACGACGTGCTGATGGCCACCGGCGGCATTTTCGCCGGCGGCGACGCCGAGGCGGCCGGTACCCGCGTGCTGCAGCAAAAGGAATTCAAGGTCGCCATCGACCTCAAGATCGGCGGCGGAGAGGCCGTGGTCTACACCAGCGATCTCTCCTACGACTACGTCCGCATCAACGCCGACTACAGGACCTGATACTATTGACGCTGCCGCTTTCCGCCCGGGGCGGCACCGGCACAACGCCGGTATCTACACTCTCCGCAAACGCTGCTGGAGGCACAATGAGCCGTACCACGATTGTTTCGATCGCAACCGCTGTACTGTTGGCAACCCTCGCCGGCTGGAGCCAGTCGTGGGCGGGCGACCTGAAAATCACCGAGATGGCAGTCACCACCAAGATCGTAAAAGGCAACCCGATCGACTCGGTCCGTCGCATCTCGTCCACCTCGGTCAAGGCGCTCTACTGCTTCACCAGGTTCTCGGCCCCCGAAGATACCAACACCACCATCAAGCAGATCTGGTACATAAACGACGAGGCAGTGGCGGAATACGAGCTGCCGGTCAAGGGGGCACACTGGCGCACCTACAGCCGCAAGGTGGTCGAAAAGGGGCTCTCCGGCGATTGGCGCTGCGATGCGGTGGACAGCGAGGGGAAGGTCCTCAAGTCGGTCACCTTCAAGATGAATTAACCACGGCAGTACCCCGCAAGGACCGAGAGAGTCACATTGAGATTGAACACGTATTTTAGGGTGCGCTTGCGCCCCCTGCTGAGCAGTATCTGCGGCTGTCTGTTGGCCATCTTCCTCGCCACCGCCTGCCGCGCCGCCGACCAGCCCCGCATCGACTCGCTGATGAATGAGGCGATGGGACGCAACCTCATCGCCGGCGGGGTCGTCCTCATAGGCAACCGCGACAAGATCCTCTTCGAGAAGGCGTACGGACGCCTCTCCCCGTTCCCCGACGCACCTCCCATGGCGGCCGACGCCATCTTCGACGTCGCCTCGCTGACCAAGGTCATCGCCACCACCCCCTCCATCCTGAAGCTGGCGGAAGAGGGCAGGATCTCGCTGCTCGACCCCGTAACCAGGTGGTTTCCGGAGCTGGCAGGGAAGGGGAAGGATGCGGTCCTGGTGATGAACCTTTTGACCCATACCTCCGGACTGGACGACATCCCGCTCTCCAGCGTGAATCCCATGCAAAGCGCCATCGAGGGCGCCGCCGCCCAGAAGCTCAAGGGGGAGGTGGGAAGCCGCTTCCGCTATGCCGACCTGAACTTCATCCTGCTCGCGGAGTTGGTGCGCCGCGCCACCGGCGCTCCGCTCGACCTCTACGCCCAGGTCTCCTTCTACCGTCCGCTGGGGATGGCCGACACCGCCTTCCATCCCAAGGAGACGGGGCGCTGTTCCGGAACGATCAGCGACGAGCGCGTCCTCTTCGGCGAACCCCAGGACTACCTTTGCCGCCAGTTGGGAGGCGTGGCCGGGCATGCCGGGCTCTTCGCCACCGCCCGGGACCTCTCCCGCTTCTGCCGGATGATGCTCTCCGGCGGGACCCTGGAGGGGAGGCGCGTTCTCGCGCAGCGCACCGTGGACCAGATGACTGCGCCTTACTTCTCGCGCGGCGGCACCGTGGTCAGGGGGCTTGGGTGGGACATCTCCTCTCCCTTCTCCGCGCCCCGCGGGCAGGGATTCTCCCGGGTCTCCTTCGGCCACACCGGGTACTCGGGGTCGTCGATCTGGATCGACCCGGCCACCGACACCTTCGTCATTCTGCTCACTTCGCGTCTTGAATACAAAAAGGTGCACGAGATCAACAAGTTGCGTGGCGATATCTCGACGCTGGCCGCCCAGATCTTCGGCATTCCCGTTGAGTTCGGAGACATGGCCCGTTTCAATGACGAGTGATTAATAAGAAAGGGCAAAAACCTTGACACCCTACGCCCTTTATGCTAGCTTTTTTTACCATTTTTAGTGTCATACTGGATGTATTTGCGCCTGATTACGAACTGCCATTTCTGTCTGTCCTACGCACGAGAAATCCTGTGAGCACTTCCCGGATCAGCTCTGTATCAGCCGGACGACTCGAATTTGTCGTGGCAACAATAACTCCTGAAGTAAGCTTCCTAAGTAGAGGGGGGATAGATGGGCAATAGACTGCTCCTCGCCGATGACAGCATCACCATTCAGAAGGTCGTGGCGATCATCTTCGCCAATGAGGAGTTTGAGCTGACCGTTGTCGACAACGGTACTGCTGCCCTTGAGAAGGCGCGGGAGACCAAGCCGGACGTGATGCTGGTCGACGCGCTGATGCCCGGCAAGACCGGCTACGAGGTCTGCGCCGAGATCCGTCGCGACCCCGTGCTCGGCGCGGTCCCCATCATCCTCCTGATCGGCGCCTTCGAGCCGCTGGACGAGGAGAAGGCGCGGGAATGCGGTGCCGATGCCACCATCTCCAAGCCCTTCGAATCGCAGCAGTTGATCGACAGGGTCAAGGAGATGCTGGAACTGGGCAAGACCAGAAAGACCGCTCCCCCGGTGGCACAGCCGGCAGCCCCGGCTCCCGCAGCCGAGGAAATCTGGGGCGATCTCTCCTCCTTGGACGCCATGGCCCCGGCCGCAGCCGCCCCGGTAGCCGCAGCACCGGCCGCCGCTGCTCCGGCTGCCGCCGAGGAAGACATCTGGGAGAGCGTCGGCATCGAAACCGAGCCCGCCTGGGAGGCCCCCGCCGCTCCGCCAGAGCCGGCCTGGGAGGCCCCGGTTGCAGCCGCCGCTCCTGCCGCGCAGGTGGAGCCGGTCGAGGCGAGCATGGAAGACGACCTGTGGGGTGCCTTCGAGCTGGAGGAGGAGACTCCCGCCGCTGCCGTTGAGGCGCCGTCCGAGCTGTTCGGAGTGGTGGAGCCGGAGGCGGCGGACGAGTCCGAGTTCGAGGCTGAAGAGATTTTCAACTTCGACGAAACCGAAGAGATCGAAGAGACCGGCCCGGCGCTCGACCTGGAGGAGCCGGCCGTTGATTCCTCGCTCACCGTCAGCGAGGAGGAGTTCTTCGCTTTCAGCGAGGAGCCGGAAGCCGCGGTGGCGGTACCCGCGCAGGCCGAGACCGAGGCCGAGGCCGAGGCGTTCGGGGTGCCGGAGTACGAGCCCTTCGAGTTCGAGGCGGAGGAACCCGCGCCGCAGGCCGCAGCGCCTGCTGCAGCGGCACAGCCCGAACCCGTCTTTGCGGCCCCCGCCCCAGCGGCGCCACTTCAGGCGGCAGCCCCGCAGGCCGCAGCCCCGCAGCCCGCGGCCGTTGCCGAACTGACCGAGGACCAACTGGTGGCCGCACTCTCCAAGGTGTCCCGCGAGGTGATCGAGCGGATCGTCTGGGAAGTGGTCCCCGATCTGGCCGAGGTGATCATCAAGGAAGAAATCAGGAAACTGAAGAGCGGCGTACGCGGCTAAGGCGGACGTCTTACGCGCATCCGCTTATGAAACAGGGGATTTTACGATCCCCTTTTTTCATACTGGGGCACTCCCACCGTTAATGGCCTAGCCACCCTCTCCCCCCGGGAGAGGGACGGGGTGAGGGCGATGCGATAGGCGATGTCCCTGGCGGCGTCTCCCTCACCCGGCCTTCGGTCACCCTCTCCCGGAGGGAGGAGGGGACCTCGGGCGGGCTGGCGCGCAGGCGCTAACGAAGATTTCAAGCTGTGCAGGGCCAACCCTGCTAGAGCATTTTTAAAATGAGGTAGATTAGATGGCAAACAAAGAGCTGGAAAAGGTTTACGAGCCGAAAAGCGTTGAGCAGAAGTGGTACCAGGAGTGGGAAGGGAAGGGGTACTTCCACGCCACCGTCCCCTCGGATAAGCCGAGCTACTCCATCGTCATCCCCCCCCCGAACATCACCGGCGTGCTGCACATGGGGCACGCCCTAAACAATACCCTGCAGGACATCCTGTGCCGCTGGAAGCGGATGAGCGGCTACAACGTGCTCTGGATGCCGGGTACCGACCACGCGGGCATCGCGACCCAGAACGTGGTCGAGCGCCAGCTCGCCGCCGAAGGGAAGGATCGCTTCGAACTGGGCCGCGAAGGGTTCATCGAGCGGGTCTGGCAGTGGAAGGGCGAGTCGGGCGGGCAGATCATCGGCCAGCTGAAAAGGCTCGGCGCCTCCTGCGACTGGGAGCGCGAGCGCTTCACCATGGACGCCGGTCTTTCCAAGGCGGTGCGCGAGGTGTTCGTGCGCCTGTACCAGGAGAAGCTGATCTACCGCGACAACCGCCTGATCAACTGGTGCCCGCGCTGCCACACCGCGCTCTCCGACATCGAGGTCGAGCACGAGGACAAGGCGGGGAACCTCTGGCACCTGCGCTACCCGGTGGTGGGGAGCGACGAGTACGTGGTGGTCGCCACCACCCGTCCCGAGACCATGCTGGGGGACACCGCCGTGGCCGTGCACCCCGAGGACGAGCGCTACAGCCACCTGATCGGGAAGAAGGTCATGCTCCCCTTGGTGAACCGCGAGATCCCGGTCATCGGGGACGACTACGTAGACCGCGAGTTCGGCACCGGTGTGGTGAAGATCACCCCGGCGCACGACTTCAACGACTTCGAGATGGGCCTCAGGCACAACCTCGACCGCATCAACGTCTTCGACGAGTCCGGCGTGGTAAACGCCGCCGGCAAGCAGTACGAGGGGATGGACCGCTTCGCCGCCAGGAAACAGGTGGTGGCCGACCTCGAGGCTGCCGGGCTTCTCGAGAAGATCCAGGATCACGCCCTCTCCGTCGGCGGCTGCTACCGCTGCAAGACCGTCGTCGAGCCGTACATGTCCCTGCAGTGGTACGTGAAGGTGGGACCGCTTGCCGAGCGCGCCCTCGGCGCCGTCAAGGACGGGCGCACCAAGATCGTGCCGCAGCAGTGGGAAAACACCTACTACGACTGGATGGAGAACATCCGCGACTGGTGCATCTCGCGCCAGATCTGGTGGGGACACCGGATTCCCGCCTGGTACTGCGACCACTGCGGTCACATCACCGTGGCCAAGGAAGACCCGACCGCGTGCAGCCAGTGCGGCTCCGACGAGATCCGCCAGGAAACCGACGTGCTCGACACCTGGTTCTCCTCGGCCCTCTGGCCCTTCTCCACCATGGGGTGGCCGGAAAAGACCCCGGAGCTGTCCGCCTTCTACCCGACCTCCTGCCTGGTTACCGGCTTCGACATCCTCTTCTTCTGGGTGGCCCGCATGATGATGATGGGGCTGCACTTCATGGACGAGGTCCCCTTCACCGACGTCTACATCCACGCCCTGGTGCGTGACGCGCAGGGGCAGAAGATGTCCAAGTCCAAGGGGAACGTGATCGATCCGCTGACCGTCATCGACGCCTACGGCACCGACGCCTTCCGCTTCACCCTGGCTGCCTTCGCCGCGCAGGGGCGCGACATCAAGCTAGCCGAGGAGAGGATCGCCGGCTACCGCAACTTCGCCAACAAGATCTGGAACGCATCGCGTTTCGCCATGATGAACCTGGAAGGGTTCGAACCGGACCAGGTCGATGTGGCGTCGCTCAAGCTCTCCAACGCGGACCGCTGGATCCTGTACCGCCTCAACGAGGCTGCAGGTTCGTTGGACTCGGCGCTGACCGGGTTCCGTTTCAACGAGGCGGCCAGCGAGTTGTACCGCTTCACCTGGAGCGAGTTCTGCGACTGGTACATCGAGTTGGCCAAGGACGATCTCTACAAGGGTGACGCCGAGCGCCAGGCGGCGGCGAAATACGTGCTCTGGCTGGTGCTGGAGAACCTCCTGCGCCTCTTGCACCCGTTCATGCCCTTTATCACCGAGGAGATCTGGCAAGCACTGCCCAAGAAGAAGGGCGCCGCCGATTCCATCATGATCTCCGACTTCCCGACCCCGCGCGAGGAGTGGGCGGGCTACGCCTCCGCCGCCGTCGAGATGGAACTGGTGATGGAAGTCATCAAGGGGATCAGGAATATCAGGGGCGAGATGGAAGTTGCCCCGAGCAAGCAGATCGCCGCCATCCTCGACTGCAAGTCCGAGTCGAGCCTCAAGCTGCTCAAGAAGAACGAGGTCTACGTGATGAGCCTCGCCCGTCTTTCCGACCTTGCCATCGGGCAGGGGATCGAGCGTCCCGCCGAGGCCTCGCTGCAGGTGGCAGGCGACGTCGAGATCATCGTGCCGCTCAAGGGGCTCGTGAACGTCGAGGAAGAAGAGAAGCGTCTCAACAAGGAGATCGCCAAGATCGAGAAGGACATCGAGTTCCTCTCCAAGAAACTGGAGAACCCGAGCTTCATCGAGCGTGCGCCCGCCGACGTGGTCGAGAAGGAGCGCGAGAAGATCGCCGAGTTCGGCAACAAGAAGAAGCTCCTCCAGGAGAGCCTGGAGAAGATCCTGAGGCTCAAGTAGACCAAAAACCGGTTCTACGTTCTATGTTCTAAGTTGTCCTTGCCGCTGTCACAGGAGCAGTTAGGAGGGCTTTTCACGTAGAACTTAGAACGTAGAACCTAGAACGGCCGTTAAGAGGTTTCCTTGACTCCTTACATCATCTACGCCGTATTCGCTTTCCTGCTGGGGGCCGTGGTAGGCTCCTTCCTGAACGTCTGCATCTGCCGGATGCCGCACGACGAGTCGGTGGTGTCACCCCCGTCGCACTGCCCCAAGTGCGACTACCAGATCCGCTGGTACGACAACATCCCGATCCTGAGCTACCTGCTGCTCGGGGGAAAGTGCCGCTCCTGCGGCGCACGCATCTCGATCCAGTACCCGCTGGTCGAGCTCCTGAACGGCCTACTTTCCCTGGCCCTTTTCTTCAAGTTCTTCCCGCAGCGTCTGTTCGAGGAAGGGGCCCCGGTCCAGTTCCTGTTCACCGGTCTGTTCTACTTCGGGGTGCTCTTCGTATTCTGCAGCGCCCTGGTCGTGGTCACCTTCATCGACCTGGAACACCAGATCATCCCGGACCGCATCACCCTGCCCGGCATCGTCCTCGGCTTTCTCATCTCGTTCTTCATCCCGCAGCTGGGCTGGCTCAACTCCCTGATCGGCATCATTGCCGGAGGCGGCAGCCTGCTCCTCATCGCCTGGATCTACCAGGTCGTCGCCAAGAAGGACGGCATGGGAGGGGGCGACGTGAAGCTCCTGGCCATGATGGGGGCCTTCCTCGGCTGGAAATCGATCCTGTTCATCGTCTTCGTGTCTTCCCTTTTGGGGTCGATCATAGGTGTCACCCTCATGCTGATCCGCAAGAAGGACTCCACACTCGCCATACCGTTCGGCCCGTTCCTCGCGGGGGGCGCCGTGCTGTACGTCTTCTACGGCAGGCGCATCATCAACTGGTACCTGAACGTGGGAAGCTGAAGCGGCGGCTATGAGACCATTCCGGTTCAGCCTCACTTTCTACATCCTCTCCGCCCTGAGCATGCTGCTCGTGCTCACCTGGGCCCTCCTCTCTCTGATCTCCTTCAAAACCTCCGAAAACGACCTCCTGGCCCAGAAGGGAGAGGACGCCAAGCAGCTCCTGGCCGCCATCGTGTCGGCCCTGCCGCGTCCCTTGGCCCCGCCGGACCCCGAAAGCCAGGTAGTGCAGTATCTCGAGCAGCTGAGACGCGACCGGAGTTTCGCCGGGCTGGTGGTGGTCGACCAGGGGGGGCGGCGGCTCTACGCGGTTGCCGATGGCAGCGATACGGATAGTAACCTTCTCGCTGTCCTTGCAAGCGGGCGGTCCTTTTTCCAGATCTCCCCGGACAAGACGAGCGGCCGCTGCTACGTCGCCATCGTGCAGCAGGGGAAGGTGGTCGGGGCCGCGCGCCTCACGCTGTCGCTGCAACCGGTCCAGGATCGGCTGTCCACGTCAAGGCACCTGTTCCTCGCCTACTTCGCCCTGGACTTCCTGTTGCTCCTCGTTTTCGGATCCTACCTGCTGTCCCGCACCGTGGTCTCGCCCATCAAGCGTCTTCTCTCGGCCACCCGTCGCATCACCGCGGGGGATCTCGGTGTTTCCGTCAACGTGGCGGGGAGCTCCGAGGTCGCCGAGCTCTCGGACGGGTTCAACAGCATGATGGTTGCGCTTCGGGAGAAGAGGGTGGAGGTCGAGGAGAAGGTCGCCTCGCTGAAGTGGGCCAACAAGGAGCTGGTCGAGGCGAGAAACGAGGCGGTTCGTTCCGAAAAGATGGCCTCCGTCGGGCTCCTGGCTGCCGGGATGGCGCACGAGATCGGCACGCCCCTTGCCGCGATCATGGGGTACGGCACCATCCTCGCCGATGAGCTGGCCGCCGACCCGGAAAAGTCCGACTACCTGCGCCGCATCGATGAGGAGTCAAGGCGTATCGACCGCATCGTGCGGGGGCTTTTGGATTACGCCCGTCCCAAGCGTGTGCAGTGGGAGGAAGTGGAGATACGCACCCTGTTGGAAAAGGTGGTGGAACTGCTGGCAGGCCAGGGCGTGCTGAAGCACCTCGAGGTATCCGTCGAGGTCGAAGACGGGCTTGCCGCAGTGCACGCCGACCCGCACCAGCTCGAACAGTTGCTGATCAACCTCATCGTGAACGCGCGGGACGCAATGCCGAAGGGGGGCAACCTGTGGCTAAAGGGGAGGCGCTCCGGAGCCGAAGTGGTCATCGAGGTGGCGGACAACGGCGAGGGGATGCCTCCGGAGCTGCTGAGCAAGGTTTTCGATCCGTTTTTCACCACCAAGGAGCCCGGGAAGGGGACCGGTCTGGGGCTGGCGATCGCAGCGCGGATAGCCGAGTCCTGTGGTGGCAGGCTCGGCGTGCAGAGCGAGCTAGGGAAGGGGAGCCGCTTCACCCTGACGCTGCCGGCCAGTGGACAGGGGGCTAGGGGGTAGGGGCTTGCTGCTGGCAGTTGGCGGCTTTTTCAGCATTCCGGCCAGTCCGACCAGCCCGACCAGTCCGACAAGGAGCACGTTTTGAGCGAGAAAAAGAAAATCCTGGTGGTGGACGACGAGGCGAACCTGCGTCACATGCTCCAGGTCCTCTTGAAAAAGCAGGGTTACCTGGTGGAGCAGTCCGCAGACGGCGCGGACGCCCTGGCCAAGGCGCGCGAGGGAGGCTACGCCTTCATCCTGTGCGACATCCGCATGCCGGTCATGGACGGCAAAAAATTCCTGACTGCCTGCAACGAATCCGGCATCGGCGCCACCATCATCATGATGTCCGCCTACGGCACCGTCGACGATGCCATCGAGTGCATGAAACTTGGTGCCTACGATTACATCTCCAAACCCTTCAACAGCGACGAGATCTCGCTGGTGCTGAAAAAGGCGGAGGAGCGGGAGCGGCTAAAGGACGAGAACCGCAGGCTGCGCGACGCGGTGCGGGGACGCGCCTTCCCCGACATCATAAGCAGAAACGCCCGGATGGCGGAGATCATGGAGCTGGTCAAGAAGCTCTCCGAGCACAAGACCACCGTCCTGATCCAGGGGGAGTCAGGAACGGGCAAGGAACTCGTGGCGCGGGCGCTGCACAACTGCGGCGTGCGCCGCCAGGGCCCCTTCGTCGCCGTGAACTGCGGCGCCATACCCGCCGCCCTGCTGGAGAGCGAGCTCTTCGGGCACGTCAAGGGGGCCTTCACCGATGCTGGACACGACAAGATCGGCCTCTTCGAAGAGGCGAACGGCGGCACCCTTTTCCTGGACGAGATAGGGGAGCTTCCGCTTTCGCTGCAGGTCAAGCTGCTGCGGGTGCTGCAGGAGGAGGAGATCCGAAGGCTCGGCGCTTCCGCCGCGCAAAAGGTCGATGTCAGGGTGGTATCCGCCACCAGCAGGGACCTGGCCGGGGAAGTCGCGGCAGGAAGGTTCCGCGAGGATCTCTATTTCCGCATCAACGTCTTCGCACTGTCCCTGCCGCCCCTTCGGGAGCGCGTGGAGGACATCCCCCTCCTGGTGGACCACTTCCTGGAGAAGCACGGAGAGCGCATGGGGATGCCTGGGGTGCGCCCCACGCCCGAGGCGTTGCAGGCCTTGGTGCGCTACGGCTGGCCGGGTAACGTGAGAGAACTGGAGAACTGCATCGAACGCGGGCTGGTGCTCTGCGATGGTGGCACGCTGGGGCTTGCCTGCCTGCCGGAGGCGGTGCGCAGGGGAGCGGGGCTGGAGGCCAGGGGAGGGGACTTGGTCGACTCCCTCTCGATAAAGAAGGGGGCGGAGGCGCTGGAGCGGCAACTGATCGTGCGCGCGCTGGAACAAACGGCGGGGAACCGGACCCACGCGGCGCGGCTCCTGGAGATCAGCCACCGGGCCCTGCTGTACAAGCTCAAGGAGTACGACCTCGGCTAGCACCCGGCGGACCTCGGCACCGAAAAGGTGCCAATTTTTTGCGGGGTAGGTGCTTCTGCTATGAAAAAAATGCGTAGTTTTTTGCTGTATCCCCGTGCTATGGTATGCCACAACTAACCGTATTGACGCCGAAACAGATGCTTCCGCGCCGCGGTGGAGGCCAAGGCACGGTTGTTGCTCACCTTTCCCGAGCAACGAAATCACCCATGAGGTAGCTGAATGTCCTTCGCAAAAAATCTCACCCGTCTCTTTGCAGCCTGCTTCACCCTGGTCGCTATCGCCTTTGCCGCACCCGCCTTCGCCATGTCGGAAGGATGCAGCGGGGACTGCGCCTCCTGCCACTCCATCACGCTCCAGGAGGCGAGCGGTCTCCTGAAGGAGATCGGGCCGGTCAAGGATGTGAAGCCGGCGCCGGTGCGCGGGCTGTACGAGGTGACCTTCGAGCAGGCCGGCAAGACCGGGGTCGCCTATCTCGACTACGGCAAAAAGCACATCATCGCCGGCCAGGTCTTCGACATCGCCTCCAGGCAGCCGGTGGGGGGCTCGGCCCAGCAGGCGAAAACGGAGCGCAAGGAGCGTCTCGATCCGGCCACCCTCACCACCGCCGACGCGCTCATCCTCGGGAACCCGAAGGGGAAAAAGAAGCTGTTCGTTTTCACCGACCCCGAGTGCCCCTACTGCGCCAAGGCCCACGTCGAGCTGAAGAAGCTGGCGGCCCTGGAGCCCGACCTCGCCATCTACATCAAGCTCTACCCCCTGAAGATGCATCCCAAGGCGTACGACAAGTCGCGGGTGATCCTGGCGCAGGGGTCCCTGGAGCTCCTGGAGAAATCGTTCGCCGGCGAGCCATTGCCCACCGCTACCGATAAGGACGCCAGAAAGCCGGTGGAGGAGACCATCAAGTTCGCCGAGTCGAACGGGATTGTCTCGACGCCGACGCTGGTTTTGCCAGACGGGAAGATTTTGGTAGGGTACAAGGATGCCGCCGCTATGCGGGAACTGCTGGCGAGGTAACCGACCGTGAATTTTCGTCCGACTTCGACTGAAGCTTTCATGCCCATCTATACGAGGTGTTCAATGGGAAAGACTCTGAACAGGCTCTTGATCAAGAACTTGCCGCTACTGATCCTCACTGCCATGCTTTTACCCGGCGCGGCGCTCGCTGCCGATCCGGGCGACAACTGGTGCATCACCCCTCCCTTCATCACCGGCGGGATCAAGCCGAACCTGTTGCTCATGATCGACAACTCCGCGAGTATGTACGACCTCGGCTACATCGCGGGATCGACATCGGCTGCCCCGACCTACACCTGCGGCACCGGGGCGGGGTCCGCGACGGTCTCCTCATCCTATTGCTTCGATAACACCTACGACGACACCAAGGACTACGAGGGGTACTTCAGCAAGCTCAACAGCGACGGCACCTTCACCTATCCCGTCTACCAGTATTCGGGCGGGAAGTTCGTGGAGATCAATACCGGGGTACCCACGACCACCGGCACCGGCATCTACCGGACCAGCTACGTCTACATAGCCATGTCCGGCGACAATACCGTAACGCCTCCCACCAGGGTGATCGACACCTTCATCGCCAGCGGAAAGTTCCTGAACTGGCTTGCTGCCTCCAAATTCGACATCGAGAAGAAGATCCTGACCGGCGGGAAGTACGTCTCCGGAAGCAGCCTGCTGCAAGGCGAGACCAGGGGGTGTGTCGGCCGGCGTTTCGTCAAGGTGGTGCCGGCCATCTCCGGCCTTTCCTTCGCGGTCCGCGGTCCCACCGCGGTCGAGCCGAACTATGACCCGAGCACCCAGGGGGGGGGGACCCGCATCGAGATCTTCGAGGGGACCTACAACCAGTCCGACTGCCAGTGCGCGGTCTACAACTGGAGTAACGGCAACTACGGTCAGGCCAGCACCGATACCAAGAACTGTCTGGACACCACCAACGCGGACAACGCGCTGGCCACTATCAACCACACCCAGCAGGCATGCTGGAAGATCAAGGACAATATCAGGACCGGCGGTGATATCTGGCAGGGTGTGAGCGTCAACTCCCTGCAGACGGCCTGTGCCAACGTCTACTCGGACCCGAAGACCCCGATCGCACCGGCGGCTCTAACCGACGAGTCCAGCGGCAACTACATCTGCACCAGCGCGGCAACCCATTCGGCTCCGGTCGCGCCCTATATCGGCACCAGTTCTGACACCACCGGCTTCATGGGGAAATGCTGGAGGAACAACAGCGACAAGTGGTTGAACGACGGCGATACCTGCGTCAAGAACGAGATCCTGCACTACTGCATGGGGCAGAACTTCGCGGAAGTGACCGACCCCTCCTCGGTCATCCCCACCAGCGGCAACATCCCGTCGGTACTGATGGATGCCGGGGTGCGCGCCATCGGCTCCCCGGTCGGCCCCGCAGGCAAACCTGGTTACTGCTCCCGCAGGACCACGACCACCTGCTCCACAGATGCGGACTGCTCCACCAAGGTCTGCTCCAACGCACCGGCCACCACTTGCACCAGCAATTCCGACTGCACCTCGCCGGGGACCTGCGTCCCCCAGACCTGTAACAACCCCTTCTACGGAAAGGTGGGGGTCTCGTCGGCCCCGACCGGCCTCATCAATGACTTCGCCAGCAGCATCCGTTTTGGGGTCATGAGCTTCAATAACTACGGCTCGGCGACCGAGTGTGGCAGCACCGTCGGCATGCCTTGTCCCAAGTTCTGCTCCGGCAACCAGAACAAGATGTGCAGCACCGACTCGGACTGCCTCTCCAGCTTGAGCGAAGGGACCTGCCAGGCCGCCACCAACAAGGACGCCAGCAAGGTGCTCGACCACATCGGCACAGCCGTTGGCGACCACAGTTCCGGCTTAATCAACACCATCGACGGCATCCCGGCGGTCTCGTGGACCCCCTTTGCCGAGGCCTTCTACAACGCCATCGCCTACTTCGTCAAGGATGCCACCGCGACTACCGCGACCCTGAACTCGACCAAGTTCACCCCGACGACGGCAGCCATCCAGGAGCCCCTGACCGGTACGGATGACTACACAAACCACAACCCGATCCAGTTCCGCTGCCAGCAAAACAACGTCATGCTGATCACGGACGGCACATCCACCGCGGACAAGAACGACACCATGAGGAACAAGGTCACCGACAGCTCCGGCTACTTCAGGGACCCGAACACGCTGGCCGAGAGCGGCTCCACCTCCGGGGTATGCGGCAGCTATGCGGGGAGTCCCTACATCCACGACCTGAGCTACTTCGCCTATCACCGCAACCTCTTCGATCCGAGCCAGGTCTGCCACGGCACCGGCGCCACCGCCTGCGAGAACGCCCAGACCATCAAGACCCACGTGGTGTACAACGCGCCGTCCAGCACCGGCACGACCAACGTCTGCGATCCATACGTGCAGATGAACATGACCGCGGTGAACGGCGGGACTACGCTGCACAACCCGAACAACCCGACCCAACTGAGAACCGAGCTGAAGGCCGCCCTGGAGAGCATCGCGGCGGGCGCCTCCTCCGGTACCGCGGCGTCGATCCTCAGCAACTCCGAGGGTAGCGGCGCCAACATCCTGCAGGCGGTGTTCTATCCCAAGAAGGTCTTCTACAACCAGACAGAGGCGAGCTGGATCGGTGAAATGCAGAACCTTTGGTACTACGTCGACCCGCAGGTCAACCGCTCCACCATCAGGGAGGATACCGACCAGAACAACGCCTTCGACCTGATCGCGGACAAGGTGGTCAGTTTCCGCTTCGACCCTACCGACAACGTCACCTATGCCTACGTCTCCCAGGACACCAACGGCGACGGGGCGGGGGACACCGCGGAGACCAAGGAGGACAGCGACGATGTGCTCAGTATCTGGCGCGCCGGCAAGACGCTGTGGCAACGCCCGCTCACCGGCACCGGCGCCAGGCCGCGCAAGATCTACACCTCGACCAACGGGACTTCGCTGATCCAGTTCTCGTCGGCGACCTTCCCCAATACCGGCGGCGGGAACAATGCCAACACCCTCGCGTCCTACCTGGACGTGTCCACCACGGATGCGCCCACCCTGATCGACTACGTGCACGGGCTGGAGGAGACCGGCTACCGCTCCAGGACCGTCTCTATCCTCAACAAGAGCACCAACGTGGCAAGCTCCGGGGTCTGGCGCCTGGGTGACATCATCTCGTCCACGCCGCGCATCCAGTCGAACCTCAGGCTGAACGGTTACAACCTGCAGCCTCCCAGCGGTTACAGCGACACCTCGTACACCTCCTACATCCAGTCCAGCGACTACCACAATCGCGGCATGGTGTACGTGGGGGGCAACGACGGGATGCTGCATGCCTTCAACTTCGGCCTCTTGAACGTCACAGCGAGCGGGACCCAGAAGGCGACCCTGAGCAAGCTCTCCAACTCCGACCCTGCCCTGGGCGAGGAGATGTGGGCCTACATCCCTAAACAGGCCCTTCCGTATCTGAAATACTTCGGCGATCCGAAATACAACCATCTGTACTACGTGGACGGCCCGACCCTCCTGCTGGATGCCAGCATCGGCGCGCCCAGCGGCGTTTCCGGCTGCAACGCCACCAGCTACTGGAACTGCACCAAGCTGACCTCGGTGGTCGACGGCGCCAACTCGCTTGACGGCAGCGCCAACCCCTGGCGCAGCATCCTGATCGGGTCCATGGGGATCGGCGGCGCCTCCTCGTCCAGCTGCAGCACCCCCTCCACCAGCAACTGCGTACCGACGCCGCGCACCGACCCTTCCGATACCAGCAAGGGGCTCGGTTTCTCCACCTATTTCGCTCTCGACGTGAGCGACCCGAAGAACCCCTCGCTGATGTGGGAGTTCAACCGCGCTGCGGACAACGACCTCGGCTTCGCCACCACCGGCCCGGCCATCGTCAGGGTAGGGGACCGCGCCAAGAACGGGCGCTGGTTCGCCATCTTCGGATCCGGGCCCACCGGCCCCATCGATACCGACGGCAACCAGTTCCAGGGGCGCTCCAACCAGAACCTGAAGTTCTTCGTGGTCGACCTGAAAACCGGCGAGATGGTCCGGGCCATCGACACCGAAATTGCGGAGGCGTTCGCAGGCTCCATGATGGGCGGTGCCATCGACGCCGACCGCTGGGACTCCAGCGCCAACGGATTCTACCAGGATGACGCCGTCTTCGCCGGATACACCAAGAAGGTCGCCGGCACCCCGGCCACCTGGACCGACGGCGGCGTGATCAGGATCGTCACCCACAACGACACCGACCCTGCCCACTGGACCTGGAGCAAGGTCATCGAGGGGACCGGCCCTGTGGTCACCTCCATAGCCAGGCTCCAGGACCGCAAGAACAAAAAGCTCTGGCTTTACTTCGGCAGCGGCAGGTACTATTACCGCTCCGGCACCGACATCGACGACTACTCGACGCGCCGGTGGATCTACGGCGTCAAGGAGCCCTGCTACAACACCAGCAACCTGCCGGGCAACATCTACGATGCGAGCTGCAGCACCACCGTCGCCCTCGGGGACGTCACCGACCAGTCCACCTCTATCTCGAGCAGCGTCGGTTCCGGCGGCTGGAAGATCCAGCTGGACGCCTCCACCACTGCCTTCGGCGCCGAACGCGTGGTCTCCGACGCGGTCACCCTGACCAACGGCACCGTCTTCGTGACCACCTTCGAGCCGACCTCGGATGCCTGCGGGTTCGGCGGGAACTCCTTCCTCTGGGCCCTCGGCTACGATACCGGCGGCAGGCCCAGCGACGCCGCACTGGCAGGCAAGGCGCTGATCCAGCTCTCCACGGGCGAATTCAAGGAGGTCGACCTGGCCCAGGCTTTCGGCAGCGGGGCGTCGCGTCTGATGCGGCGCACCACGACCCCGATGACCGGCAAGCCGCCGGCCGACGCCTTCCCCGTGGTCAGCAAGAGCGCCAACAAGCCGGTGAAGCGGATCATGCACATCCAGGAGCGCTGAGGCATGAAAGAAAAGGGCTTTACCATAGTCGAGCTGGTGGTGGTGATGGCCATCAGCGGGATACTGCTGGGCATCGGCATGCTGCAGTTCAGTGCCATGCAGAAGAAAGCCGCCGTGGAGGCTGAGGTGCGCACCATCTACAGCAAGCTCACGGAGATTCGGCTGGAGGCGATGTATACCAAAACCCCGCGCCTCGTGCTCTTCAACGGCAACCAGATGACGATCTACCCCGCCGACGTTAGCACAGCTCCCCCGGTTTCCGTGGTCAGCCTCTCCTTCCCGGTGGTGGTCAGTTCCAGTGCCAACCGGGTGCTCTACGACGCGGCCGGCATCATGAATCTCACCGAGCGCTCCATCTGTGTCGAGCCCGGCGGGGCCCCCGCGACCACAGGGAACATGGACAGTGTCGTGGTCTCCGCGGTGAGCAGCAAAATGGGGAAAAGAAGAACAGGAGGTGCCTGTGCTCCAGCCAGCATCGATCAAAAATAACAGCGGCTTCACCCTGATAGAGCTGCTGGTCTCCCTGGTGATCATCGCCGTGGGGATGTTCGGGGTGCTGGAGTGTCTCAACGTGAGCCTGCAGCACAACTTAAGGAACGAATTGCGCAACGAGGCAATCAAGCTCGGCGAGAAATACATGGCCGACTTCCGAGGGATGAACTTCGACGCCATCGCCGACAGTTACCCCGTCACCAACGTCACCAGGCGGGTGAGGGGGGCGAACAAGAACTACGTGGTGGAGCGCAGCAGCCAGGTGCTGCGGACGGAAAGCGCCCAGTCCACCTCGCGCCAGGTCACCGTAGTGGTCAAGTGGGCCTACAGGAACATGACCTCGCAAAACCGCGTGGTATCCGTGGTGGCCAGACCATGAGGGGTGAGGTAACTATGCTCAAAAACAGCCGGGGCTTCACACTGGTCGAGCTGGTGGTGGTCATGGCCATCTTCATTTCGGTGTTGATCGTGGCCTCCAGTGGCTTCAATACGGTGCTCACCCAGGTGGGGCAGCAGAGCAAACAGATGGAGACCGACATCGGCAGCGTCGTGGGGTTGGAGATGTTTCGCTCCGACCTGCAAAATGCCGGCTACGGCCTCCCCTGGTCCTTCCAGGCCACCCCGTCTTCGGCAAAGTACACCGAGGTGGTGAGCGGCGACTCCGGCGGGGCCATGGCCGCGACCTTCTGGTCCGGCGGGCAGAGTCCCCTCAACTACAACGACGCCGGGGTGGGCTCCGGCGTGCCGCGCGCCGTGTTGAGCGGTTCCACCACCTTCAACGGCGGGGCGCAGTACCTGGTGATCAAGTCGCTCTCCGTGGCGAGTTCCACCACCGGGACGCAGAAGAAATCGGTGCAGGTGGCCTACACGGACAGCGGCCGGAGTACCACCAACTGGGGGGACGCCACCCGCGACTTCCAGACCGTGACCGGTGCCACCGAGCGGGTCATCGTGCTCAGGAACACCTTCATCGACCGGATTCCGACGCGCCAGCTGCAGGTGAACGGAGGCAACTTCTCCAGCTACTTCAAGCAGAACCAGTACACGAGCCTCACGCTCCCCCACTCATCGGGCGACATGTTCGAGGTCTACGGGGTGGATGCCGCCACCGAGCCCAGGATGCCCTTCAACCGCGCCGACTACTACGTCAACCGGCCCGCCAACCCGCCTCCGGCCTGCGCCCCCAATACCGGCGTCCTCTACAAGGCGGTGGTGAACCAGGGGGGAGGTTTCACCGAGTACCCGCTGCTTGACTGCGTGGCCGACATGCAGGTGGTCTACGGTATCGGCCCGGCCGGATCCAAGGAGGTCAACCTGCACCAGACCACCCTCCCTGGCACCGGCAGCGCCCAGGATATCAGGGAGCAGTTGAAGGAGATCAGGGTCTACATCCTGGCTCATACCGGCCGCAAAGACACCAGCTACACCCATCCCGATTCCATCATCAACGTCGGGGAGAACTTCGGCGGCACGCTTCAGGGGAGGGCCTTCAACCTCGCCACCCTGATCGGGACAGGCTGGCAGAACTACCGTTGGAAGCTGTACTCCATCGTGGTGCGGCCGCAGAACCTCATCCAATAACGAGACGGTACGATTATGAAAAAGATCGGCAACGAAGACGGTATCGCGCTGGTGACGGCCCTCATGTTCACCCTGATCTGCCTGGGGATCGTGGCGGCGCTGATGCAGATGCTGCTCCTGGAGACCAAGGTCTCCGGCAGCCAGAAGAACTACCGCAATGCCCTCGAGGCCTCCTACGGGGGGACCGAACTGGTCACCCGCGAGTTCATCCCCAAGCTCTTCTCGAACTACTCGACCGGGATTGGCCCGCTGCTCACCGCTTACGGTTCGGGCGGGATAGGGGATATCGGGCTCGTCGTCGGGAGCGGCCTGAAGACAAAGCTGGCGAACGCGACCGCGGACTGGGGATCTCTGTCCAAGACGAGCAACGCCAAGGACGTGCCCGACCTGCAGTTCACCCTCCGGGGGCTCTCCGCGAACACCAACTTCAAGATCTACGCGAAGGTGGTCGATACCATACCCGGCAACTCCGACCCCACCGGGGTCGACTACCTCGACTCCGGCGCCGGCGTGGCCGGGGTCGGTTCCGGCATCGCTCCCAAGCACAACCCCGCGCTCTACAGCATCGAGGTGCAGGGTGAGCGCGCCTCCACCCCCAAGGAGAAGGCGCTTCTCTCGGTGCTCTACGCCTATTAGCAGCCGGTGCCGCCTCGCACCGAAAGACCCTCCCGACCGGGAGGGTCTTTTTTTTTGCCTGCCATCCTCCCCCGCCCCTTACCCCCTCCCGCAGAGGGGCGGCGCCCCTTCTGTGAAGCTTCGGGATGCCGCTTACTCTCTCCGGGACGTTCCCGTGCAGAGGGCTCCTTTTTTTTCCGTCCGAGTTTGTTAAGATTGGAAAGTTCAAATTTTAACCAAAGCGGCAGGGTCGCACATAGGGGGGGGCATGACAGCACGCGGGTTTTCACTGGTGGAGATGGTGGTCGTTGTTGCCATCGCGTCGGTGTTGATCGGGCTGGCGACGCTCCGTTTCCAGCGTTACCTGAAGGGCGCTCGCGGCGAGGCCGAGATCAGCCTGCTCTTCTCGGAGTTGCAGCGGTCGAGGGTGCAGGCGATCTGCCAGAGGAGGGGGACCCGGGTCAGGGTCTACCCCGAACGCTTCGAGGTCTACTCCTCGCAATGCGACGGCGACAGCGGCGTGAAGCCGGTGCGTGTCTTTCGACTGACGAACCTTCTTGACAGCAACGCATCCGGATGGAGCAGCGGGGCGGTCATCGACTTCAAGGAAACCGGCGTGACGGACGACTGGTGTTCGATCTGCGTGGACCCCGCCGGGGACGCCGGTGGCGTGGACAGCATCGTCATAGCGGCGACCAGGATCAGCGTCGGCAAAAGGGATAGGGGCAATGACTGCGACAGTGAAAACATCACCATCAAATGACCTCGGCTTCACCCTGGTCGAGATGCTCATGGCCATGCTGGTGCTGACGGTGGGGTTGCTCGGGCTGCTGCAGTCGGTCAACCTGGCCTACCGGCACAACCTGCGAGACCGGCTCAACAGGGAGGCGGTGCTGGTGGCGGAGGAGCAGATGCACGGCTGGCAGAAACTCTCGTTCGGGTCGATCAGCGGCGGCGGAACCTCGACCGCTTCGAAGCTGGTGGGAGGCACGCCTTGGAGCTACACCGTGAGCAAGGAAGCGAGCCCGCTTGGGGGCGGCGACACCAAGCGTCTTTCGGTCAGCGTGACATGGAAGGTGCGGGGGGAGAACCTTCGTCATGAGATCTACGCACTGAGGACAAGGAGAGCAGGAGAATGAGGGCGGCAGGGAGGGATGGATACACCTTCGTGGAGGTGCTGGTTGCCCTGGTGGTCTTTTCGGTGACCATGACGCTGATAAGCGCTTCCTTCGCCAGGATCGTGACCGGTTCGAAGGCCATAGGCAAATCGACCGAAACGGACATAGGCGGGATGATCGGGCTGGAGTTGCTTCGTACCGACCTGGAGCTTGCCGGCTTCGGGCTACCCTACAGCGGCACCAAAGGGCTCAACTACGTGGAGGCCGAGGAGGGGCTGCAACTGGTCACCAGCTGTCCCGGCGGCTGCCCCGATGCCAGGCCCGGCAACTACAACGATGCGCCGCACCTGGACGCGCCGACTCCGTACCGCATCGGCGACAATGTGGGGTACAACGGTTCCGACTACCTGGTGCTGAAGGGAACCGCGCTGGGGGCGAGCGCGGTGTGCCGCAGCTGGTGTTACCTTACCTACAGTTCGGTGACCAGGCCCTCGCGGGTGGAGCCGGAGCTGAAAAACGGCGGCAAGGACCGCGTCATCGTGCTGAAGAACGAGGTGGTCTCCGGCAGGCCGACCCGGGTTCTGGTTACCAGCGGGACCAATTTCACCGTCCCCTTCCAACTCCCTTTCCCCTCCGAGTTTTCCCCACGCGAAAGGACCGACCACTACCTTGTCTACGGCGTCGCCCCCAAGGACTCCGCCGGGGGGCTGCTGAGCTTTCCCTTCAACCGCTCGGATTACTTCATCAACCGAAAGGTCGACAAGATGTCGGCATTTTGCAGCCCGGGCACCGGAACCCTCTACAAGGCGGTCATCAACCATCAAGGAAGCCCCACCAAGTACCCGATTCTGGATTGTGCCGGCGATCTGCAGGCCGTGCTGTACTTCGACACCAATGCCGACGGCAAGGTAGACTACCACCCGAAGCCGGGGGACGCCCTGCTAAACGCACAGACGCTGCGCGAGGAACTCCGCGAGATCAGGGTCTACATCCTGGCACAGCAGGGGAAAAAGGACCCGTCCTATAGTTTTCCGGTCGAGGATCCGGCGCGAGTCATCGTCGTGGGAGACCCGGAGTTGCCGGACGATGCGGGACAGGTCTGGAGCGAGCGGGCGCTGAAGCAAACCTTCGGTCCGGAGTGGCGCAACTACCGCTGGAAGGTGTACGCCATTTCCGTGCTGCCCAAGAACCTGTAGCAGGGAGGGGCGATGCAGATCCTCGGCTGTGAGCGGGGCGCGGCCCTGATAACCGCATTGATGCTGACCGTGCTGTCACTGGTGATCGCCCTCTCCCTGCTCACCCTGGTTTCGACCGGTACCCAGGTGTCCGCCAGCCAGAAACGCTACCGCAGTTCCCTCACCGCGGCGCAGGGGGGGCTCGAGCTGTTCACCGGCGAGATCATGCCCCGGCTCTTCCAGGGGGTGGACGCCGCAACCTTGCAAGGAGAGTACGCCGTCATTGACCTGCACATCAGCGGGGACGACTGTCTGAAGCAGAAGCTGTTTCTCTCCTCCGGCGCCTGGAACAAGTGCAGTGCTGCCCGCTCCTCGGCCGATGCCGCCAGCTCCCCGGACCTCTCCTTTAGGCTGGCCGGTGTGCCGCCTGCCAAAGGGTTCAGCATCAGCACCAAGATCGTCGACACCGTCCCGGGCAATACCGACCGCAGCGGTTTCGACCTGCTCGACGCGGGAGGGGCGGTTGCGGCCCAGGACGAGGTGGTCCGGCCGCAGCACGTACCGGTCATGTACAACCTTGCCGTGCAGGGCGCCCGGGAGGAACCGTCGGCACGGGAAAAGGCGCGCCTGTCGGTGCTGTACGCTTACTGAGAAGCCAGCCGCTGCGGCGGGTGCTTCACCCCGAATCTCAGAAAAAGCTCCTAAATTGCATCTCGTTTTTTTATTGGTATCATCTCCCCATTCTACCCATTAGAAAACCGTATGCAGACAGGTAGGCACCAAAGACGGGTTAAAGTGCGTCTTTGGAATATAATTACATATAACTTTAAATAAAAGGTTGACTTTCCTTTTTAATGATGAGAATGTGTGCAAAAATTTGCAATGTCTGTCTCGCGCGGTGCCTACTTATGATCATGAACAGCGTCAAGAAACTTCGGGAAGAACGCCTGATGAGCAAGGCCGAGCTGGCACGGCTGGCCGGGGTATCGCCCATCACCATCGACCGGATCGAACGGGGTGAGGACTGCAGGATGGAGACCAAGCGCAAGATCCTGCTTGCTCTTGGGTTTTCCCTCTCCGACAAAAACAAGGTATTCCAGGACTAGGAGCGATAGGACCACACGATGCTTTTCTCCAAGAAGAAGGACATAGTAGGGGTCGACATAGGATCGAGCGCGGTGAAGCTCGTACAGCTGCGCCCGGCCAAGGGGGGGTTCCAGCTGGTGAAGATAGGGATCCTGCCGCTGCCGGCCGAGGCGATCGTCGACAACACCCTGATGGACAGCTCTTCCATCGTCGAGACGGTCAAGCAGCTTTTGGGCACCCTCGGCGTCAAGGCCAAAGAAGCCGTCTGCTCGATCTCGGGCAACTCGGTCATCATCCGGAAGATCTCCCTGCCGGTGATGCCGGTCGAAGAACTGGAGGACCAGATCCACTGGGAGGCCGAGCAGTACATCCCCTTCGACATCAACGACGTTAACGTCGATTTCCAGATCCTTTCCCCCGACGAGCAGGACCCCTCCAAGATGAACGTCCTGCTGGTCGCCAGCAAGAAGGACATCATCAACGATTACATCTCGGTGTTCGCGGAGGCCGGGCTCAAGCTGGTCGTGGTCGATGTGGACTCCTTCGCCGTGCAGAACGCCTTCGAGCTGAACTACCCGGTCGATCCGGACCAGGTGGTTGCGCTGGTCAACATCGGCGCGAGCATCTTCAACCTGAACATCGTCAGGGACGGGGTCTCCCTTTTCACCCGCGACGTCCAGATGGGGGGCAACCTCTACACCGAGGAGATCCAGAAACAGTTCGGCATCAGTAGCGGCGAGGCCGAAGAGATGAAGCTGGCGGCCGGGCACTCCGAGGACCCGCGCCTGAGCGAGGTGCTGCAACGGGTGAACGACACCATCGCCATGGAGATGCGCCGCTCCCTGGACTTCTACAACTCCACCGCCGGCGAGGAACGCATCACCAAGGTCTTTTTGAGCGGCGGTGCCGCCAAGACGCAGCACCTGATCGAAGCGGTGCAGCAGAGACTTGCGCTGCCGGTCGAGATCCTGAACCCGCTGGCCCGGGTCACCGTGAACGAGAAGGAGTTCGACTCGAGGTACCTTGAGGAGATCGCTCCGCTCATGTCGGTAGCGATGGGGCTCGCTACGAGGAGGGCTGGAGACAAATGATTAAGATAAACCTCCTCCCGATACGGGCATCCAAGAAGAAGGAAACGATGCGCCAGCAGATCGCCATCCTGGTGGTCGCCCTGGTGACCCTCCTGGTGGTGGGGCTGGGCTGGTGGATCTACCTGCGCAGCCAGGTCAACACGGTGAAGACCGAAATTACGAACTCGGAGACCGAGCTCGCCTCACTGAAGACCAAGATCGGGGTCATCGACAACCTGAAGAAGCTGCAGGCCGACGTCAAGAAGAAGCTCGACGTGCTGAACCGCCTGCGCCGCGGCAAGACCGGCCCGGCGTCGCGGCTCGCCACACTTTCCGAATCCGTGCCGGACAAGCTCTGGCTCACCAAGTACACCGAGAACGGGTCGGCGGTGTCGCTCGCCGGCGGTGCCATGAGCGAGGAACTCATCGCGGTGTTCATGAAGACGCTGCAGGCCTCCGGCTCCTTCACCAACGTGGAGCTGGTGGTCTCCGAGCAGGCGGAAATGGCCGGGACGAAGTACAAGCGTTTCGAGCTGGCCTTCCAGATCAAGGACCAGAAGCCGTAGCGCCGGGTTTGCCGGCACAGGATGCGGCGCTACCAGGCGGCGCTCAAACCAAGAAGCTGAATCAGAGGCATTGCCATGGATCCACAGATAGAGAAGTTGCTGAAGCTCCCGACCAAGGAGAAGGTCGCGCTCCTGATACTGCTGCTGCTCCTCGAGGGGGCCGGCCTGTACTACGGGCTGCACCGCCCAAGGCTCCAGGAGCTGGACGCGCTCAAGTCGCAGCAGCAGGACCTGCAAAAGCAGATCGACGAGAACCGTCGCATCGCCAACAACCTGCCGCGTTTCAAGGCGGAGTACGAACAGTTGAAGCGTGACCTCGACAACGCCTTGACCGAACTCCCCAACCAGAAGGAGATCCCGTCGCTTTTGACCAGCATCTCCAACTCCGGCAAGGGGGCGGGACTCGACTTCCTGCTGTTCAGGCCCAAGCCCGAGGTTCCCAAGGAGTTCTACGCCGAGGTGCCGGTTGACATCTCCGTTTCCGGGACCTTCTACAACGTGGCCGATTTCTTCGTCGCGGTCGGCAAGCTGCCGCGCATCGTGAACATCACCAACGTCAACGTCATGGACATCAAGGAAACCGCCGGGCGCACCGTCCTCAAGGTGAACTGCCTGGCCACCACCTTCCGTTTCCTCGATCCCAAAGAGAGCAAGAATGCGAATGCCAATAAACCGAAATAGCACGCCGCTTTTGATGCTGCTGCTGGCGCTTTCGGCCGGCTGCAAGAAGGAAGAGCCACCCGCGGCTCCCCCTCCCGCCCCCGCCGCTGCGGCCCCTGCGCCCGCTCCCAAGCCTGCGCCGCCGGTGCAGCAGCAGCTCTCGTCCGCAGCCAAGGTCGGTACCGCGGTCTCCTTCAAGAAGGATCCGTTCAAGCCGCTGCTGGTGCCCCAGGCGCCGGTCGCGCCGGCCGGCCAGGGCGCCCGGCCCAGCGGACCTCCGCCTGCCGACCTGCTGCCGATCCAGAGCTTCGAGGTGAACAAGTTCAAGGTCACCGGGATCATCGCCGGGCTCAGGGAAAACAAGGCCCTGGTGATCGACCCCAACGGCAAAGGGTACGTCGTGAAGGTGGGTATGCAGATAGGCAACGCCAACGGCAGAATCTCCAGGATCACCGCCTCGACGGTTGAGGTCGTGGAGAAGAGCGGTCGCAAGAGTAAAACCATCGTGCTTACGCTGGCCAAGAAAAGGTAAGGAGCGTTTCAGATGACCATGTACCAGAGCAGAATTCTTCGTCATGCCATGGCACTCATCGTCCTGTTGACGGTTTCTACCGGTTGCGTCAAGAGAATGACGGCCGTCAATGAGCCTGGTCAGGCAGAGTCCGCGGCTTTTGCCACACTGCGCTCCGTGGCGGTGTCAGACGATGGTTCCAGCGTCGAGCTGACCAGCGACAAACCGCTCACCTATACCTCGTACAAGGGTGGGGAGCCGGCCAAGATCATCGTCGACATCTCCCAGACCGAGCCCGGCGCGGTAGCTTCGTCGGTCGAAGTCAACCGCGGCAGCGTGAAGCGCATCGAAGTGGAGCGCCAGCCGGTGGGGGGGAGCGTGCTGACCCGGGTTGCCCTCGTGCTCAGCCGCGACGTCGACTTCTCGGTCGCCACCGACCCCGCCAACAAAAACAAGCTCCTGATCACACTGCCGCGCGACGCGGAGGCGAAGAGCGAGCCGGTGGTGGTCAAGGAGGCTCCCATCGCCGAACCGCGCATCGAGGAGAAGACCCTGGTGGCCGACGCGCCTGCCAAGGTCAGCGATGCGAAGCCGGTGGTCCCCGAACCGCCCGCACCGCCTGCCCAAAAAGCCGCCGGCAACGTGACCCCGGCCCCGAAAAAGGAGGCCGAGAACGGCACCGGAGCGCGGCTCAACGCGGTTCTCACCACGGCTGACGGCGTGGAGCTGTCGGTCCAGGGGGGCGTGGAGACCTTCAACTCCTTCAAGCTCGCCAAGCCTGACCGCATCGTGGTTGACCTTTTCAAGGTGAAGAATGCACTGGCCCAGAACGTGATTCCCATCGGCGCCTTCGGCGTCGCCAACGCCCGGGTCGGGTCCACCCCCGACAAGGTGCGCGTGGTGCTCGACGCGTCCGGCGAGGGGCTTCCTGGCTTCGAGGTCGTCAAGAGCGACCTCGGCGTGAAGATCAAGCTGAAGGCGAAAGGGGCGGTCGCCGCGGCGGCGCCCGCTCCCGTCCCGGCCGCAGCACCGGTTCCCGCACCGGCTCCTGCTCCGGTCGTCAAACCGGCTCCTGTAGCCGCCATGAAAACCGAAGTCCTGCCGGGGCGCCACGTGAAGGGCGCGCTGGAGGCGGTCGACTTCAAGATCGTCGACGGTCTTTCGCGCATATCGATGAAACTCCACGGGACCTGTGAGCCGGGCGAACCGGTGCGCGGACCCCAGGGATTGACCCTGACCATCAGCAACTGCCAGGTGCCCAAGCCGCTGCAGCGCGCCATGGACACCTCCAAGTTCGGCTCCCCCGTCCTTTCGGTTACCCCCTACCAGGTGAAGGTCAAAGGGGGGTACGTGACCAAGATCGCCGTCAAGGTGCAGGGCAGCCCCGAGTACACGACCAGCCGCAAGGGGGACGTGCTGACCTTGGACATCGTGAACCCCGGACCGGCCGTGGCGGCGAAACTGCCGCAGGCCCCGGTTGCCAGGTCCAGGGCGAACGAGGTCGGCGACGAACTGGCCGCCCCGGCGCGCTCCGAGGAGCAGGTGACCGAGATCTCCGGAAACGTGGAGAAGCGTGCGCTGAAGAAGGTGTACAAGGGGAGGAGGGTGACCCTCGAGTTCTCCGACGCGGACATCAGGAAGATCTTCCAGCTGATCGCCGAGGTCAGCAACCTGAACTTCCTCATCTCCGACGACGTCACCGGCACCATCAGCATCAAGCTGGTCAACGTCCCCTGGGACCAGGCACTGGACGTGATCCTGGACGCCAAGGGGCTCGCCATGGTGCAGCAGGGGAACATCATCCAGATCAAGCCGCGTAACAAGATGCAGAACCAGGCCGACGAGGAACTGGCCGCCAAGAAGGCCTCCGAGCGCCTGATGGAGCTCAAGACCGCCGTGTTCGAGGTGAACTACGCCTCGACCAGCGAGGTCGCCCAGCAGTTCAACATCCTGAAAAGCGAGCGCGGCATCATCACCAAGGACGACCGCACGAGCCGCGTCATCGTCAAGGACATCCAGCCTGCCCTGGACGACATGCGGGCCCTTTTGAAGAACCTGGACTTGCCCGAGAAGCAGGTTCAGATAGAAGCCCGCATCGTCGAGGCGACCTCGACCTTCACACGTGACCTCGGCGTGCAGTGGGGTCTCTCCTACAAGGACGCCTCCGCCTCCGTGGCCAACATCAACAACGTCGAGACCGCCTTCGGTGGCGTCGTTTCCACGGCCGGCCCCGGCACCAGTGGCTCCGGCGGGCTGGGTCTTGGCATGTCCTTCGGCAAGCTCACCAGCAACGTGCAGCTCGACATGAGGATCGCGGCGGCCGCCACCATCGGCCAGGTGAAGATCATCTCCACCCCGAAGGTGGTCACCCTGAACAACAAGGCCGCGAAGATCTCGCAGGGGCAGTCGATCCCGTATCAGACCACCTCCGCCGAGGGGACCAAGACCGAGTTCGTTGAGGCGGCACTTACCCTCGAGGTCACGCCGCACATCACCGCAGACGGTTCCGTCAGCATGAAGATCAAGGCGAGCAACAACTCCCCGGGCACCGGTTCCCCTCCGCCGATCAACAAGAAGGAAGCCACCACCGAGCTGGTCGTCTCCAACGGGGACACCACCGTCATCGGCGGCATCTACGTCGACAGCGACACCGACTCCGACACCGGTGTGCCGTTCCTGGCCGACATCCCGTTGCTGGGCTGGCTGTTTAAGTCGAACTCGAAACAAAAGACCAAGACCGAACTGCTCATCTTCATTACGCCGAAGATTGTACTTTAAGGAGACTCAAATGTTTAAACGGTTTGCGTTGTTGCTGTGCGGAGTATGTATGATGGCCGCTTTGACCTCATGCGGCGGAGGCGATATCGGAGGGGGAGTCGGCGAGTTCACCACGGTGAGTGCGTCGGCGGTAGCGAAGACCCCGAGACTTGAGTCCGACGTCGTAAAGGGGAACTCCTGCTCCACGAGCGGTTCCACCGGTGGGACCATAGAGACCGACGCTATCGACGTCGATTTCACCTCGACCCAGCTTTACAGCTCGGGCGCTCTCAACCTGGTCATCAGCAAGGTCACTGTCCACTACACACCCGTAAACCGGGCCACCACGCCTGACATTCCCGACTACTTCCTGAACACGTCCCAGACCGTGGCTCCGGGTACCACCGCGACCATCTCGGTTCCGATCCTCACCGACGCACAGAAGATCGCCCTCCTGGACCGCACCACGCTGCCGATGCCGCTTTGCAGCTCGACCGTTTTCGAGTACTACGTCGACATCATCTTCGAAGCATCCGAACCTGGCGGCAACGGCAAGGTACGCACCATCGTCGCAAAGACCAACCTGGCCGTGGCGGATAGATCCTAAACAAGTCCCATGTATTGATGTCTAAGAAGGGGTGTGAAATGAGATTTTCCAAGAAAATTTTCTGGGCGTTGCTGTTGCTTATCTGCACCGTGATGCTCAGCTGTTCAGGGGAAACCGGCAAGACTTCCGGCACCGCGGCAACCGGCGGTAAAACCACGGGCAAAGTCCTGGCTACTGATTTCCAGGTCACCAGCAACGCCACGGACCAGTCCCAGCCTGCCGTCGCCTACGACACCGTGAACCATAACCGTTACCTGAGCGTCTTCGTCGACAGCAGGAGCGGCCAGCAGATCTACGGCGCCATCTCGGTGGGGTCGGACTCCCTCGGGCAGGGGGTGCCGGGCAACGTGACCACCATGGCCGCGAACCCCGTCAATTTCGCCATCACCGCGGTCAACGGCAACAAGTCGCAGCCCAAGGTCGTCTTCTACCGCGATACGACCGATCCGGCCAACAACAGCCGGTACCTGGTGGTCTGGACCGACTCGCGCAACGGCTACGGACAGATCTACGGGCAGTTCGTCAGCATGACCGGTACCCTGATCGGCGGCAACTTCCCCATCTCCACCCACACCCCCAACGTCGACATCAACCAGAACGACCCCGACCTCATCTACGACGAGGTGACCGGCAAATTCGTGGTTGCCTGGATCGATACCACGATCCACGACACCGACGCCAACGTACCGGAAAACAACGTGACCTACACCGCGGCCGGTGCCATCAACTCCATCGTCGTGCCCCATATCCCGGTCCCGGCGGCAGACAACAACCTGGTCCGCACCATCGAGGTCGACCCTCTGACCGGCGCCCTCGCCAACATGAAGTCGGTCTCGGAAACCATCCGGACTGCGTCTATAACCGATAACGGCTCCTCGAACATTACCGACACTTGGGCAGTGCAAGTGAACGAGTCGCATCCGAAACTCGCGTACAGCCCCGTGGACGGCGAGGTGTTCGTGGCCTGGAGCGGCTCCACCAACACCGTCAAGCTCACCATCACCTATACCAAGGGGACCGTTGGGGGTATCACCACCGCCGTGTACCAGAGCGCCGTATTCACCTGGACACCGCAAGACGATGCTCCGACCAAGATCAAGCTGCGCCGCAACCAGGGTCTTGGTTTCATCAACGACATGTCGTTCGGTACCAAGACCTTCAGCGCGACCAGCCCCACCCTGGCTGTCGATCCCAACACCAACCGGCTCCTGGTCACCTGGGAGGACAACAACGGCGGCACCGACAGCGGCAAGAACATCGTAGCGCAGCTCATGGACCTCTCCGGTTTCACCCCTTACGGTGATCGAGTCAACATCTCCAGTGCCGTCGGGGACCAGACCGCTCCCACGTCCGCATTCGACAACGTCAACCAGCGCTTCCTGGTGGTCTGGGAGGATGCCAGGAATCAGAGCGCCAACCTGAGCAACATCGATCTCTACGGCCAGTTCGTGGACCCGCAGGGGAACCTTTCCGGCGGCTACTCCATCGTGACTGTGGCTACCGGCAACCAGTTGGCCCCTGCGGTCGCTTTCGGCGACGTGAACTTCAGGAAGTTCTTCGTGGTCTGGAAGGACGGCCGTACGCTCACCAATTCCGACATCTACGGCCAGCTCCTCGAGTTCTCCGCCCTGCCGCAGCTGGTCATCACCGACAGCCTTGGCAACCCCGTACTGAGCGGCTCGCATGATTTCGGCAACGTCGACATCGCTTCCGCCACCCCGTACGCCGATTGGCAGTTCAAGATCCGCAACGACGGCAACACCCAGCTGACCATCGACTCCATCACGGACCCGGCGTTGCCGTTTTCCTTCATCACGCCGAAACCGGTCACCATCAGCCCGGGCCAGAGTGCGGACATGACGGTCCGCTTTGCCCCGACCGGTTCCGGTTCCTACTCGGGTAACTCCTCCAACGGCTACAAGATGGTCTTCAACTCCGACGGCGGCCAGGCAGTCATCTACCTCTCCGGCGCCGGCGTCGGTACCCAACCGCTGTCCATCGCTACCACCGCGCTTCCTGACGGTACGGCAGGTCAGGCCTACCCGGCCACCGCCCTGACCGCCAACGGCGGGGTCATTCCCTACGGCAGCTGGACTGTTACCTCCGGCACCCTGCCGCCGGGACTCACCCTCAACAGCGGTTCCGGTACCCTCAGCGGTACCCTGGACCTGGCTGCGCTCCCCACGTATACCTTCACCGTTTCGGTGACCGACAACGCGGGGAACAAGGCAACCAAGTCGTTCACCCTCAACGTCACCTCGCTTACCATCAACAACACCTCCCTGGCTCCCTGGACCCAGGGGAACCCGGGGTATACTGAGCAACTGACCGCCTCCGTCGGCGGGGTCACGCTACCCAAGGACCAGGTGACCTGGACGGCAGTAGGTGCAGTGCCCCAGGGGCTCGTCCTCGGTAGCGACGGCAGCATCACCTCCCCGGTCACCGGGCCTGTCCTTTCCGGTGCCAACATCCTGACCGTCAAGGCAACCTATACGGACACCGTCGCCAACAAAACTTATACGGCGACGAAATCGCTGACCATAACCGTCAACCCGGCGCTCTTCATCACCACTACGAGCCTTCCCGCCGTCGTCGTCGGCACCACTTACACCCAGAAGCTGACCATGGTGGGGGGCACCCCCTCGTACACCTGGTCCGTCGTCCCCGGCACGTTCCTGCCGTCCGGCATCCTGCTGAACCCGAGCACCGGCGACCTTACCGGCACCCCCAGCGGCCCCGGTACCTCGTTGTTCACCGTTCAGGTGACCGACGGCACCGGCGCCGTCGCGAAGCGCGACCTGAGCATCGTGGTGAACCCGACGCTCTCCATTACCACCTCGTCGCTGCCTCCGGTCACAGCCGGCGCCACCTATCAGCAGCAACTGGTGGGTAGCGGCGGCACCAAGCCCTACACCTGGAGTGTTTCGGGTAACCTCCCCCCGGGCATTTCCCTTACCACCAACGGCTACCTGAGCGGCACCGCTTCGGGCGCCGGCGACTACGACTTCAACGCCCAGTTGACCGATAGCGACGGTTCTTCCGTCAGCAAGCTTTTCACCATCACCGTTAACAACTCCGGTGTCGTCTCCAGCTCGGTGGTCTTCACCGACGGCAGCGGTACGCCGATCAGTTCCTACGCCTTCGGTGGCAAATTGACCGGCAGCGCCACAACGTCTGGAACCGTGATGCTGAAAAACAACGGATCCACCCCGGTCACCATCCAGTCCATTTCCAGCACCGATGCCGGCGCTTTCCAGGGAAGCACACAGCAGAACTACATCCTGGGCAGCGGGCAGTCCGTTCCGGTCAGCATCCAGTTCACGCCGCAGGCCGTCAAGGCCTACAACGCTACCCTGAACATCACCGACTCGAACCTGACGACCTATCCGCTTACCCTGACCGGTTTCGGCGTCAGTTCCGTAGCGGCGGTCAACGGTACAACCGGGACTACCGGGACCACCGCGGTCGCCTATTCGGACGGGGACGTGGTCTTCATCGGCAAGTCCAAGCCGGTCAGCCTCACCGATTTCACCATCAGCTCGGCGATCAACATCCGTCTGGACAACGTGGTACCCAACGGCACCGTCTACGTCGACGTGACCTACAACTCGCTGCCGGCATCCCCTGTGTTCTACAAGGTGGTCAACGGCACCTGGACCCAGATCACGCCCTTCGCCCGCAGCGGCAACAAGGTCACCTTTGCAATCACTGACAACGATGTGACCCAGGACTCCGACACCAGGCCGGGCTTCATCCAGGATCCCATCGTGGTGGGGAGCACCGGCACCACCGGCGGCGGCGATACCGGCACCAACACCCCTCCGGCTTCCTCCGCCGGCAAGAGCGGCTGCTTCATCGCGACCGCCGCATACGGCAGCTACCTCGATCCGCAGGTCGTGGTGCTCAGGCACTTCCGCGACAACGTGCTGCTCAAGTCCGAACCCGGCCGCGCCTTCGTCCGCTTCTACTACAAGAACAGCCCCCCGATCGCGGACTTCATCTACGAGCACGGCTTCCTGAGGATGCTGACCCGCTGGGCGCTCACCCCGCTCATCTTCGCGGTGAAGTATCCGCTGGTCCTGCTGCTCCTGCCGGTCGGCGCCTTCTTCCGTCGCCTGCGCAACCTGCGGGTGGCGGCACCGGCCAGAGAGAGCGTGCAGCAGTAGGTTTGCCTGCGGAATCTGATTTTCAGGAGTGTTTTGATGTTAAAGAAGTTGCTGGTTCTTTGTTTCATCACCATGACCCTTACCGCCTGCTCCAAGGCTCCCGCCAAGGAGCAGGTACAGGAAACCATCAAGAAGTTCGTACCGATGGATTTCGAGGTGCTGCAGATCTCCGAGAAGCCCTATGCCGGCCTCTATGAAGTCGTGATCGGCATCAGGAAAGAACCGGTCGTCTTCTACGTCGACAAGAACTGCCAGTACCTTTTCTCGGGCAGCATGATGTCGGCTGAGACCAAGGCGAACCTTACCGTGGAGACACAGAAGAAATTCATGGCGAAGTAGCCGTACCGACCATAACCAGAAGTATGCGAAAGCCAGGGGACGATCCTGGCTTTCGTTTATCCGGTCATATTGTTTTGCCTGTGGCCTGATTTGCTGCTAATATCCGCTGCGACGCGCAGGCGGACCCTAGCCCGGCCGGGGCGTTGAATTAGAAACACGAGGAGTAGGCATGTTCAGATACCTTACCGCGGGGGAGTCTCACGGGCCGCAGTTGACCGCCATCATCGAAGGGGTCCCCTCCGGGCTCAAGCTCAACGAATCAGACATCAACACCGATCTCATCCGCAGGCAGGGGGGGTACGGTCGCGGCGGACGCATGAAGATCGAGACCGACCGCGCCAGCATCCGCTCGGGCGTACGCTGGGGCGAGACCTTGGGCTCCCCGATCACCCTGGTGGTGGAAAACTCCGACTGGGTGAACTGGGAACAGCGGATGTCGGTCGACGCCGAACACCGCGACGATTCCATCCGCGTCACCCGCGCCCGGCCAGGACACGCCGACCTCCCCGGCGCCATGAAGTACGCCCAAAGCGACGTGCGCAACATCCTGGAGCGCTCCAGCGCCCGCGAGACCGCGGTCCGCGTCGCGGTGGGGGCGGTGGCCAAGGCGTATCTCGCCCGGTTCGGCATCGCCGTGACCGGCTGCGTGGTCGAGTTGGGAGGGGTGAAGGCGGAGCGTCCCGAGCTCTCCGTCAAGGCGCTGCAGGAAGCGATCGCCTCCTCGCCGGTCTACACCTACGACGCCAAGGCCGAGGTGGAGATGATCGAGGCCATCGACCGCGCCAAGGCCGTCGGCGACACCCTGGGGGGCGTCGTTGAGGTGAGGGTGACCGGTGTGCCGGTGGGCCTCGGGAGCCACGTGCAGTGGGACCGCAGGCTGGACGCGCGTCTGGCCGCGGCCGTGATGAGCATCCAGGCATTCAAGGGGGTCGAAATCGGAGCCGGCTTCGAGACGGCGCGGCTGCCGGGGTCCTTGGTGCACGACGAGATCTACTTCGACGAGCAGCGCATGGCGCGCGGCGAGAAGACCGGCTTCTACCGCACCACCAACCGTGCCGGCGGCCTGGAGGGTGGGATCAGCAACGGCGAGGAGATCGTGGTGTACGGCGCCATGAAGCCGATCCCGACCCTGTACACGCCGCTCAAGTCGGTGGACATCCTGACCAAGGAGCCTTTCGAGGCGACCGTGGAGCGCTCCGACTGCTGCGCCGTACCCGCGGCTTCGGTGGTTGCGGAGGCCGTCGTCGCCGTCGAGATCGCCAACGCCTTCATGGAGAAGTTCGGCGGCGACTCAGTGGCCGAGACCGCCAGGAACTATTCGTCGTACATCGAGTACCTGCGGGAATTCTAAAGATACCAGCACCCCCTCTCCCCCTGGGAGAGGGTCGGGGTGAGGGGAGTTGCATCAGCGTCAGGCCGTGCGATCGAGCGGCGCCCTCACCCGGCCTCCGGCCACCCTCTCCCAGGGGGAGAGGGAACCTAGTCTAGAGGGATCGTCCTTTGAAAAACATCTTTCTCACCGGCTTCATGGGGTGCGGCAAGACCAGCGTCGGGCAGGTGCTGGCGCAGCGGCTGGGGTGGTCCTTCGTCGACCTGGACCAGGTCATCGTCCAGGAGGCTGGGCGGAGCATCAAGGAGATCTTCGCCGAAGAGGGCGAGCCCTGCTTCCGGACACTGGAGTCCAAAACCCTGGAACGGGTGGCGACCGGCTCGGACCAGGTGGTCTCCACCGGAGGCGGCGTGGTGATCGCGCCCATCAATCGGGCCGTGATGCGCAGCCACGGCTGCATCGTGAATCTGACCGCCAGTGTGGAAACCATCGCACAGCGGGTAAGCGGCGACAGCGAGCGACCACTGCTGGCGGACGACGCATCGGTGCAGAAGATCCGTACCATGCTGGATGGCCGCGAGCAGTTCTACGCCGATGCCGACGTCCGGATCGACACCACCGGCAAGGAGATCGCCGCGGTCGTCGAGCAAGTACTGGATTACTGTAAGGGGTCTTTGTGAACGTCCAACAGATAAAAGTGGCACTCGGAGAACGGAGCTACGACATTCAGCTTGGCGCCGGGATACTGGGGACCGTCGGCACCCTCTGCCGCGATCTCGGGCTCACCGGCACCGCGGCCGTCGTTTCCAACACCACCGTGGCACCGCTTTACTACGAAACCGTGCGCGCCTCCATGGAGGCGGCAGGGTACCATGTGCTCCTGGTATCGCTCCCTGACGGTGAGGCGCACAAGAACAGCGCCACGCTGAACCTGATCTACGACGCCCTGGTGGACGCCTCGCTCGACCGCGGCTCCTTCATCCTTGCCCTGGGAGGCGGGGTGATCGGGGACATGGCCGGCTTCGCCGCCGCGAGCTACCTGCGCGGCATCCCCTTCGTGCAACTCCCAACCACGCTTCTGTCCCAGGTCGACTCGAGCGTAGGGGGCAAGACGGGCATCAACCACCCCCGCGGCAAGAACCTGATCGGCGCCTTCTATCAGCCCAAGGCAGTACTGATCGATGTGATGACCCTGGGCACGCTGCCGGAGCGGGAGTTCCGTGCCGGGCTGGGCGAGATCGTCAAGTACGGTGCCGTCCTGGACGGCGACTTCTTCAGATTCCTCGAGGAAAACGTCGACCTGCTCCTGGCACGCGACAAGGAGGCCCTCATCCAGGCCGTCGCGCGCAGTTGCTCCATCAAGGCCAAGGTGGTGGCGGTGGACGAGAGGGAAGGGGGGGTGCGCGCCGTCCTGAACTACGGGCACACCCTGGGGCACGCCGTCGAGACCCTCACCGAATACACCACCTACCTGCACGGCGAGGCGGTCGCCATCGGCATGGTTCAGGCGGCGAAGATCTCCCAGCAACTGGGCTACTGCAACCAGGCCGACCGGGATCGGATCGAAGCGCTCATCGCCGCACTGGGGCTCCCCGCCGAGCTCCCCGCTTTCCCGTCGGAAAAGTACGTGGAGGCTCTCTCCCACGACAAGAAGGTGCGCGACAAGGGGTTGCTCTTCATCTGCAACCGCGGCATCGGCGCCTACAAGATGGAAAGGGTCACCGACCTCAAAGCACTTCTGGAGATCTGCGCATAGGAGCGTGACATGGTAGAGGACGCGTTATCGTTTTGGACTGAGATTCAGCGTTACGAAGACATGCTGGCGGCGGACGCGAAATCGCTTTGCTTCGCACCGCTCTCCGACCTGTACCGGAAGCTCGGCCTTTTGGACGATGCCGTCTCCGTGGCGCAGAAAGGTTGCACGGCGCATCCGGAGTACGCCCTCGGGTTCGTCGCGTTGGGCAACGCCTGTTACGCGAAGGGGATGGCCCAGGAGGCGCGGCAGGCCCTGGAAAAGGCCATTGCCTTGAAGCCCGATCACATCCAGGCCATGAAGGTGCTGAGCCAGCTCTACGCCGAGCTCGGCGAGCTGTCGCTCGCGCGCCAGGTGCTGGGACAGCTGCTGGCGCTGGACCCGGAGGACCTGGAGAGCACCACGCTCCTCGGATCGATCGCCTCGGCACCGGCCTCGCCCCTGGCAGCGGAGCCCGAGGAGGAAGTGCTCGAAGAGCTGGAGATAATCGAGGAGCTGGAAGAGCTGGTCGAGGAACCGGTGGCAGAGGTCGTACCGGCGCCTTCGCAGCCGCGAACCGCGCCCGTCGCGGCGGCCGTCCAGCCTCCGGCCGATGCAGCGGAAGACATCTGGGCCATTGAGGATCTGGAGGAGCTTGCCGAAGCGCCCGCTCCAGCGGCGTCCCAGCCGCGCGGCGCGGTACCGGACCCGCTGACCACGGCGACCCTGGCGGAACTCTACGTTTCGCAGGGGTTCCTGGAAAAGGCGATGGGCATCTACCGCGAGCTCATTGCGGCGCACCCTGACAACCCGCAGTACCGGCTCCGCTGCGAGGAGCTCGTGGAACAGCAGCAGTTGCAGCAGGTGGCCTCCGCACAGCCGGCACCGGCTGAGCCGGTCGCTGCCCCCGCATCTCTTGGAACACCTAAAGCGACTGCCGCTCCCGCGGCACCTGTTGTTGCTTCGGCGCCGGTCGCATCTGCAGTACCTGTTGCAGCTGCGGTATCGGCGCCCGCCGCGTTCGAGGCGCATGAAGGGCCGGCCGCCATGGAGGTGCCCATCAGCATCGAGGAGGCAGCTACACCCGCCGCTTTTGCCGGGATGGAGTCGCCGGCGCAGTTGGAATCGGCGCCGCTTGAGCGGCCCCAGGTGCAGGAGGAGGCGCATGGCGACGAGGACCTGGAGAGCTCGCTGCAACGCTGGCTGGAAAACATAAGGAGAAGAAAAGATGGGGTTTAAGGGGATTCTCAAGGAGATCGTCGCGGAGAGCGGCGGCCTGGGCGGGGTCATCATGGGGTATGACGGCATCGCCATCGACGAGTACCTGCGCGAGGGTACCGGCGTGGACGTGCAGACCATGACCATCGAGTACGCTTCGGTGCTCAAGGAGATCAAGAGGACGGTCGGCGTGCTCAAGACCGGGGAACTGGAAGAGGTTTCCATTATCACGGAGAAGTGCTGCATCATCGTGCGCGGTATCAGCGACGACTTTTTCGCTGCGCTGGTGCTCCCCTCCGACGGCAACTTCGGAAAGGCACGTTTCCTGTTGAAGCGCGCGGCCCCCGGCTTCCGGGAGTCGCTGCAATGAGCGCCGTCAAGATCCTGGTCCTGCACGGGCCTAACCTGAACCTCCTGGGGGTTCGGGAGCCCGGCGTCTACGGCACCACCACCCTCGACGGGATCAACCGGGCGCTCGAAGAGCTGGCGACGGAGCTGTCGCTGGAGCTCGAGATCGTGCAGAGCAACAGCGAAGGCGCCCTGGTGGACGCCATCCAAGGGGCCATGGGGGAGTGCCAGGGAATCCTGATCAACCCCGCAGCCTACACCCACACCAGCGTCGCCATCCGCGATGCCATTGCCGCGACCGCGCTTCCCGCCGTCGAGGTTCACCTCTCCAACGTGCACGCACGGGAGCCCTTCCGGAGCCACAGTTTCATCGCCCCGGTAGCCGTCGGTCAGATCTGTGGATTCGGCCCGGAAAGCTACCTTTTAGGGCTGCGCGCCCTTGCCAAACGGCTGGGAAAATAAGATTGTCATACGGGCGGAATTATGATAGGTAACAGAATCCCTGCGGCCCGAGAATGCCTGAAGCGGTTGGATGCCGATCTGTTGCTGGTCTTGAATCTCAGCAATATCAGGTACCTTACCGGATTCACCGGCAGCGAGGCGCTGCTTGTACTCTCTCCAGAAGACGGGTGGTTTTTCACCGACTCCCGTTACACCTCACAGGCTGGCGCCGAGGTCACGGGCGCGAAGGTTATCGAGTTCTCGAACCGGATGGATGCGCTGGTTGAGCGGCTGCAGCAAAGCGGCGCGACCAGGGTGGCCTTCGAAGCCGGCTCCACCACAGTCGCTTTCTACCAGGAGCTTTGCGCCAAGACGCCGCAGATCGAGTATCTGCCCGCCGACAGCGAGCTGACCGCCCTGAGGACGGTGAAGGACGCCGGCGAGCTGGAGATCCTCGAGCGGGTGGCGGCGATCGCCTCGGAATCGCTCCTGGATACGGTGGCGCGCCTGAAGCCCGGGATGACCGAAAGCGAAGTGGCCTGGATGCTGGAAGTCGCCATGCGGGAGAGGGGAGCGGAAGGGAAATCCTTCGACTTCATCGTGGCCTCCGGTGAGCGCGGCGCGCTGCCGCACGGCCGCGCGTCGGAGAAGAAACTGGTGGCGGGAGAGCTGGTCACCATCGACTACGGTGCCATCTATCGCGGCTACTGCTCCGACGAGACGGTGACGGTCTGTCTGGGCCGGCCCGACGCGAAGCAGCGCGAGGTGTACGAGACGGTCCTGGCGGCGCAGCGCGCGGCCCTGGATGCGGTGCACCCCGGCCTCAGTTTCCGCGACCTCGACTCCAAGGCGCGCGACCATATCGCCGGGAAGGGGTACGGGGAGTATTTCGGCCACGGCCTGGGGCATGGAGTCGGCATCGACATCCACGAGCATCCAACGGCCTCGCCGCGCAGCAAGCACGTCATCCAGGAGGGGATGGTCTTCACCATCGAGCCGGGGATCTACATCCCGGGGTGGGGTGGCGTCAGGATAGAGGACACCGTGGTGGTCGAGCAGAACTGCTGCCGTCCCATCACCAGGGTTCCCAAGGGGTTGATGATCCTCTGAGAGTAGGCAGGCCTGTCCGGCGTCGTTCGGAAGGCCTTTAACCATGCAATAACGTAATGAAAAGGAGAAAGATGTGGATATAAAAGACCTGAAGATGCTGATCAAGATGGTAACGGAGACCGACATCACCGAGTTCGAGCTGGAGAACGCAGATGACAAGGTGGTCATCAAGAGGGGCTGCAGCGGTACCGCTCAGTTCCAGATGCAGGCACCGGTCGCCTACCAGTACGCTCCGGCCGCTCCCGTCGCCGCAGCTCCGGCTGCCGCTCCCGCCGCCGCGGCTGCTCCCGCCGCTGCCGAGAAGGAGCAGGGCGAAGTGATCACCTCCCCCATCGTCGGCACCTTCTACCGCGCTCCGGCTCCGGACGCCGCTCCCTTCGTGGAAGTCGGCCAGATCGTCGAGAAGGGGCAGGTACTCTGCATCGTCGAGGCGATGAAACTCATGAACGAGATCGAGGCGGAGTTCAAGTGCAAGATCGTCAAGATCTGCAAGGAGAACGCGCAGCCGGTCGAGTACGGCGACGCCCTGTTCGTGGTCGAGAAGCTTTAAGGCAGATTGAGATAAAGATAAAGATTAAGACGAAGATCTCGTTGTGGCTGTCTCACCTTCGATCTTGGTCTTAGCCTCATCCTTAATCTTAGTCTCAATCTTAATCTGTTTCTGGAGACATCATGTTTCATAAAATTCTTATAGCCAACCGGGGGGAGATCGCCCTCCGGATCATCAGGACCTGCAAGGAGATGGGGATCAAGACGGTCGCCGTCTACTCCACCGCCGACGCCGAGTCGCTGCACGTGAAACTCGCCGACGAGAGCGTCTGTATCGGTCCGGCTCCCAGCCTCTCCAGCTACCTGAACATCAACGCCATCATCTCCGCTGCCGAACTGACCGACGCGGAGGCGATCCACCCGGGCTACGGCTTCCTTTCGGAAAACCCGAGGTTCGCTGAGATCTGCGAGAAGTGCGGCATCACCTTCATCGGCCCCACCGCCGAGAGCATGCGCATCATGGGGGACAAGATCTCCGCCCGTCAGGCGGTCATCAAGGTCGGCGTGCCCATCCTTCCCGGCACCAAGGAGGGGGTTCACGACGTCACTGAGGCGATCAAGGTCGCCAAGGAGATCGGCTTCCCGGTCATCATCAAGGCGACGGCTGGCGGCGGCGGGCGCGGCATGAAGATCGTGCACTCCCCGGCGGCCCTCCCCAATGCGTTCATGACCGCGAGGACCGAGGCGCAGACCGGCTTCGGCAACCCGGAAGTGTACATCGAGCGCTACTGCGAGAACCCGCGCCACGTCGAGATCCAGGTCCTGGCCGACAAGCACGGCAACGTGATCCACCTGGGCGAGCGCGACTGCTCCATCCAGCGCCGTCACCAGAAGGTGATCGAGGAGGCTCCCTCCACCGTCACCACCCCCGAGCTCAGGAAGGCGATGGGCGAGGCCGCGGTCGCCGCTGCCAAGGCCGTCAACTACTCGAGCGTGGGGACCATGGAGTTCCTGGTCGACAAGAACAACAACTTCTACTTCATGGAGATGAACACCCGCGTGCAGGTTGAGCACCCGGTGACCGAGATGATCACCGGCGTCGACATCGTGAAGGAGCAGATTCGCTCCGCTTACGGCGAAAAGCTCCGCTACACCCAGGATGACATCAAGATCAAGGGGCACTCCATCGAGTGCCGCATCAACGCCGAAGACTCGGTGAAGTTCACCCCGTGCCCCGGCAAGATCACCGACCACCACACCCCGGGCGGGCTCGGCGTCCGCGTCGACTCGTTCGTGTACACCAACTACACCGTCGTGCCGCACTACGATTCCCTGATCGCCAAGCTCATCGTGCACGCCGACACCAGGGAAGAGGCCATCAAGCGCATGGCACGCGCCCTGGACGAGTACATCGTGGACGGCATCAAGACCACCATCCCGTTCCACAAGCGGATCATGGCCAACAAAGACTTCATAGAAGGGAACATAGACACCGGCTTCATCGAAAGGCTGGTATTGGAGTAACTATGGACTTTCCAGAAGAGCTTAAGTACAGCAAAGAGCACCTGTGGGTCCGCGTCGAGGGTGACCGTGCCGTAATCGGGGTCACCGACTACGCGCAGTCGGAGTTGGGCAACGTCACCTCGGTCGAGCTCCCGGAGCCGGGAGATGAGCTGGAGCAGGACGATTCGTTCGGCTCCATCGAGGCGAGAAAAACCGTGGCCGACCTCTACGCGCCGCTTTCGGGCACGGTGCTCGAGGTGAACACCGAACTTGGCACCGCGCCGGAATTCGTCAACGACGATCCCTACGACGCCGGCTGGCTGGTCGTCATCGAAATGGCCGATCCGGAGGAGCTGAACCTTCTCATGTCCGCCGAGCTGTACGAGGACACCGTTTCCGTTTCCGAAGAGTAACAGCTAGTTGTTTCAGATAGACCTGAAAAGGCGAGAGATCCTCTCGCCTTTTCCTTTTGCCTCAGCCTTATCCTGGAGTTTTCCCGTGACCATCAACATAGGACACATCAAGTACGCGAACTGCACCCCCATCTTCACCGCTCTCGCCTCCAATTTCGACTGTACCGGCTACCGGTTCGTGGATGGAGTGCCGGCGCGCCTGAACGCCATGCTGCGTGCCGGCGAGATCGATCTCAGCCCGTCCTCCTCGATCGAATACGCCATGGCGCACGAGCAGTACTGCCTGCTCCCGGAGCTCTCCATCAGCGCCATCGGTCCCGTGAAGAGCGTGTTCCTCTTCTCCCGGGTTCCGGTCGAGGAGCTCGATGGCAAAGTCATAGGCCTCACCGCCGAATCCGACACGTCGGTGAACCTGTTGAAGGTGCTGCTGGCCAGGAAATTCGGCTTCAGTAACAGCTTCGAACGGACCACGCTGCCGCTCCACCAGGCGCTGGAGGAGTATCCCGGCCTGCTGCTTATCGGCGACGCAGCCCTGAAAGGGGCCGCCTCCGGTTCCGGATTCTTCTGTTACGACCTGGGACAGCTCTGGCACGAGTTTACCGGGCTCCCCTTCGTCTTCGCCCTCTGGATTGTGCGGCGCGAGGCGGCGCTGGAGAAGCGCGCCGAACTGGCGGCACTCGCCCGTGACCTGGTCGCGGCCAAGAAACTCGCTTACGCAAGCTACGCCGAGATCGCGGCTCAGTGCGAGGAGCGGGGCTGGCTCAGCGAGGAGGCGTTGGTGGATTACTGGCAGACCATTTCGTACGAGTTGACCGATGCGCACCTCGAAGGGGCGCGGCTGTTCTTCCGGCACGCGTTCGAGATGGGGCTCATTCCGAGCCTGCCGGTGCTGCGGTTTTTCGAGTAGTAGGGGCGAAGGCGGGATTTCAACGTGCGGTTTTAGAAGTTGAGCGAACTTTTTTGGCGCTCAACTTCTTTTTTTTGAGGTTGAGCGATTTTTTTGGGTGCTCAACTTTCTTTTTTGAAGTTTAAACA
Source organism: Geomonas diazotrophica (assembly GCF_019063885.1). NCBI lineage: Bacteria > Pseudomonadati > Thermodesulfobacteriota > Desulfuromonadia > Geobacterales > Geobacteraceae > Geomonas > Geomonas diazotrophica. The sequence goes on along the minus strand of NZ_CP077684.1, from coordinate 2,718,832 downwards.
TCGGTCCGTGGCGCTGTCGCAATTTTTTAATCGTTTGAAATTTTAATTTGGAAGTTTAACGCGCAGTTTTTGAGGTTAAGCGATTTTTTTGGGTGCTCAACTTTCTTTTTTGAAGTTTAAACATCGATCCGAGGTGCTGTCGCAATTTTTTAATCGTTTGAAATTTTAATTTGGAAGTTTAACGCGCGGTTTTTGAAGTTGAGCGATTTTTTTTGGTGCTCAACTTTTTTTTTGGAAGTTTAAACGTCGGTTCGAGGCGCTGTCGCAATTTTTTAATCGTTTGAGATTTTAATTTTGAAGTTGAACACGCGCTTTTGGAAGTTGAATGATTATTTTTCGAGTTCAACTTTCATTTTAATGTTTTGAACGCAGGCCCGACTCGTATGTCTCTCTTTTTTCTTTTGAACCTCGGTTTTTAAATTCCAACCGTTCTCCGCCGAAGGAAGGTCCCTTTTTATATCTTTCCCGCGTCCTTCCTGCTGCGGTAGTCCGACAGAATTTGTGCGTGGTCGAAGCAGAGCGGTTCGGGTAGGGCGTCGATGGGGAAGATGGCGAATGCTGCCGCATCATCGCCCGCCTTGGGGGTGCCCATAGACTTGGCGACGTAGACGGTCGAGATGTTGTGGCTGCGTTTGTCGCGGGCGGGATCTGAGTAGCAGCCGAGCAGCCTCAGGTCCTTCTCCTCCAACTCCACCGATATCTCTTCCTGCATCTCCCGCACCGCGGCATGCTCCAGCGTCTCGCCGTAATCCACGAAGCCGCCGGGGATGGCCCAGCCGAGGGGCTCGTTCTTGCGCTCGATCAGGACGATTCCTTCCGGGAGCTCGACGATCACGTCGACCGTCGGCAGCGGGTTCTTGTACTCCTTCACCTTCGCACCGCACGCAGGGCAGGCCAGAAAGTCGAAAGGCATCGCACACCTCCAGATCTGTAGTTGGCAAAAAAAAGGGAGGACCTCGGTCCTCCCTTTTTAGGGTACAGCAGATAACTGCGTGTACTACTTCTTCTTCTTGGCGCCTGCAGCTTTCTTGGAAGCTTTGAGCGGGTTGATCTTGGCGTCGTCGGTCTTGATCTCGACCTTGACGTGGGACGCGAAGTTGCAGATACCGCCGACCCACTTCTTCTCGGGAGCCGGGTATGCGCTGCAAACCTTCCCGATGGAGCCGTCTACGATCCTGTCACAACCTTCGCAGTTTTCCACGATCGGCTGGCAGGAACCTTCGGTGAATACACAACCCTGTTTACCCCAGAAAGTGCACTCTGCACCAGGAAGTACGGTTTGACATTGCATGTTTAAGCCTCCTCAAATTGCTTCGTAATCGTTGATAAGAGACACTCTACCAATTTCGAAAGAAAAATGTCAACCCACTTTTTTAGCGAAAACTTGACTCTCCCAAAGGACTGGATTAAGCTCTAGTAATTATTCATTCGGGTTGCTTGGCACTTTTGTTTTCGATAAGTTATCCATCGGAGGCGGGCGTTGTGCCAGATTCAGGTGACCTTACTATCAATTCTCCTGGAGGGATTATGCAGCGGATTACTTTCGGCACGTCCGGCTGGCGCGGTATCTTGTGTGAGGACTTCATCTTTGAGAATGTTAAGGTCGTGACCCAAGCCATTGCGGATCACGTAAAGAGCAACGGCGAGGCGGGCAAGGGTATCATCGTAGGTTACGACTCCCGTTTCATGGGCGAGGCCTTCGCCCGCGAGGCGGCCCGTGTCCTGACCGGCTCCGGCATCACCACCTTCCTCTGTGTTCGCGACACCCCCACACCCGTGATTTCCTTCGAGATTCTCCGGCGCAGGACCGCTGGCGCCATCAACTTCACCGCCAGCCACAACCCGCCCGAGTATAACGGCATCAAGTTCTCCCCCTCCTGGGGGGGGCCCGCCCTGCCGCAGACCACCGATGACATAGAGCGCCGCGCCAACGAGATGCTGGGGGAGATCTGCTACAACGAGTGCTCCATCGACGAGGCCGTGAAAAAGGGGCTCCTGGTAGAGATCGACCCGATGCAGCACTACCTCGACGACCTGGCCATGAAGATCGACTTCGCTGCCATCGCCAAGCTCGGCACCATCGCCGTGAACCCCCTCTACGGAACGGCGCGCGGGTATCTGGCCGAACCGCTCAAGGCGCACGGGGTGAAGGTGGTGCAGATGAACGCCAACCGTGACCCCTATTTCGGCGGCTTCCCGCCGGAGCCGAGCGAGAAATACATCCAGGATTTCATCAAGCTGGTGCGGCAGGACCCGGAGATCGCCCTCGGCATCGCCACCGACGGCGACGCAGACCGCTTCGGCATCGTGGACGGCGACGGCACCTTCATCGAACCGAACTACATTATCGCGCTGCTGCTCGACTACCTGGTCCGTGTCAAGGGGATGAAAGGGGGCGTCGGACGTTCTGTCGCCACCTCCCACCTGGTAGATGCCGTCGCCAAGATGCACGACGTCAAGGTTTACGAGACGCCGGTCGGTTTCAAGTTCGTCGGCGAACTGATCGCCCAGGACAAGATCATCATCGGCGGCGAGGAGAGCGCCGGGCTCACCATCAAGGGGCACGTCCCGGAGAAGGACGGCATCCTCGCCTGCCTGCTGGTCGCCGAGATGGTGGCCCACGAGGGTATGCCGGTCAAGGCGCTTTTGGAGCGTCTTTACAGCAAGGTCGGCCGCTACCTCACCAAGAGGATCAACCTCACCCTTTCTCCGGAACTGGAAGAGGTCTTCCCCGAGCGGATCGCCGCAACGCCGGCCAGCTTTGCCGGGGAGCCGGTCAAGGAGAAGATCACCATAGACGGCAACAAGTTCATCCTCGAAGACGGCAGCTGGCTCCTGTTCCGTAAATCGGGGACCGAGCCGGTGGTGCGGCTGTACTGCGAGGCGTCCAGCGAAGAGCGCCTGCAGGCGCTGGTGGATGCCGGCCGCGAGTTCATTCTCGGCAAGGGGTAACAGCGACTATTTCGGGTCCGGTTCCTCGTTGGCTTCGTCCCCCTCGCGTCGATGGAGGGGGAGGCAAGAGGGAACGGTTCTTCCCGTAAAGCCATGATGAAACACCTGTCCCATCCGGGACGCAGTTCCGCGCAGGGCTTCCAGCCTGGCGGTGACTGCGTCCCATTTTATTACAGATGCTCTTTTGTGTGGCAGTTGCCGGTCACGTTGCCGGCACCCTCGGGGAAGCATCGGTGATAGCCGCTCATTCGCGCAGCAGAACTTTCGACGCATATTCCCGCAGTTATCGCTTCGTGATTGCCCGCTGGCCCGATGAGGCTTGAAGCGGAGCGGGAATTGCAGTTCCTGCCGGAAACGTTACGTAAATCCGGGTACCCTACCGCGCTGCTGTGAATTGTGGTCGTTTAGGGGTTGTTCTTTTCGCAAGCTTTGCGCTATGATAACCGGACTAATTAGGAGGGAGGGTCTATGTGGGACTACACCGATAAAGTAAAAGAACATTTCCTCAACCCGAGGAACGTGGGCGAGATAACGGATGCTGATGCGGTCGGCGAGGTTGGCAGCCTGGCCTGCGGCGATGCCCTTAAGCTGTTTATAAAGCTGGACGAGAACAAAGAGCGCATCGTCGACGCCAAATTCCAGACCTTCGGCTGCGGCAGCGCCATCGCTTCCTCGTCGGCGCTGACCGAGATGGTGAAGGGCAAGACGCTGGACGAGGCGCTGGAGATCACCAACCAGCAGATCGCCGATTTCCTGGGTGGGCTTCCGGAAGAGAAGATGCACTGCTCGGTCATGGGGCAGGAGGCGCTGGAAGCCGCCATCGCCCAGTACCGCGGCGTCGACGCGCCCGCCCACGGCCATGGCCACGAGCATGTCGAGACCGAGGGTGAGCTGGTCTGCAAGTGCTTCGGCCTTACCGACGTCTTCCTGAAGAAGGTGATCGCCTCCAACAAGCTGCACACCGCGGAGCAGGTCACCCACTTCACCAAGGCTGGCGGCGCCTGCGGCGGCTGCATCCCGAAGATCAAGGAACTCATCGCCGAGGTGATGGGCGAGGAGAAGAAGGCGGCCGTTGAAAAGCCGGCCAAGCTCACAAACCTCAGGAAGATGCAGCTGATCCAGGAGACCCTGGAGAACGAGATCCGTCCGCAGCTTTGGGCTGACGGCGGCGACCTCGAGCTGATCGATATCGACGGCTCCAACGTTCAGGTCGCCTTCAGGAAGGCCTGCGCCGGTTGCGCCTCCTCCGGCTACACCGCCAAGTTCGTGGAGCAGAAGCTGCGCGAGCTGGTTTCCCCCGACATCACGGTACAGGAGGTACAGGGATGAAAGAGATCTATCTTGACAACAACGCCACCACTAAGGTGGACGAGCGGGTTTTCGAGGAGATGCGTCCCTACTTCTGCGAGCTGTACGGCAACCCGAGTTCCATGCACTTCTTCGGCGGCCAGGTGCAAAAGAAGGTGGACGAGGCCCGCGCCCGTGTCGCCTCCCTTTTGGGCGCCCTGCCGGACGAAATCGTCTTCACCGCCTGCGGCACCGAGAGCGACAACGCCGCCATCCGCTCGGCGCTGGAGGTCTTCCCGGAGAAGCGCCACATCATCACCAGCCGCGTCGAGCACCCGGCGGTGCTGACCCAGTGCCGCAACCTGACCAAGCGCGGCTACCGCGTCACCGAACTCAACGTGGACGGCAACGGGCAGCTGGATCTGAACGAACTGGAGAAGGCGCTCGATGAAGATACCGCCATCGTCTCCCTCATGTACGCCAACAACGAGACCGGCGTCATCTTCCCGATCGAGGAAGCCGCCAAGATCGTGAAGAAGAAGGGCGCGCTGTTCCACACCGACGCGGTGCAGGCGGTAGGCAAGATCCAGCTGAACATGGCCGAGTCCGCCATCGACATGCTTTCGCTCTCCGGGCACAAGCTGCACGCCCCCAAAGGGGTCGGCGTCCTCTACGTGCGGCGCGGCACCCCGTTCCGCCCGATGCTGGTCGGCGGGCACCAGGAGCGCGGCCGCAGGGCCGGCACCGAGAACACCGCCTCCATAATCGCCATGGGCAAGGCCTGCCAGCTGGCCGAGCAGTACATGGTGGACGAGGCCGGGCGCGTGCGCGAGATGCGCGACCGCCTGGAGCGCGAGCTGACCTCGCTGATCCCCAACACCAGGATCAACGGCGGCGGCACCGAGCGTCTTCCCAACACCCTCTCCATCGCCATGGAGTTCGTGGAAGGGGAGGGGATCCTGCTCCTTCTTTCGGAGAAGGGAATCTGTGCCTCCTCCGGCAGCGCCTGCACCTCCGGTTCGCTGGAGCCGTCCCACGTGCTGCGCGCCATGGGCGTCCCCTTCACCTGCGCTCACGGCTCCATCCGTTTCTCGCTCTCCCGGTTCACCACCGATGACGATATCGACGCTGTAATAGAGGCGCTCCCCCCGATCATCTCGCGCCTGCGCGCGATGTCCCCGTTTGGGCGCGAGTTCCTGAACAAGTAATAACGTCTGCGGCATCAGGGCAGAAGAAGCCAAAGAAAAGGGGTGAGCACGTCGTGCTCACCCCTTGTTTGTTGTCATTGCTTTTCCTGGTTCCTGGTTAGCGGTAGACCTCGCAGGATGCTATAGACGGCCATCGGCCTTTAGTTCTTTCAGCAGAGATTCGTATGTCAGCAGCGGTTCGTTGACCCGCTCTTGAAAAGCTGCCAAATCCTCGGCGTCCTCGGCAAGGGTCTTGCGGACTGCATCGTTCACGAGATCGGAAACGGAACGCGATGTTTCCAAGGCCTTGTGCTGCAGCGCCTGATGCATGGCAGGATCAAGGTAAATAGTTGTTCTTTTTGTTAGTGCGCTCATGTCTTTACCTCCGCACCGAGCATAACGCAGTGACGCTATGACGTCAACGAAGCCGTTGGGAGGCATTATTCCACTTAAGGTGTAAAGGGAAATAAAGTGGTCGAAATCATTTTGGACAAGGTAAAAGCAAGGATCACGGAACTGAGGTTCCTGGAAGGGATAACGATGCAGATCAACCCCGGCGAGCATTGGGCCGTGGTCGGGGCGAACGGGTCGGGGAAATCGGCCTTGGGAAAACTCCTCTGCAACGACCTGCCGGTCACCTCCGGCACCAGCCGCGTCCCGGCCCGGTCGGGGTTTGTCTCTTTCGAGAAGATCGACGAGATCCTGGAAAAGGAGCGCTACAACGACGACTCGGACTTCCTCGGTTACGTGACGGAAGGGACCCGCGTGGACCGGTTCATCCTCGCCGGGACCGACGCCGACGAGACGAGACTGGCCGAACTGGCACGGGAGCTCGGCTTCACCAAGATTCTGGAGCGCGGCATCAAGTTCCTCTCCACGGGCGAAATGCGCAAGACCCTCATCTGCAAGGCTCTGTTACAGGAACCGGAACTGCTGGTGCTGGACGAGCCTTTCGACGGCCTGGACCGGGAATCATCCGACGTGCTGCGCCAACTGATCAGCCGCTGCATCGAACGCGGCATCCAGGTCGTGCTGCTGTTGAACCGCTTCAGCGAGATCATGCCGGAAACGACCCACATCGCCTACCTCCAGGAGTGCCGCATCCTCAGGTCCGGAACCAGGGACGAGATGCTGAACTCGGAGGCGCTGCGGCGCTTCCACGCCTTTCACTACACCCTCCCGGAAACTCTGCCCGAGGTCGACACGGCGCGCGGCGCGCCGCCGCTTGTTCCGGGGCAGCCGCTTATCGAGATGAAGGACGTGACGGTACGCTACGGTGAGAAGTACGTGCTAAACGGTGTCAACTGGACGGTAAAAGCCGGGGAACACTGGAAGATCAGCGGCCCCAACGGTTCGGGGAAGTCGACCTTGTTGAGCCTGATCAGCGGCGACAACCCGCAGGCCTACGCCAACGACATCAGCCTGTTCGGCCGCAGGAAGGGGAGCGGGGAGAGCGTCTGGGACATCAAGAAGCGCATCGGCCTGGTCTCCACTTCCCTTCAGCAGGAGTACCGGGTCGGCGGGACGGTTAAGGTCGTGGTGATCTCGGGGATGTACGACTCCATCGGCATGTACTCCCAGTACACCCTGCGCCAGCAGGAGATCGCGCTGGAGTGGCTCAAGCTGCTGCACATGGATCACAGAAAGGACCATGCTTTCCGGGATCTCTCCTACGGGGAGCAGCGGCTGGTGCTGCTGGCCCGGGCCATGGTGAAACAGCCGGACCTTTTGATCCTGGACGAGCCATGCCAGGGGCTGGACGACGTGAACCGGGAGATGGTGTTGAAGCTGATCGACCACCTGGGGCGCACCGGCAACACCCAGATCCTCTACGTGAACCACCACGCGGAGGATCGGATCCCCTGCATCGAAAACAGCATGGAGCTCGTGCCGGCGGACGGCGGCGGGTTTACGGCGGCGATCACCTCGTAAGCAAGCTCAGAGGAACTGTAGGCTTTCCCCGCCAAGGTTCCCCTCGCCCTCCTGGAGAGGGGCAGGGGTGAGGGCGTTGCAAAAGGCAACCAACTGGCTTCGTGGCATCTCCCTCACCCGCCCTGCGGGCACCCTCTCCCGGAGGGCGAGGGGGAGGATAGGGCGCTACGGGTACTGCCGCCAGTATTCCAACCCGGAGTAGGATTCCTGGAAGCCGAAACGCCTGAGTGCTTCGGCATACGGCGATTCCTTTGCCGGCTCGCCGTTGATCCGCTCCACGGTGACGCGCTTCAACGGGTTGAAGTCGCGGCCGACCAGGGCTCTGAACAAGGCGAGGTAGCTCTCCAACTGGGGGTGCTCCGCCTCGGCCCTGAACTCCAGTTCCTTGCCGTAGCGTCTTGAGATGAGGACCAGGTGCGGGCCGTGGTAGACCAGGTGGGTTGACGGAATGCGGGAAGGAAGCTCCTCGCGCAGTCCCTCCAGGCCGCTGCCGCAGAGCGAGGCGGGGTCGGCGGCGTTGAGCCAGAAGATGGCATCCTGGGACAGGCCACGCTCCAGCAGCCGGTACGCCTCCTGCGTGACGAACTGCAGCCCTGGGATCCCCGTGAAGAAGTTGCCGCAAACAAGTTCGCCGGACATCTCCATGATACGCAGGGTTCTGAACAGCCGGCTCCACTGCAGGGAGGGGAGTTCCCGCGTCAAAAGCTCCCTGAACAGGATGCCGTAGCGCTCCAGCAGCACCCGCACGCGATCTTTGTTCCTCTCCTCTTTTTCCAACACGTCGGTCTCCCCCTGCGGTTGCGGCAGGAGGAACCAGTTGCCCGGGCCTTCCTGGACGCGGCTCCAGCGGCTGCCGGGGAGGCGCCTTTGGGGCCGACCGTGGGCAGGATGCCGGAGATGCCCCGAGTCGCCCTGCGGCAGCTCGAAGCGGTTCAAGATTCCTTTGCGCACCGCGACGAAGGAGTCGTTGCTCACGTCGCCCCTCCATGCCTCCTGCCAAAGCTCCGTGGTTGCCGTTGCCGCCGTGACACCCGCTACGGAGCAGATGGCGCTCAGGTTGTAGTGCCCCCTGTGATCCGGAATCAGCGAGGCATGCTCGCGCACATCCACTCCCGTCCCGCTTTCCTCCTGATCCTGGAACAGGTCGAGGTCCTCCGGGAAGGCGAAGGTGAGCCGCTTGGGTCCGCAGCCGAACCAGAGCAGGTCGCTCGTCTGCATCAGGCTGTCCAGCCAGGTCCCGAGGTAGGGAGCGAGGCGAGCGGGGAGGACTTCTTCCTCCCATAGACTCGCCGGAAGCGGGGCGCCAAGCAACTGCTCCAGCCTGTCGCGCAACTCCTCGGGGGTCCTCCCCGGCTCCGCGACCCCCTGGAACCGCGCCAGGAACAGGGGGAGCTGGGCGAGGGGCAGCGCCTCGAACGCGGGCCTTCTCGACCTGCGCAGCATGCGCAGCAGCGCCTCCAGGTTCACCGCATCGCAGACTTGCGGCTCCGCGGCGCCCTCGGTGAACTGGTCCACCAGGACCGCGCCGGTTTCCTCAAGTGTCTGCAGCGCGTCGCGCAGCAGGTTCTCTTCAAGCCCGAGGGTGCGCTGCAAGACGGCCACCTCCACCGGACCGTAATAGCCGAGCCATCTACCGACCAGCCTCGCTGCGGCAGGTTCTTCCTCCTCCGCGGCGTCACCGGCATCCGACTTCCTTTGCCACAGCCTGTCGAGCGACTCCTGCAGCAGCCCGGGCAGGCGCTGGTGGTCAGGGAGCACGGACAGGACGATTTCTTCCCTGCTCCGCCCCAGCCCCTCGGCGATCTCCGGTATCATCTCCAGCGCCGCTACCAGAGGGCCGTCCGCTCCGGGTGACTCCAGGAGGACGAGCCGCTCCGCCACCTGAGGCAGCAGCTCCTCCGCCTCGGGCCCGCCGTCGCGTGCCAGCGCCTGCAGCAGCTCCGGCCATTCGTACAGCGGAACGAGCAACCTTTCCTTCACCCAGTCGATGAGTTCCCGGGCCGAATCGGGGGCGTAGCCGGGGGCGAGACGCTGCCGCTTCTCCTGGAACTGGCGCACCAGTTCCAAAGGGAGGTCCGGGCGCAGGTGCGGGGATAGCGCCAGCTCCTTGAGGAAGTCGCTGCCGAGGGCGGATTTCCGGCCGCCCCCGAGCGTGTCGTCCTCGTAGACGTACTTGTTGGTCTGCTGCCAGATCAGCCCCTTGGCGAAGGGAGAGGCCTCCCTGGTGTCGACCCGGGTGACGGCGATGGTGCCGTCCTGGATCTCCTCCAAAAGGCGCCTAAGGTTCGCGAGGTCGAAATCGTCCTTAAGCGCCGAGCGCCAGGTTTCCATGAGGACCGGGAAGTCGCGGTAGCGCAGCACTGAGGCGAGGAGCTTCTTCGAGCGGAGGCGGTTCAGCCAGAGCGGCATCCTTCTCTTGAAGTTGCTCCGGGACAGGAGCAGCGCCCGCCCGGCGTTCTCCCGGAAGCGGGCGCCGAAGTAGCCGGTCCCCTCCAGCGACTCCCTGAGCAGGGGCTCGATGTTATCCGGGGTGACCAGCTCCAGGATCTCGTTCAGCCGGTCCGTTTCGTGGGGGAGCAGCAGCGCGATGCCGTCGTTGTTGTAGAAGGCTTGCAACGGGTAGCCGTAGCGCCTCTCCCAGGCGGCGGTGAGCGCGAAGGTGAACGGGCGGTTCACGGCGTTACCCCAGAGCGTGTGCAGGATGATCTGCTCGGTATCGGCCTCCCCGACAGGGTCGCGGAAATGCTCGACCAGCAGGTGGTGGCGGTGTGGGAGAGCGCCCCGGCTCGCCTCCCTTTGCAGCTTCAGATACGTTTCCAACGCCTGCGCCGCACCCCGGTCCATGAAGTGGCGCCGCATCAGCTCCTCGACCAGCCCCTGCTGCGACGTATCTGAAGGGTGCCCCAGCCGCTCTTCGCACGACTCCAGGAAGGCGGCGATCTTCTCGGAGTAATAGAAGTCTCGGTCCTGCTCCTCGGCGCGCCAGAAGGGGATGATCTGCTGGGGCTTCCGGGCCGGCACGACCAGCACCGTGCTGTGGCTGATCTCGGTGATCTGCCAGACCTGCGCCCCGAGCGCGAAGGTGTCCCCGAGCCTTCTTTCCCAGACGAATTCCTCGTCCAGCTCCCCGATCTTCGCCCCCGTCTCCTTGAGGCGGAGCTCGAAGTAGCCCCGTTCCGGTATGGTGCCCCCTTCCAGGTAGACCAGCATGGAGAGGGCAGGGCGGGTGGCGACGGTCTCCTCCAGCCGGTCCACCGTCACCCGTGGGCGCAGTTCCGGCACGTGGGAGTCGGCGTACTTTCCTTCCAGCATGCCGATCACCAGGTCGAACTGCCGCCGGGACAGGTTGCGGTACGGATAGCTGCATCTCAGGAAGTCGTAGAGCTCATCCAGGTGCCACCGCTCGGGTAGCCCCATGGCGAGAATGATCTGGGCCAGCAGGTCCAGCGGGGCTTCCACCGGGTGCAGTTCCTCAATTTCGCCGTCGGCGATGGCGCGTGCGATCACGGCGGCGCAGACGAAGTCCATGCCGTAGGTGGGGAAGAGCATGCCGCTGCTCACCTCACCCACGCCGTGCCCGGATCGACCGATGCGCTGGATGGCCGAGGAGATGGAGCGCGGCGTCTGGATCAGTACCACGCTCTCCAGTTTGCCGATGTCGATCCCGAGCTCGAGCGAGTTGGTAGCCACGATGGCCTTCAGCTCGCCCCGCTTCAGGCGCTCTTCGACGGCGAGCCGGATCTCCCGCGACAGCGAACCGTGGTGCGAGTAGGCGAGCTCCTCCCCGGAGAGCTCGTTGATCAGGCGGGTGACCCTCTCGGTGGTCCTCCTGCTGTTGGCGAAGAAGAGCGTGGAACGGTGCCTGGTGATGATCTCGGTGAACCTGTCCACCAGGGCGGGCCAGAATTCCCCCTCTGCGCCGGGGGGCATGGCCTCCGGCGCGCTGATCTCCAGCTCGAAGCGCTTCTCCTGCTCGCCTCGTACCAGCGCCACCGGGCGCTGCTGGTAGCGCTGCCCTACCTGGCGCAGCCCCGCCACGAAATCGGCCACCGTTTCCAGTGGGCGCACCGTGGCCGAGAGGGCGATACGTTGGAACTCGCCGCTTAAAAGCGTCAGCCGTTCCACCGCCGTGATGAGGTGGGTGCCACGCTTGTCGCCGGCGACCGCATGGATCTCGTCCAGGATGACCGTGACCACGCCGGTGAGGTTGGACCTGCTTCCCTTGGAGGTGACCAGGATGTTGAGGCTTTCCGGGGTGGTGATCAGGATCTCGGGGGGATGACGCAGCATCCTGCGGCGCTCGTCGCCCGGGGTGTCGCCGCTTCTGGTCTGGACGGCGATGGCGGGGAACTCCTCCCCATGGGCGGCGAAGAAGTCGCGCAGCTGGGCGAGCGGAGCAATCAGGTTGCGCCGCACGTCGTTGTTGAGGGCCTTCAACGGCGAGACGTAGAGCACCCGGGTTTCGCCACAGGACCAGGCCCCGGTGACCAGCTGGTTGATGGCCCACAAAAAGGCGGCCAGGGTCTTGCCGCTGCCGGTCGGCGCGGTGACCAGGACGTGGCGCTCCTGGCTGATCTCGGTCCAGGCGCGCAACTGGACATCGGTGGGCTGTCCCACTTTCTCGATGAACCATTTCTGGATCAGCGGATGGAAATGTCTCAATGCGGATGGCATAGCTATGACTTTAGGCCATGAAAGCAGTTTGTTCAAGGAGCGGCGCCGCCGGCAGAGTCGCCCCCAGCCGAAAAACAAAGCCCCCTTCCGGGGCGGGGAAGGGGGCTCTGTGAGCCGGGGGTGTTGAAGCTCTCCCGGCTATTCGTTGCAGAGCTGCCAGTCTTGACCGTCTCCGCCGGTAGCGGTTACCACCGAGCCCGACGAGCTGAAGGTGAGTCTCGCCTTGGAGCAGTGGGCGCCGGCGGCCTGGAACACGCCCGAGCTCGGTACCCCCGAGATCGAGCTTACGTTTAGCGGTGTCGGTGTGGTCACCTCGACGTACCCGTAGCTCGGGTGATAGTAGACGCCGGTTATGGTGAGCGTGCCCGCCGTGAAGGTGTAGGTCCAGTCCTTGACCCAGTAGTTGGGACTGGAGTTGACGCTCACCGTGCAGGACATCTTGAGTTTTTCGCCGGTGGCGTCGACGCTGAAAGCGAAGGAGCCGTAAATGGTCGCCGTCCCTTTGGCCGTGGTGGCGGAAAGCGGAGCGCATTCCATCGTGATGGAGTCGTACCGGCCGGTGTTCGGGCTGTAGATGCCGGTCATGGTGACGGTCCCGGAAATGGTCGGGCCGTCGCTCACGTTCTGGTACCTGCTGAAGGTCATGGTCCCGGTAAAGTTGCCGGTGCTTTCGTTGACGGTCATGGTTACGGCGGCCGATCCCCCGACGGCACCGTAAACCGTGCTGCTGGCTGCGACACCGGTGAGTGTGGTGGCCTGTCCCCCTCGCGCGAAGAGTTGGGCGAGGCTTCCCCGGACGGTGGCGGCGATTTCCGCAAGGGTGGTCAACTTGCCGTCGGGACTTCCCTCATTCTGCACCATGACGCCGATAACGTTTGCCGACGAACCGATGCTTCCGGCAGCGTAGGCATCTGTGGTAAAGGCTACGGCGTTGCCGGTATTGATGCTTGCCCTGGCGGTCGCCCCCGTGTACTTGGACTTGTCGACCGGCTGGTCCCCCCCTCCTCCTCCGCAGGCAGACAGCAAAGCCAGAACGGCTGCGATGCATGCGATTTTGGACACCTTCTTCAGCTCTGTCACGTTCATAGCCACCTCCACATGCAGCTTGTTGTGCCTCTGCCGCGGCGGGCAGAGGCAGTGGTCCCGGTTACGGTCACGATGCCGGCTTTTGCCATTGAATTATATATCTCTAATCTTTTATGGCGATGTGACCCGGGTCACCGCAGCCGCAGTTAGCGTGCAGGGCGAGCGTGGAGGGGGAGGGCGTCACCATGGCCGGATCCCTCCCGATTGTCGGCTCACGTTCGGTCGTGTGCAGCCGACTGGAATAGGGGATGTGGCCTGGGACAGGAAAAGATATTTACATGGTCATCTCCTAATGGTAATGGTGCCTATGTTCATGCTGCGTGGAAAGAGTGACGGGGAATGGAGGAGGCAACGATGAAGAGACTGGTACTGGGGGCGCTGCTGCTGGCGGCGCTTGGCGGCTGCGCCGGAGACAAGGGGAGGGAACTCTTCGATACGGCCCAGTTCGAGGAAAAACAGAACAACCGGGAACACGCGAAACAGTTGTACCAGGAAATAGTGACGAAGCACCCGGACAGCCCGCTGGCAAAACAGGCGCAGGAGAGGCTGGCGGCGCTGGGGGGCAAATAGCCGCCGCAGGCGGTGGGGTACCGCGTCACCCGTGGCGGGACTTCGCTGCTTTATACCGGGACACCGGTCCCCCGAGCGGATCTGGGAGCTGGCCGGGGGGGCTGGCCGCGCCGGTGGTGGAAGTTTCCTTCCCAGGCGCCATGCAGTGCTCACCCTGATGACCGGCCATCTACGTCGGCGCTGGTCTGAGTTTCAACCGCTTTTGAGAAACTGCTCCGGGGCCAGGCTCGTGGCGAGCATCACCATGTTGATGTCGCCGTGGGACCGCCAGTGCTCCGTTTGCTTCCTCTTTTCTCCGATCCAGAACGCCTCTATTTTTCCCGCCATCTTGTGAAACCACAGTAAGGCTTCGAACCGGGGCTGCAGCCACGAGGCCAGCTCGCCCCCCCGCACGTCCGGATACTCCTCGAACAGCTTGGCGAGCCGTACGGCTCCCTTCAACCCTATCGAGAGTCCGAGCTCTCGAAACGCCAGTCGGTATTTGGCCTGCTGATCCAGAAAGCCCCCGCCGAGGTCCTCCAGGGAGAGGAGGGCGTCGTTCAGCATGCGCCGGAATAGGGCGAGGTCATGGAAGGCGTCGTTGATGATCAGTTCGCCGGTCCGGCAGGCATCGACCAGCATGCTCCCGATCCCGAGGGTGTCGCTGGTGCTGAAGTCCCGGTTGCGGCACATCCCGGTCAACTCCCGGATCTCCCGCTGCAGGTCCGGGAACTCCTCGTCGGGGAACAGCCGGGCTGCAAAGACGAGCTCGCAGCAGGTCACCAGGCCGTCCAGCGGGTCGTGCTGCCCGACCGAGGGAACCAGGGAGCGCCTGAGGTCGCTGCTCATCTTCCAGTGAAGTCCCAAAACGCCCTCCGCCGCCGCGTTGAAGCGAAAGGCCCGGTGTGCCGTCTGCGCCAGCTCCATTCCCCAGCGCAGGTACCCGGCTTCCCCCGTGATCCGGCTGATGCGGCCCAGTGCACGCATCCATTTGGTCAGGTAGTGGTAGTACTGTCCGTCCCGCTCCCATTCCAGTCGCTCGTCCAACGGCTCGTCCGGCGCGCGTTCGTCCGTCTTCTTGCCGATGCGCAGACCGCCACGGGTGGGATGCCGTTCACCCTCCTCTTCGCTCAGACCGCTCAGCCAGCCGCTCCTGGCCGAGTCCGGGCGGTTGCGCCCCAGGGTGTGATGCACCTGGTCCACCAGTTGCCGGGCCAGCCCCAGCCACTCCTCGTCCTGGGTGCGGTGGTAGAGTTCCAGGAAGTTACAGACCGCGAAGGCGTCGGTCCAGAGATAGCGGCGCGGAGTCTTGTTCTCCCCGGACAGGCCGGTTTGCACGGCGAAGTCGAGCATGATCCCTGCGGCCAGCTTAAGGCTTTCCTCTTTTTCCATATCGGCCCCCTTGGTCAGTTCGGCACTCCGGTCAGGATTGACTCCCCAACTCTACTGTCGCCCCGGGGGATTGCAAAGCGTCCATCGCCGGCCGCGAGTCTGTCGACGCGGAAGGTTGGTTTACTGCATAGGTGCCAAGAGAAGTGAACCGCGTCACAAAGGGAGGGGCTTCGGTGGGGGCATTGACGCCCCCACCTGGAGCAGATGTGGATTAGGGGAAGGTGGCCAGGATGTATTGTCCGATCTTCTTGGCGTCGTCGTTGGAGATCATCCCCTCGTCGAACTTGTTCATGCCCGGGCCGGGGTTACGCATGACCTTGACGATGTCCTCGGGTTTGGTGATCTTGTTTTGGTCGGCCATGGCTTTGGCGCTCAAAGTCTTGGATGGGGTGATGGTGTTGCCGCCGTTGGGGTGGCAGACCGCGCAATGCTGCTTGAAGAGCTGCTCCCCGGTGAGGCCGGTCGAGGATGGCGCCGGCGGCGCGTTCGACGTTGCCGACTTGGCGGTCGACACGACACTTTGTGGAGGTTGAGCCTGTTCTTCGCTCTTCTTCTTGCACCCCATCACGCCGCCGGTTACCAGTGCCAAGATTGCCATTGTTACCACCAAACGCCTCTGCATGTGACACCTCCTGTTAGGGTTTATTCATCCGGCGAGTATACCAGAGAAAAGCAACCGTGCCTGAATGCCGGCCATTTTCATCGTCGCCTTTTCGAAGCGGCGTTTGACATGGATTTGGCCGATGTTAACGTTTAGCGTTCCCGCCATTCTGAAATCCACCGGAGGAGCCGCATATGAAGAAGAGTCCGATCGCGATCGTGTTGCTGCTCTTGTCCCAAGTCGCTCTGTCTTATGCGGGAGATGGTGAACTGGTGCACCGGGGCAACGGCAAGTTCCTTCCCGATCAGCGTGATGTGGAGGTCAGCCCGACGCAGGAGAATGCCTGCGACTGTTGCCAGAAATGCAAGGCTGCCAAGAAGGAGACGAAGCCGCAACTGGAAGAGGACGCCAGCAAGGAAACCGGCTGCGAGGAATGCTGCCGCAAGTGCGGCCGCCCCGTACAGCCGCTCCCCGAAGACATCCCCCCCGAGATCATCAACAAGCCCGGAGCGAAGTAGGTCGGTGCAGGGGCGCCGGTGCCACTTGGCTGAGCGCGTGACATAATCCGCATTGACCAGTCATCCGCTCGTGGCTTTGAGCATCTGTTTCACCTCGCCCTCACAACGGGAGCTACGTTGGTCTCCCCCTGCGACACTGGCTGTAAACGGGATGCTTGTGCTTGAATGTTCTTCCCGAAGCCTGACACAGACTCCGCATCTTTTCCATCAGTCCCAAAAAAGAGTTGACAGTGACAGTGACGCTCGCTATCATGACATCCACTTTCAATTGGGGTTGTCATGAAACGAGCCAAGAAAAAAGTTTTTGCCGACTTCATGTCCCAGAGGGGACTCAAGTCGACCAAACAGCGCGACATCATCCTCGACAGTTTCCTTTCCAGCGACAGGCATCTGAGCATCGAGGAGTTGTATCTGAAGCTCAGATCCAAGCACCCGAACATCGGCTACGCCACCGTGTACCGCACCCTGAAGCTCTTCGCGGAGGCAGGCATTGCCCGCGAGATGCAGTTCGGCGACGGCCAGACCCGTTACGAGCACGTGAGCGAAGGGGAGCACCACGACCACCTGGTCTGCACCCGGTGCGGCCACATCGAAGAATTCGAAAACGAAACCATCGAAAAACTGCAGGACGAGGTGGCCAACAGCCGCGGCTTCCTGATCGAGCGGCACCGCCTCGAAATTTACGGCCTCTGCGCCAACTGCAGGAAATAGCCGAAGCGGCCGGCGCCGTAGGGAGGGCTCATTAGCGCCCTTATGCCCTCGCGGCCACCGGACCGGCCAAGGCCCGAATCAAGCCGCACAAAATTTTTTCCCGCCATCATGAAAGTGACATTCATTGGCATTTCATTGGCAAACGAACGTTAAAAAGGGGTAGGTAGAATCATGTCATTTTTCGGTAAGAAGGGTTCCTGTCACGAAACTCCCACCGTCAGCAGCACCGGCGCCAAAAAAGTGGCCCTGGTCGGGAATCCCAACGTCGGCAAAAGCGTACTCTTCAACGCCCTGACCGGCGCTTACGTCACCGTCTCCAACTACCCCGGCACCTCGGTGGAGGTCTCCCGCGGCACTACCACCATCAACGGCGAGGAATTTGAGATCATCGACACGCCGGGCATGTATTCCATCCTTCCCATCACCGAGGAGGAGCGGGTCGCCCGCGAGATCCTGCTCACCGAGCGGCCGCACCTGGTGCTGCACGTGCTCGACGCCCGGAACCTGGAGCGCATGCTCCCCATGACGCTGCAGCTGATCGAGGCCGAGCTTCCGGTGGTGCTGGTGGTGAACATCATGGACGAGGCGGCGCGCATGGGGCTGGAGATCGACATCCCGCTGCTGTCAGAGCGTCTCGGCATCCCGGTGATCGGTGCCGCTACCGCCAAGAAGGTCGGCGTTCCTGAGATCAGGGCAGCCATCGCCGGCTCCACCGCGAGCAGCACCCCCCCCTTCGGATATTCCCGCCTCATGGAAGCGGACATCGCCGAGATCGCCGGCCGCCTGAAGGGGGAGTACATCCTCTCCAAGAAGTCGCTGGCGCTGCTCCTTTTGCAGGGTGACGACGAGGTGGCGGAGCTTGTGCGCACCAGCGAGGGGGAGGGCTTCGCCCTGGTCGAGGCAGCGGTCAGGGATAAACGCTTCGAGCGCAGGGAATCCTTCCACCTCGACCTCTCCATGGAACGCAAGGCGATCGTGAAGAAGGTGCTGGACGGTGCCTTCAGGACCCCGCAGAAGCGGGTGGTCACCCTGGCCGAGCGCATCTCGCGCCTGACCGTGCGTCCGACAACCGGCATCCCGCTGCTTCTCATCGTGCTCTATTTCGGCCTGTACCAGTTCGTCGGCGTCTTCGGCGCCGGGACCCTGGTCGATCTCCTGGAGGGGAAGGGATTCGAAGGGTTCTTCAACCCCTGGATCACCGGCGTCGTGAGGGGTAGCCTCCCCTGGCCCATCATCCAGGAGCTCTTCGTCGGCGAGTACGGCATCATCACCCTCGGCTTTCGCTACGCCGTCGGCATCATCCTCCCCATCGTCGCGACTTTCTTCCTCTTCTTCTCGGTCTTGGAGGACAGCGGCTACTTCCCGCGCCTGGCGCTTTTGGTGGACAGGGTCTTCAAGACCATGGGACTCACCGGCCGCGCCGTCATCCCGATGGTGCTCGGTTTCGGCTGCGACACCATGGCCACCATGGTGACCCGTACCCTGGAAACGGTGCGCGAGCGCGTCATCGCGACGGTGCTGCTGGCGCTGGCGATTCCCTGCTCGGCGCAGCTCGGCGTGATCATGTCCCTTCTGGCCAAGACCCCCGGGGCGCTCCTGGTCTGGGGCCTCTGCCTCTTTGGCATCTTCCTGCTGGTGGGGCTTCTCGCCGCCAAGGTGCTCCCCGGCGACACCCCGATGTTTTACATGGAGATCCCGCCCATGCGGCTGCCGCAGTTCTCCAACGTCTTGACCAAGACCTACACCCGCATGCAGTGGTACTTCATGGAGATCCTGCCGCTGTTCATCCTGGCCTCGGTGCTCCTGTGGCTGGGCAAGGTCACCCATTTCTTCGAGAAGATGATTGAGGCGATGACGCCGGTGATGGCTTCCCTTGGGCTTCCCAAGGAGAGTGCCGTCGCCTTCATCTTCGGTTTCTTCCGTCGCGATTACGGTGCCGCCGGCCTGTACGACCTGCAGAGCAAGGGGCTCATGAATGCGCGCCAGCTTACCGTCGCCGCCGTGACGCTGACCCTGTTCATCCCCTGCGTTGCGCAGTTCCTGATCATGAAGAAGGAGCGTGGCTGGAAGGTCGCCATCGGCATCGGCCTGTTCGTCTCCACCTTCGCCTTCGGCACCGGGTGGCTGTTGAACCGTTTCCTGCTCTTGACAAACATCCTGTAACTAATGGTGCGACACCCAAGATCATTCAAACAGGGATAAAAGGGATAAAGGGGATAAAGGCTCAAAACAACAATGGGGATAAGAACTACAGTTACCAAGATGGTGTCTTTTCTTTGCGACTTTGCGTCTTGGCGTGACACCGGTTTTTGCTTCAGGTGGTATCCCTTTGATCCCCTTTATCCCTGTTACGTCGGTTTTGTTTCCGGGACAGGTAGTACGTTAGTCGAGGTTTGCATGAGGTGCGGATTTTGCGGACATGAGTTTGCGGAGAGCGAAGGGAACGTGGGGTGCAAAAATTGCCCGATGTCATCCGGCTGCAAGATGGTAAAATGTCCCCGCTGCAATTATGAGAACCCGCCGGAACCTGCTTTCGTTAAAGGGCTCAAGAAGATGTTCGGCAAGAAGGATCGAGAGTAGCGCCTGGGCCCGTGGGCCGCAACTATGACCCCGAGTGAGGGAAAAAGGAGAAGTTATGAAGCTTAGCGATAAAGCGGAAGAGATACTGGAGGCGCTCTGGATCGAGTCGGAGGAGAAGGGAACCGGCTACGCCGAGCTGGACCGGATGGAGATCGATCCCTCTGATCCCGCCTACCACGAGCTCTCCGCGCACGCCCTGGTGGAGATCAGGGGAGGGCGCATCTACTTCCGCCCCGAGGGGCGCGAGGAAGGGCGCATGACCATCAGGCGGCATCGTCTCGCCGAGAGGCTGATGATGGACGTGTTGAACATCAGGGGCGAGAGCGGTGATGTGAAGGCCTGCCAGTTCGAGCACCTCTTGAACGAGGGGGTCGACAGCAAGGTCTGCACCATGCTGAACCACCCGGCGACCTGCCCGCACGGCAAGCCCATCCCTCCCGGGGAGTGCTGCGAGGAGGCCCGCAAAACCGGCGACCTGGGCGTGGTGCCGCTCACCGAGCTGAAGCCGGGCGACGACGGTGACATCGCCTACATCCAGACCGAAGACAGCAAGAAGATGCAGAAGCTGATGGCGATGGGGGTGCTCCCGGGGAACCGGATCTCCCTGCTGCAGGCGTTTCCCTCCTACATCTTCAGGGTCGGGTTCTCCGAATTCGCCATCGACTCGGCCATGGCCCGCGAGATCTTCGTCAGGCGCTAGGCAAGAACGCCTTCGCCCCCCCATACCACCCTCGCAGCAACAAGGGCGTCCCTTCACCTGGACGCCCTTTTTTTTCCTCCGCAATCCCGACCCTTAAAAGCGTGGCGCGAAGAACGCCGAGCATCCGCCAAGGATGCAAAGAAGGCTTTTGGTCGCGACAAGAGCCTTCTTCCTGACCTTTGCGTGCTTTGCGTGCTTTGCGTGACCGCTTCACTAAGGGGTGTTTCCGGAATTCCACCGTAAACATTTTTTGTGGTCAAAAGTGCCCGAGATTACGGCGATGTTGCCTTTTTTCGGGGGGAAGCGGCCGAAGCCGCGGAGTAAGAACACCAATTAGGGCGCATACTTCCCATTAAATTGCCGAAGTTTTGGATTCCATGAGAAAAAGGTTTCAAGATCTGCCCCCGCCTGTCGATAAATTAACTCAACCGGGCCATTGGTGGAAAAATCGGGAGAGGCCCGCCGTTTACCAACCTCATACGAGTTAAAAGGAAAGTTATGATAGCTGCCGGCAATGATACCAGCGCCCGGGAATCCGAAACACGGGCACTAGCGCCGGGATGGTCCGGCGTCCTGGCCAAGGCTGCGGCGGAGCTTGCCGTGATATCGGGGACCACCGAAGACGAGTTCCTGGCGATCGGTGGCAGGCTGCAGGACTTCTACCAGCGCGGCTTGGGAATCTCCGGGCTCGCCTCGGAAATGGTGGGCGAGGTCGCCGGCGATCACGTGACCGGCGCCATGGACCGCCTGGGAGAGATGCTCGACCACATGGGGCATTACGTGGACCGGGCCCAGAACGAGATCGAGGGGAGCGCCCAGACGCTGCGCGAGATCCTCGGGCTCCTGGAGAAGGTGAGCGATCCGCTCTCCGGCTTCAAGAAGGTGAACAAGGTGCTGCGCATGCTGGGGATCTCCACCAAGATCGAGAGCGCCCGGCTGGGGCAGAGCGCCGCGGGGTTCGACACCCTTGCCAGCGACGTCGGCGAGCTATCGGTCCAGGTGAACGAAAAGGCCGCCTTCATCCTGAGAAGAAAGGACGACCTGGCGCGGGAAATCGAGCAGACCCTGACCGGGGTACTCGAGAGCGGCGCCCAGCAGCACGATAAGGTAATCGAGGTCCTGGCACGGACCAAGAAGAGCCTGCAGTCCCTCACCGAGATCAACTCGCGCTGCTCAAGCTCCGTGGCGCTGGTCTCCGCGGTCTCCGACGAGGTGTACCGCTCCATCGGCGACGTGGTCATGTCCATGCAGGCCCACGACATCGTGCGCCAACAGATCGAGCATGTCGAGGAGGCGCTTTCCGAGGTCAAAGAGGGGCTCGACGCGGGAAGCTGCGGCGCCGACGCGACAGCCACCATCTGCGAGCTGCAGATAGCGCAGCTGCGGCACGCCTCCGACGAACTGGACGGCGCGGTGCGGGTCATCATGGAGAGCCTCAGGGAAGTGGCCAGGAAGCAGTCCGGCCTCTCCGCCCAGACCAGCGGCATGTCCGGCATCGCGGACCAGGCGGGGGGAAGCTTCTTCACCGGCATGGAAAGGGACATCTCGGTGGTCTCCGACGCGCTCCTGGAGAGCTCGAAGGTGAACCAGGCGCTGTGCGTGGCCATGGGGACCGTCGCCGAGACGGTGGGGGAGATCGCCAATTTCGTGGGCGACATAGAAAAGATAGGCGAGGAGATCAAGCTGATCGCCCTGAACGCCCAGATCAAGTCGGCCTATACCGGCGACGAGGGGGCGGCGCTCGGGGTATTGGCTGAGGCCATCCAGCGGCTTTCCATCGACGCCATCGACCATACCGGCGCGGTCTCCGGGACGCTGCAGGGGATCATCGCGGTCACCGACCGGCTCAGCCAGGGGGTGAGTGTCGAGACCACGGGGCTTGAGTCCGAGGTGCACGGCATGGTGCAGACCCTTTCCGGCCTGGTGCAGACATTGAGGCAGGTGAACGACACGCTGCAGCACTCGCTGCACAAGATGGACGACGCGGTGACCCGGCTCTCCACCGACATCGAGCAGGTGGTGTCGGGGATAACGGTGCACCGCAAGGTGGCCCAGGTGCTGGAGGAGTCGATCCGGGCCATCTCCGGCGTCGCGACCGAAGCCCGCAGGCTGGCCCCGGCCGGCTCGGGGGGGAACCTGGACCAACTGGCCCAGCGCTACACCATGCAGAGCGAACGCAGGATCCACGAGTCGCTGAGCGGTCCCGCCACCGGGGGGAGAATGCCCACCCAGTCCGCGCCGCCGCAACCTGCGGCCGACGAGGACGAATTGGGCGGCAACGTGGAACTTTTCTAAATCGAGGACGAGGATCCATATGGACGAGGTGAAGTTGGAACGGGTAAAAGACCCGCAAGGGGCGACGGAGGTTCTGAAGGTATCCGGCGGGGTCACCATCTGCGAGGCCCGGGACTTCCGGGAGGCGCTCCTGGCGGCACTCGAGGCGGCTCCGGAGGTGCGGGTGGACGTCTCCGCACTGACCGGGATCGATCTGACCGGGCTGCAGCTATTGTGCTCGGCGCACCAGAGTGCGTTGCGCAGAGGCAAGAACCTGCATGTCTTCGATGGCGGCAACGCCACCTTCCGTGAAGCGGCGAACGGCGCCGGATTTCAAAGGCACACCGGGTGTCCGCAAGATCGAGCTTGCAGTTGCATCTGGGTAGGAGGAGAGAGCTAATGGCCAAAGTGATAATGACAGCGGATGATTCTGCCAGCGTACGGCAGATGGTGACCTTCACCCTTAAGCAGGGTGGCTACGACGTGGTGGAGGCCGTGGACGGCAAGGATGCGCTGCAGAAGCTGGCCACCACCAAGGTGGACATGCTGATCACCGACCTTAACATGCCCAACCTCGATGGCATCGGGCTGATCAAGGGGGCGAGGTCCTTGGCCAGCTGCAAGTTCATACCCATCGTGATGCTGACCACGGAATCCCAGGACTCCAAGAAGCAGGAAGGAAAGGCGGCCGGCGCCACCGGTTGGATCGTCAAGCCGTTCAAACCCGAACAACTGATGGCGGTTGTGAAGAAGGTGCTGGGATGATCGATCTTCATCGGCAGGCATTCAAGGAAGAGGCATACGAGCTCCTGGCTGAACTGGAGTCTTCGCTTCTGGAGCTTGAGGAGCGCCCCGATGACCAGGACCTGATCGGCAGGGTGTTCCGTGCCATGCACACCATCAAGGGGTCCGGCTCCATGTTCGGCTTCGACGACATCGCGAGCTTCACCCACGAGGTGGAAACCGTTTTCGACATGGTGCGCAACGGCAAGCTCAACGTCACCGGCCGACTGGTGAACCTGACCCTGGCCGCCCGGGACCAGATCCGGGCCATGCTCGATGCCGCCGACAGCGGCGCCGAAACCGACCTGCAGGCAAGCGCCGAGATCATCGTGGGGCTGCGCGAGCTGGCCGGCTTCGTCGCTGCCGACGGGGGGACCCCCGAGCGGCAGGAGAAGGCGGAGACCCAGCGCAAAGACCCCGTCACCTACCGGATCCGCTTCGTGCCGCCCCGGGACATCTTCGTCACCGGCACCAACCCCTTGAACCTCCTGGCCGAGATGAAGGAGCTCGGGACCTGCACCTTGGTTGCACAGACCGACGGCTTCCCGCCGCTGGAGGAGATGAACCCGGAAGGGTGCTACGTCTACTGGGAAGTGATCCTCACCACCGACCAGGGCGAGAACGCGGTGCGCGACATCTTCATCTTCGTCGAGGACGACTGCGAGCTGAAGATCGAGGTGGTGGCGGAGCACAACCGCTACGACGAGCAGCAGGATTACAAGAAACTGGGCGAGATCCTCCTGGAGCGCGGGGACATCACCGCGGACGAGATGAAGGCCGTGCTTTCCCGGCAGCGCAGGTTCGGCGAGCTCGCCATCTCCGAGGGGATCCTCCCCGAAGGGAGGGTGCAGGCGGCCCTGGCGGAACAAAAGCATGTGAAGGAGGTGCGCCAGGAGAAGCAGGCGGCGGAAGCCTCATCGAGCATCCGGGTCCCGGCCGAGCGGCTCGACCTCCTGGTGAACCTGGTGGGCGAGATGGTGACGGTGCAGGCGCGCCTGTCCCAGACCGCCGCCCAGCGCGACGACGCGGAGCTCATGGCGATCGCCGAAGAGGTCGAGCGCCTGACCGCCGAGTTGCGAGACAGCGCCCTCAACATCCGCATGCTTCCCATCGGCAGCACCTTCAGCAAGTTCAAGCGCCTGGTGCGCGACCTCTCCGCAGAACTGGGCAAGCAGATCGAGATGACCACGGAAGGGGAGGAGACCGAGCTGGACAAGACGGTGATCGAGAAGTTGAACGACCCGCTGGTGCACCTGATCAGGAACAGCATCGACCACGGTATCGAGCTTCCCGAGCTGCGCGAGGCGGCCGGGAAACCGGCGCGCGGCACCGTGCGCCTCGCGGCGGTCCACTCCGGCGACAGCGTCCTCATCACCATAGCCGACGACGGGGCGGGTCTGGACAAGGAGGCGATCCGCACCAAGGGGATCGAGCGTGGCATCATCTCTGCGAGTGCCGAGCTCTCGGAGAAGGAGCTCTTCGGCCTCATCTTCGCCCCCGGCTTCTCCACGGCCAAGACCGTTTCCTCCATCTCGGGACGCGGCGTCGGCATGGACGTGGTGAAGCGGGCCATCGAGTCCCTGCGCGGCAGCATCGACATCACCAGCGTGCGCGGCCAGGGGACCTGCATCACGGTGAAGATCCCGCTCACCCTGGCCATCATCGAGAGCCTGCTGGTGAAGATCGGCAACGACTCCTTCATGATGCCTCTGGCCCTGGTCGACGAGTGCGTCGAGCTGACCCGCGAGGACGTGGCGCGCTCGCACGGCAGGAACCTGGCCCACGTGCGCGAGCACCTGGTTCCCTACATACCGCTTAGGGAGCACTTCCGCATCACCGGTCCGCCGCCGGAGATCGAACAGATCGTGATCACCCAGGTCAACGGAACGCGGGTCGGCTTCGTGGTGGACCACGTCATCGGCGAGCACCAGACCGTGATCAAGTCGCTCGGGCGCGCCTACAAGGATACCGAGGGGATCTCGGGCGCCACCATCCTCGGGGACGGCTCCGTCGCGCTGATCCTGGATATCCCGCAGCTGGTGCAGGCCGTCGAGACGGAACAGAATTGACAAGTGGGGGAGGGGCAGCGTCTATGCATGCAGCGAGGTCCGTTATCATGGAAGAGCCATGTGTCGTTGAACACACCGCAACCCTGTCGGCGCGCGACTTCGGCAGGCTGAGCCGGTTTATCTACGATACCTGCGGCATCAAGATGCCGGAGGTGAAGAAAACCATGCTGGAGGCGCGTCTTCAAAAGAGGCTGCGCGGTCTCGGAATGCACAGCTTCACCGACTACTGCGATTTTCTCTTCTCCGCAGAGGGGATGGAGAAAGAGCTGGTGCAGATGCTGGACATGGTCACGACCAACAAGACCGACTTCTTCCGCGAACCGGACCATTTCAATTACCTGACCCAGACGGTGCTCCCCGATTGGGTGAAGAGGCATCCCGGCGCGACCCTTTCCATCTGGAGCGCCGGATGCTCCTCCGGCGAGGAGCCCTATACCCTTTGCATGGTCCTCTCCGAATACGCCCTGCGCAATCCGGGGTTCGACTTTAGGATCCTTGCCACCGACATCTCCACGCGCGTGCTGGAAAAGGCCAGGACGGCGATCTACACCGAGAGCCAGGTCGAGCCGGTAGCGATGGAACTAAAGAAAAAGTACCTCTTGCGCAGCAAGGACCGCTCCAGCGGCATGGTGCGCATCGTCCCGGAACTGCGCGAGAAGGTGCGCTTTCGCCGCCTCAACTTCATGGACGAAGACTTCGGCATGCGCGAGCAGCTGGACATCATCTTCTGCCGCAACGTCATCATCTATTTCGACCGCCCCACCCAGGAGAGGCTGCTGCAGCGTTTCCACCGCCACATGAAGCCCGGCGCCTACATCTTTATGGGGCACTCGGAGACTTTGAGCGGCCTCGACGTACCGTTGGCAAGCGTCTACCCGACGGTGTACCGAAGGCCGAGGTGATGCCGGCGGCGCAGGGAAAGGTCGTCTTTCTGAAACCGGGCCAGATAATGGTAAGCTCTGAGCCTGTCCTGGTGACCACCCTGCTCGGTTCCTGCGTTGCGGTGACCATCTTCAGTTGCAGGCTGCGGCTGGGAGCCATCTGTCACGCCCAGCTCCCAAGCAGCGACAATCCCTCCGGCGGCGAGCACGACGGGTATCGCGGCAAGTACGTCGATTCCGCCATCAGGGCGATGCTGGAGCGGCTGATGCAGCGGGGGGCGCTGCGCGGGGAACTGGAGGCGAAGGTCTTTGGCGGGGCCGACATGTTCGACGCCCGCGGCAGGATGCGCAGCGTCGGCCGGCAGAACTCGGAGATGGCGCTCAGGGTCCTCGCGCACGAGACGGTCCGGGTGGCCAAGCAGGACCTCGGGGGGGAGCGCGGCAGGAAGATCATCTTCCACTCCAACACCGGTGAGGTCCTCCTGAAGCGAATGAGAAAATCGGGGGGGTGTTGATGCCCAAAAAGATAAAGGTACTGATAGTGGACGACTCGGCCGTGGTGCGTCAGACCATGGTGGAGATCCTCTCCTCTGACCCGCAGATCGAGGTGATGTCGACCGCCGGCGATCCCTTCATCGCCGCCGAACGGATCCGGCAGGAAGTGCCCGACGTGATCACCCTCGACGTCGAGATGCCCAGGATGGACGGGATCACCTTCCTGCACAAGATCATGAGCCAGCACCCCATCCCGGTGGTGATGTGCTCGAGCCTCACCGAAAAGGGATCGGAGACCGCCCTGAAGGCCCTCGAGTACGGCGCGGTGGAGATCATCCAGAAGCCGCGCCTGGGGACCAAGGCGTTCCTGGAGGAGTCCCGGGTGAGGATCTGCGACGCGGTGAAGGCGGCGAGTCAGGCCAGGCTGCGGCGCGTCTCCGCGGTCACCCACCAGGTGGCGCCCAAGCTGACGGCCGACGTGATCATGGAAAAGCCCAAGAGCCAGGCGATGATGCAGACCACCGAGAAGGTGGTCGTGGTCGGCGCCTCGACCGGCGGGACCGAGGCGCTTCGGACCTTCTTGGAGTCGCTGCCGGCGGACTGTCCCGGCATCGTTATCGTGCAGCATATGCCGGAGGGTTTCACCCGCGCCTTTTCCCAGCGGCTGGACGGGTTGTGCCGGATCACGGTCAAGGAGGCGGAGAACAACGACACCGTCGTGCGCGGCCGGGCCCTGATCGCGCCGGGGAACCACCACCTGCTTTTGAAGCGAAGCGGCGCGCGTTACTACGTCGAGGTCAAGGACGGGCCGCTGGTGTCGCGGCATCGCCCATCGGTCGACGTGCTGTTCCGCTCCGCCGCGCGCTACGCCGGCAAGAACGCCGTAGGGGTGATCATGACCGGCATGGGGGACGACGGTGCGCACGGCATGCTCGAGATGAAACAGGCGGGCGCCCTGAACATCGCCCAGGACGAGGCGAGCTGCATCGTCTTCGGGATGCCCAACGAGGCGATCAAGCTGGGAGGCGTCGACTACGTTCGTCCCCTGGACTCCATCAGCCGCGAGGTACTGAGGCTCTGCAACTAACGCTGCTAACGGCCGTTTTACGTTCTGGGTTCTATGTTAGAGGCAGCAGGCAGGGCACGGCGCTATCGACCGAGAAACTTGATCGGCAAGAGGTATCACGTAGAACGTAGAACGTAGAACGGGTTCTAGGGGTTTGCCATGCTTGAGGAAAAGTTCTTTCTGGGGCGCCAGCCCATACTGGACCGGACCCAGCAGATCATGGGGTTCGAGCTCCTGTTCCGCTCGCCGGAGAGCCTGCTCTCTGCCAACATCCTCGACGTGCAGGCGGCCAGCGCCAGCGTCATCGTCAACGCCCTCGCCCAGTTCGGCATCCAGGACGTCCTTGGCCGGCACAAAGGGTTTTTCAACGTGACCCGCGAAGTGCTGATGAGCGACGCCGTCGAGCTCCTGCCCAAGAACCGCGTGGTGATCGAGCTGCTGGAAAGCATCGTCGCCGACCAGGAGGTTTTCGACCGCTGCCGCTCCCTCAAGGCCCTGGGCTTCAGCCTCGCCCTGGACGACCACGTCTACTCCCCCGCCTTCCATGACATCTACCGCCTGGTCGACATCGTCAAGGTGGACGTGCTGGAGACGCCTGCCCACGCCCTTCCTGAAATGGTGGAAAACCTCAGGAAGTGGCCGCTCACACTTTTGGCCGAGAAGGTCGAGAACGCGGAGCACTACAAATACTGCTCGCAGCTCGGCTTCGACCTGTTCCAGGGATACTACTTCGCCCGTCCGGTGGTGCTCAGGCAGAACAAAATCGATATCGGCAAGATCACCATGATGCAGCTCATGAAGCAGGTGATGTCCGACGCCGACTGGGCCGATATCGAGGAGACCTTCAAGCAGAACCCGGGGCTCACCTACAACCTGCTGCGCCTGGTGAACTCCGTTGCCATGGGGCTCCGGGTACGGATCAAGACGCTGCGCCACGCCCTGACGGTCCTCGGGCTCGAGCAGCTAAAGCGCTGGATCACCCTCGCGCTGTACGCCTGCAACGACCAGAACGGGGTGCAAAGCCCGCTGCTGGAGATGGCGGCCACGCGCGGCAAGTTGATGGAACTCCTCATCCTGGCCTCGCGCGGCCGCGGCGCCGGCGAGCTCGCCGACCAGGGGTTCATGGTAGGCATACTCTCGCTCATCGACGTGCTGTTCGAGGATGCCATGGCCGAGCTGGTCGGCAAGCTGAACCTCGTGGAGAACGTGAAGAGCGCGCTGCTGCACCACGAGGGGGAGCTGGGGTCACTGCTGGTGCTGGCCGAGCTGCTGGAACAGACAGACTTCCCGGCCGTAAGCGAGCAGTTGGATGTCTGCGAACTGGAGCTTGATCAACTCCTCTCCGCCCAGCTGGAGACCTTCTCGTGGGCCGACAAGCTGAGCGCATCCCTCTAATTTCACTCCTTGACACGAACCTTTCTTTTGATGTAACTTGTTTCGTCCCGCCAGACAAGGGACGGAGCCAGAGGTTCAGGCTGCGCTCCACCGGCTAAAATCGCAGCAAAAGCCAGCCATAAAAATCACCAAACCACAACCGCAACCAGGACACGACGCCGGCTCGGCCGGTGCGGGTCGTACTGAGACGCCAAATGAAAATAACCGCGGTAATTCCCGCCAGGTATGCTTCCACGCGTTTTGAGGCTAAGGCATTGGCGGACATCATGGGGAAACCCATGGTGCAGCATGTGTATGAGCGTGCTTCGAAGGCCACCCTCGTTTCCGAGGTGATCGTGGCGACCGACGACGAGCGGATCGCCGCCGCGGTGCGCGCCTTCGGCGGGCGGGTGGAGATGACCTCGGTGGAACACGAGACCGGGACCGACCGGCTGGCCGAGGTGGCGGGGAGGCTCGACGCCGACATCATCGTCAACGTGCAGGGGGACGAGCCGCTCATCGACCCGGCCATGATCGACCAGGCGATCGCACCGATGCTCGAGGATCCCTCGATCCCCATGGCGACCCTTAAATGCCGCATCAAGACGTTGCACGACTTCCTGTCACCCAACGTGGTGAAGGTGGTGGCCGACCCGAAGGGGAACGTACTCTATTTCTCCCGTTCGCCGCTGCCGTTTTTCCGCGACAAGTGGAACGATCTGAAGGACGATGCCTTCTGCTGCGGCAAGCTTTTATGTTACAAGCACGTGGGACTCTACGTGTACCGCAGGGAGTTCCTGCCGGTCTTCGCGGCGCTTCCGCCCAGCTACCTCGAGATGGCCGAGAAGCTCGAGCAGTTGCGGGTTCTTGAGAACGGCTACCGCATCAAGATCGTCGAGACCGAGTGCGAATCGATCGGCGTGGACACCCCGGCCGACCTGGAGAAGGTCCTGGCCAAGTTGAAAGGCTAAAAAGCAGATTGAGATTGAGATTGAGATTAAGAATGAGATAGAGATTCAAGGCGAGGATGAGATCAGAGGCGGTACTTCTATCTATATCTTTGTCTTGATCTAGTTAATTGGAGGTTTTTTCAGTGAAGACAAAATTCATCTTTGTTACCGGCGGCGTTGTCTCCTCCATAGGTAAGGGACTCGCCGCCGCTTCTTTGGGCGCTCTGCTGGAGGCACGGGGGCTCCGGGTCACCATCCAGAAGCTGGATCCGTACATAAACGTCGATCCGGGCACCATGTCTCCCTTCCAGCACGGCGAGGTCTTCGTCACCGACGACGGCGCCGAGACCGACCTGGACCTCGGGCACTACGAGCGCTACACCTCCAGCAAGCTCTCCAAGAAGAGCAACTTCACCACGGGGCAGGTCTACTTCTCGGTCATCGAGAAGGAGCGCCGCGGCGATTACCTGGGGGGGACCGTCCAGGTCATCCCGCACATCACCGACCAGATCAAGGCCAACATCCTTGACAACGCCAAGGGAAGCGACATCGCCATCGTCGAGATCGGCGGCACCGTGGGCGACATCGAGTCGCTGCCGTTTCTCGAGGCGATCCGCCAGTTGAAGAGCGACCGCGGCGCGGGGAACGTGCTGTACCTGCACGTCACCCTGGTCCCCTACATCAGGACCGCCGGGGAGCTTAAGACCAAGCCGACCCAGCACTCGGTCAAGGAGCTGCGCGAAATCGGCATCCAGCCGGACATCCTTTTGTGCCGCTGCGAGCAGGAGCTCCCCCAGGACATGAAGGCGAAGATCGCCCTGTTTTGCAACGTCGAGGAGAAGGCGGTCATCACCTCCCGCGACGCCGAGCACATCTACGCGGTGCCGCTGGCATTGAACCTGGAAGGGCTCGACGACCAGGTGGTTGAGAAGCTCAACATCTGGACCAAGGCGCCGGACCTCTCCCACTGGCAGCAGGTGGTTTCCAAGCTCACCAACCCCGGCTGCGGCGAGGTCCGCATCGCCGTGGTCGGCAAGTACGTCGACCTCAAGGAATCCTACAAGTCGCTCTCCGAGGCGCTCACCCACGGTGGCATCGCCAACGACTGCCGCGTCACCCTGGTCTACCTCGACTCCGAGAAGATCGAGGAGGAGGGGGCCGAGAAGTACCTAGCCGACGTGGACGGCATCCTGGTACCGGGCGGCTTCGGCGAGCGCGGCACCGAGGGCAAGATCAAGGCCATCGAGTACGCCCGCGTCAACAAGGTCCCCTTCTTCGGCATCTGCCTCGGCATGCAGATGGCCGCCGTCGAGTTCGCGCGCAACGTCTGCAAGCTCCCCGAGGCCTTCTCCAGCGAGTTCAAGCCCTCTTGCCAGAGCCCGGTGATCCACCTGATGGAAGAGCAGAAGGGGGTCGACAAGAAGGGCGGCACCATGCGCCTGGGTGCGTACCCCTGCTCCCTCACCAAGGGGACCTTCGCGCAGAAGGCCTACGGCGCCACCGAGATCTCCGAGCGTCACCGTCATCGCTACGAGTTCAACAACGCCTTCCGCGCCGCACTGGAAGAAAAGGGGCTGATCATCTCCGGCATCTACAAGGAAGGGAACCTGGTTGAGATCGTCGAGCTGGCCGACCACCCCTGGTTCCTCGGGTGTCAGTTCCATCCCGAGTTCAAGTCCAAGCCGCTCAACCCGCACCCGCTGTTCAAGGCGTTCATCGGTGCCACCAAGGCAAGGAAAGGCTAGCAAACCGCCTCACGCAAAGACGCAAAGACGCAGAACAAACCACTGAACAGGGATTAAGGGGATAAAAGGGATAAAGCGGGAAAGCGATTATTGGTTTGACCCAAAATCCTTTTTCGTTTTATCCTGTCCCTTTGATCCCTGTTAAACGGTTTGCTTTGCTTCACTTTGCGTCTTTGCGGCTTTAGTGAGTGAAAGCGAACGAGCGTGAGACGCAAATAGGAGAAAGATGATGATTCGCGAGATCTCGGTAGGAAACATAAAGATTGGCGGGAACAGGCCGCTCGTGCTGGTTGCGGGGCCGTGCGTGATAGAGAACGAAGCGGCGACGCTGCGTCACGCTGAACGCCTGATGAGCATCTGCAACGGCGTCGGCATTCCGCTGATCTTCAAGGCCTCCTACGACAAGGCGAACCGCACCTCGGTCACCGCCTTTCGCGGCCCCGGGATGGAAGAGGGACTCAGGATCCTGGCCAAGGTGAAGGAATCGCTGGGTGTTCCGGTTCTTTCCGACATCCATTCCATCGAACAGGTGGAGCCGGCAGCGGACGTTTTGGACGTGCTGCAGATTCCCGCCTTTCTCTGCCGCCAGACCGACCTCCTGGTCGCCGCTGCCAGGACCGGCAAGGTCGTCAACGTGAAGAAGGGGCAGTTCCTGGCCCCCTGGGACATGAAGAACGTGGTCGGGAAGATCCGCGCCTGCGAGAACGAGAACATCATTCTCACCGAGCGCGGCGCGAGCTTCGGCTACAACAACCTGGTCGTGGACATGCGCAGCTTCCCCATCATGCGCTCCACGGGTTTCCCGGTCATCTTCGACGCCACCCACAGCGTCCAGCTCCCGGGAGGCGAGGGGACCTCGTCCGGCGGGCAGCGCGAGTACGTCGAGTTCCTTTCCCGTGCGGCGGTTGCCGCCGGTGTGGACGGCGTCTTCATGGAAGTGCATGAGGAGCCCGAGCGTGCCCTTTGCGACGGACCGAATTCGGTGCGCCTGGACGACCTGCCGGCACTTCTGAAGAAACTGAAGGCCATCGACGCGATCGTGAAACAAGCGTAAAGGCAACTCACGCAAAGCCGCGAAGACGCAAAGACAAGGCCGGGTAAGCAGGGATAAAGAAGATAACCGCGGAAAAGCGAACTTAACGCCAAGACGCAAAGAAGAGGACAAGACCAAAGGTTTGGTTTTAACCCCAAAGTCTTTTAGGTTGTATCCCCTTTATCCCTGTTATCCCTGTTTAAATGATGTTTGCTTTTGGTTTTGCTTTACTTTGCGACTTTGCGTCTTGAGTGAGCGAAGCGAACGGGCGTGACCCTTTTTAAAGGAGTTGAACTTGATTTTAGAAGAAGCAAAGCGGGTGATCAGAGTCGAGGCAGAGGCGCTTTTGCACCTCGAAGCCTCGATTGACCAGGCCTTCGAAAAAGCCGTACAGATGATACTGAACACCACCGGGCGCGTCGTCGTCACCGGTATGGGCAAATCCGGCCTCGTCGGCCAGAAGATCGCCTCCACCATGGCCTCCACCGGCACCCCCGCCTTTTTCCTGCATCCAGCGGAAGGCATTCACGGCGACCTGGGGATGATCATGAAGGGGGACGTCGTGATTGCCATCTCCAACTCCGGCGAAACCGACGAGGTGGTGCGCATCCTCCCGATCATCAAGCGTCTGGGGGGCTCCCTGATCGCCATGGCCGGCAACCCCAACTCCACCCTGGCCAAAAGCGGCGATATCTTCCTCGACATCTCGGTGAAGGAGGAGGCGTGCCCCCTGGGGCTCGCCCCGACCGCATCCACCACCGTGACCATGGCCATGGGCGACGCCATCGCCGTGGCGCTCCTGGTGAGCCGCGGCTTCAAGGCGGAGGACTTCGCCATGTTCCACCCCGGAGGCACGCTGGGGCGCAGGCTCCTTTTGAAGGTGGAGGACATCATGCACTCGGGCGAGGGGCTCCCGCTGGTCGGCTCCGAAACCCTGATGCGCGAGGCGCTCTTCACCATCACCTCCAAGGGGCTGGGCATCACCGGCGTCACCTCTGAAGACGGCGCCCTGCTCGGGGTGATCACCGACGGCGACCTGCGCCGGGCGCTGGGACAAGGGCTCGACATCATAAACCTCCCGGCATCGGCGCTGATGAAGAAGGGCCCCAAGCGGATCCGCCGCGACGAGTTGGCCGCGCGCGCCCTGCAGCAGATGGAGCAGTATTCCATCACCTCGCTTTTCGTCTTCTCCGACGATGACGCCGTCGCTCCGGTCGGCATCGTGCACCTGCACGACCTTTTGAAGGCGGGCATAGCATAGAAGCTTTGTCACGCAAAGCCGCAAAGTCGCAAAGCAAACCTCAGAGCTCTCAACAGGGATGAAGGGGATGAAAGGGATAAAAGCCATATAAAGATTTTGTGCTCATAGTGTTTTTGCGCGATTTTTATTGTCTATCCCTTTTATCCGTTTTTATCCCTGTTAAATGTTTTTGCCGTACTTTGCGTCTTAGCGTCTTTGCGTGAGCAGGTTTGTTTTGTTTTTTTGTGCAGTTCTTAGCGTCTTTGCGGCTTTGCGTGAGCGTGAGGCTTAAGTGAGGTTTTCATGGAAGAAAAGCTGAAGAAGATCAAGTTGCTGATACTCGACGTCGATGGCGTGCTGACCGACGGACGCATCATATTCGACTCCAACGGCGTGGAGAGCAAGTTCTTCAACGTGAAGGACGGTCACGGCATCAAGATGCTGCAGCGCTCCGGCATCGAGGTCGGCATCATCTCCGGACGCGAGTCGCAGGTGGTCTACAACCGTGCCGTGGAACTGGGGATAGGGCAGGTGTACCAGAAATCCCTGGACAAGCTCGTCCCGTACCGCCAGATGCTGGAGGCCACCGGCCTCTCCGACGAGCAGGTCGCCTTCATGGGGGACGACGTCATCGACATCCCGCTGCTCAAACGGGTGGGATTCGCCGCGGCGCCCGCCGATGCCGTACAGGAGGTTCTTCCCTTCGCCCAATTCGTCGCCAGGAACCGCGGCGGCTGGGGAGCGGTGCGCGAGCTCTGCGACCTGATCCTGAAGGCCCAGGGAACCTGGGAAAGCGTCACCTCCAGGTATTACGTCTGAGTGTTAAGATACCACTCCCAAAGGTGACAGGTATTTCCACAATCGGGGGAGATGTAACTCCAAGACAGTCTGGATCATCGTAAGCGCCTTTAGATGGATCCCTGAACTTTTTGATCAGCCAATCAAGTTACAATAGTTGAAGCGCGACCATATATTCTCACTCTGCCTGAAACGAAGGGATGTCAACATTTGGACATCCCTTTGCTTTTTTGACACGATCTCCCCGCTTTCATGCGTATTGTCCCTTCCCCACTGTTTTTCGCTTGTTCCTTTCTGAGTATTTTCTGATACACTACCCCTGGCCCGCTGAGCCTGAACCAATGAAAAAAAAGGCCCAGCCACCGCTTCAAAGAGTTCCCACCGTCTGCCGTACCTGAATCCTGTTTTTTCCATCAAGAGATGAACACCGGCATGAAAGCTGCTATAAGTCGTTTCGGGCAGGTGCGCTGCCTTGGCCCGGAGACCAGGCGGCCATCGTCTCCCCCGCAACGGCTACCTGCGGATCGCTGCTGCCGGAACATGCCCCTGTTTATCGACTCCCCTACGGGGTACTGGTGCCGTAGAGCTTGAATGGAAGCAGACTTTTTGTTCAATGAATTTTTGTGTTGTGAAATCCACTGCTGAGGAGACCATGTCAGATGAACCACAATCGTATTATCTCCGTTATCGGTTTGGGCTATGTCGGCCTGCCGGTGGCGGTCGCCTTTGGCAAAGTGCATAAAACCTATGGCTTCGACATCAACGCCGCGCGCATCCAGGAGCTGAAAAGCGGGTACGACCGTACCGGAGAGGTGACTGAAAGCGAGCTCCGCGAGGCAGATATCGTCTTCACCGACAGCATAGAGGTGTTGAGCGAGGCCGACTTCCACATCGTAGCGGTGCCGACTCCGGTTGACTCGGCCAATCAGCCGGACCTCACCCCGATGCTGCGTGCGTCCGACACGGTGGGGAGGGCCCTGAAAAAGGGGGACATCGTCGTGTACGAGTCGACGGTCTACCCCGGCGTGACCGAGGACGAATGCGTTCCCATCCTCGAGCGCGTCTCCGGGCTTGCCTGTGGCACCGACTTCTTCGTGGGGTACAGCCCGGAACGGATCAACCCCGGCGACAAGGAGCACACCTTCACCAAGATCAAGAAGGTGGTCTCCGGCCAGGACGCCGCGACCCTCAAGATCGTCGGGGACGTCTACGAGTCGGTCGTCACCGCCGGCGTGCACCGGGCCCCCTCCATCATGGTCGCCGAGGCCGCCAAGGTCATCGAGAACACCCAGCGCGACCTCAACATCGCCCTTATGAACGAGCTTGCCCTCATCTTCGACCGCATGGGGATCGACACCAACTCCGTGCTGGAGGCGGCCGGGACCAAGTGGAACTTCCTGAAGTTCCAGCCCGGACTGGTGGGGGGGCATTGCATCGGGGTCGACCCCTACTACCTCACCCACAAGGCGGAGAAGCTCGGCTACATCCCGCAGGTCATCCTGGCCGGCAGGCGCATCAACGACGGCATGGGGAAGTTCATCGCCCAGCGCACCGTGAAGGAGATGATCCGTGCGGGGCACAACGTGCTCGGGGTCCGGGTCACCGTGCTCGGCCTGACCTTCAAGGAGGACTGCCCCGACCTGCGCAACTCCAAGGTGATCGACATCATCCACGAGCTCCAGGACTACGGCATCGAGGTCCAGGTCTGCGACCCCCTGGCCGACCCTGACGAGGCGCGGCACGAATACGGGGTCACCCTCGTTCCCGCCGACAAACTGCAGGTCGCCGAGGCACTCGTGATCGCCGTGGCGCACAAGGAGTACCGGGGGATGTCTCCGGAACAGCTCAAGGGGATGATGAACGGCTCGCCGCTCGTGATCGACGTGAAAGGGATCTTCAAGGCCGAGCAACTCGCCGCGCACGGGATCCGGCTCTGGAGATTGTAGGCCGGCGACGGCACCCGCCCGTCAGGAGGAGAGATGGATTACTTCGTACACGAATCGTCCTATGTCGATGAAGGGGCACAAGTCGGTGCCGGCACCAAGATCTGGCACTTCTGCCACGTCATGTCCGGGGCAGCCATCGGCGAGCGCTGCAGTTTCGGCCAGAACTGCGTGGTCTCCCCGGGTGTGGTGATCGGCTCCAACGTGAAGGTGCAGAACAACGTCTCCATATACGAGGGGACGGTCATCGAGGACGACGTCTTCCTCGGTCCCTCCTGCGTGCTCACCAACGTCACCAACCCCAGGTCCCAGGTGCTGCGCCGCGCCCTCTACGAGAAGACTTT
Source organism: Geomonas diazotrophica (assembly GCF_019063885.1). Taxonomy (NCBI): domain Bacteria; kingdom Pseudomonadati; phylum Thermodesulfobacteriota; class Desulfuromonadia; order Geobacterales; family Geobacteraceae; genus Geomonas; species Geomonas diazotrophica. The sequence goes on along the minus strand of NZ_CP077684.1, from coordinate 2,681,668 downwards.
GCTCAAGCGAGGCTGCTCCATCGGCGCCAACGCCACCGTGGTCTGCGGCATCACCCTCGGGCGCTACGCCTTCGTGGCGGCCGGGGCGGTGGTGGCCAAGGACGTCCCTGATTACGCCCTGATGGTCGGCGTACCTGCCCGGCAGAAGGGGTGGATGAGCCGCCACGGCCATCTCCTGAAGAGCCCGGACCGTGACGGGGTGATGACCTGCCCGGAGAGCGGGCTTCGCTACCGCGAGGTCGAGCCGGGGGTGCTGCGCTGCCTCGACCTGGACGAGGAGGCCCCGCTGCCCCCCGAGCTTGCGGTGGGCAAAGAGTTCTACGATGTCTTGAAAGGGGGCGACTAGGCCGTGACCAAGTTCGAATTCATCGATCTGAAGAGCCAGCAGCAGCGCATCATGCCCGAGCTGGAGCGGCGCATGAGGGAAGTCCTTGCCCACGGGCAGTACATCATGGGGCCTGAGGTGGCGGAGCTCGAGGAGAAGCTGGCCGGCTACGCGGGGACGAGGCACTGCGTCACGGTGGCGAGCGGCACCGACGCCCTCCTGGTCGCCCTGATGGCCCTGGGGATAGGGCGCGGCGACGAGGTGATCACCTCCCCATTCACCTTCATAGCCACCGGCGAAATGATCGCGCTCCTTGGCGCCACGCCGGTCTTTGTGGACATTGACCCGGCAACCTACAACATCGACCCCGCCAGGATCGAGGCGGCCATCACCCCCCGCACCAGGGCGATCCTGCCGGTGAGCCTCTACGGGCAGTGCGCCGACTTCGACGCCATCAACGAGATCGCCGCTGCACACGCCCTTCCGGTGATCGAAGACGCCTGCCAGAGCTTCGGGGCCACCTACCGCGGACGGCGCTCCTGTTCACTCTCCAGCATCGGCTGCACCAGCTTCTTCCCGTCCAAACCGCTTGGCTGCTACGGCGACGGGGGGGCCTGTTTCACCGACGACGATGACCTCGCCCTGAAGATGCGCCAGATCCGCGTGCACGGGCAGGACCGCAGGTACCACCATCCCGCCCTGGGGATCAACGGCCGCATGGACACCCTCCAGGCCGCCATCGTCCTCGCCAAGCTCGACGTCTTCGAGGACGAGGTGGCCGCGCGGGGGCGCATCGGGGCGCGCTACGGCGAGCTCCTGCAGGGATGCGTCGGCACCCCCACCCTCGCTGCCGGCAACGGCTCCGTCTACGCCCAGTACACCGTCCAGGTGGAGCGGCGGGAGGAGCTGCAAAAAGGGTTGGCCGAGGCGGGTATCCCCACCGCGGTGCACTACCCGATCCCCCTGCACCTGCAGCCCGTCTTCGCAGGGCTCGGGCTCAAAAGGGGTGACTTCCCGGTATCCGAGGCGGCCGGGGAGCGGGTGATGAGCCTCCCCATGCATCCGTACCTGACGGAGGAGCAGCTTGCTTCCATCGCGGAGCAGGTGCAGCGCCTCACCAGATAAACCGAACCCTCACCAAAAGGAAAACCGATGGCATTGAACGAGATCAAAGGAAGCAAGGTAGTGGTAATCGGCGGCGCAGGTTTCATCGGTTCCCATGTCGTAGGCGAACTGCTGAAGACCGAGGCCGGCTCCGTGGTGGTCTACGACAACTTCACCCGCGGCAAGATGTCCAATCTCGACCCGCACCTGGCCGACCCCCGCTGCACCATCTATCCGCACGGCGGTGACGTGCGCGACGTCGACCTTTTGGACGACGCCCTGAAGGGGGCCGACTACGTGGTGCATCTTGCCGCCATGTGGCTCTTGCACTGCAAGGACTTCCCGAGGACCGCCTTCCACGTAAACATCGAGGGGACCTTCAACGTCCTCGAGGCGTGCGTGCGCAGCCAGGTGAAGAAGCTGGTCTACTCCTCCTCCGCGTCGGTGTACGGCGACGCGGTCGAGGTCCCCATGACCGAGGAGCACCCCTTCAACAACCGCAACTTCTACGGCGCCACGAAGATCGCCGGCGAGGCGATGTGCCGCGCCTACCACGACCGCTACGGCCTGGACTACGTGGGGCTGCGCTACATGAACGTCTACGGCCCGCACCAGGACCAGACCGCGGTCTACACCGGCGTCATCCCGATCATGCTCAACAAGATCGACGCCAACCAGCAGCCGGTGATCAACGGCGACGGCTCCCAGGCCTACGACTTCATCGACGTGGAGGACGTCGCCCGCTGCAACGTCATGGCGCTTCTCTCCAAGGCGACCGACCGCTTCTACAACGTGGGGACCGGGGTGCAGACCTCGATCCGCGAGCTGTGCGACCTGATCCTCGAACTCAAGCAGAGCGACCTCAAGGTCGAGTACCGCCCCTACAGCGCCGACGACGCCCGGGCCCTGGTCCAGAACCGGATCGGTTGCCCGAAGAACGCGCAGGCCGACCTCGGCTTCACCTACAAGCTTTCGCTGCGCGACGGGCTCAAGAAGCTGATCGCCTGGAGGGATGTCCATGGCGCACGATAAGCGCACCATACAGATCTCGCTCCCCTGCACCGGGGAGGAGGAGTGGCAGGCCTGCCGCGGTCCGCTCGAGAGCGGCTGGCTCACCCAGGGGCCCAAGGTGGCTGCCTTCGAGAAGGGGTTCGCGGAGCGGCACCGGGTCAAGCACGCCCTCGCCACCACCTCCTGCACCACCGCACTGCACCTGGCCCTCGCCGCGCTCGGCATCGGCCCGGGCGACGAGGTCATCGTCCCCGCCTTCACCTGGATCGCCACGGCCAACGCGGTCATTTACTGCGGCGCGACCCCGGTCTTCGCCGACGTCAGGCGGGACACCTACAACATCGATGCCGAAGACGTCCAGCGTCGCCTGACCCCCCGGACCAAGGCGATCATACCGGTGCACCTGTTCGGGCTCGCCGCCGACATGGACGCCCTGCGCGCAGTGCTCCCCGAGGGGGTGCGCGTCGTGGAGGACGCCGCCTGCGCCTCCGGAGCCGCCTATCACGGAACCCCCGCCGGGGGACTGGGCGACTTCGCCGCCTTCTCCTTCCACCCGCGCAAGTCGATCACGACCGGTGAGGGGGGGATGCTCACCACCAACGACCCCGAGCTGGCGGAGATCGCCAACATGCTGAGAAACCACGGCGCGAGCCTCTCCGAGGAACAGCGCCACCTCGGGCCGCGACCTTACCTCCTGCCGGAATTCAACCTGCTCGGCTTCAACTACCGGATGACCGACCTGCAAGGTGCGGTGGGACTGGTGCAGCTTGGCAAGCTGGACGGCTTCCTCGCCGAGCGGCGCCGCTGGGCTGATTGGTACCGCGAGGAGTTGGGCAAGATCGGCTGGATCCGCCCGCCCAAGGTCCCGAAGGGGTACGAGCACGCCTGGCAGGCCTACGTCACCTACGTCGACCCGGAAACCGCGCCCTTTCCCAGGAACGAGATCATGGACCGGCTGCAGCAGCGCGGCATCGCCACCCGCCCCGGGACCCACGCCGTGCACATGCTCGGCTACTACCGCGACCGCTTCGGGCTCAAGCCTGACGACTTTCCCGGGGCGCGCGACTGCGACGCCCACACCATGGCCATCCCGCTGCACAACCGCATGTCCGACGAGGACTACGCCTACGTTGTGCAGGCGCTGAAGGAAATAGCCTGATATGTGCGGCATAGCCGGCATCCTGAACTTCGACCGGGCTCCGGTCTCCCCGGTCATCCTGCGCAGGATGACCGACGCCATAGCCCACCGCGGCCCCGACGGCGAAGGGCATTACATCGACGGGCCGCTCGGGCTTGGGCACCGCCGCCTCGCCATCATCGACCTCTCCCCGGCCGGGCAGCAGCCCATGGCCAGCGGCGATTACGTCATCAGCTACAACGGCGAGGTGTACAACTTCAGGGAGCTGAAGGTCGAGCTGGAGTCGCTCGGGCACCAGTTCCACTCCAAGACCGACACCGAGGTGGTGATCCACGCCTATCTCGCCTGGGGGGAGCGCTGCGTCGAGCGTTTCAACGGCATGTTCGCCCTCGCCATCTGGGACAAGCGCCGCCACGAGCTGTTCCTCGCCCGGGACCGCTACGGCATCAAGCCGCTTTACTACGCGCTGTCATCGAGGTGGCTCCTCTTCGGCTCGGAGCAAAAGGCCCTGCTCGCCCACCCGGAGCTCAGGCCCGCGGTGGACCGCGAGGCGCTGGTCGAGTACTTCACCTTCCAGAACATCTTCACCGACCGCACCCTGCTGCAGGGGGTAAAGCTGTTTCCCGCGGGTTGCTGGGCGAAGGTCGCGCTGGGGCGCCCGGTCGCCCAGCTCGAGCCGGTGCGCTACTGGGACTACGACTTCGGCGAGCCGGAGCATCCCTTGAGTGAGGATGAGTACCTGGAGGAGCTGAACCGGCTCTTCTGCCAGGCCGTGAACCGGCAGCTGGTCAGCGACGTCGACGTCGGCTGCTATCTGAGCGGCGGCATGGACTCCGGCTCAATCACCGCGGTAGCGGGGTCGCAGCTCCCCTACATCAGTACCTTCACCTGCGGCTTCGACCTCAGCTCCGCCTCGGGCCTCGAACTTGGCTTCGACGAGCGCAAGCGCGCCGAGCACATGTCCTACCTCTTCAAGACCGAGCACTACGAGATGGTCTTGAAGGCGGGGGACATGGAGCGCTGCCTCCCGACGCTCGCCTACCATCTGGAGGAGCCGAGGGTGGGGCAGAGTTACCCGAACTACTACGCCGCGAAGCTCGCCTCCCGCTTCGTCAAGGTGGTCCTCTCCGGCGCCGGTGGAGACGAGCTCTTCGGGGGGTACCCCTGGCGCTACTACCGCGCGGTGGTGAACGACAACTTCGAGGACTACGTCGACAAGTACTTCCGCTACTGGAAGCGGCTCATCCCGACCAAGGACGTCACCCGCGTCTTTCAACCGATATGGGACGACGTGCGCGAGGTGCAGACGCGCGACATCTTCGCAAACGTCTTCAAAAAGCACGAGCACCGGCTCTCGACGCCGGCCGACTACATCAACCACTCGCTCTACTTCGAGGCGAAGACCTTCCTGCACGGGCTCTTGGTGGTCGAGGACAAGATCAGCATGGCCCACAGCCTGGAGACCCGCGTCCCCTTCCTTGACAACGACCTGGTCGACTTCGCCCAGAGGATCCCGGTCTCGCTCAAGCTCAGAAGCCTCGACCAGGTGGTGCGCATCGACGAGAACGAGCCGGGCAAGGAGCAGAAGTACTTCCAGAAGACAAACGACGGCAAGATCATCCTGCGCAGGGCCATGGAACGCTACATCCCCGGCAGCGTGACCAACGCCGAAAAACAGGGTTTCTCGGCCCCCGACGCCTCCTGGTTCAAGGGGGAGAGCATCGACTACGTGCGCCGCAACCTCCTGGAAGGGAACCCCCTCATCTACCAGTACCTGGACCGCAAGGTGGTGCACGAACTGGTCGACGACCACCTGAGCGGCAGGCAGAACCGGCGCCTGTTCATCTGGTCGCTTTTGAACGTGGAGCAGTGGCTAAAGCAATACGCGGAGGATAAATGACAAGGGAAGAGTTCGGCAACAAACTGCAGGCGCTTGTGGGGGAGAGAGTCCTCTTCGCGCCGGGCGCCAACTTCGCCTCGCTCGCCGCGACGGCCGAGGATGCCGAGCAGTCGCAGACCAACGACGCCTTCTCGGACAAGTGGGGGCGCTACGACCAAAGCGACGAGAAGCAGAGGCTCTACGAGATGCAGAAGAAGTGGTACCTCGACCTCTACGGCTTCTCCGGCGAGGAGGAGCTCGCCTCCTTTTTGCAGGGACGCAGCGTGATCTTCGACGCCGGCTGCGGCCTGGGGTACAAGGCGGCCTGGTTCGCCGAGCTCGCGCCGCAGGCGCTCGTAATCGGGATCGATTTCTCCGACGCGGCGCGGCAGGCGGCGCACAACTACCGCCACCTCCCCAACCTGTTCTTCATCCGCGGCGACATAGCCGCGACCCCCTTTCCCGACGGCTCGGTCGACTACGTGAGCTGCGACCAGGTGATCATGCACACTCAGAACCCGGACCTCACCTTCGCCGAGCTGACCAGGGTCACCAGGAAGGGGGGAGGGGAGTTCGCCTGCTACTTCTACCGCAAGAAGGCGCTGCCGCGCGAGCTTCTGGACGATCACTTCCGCCTGCGCTGCAAGGAGATGGAGTCGCGTGAGCTGTGGGAGATGTCGGAGCAGTTGACCGAGCTGGGGAAAAGGCTCTCCGAGTTGAAGGTCAGCTTCGACGCCCCCGACATCCCGGCACTGGGCATCAAGGGTGGGCGCTACGACATCCAGCGCTTTTTGTACTGGAACTTCATCAAGTGCTTCTGGAGCGAGGACCTCGGGCCCGAGACCTCGGTGGTCACCAACTACGACTGGTACAGCCCGAGCAACGCCAGGCGCTACGGCAAGGAGGAGGTCCTGGCACTCGTCGAGCGGCAGGGGCTGTCCACCAGGCACTTCCACGAGGAAGAGGCCTGCTACAGCGGCAGGTTCACCCGGTAACGAGGAAAGAGATGGTTACGAATCGGCAAAAGGCCAGTTTCACGCTGCGTGAATACGAGAAGCTTTTGAAGCACACTTCCCGCAACTACCGGTGCGTCGGCTTCGAGGTCCTGGACGATCCTGATTCTTTACCCGAACGATTTGCCATCATCCGTCATGATATTGACATTTCGCCCAAAGCCGCTCTGGATCTGGCCAGAATCGAGGCGGAAAACAACATCCGCGCGACCTACACGATTCTTCTGACTGGCGAGTTCTACAGTCCGTTCGAACAAGGCACGCGGAAGGTCCTGCAGGAGATAGCAGGTCTGGGGCACGACGTCGGCCTTCATTTCGATGCCGCCTGGCACAAGATCAGCAGCGAGGCTGAACTGGAGGGGGCAATCCGATTCGAACTGGAGATTCTCAACCGGCTTCTCGGGTTCGAAAAGACCTCTGGCGACGTCAAGATGTTCTCCTTCCACAACACGACGCCTTTCACGATGGCCTGCAGGCAGACGTCGTACGCGGGACTTAGAAATGCCTATGCCGGCATACTCCAGAGCCAGGTGAGTTACACATCTGACTCCAACGGTTACTGGATCCACCGCAGCTGGGAGGAGCTTCTGAGTGAAGCCCCCCTGAGAATACAGGTTTTGACCCATCCCGAGTGGTGGAACGACCGTGACGGCGAGCCTGCCGAAAAGGTCTGTCAGCACCTTGACCTGCGCAGCAAACGTGCGTGGGAAAGCTACTGCATCTCCTTGAGAACGGGAGGGCGATGCAACAAGTCGGGGCTCGATGAGGCCAGCAGCTGCCTTCCCTTGTTGATCCCGCGGGAGGGGGAGCAAATTCTCAGGCTCTGGCTGGACGGCCGCCGGGAGCCTGCGTTTCTTGGTCTCTACCGCTGCTTTGAGCGGCTGACCAAGACGATGGTGAGCCGGTACCTGCAGCGTATGGCAGCACCCGCTCGTGAGGTCGCGGCGTTGTTGTCCGACCACAAGCTGCAGTTGGACCCGGTCGCCGCTTTGGCACTGCTGACGAGCCAACCGGTGTCCAGGCTGCTTGGTTTCTCCGGCTCCACCTATCGGGCGATCACGAACGCCCGCAACTCGTTGATTCATGGGTTTCCCGTCCGTACGGTGAACCTGCCGAGGCATTTCAACGCCCTGTGTGTGGCCATGGTCAATGTGGCGAAATGGTCGAAAGCGATTCCCAAGGGCGGCAACTCCCCGGCCTCGAAAACCCCTGCATCGGACGTCGGCGCCCTTTCCGCATGGCTGACCGCCGGTGCGGAAAGACTGGGACTTGGGGCGGAAGAAGTTGCTGCGTTTCTTGGTCGCCATAGGGAAATCTTTCCGGAGGGGGACTGATATGCCGTTTGAAGATTGCCCGAAACTTCTCATCCTTTGCACGGCTCGCACCGGGCTTGACGCGGTCGCCGAGCTTCTGAGACGCGGCATACCGGTCAAGGCCATCGTAGGTGTTCACCCTGACAGCGCCGACCCGGTAAAGATGAGCGGCTGGATCGACATAGCATCGTTCGCCGAACGCTGGAATATCCCGTACCGCCATGTCAGGACCTACGGCCTCTCTGCGCCGGAGGACAGGAAGGTAATAGAGGAAATCGATTTCGACCTGGTTTGGGTCGCCGGATGGCAACGGCTGGTGCCTCAGTGGCTCATCGCGAGCTGTCGTTACGGAGTATTGGGAGGGCACGGCAGCCCGGACGGCATTCACGGGGGTAGGGGGCGATCGCCGCAGAATTGGGCCCTTATGCTGGGGTGCAAACGCTTCGACCTGTCCCTGTTCCAGATCACGGTGGGGATAGACGACGGGCCCATCTTGGCAACCCGCTCGTTTTTTTACGCAGACGGCGACGATATCGCGGTTTCATACTACAGGTGCGCACTTGCCATGGCTGATATGGTTGCCGGGGCGCTGGCCGACCCGTCGACGCTTCTTCGCGGAGTTCCCCAGCCGAGCGAAGGCTTCTACTACCCTCAGCGCAAGCCCGAGGACGGCTGGGTAGACTGGACCCTCCCTCAAGCCACCATCTGCTCCCACTGCCGGGCCCTCAGCAAACCCTACCCAGGTCTGAAAACCTCCCACGAAGAAAGGGTGATCACCATCTGGAATTGCCATCCATTCGATGACGTTATAGAGGCCGAAGAAGGAGTGATTAGCGCCTGTTTCGAAAGCGGCGAGTTCCTCGTCAACTGTGTTGACGGACGCCTGCTGATCAGGCAGTGGGAGGCTGATGACCCTGGCTGGAATCCGGTGCCGGGAACAAGACTTTCGGGAGTGAAATTTGCGGAGCAACTAAATACCATAGTTGCACGCCATTATGAAAAGTATCCGGAACTTAAGGTGAGCAGGCGGATTGCCCGTTTGCAGCGAGGTTGATATGAAGGGAGAACCGCACGAAGACCTGGAATTGGAGGCACTGTTGGGGGAAGGCGATTCCAGGGCGTTGGAACGCCTGTTTGAGCTTTTGGGGAAACTCTACAACAAGCGCAGGGGTGAAGTCGCCGGACGCTGGCAGCGCACGCTTCCCTTTGCAGATTATGTAGTCGACCGGTGGGACAAGGCAAGAGAGCTGGGCTTTGGCGAGGGTACCTCCATATACGACAGCGCCATCGTCCTCGGAGACGTGAAGGTTGGCGAAAAGACATGGATCGGGCCCGGTGTGATGCTGGATGGTTCCGGCGGATTGGTGGTCGGCTCATTTTGTTCGATCTCGGCAGGGGTGCAGATCTACAGTCACGACTCCGTTAAATGGGCCATCAGCGGCGGCGAATGCGGGTACGAATACGCGAAGACCGTGGTAGGAAACAACTGTTACATAGGCCCGAATGCGATAGTTGCCAAGGGCGTTACCATAGGCGACGGATGCATCATTGGGGCAAACAGCCTCGTCCTCGCAGACGTCCCTGCCGGGAGCAAGGCGTTTGGCACTCCTTGTCGTGTCGCTGGCAACTCATCCAGCTACTTGTTGAAATAGAAATAGGCGGTTGACATGATTCTGAACACCAATCTGGACGAGGCGGGCATACAGATTTGTTCCCGCTGCATTTACGATGAACGCGTCTCATCCATCAGCTTTGACGATGATGGCGTCTGCAACTATTGCCGGCAGGTGGAATCCCTCAAGGAGCAGTTTGGCACCGGCACCGCGCTGGGAAATGAGAAGTTCTCCCGCATCCTCGACGAAATCAGAAGCGCCGGCAAAGGCAAGCAATACGACTGTATCATAGGGGTAAGCGGAGGCACCGACTCATCCTACCTCGTTTACATGGCGAAAGAATGGGGACTGCGGCCGCTTGCCGTACATTACGACAACACCTGGAACTCAGCGATAGCTACCCAGAACATCCGCAAGGTACTGAGCGCGTTCGACGTGGACCTCCACACGCATGTGATCAACAACAAGGAAGGTGACGATATCTTCAAGGCGTTCTTCTACGCAGGCGTGCCGGAAATCGAGGCGTCAACCGATCTCGGGTACGCCGAAACGATGTACCGGGCTGCCGCCAAGTATGGCGTGAAGCATGTTCTGGAAGGACATTCGTTTCTTGCTGAAGGCATAACCCCTGTCGGAAAGAACTATTTTGACGGAGAGTACATCCGGTCCATACACAGGATGTACGGGCGTGTGCCGATGCAGACGTACCCGCTTATGACCTTCGAGCGTTTTTTGTGGCGAGCGTGCGTGGCCAGAATCAAGATGATCCGCCCGTTCTGGTACATCCAGTACAGCAAGGAGGAAGCCCGAGCTTTTCTGGAGAAAAAATGCGGCTGGGAGTATTACGGGGGGCACCACCTTGAGAACCGGATGACCGCTTTCTTCCACGGGATCTATGCCCCGCAGAAATTCGGTGCCGACTTCCGAAACAATTCGTTGTCCGCGTTGGTTCGAAAGGGCGCGATGTCCAGGAAGGATGCTTGGGCCGAGTACAACACTCCGCCGAAGATCGAGGACGAGTTGTTGACGTACTTCAAGAAAAGGCTCGGCCTGAGCGACGACGAGTATGAGAGGATCATGCAGCAGCCGCCAAAGTCGTGGAAGGACTATCCGACATATAAGAAACGCTTTGAAAGGCTGCGCCCGTTCTTTGCACTTTTGGTGAAGGCAAACTTGGTTGGGATGAGCTTCTATCTTAAGTATTGCTTCCCCGCGCAGGAGACAAAATGATCACCATCGTGGATTACGGCATGGGGAACCTGGGTTCCATCCGGAACATGTTCAAGCGCATCGGCGCAGCCGCCGTCATCACCGGCGACCTGGAGCAGATAGCGCGTGCCGAGAAGATCCTCCTGCCGGGGGTGGGGGCCTTCGACAACGCCATGCTGCGCATAGACGAGAGCGGCCTCAGGGAGGTGCTCGACCAAAAGGCCCTGGTTGAGCGGGTGCCGGTTCTGGGGATCTGCCTCGGCATGCAGCTTCTGACCCGCTCCAGCGAAGAGGGGAGCCGGCCGGGGCTTGGGTGGGTGGCCGCGCAGACGAAACGCTTCCCGGCGCTGCCGGGGCTCAAGGTGCCCCACATGGGGTGGAACCTGGTCGAGCTCACCCGCGACAGCGCTCTCACCGGCGGGCTCGCCGGCGAGGTCCGCTTCTACTTCGTGCACTCCTACTACGTCTGCGTCGACGACGAAAAGGACCAGATCCTCAAGGCCCATTACGGCCTCGACTTCACCGCTGCCCTGCAGCACGACAACATCTACGGCGCCCAGTTCCATCCGGAGAAGAGCCACCGGTTCGGGATGCAGCTCCTTAAGAACTTTGCGAGTCTATGATGCTGAGAACGAGAGTCATACCGGTACTTCTATTGAGAAACGAGAGCCTCGTGAAGACGGTGCGCTTCGGTAAGTTCACCTACGTCGGGGACCCCTGCAACACGGTGCGCATCTTCAACGAGCTGGAGGTGGACGAACTGCTCTTCCTCGACATAACCGCCACCCCCGACAAGAGGAGCCCGAACCTCAGGGTCCTCTCCGAGATCGCCGACGAGTGTTTCATGCCCCTTGGCTACGGCGGCGGGGTGCGCGACTTCGAGACCGCCAAGGCGATCTTCGAGATCGGCTTCGAGAAGGTGGCGCTCAACTCCTTCGCGCTGGAGCAGCCGCAGTTCGTGACCAGGCTCGCCGAGCACTTCGGGAACCAGTCCGTGGTCGCCTCGGTCGACGTGAAGAAGGACCTCCTCGGGCGCTACCGGGTGCACAGCGAGGCGGGGAAACGCAACACCGGGAGAAACCCCGTCGAGTGGGCCCAGGAACTCGAGTCGCTGGGGGCGGGGGAGATCCTGCTCACCTCCATCGACCGCGAGGGGAGCTGGGCGGGGTTCGACGTCGAACTCGTGCACGCCGTGGCCCAGGCCGTAACCGTGCCGGTGATTGCCCACGGCGGTGCCGGGAGCGTCAAGGACATCGGCACCGTGGTCAGGGAAGGGGGCGCCTCCGCCGTAGCGGTCGGCAGCATGGTGGTCTTCCAGAAGAAGGGGATGGGAGTGCTGGTGAACTTTCCCTCCCAGGAGTCCATCAGGGCGGAACTTGAATAATGATGTCAATTTTCAGTCACTCGCTCAGTCTTTGACACTCTTTCCCCTCTATCTGCATTTCACTCTTCTTTCCCTCCTCATGCTCTATGCCACTGCTACGAAAAAAATCTCTCTCTTAGTATCGTTCTATTTTTTTTCTGATACACTCTGTCTCCGTCGGTAAGTGTCTGGGAATGAGAACAAAAGGTGGAAAGTCTTTCCAGGGCGCTGGTCCGCCTGCTTGACGGTTACGATTTTTTGAGGCGTAATACATGAAAAGTGGGCATGAAAACTGCTCAGCTAGCATGTGCCAAAAAAGAGGTACAGTGTCTTTCAAGGTTTGACTGGAGATGCTTGGCTTCTGTTGTTTTTGCATTTACAATGCGCTGTGTAAGTGGTATAGACTAGAGCCTGATCATTAGTAATACCTTTTGTTTTGTTGGGTGCAGTTGTGATCGGCTCTGCCCGTCGGGCAGTCACGGTATTGTCACAAAGACTAGCCTTAGTCTTTCGGTGTAAGCTACTGTCTGATCTCCTGCTGCTGTTCCCGCCTTTCATTAAGAAAACTACCCAGTCTATAAGCGATTTGTGCAGGGCGTGATTCCTGATCTCTTTTATTTATCAGTGGGTTTTCGTTTACATTTGAAGGGATGCATGATATACGATGCACCCGGTGATTGGTAAGTTTGTGCCTTCAGATGCCCCGTTTCTCGTGATCTTCAGTTAGAGGTACAGCCAAGCATGAAAAGAATTCTGTTTCTGGTCGTAACGCTTACGCTTTTGTCCATTGCAACCGCCTTTTCCGCCACCACCTCCGAGGATCCCTCCTCCAATACGACTCCAACCGCCGCCAAAGAGGAAGGTTCCTCAGAGGTCTCTTCCGACTACTTCAGCACCCCCGATGACGCCGACGGCGATTCCTTGCGACAGGACAAAGGCGGCGATCAGTCGGGCTATCGCCGCAAGTCCACGGTGCGTGAAAGCGACTCTGATGATGAAGCCGTCGAAGCCGGTCCCGCAAAAGGGAGTCAAGAGCAGGCCGAAGACCCGAGGGAAGTAAGCGGCAAGGAAGAGCGGGAATTCTTTGATCCTTCGACGGGCAAAGAAGAGAAGCAGGTACAGGACGGCAAGTCGCGCAGGGAGCGCCAGAGCATCCGCGACGACAAGAGGGACAAAGCGCAAGGGAAGGACAAAAAAGAAAAGAAGAAGACCGCCAAGGTACCTGCCAGGAAGACGGTGCAGCCGGTGGCGGAGCCCTCGGCGCTGGAACAGGCCATGGGTGAAAACCCCGTGATCATCGACAAGTCCCGGCCGCAGCCATACGGGTGGGATCAGCTGACCCAGTTCGGCTACAACTTCTTCAAACGTGGCAAGGACACCTTTGCGGCTCAGACTGACGTTCCGGTGGGGCCCGACTACCTCGTCGGCCCGGGAGACCGTCTGATCGTTACACTCTGGGGTAGCATCAACGGTACCCACAAGCTCGAAGTGAATCGCAGCGGTGAGATCGTGCTGCCCAAAGTGGGTGCCGTCAAGGTTGCCGGGGTAAGCTACGGTGAACTCCCGGCGCTGTTGAAGGGGAGCGTTGCACGCATCTACAAGGACTTCCAGCTCAACGTGAACCTGGACAAGCTGAGGCTGATCAAGGTTTACGTGGTAGGCGAGGTCGCCTCCCCCGGCGACTACAACGTAAGTTCGCTTTCCACCGTGATCAGCGCCCTTTCAGCCGCGAAAGGGCCAACAAAGAACGGCAGCCTGCGCAACATCCAGATCAACCGCAACGGCAAGGTGGTGGAGACGGTCGATCTGTACGATTTCTTCCTCAAGGGAGACAAGGGTAAGGACATCCGGTTGCAGCCGGGGGACACCATCCTGGTCCCGGTCATCGGCCGCGTCGCCGGCATCGTCGGCAACGTCCGGCGTCCCGGCATCTACGAGCTGAAGGGGGAGAGTACTCTGAAGGACCTGTTTGCCCTCGGCGGCGGCGCCAATCCGACAGGGTACCTGCAGAGGGTGCAGTTGTACCGCGTCGAGGCGCACGACAAGAAAGTCGTCAAGGACTTCAACCTGGACCTGAGCGGCCCCGCCGCGGAACAACAGATTTCCGGCATAAAGATGCAGGACCTGGACTTGGTTAACGTCCTGCCGATTGACAGCGTGCTGCGCGGCTATGTCAGGCTCGAAGGTCACGTGCTGCGCCCAGGCGACTACGCGCTGAAGCCGGGTATGAGGGTGAGTTCGCTGTTGCAAGGCGATAACCTCCTGCCCCAGTACCACGCCGGAGCTGCGCAGATCATCCGTCTCTACCCGCCGGATATGCACCCCGAGATCGTCTATTTCGACGTTGCCGGAGCCCTCAAGGGGGATCCTAGCCAGGACGTTGAGCTAAAGGAGTTCGACCGGGTGAAGATCTTCTCCCGGGAGCAGATGGAAGAGGTGCCGGTGGTCAAGATAAGCGGCGAGGTGCAAAAGCCTGGGCAGGTCCGCTACCTTGAGAACATGACCGTGCGCGACCTGCTCATGCAGGCGGGGAACGTGAAGCTCTCCGCCTACCTGGGCAATGCCGAAATCACCAGGGTCAAGCGCGATAGCGGCTCGGTCACCTCCTACTCGATTTCCGTGAACCTCGATCAAGCCCTCAAGGGTGGCAAGGAAAACGTCAAACTGGAGCCCTTCGACGAACTGACGGTGCGCCGCATCCCGAACTGGGCAGAGGCGACCGAGCGCTACGTCACCTTGAAGGGTGAAGTCATGTTCCCCGGCACCTATCCCATTTACAAGGGAGAGCGGCTCAGTTCCGTCATCGCCCGCGCCGGCGGCTTTACCGATCTCGCTTACCTGAAAGGGGCGCGGTTCACCAGGGAAAGCGCCCGTAAGTTGCAGCAGCAGCGCATGGACGAGGCGCTCGACAAGGCGCAGGACCAGATCATCAAGCTGCAGAGCAACGTCTCACAAACGGCATCCTCCGCCGAAGAAGTCGCCAGTTCCAAGACCACCCTGGATAACCTCATGCGCAGCATCGAGATCCTGAAAACGAAGAAGGCCGAAGGGCGCGTGCTGATGGAGATCACCTCGTTACGCGACCTCAAGGGGAGCATGTACGACTTGGAGCTGCAGGGGGGCGACCAACTTACCGTCCCCAGTGATCCAGGGGGCATCAATGTGATTGGAGACGTCTACAACCAGAGCACCGTGGTAACCCAACGCGGCCGCGACATCGACTGGTACCTGCAGCAGGTCGGTGGGCCGACCGGCGATGCCGACATGGACAGCATCTATGTAGTCAAGGTGGATGGCTCGGTCATCAGCCAGGCAAACTCCTCCAAGTTCATGTTCTACAACTCCTTCTGGGGTAAGACGCTCGATTCAGGCGACACCATCATCGTGCCGCGACAATACGAGAAGACGGCGTACCTAAGGAACATGAAAGACATCGCCACAATCATCGGCAACATCGCGGTCATGGCCGGTGTGTTGGTGGCGGCAGGACTGTAATCGAGGAACTCGTGTAAAAAAAGGACGGTATGGAAGCGGATAAACAGTTAGAAGATGACGAGATAAGGGTCCTGGAACTTTTGCGTGTGGTGTTCAAGCGTAAGATGCTCATAGTAAAGATCTCTGCGCTCACTGCGGTGGCCGCAGTTTGCTACAGCCTCGCTCTCCCCAACATCTATTCGGCCACTGCCAGAGTGCTCCCCCCCCAGAAGGAGGGGGGTGGTGGCATTTCCGCACTCTTGGGGCAGGCAGGTGGCCTGGCCGGACTTGCAGCTGGCGGACTTGGCGGCGGCAGCGACCTTTACCTCGGCATCCTGCGCAGCCGCTCCGTTGCAGACGCAATCATTGGTTCCTCTGGGCTGGCTGATGGGTTCAAGGGGAAGACCATGGAGCTGGCCAGGCTGCAGCTCTCTACTTCCGTAAAGTTCCAATCCGGCAAGGATGGCATCATTACCATCACAGCCGACGACAAGGATCCTAAGCGAGCGACGCGGCTGGCCAATGCCTTCGTAGAGGAACTCGGCAAGACGACGGTACGGCTTAACCTTTCCAAGGCCGGGACGGAAAGGGCCTTCCTGGAGAAGCGCCTCGCCGTGGTGAAAAAGGATCTGAAAGCTGCCGAGGAGAGTCTGAGGGCGTACTCCCAGAGCAACAAAGTGGTACAGATGGAGGCGCAGGCGAAGGCCTCCATCGAGGGGATAGCGAAGCTCAGGGCTGAACTGGCCAGCAAAGAGGTCCAACTCGCCGTTTTAACCAGCAAACAGACCGAACAGAGCCCCGAGGTGAAGGCAGTTCAAAGTAGCATCCGCGGCCTGAAAAGCCATATCGGTGCCCTTACCGGAAACGGCGGTGACGGAGAGGCCATCCCTGCGGTAGGGAGGGTTCCCGGCGTAGGACTGGAGTACGCGCGACGGATGCGGGACCTGAAGGCGCAGGAGGCCATTTTCGAACAACTGACCAAGCAGTATGAGGTGGCCAAGCTAAACGAGGCAAAGGACGCCTCATCTCTCCAGGTACTGGATGAAGCGGTAGTCCCCACACAGAAGAGTAGACCGGCCCGCACACGCTTGGTGGTGATGATAACCGCTGTCGGTTTCTTCGCTTCGATTATGCTCGCTTTCTTGCTGGAGTACCTGGAGCACCTCCCCGAGAGTGATCGCAAAACGCTTCACGACATAAGAAGATACGCCTTTCGCTTTAAGTGAACCCGTTTTGGCACGCTGTGGACGGCTGTGCCACGTCGTGGAATATATCCATCCTACGGAGAAGAGGGAGCAGATGACCGGACGGACAGTATCAGTTGTTGGTTTAGGATATGTAGGGCTTCCGGTGGCAGTGGCATTCGGGCTTAAGAGCCCGACCATAGGGTTCGACATCAATCCGGAACGCATCCGCGAACTGCAGCAGGGGATCGACCGAACGGGAGAGGTGTCGTCCGAGCATCTGCGTGACGCCGATATCAGGTACACCGATCGGGTCGAGGTGCTTGCGAACGCCGATTTCCACATCGTCGCGGTGCCGACACCGGTGGATAGTGCCAACCGCCCCGACCTCACCCCGGTGTTTAAGGCCTCGGAAACGGTGGGACGGGCGCTCAAGAAGGGGGACATCGTGGTGTACGAGTCTACGGTATACCCTGGCGTCACTGAAGAAGAGTGCCTTCCGATCCTGGAAAGGGTGTCCGGGCTGAAAAACGGTGAGGACTTCACCGTCGGTTACTCGCCCGAGCGGATCAACCCGGGGGACAAGGAGCATACCTTCACCAGTATAAAGAAGGTTGTCTCCGGCCAAGACCCCCGCACCCTGGACATCGTGGCCAAGGTGTACGAGTCGGTAGTTACCGCCGGAGTGCACCGCGCCTCCTCGATAAAGGTGGCCGAGGCGGCCAAGGTCATAGAGAACACCCAACGCGACCTCAACATCGCCCTCATGAACGAACTCGCCGTTATCTTCGACAAGTTTGAGATCGACACCACCGACGTGCTGGAAGCTGCCGGCACCAAATGGAACTTCCTCAAGTTCAAGCCGGGCCTTGTGGGCGGACACTGCATCGGCGTGGACCCCTATTACCTAACCCATAAGGCTGAGAAAGTCGGCTACATCCCCCAGGTGATCCTCTCCGGCAGGAGGATCAATGACGGTATGGGCAAGTTCATCGCCCAGCGTACCGTCAAGGAGATGGTTCGCGCCGGACACAGCGTGCGGGACTCGCTGGTGACCGTGCTCGGGCTGACCTTCAAGGAGGACTGCCCCGATCTGCGCAACTCCAAGGTGATCGAAATCATCCGCGAACTGGAGGAGTATGGCATCACCGTGCAGGTCTGCGACCCGCTGGCCGACCCTGCCGAGGCGTTTCACGAATACGGGGTGCAACTGGTCGCCAGGGAAAAGCTGCGCCCCAGCGACGCGGTGGTTGTGGCCGTGGCGCACCAGGAATACCGCTCCATGAGTATTCCCGAGGTGAGGGGGATGATGAACGGTGCGCCGCTTCTCATCGACGTGAAGGGCATATACGACAGGCAGCAACTGGAGCAGAGCGACATCCGATTTTGGAGACTCTGATAACGCACTTTTTGCTTCCGAAACCACTTACAGAAGGGGACGGCTATTATGCCTAAGAATTTCGCGTTGATCGGGGTGGGCGGTTACATCGCGCCGCGCCACCTCAAGGCTATCAAGGAAACCAACAACAGGCTGGTGGCGGCGCTGGACGTGAACGATTCGGTCGGGATTCTGGACCGGTTTTTTCCAGATGTATCCTTCTTCACGGAATTTGAGCGCTTCGACCGTTATGTTGAGAAGCTGCGGCGCCAGGACCCTTCCAAGCGCATCGAGTACGTCTCCGTCTGCTCGCCCAACTACCTGCACGACGCCCACATCCGTTTCGCTCTGCGCATCGGCGCTAATGCCATCTGCGAAAAGCCCCTGGTGCTCAGCCCCTGGAACCTGGACGCACTGGAGGAGATGGAGGTGGAGAGCGGCAAAAAGGTGAACACCATCCTCCAGCTTAGGGTGCACCCCTCGCTGGTCGCCCTCAAGGAATCGTTGGTCGCAGCGCACCAAGCCCAGCCGGGCCAACCAAAGCACGACGTCATACTCACCTACATCACTTCCCGTGGTCCCTGGTACCACAACTCCTGGAAAGGGAATATCAGTAAGGCTGGGGGGGTAGCGACGAACATCGGCATCCATTTTTTCGATCTTCTGATCTGGCTCTTCGGGGCGGTGCAAAAAAGCGAGGTGCATCATGCCGACGGTCACAGGATCGGCGGCTTCGTGGAACTGGAGCGGGCTCGGGTACGGTGGTTTCTCTCCGTGGACCGCAGCGACCTGCCCCAGGCGGCGACCGAGCAAGGGCTTTCCACCTTCCGCTCCATCACCGTGGACGGCAAGGAGGTTGAGTTCTCGGAAGGGTTCACTGACCTGCACACCGTCGTCTACCAGCGCACCCTGGAAGGGAACGGCTTCGGCCTCAGGGACGCGCGTCCCGCCATCGTGCTCGCCCACGATATCCGGGAGGCCCAGCCGCAGGGGGTTTCCTCCACTTCGCATGACTTCCTGCAGCAGCTCAAGGAGGCTCGGCGTGTCTGATTACTTCGTGCACGAGTCGAGCTTTGTCGACGAACTCTGCGAGATCGGCGCCGGCACCAGGATCTGGCACTTCTGCCACGTGATGAGTGGGGCGAAGATCGGCGAACGCTGCAGCTTCGGCCAGAACTGCGTTGTCTCCTCCGGCGTCGTCATCGGCTCCAACGTCAAGGTGCAGAATAACGTCTCCATCTACGAGGGGACCGTGATCGAGGACGACGTCTTCCTCGGTCCCTCCTGCGTCCTCACTAATGTTACCAACCCGCGCTCGCAGGTGCTCAGGCGCTCACTCTACGAGAAGACCTTGCTCAAGCGGGGCTGCTCCATCGGCGCCAACGCCACGGTGGTCTGCGGCATCGGCATCGGTCGCTACGCCTTCGTCGCGGCCGGGGCCGTGGTGGCGAAGGATGTCCCCGATTACGCCCTCATGGTCGGTGTGCCGGCGCGCCAGAAGGGGTGGATGAGCCGGCACGGGCACCTGCTCACCGCACCAGACGCTTCCGGGATCATGACCTGCCCGGAGAGCGGGCTGCGCTACCAGTTGCAGGGGCAGATGCTACGCTGCCTCGACCTGGACGAGGAGGCCCCGTTGCCGACGGAACTGGCCGTGGGCAAGGAATTCTATGACAACTTCAAGGCGGGGGCATGAACGTGAGCGCCATCGACTTCATCGACCTGAAAACGCAGCAGCAGCGCATCCTGCCCGACCTGGAGCGGCGGATGAAGGAGGTCCTCTGCCACGGCCAGTACATCATGGGACCCGAGGTGGGGGAGCTGGAGGCAAAGCTTGCGGCCTACACAGGCTCGCGCCACGCCATCGCCGTGGCCAGCGGCACCGACGCGCTGCTTATTGCTCTGATGGCGTTGGGAATCGGCCCTGGCGACGAGGTGATCACCTCGCCCTTCACCTTCATCGCCACCGGTGAGATGATAGCACTCCTCGGGGCGACGCCGGTGTTTGTGGATATCGACCCGCGCAGCTACAACATGGACCCCGCCAGAATCGAGGCGGCGCTCACCTCCCGCACCAAGGCCATTTTGCCGGTCAGCCTGTACGGACAGTGCGCCGACTTCGCCGCCATCAACGCCATCGCCGGCAGATATGGCCTCCCTGTCATCGAGGATGGTTGCCAGAGTTTCGGCGCCCTCTACAAGGGCAAAAGGTCCTGCGCCCTCTCCACTATCGGTTGCACCAGCTTCTTCCCTTCCAAGCCGCTGGGATGCTATGGCGACGGTGGGGCCTGCTTCACCGATGACGACGAATTGGCGGCCATGATGCGCCAGGTGCGCGTGCATGGTCAGGACCGCCGCTACCATCACCCGGCGCTGGGTATCAACGGCCGCATCGACACCCTGCAGGCCGCGGTGCTTTTGGCCAAGCTGGAGGTGTTCCCGGACGAAGTGACGGAGCGCGGTCGCGTCGGAGCCAGGTATAACGTGCTTCTGGGGGACTCGGTGGTGACACCGTACCTAGCCCCGGACTGCAGCTCGGTCTACGCACAGTACACCGTGCAGGTCGCAAACCGGGCTCAAGTACAGAAGGCGCTTGCCGACGCAGGGATCCCGACTGCGGTGCACTACCCGGTCCCGCTGCACCTGCAACCGGTCTTCTCCTCTCTGGGACTGGGCAGGCAGAGCTTCCCCGTAGCCGAGGCAGCCGCCGAGCGGGTCATGAGCCTGCCGATGCACCCTTATCTGGGCGAGCCTGACCTGCTGCGCATCACGGAGCAGGTCAGGCTCGCGGTAAAGGAGAGTGTATGAGAGGTGGAGCATTGACCATTTCATTGCTGGCCCTGACGGTTGTGGCTGTTAGCTGCGGTGACGCCCATGCCTACATCGACCCCAATACCGGGGGCTACGTCTTTCAGGTTCTCTTCCCCATAGTCTCCGCCGTCGCCGCTGCCTTCGTTTTCTGCAGGGATGGCGTGGTGAAGCTGTTGCGTAGGATCTTCCGCAGGCCGGAGAAGTAGATGCCAGGGCCCTTCACCGCCAGCGGCCTGCTCCCCTACGCCTGCATCGGCTTTCTGGGGCAGATGGTCGGCTCCAGCATGGGCATGGGGTACGGGGTCACCTCGACCTCTATCCTGCTGGCGATGGGGGTGCCACCGGCCGTTTCCAGCGTGAGCGTGCATTCCTCCGAGGTGGTGAACAGGCTGCTGTCCGGGCTGTCGCACTACCGGTACGGCAACGTGGATCCGGGACTGTTCAAGAAGCTTGCTGCCGGGGGGGTCGCTGGAGCCCTCGCTGGAGCGCTGATCGTCACCTCGCTCCCGGTCAAGGTACTGGTCCCCGGGATCTCCTGCTTCCTGATCCTCATGGGGGTGCGGATACTGCTCATGGGGCTGGGGAAGGCCGCCTCGGTGGCTAAGCCGATTCCGTTGCTCCCCCTCGGGGTGGCCGGCGGGGTGGTGGACGTGATCGGCGGGGGAGGCTGGGGGCCTATGGTCACCGCTACCCTTATGCTCAGGGGGACCGCGGGACGGGTCACGGTTGGATCGGTCAACTTCGCCAAGTTCTTCGTGGCACTGGCCGAATCCGCCTCGCTGTTTCTGCTGCTGCGCTCCCCTGATTGGACAGTGATACTCGGCATGATTGCCGGAGGGGCAGTTGCAGCGCCCATCGCTGCTGCCATGTGCAGCAGGATCTCGCCGCGCATTATGATGCTATTCATAGGCACCCTCATCTGCGCACTCAGCGTGCGGACAATTTTCCGGGCCTTGGCCTGACGGGCGGTTTTTATGGACTACCTCGACGCGTTAGAAAGCAAAAGTATCTGTGTGATCCGCGAAGCCTACCAGAAATTCAAGGGGCGTACCGGCATGCTCTGGTCGGTCGGCAAGGATTCTACGACGCTCCTCTGCCTGGTTCGCAAGGCATTCTTCGGCAAGATCCCCTTCCCGGTGATCCACATCGACACCGGCTACAAGTTCCCGGAGATGTACGAGTTCCGGGATCGGCTGGCCAAGGAGTGGGGGTTCGAGGTCATCGTTGCGCGCAACGAGGAGCAGTTGGCCTGCGGCATGGGCCCCGACAAAGGCGCGAAGCTCGACTGCTGCACCGAGCTGAAGACCAATGCGCTCAAACAGCTGATCGACCGGGAGGGGTTCCAGGCCATCCTCCTCGGCATCCGGCGCGACGAACACGGTATCAGGGCCAAGGAGCGCTATTTTTCCCCCAGGGATTCTCAGTTTCAGTGGGATTACGAGAACCAGCCCGCGGAGCTGTGGGACCAGTACAACTCGTTTTTGAACGACAGCGAGCACTACCGGGTACACCCGATCCTCCACTTCACCGAGTTGGACATCTGGCGCTACATTCGGCGCGAGCAACTCCCCCTCGTCGACCTCTACCTGAGCCGGCAGGGGCACCGCTACCGCAGCATTGGCTGTGTTCCCTGCTGCTCGCCGGTCCATTCGCCCGCCGCCAGCATCGACGAGATCATCGAGGAGCTGCAGCTGACCACGGAATCGGAGCGTGCCGGACGCGCTCAGGACAAGGAGAACCTCTACACCATGCAGAAACTCCGTTCGCTGGGGTACATGTAATGCGCCCCTTCCCGATCGTAATCACCGGACACGTCGATCACGGCAAAAGTACCCTCATCGGCCGGCTCCTTTACGATACCGGAGCGCTGCAGGCGGACCGCCTGGCCGAGATGCGGCAGAGTTCACACGACGCCGGCAAGGCCAGCGAGTTCGCGTTCGTGCTTGACGCCTTCGAGGAGGAGCGCCAGCGCGGCATCACCATTGACACCTCGCAGATCTACTTCACCAGCTCGCAGCGCAACTACGTCATAATCGATGCGCCGGGGCACCGGGAGTTCATCCGCAACATGTTGACCGGAGCGAGCTACGCAGACGCCGCCGTGTTGATGGTGGATGCCGTGGAGGGGATCTGCCCGCAGACCAGGCGGCACGCGAAACTCCTCGCCATGGTGGGCATCAAGGAGATCTGCGTGCTGATCAACAAGCTGGACCAGACCGGCTACGACCGCGAGCGGTACCTTGAGGTGGCGGACCAGGTGCGCGACCTGTTCGCCGAGTTTTCCGGCACCCCCTTTGCCATCATTCCCATCTCGGCCCTGACCGGGGAGAACGTGGCCAGCCGCGCCCTGGAAGGAGGGCTCTCCTGGTACTTCGGCCCCTGCTTCCTCGAGGTTCTGGACGCCATAGACACTCCCCCCATCGAGGAGCGTCCCTTCCGGTTCGCTGTGCAGGACGTCTACCCGCACGAGGAGGGGGCGGTCCTGGTCGGCAAGGTCGATTCCGGCCGTCTCAGCACCGGCGACTGGGTCGCCGTCTGGCCAGAAGGGTGCAGAGCGCGGGTGCGCGGCATCGCCAGGTATCCTGCGCTGGACGTGGGAGCGGCCAGTTACGGGGACGCCGTCGGACTCTTCCTCGATGTCGACCGGGTGCCGCAGCGTGGGGAGATTGTCGCCGGGGAGCCGGCGCCCAGGTCCGTGTCTGATTTCGGCGCCACCATCTTCTGGTTTGCAGACTCCTACGTCTCCGGTCGCCGCGTCGTGGTTCGCTGCGCAACCCAGGCGGTCGCCGGGGTTATCGAGCTGCTCAAGGTGTATGACCCGGCCGCGCCGGATGACGAACTCGACCCGGAGAGCCTCAACATTGGCGAGATGGCACGCTGTCGCATCCGTACCGAGGCACCCCTTGTGATCGACTCCTTCGCCGTGGTCCCGGAGCTTGGACGCTTCGTGATCGAGTGTGACGGCGTACCGGCCGGCGCAGGGATCGTGGCATGACGGGGTGCATCTTCCTGGGAGTCGACGGCATGGACCCGGTTGTCACCGAGCGCATGATGGGGGAGGGGAGCCTGCCCAATTTCGAGCGCCTGGCGCAAATGGGCTCCTACGGCAGGCTCGCCACCGTCGCGCCGCCGCAAAGCCCGGTGGTGTGGGCCACGATTGCTACCGGCAAGGCGCCCAGCGCCCACGGCATCTTCGACTTCATCCACCGCGACCCCGCCACCTATAAACCGTTTCTGTCCCTGCACCGCCAGCACTCCGGTAAGTACGTGAACCCGGTGCAGGGGGAGACCTTCTGGGAGCAGGCGGCCCGGCGAGGGGAGCAGGGTACGCTGCTTAAGTGGCCCATGGGCTTTCCACCGCGCCCCTTTCAGGAAGGGAAACTTCTGGCCGGACTCGGTGTTCCGGACGTGCGCGGCATGCTGGGAAGTTATGCCTGGTACACCACCGAGAAAGGAACGCTCGCGCCCGACAGCAAGGGGCGCATCGTCGAGGTGGCACCACGCGGCGGCAAGATCCAAACCGACATAGCCGGCCCTTTCACCGCTTCACTCATCGGGAGAAAGGCCGCGACGCTGCCGCTGTTCATCGAGTTCGACGAGCGGGAAGCCACGCTTAAAATCGGCAGGAAGGCGGTGACGCTCCAGGTGGGCTCCTGGAGCCCGTGGATCGAGCTTAGCTTTGACGTCGGTTTCTTCCGCAAAGTGACCGGCGTCTGCCGCTTCCTGCTGCAGCAGACCGCCCCCGAGTTCAGGCTCTACCTGACCCCGGTCCAGGTGGACTACGCCAGCGCTGAGTTCCCTATTGCCACCCCCGCGGGGTACGCCACAGAGCTTTCCCAGGCCATCGGTCCGTACGCCACCCTTGGCATCTCCGAGGACACCAACGCGCTCAACGACGGCGTCCTTTCTGACCGCGAGTTCGTCGAGTTGTGCGACGCCGTGATGGCCGAGCGCGAAGCGATGCTCATGCATGAGCTCGCGCGGTTCCGGAACGGCCTTCTTGGCTGTGTCTTCGATACCACCGACCGCATCCAGCACATGTTCTGGCGCCTGCAGGACGGCTCCCATCCGATGTACGATGCGCATGCGGCCGAAAGCTTCGGCGACGTCATCCCCAGGTACTACCGCTGGATGGACCGAATCCTGGGCGAGGTCATGGAGCGGGCGCCCGGGGGGCAACTGCTGGTCTGCTCCGATCACGGTTTCACTACCTTCCGGCGCTCGGTTCATGTGAATGCTTGGCTGATGGAAAAGGGATACCTCACACTGAAGGACGGTGTAGACTCCTGCAGCGGGCTGTTCGAGGGAGTTGACTGGTCGGCCACCAGCGCCTACGCCGTGGGCTTTACCAGCATCTACTTCAACGTCAAGGGACGGGAGAGCCAAGGCATCGTGGATCCTGCGGATCTTCCCGCACTGCAACGAAGGCTGGCAGCTGATCTGTTGACTCTTTCCGACGGAGATGTCAACTGCGTCAAAGGATGCTATGACACCGGGGCCCTTTACGGGAGGATCGATGCCGCCGATGGGCCGGACTTAGTGATAGGCTTCGCCGATGGTTATCGCACCTCTTGGCAGAGTGCCATCGGTGCCTTCGGCGCTGGGCCGGTTTTGGAAAACAACCTGAAAAAGTGGAGTGGTGACCACTGTTGCGACGCCTCCCTGGTCCCGGGGGTCATCTTCGGCAGCAGGAGGGAAAGTGTGGCAGATGTCGCAACCGTGCTGGATGTCGCCCGAGCCATCGGGGGTATCTGCCAAACATGAAAAAGATCTCGATGCATGAGATAAGGCAGAACTCACTGCGTGTCTTCAAATACTGGAGTTGCGCGCTGCTGTTCATTTTGCTGCCGGGCGACTTTCTGTACCGTATCGACTCCTTCCTCGGGGCGTTCACCCTCACTACCATTGCCGTGGACACGTCGCTGCTGGTTCTCATCCTCTCTCTGGCTGCTGTATTCCCGGCCCTCGTAGTCGGTCCATTAAGCACGGTGCTTGGTTTTTTCAACAAGACACTGGGAAAGCTGGTGCTGACGGCCAACAGCCTGGCGGTATGGTTTTTTGTGGATTTGGTCTTTTTCATCTACTTGAACCTTTGGTCGGCCACGGTGGTTCCCGCTGGGCAGAACACTCTGCGGCACGCCATAGTGATAGGCATATTCCTGCTTTTTAACCTTGTTCTTGCAGCCAAGCTGAAGCAGATCCCTTCCATCGTTGACGGGGTTTTTAAGGCAGTCCCGGTATTTGCGGCGGTGTCGGTCCTCGTCCTGGTTGTCAGGTTTACTGCGGTCTCCTTGTTTGCTGGTCCGGCAGCGCCGGTGACAGCGCCTTCCACGCACAAACAGAACATAATTCTCATCACGTTCGACGCCTTGAGCGCATCAGACATGTCACTCTATGGCTACTCAAGAGACACCACCCCTAACATAAACACATTTGCGAGGACTGCCTTCGTTTTTGACCGCATGTTCTCTAATTCCAACCATACCTCTCCGAGCATCTGCAGCATACTCACCAGTAACTACCCTGCACAGCACAAGGTTTACAACAATTTCATGGTGCTGACCGAAGAGGCACGTCGTGACAATCTTTCAGCCATCTTAAAGAAAAATGGTTATACGACGGCGGCGGTGGTGGCGAACCCGGCGGCGCATCCTTGGCACAACAGGACCTATGCCGACTTCAGCTACGTGGCGCCGGTTCCCTATATCTCCAATTACGTCTCCGGCCGGTGCTACAACACTCTCACACCGATACTTTTAAAGCTGGACAGTAACATCAACAACTGGTTCTACAGCATGAAAGGTGTCGTGGTGTACTACGCATTCAAGTACTTCTTGAACTACATAGTCATCGATCCCCCACTTCCTGCCGAGTGGCACGACTTCTTCATGGTTGGCAACAAGGACTGGAATACTCAGGTCATGAACCCGCCCGAAAAGACCTTCGAGGAGGCGTCGAGATTCCTGGACCAAAAGAAGGACGGCCCGTTCTTCCTGTGGATACACGTTTTCACCCCGCATGCACCTTATCTGCCGCCGGAGAAGTTCAAGTACCACTTTCTGGCGCAGAAGCTTTTCGACACGGCGACTTCTCAGTACTCCATCTATGGCAGGTGTTATGACCCCAAAGACCAGCTTAGGATAGACTCCCTCAGAGCACGCTACGATGAACTCATTCTCTACACTGACAACGAATTCGGGCGCTTTATCAAAAAGCTCGAAAAGGACGGCTATCTGGAAAACACCGCTGTCTTCGTCTCTGCCGACCACGGTGAAATATTCGAGAAGGGTGAACAGTCACACGGCGGTGACAGGCTGAACCAACCGCTCATCCACATACCGCTCGTTGTGCGCCTCCCCGGGCAAAAAAACGCCGTCCGCATTGAGCAAAACGTGCAACAGGTTGACTTAGCGCCGACCATCCTCGCTGCAGCCGGGATTCCGGCTACAGCCAATATGCAGGGGAAATCATTTCTGGAACTCCTGAGGGGGGGGCAACGCCAGGAGCAAAGAGTTTTCTCCATGAATCTCGAACAGAACTACCAAAAGGCGGTGGTTAAACTGGGTACCGTCAGTGTGGTTGAAGGGAATTACAAGTACGTGTGTTCCCTGAACACACCGAAGGAGGAACTGTACAACCTCGCCAGAGACCCCGAAGAGAACGACAATCTAGTCAAAAAGGACCCTGCGCGTGCAGCGAAGTTGAAGGCGGTGATCTTCAACGAACTGTTCCAAGGCATGGCACCAAAAGGTTCCCATTGAGCACGCTGAAAAGAAATGTCATAGCCAACTACGCCGGCAAGGCTTGGGCTGCCATAATCAACGTCGCCTTCGTACCTCTGTACATAAATTACATGGGCATAGAGGCTTATGGCCTGGTCGGGATCTTCGCCACGATCCAACCGCTCATGACCATACTGGACCTGGGGCTGAGCCCGTCCATCAACCGCGAGTTGGCCCGTTACTCGGCCTCTCCAGGGCAGGAACAGATGATGCGCAACTCGGTGCGAACGCTTGAGGTCGTGTACTGGGGGCTTGCCGCAGTGCTGTGCGGTGTGGTGCTCCTGCTCTCCCCTGTGGTGGCCGCCAAATGGGTGAATGCTCAGGCGCTTTCCTTCGGGGTGGTGAAGCAGTCAGTGCTCCTCATGGGTCTGTCCATGGTGTTCCAGTGGCCGGTCGGCTTTTACAGCGGCGGGCTGATGGGGCTGCAGCGGCAGGTCCTCTTCAACTACATCAATGCGGCGCTGTGGACGTTACGCGGTGTGGGGGCGCTAGTGGTGGTCATTTTCTCCCCCTCACCCGTCTTGGCCTTCTTCTGGTGGCAGCTCTTTATGAGCATCGTCAATGTTGCAGCGGTGGGTGTCGCCCTCTGGCGCTCCCTACCTGCTACGGGTGCTGCATCAAGGTTCCAGTACGAACTGATCAGATCGGTCTGGCGGTTGGCGATCGGGATGAGCCTCGTATCCGTCGTCATCCTGCTCTTCAATCAGCTGGACAAAATCATTCTCAGCAAACAGATTTCCCTCACCGAGTTCGGTTACTACAGTATCGCCTGGCAGGTGGTGGGAAGTCTCTTTATGCTTTATTACCCCATATATTGCGCTTTTTTCCCGGTGTTAACCCAATTACAAGCCAAAAACGATGTCGCTTCACTAACAGAGGTCTACCACAAGGGTTGCCAATTCATGTCTTTGGCTGTCATGCCCATATCTGCCACGCTGGTATTTTTTTCCAAAGAGATTCTATTCTTGTGGATTAGGGATCCGGTGACCGTGGCACACTGCCATGTCATCATGTCGGTTCTGATAGTTGGCGCAACCTTCAATGGCCTTCTCTACATGCCATATTCTATCATGCAGGCCTTTGGCCGTATGAAGGTGATACTGTACATTTTTATCCCCTTCCTCGTAATCTATGTGCCGCTTCTTATGTTAAGTGCAAAGCATTATGGACTGTTAGGGGCTGCGGCCACCTTCTCTGGGGTGAGCCTTCTACAAGATTTGATCGTCATTACTTTGATACACCGTTGTATCATCCCCGGGGAGAACTTAAACTGGTTCACATACGACTTGTTTTATCCGTTGGTCTCCTCATTTTTGTTGTGCGGTGGACTTAAACTGCTGATCACTTGGCCAATAACCGGTTTGGTAGGGATCGCGACTATAGCTTCCTGTTTCTGTGCGACACTCGCGTTTACAGCGCTGGCGACTCCGATAACCTTCAGGTATCTCAAGCAGTATGTTGTAGCCGATGCGTAAGGTCCGCAGATGTGACTTTCCCAAAAAAGTGAGACCGCAATGCTGATTCTGTGCAAGAACATTTTCAATCTCGTAGCTAAGAAACTCTACTACGCAGTAGGATGGGTTAAGGCCTCAATGTATGGTGTCGAGCTTTCTTCAGCGGCCCGAATCAGTCCCTATGCTGATGTCAAAGAAGCCGCTTTTTTAGGCGACGTTGTTATAGGCAGAGACGTCAGCATAGGTTGCGGCACTTATGTCAATTCTGGCGATATTTCAGCTGCGACAATCGGCAGGTACTGCTCGATAGCCTATAATGTCCTGATCGGCCCTACCGAGCATATACCGGATCACTGGACAACCTCACCTTTTGAGGCGGTTGTTGCTGGATTTACTGCTGCCTCAACAACAAAAATTTCTCCTCGCCCGGTCATTGAGGACAATGTTTGGGTAGGTGCCAATGTAGTAGTCTTGCGCGGGGTAACGATCCATCGTGGGGCCATAATCGCCGCCGGTGCAGTTGTCACCCGCGACGTTCCTTCAAACCAGATATGGGGAGGGGTCCCTGCAAAATTTCTCCGTGACAGGGATGTTCCGCCGCGTCCCTGTACTGCAGAGACACCGGTTCCTGCACGGAAGGAGTAACACCTCAGTTGCAAAGTGTATCAGGCAAGGTGATGCACCGTTCAGCGCCTACTCTATTGGGGTTACCTTACCTACACGATCTTATAGACCTTTCAAACGAGGTAGTGCTTGGTGTCAAACAGGCTGCCCTAGTGACCCAAACTATTGCTTTTGAATATCAAATATTCCATTGGAGTAAAACCTCGCGGTGATTATGACAGACAAAAGTTCCGTTTATCTGCATACGGCTTTTATTTTTTTGCTGATGGCATTTATGTGCATCACTTACTTTGCCAATGATCAACATTGTATCAATAGGCTTACCGCTTTTGTTATCAATTATATTTTAACATCTTCAATATTTTTGATTGTATATCATCGTAAAAACAAAACTGACCTTTTGTCTCCTGTAATAGGTTTTGTCGTTTTGTTGTTCCTATACTCAGTTGCCTCTGCTGTGGACGTTGAAACTAATTTGACTACATACTACGGAGATTATATAAGTGATGACACCCTCACTCAATATTACGCAATCTGCCTGATAGGACTTTCAGGACTGATGTTGGGTATTTTAGCCGTAAAGACGGAAATATCTTCGAAAGTCCATTTGAAACTGCCGTCTAACAGACTAATTAGGCAATGCATAATTGCAATGGGCATCGTTTTGGGGGCTGTCTTTGCCGTTAATCTTACCGATTTTTTTGATTTTTTGCATATCAAATCCTATGGTGAGATGGCCCTTATATCTCGCGTAGAAAAAATGAAAGATAGTACAGCCGGGCTTGTAGAGGTTTTTACTCAAAAAATACCTATCGCATATATTTTATCGTCGGCGACTATACTGATGTTTAAGAGACATTGGCTTCTAAGGCTGGTTGGGTTCACGATAATAGTAGATTACCTCGTGGTAAATACGTTGTCAGGCTGGCGAGGACTAGTTATTAGTGCAGCTGTTACGGTCTTTGCTTATTATCATTACAGGGTGAGAGAGATTAAGCTGAGAACCGGAATAATGATAGGTTCGTTCTTATACTTGTTCATGAATGTTATGTCCATAGTCAGAGTTACTAGCAATCCATTGGAGATGTTATCCGTTTTTTGGGACTACTTTAGTGTATATGGTGCCAAGTTTTTACAGCTGTCATCCTCCGGAGAGCTTATCGTCGGGGAAAATCTTATGAGACTGATCCAGGGGATAAGTGATGGAGAAACTCATTTCAGCTATGGATGGTCGATCATTACCGAACTCATGGTATTCATGCCGAGGATTTTCTTTGATGAAAGACCACTTCCGCTGAATGAACAATTCGTAGAGGTTTTTTACCCCGGCGTTCGCGAAATCGGTGGTGGGTATGGTTTTTTCTTTCTTCAGGAGGGGTATTGGGCGTTTGGCGCCGTAGGAGTGTTTATCTTCATGTTTTGTTATGGCCTTATCACCCAAAAAATATACCAGAAATTTAGAAAGTATTGTAATAATGACCTGGTTCTTCTCTCCTACGGCGGCATCTATTATGCGCTGGTAATTAGTAGTGTCAGAAACGGTATTTTGGGGTCGGTTAAAGCCACCCTTATGAGTCTGATTCCTTTTGTTATTGTTTATGTGGCACTTAAGGTGTTCAGATCTCTTAAGGCCGCTTCCCGTATTAATTCCAAACTTCAGCGAAATGGTATCGAGGAGCCTGTTCATTGAAAGTACTTACAGTGATTCCTGGTAACGGCCAAGGGATGAGTATGGTATTCTCCCGCCGTCAGGTGGACAAGATCGAGGAACTTGGCGCTACCGTCCGCCGCTTTTTCGTTGCTTCCCGCACCTCTTTGTTTGGGCTTTTACGCGACTCTTTTAGGCTGCGCGCTGAGATCAGCACCTTTAAACCCGACATAATTCATGTTCATTATGGCACAATGACTGCCTGGCTGGTTACTCATTCAACGAATTACCCGGTCGTGATCACCTTTCATGGTAGTGATCTCAATCCTGGCCCGGGCAATCAACTTAGAGTTTTTATTGGCCACGTTCTCTCCCAACTTGCCGCACGCAGAGCCAAGGGCATTATCTGTGTCAGCCAGGAACTGTTTGGACGCCTGAGGTTTGGACAAAACCGTGCCGTCGTCGTTCCTATGGGGGTTGATGTTGACTGTTTTCAGCCCGTTTCTCCTTGCGAGGCAAGAAAAGCCCTCGGGTGGACGCATCAAGACCCGGTCCTTCTCTTTAATGCCGGGCTCCACTGCACAGTAAAGCGTTTGGACTTAGCCGAGGCGGCCTACTGGCAGGCCAAAAGGCGGATTCCAAACCTCAGGTTCGAAGTTCTTTGCGGCAATGTAAAGCCTGAAGAGGTTCCCCTATACACAAATGCGGCCGATGCATTAATTGTGACCAGTGATTACGAAGGTAGTCCGACAATCGTTAAAGAAGCCATGGCATGCGGCCTACCCGTGGTCAGTGTGGCTGTTGGTGATGTGGTTGAGCGTCTCCTTGAAGTAGATCCCTCGAGGATTGTTGCCAGAGACCCCCATGCTTTAGGCCAAGCAGTGGCCGATGTTATTTCCCTGGGGAGACGCTCCAACGGCCCTGTTATCGCTAAAAGGGATCTTGCCGAAAGTATCATATCTAAACGTGTTTTAAAGTTTCTCGAGGCTTGCGCACGTTGCGCGGGTGAGGATTGACGACCTTCTTTTTCAACTAGTATTGCTGGTCCTTCCCCAATTTAATGTTACTCCGGGAGATTTGAAACGATGCGTGTTTGGCTCATAACCATAGGCGAACCCGTTCCTACGGACGGCCACGATGAGCGCCTGCTGCGAACGGGAATTCTTGCCCGCCTGTTGTCTCAGAACGGACACGAGGTTGTCTGGTGGTGTTCATCTTTCGATCACACCCGCAAAAAGCAGCGTGCAGTCCATGAAGTATCTACAACCATCTCCGACGGATATCGTTTGATGATGCTTCGTTCAAGAGGATATCGGCGCAACATTTCCCTGGCGCGGTTACTTGATCACCGTGAGCATGCTACACGTTTTGCCGAACTCGCACCAAGGGAGCCAATTCCCGATGTCATTCTCTGCTCCATGCCGACTATTGATTTAAGTCGCGCCGCGGTGAAGTACGCTGTTTCTAGGAAAATTCCAGTGGTACTTGATATCCGTGACTTGTGGCCGGAAATATTCGTAGATTTAGCTCCACGCTGGGCGCGAGGTCTCGCGCGTCTGATTTTGACCCCGCTTTTTAGGGATCTGCGTTGGGCATGTTCTCATGCAACCGCCCTGACCAGCATGACGCCGCAGATCCTACAATGGGGACTCGGGTACGCCAACAGGTCGCGCAGCGAACTCGATCGGGAATTCCCGTTTGGTTATGAGGAACGCAGACCAACTGATGCCGAGTTGAGAGAGGCCAACGAGTTTTGGAAGGAGCACGGGATTGCTGTTGATTCAAAGCAATTTTTCGTGGTGTTTTTCGGTACGATTGGGCGGCAGTTCGATCTCGATACGGTCATCGATGCAGCCCGCAGGCTTGACGGCGGGTCGCGAGCGTTCCACTTCATTTTATGCGGTGCGGGGGATCGTCTTGATTATTATAAAAAAGCCGCCGCTGGACTATCAAATGTGAGTTTCCCCGGTTGGGTTGGTTCAAGTGAAATATGCGCTTTAATGCGCATTGCGCACTTGGGGTTAGCTCCGTATCACAACACAAAAGATTTTTGTGCGTCGATTCCAAACAAGCCTATCGAATACCTTTCTGCCGGTCTACCGGTGTTATCTCCCCTGACCGGGGTTCTGCACGATCTTTTGCTTAGTAATGGTTGTGGCGTTTTCTATTCAGAAGGTGATGTAAATAGCCTTGTAGATGCACTCGAACTGTCCTATGACGATCCAGCACATCTGAAGATAATGGCGAACAATGCCATCAACCTCTTTCAAGAAAGGTTCACCGCAGAAATTGTTTACTCGAATATGAAAAAGTATCTTGAAGAAGTCTCAAATTCTGTCACTTGACCTCTTCGTGACTGAATCCGATTTATTCTATCATGGAATACATAGATGTCGGATCCCGAGTAAAAGGTTACTTAAAGAAGTGTTTCTGTTCATAGGGTAATTAAATCAGCGTTTAAATACATACGGTAAATATAACGACGGTTGTTTAAGTGTAAACGAGGAGAAGAAAATGGAAGATCGCGGTATCTGGTTTAAAGGCAGCATTGTTCCGGTGGCGGACGCTAAAATCAACGTGCTTTCTCCCACCTCACAGTTTGGTTTAAACGTTTTCGAGGGGATTCGTTGTTACTGGAATGAAGAGCAACAGCAACTATACGCCTTCCGCCTACAGGAGCATTTCGACCGTTTGCTTAACTCATGTAAACTCATAGGATTTTCATGCCCGTATGCTCTCGGGCAGTTGCGGGAGTATTTTTTAGAAACGATCCGCTTCAATAGCTATCGACAGGATGTGGCTGTCAGAATGACGCTGTTTATCGATGGCGAGGGGAGCTGGAACTCAGTAGCCCCTGTCGAAATGTTTATCGCTCCTATTGCCAAAAGTAGGACCGACGTTACTAATCTGAAGGGCCTGTCTGCCTGTGTCTCATCTTGGGACCGCATTGGTGACAACTGTCTCCCACCTAGGATCAAAGCCGGGGCTAATTATATAAACGGCCGTTATGGTCATCTCGAAGCGCGGAGGAATGGTTATGATGTGCCGATATTTCTCGCTTCTAACGGAAAGGTTTCGGAGGGCGCGGGCGCCTGTTTGTTTATTGTGAGAAATGGCCAGCTCATCACGCCTTCGCTCACTTCTTCTGTTCTTGAAAGTATCACCCGCAATACAATTTTGGACCTTGCATTAGAAATGAACTTACGCGTGTGCGAGAGGGAGGTCGACAGGACTGAACTATATATTGCAGATGAGGTTTTTCTATGTGGCAGCGCAGCAGAAGTGACTCCAATTACCTCTATTGACCGCGTGCCTGTAGGTCAAGGCTTACCTGGTGAGCTGACGGTAAAAATGTTGGACTTGTATCTTGATGTCGTTAGTAATAAGAGTCCCCAGCATGGTGGATGGTTGACGAAAGTTTATTGATAGCTGCACTCTTACCGCAAGGGAAAGGTTTTAACATATGGCGAAACGCATTCTTGACATAGCACTTGGTCTGACACTACTCATTTTTTTTGCGCCGGTTTTTATTGTGATTGCAGTTCTAATCAAGCTTGACTCGAAGGGGCCTGTTCTCTTTACTCAAGACCGGATTGGCAAAGACGGCGTTATCTTCAAAATGCTCAAGTTCCGATCCATGATCGAACATGCTGATAGATCGCCCATCCCTCACAATGCTACGGATGTTCTAAGAAGCGGTTCGATAGAAAGTCCGGCTGAGCTTTTCAGTTTCTCGGATGATCCTAGAATTACCAAGGTTGGCAGGGTTCTTAGGGTTGCAAGCTTGGATGAACTTCCCCAGATCATTAATGTACTCAATGGCACCATGTCTTTCGTCGGACCCCGTCCTCCTGTTTTCAATGAACTCGGCGATTATAAAGACTTCAATGAGACTCTTAAGA
Source organism: Geomonas diazotrophica (assembly GCF_019063885.1). Classification (NCBI taxonomy): domain Bacteria; kingdom Pseudomonadati; phylum Thermodesulfobacteriota; class Desulfuromonadia; order Geobacterales; family Geobacteraceae; genus Geomonas; species Geomonas diazotrophica. Next base: position 2,646,443 of record NZ_CP077684.1, on the reverse strand, counting down.
AACGGTTCATGGTGAAACCTGGGATAACTGGGCTTGCCCAGATTTCAGGACGGAACGATCTAAACTGGGATGAAAAAATCATTTTAGACAACATGTATGTCGATAAATACCTGGAAAAAGGAATCTGGCTTGACCTAGTTATTCTATTTAAAACTCCTTATGTCGTATTATTTATGAAAAATACCATCGAAAAGAGAGTGGAGAACTGACATGGCGTGGACCGAGGCCGAGGAACTAAGTAAACAATATGGAGATCCTTTTTTTGTTTATGATGAGGGCAGGTTTATAGATAATTTCAAGAGGATGGACCATGCCTTCAAAGCATTGTATGGCCAAACTCAAATAGCATATTCTTACAAGACTAATTATACCCCTGACATCTGCAAACTTGTCGATCAGCTTGGCGGGTATGCCGAAGTAGTATCGGAGATGGAATATAACCTTGCCTGCAGGCTTGGTGTCTTGCCTGAAAGGATCGTCTATAATGGTCCGTACAAGTCTTTTGATTCTATTCGGGCCGCACTCTTGTCCGGGGCTTTGGTTAATTTGGACTCCATCCGCGACCTGAATATGGCAGTCGCTACCTCGCTTGAGGCGTCAACGCGCGTCATAAATGTTGCAATCAGATGCAATTTCCCCATTGACGATAACTTGCAGTCGCGCTTTGGTTTTGATGTTGGAGGCGAGGAATTTCGACATGCAGTTCAGACTATCAACAACTCACCAAATTTGAGGTTGGCTGGCCTGCACTGCCATTTCCCTAATCGTGACTTGTCTTCGTATGCTGTGAGAGTCGAGCGTATGATTGAATTGTGTCAAAACCTTTTCAGTGAGCCGCCTGACTTTATCAACATAGGCGGTGGATACTTTGGCAACATGCCTGATAAGCTTAAGATGACATACAAGTTCGAACTGCCCAATTTTTCTGATTATGCAAAAGTGATATGTACAAAATTTGCCCGGGCCTTTGAAGGACAAAGCAAAAAGCCTCTGCTTTTTATCGAGCCTGGAACTGCCTTGGTTGCTGATACTTTTAAATTCTATACAAAAATCATCAATATTAAAAATATAAATGGCAGACGTATAGTAAACGTGTCCGGAAGCATCTTTAACATCAGCCCCGTCGCACGTTCGCTCAACTTGCCAGTATCGATACTTAACCGCGATGCTTCTACTGATGTAGGTGAGGCTTCGCAGTTTTTCGATGTCACAGGGTTCACATGCATAGAGAGCGACTACCTTTCCAAGTCAGTTAAAGGCTATGCGGAGGTTGGAGATTTCATTGTCTACGAGAATGTTGGCTCTTACTCGATAGTGATGAAACCTCCGTTTATTTTGCCTAACTGTGCAATTATAAAGAAAGTTGAAGGAGGCGGGTACTCAGTTGTCAGGACTCGAGAAACATCGGATTATATTTTTAAGAACTTTGTGAGCTATTAATGGACTTTATATATATAACCAATGACCCCTTTAGAGCGGGTGCCGCCCAGATGGCGGGAGTTCACAAGGTAATGGTTGATCTGGAAATCAATGGGAAAGATGAAAGACAGGGGCATTTGAATAGTGTGATTTCCCGTCATACTTTGGAGGACGTGACAAAAATACGTAAAGTGCTGAACTCCTCACAATTGATGGTGCGGATAAACCCGCTACACGATGATTCGGCTGGCGAGATAACAAGATGCATTGAACTTGGTGCCGATATCCTCATGCTCCCCATGTTTACAAATGCTGTGGAGGTCGATAAATTTCTCACACTGGTGCGAGGTCGGGTGGAGACGTGCTTGCTGTTAGAAACTGGTCAGGCTCTGGCACGGGTGAACGAAATTGTTAAAGTAAATGGAATACAAAACATCCACATCGGACTTAACGATCTCCATTTATCATTGAAATTAGATTTTATGTTCGAACTTCTTTCCTGCGGGATCGTTGAGTATCTGGCCTCCAGCATAAAGTCCCAAAGCATAAAGTTTGGATTTGGAGGGATAGCGAGAATTGGTCAAGGCGCTCTCGGTTCTGAATTGATTTTATCTGAACACCATAGATTGGGGTCGTCTCAGGTCATTTTGTCTCGGGATTTCAACCTCGTTTATGAAGGCGTATCACCTGAGGTGGGGGCCGGTAGGTTCTGTAAAGAGGTTGACTCATTGAAAAAATACAACAGGACTGTATCGCTGTACACCAATGAACAGTTACTGTCGAATTCACTCGAGTTAAAGAGTACGGTTCATAAGTTGGTGAGTTCTAAATATCTGCAGGACGTTGATGCCCTTGATTCTGCACAAACATGCTCCTTGCCTCTTTAAATAAAGTCCTGGTACCGTGCTCCGTTTTTTGGGGCTTGCAACGGGGCAATTCCCGGCTGGATTGGACTTTACTACCACCTCTTACTGTCTCATACGATTAACGCTGTGACAGTCCGAGTAGGCAACGGAAAATATTACATTAAGGTTTGCTTTTTTTAGGCCAGATGGTATAGTTGCATATGTTAGTTTTAATGTAGACTCTTTAGGTTCATAATGATCTGTCGTGCTGTGGGGGGGACATGTTCCGCACTAGAAGAATCCTTGTGTTTTTCCTCGATGTTGTGCTCATTGCTGGTGCTTTCGTTCTCTCCTTCCTGCTTCGCTTTGACTTTCAAATACCCTCCGAGCAGTTCAATAACCTGCTGCATGGATTGCTGGTAATCCTTTCGGCCAAGCCGATCATGTTCATCGCCTCGGGCATGTACCGCAGCATCTGGCGCTATGCATCGCTGCAGGACGGTTACGAGATCTTCAAGGTGGTGACGCTCTCGTCCGTGATATCCGCGCTCGCTGTGATTTTCATGAAAGGTCCCTTTGGCCTCCCCCGATCCATCTACATCCTGGACTGGTTCCTGCTCTTTTCCATGGTGGCGACCAGCCGGTTGCTCTGGCGCATCTACAGGGAAACCCAGTTGATCCCCAGCCTGCACAAGGGGAGACGGACGCTCATCATCGGTGCGGGTGAGGCCGGGAACCTCCTGCTCAAGGAGATCCGCAAGCAGGTCGACGCCACCTATAACGTGATAGGTTTCGTGGACGACGACCCGGAGAAAAAGGGGATGCGGCTCTCAGGCGTGCGCGTTATCGGCGGGACCGACCGGCTTTGCGCGCTGGTGCGCAAGTACAGCGTCGAGGAGGTCATCTTCGCCATCCCCTCCGGCGGGCCGGAACTGATGCGCCGGGTTATAACCAACTGCGAACGGGCCAAGGCGCGCTTCAAGACCCTGCCGGGGATCACCGACATCATCGACGGCAAGTTTTCCATGAGCCAGATCAAGGACGTGGAGATCGAGGACCTCCTGGGGCGCGACCCGGTGGCCTTGGACCAGACCGCGATCCGCAACTACCTTACCGATAAAAGGGTGCTGGTGACCGGCGCGGCGGGGAGCATCGGCAGCGAGATCTGCCGCCAGGTCGCCCTGTTCAAACCGGCAAAACTGGTGCTGTTCGACCACGCCGAGACCCCGCTCTTTTACATCGAAAAGGAGCTCGCCGCCGCCTTCCCTGACCTGCGCATCATCCCGATGGTGGGTGACGTGAAGAACCAGGATCGGGTCGAGACGGTCTTCGACGAGTTCGGCCCGGAGGTGGTGTTCCATGCCGCGGCCTACAAACACGTGGCCATGATGGAGTACAACCCGGCCGAGGCGGTTCTCAACAACGTGCTGGGGTCGAAGATCGTGGCGGACGCGGCGCACAAGTTCAAGGTGCGCAATTTCGTCATGGTCTCCACGGACAAGGCGGTCAACCCGACCAACGTCATGGGGGCCACCAAGAGGAGCGCCGAAATCTACGTGCAGGCGCTGGCGGCGAAGAGCCAGACCAAGTTCACCACGGTGCGTTTCGGCAATGTCTTGGGGAGTAACGGGAGCGTCATACCCCTGTTCAAGGAGCAGATCCGCAAGGGCGGCCCGGTCACCGTGACAGACAAGGATGTCGTGCGCTACTTCATGACGATTCCGGAGGCGTCTCAGCTGGTCATGCAGGCCGGCTGCATCGGGCACGGGGGAGAGATTTTCGTCCTGGACATGGGAGAGCCGGTCCGCATACTTTCGCTGGCCGAGGAACTGATAAGGCTTTCGGGTTTCATCCCGCATAAGGAGATCGAGATCCAGTTCACCGGCCTCAAGCCCGGGGAGAAGCTCTTCGAGGAGCTTTTGATCGACGGTGAGGGGATCCGGCCTACCAGCCATAAGAAGATCAGGGTCATGGCGCCGGTGGCGACTGATCTGAAGAAGGTCACGGCGGACCTCGAGCAGCTCTTCAACCACGCCAGGGCTCACGACCTGGGAGAGGTGCTGGCCTCGTTACGCAGCATCGTGCCTGAGTTCGTGCCGCGCTACGAGTTCGACGTGGCACCGCCGTTTGCCTTCCAGCGGGTCAGGCCTGACCTGTTCCCGCCCCAAAAACTCACCTTCATCCGAAACCTCCGCGTCGCCGGCACCAGCGAGGGGACGGCTGCCTAAACAAGATCTAGAGAAAAACCCTATTTACAGGGATAAAGGGGATAAAGGGGATAAAACGAAGCACTTCTTAGGATCATCCGATACAACTTCTGAATCTAAGGAGACCGCGATGATTTATGAAGACTTGACCGGGAAGATTCTAGCCGCCTGCTTTGACGTGAGTAATGAATTAGGCAACGGCTTTCTTGAGTCGGTGTACGAAAAATCCCTTTTGATAGCTCTTGAAGAAGCAGGTCTTCAGGCACAGGCGCAAGTTCCCCTGCAGGTCTTTTACCGCAAGAAAAACGTTGGCGATTTCTACGCGGATGTCGTTGTTGAGGGTACCGTGTTGCTAGAGTTAAAGGCTGTAAAAGCTTTAGCTCCCGAGCATGTAGCCCAGGTCCTGAATTACCTTAAAGCCACAGGCATTGGCGTCGGGTTACTGATTAATTTCGGTTCTCCTAAATTGGAATATCGAAGATTAGGCAACAGATTATGTGGGTAGTCATCCCTTTTATCCCTTTTATCCCTGTTAAAAGATTGAGAATTGAATGAAATTGTCCAAGTTTATTGTCGTCGCGGCATGCGTAGTCGTCTTATATCCCTGTCTTGCCTTTGCGCTTTCCTCACCGAATATCCCGCTGGACAGTCCCGTTTATTCATACCTCGAGAAGTTGTCCGGTTTCGGGCTCATCTCCTCGGACGTGAAGGGTATCCGCCCCCTGTCGCAGGCGGAGGCCGCACGCCTGGTCAAGGAGGCCGAAGCGCGGGCTGCCGCCGGCGGACAGCCTGCCCTGGCTGCGGAACTGCTCGATCGCCTGAACGAACTGCTGCCGCGCGAACTCTCCTACTACGGCCGCGAGGACGCGGCGCCTACGTTCGATTTCGCTCCTGTTGCCACCGCTCGACTTCGCTATGTCTACGTGGACGGTGCTCCGCGGAGCTACTTCCGGGCCGTGCACGACCCGGGCAACGACGGGGTCTTCGGCATCGGCAGCGGCCTAAGGCCCGCCAATCCTTATCCCTCTCCGGTCCAGCAGCGTGGAACGGAAGGAACGCCTCTTTTCGAGAACAACGACGGCGCGGTCTATCGCGCCGGCTCCAACGTCGACCTCAGGGCGAGCGGTGCGCTCTACTTCTCCTCATATGCCTCGGCGTTAGTGGAACCGATGCTGCTTTGGTCCGAGGACGCCGATGAGGCGCGCCTGCGCCTGAACCGGGGCTATGTCAAGCTGGGGGGGAAGGGGCTCGAACTGGAGGTGGGACGGGACGAAAACTGGCTGGGGCCGGGCTATCGCGGCGCTATCACCCTCACCAACAACGCCAGGAACTTCGACCTCGTCAAGCTCTCCAGCCCCGAATTGGTGAAGACGAAATACCTATGGGACCTGAAATACTCCCTGATCTTCTCCCGGTTCGAAAAGACCATCACCGACGGACTGGAGCGCCAGCCTTTTTTCTTTGCAGGCAAACTGGCCATGAAGCCGCTGGATGACCTCGAGTTCGGCATCAACCTGGGGCGGCAGGTCGGCGGTCCCGGCGTCAACAACAGCCTGGGGGACATCGTCCGCGGCATCGTCGGCGGTACCAGCGATGACAACTCCAACACCGTGGCTGGGTTCGACCTGCGCTTGAGACTGCCTTGGTTGCGCAACACCGAACTCTACGGCGAGCTCTCGGGCGAGGACTCCGCCTCGTTCTGGCCCATAGTGGAGAGCTATGTCGCCGGCTTCTACCTCCCGCGTCTCACCGAAAGTGGCAGGGACGACCTCCGCTTCGAGTATTTCCGCGGAAACCGTATCCTCTACACCAACGGCACCTTCCCGGAAGGGTATCTGAGGTACAACATGCCCATCGGACACTCGCAGGGGGGCGCCACCCAGGACTTCTTCCTGCGCTACAGCCACTGGTTCTCGGTCCGCAACAACCTCGCGCTCGAGGCCTTCCACACCAGGCGCGGCGACTACGGGCGCGTGACCGTCGACGCCTCCGGCCGCTTCGATGCCGCCGGCGTCATGCAGGCGATCGAACGCAAGAACGCCCTCCGCGCCACCTGGACCTTCCCGTTCTCCAAGGAATGGAACGCCCTGCTTCTCTACGGGCAGGAGTGGATCCACAACTACGAGCTGCGCGCCGGCGACACGCAGATGAACCGGCTCCTGCGTGCAGAGCTTTCCTACCGCTATTGATGCGCTGCTGACTGCTTTAGATGCTCTTCACGCTTGCAGAGGACCTTTGCAAGCGTGCTTTTGCAAAAAAGCAGCTGCTTTTGGACCTTTTAGCGTTGCATCGGTCGAAACCCGCTGGCTTTGGACAAGAAACATGCCGGAACGGCCTTGCCTCCTCTCGATTTCCGCCCAGGATCACCTGCTTTCCCGTTTTTCCCGTCGCGTACCGACAATGTCAGCTTGCAAAGGACCGATGCAAGCTTGCAAAGCTACAAAGTCAGCCTGCAGAGGGGGAAAGCCAACGCGCAAAGCCCCAAAAGCAACGTGCAAAGGGGTTTTGTAAAGTGGATGTCCTTGCTGCTCAGATGTCGCTGGTTGGGATGCTGCAGGCGTGAAAGTGAAACGCCCGCTGGCACGGGCGTTTCGGGCATTCCTTTAGGTGGGCATGAAGAAGAAGGGAGGGGTCCAGGGACCGGGCCCTTCAGGCATGATCCACCTCATCCTGAGGGCGTACTGCTGCCCCGGGGTCAACCCATCCAGCTCCATGTTTTTGAATTGGCCGAACACCGCCGCATGCTTCCAGTTCCCCTCCACGGTGGGGTCGCCCGTCGTTATGTGGAATTCGCAGCTTCTGGCGCGAGGAGCCTTCTTGGCCTTTCCGACGATCCCGCCCCGTTTTACGCTTTGGGACAATACTACGTCCGGATAGGTCGCCTGGTGTTTCACCGGGGAGGGCGCGGTCTCCTTGGTGTAGTCAAAGCCGCTGGATGCCAGAATCTCGACATTCCCCTTGGCGATCAGATTGACGTAATCCGCCAGTTCATTGAGTTCTTTGATGAGCTGAGTGCGCAGATTTTTACGCTGCGCGATGCTCTGCTTTGCACGGCTACGTGCTTCAAGGCAGGCGTTGTCGAATCCCTCCAGTGTGCCCTTTACTTGCCCCAACGGGGTGACTTCCTGGGGGTAGGGCTCCTTGAAATAAGCGTTGCCGGTTAGCGAGGTTACGACCCCTTTCCCGAACGAGCTCAGGCCGGGGTCGTCCAGGCGGCTGAAGCTGCGTTTGACCATCGGTTTTTTGCCCATGTGTCGTCTCCTTTGTATTGGTTTTTACTAATCCAACGTCGGAAGTTTCCCACGTTTATCCGGTAATGCAAGCCACTAAAAGCAACTAAGCCTTGCACCCGCACCTCACGCCCTTTCCCCTTTATTTCCCGCCAGATTCGCGCTATATTCACTCACTCGATATCGGCAGCCGTCAAAAGGAACCACATGCCTGCGATGTATTGCGAATTTTACGGTTTCAGGGAGAGCCCGTTCACCATTACTCCCAATCCCCGCTTCCTGTTCATGAGCGAGCAGCACCGTGAAGCCTACGCGCACCTGATCTATGCGGTTGACAACCGTGCCGGTTTCGTGGAACTCACCGGTGAGGTGGGGACCGGCAAGACCACGCTTTTGCGCACCTTCCTGAACCGTCTGGACCAGGAGGGACACCGCACCGCCCTCATCTTCAACCCCTGCCTGTCGGACCTCGAGTTGTTGAAGAGCGTGAACCGGGAATTCGGGCTGGTCTGGGAGTCAGAGAGCAGGGTCGAACTTCTGCAGGTGCTGAACGCATTCCTCTTGGAGCAGAAGCAGGCGGGACGCAGTGTGGTGCTGGTGATGGACGAGGCGCAGAATCTCCCCATGGAGGTGCTGGAGCAGATCCGCCTGATCTCGAACCTGGAGACCGAGACGGACAAGCTGATCCAGATCGTTCTCTCCGGGCAGCCGGAGCTGCTGTCGGTGCTCGGGCGCATGGAACTGCGGCAGCTGAACCAGCGCATCACGGTGCGTTACCATCTGCTCCCCATGGACTTCGAGAGCACCCAGTCCTATATCGACCACCGCATGGAGCTGGCCGGATGCTACCGCGCCGCCGAATTCTCGACGGCGGCCATGAAGCACATTTACCGCTTCTCGGGTGGGGTGCCGCGGCTGGTCAACGTCGTCTGCGACCGCGCCCTCCTGATCGGGTTCACCGAGGAGACCAGGACCATCACCGGGAGCATGGCTGCGCAGGCCGTTGCCGAGGTTGGCGGCCGTTCCCCCTACGGGCTCGCGGCGCAACTGCTGCGGCGCCTGACCGGCGGACTGCCGCGCTGGCGCAGCTGATTTTCAACTTTTCGAGGAGTTTATGAGTTCGATACTGAAGGCATTGGAGAAGGTGGACGAGTCGCAGCGGTCCCGTCGACCCGCAGGCACCGGTGGGCTCCCCAAGGCAAGGGGACGTCGTCCCGCCTGGCTGATTCCGGTATGGACCCTGGCGGGAGCTGCCATCGCCACCCTGGCGACCTACGCCCTCATGGGGGGCTTCTCCCGTCCGGCCGCACGGGTAACGCCCAATGGTGTCGATGCCTTGGCCACTGCCGCCCCGGCTGCAGCGGTCCCCGCCCAGGCGGCGTCCGCCGTTGGGCAGCAGCAGGCTGCAACAGCGGTCGCCCCGGAGCACACCTCTGCCGCTGCGGCCGCCGCACCCGTCGCGGCTGTCAAGCCGGCGCGGCCGGCCGTCGAGCCGGCCAAGGTCGCGGCCAAACCGGCTCTGGTTCCTGTCGCCGCTACGGCGCCGAAGCCGGTGGCGCAACCGGTTGCGAAGCCGGTAACCCAGGCGGCAGCCAAGGCCGCTACCAAGCCTCAAATCCCGGCCAGGGTTGCCGCGAAGCAGCTGGCCCAGCCTTCGGTCATGGCCAAGGCTTCTGCCGTCGCCCAGCCGGCTGTCGTGCAACCGGCACCCGCAGCTGCCGTACCCGCTTCGGTTGCGCCGCAACCGGTGCCCCAGCATAAGTCGCGGCCGGATATCCGCGTCACCGGTATTGCCTGGCAGAACAGCAGCGAGTCGAGCTTCGCGATGGTGAACGGCAGTCCGATGCGGCAGGGGAACAGCGTGAATGGCTACAAGATAGAGCAGATCTATGAGGACAGTGTCCGGTTTTCCAACAGCAAGGGAAACAGCCTCGTGGTGCCGCTTGGAGCGGGCGAGGAGTAAGGCGCTATGTCACCAGAACCCGAAATGGACCAGCAGCAGTGGGAGGCCCTTTGCGAGCAATGCGGCCTTTGCTGTTTTGAGAAGCTAGAGGACGAGGACGGCAGGATCCTGTTCACCTCGACCCCCTGTCGCTACCTCGACATCACCACCAGGCGCTGCAAGATCTACAATAAGCGTTTCAAGGTCTTTCCCGAGTGCGTTCAGCTCACCCCGGAGCTGGTCAAGGAGCTGAAGTGGCTGCACCGAAGCTGTGGCTACAAGAAGGCGATGCGCAAAGGGATCCTTTAAAAGCAATTAACAGGGATAAAAGGGATCAAAGGGATAAAGTCAAAAACGGGTTGTTAACGCAAAGCCGCAAAGGCGCGGAGTGAAAATAAATACAGGTGCAGGGATTGGGCTGAACAACTCTTTTGGGGGTGTATCCCTTTCATCCCTTTATCCCTGTTAAGAACGGTTTTAAAGGGAGTCAAATGGCAGAAAAGAAGCAAGTAGCTGTGGCGAAACTTTCCGAGCGCGATTTCCAGGCGCTTCCCCTTCAGCAGAAACAGGACTACCTGAGGACGGTTTCCGGCAAGGAAAAGATGGACCTCATCGTCTCCGACTCCGACGCCAGGAGGCTCGCCGCCGGTCTGCAGCCCCAGGAGTTCTTCTGGCTCATGAAAGAGGTGGGGGAGGCGGACGCAGTGGACCTGCTGCGCCTGGCCACCGCCGAGCAGGGCGTTTTCATAATGGACACCGAGCTTTGGGACGGCTGGACCTTCTCCGAAGAGCAGGCCTGCCACTGGCTCACCTACTTCATGGAGGGGGGCGAGGCACGGGTTCACGAGTTGGTGAGGCATCTGGATTTCGAGCTGCTGCAGCTGTTGTTGAGCCGCGAGATCATCGTTGGCGGGGGGATCGGCGACCAGGGTAACGACGAGGAGCGCCAGGGCGACTACGACCATACCTTCGACGACGTTTTCATGATCAAGTTCAAGAACCCCAAGCACAGCCAGCTGATCGGGGCCTTCCTCTCCGTGCTGGTCAAGCTCGACAACGAGCTGTACACCGCGCTCATGGAGGGGGTGAAAGGGGACGTGGACCTGGAGCTCGAGGAGCAATGCCAGCGCTTCCGCACCGGCCGTCTGCAGGATCTCGGCTTCCCGCCGCTGGAAGAGGCACTCTCCATCTACGCCCGGATCCACCCGGACCATTTCCAGTTGCAGGGGGGCAAGGATCTCGCTGCGGCAGGGGAGGGGGGACAGCTGATCCCCGTCTTTGCCGACGAGGGGACGCTTCTTTCGCGTGCCCTGGACCTTGCCGGTTCCGATGTCGTTTTGCAGGAGTTGAACTATCTGGTGAACAGCGCCCTCGTTGCCGAGGGGCAGGCCTTCCACGAGCCCGAGTCGATGCTTGGTGTGATGCACCGCGTCTGCGGTTACCTCAACATCGCCCTCGAGAAACTTGCCGCCGGTGACGAGCATAAAGCGGCGCGGATACTCGTAGAGGAGGAGCTGAAGCGGCTGTTCCAGCTCGGCTACAGCATCGTGCTGCAGCTGAAGTTTGCCGCCCGCGACACCGAAACGGTCGACTATGCCACCGGCAAGCTCCTGGCAGGACTCAAGGCGAAGCGTCCCCGTTACTACCGCGGGCTCGATGCCGACGGCGTTGACGGCTATCGCGAGTTCCGCGACCAGGAAGACGTGCGGCGGGTTTCCGAGCTGCTAGCCCAGTTGCAGGGATAACCTCATTTTTTCAACAGGGATGAAGGGGATGCAGGGGGATTTTTTATAATTCCTTTCATCCCCTTCTCCTTTTTATCCTTTTATCCCTTTTATCCCCTTCATCCCTGTTCATTGCAAACCGACCCCTCATTGGTATTCTTTTAGGCATTTGTTTTCCGGGTATGGACGTCGATCGCATCTGCCGCAGCCGTCAGGGGGGGAGGATGAAGGTACTGGTCGTCGACGATTCCAGAAACGATCGCAAGATCATCCGCTACAATTTCGAGTGGCATGGCTGGCATGTCGTCGAGGCCGCCAACGGCAAGCAGGGGCTCGAGGTCGCGGCGGCCGAAGCCCCGGACCTCATCCTCTCCGACTGTCTCATGCCGGTGATGGACGGCTTCCGATTCCTCCGCGAACTCAAAAAATTCCAAGAACTCGGCAGGATCCCCTTCATATTTTATTCAGCAATCTACACCGGCAGCAGGGAAGCCGAGCTCGCTGCCTCCCTTGGGGCAACGGCTTTCCTGGAGAAACCGATGCGGCCGGATGAACTGTGGGAGGAGGTGGGACGGCTTTTGGTGGCGGAGGTGGCCACCGGGCGCGAGGCGGAGCCGCGCCCGATGCAGGAGGAGGATTTCCTCAGGGACTACAGCCAGGTGGTGGCCACCCGCCTGGAAGAGAAGGTCCGGGAACTGACCGAGGAGAACGAAAGCCTGCTCAGGTTGAACGGCGAACTGGAGCGCAGGGTGGTGGAGCGGACCGCGCAGCTGGAATCGGCCAACCGGGACCTCGAGATGTTCAGCTACTCGGTCTCGCACGACCTGCGGGCGCCCTTGCGGCACCTCGAGGGGTTCAGCCAGGCGCTCACCGAGGAATACGCAGCCAGGCTCAACACCATAGGCAACGACTACCTGGACCGGATCAGGAGGTCCAGCCGCCGCATGGCGGACATGCTGGACGCGATCCTGGAACTGTCACGCAGCGTGAGGGGAAAGCTCAACAAGGAAGATGTGGACCTGAGCGCGCTGGCCAGGGAGGTCGTGAGGCAACTGGTCCGTTCGCAACCGGAGCGGAAGGTTGATGTCCGTGTGGCGGAGGGGATGACGGCGCGGGGCGATGCGCGCCTTTTGAAGGTGGCGGTGGAGCACCTGGTAGGAAATGCCTGGAAGTTCACCCATACAAGGGAACATGCCGTGGTGGAATTCTTTCCCATCGATTGGGAGGGACGTTCCGCCTTCGCCGTCCGGGACAACGGGACGGGGTTCGACATGGCGTACTCCGAAAAGCTGTTCTCGCCGTTTCAGCGGATGCACAGCCAGGAGGAGTTTCCCGGCCGCGGGATAGGACTTGCCATCGTGAAGCGGATCGTCAGCCGTCACGGCGGCAAGGTGAAGATAGAAGCGGAAGCGGGGCAGGGCGCCACGGTGACCTTCACCGTCTAGCGCGTCGCTGCCAGCTTCCCGGTCAACTCTCCGCCGCTGGCCGCGGTGATCAGCACGCCGACCTCCTGGTTGACCAGCCCCTCGCACTCCTCGATGAGCACCGGAAGGTAGTTCCTGGACAACCCCTTGCGTCCCCCCTCGTCCTTTTGCACCAGCACCTGTAGTTCCCGCCCGACGAAACGTGCCGCGTACTCTGTCTTTTTCTTTTCCGACAGGATGCGGAGCGCCTCGGCCCGCTCCTTGATGACCCGCGGGTGGACCTGGGCAGCCATGGTCGCGGCCGGGGTGCCGGGGCGCTGCGAGAAGGGGAACACGTGCAGGTAGGCCAGGGGGAGCGACTCGATGAAGGAAAGCGTCTCCTGGAACTCTTGGTCGGTTTCGCCCGGGAAGCCGGCGATCACGTCGGAGCCGATGCTGACGTCGGGCATGGCCGCGACCAGGGCCTCGACCACGGAGCGGAACAGCGCGGTGTCGTAGCCGCGGTTCATGCGGGTGAGGACGCCGTCGGAGCCGCTTTGCAGGGGCAGGTGCAGGTGAGGGCAGACGACGCCGGAGCCGGCCATGAAGGCGATCATCTCCGGCGCTACCTCGGTCGGTTCCACCGAGCCGACCCGCAGACGCCTTACCACCCCCTGGCGCTCCGCCTCCCTCATCAGGGCGAGCAGGTCGGTGGGCGGGTCGAGGTCGAGGCCGTAGGCGCCAAGGTGGATGCCGGTCAACACGATCTCCTGGAAACCCTTCGCCGAGAAGGCTGCCATGCCGTCCAGCGCCTCCTGGGGTACCACGCTCCTGCTGGCCCCGCGGGCGTACGGTACGATGCAGTAGGCGCAACGTGCGTCGCAGCCGTTTTGGACCTGGAGGAAGGCGCGGGTGTGCTCGGCGAAGCTCTCCAGCTGTGTTCTTTCTCCCGTTCTCTGCTGCGAAATGTCGCTCACCACCGCCTGCGGTTCATCCCCGAGCCCCTTGATGAAACCGACGATGTCCTTCTTCTCGCTGTTTCCGAGGATAAGGTTGACCCCCGGGAGCTTCAGCAGCTCATCGCCCGCCATCTGGGCGTAGCAGCCGGTGATCACCACGCGTGCCTCGGGGTTCATGCGGGTCGCGCGCCTGATGAGGCGGCGGGACTCGGCATCGGTCTTGGCCGTGACGGTGCAGCTGTTAATGACGTAGATGTCGGCTGTTTCGGTGAAGGGGACGAAGCTGTAGCCGTTCTGTTCCAGGGCTTCGGTCATGGCGGCGGATTCGAACTGGTTGATCTTGCAGCCGAGAGTGGTGATGGCGATTCTTTTCATGCGGTAAAACGAACCTCGAAACACGGTTAACAGGGATAAAAGGGATGGAAGGGATATAACCAAGATTTAACGCAAAGCCGCAGGGGCGCAAAGAAAAGTCTAAAGACACAAGATTTGGGTTACCCCCAACATCTTTTGTTTGGGGTTTATCCCTTGTATCCCTTTTATCCCTGTTTAAATGGTTTTTATCCGATTTTCTTCTTGAGCGCCTCGTGCTCTGCGGCGAGCGCATTGTACTTCCTTTCCAGTTCCCGGATCTGGTCGAACAGACAGGAGATCGCCTTGGCCTCGGGGTCGGGCATCTTGCCGTGCTCGAGGTCCGGACGGTCCTGGGGCTTCTCGGTCGCCATCACCACGCGCCCCGGGATGCCGACCACGGTCGAGTTGGGGGGGACTTCCTTGACCACGACGGAGTTGGAGCCGACCTTGCTGTCCTTGCCCACGGTGAAGGGACCGAGGATCTTTGCGCCCGAACCGATCACCACGTTGTCCATCAGGGTGGGGTGACGCTTCACCTTCTCCCAACTGACCCCACCCAGGGTGACCCCGTGGTAGAGGGTGACGTTGTCGCCGATCTCGGCGGTCTCCCCGATGACCACCCCCATGCCGTGGTCGATGAAGAACCCCTTGCCGATGGTGGCGCCGGGGTGGATCTCGATGCCGGTCAGGAAACGGCCGATGTGGGAGGTGAAGCGTCCCAGGAAATAGAGTTTGTGCGTCCAAAGCCAGTGGGCGACCCGGTGGAACCAGAGCGCATGCAGCCCGGGATAACAGAAGATCACCTCCAGCACGCTTCTTGCCGCCGGATCCCTGTCAAACACCGCCTTAATGTCCGATTTTAGCCTCGCAAACATCGGTACCCTCCCTGGCTGCTAGTACGTTAACGAAACAAGCACCATCTGCTTCGCCATTTTTTTCGTAACATACCACACCGATTACGTCAATAATTAACTGCCGCAATCGTCTCACGCCCGTTCGCTGCACTCACTCAAGACGCAAAGGCGCAAAGTAAACCCAAAACAACTTCATTTAACAGGGATAAAAGGGATCAAAGGGATAACACCTAACACAAAAGATTTCAGGTTAAGCCAAAACGTCTTGTTGGTCTTGCCTGGCTTCGCGCCTTTGCGTCTTCGCGCGAGAAGGGGTTTACGCCTTTATCCCTTTCATCCCTTTTATCCCTGTTTGAACGATATGCCTTTGCTGTTTAGCAGCTCCAGCGACTCGGCCAGCGGATCTCCTGCCCCCTCGACCCAATGGATCACCGTGCCATGGCTCTGCCGCAATCGTCTCACGCCCGTTCGCTGCACTCCCTCAAGACGCAAAGGCGCAAAGTAAACCCAAAACAACTTCATTTAACAGGGATAAAAGGGATCAAAGGGATAACACCTGACACAAAAGATTTCAGGTTAAGCCAAAACGTCTTGTTGGTCTTGCCTGGCTTCGCGCCTTTGCGTCTTCGCGTGAGAAGGGTTTTTACGCCTTTATCCCTTTCATCCCTTTTATCCCTGTTTGAACGATATGCCTTTGCTGTTTAGCAGCTCCAGGGACTCGGTCAGCGGATCTCCTGCCCCCTCGACCCAATGGATCACCGTGCCATGGCTCTGCCGCAATCGTCTCACGCCCGTTCGCTGCACTCACTCAAGACGCAAAGGCGCAAAGTAAACCCAAAACAACTTCATTTAACAGGGATAAAAGGGATCAAAGGGATAACACCTGACACAAAAGATTTCAGGTTAAGCCAAAACGTCTTGTTGGTCTTGCCTGGCTTCGCGCCTTTGCGTCTTCGCGTGAGAAGGGGTTTACGCCTTTATCCCTTTCATCCCTTTTATCCCTGTTTGAACGATATGCCTTTGCTGTTTAGCAGCTCCAGGGACTCGGCCAGCGGATCTCCTGCCCCCTCGACCCAATGGATCACCGTGCCATGGCTTTGCATCCGCTTGAACCAGTTCTCCTGCTTCTTGGCGAAGTCGTGGATGGCGGAGTTGAGTTTCTGGAACATGTCGTTAATGGAAAGCTCCCCCTTCAGGTAACGCGCCACGTAACGGTACTCCAGGCCGTAGAACTCGAACTTGTCCCAGCCGGTGCCGGCAGCATGCAGCCGCTGCACCTCCTCGATCATCCCCGCCTCGAGCCGCTCCCTGAGTCGTTTGGTGATCCTCTCCCTGAGCTGGGCGCGGTCCCAGCGGATACCGATGGTGCAGGGGGCGATCTCCGGCCAGGGCTCCTCGCCCCCCCCCTGGTACTCGGCGATTTCTATGGCACGCAGCAGGCGGCTCCGCTCGGTGAGGTCGGTGCTGTTGTGCAGTCTGGGATTGGCCCGGGCGAGGCGGTCGGCGAGCTCCGTCATGGAGAGCGGGGCGAGTTCCTGCCTCAGCGCAGGGTTCTCCGGGACCTCGATGAGACGGTAACCGCGCAGCACGCAGTCGAGGTACATGCCGCTGCCGCCGACCAGGACCGGCAGCCTGCCGCGCCGCGAGATGTCGGAGAAAGCGTCGAGGAAAAGGCGTTGGAACTGGAACAGGTTGAACTCGTGGCCGGGGGGGGCCACGTCGATCAGGTGGTAGGGAACCCCTTGGTACTCGTGCAGGTCCTTGCCGGTGCCGATGTCCATGCCGCGGTACACCTGGCGCGAATCGGCCGAGATGATCTCCCCCTCAAGCCTCCCGGCAAGCTGTACCCCCAGGCGGGTCTTCCCGGAGGCCGTCGCCCCGAGTATCACCAAAAGGTTCGGGGTGCCGGGCGCCTCGCTGCCGCCCGTGCCGGTCAACGGAGCAGGCCTTTTTTCAGGACGTTGACTCCCTTGATGAGCTCCAGGGCGCGGGCCAACTGGTTGTCCTTTTGCAGCAGTTCCTGCTCGCTGAGCTCTTTGCCGACGCCGTTCACCCGGGGCAACAGGACCGGGTGCGCGGGCTTGGCCGGGGCGGGCGCCTTGGTCTCGGGAACTTCCTGCATGTGCCCGTCGAGGTCCTGCTCGCGGATCTCAAGCTCCTTTTCCTTCTCCGTCTTCGCGGCCGCCGGTTTGGCGAATTCAACCACGATGTCGGGGGTGATCCCCTTGGCCTGGATGGAGCGACCGCTCGGGGTGTAGTAACGGGCGGTGGTGAGCTTCAGCCCGTCGCCGTTGTTGAGGGTCATGATGGACTGCACGCTTCCCTTGCCGAAGCTCTGGGTACCCATGATGACGGCCCGCTTGTGATCCTGCAGCGCGCCCGCGACGATCTCGGAGGCGCTGGCGCTGCCGCCGTTGATCAGCACCACCATGGGGTACTTGGGCTCCTTCTCCCCGATGGTCGCGGTGAGGGTGTGCACCGAGGCGGCGTCGCGCCCCTTGGTGGTGACGATGTCGCCGTTGGTGAGCCCTTCGCCTATGAAGCGGTCCGCCACGCGGTAGGCCTGGTCCACCAGGCCGCCGGGGTTGTAGCGCAGGTCGAGGATCAGGCCGGAGAGGGGGGCGCCGTTGTCGGCCGCCAGCGTCTTCAGCGCCTTCTCGAAGTCCTCGCCGGTCCGCTCCTGGAACTCGGCGACGCGGACGTAGCCGTAACCGGACTCCAGAAGGCGTGCCTTGAGGCTCTTGGTCTTTATGATGGCGCGGGTCAGACGGAAGGTGAGCGGCTTCGCGCTCCCCTCCCTGATGACGGTGAGAGTGACCTGCGTTCCGGGGGTGCCGCGCATCCGGCTCACGCACTCGTTGATCGGGAGGTCCTTGGTCGGCTTGCCGTCGATCTGGAAGATGTGATCACCGGCGAGGATGCCGGCCCGAAAGGCGGGGGTGTCCTCGATGGGGGCGTTCACCATGAGCTTGCCGTTGCGCATGTCCAACTCGATGCCGACGCCGCCGAAGGCGCCCGCCATGTGCACCTTCATCTCGGAGTACTCCGTGACCGGGAGGTAGGTGCTGTGGGGGTCGAGCGCGGCGAGCATCCCGTTGATCGCGCCGGTCATGAGCTTCTTGTCATCGACCTTGTCGACGTAGCTCTCCTTGACGATGTCGACCACCTCTTTGAACATGGAGACGTACTCCGCCTCGCTCCTTCGGGCGCGCTCTTCCTTGTCCAGAAGCGGCGCGAGGAAAAAGATGGCGGCGAGGACGGCGGCGACGGCCGATATGACAAACGCTTTTTTCAACATCGGGGACCTTTGACGGGATTTTTAGGGGATGAACCGCAACATGTTAATGTAGTTTTTGCGCGTGTTGTTGTCAACTGCATTTGCCCCGGCCTTCGGCCTTCGCCGCTAAACGGCTATGGCCGATAAATCGCTGCCTTCGCCGCTAAACGGCTATGGCCGATAAATCGCTGCCTTCGCCCTAAAGTGGCTACGGCCAATAAATCGGATTGGCTTAAAGGAACTACGGCCGATAAATCGGTATCCAACCGAAAAGGTCTACGGCAGAAATGGCCGGCGCCCCGTATTCGCTGCCTGGACCCAAAACCGTTGACACTGCGGCTACTTTGTTGCATAACGCAAGCGAACTATCAATCGGAGGCGCCAGTGGAACAACTTGTCAAACATTTCAAGGGGAAATTCATCACCGGGCTGTTCGTGGTGGTCCCCCTCGGCATCACCATATTCATCCTGAAGTTCCTGTTCAACTTCGCCGACGGCATCCTGGGGAGCTACCTCGACTCGCTGCTGGCCGCGTTCATCAACGATCACTCCTATATCCCCGGCCTGGGCATGCTGACCGGCGTCATCGTCATCTACCTTTCCGGCTTGCTGGCGACCAACGTGATGGGAACCAGGATTCTCCGATGGGGGGACGACCTTTTCTCCCGCATCCCCCTGGTGAAGTCAATCTACAACTCCAGCAAGCAGCTGACTCAGGTGTTCAAGGACGGAAAGACCTCCTACCGCAGGGCCGTCTTCGTCGAGTGGCCACGCACCGGGGTACGTGCCGTCGGCTTCGTGACGGCCGAGGTGGAGCGCGACGGAGAGAAGCTGGTGGTGGTCTACGTCCCGACCATGCCCAACCCCACCTCCGGCTTTGCACTGTTCTTCCACGAGTCCGAGGTGTACGACTGCGGCATGAGCGTCGAGGACGCGGTGAAGTTCGTGGTTTCCGGCGGCGTGGTGGTGCACTAGGGAGGTGTCCGTGAAGATCGTGGTGCTGGATGGCTATACCCTGAACCCGGGGGACAACCCGTGGGACGAGGTCGCCGCCTTCGGCGAACTGGTGGTACACGAGCGCACCCCCGAAGAGCTGGTGCTCGACCGCTGCCGCGGCGCGCAGATCGTGCTCACGAACAAGACCCCGCTTTGTGCAGCAACGCTGGCGCGGCTTCCCGAACTGCGGCTCATCTGCGTGCTGGCCACCGGCTACAACGTTGTGGACCTGGCGAAGTCGGCGGAACTGGGAATCCCGGTGGTCAACGTCCCGGAGTATGGCAGCGATTCGGTGGCGCAGCACGCCATCGCGCTCCTTTTGGAGCTGACCAACCGTGTGGCGCAGTACCACGCCGCGGTGCAGCGGGGCGAGTGGTCCCGCTCGGCCGATTTCACCCTGGTCGCGCAGCCGCTCGCCGAGCTGAAGGGGAGGTCGCTCGGGATCGTGGGGCTGGGACGCATCGGCTCCAGGGTGGCCGCCGTTGCCGGCGCCCTGGGGATGGAGATCCTCGCCTGCAACCCGCACCGAAGAGAGGCCCCCGAAGGCATGGCGGTCCAATGGCTGGAACTGGACGAGCTTTTCGCCAGGGCGGACGTGGTCAGCCTGCACTGTCCGCTGACGGCGGAAAACGAGGGGATGGTGGATGCCGCCCGGCTTCGCCTGATGCAGCCCCACGCGCTGCTCATAAATACCTCGCGCGGCGGCTTGATCAACGAGCGCGACCTGGCCGACGCGCTCAACGACGCAGTCATCGCCGGGGCCGCCGTCGACGTCGCCGCCGTCGAACCGATTCCCTCCGACAGCCCGCTCCTTAACGCCAGGAACTGCATCGTCACCCCGCACATCGCCTGGGCCACCCTTGCCGCCCGGCGCCGGCTCATGGCGACCACGGCAGGGAACATTGCGGCGTTTCTCTCGGGCGCACCTAGAAACGTGGTGAACGGGCTGTAGCTGGTCGAACCACCAAGCCAAATTCCCCTGTCCCCCAGTTCCCCTAATAAGCGGTAGCGCAAAGAGCGCCGAGGCCGTTAAGAACGGGAAGAGGCTTTAGGTTAACAACAAAGGCCTTCTTCGCGATCTTTGCGCCTTTTCCCGTTCTTTGCGTAACTGCTTGTAAAAAGGGGAACGCGAATTGTCGTGCAGCGCTTTGATACTGATAACTCCCGACTCACCGGTAGTCCCTGCTGAACCTCTGCTTTTCGCGGCGATGCGTCGCTCGTGGCGGTGACGCATCCGTTCCATCCGGGTATAACCTGCCATAATTACGAAATAAATCCGATTTTAACGTCCCGGTCCACACCGTTTGTGGAAAGCGTTGTGGAAAAGGCGTTGAAGACAGGGAAAAGCCTTTTTAAATTGCCCGCCTCTGCAGATTGCCTACAGAATAGGCACCCTCACCGCAACCAGGTTTTTGTTTTACCCGTTGTAATTTCAATTACTTACGCTAAATGCCCGGTCCTGCGGGGAAAAGGCTGTCAAGCTTTTTCTGCAGGCTGTTTGGCGCAGGTCATGGTAAGCGCTGCCGAACAAATGATCGGCATTCCTTAATTCTTGACATGCCGCAGAAGGCTGTGTTAATTGGTAAAACCTTTTATTTCCAATAAGTTGTTTTTACGCGAACGACTGTTTGATGTGAAGAAACAGCAGGAGGGGTCATGTCGAAAGAGATCAATTTGACGGTCGGGGCGCTTTTGGATGACATCGCCGGAAAATATCCGGACAACGAGGCGCTGGTCTACGTGGAGCGCGGTCTGCGCTACAGCTATCGCGAGTTCAACGAGAGGTGCCGGCTGGTGGCCAAGGGGCTTTTGCGCATGGGGGTGAAGAAGGGCGACCACCTCGCCATCTGGGCCTACAACGTGCCGGAGTGGGTGACGCTGCAGTTTGCCACCGCCAAAATCGGCGCGGTGCTGGTAACCGTCAACACCAGCTACAAATCGGCCGAGCTTGAGTACCTTCTGAAGCAGTCCGACGCCAGCGTGCTGTTCCTCGTGCAGGGCTTCAAGGACACCAATTATATAGAGACGCTGGCCTGCGTAGTCCCGGAGCTTGCCGGCAGCAGACCGGGAGAGCTCGCAAGCCCCGTGCTTCCCTGCCTGAAGCACGCGGTCTTCATCGGCGACGGCGCCCCGGAGGGGATGATCAACTTCGAACATATCGTCGAGCTCGGCGCGCAGGTGTCGGACGCCGAACTTGAGGCGGTGGAGCGGACGCTCTCGGTCCACGACGTGATCAACATGCAGTACACCTCCGGCACCACCGGGTTCCCGAAAGGGGTAATGCTGACCCACCACAACGTGGTCAACAACGGTTTCAACATCGGCGAGTGCATGCGCTTCACCGAGAAGGACCGCCTCTGCATCCCGGTTCCCTTCTTCCACTGCTTCGGCTGCGTGCTTGGGGTCATGGCCTGCGTCACCCACGGCACCACCATGGTCCCGGTTGAGATCTTCGACCCGCTCAAGGTGCTGCAGGCCATCGAACAGGAGCGCTGCACCGCCGTGCATGGCGTCCCCACCATGTTCATCGCGGAGCTCGAGCACCCCCGCTTCGCCGAGTTCGACCTCACTTCGCTCAGAACCGGTATCATGGCGGGCTCCAACTGCCCCATCGAGGTGATGCGGCGCGTGATCCGCGACATGCATGCCGGCGAGATCACCATCGCCTACGGCCAGACCGAATCGTCCCCGGTGATCACCCAGACGAGGACCGACGACCCCATCGAGTTGAAGGTCGCCACCGTCGGACGGGTGCTTCCCAACGTCGAGCTGAAGATCGTGGACATCGAGACCGGCGCGGAACTCCCCCCGGGGAAGCAGGGGGAGCTCTGCACCCGCGGCTACCTGGTTATGAAGGGGTACTACAAGATGCCCGAGGAGACCGCCAAGGCGATCGACGCCGACGGTTGGCTGCACACAGGCGACCTCGCCGTCATGGACGAGAACGGCTACTGCAAGATCACCGGCAGGATCAAGAACATGATCATCCGCGGCGGCGAGAACATCTACCCGCGCGAGATCGAGGAGTTCCTCTACACCCATCCCAATATCTCGGACATCCAGGTCTACGGGGTGCCGGACCGCAAGTACGGCGAGCAGGTGATGGCCGCGGTGGTCCTGAAGAAGGGATGCGAGATGACCGAGGAGGAGGTGAAGGAGTTCTGCCGCGGCAGGATCGCCAACTACAAGATCCCCAAGTACGTCCGCTTTGTCGACTCCTACCCGATGACCGCCAGCGGCAAGATCCAGAAGTTCAAACTGCGCGAGATGGCGATCCGCGAACTGCAGCTGGAAGAAAATGTCTGATCCGCAACACAGCTTTTCTAATAACCCCTTGATCTTATTGACCTGCGGGGGTTGACGCGGTACCGATTGTGAGTTATCTTTCCTTCTCCTCCCCATGAGCCTGTTTCATGGGGAGAGAGGAGGGGATATGCGGCTCACGCCGAAGAACGAACTGGAATACCGCTACAGGAAACTGCAAGTCGAGATGGCGGCCGCGGGAATGGACGCGGTTCTCATGGTGCAAAACGCCGACCTTTTCTATTTCACCGGTACCGTGCAGACCGGTGTGCTCTACGTTCCCGTTTCCGGGCGTCCGCTCTACCTCGTGCGCAGGGACTTCCTGCGGGCGCGCATGGAGAGCGGGCTGGCCGAGGTGGTCCCGCTCCCCTCCCTGAACCAACTGGCCGGCCTGATCGCCGAGCACGGCCACCCGCTGCCGCAACGCCTGGGGCTCGAACTGGACGTCCTGCCGGTCAACCTCTACCAGAAGTACCTCTCCCTTTTCCCCAACGCACAGGCGCTGGACGCCTCCCCCGCCATCAGGCGGGTGCGCATGATCAAGAGTCACTACGAGATCCACATCCTCCAGGACGCGGGCACGCAGGCCGACAAGGTCTACCGGCGCGCCGCCGAGGTGATCCGCGAGGGGATGAGCGAGGTGGACCTTGCCGCCGAACTGGAGCATCTCTCCCGCAAGGAGGGGCACCAGGGGTACGTCAGGATGCGCGCCTTCAACGGCGAACTCTCCAGCGCCCAGGTCCTTTCCGGCGCGGATGCGGCCGCACCCGCCTGCACCAACACGGCCCTGGGGGGGATGGGGCTCACCCCCGCCTTCGGGCACGGCGCAAGCTACAACAGGATCAGGCGCGACGAACCGATCATCGTGGACTTCGCCAGTTGCTACGACGGCTACCTGGCGGACCAGACCAGGGTGTTCGCCATCGGCTCGGTCTCCGACCGGATGCGGCGCGGTTACGAGGACATGCTGCGCATCGAGGAACTGATGGTGGAATGTGCCGTGGAGGGCGCCACCTGGGGGGGGATCTACGACGCCTGCGTCGACCTTGCGCGGCGCATGGGGTATGCGGAGCACTTCATGGGCACTCCCGGCAACCAGGTCTCCTTTATCGGGCACGGACTCGGCATAGAGATCGACGAGTACCCCTTCATAGCGAAAGGGTTCTCAGAGGATACCCTTGAAGTAGGCATGGCCTTCGCCTTCGAGCCGAAACTCGTGTTTCCCGGAGAAGGGGCGGTCGGCATAGAAAATTCATTTTATCTCTCTGAACAGGGACTTAAGCGTCTAACCTTCTCTAGTAAGGAACTGGTACTGCTGTAGCGCGTATTAAAATGTATGCAAAATAGTAAAACGCAATTTTTTTGTGTTGAAATTGGATCTGCTCAATGGTATACATTTGAAAAATCTTTGTATACAGTATACCTACCTCACGCAACCGGCCGAGTGGACATCACGCGCGGCTCGATGTCAGGGCGATTCGATTAGCTGTTTTCGACGTATGTACCTCAACCCCAACAGAAAAGGAGATCTGGCACATGACGCAATTAAAAGAGAAGTTGTTTGAGAAGATCCAGGCCCACCGTCCCCGCATCACCAGACTGACCAAGGAGTTCGGCTCCGTGATCATCGACAAGGTGGACATCGGTCAGTGCATCGGCGGCGCCCGCGACATCAGGTCGCTCGTCACCGACATCTCCTATCTCGATCCGCAAGAAGGTATCCGTTTCCGCGGCAAGACCATTCCCGAGACCTTCGAGGCACTGCCGAAGGCGGCAGGCTCCGAGTACCCGACGGTCGAGTCCTTCTGGTACTTCCTGCTGACCGGTGAGGTTCCGACCGTGGACCAGGTCGCCGCCGTCGAGGCCGAGTTCAAGACCCGCCAGGTTGTCCCCGAGTACGTCTACACCGCCGTGCGCGCCCTCCCGAAAGAGAGCCACCCGATGGTTATGCTCTCCGTCGGCATCATGGCGATGCAGAAGGACTCCAAGTTCGCCGCATTCTACAGCGGCGGCAAGTTCAACAAGATGGACGCTTGGGAGTACGTGTACGAGGATGCCAGCGACATCGTCGCCCGTATCCCGGTTCTCGCCGCATTCATCTACAACCTGAAGTACCGCGGCGACAAGCAGATCAGCATCGATCCGAAGCTCGACATGGGTGCGAACTTCGCCCACATGATCGGCCAGAGCGAGCAGTACAAGGACGTGGCAAGGATGTACTTCATCCTCCACTCCGACCACGAGTCCGGCAACGTCTCGGCCCACACCACCCACCTGGTGCACTCGGCCCTCTCCGACCCGTACTACGCTTACTCCGCAGGCCTCAACGGCCTGGCAGGCCCGCTGCACGGCCTCGCTAACCAGGAGGTTCTCGGCTGGATCATGGAGTTCCAGAAGAAGCTCAACGGCGCCGAGCCGACCAAAGAGAACGTCACCAAGGCTCTCTGGGATACCCTCAACGCCGGCCAGGTCGTTCCGGGCTACGGCCACGCCGTTCTCAGGAAGACCGACCCGCGCTACACCGCACAGCGCGAGTTCTGCCTCAAGACCCCGGGCCTCAAGGACGATCCGCTGTTCAAGCTGGTCGCCATGATCTTCGAAACCGCCCCGGGCGTCCTCACCGAGCACGGCAAGACCAAGAACCCCTGGCCGAACGTCGACGCACAGTCCGGCGTCATCCAGTGGTACTACGGCCTCAAGGAGTGGGATTTCTACACCGTTCTCTTCGGTGTGGGCCGCGCCCTGGGCTGCATGGCTAACATCACTTGGGACCGTGGTCTGGGTTATGCCATCGAGCGTCCGAAGTCCGTCACCACCGACATGCTCGAGAAGTGGGCTGCCGAGGGCGGCAGGAAGATGTAATCGGCTTTGCCGCATACTGCAAAAGAGAGAGGGGGCACCACGGTGCCCCCTTTTTTTATGCGTTGCGTAAAGCATGCGCGAAAGTCGCTAAACGGATGCTCAGCGTTCTTCGCGCTACGGCTTTTTATAGCAGTCACGCAAAGCACGCGAAGTAGGCTCTAAGGTCGCGAGGAGGGCCTTTTGTCGTTTACCCCGAGGTCTTCTTTGCGGTTCTTCGCGGATACTCTGCGTTCTTCGCGCTGCCGCTTTTGTGCGGGGAAGCAAGACCGGGCTTAGGGGGAAAGGTTGTCAACTGCAGGGAAGGGGAAGGGGAGGGGAAACTGCAAGCCGCTCAAGGTCTGAGCGGCCAATAGTCGCTCGCTACTTCTCTCCGAATACCTCGGCGCTGAAGACGTAAAGGTCAGCACCTTCTTTCCAGTCGTCCTTCTTAAGGCCGGCTTTCATGGCGGTCTGGTTCAGGAAGGTCTCCCGGTCCCAGTTGTGCTCCACGGCGACCTGCGGCAGCAGAACCCCGCGGGAAAAGTTCTTCTCCAGGTACAGCCCGTGCTTGCCCACCTCGACCTCTTCGGGGGAGGATATCTTGCTAAGAGGCGACAGGACCGAGATCTCCAGTTCGAATTCGACCAGGTCGGCCTCCTTCATGGGGTAGAAGCGCGGATCACGGGTGGCGGCGGAGGCGGCCATCTCCTGTACCAGTTCGTAGAGCGGCCTGTCGGAGCTGAAGTTGCCGATGCACCCCCTGAGGGCTCCCTGTTTCTTTATGGTGACAAAGCATCCCTTGGGTGCTGCCAGCCTGTCCTCGCCCAGTTGCTGCATCTTCAGTTTCCCGGTCTGGACGGTGGCGGTTATCGCTTCTCGAGCTAGTTGCAAAAGGAGTTTCTTGTCTGCGGAATTAAGCTTTTCGTTCACGGCTCCCCCCTGGTGGCATTGCTCCGAGCTCGCCGGAGATTAATGGGCCCAAAATAATATATTTGCGAGCCGTTTACAAGAAAGAACCGAGCTCAGTCCCGAATATGCAGCCGTTTTTTCCGCTTCGGGGAGGCGAACCCCACCCGCGGGAAAGTACAGGAGTGGTCGGCAGGGGCGGCGGCAGCAGCCGGCAACCCTTGCAGCACCAGAGTTTTGCGAAGAAACGGTAGGTTACGCGCCGGCGCTCTCTTCAGGTTGCCGTTTTTGATACCGGGCGAAGCCGGACATTTCGTTTTCAGCATGTTTGGCCGGGCCATCCAAACGTTTGGGAAAATGCTTTAACATTTTTTTGAGCTTGGCACCTTTAAAAACTGTTGACATTTCCACGAATGCTAGTATATTCGGCCTTTGTTGTCGCACAGAAAAAACCATGCGCTTTGCGCAGTAATGGTAAATCTAAAAAGAAAAGAGGTGATATCGTCAATGAAAAAACTGATCTCCTTGGCACTTTGCCTGGCTCTGGCCCTGTCCTTTGCTGCTGGCTGCAAGAAGAAAGAAGAGGCTCCGGCTGCTCCGGCTGCTGAGCAGGCTGCTCCGGCCGCTCCGGCTCAGGCTCCGATGTCCTCCGCTAAAGCTCCGGAAGCTGCTCCGGCTGCTCCGGCCGCTCCGGCTGAGAAGAAGTAAGCTGAAACAGGGCTACCCTGTTTCACGAAGCCCACAGATTCATCTGTGGGCTTTTTTTGCGTCTCTATCCGGCCATTTGCCTTGACAACGGGCGGACCGGAATGCTAATTAGAAGGGTCATTTACTACAATCGGTTCGGAGGAAACAATGGAAAGAACATTTGCCATCATAAAGCCTGATGCAGTGGAAAGAAACGTCACCGGCAAGGTGCTCGCCATGATCGAAGCTGGCGGGTTCAAGATCGTCGGCATGAAGAAGATCCTGCTCTCCAGGGCACAGGTCGAGGGTTTCTACTACGTGCACAAAGAGCGTCCGTTCTTCGGCGACCTTTGCACCTTCATGTCCCGCGGCCCGGTGATCGCGCTGGTGCTGGAGAAGGAAAACGCCATCGCCGACTGGCGCGGCCTGATGGGCGCCACCAACCCGGCCAACGCCGAGGCGGGCACCATCCGCAAGGAACTGGGCGTGAGCATCGAGGAGAACACCGTTCACGGCTCCGACTCCCCGGAGTCCGCTTCCTACGAGATCCCTTATTTCTTCAACCAGCTGGAACTGGTTTAATCCGAAGCTGGTTCAGGCAGACCAAGAGCCCTTCGCGAGAAGGGCTTTTTTAGTATCCGGAAGGTATGGAAAAGACAGACATAAAGAATTTGACCCTGTCCGGGCTCGAGGCGTTCATCTCGGGGCTGGGCAAGGAGCGTTTCCGCGCCAAGCAGATCTTCAAGTGGCTCTACCAGATGGACGCCATGGACTTCGACGAGATGACCAACGTCTCCAAGGAGTTCCGGGCGGTGCTCAAGGAGCGGGCCGAGATCAGCAACCTCTCTCCCGAGGCGGTCGAGGCCTCCGAGGACGGCACCAGGAAGTACCTGTTCCGGCTCAAGGACGGCGCCGCGGTGGAGAGCGTGCTGATCCCCGATGAGGGGAGGAACACCCTGTGCATCTCCAGCCAGGTCGGCTGCGCCATGCAATGCGCCTTCTGCCTCACCGGTACCTTCGGCCTTTCCCGAAACCTCACCACGTCCGAGATCGTGAACCAGGTCTGCGCGGTGAAGCGCGAGCACCCGGTCAACAACATAGTCTTCATGGGGATGGGGGAGCCACTGGCCAACCTTTCCGCCGTGATCCCGGCCGTGCAGATCTTAACCGACCCGGACGGCTTCCAGCTCTCCACCCGCAAGGTGACCGTTTCCACCTCGGGGCTGGTCCCGGAGATGGCCGAGCTCGGGCGCGGCTGCACCGTGAACCTCGCGGTATCCCTCAACGCGACTACGGACGAGGTGCGTGACCGGATCATGCCGGTGAATCGGGCCTACCCCCTGAAGGAGCTCCTGGCCGCCTGCAAGGCGTTCCCGCTTCCTTCGCGGCGCTGGATCACCATCGAGTACGTCATGATCCGGGATCTGAACGATACCTTGGACGACGCCAAGCGCCTGGTGCGCCTGATCAGCAACATCCCGTCCAAGGTGAACCTGATCCCCTTCAACGAGCACGACGGCTGCGCTTTCAAGAGCCCGACCCAGGAGACCATCGACCGTTTCCACAAGTACCTGCTGGACAAGCACGTCACCGTGATCACCCGTTCCAGCCGTGGGGGGGACATCTCCGCCGCCTGCGGGCAGCTGAAGGGAAAGCTGGACCAGATGCAGAAGGATTAACGCGGCGCAGGGGAAACGCCGAACAGTACCTACTATATATTCAATGACGCTGGAGGGAGCTATGGCTAACGAGGTAATCGGGGTAATCGGCGGCAGCGGCCTGTACGAGATGGAAGGGATGACCGGGGTGACCCAGGTCACGGTGGATACCCCCTTCGGCCGTCCCAGCGACGAATACGTGACCGGCACGCTGGACGGCGTGCAGATGGTGTTTTTGCCGCGTCACGGCAAGGGACACCGCTTCACCCCCAGCGAGGTGAACTACCGCGCCAACGTCTACGGCATGAAGAAGCTCGGCGTGACCCGGATCATCTCGGTTTCCGCGGTGGGGAGCCTCAAGGAGGAGATCGTCCCGGGGCACATCGTGGTGCCGGACCAGTTCATCGACCGCACCCGCGGCTTCAGGAAGGACACCTTCTTCGGCAACGGCGTGGTCGGCCACGTCCAGTTCGCCGATCCCGTATGCGGCGAGCTCTCCGAGATCCTGTACCGCTCCGCCGGCGAGGTGGGTGCCACCGTGCACAAGGGTGGCTGCTACGTCTGCATGGAGGGGCCGGCCTTCTCCACCCGCGCCGAGAGCCACCTGTACCGCTCCTTCGGAGCCTCCATCATCGGCATGACCAACCTGACTGAGGCGAAACTGGCCCGCGAGGCCGAGATCTGCTACGGGGTCATCGCCCTCTCCACCGATTACGACTGCTGGCACGAGTCCCACGACGACGTCTCGGTCGAGGCCATCATCGAGATCATCAAGAACAACGTCGCCACCGCCAAGAAGATCATCCGACAAGCCGTTGCCCGCGTGGCGGCGGGGCGCGGCTGCGCCTGCGGCGAGGCCCTCAAGTACGCGGTGATCAGCGACACCTCGGTGATCCCGGTGGAGACCAGGGAAAACCTGGAGCTGATCCTCGGCAAGTACCTGTAACACTAAAGCCGGAGCCGCCGGTGCCAGCAGGCGGCCCCGGTCATCCCCTGCAACTCGAACCAACCCTGATCCCGCAGCACACCGGAGGCTTTATGAGCATACTCGTCGTTGGATCCGTCGCGCTTGATTCCGTGCAGACCCCGTTCGGGGAGAGAGACCGAGTCCTCGGCGGCTCGGCCACCTACTTCTCCACCTCGGCCAGCTTCTTCACCGACGTCAACCTGGTCGCGGTGGTGGGGGAGGACTTCCCCGAAGAACACACCCGCTTCCTCACCTCGCGAAACATCGACCTCACCGGCCTTTCCCGCGTTCCCGGCAAGACCTTCCACTGGAAGGGGCGCTACGGCTACGACCTCAACGAGGCGCAGACCCTCGAGACCCACCTGAACGTGTTCGAGAGCTTCAAACCGGTGATCCCGGAGTCCTGGGCCGACGCGCAGTACCTGATCCTGGCCAACATCGACCCCGAGCTGCAGATGGAGGTGCTGAACCAGGTGAAGAAGCCGCGCGTGGTCGCCTGCGACACCATGAACTTCTGGATCTCCTCCAAGATCGAGGCGCTCAAAAAGGTGATCAGCCGGGTCGACTTCCTGATCATCAACGAGGGTGAGGCCCGCCAGCTCTCCGGCGAGGCGAACCTCGTCAAGGCCGCCCGCTCCATCATCGCCCTGGGGGTCAAGAACCTGATCGTGAAGCGCGGCGAATACGGCGTGCTCATGTTCAACGGCCACTCGGTCTTCGCGGCGCCCGCCTATCCCCTGGAGGAGGTCTTCGACCCGACCGGGGCCGGGGACACCTTTGCCGGCGGCTTCATGGGGTATCTGGCCAACACCGGCAACCTCTCCGACGAGGGGGTGCGCCAGGCGATCATCTTCGGCTCGGTGATGGCCTCCTTCAACGTCGAGGCCTTCAGTCTCGATCGTCTGAAGACCCTGACCTACCCGGAGATCGAGGCGCGCTACCGCAGCTTCAAGAACATGACCCATTTCCAGGGAGTGGGGGGGCTGTAATGCCCCGCCCCGGTGGCGCCGTTAAGGGGGTCCTCATTGACAACGATGATCATATCTGCTAATTTTTCCGGGTGTATTTCCGCGAGTTTACCGTGAGGTGTATGATCCGTCCCAGAACCTTCATGCCGGTTGCCCTCCTCCTCCTTGCCTCGGGATGCGCCTTGAGCCAGGCTGAGAAGAACAAGTCCATCTATCACTACCAGATGGGGCAGTCCTTCTTTGCCGAGAGCAACTACACCGGCGCGCTCCAGGAACTGACCGAGGCCGAGAAGCTCACCCCCAAAGACCCCGAGCTGTTGAACCTTTTGGGGCTTACCTATTTCCGCAAGGGACGCTACGAACTGGCGGAGGCCAAGTACCTGAAGGCCCTCGATTTGCGGGAAAACTACTCCGAGGCGCGCAACAACCTCGGCGTGAACTACCTGGAGATGAAGCGTTGGGACGATGCCATCGCCCAGTTCAAAACGGTGCAGGAGGACCTCTTCTTTCAGGGGCAGGACAATGCCGCCGGCAACCTCGGGCTCGCCTACCTGGGCAAGGGGGACTACCAGCAGGCCCTGGCCGTGCTGCGCGGCCTGGTCGCCAAAAACGGCAGCGATCCGCGCACCAGGGTGAACCTTGGGCGTGTCTACTTCGCCATGGACAAGACCGAACTTGCCGTTGAGGAGTACCAAAAGGCCCTGCGCCTGAACCGTTCCTACGCGAGCGCCCACTACCACATGGGGCTTGCCCAGATGAAGCTGAAGGACGCCGACGCAGCCAAAAGCGCCTTCCAGGAAGTGGTCCGTATCGCCCCCGATTCCGAGATGGGGCAGCTCTCCAGGGAGTACCTGGATCTGCTCAAGGTGAGGTAACGTGGCTGAGCCAGAGGTTGAAAGCAGCGCGGAGGCACCGGTCGGGGAGTACCTGCGCAGTGTCCGTGAGGCGAAGGGGCTTGAGCTGGAGGAAGCCTCGCGCGTCACCAAGATCGGCAAGAACTACCTTGCCGCCATCGAACAGGGGGACTTCGACAGGCTCCCCAACGCCGCCTACATCAAGGGTTTTCTGAGACTGTACGCAGGCTTTCTCTCCCTTTCCGGGGACGAGGTGGTGGCGCGCTACGAGAAGGGGCTCGCCCCCCCTCCGGGAGCCCAACCCGAAGCGAGCGCCCCGCGGGCGCAGGGCATTGCCCCGCAGACCGGGATCGATACTCTGGAACGGGCCCGGTTCCGCAACCCCGGCCGCTGGATCGTTACGGCCCTCCTCTTGGGCGCCGTGGTGATCGCGGCGTTGTTCTCCACCGAGGGTGAGCAGCCCAGGGTGCAGCCCCCCCCGAGTGCTCCGGCCCCGGCCGCTCCCCCGGCGCCGGCCCCGGTCGCTCAACCCGTACAGAAGCCGGTCAGCAGCGCGCACAGCGCCGCCGCCCCGTCGCCGTCCGGGACCGAGACCGCTCCGGCGGCACCAGGCGGCAAGCAGAGCGGGATCGTGCTTAAGCTCCGCTTCAACCGCGACAGCTGGCTCAGCATCACCATCGACGACAGCATCTCCCAGCGCTACGACCTGAAAGCGGGCGACATCATCGAGTGGAAGGGGCAGCGCTCCTTCGCGCTGGACTTAGGCGACGGCGGAGCAGTCGAGGCCGAGTTCAACGGCCGGCCGCTGAAGGCCCTGGGTGAAGCGGGCAAACCGGCGCATGTGGAACTGAAGAGTGACCAACCTGCGCCCTGACGGCAACTAAGCGCCCCCTTTTATGAGTGACGCCGACCTCACTTAATGTGAACCTTGCCGGAGGGACACCACCCCATGCGTGGGGAGACCCTTTCCCCGCTATCGCCGGAATCCTTGTGACACCTGGAGTTAGCCCCTCTGCTAGATAATCGCGCGCCTAGCGCGCAACCGCGCTTGACACATCTACTCGCAGTGTTAGAATCAATCCTGCGGTTTTTAATAAGAATCTGGAGCCGATCTTGCCAAAGCAGCCGAAGCGAATACTTGTAGTAGACGACGAGGAGAATGCACGCATCGGCCTCTCCCGGTTGCTGGCCAAGGAAGGTTTCCTGGTAGACAGTGTGGCAAACGGGTTCGAGGCCCTCAACTACCTGCGCGAGCAGGAGGTGAACCTGATCGTCACCGACATCAACATGCCGGAGATGAACGGCATCACCTTCTTGAAGGAGTTGAACCGCAGCTACCCGGCGAGCAACGTGATCATGATCACCGCCTACGGCGGCGTGGAATCCTACATAGAGGCGATGAACCTGGGCGCCTTCGAGTACATAAACAAGCCGGTGAAGATCGACGAGCTGAAGTCGATCCTGAAAAAGATCTTCAAGGAAACGAGCCACTGACCACATGGCTGAACGGGGGGAGCAGATGCCAAGCTTCGACAAGATTCTCTTCGCCACCGATTTTTCCGAGAACTCCGACCACGCCTTCGAGTACGCGCTCACCCTGGCCAAGCAGTTCAACGGCCGGCTGACCATCATTCACGTCATCAACGAACCGGTGGACTTGCGCGGTTTCTACGTCCCACACGTCTCCTTCGAAAACCTGGAGAAGGAGATCGAGGAGGGGGCGCAGAAGATGATGGCGACCTTCGTCGCCAACAACGTCGCCGGTTTCAACAACTACGAGACGGCGATCGTGACCGGCGTGCCGTGGGAGGAGATCCTGAAGCGGGCCGAGACCGACGGCTCCTCGTGCATCGTGCTGGGGACCCAGGGCAGAAGCGGCATCGACCACCTGCTGTTCGGCTCCACCGCCGAGCGCGTGGTGCGAAAGGCTTCCTGCCCGGTGGTTACCGTCAGGCTCCCCTGACGGCAGCGGCATACATCCATGCGGGGCAGCGTTTGCTGCCCCTTTTTTTTGACGAATGCGATCCTAATCGGAAGGAGCAGGCCCCGATATGACCAACACGGAGAAAGAGCCGCGCGGCCGCGTGCTGATCGTCGACGACGAGAAGGTCATCCTCGATCTCACCGGCATCATCCTGAAAAACCGCGGCTACCAAGTCTTCACCGCCCTGAGCGCGCAGGAGGGGCTTTCGACCATCGAGGTCGAGCGCCCCGAACTGGTCCTTTTGGACTACATGATGCCCAACATGGACGGCCTCACCGCGCTCAAGGAGATCAAGAGGCTCTACCCCGATACCTACGTGATCATGTTCACCGGCAAGGGGAGCGAGGAGATCGCCGTCGAGCTGATGAAGGCCGGCGCCTCCGACTACATCCTGAAGCCGTTCAACAACCAGGACCTCGTGGAGCGCATCGAGAGCGTCCTGAAGCTGCGCGGCATAGAGCTGCAGAACAAGGCCCTCCTGAGCGAGCGCGAGAGGCTTTTGGCCGAGATCGCGGACTGGAACCGCGAGCTGGAGGCCCGGGTGCAGGAGAAGAGCGAGGCGCTTTCCCGTGCCCAGGCCGAGGTGGTCCAGTCGGAAAAGCTCGCCTCCCTGGGCTACCTCTCCGCCGGGATGGCGCACGAGATCCGCAACCCGCTCAACTCCATCGCGCTCTTCGTGCAGCTCATCAAGGGGGGGCTGGACGAGCCGGAGCGTCAGGAGTACGTGGAGAAGATCCTCAAGGAGGTGGACCGGATCGACAACATCCTGGGGAAGCTCCTGGACGCCTCCAAGCGCCCGAGGTTCGAGATCAGCGAGGTCAGGATGGACCGCATCCTGGAGCACACCCTGGAGGCCTTCACGCCGCAGCTGCGCCAGAAACGGATCAAGGTGGTCCGGGACTTCAGGAACATCCCCCCGGCCATCAAGGCCGACCCGATGGAGATCGAGCAGATCTTCACCAACCTGTTCTTAAACTCCATCCACGTCATGCCCGAGGATGGAACCCTCACCGTGGAGCTGGACCAGGACCAGGATTACATCAAGCTCAGGGTCTCCGACACCGGCCCCGGCATCCCGCCGGAGAACCTCCCCAACATCTTCGATCCCTTCTTCACCACCAACAGCCGGGGCACCGGGCTCGGACTCTCGGTGGTGCTGCGCATCGTCAAGACCTACCGGGGGAAAATCGAGGTGGAGAAGAGCGACCCCAGCGGCACCACCTTCGCGGTGCGCCTGCCGCTCAACGCACCGAGGTAAAAGGCGGTTTCCACTTTTCTTTTCGGCCGCATTTCTGTATGATAGCCCATTCAATCATGCCTTGAGGTCGAAATGACAGCAGAGAACAGGGGCAAAATCCTCCTGGTAGACGACGACAAGTTCTTCCTGAAGGTGATGTCCGATGCCTTCAGGGGCGCGGGCTTCTCCGTAGTGACCGCAGAGGACGGCGTCCTCGGGGTGCAGGCCTACGCCGCCGGGACCTTCGATGCCGTCATACTCGACCTGGTCATGCCCCGGATGGGAGGGGTGAGTGCGTCACTGGAGATCGGGAGGCTGGCCAAGGAGGCGGACCCGATCATCATCTTGTTGACCTCCATGTTCCAGGGCGCCCCGCACGAGCACCCCATTCCCGAGATGGGCGCCAAGGTGCACATCCCTAAATCCACCCCACCGCTGGACATCGTCATCATCGTTGAACAGCTCCTGGAAAGAAAACGGCGCGATACCGGCGCCGCCTGACGGACACCCCATGCCATTTCTGCTACGCAACCTCACCCTGAACCCGGGGGTGGAGGAGAGTGCGCTACGCCCGCTGGCCGCGGCCAAGCTGGGTGTGCGCGAATCCGAGATCACGGCGCTCGCCCTGGTTAGAAAGGGCGTCGATGCCAGGAAAAAGGGTGCCATCAAGCTGGTGTACACGGTCCGGGTGACCCTCGGGGACGAGTCGCGGGTCCGCCCTTGCGGCGACCTGACGCGGGTCGAGGCCGAAGAGCCTCGCCGCTTCCCGAAACTCGCCTCCCCGGAGCGCATCGTCATCGTCGGCATGGGGCCGGCGGGGCTCTTCGTGGCCCTGCGGCTCGCCGAATACGGGCTCACCGCCCGGGTCCTTGAGCGCGGGCGCGACGTGGACCGGCGTGCCTCGGACGTGGCGCGCTTTTGGCGCCTGGGCGAGCTTTGCGAACAGAGCAACGTGCAGTTCGGCGAGGGGGGAGCCGGGACCTTCTCCGACGGCAAGCTCACCACGAGGGTGAAGGATCCCAACTGCGGCTGGGTGCTTGAGCGCCTGGTCGACTTCGGCGCCCCCGCCGAGATCCTCTACGCCGCCAAGCCCCACATCGGCACCGATCGGCTGCGCGCGGTGGTGCGCGGCATCCGGGAGCGCCTGATCGAGGCGGGGTTCCGGATCGGCTTCGAGAGCCGGCTGACCGGCATCGGGATCGCAAAGGGTGGGGT
The DNA here is from genome assembly GCF_019063885.1 of Geomonas diazotrophica. Lineage (NCBI taxonomy): Bacteria > Pseudomonadati > Thermodesulfobacteriota > Desulfuromonadia > Geobacterales > Geobacteraceae > Geomonas > Geomonas diazotrophica. The sequence goes on along the minus strand of NZ_CP077684.1, from coordinate 2,610,613 downwards.
GAAGAGCGTCGTTGTGAACGACACCGACGAGGAGCCCTGCGATTCACTGGTGCTGGCGCCCGGGCACAGCGCACGCGACACCTACGCACTGCTTAACGAGCTCGGGGTCACCCTGGAGCAGAAGCCCTTCGCAGTGGGGCTCCGGGTGGAGCATCCGCAGGCCCTCATCAACGAGATCCAGTACGGCCGCAATGCGCATCCATCGCTGCCGCCGGCCGAATACGCCCAGACCTACAACAACGAGGTGACCGGGCGCTCCGCCTATTCCTTCTGCATGTGTCCCGGCGGGGTGGTCGTGGCGGCCGCCTCGGAGGCGGGCCAGGTCGTTGTGAACGGCATGAGCGGCTACCGGCGCAACGGCCCCTACGCCAACAGCGCCCTGGTGGCCACCGTGGGACCGGCCGACTTCACCGGGAACTCCCCGCTGGCGGGAGTCGAGTTCCAGCGCGAATTGGAGCGACGCGCCTTCGTTGCAGGCGGAAAGGGGTACCGTGCGCCGGCCCAGAGCCTGCTCGACTTCATCGGCAGGGGCGGGGGGAGGATCCTCTCCAGCTACCGTCCCGGCGTCACCGAATACGACCTGGCCTCCCTCCTCCCGGCGCCGGTCGCCGCGACCCTCAGGGAGGGGATCGAGCATTTCGACCGCAAGATGCGCGGCTTCATCAGCGCCGAGGCAACCCTCACCGCGGTCGAAACCCGGACCTCCGCACCGTTGCGGATCGTGCGGGGAGCGGACCTGCAGTCCTTAAGCCACCGCGGCCTCTACCCGACCGGGGAGGGTGCCGGCTATGCCGGGGGCATCATGAGCGCCGCACTGGACGGCATACGCGTGGCCGACGCCATCGCGGCACGGATCGCCGCTAGCTGAAAGCTGCATCGCAAAGAACGCGGAGTATCCGCAAAAAAACGGAACCGGCTGCCCCAGCACGGGGCTTTCATTACAAGGAGCCTTACTTTGAAAAAAACCGTTGCCGAAATAAAGGACCGCGACATCGTCGAAGCGGTCTTCCTGGTCAAGGAAAAGATCGTCGCCATGGCCAAGAACGGCAAGCCGTACCTCACCCTGAAGCTGATGGACAAGACCGGGGAGGTGGATGCCAAGATCTGGGACAACGCCGACCAGGTCGGCTCCCTGTTCGATCGCAACGATTTCCTGGCCGTGAAGGGGAAGGCGAGCGTCTATCTCGGCAAGATGCAGCTGATCGTCTCCGAGCTGAAGCGGGTCCCCGAGGAAACGGTCCAACTCGCCGATTTCCTCCCCGAGACCGACAGCGACATCAAGGCCATGGTTGCCGAGCTGCACGCCCTGGTGGGAAGCCTCACCGACCCCGACCTCGCGCGGCTTTTACGCTCCTTCTTCGAGGACCCGGAACTCATGGCCCAGTACCGCACCGCTCCTGCGGCCAAGGGGATGCACCACGTCTACCTGGGGGGGCTCCTGGAGCACTCGCTCGCCGTGGCGAAGCTGGTAGACGCCATGGTGCCGCTCTACCAGGGGCTGAACCGCGATCTCCTCATCGCCGGAGCGCTCCTGCACGATATCGGCAAGGTGCGGGAGATGACCTACCTGCGCTGCTTTGACTACTCCGACGAGGGTAAGCTCATCGGCCATATCACCATCGGCGTGGAGATGCTGCAGGAGCGGATCGCGCTGCTCCCCGGATTCCCGGTCGAGCTCGCCATGCTTTTAAAGCACATGATTCTGTCGCACCACGGCCAGTACGAGTACGGCTCCCCCAAGCGCCCGAAGACGCTTGAGGCAACCATCCTGAACTACCTGGACGACCTGGACTCCAAGATCAACGGCATCAGGACCCACATCCGCAAGGAGCCGGACAACCCGTCGCGCTGGACCTCGTACCACCGCCTCTACGACCGCTACTTCTTCAAGGAGAAGCCGCTCGCGGCGCAGGGGATAGGGGAGTCGGCCGAGGCTCCCGGGTCCGGGGTGCTTCCCGACTGCCTGGAGCCTTCCGAGCTGATACCGGAAACGGTACCCGCTCCCGCCCCGCACATGAGCGAGCCGGAAAGGACCGCGCCGGAAAAGCCGCGCCAGGAACAGCGGGGCGGCGACCAGGGGCGCAAGTCCTTCAGCAACAACCCCTTCGCCATCCTGAAGAAGTGATGGCATACCGCATCTACCGGATAGCCCCTCAGCACAAAGACCAGGGGCTTCCAGCACGGAGGAATTGCCATGTTGTTTGAGACCATAGTGGTGGGCCCCTTGGGGGTGAACTGCTTCATCCTGGGTGACAAACAGAGTAACGAGGGGATCGTGGTCGATCCCGGTGCCGACTGCGAGATGATCCTGGCGGCGATCGCCGAGTTCGGGCTCAAGGTCAAGTACATCATCAACACCCACGGCCACTTCGACCATATGGGCTGCAACCGCGCGTTGAAGGAGAAGACCGGCGCGCAGCTTCTTGCCCACAAGGAGGACGTCCCCTTCCTCCTCAATGCCGCGCGCTCGGCCCAGAAGTACGGGCTGAACGTAGAGAACTCGCCTGAGCCGGACGCTTTCCTCACCGACGGCATGAAGCTCGAGTTCGGGCGGCGCGAGATCGAGGTGCTGCACACCCCGGGGCATACCCAGGGAGGGTGCTGCCTCTACCTCGCCAACGAGAAGCTGCTGATCACCGGGGACACCCTGTTCGCCGACTCGGTCGGCCGCACCGACCTCCCCGGGGGGGACCACGGCCAGCTGATCGACGCCATCAAGAATAAGCTCATGCCGCTGCCGGACGACACCATCGTCTGGCCCGGACACGGCCCCTCCAGCACCATCGGGCAGGAGCGGCGCTTCAACCCGTACCTCAACGAGTAGGGGGAGCACATGCTGAAAGGCAAGGAGATCGTTCTCGGGGTTGCCGGCGGCATCGCGGTCTACAAGGCGGTGGAGCTTTTGCGCCTCCTGGTGAAGGCGGGCGCCAACGTGCACGTGGTGATGACCAAGTCGGCCACGGAATTCGTAACGCCGCTCACCTTCCAGACCCTGTCCCGGAACCCGGTGCACCTGGAGCTCTTCAACCTGATTTCGGAAGAGAAGATAGGGCACATCGCGCTCGCAGACCGTGCCGACCTCTACATCATCGCCCCCGCGACGGCCAACGTCATCGGCAAGATAGCCCACGGCATCGCGGACGACCTCTTGACCACCACGGTCATGGCGACCAGGGCGCCGGTCCTGATCGCCCCCGCCATGAACGTCAACATGTACCGCAACCCGATCTACCGTGAGAACGAGGCGCGCCTCAAGGAGCACGGCTACCTCTTCGTTGCCCCCGCCTGCGGCATGCTCGCCTGCGGCTACGAAGGGGAGGGGAAGCTGCAGGCACCCGAGGTGATCTTCGAGGAGGCCGTGGCGGCCCTGACCCCGAAGCGCCTGGCGGGAGAGAGGATCCTGGTCACGGCTGGGCCGACGCTCGAGGAGATCGACCCGGTGCGCTACATCAGCAACCACTCCTCCGGGAAAATGGGATACGCCATCGCGCGCCAGGCGCGCCTTAGGGGGGCGGCGGTGACCCTGGTGACCGGGCCGACCTGCCTGGCACCCCCGGTCGGGGTGGAGGTGATCCGGGTGCAGAGCGCGCAGGAGATGCGGGACGCGGTGCAGGGATGCCTCTCTCGCATCGACATCGTGATCAAGGCGGCCGCCGTGGCGGACTACCGCCCCAGGACACGCGCCGGCGAAAAGATGAAGAAGAGCCAGGAGAGCCTCTGCATCGAACTGGAGAAGAACCCGGACATCCTTGCGGAACTGGGAGCCGGCAAGGGGGAGCGGATCCTGGTCGGTTTCGCCGCCGAGACGCAGGACCTGCTGCGCCACGCAGGGGCGAAGCTCAAGGCCAAGAACCTGGACCTCGTGGTGGCCAACGACGTCTCGCAGGAAGGTGCCGGCTTCAACGTGGACACCAACATCGCGAAGCTGCTCTTCAGCGACGGCCGGGTCGAAGAACTTCCGATGATGGAGAAAGAAGACCTGGCGGGTGTGATCCTGGAAAACGTGGAAACGTTGCTGGGGGAGAAGCGCGCAGCGAAAGGATAGAAACCGCTGTAGGGGCGAATGATCATTCGCCCTGAAGCGTCCCCCTCCCGGACCCTCCCCCTTCGGGGAAGGGAGTAGAAGCGGAGGGAGCTGCTTCGAGAGGGTGCTACTTCGAGAGGATCTGCAGCAGCAGTTCCGGCTCGCAGATCGCTTCCTTGAGTTTCAGCTTCAGCTCGTCGAGCTCGGCGTAGGCCTGCTGCTTGGTGATCTTGCCGGTACGGTACAAAAGCCGCAGGTTCTTGCGCACCGCTTCCGCCGCCGCCAGCGCCCTTTCACCGGTCGGATCGGCGTGGAAAAAGCGCGAGGATTCGTCGTTGTTCAGGAAGTCGAAAACGGCCTCCTGGGCCAGCTGCATGTACTCCTCCCGGTCGTTTTCCTCGAGCGCGTAACGCGAGGTGTCGGACAGGGTCTGCAGTATGCTCTGCCACTTCTCCAGGCGGCTCACCAGCAGGATGGAGTTGAAGATCTTCTTGTTGGTGCCGAAGGAGAAGATGGTATCCGAGAGGACCTTGCGCAGTAACTGGTCGTTGCTGCTGAAATGTTCCAGCGAAACCTTCTTTGCGGTCTCCCAGATCTCCTTTTCCACGTAGTTCTCGAAGCGCATCTCCCAGTAGGCGTGCTTCAGGGTCAGCGACGAGAAGCTGCGCATGACCTTGTAGGGGACGTAGTAGTTGTGGGCGATGCAGTCCGCGGCCAGGTGGGAGAGGTAGCCGTAGGCGCAGGCCTGCTGGGCGGGATCGCCCGCCTTGTCAAGGACCCGGTGCCCGATGCGCCAGCGGTGGCAGTGCTGCAGGTAGTGGGTGAACTTCTTGCCCAGGGTGATGTCGGCGGCGATGGTGCCGTAGAGGAAATCGTAGGGATGTGCCGAGATGATGGCGGCAACGGCCGGCTTCAGGGCGTCCAGGTTGTTCAGCACGTTCATGCCGAGCTGAAGGTGCACGCCGGCCCCCCAGGCGAGGGCCTGTTCAGGGAGCGCAAAGACCAGCAGGGATGTGACGAGAAGTAAAAGCGGCATGCCTTCGAGCATAGTTAATGAAACCGGAAATGTAAAGGGGTTTAGGATGGCGGAGATGGAGGAGCGGGAGCTGCTGTTACGCTCGCTGAAGGGGTACCTGACGGACTTGGCCGACAGCGGTCTGGATGAACTCGCTTTCGGCGCCCTCACCCCGACCGTGGCGCCTCCAGCGTCAGCCACCGCGGCTACAGCCGTGGCTTTGGCCGCCGCGCCGTCTGCGCCTGTCGCCCCGTCTCCTGCCGCCGTTTCCGCGCCTCCCGCCGGGACCGACGAGACAGCCGCACCTTTCTGCCGCCAGGAGGGTGACCCGCACGCCCGTCTTCTCTTCCTCATGAGCGGAGGTGGCTTCGCGGGTGCGGCCGGCGAGCTCCTGGCGAAGATCGTAGTTGCCATGAAGTTCCGGACCGACCAGGTCTGCCTGGTCAGCTTCGATAGTGCAGGGGATTCCGCGGCAGTCGCCCGAGAGGTGGCGCAGCGAATCGCTGCGGTGGAGCCGGAGGTGGTGGTCGCCTTGGGGGAAGAGGCAACCCGTTTGCTGCTTGGGGGGGAGGCAACCCTGGAGCAGGTGCGCGGCAGTTTGCAGGACGTCCGGGGGAGGGCGGTGATGCCGACCCTGCACCCGGAAAGTCTCCTGGCCGACGAGGCGCTCAAACGCCACGTCTGGGAGGACATGAAGCTGGTGATGCGCCGCCTGGCGGGGGCCGCCTAGCGCGGCGCGCTGCAGGATTTCAACTTGCCGGTCTCGAACAGGGTGATCGGCTGCTGCTCCACGCACATCTTGCCGTCCACCTCAGCCCGCGTGGCCAGGACACACCCTTCCAGTTTGCCCGATTCGTAGAAGCTGATTGCGCTGTACTCGTTGCAGATCAACCCCTCATAGTTGAAAAAATTCTTGGTGACACAGCTTTTCAGCATCCCCAGCTCGTAGAACTCGGCGTTGGAAAGCTGATTGCAGGTCACGCCGCTCAACCTGGTGATGTCCTTGAGGTTGCACGACTTCAGATCCCCGTTGGGATAGTAGAGGATGTCCGAGCCCGGGTTGCAGATGGAGGCGTCCACTGCCATCACCCGGTCCGTCCCGACCACCAGCAGCAGAAAAAGTATCAGTAACACCTGCTTCATAAATCACCTCCATCGATACTGTTTTCCCCCCTCCCACCACCCGCCAAGTATAAATTCGTGATTGGAAAATTCAAATGTGTCCCGCTGCAGGTTCTTGACTCCCCTGTTTGATTGGTTATCCTTAACCGGTTTCCGGCTGACAAATTATCTGCGAGAAAGGAGATCGTCATGGCAAAAACAAAGCGCATCATCACGGTCCTTGTCTGTGCCTGCCTGCTCACTTCCTTCGTCGGCTGCACCCACACCCACACGACCAAGCACGAAACCGCAGGGGAGTACGTGGATGACGCGGCCATCACCACCCGCGTCAAGGCCGCCATCTTCGACGAACTGGCGCTGAAGACCTTCCAGATCAACGTCACCACCTACCAGGGGGTGGTGCAGTTGAGCGGTTTCGTGGATTCGGCTGAGAACGCGAGAAGGGCAGGTGCAATCGCCCGCGGCGTCAAGGGGGTGAAGGAAGTGAAGAACGACCTGATCACCAAGTAGGGGCAACAAAAAGCCCCCTCCCAAAAGGGAGGGGGCTTTTTGCTTGTCAGTGATGGGCTCTGCGTCACTGCGCCGTCTTGAGCCAGCAGCGGAGCATCTCCGCCACGCTCCAGGCCTGGGCGATGCACCCCCTGGGGTTGTAGGGGTGCTCGGCATCGAAGATCTCGCTGATGGAGCCGATGCACTGCTGGTTCATCTGCTGCACCAGGCCGTCCAGGAAGCTGCGCGCCGCGCCGACCTGGTCCGGGTAGAGCTTCATCCACGAGTCGATGAAGGTGCCGATGAGCCAGGGCCAGACGGTCCCCTGGTGGTAGGCGGCGTCGCGGGCCCTGAGGTCGCCGTGATAGGTCGTCTTGTAGTCGGGGTGTCCGGGGGCGAGGGTGCGCAGCCCCACCGGCGTCAGCAGGCGCTGACGAACCGTTTCCAGCACCTGTGGCCAGCGGTCCCGCTCCAGCACGGGGAAGGGGAGCGAGATGGCGAAGAGCTGGTTGGGGCGGCAGGCGTTGTCGTCGCCCAGCTCGCCGTCCACGATGTCGTAGAGGTAGCCCCCGTCGGCGTACCAGAAGCGCTGGTTGAAGGAGCGGTAGCTCTGGTCGGCAAAGGTACCGAGCTGCCGCGAGTACCGCTCGTCCCCCAGTTGCTCGGTCCACTGCTGCATAAGGCGCAGGGCGTTGTACCAGAGCGCGTTCAGCTCCACGGCCTTCCCCCGGCGTGGCGTGACCACCCAGTCCCCCACCTTGGCGTCCATCCAGGTGAGCTGGTATCCCTCTGCCCCCTGTTTCAAGAGTCCGTCACTCGAATCGACCCCGATGCCGAAGCTGGTGCCGGAGAGGTGCCGGTCGATGATCTCCCGCATCTGGGGCATGATCATGTTCAGCGTGGCCCGGTCGTTGGTGTATTCCAGGTAGCGGCTCAGCGCGTGGAAGAACCACAGGCTCGCGTCCGCCGTGTGGTAGAGCCCCTCGTTTTGCCCCTCCGGGAAGAGGTTGGGGATCAGGCCGTTCTTGACGTAGTGGGCGAAGGTACGCAGGATCCACCCCGCCTCGGTGTGGCGGCCGGTGGCGAGGGTGAGCCCCTCAAGCGAGATCATGGTGTCGCGCCCCCAGTCGGTGAACCAGTGGTAGCCGGCGATCACCGTGCAGACCTCGTCCCCCATGGCGTGGGCGCGCACGCTGTCCTTGTGGCGCCCTGCCGGGGTGATGATGAACTGGTCGGTGGCGAGCACCAGCTCGGCGGGAAGCCCCTGGCGCGCCCTGGGGTCCGCCGCGGCCAAAAGGAGCCGGCGCCGTTCCCTTTCCATCTCGAGGGCTGCCGCCGGCGAGAGGGCCGCGATGGTCTCCCAGGTCTCGGTGGAGGCGGTGAGGGCCGCGTCCTGCCCGATGCCGAGATCTACGGCGAAGTAGCCGGCGGTCCAGAGGGTTCCCAGGGAATCGTACCCCCGGGCGCTTTCCACGTCGTAGAAGATGTCGGTATTGTGCTTTTCCTCCAGGGTGAAGTTCCCCCTGCCGCCGTTGATCACCAGCCTCAGTTGGGGCGAATTGGCGCCGGAGGCGATCTGGTAGCGGTTTTGCACCGCGGTGAACATGTAGGGATCGTCCGAGGCGACGTCGACCGAGGCGTCGTGGGGGCGGAACTGCAGGTAGGGCTGCAGCTTGAGGCGCACCATCTTCTCGCCGGAGAGGAGGCGGTAGATCAGGTGCACCGTGTTCTGGCGGTGCACCATGACCAGCTGCTTCTCGATCACGGTACCGTTCACCTTGTAGCGCCAGACCGGGAGGCCGTCCTCGAGCCTGAAGCCGGTCAGGTACTCCATGCCGTGGAACTCGAGCCCCGACTCCTTCTGGTCCCCGCCGAAGCGGACCATGCTCCCGTCCGGGAACCTGATCGCCTCGGTGAGCCGGTTCAGCATCACGATGCGCCCCATCGGCGAAGGGTAGGCCGCGATGAGCAGGCCGTGGTAGCGCCGGGTCAGCGCCCCGCAGACCGTCCCCGAGGCGTACCCCCCAAGCCCGTTGGTCAAAAGCCACTCCTGTTCCAGCATCTGCCGTGTCCTCAGTTCCTCGTCGTGCCGGTCGAGACGGTATTCCCGCGTTACCGTGGTCATGGTTCGTTACCTCCCTCGGGGACCGGAATCAGCACCAGTGCCGCATATCCCTGCAGACGCCAGAATTTCTCCATGTCGAGCTTCGGTGTCCCGGAACCGCCGAACTCCACCTTTTCACTGCTCCAGAGCATCTCCCAGGTACAGCCAAGCGGTGGCGCCAGCATCGGCTCCGGGATGGGCGCCAGGTGCAGCTCCCGCCCCAGGTTGACCAGGAACAGGCGCTGCTCCTCGCCGAGGAAGTAGCGCAGCAGGAAGCCTCCCCTCCCCAACACCGCCCCCTCGATGTGGCAGGCGTAGCCGCGGTTGAAGACGGGATCCTCGCGCCGCAGCCTGATCAGGTCGCGGTAGAGCGCGTAGACCTTGTGGTGACGCTCGCGTTCCCTGAGGTCGATGCGGGACTGCTGGAAGGTTTCCAGCTCGTAGGGCTTGTCGATGGTGTCGATCACCTCGGGGGAATCGACGTTGGTGAACTGCTTCAGGAACTCGATGCGCCCGGCGTGGACCTGCTGCGAGGTCTCGCTGCTCAGGTCGGCGAAGTAAAGGAAGGGGGCGCTGGCGGAGAATTCCTGTCCCTGGAAGATCATCGGGGTCTGGGGGAGCAGGAAGAGCACCGCGGTCATGGCGCGCAGGGCGGCCGGGTTGGTGAGCCTGTCGATCCGGGTCCCCCAGGCGGAGTTCCCGATCTGATCGTGGTTCTGGATGTAGTTTATGTAGCTGTTCGGGCTGATGCCGAGGGTGGGGGAGCCGCGACGCTTCCCCTGCCAGAAATAGAACTGCCCCTGGTAGAGGTAGCTCCACTTGGCGCAGGAGATCATCTCCTGGGGGGAGCCTAAGTACTCGGAGTAGTAGGCGTCGTGGTACCCGGTAAGGGCCACGTGGGCGCTGTGGTGAAAGTCGTCGTTCCAGACCGCGTCCATGCCGAAGCCCCCTTCCTCCCTCGGGCGCAGGCAGCGGTAGTCCTGCCCCTCGTTCTCCGCCACCAGGAGCAACCTGCGCCCCTTGGCCGATTCCCTGGCGCCGCGCGTGATGTCCCCCAGGATGTGGATGTCCGAGTTGTCTATGATAGCATGGGTGGCGTCGAAACGCAGGCCGTCCAGGTGAAACTCGTCGATCCAGTAGGCGGCGTTGGCGATGAAGAATTCGCGCACCGGGGCGTTGTGCCTGCCGTCGAAGTTCATCACCTTGCCCCAATCGCTCTCGTTCGCCCCGTAATAGAATTCGGAAAAATGCGCCAGGTAGTTTCCCTCGGGGCCGAAGTGGTTGTAGACCACGTCCAGCATGACGCCCAGCCCCAGGGCGTGGGCGCGGTCCACGAAACGGCGCATGTCATCCGGCTGTCCGTAGAGCCGCGTGGGGGCGAAGTGGTTCACCCCGTCGTACCCCCAGCCGAATCTGCCGGGGAAGTCGGCCACCGGCATCACCTCGACCAGGGTGACCCCCAGTTCCTTGAGCGCCGGGAGCTGTTCCGCTGCGGTGCGCCAGGTCCCTTCCATGGTGTAGGTCCCCAGGTGCATCTCGTAGATGACCTGCCCCTCGCGCTCCACGCCGGGCCACCCCTCGTCGCTCCAGGTGAAGCTCGCCGGATCCACTACCAGGGAGGGGCCGTGGGGGCCCTCGGGCTGGAAGCGGGAAGCAGGGTCAGGAAAGCTATCCGCGCCGTCCAGGCGGTAGCGGTAGCGCGATCCGACCTTCGCCTCGCTGCAGAAGCCGGAAAAATATCCATCCTCCTCGGGGGAGAGCGCCGTCGCCTGCGGCGTCGGGGTGCCTTCGAGCACCACCTCGACTTCCCGGTGGCCGGGCGCCCAGACCCTGAAGTGCACCCCTCCCGGTACCGTTTCCGCCCCGATGGGTACCCTTCTCTGCGTTGCAGTCATCGCCGCCTCCGAAGCCGTTACTGTCAGAAAAAATTAACACGCTCTAAAATAACACACTCCGCGAATTTTAAAACCGATTGGGCGGGGGGCATCCTTCATGTGCCTCGGCTTCCCGTGCCGAGGGGGGCCGATTGACGCAACTGAAAAGCCGATCATGTGCCGGGGAGGGGACATGTCCGCCATCTTACTGGAGAAAAATGCGATTTTTTTGTGCGGGGAGTTTGACAGAAAATCCGTCACTGCTAGTATTGGGTTTTATTAATTTAAATCAATAAACTTTTGTCTAATTAGATGACCGCTACCGCAAAGGTCTAACCGCTTGAGGGGAGGAGCTTTTGGCAGGGAGCGTTCTTGTCACGGGGGGCGGTTTCATCGGTTTCCACCCGGCGGCCATGGTTGTTCGTGGCCGAGCGCTTCCGCGGCACGGCTGCCGAGACCATCGCCGCTCCCCCGGACGACTGGGGAGGGAGGTGCGCGGTGGCCTGGGCGCGTCAGCTCAGATTAGGAGGGGGCGCCTTCGATCCTCAGGCGGAGCAACTGGTCCGGGTGGCCGAGGTGCTCGACGCGGCCAACGGAAGGTAACAAAGGTAAACTGGTAAATAGATACGTCGATACACAGATAAGACGATAAGCCGCGCCGGGCGGCTCTTGAGCGGTGCCCTTCCCGCGGAGGAAGGCGAAGGGGACGGGTGTCCCTTTACCGAAGCGGCATCACGGACTCATGAGATGGCAAGGCGTTAGGAGCTAATATTTCGGGTGTTTGTTCAACAAGGGTGCAGCCGGGATTTTTTATTCATGAACAATGCGGTTCCCACCACAGGAGCAAGCGAGCACGCACCCCCGAATGCGCCGGGGCTGATACTGATGACCGCCGATCCGATCGGCGGGGTCTGGAACTACGCCCTGGAGCTCAGCCGCGGCCTGGCCCCACACGGGGTGCGCATCGCCCTCGCCACCATGGGGCGGCCTCTTTCCCCCGGGCAGCGCCGGGAGGTGGCCGACGAGGCGAACGTCACGCTGTTTGAGAGCGGCTACCGGCTGGAGTGGATGGACGACCCCTGGGCCGACGTGGAAATGAGCGGCGACTGGCTCCTCTCCCTGGAGGCGGAGCTGAAGCCGGACCTCGTGCACCTAAACGGTTACGTCCACGCGGCGCTCCCCTGGCGCACCCCCTGCCTGGTGGTGGCCCACTCCTGCGTCCTTTCCTGGTGGGAGGCGGTGCGCGGCGAACAGGCACCGCAGCGGCTGGAAGGTTACCGGGTCCGGGTCGCCCGGGGGCTGGCCGCGGCGGACCTGGTTGCCGCGCCCTCCTCGGCGATGCTCGAGTGCATCAGGAGGCTCTACCTGCCTCTTCCCGACGCGCAGGTGGTCTACAACGCCCGCGGCCGCACCAGGTTCCGCCCCGGCAGGAAGGAGGATTTCATCCTCTCCGTGGGGAGGGTCTGGGACGAGGCCAAGAACATCGGCGCCCTGGTGCGCAACGCCTACGACCTCCCTTGGCCGGTGTACGTGGCGGGGGAGATCAACCAGCCCGGCGGCGGGGCGGCCAACGTCGACGGCGTGAACCGGCTCGGCTTCCTGGAGCCTGAGTCGCTGGCCCTCTGGTACACCGCCGCCGCCATCTACGTGCTCCCGGCGCGCTACGAGCCCTTCGGGCTCACCATCCTGGAGGCGGCCCTCTCCGGCTGCGCCCTGGTACTGGGGGACATCCCCAGCCTGCGCGAGCTCTGGGACGGGGCTGCCCTGTTCGTGGATCCCGAATCGGCTTTGGAGCTGCAAAAGCAGCTGTGCGCGCTCTGCGCCGACCGCAACCGTCAGGCGAGCCTCAGGGAGAAGGCCCTGGAGAGAAGCCGCAGCTTCTCCGCCGCCAGGATGACCGCCGGCTACCTCGCCCTGTACGCCCGGCTCTGCGGCACGACTCCACCGGAGGTACGCTGAATCATGCGCATCGTGATGTTTTACCACTCCATCCTGTCCGACTGGAACCACGGCAACGCCCATTTCCTGCGGGGCATCGTCACGGAGCTTGGGCTGCTCGGGCACCAGGTGACGGTCTACGAGCCGGAGAACGGCTGGAGTTACAGCAACATGCTGCAAGACGGCGGAGAGGAGGTGCTGCTTCGCTTCGGACAGGCCTACCCGGGGCTCACCGGGGTCGGCTACCGCCTCGAGGAGCTGGACCTGGACCACGTCCTGGCCGGCGCGGACCTGGTCATCGTCCACGAGTGGAGCGAGCACGAACTGGTCCGGCGCCTGGGGGAGCACCGCAAGGCGCGCGGCAGCTACCGGCTCCTGTTCCACGACACCCACCACCGAAGCGTCACCGACGAGCGGTCGATGGCCACCTACGACCTCTCCGGTTTTGACGGCGTGCTGGCCTACGGCGGCAGGATCAGAGAGATCTACCTCTCCCGCGGCTGGGCGCAGCGGGTCTGGATCTGGCACGAGGCGGCCGACGTGCGGGTGTTCCGGCCGCTGGAGTCGCCCGACAAGGTCGGGGACGTGGTCTGGATCGGGAACTGGGGCGACGACGAGCGCAGCCAGGAGATCCGTGAATTCTTTGTGGAGCCGGTGCGGAGGCTGCACCTGAAGGGGGTTGTCTACGGCGTGCGCTACCCGAGGGAGGCGCTCAAGCTTCTGGCCGAGGCCGGGATCGGCTACGGCGGCTGGCTCCCGAACTTCGAGGTGCCCCGGGTGTTCAGCCGGTTCCGGCTCACGGTCCACATCCCGCGCCGCCCCTACCTGGAGTCCCTGCCGGGGATACCCACCATCCGCCCCTTCGAGGCCCTGGCCTGCGGTATCCCGCTGCTGTCGGCGCCCTGGATCGACAGCGACCGGCTTTTCACCGATGGCGCAGACCTTCTCTACGCCCGGGACGGCAAGGAGATGGAGCGGCAGATGCAAGCCCTTTTGCAAGACCCGGAGCGGGCGCAGAGCCTGGCAGACCACGGCCGGGAGACCATCCTGGCCCGGCATACCTGTCGCCACCGCGTCCAGGAGCTGCTGACCATCTGCCGCGAGCTCGGCATTGGAGGGTAAAGCGCTTCTCTCCCAGCCGCTTTAAAGGCGGCAGCGCAAAGAAACGCGGAGAAACCGCTAAGAACGGAAAGAGAGCTTTTTGGGTAAAAAGGACAAGCTTTCTTCGCCCACTTCGCGCCTGTTTCGCGTGGCTTTGCGTAACTTCTTTCCTGAAAGGAACCACCATGGCTGCTCCTCTTACCATCGCCTTCTTCGCCTCGAGCCTGGTCTCCGCCTACTGGAACGGCGCAGCCACCTACTACCGCGGCATGGTGCGGGCGCTCTCCCGCCTGGGTCACCGCATCACCTTTTACGAACCCGACGCCCACTTCCCCGTCCCGCCGGAACCGCGGTTCCAGGCGGACCTCTCCTTCCTGGGCAACCGCCTGCCGGACCGGGAGCACCGGGTCGAGGAATTCTTTCTTTCCCATACCTACGCGCACCGTGCCAGGCAGTTCCAGGAGATCTTCGCCTGCGGCCCGATCCGCCGGGCGTACATCGGGGGGGCACCATGAAGATCGTCGTCTTCGGTCTGTCCATCACCTCGTCCTGGGGCAACGGCCACGCCACCACCTACCGCGGGCTGTTGCGGGAGATGGACAAGCGCGGCCACGAGATCCTGTTCCTGGAGCGGGACGCGCAGTGGTACGAGACCCACCGCGACCTCCCCGAGCCCCCCTTTTGCAACACGCTGATATACAGGTCGCTGGACGAACTGCTGGCCGAGTACGGTCCCGAGATCAGCGACGCCGACTGCGTCATCGTCGGCTCCTACGTCTACCAGGGGATCGAGGTGGGGAAGTGGGTATCCAAGCACGCCAAGGGGATCAAGGCCTTCTACGACATCGACACCCCGGTGACCCTGGCCGCCCTGGCCCGCGGTGAGTGCCAGTACCTCAGCGAGGACCTCATCCCCTGTTACGACCTCTACCTCTCCTTCACCGGCGGACCGACCCTGGACTACATCGAGCGCCACTACGGTTCGCGGGCGGCGCGCGCCCTGTACTGCTCGGTCGATCCCATGGTGCATTACCCGATGCAGATCACCCCGCGCTGGGACCTCGGCTATCTTGGCACCTACAGCCGCGACCGCCAGCCCGGCCTGGACCAGCTGCTCTGCCGGCCCGCCGCCTCCTGGGAGAAAGGGCGCTTCGTGGTGGCCGGGGCGCAGTACCCCTCGGACCTCACGTGGCCAAAGAACACGCATCGCATCGAACATCTCCCCCCCGAGTGCCACAGCGAGTTCTACTGTTCGCAGCGTTTCACCCTGAACCTGACCAGGAAGCAGATGCAGGTGGCCGGCTATTCGCCCAGCGTCCGGCTCTTCGAGGCCGCCGCCTGCGCGGTCCCCATCGTGAGCGACCGGTGGCCGGGACTGGAGCAGTTCTTCGTGCCGGAAAAGGAGATCCTGCTCGCTTCCGGCAGCCAGGAGATGCTGCGCATCCTGCAGCGTTTCCCCGACGAGGAGCGCCGCGCCATCGGGGAGCGCGCCCGCACCCGTGTGCTGCGGTCCCACTCGGCCGCCTGCCGCGCCGAGGAACTGGAGGAGTACCTGGCCGCACTGTGACTCGTCGCCCCGGTCCCGCCGGGCCCCTGTCCCGGCGAGTAAAACGAAATCGAGGTGCCTGCATGACCCACGCCAAACCGAGAACGCTGGAAGACGACATCGGGGAACTCTCCCCCTGGTTCCACAACCTGCACCTGCCCGACGGGACCGAGACGGCCCCGGATCATTCCCTGGGGGACTTCCCCGGTTTCAAGTGGCGCGAGATCGCGGGCTGCATCCCGGAGGACCTGACCGGGTGGAGTGCCCTCGACATCGGCTGCAACGCGGGCTTTTACTCGTTCGAGCTGGCGCGCCGCGGCGCCCGGGTGCTCGGCATCGACTGCGACAGCCACTATCTGGATCAGGCAAACTGGGCGGCCGGACAGTACGCCCTGCAGGACCTGGTGGAGTTCCGGCAGATGCAGGTCTACGACCTGGCGCGGGTGAAGGGAAAGTTCGACCTGGTCCTGTTCATGGGGGTGTTCTACCACCTGCGCTACCCGATGCTGGCACTCGACATCGTGGCGCAGAAGACGGCGGGCATGATGCTGTTCCAGACCATCACCATGCCCGGCCGGGAGGTCGCCGGGCAGGCCGACTTCTGGATCAACGAACGGGACGCGCTGCTGGGCGTGGGGTGGCCCAAGATGGCCTTCATCGAGGAACGCTTCGCCGGGGACCCGACCAACTGGTGGATCGCGAACCACGCCGGCGTCGAGGCGATGCTCCGTTCGGCCGGACTGAAGGTCGCCGGTTATCCCGGTGACGAGATCTACCTCTGCCATCCCGACCCGGCGCACCCTTCCTGCATGACCACCTGGAACCGCTCGGAATTCCTCTCCGCTACCAACGCCGGCGAATGAGCCGGCGTCACCCGGCGGCATCGCCATTTCTGGTCCTTTAACCACCCGATCTTTTGTGTGAAAAAGGTATACGGGACGGGTTCTCACTTTTTTTGTCTACGCTATGGTGTTTATGATATAACGATAATCCGACTGGTGGGATGGCGTGGGAGATGTGTCAGTCGCTGTCAGGGGCCGGCTTTACTCTCACTGATATGATCGTATACTGGGGCAGACATCGGCAGATCCCTGTGAGGAACTTGTCACAGTCTCTGCTCCTGAACGAGGTGTGAATTGAGTCGTGGCACAAAACGCGGCATTGAGCTCGAAGGGGCTCTCTGGTTTCACAAGGATGAGCAGAAGTTCCTGGGGCTGGACCGGATTGCGCTTCTGCAGAAGATCGACGAGCTTGGTTCCATCACCAAGGCGGCCAAGGCAGTCGGCATCAGCTACAAGAACGCCTGGGACCTGGTCAACATGATCAACAACCTCGCCGAAAAGCCGCTGGTGGAGCGGGTGACCGGCGGGCGGGGCGGCGGGGGGACGACCCTCACCGCCTACGGGAAGGAAGTGGTCCAGCAGTACGGCGTGCTCCAGGAAGAACATCGCCGGTTCCTGGAGAATCTCGAGGGAAGGCTCGGCGACAGTGCGAGTCTCTACCAGCTTTTACGGAGGATATCCATGAAAGTAAGTGCCCGTAACGTCCTGTCCGGAACCATCGCCAAGATCACCAAGGGGGCGGTGAACGCGGAGGTGACCCTGGTGCTCACCGGCGGCGCGCCGCTGGTCGCCGTCATCACCAACGGAGCCGTCGAGAACCTTGCCCTCAAGGAGGGGAGCTCGGCCTACGCCATCATCAAGGCGAGCTCGGTCATGGTCGGCTCCGACCTGCACGACGCGAAGATCAGCGCCCGCAACGTCATGTGCGGCACCGTCGCCAAGATCGTGGAAGGGCCCGTTTCCACCGAGGTCGACGTGGAAGTGGGGGGCGGCAACACTATAAGCGCCGTGATCACCCATGACAGCGGCACGAGCCTCGGGCTCAAGGTCGGCTCGCACGCCTGCACCCTGTTCAAGGCCTCCAGCGTCATCCTCGGGGTGAGCTGAAGCGATTGGGGGGCGGTTCGCCGTTCCCCTTTTTAAGGTTAACCGCTGTAGCGAAAGCACCATAACGCTTGACGCAATTAGGTAAATCAAAAAGAAGGAGTTTGACGATGTCCAAAATTTTCAGAACGTTGCCCCTTTTTGTTGTCCTGTTCCTGCTCAGCCTGGTCGCCACGGTTTCCACCGGGTGGGGGGCTCAGCAGAAGAACCTGATCCTGGCCACCACCACCTCCACCCAGGACTCCGGCCTTCTGGACGTGCTGATCCCGGTCTTCGAGAAGCAGACCGGCTATTTCGTGAAGACCATCTCGGTCGGGAGCGGCCAGGCCATGAAGATGGGCGAGAAGGGGGAGGCCGACGTGCTCTTGGTGCACTCCCCGGATGCGGAGAAAAAATTCATGGCCGACGGCTTCGGCGTGAACAGGAAGCTCGTCATGCACAACGACTTCATCGTCCTGGGACCGGCCAACGACCCGGCCAGGATCCGCGGCGCCAAGACCGCGGCAGACGCGTTGAAGACCATCGCCAAGAGCAACGCCCTGTGGCTCTCCAGGGGTGACAACTCCGGTACCCACGCGAAGGAGAAGGGGCTCTTCAAGGCCGCCGGCATCAACCCGGAAGGGCAGAAGTGGTTCCAGCAGACCGGCCTGGGCATGGGCGAGACCCTGAACGTCGCCGCCGAGAAGAAGGGTTACCTGCTGGCCGACCGCGGCACCTACCTGGCGCTCAACAAGAAGGCGCACCTGGGGCTCGAGATCATGGTCCAGGGTGAGCCCAAGCTCCTCAACATCTACCACGTCATCGAGGTGAACCCGGCCAAGTGGCCCAAGGTGAACAATGCCGGCGCCAAGGCCTTCGCCGACTTCATGGTCTCCAAGAAGACCCAGGAGATCATCTCCACCTTCGGCAAGAAGGAGTTCGGCTCCCCGCTCTTCTTCCCGGATGCAGGCAAGAAACCGGAGTCCCTGGGGCTGTAAATGGACGTGATCCTCGAAGGTCTGACAAAGGCGTTCCAGCTCCTCGCGTCGTTTGATCGCGAGGTGCTGGGCATCGCCCTGCTGTCGCTCAAGGTCTCCGGGCTCGCCACGCTCTTCTCGCTGTTGATCGGTCTTTCCGTGGGGACCTTGGTGGCGCTCACCAGCTTCCCCGGCAAGAAGATCCTGGTCAGCGTGGTGAACACCGGCATGGGGCTGCCGCCGGTGGTGGTGGGCCTCTTCGTCTCCATCATGCTCTGGAGAAACGGTCCCCTGGGGTACCTGGAGCTCCTGTACACCCCGACCGCCATCGTCATCGCGCAGACCGTGATCGCGACTCCCATCGTCATGGGGGTCACCATCGGCGCCATGCAGAACCTCCCGGCCAGCCTCAGGCTGCAGATCCTGGCCCTGGGCGCCACGCGGACCCAGCTGGTCTGGATGCTGATCAAGGAGGCACGGCTGCCGCTCATGGCGGGGGTCATGGCCGGCTTCGGCGGGGTGATCTCCGAGGTGGGCGCCTCCATCATGGTGGGGGGCAACGTCAGGGGGTACACCCGGGTGCTCACCACGGCGACCGTCATGGAGACCGGCAGGGGGAATTTCGACATGGCCATTGCCCTGTCCGTGATACTTCTGCTATTCTGCTTCGCCGTCAATTACCTCCTCACCTACATCCAGCAGCGGGAAAGGCCCAGATGACGAAGCCGCAAAACGTGCTCGACCTGAAAGAGCTGAGGGTTGATCGAGGCGGCGTGACCGTACTCGACATACCCTCTTTTTCTTTGTCCGAAAATGAATTCGTTTCGCTGATCGGCCCAAACGGTGCGGGAAAGTCGACCCTGCTCCTGTCGCTTATGGGGCTCATGAAGCGTCAAAGCGGTTCCGTCTGCTACCGGGGGAGCACCGTCGCGTCCAGTTCGCAGTGGCTGGAACTGCGCCGCCGCACCGCCATGGTGCTGCAGGACCCGCTCCTTTTCGACAGCACCGTCTTCGACAACGTGGCAAGCGGCCTGAAGCTTCGGGGAATGGGGCGCGGCGAGATCAAGAAGCGGGTCGCCAGCTACCTGGAGCGCTTCAACCTCGGTCACATGGCAGAGCGCTCGGCGCGCAAACTCTCCGGCGGTGAGGCCCGGCGCGTGAGCCTGGCCCGCGCCTTCGCCGTGGAACCCGAGGTGATCTTCTTCGACGAGCCCTTCGCCAACCTCGACCCTCCCACCAGGCAGGCGCTCACCGAGGACATGGACCGGATCATCCGGGACCGGGGGATCGCCGCCATCCTGGTCACCCACGACCAGTCCGAGGCGCTCAGGATGTCGCAGCGCATCGTGGTGATGAACGGCGGCCGCATCGTGCAGCAGGGGACGCCGGCCGCGGTCATGAACCACCCGGTCAACGAGTTCGTGGCCAACTTCGTCGGTATGGAAACGATCCTCGAGGGGGAGGTCAAAAGCAATCACGAGCAGCAGATCGCGGTACAGGTGGCGGGTCGGGAGGTCGACACGGTGGGGGACGAACAGCCGGGCGCGCAGGTCTACTGCTGTATCCGACCGGAAAACGTCACCGTGAGCGTCAGCCACCCCAACCCCAAAACGAGCGCCCGCAACCTCTACCCCGGGCGGGTGATCGAGGTTTCTTCGATGGGGCCCTTTTTGAAACTGAGGCTCGACTGCGGCTTCATGCTCACCGCCTACGTGACCCGCGAGTCCTTCGCCACGCTGGAACTGTGCGAGGGGAAGGAGGTGTACGCCTCCTTCAAGGCCACCTCCGTCCATCTCATCCGCAGGCGCGCCGCGTAATTAGCGCTTTGCAAAATATCGCTTGTACCTTATATTCCTATCTGTTTTGCCAACAGGAGCATCAGGAGGATTGAGATGAAAACAGCCTTTCACCTGACCGCCGCGTTGTCTGCCGTCGTGATGCTGTCCGCCCCCGCGTTTGCCGACAGCGAGACCGTGCGCTGCAAAGGCGGCATCGTGTCCGTCGGGGACTCCGCTGGGGAGGTGCTCGCCAAGTGCGGCCAACCCGCCACGACCAGTCAAAGTTCCAAGAAGGTGGTGCAGAAGGAGCAGTCCGGCCCGACCAGGAGTATCACCAACATCATCGTCGACAACTGGATCTTCAACTTCGGCCCCAACGAGTTCCAGTACCAACTGGAGCTGCAGGACGGCCGGGTCTCCCGCATCCAGAGTCTCGATTACGGCTATTAGCCACACCCCGGTCTCGTCCCATCCCCTCTCCCCCGGGTGAGGGAGGGCTCAGGCCGGGGGAGGGCGCTGCCATCGGCTATGTCGTCACGCGGTTGCTATGCCCAGGGGGAGGGAGGATGCACAACTCCCCCCGGCGCTGCCGCGCGCGGAGGCGTGACTGTTGTATCCGGTCAGGAACGTTTAAAGAAAGTGGAGTCTTAATGGATTGGATCAGCATCTTCGGCATCGCCCTAGCCTTGGCCATGGACGCCTTCGCGGTGGCCCTGGCCACGGGGGCGGTGCTCAACCCGATCACCGGCCGTCACCTGTTCCGGCTCGGTTTCCATTTCGGCCTGTTTCAGGCGCTCATGCCCATCGCGGGGTGGCTGCTCGGCCTCACGGTCCAGAAATGGATCACCGCCTATGACCACTGGATCGCCTTCGGCCTCCTGGCCTACGTCGGCGGAAGGATGATCGTCGAGGCCTTCGAAGAGGAGGAGGACGCTTCCCCGTCGGACCCGACCAAGGGGCTCACCATGGTGATGCTTTCGGTCGCCACCAGCATCGACGCCTTCGCCGTCGGGCTGTCGCTGGCGATGATCGGGGTGAGCGTATGGGTTCCTTCGGTGATCATCGGCCTGGTTGCCGGCGTGCTGACCGTCGCCGGGATGCTCCTGGGGCGCAGGCTGGGCGATAACTGGGGCAGGCGGGTAGAGGTCTGCGGCGGCGTGGTGCTCTGCCTGATAGGGCTCAAGATTCTCCTGGAGCACACTCTTTTGAAGTGAGATGGCGATTGCAAGGTTCCTACCCCGGCGCCTCTGTATCTTTCAGTCAATGCCTCTGCTTCATCATCAATAAACAAAGAAAGAGGCTTGAACTGTCCTAAAAGCTCTGTATATTTTCCCAACACCAGTAGCCGCTCGTCTGATCCCTATGTAAGAGTTTGTCTGTAACAGAGGGCCGAGTGACCGATACTCTCCACCCTACCGAAAAACTCTATCGCTTCATCATCGATACGATCCCCCAGATCGTCTGGACCGCCACGCCCGACGGCGCCCAGGACTTCGCCAACCTGCGCTGGTACGAGTTCAACGGCCTCGTTCCCGGGGAGCCCGACCCGGAACCGTGGCGCAGCATCATCCATCCCGACGACGTTGCCATCACCGCGCAAAAGTGGCAGCACTCCCTCGCGACGGGAGAGCCCTACAGCTGTCTGCACCGTAACCGGCGCTTCGACGGGGAATACCGCTGGGTGCTGTCCCGGGCGGTCCCGCAGAAGGATCAAAAAGGTCGCATCGTGCGCTGGATAGGGAGCGGTACCGACATCACCGAGCAGAAGGTGGCCGAGGCCGAGCTGATCAAGTACCGGGACCACCTGGAGGAACTGGTACGCGAACGGACCGAGGAGCTGGTGGAGGCCAAGGAACGGGCCGAGGTGGCGACGCGGGCGGTCCTGGAGGCGAACGATCTGCTTGAAAAGCGGGTCGAGGAACGGACGGCGGAGCTGCGCAGGACCGAGAAAGAACTGCGCCAGGCGCAGAAGATGGAGGCGATCGGGACGCTGGCCGCCGGCATCGCCCACGACTTCAACAACATCCTCACCTCCATCCTCGGCTTCACGGACATGGTGCTGCACAAGGTGCCGGAAGGTGGGGTGGGACGCTCGGAGATGGAGCAGGTCTTCACATCGGCGCAGCGGGCGGCGGACCTGGTGCGCCAGATCCTCACTTTCAGCAGGCACAGTGAGCAGGAAAGAAAGGCGGTGCACCTGGTTGCCATCCTCGACGACGCCTGCCGCCTGCTCCGCTCCTCGCTCCCCGCCTCCATCGAGATCATCAAGGAGGTCGAGGTACCCCCCGATGAGGACAAGGTATTCGCCGACCCCACGCAGTTGCACCAGGTGCTGATGAACCTCGGCACCAACGCGGCCCACGCCATGCTCCCCAACGGTGGGCGCATGACCGTGTCGCTCCGGGTGGTACCGCCCGGCTCTCCCCAGCTCGCCCCTTTTCCCTTCCTCGATCCCGTGGAACACCTGCATCTTTGCGTGCGCGACACCGGTCGCGGCATGGAAAACCGGGTACTGGAGCGGATCTTCGATCCCTATTTCACCACCAAGCCTGCAGGCGAGGGGACCGGTCTCGGTCTCGCCGTGGTCCAGGGAATCGTCAAGAACCACGGCGGCGCGATAGCGGTGCACAGCGAGCCGGGGGCGGGCACCTGCTTCGAGGTCTTTCTCCCGGCGGTCTCACTGGAGATCAAGCGCGAGGAGGAAGTGCCGGAGCAACTGCTGCAGGGGAACGAGCGGATCCTGTTCGTGGACGACGAGGAATCCCTCACCGTCCTGGGGCAGGGGATCCTGGAGAATCTGGGTTACAGCGTGGTCACGTCCATCAGCAGCGCGGGCGCCCTCGATCTGTTCCGGGCCGAACCGTACGGCTTCGACCTGGTGATCACCGACCTCACCATGCCGGGGCAGTCCGGAAGGGAGTTGGCGAGGGAGATCACGGCTTTGCGACCCGACGTTCCCGTCATCCTCTGCACCGGGTTCAAAGAGACCGTCGATGAAAAGGATGCCGAGCACGGCATCCGGGCCTGCCTTATGAAGCCCTACACCATGAGGATCCTGGGGCGGACCATCCGGCAGGTACTGGACCGCAGAGGCTCTTCGTAGCACAAAAGGAGGTCAGCCATGTGGAACTATGTAACCCAGGCCCTCACCGCGCTGGTGAGCTTCGCTTTCATGGTGCTGTTCATGACCGCAGCCGTCAAACGCGGCGTTTCGGTCCAGTTCTCCATGCTGGTGCTCTCGCTGGTGCTCACGGTCAGCTTCGCAGCGTGGTCGGCCGGGGACTGGGGGATGTGGCCGGCCTGGAAATCCGCCGTGCCCCTGCTCCTTGCGGCGGGAGCCTGCAGCGTGCTCGGCAACTGGGCCATGTTCCTGGCCACCTCCTCGAGCGCCAACGCGGGGTACGCCCTGGCCATCATCGGCTGCCAGTCCGCCCTGGTGCTGCTGCTCTCCTACTGGTTCCTGGGGGGGGAGATGCACTGGCTGCGGCTCGTGGGGATCGCGACCTGCATCCTCGGGGTGCTCATCATCAGCTGGCCGGTCGCCCCGGCGGTCAAGGGGTGAGCTGAGCTCAGGCTGTGCGGGGGGAGGTGCGGTGCCAAGCCATGGTGATGCGCAAGCCGGCGCGGAGTTCCCGGCAGGTGATGGCCAGGGTGCAGGGGGCAAGGGCCTCGATGATCAGCGTCTCGCCCCGGGCCACCGTCAGGCGTCGTCCCTCCTTGAGGCAGTAGTCGCGGGTGTCCGAGGAGCGGGTCAGCCATACCTCTCCGGCGACCAGAACGAGCGACTCGACGGCGTCGTCGGCCTTGATCGTTACCACTTCCCCTTTGGCCAGCAGATATCGCATGTGAACCTCCTCGTCAGAAGCGCGTCCGGTAGGCGAGGGGGGTGACTCCCATCTCCCGGACGAAGACGCGCCGCATCTGTTCGGCGCAGGTGAAGCCGCTTTCCCGGGCCACCCGTTCCAGCGGCAGGGTGGTCTCTTCCAGCAACGCGACCGAGCGCTCCAACCGGAGCTGGTCCAGATACTTGGCCGGTGTCTTCCCGGTCTCCCGCAGGAACACCCGGGCGAAGTTGCGCGGGCTCATCGCCGCCCGCTGTGCCAGATCCTCCACAGTCGCCTTGTCGCACGGGTTTTCCCTGAGCCAGGCGAGCAGCGGTGCGAGCTGCCCCCCCTCGACCATCTGGGCCCTGAGCTGTGTGCTGAACTGGGCCTGGCCTCCGGGCCTTTTCAGGAACATCACCAGGCGCCTTGCCACCGCGAGTGCCGTCTTCCTGCCGAAATCCTCCTCTACCAGGGCGAGCGCCAGATCCATACCCGCGGTCACCCCGGCCGAGGTAGCCACCTTCCCGTCGCGCGTGTAGATGGCGTCGTTTTCCACATGAACCCCCGGGTAGTTGCGCAGCCGGTCCAGGTCGAGCCAGTGCGTCGTGGCGCGTTTTCCCTTCAAGAGTCCCCCCTCTGCCAAAAGAAGCGAACCGGTGCAGACCGAAACGAGGCGCCGTGCGTGCGGTCCCTGCGCGGCGAGCCAGGACAGCAACCTTTGCTCCTTCATGGCCCGCTCCAGCGCGTCATCCGGGCTCCCGGGCACCAGTATGGTGTCCGCCTGTTCCGGCAGATCCTCCCATGCGTGGTCCGCGACGATGCGCACTCCCGGGCAGGTGCAAAACGGTCCCGCCTTTTCCGCCAGGATGACGATGCGGTACCCCGGGCGCTGCGGCTCGGATTCGGCCAGGCAGCGGTTCAGCATGTTGAAGACTTCGATCGGTCCTGTGACGTCCAGAAGTTCCGCCCCTTCGTAAGCGGCGACCGCTATGATGATTGTCCCGTTCATGGCACCTCCCGTTCCTGCTTCCCGCTAGCCTGCCGGGATCATTGCACAACACCGGCTCACCTTTCAAGGACAACGAAGCCGCAGATCCTGCCATTTTGCATGTTGAACCGTATCGGAAAAGGAACAAGTGATATCACTTTGTGATTGCACCCCTGGCCTGGCTCAAGTATGCTAACGTCATGAACAAAAGCCATCGCCAAACCCTAGAAGCTATTTTTACACATCCTGTCCCTTCGGGTCTGGAATGGCGCCGCATCGAGGCATTGTTCATAGCGCTAGGTGCGCAAACCATCGAAGGGGGCGGGTCCCGGGTCCGTTTCTTTCTCAATGGTGTTGTTGCCACTTTTCACCGGCCTCACCCGGCAAAGGAGGCGAAGCCGTACCAAGTTAGGGACGCGAGAGCTTTCCTGGAAAATGCAGGAGTCAAACCATGAGCACTATGACGTACAGGGGATATGCAGCGAGGATCGAGTACAGCGATGAAGATGCCTGTTTCATTGGCCGCATCGCAGGCATCAAGGACGTCATTGGCTTTCACGCAGAATCTGTAAAGGCACTGCGGCTCGCATTCGAGGAGGCCGTGGACGACTATCTTGCAACCTGTGAGAAACTAAAGAGGGCACCTCACAAGCCTTATTCAGGGAAAGTCATGCTGCGGCTTCCCCCCGAGGTTCACGCCCGTGCCGCTATGATGGCAGAGGCCCATGGCATGAGCCTGAACCAGTGGGCCGCCGAAGTCTTTTCAAAAGTTTCGTGAAGGTATAGCTCCTCTGCTGTTTCGCTTGAGAAAAAATAAAAGCCCCGCCTGCATGGACGGGGCTTTTTTCTTACCGGTGCATGAACTAGGGGACTACCCCTTCATCGCCCCGATCAGCAGGTCGTAGTCTTCCAAAAGCGCCTGGAGGTCCTCCTCGTGCTCGACCTCCTGCTGAAGGATGGTGAGCACCATGTTGTAGGTGACCGGGTCCTTCTCGCGGGTCAGGTCCAGGAGCTTCTTGTACACGCCGATGGCGCACTGCTCCCCCTTGATGTTCTGCTCCAGGATGGTCTTCACGAAAGGATCGTCCGGCGCATCGTAGCCGCAGTTGGTGAACTTGTACCACTCCTCCGGCTTGGTGACCGGGGTTCCCCCGAGCTGGATGATGCGCAGCGCCACCAGGTCCGCGTGGGCCAGCTCCTCGGTTGCGTGCACCAAAAGTTCTGCTCCGACCGCGTCCTTCATCGGCCCCTTCACCAGCTTCGCGCCCAGCCAGTACTGGTAGTAGGCGAACCACTCGTCGCAGAAGGCGCGGTTCAGCAGTGTAAGGAGTTCATCGACGTTCATGCCGACTATTTCACGTCCCTTTGATCCCATATCCAGATCTCCTTTTCCGATTGTAGTGCCACTGTCAAAAACGTTCAGACCCAAAGGAGTATACTGGCGCTTTGTCATTGCGCAATCGGTACGGTCTGTAGAACGCGACAACCATCAAACAGGTTGACCCTTCTTTTGTGTTGGCGTATAGCTGTGAGTGACGCTTGGCGTCACCCGGAGACCGGAGCTGAATCCGGCAATTACGTCTGTCAGTAAGGAAGGCAAAGTGAAGAAGAAGATCGCAGGTCTGTCCCCGCTGCCGCAGGAAATCCCCGCCCCGTACCACATAGAAAACCCGATCCGCCAGGACTACTACCTGATCGGCGGCGAACTGCGCCGCTGGGAAGGCCCCATGCAGGAGGTGCTCTCGCCGGTGCGGGTGCTAAACGGCGCGCATCCCGAGGCGCAGAGGGTAGGGGAGGCGCCTGCCCTTTCCGTCGCCGCCTCGCTCGAGGCGCTCGACGTCGCCGTTGACGCCTACGACAACGGTCGGGGAGCCTGGCCCACCATGTCGGTGGGGGAGCGCATCCATTGCGTGACCTGCTTCAGCCGCGCCGTGAAGGAAAAGCGCAGCGAGGTGGTGAAGCTCCTCATGTGGGAGATCGGCAAGTCTCTCAAGGAGGCCGAGGCCGAATTCGATCGCGCGCTCGCCTACCTGAAGGACACCGTCGAGGCGCTCAAGGAGCTGGACCGGGTCTCCTCCCGTTTCGTGATCCAGCAGGGGATCATCGGGCAGATCCGCCGCGCGCCCTTGGGGGTCGTGCTCTGCATGGGGCCCTACAACTTCCCCCTGTACGAGACCTTCACCACGCTGATCCCGTCGCTGGTCATGGGGAACACCATCATCCTCAAGCCCCCCCGCTTCGGGGTCCTCCTCTTCGAGCCGCTTCTGGCCGCCTTCCGCGACTGCTTCCCGGCCGGCGTGGTGAACACGGTGTACGGCGACGGCGAGGTGGTGCTCCCCCCGCTCATGGCCACCGGCCGCGTCGACGTCCTGGGGTTCATAGGCACCAGCAAGGTCGCGGACGCCCTGCGCGCGAGCCATCCCCGCCCGCACCGGCTGCGCTGCGTGCTGGGGCTCGACGCCAAGAACCCGGCCATCATCCTCCCCGATGCGGACCTCGATCTCGCCGTCGAGGAGTGCCTCTCGGGTGCGCTCAGCTTCAACGGCCAGCGCTGCACCGCGCTGAAGATCATCTTCGTGCACAGAAAGACCGCGCAGCGGTTCCTGGAGGGGATGGCGCAGGGTATCGCGGCGCTCAAGTGCGGGGTCCCCTGGCAGGAGGGTGTCGCCATCACGGCGCTTCCCGAACCGGAAAAGCCGGAATACCTGGAGGGGCTTCTGCGCGACGCCGAGGCGCACGGCGCCCGGGTGGTGAACCCCGGTGGCGGCACGCGGAGCGGCTCCTTCTTCTACCCGGCCCTGCTCTACCCGGTGACCCCGCAGATGCGGGTCTACCACGAGGAGCAGTTCGGGCCGGTGGTCCCGGTCGTGGTCTATGACGACCTGAAGGAGACCATCGACTACGTGGTGCAATCCAACTACGGCCAGCAGGCGAGCATCTTCGGCAGGAACGAGGAGCAGCTCTCCCAACTGATCGACGCCCTGGTGAACCAGGTCTGCCGCATCAACATCAACAGCAAGTGCCAGAGAAGCCCCGACAGCTTCCCCTTCAACGGCCGCAAGAACTCCGCCGAGGGGACCCAGTCCGTCGCCGACGCCCTGCGCGTATTCTCGATCCGGATCGTCGTGGCGGCGCGGGAGACCGACGCCAACCGCGACATCATCACCGGGATCGTGAAGGAGAGAAAGTCCCACTTCCTCTCAACGGATTACATTCTCTGATCGATCAGCTTTGCGGATCCTGGCGCCGGCGCACTCGGCCCTGCTGCCAGATTCGGCGTTCACTTTTACAAACTCTTGCTGCGGTTGTAACCGGACTGCAACATAACGCCGCTATAGTCTCCTCAAAACCAAAGAGGAGGAGAAGATGATTCAGACCATAAAGAAAGCATTCCTTGCCCTTGCCCTGGTTGCCGCAGTCGGCGCAGCAGGCGAGGCGTCGGCCGAGACCCTGATCAACGGCGCCGGAGCCACCTTCCCGTACCCGTTGTACTCCAAGTGGTTCAGTGAGTACGCCAAGGTCGACAAGAGCGTGAAATTCAACTACCAGTCCATCGGCAGCGGCGGCGGCATCAAGCAGATCACCGCCCAGACCGTCGACTTCGGTGCCAGCGACAAGTTCCTCTCCGATGCCGAGCTGAAGGGTGCTCCGGGGAAGCTGATCCACATCCCGACCGTCATGGGTGCCGTGGTGGTGACCTACAACCTCCCGGGCGTTCCCTCCGGCATCAAACTGAACTCCGAGGACCTGGCCAACATCTACCTCGGCAAGATCACCAAGTGGAACGACCCGAGGATCGCCGATGACAACAAAGGGGTGAACCTCCCGGCGAAGCCGATCATCGTCGTGCACCGCTCCGACGGCAGCGGCACCACCAGCATCTTCACCGATTACCTTGCAGGCGTAAACGCCGAATGGGCGCAGAAGGTAGGGAAGGGCGCTTCGGTTAAGTGGCCGGTCGGTCTGGGCGGCAAGGGGAACGAAGGGATCGCCGGCCAGATCAAGACCACCCCGTACTCCATCGGTTACGTCGAGCTTGCCTACGCCTTCGAGAACAAACTCCCCTACGCCTCGCTGAAGAACAAGGCAGGCGTCTTCGTCGAACCCTCCATCAAGTCCACCTCTGCTGCAGCGGCGGCAGCAGTGAAGGGGATGCCCGCCGACTACCGCATCTCCCTGGTGAACCAGCCGGGCAAAGATGCCTACCCGGTGGTCGGCTTCACCTGGCTCCTGGTTTACGAAAACCAGAAGGACCCGGCCAAAGGGAAGAAGCTGGTCGAATTCCTGAACTGGAGCATGACGAAAGGGCAGAAAATGGCCGCCCCCATGCTCTACGCGCCGCTTCCCGAGAGCGTGGTGAAGATGGTGCAGAAGACCATCAAGAGCATCAAGTAGCCAGCAGCAACAAGCAGTTACTGGAGTACCCTGGTGTGTCGGCGTTTTGCCGGCACACCTTTTTTTTTGTCTTACGCCACCGCGCTCCCTTTAAAGCTTATAAAAATGGTTGACAAAGTTTTTAGCCGAGAGTATAAAAACCCTACTAAAAAAATCGTGTTGTTTTTAGGTTTAAACACGGTGAAATACCGTAAAATGTTTCACCGGTTTAACGTCAGCACGAACAGCCCGATCCGAGGCTTGCAAGCAGAAAGTCGTGAAGACGAAAACCACCTAGCCGCCCTGAAGTTGCGCACTTCCGCCCAAAGCCGGTCAAGTTTTGCATCTGAATCAACGGCATTTTTTTGTGCCTTGATAATCCACTAAATCTGTAGAGTAAGCAGACGGAGGCATCGTGAAAAAAACAGCCAGTATCGTAACCATCTTGTTGTTCATCGCAGCACTTCCCCTCACCGCCTTCGCGGCGCAGCAGTTCCTCAACGTCTCGTACGACCCGACCCGCGAGCTGTATCAGGACTACAACAAGGCGTTTGCGAAGAAGTGGAAGCAGGACGTCACCTTCAAGCAGTCCCACGGCGGCTCCGGCAAACAGGCGAGGGCGGTGATCGACGGCCTGGAGGCTGACGTGGTCACCCTGGCGTTGGCCTACGATATCGACGAGATCAGCGACAAGGCGAAGCTCCTCCCGGCCGACTGGCAGAAGAGGCTTCCCAACAACAGCGCTCCGTACACCTCGACAATCGTTTTCCTGGTGCGCAAGGGGAACCCGAAAAAGATCAACGACTGGAACGACCTGGTGAAGCCGGGCGTCGCGGTGATCACCCCCAATCCCAAGACCTCGGGCGGCGCCCGCTGGAACTACCTGGCCGCCTGGGCGTACGCCTTGAAGCAGAAGGGGGGCAACGAGGCGAAGGCGAAACAGTTCGTCGGAGAACTCTTCAAGCACGTACCTGTGCTCGACTCCGGAGCCCGGGGGGCCACCACCACTTTCGTGCAGCGCGGCCAGGGGGACGTGCTGCTTGCCTGGGAGAACGAGGCCTTCCTTGCCGTGAATGAACTGGGGAAGGACAAGTTCGAGATCGTGGTTCCGTCGGTCAGCATCCTGGCAGAGCCGCCGGTCGCCGTCGTCGACAAGGTCGTCGACAAGAAGGGGACCCGCAAGTTGGCCGAGGAATACCTGAAGTACCTCTACTCGCAGGAAGGACAGGAGATCGCCGCCAGGCACTACTATCGTCCGCGTGACAAGAAGGTGGCCGCGAAGTACGCCAAGGTGTTTCCCCGGGTGAAGCTGGTAACCATCGATGACACCTTCGGTGGCTGGCGCAAGGCGCAGAAGACCCACTTCGCCGACGGCGGCGTCTTCGACCAGATCTACGGCGCCAAGTAGCTGTCCAGCTGCTCAAAGGGAATCACCTTTCAAGAGGCCGGGGCGAGGGGCTGTTCATGGGTATCGCTTTGGGTCACTGTCTCTGATTATTTCATTTGGACCCGGCAAGCGGGGGTGTCGTAGGAGGAAGGAACATGGCTGGGGTGAGCGGGAAAAACAAGGTAGTGCCGGGGTTCGCTCCGGCGCTCGGGTACACCATTTTCTATCTGAGCATTGTGGTGCTCATCCCGCTCTCCGGCCTTTTCTTCAAGACGGCCACCCTCAGCTGGGCTGATTTCGTCGCTGCAGTCACCGCGCCGCGGGTGCTGGCATCCTATCGCGTTACCTTCGGTTCCTCGCTAGCTGCCGCACTCGTCAACGCGTTCTTCGGGGTGCTGGTGGCCTGGGTGCTGGTGCGTTATCGCTTCCCCGGCAAGAAGCTGGTTGACGCGCTGGTGGACCTCCCCTTCGCCCTGCCCACGGCAGTCGCCGGTATCACGCTTGCCAGCATCTACTCGCAAAACGGCTGGCTGGGGCGCTACCTGGAGCCGCGCGGCGTCAAGGTCGCCTTCACCCCCCTCGGAATCGCCGTCGCCATGGTCTTCATCGGGCTTCCCTTCGTGGTGCGGACGGTCCAACCGGTGCTGGAGGAATTGGACCAGGAGATCGAAGAAGCCGCCTCCTGCCTCGGTGCCAACCGCTGGCAGAGCTTTTGCCGGGTTCTGCTCCCGACAATGCTCCCCGCCATCCTGACCGGCTTCGCTCTTTCCTTTGCGCGCGCGGTCGGGGAGTACGGCTCCATTATATTCATTGCCGGCAATATGCCCATGGTCTCCGAGATCACGCCGCTGCTCATTATCACCAAGCTGGAACAGTACGACTACGCAGGCGCCACCGCCATCGCCACGGTCATGCTGGTGGTCTCCTTCGTCATGCTCCTCTGCATCAACCTGCTGCAGAAATGGAGCAGGCGTTTCGCGGAATAAACGGGCCTAGGCGCCGGGAGGGATAGGATATGGTTGGTGAGGGGCTTCACAAAATTGAGAGGAAAGGGGGGACGGTCACGGAGCCTGCCTGGGTGCGCTCGCTGCTGATCGCCATAGCCCTTGGCTTCCTGGCGCTGTTCCTGGTGCTGCCGCTTGCCGCGGTGTTCGCGCAGGCGCTGGAAAAGGGATGGGAGGCCTACCTCGCCGCGCTCAAGGAACCGGATACCATCTCGGCCATCCGGCTCACCCTGATCACCGCCGCGGTCTGCGTGCCGTTGAACCTCTTCTTCGGCATCGTCGCGGCCTGGGCCATCGCCAAGTTCAGCTTTCCCGGCAAGAGCTTCCTGATCACGCTGATAGACCTTCCGTTCTCGGTCTCGCCGGTCGTTTCCGGCCTCATCTACGTGCTGATCTTCGGGTTGCAGGGATGGCTCGGACCCTGGCTGCAGGAGCACGACATCAAGATCATCTTCGCGGCCCCGGGGATCATCCTCGCCACCATATTCGTCACCTTCCCGTTCATCGCGCGGGAGTTGATCCCGCTCATGGAGTCGCAGGGGCGCGAGGAGGAGGAAGCGGCGCTGACCCTTGGGGCCAACGGGCTGCAGACCTTCTTCAGGGTCACCTTCCCCAACATCAAGTGGGGCATCCTCTACGGCGTGATCCTCTGCAACGCGAGGGCGATGGGGGAGTTCGGGGCGGTCTCGGTCGTTTCCGGCCACGTGCGCGGCGCCACCAACACCATCCCGCTCCAGGTGGAGATCCTCTACAACGAGTACAGCTACGCCGCCGCCTTCGCGGTGGCCTCACTTCTGGCCCTGCTCGCCCTGGTGACCCTGGCGGTGAAGACGGTGTCCGAATGGAAGATGCGGCAGACGATCGCAGCAGCAGAAACAGAAAGGTAACCCCATGAGCATCGAAATCGAAGCGGTAAGCAAATCATTCGGCACCTTTGCCGCGTTGAAGGACGTGAGCCTCAAGGTTCCTTCCGGGGAACTGGTGGCCCTGCTCGGGCCGTCTGGCTCGGGAAAGACTTCGCTTTTGCGCATCATCGCGGGACTGGAGAGCCCGGACAGCGGCAGGATCCTCTTCGACGGCGAGGAGGCCACCAAGCGCCAGGTCCAGGAACGCCAGGTGGGGTTCGTCTTCCAGCACTACGCCCTGTTCCGGCACATGACCGTTTTCGAAAACATCGCTTTCGGTCTCACCGTGAAGTCCAGGAAGAGCCGCCCCGGCAAACAGGAGATAAGGGACAGGGTGCACAACCTGCTCAAGCTAATTCAGTTGGAAAACCTTGCCGACCGTTACCCGGCGCAGCTCTCCGGCGGCCAGCGCCAGCGCGTGGCGCTGGCCCGTGCCCTGGCGGTCGAGCCGCAGGTGCTCCTGCTCGACGAGCCGTTCGGCGCGCTGGATGCCAAGGTGAGGCTGGAGTTGCGCCGCTGGCTGCGGCGCCTGCACGACGAAATCCACGTCACCAGCGTCTTCGTCACCCACGACCAGGAGGAGGCGCTCGAGGTCGCCGATCGGATCGTGGTCATGAACGGGGGGCGCATCGAGCAGCAGGGTACCCCCTCCGAGGTCTATGACCGCCCGGCCACCCCTTTCGTCTACGACTTCCTTGGCAGCGTCAACCTCTTCCATGGCAGGGTGCACGAGGGGACTGCCCAGATGGCCGGTTTTCGTGTCTCGTCACCAGAGAACGCGTCGGCGCACGACGCCCCGGCGGTAGGGTACGTCCGCTCGCACGACATAGCCATAGAGCGTGACAATGCTGGTTCGGGGGGCATCAAAGCGGAAGTGCGTTACCTGCTCTCCATAGGGGCCATGGTGCGCGCCGACCTGGCGCTTAATGACGGTGACCGGTCCATAGAGGCTGAGCTGCCGCGAGAAGAGGCGGAGCGACTCAAACTGAAGGTAGGCGATCATGTCTATGCGAGGCCGCGCAAGATGCGGGTTTTCGTGGAGGATTACCAGATATAGCCACGGTGCGCGTTCACGCCTTGCCCGCCATTTCCTGCTGACCGGAAAAAGCAACAGTGACAATGAGCAGGTGGCTGCTCGTGCGGGCGGCCGCCTGTTCCGGCCGGCTTGATGGGGGGGCAGAAGGGGAGGGGCAAAGAAAAAGGACCGCGGTTGCGGTCCTTTGCGCTGCCGGAGATGTATCAGGACTGTCATGCGATGGTGTGGCGGATGTCCTTCCCCTTGATCATGAAGATGACCATCTCGGCGATGTTGGTGGCGTGATCGGCGATGCGTTCCAGGCACTTGGAGACATGGATGATCTTCATGGCGCGGCTGATGGTCTTTGGGTCCCCCATCATGAAGGTCAGTAGCTCCCGCTGGATCTGCTCGTTCAGCTCGTCCACGCACTGGTCGTCCTGGCAGACCTTGATCGCCAGGGCATCGTCCCCCCGCACGAAGGCGTCGAGCGCCTCCTTCACCATGTCGGACGCGCTCTTTGCCATGCGCGGCAGGTCGATGTAGGGCTTCAAGGACGGCTCCTGGTTCAGCTCCCGGGCTCGCTTGCAGATGTTGGCGCACTGGTCGCCGATCCGCTCCAGGTCGGTCACGATCTTCAAGGCCAGGGTGATGAAGCGCAGGTCCCGTGCCGCCGGCTGGCGGCGCGCGAGCACCTCGAGACATTTCTCGTCGATCACCATCTCGAGCGTGTTGATCTCGTGGTCGAACGCTATGGTCCGCTCCGCCAGTTCGGTGTCCCGCTCCACCAGGGATTTCATGGCGTTGGCGATCATCGATTCGACCTTGCCACCCATCTCCAGAAGTTTTTCACGTATCTCGTTCAGTTCGTTGTCGAACTGCTTGCTGAAATGTTCTCTCTCCATAGTTGTCTCCGGTTTGTCTTCGATGATGAACTTCCGTCTTCTGGATCTAGCCGAAACGTCCGGTGATGTAGTCCTCGGTCTGTTTCTGCTCGGGGGTGGTGAAGATCTTCTTGGTCTCACCGCATTCGACCAGGTCCCCCATATACAGGAAAGCTGTGTAGTCGGAGACGCGGGCGGCCTGCTGCATGTTGTGGGTGACGATGATGATGGTGTAGCGTTCCTTGAGCTCTTCGATCAGCTCCTCGATCTTCAGGGTCGAGATGGGGTCGAGGGCGGAGGCGGGCTCGTCCATGAGGATCACTTCCGGCTTGACGGCGATGGTGCGCGCGATGCAAAGGCGCTGCTGCTGCCCGCCGGAGAGCATCATGGCGTTGCTCTTAAGCCGGTCCTTCACCTCGTCCCAGAGCGCCACGCGCTTTAGGCAGCTCTCGACGATCTCGTCCGCCTCTTCGCGCGGCAGCCTGCCGTTGAGCTTGTAGCCGGCGATCACGTTGTCGTAGATGGACATGGCCGGGAACGGGTTCGGCTTCTGAAACACCATGCCGACGCGGCGGCGGATGGCTACCGGGTCCACTCCCCTGTCGTAGATGTCGCCGTCGTCCACCAGGATCTTGCCGGTGACCCGCGCCGACGGGACCAGGTCGTGCATCCTGTTAATGGAGCGCAAGAGCGTCGACTTGCCGCAGCCCGACGGCCCGATGATGGCGGTGACGCTGTGTTCCGGGAAGGTCATGCTGATGTCGCGCACCGCATGGGTCTTGCCGAAGTGTATGTTGACCTGTTCCAGTTGTACCTTGTTGTTCATCTGTTTCCTCTCGAATTTTGCTGAAGTCGATGCTTGGGAAGGCTCCTCGCAATCCACGGCCTCAACCTTAACCTTAACCTCAACCTCAACCTGTTTTTTATCCCGCCTGCCGGGTCCTGCCGAAGTAGCGTGCGGTGAGGCTCAGGGCGAACATGACCGTCACCAGCACCAGGGCCCCGCCCCAGGCGAGTCGGTGCCAGTCTTCGTAGGGGGCGATGGCGAAGCTGAAGATCTGCAGGGGGAGCGCCGCCATCGGCTGCATGACGTTCTTGCTCCAGAACTGGTTGCCGAGCGCCGTGAACAGGAGCGGCGCAGTCTCGCCGGCGATCCTTGCCACGGCGAGGAGTACACCGGTTAGGACGCCGGAGAGCGCGCTGCGCAGGGTCACCTTGAGGCTGGTACGCCAGAAGGGGACGCCGAGGGCGAGCGACGCCTCGCGCAGGGAGCCGGGGACCATCTTCAACTGCTCCTCGGTGGTGCGTAAGACGATCGGGATCATGATCATGGCGAGCGCCACCGATCCGGCCAGGCCGGAGAAGCCCTTCATGGGCACAACCAGCAGCGTGTAGGCCACCATGCCGGTGATGATGGACGGCGTGCCCGAGAGGACGTCGGCGGCGAACCGGATCAGGGTGGACACCTTGGAGCCGCCGAACTCGGACAGGTAGATGGCGCCGAGGATGCCGACGGGGAGCCCGATCAGGGAAGCTCCCGCGATCATGATAGCCGAGCCGACCATGCCGTTGGCCATGCCCCCTCCGGGTTCGCCGGTCGGCGCGGGGACGTGGGTGAAGAAGTCGAGGGAGAGCGAGCTGACCCCCATCTTCAGGATGTGGAAGAAGATGAGACCCAGCGGTACCAGCACGGCCAGCGTGCAGGCGAGCATGAGCCCGCTCATCAGGTGGTTTTTCATCTTGCGGTAGGTAACGCTCTGCATCATGCCGCACCTCCCTTGGCTCGTCCGGACACGCTCCAGATCAAAAGCCTCGCCATCGCGTTCACGATCAGGGTGACCACCATCAGGATCAGGCCGATTTCCATGAGCGCGGAGGCGTGCAGCTTCGAGGTGGTCTCGGCGAACTCGTTGGCGATCACGCTCGGCATGGTGTAGGCGGGGGAGAGCAGCGACAGCGAGATGTTGGGTGCGTTGCCGATCACCATGGTGACGGCCATGGTCTCGCCGATGGCACGCCCGAGCCCCAGGATGGCGGCACCAAGGATGCCGGACTTGCCGTAGGGGAGGATGGCGATCTTGATGGTCTCCCAGCGGGTGGCGCCCAGTGCGATGGCGGCCTCCTTCTGGCTCTGCGGCACCGCCAGCAGCACCTCCCGGGTGATCGAGGTGATGATCGGCACCACCATGATCATCAGGATGAAGATCGCCGCCAGCATGCTGACGCCGTACGGGGCCCCCTCGAAGAGCGGGATGAAGCCGAAGTGTTCGATGAGGAAAGGCTGGACCGTGCTCTGGAGCCAGGGCGCCATGACCAGCACGCCCCAAAGGCCGTAGATCACCGAGGGGATCGCGGCCAGAAGCTCCACCAGCGGTGCCACTACGGACCCGAGGCGCCCTGGGGCGATTTCGGTTATAAAGAGCGCGGCGCCGATGCTGAGTGGGGTGGCGAGCAGGAGGGCCAGGACCGAGGAGACCACCGACCCGTACAGGTAGGGTAGCGCTCCGAAGCTTCCCTGCACCGCGTCCCAATCCTTCGAGCTCACGAACTTCCAGCCGAACTCCCTGATGGCGGGCAAGCTCTCGCCGGCCATTTCGTAGAGCATGAGCGCCAGTATCGCGAGGATGCTGAAAGCGAAAAAGGTGGTCAGGTAACGAAAGATCGAGTCGCCGCCGAGCTTCTTGGCTATAGCAGGCTGGGGGCTTTTGGGTGCCGCGGCTGCACGGTCCGTTTCCGTCTCATTGGTGCAGCAGGAAGTTCGCATCTCTAACTCCACTTCTATCCTCCAGGGATATGCTTCTCCGGGACAGGGGCGGTTGCCGGTGCTCCGGGGGGGACGTTTTACATACGCCAACAGCTTGGGCCATCGATGTTACAGCTTCGTTACAGTTCGTCGAAATGTTCATGAAGGATTTTGGCAGAGTGTGACAAACGGGGGGGACAACGGGGGGGAGCCGGCAAGGAGGCGGCCACAATGTGGCCCAATCCCCGAGCACGAGGGGGAGCCGCCATCGGGTTGATGGAAGCTCTCCTGGCAGCGGCCTGGTCCGTAAGGGGACGCTACCTGTGGCAGGAATAGGAAGGGGTGGCAACCAGCATGTGAGGAAGCGATGGAGGGATAATGAAAATGCTCCGGGAGCGCTTGCACTTTTGCAAACACACGTCCGGAGCATTCCTCGTTTTCATACCGATTTAAGTTGGTGGGCGAGATGGGATTCGAACCCATGACCCCTGGCTTCGGAGGCCAGTACTCTATCCAACTGAGCTACCCGCCCGGGAAAGAACTCATTACTACACTATTTTGAAAACCAACTCAAGATGAAACTTTAAAAAAAGCGGCTTACCCATTCCCATGCTCACTTCGGGATCGAGGCGTAGACGGGAACCGTGATTTCCTTCTTCTGCGGATGGCTGGTGGTGATATGCAGGTACCCGCTCAGGATCTTGGCTTCAGGCTTCGCCAGCACCGAGATCTCGATGGTGCCGGTCTCCCCGGGCTTAAGCTCTCCCTTCTTGATGGTGGGCTTGATCTGCAGCGAGGTGGAGGTGACGCTTACGTTCAGCAGCTTCACGGTCGCGTTGCTGTGGTTGGCGACGCTTATCTTGGCCTGGGTGGGGGTGCTGCTACTCACGACGCCGAGGCTCACCTGCCGGGGCGTTACCTGCAGCTGGTCGAGCACCGTTCCCTCGATGGTGAAGGTGTAGATCGGGGTCTTGCCGGCGTTGCTGGTCAGGGTCACGGTCTTCGCGACCTTGCCGGAGAATGAGCTGGAGTCGAAGCTGACCTCTATCTCGGCGCTTTTGCCGGGGGAGACCACGGAGGCCGAGGGCTTGGCGGCGGTGCAGCCGCAGGAGGCGTCGAGCTTCTTGATCTGCAAGGGGGCGTCGCCGTTATTTCTTATGGTGAAGGTATGCTGGACTTTCTTTCCCTGGGCAACGGTGCCGAAATTGAAACTTCCCCGCTCTACCAGCAGTTCCGGTGCTGCTGAGGCGGTGGCGGCACGGCTCAGGGTGGCGAGCAGGAGCAGAAAGTATGCAAAGGGTAGGCGTCTCATGGTGTTCCTCTTGAATTATCGCTGGGATGCGGCACACCGGCTATTTATACCACAAAGGTGCCGGAGCGACCAGAATGATTGACACTATAATTTGCTTCTGTTATAGGAAACCGTTGAGAAAATTAATGGAAGATCCAAAACATTCCGGAGGGGTCGATGATTCTCCAATGCGACCAATGCAATACGAAGTTTAGGCTGGACGATTCCAAGCTGAAGCCGGGCGGCGTTAAGGTCCGCTGCTCCAAGTGCCGACACGTCTTCGTGGCCGGTGCCGAGCAGAAGGCTGAAGAGTCGGACTTCGACGCCCTGCTATCCGGACTCGGGGCTTCAGCCGCGGTGCAGGCCGAAAAGGCACCGGCCACCGCGCAGGCTGGCAAGGAAACCCCTTCTCCCGAACCCGGTGCTGAGGCCGCCCAGCCGAAGCAGGACGACCTGGCGGGGTTCGGCTTTGAGCCCGAGCCCGGCCCCGGCCCCGAACCCGCTGCCGGCACGGACGATTTGGATTTCGGTGATATCAACGTCGAGACCGGCATGGCGGCCGGCAAAGAAGTCCCTGCCGCTGCGGAAGGCGGGTTCGACGAGTTCGAGTTCAGCGAGGAGCCCGTCGTCCCGGCCCCGAAGCCCTCGGCAGCTGCGGATCTTGATTTCGGCGAGCTCTCCTTCGACGAGACGCCGGCCCCGGCCAAAGCTGAACCCGCGCCGGCGGCCGCAGAGTCCCCCCTCGACTTTGGCGAGTTATCCTTCGAAGAGCCTGCCGCGGGCAAGGTTGAGGCCGCTCCGGCAGCAACAAATGTGCTCGAATTCGGCGAACTCTCTTTCGATGAACCCTCGTCCGCTGCTAAGGAGGAGACCGCTGCCGCCCAGCCCGCTGCGGACGCTTTTGATTTCGGCGAGTTCTCCTTCGACGAGAGCCCGGCACCGGTCCAGGAGCCTTCCCCGGAAACACCTGCCGCAGCGGATTTTGGTGAGCTCTCCTTTGATGAAACGCCTGCTGCTGCCAAGGAGGAGGTTGCTCCTGCCGCCGAAGCGCTTGAATTCGGCGACTTCTCCTTCGAGGAGACGGCAGCCCCCCCCAAGGAAGAGCCTGCCCCTGCGGCTGCCGCAGATTCGTTTGATTTCGGTGACTTCTCCTTTGAGGAGCCTGCGGCGCCCGCAGCGGAAGAACCTGCCGGTCCGGAGGCGGGATCCTTCTCGTTTGAGGAGGAAGCCGTGGCGGCCGAGGCGCCCGGGGAGGGGACGGCTGAGCCGACCACTTTCGCCCCCGAGAGTGAGAAGGGGGAGGGTGCTGCGCCTGCGCAGGACGAGGAATTCAGCTTCGGCGACTTCTCCTTTTCCGAAACGCCCAAGGCCGCGCCTGCGACCGAGGGGACTGCCCCGGCAGCTGCTGCCATTGCGGGACTGGTAGGTGCTGCCGCTGCAGTCAGTGCTGCCCAAGCCAAAGAGGCGCCAGCCCCCGCCGCCGAGCCCTCCGAGCCCAAACCGGCCGCCAAGTCTTCACTGGACTTCAGCTTCGGTGACAAGTCCTTTGCCGGCGCCGTCCCCGAGGAAGGGGTCGAGGAGGAACTTCCTCCGCTGTCGATCTCTTCCAGGCGCAAGGGGCGCTCCGTCATCACCATCGCCATCGTGGGGATCTGCGTGGTCGTGGTGCTGGCGCTGAGCGGTGCAGGGCTCTACCTGCTGCAAAGCGGTCCGGAGGCGATGAAGAAGCTCGACCAGTACGGCATCGGTTTCGTTGCCAAGTGGTTTGGCATCGAGGTCCCCGAGGAGGGGCGCATCACCATCAAGAATGCCCTGGCTTCCTTCCACCAGAACAAGGAGGCCGGCGAACTGTTCGTCGTGAACGGCGAGGCAGTCAACTCCTACCGCAAGGCGCGCGCCTCCATCCAGGTGAAGGTAAGCATCTTCGACAAGGCGGGCAAGGTGCTGCTGCAAAAGACCGCCTACTGCGGCAACCGCCTCTCGACTGAACAGCTGAGCACGCTTCCCATGGCAAAGATCGAGTCCATCATGAACAACCAGTTCGGCGACTCGCTCTCCAACCTCGGCGTCAAGCCGGAGCAGTCCATCGGTTTCGTGGTGGCCCTAGCCAACGTGCCCAAAGAGGCCGCCGACTTCGGCGTGGAGGTGGTCGGCTCCACGGTGGCGGCCGGACAGTAGCAAGGAGAACCAGCGACAATAAAAAAAGGCCGGCATTTGCCGGCCTTTTTGCGTTTTAGCCCCGGGGGAATCACCCCTTGTTCAGTGAGGTGATGTACCCCTTGATTCCCGCGAGGATACCGTCGGCGGTGAGCGCCTGGTAGTGCGGGTCCTTGAGCTTCTGCTCGTCCCGTTCGTTGCTCAGGAACGCGGTCTCCACCAGGATGCTGGGCATGGTGGCGCCCACCAGGACGTAGAACGGCCCCTGCTTCACGCCCAGGTTCTTCACCGTGGGGTAGCCGGTCAGCGCCTTCTTGTAGAGCGCCTTTTGAACCTCGTCGGCCAGGTGCGCCGAGTCGTTCAGCTTGTAGTTGGCCATCAGGTCGAAGAGGATCGCCTGCAGCGTGCTCACCTTCTCCAACGAGGTGCCGTTCTCCTTGGCCGCCAACTGGGCCACCTTCTCGGTCTTGGCCAGGTTCAGGTAATAGGTCTCGATGCCGTTGGCGGCGCGGTTCAGCGAGGCGTTGGCATGGATCGAGACGAAGAGGTCGGCCCCCACCTTGTTCGCGATGGCGGTGCGCTCCTGCAGTTCGATGAAGACGTCGGTGGAACGGGTCATGACGACGTCGATACCCAGTTCGTCGCGGACCTTCTGCGCGAGGTCCAGGCCGATCTGCAGCACGATGTCCTTTTCCCTGGTCCCGGACGGGCTCACCGCGCCCGGGTCGTGCCCGCCGTGCCCCGGGTCGATCACGATCCTGCGGATCCGTCCCGGCTTGAACTTCGCCTGTTTCCCTTTCTCCACCGGCTTGGCCTTCTCGGGCGGGTTGACCTTCTCCACGTTCTTCGGCTCCGATGGGGCGCTCTCGATGACCTCCTTGGACGCGGAGATCTCCTGCCTGCGCTCCCCCTTCACGTCCACGATGACCCGGAAGGGGTCGGAGAAGGTGAAGACCTTGTATTCCTTGATGCTGTCCAGGTCGAGCACCACGCGCACCGTGGAGGCCGCGAACTGGGCGATGCGCACGCTCTTCAAAAGGCCGTCGCCGATGTTGAGGTCCTTGACGCCGGCGTTGAGGTGCGTTCCCTGCAGGTCGAGGTAGAGCCGGTTGGGGAGCTTGTGGTGCTCGAAGCGCACCTCCTGGTCCAGCGTGATGGAGACCCTGGTGTAGTCCGGGGTGGACCAGTGCTTCAGCTCCGTGACCGGGACCAGGGGCGCTCCGGCGGCCTGCGCGGATCCGGTCCAAAGCGGCGAGAGGAGCAATGAGCCCTGCGCCGCCAGCGCCCGGCAGGCGACCCAGCGGTAGTAGGGGGCGGCCAGCCCGATGTATTTGACGAATTCCCTGCGCTTCATGCGCCTTGACCTCTCGGTGTCATCTAGATCATCCTCTTCAGTTCGTCCACCAGGTTAAGCGCCTCGAGCGGCGTCAGCAGCGCCACTTCCACACCCTTCAGCCTCTCCCTGATCAGGTCCTCGCCCGCATCGAAGAGCGAGAGCTGGGGGGAGGGTGGCGGGTTTTTCTTGCCGCGCGCCAGTCGCGGCACGCCCCCCTCGCCGTACTCCCCCTTCTCCAGGTTGGTGAGGATCTCCTTGGCACGGTCGATCACCGCCTGCGGGAGCCCGGCCAGGCGCGCCACCTGGATCCCGTAGGAGTGCGAGGCCCCGCCGGGAACGATTTTCCTCAGGAAGATGATGCGCTCGTTCCACTCGCGGACCGCGATGTTGAAGTTCTTGATGCCGGGGCGGGTGACGGCGAGCTCGGTGAGCTCGTGGTAGTGCGTGGCGAAGAGCGTCTTGGCGGCGTGCGCCTTGTTGTCGTGCAGGAACTCGGCGACGGCCCAGGCGATGGAGACCCCGTCGAAGGTGGAGGTGCCGCGGCCGATCTCGTCCAGGATTACCAGGCTCTTCGCCGTGGCCCCCCTGAGGATGGCGGCGCTCTCCATCATCTCCACCATGAAGGTGGAGTGGCCGCGGGCCAGGTTGTCCGAGGCCCCGACGCGGGTGAAGATGCGGTCCACCAGCGGGATGCGGGCCTTCTCGGCCGGGACGAAGCTCCCCATCTGCGCCATCAGGGTGATCAGGGCCACTTGGCGCATGAAGGTCGACTTACCGGCCATGTTGGGGCCGGTGAT
The DNA here is from genome assembly GCF_019063885.1 of Geomonas diazotrophica. Taxonomy (NCBI): domain Bacteria; kingdom Pseudomonadati; phylum Thermodesulfobacteriota; class Desulfuromonadia; order Geobacterales; family Geobacteraceae; genus Geomonas; species Geomonas diazotrophica. The sequence continues at coordinate 2,568,015 of NZ_CP077684.1, read as the reverse complement.
GATGATGAGCTGGTTCTCGCCGTTGTCCAGCAGCGTGTCGTTGGGGACGAAGCGCTCGGACGAGTACATGTCCTCGATGACCGGGTGCCTCCCCTCGGTGATGGAGAGTTCGCTCCCCTCGTGCACCTCGGGCCGGCAGTACCCCTTGTCGTGGGCAAGCTCGGCGAGGGAGGCGAGGACGTCCAGGCAGGCCAGCCGGTCGGCGCTCCTGGCGATCCGCTCCCCCTGCGCCGCGGCCGCCTCGCGCACCTCCTGGAACAGGTTGAACTCGAGCTCCTTGATGCGGTCCTCGGCGCCGAGCACCTTCTCCTCGTACTCCTTGAGTTCCGGCGTTATGTAGCGCTCGGCGTTGGCGAGGGTCTGCCTCCTGATGTAGTCCTCGGGGATGGCGGAGACGTTGGCCTTGGTCACCTCGATGTAGTAGCCGAACACCTTGTTGTAGCGGATCTTGAGCGAGGCGATCCCGGTGCGCCCCTTCTCCTGGGCCTCCAGGCGGGCGATGAACCCCTTCCCCTCGCGGCTTATGGCGCGCAGCTCGTCCAGCTCGGCGTTGTAGCCGTCGGCGATGATGCCGCCGTCGCGCAGGACGAAGGGGGGATCCTCCACGATGGCGCGGGTGATCAGGTCGCAGATCTCTGAGAGCGGGTCGATGCCGCCGTCCAGCTCCTTCAAAAGGGGGGCGGCGCAGCCGGCGACCTGGTCCTTGATGGCGGGGAGCCGGGAGAGCGACGCCTTGAGCGCGGCCAGGTCCTTGGCCGAGGCGGAGGCGAGACTGATGCGCCCGTTCAGCCGCTCCAGGTCGTAGACCCCGGACAGAAGCGTCTTCAGCTCGGCGCGCACCCCGGGAAACTCGATCAGTTCCTGCAACGCGTCCTGGCGCCCGCGGATCTTCTCCTGGTCCATGAGCGGGTAGTTGATCCACTGCTTGAGCTTTCGCCCCCCCATGGCGGTGACGGTCCGGTCCATGAGCCCCAAAAGCGACCCCTTCCTCTTGCCGTCGGAGATGGTCTGCGTCAGCTCCAGGTTGCGCCGGGTCGACTCGTCCAGGAGCAGGTGCTGGTTCTGGTTGTAGGGGGTGATCCCGGTGACGTGCGGGGCGTTCCCCTTCTGGGTGTCCACCAGGTAGTGCAGCACGGCCCCCGCGGCGAGGAGGGCGACCGGGAGGGTGTGGCACCCAAGGGTCTCGGCGCTGGCTCCCTTGAACTGGTTGCCGATCAGGCGGTTGCAGTAATCGGTGTCGTAGACCCACTCCTCGAAATAGGTGACGCTCCGGTCGGTGGCGACGGGCGCCATCTCCTTCGACCTTTGGGGCTCCCGGAAGGAGGAGGGGAGGATGATCTCGCGCGGTGCGATGCAGGCCACCTCGGCCAGCGCCGCCTGCAGCCCGGAGAGCTCGGTGACGCGGAACTCGCCGGTAGAGAGGTCCAGGTAGGAGATGCCGTAGCATTCGCCGTCGCAGCAAAGGGCGAGGAGATAGTTGTTTTCCTTGGGGGAAAGCGAGGCATCCTCAACCACGAGCCCCGGCGTGATCACCTTTACCACCTCGCGCTTGACGATCCCCTTGGCGAGCTTTGGGTCTTCGGCCTGTTCGCAGATGGCGACCTTCTCCCCCGCCTCGACCAGCTTGGCGATGTAGGGGGCACAGGAATGGTAGGGGACTCCGCACAGGGGGACCTCGGAACCGTCGGCGTTCTTGTTGCGCGAGGTGAGGGTGATGCCGAGGATGCGGGAGGCCTTCACCGCGTCGTCCAGGAACATCTCGTAGAAGTCGCCGCATCTGAAGAAGAGGATGGCGTCGGGGTGTTCTGCCTTAATCTCGAGGAACTGCCGCATCATGGGCGTCATTTCAGACATTTGGAAACCTTTTCGGGGGAAGAGAAACGCGGGGCATCTTAGCAAAATCGAGGGTCCATGTAAAGCTTCCCTGCCCTGCGCGGTAGAGAAGCTTCCGGTCCCGGGGAGGGGGAGGCGCCCTGGGGGCTGCGGAGGCGAAAAAAAGCATTTTTTGCACTCGTTCTCTGGAGCTTTACGACAAATAACTTAAAATTGCCTAATGTTTTTTGCGGCGCCCCCCGGCGGCCTCCGTTCATCGGCTGCAGCGGGGCGAACGTGACGCAGGCGAGAGCGGACCGGCACCAATGGGATGCCGGCAAGGGAGGTGCGGCATGGGGCATGGACGTAAGATCTCGGTGGTGGGGCTCGGCTACGTCGGGCTGCCGGTGGCGGTGGCGTTCGGCAAGGTGCGCAGCACCATCGGCTTTGACATCAGCACGAGAAGGATCGACGAGTTGCGCGCGGGGTGCGACCGGACCGGCGAGGTGGCCGCCGAGGAGCTCGTCGGCGCGGATATCTGCTACACCAACAGGATCGAGGACCTGCGCGAGGCCGATTTCCATGTGGTGGCCGTTCCCACCCCGGTCGATCCGGCCAACCAGCCGGACCTCTCCCTGTTGTGCAGCGCGTCGGAGACGGTGGGGAAGGCGCTCAAGAAGGGGGACATCGTCGTCTACGAGTCCACGGTGTACCCGGGGGTCACCGAGGAGATCTGTCTCCCGATCCTCGAGCGGGTCTCGGGGATGAAAAGCCCCGAGGACTTCACCGTGGGGTACAGCCCGGAGCGGATCAACCCCGGCGACCGGGAACACACCTTCACCAGCATTCTCAAGGTGGTCTCCGGCCAGGACACCCGTACCCTGGACGTGGTCGCCTCGGTCTACTCCGAGGTGGTGGTCCCGGGGGTGCACCGGGCCCCCTCCATCAAGGTCGCGGAGGCCGCCAAAGTCATCGAGAACACCCAGCGCGATCTGAACATCGCCCTCATGAACGAGCTGGCCCTCATCTTCGACCGGCTCGGCATCGACACGGGCGAGGTGCTGGCCGCCGCGGGGAGCAAGTGGAACTTCCTGAATTTCAAGCCGGGGCTCGTGGGGGGGCACTGCATCGGTGTCGATCCCTACTACCTCACCTACCAGGCCGAGAAGATCGGCTACATCCCGCAGGTCATCCTCGCCGGGCGGCGCATCAACGACGGCATGGGGAAATTCGTGGCGCAGCGTGCGGTCAAGGAGATCATCAGGGCGGGGCACCACGTGCTCGGCTCCTACGTGACGGTGCTTGGGCTCACCTTCAAGGAGAACTGCCCGGACCTCAGGAACTCCAAGGTGGTGGACATCCTGACCGAGCTGGGGGACTACGGCCTGAAGGTTCAGGTCTGCGACCCGATGGCGGATCCCCAGGAGGCCAGGAGTGCCTACGGCGTGACGCTCAAGGCACCGGACCGGTTGCAGCCTGCCGTGGCGGTCGTCGTCGCGGTGGCGCACGATAGCTACCGGCAGTGGACCCCCGCCAAGTTCGCGAGTCTCATGGTCGAGAACCCGGTCCTGATCGACGTGAAGGGGATCTACGACAGCCGTCAGATGGCCGCCGCGGGGATCCGGGTCTGGTGCCTGTGAGGGGGCGGAGGCTGCCATGAGAGAGGGACACAGCTACCCCAGGGAACTGGTCGCCTTCATCTACGCCCGGGGGCGGGACGAGGCTTTGCTGGACCGGGTTTGCCCCGGGGCCGAGCAGGGGAAGCTTCAGCTCCCCGAGCGCGCGCTGCTGGAGCAGGTGATATCCACCTGCTACCAGGCGAGCCTGTTGCGCGAGGAGGAGCGCCCGGTCATGTTCCGGCTGATCATCAGGGACTCCTACCTCTTCGCGGCCCAGGAAGGGCCTCCTACCGGGATGCACCGCCTCGTCTTCTCCAGGACGCGCCCCTTCAACGAGTACGAACTGCACCGCCTGGCGCCCGCCGCCGATTTCTACCGGACCCTGATCGGCATCTTCATCGACCCCGTCCTCGGCGCCCAGATCTGGGGACTGCTCCACTCCGGGACCCGCTGGATGCATGCCGTGTACGGCGGCAGGAAGACCTCTCCCCCGATGCCACCCAGCCTGGTGGTCTACGTCACCGGGCCGGGGCAGATCTCGGTCTGCATCGGGGACGAGATCATCGCCTCGCTGAACGGGGGGCAGATCAACTGCCCGACCCTGGACGTCTTCAACTCCGACTGGATGACGAAGAGCCTCGCCTCCCTGAACGACGAGACCTTCGCCCTGCACCGCAAGGCACGGCAGCGCGCCGAGCGTCCCTGGGCCGATCTCGACCCCCAGTTCGGCAGCAAGATCGGTCAGCAGGCCATCCGGCGCATCATCAGCGTGATCAGGAACTCCAACCATGGCGGCCTGCTGGTGTATCTGCCGGCCGAGATGGCCGAGGAGATCATGGAACAGAACCAGTACCTGGCCTTGAAGTACCAGTTCCTGGAGTTCGATTCGCGGCAGCGCTTCCTCTCCCTCACCCTGCGCATTATGAACACCCTGGCCGAGATCAACGTGGACGCGGCTGCCGAGGGGAGGATGGTGGGATGGCACGAGTACGTCGACAGCAAGAACGAGAACATCGCCCTCCTCGACGAGGCGATCTTCGACGTGGCTCACTTCATCGCGGCGCTCTCCGCGGTGGACGGCGCGGTGGTCATCACCAAGCGCCAGGAACTGCTCGGCTTCGGCGGCGTCATCTCAGGTGACCTGGACAGCGTGGGGATGGTGGCGCACGCCCTGGACACCGAGGGGGAGCAGTGCGAACCGGTACTGAGCGAGGGGGTGGGCACCAGGCACCGGGCCGCATACCGGCTCTGCCAGCGGTTGCACCAGGCCATCGCGATCGTCATCTCGCAGGACGAGAGCGTCCAGATTGTGCGCTGGCACAACGGCTCGGTCACCTACTGGGACCAGGTCCCAACCGGTGTTCCGGGGTTTTGAACAAGGGGAGAGCTAGTCATGGCAATCGGTCTCAACGTAGTGTTCATGGGGAGGTTCGGTTACCCCTCGGGCATGGCTTCCACCAAGAGGATCCAGCATTTCATCGATCATCTCCAGGCTTTCCCGGCGACTACCAGGGTGCTGCAGCTGCGGCCCACGGGTGAGGGGACGCCTGGGGGACAGGGGGGGAACCACCAGGGGACGGAGTACCGGCGCATCGGCGCGGACCTGAAGCTCGACTGGAGACTGCCGGTCGCCCTGTTCTGGTACCACTGGAACGGAATCGGCATGTTGAAGAAGTGGCGGACGGACGGGGCGATGGACGTTTTGTACTGCTATGGCGGCGTGACCGCGGAAAACGTGCTGCTCATCGTGGCGGGGAAGCGCTTGGGATACAAGGTTGTCTTCGATATCGTGGAGGACAACACCTACATCGATGACAAACTGACCCTTCCGGGCAAGCTGAAGTGGCTGGCCGGCGAGATCCTGGACCGGTATCTCCTGGGGCTCGCTGACGGGGTCGTGGTCATTTCCAGCTACCTGAGGTCGCTCTACGGCAAGAAGATAGCGCTCTCGGTGCCGCTTTGCCTCATTCCTATCTCGGCTCGCTGCGATCTGTCCGCGACGGGGGGGAGGGAGCCGGGACCGATGAAGTTCGTTTACGCGGGGTCGTTTGCCAAGAAGGATGGCATCGAGCTCCTCCTGGAAGCCTTCGAAAAGGTGCACCAGAAGAAGGGGAACTGCCAGCTGATGCTCTGCGGCACGGGGGGGAGCGTCGAGAACTACCAAGCGCGCATCGCGGCGAACCCGGCCATACGGTACGTGGGATACCTCGATGACGCCGAGTTCTACCGTTTCCTGCAGGGCGCCGACGTGCTGTGCGTGACCCGGACCGGCTCGACCTACGCCAACGCCGGGTTCCCCTTCAAGCTCGGCGAGTACCTCGCTACCGGCAACCCGGTGATCGTCTCGGACGTCGGGGACGTGCGGCGCTACTTAAGCCACATGGAGGACGCCATCATCGTCGAGCCGGGGAACGCCGTGGCCATCGCCGGAGCCCTGGAGTACTGCCTCGACCACCCGGAGACCGCGGCCAAAATCGGCCAGAGCGGGGCGGCCAAATGCAGGCAATATTTCGATCCGGCGGCCAACGGCAGGCTCCTGGTGGAACTGATCAGGAGGCTGTGACTGCGCGGACACCCCGGGCGCGGTTTCAGCCGACGCGACCGCTCCCCCTTATCTCCATCCCGCGGCGCGACGCTCAGTCCGCGTCGACGTTGCGCACCCCTTCCGGTCTCCAGGCCGGCGAGATCACCTTGGCGCCGCACTCCTTCCCCAGCAGGGTGCCGAAGGTGACCGAGAAATCCCCGAACCTGTTGTTGACGTGGTCCATGGCGCTCGCCACGAGCGCCTTTTTCCGTTCGCTCTCGAACAGGGGCAACTGTTCCGCCTGGTGGGTGAGGTTGGTGATGCGCACCCCCAGCAGGCGCACCGCCTGGGCAAGTTCCAGCTGATCCAGGATCTGCACGGCGTCCCGGTAGATCTCGTCGCTGTTATTGGTGGGCACCGAACGGCTGAGTTGGCGCGAGAAGGTGGTGAAGTCCGGGTAGCGGACGGTCAGGGTAACGGTCTTGCCCGTGACGCGGTATTTCCTGGCCCGCCGCCCCACCATCTCCGAGAGCTGCAGCAGCACCGCCAGTATCTCCGAACGCTGGCAAAGGTCCGCGTCCAGCGTGGTGGAGTGACCGACGCTCTTCACCTCCTCGGCCTCTTCCTCGGGGACCACCGGTGCATCATCCACCCCAAGCCCCATGTAATGCAGCCGCTCCCCGGTCACTCCGAACTTCTTCTTCAGAATCTCGACCGGGAACCTCCCCAACTCGCCGCAGGTCCTGATGCCGAAGGCCGCCAGCTGCTGCTGGGTCTTCGCCCCGATGCCGCACAGCTGCTGGATCGGCAGCCGTTCCATGACCTGAGCCACCCGTTCCGGGGGGATCACGGTGAGCCCGTCCGGCTTCTGCATGTCCGAGGCAAGCTTGGCGAGGAGCTTGTTGGGCGCGATACCTACCGAGCAGGTGAGGCCGAAACGCTCCCTGATGCGCTCCTTGATCATCCCGGCGATCCCTTCGGGTGAGCCGAACAGGCTCAGGCACCCGGTCACGTCCAGAAAGGCCTCGTCGATGGAGAAAACCTCCACGAGCGGCGTGTACTCGCGCATGATGCCGATGATCTGCTTCGAGGTGTAGCTGTACTTCTTGTTGTTGCCGACCACGAAGATGAGTTCCGGACACTTCTGGCGCGCCTCCCAGCTGTTCATCCCGGTCCTGACCCCGAAGGCGCGCGCCTCGTAGGAACAGGTGGTGATGATGGTGCGCTTGGCCGCGCCGATCACGGCCACGGGTTTCCCCTGCAGGGCGGGGTTCGACTGCTGCTCCACCGAGGCGAAGAAGGCGTTCATGTCGATGTGCAGGATGATCCGGTTCTCTGCCAAGTCCTACTGCTCCTCGACCCCCACGAGGGTCCAGTTCTGGTCGGAGGTGTCGTACATCAGTTCGTAGAGGTTGCTGTCGTCGCAGACCGCGAAGTGCAGGCGGGTCGCGCCTCCCAGGGAGTCCGTCCAGAAGTAGGAGAGGCGGGTGACGGCGCGCTTTTGCCGGCGCCACTCGAACCAGACCGGGCGGATTCCGGCGCCTGGGGCGAAGATGGCGGCCACCCTGATGCTGTCGCAAAGGCGCTGCATGAAATTACTCCATCTGCCGGTAGATGCCAACAACTTTCCCGACGATGGATACCTCGCCGTCACCCTCCTGGACGAAGATGGGATCGTAGTTGGGGTTCTCCGGCTGCAGGCGGATTCTGTTCGCCTCGCGGTAAAACCTCTTCAGGGTCGCCTCGCCGGCCACCATGGCGACCACGATGTCCCTGTTGTTCGCGTCCGGCTGCGGGCGCACCAGAGCGAGATCTCCCTCCTTTATATGGGCGTGGATCATGGAATCCCCCTTTACGCGCAGGAAGAAGGTTCCCCCCTTGTCCAGCTGCGAACGGTCGATGGTGAAGTGCCCCTCGATGTCCTCGATGGCGGGGTGCAGCGCCCCGGCCCTCACGGTCCCCACGATGGGGAGGCTTGCCCCCTGCCCCTGCCGGTTCAATGTGATCCCCCTGGTGCTACCTTCCTGGCGGCGCAGATACCCCTTTCGCTCCAGGGCCTCCAGATGCTTCAGCACCCCGAGGGTCCCGCTAACCCCGAGCTTGGCGCCGATCTCGCGCAGGGTGGGGGGGTAGCCGTAGGCCTCGATATGCCTGGAAACGATGTCCAGCACCTCCTGTTGTCGTGGCGTCAGTTGCTCCATCAGTACCACCTCCTGGTTATCTGATGACAACCTTACCAGATGGTAACCTCTCCCTGTCAACACCAAAATCGAGCGGAAACTCCCCCCTTGAGTAGTAAAATTTTCAAATTATAGTGTAGCGATGTTCCAGGTGGTGCAGCGCCAGCCGAACTCAAACGGAGGGAGCCATGGCAAACAAAGTCGCGCAAACAAAGGGGGGTACGGCGTGGAGGCAGGTGCTACGTGGCGGGGGAGGGGGGGGCGGAGCGGGGAGCCCCGGTGCATGGGGCTCAGCAAGAAGGGGGCATGGTCCGGGCGCGACGCTCGCGAGGGGCATCGTTACTGCCTGCCTGCTCCTTTTGGGGTGCTCGCTCTGCTGGTCGGCGGAGGAAACGGCGTACCACACGCCGCTTGCCGGCGAGGCGAAGCGGGTCACCTTCATGGGGCAGCGGGTCGACATTCCCGCGGTGGACCGCGCCGACATGACCTCCATTACCGGGGGCGCCTCGCTGCTTGCGCCCGCCCAAGGGGAGAGCCCGATCATCCCGGCGGCCGCCCTCTACCATCGGCGCGTCGCAGACAGCAGCTACCGGCGGGCCATGGTGGCGGTCTTCGTGAACGAGCTCGATTACCTGCGCGACCTCGGGGGATGGGACCTGGTGGCCCAGTTCGAGAACGACACGCCGCCGGTGGCGGGAAGGGAGCTGCGCAACGGCGACGAGATCCGCGGCACCGCGCTCTATCATGGGATCCTGCTCGGCTCGCTCGGCGTTGGCTGGCGCCGTCCGGTCTACCCCTTCCAGGTCGACAACGACCTCAGGGTGCAGCTGGTGGCGCGGGGCGGCTATTTCTACGCGCACCGCGAGACGGACAGCGCACCCGGGCTCTGGGTCCCCCCCAACACTCCCCTCTACGGCGCCAGACTGCGCTGCCGCTACGACGGGATGCGTCGAAACCTCCTGGAGTTGCCGCATCTAGGGATGGCCGCGGGGTTCGACGTCGACCACCTGCACCGGGACACGTGGCGCGGGGAGGCCGGCAGTGCCGACGGGGGCAACCGCGACTATACCCAGGCGGAGGGGCACCTGGTCGCGGCGGGCGGGGTGCCGGGGCTGTCCGAGCGTAACCGTCTCCTGTTCAGCCTCTACGGCGGCTTCACCGCACAGGGGAGGGGGGACCGCTTCAACGCCTTCCGCCTGAACGGGGGTCCCTTCCCGAGCGAGCAGTACGACCTTGCCTGGCCGCACTACTCCGGAGTGATCTACGACCGGGTGCTGGCGCGCGGCTACGCCAGCGCCAGCGCCGGTTACCGTCGCGAGCTCACCTTCTTCATGTACCTCAGCACCCTCGGCTCCTACGTCTGGGCGGACCGCTCCACCGCAGTGGGGAACGACCGGGTCGACTTCGACGAGATGCACGGAGCAGCCGCTACGGTCGCCCTGGACAGCGCCTTTTTCTGGGATTCGTCGCTCTACCTGGCCTGGAGCTGGGAGTCGGGGGTGATGCGCAACGGCCGTTCGGGCAACGGCGTCACGCTGATGTGGAACAAGCTGTTCTGAGGGAAAACTTGCAATCGGAGGGGAATGGCCTTAATGTGGCCAAGCTTCCCCTCAAGGGGAGGGGAAGCTGACCAGGTAGTCGATGGCATCGGGCGAGGCCTTGCCGGCGCTGAACTCCTTTATCTCGGGCATGACCACAAGGCTGGAGAGCTTGGTGCCGCTGCGCGCGAGCTGCTCCGGGACCGCGTTCTTCACGCCGTGCCAGATACCGGTAAGGGCCACGATCTTGGTCTTCGGCGCCGTCTTCACGTACTGACTGATGTTCATCGCCATGCCGGAGTTGCGCAGGGTCTGCGCCTCGCAGAAGTACTCGAAGATACGCCCCTTGGTAACGCGCTTGAAGACCTCCCCGAACGACTGCTTCAGGAACTCGGTATGCGGGTTGTTGATGTCGCACGTGGTCCCTTCGGGGAGGGTCGTGCGTTCCTCGGGGGTGAGCGACGCGTAGCCCTGGCGCGATACCTTGATCACCAGTTTCTTGGGGACGTTCAGGGCGATCATCGGGATCTTGTTCTCCCGCGCCAACATGAAGATGTCGCGGTACAGGCGCCAGTCGTAGGACCAGTTCCTGGCGAAAACCTGCCGGAAATCGGCCTCGGACATGGTTCCCGCCATGAAGGCGTCCAGCTCCTTCTGGTTGTCCGACTGCATCACCTCGACGCCGATGGCCAGCGGGAGCTTTCGCGTCCTGAGCTCTCGGATCACCGCCAGGTGAAGGTCGTGGTGCTGAACCGCGTCGTGCACCTCGCCGATCATCACCAGGTCGGCCGCCTCCGCCTTGGCGCAGAGCTGCTGCAGGGTGACTGCCTGCCGGTCGCCGACGCGGGTGATAGTCTGGCCTGCGTGGGCGCTTAAGGGGAGAGACAAGGTGCAGAGGATGACGAAGAACAGGGCGATGGTCTTGGGCATGGTCATCTGAGGTCCTCGGTCCGATTGGTTTGGAAGGCGCAGCCTACACCAACGGCGCTAAGATCACAAACTTAAATTGCTTCTTGCCAGACGGCGCAAGAGGCGTAGGGCGCGGGGTGCCGCGTCGGCGGGAGGTTCATGTGAGGGTGGTTCCCCTGTTGTTATCGCTGGTTTTGCTGCCTCTGGCGGCGTTCCCAAGCTTTGCCGCCGCAACCGGGGCTCCCGCCGTGATCAGCCAGGAGATCGCGGTCAGTCTCGATCCTCCCCGACACGAACTGGCCGGAGAAAGCCGGATCGTTTTCGTTCCCGGAAGCCGCGCGGTCCGTCTCAGACTCGCCAGCCAGGCCAAGGTCGAGTCGGTGCGCTGCGGCAACCGCGAGCTTCCCTTCACCTTCCGCTCCGGCGCCATCGATCTGGAACTCCCGCCAGGGGAGAACTCCCTGGCGATCTCGTACCGCGCGAGCTTCAACGACCAGGTCTCCCGGCATCCCGCGGCCGGGGAGGACCCAAGCTACGGCGTCAACGCAGCCATCGGCAGCGAGGGGACCTTCCTCGGGGGGGGCGCCAACTGGTACCCCGTTCCGGAACAGGTCCCGGCCAGCCGCATGATCGCCATCTCGGCGCCGGCCGGAACAGAGGCGGTGACCTTCGGTGCCCGCCTTTCCAGGCAAACTTCCGGCGGCACCACCCGTTCCGTGTGGCAGGAAAAAAGGCCCGTCGGTGAGCTGTCGCTGAGCGCCGGCCCTTACCTCGTCGAGGAGCGCAAGGCTGCGGGGATCACGCTCTACAGCTACTTCTATCCGGACAACGCCGAGCTCGCGCCGCGCTACCTCGATGCGGCTGCGAAGTACCTCGCCTCGTACCAGGAGCTCTTCGGCACCTTTCCCTTCGAGAAGTTCGCAGTCGTGGAAAACTTCTTTCCCACCGGGTACGGGTTCCCCTCCTTCACCCTCCTCGGCGGAGCGGTGATCAGGCTCCCCTTCATCGTGGACACCAGCCTGCCGCACGAGATCGCGCATTCCTGGTGGGGCAACGGGATCGATGTCGACCTGTCGGAAGGGAACTGGTGCGAGGGGCTGGTGACGTATCTGGCCGACTACCTGTTGAAGGAGCGCCGTTCGCAGGCCGAGGCGGCTGAATACCGCAGGCAGCTCCTCATCGACTACGCCTCGCTGGTCACCCCTGAAAACGAGTTTGCCCTCACCGCCTTCGTAAGCCGCAACGATCCCGCCTCCCGGGCCATCGGCTACGGCAAGGCCGCCATGGTGTTTCACATGATCCGGTCCCGGATCGGTGACGAGGCCTTCTTCGGCGCGCTGCGTGAACTGGCGCGGCAGCGGATGTACCGCTCCGCCTCCTGGAGCGACCTGTTGCGCGCCTTCTCCCAGGCATCCGGAAAGGATCTCGCGGAGATCCGTATGCTGATCGAGCGCAAGGGGGGACCGAGGCTCGCCCTGGACGGCACGCAGAGCCGACGCCTGGGAGTCGGCTGGCAGGTGATCGGAAGGGTCAGGCAGTCCCCCCCGTACTTCGCGCAGAAGGTCCCGCTGCGCCTGGAGACTTCGGCGGGCGCGCTTGCCTGGCAGCTGCCGGTTCAGGCGCAGGATGCCACCTCGTTCGACCTTGCCGCGCCGGCGAAACCGCAGCGGCTGCTGCTCGACCCGGATGCCGAGATCTTCCGCATCCTCGCTCCCGGCGAGATCCCCGCCACGGTGAACAGCATCAAGGGGTCCGGCAAACTCCTCGGTGTCGTGACACGGAACTGCCGGGTCGACCGGGGGAGCTTCAGGGGCTTTCTTGCCTCCCTCTCCCAAGGGAGGGCGGGTGTCGTCGACGAGGCGGAGCTGAGGCCGGAGCAGGCGGCAGGGCACGACCTGCTCTTTTGCGGCCTCCCCCGCGACGCCTCGCTCCTGCCCCCCGGTGCGGAACCGGTCAACCCCGCGGGAGAGGCCGGACCACCCGATACCCTGCGCTTCACGGTGCTGCAGCGCAGCGCGCCCGCAAGAGGAGTGGTTGCGCTGTTCGAGCCGGGGTCGCCAACAGCAGCTGCCCTGTACGCCCCCAAGGTCACCCACTACGGCAAATACGGCTATCTCCTCTTCTCCGGCGGCGCCAACCGCCGCAAGTCGACGGCTGTCCCCGAAGACGGGGAGGTGGTGGTACGCTTCCCCGAGCATTCCCCCTAGCACCCTTCCCGGCGCCTCCCCGCTGCGGGGGGCGCCGGATTCCGCACCCGTTTCCCCGCCGTTATCCTCGCCTCCTCTCGAATCCAGAATTGATTTTTGTGAATTAAAAAACATTTAAGTTATACTTCCCGAGGTCGATAAGCAGACTATCGTGCCTGCGGAGGGGGCGCCGAACTGGCCACTCTGCGACCTTTTTCCGTGCGAGGCAAGCAAACGGTTGGAAAACCACCGGCAGAACGCCGGGTCGCCCAGAAAAGGAGTAACGCCATGACAGTAAGTGATATCTCTTTGACCGCCGGCATGAGGACCAACCTGCTGTACCTGCAGAACACCAGCCAGCTGCTGAACCGGACCCAGCAGAGACTGTCGTCGGGCAAGCAGGTCAACAGCGCCCTGGACAACCCGACCAACTACTTCGCCGCGCAAAACGCCAACCAGCGCGCCAGCGACCTCTCCGACCGCAAGGACGGCATGTCCGAAGCGGTGCAGACGGTCACCGCTACCAACGCGGGGATCACCGCCATCACGGGCCTCATAAACGCCGCCAAGGGGGTTGCCCAATCCGCCCTCTCCACCAGCGACACCAACGTCCAGTCGAAGCTCGCCAACCAGTACAACACGATCCGTAGCCAGATCGACAACCTCTCCTCGGATTCCGGCTACCGGGGGCTGAACCTGCTGAGCAACATCAACACCCTCACGGTCAACTTCAACGAGGACGCCAGCTCCACCCTCGACGTCGTCGGTTTCCTGGCCAACTCGAACGGCCTGAGCCTTTCTGCGGCCAGCGGCAACTGGCAGACCGTTTCCGACATCACCACCGACACCGCGAAGATGGATACCGCCATCTCGACCCTGAGGGTCAATACGCAGGCCCTGGCCGCCAACCTCAACATCATCACCACGCGCCAGAGCTTCACGGACCAGATGATCAACACACTGCAGACCGGCGCCGACAACCTGACCCTCGCCGACATGAACGAGGAAGGGGCGAACATGCTCATGCTGCAGACCCGCCAGTCGCTGGGCACCACCTCTTTGAGCCTCTCCTCAGCGGCGGCCCAGTCCATCCTCAAACTGTTCTAGCTTGTCCTGGCGGGATGGCCTGGCCATCCCGCCGCTTCACCGATAAGGAGCGGCTATGAAAAAATCACAGCTTCCGCCGGTGTGCCGCCTGCTCCAGGATAGCGCCGAAAACGGTGTTCACCCCGCATCGCCTGGCGCGACCGTCGCGGCGGGTGGAGACGGTGCCGCCGCCGTCGATCTCCGGCAGGAAGGCACCAACATGCAGCGGCTTGTCCTGGCCCAGCAGGAAGCGCAGCCCCCCCTCGCCAATTCATCAAGACAGGCCCGGCTCGTCCTTGGTCAGTTCTAGCCCCGTCGTGGTACCCCCCCAAGATAAGCTGCGAATTTCGGTAAGGCGGGTCTGAAAATTGCAATTATTTCAAGCGAGGAGTCCCAACCAGAAACTGCGCTGAGTTGACCAAAGCTGCAGTGCGAGGGGGCAGTTATGCTGGTTCAAGTGCATTGGACAAACAAGAGGTACGACTACGTCAAAGACTACATGCTCGACAGCCTGATCGAGGCCGGCGTCGTCGCCAGGTTCCTGCGCTCGTCCGGATGGGTCATCGTGGGGGTCGACCCGGTCCGGTCGCCGAAAATCCACAAAAGCTATGCCGGTCCGGAAAGAAGACATCCCGGCAGCGCGGTGGCCTGAGGGGGCGGCCGTCGGTTTCCTTTACAGGGAGGCATGGCTTTGTCGGGATCTTTAACACCCGGCAGCGGCGGGAGTTGCCAAAGCAACTCCCGCCGCTTTGTTTTTCGGGCTAGAGGCGGCTACCTCTGCGGCGCTTGCCGTACCAGGCAAGCCCCATAAACCCGGTCGCCAAAAGTAGGGCCGTCCCTGGCTCAGTAACCGGTGTGGTTGCGATCTCGTCGACGTAGCTGATCTTGGAGATGCCAACCACCCCGCGAATGTTGACGTCGGACAGGCTGATCACCGCCCAGGACGGGTCATCGAGAATTTCAAAGAGGTAATGGGTGTACGTGCCGGTGTTGCCGGTCTTAACCAGGAAATAGTCGGAGATGTGGTGAGGTACAGGGGCCATAGATCGCCGTAGTCGACCTTCTGCCAGTCTCCGCCTTGGAAGTCCTCCTGCTTGAGCGAAATCGAGGCATCGGGAAAGAACGATTGGATCCAGTCGATCTCGGCCTGGCTGCTGTTGGAAAGGTCGGCGTACTGCAGGAGGTTATCGCTGCCGCCGACTTGGGCGGAGTCCGAAATCAGCGAGTACGAGAAGCCGGGGCGCGCGACGCCCAAAAGACCAAGCACCAGGACAGTAAGCAGCATCTTTCCCATAACATCCTCCTGAATCACATCGAAAATTTTAAAATTCATCAATTAACATTTACTGTGCCCACGGGTGCGTCTCTCGCGGGTCTGCACACTTTGCCGGACCGGCCCAAAACGGTGTAAGGGATCCCGACAGCGGCGGCATCCGGGCTGCCGATCCTTGTACTCCAGGCAAAAAAAAGCGGAGGCCTTTGCGGCCCCCGCTTTTTTTCAATCTTGCATCTTCTCTTATGCGTTGTTTCTGCGGCGTTTGCCGTAGATGGCGAGGCTCAGGAAGCCGGCGCCCAGCAGGATCATGGTTCCCGGTTCCGGAACCGGCGGTACCGGAGCACTTTTACCTACCCACCATTCCTCGAACCCGTCATTGGCCTCATAGTTGGTGCCGAAACCGGAGAAGAGGTAGAGCGCAGTAGTGTCGGCGTAGCCCGCGAAGAGGGAGTTGGGGACGTAGAAGAGCATGTCGCCGGAACCGCTGCCGGTGTTGAGGTCGTAATTCAACTTGATGTAGCTGTCGACACCGTCGTCAAGGTTCCAAACCATGGTGCCAAGGCTCGGGAACGTGTAGTTGTTGCCCTGGTGGGTGATGTCGCTGTCGGTGAACGCCGAACTCCTCAGGAAGATCTGCAGTACATCCAAAGAGAGGAGCGCCCCGGTACCACTGTTGATCTGGTTGATGTCGAGTAGGAATTCGCGGTAGTCGACACCGTTTTTGCTGACGATCGGAACGGCGCCGAGCATCAGGTCGTGGGTGTAGTTGAGCGGTTCCTTCTGGTCATACTGGAATGGGCGTGCGCTGGTGTTGTACCCTTGCTCGTAGTTGTTGGTCCCGGTTCCAAGCCTCAGGAAGGGATCGATGTAGCCGGTGCCCGTGGGCCTGGGATCAGTCTGGTAGAAAAGGGCTCCGTTCACGGTCCCGCTGGAACCATAAGTCGTCAAATCGACAATGGTAGCCTGTGCAACGGCTACTCCAAATGACAGCATAAGTGCGGCTCCGAGCAATATGAACTGCGCTAATGATGATCTACGTGCTCTCATGGTCTGCCTCCTTTTGATGTCGGCCTGATACTGCTTACCTCATCGCCTCGATACCCTCGTTGCAATTTCCCTTGTTGGCTTGGTTGCAATAGTGGAACCAACTCGATTAACTCCCTGAAAAAACACGATATCGGCCTGATTCGGACTGTGGATGGATAAACGGGTGTAAGCTTTAGCGACACCAGGATCATGCGGAACCAAGGCGATGGGATACCAGGGAGAGGGACGGCAACTCTGCGCGTTAAAGGTTTCGCGCGATCTGGAGCCCGGCGCCATGACCGGGCAGGGGCGCCGGATAAGCCACGTACGGACTGTCGCGAAATTTTACACTGTTATCGAACCGCCGCGATCGGGGACTACCAGAAGTACCACTTGCCACTGTGCAGGACGTACATGGCGAGGACGAGGTTGGTTACGGCGTGGGCCATGACACAAAGAACGAGGCTGCGTGTACGGTAGAGGAGCAGGTTGTAGATGGCACCGGCGGCGAGGCCGGCAAGAAAGAAATGGTGCTCAAGGGCGAAGAGTGCGCTCGCTACGAGGAAGGAACTCCAGCTGAAGCTCCCCAGGGGAACGGACTCGAAGTCCGGGTGGATCAGGTAGCGCAGCAGAAACGAGCGCCAGAAGAGCTCTTCCATGACCGGCACCACAAGCACGGCACCCGCCACACGTGCCGCGGTCAGCACCAGGCGTGGCGCGCCCTCCGGCAGCAGCGTCGGGTCGAACCCCGCTGCCCCCCCCACCAAGGGCAGCGTCACCTGGAGGTTGATCCAGACCAGGAAGGTGATCAGGCCGATCACTACTGCCAAGGTGGACCTCTTCAGGTCGAGGAGGTCCCTAAGGTGCAGTTCCGGATAGCTGCCACGCCACAGCCAGAGCAGCGCCGCGACGGAACATGCCTTCACGGGGTACAGCGCGTAAAGCACCGGCTCCGGCAGGACGAACCACTGCCGTAGTGCTGCCGTACGCGCCCCTTCTTCCAGGGCGACGAAGGCGATGAACAGCGCGAAGGGGAGCACGCGCGGCAGCGCTCCCCGGTCGGGCCACTGCTTTACCGTTGCAAAGGCTCTCATGGATGAGGGGTCTATCATACCGCCGCCCGCCTGTCCATCGGCCGGCTGAAAAAAAGCCGGGCTCGCGGCGTCGCTCCCCTCTTTGTTGCATCAGGCGTTTTTGCGACGCTTGCCATAGATGGCGAGGCAGAAGCAGCCAAGCCCAAGTAGCAGCACGGTGCCCGGTTCCGGGACCGGTGCCGCCATCACGTGGTAGGCGTCGGGGTTGCTCGGGTTGCCGGTCAGCAGGCTGCGCACGGCGAGGCCCAGGAATTCGATCTCCGAGGCGTCAGAGCCAAGCGAGGCGAGGTCGAAGGCGAAATGCTCGAAGAGCGGGGTGCGGTGGTTTTGGATCGCCTGGTACTCCGTCAGATGCGCTTGCCCCGCCGCCTGCACGAACAACGCGAGCTCCCAGGGACTGTTGTTCACGTTCGCCAACTGCAGTTCGAAGCTATCGACCCCGGTTAGGTCGCTTTTGCCGACGAGGTCCGCGTCGACGCCGATGTAGCAGTAAACGTAGAAGGGATCCTCCCCCGCACTCCATGGTCTGGACATGTTCTGCGTGAAGAGCACCCCCGGTGGCGAAAAATTAACCACCTGAAAATCCCCCCTGTTCGACGCGTCGGTGTTGGTCTGGACCGCCTCCGCCAGCAGCAGATCCGTGGTGCTCAGGGTGATGTAGCTCGCCTGGGCGTACTCGGTCGCCAGCAGTAGCAGGGTTCCTGCTATGAATGCCGCCATGCCTTTCATGTGTCTACCTCACTTTATTTACAAAAATTAATTGGAACGCACATAAAGCAAGAGCGGTGCCATTGCCGGGAGAACAATTAGATATAGCTCATAAAGAGCCGCGCGGCTTGCAGTGGCGCGCCGTTGTGTAAAAATTATCGACAGGAGCCACGATTTTCCCGGCGCGGGTGCGCCGGGCGGAAAAGACGTACTTTTCCCGGTTTAGGTTGATTCTGCCTTTTGCCGTGGCCACGCGCCGCAGCGGAGGGCGGCCGGAATCCCTGGACGGGATGGGCGCGGAATGCGGCGGTAAAGGGTCGTAGGTTGGGCGCTTTGCCGGGTGGCGGTGGGAGAAGACGAGAATAGGCTTGAAAAAGAGACACCATTCTGTTAAGAAAACCGACAGTAAATTTTAATTTAAAAATTCTTCGGTTTTTAGGCCGGGAGGCGTCTGGAGGTTGACCCATGAAAGTAGTCGTTGTGATACTGTTGGCGCTGCTGGTCATCGCGGGGTGCGGCAGCAAGACCAAGGAAACTCTCTACGAGGAGGGGGTCAAACAACTGAAAGCCGCCAATCCTGCCGGAGCGGTGGTCTACTTCAAGAACGCCCTGGAGAAGGACGCCAACTACTACGATGCGCGTCTGCAACTGGCCAAGGCGTATGCGGATCTGGGTAAGAACGACCAGGCGGAGAGGGAGTACCTCAAGGTGCTCACCCAGAACCCGTCGCACGATGCCGCCTTGCTCGAGCTGGCGCGGCTCTACGTGATCATGGGCAAGGGTGACGATGCCTACGACACGGCGCAGAAATACCTGGCTCGCCGCCCCGGGGACCCGGAGGGGCTCGAGGTGGTGGGGGGGGCTTATGCCGTGCGCGGCAAGTACCAGGAGTCGCTTGGCTTCCTGGAGCGGGCGCTCGCCGCCGACCCCAGGCGCGCTTCCACGCTCGTGCAACTCGCCTCGGTGCACCTGGTGCTCAAGCACACCGACAAGGCGAAGTCTTTGCTGAACCAAGTGGTACAACTCGATACCAAGAACTTCAAGGCCCTGTTCATGCTGGCCGGCCTCGAGGCAGGCTCAGGCAACATGGACCGCGCCGGGACCCTTTACCAGAAGGTCCTGCAGCTCGATCCGTCGCGCCTGGACGCGCAGTACAAGCTGGGTCTGATCGAGGTGGAGCGCCGCCGGCTTGAGAGTGCGGAATCAGTGGCGGACCGGATGATCAAGGAATACCCCAAGAGAGGGGAGGGATACCGTCTCAAGGGGGTGGTGAGCTACTACCGCAAGGCCTACGGCGACGCCATCACGCAGCTGCAACAGTCGGTGAAGCTCGCTCCCAGCATGGACGGTTACCAGTTTCTCGGGCTGAGCTACTACAGCAAGGGCGAGCTCGAGAACGCACTAAGCCAGTTCCGCATCATCCTGGACAAGTCCCCTTCCTCACGCCAGGCGCGTCTGATGACTGCGCAGATACTGCTCGCCCAGAAGCACGTCGAGGACGCCGTTTCAGAGATAAAGAAGGTGCTCGCCGCCGACGATTCCGATGCAGTCGCCCACAACCTGCTAGGAAACGCCTACCTGCAGCAGGGGCTGTTCGAGGACGGCATGCGTGAATTGAACCGCGCCACCACCCTCGATCCCAAGCTGGTGCAGGCGCATCTGAAGAAGGGAGCCTTCTACTTGAGCAGGGGAAAGGGGGCCGAGGGTGAGACCGAACTCGCCTCGGCGGTCAGGGCGGCTCCCGACGCTTTGAACAGCAGGCTGCTTCTAGCCGCCTACCACCAGCGCCAGGGCAGGACCGACAAGGCGATCTCTGTGCTGCGCGAGGGGCTCAACGGGGGCAGGCGGGACGCTCTCATTTACAACGCGCTGGCCGGACTTCAGTTCGGCAAGGGGGACCAGGCGGCGGGGGTGAAAAGCCTCACCGAGGCGAAGCGGGTCGACCCCCTCTTCCCGGCAAGCTACCTGAACCTCTCCGCGCAGTACGCCACCCGGGCCGACTACGGCAGGGCCATGGCAGAACTCACCGAGCTCCACAACAAGGTGCCCGGCAACCTGCGCGCCCTGCTGGGCCTTGCCGCCCTGAGCGAGCTGTCCGGCAAGGACAACGACGCGCTTTCCTACTACCAAAAGGCGACGCGGACCGGGGTTCCCGAGGCGTGGGTGGCGCTGGCAGCCTACCACCAGAAGAAAAACAACCCCGGCAAAGCCTTGGCCGTGCTCGACGAGGCCGTGCAGTCCGACCAGCGCGCGGTCGTTCCACGGGAGGCGAAGGGGTTCCTGCTGCTGACCCTGAAGGATTACAAGAAGGTGCTCCAGGTCGCCGACGAGATGGAGCCCCTCGACCCGGACCGCGGGATTGCCTTGAAGATCAAGGCGTACACGGCCCTCAAGCAAGGGAACAACGCGGTGCAGCAGGCACAGAGGCTGATTGCGCGCCATCCGACCTCCGCCCGAGGCTACCTCGTCCTGGCGAGCGTCTACCAGCTTACCGGGGATACCGCCTCGGCTCTGGCGCAGGCCGGCCGGGCCGCCAAGGCGGAGCCCAAGAGCGCCGAGCCGCTCATCATGCTGGGCGAGTTGCACCGCGCCAGGAAGGAGTACCCGGCTGCGCAGGCCGCCTTCCAGGATGCGCTGAAGGTCCAGCCCGATTCCGCGGCGGCCGGGTTCGCCCTGGCGAGCCTCATCGAGGGGGAAGGCAAAAAGCAGGAGGCCGTCTCCCGCTACCGCTCGATCGTCGAGGAACACGGTTCCTTCGTCCCGGCCCTGAACAACCTCGCCTATCTCTGTGCTGAGGGGTATGGGAAGAAGGAGGAGGCGCTCAGGTATGCCATCACGGCCTTCAGGTTGGAGCCGGGAAACGCGGGGGTGATGGACACCCTCGGCTATGCCCTGTACCGCAACGGGCACAGCGGCGATGCCGTCAAGGTGCTTGAGCGGGCCGCCAACCTCATGCCGCGCGACCCTACGGTCCGTTACCACCTGGGCCTTGCCTATCACCAGGCGGGGAACCGCGTCAAATCACAGCAGGCGCTGCAGGAGTCGCTTTCGTTCGGGGAGTACCCGGACCGGAAGGCGGCCCAGACGCTGCTGGCACAGTTGAAGAAATAGCAGCGATCTCGCCGCACGGCGCTGGCACAGGGAGAAACGGTACGGCAGCCTATGGATCTTCGGGTTTGTTTCTACATCTTGATCGACGGCCTGCTCGCCCTGGCGGCCCTCATCCTGGCCGCGTGGGTCAGGTCCGGCGACCTGGTCCTTAACACGGAGTGGCAGCCCGACCAGGCGATGATGGCCGCGGCCCTCTTCGTTGCCGTGGTCCTGTTCTCCTCCTATCTCATGGAGGTGTACACCCTTCCAAGGGAGAGCCGCAAGCGTGACATCCTGGCGACCTGCGTACAGGCGGGATGTGCCGCGTTCTTTTTCCTGTCCGTGGTCTATTACCTGTCTCCCGAACTGATGCTGGGGCAAGGGGTACTCTTCTTCGCCCTGGGCTTCTTCATCATCCTGCAGTTCACCTGGTACGCGATCTCCGGTATCGGGGCCCGCAGGGTCCCCTTTGCGCACCGGGTGCTGATCCTTGGCACCGGCGACCTCGCCTGCCAGTTGGGGGGGCTGCTGAGCTCCCAAAGCGGCTCTTTCACCCTGGCGGGCTTCCTCGAGTGCGACGAGAGGCACCGCCCGGAGCAGACCGTGCACCAGCCCGAGCTGTTCCGCTCCCAGATCCTCCCCCAAAGCGACGATCTGCTCCAGGCCGCGCGGGAACAAAAGGCCTCGACCATCGTGGTGGCGCTGACCGAAAGGAGGGGGGTGCTCCCGCTGCAGGAGATGATGCGCTGCAAGCTAAACGGCATCGAGGTCCTGGACGCCCCGACCTTCTACGAGATGGTGCAGGGGAAGCTCCTTTTGGAGGAGATGACCCCGAGCTGGATCATCTTCTCCCGCGGCTTCCATCGCACCGCCTTTATCAACGTCTACAAGCGCTGCATCGACATCGTGTTCTCCCTGGCAGGCCTGTTGCTGATTGCACCGGCCTTACCCCTGATCGCCCTCGCCGTGAAGCTCGATTCGCCGGGGCCGATCTTGTTCGCCCAGGAGCGGGTGGGGCTCGGGGAGAAGACCTTCACCCTGTACAAGTTCCGCTCCATGTGCCAGGACGCCGAGCGCGACGGGGCGGTCTGGGCCGCGAAGAACGACGCCCGCATCACCCGGGTCGGCGCCTTCTTGAGGAACTCGCGCATCGACGAGATCCCGCAGCTCTTCAACGTGTTGCGCGGCGAGATGAGCTTCATCGGGCCAAGGCCGGAGCGCCCGGAGTTCGTGGAGCGCCTGAAGCAGGAGATCTACTACTATTCCAAGCGGCACACCATCAAGCCCGGCCTGACCGGCTGGGCCCAGGTGCGCTACCCCTACGGCTCGACGGTGCAGGACGCCGTCGAGAAGCTCCGTTACGACCTGTACTACATAAAGAACCTCTCCGTCTTCCTGGACACCCAGATCATCATGGAGACGGTGAAGGTGGTCCTGTTCGGGCGGGGGAGATGAGTTTAAAGGAGGATGCCATGAGAACGAGGTACTGGTTTCTTTTGCTTTTGGCGCTGTGCTGCTTCCCGCTTTCGGTGTGGGGAGGGGACTACGTGATCGGCGAGGGGGATGCCCTGGATATCGCGGTATGGGGGGTGAAGGAGCTTAACTTCCCGGTGCGGGTGCGCCCCGACGGCAAGATCACCGTCCCCGGCCTGGGCGAGGTGGTCGCCAGCGGCAGCACCCCGAGCCAATTGCAGACTCACCTGGCCGGGAGGCTCAAGGAGCTGGTGAAGAACCCCATCGTCACGGTCACCGTGCGCGAGATCACCAACTCCAAGGTGTACATCTTCGGCTCCGGCGTGAAGGCCAACGTGTACGACCTCTCCAGGCGCACCACGCTCTTGCAGCTTTTGTGCATGCTTCCTGAGGTGAAATCCGCCGACTTGAAAAACGCCTATCTGCTGCGCGACGGCAAGAAATTGAAGGTCGATCTGCACCGGCTCTTCATCCAGGGGGACACGAGCCAGGATCTGGCGCTCGAGACCAACGACTCGCTGTTCGTGCCGCTTCTGACCGATCGCAACGTCTACGTCCTCGGGGCGGTCAACACCCCCAAGTCCGTCGAGTACCGCGAGGGGATGAAGGTCATGGAGGCGATCCTGGAGGCGGGCGGCTTCACCAAGTTCGCGGACCAAAACGACGTGGTGGTGCGCCGCAAGGAGGGGGACCAGTCCCGCTCCCTGGAGGTGAAGGCCAAGAAGCTCTTCAAGGAGGGGGACCTCTCCCAGAACATCGACCTGAAGGCCGGGGATTACGTCCTGGTGAAGGAAGCCTTTTTCTAGGCTGAAGGGGGTAGCCGTGCAGGAATCCGAATACAGGAAATACATGCAGCTCGTGGCAAGGCACAAGGAACTCTACGTCCTTTGCGCCCTCGTCATCATGACCGTCGTCTTCGCGGTGAGTTACCTCTTGCCCAGGAAGTACGAGTCATCGAGCACGGTCTTCATCGAGAAGAACGTGATCAGCGAGCTGGTCAAGGGGATCACCGTGACCCCCTCCATGGATGACACCATCAACGTCCTCACCTATGCCATCACCAGCCGCGCCCTGCTCACCAAGACCATGGAGAGCCTGGACATGAACCTCGGCAAGGAGGCGAACAACGAGGAGCTCATCAAGGAGCTGCAAAAGAACATCACGGTCAAGGTGAAGGAGAAGAACAACCTCTTCATCATCTCCTTCGTGCACAGCGATCCCAGGATCTCGCGCGACTTCGTGAACACCCTGGTGCGCCTGTACATAGAGCAGAACACCTCCTCCAAGAGGGGCGAATCCTACGACGCCACCAAGTTCCTCTCCGAGCAGATCGCGGCCTTCAACGTGAAGCTGCAAAAGGCCGAGAACGACCTGAACGCCTACAAGCGCGAAAAGGGGGGGGTCATCTCCATCGACGAGGGGAAACTCTTCGAGGAGATCAACCTCGCCCAGCAAAAGCTCTACGACCTGGAGTTGAGGCGCAGGCAGCTGGAGGGGATGCGCCAGGTGACCCGCAAGGCCAACGACCCCCTGCAGTCCAAGCTGCTCGCGCTGCAAAAGCGGCTGGATGACCTGAGGGTGCAGTACACCGACAGCTACCCCGAGGTGTTGACGGTGAAGAGCGACATCGAGACGGTCAAGGAGCAGTTGAAGGCGAGAAAGGGGGGAGAGCCGCAGCCGCTGGACCCCCAGGAACTCGCCAAGATCGATTCCGAGGTCGCCGCCTTGAAGAACGCCGAGGCGGGGCTTAGGCGATACATCTCCCAGAACAAGCAGATCCTGCAGACCATCCCCAGCGCGAAGGCCGGGCTCGCGAAACTCGAGGTCGAGCGCGAGAACCAGAAGAAGATCTACGACCAGCTCTACTCGAGGCACGGCCAGTCCGAGGTCTCCAAGCAGATGGAGGTGCAGGACAAGTCGACCACCTTCCGCATCGTCGATCCGGCCGTGCTCCCGGAGAAGCCGTCGAGCCCCAACCGGCTCATGATCATGCTGGCCGGGATACTGGGGGGGGTGGTCGGGGGGCTCGGCTTCCTGGCGCTACGGGACCAGGTGGACGGCTCGGTGAAGGAGGTTTCCTTCATCAAGGAGCTGGGTGCGCCGGTGCTGGCCGTGGTGCCGCGCATGCTGGACCTGCAACAGGCGCTCAAGCTGCGCAGAAGGACCATGCGTGTCTTCGCCGTGGCCACCGTCTACTTCCTGCTCCTCTTGGTCTTCCCGGCCATGGAGCTGTTGGATTTGCCCTACATGGACAGGCTTTTGGACCACCTGGCGCCGGTCAGCCAGGGGATCAAGGGGATGATGCACTAGCGAGGCGCCGCCCACCCCGCGCGGGGGTCGCGGCGGCAGAGAGGTCTTTATGAGCAGAATAGAAATGGCGATGGAAAAAGCCGCCCAGCTGAGAAAGGAAGGGCTCCCGCAACAACCGGGCGAGGGGGGCGCGCCCGAGGTCGACCGGCAGCATCACCTCTCGGCCCCGGCTCCTGTAAGCGCTCCGCCGCAGGTCTCCCCCGAGCGGGTGCTGTCCCCCAAGCACCCCTTCCTGGTGAACCTCCTCGACCCCCACAGCCCGGCGGCCGAGGAGTACCGCAAGCTGAAGTCGGTGCTGGTCAAGTTGACCGACGGTCATCCCTTCAGGAACGCGATCATGGTGACCAGTTCCGTCCCCAACGAGGGGAAGAGTCTCACCGCCTTGAACCTCGCGGTGAGCCTCGCCCAGGGGCTGGACCACACCGTGCTTTTGGTCGACGCGGACCTGCGTCGCCCCTCGCTGCACCACTACCTCGAGGTAGAACAGGGGGTGGGGCTCGCCGACATCCTCAAGGGGACGGCGGAGATTCCGCAGGCCATCGTGCAGACCGGCCTGGGCAAACTCTCGCTGATCCGCTCGGGAAGCCGGGTGGAAAACCCGGTGGAGCTCTTCACCTCGCAGAAGATGCGCGCCCTCGTGGACGAGTTGAAGAACCGCTACCCGGACCGCTACCTCATCTTCGACACCCCGCCGCTGCTCCCGTTCGCGGAGAGCCGGGCGCTGGCCAACATCGTGGACGGGGTGCTGCTCGTGGTGAGGGAGCGGCTCGCCTCGCAGGACGAGGTGCTGGAGGCGTACGAGGCGGTGAAGGGGCCGGGGCTTTTGGGGGTGGTCTACAACGCCGCGGACAACGTCGGGCATGAGGAGCGCTACTCCTACTACAAGCATTACCAGGGGAAGCCGTAGCCAGTGAGGCGACAGACCATGTATCTGGAATTTTTCGGCTTTGACAAGAAACCGTTCGAGCTGGTGCCTGACCCGGATTTCATCTACCTCTCCCGGTCGCACCGAAAGGCGGTCACCTACCTCGACTACGGCATCAGGGAGCGGGCGGGGTTCCTCCTTTTGACCGGCGACGTGGGGAGCGGCAAGACCACGCTCATCCGGGACCTGATCGGCAAGAAGTACGAGCGCGTGGTGCTCGCCAAGGTGTTCAACACCCGGGTCAGCATCGAGCAGCTCCTGGCCATGATCAACGAGGAGTACGGCATGGAGGTGGCGGGCAAGGACAAGGTCTCCCTTATAAGGGACCTGAACGACTTCCTGCTCGGGCAGTACGCCGCCGGCAATCACCCGATCCTTATCATCGACGAGGCGCAGAACCTGGAGGCCGACCTCCTCGAGGAGGTGCGCCTTTTATCCAACCTTGAGAGCTCGCACAACAAGCTGTTGCAGATCATCCTGGTGGGGCAGCCCGAGTTGCGCGACACCATGGCGAGCCCGGGGCTCATGCAGCTGCGCCAGCGCATCAGCGTGAGCTGCCACCTGCACGCCCTGTCACTGGACGAGACCCAGGCCTACATCCTGCACCGCATGAAGGTCGCCGGCAACGCCGAGGCGGTCCACTTCACCGAGGAGGCAGTGGAGCTCATCTACCGGTTCAGCCGCGGCATCCCGCGCCTGGTGAACATCATCTGCGATTTCCTCATGCTCGCCGCCTTCGCGGACGAGGTCCGCACCGTCACCGCCCAGATGACCGAGGAGGTGGGAGCCGACCTCGACTTCGAGAGGACCTACTGGGGGGGAGGTCCCGACCTGCCGCCGGAGGGAGGCGTCGTCGCCTGCGGTGCGGGGGAGGAGGCGCTCGGACGCATAGAGCGGCGCCTGGAAACCATGGAGAACGAGCTTTCCGCAAGGCTTCCCCAGGCGCTGAAGAGCGTAGCCGAGACCATGCAGAAGATGCAGGCCGACTTTTCGCACCGGGTCGCTGAGCAGGAACGACGGGTCGCCGAACTGGGCGAGCGCCTCGCTACCGTGTCCAGCGCCGTCCAGGGGCTGGCCCTTTCTGCGCCGGACCGCCCCGCTGCAGGCTTCGCCCGGCGTCTGATGGATGGGGTCGGCATGGGAGGTAAGAAATGAGAACTGCTATCTTCACTGTCGCCTCTACGGCCGGGGCGCTGGCGCTGCTGGTTGCGGCACCGGCTCGGGCCGCCGATTTCCGCTTCACCCCCTCGATCATCCTGGGCGAAGAGTACAACGACAACCTGTTCCAGAGCCCCCGCGCCCAAAAGACCGACTTCGTCACCAGGGTCCAGCCCAACCTGGCCCTCTCGGCCCAGGGGGGCGGTTTCAAGACCGATCTCTCCTATGGCCTTGACTACCGTTACTTCGCAAAGAACAGCCGCAGATACGAGCTGGACCACCGTGCCTCGATGAACGGGGGCTTCAGCTTCTTCGACGACTTCCTCCACCTCGATCTCTCCGACACCTACAGCCGAGTTTCCTCCAACGTGGCGCGCGACGTGGTGAACGAGAGCCTGGTGGTGAACCAGACCCTGCAGAACAACGCCCAGATCTCGCCGTACCTCAGCTGGCACCTCCCCGGCGACTCCACCTTGAAGACCGGTTACCGCTACCGGGACACCCGATACTGGAGCGGCACGGGGATCGACAAGACCGAGCACGACGGTTACGCGGAGTGGAGCCGGGAGCTGTCCCAGGGGCTCGTCCTTTCGGCCGCCTACTCCTTTGCCCATGTGGCGTCCAATACCGACGCCCTGGACCGCCAGGAGGTCTATGCCGGGCTTCGCTACGACTACGGCACCGGCAACTTCCTGTACGGCAAGTTCGGCTACGACTGGCAGAGCTTCGACAGCGGGGTCAATAGCAGCGATCCCTTCTGGGACGTCGGGGCCGGCCGGGATTTCGGCGTCCTGACCGCCGCAGTCGGCACCAAGGTGCAGTACACCGAGGACCCGCAGACCCTATCCACCAGGAACGTGAGCCACTACGCCACCTTGAGCCGCGCCTTCGCACGCGGCTTTGCCAGCTTCAACGCCTCCTACTCCAAGTACGAAAAGGAGCAGGTGCTGGTGCGCGACGTGCAGCGCAAGGTGCTGCTGGGGCTTTCCGGCCGTTACGACCTGCGTGACGGGGTGGCCCTGTCGCTCAACCTTTCCGGGGACCGTCTGGACGGCGACCTGGTCGGTGAGCGCCCCTACCACCTGGTGGGGGGAGCGGGGCTCGACTGGGCACTTTCCAGCCATGCGGTGCTGGGAACGAACTACACCCACATAAGCTACCGCAACCACCTGGACAGCGCGGCCGACAGCGTCGAGGTGAACCGCGTCATCGTGGAACTGAGGCTCACGAGATGAAGGTCGTCAACGCCCTGACCGTGGACGTCGAGGATTACTTCCAGGTCTCCGCGTTCGAGGGATGCGTGGACCGGGATCGCTGGGACGACTATCCCCTCAGGGTGGAACGGAACACGAGGCGCATCCTGGAGCTGCTGGAAAAGCGGGGCATCCGGGGGACCTTCTTCGTGCTGGGGTGGGTGGCCAGGCGCTGCCCGGACCTGGTGCGCGAGATCCGGCGCGCCGGTCACGAGGTCGCCTGCCACGGCTATGGCCACCAGCGCGTGAACCGGCTGGGGCGCACCGCCTTTCGCGATGACATCCGGGTGAGTAAGGCGCTCCTTGAGGATCTGACCGGGGAGGCGGTGCTTGGCTATCGCGCCCCAAGCTACTCCATCGCGCATGGCACGCCCTGGGCCTTCGACGAACTGGCCGAGGCCGGTTACCGTTACGATTCGAGCGTCTTTCCCGTGCGCCATGACCTTTACGGCATCCCGGATTGGCCGCGTTTTCCGTTCCTGCTCAGGCGGGGGACGGAGCGGTGGGAACCGGTGCCGGGGGAATCCCCCATCCTGTTCGGGGGGGAGAGCGGGGACGATCTGGTGGAGTTCCCCATCACCACGCTGAGCCTCTTCGGCATGGGGATACCGATCGCCGGCGGGGGGTACTTCCGCTTCTTCCCCTACGGCTTCACGAAGTGGGGGTTGAATCGTATCAACAGCGGCGAGGGGCGCCCCTTCGTCTTCTACCTGCATCCCTGGGAGCTCGATCCGGAGCAGCCCAGGATGGCCGGCGCCGGTGCCAAAAGCCGGTTCCGCCACTACCTGAACCTGGACAAGACCCAGGCCCGCCTGGTGCGGCTGCTGGGCGACTTCGGCTTCGGCAGGCTGTGCGACCTTCTGGATGCTCCGGCCTGAAGGGGGGGGCGGCGCGGCCCGGGATGGAAGAGACATGGCAGAGGATACTGTGGCAATGAGCGAAAAGATGAACCCGACCATCCCGGTTTTCTCGGCGATCCTCGCCGGGGCGTTCCTGTACGCCTACCTCCCGGTGCTCTCCGGGCTGGTGCGCGCTTGGGCCGGCTCCGACGACCATTCGCACGGCTTCGCCGTGATCCCCATAGCCCTCTATTTTCTCTGGCAAAACCGCGCCCGTCTCGCCGCCGAGCCGCTTGCCGGCGCCGGATCGGGACTTGTCCTTTCGGCGCTGTCGCTTCTTTGCTACGTGGTGGCCCGCAGGGCCGAGATGCAGACCGCGGTGTCCCTCTCCATGATCTTCTTCATCTGGGGGGGGACCATCTACCTATGCGGCTACCGGGTCTTCAGGGTGTCTTTGTTCCCGTTGCTGCTCCTGTTCTTCATGGTCCCGGTCCCGGCGCAGGTGATCGCCGCCTTGACCATCCCGCTGCAGCTCATCGTCACCAAGGTGAGCGTCGCGCTCGCCTCGCTCTTCGGTGTCCCGATCTACCACGAGGGGAACGTGATTCATCTTCCGGGTGGGAGCTTCGAGGTGGTGCAGGCCTGCAGCGGGTTGCGCTCCATCATGGCGCTGCTTACCCTGGGCGCGGTGGTTTCCTACCTCACCCTGCGCTCGACGGCCCTGCGGGCGATCCTGTTCGTGCTGGCGGTTCCCATCGCCATACTGGTCAACATCCTGCGGGTCTTCGTCCTGGTGACCGTGTTCCACTACGGCCACCTCGACCTGTCCGAGGGCGCCGCTCATACCATGCTGGGGTTGGCCGTGTTCTTGGCGGCCCTGGGACTCTTCGTCCTGTGCGGAAGGGGGCTTGCCTTATGCGAGCGTTGAAACCGGCACGGCTGATTATTCTGAGCGTGCTGCTCATCCTGGCGGCGCTCGGGGCGAACTCGGCCACCCGCAAGGCCCCCCCGGGGGGCAAGGAGCCGCTCGCCGCGGCGTTTGGAAACATAGGTTCCTGGCAGTGCACCCAGAGACTCGCCATGGACCAGAAGGTGGTTAAGGCCCTCGACCTGGACGATTTTCTCTTCCAGGCCTACCAGCGCGACCGCGGGGAGCTGAGCCTCTACGTCGGCTATTATCGCAGCGCCAAGAAGGTCGGCGCGGCGCACGACCCCCTGGTCTGTTTCCAGGGGCAGGGGTGGACCATCGGCCAGCGCGACAGCGGTAGCTACCGCCTGACCAGCCACCCCCAGTACACCATCTCCTACTCGTCCATGGTGGCCGAACTGCAGGGGGAGAAGCAGGTCATCGTCTACTGGTTCCAGGTCAACGACAAGGCGACCGCCAACACCCACTCCCAGAAACTGGCCATGCTGATGGACAAGATATCCGGGCGGGGGGAGGACAACGCCTTCGTCAGGCTGAGCGCCCCTGTCGGCGCCGGCACCCCCGAGGCAGCACGACAGCGCATCTTCCGGTTCATCGACGACTTCTACCCCCAGTTCGTGCGCTACGTGAGGCAGATGGAGGACAAAGGACATTCCTGATGCTGGAAGCACTCTTCTTCGGTTCGCTCCTGCTGATTTTTTATACCTACCTCGGGTATCCCCTGGCCGCCGCGTGCCTCGGCATGGTCGTGCGACGCGAGGTGAGTAAAGGGGGGGGGGAACCCTCCGTCACCGTCGTCATCGCGGCCTATAACGAGGCCCAGGTCATCGCCGCAACAGTAGAGAACAAGCTGGCCCTGGACTACCCCCGGGAAAGGCTGGAGATCATGGTGGTCTCCGACGGCTCGACCGACGGCACCGATGCCATCGTCGCCGGGTTCGCCGATCGTGGCGTCCGGCTCATGCGGCAGGAGCCCCGCGCCGGCAAGACCAGCGCCCTGAACCTTGCCATCCCCCTCGCCCGCGGCGAGATCGTGGTCTTCTCCGACGCCAACTCCCTCTACGCGCCCGACGCCCTGAAACAGGTGGTTGCCAACTTCGCCGATCCCTCGGTCGGCTATGTCACCGGGCAGATGGTCTACGCCAACGAGGAGGGGACCGGGGTAGGGGAGGGGTGCGGCGCCTACATGCGCTACGAGAACCTGCTGCGGGCTCTGGAGACCCGGGTTGGCTCCGTGGTCGGCGTGGACGGCGGCATCGATGCGGTGCGGGCCTCCCTGTACCGCCCCATGGGCCCGGACCTCCTCCCCGACTTCGTGCTGCCGCTGCGGGTGGTGGAACAGGGGTACCGCGTGGTGTACGAGCCGAAGGCGCTCTTGTGCGAACAGGCCCTCAAGGAGGACGCCGACGAGTACCGGATGCGGGTGCGGGTCTCGCTGCGGGCCTTCTGGGCCCTGTGGGAGATGAGGACGCTTTTGAACCCGCTGCGCTACCCGCTCTTTTCCTGGCAGCTTTTCTCGCACAAGGTGCTTCGCTACCTCTGCTTCGTTTTTCTCGCCGTCGCCTACCTGGCCAACGCCATGCTCTTGGGCGGCGGCTGGCCGTACCGGGTGCTTTTCCTGGCGCAAAACGTCCTGTACCTGCTGGCCCTTTGCTCCCGTTTCCTGGAGCGTGCCGGCTATGGCAGCCGCCTGCTCTCCCTCGGCAGGTATTTCTGCCTCCTCAACATCGCCGCCGCCCACGCCTGCGGCAAGTTCCTGCTGGGCAAGAAGCAGGTCCTCTGGGCGCCGCGCAAGGGGTGACATGAAGATCCTGCACGTCATAGACAGCGGCGGGCTGTACGGGGCGGAAACGATGCTGCTCAACCTGATGCGGGAGCAGGTGGCCCTGGGGCTGGAGCCGATCCTTGCCAGCATCGGCGAGCCTGGCTGCCTGGAGAAACAGATCGAAAGGGAAGGGGCGCGGCTCGGTCTCCGGGTCCAAACCTTCCGCATGCGGCCCGGTCCCAACCCGGCCGGAGTCCTCTCCATCCTGCGCTATGCCCGCCGGGAGGGGGTCGACCTGCTCCACTCCCACGGGTACAAGGGGAACATCTTTTTCGGCCTGCTCCCCCGCTGTCTGCGCCGGCTGCCGCTGGTAAGCACGGTACATGGCTGGACCTGGACCGGAGGGCTCAACCGGATGCTGCTCTACGAACGCCTGGACGCCCTGGCGCTAAACGGTGCCGACCGCGTCGTCCTGGTGAGCGCGGGGATGCTGCAACACCCCCGGCTTCGTTCCCTGGCTACCGGGACCACCGCCATCGTGGAGAACGGCATCGCTGGGGCGGGGGAGCCGGACCAGGAAGGGCTCGATCCTGCGCTCGTCTCCTTCATCACGGGCGGGTGCACTATTGGAGCGCTGGGGAGGCTGTCACCGGAGAAGGGGTTCGACCTGTTGCTCGAGGCGCTTGCTGCCCTGGTTGCCGGCGGGCTCGACCTCCGCCTGGTCATCCTGGGAGAGGGGGGGGAGCGGGGTGGGCTGGAAGCAGCGGCACGCCGGCTCGGTGTGGCCGACCGGCTCCTCATGCCGGGCTACCTCCGCGATGGCAAACGGTATCTCCCCATGTTCGGCGTCTTCGCCATGCCCTCCCGCACCGAAGGACTCCCCATGGTGCTGCTGGAGGCCATGCAGGCGGGCGTGCCGATAGTAGCCAGCCGGGTGGGGGGGATTCCCGGGGTCTTGCAGGAGGGAAACTGCGGAGTCCTCGTCGAGCCAGGCTCTAGCGCTGCGCTGGCGGACGGAATCCGGGCCGTCCTCGGCAATCCCGCCCAAGCCGCGCAGAGGGCAGCCGCCGCCGGCGCCATGGTAGCCGAGCGGTTTTCCAGCAGGGCCATGGCACAGAAATATCTTTCCATCTACGCGGGGCTGGTATGAGTACCGTCCTCGCCTGACGAGTCGGAGCGACCGTGAAGAAGCAGCTGATCCTCAATTCCTGTTCCGGTGTCATCCTTTACGCCGTCAATATCCTGGTGGCGTTCGTGATGAGCCCGGTCGTCATCCGTGCCCTCGGCAACCGCGACTACGGCGTCTGGGAACTGGTGATGAGCGTCGTGGGGTACATGGGGCTGCTCGACCTGGGGGTGGGGCCTGCGCTGGTGCGTTTCGTCGCCGTCGCCAGCGGCAAGGAGGACAGGGACGACATGCGGCGTACCATGAGCACCTCCTTCGCCTTCTTTCTGGCCGTCGGGGTCGCGGTGGTGCTCGCTTTCATCCTGCTCGGCTATTTCCCCTACCTGGTCGGCGGGAGGGAAACCGGCGAGATCGCCAACATCGGTACCGTGTTTCTCCTCTTCGGCCTCAACGCCGCGCTGGTGCTGCCGCAGCAGGTGTTCATCGCCACGCTCATGGGGGTGCAGCGTCACTATTTCATCAACCTCTCCCGGGGAGTACTGGCGCTTTTGCGAGCCGTGCTCACCTTTTACCTCCTCAGGATGTACGCCGGGCGCGGGTTGATCGTGCTGGCCCTTTTGGAGCCGCTTTTCTCCCTGGTGCAACTCCTGCTGTTCGCGGCGGCGGTGCAGCTCGATCCGCAGCTTCCCCGCATGTCCCGCTCGGCGGTCAGCTGGGGCAAGCTCGGGGAACTGTTTTCCTTCGGTGTCAAGAACGCCACCATGCAGGTGGCAGGGCGCCTCCAGAACCAGAGCGTCCCCTTCATCATCGGTCATGTGCTCGGGCTTGGGACCATAGTCTACTTCGCCATGCCCAACCGCCTCATCGATTACGCCAAGGGCCTCGCGCTGGCCATAGGCTTTCCGCTCACCCCCTATTTCAGCTCCACCTATGGCAAGGGGGTGCACGACGAGCTGGTGACGTCGTGGCTCAACACGTCGCTTGCGCTGCAGATCGTCACGCTGGCCATGCCGGTCGCCATCTTCTACTACGGGGAAACCTTTCTCGCCCTCTGGATCGGCAGGTCCTACGCCGTGGCCGGGCGGTGGGTGCTCTACTGCCTGCTGGTGGGGCTTGTCGCCGACGCCCTGGCCAGCAACGCCTTCCGCATGCTGACGGCCCAGGGGCAGCACGGGCGCAGCGCGCTTGTGTGGCTCGTCATGTCCGCGCTCAGCATCCCGCTTGGGATCGCGGGTGCCCGGGTCTGGGGGGTGGCCGGGGCGGCCTTGGGCACGACCGTGACCATGGTGGTCGGCAACCTGGTCACCCTGGTGATGACCTGCCGGCTGATGAAGCTCTCATTGCGCGATTACGCCCGGCAGACGCTGCAGCGCCTGTTGCTCCCCTTGCTTTTTTTTGTCGCTGCGGCGCAACTGCTCGCCCGGCTGTTCCCTGTTTCCGGCTATGCCATGTTGATCCTGCAGCTTGCCTGCGGCGGGGCGATCTACCTCGCCGCGGTCTGGTTCCTCACCCTGCCCGCCGACACCAGGGGGCATTTCACCACCCAGTTCAAGGCCCGATTTTACCGGTCGGCAGCGGCGGGGTGATGCCGCTAGCCGCCACGGTATGCTCCCGGTTCCGGTGAGCGATAGAGGAGATGTCAGCAATGGTAGATTACGGTCTGGTAAGTATTGTCACGGCAACGTACAACATGGCGCAGTACCTCCCTTTGACTGTGGAATCCGTCCTGGGACAGACGTACCAGAATCTCGAGCTCATCGTGGTGGATGACGGCTCCAGCGACGATACGTCCGAGGTCATGGCGCGCTTTGCCGCCGAGCCGCGCGTAAGGTACATCCGGCTGGAAAGAAACTGCGGGCAAACCGTCGCCAAGAACCGCGGGCTTTCCGAGGTCAAGGGCGCATTCGTCGCTTTTGTGGACGCGGACAATCTCTGGAAACCGAACAAGCTGGAGCGTCAGCTGCCGCTTTTCGTGGCATCTGAAAGGACGGGGGTGGTTTACTCCGATGCGGAGTACATAGACGGTTCCGGAGCCGTCCTCCCCTATATCGAGAGAAAGTATCACGACGGCGACATCACCGCGAAGCTGCTCCTGAGCAACTTCGTCAACTTCAATTCGGCCGTGGTCCGAAAAGAGGTGATCGACGAGGTCGGGGGCTTTGACGAGGCCTTGGCCATGGGGATCGACTGGGACTTGTGGTTGAGGATTTCGGTGCGGTACCGGTTCAGGTTTTTGCCCGAGCAGACCTATTCCTACCGGCTCTGGGAGAACCAGATGTCGCATCAAAAGGTGAAGCGCCTGAAAAACGCGGAGAAGATCCTGGAAAAATTCCAGAGGGCGTATCCGGACGCCGTGCCCGCCAAAACTCTCGATGAGGCCAAGGCGCTCCTGTATGCCGACTATGCCTTGCTGGAGCTTAAGAACGGTACTAAAAGCGAGGCGATGACACAAGCCGTACGCGCTCTCAAGATGAGACCCGACAGGTTGCAGTTTTGGAAAACACTGATCAAGGTTATAATTGGGTAAGCGGCACTCAAAAGGAACGTCTTATGGACAAGGGATGCGAACAATATCTGAAGTACGATCTTTATCGTTACTTCTACGACGAGGAAGATTCTCCCGACATCTCGCTGATAAAGAAGATAAAGATAATCCTTCTGACTCAGGCGATATGGACTTTAATCGTGTACCGAGCAGGATTCTGGTGCGTGAGGAACAGGGAGAGGTACGGAGGGCTTCCAAAGCTCGCTCTTCCCTTCCTGACCATACTGCAAAAGTTCGCCGAAGTGGCGACGGGCATGGAGGTCCCCTTTACCGCGAGAATCGGCAGAGGCCTCTACATCGGGCACTTCGGGCAGGTCATTCTCTCCACACGCACCGTCATGGGGGAATTCTGCAACATCTCCCAGGGGGTGACCATCGGCCAGGCCGGCCGCGGAGGCGAACAGCACACCCCGGTCATCGGTAACCGCGTCTACATAGCTCCGGGCGCCAAGATCTTCGGCAAGCTCAACATAGGCAACAACGTCGCCATCGGTGCCAACGCTGTCGTCACCAAGGACTTGCCCGACAACGCGGTAGCAGTCGGTATTCCCGCAAAGATTATCCATTATGGATCGAGCCGGGATTTCATCGTCTTCGACGAAAAGAGAATGGGGCTCCGAGACAGTGATGCGGCAGGTTAAAAACAGTATCAAGACGGCCATCGTCGGCAACAGGATGCTTCGGGGCATGCTGAACAGCGCCACGGGCGACTTCCCCAAGATCTTCGTCTACCACAGGTTCGCCCGCTCCCGGCAGCCGGGAAGCGATGCTCTTGCTGTTGACGAGTTCATCTGGCAGCTGGAGCAGTTGAGGAGCGGGTTCGATGTCATGACGGTGGCCGCGTGCCTGGGGCATTTCGAGCGGCACGGACGGTGGCCGAAGCAAAGCGCCATAGTGACGGTAGACGACGGCTACCGGGACTTCTATGACATCGCCTTCCCCGAGCTGGCAAAGCGGGGCTTGCCCGCCACCTTTTATGTCACGACCGGGTTCATCGACCGGCACGTCTGGCTGTGGCCGGATATGCTGGAACATGCCTTTTCCGTGACCCATGCCGATAGCCTGACACTCGATCTCGGCGACGGAGTCGCGAGCTTCCCTCTGCATGGCGGTGATGCGAAGAGGCAGGCGTGGAGCGCGGTAAGCTCCCGTTGCCTGAAGGTGGCCGACCACGAGCGAAAGGCGCTGATCGGTTCGGTCCTGGCACAGCTTGGCGTGGTGCTGCCGCCGCACCCCCCATCCGAGTATGAGGCGGTGACCTGGGACCAGCTTCGTGACATCGGCTCTCACGGGATCGAGATCGGCTCCCACACCGTGAGCCACCCCATCCTGTCCCGGGTGCCGCTGGAGGAGCTGGACCGGGAAGTGAGGCTGTCAAAGAGGCGGTTGGAGGAACAACTGGGCTGCGAGGTCAGAACCTTTTGCTATCCCAACAGCAGCCCGCATGACATCAACGAAGCCGTTCTCGGCAGCGTGCGCCAGCACTATGCCGGCGCCGTCTTCGGCATCGACCTGAAGCGGTGGGACCGCCATATGCTGCCGCGCATGGGGGTGACCGAGGACCGGGAAGACTTCTTGTGGAAGCTCTACGGCGGGGAGTCTTTAACTGGTGGATGATCAGAGGTGTGGCATGTCTGACCTGATATATCGCGACTATGCCCCTGCGGATTTCGGCGACTGCCTCGAACTGCTGCGAACCGGCCATACCGACGAGTTCGATGCCAGGCGCTTTGGATGGCTGCACCTTGAAAACCTGCTCGCGCCGTCCCGGATCGCAGTTGCCGAGTGCGGCGACCGCATCGTGGGGATGTACGCGGTGATCAGGAAAAAGGCGCTGTTCGGCGACTATTCCTATGTCGCCGGCCGCGATGTCGATCCGGTCGTGCATCCCGATTTCAGGGGGAAAGGGGTCTTCTCGGGCCTTCTGAAGCACGGGCTGGAGAGTTTCAACGACATTGACTTCTATTTCAACTTTGCCAACGACTTGTCCAGGGGGGGCTTCATAAGGAACGGGTGGCGTCAGATCGGGACGCTCAGGGATTACGTCTACCAGGTCGGCTGGACCCGGCTCTTTTCCAGGCAGGCGGCGCTTTACCTCCTGAGCAGGTGCCATTACCGCGCCGCAAAGGCGGAGCCTGCTGTCGAGCTCGAGTTCGAGGATCTGCGGGATCTCCCCTTTAGCCTCAGCGCCTTGAGCCGGTGCGGTTTCACCGTGGAGCGCAGCTTCGGGTACCTGCAATGGCGTTACCAGCGTCATCCTTTCAACCAGTACCGTTACATAGGCGCCAGGGCCGATGGGCGGGTGACCAAGGTCGCCATTATCAGGATCGACAGCCGCAGCCGCGAGTTCGTCCTTTGCGACTTTCTGTGGTTGGATGATGTGCAGCCGACCCTGGATTTTCTGTTTTGCCATCTGCGCAGCCTGGGGTGCGACTTCAAGCTGAAAATGTGGCACACCTACCCGAGGAGCGTCACGGGGCAGTTCATCACCAACCGGATGAGGTCCGGCCACCAGGGGCAAGGATTGCTGGTCAGATCGGGAAGAGTGGCCCCTGAGGGGCTCTATGACATCTCCAAATGGAACATCACCTTCGGTGATGCGGAGATCATGTAGTGTGCAGAGGTGAGACCTTGAAGGATCTCCTGTACAAGGCGGCTGCCGGGATCAACAGGCTGAAGGGCAGCCGCGGTTCGATCAACCTGCTCATGTACCACGAGGTACTGCCGGCTGCTCGCGCCATCGAGGCCTGGACCGTGGTGCGGGAAGAGGAGTTTGCCAAGCAGGTCAAGTTCCTCAAGGAGCACTTCACCGTCATAGCACTGGACGACGCCCTCTCCCTGCAAGCCTCGGGAAACCCGCTGCGCGAGGATTTCATGGTGGTGACCTTCGATGACGGATACGCCGGAAACTACGAGGTGGTCTTCCCCATCGTCCAGGCGTATCAGTTCCCCGTAACGGTGTATGTGGCGACCAGGGGGTGCCAGGACAACGGAAATTACTGGTTCAACGACGTCATCGAGTCGCTTCAGGCTCCGAAGGAGTATCGGGTAGACCTGTCCGCGTTCACGGGGAAGCAGTATCGTGTCAGCCGTCATGCCAGGGGAGAGCGCAAGTGGGACCACATACAGGGCCTCCTTCAGGACTTGAAGAAACTACCCCGCGCCGACCTGGAGCCTGCCGTCGAGTCGCTTCTGACGCAGGCGGATGCGCCACCGGAACGGGTGTTGAGGCATCTCACGCCGGCGCAGGTTAAGGAGATGTCGCGCTCGCCGATGGTGACCATAGGTGCGCACACTCACTGTCACAGCCTGTTGCCGTCGCTCTCCCGCAACCAAATCGGGGCGACCGTCTCCCAATGCAGGGAG
Source organism: Geomonas diazotrophica (assembly GCF_019063885.1). Classification (NCBI taxonomy): domain Bacteria; kingdom Pseudomonadati; phylum Thermodesulfobacteriota; class Desulfuromonadia; order Geobacterales; family Geobacteraceae; genus Geomonas; species Geomonas diazotrophica. The sequence continues at coordinate 2,529,279 of NZ_CP077684.1, read as the reverse complement.
CTGTTGGAAAACTGGACCTCGGCAGCCGTCGAGCACTTCGCGTACCCCAACGGGGACTATGACAACGAAGCCATCGAAGTCATTCAAGGCCTCGGATTCAGGAGCTGCGTGACAACCAAGGCGAAGCCGTGGACCAACGAACCGGTCTTCGAGATACCGCGAACCGGCGTTGGCAGATACGACTCCGTGAGCAAGCTTGCCTACCAACTCTACAGCCACTAAAGGCGCTATGAGACCTAAAAGACGACTGAGAATTGTTTTTATACTGGATGACTTCAGAGGTCCGTCCGGTGGAGGGACCGAGGTTCAGTTCATCAACCTGATCAATTCCCTCAGTCGTGACGAGATCGATCCCCAGGTTGTCGTTCTGAGGGAAACCTCCTACACACGCAACCTCAAAGACTACCCATTCAAGATAAGCTGTCTGGATATCAAAAAGATCTTTTCAGTTAAGGCACTGGCGGCGATGCTCTCCTTCTCGCGACAGCTGCGCAGCGAAAAGGTCGATGTAGTGCATATCTTCTTCAACGACGCATCGATCCTGGCGCCATTGTTCGCCAGGTTGGGGGGGGGCAGAGTCGTTTCGTCCCGGCGTGACATGGGGTTTTGGTACACCCCGGCGAAACTCGCGTGCCTTTTTCTGAGCAATCTGTTCGTCGACGGCATGGTGGCAAACAGCAATGCGGTGAAGGTGAACGTCAATCAAAGGGAAAAGTACCCGTTGGCGAGGGTTCACGTAATCTATAACGGGATCGATATGGGGCGCTTTGCAGCCGCCAGGGGGGGCGGTCTGAGGGCCTCGCTGGGGCTTGGTGCAGGTGACGCGATCGTGGGGATGGTAGCAAACCTCGACGGGATAAAGCGGCACCAGGACCTGATCCGGGCCTTTCACCTGGTGGCGGGGGAATTCCCGGCGGCGCACCTGGTTCTTGCCGGGCACGGACCTGAGGAGTCATCGCTGAGGAAGCTGGCTGGGGAGTTGGGGATGACCTCGAGGGTCCGCTTCCTGGGAAGCGTCGGCGACGTCTTGCCCGTGATAGCCGACCTCGACGTCGCGGTGTTGTGTTCCGAATCCGAGGGGCTTTCCAATGCCATAATCGAGTGCATGGGGTGCGGCAAGCCCGTGATCTGTACCAGGACCGGAGGCAACCCTGAGCTTGTTGCGGAGGGCGTCAACGGGTACCTGGTGGACGTGGGAGACGTCACCGGGCTGGCGGAAAAACTGAGGCTTCTCTTGTCCCAGCGGGACCATGCACGAGAACTCGGCCAGAACGGGGCGCGGCTGTTTGCCGACCGGTTCAGCATCAAAAAGATGGCGGACGAACACCTCGCTCTTTACCGGCGACTGGTTCAGGGGGGAGGGGGGAGAGGATGAGCTTCATGAACTTCCTGAGGAAGAACGTTTTCGACCCCTTGTACTGCCACTATACGAGGAGTCCGCGTCGCTCTTACTGGCGGGAACTGGAAAAGTCACAATTCCTGACTGAGAAAGAGCTCCAGGACCGTCAGCAAGAAAAGCTGAAAAGACTTGTCGAATTTGCCGGCAAGGAAAACGCCTTTTACAGTCAACGCTTCGAGAAGGCAGGTTTTTCGACCGGCAGACCCTGGACCTTGGACGACTTTAAAAGAATTCCCGTTCTCACCAAAAAAGAAATTCGCGAGAACTCCGCTAGAATGATCAGTAACGGATATGACATTGACCGGCTGATGCACTTCAAAACAGGGGGGTCCACGGGCAAAAGCCTGGATATCTATATCACCGAAGAGTGCAGCGAGTTGCGAAATGCCTGCGCCAGACGTCATGACAGGTGGACGGGATGGGAAGTAGGAGAGCCGATAGCTGCAGTTTGGGGCAACCCTCAGCTTCCCACCACCCTGAAGGAAAGGATTAAGGACACTTTGCTGGGCCCGGTTATCTATCTCGACACAATGTGTGTGAACAACGCATCAGTGACCGCCTTTGTTCGCGAGTGGGAGGCCGTCAAGCCGACCTTGCTCTTTGGCCACGCGCATTCCATCTTTTTGCTGGCGAGATACCTGCGTCAGTTGAAAATCGAGCATCTGAGGCCCAAGGGGATCCTTTCCACATCGATGATGCTGCTCCCGCACGAGCGGCAGTACATCGAGGATGTCTTCCAGGTAAAGGTGACCGACCGCTACGGTTGCGAGGAAGTCAGCCTGATTGGGTGCGAGTGTGAGGAGCACCAGGGGATGCACCTGAATACCGACCATCTGTTCGTCGAATTTTTGAATGAAGACGGCACCGCTTCTGGGGTTGGAGAGGCCGGGAACCTGGTGATCACCGACCTCATCAACTATGCGATGCCCTTTGTAAGGTACAGGGTTGAAGATGTCGGGGTTCCTTCCGGACGCAAGTGCTCCTGCGGCAGGGGATTTCCCCTGATGGAGCAAGTGGTGGGACGGATAGCGGACTTCCTGGTCAAACCCGATGGTTCCCGTGTCGCCGGCATTTCATTGATAGAGAACACCTTGACGAAGTACAAGGGGCTTGACCAGATGCAGATAGTCCAGACCAGTTACGAAGAGTTTATTATTCGGGTGGTGCCTGGAAACGGTTTCAATAATGATATTAAAGAAGACTTGTCAGTGTTTATGAAAGAAATATTTGGCAGTAATATCAAGGTCAACTACGAGGTTCTAACATCTATATTGCCTGAAGAATCAGGTAAATATAGATTTACAGTGTGCAAGGTGATCAATGAATAATCTGTCATTCATTATTTATGAGTTGTTTCTGGTTAGCTGGTTTCTGCACTTAACGGCAAGAATTCCAGCGTTGGCGGCTTGCCGATTTGATTTGGTATTAGTTGCTATCCTTTTCACAATGAAGATTATTAAGATTGGTGTAAATAAACACAAGATCGTTATCGACTGCAAAAATAAATTGAATAACCTGATAATAGCCATACTACTTATAACACCTTTTTCACAGTGGCCAGGGTCAGTGATATACCGGGGAATTCCGAACTTTGTTAAAGCTGTGGTGTTTTTTTATTTTACAATTTGGTTCGTGGATACTAAGAAAAAGTTTTATATTTTCTTGACAACATTCGTAGCCTGCCAGTCATTCAGGTTTTTAGAACCTCTTTACCTGCATGTAACTCAGGGATACTGGGGATCTAAAGCGTCGATGGGGAACTGGGAATACATGGACCGCCTTTCAGGTGCCCCGTTTGATGTGATAAATCCAAATGGGTTAGCTTTCGTAATCATCACAATAGTCCCGTTTTTGATCTGTAATTATAAACTGAATTTATACACTAGAATCTTCGCAATTGCGCTTGTGCCCCCAGCTCTATATACATTGATGTTGACTGGTAGCAGGTCTGGTGTTGTGTCGTTGTTTTTTATGACTTTATATATAATTTACAAGTCAAACAGGAAGTGGATTTGGATAGTTGGCGTAGTTGGAGTTTTATATATTTTGGCCGCGCTGATCAATGAATCTCAAAAGGACAGATATAGATCTGTATTTGATCCAACTGCTAAAAACTCAGTCACAGCAGAAGGGCGAATCCAAGGAATAACGAAAGATTTCAAGGTTGGTCTTAGAAGGCCTTTTTTTGGTCATGGCTTAGGTACCTCCTTGGAAGCGAATGCAAACTATGGATCTTACGCCAAACCATCACATAATTTATACACGGAGATCTTTCAAGAACTGGGAATTGTCGGGCTAGTAATGTTTTTGCTATTCCTGAAGTCTGTTTTCAAAGTCCTTCTTAAACCGCTTTCCACGGCAAATGATGAGGAGGCTAAAGATTTGGCCTTGATTAAGGACGCACTCAGCGCTTTAGCTGTAACAACACTTCTGTTCAGTTTCGCGAGTTATGGTCTTTCAAGTTATGAATGGTATTTTATTGCAGGATGTGTAGGGACTATCATGATCCTTACTGGTAAAGCAGGTGTAAATCCTAGGGCCAATCAATTGATAATCTAGAAATTCATCATTGACGGCATAATTTGTGGATATCCTTAAATGTTGCTATTACATAGGCCATTAAACTTTCTAAGCTAATAAAGATGTATCAGTTAAATTCAGTGTGATTAGTATCAATAATTTTATGGAGATCATAAAATGGTTCCGAAACTTAAAATATTGCTTGTTGTACGCTGGCCTATTGGCGGTATTCGAACCTTCATTCGTTACGTATACCGACGATTCGACGCCACAAAATATCAATTCACCATTCTAGCTCCTGAAAATTTCGAACTTGATATACTAGCGCAAGATCTTGCATCCTTAGATATTGAAATTTGTAGGCTTTCTGAATACCCATCCACTTTCGAAATATTTACCAGCGTTCTTAGGCTTGTGAGTTCTGGTAGATTCAACCTCATACACTCACATGGATTCACATCGGCCCTTTGTTCGGCTTTTCCTGCGTTCATTTTCCGCATCCCCCATATCTTCACGTCACATGATATGCTCTCAGCTGCCCAGTTTAGGGGCTTTTCCGGAAAGCTTAAGCGGCTAGTAATCGGGTTAGCTCTCAGATCAATTACCTCAATACATTTAGTAAGTCACGATGCTCTTTCGAACCTCTCCGAATTCTATCCTTTCATCACACAGCAGAAGGGTAAGTGTGTTGTCATACCTAACGGTATCGAAAGCTCAATTTTTACGAACGCTAAGGTTAAAGATCTTCGGAGTGAATTGAAAATAAGTGGTCAGAGCTGTTTTTTAATCGGATTTTTAGGGCGTTTTATGGCGCCTAAAGGTTTTTGTTATTTGGTTGAAGCAGTTGAAAGACTGGCACAGTCAGAAACATTGTCATCTCAAATTAAAATCGTAGTTTTGGGGAGTGGCGGCTTCTTTCTGGAAGAAAAAGCTGCTTTAACGGAACGAGGGCTCGATCAATATTTTTGTTTTCTTCCTTTTTCAGCAAATGTCGCAGAGATCATTAAGGGCCTGGACCTCGTAGTCATTCCGTCCATTTGGGAAACCTGTCCACTTTTGCCTATGGAGGTGTTGGCTTGTGGGACGCCGCTGTTGTCGTCGGATTGTATAGGACTGCGCGAGGTAGTTCGCGGGACTCCGGCATTTGTTGTGCCGTCTAAAAACGCGCTGGCAATCGCAGATGGAATAAAATTCTTCATGGAAAATGATAGGCGCGTCCAATTTTCCGAATTTGCCCCGGAAGCCGCTAGACGTTACGATGTGGGTGAATCCGTGCGAGCATTGGAATCTTTAATAGAGTCTATAATTGGCTCTGCATCGGTTACTGGGTAGTTTAGTTCGGCTACAAAGAATGGCTGCTTAAATGACTGTTGTCTTTTTGGCGAGTACAAGAGGTTGTCATGATTGACTCTGTATATAAAAATTTTGTTTATCCTCTGATATTTTGCTTTAAAGGCTTGAATGTTAAGTCGAAGATTGCTCAAATATCTAAATTGGATAAACAACACTTTAAAGAAGTAAAGAATCTTCAAGTGGTAAAGCTTACCGGACTTCTCGATATTGCGCTCTCTAGATCACCTTTTTACCGCAAAGTTATGGCCATGAAGCAGGGGGACATCCCAGGCGGTTTGGACGCGATTGGTCAGTTTCCTGTACTCACAAAAGAAGTAATCAGAGAAGTCAGTGCCGATATGCTGACGAATTGCAGTGTTGCTGTTGCACGAACTACTGCAGGCACTACAGGGGTTCCTGTTACTGTTTATGTCGACAAAGAGGCACTATCTTGGCAATTGGCGACTCGGTACTACTTTTTCGGAATACACGGTATCAACATCGGAGATAGAGAGGCGCGCTTTTGGGGGCGCCCCCAAGCGGGGATAAAATTTAAAATCAGGGACTTTTTCCTCAACCGTAAGCGGTTTAACTTTTGTGGGGATAAGGACCAATTGCTCATTCAGGTGAAGTCACTTGTCAGTTATCAACCCGATTACTTTTACGGTTACTCATCTTTGATTCTAAATGCTGCTATTGCGTGTGCAGAGCATTCGGTAAAACCGTCAGGTCTAAAAGCTATAATATGCACCGCTGAGTTGCTTACTCCCCAACAACGTGCTTATATCAAATCAGTGTTTGCATGTCCCGTTATCACTGAGTATGGATGCACTGAATCTGACATCCTGGCATTTGAATGTGAATTTGGGCGGTTGCATGTGATGTCTCACAATGTGCTCATAGATGAATCCAGTGGTTCAGGCAATTTTGTATACACCGATTTGAATAATACCGCGATGCCGATAATCAGATATGACCTCGGCGATGATGTACAAATAGATCTTGATTGTCGTTGCGAATGTCAAAGAAATTTACCTGTGATATCACAGTTGAAGGGAAGAACAATCGATCAAATCATAACTTTACCTGATGGTAGTACTATACACGCGGTTCAGTTCGCATATTTAATCGAGGATATCACAAATTCAGGATATGATTTATTACAATTCAGGATTGTATATCAACGAGGAAAACTGAAATTTATCATTCACATGAACGGAGACTGTGTATCCTTTGAAAAACTTTTGTCGGATGGGATAGAGAAAATAATTAATGGAAGGGTTCCATACTCTATCAAATTTGAAGTAGTTGAGACAGAAGCTGATCAAAAATTCAGTTATTTTGAGATAAAACCGTAGGGACGAGGACTGTGGTGGACATCAGTGTTGTTATACCTGCTTACAACTGCGAAATGACGATAGCCTCCCTTCTGGACGCGCTTAAACACCAGGAAACTGCTTACCGGTATGAAGTCATTGTCGTTAACAATGCGTCTTCCGATCAAACGGGTGCGATACTTAGCAGTTATAAAAGCTCCTTTCCCGTGCCGCTTATAATCACTCACCAGCCCCGCGGGGCTACAATTGCAGCCGTACGGAACTCCGGCGTAAGATGTTCTAGTGGACGTTTGATAGCCTTTATAGACAGTGATTGCCTCCCCCCCAGCAACTGGCTACAGCAGGGGGGAGAGTATTTTGTCGAGTATGGAGAACAGATACTGGTTGCGGGAGGATGCTCTCCCCCCGCTGACGGCACTTGGGTCGAACGCGCTTGGAATTCCGTCAGGGCTGGTCATAAGAACGGTTCGTTCTTCGTTCACGGCGCAAACTTCTTTATTTCCAGGTCTTTGTTTGATGCGTTGGGTGGGTTTCGTGAGAATATCGAGACATCTGAAGATTATGACTTAGGCCGCAGGGCGGCCCAAAGTCATAGGGTCATTGCAGCGCCAGAATTTACGGTTGTTCACTATGGCGAGGCCAATACTTTATACAAGAAGTTTGTTAAAGAAAGATGGTATGCACAACACATGCTGGACACCTTCTCTAGTAACTACCTCTACAAGCCATTCTGGATCTCAGTTGCTTTCCTGCTAAACATTTTTGTTTTATGTGCTAGTTTGCTTTATGAAAAATTTTATTTTGCAGCGTTATTAATAGTAACGATATTAGGTCTCCCGTGCTTTCTTTCTTTTTACTTCTGCAAACGCGCCAAAAATTTCGAGCACTTCATGCACTTAATACCTGTTTGCGCAGCTTACATAACTGGTCGGGCAACGGGGATGATTGACTCCCTTATTTCCGAATTTATTGTTAAAAAGCACTGACTTCACTTGGGCAGTGCAAGTTGATTACTGCTTCATTTCACAGGTGTGACGGTCACATTTTTCGGCGCCGTCGGGATGGTACCTATTGTCACTGCTGTACCGGTACTATTGACGACTCCGTTCAAGTCCATGACATATAGGTAAGCCGATTGCCCATTTGGGAAACTACCCGCATTAATGGGAGCGGTAATTTGCGTATCTGACCATGCCGTCACAGGTTGAATCTCGCAGTGAGCACCTGCAGTCCAGGTGGGTGAATCACATATTTCGACGTGCTGCCACGTTTTGCTCAGATAAGCATCGTCTATCCATTTTTGCCAGGTCAATCCTGTGTTGTTTGTGTCCCAGTTTGTCATCCCTCCAAAAAAGTCAACGGTTATCCAACGGTAATCATTTGTGTCCCGTGTGACAAGATTCTTAAGGTCGACTTGTGGTACTCCATCAATCAATATCTTGATCGCACCATCGCCAGCGCCACCAACTGATGATTGTTTATAATATGCATCGACGCGATGCCACGTACTCTCTGATGGTTCCTGTGGATATGTTTTGGTCGTTTCTGACGTTGCGTTTTCTGTCTTGTAATTTGTAAACCACCAACTACCGACCCCACCTGTTTTGGAATAGGGTTTATCTGGAATCCCGTATGTAAGGTCATTGCCAAAAATTCTTGCTAACTTAGTTTCTCCTGTAGTGCCCAGTGGTCGCGGGGTGTTGTACCGGAACCAGAAAGTTTGATAGTAAGTCAAAGAACTGGGCAATGGCGTTGTTAGGTTACCTACAGTGAAAAAACTCCAATGGTAGCCGTTCGAGTGCAACGCATATGCTGACTGCGTTCCGCTATGTTTTTGTAAAGTTGTATAAGTGGCTTTCGGAGTAGTATTTAGGGTCCAAGGTACACTTCCTGCCATCTGAGTGACCAAGTAACTATTAGCAGTTCCGGAATCAAAGTTATCCCAGAAAAGCGGGGCCGTCACACCAGCGTCAGTCCCGAAACCTGAACCGGATACTACAAATGCGTTTCCTTGCCGCGTGACCGCAGAAATTGTCGGCGTAGCGTAAACAGGCAAAGATATTGTTGCCACGATAATCATCGAGGCTAAAACTGATTTGAACGGTTTCATAGTACTGCTCCTCTCAACGTCATAAGTGAGATTATGTTATTAGGGTGACTGAGAACCAATATCTCTGTCACAAAAACAAGTTAAGGTAATCGCGCATGCTTATGCACGACTGCTGTTTCCGCGCCCGGGGGCTTTCAATCAGGTGACTCAGCCTCTCATTTTTTCTTTCCCGCTCTAGTGTTCTTCACAGTTACGGACATGCTCGCAGATTGAGAAACGTTGCCCGCCGCATCATACGCTTTTGCCGTAAGGGTGTAGCTCCCGTCCGGGTATGCGGTCGTGTTCCAACTGTAACTGTATGGGCCGAGGGTGTCAGTGGCTACCAGGGTGCTGCCTATGTAGAAGTCAACTTTGCTTACCCCCACGTTGTCGCTTGCACTGGCTGTCACGGTGACTGTGCCGGAAACTGTAGCGCCGGCGGTGGGATACGTTATCGCTACCGTTGGAGCGATGGCGTCATTGGCGACAGTAACGGTTGAACTCTGCGAAACTCCAACGTTTCCTGCTGCGTCGTACGCTTTCGCTGTCAAGGTGTAGGTGCCGTTGGCATCCAGCTTGGTATTCCAACTGAAGCTGTAAGGTGCGAGAGTGCTGGTACCGACAAGCACCCCGTTTTTGTAAAACTCGACCTTGCTCACGCCTACGTTGTCGGTAGCGTTAGCCGTGACTGTCACTGTACCGCTTACTGTTGCGCTGCTTGCAGGGGAGGCCAAAGAAACTGTCGGGGCGATGACGTCGTTGAAGACGTTGACCGTGGTTGTCTGCGATTGCCCTATGTTTCCCGCGGCATCGTAGGCCTTGGCGGTGATGTTGTACACGCCGTTCGCGACGGTCTTCGTGTTCCAGTTGTAGGTATAGGGCGCCATGTTGGTGCTGCTCAGAAGGGCGTTGTTCAAGTAGAAGTCGACCCGGCTCACCCCCACATTGTCTGTGGCAGAGGCGGCAATGCTCACTGAACCGCTTACTGTGAGGTTGTTGCTGGGCGAGGTCACAGAGACTGTGGGTGCCTGGGTGTCGTTGGCGACGGTTACCGTCACGCTCTGGGACTGGCCGACGTTGCCTGCCGCATCATAGGCCTTGGTCATGAGGGTGTAGCTTCCCGGCGCAAGCGCGGTGGTGTCCCAGGAAAAGACATACGGGGACGCCGTGTCGGTGGCCTTCAGGACACCGTTGACATAGAACTCTATCTTGGTCACCCCGACGTTGTCCGTAGCATCCGCGGTTACCGAGACGACTCCGGCTACCGTGGTTGAAGTGGCGGGGTAGGTGATGGAGGTGACAGGGGGCTGCATCTCCGGCACCGATACTATGTTGGAGTATGTGCTTTCGATGCCGCTGGCATCGTAGGCGGTCACCGCGAAGCTGTAGGAATGGGACGGGTCGAGGTTGGCAACGCTTGCCGTGGTTGCTGTCTGCACGTCGATCGGGGCGGGCCCCAGAAATGGGGTCGTCTGGGAGTCGGCCTGGTAGTGGACCTTGTAACCCACCACCGAGGCGTCGGCCGAGGGGTCCCACTGCAGTGAAACCGTGGAAGCGGAGGCGGTTGCCGTCATCGCGCCCATGGAGAGTATGGCGGCGAGCACCGAGTTGACGCAGAGCTTTTGCAGCCGCACCACGTGGTTGATTTGGCTTTTGCGGGCGAAGCCTTCGGATACGATGACTTCACCGAGCCGCTGGCCGGTCTGTTTCTGTCTGGCCAGGGCCTGATCCAACTGTTGCCGGCTGATCTGGCCGGTTGCCACCAGCAATTCGCCCAAGCGCAGCGGGTTGCTTGCCGGGCTTTCCTGGTTGTGCTGCAGGTCCAATAGACCTTTCAACTGCAACTCGGTGAGCATGCCCAGGCGGACGAAGACCTGGCCCAGTCTCTCGCCGCTTCGATGCTGCTCCGCTATCGCCTCGTCAAGCTGTCTGGCCGTGATCTTTCCGGATTGCACCAGCAGGGCGCCCAAAAGCTGTCTTTGCCCGGCTGCGAGCTTGACCGCGTCTTCCAGGCTGGTCAGGTGTTCCTGGACCATAAGGGGGGCACCGATGTCGCTCGGACTCAAGACGCCCATCCTGACCAGGACCCCGCCGAGAAGTTCGTGGGTCTGTTTCTGCTGCTCCAGGGCGCGGTTGAGGGCGCGCCTCGATACGAATTTCCCGTCTATCAGAATCTGCCCGAGGGCGCGTCTAAAAAAGCTCCGCATGATCAGCTCCTTCCTGCGGGACATAAATGCGTCCCATAGCGGCTTGTGGTCGACAGTGGCCTGGATCAACATGGCTGATATGAAGTGGCGTCGATCGAGTGCGGCTGGTCTTCTCCCTTTTCTAACTGCTGTATCTTACAAAGACAAAATGCAATCTGCCCGGTGATGGTTGACACAATTCTTGACTTTTATTCTCTATTTGTCAAGGGTTTAGCTGGTTAGAGCCTGCCGTTGTGAGCGCACTAATGGCGTTCTCCTAAAGAGAGATATGCGCTCTGTCAGTACCGGTCATGACCCTGCCCGAATTGGTCCACCGGCTGTTCACTCGAGTCATGCCGCTTATTGGAACGGTGTGCATCGCTGTTACTGGGGCGGAACCTGAGCGCGACCGAGTTCCGGGGGCGGGGAGTCGGTGGACGGAAGCACAGGATGGTTTGTTGGTTATTTATAATCTGTTGCACCGCAATAGCGTATCCGATATCCGAGAGGGGTCAAGCAGGGGCTGCGTGACGGCATCTAACCGTTTAATCGATTAAAAAACGGACATAATTTTCCTCGATTGTGATTCAAATCACCAACTTTGTTGCGCTGCTCTGATAAAAGGAAACCTACAATTTGGGTACACGACAATACTAAACCATCCGCGAGGGTGGGACGGAAAGCCTATAGGGTCTCTCTGAGACAGCCGGGTCGCCGAAATGCCTGCACTACAGGTCTTGGTGCCCGGTTTTTTTGTGTCTTGAGCACGGGCTCCGCCTCTCGTGGAGGTCCGTGTTGAAAGCACAGCATGTTCTGCAGTTGCTTGTTATTGCCTTTTTTCTCGTTCTTGTTCCTGTCGCAGCTTTCTCCTCCAGCGTGAACCTTCAGTGGGACCCTTCCTCCGACCCCGACCTCGCCGGGTACCGGATTTACTACCAGGCCAACTCTTCGTCCCAGCCTTTCATCGGCAGCGGCGCCGTGGAAGGGGCGGCCCCTGTCGATGTCTCCACCACTACCACGGCTTCCATTAGCGGCCTCGATCCCGGCAGCTCCTACTATTTTGCAGTAACCGCATACAATTCCAGCGGCGTCGAGAGTGTCTACTCGAACGTCGTACAGGTGAAAGAGATGGTCCCTCCGGTTGTGGGGATCACGTCACCTTCGGCGAGTGCGACCGTGACCGGCTCTGTTGCGGTCTGGGTCAGCGCCGTCGACAACGTCGGGGTGAGCAACGTGGAGTTGTACGTGAACGGGAACCTCCTGGCCAGCGGCAATTCCGCCCCCTATGCGTTCAACTGGCCTACTGCCTCACTTGCCCCGGGCCAGTATACCCTCACAGCAAAGGCGTACGATGCAGCCGGTAACGTGGGCACCGCCGAGGAAGTTGTCTATGTTGCCGGTGATACGGTGGTCCCGACCGTCACCATAACCGGGCCGACCAACAACAAGCAGGTAAGCGGCACCGTGGCAGTGACGGCCAGCGCCACCGACAACGTCGGAGTGACCGGTTTCGCCCTTTACGACAACTCGACCCTTATCTACGCCGCCAACCAGGGGACACTCAACTACAACTGGAATACGGCCAGCGCCGGAAACGGGAGCCATACCCTCGTCGCCATAGCCTCCGATGCTGCCGGAAACGCCGGCTCCGCCAGCGTGATCGTAAACGTGGCCAACGATCTTGTCCCCCCAAGCGTCAAAATCATCTCCCCTTCCTCACTGGTACTCAACAACGCCAACCTGAAGGTCGCCGCTTCGGCCCAGGACAACGTGGCCGTGGTCAGGATGGAGGTCTTCCTGGATGGGGCGCTGCTGTTGGGCACCAACTCGGGCTCCATCAGCGCAACGGCCAAGGTCGGTGCCGGCACCCATACCGTCACCGTCAACGCGTATGATGCTGCGGGAAACAAGGGGAGCAAGGCGGTCTCCGTGTCCAGGTAGTTCCGCTTGTAGACAGAGAACGAAGCGGGCACGGGATGAGATCCTGTGCTCGGTTTTATGGGAACAGATGAGTTGATTTTCACTATAAATCAAATATTATGCCCACCCGACGGTGGGGTGCTCCATCCAACCGAATACAGGTAGACGATAATACTAAACCATCCGCGAGGGTGGGACGGAAAGCCTACAGGGTCTCTCTGAGACAGCCGGGTCGCCGAAATGCCAAGTACTGGTGCTGCGGTCCCGGCTTTTCTTTTTCCCTCCTTCCCGGCGAGAAACGCACAGGGCCCAGACCGATCCTTGGGAGTCAACGATGGAAGTATCTGGAAGGGCGGTTTTTTTGTCTCTGTCCGCGTTGTTTTTGTTATTGCTGTTGGCCACCCCTCATACAAGCCTTGCCGCCGCGGTGACGCTGGCATGGGATCCCAGCCCGGACGCCGATCTCGCGGGATACCGCATTTACTACCAGGCCAACAATAGCTCTCTTCCCTTCCAGGGAACCGGAGCCGTTGAAGGAAGTGCCCCCGTGGATAGCGGTAAAGTCACCGTGGCGAGCATCAGCGGGCTCGACCCCGCCAACTCCTATTACTTCGCGGTAACCGCTTACAATTCGGGTGGACAGGAGAGCGTCTACTCCAACATCGTACAGATCCCCGAAACACTGCCCCCCGTGGTCAGCGTAACCTCGCCCGCCGACAACACCTCCGTAGCCACAACCATCGCCATCAGCGCTGCAGCGACCGACAACGTCGGCATCGCAAAGGTGCAGTTCCTGGTGAACGGCACCCAGGTCTATGAAACCAGCACCGCTCCCTACACCTACACTTGGAACGCTGCGGCACTCCCCCCTGGCAGCTACGCCATTGCAGCCAGGGCGGTTGACCTGTCGGGTAATGAGGCTGTCTCCAAAGCGGTGAACGTTTCGGTAGTCGGGGACGTGATCTCGCCCACCGTTTCACTGGCGGCGCCCCCTTCCGATGCTGCAGTAGCCGGGACGATCAACGTATCGGCAACCGCCAGCGACAATCTCGGTGTTGCCAAACTCGAATTGTCCATCGACGGCACGCTTTTGCTGAGCAGCAACCAGAGCCCGGTAAGCTATACCTGGAATACCACCGGCTTTGCCAACGGCAGCCACCTCATCAGTGCCCGAGCCTACGATGCAGCCGGAAACAGCAGCGTTGCGTCGGCGACGGTCCTAGTAGATAATGGTACCAGCCAGACCGCCTCGGCCTCCACCTCGACCTCGACCTCGACCTCCACCTCCACCTCGACAGCGGTTCCGCTTACGTTGGCAGACGCGCAGCTTGCCCTGCAGGTCGCCTCTGGTCAGCTAAGTCCCACCGTCGAGCAGACTCAACGCCTGGACCTGGCACCCTACGTGAACGGCCAGTCACAGCCCAACGGCAAGGTCGACACCGGCGATGTCGTGGTCATCCTCGCCAAACTGACCGGAAAGCTGTGAGAGGAACAAGTGATGAACCTACCGGCTCAAAGGTGGCCAGATCTGCACCAGGAGCTGAAGGAGGAGCCATGGAGATTTTGAAACGATTGCTGCTGTGCGGGATCATGCTCCTGATTACGTCCTGCGGAGGCGGGGGAAGGGGGACCCCCCCTGGAAATGTGGACAGCTCCGCTCCCACCGTCTTCCTCTCCGGTCCGGCCAACGGCTCGACCGTTACCGGCATCACCGCCGTCACCGCAGACGCAAGCGACGACGTCGGGGTGACCAGGGTCGACTTCTACCTCAACGGCGTCAAGCAGGGGAGCGACGGTACGGCTCCCTATACCTACCTCTGGGATCCCTCGACTCTTGCCAGGGGAAGTTACACCTGGACCGCCAAGGCCTATGACGCCGCCAATAACGAGCGGCAATCCGCGGGCGTAACGGTTACGGTCCCGGTCTACGCGACCATGACTACCGTGGTGAGCGGCACCGGCGCGGTAGGTACCGTGGCCCTGGCTGGGCTGCCGGTTGCCGCCCCTTACGGCCTGAACTTCGTGGTGACCATGCCTGCCGGCGCCACCCTGTCGGCGGTCAGCACCTCGGGGCCTTACGCGGGCAGCGGTCTCGCCAGCATCGCGGGTGCCAACAGCCTCATCCTCGCCAGCAGCAATATAGCCTCCGGCGAGATCATGACCGTGACCTTCGCCAATCTGCCGGTGGGTGCTCAAGCGAGCGAGTTCGGCGTAGCACTGTCGGCGGTGTACGACGGTAGCGGCAACCAGATTCAATAGGATTTGCAGGAGAAAAGTAGCGCCCGGGCAGGGAAATGGGGGCGTCGTTGCGACCGAAGGAGCATCGGTTGCAGGCGGAGTTGAACGCAGAACGTAGAACGTCTTCTGGGTTTTAATGCCTCTTGCTGTTGCTGCGTGTATCGAAGAAGTTCTTGTTGAGCAGGATCGCCTTGCTGTCCAGGATGCTGATCACATCCGACTTCTCAAGGCTGCGCAGCACCCGGCTCATGGTTTCGCGGGTGACCGAGGCGTAGCTGGCCATCTGCTGGTGGGTCATCTTCACGTCGATGATAACGCCGCGGTCGTCCCGGACTCCGTACAGCTCCCCCAGCCGGTCCAGCAGGGACAGCACCCGGTCCTGGGCGTTTTCGGCGTTGAAGCTGAGGATCTTGATCATCTCCCATGATTCGCGCAGCCGGCTGCAGAGCAGCTCGATGATCTTTCTTCGGATCTCGTCGTTGCGGATCAGGTGCTGCTCGAAATCGCTCTTGTGCAAGAGCCCGATCACCGAGTCCTCGTGGGCTATGATGGTGGCCGGGGAAGTCTTGTTGTCCAGCAGCGACATCTCTCCGAAGAAGTCGTTCTTCTTGTGGATGGTGATGATCTGCTCCTTCCCCTCGTCGTTCATTTTCACTACCCGCACCTTGCCGGAATAGATCAGGTACATGTAGCTGGAGGTGTCCTCCTCATAGAGCACTATCTGTTCCTTCTCGTAATTCTTCTTTCTGAACAGTTTTTCCACCTGGTCCACCTCGTCAGGCGTCAGAGATGAGAAGAAAGGAATGCTGCTAATGATATTCGATTCGTGCTTATTTCTCGACGATGTAGGACAAGTCATCACAGTGCCTCCGGCTCACATTTTACCTCAGCCATTCGAGTGTTTAACACAAACAATTAGCACTTGTCAATTTATGCCTTAGGCTGTATAGGTATAGCAGGCATTGGCCTGTATTTTCTGCCTGTGCTGCCGGCGGTTGGCCCTTGCTGGCAGGCGCGTAGCGAGCGCCAATGACATCGGCACGGGCTTTGAGTTAATTCTTCACCCGTCGGAGCAGATGGGAGGGCCTCCGGGGAGAACTTTGCTGCCGGCCTTGCCCGAGGGACAATGATGGCTCTTATGCTGATTTCAGTCTTTCTGCTGCTGGTATCCGTGCTGCGCATCGTGCTGCTGGAGAGACGAAGCGGAACGCTCAGCTATATTGCCGCCCCCTTTTTCACCATAGCGGTCCTGGAACTTTTCGACTTCTTCGCCCTGAACAATTTCTGGCCGGAAATAGAGTGGAAGCGGTGTGCCCTGTTCGTCGAGGCGCTCTTGCCGTCTCTTTGGCTCCTGCTGAGCGTCACCTACGCCCGAGAGATCCCGGAGCGGGGACTCTCGTTGAAGAACCGCTTGCTGGTCGGCGCCAGCTTACTGCTGGTGCTGGTCCCCGCGTTCCTGCCGTCGGCTTCCTTCTACTACGCGCCGGATTTTCCCGCCGAACCGGTGCTGTTTCTGGGCGACGTCGGCTATTACTTCTATGTCGCCATCCTGGTGCTGCTGGTCGTGGCCCTGATCAACTTCGAGTCCACCCTGGTTAACGCCTCCTCGGAGGCCCTGTGGCGCGTGAAGCTCGATATCGTAGCGCTCGGCTCGATGCTCGCCGTGCTCATCTTCTACTATTCGAACGCCCTGCTGTACCGCTCCCTCAACCTTGAGCTTGCGCCGCTGCGCTCCCTGCTTTTCTCGATCGCCGCGGTTATGATGCTCTACGCCCGTTCCCACTGGCGCGGCAGCGCCCGTGTCAAGATCTCCCAGGCGGTCGTGCTGAAATCGGTGGTCGTGGCGACGGTCTCCGCTTACCTGCTCATGCTCGGTCTGCTTGGCGAGGGGATGAAGTATTTCGGACCGCAGTTCCCGCGGGTGCTCACCCTGTCCCTGGGGTTCATCGGGGGCATCCTGCTGCTGCTGCTCCTCCTCTCGGACCGCGCCAAGCGGGAGCTGAAAGTGCTGCTGCACAAGCACTTTTACCAGAGCAAGTACGACTACCGGGCACAGTGGCTGGGGCTGACCGAGAGGCTGTCCACCTTCGAAAACGGAGACGATCTGGTCAGGAGGGTGCTCCTCGCGTACTGCGAGATCTTCGGGGTTCATGGCGCTGCCCTTTACCAGCACCAGCAGGGGTGTGGTTGGTACTGCGTGGCCTCGAACCTGGAACTGGAGCCGCTTCGGGAAACCATCAGCGATGACAACCCGATCCTGACTTCGCTGCGCGAGAGGCAATGGGTCTTTTGCAGCAGCGACCCCAACCGTGACCTGACCGAGCAGGAGTGGGACTTTCTCCAACGCTACGGCATCTCGTTCGTGGTTCCACTTTTCGAGGGGGAGGCGCTTTCCGGCTTCATCGTGCTCGGTGCGCAGGTCGTGCCCGACGAGCAGTACCGCTATGAAGATTTCGACCTTATGAAGACCATCGCGCGGCAGGTGTCGGTGGCCATGCAGCATCAGCGCCTCACCGAACAGCTCACCCAGTCCAAGGCCATGCAGGCCGTGGGAGGCTTGGCGACCTTCGTGGTGCACGACCTGAAGAACCTGGCGGCGACCATTTCGCTGGTGCTCGAAAACGCACGGGAGCATATCGACAACCCGGAATTCCAGCAGGACATGCTGACCAGCCTGGGTAACACCACCAAGAAGATGCACCACCTGATCGGGCGGCTGCGCAACCTGGGCGAGAGCGAGCTTTTGCAGAGGCGCCCGGTGGATCTCTTTGCCCTCACCCAGAGTTGTGCCGGGATGATGCAGGGGAGGGTGATCTCTGTGCAGGGAAGCCAGCAGATCGTCCTGGGGGACCGGGAGGAGTTGCAGAAGGTGCTATTGAACCTGTTCCTGAACGCGGTGGAGGCGTCGTCCCCCGAGGCTCCCATAGCGGTGGAAGTGGGCTGCAACGGCACCCCGTTTGTGAAGGTAACCGACCAGGGCTGCGGCATGTCACCGCGCTTTATCAGAAACGACCTGTTCGTGCCGTTCCGCAGTTCCAAGCAGACCGGTCTCGGTATCGGGCTGTACCAATCGCGTCAGATCGTGACGGCCCATGGCGGCAGGATCGATGTTTCCAGCGTGGAAGGGGAGGGGACCGTATTCACCGTCCACCTGCCCGTTGCCGAGGAGGATTCGGCCGGCGGCGTCATCAAGGCCGCGTGAAGGAGGAGTTGGTGAGAAAGCTTCTAATTGTCGATGACAATGAGGATATCAGGCAGCAGTTGAAATGGGGCTTGACCCAGGAGTACCAGGTGCTTTTGGCGGCCGATGCCCGGGAGGCTCTGTCCCTTTTCAAGAGCGAGCACCCCCCGGTGGTGGTGCTCGACCTGGGGCTTCCCCCGTACCCGGACAGCTCGGTAGAGGGGTTTCGCTGCCTTGACGAAATGCTGGGGTTGAACCCGGTAACCAAGGTCATCATGCTGACCGGCAACAACGAGCGGGAAAACGCGCTGAAGGCGATGCGCATGGGCGCCTTCGATTTCTACGCGAAGCCCCCGGTCCTGTCCGAGTTGAAGGTGATGATCGGGCGCGCCTTCCACATCGCCAACATCGAGGAGCAAAACAGCGCGCTCTCCTCGCTCGGCGAAGCGGAAGAGCAATGGGGCATGACCGGCAAATGCGCCGAGATGCAGGCAGTCTACACCACCATCCGGAAGGTCGCAGCCTCCAACGCGCCGATCCTGATCGTCGGTGAGAGCGGCACGGGCAAGGAGCTGGTGGCGGCCGCGATCCATGAGGCGAGCCTGCGCCGCAAGGGGCCCCTGGTGGCGATCAACTGCGGCGCCATCCCGGAGAACCTCCTGGAGAGCGAGCTCTTCGGTCATGAGAAAGGCGCCTTTACCGGCGCCCATACCGCGGTGAGGGGCAAACTCCAATACGCCCACAAGGGGACCCTCTTCCTGGACGAGATCGGCGAGCTCCCGGTGAACCTGCAGGTGAAGCTGCTCCGCTTCCTGCAGGAAGGGACCATCCAGCGGGTAGGCGGAAGGGAGGAAATTCCTATCGACGCCCGTACCACCTGCGCCACCAACATAGACATCCAGAAGGCGATCGAGGAGGGGCGTTTCCGCGAGGATCTCTACTACCGGATCGGCGTTGTTACCATCAAACTCCCCCCGCTGAGGGATCGCGGCGACGACGTGCTCCTGTTGGCGGACAATTTCCTTAAGTTCTATTGCAAGGAGAACAAGAAAAAGGTGCGGCTGTCGCCTGCCGCCGTCGCCTTCCTGAAGCGGCACGACTGGCCCGGCAACGTGCGCGAGTTGAGAAACCGCATCCAGCGGGCCGTCATCATGTGCGACGGTTCCAGCATCGGCCCGCTTGACCTTGGCTGCGATTTCGAGCCTCCGCCGATACCGGCTCCCAGCAACGACAGCCTTTCCCTCAGGGAGGCGCGCGAGCGGATGGAGCGGGAGATGATCCTGAGCGCGATAGAGCGGCAGTCCGGCAACATCCTCAAGGCCGCCGAGGAGCTGGGCGTGAGCCGCCCCACCCTCTACGATCTGATGAAGAAGCTCTCCATACATCAGTAAATCCGGTCGACGTTCAACGTTTAAATCCTGGTGCGCGCACGCGAGACCATGACGTTGGGCGCTCTGACCAAGCTGTTTCTCCTGTCACCCGCCTTTTCCCCTCGCCCTCCGGGAGAGGGGAAAAGGCGGGTGAGGGGGATGCTATCTGCAAGAATTCAGGCGAGGGGACGGCGAAAGGGGAAATCGGAGAGGGTTGACCACTTTCCAAGTTCGCTTCATCCAACTCCAACTGCAAAGGGCCGGCAATATCTGCCGGCCCTTTTGCGTTTGCTCTGGGGGAGGTTACAGCCCCGGTGGGGCAGGGGGCGGGGTCCAGGCTGCAGGCGGCCTGGATAGCCCTGAACCTAACGGGCTCACCTCGCAAGCAGGGCAACTGATCGTACCGCTGCCGAGACAGACACTGCAATCGGATTCC
Organism: Geomonas diazotrophica; assembly: GCF_019063885.1. Taxonomy (NCBI): domain Bacteria; kingdom Pseudomonadati; phylum Thermodesulfobacteriota; class Desulfuromonadia; order Geobacterales; family Geobacteraceae; genus Geomonas; species Geomonas diazotrophica. The sequence goes on along the minus strand of NZ_CP077684.1, from coordinate 2,509,271 downwards.
CAGATATCGAGCACCGGGACATAGTAGAGATTGCCGGTGCCGCCGCACTCCGGACAGGTGACGATCTTTTTACCTCTGCAGTCGTTACAGGTTGCCATTGCATAACTCCTTCCGTGCTGCGGCACGTCGTGGCTCGTTGAGTAGGAGTTGTGCAGTATAGAATAAGATCTACGTATGTCAATTGTAATTAATAAATATTTATTCTAGCAGCGCAGGTCCGGTTCGCCGGGCCTGCGCTGCTTCCGTTTGGTCGCGCCTAGAAGCGTTCGAAGTCGTTGTGGTCCAGGTTCAGTGCCACTCCCTTGTCGATGGCGGCCTGCTTGCCGCGCGCCTTGGGACTACCCTTGGTGGCTGTGGCCGCATAGGTCATCGACGCGGCGGCGCGGCCGCTTTGCCGCTTCACTCCCTCCGCGAGCCGACCCGCTGGGGCATCGTTGTCCCTGACCTGGAAGAAGGAGACGGTGCTCTGCAACTGGGCGGCCTGGGAGGAGAGCTCCTCGGCGGTGGAGGCCATCTCTTCGGCCACCGTCGCGTTCTTCTGGATCACCTGGTCCAGCACCTGTATCGCCTGGTTGATCTGCTGGGCGCCGCCGTCCTGTTCCGTGCTGGCCGCGCTGATCTCCTGGACCAGTTCCGCCGTTCTCTGGATGTTCGGCAGGATCTCGCCCAGGAGAGCTTCCGCCTTCTCGGCGATCTCGACACTGGAGGTGGAGAGGGTCGAGATCTCTCCCGCCGCCTTCTGGCTTCGCTCGGCGAGCTTTCTCACCTCGGCGGCTACCACCGCGAACCCCTTGCCGTGCTCCCCGGCGCGGGCCGCCTCGATGGCCGCATTGAGCGCCAGCATGTTGGTCTGCCGCGCGATCTCCTCCACGATGGATATCTTCCCTGCGATCTCCTTCATGGCGGCGAGCGTCTCGGCAACGGCCTTGCCACCTTCCTGCGCGTCGGCCGCCGACTTCACCGCGATCTTCTCGGTCTGCATCGCGTTGTCCGCAGTCTGCCTGATGTTGGCGCTCATCTCTTCCATGGAGCAGGATGCCTGCTCGGCCGAGGCCGCCTGCTCGGTAGCCCCCTGCGACGTGTTCTCCGCGTTCTCGGCAAGCTCCTTGCTCCCAAGGCTCACGTTGTCCGCCGCCTGCTTCACGTCGAGTACCACGTCCGAGAGCTTCTGCACCATTGCCGCCAAGTCTTTGAGCAGCTCGTCCTTTTCCGAGCGCGGCGTGACTTCAACGCTCAGGTTCCCGTCGGCGATTTCCTTGGTGATGCCGATGACGCGATCCATGGCAAGTTTCACGCTTTTTAGGCTGTCGTTGATACGTATGAAGTCGGAGTGGGCCTCCTTGGTATGCTGGTCGGGCTGCGTGAGGGCGAAATCGAGATCCAGGTCCCCCTGCGAGAGGAGGTGGAGGTTGGTAGCCATGCGCTCGATCTCGGTCTTGGTGTAGTCGCGGTTCCTGATGATCGCCGTCAGGTCCTGGACCACCTCGACGTAGCCGATTTTCTCCCCTTTGCGGTTCATGAGGTACGTCGTGTCCTGCTTGCACCCGGAGCCGCACCAGTCGAAGTAGCTCTCGGGCACCCCCCTGTGCAGCTGCTTGATGCCGCACCCCTCGGTGTTGCAGATGTTGGCGGCCGCGTTGCTGCAGGGAAGCCCCAGCGCGGTGCGCCGGTCCCTGATGCGTCCTTCCTTGACCAGCAGCGCCTCGAAAGGCTTGTTGAGGAAGGTCCAGTTCATGTCGTTGTCGGTGACGTGAATCGGGAAGGGGACCGCATCGATGATGGCCTCGTACCAGTCGTTCTTCTCCACCACCACGTCCAGGGTGCGGTTCACCCCGTCAACGATCGCGCGGAATTCACCCTGGTGCTTGGATGCGTCGGAGCGGGTCTGGAAGTCGCCGGCCAGGGCGGCGTTCACAAGTGTTTCCGTGTCGACGATCATGGCCCCCACAGCGTCCTTCACCTTGGAGAGACTGTCGTTGATCTTCACGAAGTTTTCGCGCGCCACCACGGTGTGCTGGTCCGCCTCCGCAACCTTCAGGTCGAGGTCCAGGTTCCCCAGCGCGAGCCTGGTGAGGTTCCCCGCCATGCGCTCCACCTCCGCCTGGGTGTAGTCGCGGTTCCTGATGATCGCCGTGAGATCCGTCACCGTCTCGACGAATCCGATCTTCTCCCCTTTGCCGTTCAACAGGAATGCAGTGTCCTGCTTGCATTCGGAGCCGCACCAGGTGAAGAAGCTCTCGTTCACCCCCTTGTGGAGCTGCTTGATGCCGCACCCCTCGTTGTTGCAGATATTGGCGGCCGCGTTACTGCAGGCAAGCCCGACTGCGGAATCACGGTCCTTTATGCGCCCCTCTCGGACCAGCAGCGTCTCGAACGGCTTGTTCATGAAGGTCCAGTTCATGTCGTTGTCGGTCACATGCACCGGGAACGGAACCGCGTCGATGATGGCGCGGAACCAGTCGTTCTTCTCGATGAGGCAGGCCCGTTCCGCTTCGAACTCCCTCGTCAATTTCTCCACCGTCTGCGTGTTGTTTGCTACGAGTTGATCACGCTCTGCTTCGAATTCCCCCGTCATCGTCTCGATTCTCCGGGCGCTGTTCTCCACGATTCGGTCCCATTCTGCTGCAACCGTGCGCGCCAGGTACCCGCCGAGGGCGAGGATGAGAGTGAATGCAACAGCGCCGGTGCCTAATCCGACTGACGTGGATACACGCACCGTCGCGAGAGAACCTGCGGCACCCAGAGCCGCCGCGGCAGTGACAACAGCCATTACCTTTACCTTGAGTTTCATTTCCATACCTTCCTGTCCTTGTTTCTGGTTTAGTGGTGGCGTCACCCCGACGCGTGTATCGTGACTTTGGCCGCCACCGAAGAGAAGGGGAGGGCGGCATTTAAAAATTAGCCGGGCGCGGTTTTTTAGTAGAATGCGTCTGAAGGTTCTTCATTTCGCATTGAAAGTTGGTGTTGCTTTCGGTGGGAGACGTGAATAAATGAAGGGAAAAACGATTAGCTTTGGTGAAGGGGAGCGGTATAAGAGGAGAGGTGAGCTTCTTTAGGATCTATAAGGTGAGGAATAAACAGAGAAAAAAAGTATACACAATGCAGATTGTAATACATTATATTTATGTTATTTACGTGTTTGGAAGGCAAACTTCACGAAAGTCGACTGCGTACTCTGCAAATGGTCTCATACCCCGACTGATCTGCCAATCCCCATAGATCAAGTGGCACACCCGCACCCAAGTGTCAGCCCCGATAAACCTCGTCACGGAGTTTCCCTTTTTCGGTACCAGGCCGGTAACGACGCTGTATAAACGCACGTAAGCTATCCGCCAAGCGCCGAACGTAAACTCCTGCTCCCCCTTTACCAAAGCGGGACGCAGGGGATTTGCTTACTCCGATTTTTATTTTTCTTCGCCGCAAAGCTTGCATTGCCTGCACAACCTTGTAGTCTAGAGAATGTTTAAATTGGTGGCGGTTAATTAACAACCATACTTCGTAATTGCGAAGAAAGGAGGTGCAAGTGACAACAGGTCAGTGTCAGCGAATACTGCGTGATTACCGGAACCTGTCCGCAACAAGGTTCCACGAGTTCAACCAGAGGACGAGAGCTTCCCTGGCTGACCAAACGAGGTTTCCCGACTCATTTTGGGGGAACAATCTACCGCTTGTCGTAGCGTATTTCTCGGCATCGGACAAGCACGACGCGGTGTACCACGAGTCGATGCTGGGCAGTAAACTGGTGATAGCGGAACGCGAGGGGCTCCAGGCACAACTTGTGGTCTACCTGGACCAGATCGCGGCTCTGCTGGACATGATGGCGGTGTGCAATCCCGGGATCCTCATCGCCTCCGGATTCGATCTCACCAAGGAAAGAAGAGGTCACGCCAGGGCCAAGGCAACTGCCGCAGCTCGCATCGCAGGGGATGCTGAGTCGGCAGATGGAGACAGCGGCACTCCATCATGATCCAACAACCAACATGGGGGATGCCGCCAGCATCCCCCATGTTTTCCCCAGATCGTCCTCTCACCTCCAACAAGTCATATGCTCTCCAAAAAACTTCGCCTCCCTGTCCCCGAAATCTAATCCCATCGAGCCTCTCGAGCCACTTCTCGCGATAAATGAGTCATCAACTGCGACAGACGAGTCATCAATCGCGCTAAACGAGTCATCGATCGCGGTAAACGAGTCGTCGATCGCGGTACACGAGTCGTCGATCGCGATACACGAGTCATCAATCGTGCTACACGAGTCATCGATCGTGCTACACGAGTCGTCGATCGCGATACACGAGTCGTCGAACGCGATACACGAGTCGTCGAACGCGATACACGAGTCGTCGAACGCGATACACGAGTCACCAACTGCGGTAAACGAGTCATCAATCGCGGTAGACGAGTCATCGATCGCGATAGACGAGTCATTAATCGCGATAAACGAGTCATTAATCGCGGTAAACGAGTCGTCGATCGCGGTAAACGAGTCGTCGATCGCGATAAACGAGTCGTCGATCGCGATAAACGAGTCATCAACCGTGATAGACGAATCACCAATCGCAAAAGGTTAATCATCAGGCTTAGGTAGGGCAGTTGGAGCTGTCGGAGGCGGTTCTTGGTGCGAGGCGGTGGGGGGATGCATGGCAGTTTCCACCGGTGCCGAGATCAGGCCCTATCTATCACCGGGGGGAGATGAGGCATGGATGGAGGTTGAGCGCTTCTATTCAAGTTGAGATGGGAAAGGCCTTGAGGGATATGGATGCGCTGGGATAACGAACGACGGGGGCACAAAAAAGAAACTGCTTTGGGAGGTTGCCGCTGTTCTTGGACTTGTTTTTGGCAAGTCTGAGTGCGGTCTCTGACCAAAGCAGTTTCGGTGATGGCTCCCGGCGGCAGCGTAGCGTTTTTAATGCTAGCACTGTCTACGCTCAGCGGTCGGCTTTTTCAGGACCGATGGCTGGTGGAGCGGGAGCTTTTCCCTGCTTCTGGAGGCTGGCGCATTCAATAGAGATGTTGATTAGCATCCCTTCGGTACGATGGTCTTCATAGCAGGTAAGAGTCATTATCTGCCTATCCGCTAAAAAAGCAAACAGGAATTTTGGACATGACAGGCACCAGAATTCCCGTGTGCTCCCCGCTTGAATTGGCATGCCGCTTGGCCTCATCACCCACATCATCCCCGCGCGCTACAACCGGCAGGTATGAGATGGTGGTGTGCACCTCGCGTCGGCTGGGATCAGGTCACTGCGATATCGAGGGTACCTTCCCATAGACCGTGGAGGTTGCACTGCTGTTTCGCCACCAGGGTCACCTTCCCGCTCGGTGCGGCCTCTTTGGGGACCACAACGTTGAAGGCGACTTTCGGTGCCAGGTATCCCCTCGGCTGCAGGTCCACTCTTCCACATGGCTCGTTGCCAAGGCTGAGTTCGATAAAGCCTATCCAGTGGGCCGGCATCATGCCGTGGAGCACTTCACCGACAGATACTTCCACGGTGAAAGGCTTGCCGGCCATCACTGAGGCTGGCGCGGTAATGACAGGCGCATGGCTTTTCTCAAGCGGGGTCTTTTTAGTTGGGTCCTTTACCCTGTTGATCGTCTCGAAGAGCCTCGTGTCCACTTGGTCTGGAAAATAGCGCTCGGCCGCAGCAACCGTTCCAGCGAAGCCAACGACAAAGGAGCCTGCAACAGTGGTTTTCAGAAAAGCCCGTCTGTTCATCTCACACCTCCTCATGGCATTGCCGCAATTACCCTTGCTGCGGCTGGTCTTTTGTAATTCTTATGAGTTTAGTGGTTGGTTGGGACAAGTCAACGGAAGACCTTTCACAATGCAAGGAAGAGGGGTGACGAGGGGGGAAGAAAGTAAAGAGGAAGAGGGGAGGACGTTCTTGATTTTTTGACATTTGTGGCCTGATGGCGGAGTGAAGCCTCCTGCGGTTGTAAAAAAGCCTTCGATGTAGCAACGCCCGAGCGGTGCCGGGTCTTGGAAAATCACTGTTCCCCGACAAAAACCTTACAATTCAAGACCTACCACTACTTCGTCCTTTTCGGTGTGAGATACCTAACTGTAAGCTTAAAGATGCTGAAGCTATTCATGGCCCACAAGTGGTAACCACCTGCGATAACTCGAGAGTTGCTGCACCTGAAAAAGCAGGGACGGTGATAATATGGAATGGCTGCGTAAGTGATAATGTGACTATACAACCTCTGCCGGGAGACGTTTGAGTTGCTTTCACTATTATGCCCGACGACGTCGGCTGAACCGAATCTATGGCGATAGAGTAGCCGCCGGTCGGTCGAGGGGCATCAACTACTGCAACTATGCTGTTTTCATTGAAATCAACGACTGGAAGGCCCGGTATACTTGCATACTTGGTGTGCAGAAGGTTCCAGAACGTTGCCCAGTCGGCGTCATTGCCCGCGATGATGACTTGGGCGGCATTATCAATTGCAGGAGTTACTTCTCCTTTTTGGACCGTGCTGAACTTGGGCTGCTGAGACGTGGACTGCTGAGACGTGGACTGCTGAGCCGTATCGCCCGAAGTGCCACACCCGGTGAGGCTCAGCACAAGTACCAACAGCAGGACTGCTACTAACGAATGTGCCGTTTTCTTCGGTACCATAACACTCTCCCCGCATTTGATTTAAATGCCTTTTAAGGTTGTCCTATCCATTTCTCATTTCCCACTCTTTTTGCACTCCGTTCGTGAGAAGTGGGGGCGCGCCCATGATTTTATACGATGCGGTGCAAAGTCTTGAAAAATCACTTTTCACAGACAAAAACCTTACAGGTCAAGACCTGGCACCCTTACTTCGTGCCGTCGAGTGGTTATGACCTAGCCCCCTGTATTTGAACAATATTTCCCATATGGGGTCCTATCTGTAACGGACCTTCCTTCTTGGGTCTTTGATCGTATCTCATCTGCACGCTTCTGTACTGAAATGGCTTCTTGCTCTTTGCCTGTTTCCCGTAATGCCCTGGCGTATTCTTCAAGTACGACGGAAAACTCAGTGGGAGCCTGAGTCGGTGCATTGATTTTTTCCAACGACTCGATTGCACGTAGGTAATAGGGGATGCATTTGTCAAATTGCCCTTGATCATATTTTAGGCGCGACAATTCAAGCAAAGACATGAATTCAGGTCCAGCAGTCTGATGATCCAGATCATACGCCTTCTGTAAATGGCTTTCAGACTCCTTCCAGAAACACTGGACACCGAGAGCTCTGCCGTACTCATAATTGAACACAGCTAATTGTTGGGCGGGCATATCTGCTAATTCTGCGTTAACCAACGCTTGAGCCCACTGTTTCCTTGCTGTTGTCCAATCTCCTGCTTTGCTGGCTGCATTTGCAGCAATCCCATGACGACTAGAATTTTTCGCATTAATTGCGCTGGCACAACCAGTGACCGACATTATAAGAAAAAGAGTAAATCCCAGGAAGATGGTCAGTTTCATTTATCCTCCGGTCATAACGGTTGGGGGGGGGCGGCGCATCGGCTTTCCCTCCTGAGACTTCTACATGCGCTCGCCAGCCCGCCGAGTCCGTCTCCACCCGCTCTGGTTGGTATCATCTCTCCAGCCACTCATGTGTTGCTGGACTATCGGTATTGTGTCCCCCGGAATCTCTACTCAATCTCTAAAGTTTGACGAGGATACGGACGAAGTTCTGTGCTTTTACCGTATTTTGCGGCGTCTTCTGCCTTACCTCTCTCGATTGCCTTATCGACCTCATCTTGCCCGATCGCATACCCAAGTAAAATGAACGCAATAGAACCAGCATCAAGGGCTACAGTAATTGGGGTACCAAGAACTCTATATGCGTAGTCCCTGAATTTCTCTCGAGTCCCTTTTTCGATATAAAACGTTTTGCAATCTTCGCTTTTAAAGTATTTAACTCCATGTGATTTTAACTCATCTTCGGAAACCTTGGTGCTTTTTGCTACTATGCTTTTATTTGGATCAGTTGCCTCCCACAGCATCGGAGTGAAGCACCCACTACACTGAATTGAGAGGATTAGAAAAAACGCAATTTTGAGCTTACGCAGCCGAGCCATTGTGGTCCTCCACTTTTTCACTTATGACCAACGTTCGTGAGGCGCACCGGCGGAGCGTAGCCGAGACCGCGTGCCGCCGAGTGGTTATCTGCTGGTCATATTTCTCTCTTGCTCGCGCTTCAAAACTGTCGCTGGATAGACATAGGTGAAGAAGAGTGCCGGAAGATAGGAGAAAATTACCCAGTGCCCTGAAAATAAGCGCATTTCGTAGGACTTCATCTTCCTGTATTCCAATTCCGTCAATGCGCGAATAACTTTTCCATGGTTTTTGAGGAGGAACTTTCCGTCCTCCACCAGTGGGCCTCCAAACTCCATTCCGACCATGCAGGTTCCGAAGTTTATCAAGACGTAGATGAAAGCAGCAATTCCCAGAAAAAATAGCACATCAGGGATGGCATTTATTGCGAGTTTGTTATTCTCTGACATCTGCAGTTGGATATTTTCCCTAAACCAGTCCACGTATTTCTGATCTGGTTCTCGTTTCTTTTCATTCCTAAGTTTCTTCACGTAGAACATCATGGCGCCGAAGGCTGCTATCACAGCTATCTGCATGAACCACACACCGTCGATGGCAAAAATTTCAAAGGGGCCGAAAGTGGAGAAATGAATGGCGAGACTGGCAAAAAACAGCGCTATCGATGAGTATTTCAGAATCTTAATCATTCGCTTGTTTCCAGATAACTAGTTATTAGTGGGAAATTGTCGCCATCCTCCCCACATTCCCGCATATATACCAATAATCCCTTACAAGGCTATTGGCGTAACGTGCTGATATGGCAACGTGTCATGGGCGGAATTCATGCCAATTGGGGGGATGGCCAGAAAACTGGCCATCCTCCTCCACCCGCCCCTTGGTCGCCTGAAGCACTTTAAATTAAGATTTACTTGGTATCAAGCTAATTTCTGGGCAGCGCGCCCAACGCCGGAGGCAAGAGCGGGGGAGGGGCTGTGTGGGTGAGGTGTTATTCTGGGCGCGGGAGGCAGGGGCGTCAATGCCCCTGCCTCTTGCACGAACGGAGGGGGCAGCGCTAGGGGATATCACCGACCGCGGTATTGTTCGACTCTTTTGATTCCGTTATGGTGTTGGCAGGATCGATCACGCCGATCAGGTAGAGGTTCCCGGGGTCCGTCGATCCCGTAGAGTAGCGTATTGATGTTGCCCTGCTCGCGCCTGCCGCGATGCTATTGAACTTGTAGGTCCCGATAAGCGTGTCATCGCCGGAAGGTGCCGGGTCGGTTGAGAGATACACGTTCACCGTTACCCCGCTGGCGTTTGCGGTTCCCGCGTTGAAGGTGGTTAAGGTGCCGGAGACCGTGTAACTGCCGCGTTTTTGAGTCTTGTTCACTTTGGACCATGCTCCGTAAAGGTCCGGGAGAAGGTTCACTCCGCGGCCGGTGATGGAGACGGTTGCCGTTCCGTCAGGATCGTCGGAGGGGATCGCGAGGGTTGCGGATTGTGCCCCTTCAGAGTTCGGGGTGAAGCTTACCTGGACGGTGCAGTTCGCGGACGGGGACACCGTTACCCCTGAACAGTTGTCCGTTGCGATCTTGAAGTCGGCTGCTCCTGAGAGCGAGAGCGCACCCACGGCAAGGGGAGCCGTCCCGGTATTGGCGACGGTGAACGCCTGCGTGGTCGTGGTGTTCAGGCCGCGGCTGCCAAAATCGTAAGGGCTGGGTAGGACGGATATGTTCGGGGTGCCCGCCGTGGAGGCAAGATTCACGATGCTTACCCCCCAAAGGGCCATCCCGGAATAGCTTCCCCCCCACGTCATGTTGTGGGCGCTGTTGTCCCAGGTGTCGTGGATGTGCACCGTGTTGGGGTCCTCGTAGCCGACCCCGACGATGGAATGTCCTTCCAGGTTCAGGAACACGGGACGCCCTGCGTCGATCTCCCCCTTGTACTGGGCATACGAGAAACCTCCTGCGTGCACGTTGTCGGTCATCTGGGTATAGCAGTCGGTGACCGTGTATCCCCGCGCCTCGTAGAATAGCTTCCTTCCGTAAGTGCCGTCCAGGCTCGCTTCTCTGTACCCCTCCATGGCGGCACAGGTGAGAGGCGTCGCCGCGTCTATATAGTAGAACGAGGTCGAACCGTCGACGTTGTTGTAGGCGGACTGGCTCGTCTTCATGTAGTCACCGACCGAGTCCCCCCAGGTGTGCTGGGTCCACCCGCCGGAGAGGTAGGGGTCCTTCAGGCTGCTCAGGTAGGAGATCCAGTAATCATCGATGGAGCCCCGGGTGGTTCTGCCGTCGACCCCCATGTGGGAGCCGATGAGCGGGTTGTTGGGGTAGACGTCGCCGGTTTTGTCGGTCCATTCACCCCAGGCGGTATCTTCTGCAAGCGGGACGACGCCGCCGCCAGTCGGGCCGGTGTAGATGTTCGGGTATCCGGTGCGGTCGTAGTACCCGGCGATCATCGAACCGGAAACGGCGGAACAGCCGAAAACCCACCGGAAGGCCGGCACCTCCGTCAGCGCGTTCACCCCTGCTGCCGGCATGGGTGCCGGAAGGGAGATCGTCGCGCGGATGTGATAGCCGTAGGGAGGTTTTGGCGGGCCGTTTATGTCGGCCCGCTGCAGGACGCTGTCGTCGCTGTAAAGGGTTGCCTGGGTGCTGAAGTAGGGATTGACCCGTTTCAAAGGACCTTGCGCTACGGGAACCTTGTCCGCGGGAGGTTGGGCGTAGACGGGCAGGGTGAAGAGGGTGGCAAGGAGCGAGATCACTACCAAAGAGCAGAAGGCTGTTGACGGTCTTCTCATAGACGTTCCCTCCATTCGCGTTAATGGCAGCATTGTGTGGACCGGAGTGGTATTCTCTGGATTCTATCAGCAATCTCAGAGGAAACTGGGGGGTAGTAGATAACGTCGGGAGCAGAACGAAATGTCACATCGAGCAGTACAGCCGGAGGAGGCAGGGAGACAAAAGCAAAGCCCCCTACCAAACTCCGATAGGAGGCTTCTACTACACAAGCCAAGGAGGTTTCCTTCTATCGCAAGTTTTTTCTAATGTAAACAAAGATTAACCATACTGTTGTCTTTTAACCACAACTTTTTGAAGAACAGGATGTTCCCTGTTTGGTGATGCACGTAGAGGCACATGCTAGTACTGACAAGAGATCCTGGGACTATCTGATTTTTCGATGATTGCTGTACAAAACCTTTGTGGTTTACTATACAAACCTGTGCCGTCGACAGAGACCGGCGACTGGTTGTGTGGGCTTCCAAGCGGCGGGGAATCGAGGCGAGCGCAAGAAGAGTGCCCAGCGCCACGCGAGACGGCCGCCACGTAAAGGTAGCCCTACTAGTGTTTCAAGGAAAACAGGTATGAACACAAAGACAGCAACTCCCATGGATCTCGTCCTGAAGAATCTCGATCAACTGATCCCCGACCTCGAAGCACTCTACAAGGATGTGCATGCCCATCCTGAGCTGTCGATGCAAGAAATGCGGACGGCAGCGCTGGCGGCGGACTGGCTTGCCAGGGCGGGTTACGAGGTGACGACCGGTGTCGGCAAAACGGGAGTGGTAGGCCTGCTCCGCAACGGGGAGGGGCCGACGGTGATGCTGCGTGCCGACATGGATGCACTACCTATTAAAGAGGGAACCCATCTCTCCTACGCGAGCCAAGAAACCACGGCTGATGCGGAAGGAAACGTCGTGCCGGTCGGACACATGTGCGGCCATGACATGCATGTGGCCTGGCTCGCCGGCGCCGCCGCCTTGTTTGCCAGGGAACACAATGCCTGGCGAGGGACCCTGATGGTGGTCTTCCAGCCTGGCGAGGAGACGGCGCAGGGTGCCCAGGCTATGATTGACGATGGCCTCCTCGCCCGTTTTCCCCGACCCGTTGTGGTGCTTGGGCAGCACGTCATGCTTGGAGCGGCCGGTGACGTCGCCGGAAGTGCCGGTCCCATAACCTCGGCGGCGGACAGCCTTCAAATCAAGCTGTTCGGCCGCGGTGCCCACGGATCGATGCCGCAAGCCAGCGTTGATCCCGTGGTCATGGCCGCGACCATTGTTCTGCGGCTACAGACAATCGTTTCTCGCGAGGTGGCCGCGACGGAGGCAGCGGTCGTCACGATCGGCGTCGTGCAAGCCGGCACGAAGGAGAACGTCATACCTGACGACGCGATCATAAAGCTGAACGTTCGGACATTCGATGCCGGAGTTCGCGAGCGCGTGCTGGCTGCCATCGAACGTATCGTCAACGCCGAAGCGGCAGCTTCAGGTGCGCCTCGGAGCCCGGAAATCACGCCCTTGGACCGGTATCCGCTCAACGTGAACGACGAGGCGGCAAGCCAACGGATCGCCGAAGCCTTCCGCGCTCATTTCTCCCCGGGGCGCGTGCACCACACCGGACCGGCGCCGGCAAGCGAGGATTTCGGCTGTTTCGGCACGGCCTGGCGCGTGCCGTCAGTCTTCTGGTTTGTCGGCGGTACCGACAGGGAAACCTATGCAAAGGCGAAAGAGTCTGGAACGCTGCATAAACTGCCGGTCAACCATAGCCCCCAATTCGCGCCTGTGCTCCATCCAACCTTGGAAACCGGTGTCGAGGCCATGGTCGTTGCGGCGCTGGTGTGGCTGGCGTCATAGGGGGGAGGGACGCCGGTCGACGGTGTGGTGAGGGATCGCGGAGTTTGAGATGAGAGAGGGCGAGATGGCAACACTTCTCCTGGTGCTTGATCTCACTGGTACCTTTGTTTTCGCGCTGAGCGGAGCAATGGCTGGGATAAAACGCCGCGTTGATCTGTTCGGGGTCCTAGTCCTGTCGTTTGCGGCAGGCAATGCCGGGGGCATAGCGCGCGACTTGTTGATCGACGCTACACCACCGGCAGCAATCAGCAACTGGTACTACCTGGCTGTGTCGCTGCTTGCTGGAATAGTAACCTTTTGGCGCCCCTCCATCATCGATCGGTTGCGCAACCCGGTGCTTCTGTTTGACGCCGCGGGACTGGGGCTCTTCGCTGTTGCCGGCACGCAAAAAGCTCTCGTATTCGGTCTCAACCCGGCTATGGCAGCGGTGCTCGGCATGCTGACCGGGATCGGGGGTGGCATGAGCCGTGACGTGCTCCTGACCGAGGTTCCCACCGTATTGCGTTCGGATATTTATGCCGTGGCGGCCCTGGCTGGTGCCGTCGTGGTTGTGATCGGCTCTGCGTTTCAACTCCCGGCGACGGCGGTGACAATTGCCGGCGCCGTCCTTTGTTTCGGGCTGAGGCTCATGGCTATCCGCTGGGGCTGGCATCTTCCCATCGCCAGTGACACCGGGCAACCGGAAAGTCATGCGTCGAAGGAAAAGAAGGATGACGACGCAACCAAGCCCTGAGATGCAGATTCTTGGGACAGGCTTGCCACATTGCACACGACGGCAAGAGTGCCTGGCACCGACGACATTAATTCAACAGGTTATGCACCGCCTACGCAACTGGGGTAGGGGGCGGACTCGCCGGGGATGATAGGGCACAGCTTGATCGGCGTAAGCCTCTTGAGACGGTCGGCCCATACCGCATCGTCGAACTTGATTGGAGTCTGCGATGCAGCGCTTCTTTCTGCCCATTGAATGGTGTAGTAGTCGCTCTCGCCTTTGATGACGATGAGGAGAATGGTTTCGCTGTACAAATCGCCCGTTGGGTTTGCTACACCACAACCGACAACAGCAGCGAATGCATCGAACTTGTCGATCTTGAATGCCCCTAACCCCGCTCCGTTGAACGAGGTAGGGCAAGCCTGCTTGAACCCTCCAGCAATGCAATTGATGATAGCAAAATAAAGCAGGGTAACCAATTTGATTACCCCGCTTATCAGTTAACTTCAGAATTTAATAGCTGATATAACTGCCAGTCATCATTTTAGGGGAGGTTGAGCTGCCAGGTGACGGTCGCACCGGAAGAAGCTTCTGACGGAGTGACAGTACGTAAGTCTGATCCCGTACCACCTCCCTCGTAGTCAGGGTACTCCCATTCGACATGCATAACGTAGCCAACACCCGACGGGACAACGAAGGTGGAGCCAGTAATGTGCTCATCAGAAGACCAACCGCCATCGGCGATGAGATTCGTATCGGACGCGTCGTTTACCCAGAAATGTGTATAGGGGTGGTTGCTGCTAGAATTATTTTGCCCTACCAGAGTCGTTGTACCTCCACTGCCACTTTGCGCCTGAACTGTAATAGTAACCGATTTGGTCACCTCTTGATTGCCGGCGTTATCGATTGAGTACCACTGGATCGTATGTGATACGCTGCCGGAAACCGGTGCAGCCACCGCAATCGAAGTACCTGATGTAAATGCTGCTGCGTCAAGCTTGTACCATGTGCTGGCAACACCTGAACCACTATCCGTTGCTGACAGGGTAAATGTCTGATTGCCGGAGTAGGTGGTTCCAGCTACAGCCGTACTGGTAGTGACAGGTGCAGTCGTATCAATGCGGAATTGATTTGAAACGTGAGTAGTCTCGGTGTTGTTGGCATTGTCAACGGAGTAATAACTGAAGGTATGCAGACCATCACCGGATACAGTGAAGCTCGTGCCGGCGGTGAATGTACCGGAATCTATCTTAAAGTAGGTCGACTTGACACCGGAACCGGCGTCGGTCGCGCTGAGTGTTACCGCCTGGCTGGCCTTGAATACGGCGTTTACGGTGGGATTGAAGCTTGATGTCGTCACCGGCGCAACGGTGTCGGATACCGGTGCTTGAACTGTAATAGCAACCGATTTGGTCACCTCTTGATTGCCGGCGTTATCGATTGAGTACCACTGGATCGTATGTGATACGCTGCCGGAAACCGGTGCAGCCACCGCAATCGAAGTACCTGATGTAAATGCAGCTGCGTCAAGCTTGTACCATGTGCTGGCAACACCTGAACCACTATCCGTCGCTGACAGGGTAAATGTCTGATTGCCGGAGTAGGTGGTTCCAGCTACAGCCGTACTGGTAGTGACAGGTGCAGTCGTATCAATGCGGAATTGATTTGAGACGTGAGTAGTCTCGGTGTTGTTGGCGTTGTCAACGGAGTAATAACTGAAGGTATGCAGACCATCACCGGATACAGCGAAGCTCGTGCCGGCGGTGAATGTACCGGAATCTATCTTAAAGTAGGTCGACTTGACACCGGAACCGGCGTCGGTCGCGCTGAGTGTTACCGCCTGGCTGGCCTTGAATATGGCGTTTACGGTGGGATTGAAGCTTGATGTCGTCGTTGGAGGTGTTGTGTCGGGTACTGCTACCGCCTGTACGACGAACGACACCTGCTGTGCTGTCTCAACATTCATGGCGTGGTCGGTTGAGTAGAATTGGAGCGTATGTGTTTTCGACCCAGAAGATGGCGGTGCAATTCCAATATCGGTTCCAATTCTCCACGCCCTGCCGTCAAGACTGTACCTGGTAACCGAAATACCGGATGTTCCTTGATCAATGGCCGTCAAATGGATATTTGCAGTCACCCCGGCCGCGTATGTAGCAACTGCATTGGAAGTAGTTACCGGAGGTAGAGTGTCGCCAACTGCTGCGACTGTCATGTCCGGATTATGACAACGTGCACAATTGTCTCCCGGTCCCGGATACCCCCCGCTTGTGTCATGGCATAAGTCGCAAGATGCAGATGAATTCCAATACATACCATTGTGGTCGGCCGTCATTTTTACATGAATCGCTGGGTGGCATGTTCCTGCTGAACAAGTCTTATCCCATGCACCATTAAAAGAATTTCTTGGTGGATTGGTGCCTCCGTGGCAAAGCGAACATTTGCTGCCATGTTGTTGGAGAAGGCTCTCATAGTGGCATAGTGTACAATTCTCACTGATACTTAAAGGGGTGACGTCGTGGGTACTGTCACTGGTAAACATCACGATATCACCAGAACCCAGCGTTGCCTTGTGGTCCGGCATTGCTGCAGTAAATGAACCTTTGGCGTCGTTATGCGTATGGCAATTGTTACATACTTTCGGGTCATTGCTGGCGTGGTCAGCGATTGTGTTCGGGAGTGCATGACATCCCTGGCAGATACCGGTGCCATCGGCATTCTTGTATTCCCTGTTGTCTCCGGCATAACGGTAAAAAATCTGTTTTGATGTTCCCGGCAGGTTTCTCCGGATTAGGTTGATGTTTGTCCCTTTTGTATTATTCGGATCGTTCGGACCGTACTCCACATGGGCAGCATGGCAGTCGAGGCACTGTACATCCTGGCCCTTGGCATTGTGATTGAATTTGTCTTTATGGCAGTTGGTGCAGATGTTAAGCGTGTCTGCGGCACCGCCAGCTACTTTAGCCCCACGAGTATCGGTGCGCAGCAGGTTGCCGTCGCCAAGTTTGCCATTACTGTCAGCCACCGGCGGATTGGCACTTTGTGAATAGGCGCTGTGTACGGAGTGACAGGTGCTGCAGAGAACTACACCACCTGATGCGGACAATCTGCTATTTAGATCGGAGTTCGGATTGCTCGGATTGGCGTTGACCGGAGGACTGTTATAGCCTGCTGGGTTAGCTGCTACTGCATCCGAATAGGTAACATTCACCGGATGGCTAGCTGGATAAGAACCAGGCACAACTCGCTGACTCTTTACGTCACGGGACCTATGGCAATCAAGGCAGAGTTGATCATTATCATTGGCAATGCGCTTGTATTTGCCATTGCTGTCGTCATGGGGATTATGACAGCTCACGCAGGCCAACTGGAATCCGGTGTAGTTCTGTACCAGTGTCAATGCCCCGGTGGTCGGTGATTGGGCACCGGCGGTCGGTGTAGCAACATTTCCGGTCCATTTATGCGAGGTCTGCTGTGTAGCGCTGTTCGTACCGGTAGAGAAGTCGGTATGGCACGACAGGCAGCTGTTGTTAAACACGGTGCTGTTTGATGGTATGTCCTGGTTATGACAGCTTGTGCAGGCGGTATTTGTTACATTACTCGGGTCTACATGGGGGCCGTCTATGGCACCGACGTCAAAGGGGGTGACGAGGGCAAGCATGGCAAGACCGAGGGTTATGGTTAACAGTTTTTTCATGGCGGGGCTCCTTGAGCTATAGGCACAGTGACAATATATGTATGTGTTCTCTATTCAGCGCTTTATCAGTGGCAGCCGAAACACTTGGAGGTGAATTTGGCTACTACATCCAGAGTGCCGTTTTTGTGCTGGCTTGGAGCCGTTAAGTAGTTTGAGATTATGGTTTTGCCATCTGGTCCGATATTCGATTTTGCATCGGGATGGCAGAGCTCGCAGTTGTTTCCCCCGGGGATCGTGTTATTGGTATGCTGACCGCTGTGCCACACATTCTTGGAGTACGGGGGGATTTTGTGGCAACTGTTGCAGTTGGTATCGGCTTGGTCTTGCCACAGGGCTGTGGCGTTGCTCATGCCACCATAGTTGTAATTCACAGCTACATAGTCATCAGCACCCCAGTCATAGATATAGTAGATGTAAGTGCCAGCTGGTATGTTGTGGCACGCGATGTTCGAGCATGTGGCTGCTGTGTTTGTTTTTGGGGAACTCCAACTGCCGGATTGGGCGAAAATCGGGTAAGGACCGCCAGGATAAAAAGCCCCCTTGGTACTGTCCTTGAAAAATGATTTTGATGCGTCGAACGAGAAGTTCAAATTGTGGCAAGCCGTGCAATCATTCATGTAATTCTGGTGTTTGAGATGAATGGAGTCGGGACAGAGTTGGTTATTCTTGGAGTCGTAACAATACGTATTCGCACCGCTGGCCACGGTACTGAGCAGGACCAAGGTAAGCAAAGCTAGGTTGAATATCACAGTAAGCAGTCGGTTCATTTCGTGACTCCTTGAGTGTTAGTAGTGCTTGTTCCATAGCTATTTGATGTGCTCTTGGACACGGTGGGCTTTTTGTATTTTTTGAGTTGGTAGGTGTCAATCGATGCATCATGGGGGACCCATTCCTGGCCATTGTAAATATATTCCCGATTGTCAGTGGTGTTGAAATATAGCTGCATGATTTTAGGATTGTTCGGTTCATGCGGCAGCTGCTGCACTTCTTTGGCGAAGGATAAGGAAACGGGGAGAGCAAACAAGCTAACCAGAACCAGCGTTACACATGCGGTCATTACACTTTTGGTGACTAGTTGTAGTGGCTGTGATTCCTGACATTGATGCAATTTCAGTGTTCTCATAAAGTAAGTTCTCCTCATCAGGTGATATGTAGACAAATTACGGCTGGTAACAATATGTATTATTTATAATAAGTAATATAAATAGGTATGATATTCCCCCGCAGCATTTTGCGGTGGGAGAATAGTCAATGTTTATACGGGCGAAGCTTTGTTTGGAAATGGATCTAGTGCAAGACCGTCAGGCGGTTGTATTGGAGTTGGTATTTGTAAGGAGGTTATTATGATGGGCCCTGCGAAGTTGGTAACGGCTACAGGGAAAATATGACAATCAATAAAATACCTAGCCGATAATTCAGATTTCTTGGATATGACGGTGTGGATTTGATGGAGAGGGCCGGCAAGGTTGTACCAGGAATTGGCAAAATGATTGTTCAGCAAGGTAATGCCAAACTGAAGATTCAGTATCAAGAGCGGTAAAAGCAGGATTATTCGAAATTTGGAATAGAAATGGCGCAAGGGAGTCTCCCTTTTTCATTTCTTTCGGCAGTCCAGCTGTCCGGTTCTGTGAACTTTGGACCTGTGGCTTTGCGTACCCACCTCTCGATAGGGTTGCCTTTTACGAAGTAAAATATTTTGTATACAGGCAAAGTGTGTGCCATTAAGAAAGGTATAACAATTTTAAATAATTAGTATTTTAATTAAAATATAAACCGCCATATAGCCATATTTAATGCAGTAAAATAACTGTTCTATCTCTGAAGAAAAAGACGTTAGAAGGGCATCCGGGATCAACTGAAACAGTCACACTCGCACAAATCTGGTGAGCAATGGCTTGGGGGAGGGCTGCAAGAGAGTTTCACCCAGACGCGCGGGGGCTACGTCGCGATAGCCACAGGCCAGAATAGGGACGGTGTGATAGCAGAAGTTCCGGGGGGGGGCGGTGTAGTTCGGAGAAAAGCTACATTACAAGGCAGGGACTAGAGAGTGAGTGGACGTTATTAAAAATGATGTCGACGATGTCGCCACTATAGGCCACGTGAGAGGCCACGGATAAAACAAAAGGGGTTAGCCTTGTAAGCTAACCCCTTGTTTTATTGGAGGCGGCAATCGGATTTGAACCGATGAATGAAGGATTTGCAGTTTAAGTAATCCTTATTTTCAACGTGTTTCACGGCTGTTTAATTCATTTCAAATGTGGACCTAAGTTGTTGACAATGCGCTATTTTACGTGTAATTATCTTTTCAGGATGTTTCACGACATGTCGTCCAAGCACAGACTTTTTTGCAGCGATTTTGCAGCGATCGCTGCAAAAAACACGAGGGAAAAATGGCACGAACCAAGAGCACGATGTTCACCGACACCATGATACGGAAGCTGAAACCCGAGGAGGTGAAGTACACTCGCTCCGAAGGGAACGGGTTCACCGTCAGGGTACTTCCTTCCGGGGCTAAGGTTTGGCTTTACCTCTACGGGATGGATGGGAAGCGCTGGGAACTGAACCTCGGGACCTATCCACAGTTGTCGCTGGAGGAGGCGCGGGACCAGTTCGAGGCGGCCCGCAAGAAGGTGAAGGGGGGAGTGAACCCGGCAGCCGAGCCCGAGGAGGTGGCGGAGGAGGTGTCTGAGGAACGAAGGCGTGACCTCACTTTCGACGAGTTGGCCCGGGAGTACATCGCCAACAACGTCGAGGGGCAGCTGGTTGAATCCTCCGTGTACGGCATCAAACGCATCCTGCTGACCACGGGGAAGAAGGGGACGATCGATGATTTCAAGACATGGCGTTCCAGGAAGGTCGCGAGCATCACCACGGAGGAGGCGGCGAAGCTTGTAAAGGACGTTTCGGCGCGGTCGGCTGCAGCTGCGCGTAACCTTATCCGGGCAGCGCGGCCAATGTTCTCCTATGCCCTGGCGCGGGAGATGGTGAAGACAAACCCCTTCATCCTCGGTAGCGTGAAGAGTTTCCTCTCCAAACCGGTGCAGGTGAGGCTTGTGCCTGGCGTTAGGAGCAGGACCTTCAGCGAGGATGAGATAAGGCATTTCTGGAAGGAACTCTCCAAGGCCACCGGGGGCGTAGAGGCAAGAAACGCCCTGCGTCTAATCCTCCTTACCGGGCAGCGACCGGGCGAGGTGCTGGGGCTGCATTCCGACGAGATCGAAGGTAACTGGTGGACGCTTCCAAAGGAGAGGACCAAGGCCCGTTACGACAAGAACCGTATGGACCACCGTGTGTTTCTGGTGCCCGAGGCACTGGCGCTGATCGGGGACAAGAAGGGATACATTTTCGAGTCGAGGGTGAAGAAGAGGGGAGGCGGGGAGTCTGAACTAAGGCCGATATCGACCAACGCCCTCGGGCACCTGGTTCTCGTGAACAAGTACCTGGGACTGCCTCCATGGGGGCCGCACGATCTGCGCCGTACCTGCCGCACCTACATGTCTGACATCGACGGCATCAGTGCGAGTGCGGCCGAAGCGATCCTGAATCACGCCAGGGAGGGAACCAAGAAGAACTACGACCACCACAGGTACCTGCGCCAGATCGAGACGGCGCTAACCCTCTGGCGCGACAAGCTGGTCGAGATCGTCGGCGGTCCGCTGGTACCGGGGCTGCCGGATAACGTCGTACAGTTAAGGCGCCAAGTCACAGGGGTGGAATAAGGGCAGGAGAGGAAACCCCGTTGAGGAGGCTAAGGAAGGGACTTCACAGTTTGACGTTCCGATCGATTACGTGTACAATCCCCAGCCTTGTTAGTGATGACTATTTAAAAGGACTATATAATGGCACATGATGCCTCCGCAACTTGGAATGGGTTCAATTATCAAGGTAAGGTAGCGATTTTTCACAGTCTCAGGGTTATAAATCAAAAGCTAAATGAGGACCCCCATTTCGACTTTTCACGATTTGAGTTGGTGCTGGAACATAATGAGGATTTCGAAATCCGAGACCAAAATGGTCCGCAATCCTTTCACCAAGTGAAAGCATATAATGAGACCTCGTATAGTAAATTCGAAGAGGCCCTTCTCGAACTGGCTATTGAAATAAAAAAGCATCCGGGGGTAAAAGGGTACCTACATACATGGAAAGCAATTGATTTGCCGGTTGGTACCTCATTTGAGTCAAAGATAATTGAATCCCTACGAGAAATAATAAGAAATTACGATGAAGCGTTAGATAAAAATGTTAGTGTCATTGCTAAGTCATTGACGAAGGCTAAAGACATCCCCAAAAAAGCCAAAATTATTAGGCGTGCTTCAATACAACCACAAACAGCTGATGGAATTAAGGCATTTCTTGAAGAAGCTATTGAAGGTGATACAAAATCAACTAACAGGATTGAAAGGTACAAATACCCAACTGAACTGTACTGCTGTGATATCGAAGAGATTAATAACCTTATTCCAAGTGAATTAGAAGTATACTATGTTAAAAATGGTACTAACTACACCTCTAGTCAGGTAGATAAAGTTGTAAAGTTTTTCCTTGGCAAAATTGACTCGCACATAATAGAGCGGCATAGAAGTGTCAATAAAGGGGATCCAATACCTATTAAATTTGATGAGTTGCTGAATATTGTTAACACAGATCTTGAGGATATGAGTGACACTTATTTAGCTAATAAATTCAAGGACCAATTTGTTTCACTTCTTCCCCTGTTTTGCTCGGATACTGAACTCTGTAGCGATAACTCATTGTGTGATGAAAATAAGTGTAACTGGCACGAGCTTACTGATTATCTATGTCAGCTGCCACCCGAAACTCTTTGGGATTACTACAGAGGATTTAGCCCGCACAAAAAATTGACATCCAAGTGTAATACAGACAACGCCTTTGAAGCAGATATTGATTCCATTTTACATACATTATTTCCTATTTTTATTTGCTGAAAAGCAAAAAGGCACACTTTGTAGCTTCAAAATGTTGTATTTACTACACACCATCAAACGATAAATCAAATATGTATCTTCCGACAACTATTACTGTTGGCACGCATAGTAAAATAGCTCGTAGTATTATTGAGAATCCATTGATGATATCGAAGTTGTATGAGATGAAAAATTTAATATGCAGTGATAATATTAGCAAGTTGAGTGATATAGCCCAGGCACTTAAATTATCTCGCAATGACATTCCTCTTCCAGGCGGAATAAGTGATTTGGAGCGTGAGAGGATTTTCTGGATAAAGAGTAATTTAAGTGTAATTCCTTTAAAAGAAGTAGAGGGGGCAATAAATGTTGATTGAAGTTGTAAAATTAATATTTCTCGAAAACGGATACGTGGAAAGGCCTGTTGAGCTAAACACACAGTTTACCTACTTTTTTGTCGTGCCTAAGCCAGAATTGCAAAAACAAGAATACTTCCTGGTGTTGGAAAAGAAAGATACAACTGCCACTGATATTGCTGAATTAGTGAAAGAAAAAGCAGACTTGTATTTTGATACTATTAGGAGATGTGATAAAGTTGATGAATCCTTTGAAAAAAATTGCACTATTATCCTCTGCTGTGAATCAAGCAAGATCGATCTTAATTCTATTTTGAGATTTGAGGAAGATCCTTATAACTTCAAGAAAAATGCAATCGAATACAGGGACGAGGAGCTTGTGAGCTGGAGATCTCATGTTTCAGGGGCTCTTACAGTTGAAAATCTTAACCACCTGGTTAACCCTGATCAAGGAGCAAGCTTTATAGCGTTTAAGACAACGAACAAGTTGGATTATTATTCATTGTTGATGAAGATATTTATCAAAATTCCTCTCGTCTACTATGAACCTCAAAGCACCAGTGCTTTATATGACATTTCTGATAAAATTCGCGATTGTCTCAACAAAGAATATGCTGCACAGTATGATTATCTTATTGCTGCGGATTGTGATTTAACTGACGATGTAGAAGTTGAGAATCTATTGCTTTCGAAATGGACGGCCAAATAATGGAAAATTTCACTATCGGCAGCATTTCAATGAAGAACTTTAAGCTTTTCGGGCCACATGGATATACAGTGAACTTCGCTGATGATCGACTCATTGTTTTTGACGGACCTAATGGCTATGGAAAGACCTCCGTTTTTGATGCAATTGAGCTCGCACTGACAGGAAACATCAGCAGATTTCATGCTATAGAAACTAATAGTTCTCCTAAAGATATTGTAGTCGCTCACAATAATAGTGCTGATGTTGAGGTTAAACTTGAGCTTAGGGGCACTGTCTCTTTGACAATTATTCGAAGAATTAAAAAGCCATTTCCAAAGAGTGCGACAAAAATTAAAAACTTTAAAGACCTTTGGAGTCTGTATAGGTTGGATGGAGCTAAGGAAGAAAGCATAACAGATGAAAAACTTCGTGAACTCCTAGGAGGAACAAACATTGGTCGAGATTTCCACCTCTTCCACTACGTGCAGCAAGAGGAGACTGCACATTTTTTAAAGGCAAATGATGAGAAAAAGCGCGCCGAAACAATAACACAATTGTTTGGCGATACCAAAAAAGAAGAAGAGTCACTGGCTAAAGTAACGGACCTCCTGAAAAAGGCCGTTGCAGTCTGTAAGAAATATGAATCTCAAAAGGAAGAGAAAGAGAAAGCTTACGGGTTATCTAATCTTAAAAGGGAGCTTGCTAATCAGAAGGCTGCGCCATACCTTTCCCTATTGCCGTGGTTAAAAGAGAGGGGCACCTCGCCGGAGTGGGATAGAGAGATGATTCCGCTCCTGACTTTACAGAAGAGAGATCAGATAATCACAGATCTCAGCAAAATCAAAGATTTGATATTACATCAGGACGTATTTCTTACTGACCGTACTTATGAACGTGTTCTGAGTGAAAATGAATTGATTCGCGGACTCATTGTGAGCGCGAAATACCTAGAAGACTACGAGATCATCCTGGAGCGTGCTGAAAACAAGGTGTTCCTTGAGAAAGTCCTAAGTAAACTTCATGTTACTTACTTAGATGATTTGGCATCATTCATAGATCTCGATAAAGCTTTTAAGCTTGTGAACTATCGTGATGGGATAGGCTTCACAGACACATTGCAGGCACTTCGTGTCGCTATAGCTCAAAACGTCGGTAATAATAAGCTTTACACGGAGCTGATTCAGTACCGCGAGGACCTTTGTAAGAAACATCATGAAGTAGATGGTCCTGATCGAAATAACTGTCCTATGTGTGGCAATGTTTACGACACCAGAAATTCGCTCTTCGATGCAATTTCAAAACACGGTGATTATTACAAGGGACTTCTGACTCAAGATAGTCATAGAGTTCTTTCGCTAAAAGATGAATTTGAAAAGGCTTTTCTTGCCCCGGTCAAAGCTCTAATAACTGGTTTTATCTCTGATCTTAATGCACCTGAACCAGAACTTGTCACTGAAATAAGGAAGGTATCTGGTCAGAAGCTACGAGTTATTGGCTTCGTGACTTGGTTGCAGTCACAAGATATAGAATTTGAGGATATATGCCTCGATTATAATCCGAGGCTGCGTATATTAGAAGTCGAATCTAGAGTAAACCTGTTACAACAACGTCTCAAAGCTAAGGCCCCCATAAAGAGCAACGAATATTTACAAGCCAACGAAGGGGCATCTTTTAATACTATATTCGAAATATTTTTTGAAAAAGATCGTTCTAAATTACAAAGTTTGGATCTAAGTGCAGTGGATAATAAAATTAAATATGTGCTAGATTTATATTACAATTCTGTTGAACAACAGGTAATAGAAATACATCAACTGGATGATAAGATACAAACTCTAAAGCAAAAACAAGAATATCTAAAGGTTATTAGAGATACTGTTCAGGCAGAGATAAGGTCTTACCAAAAAAAGCTAATAACTGATATTGAGATCCCGTTTTTCCTTTACTCAGGAAAAATTCTTCAGCTGCACCAAGCAGGTTTAGGCCGGGGTGTATTTATAAAAGATCCAGTCGAAAGTGAGGAATTAAAAAATATCAGACTTGTTTCAAATTGGGAAAGTGAACATGATATTCTGAATACCATGAGTTCAGGCCAGATTGCCGCTGTGGTTATATCTCTTACTTTGGCCCTCAATAGGGTTTATTCCAACCAATTTGGAACGCTACTTGTTGATGATCCAGTTCAGACAATGGACGATATTAATATGGTGTCATTAGTTGGACTCTTAAGGAATGAGTTTCCCAAGAAACAAGTTATTTTAGCAACACACGAAGAATCCGTGTCGCGATACTTTTTGTACAAATTTTTAAAATACGGCAATACCGTCCGAAAGGTTAATCTTATGGACCGGGAGGAATATCAGTTGAAAGCGTAGCTGTGATTGAATTTGATGATAAGCTATATTCGATTAGGCAAGGCGCAAGTTGCTCAGAAGTTGCTAGTTTAGCAATAACTTCAAAGTGGTTAACTACTTGAAGCCTCTTTCCGGCGGTGATCTTCTCTGTGCCCATATCTCCCCATAGGGGGCAGAGGGGATGCCTTTTAAAGACCGATTTTGAATTCTAATCTTCACGTACCCACTCTGGTGCCTTGATCAGATTCGTGAGGGGCGACCTTTCGTTTTTTCGCCGGAGTCTGCCCCTTCGGTTCCACTGCGCCCCCCGGTTCGTGTAACGGAACCATTTGCGGACACCGTGACGGTTTCTCCTATCTCCACGCGCTTGAGCCGCAGGGCTGTACCGGCGGCGACCGGCAGGACCACGATCTCTTCGTCCCGTTTCAGAAGCACCAGGAATTCTCCTTCCACCTTGCGGATCCCCGCGAAGACGGCGGGGCCTCTGGCTGCTGGGTCGTAGCGGCGGTGTTTCGGTTCGTCTGAGGCTTTCAGCCGAATGGCCTCGCGTTCGGCAATGTATTTCTCAGCGGCGGCCTGACCTGCCGTCACTTCTCCTAGCAGGGAAATGTCCCGTCGCACGCGGTGATCCGGTTTGGGTTCTTGCCGCTCCAAAGGATCAGGAACATCATGCGGCAGTAGCATCTGACCTCCGCCGGCCAAATGAAGCACACCGAGTTCTGACAGCTCTCGCAGACGATTCTGGCCTTGG
Organism: Geomonas diazotrophica; assembly: GCF_019063885.1. NCBI lineage: Bacteria > Pseudomonadati > Thermodesulfobacteriota > Desulfuromonadia > Geobacterales > Geobacteraceae > Geomonas > Geomonas diazotrophica. Next base: position 2,483,149 of record NZ_CP077684.1, on the reverse strand, counting down.
GGCGGCGGCTTTCGTCCAATGCCTTCGACCTTCGGCTTGCAGTAATGGGCTGCGTGTCCACTTGTTTTCTCCCGGAGGATTCCGGATTCCAGCAGTTCCTTGCGATGGCGCTCCAATGCGGCATCGTCAAAGGTAATGGGCAATCTGCCGACGGCCGCCACCCGGACGACCTGTTCCTTGAAGGCTTCGGTACCGTTGACGGCGATGCAACTGCCATACTGTTCTGACGCCAAGAGTAGCGCGCCCTGAAGTCCCTCTATTGTGTACCCCCTCGAAATCTGAAGCCTGTCCCCGTCATCGCGTACCGCGGTCGAGCCGACGTGATAGATGACTGTCCCTTTTTTGGTGACGCCGTCCCGTTCTGCCACTACCGGTGCATTCTTCCGGCCGCCCTTGCCGGTTAAGGTGTTTCCCTTCAGGCCCGTTGCCGCATCGCGGGCGCGCAAAGCGGCTAGGGCCTCGGGGTCTCCCTCGACGGCCTTCGCCCTCAACCAGTCGGCCCATGAATGCCATGGGTATCTGCCATCGACGGCCACGCGCTCGGCTGTGCATTGCTTTTTGATTCTCCGGATATCCTCTCGCAGTGTGTTGTTGATCACGCCATAGAGGACTCTTTTAATAGCCCCGTTCGCTTTCACGGCCTTGATCTTATTTCGCTTTAGCTTTGCCATTCGTTTGGCCAAATCGACCAGACCCTCTTTGCGCTTCGCTATTTTGGTCTTTTCTGCCGCCCGCGCCGTCGCGGCTATTTGCTGGTCCTCCCGGTACTTCGCGTACAGCTTGGCGGAATCGTATCGGGAATGCATCGGCTGCGCTTGATAACGCCTGCCGCTTGTTTTTACTGCTTCGAGATTCGAGAGGTTCCGCAGGACGTTTTGTCTGTTCGGTTGGGGCATGGCGCCTATTTTGCCGGCGGGCTGCGATTGCGCCAGACGCGCCTGCATGGCCCGCATGGCCTCCACCTCGTCGAGCGGCTCAAAAGCCCCCAATCGTTTCTCCAACTTGCTTTTCGACAGTTCCCTTGAAACCGAACTGGCCTTAACGCCAAGGCTGTCACCGTCCGTGATGACGAGACCGTTGCCTCTTTCCTCAAGTTTCAACCCGCTGTTGGCCAGGATGGCGTGCAACTCGGCCCAACTTCTGGCTAGACGCAGCTCTTCGACACATTCGCGCTGGATCCACCCCAACAGGCTTTGCACCCCGGCCTGGTGCTCCATGTCGGCAGCACGGTTCTCGCTTCCATTCCTCAACACCTGGTGGTTGTCTGGTTGGAGACCGTATTGTTGTTCGAGTTTTTGGCAGAGTTTCGCCAGCGTTGTGTGATCATAGTAAGGATCGTGAATGGTGTGGCGTATCGGGTGAATCTTGTTAATCGCGATGTGAAAGTGCAGATTGTCCGTGTCGTTGTGGAGGACACAGACCCGCTGATGCTCGCTGTAACCTAATTCGTTGCAGATCCTCTCCTCGATCGCTTTCAAACTGGCGTCAACCGGTTCCTCCCCTGCACGAAAACTGACTATCAAGTGATAGGTTTTGTCTGATACCGCCCGTGTATTGCGAGCCTGGGTGTTGAGGACTTCGAGGATGGCGACCTGCCACTCTTCAGATTGACAGTTGCTGACGGTCACATAACCGAGACGTTGATGCTTTCCCTGCCTATCGGTTAGATACTTCACCAAACCACCGTAATCGCTCCTGCCCACGGACCTCATCGGTACCTTCTTCGCGATCATGCAGCGGCCTCCCGGGAACGTTGTTTTTAGCGGCTAAAAATTTCTTCACCGCGAGGCTTTTGGTAGGACCACGGTCCGCATGAGTTCCTGCATCTTGTCCTGAGTGTTTTCGATTTTGGCAAGGAGGGCACGGATGAGTCTCTCGCCGTACTGAGCCGTGCGCGGGTCGTCGGTGAGCCATAGCTTCAGTAGCCCGCCCAGACGGCCAAGATCCCCGTTGACACGGGCCAACTCCTCAACGCAATCACGGTCCAAAATGTTGTGAACCTGGTACCCCAAGCCCACGTTCCGCAGATAGGCGGCGACGGGTAGGCCGGTGGAAGCCGCCAACTTCTCGATAGCGGCTTTCTCGTCCGGTCGCACCGGGACGTGCAGTTGTTGCGCACGTGGCCTGTTCTTATCAGCCATGATGGCCTCTTTGAGGAGTACGACTTCAAGGGGGGGACGGCAGCAGCCGTCCAGCCTCGCAGAGCAGGGTACCCGTTGAGCACGTAGTGCGAATAAGGGGAAGTGAAGATAGTTAACCGGCTTGCCGGTTAGCTAACTTCACATATCCTGCCCCGCTCCGGACCGCGATTTTTCCGATACGGTTTTTCGACCTTCGCTATTTTACCGCAACGCTACATGGAATTAGTGATATTGAATTAGATTTTTACAAAATTCTGCAAGATCGGCTGTAGAATTTCGATGCCGCGGTAAAGTAGCGTTAAAGTAGCGGTAACGAAGCGGTAGCGTGGCTGTTGCAAAGGCGACAGCGTAGCGATTAAATAGCGGCAAATTCCGATGGGCAAAATGGGGTGGGCAGGCAGATGAAAACTCTCTCTGAACGCATAGCGGCCAGGGCAGTCGATAAAAAGCCGATTCTCTCCAATAAAAAACAGAACCGGGCCGTTTTCCTGACTTTGCGTCCCGACATCATACAGGCGCTCAACGACGGGTGGCCGGTCAGGGAAATCTGGGAAACCCTGCATGAGGAGGGAAAGGTGGCTTTCGGTTATTCCGCATTCTGCGGTTACACGAACCGCCTGATCCTGGCTCAGTCCAGCCGCCATCAGGAACCGCCTGTCAATGAGCTTTCCGAGGCACACAAACCGGCAAACACTGGTAAGAAGGCACCGGAAACAAAAGACACTCCCCAAATAAGCGGGTTCACCTTCAACCCTTCACCCAAGAAGGAGGACTTGATCTGATGGTTAAAGTCCATGTTGTGTTGCAGGTAAGGCATCTGACGTTCTTTTACTAGGGAGGAGGTCTCGCGTGGAGAACGATAAATTGATCAGGCGCAGACAGTTGTTGGAGCTGATCGGGATGAGCCATACGACGCAGTGGAGGTTGGAGAGGGCGGGGCGGTTCCCGGCGAGGGTGAGGATAGGGGCCGGATCGGTCGGCTGGCACTTGGCGGAGGTTGAGGAGTGGGTCAGGGAGCGGGAGAGGGTGCAAGGGGGCGCCCAGCAGGATAGGGGAGCTGGGACGCTGGAGGCGGGCGTTACCGTCGACGGCTTCCGTGGGAAGAGATGACCTGACCAAGCCCCCCCCCTTGCTTCGCAATAATTTTTCCTATAAGTTGTACCATCTCTCTGTCGCCCTCTTATAAAGTTGTGTTGAGCACCACTTTTGTTTTGAACCCAACCCCTAAAGGTGTATAGTATGCTTAACGAACCGTTGAAGCGAACCGAGACGAAGAAACTGATCCTATCCATCTTGAAAGACGGGGATGTCTCCTTTGCTCAACCCCACGCGCTGGAGCGGCTGGAAAAGCACGGCATGTCCACCCTGGATTGCCTGAACGTACTGCGCGGCGGGACCGTCGAGGAGGCGGAGTACGAAAACGGGGAGTGGCGCTACCGGGTGCACACCGGGAAGATGACGGTGGTGGTCCGGTTCGAGGACGAGACGGAATTGATGATCGTAACCGCATGGAGGATGCTGAAATGAGATGCCCGGTTTGCGAGCGAGCCGAGTTGGTGGAAAAGGTGCAGAACTACCACTACCGCGAATGCGGCCTCGGGAACGTGGTCCTTACAGGGATCACGGTGAGGAGTTGCCCGGAGTGCGGGGCGCTGGTGCCTAAGATACCCAGGATGGAGGCCCTGCACGACTGCATCGCCCATGCCCTGGTGAAGAAGGAAGAACGGCTCACTCCGGAAGAGATCGTATTCCTAAGGAAGTCGCTCGGCTGGTCAGGGGCCGATTTTGCCGACAACCTGCACTGCGACAAGTCCCAGGTCTCCAAGTGGGAGAACGGGCGGGTGCCGATGAGCAAGCAGAACGAGCTGCTCTTCCGCGAGATCGTCGCGCACGGCAAGAAGATCGCCGACTACAAAAGGACCGATGCGGTACGCAAGGAAGCGGGCAAGGTTGTCTCCCTCTTTGTCAGCATGGACGACAGTAAACGCCAGTGGACCGACGAGTGGAGGGAAGCGGCGTAGCGGTTCCCAAAAAAAGGGAAGGCGCCAGGCGCAAAAAGACCCGGTCACCTAGAAGTGGTGCCGGGTTTTTTTTATGGTTTGGTCAGTAGTGTCTGGATTTATTACGGCACCTATTACGGCACCTATTACGGCATGACAATGATTTCCTCGCCATATGGCGGCCGGGGGGGGCTTCAAAAGTTATTCAGCGATGGTTGGCTGAATTTTTTTTGCAGCGATTATTACAGCGATGAAACAAGGGCTTACGACCTGAGATCGTAAGCCCTTGTTTTTATTGGAGGCGGCAATCGGATTTGAACCGATGAATGAAGGATTTGCAGTCCTTTGCCTTACCACTTGGCCATGCCGCCTTGTGCATCGAAGGAACCCGTTTATAACCTGATTCCCTCGCTTGTGTCAATACGAAATTTTTATTTGGCTATTACCCTGACAAATTTGCTCAGGTAGTCTACGCCGCTCCAGATGGTTATGATCGTGGCGATCCAGAGATAGAACATGCCGACGTTGTGCATGTTCACCACCAGCAGGGGATGGTCGATGCCGAAGAACCAGTGGTAGTCGTAGTGCAGCAGAAGGCCGATGATCGCAACCAGTTGGAAGATGGTCTTGAACTTGCCCAGGTTGCTGGCCGGGATCACGATCCCCTCGGTGGAGGCGATGCCGCGCAGACCGGTGATGATCATCTCGCGCCCGAGTATCACCAGCACCATCCAGGCGGGCACCCGGTCGAAGGGGAGGATCATGATCAGCGCGGCCATGACGATCAGCTTGTCGGCGATCGGATCCAGGAACTTGCCGAACACGGTGACGATCTCCAGCTTCCTGGCCAGGTACCCGTCCAGCCAGTCGGTGACCGAGGCGGCGGCGAACAGGGCCGCGGCCCAGAAACCCGGCTCCCGCTCGGGCGAGAGCAAAAGGACGCACAGAAGCGGTATGGCGGCTATGCGCACCATGGTCAGGATGTTCGGGATGTTGAGGATCTGGGCTTGGGTGGAGGGCATGCGTTCGCCTTTGCGCTATCTATAGATGTTCCGGTAACTGAGTACCTTGGATACGTAAGTCTGGGTTTCGGGATAGGGGGGGACGCCGCCGTACTTGGCCACGGCGTTGAGGCCGCAGTTATAGGCAGCCACCGCCAGTGATTCGTTCCCCTTGAACGTGTCCAGCAGAAACCTGAGGTAGCGGACGCCACCGCGGATGTTGTCGGAGGGGTTGAAGGAATCGTTCACCTTGAGTCCCTGGGCGGTCTTGGGCATGAGCTGCATCAGCCCCTGTGCCCCCTTGGGCGAAACCGCGCTCGGGTTGTAGCCGCTTTCGGCGTGGATCACCGCCTTCACCAGCGAGCTGTCGACGCCGTACTCGCGGGAGCAGGAACTGATGATGGGCTCGAACTCGGCCGGGTTGCGGGCATAGCCTGAGAGCTTGAAGGCGGTCCTCAGCCTCTTGTCCTTCTTGATGTCCCGCATGAAGATCTTGAACCGTTTGTCGGTCGGGGCATCGGTGAAGTGAACGGTCCCGTCGGGATCCTCGTATTTATATATGTCGGCGCGAGCCGGTGCCGGAAGGCACCAAGACACCGCGGCAACTGTCAGGACGGCTGCCAGATAAACTCGGTGTGACTTAAAGCGCATGAGCTTCCTTTTTTTTAATGGGAAAGAAAAATCGCCCTCGAATTATATAGACCAATAAACATGATAATTCAAGGTCTAATGTGACGTTGGCGGGCTATAACCCGTCAAAAGTCTTGACAAAAATCTCGCTGGGATCAATAATTTGCGGGTTTTCCCGAGCCGGTTACGCGAAGAACGCAAGGTATCCGCGACGCACGCCAAGAAATCTCCTTTGAGGGCACAGGCCCAACGCTGCCGCCATGACCCCCTGAGCCTTTCCTGAAGTACTCGCGACTGCTGCACGGCTTCGTCTCATACTTTCGGTCTCAAGAAACGCCTAATCCAGCTTATCGGGGGGTAGTTGATGAAGGAAAAAACTGATTTTCTGGTAATCGGCAGCGGTATCGCGGGGCTTTCCTTCGCGCTGCAGGCTGCGGCCCACGGCAAGGTCGCGGTGGTTACCAAACAGGATATTTCGGAGTCGGCCACGAATTACGCGCAGGGGGGGATCGCCACGGTCTCCTCGGAAGAGGACACCTTCGATGCGCACGTGCAGGACACACTGGTCGCCGGCGCCGGCATCTGCCACGAGGACGTGGTGCGCATGGTGGTCGAGGAGGGCCCCAAGGTCATCCGCAACCTGATCGACTGGGGTGTGCAGTTCACCAAGAGCGGCGACGTCTACGACCTGACCCGCGAGGGGGGGCACAGCGCGCGGCGCATCCTGCACGCCGAGGACATCACCGGCCGCGAGATCGAGCGCGCCCTGGTCGAGGCTGCCAAAAGGCACGAGAACATCACCATCTACGAGAACCACATCGCCATCGACCTGGTGACCGAGTCGAAGGTGCTCAAGCAGAAGCTGGAGCACAACCGCTGCCTGGGCGCCCACGTGCTGGACAAGGAGTCGGGGGTGGTGAAGACCTTCGCCGCGCGCATCACGCTTCTTGCCTCGGGCGGCGCCGGCAAGGTGTATCTCTACACCTGCAACCCTGACGTGGCAACCGGCGACGGCGTCGCCATGGCCTATCGCGCCGGGGCGACCATCGCCAACATGGAATTCATGCAGTTCCACCCGACCACGCTGTACCACCCGAACGCCCGTTCCTTCCTGATCTCGGAGGCTGTGCGCGGCGAGGGTGCCGTCCTCAAGCGCCGCGACGGCACCGCCTTCATGGAGAAGTACCACCACCTGAAGGACCTGGCCCCGCGCGACATCGTGGCACGCGCCATCGACAACGAGATGAAGACCTACGGCGACGACTGCGTCTTTTTGGACATCAGGCACCGCGGCGCCGAGTACATCACTTCCCGCTTCCCCAACATCTACCAGACCTGCCTCGAGTACGGCATCGACATGACCCAGGAGATGCTCCCGGTGGTGCCGGCGGCGCATTACCTGTGCGGCGGCGTCCAGGTCGACTTCAACGCCGAGACCGACATCAAGCACCTCTACGCCATCGGCGAGGTGGCCTTCACCGGCCTGCACGGCGGCAACCGCCTGGCAAGCAACTCGCTTTTGGAGGCCGCCGTCTACGCCGGGCGCGCCTACGAGCACGCGGTGCAGGTGCTCAAGGACGAGGAGTTCTCCTTCCCGCTGATCCCCGAGTGGGACGCCGGCACAGCGACCAACTCGGACGAGATGGTGGTGGTGTCCCAGAACTGGGACGAGATCCGACGCTTCATGTGGAACTACGTCGGCATCGTGAGAAGCGACAAGCGCCTCGCGCGCGCCATGCGCCGCATCGAGCTGATCCAGGACGAGATCGAGGAGTACTACTGGAACTTCATCGTCACCTCCGACCTCATCGAACTGCGCAACATCGCCACCGTGGCCCAGTTGATCGTCGCCTGCGCGCAGATGAGGAAGGAGTCGCGCGGGCTCAACTACAACATCGATTACCCGGGCGTCGACGACCAGAACTGGAAGCGCGACACCCACATCAAGAAGAAGTTCTGAGGACCGCCATGGGCATTGACGAGATCAGGGACGAGATAGACAGGCTGGACAGCGAACTGCTGCGCATCTTCAACGAGCGCGCCTCCCTCGCCCTCAGGATAGGCGAGATCAAGAAGGGGCTCGACCTGCCGGTCTACGACCCCGCCAGGGAGAAGCGGATCTTTGCCCGGATGACGTCCGAGAACCATGGGCCACTGGACGACCAGGCCATCGTGCGGCTCTTCGAGAGGGTAATCGACGAATCGCGCCGCCTGGAGCGCATCATGACCCGAGGCGAACATTAAAGGGAGGTTTGCAGGTGCTGATCGTTATGCGTAAGACGGCCGACGAAAAGGCCCAGGAAGAGATCAAGTCGTACCTCATCGAGCGCGGCTTCGACATCCACCAGTCCACCGGCGCGAACCGGGTCATCATAGGGGTCATCGGCGACACCGAGAACCTCACCGAGTCGGACATCCAGGCTTTCCCGGGTGTCCTGCAGGTTGTGCGGATCGCCAAGGAAGAGTGATGCGCCTCAACATAAACGCATACCTGTCCGAGGCGATGAAGGGGAACGGCAGGAGCTTCGAGGAGAAGCGGGGCGCCTACCTCGCCGCGGCGCGCGAATTCCTCGAGCACTTCCGCGAGGAGTCCAAACGCTCGCACCGGGAAGGGGAGGACGGCATCTCGGTGGTGCAGTCCATCACGGCGATGACCGACGCCCTGGTGACCCGGCTTTTCACCGCGCTCTCGGACGACCTGCAGATGCACAAGAGCGGGCAGCTTGCCCTGATCGCCGTGGGGGGCTACGGGCGGCGCGAGCTGAACCCGTATTCCGACCTGGACCTCCTGTTCCTGTACAGCGGCAAGGACTCCAAGGTGGTCGAGGAGGCGGCGAACCGCCTGCTCTACTTCCTGTGGGACCTGCGCCTGGACGTGGGCTACTCCGTGCGCACCATCGCCGACTGCGTGGACATGGCCGCCAACGACGTCACCGTCAAGACGGCCCTTCTGGACTCGCGCCTGCTCATCGGCAGCGACCACCTCTATGGCGAGCTGAAGAAGATGATGGTCACCCAGGTGCTCGCCAAGAGAAGCGACGCCTTCATCAACGAGAAGCTCGAGGAACTCAGGAAGAGGCGCGAGAAGTACGGCTCCAGCGTCTACATCCTGGAACCCAACATCAAGGAAGGGGAGGGGTGCCTCAGGGACCTGCACACCGCGATGTGGGTCGCCAAGATAAAATACAAGGTGGACGAGCCGCGCGAGCTGGTCATCAAGGGGGTCCTCTCCGAGGAGGAGCTCGGGATGTACTACAGCTCGCTCTCCTACCTGTGGCGCATCCGTAACGAGCTGCACTACCTGGCCGGCAGGAAGAACGACCAGCTCACCTTCGAGGCCCAGACCTCCATCGCCCGCTTCTTCGGCTACGAAGACAAGGGAAAGACCCTCGCCGTCGAGCAGTTCATGCAGGACTTCTACCTGCACGCCAACCGCGTCGAGCACTTCAGTTCCCTCCTCATCACCAAGTGCAGCCAGCGCGAGGATTCCACCCGCAAGATCCTGGGGTACTTCACCCGCCGCCCGGTGGGGGACGGGTTCTACGTCATGAAGGGGGAACTGGTGGTCCCGGACGAAACCGTGGTCGACAAGGACCCGGTGCGGCTCATCAAGATCTTCGAGCACGCCCAGAAGCAGGGGGTGGCGCTCGCCCTCGGCACCAAGACCCTGATCCGCAACAGCCTGGACCTGGTGAACGACAAGTTCCGCCGTTCCAAGGAGGCCAACGCCTCCTTCTTCAACATCCTGCAGTCCGAGAAGAAGGTCTATGACACCCTGCAACAGATGCACCACCTCGGCTTTCTGAATCGCTTCATCCCCGAGTTCGAGCGGATCTACTGCAAGGTGCAGCACGACGTCTACCATATCTACACGGTCGACACCCACACCCTGTTCGCGGTGGAGGAGCTCGCCAAGCTCTGGCGCGGCGAGCACAAGACCACCTTGCCGCTGTTGACCCAGCTCGCCATGGAGGTCGACAAGCGCTGGCTGCTGCTCCTCGCCGTCCTTTTGCACGACGTCGGCAAGGGGGGAGGGGGCGGCCACGCCGAGCTGGGAGCCGAGCTTTCCAAGACCATCGCTCGCCGCATGGGTCTTTCCAAGGAGGACTCCGAGCGGCTGCAGTTTCTGGTGCGGCAGCACCTCCTTCTGGCGCACATAGCCCAGCGGCGCGACCTGCACGACGAACGGATGATCATCCAGTTCGCCCGCCAGATGGAGAAGAGCGAGAACCTGAAGATGCTCTACCTCCTCACCTACGCCGACATCAAGGCGGTGGGGCCGGAAGTCTGGACCGAGTGGAAGGCGCTCCTGTTGCAGGAACTCTACGAGAAGGCCTTCCAGGTGCTCGAGCGGGGCGACTTCAAGCTGGAGGCCTCCGGCGACCGGGTGCGCCGCGTGAAGCGAACCGTCTTCGACCTCCTGGCGGACGACTACCCCGGGCAGCTCATCAAGGACGAGCTCCAGGCGCTCACCACCAGGCACCTGCTCTCCTACGCCCCGGAGATCATCGCCGGGCACGTGCGCACGCTGCTCGCGCTTCCCAGCAAGCTGCTGGTGCTGCAGGTTTCCCACGAGGTGGAGAAGGGATACACCAACTGCACCGTCTGCACCTTCGACATCCCCGGCCTCTTCTCCATGATCACCGGGGTGATGGCGGCCAACGGCATGAACATCCTCGGGGCGCAGATCCACACCAACACCAACGAAAAGGTGCTGGACATCCTGCAGGTGAACTCGCCGCAGGGGTTCGTGATCACCGAGGAGAGCCGCTGGGCCCGCTTCGAGTCCGATCTGAGGCAGGTGCTGGAAGGTAAGGTCCGGGTCGGGCAACTGGTGGCCAAGCGGCATCGCCCCAGCATCCTCACCGAAAAGGCGAAGCCGACCGTGCCGGCGCGGGTGGAGATCGACAACGAGGTCTCTTCCGATTACACGGTCATCGACATCTACGCCCACGACAAGGTGGGGCTTTTGTACAGCATCACCAGCACGCTGACGAGACTCGGGCTCTACATCGGGGTGTCCAAGATCTCCACCAAGGTGGACCAGGTCGCCGACGTGTTCTACGTCAAGAACATCTTCGGGCAGAAGATCTCGGAGCCGGGCAAGCTCGAGGAGATCCGCAAGGAGCTCCTCGCCGCAGTCGACGGCTAGTGGACCGGTACCTCGACCTCTTTCTGAACTACCTCCTGGTCGAGAAGGGGGCCGCGGCCAACACGGTCGCCGCCTACAGTCGCGATCTGACCCGCTACCTCGCCCACCTCGGGGAGCGGGAGCCGGGTGAAATCCGTCCCAGCGACGTCACCGGCTACCTGGCCAAGCTCAAAGGGGAGGGGATCTCCCCCAGAAGTCGCGCTCGTGCGCTTTCCGCGCTCAGGATGCTGCACCGCTTCCTGGTCCGGGAGGGGTACTGCGAGGTGAATCCCACCTCGATCGTGGAGGCGCCGAAGGGGCTCCTGAAGCTTCCGACCGTTCTCAGCTCGCGCGAGGTGGAGGCGCTTTTGTCGTCGCCGTTGGACACCGGAGCCATCGAACTGCGCGACAAGGCGATGCTGGAGCTGCTCTACGCCACCGGGCTGAGGGTTTCCGAGCTGGTGGGGCTGAAGATTGGTGACGTCAACATCGACGCCGGCTACCTGATGACCATCGGCAAGGGCGACAAGGAGCGGCTCATCCCGATGGGGGAGAGCGCCTGCCGTGCAGTGGGGGAATACCTGGAGCAGGCGCGCCAGGAGCTCTTGAGGCAAAAGAGCTCGCCGTTGCTCTTCTTGAGCCGGCTGGGGGAGGGGATGACCCGGCAGGCCTTCTGGAACATCGTCAAGAAGAGGGCCCTGCAGGCGGGCGTCAGGAGCGGCATCTCGCCGCACACCCTGCGCCACTCCTTCGCCACGCACCTGCTTGAGAACGGCGCCGACCTGAGGAGCGTGCAGATCATGCTGGGGCACGCCGACCTCTCGACGACGCAGATCTACACCCACGTGACTCGGGAAAGGCTGAAGAGGCTGCACGAGAAGGCGCACCCCAGGGGATAAACAAAGAGCCTCACGCAAAGCCGCAAAGGCGCGAAGATACCTAGAAAGGCAGGTGATTCTAAAGCGTTTCACCCTTTGCGTCTTGGCGGCTTTGCGTGACAGATTGTGTTTCACTCTAACCACAGATTACTGATAAAGGATGGATGCTATGAAGTACGTTGTGTTGCTCGGGGACGGGATGTCGGACCAGCCGGTCGGGGCTTTGGAAGGGAAAACGCCGCTGCAGGCGGCTAAGACGCCTAACATGGATTTCATGGCCAAGCGCGGCACGCTGGGGCTCGCCCACACAGTGCCGGAAGGGTACGCTCCCGGCTCGGACGTCGCCAACCTCTCCATGTTCGGCTACAACCCGGTCGACTGCTACACCGGTCGCTCGCCTTTGGAGGCGGCCAGCATGGGCGTCTCCCTCGGCCCCGACGACGTCGCCTTCCGCCTCAACCTGGTGCACCTGGAGGCACGCGGCGGCAAGCTGATCATGGAGGACTACTCCGCCGGCCACATCTCCTCCGCCGACGGACGTGAACTGGTCGAGGAACTGCAGCGCCAGCTCGGTAACGAGGAATTCTCCTTCCACCCCGGCGTCAGCTACCGCCACCTCATGGTCTGGCACGGCGGCAGGACCCAGATCAAGATGACGCCCCCCCACGACATCTCCGGGCAGGACATCACCAGCCACATGCCCTCCGGCGAGGGTGCCGACAAGCTCATCTACCTGATGAACTCCTCGCAGATGATCTTCCACAACCACCCGCAGTACAAGCGCCGCGCCGTCAACGGCGAGGTGCCTGCCAACTCAATATGGCTGTGGGGGCACGGCAAGGCTCCGGCCATGGAAGGGTTCGGCGCGCGCTACGGCCTGACCGGCGCAGTGATCTCCGCGGTCGATCTCATCAAGGGGATCGGCGTGTACGCCGGCCTCGACATCATCAACGTCCCCGGCGCCACCGGCTACCTCGACACCAACTTCGAGGGCAAGGCTCAGGCCGCCATCGACGCGCTCAAGGAGCACGACTTCGTGTTCGTGCACGTGGAGGCCCCTGACGAGGCTTCCCACTCCGGCAAGCTCGCCGATAAGATCAAGGCCATCGAGCTCTTCGACGAGAAGGTGGTGGGACCGGTACTCCAGGGGGTGAAGCAGTTCGGCGAATACCGCATCCTCTGCGCGCCTGACCATCCCACCCCGATCACCCTGATGACCCACAGCTCCGATCCGGTTCCCTTCGTGATCTACTCCGGCGAGGAGAAGGAGAACGCCGGCGTGGCCGGCTACGACGAGATTGCCGCGGCTGCGACCGGCCTCAAGGTCGCTCCGGGGTACAAGCTGATGGAGATGCTGCTGGGGCGGTAACGGGGGCCGGAATGCCAAAGGGACGATCCCCTTCGGGCTCCGGCGGCTGGGCAAATAATTATTTGCCCCTACAGACAGAAACGTGATCACGGCAGGGGCGAAGAATCATTCGCCCCTTACCTGTTCCCTCACATTAAGCGTTGACAACCGCTTGGCGACGGGTTTTAATGACCGTCTCTGAGTTGTCAGATAGTGCGATGATGCCTTCGGGCGATACCATATCAAGCTTCAGGAGGAATTAATGAATCCATTAGCCGCGGAGTTAAACGAGTCTCTAGCCCAGCACAGCCCCCATGTTCTGGAGATGCTGTCGGATCTCGGCAAGAACCTCTTCTTCCCCAAGGGAATCCTTACCCAGTCGGCTGAAGCCAAGGAAAAAGCCCACAAGTTCAACGCCACCATCGGCATCGCCACCGAGAACGGCGGCCCGATGTACCTCTCCTGCATCCAGGACAAGCTCTCCTCCTTCGATCCGAAGGACATCTACCCGTACGCACCGCCGGCGGGGAAGCCCGAGCTGCGCGCCCTGTGGCGCGAGAAGATGCTGCGTGAGAACCCGAGCCAGGTGGGCAAGCATTTCAGCAGCCCCATCGTCACCAACGCGCTTACCCACGGCCTCTCCATCGTCGCCGACATGTTCGTCGACAAGGGGGATCACCTGATCCTTCCGGACATGCTCTGGGGCAACTACAACCTCACCTTCGGCACCTGCAGCGGCGCCATCGTGAAGAAGTACCCGACCTTCACCGCCAAGGGCGGCTACGACGTCGACGCCTTCAAGGCCACCCTGCAGAACTCCGCCGAGGAGAAGGGGAAGGTCGTCGTGCTGCTGAACTTCCCGAACAACCCGAGCGGCTACACCCCGACCGTCGCCGAGGGTGACGCCCTGGTTGCCGCCATCAAGGAAGTCGCCGAGGGTGGCTGCAACGTGGTTGCCATCACCGACGACGCCTACTTCGGCCTGTTCTACGAGGACAGCCTCAAGGAATCTCTCTTCGGCAAGCTGGCGAACCTCCATCCGCGCATCCTCGCGGTCAAGCTGGACGGCGCCACCAAGGAAGAGTTCGTCTGGGGCTTCCGCACCGGCTTCATCACCTTCGCCGACGGTCACGACTACGAGAACGCGCCGGTCATGACCGCCCTCGAGAAGAAGGCGATGGGGATCATCCGCGCCCGCATCTCCAACTGCCCGCATCCCTCCCAGACCTTCGTCATCGAGGCGCTGCGCTCCCCCGACTTCTTGAAGCAGAAGGAGGAGAAGTTCCAGATCATGAAGGGACGCGCGCTTAAGACCAAGGAAGTACTGAACAGCGGCAAGTACGATGCAGCCTGGGATTACTACCCGTTCAACTCCGGCTACTTCATGTGCCTCAAGCTGAAGACCGTCGATGCCGAGAAGCTGCGCCTGCACCTGTTGGACAAGTACGGCGTCGGCGCCATCTCCACCACCAAGACCGACCTCCGCATCGCCTTCTCCTGCATCGCCGAGCAGGACATCCCGGAGCTCTTCGACATCATCTACAAGGGTGTGCAGGACCTGGCGTAAATTGACTGCTGTTCCAGGTTCTACGTTCTAAGTTCTACGTTTTACCGTAAAAAAAGCCCCTGACCGCATGCGCGGCAGGGGCTTTTTTCGTGGCTGTTACTCTTTGGGGAAGGGGGCTTTCCATCCCCTCGCCCTGTGGGAGAGGGTCGGGGTGAGGGATAGCCACGGTAGGAGCGGAGGGCGGCGCAATGAAGAAGGGGCTCCCCTATTGCAGAGGAGCCCCTTTTTGAGGAGAGGTTCTAGCGTAGAACCTAGACCGGCCGTTTAGTCTATCAGCTTGCCGATTGCGTTGAAGCGCGGCCGCATCTTGTCCTTGTCCCAGGACCAGTACTTGATGAAGGCGAGCCCCTTGATCTTGTCCATCTTCACGAAACCCCAGAAGCGGCTGTCGTAGGAGCGGTCGCGGTTGTCACCCATGACGAAGTAGGAGTCGGCGGGGACGGTGACAGGATCCTTGAAGTCCCTCGGGTTGTACTCCTTGGGTACGGTATCCGGCTCCTTGTGCACTTCGTGCGGGTTGGCGTAGAGCTTCCCGTTCACGTAGACGCGCTTGTTCTTCACCTCGACTACGTCGCCAGGGACGCCGACGACGCGCTTGATGAAGTCCTTGGTGGGGTCCTCGGGGTACTCGAAGACGATGACGTCGCCCTGCCTCGGGGAACGGATCTTGAGGATGCGCCCGTCAAGCCCGGGGATCTTGGTGCCGTAGATGAACTTGTTGACCAGCAGGTGGTCCCCGATGGCCAGGGTGTCTTCCATGGAGCCGGAGGGGATCTTAAACGCCTGCACGATGAAGGTGCGGATGACCATGGCCAACAGCACCGCGATGACGATCGATTCGAGGTATTCACGGGCGATGTGCTTGCCCTTGGCGGGCTTCACTTCGTTGGCCGGTTCGGTGGGTTTATCTTCGCAGACGTTTTTGTAATCTTCCATGTGTAGTTATTTCCTTTTTAACCTTCGACTTTCAGGATGGCAAGGAACGCCTCCTGCGGCAGTTCCACGTTGCCCACGTTCTTCATGCGCTTCTTCCCTTCCTTCTGCTTCTCCAGGAGTTTGCGCTTTCTGGTGATGTCGCCGCCGTAGCACTTGGCCAAGACGTCCTTCCGCATCGCCTTCACCGTCTCGCGGGCGATGACCTTGGTGCCGACCGCCGCCTGGATGGCGATCTCGAACATCTGGCGCGGGATCAGTTCCTTCATCTTGGAGACCAGCTCGCGTCCGCGGTAGTAGGCCTTGTCCTTGTGGATGATCAGAGACAGGGCGTCGACCACCTCGCCGTTGATCATGATGTTCAGGCGCACCAGTTCGCTCTGGCGGTAGTCGAGCAGCTCGTAGTCCAGCGAGGCGTATCCCTTGGTGATCGACTTCAGACGGTCGTAGAAATCGAGCACCACCTCGTTCAGCGGAAGCTCGTACACCACCATGACGCGGGTCGGGGTCAGGTACTTGATCTCGCGCTGCACGCCGCGCTTCTCCTCGCAAAGTGCCAGGATCCCCCCCACGAATTCGTTGGGGACGTGGATGGAGGCGAGGATGAACGGCTCCTCGACGTAGGCGATCTCCTGGGTCTGCGGGAGCTGGTTCGCGCTCTGGATATGGATCATGTTGCCGTCGGTCCCGTGCACGCGGTAAACGACGGTGGGGGCTGTGGTGATGAGTTCGAGGTTGAACTCGCGCTCCAGGCGCTCCTGGATGATCTCCATGTGCAAAAGCCCGAGGAAGCCGCAGCGGAAGCCGAAGCCGAGCGCGAGCGAGGTCTCGGGGTCGTACGAGAAGGAGGAATCGTTCAGCTTGAGCTTCGCGAGCGCGTCGCGCAGGCTCTCGTACTGCGAGGTGTCGATCGGGTAAAGCCCGGAGAACACCATCGGCTTCACTTCCTTGTAGCCGGGAAGCGCAGCGTCGCAGGGGTTGTGCAGGAGCGTCACGGTGTCGCCTACCTTGGCGTCGGCGACTTCCCTGATCCCGGCGATGATGAAACCTACCTCGCCTGCGGTGAGGGCGGGCACCTCGCGCATGTCGGGAGAGAAGACGCCGGCCTTCAGCACCTCGTAGCTCTTCCGGTTCGACATGAGCTGGATCTTGTCGCCCTTTTTCACGATGCCGTCCACGATGCGCACCAGGATGATGACCCCCTGGTACTGGTCGTACCACGAGTCGAACAGGAGCGCCTTGAGCGGCTTGTTCGGGTCGCCCTGCGGCGGCGGGATCTTCTTGACGATCTCTTCCAGGATCTCCTTGGTGCCGATCCCTTCCTTGGCGCTGGCGAGCACGGCGTCATGGGTATCCAGGCCGATGATCTCCTCGATCTCGGCCTTGACCCGGTCCGGTTCTGCGGCGGGGAGGTCGATCTTGTTCAGCACCACGAACACCTCGAGGTTCGCGTCCAGGGCCAGGTAGACGTTGGCGAGCGTCTGGGCCTCGACCCCCTGCGAGGCGTCGACCACGAGGAGCCCCCCTTCGCAGGCGGTCAGCGAACGGGAGACCTCGTAGGTGAAGTCGACGTGCCCCGGGGTGTCGATCAGGTTGAGTATGTAGTCCTTACCGTCGTCGGCCCGGTAGTTGAGCCGGACGGTCTGGGCCTTGATGGTGATGCCGCGTTCCCGCTCCAGGTCCATCTTGTCCAGGAACTGGTCCTGCTTCTCACGTGCGGAGAGAGCACCGGTGAATTCGAGAAGGCGGTCGGCGATGGTGGATTTGCCGTGATCGATGTGGGCGATGATGGAAAAATTGCGGATATGCTCGAGTACCATATTGTCCTTTATCACGCGGAGGTTAACTCGCGAATAATATAGAACCAAGGGGTAATTGTAAAGGGATTTCTAGGCGTAAACGGGAGTTAGGAGTGGGTGGGGGGGAAGGCGGGAGAGGGGGGGATTCCCTCTCCCGCGGTTCGATCAGGCGAGCTTGAACTGGCCGACCAGGCGCTGCAGGTCCTGGGAGAGGGCCGCGAGGTTGCTGGCGGCGTTGGCGCAGGTGTGCGCCCCCCGGGAGGTGTCCTGCACCACCTCGGTTATCTGCATGATGTTGTTGGTGATCTCGCCGGTGGTCGCGGTCTGCTCCTCGGCCGCCGTGGCGATCTGGTTCACCTGCTCGGTCACCTCGCTGATCTGCCTTAAGATCTCCTGCAGCGATTCGCCCGATTTGGCAGCCTCCCTGGTGCCGTTCTCCACCTCGCGCACACCTTCCTCCATGGCTCCCACGGCATCGCGGGTTTCGCTCTGGATAGACTTGATCATCTCGCCGATCTCGCGCGTGGCGCGTGTGGTGCGCTCTGCGAGTGCCCGCACCTCGTCGGCCACCACGGCGAAGCCGCGTCCCTGCTCGCCGGCCCGCGCCGCCTCGATGGCGGCGTTCAGCGCCAGTAGGTTGGTCTGGTCGGCGATGTCCTCGATGGTCCCGATGATGGCGCCGATCTGGTCGCTGCGCTCGCCGAGGCCCGCCACGGTGGCTGCCGAAGTTTTCACCTGGTCCGCAATTCTGCTCATCACCTGCACGGTCTGCTCGACGACCGCTCTGCCCGCCTGGGCGCGGCCGGTCGCCTGCTCGCCGCCGGAGGCGGCCCTGTGGCAGCTCTGGGCGATGTCCGCGGAGGTGGCCGCCATCTCTTCGCTGGCGGTTGCCACGGTACCGGTCTGGGAAGCGACCTCCTCTGCGCCGGTGGCGATCTGTTCAGAGGTGCTGTGCAGGTCGTTCGCCGCTGAGGCCACCTGCTGGCTGTTCGCCGCCACCTGGCTCAGGGTCTGGTTCAGCTTCTCCGCCATCTCGTTCACTTCGGCTGCCAGCATCCCCATCTCGTCGCGGGTCCTGATGCTCGAGCGTGCGGTGAGGTCGCCTGCCGCCACCTCGGCCAGGGTGTCGAAGACCATCTTGAGCGGCCTGCTGATGGAGTTGGCGATGAGCAGTCCCATGACCCCCATGAACAGTGCGGCCAGCGCGGAGAGTACGATCATGAAGACCTGGGAGGAGTGGTAGGCGGCGAGGTCCTGTTGGTAGAGCTCCCCGGCGCTTTTTAAATTGTCGGCCACCAGGTCGCTGATGGCGTCTGCCGGCTTCTTGTAGAGCGGCGCCACCGAGCTGGTCGCGAAGGCCACCGTTTCCTTGCGAGCTTCGGCGTTGCCCACGCTCTGCTGGGTCATCTGTTGCAGCTTGGCCCCTTGCACCAGGTACTCCTCGTACCCCTGCTTGAATGTGCCGATCAGGCGCTTTTCGTTTTGATCCAGGTCGTACTTCAGGAACTTGGCCTGGGTTTCAGCGATCTGCTTCTTCCGTTTTTCCAGGTCGTCTGCCTTGTCCTTGATGAGGGCCGGATCCTCGAGGAGCATCATGTAGACCAGGTCCAGCCTGATGGCCAGGAGGTCATTCTTCATGTCGTTCAGCATGCCGACGTGGATCACGGATGTGTTCATCGCCTCCTGGTCGTCCGACATGATGCGCATCTTGTGAAGGCTTGCCCCGGCGATGGCAATCAGCGTGACAACGGCGATCGCCACAAGGCACAGGCTCTTGGTCTTCACTTTGAGGTTCATCCAGAAATCCATAACATTTCCCCCTTAAGGCTGCCTAAAGTGGTTTTGGAGGCAGCGATATCCTCTTTATCGGTAGAAACCCTCCCAACTTGAGCATGAATTGGTAAACTCGTATAGAAGGCGAGGGTGATTGGAGCAGGACGTTGTAAGCTGATGCGCGTATGCTAAAGTTTCCAGTCGCCGGCAAAGACCACGCCTCAGTCATCCTTCTATAAAAGGAGCATCCCATGTCTCTTCACAGCGACGTGATCCCTTCATACAACCCTCCGGACTTCCGCCGCCCCAAGCTGGCGGCTGCGCCCGCGGCGAAGACCGCTCCCGCCCCCGCCGACGGTGTGCTCCCCGAGAACTACCATGCCACCTCGAACCACCCGGAATACGTGCACCTGGGGGGAGGGGAGTGGCTTATCGCGCCCGACAGCCGGATGGACTGCGTCATGGTGCTGCGCGGCAGGGAAATCGACGTGGTGGAGCCGCGCCGGGTGCGCCGGGGCGACCAGGTGGTGGTCGGGCGGACCGAGAACGGCGAGGAGGGGATCTATCTCCACATCGGCGGTTTCCTGAACCTGGCCGAGCCCTTCGCCGACAAGTTCTCCTTCAGAAGCCGCGGCACCAGGGAGACCCCCTTTTCCCGCTCATACGACGAGCTGTACCAGGTGCTGCGCCACGACCGTGACCACGGCTACATCGTCTGGGTGCTGGGACCGGCGGTGGCCTTCGACATGGACTGCCGAAACGCCATGCAGGGGCTCATCGAGGCGGGCTACTGCCACGCACTCCTGGCGGGCAACGCCCTGGCGACCCACGACCTGGAGGCGGCCCGTTTCCGCACCGGCCTGGGGCAGAACATCTACACCCAGGCGATCATGCCCTTGGGACACTACAACCACCTTGATATCATCAACGAGGCGCGTCAGGCCGGGGGGATCCCGCAGACCATTGAGAAGCTCGGACTCGACGACGGCATCATGTACGCCTGCACCAGGAAGAAGATACCCTTCGTGCTCGCCGGATCGATCCGCGACGACGGCCCGCTGCCGGAGGTGATCCCCGACGCCTACCAGGCCCAGGACGCGATGCGGGTGCACGCCAGGAAAGCCACCACGGTCCTGGCCATCGCGACCCAGCTGCACTCCATCGCCTTCGGCAACATGGTGCCGAGTTACCGGGTCGAGGCTGACGGACAGGTGCGTCCGGTCTACTTCTACGTGGTCGACATGGCGGAGTTCTCGGTGGACAAACTTGCCAATCGCGGGTCCGCACAGGCGGTGGGGCTTTTGACCAACGCGCAGGATTTCGTCGTCAACCTCTGGAACCACCTGAAGAAGCTCGGTTAGGAAAAGGCGCGGTCATGGAAAACTGCATAAGGATGATAGGAGTACCGGTCGACCTGGGGCAGGAACAGCGCGGCGTGGATCTGGGGCCCGGCGCCCTGCGTTACGCGGGGCTTTCGACGCGGCTGTCGGAACTTGGGTACATCGTGGAGGACATCGGCAACCTGCCGGTGCCGGTGCGGGACGTATTGGGAGCCGAACGGGAGCTGCGTTACCTCCCCTCCATCCGTCAGGTCTGCGAGACGGTCTACCTGGCCGGCCGCAGCGCCATCACCCAGGGGTTCATGCCTATCTTCATGGGGGGGGACCACTCCATGGCCGTCGGCTCCATCGGCGGGGTGACCGACGAACAGCCGGCGGCGGTGATCTGGGTGGACGCGCACGGCGATTTCAACACCCCCCAGAGCACCATCACCGGCAACATCCACGGCATGGCGCTGGCGGCGCTATTGGGGGAGGGGTTCCCGGAGCTGGTCAACGTGGGGCGCCCCGGGGCGAAGCTGCACGCCTCCGACATCATCCTGATCGGCCTGCGCGAACTGGATCCCCAGGAGAGACTGCGCCTGCGCGGCTCCGGCATCAAGGCCTACACCATGCGCGACATCGACGAGCGGGGGATGGCGGCCATCGCGCACGAGGCGCTGGGGCGGCTGGCCCATCGCACCCGGCTGCACGTGAGCCTCGATCTGGACGGGCTGGATCCGCTCGAGGTGCCGGGGGTGGGGACCACCGCGCCGGGGGGGATCACCTACCGAGAGGCGCAGCTGTTGATGGAGATCATCGCCGACACCGGTCTGTTGCGGTCGATGGATATCGTGGAGATCAACCCGATCCTGGACCACAGCAACCGGACCGCCAAGATCGCCGTGGAGCTGACCGCGTCCGCCTTCGGGGCGTCGATCCTGTAGGGGGACCGCCACCCGACAACGAAAAAAGCCTGTCCGGGTGCCGGACAGGCTTTTCTTTTTAAAGCGGGCGTGCCACCGGGGGGGGATGGTCAGCCGCCGAGGTTGTGGTGCTTCACCACCGTTAGTTCCTTGGCGATGAACGTTGGAGACGCTTCAGTAGCCGGGCACCACCACTTCGAGGTGACCGTCGTTGGGGCAAAAGATCAGCCCGTGCACGGGGACGTCCTTGGGGATGAGGGGGCTGTTGCGGATGACCCCGGTGACCCTCTCCACGTTCTCCTCAGGACAGCTGAAGGCGCCCACCCACTGACCCAGGTCCGGGTCCAGGCCCTCTATGGCTGCCGGGTCGATGCCGCGCTCCACCATCTTCGCCTTGAGCTGCTCCACGTCGACCGACCCCATGCCGCAGTCCTTGTGGCCGATCACGAAGATCTCTTCGACGCCGAGCAGGAAGACCGCGGCCACGAGGCTGCGGATCACGCCGCCGTTGGGATCGACCAGGGTGTTGCCCGCGTTCTTGATCACCTTGGCGTCGCCCCGTTTGATCCCCATGGCGGGTTCGAGGAAGTCGACCAGCCTGGTGTCCATGCAGGTGAAGATGGCAAGCTGCTTCTTTGGGTCCTTGGGGAGGGGAGGAAACGCCCCCGGTCGCACGAACCTTTTGTTGTGATTCAGGACTTTATCGAGAAGAGTCATTGTTTTCCTGCTTTCCTTGTCGTTAGTGCCAAAACGGCTTTTTAAGCCGAAACTCCGCCCAAGTCAAGGAAAAGCGGCCTCCGCCCGGTATACGGCGGAGGCCGACTCGTTTAGGCGTTTTGCACGTCCACCACGGCGATGGCTGCCATGTTGACCACGTCGTTCACGTCGTCGCCGCGCTGCAGCACGTGCACCGGCTTGTTCATCCCCATGAGGATGGGGCCGATGGCCTCGGCGCCGCCCAGCCGGCGCAAGAGCTTGTAGCAGATGTTGCCGGAGTTGAGGTCCGGGAAGATCAGCACGTTGGCCGGGGTCTTAAGCTTCGAGAAGGTGAAGCCGTCCAGAAGCTCGGGAACCACGGCGGTGTCGGCCTGCATCTCACCCTCGACGATCAGGTTGGGCGCACGTTCCTTGACCAGTTCCACGGCGCGCTTCACCTTTCTGGTGTGCGGGTGGTCCACCGAACCGAAGTTGGAGAAGGAGAGCATGGCGATCCTCGGCTCGATGCCGAGCATGGCGACCTTCTCCGCGGCGAGGATGGCGGTCTCGGCCAGCTCCTCCGCGGTCGGGTCGATGGTCACCGTGGTGTCCGCCAGGAAGTAGACCTCCTTCTTGAACACCATCATGTAGAGGCCGTGCACGCTGGAGAGCCCCGCCTGCTTGCCGAGCACCTGCAAGGCGGGACGGATGGTCTCCGGGTAGTGGGTGTCGATCCCGCCGAGGAGGGTGTCGGCATGTCCCTGCGCCACCATCATGGTGGAGAACTGCACGCGGGATTTCCTGCGCATGATGCGCTGGCACTCGGTGAGGGTGAGTCCTTTTCTCTGGCGTCTGCGGTAGAGCTCCTGGGCGTACTCCTCGGTATGCTCGGAGTCGGTGGGGTCGACGATGGGGACCTCCAGGTCGAGGTTCAGATCGTCCATCTTCTGCTGGATCTTCTTGCGGTCACCCACCAGGATCGGCTGGGCGATACCCTCCTCGACCAGGATCTGGGCCGCGCGCAGGATCTTCTCGTTGTCACCCTCGGGGAAGACGACCTTCTTCGGCTCGCTCTTCGCCTTGTTGATGATCATGCGCATGACCTCTTTGGAACGCCCCTGGGACGATTCGAGCTGCTCGATGTACTTCGCCATGTCCTCGATGGGCTGGCGTGCCACGCCGGTATCCATGGCGGCCTGGGCGATGGCCGGCGCCACGTGCAACAGGACGCGCGGGTCGAACGGCTTGGGGATGATGTAGTTCGGCCCGAAGGAGAACTTCTCGTTGCCGTAGGCCTTGGAGACCGAGTCGGGCACCTCCTCCTGGGCGAGCCGCGCCAGCGCATGCACCGCGGCAAGCTTCATCTCCTCGTTGATTGCGGTGGCCCGCACGTCCAGCGCGCCGCGGAAGATGAAGGGGAAGCCGAGCACGTTGTTCACCTGGTTAGGATAGTCGGAACGGCCGGTGGCGATGATCACGTCGCCGCGCACCGCGTGCGCCTCCTCCGGGGTGATCTCCGGGTCGGGGTTGGCCATGGCGAAGATGATCGGGTTGGGCGCCATGCTCCGGATCATCTCCGGCGTGAAGGCCCCCTTCGCGGAGAGGCCGAAGAGGACGTCGGCGCCTTTGGCTGCCTCTTCCAGGGTGCGGAAGGGGGTGTCGGCGGCGAAGAGCTCCTTGTAGGGGTTCATCCCCTCGACTCTCCCCTTGTAGATGACCCCCTTGGTGTCGCACATGATCATGTTGTTCGGCTTGACACCCAGGGCGATGGCGAGCTTAGCGCAGGAGTTGGCCGAGGCACCGGCGCCGTTCACCACGATCCTGATGTCCTCGATCTTCTTGCCGACGAGCTGCAGCGCGTTCAAAAGGGCGGCCGAGGAGATGATGGCGGTGCCGTGCTGGTCGTCGTGGAAGACCGGGATGTTCATGGTCTTTTTGAGCTCTTCCTCGATGTAGAAGCACTCGGGGGCCTTGATGTCCTCGAGGTTGATGCCGCCGAAGGTCGGCTCCAGGAGCTGGCAGGCCTTGATGATTTCGTCCGGGTTCTCGGTGTTGAGCTCGATGTCGAAGACGTCGATGTCGGCGAAGCGCTTGAAGAGGACCCCTTTCCCCTCCATGACCGGCTTGCCGGCCAGCGCCCCCAGGTTGCCAAGGCCAAGGACCGCGGTGCCGTTGGAAACGACGGCGACCAGGTTCCCCTTGGCGGTGTACTTGTAGGCGTCGTCCGGGTTCTGCTGGATGGCGAGGCAGGGCTCGGCGACCCCGGGAGAGTAGGCAAGCGACAGGTCTGCCGCGGTCTGGCACGGTTTGGTGGCGATGACTTCGATCTTTCCTTTCCTACCGCTGGAGTGGTAGTCCAGTGCCCCTAATTTCTTGCTCATTTAAGTTCTCCTTTGACCCATAGGATGAGCGGCTGCCCGCCATTGAATCCACTGCTCTTGGATTTACTTCGTTACGACCACCAGGACCTTAACCTCCTTGCCGTCGTGGCTCAGAAGACGGTGTCCCATGCTCGACTCGAAATAGAGGGAATCCCCTTCGTGCAGGGTGATTTTCTTGTCGTCCAGCAGGAAATCTGCGTTTCCCTTCATGACGTAGATGAACTCCTCGCCGTCATGGCTGTAGGTGTTGGCCTCAGGCGCCTTCTCGGTCAGGGTGACCATGAAAGCGTCCATCTTCTTGTTCTGCTTGTAGAAGGAAAGGGACTCGTAGAAGTATCCCTGCTTGGTCCCCTCCTTGGAGATGACCCGGGGCACGATGCGCCGCTCGTGCGCACGCACGACCTCGAACTTGCGGTCGTCCTCGTCCTCGCTGAAAAGCTGTGCCAGCTTGATGTCGAAGAACTTGGCGATCTTGGAGAGGGTTGCTATCGGGGGGGAAACGTTGTCGTTCTCGATCTGCGAGATCAGGGCCGGGGAGAAGCCGGTCTCGTTGGCCACCGCCTGCAGGGTAAGTTTCCGGGCCTGACGCAGTTTCTTCAGTCTTGACCCGATGTTGTACTCTGACATGACGCTGCTCCTCTGGTGAATAATCCACCGTTTTACTTCGGCTAAAATTATTCAGTTTTGGTAAAAAGTCAATTTAAATAGTGAATACAAGAAAAAATTAATCCTGACGGTAAGGTGCCGAGGTGACTGAAGGTAGCACGTTCTGCGGCCTCCAGGCAAGGGCGCTTTGGGGAGTGGGTAAATCCATTTACCCTGTTTTAAAATCGCGTTTACTGATATCGAACCGCCGGCCGGTAACAGTACGGTTTTCGATGCTGTCGGACGTGGTCGTGCGGTCGTAACTGCCACTTTGGAGCGGACTGTGCGGGTGATGATGCGCCGGGCGGGGGAAGGGGGGCGGGAGGGGAGAAGGGCGGGGCGAGGACGTGTGCCGAGGGTAAAACGGTAAGCTGCCGCAAGGCCCTCATACCCCCCTTCGGGCACCCTCTCCCGGGGGAGGGAGAGGGGTTGCGTAAGGCCGTCGTCAACCAGTAAACGGCGAGGGGGCACCCTCAGCAGATGCTTTTGTTCAGCTCGTCGAGAAGGGCCTTGAGGTCGACTTTATGCACGCTGGCGCCGTGCTCTAGTTGCTCGAAGTCGGCGATCTGGCAGTCGTAGCAGTCAAGGCCGTAACGTTCGAAGACGGGGAGGGTTTGCGGGTAACGCCTGAGGATTTCGCTGATGGTCATGTCCTTGCTGATCATACGGCCTCCTGTGACAGTCCTGCGGAATAAAAAAAGGCGCTGCTATGCGCAAACGCCTCTCATGCTATCAAACGTGATGTGCCACGCAACCGCCCATGTCAGCGTCCCGGCCTGAACTTCTCGTCCAGGGCGCTCTTCACCAGCGGCGGCACCAGCTTGTCCACCGGACCGTTCAGGTGGCTCACCTCCTTCACGATGGAGGAGGAGAGGTAGCTGTAGGGGACCGAGGTCATCATGAACAGCGTCTCCACCTCACGAGTGATGTTGCGGTTCATCTGGGCCAGCTGGAACTCGAACTCGAAGTCGGAAACCGCGCGCAAGCCGCGGATGACCACGGTGGCCTCGGCGCGTCGCACGTAGTCGACCAGGAGCCCGTCGAAGGTCTCGACCCGCGCCTGCGGTCGGTCCCTGAGGATCTCGGAGAGCATGTCGATCCGCTCCTGGACGGTGAACAGGGCGTTCTTCTCGGAGTTTCTGGCCACTGCCACGATGACGCCGTCGAAGATCTTGAGGGCACGGTCGATGATGTCCAGATGGCCGTAGGTTACGGGATCGAAGGAGCCGGGATAGACAGCCACTCTCAGGGGCACGGTTCACCTCTGTCTGAAATGGTCAGGAAGGAGAGGGCGGTGTCGCCGTAGACGCGGCGCTCGCTTTCAACCAGCCTGCCGAAACGCGTTGGTACATCCTCTTTGGCGGAGAACTCGGCGACCACGGTGCTGCCCGCGTCAATGAGCGGCGAGGTCGAGAGCAATTCGAGCAACCTTTGCGTGTGCCCCTCGGCGTAGGGAGGGTCGAGGAACACCAGGTGAAACGGGGGCTCGCCGCGGGAGAGCCACCGGATGGCAGCTGCGGCATCCTGCACCACGACCTTGCCCCGCTCCGCGAGCCTGGTCCCTTCCAGGTTCTTGCGGACCAGCTCCGCCGAGTCGCGGTGCGAATCGATGAAGAGCGCGCTTTCCGCGCCGCGGCTGAGCGCCTCGATGCCGAGGTTGCCGGTGCCGGCGAAGATGTCGAGGACCCGCATGCCGGAGAAATCTCCCAGGCGGCTGGTGAGGATGCTGAAGAGCGCCTCTTTGACACGGTCCGCGGTCGGGCGCACCCGCTGGTTTTTCGGGGCCAGCAGCTGGCGGCCGCGGGCGCTTCCCGCGATCACCCGCATGAGGACCATCTCCGGTTTAGGTACGTCATAAAGAGAACAACTCCATGGCTGCAACGGGTCTGTATCGCGTGGCAGCTTGTCGGGCGGCAAATGATGTATGACATTGCGCCGCAAGCAGCTCTATTAGCACGATGCATGGATAAGGTCAATCAAGTTTGCTGTTGACAGCGTCGGCGACCAGTATATAAATTACCTACTTTTAACTGACTGAGCAGGGGGGCGGATGAAAGAGGGTAATGCCTTGGAGCGAGGCGATCTGGCGGGCTACGCGGCCACCAGTTCCACATCCCGCGGACGCAAGCACCACGAGGAGTTCAGGGACAATCGTCCCGCCTTCGAAAGGGATCGCGACCGCATCATTCACTGCGCCGCGTTCAGGCGCCTGGAATACAAGACCCAGGTCTTCGTCAACCACGAAGGGGATTACTACCGCACCCGTCTCACCCACTCCCTGGAAGTCGCCCAGATAGGGAAGGGGATCGCGAGGAGGCTCGGTCTGAACGAAGAGCTGACCGAGGCACTGGCTCTTGCCCACGATCTCGGGCACACCCCCTTCGGGCATACCGGCGAGGAGGTGCTGAACCGTCTGATGGAGGGGTGCGGCGGCTTCGAGCACAACCTGCAGTCGCTCAGGGTGGTGGACGAGCTGGAGGAGCGCTACCCCGGCTTCAACGGGCTCAACCTCTCCTGGGAGGTGCGCGAAGGGATCGCCAAGCATTCCTCCCCCTACGATTCCCCCGCCCCCATCTTCGCCGAGTTCCTTCCGGGAACCGTCCCCACCGTCGAGGCCCAGCTCATCAACTTCGCCGACGAGATCGCCTACAACAACCACGACATCGACGACGGCCTGAAGTCCGGGTACGTGAACCTTGGCCAGTTGAAGAAGGTCGAGCTCTGGAACGAGGTGCACGAGGGGATCGTGGCGAGGTACCCCGACATCGACGTCGAGCGCGGTGTGTGCCAGACCGTGAGCGCGCTGATCGGCGTATTGATCAACGACCTGGTGCAGACCACCGCGGAGAACCTTGGCAAGCTGAAGATCGAGACCCAGGAGGACCTGAGAAGGGTGAACGTCCCGGTGGTCTCCTTCAGCCCCGCCATGACAGAGCGCAACGCGCAGCTCAAACGTTTCCTGTTCCAGAACCTGTACCGTCACTACAAGGTCGAGAGGATGCGGGTCAAGGCCGAGCGCTACCTGGCCGAGCTCTTCGAGGTCTACCTGAAGCATCCGACGCTGCTTCCCATGAAGCACCAGGTGAAGATGGAACGCGAAGGGCGCGAGCGGGTGATCTGCGACTACATCGCCGGCATGACCGACCGCTTCGCCCTGGACGAGTTCAAGCGCCTCTTCGAACCGTACGAGCGGGTCTAGCAGCAAGGTCGTTGTAGCGGTTCCGTAGACGATGTCGACGAACTCTCCGGCTTGATCCTGGGCCGAAAGGTGTGATAAATAGCCGCTCAGGGAAAACAATACTGTTGAGGTGATCGGGATGGCTTATCTTGAATGGAGTGATGCACTGAGCGTTAAGGTCAAGGAGATCGACGACCAGCATAAGAACCTTGTGGACATGCTGAATGCGCTGTACGACGCGCACATGGCACGGGTAGGGAAGGAGGCGCAGAAGGAAATCATCGCCTCGATGGTGACGTACGTGGCCAGCCACTTCCAGACCGAAGAGGCGTACATGCAGAAGTTCCAGTACCCCGAATTCGTGGCGCACAAAAGAGAGCACGAGGAGTTTGCCGCCAAGGCCCTTGACCTGAAGAACCGGGCCGACAACCAAGGACTCATCTTCACCGCCGAGATCCTGGAATTCCTGAAGCGCTGGCTGCAGGACCACATAATGGGGACGGACATGAAATACTCGGCCCTGTTCAACGCATCCGGCCTGCGCTAGGCCCTCCTGCAAAATAAAGCTACCGATAGATGATCCCCGCCAGTCCCTCTCCCTCCGGGAGAGGGTGCCCGGAGGGCGGGTGAGGGCTCTGCCGGCTGCAATGGTTGGTGCCCTGGGCAACTCCCTCACCCTGACCCTCTCCCAGGGGGAGAGGGGATGCGGCGTGTGTAACGGGCGATCGTAACCGGCCGGAAACGTAAAAAGCCTCCCTGAGTGTCGGGGAGGCTTTTTACATGATGGCGGCTGATCCGGTTATTTCCCCTTGGGAAGCTCCAGCTTCGGCTCCTTGGCCTGCTTGTAGAGCAGCAGGGTGCGTCCCAGCACCTGCGCCAGTTCCGCCTCGCAGGCGGTGCAGAGTTCTTCCGCCACGCTGTGGCGGTCCATGAGGCAGCTCTCCAGCACCTTCACCTTGATCAGTTCGTGGCTGGCCAGCGCCTCGATGGTCTCCTTCACCAGCGCCTCGCTGACGTCGCTCTTGCCTACCTGGATCACCGGCTTAAGGCTGTGCCCGAGCGCGCGGAGAAACCTTTTCTGCTTTCCTGTCAACATCACTTCTTCCTTTGTACTCATGCAGGCTTTCGGGCTGCCGCCTTGTGCCATCTGCAAAAAGTCTGTATTTTTTCCGAAAAACGGTGCGAGCTTTATAGCACTAAAGGCAGATAAAGATAAAGACAAAGATAAAGACAAAGGTGTGGGGTTCGCAGGGGCGCCGGAGCGTCTCTTGGGGTGTCGCCGCCGAAGTGAGAAGCGGTGTGAACGCGGCCCGGTATCATTGCTCAATCTTAATCTAAATCTTTGTCTGCCTCATCTCCTTTTCCTTGACTCTGGTAAGTCTCGATGCTACTTTGTCTCAAATTTATCGATGCCTTTTAAATTAGCCCCGTGAGGTTAGCAAAGGTGAAGCATAAAGCACTCTTTTACTATCTAAAAGGAAGAGCCTTTTCGCCCATCTGTGCGGAAAGGCTCTTTTTAATTACGCGCTCCGGGCGCGAAAACGTTAAACGACAGGCGCTTACGCCGATGACAGGGGGTTATTATGGCTGAAAACACTGTGATACTGGACGGCACCGGCGTTAAAAGGGCCCTCACCAGGATAGCCCACGAGGTGCTGGAGAAGAACAAAGGGGTCGAAGGACTCGTGCTGGTCGGCATCAGGACCGGCGGGGTGCACCTGGCCCAGGAACTCGGCGCCCGGCTGAGCGAGATCGAAGGGGTGGAGGTCCCGGTCGGGGCGGTGGACATCACCATGTACCGCGACGACATCAAGGGGCACCACGAGCACCTTCCGGTCGGCAAGACCGAGCTTCCCTTCTCCGTGGAAGGAAAGAAGGTGGTGCTGGTGGATGACGTCCTCTTCACCGGCCGCACCATCAGGGCCGCCATGGACGCCATCTTCGACCAGGGACGTCCCTCCTGCATCCAGCTTGCCGTGCTGGTGGACCGCGGGCACCGCGACCTTCCCATCCGTGCCGACTTCGTTGGGCGCAACGTGCCTACCAGCCGCAGCGAGAACATCATGGTCGCCTTTGACGCGGACAACAAGCCGACCGAGGTCATCCTGCAGAAGTAGGGGCGAATAATCATTCGCCCTCACACCTCCGCCCACATCCGCCCCTGCGGGGCACCTTCTCCCGGCGGGAGAAGGTGGATGTGAAGCCCTCGCCCTCCGGGAGAGGGGGGCCGAAGGCCGGGTGAGGGTAGATTTTTGAAGCACTTGCAATCTAGTCTGATCGTTTTCAACGCGCCACGTAACGGTGCGAGGCGCAAAACTAGTTTCTGGGGGGGGACCATGGGTTTCAGGCACAAAGACATCATCGCCCTGAAGGATCTGACCAAGCAGGAGATCGAACTGCTCCTCGACACGGCGGACAACCTAAGCGAGATCAACCAGCGGGACATCAAGAAGGTGCCGACTCTGCGCGGCAAGACGGTGATCAACCTTTTCTACGAGGCATCCACCAGGACCCGTACCTCCTTCGAGATCGCCGCGAAACGTTTATCCGCCGACGCCGTCAACATCACCGCGTCGACCAGCTCCGTGGTCAAAGGTGAGACCCTCTCCGATACCGCCGCCAACATCCTCGCCATGAAGCCGGACATCATCGTGATGCGCCATTCGGTTTCCGGCGCCCACGAGTACCTCGCCAAGAGGGTTTCCTGCTCCGTGATCAACGCAGGCGACGGCGCCCACGAGCATCCCTCCCAGGGGCTGCTGGACATGCTCACCATGCGCCAGAAGTTCGGCAAGCTGGCAGGCCTCAAGGTCGCCATCGTCGGCGACATTACCCATAGCCGCGTGGCCCGCTCCAACATCTACGGCCTCACCACCATGGGCGCGCAGGTCTTCCTGGCCGGTCCCCCGACCATGATGCCCCCCGGCATCGAGCGTCTGGGCAACGTGACCGTCTGCAAGGACATGCGCGAGGCGGTGGACCAGGCCGACGTGGTCATGATGCTCAGGATTCAGCTGGAGCGCCAGGGCAAGACCCTGCTCCCCAGCATGCGCGAATACTCCCGTTACTTCGGCCTCAACCCCGCCGTGCTCGCCCTGGCGAAGAAAGACGCCATCGTCATGCACCCCGGCCCGATCAACCGCGGCGTGGAGCTCGCCTCCTCGGTTGCCGACTGCGACCAGTCCGCGATTCTGAAGCAGGTGGAGAATGGCGTCGCGGTCAGGATGGCAATGCTGTACCACGTCTGCGGCGGAGAGCCGGTGGAATAGAGGCCGTTCTACGTTCTATGTTCTACGTTCTACGTTGGACATGGGCGAGGAACCTATTACGACATATCGAGAGGCTGTTCTTCGTGCTACCCTGCGCTCTAGGCCCTGGCCTTTAACGT
Source organism: Geomonas diazotrophica (assembly GCF_019063885.1). NCBI lineage: Bacteria > Pseudomonadati > Thermodesulfobacteriota > Desulfuromonadia > Geobacterales > Geobacteraceae > Geomonas > Geomonas diazotrophica. The sequence goes on along the minus strand of NZ_CP077684.1, from coordinate 2,451,415 downwards.
AGAACGTAGAACCTGGAACATAGAACTTGTTTTTGGAGGTTTGCATGAATCTTCTGATAAAAGGTGGGCGCGTGATCGATCCTTCGCAGGGGATCGACGAAACCATGGATGTGCTGATTGCCGACGGTGTGATCCTGGAACTGGGGCAGGGGCTGACCGCACCGGAAGGGACCCCGACCATCGACGCCTCCGGGCTCCTGGTCACCCCGGGCCTGATCGATATGCACGTGCACCTGCGTGATCCTGGCCTCGAGTACAAAGAGGACATCGCCACCGGCAGCCGCGCCGCTGCGGCAGGCGGCTTCACCTCGGTCGCCTGCATGCCCAACACCTCGCCGGTGATCGACAACAAGGCGGTCGCCTGCTACGTGGTGAACAAGGCCAAGAGCGAGGCACTGGTCAACGTCTTCCCGGTCGGCTCCATCACCAAGGGGAGCAAGGGTGACAGCCTGGCCGAGATGGGCGATCTCAAAGAGGCCGGCTGCGTCGCGGTCTCCGACGACGGCAAGCCCGTGTGCAACTCCGAGCTGATGCGCCGCGCCCTCGAGTACGCCAAGGGGGTCGGCATCACGGTGATCTCCCACTCCGAGGACCTTGCCCTGGTGGGCGAGGGGGTGATGAACGAAGGGTTCGTCTCCACGGAGCTCGGGCTCAAGGGAATCCCCTGGGCAGCCGAAGATATCGCGGTGGCCCGCGAGGTCTACCTCGCCGAGTTCGCCGCCGCGCCGGTGCACATCGCCCACATCTCCACCGCCGGTTCCGCGCGCATCATCCGCAACGCGAAAGCCCGCGGCGTCAAGGTGACCTGCGAGACCGCACCGCACTACTTCACCCTTACCGACGACGCGGTGCGCGGCTACAACACCAACGCCAAGATGAACCCGCCCTTGAGGGGTGAGTCCGACGTGGCGGCCATGAAGGCGGCGCTCGCCGACGGCACCATCGACGCCATCGCCACCGACCACGCGCCGCACCACCCGGACGAGAAGGACGTCGAGTTCAACGTGGCGCTTAACGGCATCGTCGGCCTGGAAACCTCCCTCCCGCTCTCGCTGAAGCTGGTCGAGGAAGGGGTGCTGGATCTTAAAGGGCTGGTTTCGGTGATGTCCTGCAACCCCGCGAAGATCCTCGGGATCGATCGCGGCACCCTGAGGGTCGGCGCGGTCGGCGACCTCACCGTCATCGATCCGGGCAAGGAGTGGCAGGTCGAGGCGGACAAGCTGGAATCGAAGTCGAAGAACTCGCCGTTCCTGGGGTGGAAGATGAAGGGGAAGGCGGCCTACACCGTGGTCAAGGGACAGGTGGTGTACCAGGCATAGGGTAGCGGCGCGAGACGCTGTTGGGGCGAATAACCATTCGCCCAGCCACTGGTGCCTCACCACCGCCCATGGCCAGTCGGTCAGAGACGCAAGAATAGGGGGGCGAATGATTATTCGCCCCTACAGTTGCGGATGGACGACATCGTATAGATCGTAATATCGTGCTCACCGCGCGGCAGAAATATAACGGATTCGGGAGAAGATACATGAAAGCAGTGCTGGCTCTGGCGGACGGCCGGATTTTTAAAGGGAAGGCCTTCGGCGCAACGGGCGAAACCAGCGGCGAGGTGGTGTTCAACACCGCCATGTCGGGCTACCAGGAAGTGCTCACCGACCCCTCGTACAAGGGGCAGATGGTCACCATGACCTACACCCAGATCGGGAACACCGGGATCAACCCGGAGGATATCGAGAGCAACCAGCTCTACCTCTCCGGCTTCATCGTGCGCGAGTACCTGGACTGCTACTCCAACTACCGCGCCACCATGAGCCTGGACGCCTACCTGAAGGAGAACGGCGTGGTCGGCATCCAGGGGATCGACACCCGCGCCCTGACCCGGCACCTTCGCGACAAGGGGGCCCAGAACGGCATCATCTCCACCATCGACTTCGATCCCGAGAGCCTGGTGAAAAAGGCCCGCGCCATCCCCTCCATGAGCGGCCTGGATCTCGCCACCGGCGTCACCTGCAGCGCCCCCTACCACTGGACCCAGGGGCTGTGGGACCTGCAGACCGGCTACCCCGAAGTCGACAAGAGGGACCTCAAGTACAAGGTGGTCGCCTACGATTTCGGCATCAAGCTGAACATCCTGCGCTGCCTGGTCTCCGCAGGCTGCGACGTGACCGTGGTCCCGGCAACATTCCCGGCCGAGTCGGCGCTGGCCATGAACCCGGACGGCATCTTCCTCTCCAACGGCCCGGGCGACCCGGAGCCGATGAAGGAAGTCATCGAGAACATCAAGAAGTTCGTGGGCAAGAAACCGATCTTCGGCATCTGCCTCGGCCACCAGCTCCTCGGCCTCGCCCTGGGCGGCCGTACCATCAAGCTGAAGTTCGGCAACCACGGCTCCAACCTCCCGGTCATGGACATGGCCACCAGGAAGGTCGAGATCACCGCCCAGAACCACGGCTTCTCGGTCGACATCCTGTCGCTCTCCAACGTGGCCGGTCTCGCCCATGAGAACCTGAACGACCAGACCGTCGAGGGGATGGCGCACAAGACGCTCCCCATCTTCTCGGTGCAGCACCACCCCGAGGCGTCCCCCGGGCCGCACGACTCGCACTACCTGTTCGACAGGTTCGTGGAGATGATGGAAAAGCATAAAAACTAGGTCGAGGCTGAGGTTAAGGTTGAGAACTTCTTTCTTTACCTCAACCTTTGACTCAATCTGATTCACGATGAGATATCAGGAACTTTACGAAAACGGCGAGCTGGCGCGGCGCATCAAGGCAGCCTACGGCCGCCTGGCCGCCTGCGACCTCTGCCCCCATGCCTGCGGTGTGAACCGCCTGAAGGGGGAGACGGGGCTTTGCGAAAGCGGCAAAGAGGTGCGCATCGCCTCCGCCAACGTGCACCGCGGGGAGGAGCCGCCCATCTCGGGCACGAAGGGGTCCGGCACCATCTTCCTGTCGGGCTGCACGTTGAACTGCAAGTTCTGCCAGAACTTCCCGATCAGCCAGCTCAGAAACGGCACCGACCTCACCGTGGGGCAGTTGGCCGAGAAAATGGTGGGGCTGCAGAAGAAGGGCGTGCACAACATAAACTTCGTCACGCCGACCCACTTTACGCCGCAGATCCTGGCCGCTCTTTACCTCGCCATCCGCAAGGGGTTCCGCATCCCCATCGTGTGGAACACGAGCGGGTACGAAAGCCTCGAGACCCTGGCCCTGCTGGACGGCGTGGTGGATATCTACCTGCCCGACATGAAGTACTGCTGCAACGAAGTGGCGCTAAAGCTCTCCGGGGCCAAGGGTTACACCGAGGTGAACCGTCTCGCCCTTCCCGAGATGCTGAGGCAGGTGGGTCACCTGGAATGCGATGATAACGGCATCGCGGTGCGCGGCCTGATCGTGCGGCACCTGGTCCTGCCGCTGGGGCAGGCGGGGAGCCCGGAGACCCTGGCCTGGATCGCGGAGAACCTCGGCACCGAGACGCACATCGCCCTGATGAGCCAGTATTTCCCGGCCCACGCCGCGGCGCAGACGCCGGGGATAGAGAGAAGGATCACCAGCGCCGAGTACGCCGAGGCGGTAGAGGCGCTGGAAGAGTTGGAGCTGGAAAACGGGTGGGTGCAGGAAGAGCCTTTGGGCGAATGATTATTCGCCCCTACAACGACCTGACCTGCAGACGCATCATGATTCTCCGCAAGGGGACCTCGGCACCCTGTAGGGGCGAATATTCATTCGCCCTTACAACGACCTGACCTGCAGACGCATCATGGTTCTCCGCCAAGGGACCCCGGCATCCTGTAGGGGCGAATAATCATTCGCCCTTACAACGACCTGACCTGCAGACGCATCATGATTCTCCGCAAGGGGACCTCGGCACCTTGTAGGGGCGAATAATCATTCGCCCGCCTTTAAAGATTCGCTTTTGACGGAACGTGTTTAATAAAGAGAGTAATGGAGTGATTTACAATGCCTAAACGCACAGACATCAAGAAGATCCTCATCATCGGCGCGGGCCCGATCGTCATCGGCCAGGCGTGCGAGTTCGACTACTCCGGTACCCAGGCCTGCAAGGCCCTCAAGGAGGAGGGATACCAGGTAGTCCTCCTGAACTCCAACCCGGCAACGATCATGACCGACCCGGACTTCGCCGACGCCACCTACATCGAACCGGTGACCCCGGAGGTCCTGGCCAGGATCATCGAGAAGGAGCGCCCGGACGCGGTGCTGCCGACACTGGGCGGCCAGACCGCGCTCAACACGGCGGTCGCGGTGGCCGAGAACGGCACCCTGGAGAAGTTCGGGGTGGAACTCATCGGCGCGAAGCTCCCGGCCATCAAGAAGGCCGAGGACCGCACCCTGTTCAAGGAGGCGATGGTGAGGATCGGCCTCGACATCCCGAGGTCGGGTCTGGCGCACAACTACCAGGAGTCCATGGAGGTGATCAAGCATGTCGGCTTCCCGGCCATCATCCGCCCCTCCTTCACCCTGGGCGGCACCGGCGGCGGCATCGCCTACAACATGGAAGAGTACGAGCGTATGTCCATGGCGGGCATCGAGGCCTCCCCGACCGACGAGATCCTGGTCGAGGAGTCCCTGATCGGCTGGAAGGAGTACGAGCTCGAGGTGATGCGCGACACGGCCGACAACGTCGTGATCATCTGCTCCATCGAGAACTTCGACGCCATGGGCGTGCACACCGGCGACTCCATCACCGTGGCGCCGGCGCAGACGCTGACCGACAAGGAATACCAGATCCTGCGTGACGCCTCCTTGAAGATCATCCGCGAGATCGGCGTCGACACCGGCGGCTCCAACATCCAGTTCGGCATCAACCCGAAAAACGGCCGCCTCATCGTCATCGAGATGAACCCGCGCGTCTCCCGCTCCTCGGCGCTCGCCTCGAAGGCGACCGGCTTCCCGATCGCCAAGATCGCCGCCAAGCTCGCCGTCGGCTACACCCTGGACGAGATCACCAACGACATCACCAAGGAGACGCCGGCCTGCTTCGAGCCGACCATCGACTACGTGGTCACCAAGATCCCGCGCTTCACCTTCGAGAAGTTCCCGGCTGCGGACGCGACCCTCACCACCCAGATGAAGTCGGTGGGGGAGGTGATGTCCATCGGCCGCACCTTCAAGGAGAGCTTCCAGAAGGCGCTCCGCTCCCTGGAGATCGGCTCCTGCGGTTTCGAGTCCCGCTTCTTCGGCGTGGGCGGCGATACCCGCCGGGCCCTCACCGAGAAGGAGCGCAACCTCCTGCTGGACAAGCTCAGGACCCCGAACTGCGACCGCCTCTGGTACGTCGGCGACGCCTTCCGCTGCGGCATGACCGTCGAGGAGATCTACGCCCTCACCGCCATCGATCCCTGGTTCCTGCACAACATCCGCCAGATCATCGAGATGGAAGAGTGCCTGAAGGCGGCCGATATCAAGGGGCAGTCCGGTGAAGCGCTGCGCGACACCCTCTGGGAGGCCAAGCGCTTCGGCTTCTCTGACAAGTACCTGGCCCAGCTCTGGAAGATCACGGAAGGGGAGGTGCGCGAACTGCGTCTCGCCAACGGCGTAAAACCGGTCTTCAAGCGGGTCGATACCTGCGCCGCCGAGTTCGTCGCACACACCCCGTACCTCTACTCGACCTACGAGGAGGAGTGCGAGGCGGAGCCGACCGACCGCAAGAAGATCATCATCCTGGGGGGCGGACCCAACCGCATCGGCCAGGGGATCGAGTTCGACTACTGCTGCGTGCACGGTGTCTTCGCCCTTTCCGAGGACGGCTACGAGACCATCATGGTCAACTGCAACCCTGAGACCGTCTCCACCGACTACGACACCTCCGATCGTCTCTACTTCGAGCCGCTCACCCTCGAGGACGTGCTGAACATCGTGGACGTGGAGAAGCCGACCGGCGTCATCGTCCAGTTCGGCGGTCAGACTCCTCTGAAACTCGCCGTCGCCCTGGAGAAGGCGGGTGTGCCCATCATCGGCACTTCTCCCGACGCCATCGACCGTGCCGAGGACCGCGAGCGTTTCCAGGAGATGCTGCAGAAGCTGGGTCTGCGCCAGCCCGAGAACGGCACCGCCCGCTCCTTCGAGGAGGCCGAGGCCGTCGCCGACCGCATCGGCTACCCCGTGGTGGTTCGTCCCTCCTACGTCCTGGGCGGCCGCGCCATGGAGATCGTGTACGACGTTGACAACCTGCGCCGTTACATGCACACCGCGGTGCAGGCTTCCCCTGAGCACCCGATCCTGATCGACAAGTTCCTGGACGAGGCCATCGAGATCGACGTTGACGCCCTGTGCGACGGCACCATCGCCGTCATCGGCGGCATCATGGAACACATCGAGGAGGCGGGTATCCATTCCGGCGACTCGGCCTGCTCGCTGCCGCCGTACTCCATCTCCCAGGAGATCGTCGAGGAGATCAGGCGCCAGACCAAGGTGATGGCGCTGGAGCTGAACGTGAAGGGGTTGATGAACGTCCAGTACGCCGTCAGGGACAACCAGATCTACATCATCGAGGTGAACCCGCGCGCTTCCCGTACCTCGCCCTTCGTCTCCAAGGCGACGGGGAGGCCGCTGGCGAAGATCGCCGCCCGCGTCATGGCCGGCAAGACCCTCACCGAGCTCGGTGTCACCGAGGAGATCATTCCCGAGCACATCTCGGTCAAGGAATCCGTCTTCCCCTTCGCCAAGTTCCCCGGCGTCGACACCATCCTCGGACCGGAGATGAAGTCGACCGGCGAGGTCATGGGCATCGGCGACACCTTCGCCAAGGCATACGCCAAGGCCCAGATGGGTGCCAACGTGAAGCTGCCGACCACCGGTAAAGTCTTCATATCAGTGAAAGACTTGGACAAAAAACATATTGTCAGCGCTGCAAAAAGACTGTATGATCAGGGCTTCGAATTGGTCGCCACGCGCGGTACGGCGAGCTACCTGCAGGAAAAGGGGATTCCGGTCCAGGTGGTAAACAAGGTGCTCGAAGGGCGCCCCCACATCGTGGACGCGATCAAGAACAACGAGATCTGCATGGTGATCAACACCACCCACGGTGCCCAGGCCGTCGCGGACTCCTACTCGATCCGCAGGAACACCCTGATCCACAACGTCGCCTACTACACGACGGCGTCGGGGGCGCGGGCCGCGGTCGACGGCATCATCGCCACGGCGCAGTCCAAGCTGGAAGTGAAGTCCATCCAGGAATACCTGAAGTAACCGACCGGGGAGCGCCGTACAAGGCGCTCCCTTTCCAAATCCAGCACATGCAGCACAGCGGGGGGCCTCCAGGCCCCCCTATAAGTTCATCAAGGAGCAAAATACGATGTCTCAGACAGTTCCATTGACCAAGGAGAGTTACGAGGCCCTCCAGGAGGACCTCAAACGCCTGATTAAGGAAGAACGCCCCAAGGTAATCCAGGATATCGCAGAAGCCAGGGCACACGGCGATCTCTCTGAAAATGCGGAGTACGATGCGGCCAAGAACCGTCAGGGTTTCATCGAAGGGCGCATATTGGAGCTGCAGGACAAACTGGCGCGGGCCTACGTGGTCGACCTCTCCAACCTGAAGCCGGACAAGGTGGTCTTCGGCGCCACGGTCACCGTGTACGACACCGCGACCGAGGAAGAGATCACCTACAAGATCGTCGGCGAGGACGAGGCAGACATCAAGCTGGGCAAGATTTCCTGCACCTCGCCGGTGGGCAAGGCGTTGATCGGTCACAAGCTGGACGACACCGTCCGCGTCAGTGTTCCTTCGGGGATGAAGGAATACGAGATCATCGAGATCCGCTACGAATAAAAGCAGCACTCACCCGTTTCGCACCAACAACCAACATGCGCGCCAGCGCGTGACCAGGAGGATTTACATGGCTCAGGTAACCAAGGACATGACTTTTGCCGCAGTGATGAGGATGCACCCGGACGTCGTCAAGGTGCTCGCTAAATACAACCTCGGCTGCATCGGCTGCATGGGCGCTCAGAACGAGTCCCTGGAGCAGGGCTGCTCCGCCCACGGTATCAGCGTGGACGACATCCTCGCCGACCTCAACAAGATCTTCGAATAACCACGACCGGCGCCCGGAGCCTGCTCCGGGCGCCTTTCTTTTTCTCCCATGCCAATCATAACGCTCGCGCCAGACGGGTCGCTCAAGCTTCCGGAACAGCTCAGGGATTCCCTGAAGCTCGCTCCCGGCGATCAGGTCAGCGTCGAGATCGTCGACGGCGCCCTCCACGTTGCCAGGTACGTCCCGGCCAAGCCCGCCAAACCCGTTAAGCCAGCCAAGTCCGTACCAGCCACCGTCGTTTCCATCCCTGAAGAACTGAAAACCCCGATGACCGCCATCAAGGGGGTGGGGCCCAAGCTCGCCGATATCCTGGCGAAAAAGGGGATCGCTACGGTCGAGGACGCCCTGTACCTGCTGCCAAACCGCTACGAGGACCGGCGCCAGTTGAAGCGGATCGCGGAACTGCGCCCTGGCAACTCCGAGGCCTTCTTCGCCACCGTGGTCTCCGCCGAGGCGCAGGTCACCAAGGGGGGGAGGCGCTACTTCGAGGCGATCGTCAAGGACGAGACCGGCAGCCTGCCGCTCAAGTGGTTCAACTTTCATCCCCAGTTCCTGAAGAAGCAGTTCACACCCGGCAGGCGCGGCATCTTCATCGGGGACGTGGCCCAGTTCGGTTTCCAGCGCGAGATGCACCACCCCGAGGTGGAGTGGGCCGGCGAGGGAGAGGACATCGAGCAGGTCATGGCGCGCGATTCAGAGAACTTTGGCAGGATCCTCCCGGTGTACCCGCTTACCGAGGGGGTGAGCCAGAAGGTGATGCGCCGCATCATGCGCGACACCGCTCTCCGCTACAGCCGCTACGTAAAGGAGGCTCTCCCGGAGGAACTTTTGCGCCGGCACCGCCTCCTGAGCCTCCCGGTGGCACTCAGGGAAGCGCACCAGCCCGATCCCGCCGGCTCGCTGGCAGATCTCAACAACGGACGTTCAGAGGCGCACCGCTCGCTTGCCTTCGACGAGCTGTTCTTCCTGCAGCTTGGGCTCGCCATGAAGAAGCGCGGCATCGCGCTCGAGGACGGCATCAGCTTCCAGGTCAGCCACCGCTACACCAAGGAACTTCTCAAGCTGCTCCCCTTCAGCCTGACCGGCGCGCAGAAGCGGGTCCTCTCCGAGATCAAGGAGGACATGATCGCGCCGCACCCGATGCACCGACTGGTGCAGGGGGACGTCGGCTGCGGCAAGACGCTCGTTGCCCTCATGGCCGCACTCATCTGCGTGGAGAACGACTACCAGGTCGCCATCATGGCCCCGACGGAGCTTTTGGCCGAGCAGCACTACCTCAATATCCACGGCTACTGCGAAAAGCTCGGCATCTCGGTCGCGCTTCTGACTGCCAGCATCAAGGGGAAAAGCGACACCCTGGAGAAAATAGCGTCCGGAGAGACCCTCATCGTGGTGGGGACCCACGCGGTGATTCAGGAGAAGGTCGAGTTCCACCGGTTGGGGCTGGGCATCATCGACGAGCAGCATCGTTTCGGCGTGGTGCAGCGCGCCCTCCTGAAGAAGAAGGGAGCCAACCCCGACATCCTGGTGATGACCGCGACACCGATCCCTCGCACCCTTTCTATGACCGTTTTCGGCGACCTGTCCCTCTCCGTGATCGACGAGTTGCCGCCGGGGCGGACGCCCATCGAGACGCGCATGGTGCGCGAGTCACGCCGCCGCGAGGTCTACTCCCTGGTGCGCGAGGAGGTGGGTAAGGGGAGGCAGGCTTACGTGATCTATCCCCTCGTCGAGGAGTCCGAGAAGATCGACCTGAAGGCGGCCGTGCAGATGGCCGAGCATCTCGCCCAGGACGTGTTCCCTGACCTGCGGGTAGGGGTGCTGCACGGCAGGATGAGCGCCGCGGAGAAGGAAGCGGTGATGAAGGGATTCAAGGCGGGCAACACCGACATCCTCGTATCCACCACCGTCATCGAGGTGGGCATCGACGTTCCCAACGCGACGGTCATGGTGATCGAGCACGCCGAGCGCTTCGGGCTCTCGCAGCTGCACCAACTGCGCGGCAGGGTGGGGCGGGGCAGCGAACGCTCGCGCTGCATCCTCCTGGCGGGGGACAGGCTCTCCGAGGATGGCCAGAAGCGGCTGGAAGTGATGGTGAAAAGCTCGGACGGCTTCGTCATCGCCGAAGCGGACCTGCAGATCCGCGGACCGGGCGATTTCCTCGGCACACGGCAGGCGGGGCTGCCGGACTTGCGCGTGGCCGACATACTTCGAGACGGCGGGGTCCTGGAGCAGGCCAGAAAAGATGCCTTCGCGCTGGTCGAGCGGGACCCGGAGCTGGTAAAGCCCGGCAACGAGCGACTGCGCGGGGAGTTGATGCTGCGCTGGGGCAAACGTCTCGAGCTGGCGTCCATTGGTTAGAGGTCTTTCCTGTCGGACCGGCAACTAAAGAAAAAGCCACGGCATGTAGCGCCGTGGCTTTCTTATTAGCACTTGCGCCTCCCATTCCCTTGACCGGCCTGCGCGCGGTGGCGTTCCAGTCCTCGAAGGCGGGAGGTGGGGCGGGGCAGTTTGACGGGATTTGAGAGACGTTTCCGTTAGCTACTCGTAGCGCATTGTCGGGGCGGCAGCCGCCGTGCCTTTGGCTGGCTGGCGCGGGGTACCGCTGAAGGTGTGCGACCTGATGTAGTAGTTGTCGGCGGACTTGCCGGTGTTGGGCATGTACTTCTCGGCGGTGTACGAGGCGTCGTGGCACTTGTGGCAGGCATCCCGCGCCACCTTCCTCAGCCTCCCTTTTCCGGCGTGCGGTGCGTGACAGGTGATGCAGGAGAGCATGCCGCTTTTGTAGTGGTTCGACTGCAGAAAGCCCTGGTACTCTGCGTGGTACATCGCCTCCTCGTAAATGCCGTTCGCTTTGGCAAAGTCGTCGTTGTTGAAGAGCCCCTTGAGGTCTCCGCTGTACTCCTTGTTGAAAGGCTGGTCGGGCTGCACGCCTGGGATCACGACCTTGTCGGGGTACCAGTTGGTCCAGTCGTCGCTGGCGGTGAAGCTGTCGCCTAAGTTGGGTGCGGGGAGGTCCTCCCGGTTGGTGCCCTGGGACGTCTTGTAGAGCTGGTTTTCCAACCTCACATGACAGTAGCCGCAGACCCTCGATTGCTCTTTCACGGTGAAGTTCGCCGGATTGAAGATGGTACTCTTCTTGTCCCGTTTTACCGCCTTCAGGTGCTTCATGCCGGGACCATGGCACGATTCGCAGCCGACGCCCAACTCGACGAACTCCGACTTCAGGGTCTTGCCGGTGGCTTCGTCCACGTCGAGGATGCGGTACCCGGTAGTGTGACAGGTGACGCAGTTAGTGTCCCAGTCGTTCTTGTTGCCGTAATTCTCCCACTGTCCCGTGAGCCTGTTGAACTGTTTGTTCAGGAACTGGAGATTCCCGGTCTGCTCGTTTTTTACCAGGAAGCGCTGCTTCCAGCGCGACCCGACCACGTACTGCACGTCATCCATTTTTGCGGGGTTTCCGGTCGCATTGCTGACGCTGGGGCCCGCATTCTTGCCGTCCGTGCGCCATTTGGCCACCGCGTCTTTCAGGATTCCGGCACGCTTGGTCTGCACGATTTTGCTGTGGAAGGTTTCCTTCCAGCTGTTGTATTCTTCGGTGTGGCACTTTTTGCAGGCTTCAGAGCCAGCAAATTCGTTCTTGCTGTCCAGCGCCATGGCCGGTGCCGCTGACAGCACTATGCCACAGGCTAACCAACCGGCGAAGAACTTCACTTTCTGCATGGAACCTCCGTGTGCCCTGCGCGAGTGATGTGAAGCACTAATTGTATCGGCACCGAGCCTGATTACATTAGCAGCGGCACCGTCATACTCGCATGATTTGATTTGATTGGTAAAGATACCATACTCGACTGTCACAGTTCCCATGTCTGCATAAGGAGTAATCCTGTTGGATACGTCTAAGTCAGAAATAGTCCGCTTGGAAAGAGTTTCTTTCTCCGGGCGAAACGCCCAAGGGGGGAGTGTTCTGCTGCTGGCCGACGTGTCCCTTTCGGCGAAGTCGGGAGAGATCAGCGCCATCATAGGGCCGTCCGGCGGCGGCAAGAGCACGCTGATCCGCCTTATCAACCGGCTTGCCGACCCGAGCGAAGGACGGATCGAGGTCGGTGGTACCGACATCGCCGCCATGGACCCGCTTCAGTTGCGCCGCCTTGTGGCCCTTGTGCCGCAGAAACCGTTCATGTTCGAGGGAACGGTCCTCGACAACCTGCAGATGCCCTTTCGTTACCGGCACGAGGCTCCGCCTGCGGCGCAAAGCGCAGAGATCGCCGAGGTGTTGGCGCTGGCGCGGCTTGATCGTGAACTGCTTGAACGGGACGCGCGATCTCTGTCGCTGGGACAGCAGCAGCGTGTGGGAGTGGCCCGGGCCCTGATCACCAAGCCCCAGGTGCTCCTGTTGGACGAACCCACGAGCGCGCTGGATCGCAGGACTTCCGACGCGCTTGCCGCCACCTTGCGGGAGATCTGTCGCGGCAGAAGCCTCGCCATGATCATGGTGACTCATGACCTGCGTCTGACTGAAAAAGTGGCGGATTATTGTTTCTACCTGGAAGCCGGCAGGATCATCGAGCAGGGAAGGGCTGTCGAGTTGTTGGCACACCCGGCGAGCATGGAGCTGAAGAGGTTCCTGTCGGAGCCTTTAGATCAGGGAGGGGTAGATGGATAATCAGGGCTTAGTTAATCTGGGAATCCTCGACCTCGTTGTCGCCTACAGCCTGGTGCTGCTCGCGATCGGGCTCGCGAAACTGAAGCGGATCGGCCAGGAAGGGCAGATGCTCTGGGCTTCGCTGCGGATGGTGTTCCAACTGCTTGCGGTGGGCTACCTGCTTCATTTCATCTTCGCCGTGCAGCACCCGTTGCCGGTACTGGCTATCCTGCTCGTCATGGGCGGTTTCTCGATGCAGGTGATCGGCGCGCGTATCAAGCGGAAGATGCCGCGTTTCTACCAGGTGGTGGGGACGGCACTCTTGATCGGCTGCGGGGGCGTCACCTTCGTCTTCTGCTCCCTGGTGGTGCACTATTCCCCCTGGTACGACCCGCGTTACCTGATCCCGCTGGCGGGGATGATCATCGGCAATTCCATGAACGGCGCGAGCCTCGCTGCCGAGCGCCTGGGGGCGGAGATGCGGGAGCGACGCGAGGAGATAGAGACCGCGCTCTGCCTGGGGGCGAGCGCGCGACAGGCTGCGAGACCTGCGCTACGAAACGCGTTCCGCGCCGCCATCATGCCGACGGCCAACACCATGGCCGCCATGGGGATCGTCTCCCTGCCGGGGATGATGACCGGCCAGATCCTCTCGGGGACCGAGCCGATGGTCGCTGTTCGTTACCAGGTCGCGATCATGTGTGCCATCACGGGTGCCGTTGCCATAACCGCGTATCTTATCGTGTTGCAGGGGTATCGAAGCTATTTCACCAAGGCTCAGCAGTTGGAGATGCAGTAGGGAAAAACGAAAAACAGTATCAGGAATTTTCTGATGCAATAAAGAAAGGGACGCCGAACCAGCTCGGCGTCCCTTTCTGTTTGCACGTGGTAAAGCACCTTCCAACCAAATTTACGTAGAGATGGTCCCGCGCTGGTCCCCTCTCCCTCCGGGAGAGGGTGCCCGAAGGGCGGGTGAGGGAGGTTTAGAGTGGCAATCCCCTCACCCTAGCCCTCTCCCAGAGGGAGAGGGGAGTGTAGACGCCTGTGGTGGAAGATCAGGGCTGATCAGGTGGTCCGATAGGCTAAACGCACGCCTTGATGTCGGCCACCAAGTTGGCGACCTCGTCCACCTTGGTGTCCCAGGAGCACATGAAGCGTGCGCCGCCGGAGCCTATGAAGGTGTAGAAGTGCCAGCCGCGGGCACGAAGGGCTTCCAGCGCTTCCGGCGCCATCTCAAGGAACACGGAGTTGGCCTGGCTCTCGAACATGACGCGAACCTGCGGGATCTTCTTGATTTCGTTGGCGAGCAACCGTGCGCAGTTGTTGGCGTGCGCCGCGTTTCGCAGCCAGGCGCCGCTCTCCAGCATGCCGATCCAAGGGGCGGTGAGGAAACGCATCTTCGAGGCGAGCTGACCGGCCTGCTTGCACCGGTAGTCGAACTCGTAGGCGAGTTCTTTGTTGAAGAACACGACCGCCTCTCCGATGGCGAAACCGTTCTTGGTCCCCCCGAAGGTGAGGACGTCGACCCCCGCCTGCCAGCTGATCTCCTTGGGGGACACGTTCAGGGAAGCCACCGCGTTGGCGAAGCGGGCTCCATCCATGTGCACCCGCAGGTCGAACCGCTTCGCCAGCTCCCCGATCGCCTGCAGCTCGTTGACGGAATACACCGTGCCCAGTTCCGTTGCCTGGGTGATGCTCAGTGCCCGCGCCTTGGGGTAGTGGATGTCGCTGCGCTTGGTGATGGTGTGCTCGACGGCCTCGAGGTTGATCTTGCCGTTTTCTCCCGGCACCAGAAGCACCTTGGTGCCGTTGGAGAAAAACTCCGAGGCGCCGCACTCATCGGTCTCGATGTGGGCCATCTCGTGGCAGACGATGGAATGGTAGGACTGGCAAAGCGATGCCAGCGCCAGCGAGTTCGCCGCGGTGCCGTTGAAGACGAAGAAAACCTCGCAATCCTTCTCGAAGAGCTCCCTGATCTTCTCGCAGGCCTGCGCGGTCCAGCGGTCGTCGCCGTAGGAGCTGGCCAGCCCGCTGTTGGCTTCCGCCATCGCCTGCCACGCCTCGCCGCAGATCCCTGCGTAGTTGTCGCTGGCGAAATGGTGCTTGAGCTCGCTGTGGTCTCCCGTGTTTATCATCGCTTCCCCTTTTAGCGAGGCCGGTGCCCCGCTTGTTCATGTATGACCGGTATGGCCAGACCGAAAAAATTATTATAAGCAGAAACCGGTGTCAACCGATAACTTGACGGCGGTCATCCTTCGGCGGCGACGGTTACGCTGTCCGCGCTCTCCGCTCCATCGGGGAGCAGTTCAGAAACGATCATCCCCGCGAGGATCAGTGCGGCACCCAGGAATCCGAGGAGACCGAGCCTCTCGCCGGCGGCGTAGTAGGCATAGCCGGCAGCGAAGACAGGCTCGGTGCAGAAGATGAGCGCGGTATGGGCCGGGCTGATCCATTTCTGCATGGTGGTCTGTACCAGGAACGCGAAGATGGTGGCTATCAGCACGCAGACCACGAGGGTCCAGAGGAGTTCCGGGTGCCAGACGAAGACCTGCCGGCCCCGCAGCAACGCCGAGGCGAGGCTCAGCACGCCGACGACGGAGAGCTGCAGCGTGGTGAGAAGGTAAACATCGCTGTCGGCGTGACGGGCGAAGTGGCTGGTGTAGAGGAGGTGCAGGGCGACGCAGGCCCCGCAGATGGCGCCGAGCACGTCACCTACGTTGAAACTGAGGCTGCCATCGGTGCAAAGCAGGAACAAACCCGGGGTGGCGAGCCCAACACCCCACCTGATGCCGGGACCGACGGCATGTCGGAAAATGGCGGCACCGAAAAGCGGCACCAACAGGACACTCAGGCCGGTCAAAAAGCCGGTGTTCGAGGCGCTCGTGTACTTCAGTGCTACGGTCTGGAAGGCGTAGGATGCAAATAAGAGAACTCCAAGGATGGACCCGTGTGTGAGTAGCTTAATTTTTACTCTATTAGTGCGCGCTAAAGCAAGCGGAAGCATGATTGCAGCGGCGGTTAAAAATCTTTGTGACAGGAAAACGAAAACGTCCACCTTGCTGATTGCGTCCTTCACAACAGTGAAAGTTACGCCCCAGAAGAACGTTGTTATCAAAAGAAGTATACCCGCACGAAATTTTTTGACAGATCCCAAAGTAATTTTGACCTCATAAAACCTTGAATTCACTTAATTGTGGTAAGACAAGTTAACATGAGCTTAAAACGAGCGCAACGCCAAATTAATAAGTGGTTGACAAGAGGGGTGGAATAGCTTTAAAAGTATGCGGCGGTAAGCTAAATGGTGTATGCCGTTTAATATTAAAGAGAATTTATGGAGGAAGCATGAAAGCACTTCGTATGATGACTGCAGTTTTGGCTTTGGGACTCTGTTTTGTGTCTGCCGCTTTCGCCGCACCGAAGGCGATCACCGTTGCGTCCGACGCAACCTGGCCGCCGATGGAGTTCGTTGACGCCAACAAGAAAATCGTGGGCTTCGACATCGATTTCATGACTGCCGTCGCCAAAGAAGCCGGCCTGCAGGTCACCTTCAAGAACACCGCTTGGGACGGCATCTTCGCCGGCGTTGAGGCGGGTCAGTACGATGCCATCATCTCCTCGGTCACCATCACCCCGGAGCGCCAGGCCAAGTACGACTTCACCACCCCCTATGTCCAGATCGGCCAGATCCTGGTCGTGCCCAAGGCTGAGAAGGGGACCAAGATCGCGGACCTGAAAGGCAAGAAGATCGGCGCACAGATCGGCACCACCGGCGCCATGGAAGTCAAGAAGGTTGCCGGCGTCGAACTGAAGACCTATGACGAAGTCGGTCTCGCCTTCGAGGACATGGCTGCCGGCCGCATCGCCGGCGTCGTCTGCGACGAGCCGACCGCCATCACCTACGCTCTCCAGAAGAAGGAGTACAGCTCCAAGTTCAAGATCGTCGGCAAGTCCTTCACCAAGGAGGCTTACGGCATCGTGGTCAAGAAGGGGAACAAGGAGCTGGTGGCCCAGCTGAACAAGGGTATCGCAGCGGTTCAGAAAAAGAAGATCGACGTTCAGCTGAAGAAAAAGTGGCAGCTTAAGTAAACACCCTCAAAGCTCCTGCAGAACGGATCACTACCCGACAGTAGTAACCGCCTCTGCAGGAGCTTTCTTTAAAGAGAATGGCACCACGGTAGCGCATCAACACCGCCGGCAAACACCGGCCCAGGACGGTCACAAGAAAGCATGAGTACTGAAGCAAAAAAGCAGATTATCGACGTAGGGGACGGCGCAGCCATTCCCCGTAAAAGCGACCGCGGCCTGTTCACCGCCTGGCGCATAGCGTTCTTTGGCGCCATCGGCACCATTGGCTACCTGGTCTGGAGCAAGCCGGACCCGTACCTCAACATTATCAAGTTCGTTCCCGACGGCATCGCGGTGACCTTCAAGGTGACCCTCGGGGCGATACTGCTGGCCATCGTCATCGGCCTCGTAACCGGGTTGGGCCGGATCTCCAAGAACCGCTTCTTCAACGGCGTCGCATCCCTTTACGTCGAAATCATTCGCGGTATCCCGCTGCTGGTGCAGATCTTCTACATCTACTACGCCCTCGGCACCATCGTGAAGGTCCCCGCCATCCTTTCCGCCATCATCGCCATGGCCGTCTGCTACGGCGCCTACATGGGCGAGGTGGTGCGCGCCGGGATCGAGTCGATCGCCAAGGGGCAGCGCGAGGCGGCCCTCTCCCTGGGGATGAACGGCCGTCAGACCATGATCCACGTCATCCTCCCCCAGGCGGTCAAGGTGATCCTCCCGCCGGTGGGCAACGAGTTCATCGCCCTTTTGAAGGATTCATCGCTGGTCTCCATCATCGCCGTAGCCGACCTGTTGCGCCGCGGCCGCGAGTACGCCTCCGAGTCCTTCACCTATTTTGAGACCTACACGGTCATCGCCCTGATCTACCTGATCATCACCTTGTTCTTCTCGAAGATCATCGGCGTAATGGAGGAGCGTGTCAGTGTCAACAAATAGCCGCAGGAAAATGGTAGAGGCGAAAGAGATCATCAAGGTCTACGGCTCCTTCCGCGCCCTGGACCGGGTTTCCCTGGATATCTACGACGGCGAGAAGGTGGTCATCATCGGTCCTTCCGGTTCCGGAAAGTCGACGCTGCTCCGCTCCATCAACCGTCTCGAGGAGATCGACCGCGGCACCATCGTCGTGGACGGCATGGACCTCTACGATCCGAAGACCGATATCACCAAGGTGCGCGAGGAGGTGGGGATGGTGTTCCAGTCCTTCAACCTGTTCCCGCACAAGACCGTGCTGGAAAACCTCACGCTCGCCCAGACCGTGGTGCGCAAGCGCTCGAAGCAGGAGGCCGAGGAGAAGGCCATGATGCTTCTTGAGCGCGTCGGGCTCGCCGCCAAGGCGAAGTCGTATCCCGGCAAGCTCTCCGGCGGCCAGCAGCAGCGCGTGGCCATCGCCCGCTCGCTCGCCATGGACCCGAAGCTCATGCTGTTCGACGAGCCGACCTCCGCTCTCGATCCCGAGATGATCGGGGAGGTGCTCGACGTCATGAAGGATCTCGCCAGGGACGGTATGACCATGGCCGTGGTCACGCACGAGATGGGTTTCGCGCGCGAGGTGGCCGACCGCGTCATTTTCATGGACGCGGGGCGCATCGTGGAGGAGGGCACTCCAGAGCACTTCTTCACCGCGCCCACGCACGAGCGCGCCAAGTTGTTTTTGAGCCAGATATTGTAATTTATCGCTGGCCCCTGCGTCAGTAGGGGCCAGTTCTGTATCTGCGTTTTTTTCATTCAGTACCACGAAAGGGGGGATACGGTTCTTCTCAGTTTAACCGGGCAACACAGTCTCAAAAACGCTGTAATGCAATTACTACACACGAGGAGGAAGTACATGAAAAAAAGCAACAAGAAGCTGTTAGTAGTAGCCATCGCAACCGCACTGACCGCAGCATCCGCAGGCTCCGCTCTCGCTCTCGAGAACCAGTTCAATGGCGCATTCACCGCATTCTTCGACAACGGCAACTTCGCGGGTACCAACATCATCGCGAAGGATGCTCCGACCGCAAACTACTTCGTGCAGCGTCTCCGCCTCGGCTACACCGCCAAGGCTGACGACCATGTCAAACTGGTCACCAAGTTCGAGTTCGACTACAACTTCTGGGGCAACAGCTCCTACGAGAATGCCCGTGGGGGCGGCGGTGCTCTCGGCGCCGACACCGTCAACATGGAGACCAAGCACATCTATCTCGACCTGAACTACCCGCAGGTCAACGCCAAGATCGGTATGCAGCCGTACAACGACTCCTTCAAAGGGATCCTGTTCGACGCCGACATGGCCGGTGTGCTTCTCTCCCACGACTACTCCAACGCCAGCATTGCAGCCGGTTACTTCCGTTTCCATGACTCCGCCGATGGCGGCAAGGCAGGCCAGGACGTGCTCGGCAAGAACACCTTCGACATGTACTCCCTCGACGGTAAGTACAACATCAGCAAGGATCTCTCCGTTGGTGCTGCCTACTACTTCATTCGCGACCAGCACACCCCCGGTCTGTACACCGTGTTCCCTGACGCGAAGGTTCACACCTTCGGCGTGAACGCTGCCGGCAACTTCGGTCCGGTGTCCGTGAACGCCTTCGTCGCCAAGCAGGCAGGCGAGATCACCACCGATGTAGATGCCAAAGGTTACGCTTTTAACGTCGGCGCCAAGATGCCGCTGGCAGGCGGCACCGCCCGTACCGAGTTCATCTACGTTTCCGGCGGCAAGAACGCCTGGTACGTACCCGCCTCCGACAGGGGCTTCACCGAAGGCGGCCAGTTCTACGATTCCGAGATGATCATGCTGGGCCGCGACAAGTACGCGACCACCATCGACAACGCCATCATCTATGACGTTAACAACAACAACGAAGGCGTCATCATGGGCACCCTCGGCTACGACTACACCTTCAATGACAAGGTATCCGCCAGCGCCAACGCAGGCTTCGCTGCCGTCGCCAAGGACCTCCAGGCTCGCAGCGCCAACGGCGACAGCAAGTACCTCGGCACCGAGATCAACGCCGAAGCTTACTACAAGCTGACCGCAAACGTGACCCTCGGCGCCCGCGCCGGCTACCTCTTCCTCGGCGACCACTTCAAAGGCATCAGCGCTGGCGAAGATGCTGACAACCTTTGGGATGCAAAGCTCATTGCCAAGTACAACTTCTAAGACAGATACATTTTCCTCTCCGGCTTGAACTGAGCCGGAGAGGGGAATTTCAGTGCCACTGTCTTGACAATCGAGTAGTGACAATTAGAATCTGTTGACGTGTAGAAGCTGGACCTAACAATGTGATCAATCAAACCCAAGGAGGTAGTCTGCATGAGCTTTAAGAAGATCAGCGCATTGCTGCTCGTAGCGATGCTCGCAGTCGGTGCATTCGGCTGCAAGAAGAAAGAAGAGGCCAAAGAGGGCGCTGCTCCGGCCGCCGCTCCGGCCGGCAACACCATCAAGATCGGCTTCCTCGGCGCCCTCACCGGCGACGTCGCCATGTTCGGCAAGCCGACCCTGGAAGGCATGAAGATGGCTGCCGACGAGATCAACGCTGCCGGCGGCATCCAGGGCAAGAAGATCGAGATCGTCGAAGCCGATAACCGTGGCGACAAACAGGAAGGCGCTTCTGTCACCCAGAAGTTCATCTCCCGCGACAACGTCACCGCCATCGTTGGCGACCCGACCACCGGCATCACCAAGGTTGCCGCTCCGATCGCGCAGAAAGCAGGCGTCGTGCTCCTCTCCGCAGGCGCAACCGGCCCGGGCGTCGTCGAAGTGGGCGACTTCATCTTCCGCGACACCCTGCTCGACTCCATCGCCATTCCGGCGTGCATCGAGTACTTCGCGAAAGACCTCGGCTTCAAGAAGGTGGCCATCATCACCTCCGACAACAACGACTACTCCGTCGGTCTGTCCCAGACCTTCCGCGACGCGGCCGCCAAGGTTCCGTCCATCAAGATCGTTGCCGACGAGAAGGTTAAAGACGGCGACAAGGACTTCTCCGCCCAGATCACCAACATCAAGGGCAAGAAGCCGGACGTCATCCTGTTCTCCGGTTACTACACCGAAGGCGCCCTCATCATGAAAGAGGCCCGCAAGCAGGGTCTGAAGGCTCCGATGTTCGGCGGCGACGGCCTGTTCTCCCCGAAATTCATCGAGCTGGGCGGCCCGGCCGTAGAAGGCTCCATGTCCGCTCTCGGCTTCTCCACCGAGCAGGCAGCTCCGGCTACCGCCAAATTCATCGAGGTGTTCAAAGGCAAGCACAACGGCGAGCTCCCCGGCCTGTTTGACGCCCAGGGCTACGACGCTGTAATGCTGCTGGCCGACGCCATGAAGCGCGCCAACAGCGTTGACCCGAAAGTCTTCAAGACCGCTCTGGCTCAGACCAAGAAGTTCGAAGGCGTTTCCGGCACCATCAGCATGCAGGCTAACCGCGAGCCGATCAAGAGCCCGCTGTCCCTCCTGTATGTCAAGGACGGCAAGTTCGTCCTCAAGGCAAAAGTACCCGTCAAGATGGACTAATGCCTGACTCTGCAGCACCGACGGCCCCTGCTTTGGCAGGGGCCGTTTTTTTTTAAACAAAGCTTCAACGCAAAGACGCAAAGCCGCTAAGGCGCAAAGGCAGAATCGGGTTGAAATCAAAAAGTCTCTTTTGCGTCTTTGCGACTCCGCGTCTTTGCGTTGAGTCTTGTGTCTTTGCCTTCGGCGTTTTGGGTTTGCGATTGCCCTTGACAACTGGCATAGGAAAAATTATATTTCAAATCGTTAAAGGGGAGTAGTTATCGGCCGGAGAAAAGGCCGACCCGGACTTCGTCAATACGGTCGCAAGACCCGGAGTCGGGGCAGTTAAACTGTCAACAAGACCTTTATCCTGGTAACTACGCCGAGGGTAAAGGTCTTTTTATTTACCTTCGGCCGAATCAAGTCCTTCGGGACATAACACTCGTAGAGGTAAATGTTATGCAAAGACTGAAAACGACATTTCTGTTAGCTCTTCTCACCGTGCTCATGGTGACCATGGGGCAAGCCCTCGGGGGCAGGTCCGGGATGATGATGGCCTTCGTCCTCGCCCTCGGGATGAACTTCTTCTCCTACTGGTTCTCGGACAAGATCGTGCTGAGCATGTACGGCGCGCAGGAGATCGGCGAGCACGATCACCCCATGTTTTACAACCTGGTGCGTAACCTCGCCATGCGCGCAGGGCTCCCCATGCCCAAGGTCTACATCATTCCGTCCGACAGCCCCAACGCCTTCGCCACCGGGCGTAACCCGGACCACGCAGCGGTAGCCGCGACGGAAGGGATCCTGCGCATCCTCTCCCCCGAGGAGCTGGAAGGGGTCATGGCGCACGAACTGGCGCACGTGCAGAACCGCGACATCCTGGTGGGCACCATCGCTGCCACCTTCGCTGGCGCCATCTCGATGATCGGCAACATGCTGCAGTGGGGCGCCATGTTCGGGGGGGGACGCGACGACGAGGAGGGGGGTGGCATCGGCGGTCTGGTCGGTTCGCTGGCCATGGCCATCATCGCACCCATCGCCGCGATGCTGATCCAGATGGCGGTTTCCCGCTCCCGCGAGTACCTGGCCGACGCCACCGGCGCCGAGATCTGCGGCCGCCCGCTGGCGCTCGCCTCGGCGCTCAGGAAGCTGCACATGGCCTCGCAGGCGCTCCCCATGCAGGAGGCGCGCCCCGCGACGGCGCACATGTTCATCGTGAACCCGCTTACCGGCGGCGGGCTGATGGAGCTCTTCTCCACCCATCCGCCGATGGAAGAGCGCATCGCACGGCTGGAGCAGATGGCGGTACGGCGGTAACATTGGCCACTCTCCCTCGCCCAGGGGGCGAGGGTATCTGTAGGGGCAAATAATCATTTGCCCAGCCGCCGGTGCCCTGACCGGTACCGTGGCGTGAGAGGTCATGACCCGATAAAGGGGGGCGAATGATTATTCGCCCCTACAGTTTCCCCGTGTGACGGGGCACCTACAACAGGAGACACAATGGACTGGCTTACCGACCCGCAGGTCTGGATGGCCCTGGTTACCCTAAGCGCGCTGGAGATCGTGCTCGGCATCGACAACATCATCTTCATCTCCATCCAGGCCAGCAAGCTCCCCGCGGCCCAGCAGGAGAGGGCGAGGCTCACTGGCCTCGTTCTCGCGATGTTCATCCGCGTGGCGCTCCTCTTCTCCCTTAGCTGGCTCATGGGGCTCACCACCCCGCTTTTCAGCCTCTTCGGCAACGAGATCTCCGGTCGCGACCTGATCCTCCTCTCGGGCGGTCTCTTCCTGATCTGGAAGAGCACCATGGAGATCCACGAGAAGCTGGAAGGGGAAGAGGTGGTGCACGCGGCGAAGGTCGGTGCCACCTTCGGCGCCGTCATCGTGCAGATCCTGCTCCTCGACATCGTCTTCTCGCTCGACTCCATCATCACCGCGATCGGCATGGCCAGCCAGCTCTTCATCATGGTTGCCGCCGTGGTCATCTCCGTCGGCTTCATGATGCTCTTCTCCGGCAAGATCAGCACGTTCGTGGAAAGACACCCGACCATCAAAATGCTGGCCCTGAGCTTTTTGCTTTTGATCGGCGTCTCCCTGATCGGAGAGGGCTTCGGGATGCACATCCCCAAGGGGTACATCTACTTCGCCATGGCGTTCTCGGTCATGGTGGAGATGCTGAACCTGAGGATGAGGCGCGGCAAGCCGGTCAAACTGCATGAGCCGCACCTTGACACTGAGAAGAGGGGCGAATAGCATTCGCCCTTTTGTCTTGACACTTTCTGTACTTATTCGTTATCTTCGCCAACGCATGCGCAAGTTATTTCCTGTCAAAATTTTCTCTTTCCTGCTACTCGCAGTGATCTTCTGCACCTTTCTGAGTGGAGTCTGTGACAACGCGCACGCACTGGAGCGCTGCGGGGCGGTCACTGACTGCGTGCAGGCAGATTCCCATGTCGACCGCGACTGCGACACCCCCGACTGCCCCTTGCAGGGGGACGCCGACCATGACGATTGCGACTTCTGCTGTGACTGCGCCTGCCATGTCTCGCTGAGCGTTGGGCATTTCTCTCTCGACTACAATCCTGTTTTCGCCGCCCTCCAAAGTTTCGACCGCTTCACCTTCATACCCGAAGTTTTTCTCTCCAAGTTCGTACCCCCGCAGTCACGCGCCTAACACCCCTTTCACGGCCGTAGTACGTCCTTTGCCGGAGCCCGTCCTCCTGGCGTAGTCGCGCCGTGGTCTACCCATTTTCCTCGTCTCTCCAAGAACGTATTCAGGAGGTTTTTCTTGGCAACAACCGCCTTCAGGGGCGCGCGCCTAGCCGTGGCCGTCGCCTTGTCTCTATTGTCACCCGTACCCGTATTTGCCGAGCCCCATCCGGTTTCGCCGCAGCAGGCCGTCGCAGCGGCGCTCAACAGCAACCCCGAGCTGGTTTCTTTGCGCAAAGAAGCCGGAGTCCTTGACGCCGCCGCTGTTCGTGCCGGGGTGATCCCCAATCCTACGCTGGAACTGGAAGCGGCCACCGGCGCGCTTACCGGCAGCAGCGACGACAACAATCTCTCCCTGGGGATCTCGCAAGAGTTCCTGCTGGGAGACAAACGAAACAAGCGCCGTGCCGTGGCCGAGCGCGACCAGGCGGCCTTCCGCTGGCTTTTGGCCGACCGCGAGCGCTTGCTCGCAGAGCAGGTGCAGGGCGCTTACTGCGACGTGCTGCTCGCCCAGGAGCGGTTAGGCCTGGCGCGGCGTGCCATCGAACTGAACCGGCAGTTGCTCCAGGTGGCCGAAGACCGGCTCGCCGCCGGGGATATCCCTGAGCTGGAGATGTACCTGGTGAAGGTCGAACTGACCCGCAGCGAGGGGAGCCTGATCGCGCTGCAGCGGGGCCTCCTCGACAGCAGGGCGAAGCTCTTCACGCTCATGGCTCTTGCCCCGGGTGAATCACCCGCTTTGAGCGGCGCTTTCGAGGCCAAAGATGTTCCGGCCAAGGGGGTGGTTGACCTGAAGCAGGTCGCCCTGCAAAACCGCCCCGACCTGAAGGCGCTGCAGGCGACGCTAGGCAAAAGCGACGCGGAGGTCGCACTCGCCGAGGCGGAAGGGATCCCCAACCTCACCGCCGGGGTGGCCGTGAGTCGCGACGCCTCGTCCATGGAGATCGGTAGTGTCGAGGGGAGGGAAACCGCCTACACCATCGGCCTCAAGCTTTCCATGCCGATCCCGGTCTTTGACAGCAACAAGGCGGGGCAGCAAGAGGCGCGGGCGAAACGCTCCAGCGCCGAGGTACGACTCCAGGGTGCGGTCGCCAACGTGGAACGCGAGGTGGAGACGGCCCACGCGAGTCTCGTCAACGCCGAGAAAGTACGGGTCCTGTACCGGTCGAACATCCTGGGCCAGCTCGACGAGAACCTAAAACTGACGCAGGAGGCCTACCGCCTGGGGGAGGTCGGCATTGTTGCCGTGATCGAGGAACAGAAGAAATACTTCGAGGTCAGCGACAACTACCTCGCGGCCCTGCATGCCAGGGAGATGGCTTTCAATAGACTTCAATCGGCAGTCGCCGCTGACATCAACGGAGGTGCGCAGTGAACAAGAAGGGAATCATCATCGGGTTGGTCCTGGCAATAGCACTCGGTGGCGGCGTCGCCTACCGTCTCATCAATACCCCCGGAGCTGCCGAACAGGCCGAACATGGCGAGCATGCGGAACCAGGGCACGCAGAAGAGAAGGGCGGCCACGCCGAGGGGAAGGAAGGGAAGGGGCACGACGAGCATGGCGAAAAGCTCGTGAAGATGGCCGTTGAGGTGCAGAAACAAAGCGGGGTGGCGGTGGCTCCCGCCAAGAAGACGCAGATGCCCGGCATGATCAGTGCGACCGGCAAAGTCGAGGCCAATGCCGACCGGATCGCGCACGTCTCGCCGCGCATTTCCGGCAAGATCGTGGCGGTGCGGGCGTCGCTTGGGGAAAGCGTTGGGGCAGGGCAGGTGCTGGCGACCCTGGACAGCGTTGAACTGGGCGAGGCGTTGAGCCGCTACCACCAGTCCAAGACCCGGCTCGCCCTGGCCCAGTCCAACATGGAGCGCGTGAAGGCCCTGGTGGACAAGAAGATCGCGGCAAGGAAGGAGATACTGCAGGCGGAGACCGACTACAAGACGGTGCAGACCGAACTGCACACCGACCAGGAGCGTCTTGCCCTGTACGGCGTTTCGGCGGCGGACCTGAAGGGGGACAGAAGACCGCTGCTTCCGGTGCGCGCACCGATAGGCGGCGTCATTACCGAGAAGCACGCCATCGTGGGAGAACTCTCCGACCCCGCCAAGAGTCTTTACACCATCGCCGATCTCTCCTCGGTCTGGGTGCTGGTTGACATCCATGAAAAGGATTCGGCCAAGGTGCGCCGGGGACAAGCCGCGACCGTTGTCGTTAGCGCCTTTCCAGAGATCAAGTTCCGTGGCCGCATCACCTACCTGGCGGACGTCGTCGACCCGACGACCCGCACCATCAAGGCGAGGGTCGAGGTCGCCAATCCCGGCCGCAAACTGAAACCGGAGATGTTCGCCACCGTGGAACTGGCTACCGCAGCCGATGCTGCGCCGATTCTGGCCGTCCCGGAAGGGGCGATCGTGGAGCTGGAAGGGAAAAAGCTCGTCTTCGTCGCCGAAGGTGGCGCCGCTTTCGAGCCGCGCAAGGTGGAATTGGGGCGGGCCTCCGGCGGCATGGTCGAAGTCCTTTCCGGTCTCAAGGAAGGCGAACTGCTGGCCGTTAAGGGGGGCTTCGTCCTTAAATCAGAGTTGCTAAAGGGCGAGATCGCGGGACACGACCACTAAGGAGACCAGCACCCATGCTTGAAAGAACAGTTGCATACATGCTGAAGCAGAAGGGAATGGTCATCTTCCTGGCGCTTGTGATCGTAGTCTTCGGCTTTTATTCCTATCAAAAACTCCCCATCGACGCCTTCCCCGATGTCACCAACATCCAGGTCGAGGTGGTGAGCCATGCGGACGGGCTCTCGGCGGTCGAGATCGAGCGAAATGTCACCTATCCCATCGAGATGGCGATGCGCGGCCTTCCCGATATCGAGCAGCTCCGCTCCGTCACCAAGTTCGGCCTGTCCATCGTAACCGTGGTCTTCAAGGACAACGTCGACATCTACTTCGCGCGGCAGCTGGTCTTCGAGCGGCTGGCCGAGGCGCGGGAAAAGGTCCCCAAGGGGGTCGAGGTGGCCATGGGCCCCATCGGCACCGCCATGGGGGAGATCTACCAGTACACGCTGGAAGGAAAGGCGCCGCAGGACCCGGATGCGAAGCGGGCCTACCTGACCAACCTGCGCACCGTCCAGGAATGGGTGGTCACCCCGCAGTTGAAGAGCGTCCCGGGCGTCAACGAGATCAACTCCTTCGGCGGCTACTTCAAGCAGTACCAGGTGGTGGTTTCCCCGGACAAACTGCTCAAGTATGGTGTCACCGTGGACGACGTACACGACGCCATCGGTAGCAACAACAGCAACGTCGGCGGCAACGTGCTGGAGCGCGACAGCGACCAGTACATCGTGCGTGGCGTTGGCCTGATCCAGAGCACCGGGGATATCGAACATATCGTCCTAAAGTCGCAGGGGGGGACACCGGTCTACCTGCGCGACGTGGCCCAGGTAAGAATCGGCGAGGCCGTTCGCATGGGCGCCGCGGTCAAGGACGCCTCGGGCGAGGCGGCAGGGGGCATCGTGATGATGCTCCGCGGTGAAAACAGCCGCGACGTGGTGGCCCGGGTAGCCGCCAAGGTGAAGGAGATCAACGAGAGCAACATGCTCCCCGAGGGCGTGAAGCTCGTGCCGTACTATGACCGCAGCGACATCGTCAAGGCGAGCGTCGCCACGGTGAACAAGGCGCTCATCGAGGGTGCCTTGCTGGTTCTCGTGGTTCTGTATCTCCTCCTGAACAGCATCCGCGGCAGCATCGTGGTGCTCATGGCGCTGCCGTTGTCCCTTCTGGCCACCTTCATCGTGATGAAGCTGACCGGCATCACCGCGAACCTCATGTCCCTTGGCGGTCTCGCCATCTCCATCGGCATGATCATCGATACCACCATCATCCAGGTGGAGAACGTGCAGCGCCATCTGAGCGAGGCGTGGGAGGGGCAGCCGAAGCTTAAAACCGTACTGAGGGCCGTGATGGAGGTGCGCAAGCCGAGCATCTTCGGGGAGCTCATCATCGCGCTCACCTTCATCCCCATCCTGACCCTGGAAGGGATCGAGGGGAAGATGTTCGGCCCCCTCGCCATCACCGTCGCCATCGCGCTTTTGGCGTCGCTGCTCCTCTCCATCTTCATCATCCCGGTCCTTTGCAGCATCATCCTGAAACCGCAGCCGGAGCAGGAAAGCCGGATCATGGTCTGCGCCAAGGAGCAGTACCTGCCGCTTCTGGAGTACGCGCTGAACAAAAGAAAAGTCGTCCTCGCCGTTGCGGGGGGGCTGCTGGCGTTCTCGCTGTTCCTCGTGACCAGGCTTGGCACCGAGTTCATGCCCATCATGGATGAAGGTTCCTTCGATATGGATATCGCCATGCTCCCGGGTGTCTCCCTGGCGAAGGCGCTGGAGGTGAACCAGCAGGCCACGGCGAAGTTGAAGAAGTTCGACGAGCTGGACGTGGTGGTGGGACGCATCGGGCAGACCGGTGTCGCCCTCGACACCCGCGGGCCTGACAAGACCGGGTATGTCGGCGTGTTCAAGCCGAAGGAGCTGTGGAAGCGTGACATCTCCAAGGAGGAGCTGACCAACGAGATGAGGGAGTCGCTTGAGACCATTCCGGGCATAAGCTTCGGCTTCAGCCAGCCGATCCAGTGCCGCATCGACGAACTGGTGGCGGGTACGCGCGCCCAGCTCATCGTGAAGCTGTTCGGCGAAGACCTCGACGTGCTGCGCGACAAGTCCGCAGAAATCGCCAAGATCCTGGGTACGGTGCGCGGCGGCACGGACCTGAACACCGAGAAGGTTTCCGGGCAGCCCTATCTCACCGTGACCATCGACCGCGCCAAAATCGCCCGTTATGGGCTCAACATAAGCGACGTGCAGAAGGTGATAGAAATCGCCGTGGCCGGAAAGGCCGCTTCCACCTTCTACGAGGCGAGCCGCAGCTTCGACATCACGGTCCGGCTGCCGGAGGAGAAGAGAAATTCACTGGAGGCGATCCAGAACCTCCTCATCTCCACCAAGTCCGGCATGAATATACCTCTTGACCAACTGGCCGAGGTGAAGATGGTGGAGGGGCCGGTGCAGATCAGCCGCCAGGACGGGGTGAGAAGGATCGGCATCGAGATGAACGTGAGCGGCCGGGATATCGGGAGCTTCGTAGCTGAAGCCAAGCAGAAGATCAAGGACCAGGTCAAGCTTCCCTCCGGCTACTACCTCACCTGGGGCGGGCAATTCGAAAACCAGCAGCGCGCCATGAACAGGCTGATGATCATCGGCCCGGTGGCGGTCGCCCTGATTCTGCTGCTGCTCTACGTCACCTTCCGATCAATTCGCCTCGCGCTCCTGGTGATCTCGAACCTCCCCTTCGCGCTGATCGGCGGGATCTTCTCGCTGTTCCTCTCGGGGCAGTACCTTTCGGTGCCCGCATCGGTCGGCTTCATCGTCCTCTTCGGGGTCGCGGTGCTGAACGGTCTCGTGATGGTATCCCGCATTGCCCAGTTGCGGGAGGAGGGGTTTGGTCTTGAAGAAGCGGTACGCAAGGGAGCCTTGGATCGGCTCCGCCCTGTCCTTATGACGGCTTCCATAGCGATCTTCAGCCTCATGCCCATGTTGCTGGCAACGGGTACCGGGTCCGAGATCCAGAAGCCTCTCGCGACCGTCGTGGTCGGTGGTCTGATAACCTCGACCCTGCTGACGTTGCTGATCATCCCGTCGGTCTACGGGTGGTTCGAGAAGAAGGTCGACGCTGACGTTCAATGACTTGTCAAGACTGCGGCACAAGGAGGGACTTTATGAAGCATTACATCTTTATTTGTGTCTTTGGGGTGGTGATGGCACTTGCTGGCTGCGCTGAAAGCTCAGCGTTGATCGCGAGCCGCGACCATAGCGACCATGTCGATATTTTCAGGGTCCAGGAGGAGAATTCCCCCCCTCCCGCAGGCTACGTCGATCTGAAGATATCGGCCGTTGTGAAGACGCACTTGGCAGGTTTTTACTCGTCAACCGATCCTCATGGCACTGATGCGTATGAGCTGCTTGTCAACATCGACGGACAGTCTATGCGCATGCGTGGCAGCAGGGCAAATGAAATAAAGCAAGACCTGACCATGGGGGACCCCGAGGGAGGGACCGGCACGAAATACCTTTTTCAGAGCACCATTCGGCTAAAAGAGGGCAGGCATACGGCGGTTGTCGCACTCCCGGTGGAGGACGTGGCCGTCCGCAAAGAGTTGACCCTCAACGCGGGGCGGCAAAGTCGCCTGGTCCTTCAGCCGGTGTACGGCACAACGATCAGGAAGCTTGGTGTCGGTAATCCGCTCAAGGAGAGCTTTCAGGCTGGTGTCAAGACGTTGCGGCTGGTCTTGAATGGGAGTGACATGTAACGATACCAACGATGTCATGTAATTGCGCCATAGCACTCCTCCTCGTGATATGGCGCCTTTTTTAGCACAGCGGTTACTGTCGCGCTCCGCGATGGGACAGCGCCACATCCGGGATCAAAACAACGAGTGCTCAAACGAGAGGTAGGCGAGGATTGAAAGGGGACAGGCACCTTCGGAGCCAGTCCCCATCGAGGTGCGGTTGTCATAGCCCCTAGAAACAGCTTGTTGTCATGTTATTGTGCCGTGGTCGAGTCCTCCTCCGTCCACGGCACCTTTTTTTGCGCGCCGGGAGATGGTCCTTGCTGAACCTGGCGGACTCGTCGTACGGTAAACAGGATAAGAGTTAAGGAATTCAGCCGCTGTTTTAAAATGACAATCTGGCCCGGAACCAGCTACGGCCCCGCATGCAGCGGGGCCGTTTTTTGTCCTAATCAAAAGTTTAACGTTGCGAAACAGATCCAGCTGTTGTAAAGTGTCGCGCGGTCGAGGGTCAGGCCACTCATTAGAAGGTCTGCTCTTGTTTTATTCTCGGCTCCGGTTCCATTTTGCGAGTAGCACCAGGTTTACCAATAGCTTGCTTATTTCCAAGTGCTTATGGTATACGTCGTTAGCTATTCCTTTGTTCTATTTTGAGAAAATTTTAACCTGAAGATCCGCCCGGTAGCAGGGTGCGGGCTTTTGGTCAGACAAATCCAGTCGGAAGGAAGTCGACATGTTCTTACAACAGCTAGTAAACGGCGTGGCACTGGGGAGCGTCTACGCGCTCATCGCCCTCGGCTACACCATGGTGTACGGGATCATCACCCTGATCAACTTCGCCCACGGCGAGATCTTCATGGTCGGGGCCTTCATCGGACTGCTGCTGGTCTCCTACTTCAAGGTCAACGTCTTCGTCGCCATCATCGGTGCCATGATCTTCTGCATGATCATGGGTGTCCTCATCGAACTGATCGCGTACCGCGCCCTGAGGAAGTCGTCCCGCCTTTCCGCGCTGATCTCCGCGATTGGCGTTTCCATCTTCCTCTCGTCGCTGGCGCTGATGGTATTCGGTGCAGACGCCAAGGGCTTCCCGGACGGCGCCTTCCCGGTGCGGCAGATCCATGTCGGGAGCGCCGACATCTCCACCCTGCAGATCCTCATTATCGGCGTTTCGGCGGTCCTCATGATGGGCCTCGAGTTCATCGTTCAGAAGACCAAGATCGGCAAGGCGATGCGTGCGACCTCCGAGGACTACAACACCTCGGCGCTGATGGGGATCAACGTGAACCGCGTCATCTCCTTCACCTTCGCCCTCGGCTCTGCGCTCGCCGCCGCCGGCGGGGTGCTGGTCGGCGTCCTCTTCAACGCGGTCTCCTTCAACATGGGGCTCATGGCCGGCCTGAAGGCCTTCGCCGCCGCGGTCCTTGGCGGGATCGGGTCCATTCCGGGCGCGATGCTGGGCGGCCTGCTGCTCGGCGTCTCCGAGGTCTTCGGCGTCGCCATCGGCTACTCGTCTTACCGTGACGCCATTGCCTTCACCATCCTGGTGCTGGTCCTCCTCGTCAAGCCGACCGGCCTCCTCGGCCAAAAAATTACAAAGAAGGTATAGATTCGATGGCAGACTTCCTGAACAGCTTGGTCGGCTCAGTCGACCCGTACATGTTGCAGATCCTCGTCAACGTCGGCATCGCTATCGTGCTGGCGCTGGGGCTTAACGTCATCACCGGTCTCACCGGGCAGCTCTCCCTGGGGCACGCCGCGTTCATGAGCATCGGCGCCTTTACCAGCGCCATGGTGACCATCAAGACCGGCCTTCCCTTCGCGGCCAACCTGGCCGTTACCGGTGTGGTGACCGCCATCGTGGCAGCGGCGATCGGCTTCCCGATCCTGAGGCTTACCGGCGACTACCTGGCCATCTGCACCCTGGGCTTCGCTGAGATCGTCAAGGTCTTCTTCCTGAACTTCGAACCGACCAACAAGGCACTCGGCCTCACCGTTCCGCCGGCCAAGACCTCCATACCGATGCCGATTTACGTCTGGGTGGTCGCCATCCTGGCCATCATCCTGGTCACCTTCGTGCAGAACTCCCGTTTCGGGCGCGCGCTGAAGGCGATCCGCGAGGACGAAATCGCGGCTGACGCCATGGGGATCAACACCGCTCGCTACAAGATCCAGGCCTTCGCGCTGGGCTCCTTCATGGCCGGCATCGGCGGCGGTCTCTACGCCCACTTCCTGAGCTACATCAACCCCTCTGACTTCGGCTTCCTGAAATCGGTCGACATCCTGGCCATGGTGGTTCTGGGCGGCCTGGGCAGTGTCCCGGGTGCGGTCATCGGTTCCTCCGTGCTTGCCTCGGCTCCGGAATTCCTGCGCTTCATGTCGCAGTACCGCATGCTGGTTTACGGCGCGCTGCTGGTGTTCCTGATGGTGTTCCGTCCCAACGGGCTCCTCGGCGGCGTCAACGTCACCGAACTGCTGCTGCGCGCGGTGGGCAGGAAGCCGGCCGGGAAGTAATTTACGAAAATAACTCACGAAACGAGAGTAACGCATGGCTATTCTTAAACTCGATAACGTCACCATCCGCTTTGGCGGCCTGGTCGCCGTAGACAAGGTAAATCTCGAGGTCGAGAAGGGGAACATCATGGCCCTGATCGGGCCCAACGGCGCCGGCAAGAGCACCATGTTCAACCTGATCACCGGCATCTACACCCCGACCGAGGGTCAGATCTCTTTCATGGGCGAGAGCATCTCCGGCAAGCCCGCCTTCAAGATCGCCGCGTCCGGCATCGGCAGGACCTTCCAGAACATCAGGCTCTTCACCCAGCTGACCGTCCTCGAAAACGTCCTGATCGGCGCCCACACCCAGGGGAGCTTCGACCTGACCGGCGCAGCGCTGAAGTTCCTCCCTTGGGTACGCCGCGAGGAGAACGAGCTCAAGGAGTTGGCCATGTCCTGCCTGAAGCAGGTAGACCTGACCCACAAGGCGTACGAGCTGGCGGGGAACCTCCCGTACGGCGAGCAGCGCCGCCTCGAAATCGCTCGCGCCCTGGCCATCAAGCCGCAGATCATCCTCCTGGACGAGCCGGCCGCCGGCATGAACCCGCAGGAAAAGCAGGTCCTGGCCGAGATGGTGAAAGCCATCAGCAATACCGGCGTCACGGTCTTCCTGGTCGAGCACGACATGAAGTTCGTCATGGGCATCTCGCACCGCATCGCCGTTCTCGACTACGGGGTCAAGATCGCCGAGGGCACTCCCGAGGAGATCAGGAAGAACCCGAAGGTCATCGAGGCGTATCTCGGCAAAGGAGCAGCGGATGCTTAAGGTAGAAAATATCAGCGTGAATTACGGCGCCATCAAGGCGCTGCAAAACGTTTCCTTCCAGATCAACCAGGGTGAGATCGTGGCGCTCATCGGCGCCAACGGCGCGGGCAAGACCACCATCCTGAACACCATCTCCAACATCGTCCCGTCGGTTGCCGGCAAGATCACCTACCTCGACAAGGAGATCACCAAGCTTCCTCCGCACGAGATCGTCAAGCTGGGCATCTCCCAGGTCCCCGAGGGGCGCCGCGTCTTCGCCAAGATGAGCGTGCTCGAGAACCTCGAGATGGGTGCCTACACGAGAAGCGACAACGAGATCGCCTCCGACATGGAGAAGATCTTCCAGCGCTTCCCGCGCCTGAACGAGCGCAAGAAGCAGCCGGCCAAGACCCTTTCCGGCGGCGAGCAGCAGATGCTGGCCATGGGTCGGGCCCTCATGTCCCGCCCGAAACTCCTCCTCCTGGACGAGCCCTCCATGGGCCTTGCCCCGATGCTGGTCGAGCAGATCTTCCAGATCATCCAGGAGATCAACGCCAGCGGCACCACCATCCTCCTGGTCGAGCAGAATGCCAACATGGCGCTCTCCATCGCCCACCGTGCCTACGTCCTCGAGACCGGCGAGGTGGTGCTGCAGGGCGACGCCAAGGAACTCGCCTCCAACCCCGAAGTGAGAAAGGCATACCTGGGAGAGTAGGGTGTCTTACACCACAAGCAAACCTTGGATCAACCCCTACCTGGCCATCCTGGTAGGGGTTTTTGCTGTCTCCTTCTCCTCCATACTGGTGAGGGTCTGCACGGCTCCCCCCCTGGTGATAGCTGCCTACCGGCTCATCTTCACCTTCTGCTTCCTGGCGCCCTTCACCCTCTGGGGCGGCGCCCCGGCCCTGCGCGGCATGACCGCGCGCCAGGTCGGCCTCTCAGCCGCCAGCGGCGTTTTCCTGGCGTTGCACTTCGTCACCTGGTTCATCTCCCTCAAGTACACCTCCATCGCCAGTTCCGTGGTGCTCGTCACCACCCAGCCGCTCTTCGTCGTGCTGGGCTCCTGGATCTTCTTCAAGGAGCGCGTGCCGCGCAAGGCGCTCTATGGATGTTTCCTTGCCTTTGTGGGGAGTGTCGTTATCGGCGCGACCGACTTCCAGGTCGGACGGCAGGCCTTCATCGGCGACCTGCTGGCGCTCTTCGCCGCGGTCATGGTGTCCGGGTACCTGTTGATCGGCAGGAGGCTGCGCCACGGGGTGCCGCTGACCGGTTACACCTTCGTGACCTACGGCGCGAGTTCACTGACCCTGACCGCCGCGGCAGCTATAGGCGGCGTCCCCTTTTATCCCTATCCGGCGCAGGACTGGCTTATCTTCGTGGCGCTGGCGCTGGTCTGCACCATCCTGGGGCACACCGTGTTCAACTGGGTGCTGCGCTACGTGCAGGCTTCCGTCGTTTCGGTGAGCATTCTGGGTGAGCCGCTGGGGGCGATCCTGTGGGCCGCCGTGTTCCTCGGCGAGAACCCGACCCCGCGCCAGGCTCTGGGAGGAGCGATCATCTTTGCCGGGCTGTTTCTCTTCACGAGGGTGACGGCCAAAAGCGACAAACCTGCCGAGTCATCCCCTCGCCCTTCGGGAGAGGGGCAGGGGTGAAGGCGTAGCAACCAAGCGACAGTGGTGTCCCGAGCACCGCCCTCACCTCATCCCTCACCCAGAGGGAGAAGGGGGGATTGGAACTGGGAACGTTCAATCAACTGACAGCACGGGAGGAACGAACGCATGGATAGTAACTTGAGCGCAAGCGCGAAACGGGTACAGGATGCACTGAACGGCTTCGGCATCGACTGCCGGGTCAAGGAATTCGGCGAGAGCACCCGCACCGCCCTGGATGCGGCCAACGCCGTGGGGTGTGAAGTGGGGCAGATCGTCAAGTCGCTGGTGTTCCGCGGCAAGGAGAGCGGCAAGGCCGTCTTCGTGGTGGCAAGCGGCGCCAACATGGTGAACGAGAAGGCGCTGGCAGCCCTGGTGGGGGAGAAGATCGAGCGGGCGACGCCCGACTTCGTTAGGGAGCAGACCGGCTACGCCATCGGCGGGGTTTCGCCGGTCGGCCACCCCGCTTCGCTCACCACCTTCATCGACGAGGACCTCCTCGGTTACCAGGAGCTGTGGGCCGCCGCCGGGACCCCCAACGCCGTTTTCGCGCTGACCCCGGAGCAGCTCTGCCACATCACGGCGGGGCAGGTCGCCGCCATCAAAAAATAGGCGTCGTCCGCGTTGCAGCGGATCCACTGTAGGGGCGAATAATTATTAGCCCCCCTCAATCGCGCACAGTTGTCTCACTTGCCGTCTGCACGAATGGGGCACCATCGCTGGGCAAATGATTATTTGCCCCTACAGAAGAATCTCATTCGGTCCCTCTCTGGGGGCGATGAAGAGATGGTAGGAGATGGTTTCGTTGTAGGGGCGAATAATCATTCGCCCAGGCGGCATTGCCGCCGTCACAGAGAAAGCAGTCGCGGCAATGCTGCCGCTAATATACCCAGAAGCAGAGCAAAGGACACAGGCACCAACATGCAAAACGTAACAGTAACCAAGGCACGGGACAGTTTCACCACGGGTTTAGGAGTCATCGCCGCAACGCTTGGTTCGGCGGTAGGATTGGGCAACATCTGGAAATTTCCCGCGTTGACCGGCCTGAACGGCGGGGCCGCCTTCATCATCGTCTACCTGCTCTCGACGCTGATGGCGGGCCTCGTGGTCATGGTCGCCGAGCTCATGCTGGGGCGCCGTTCCAAGTCCGACGCTCTCACCACCTTCAAGGTGCTGCACCCCAAGAACGCATCCTGGGCGCTCATCGGCGCGGCCGGCGTACTCTCGGCCTTCCTGATCCTCGCCTTCTACACCGAGGTCGCAGGCTGGGTCTTCGCCTACATCTTCAAGGCAGCCTCCGGCGCGGTGCTCTCCTCCGATCCCAAGGTCACCTCGGCCGGCTTTGAAAAGCTGATCACCGACCCGGTGCAGTCCGTGTTCTGGCAGTGCCTGGTGCTGGTTTTCGTCGGCGCCATCATAGTCGCCGGCGTCTCCAAGGGGATCGAGAAGACCACCAAGCGCTTGATGCCGGTGCTGTTTCTGATCCTGGTCATGATCGGGGTCAGGAGCCTCACGCTCCCCGGTGCCGCTGCCGGCCTCGAGTTCCTGTTCCGCCCCGACTTCTCCAAGGTGACCGGCGGCGTGGTGCTGACGGCCATGGGCCTGGCCTTCTTCAAGCTCTCGGTGGGGATGGGGACCATGATCACCTACGGCAGTTACTTCCGCGACGACCAGAACATCCCCATGACCGCGCTGCGCGTCATGCTTGCCGACCTGACCGTTTCCATCCTGGCGGGCATCGCCATATTCCCGGCCGTGTTCACCTACGGCTTCAAGCCCGAGGCAGGGCCGTCGCTGCTGTTCATCACCATCCCGGCGGTGTTCTCCCAGATGCCGTTTGGAAACGTCTTCGTGGTGCTCTTCTTCGTGCTCGGTGCGATCGCCGCCACCGGCGCGATGCTCTCCATCCTCGAGGTCCCGGTGGCCTACCTGCACCAGCGCTTCGGCATGTCCCGCTTCAAATCCACCGCGCTGACCGTGATCCTCCTGGCCCTGATCGGCTCGACCGCCGCGCTTTCCAACAGCGTCCTGGCGAACTTCAAGCTGTTCGGCATGACCATGTTCGACTTCTACGACTTCCTGACCTCCAACCTGCTGATGCCGGTGGGCGGCCTGTTCATCTGCCTGTTCGTGGGCTGGGTATGGGGCGAGGAGAAGGTGAGGGCGGCTCTCTCCAATGACGGCCAGTTGAAAAACGGCGCCATCATCAGCATCTTCCTGTTCCTCGTGAAGTACGTGGCACCCCTCACCATCACCGTCATCCTGCTGCGCGGACTTAAGATCATCTAGTCCTGGTCCCCCTCCCCCTGGAGGGGAGGGGCCCGGGTGCGGGAAGGGGATCGCTTTTTCGCCTAAGGCGTTCCCCCCTCCCGACCTCTCCCCTCCCGGGGACGAGAAATGGGCCTGTCAAATGAGCAATACCACTGATAATACCGAGCTCACCGCTGCACAAAAAAGCCGCCAGGGCGTAATCTACGGCCTGGCGGCTTACCTTTGCTGGGGCTTCTTCCCGGTCTACTTCAAGTCGGTGAAGATCGTCCCCCCCCTGGAGATGGTTTCGCACCGGGTCGTCTGGTCCCTCGCCTTTTTACTCCTGCTGATCACCTGGAAGGGCGCCTGGCCCGGGACGATCGCGGTCCTGAAGCGCCCCAAGTCGCTTGCCATCCTGTTTGTCACCACGATCCTGATCGCCACCAACTGGCTGGTTTTCATTTATGCCATCAGCGTGGGCGAGGTATTGCAGTCGAGCCTTGGCTACTTCATCAACCCGCTGGTGAACGTGCTCCTCGGTTTCTTGTTCCTGCGGGAGCGGCTTGAGCGTCCGCAATGGATCAGTTTGGCTCTGGCCGCCACCGGTGTGCTGTACCTTGCCATCCAGTACGGCAGCGTGCCGTGGATCTCGCTGCTCCTCGCGCTCTCCTTCGGGCTCTACGGGTTGATCCGGAAGGTGCTGCACGTCGAGCCGCTGGTCGGGCTTACCGTGGAGACTCTGCTCCTGATGCCGTTTGCGCTCTTTAACCTGGTGCAACTGAACCAGAAGGGAACCGGCATATTCCTCACCCACGGCCTCACCCTCGATGTGCTGATACCGATGTCCGGCATCATTACCGCGATTCCTCTGCTGCTCTTTGCCGCGGCCGGGAAGAAGCTTCGTCTGGCCACCATCGGCTTTTTGCAGTACATCACCCCCACCATGCACTTCCTGCTCGCCATAACGATCTTCGGAGAGACCTTCACCCACACCCACCTGATCAGTTTCCTGTTCATCTGGGCCGGCCTGGTACTCTACTCCCTGCACGCCTACCGCAGTGTCAGGGGCTGATTCAGTCATCTGATATTCCCTGTTGCATATCTAATGCGTTTATGCATAATGGTTGCCGGCGCAACTTTTGCCGGAGGTTTGTATGACTGAAGCACTCACTGGATCGATCTTGGGACACGACCTGGAGGAGATGGCGCGGCAGATGCGCGCTTTCCAGGATCTGACGCGGGAGCTCGATGCCATTATCGACTCGTCTTCCGACGGGCTCTGGATCTGCGACGCCAATGCCGTCGTCATCCGCATCAACCCGGCCTCTGAGCGGATCAACAACATCACGGCTCCCGAGGTGGTGGGGAAGAACATGCACGAGCTCCTGGACCAGGGGTTCATCGACCGTTCGGCTGCGCTCGAGGCGCTTACCACAGGGAAGGTGGTCAGCCAGTTGCAAAACCGCCAGGGGCGCAAGCTGATCTCCACCGGCACCCCGGTCCTGGACGCCAACGGCGAGGTGATCCGGGTCGTGGTGAGCGAGCGGGACGTCACCGAGATCGATAACCTGCAGCGAGAACTGGAGGAACAGGAGGCGCTCAGAGACCAGTTCAGAAGCCACATGCTCGAGATGCAGCAGGCCGACCTCGCCTCCCGCAGCGTCATCGCCCGCAGCCCCCTCATGGTCAATGCCCTGAAACAGGCCCAGAAGGTGAGCGCGGTGAACTCGACAGTGCTGATTTTGGGCGAGTCGGGTGTCGGCAAGGGGCTCATCGCGGAGCTGATTCACAAGAACTCCAGCCGCGCGGACAAGCCGCTTATCGAGATCAACTGCGGCGCCATTCCCGAGTCCCTCATCGAATCCGAACTGTTCGGCTATGAGAAAGGCGCCTTCACCGGTGCCCAGGTGAGCGGAAAGCCGGGATACCTTGAGCTGGCCGACGGCGGGATCCTCTTCCTCGACGAGATAGCGGAACTGCCGCAGGCGGCCCAGGTCAAACTGCTCCGCTTCCTGGAAAACGGCCGCGTGGTCCGCCTGGGAGGGACCAAGGCGCGGACGCTGGATGTCAGGATCCTGGCCGCAACCCATCGCAATCTCGAGCAGATGGTAAAGGACGGCACCTTCCGGCTCGATCTTTATTACCGTCTGAACGTGATCCCGATCCACGTGCCGGCGCTTCGGGAGCGCAGGGACTGCATCCTGCCGCTGGTCCGGCACTACGTCGATTTCTTCGGCGCGCGTGACTCGATCCGCAAGCGGCTGACCCGGGCCGCCTCCGACGCCCTGCTGGCCTACGACTACCCCGGCAACGTGAGGCAGTTGATGAACATCTGCGAGAGGCTCGTCGTCATGACGGAAACCGACCTTATCGATGTCAAGGATTTGCCGGCCGAGATCGCTTCCGGCGGCGTAGCGCCGACCGGGGCAGGGGGCGTGTGGCACGACGAGGTGACCCTGCAGGAGACCCTGGACAAGGTGGAGAAGGCGGTTCTGGAGAAGGCCCTTGCCACGCACGGCAACCAGGTGCGCATGGCCGAGGCGCTGGGGGTGAACCAGTCGACCATCGCCAGGAAGTTGAAGAAGCACGGGATCGCGTAGGGCGACCGGGCAACCTTTTGCTACGGGTGGCATGATCCTGTAGGGGCGAATAATTATTCGCCCAGCGCTGGTGCCGCTACGATTGCCCATGCCATGGGCGGCGCTGGTGCGGCACGGGGGGGCGAATGATTATTCGCCCCTACAGTGTACCTGGCAATCCCAGTGACTGAATGGCTATGCAATGCTGCATATTCTGATCGGCCTCCTGCTTCTATTCCCTCCATTGTGAATTGTCTCTCCCCGTATTCCGTTCTCTATAATTCCTCCGCCTCGGATTACCTTTTCCTCCAGCAATGCTATAATACTTCCGGCCGTTTAGCTGGATGAAACGTCTTTTCCCGACTGCTCTTTCATCCCGCTTACCCCCTCCGTGTCTCCACCAGGAACGAAATCGTATACTGATGGCACAGCTTGTGCTCTGGCTTTACACGTTTATGATTTCCTCTTGGAACAACCTGTAATAAAGGAGCCTTTGGATGAACAACACCGAACTGAACAACAGAGTCATTGCACGGGGCAAGGAGTTCTTCTCCACCATCTCCGGCGAGAAGCCGTCCCTCTTCAACAAGGGCGCCTGGATGGGCAAGGTGATGGACTGGAGCATGAAGAACGAAACCTTCAAGATCCAGATGTTCCGCTTTGTCGACGTCTTCCCGTCCCTCACCACCGGTAAGCTCCTCACCGACCACATCCGCGAGTACTTCGGCGAGGAGAAGGACATGCCGCCGGTCCTTTCCACCGGCGCCAAGGTGGCGGGCATGCTCGGCTCCTTCGGCGGGGCCGTGCTGAACAAGTTCCTCACCACCAACATCCAGGAGATGGCCCGCCAGTTCATCGTGGGCGAGAACACCAAGGAAGCCATCAAGAACATGGAGCGTCTGAGAAAGGACGGCTTCGCGTTCGTGGTGGACGTGCTGGGTGAGGCGACGCTTTCCGAGAAGGAAGCGGACATCTACATGAACACCTACTTAGAGCTCCTCGACTCGCTCAAGAAGGAATACAAGGAGTGGAAGCCGCTGCCGGGCAAGGGGGGGGACGCCAACCTCGACTGGGGACACGCGCCGAAGGTCAACGTGGCCGTCAAGCCGACCGCGCTCTTCTGCCTCGCCAACCCGCAGGACTTCGAGGGGTCGGTGGTCGCCATCCTGGACCGCGTCCGCAAGATCGCCAAGAAGGTCATGGAACTGGACGGCTTCCTCTGCATCGACATGGAGTCCTACCGCCACAAGGACATCATCATCGAGGTGTACAAGCGCCTTAAGCTGGAGTTCCCCAACTACGACCAGTTCGGCATCGTGCTCCAGGCTTACCTCGTGGATACCGACAAGGACCTTCCGGAGCTGCTGACCTGGGCACGCCAGAACAAGGTCAAGATCTCCGTCCGCCTGGTGAAGGGTGCCTACTGGGATATGGAGACCGTCAAGGCCAAGCAGAACGACTGGGCGATTCCGGTCTGGACCATCAAGGCGGAGTCCGACGCGGCCTACGAGCGCCAGGCCAAGATGATCCTGGAGAGCTCGGACATCTGCCACTTCGCCTGTGCCTCCCACAACATCAGGACCATTTCCGCCGTGATGGAGATGGCGAAGGACCTGAACGTTCCCGAAGAACGCTACGAGTTCCAGGTGCTCTACGGCATGGCCGAGCCGGTCAGAAGGGGCATCCTGAAGGTTGCCGGCCGCATCCGTCTCTACTGCCCGTACGGCGACATGGTGCCGGGCATGGGGTACCTGGTGCGCCGCCTGCTGGAGAACACGGCGAACGAGTCCTTCCTGCGCCAGAGCTTCGCCGAGGATGCACAGATCGAGCGCCTGCTCGAGGACCCGGAGGTCACGGCCCAGCGCGAGCGCGCGGCACGCGCCGCCAACAAGAAGCCGGAAGCCAAGGGGCCCGCAGGCCTGAAGCCGTTCTACAACGAGGCCATGGTCGACTTCACCCGCGCCGATCACCGCGCCGCGTTCCCGAAGGAGATCGCCGAAGTTCGTAAGCAGCTCGGCAGGACCTACCCGCTCTTTATAAACGGCAAGGAAGTGAAGACCGCCGACACCATCCCGTCGGTGAACCCGAACAAGCCGTCCGAAACCATCGGCGTGATCTGCCAGGCCGGGACCAAGGAAGTGGGCGACGCCATCACCGCCGCCAAGAAGGCCTTCCCGGCTTGGCGCGACACCGAGCCCAAGGACCGCGCCCAGTACCTGATCAAGGCCGCCGCCGTGGCGCGCCGCCGCATCTTCGAGCTCTCCGCGTGGCAGGTGCTGGAAGTCGGCAAGCAGTGGGACCAGGCCTACGCCGACGTCTGCGAGGCGATCGACTTCCTGGAGTACTACGCCCGCGAGATGATCACCCTTGGTACCCCCAAGCGCGTGGGGAACGCGCCGGGCGAGCTGAACCACTACTTCTACGAGCCCAAAGGGGTCGCCGCGGTGATCGCGCCGTGGAACTTCCCGCTCGCCATCAGCCTCGGCATGACCAGCGCCGCCATCGTGGCCGGTAACTGCGTGGTGTTCAAGCCCTCCGGCCTCACCTCGGTGATCGGCTACCACATCGTGGAACTGTTCCGCGAGGCGGGGCTCCCGGAAGGGGTATTCAACTACACCCCGGGGCGCGGCTCGGTCATGGGCGACTACCTGGTGGACAGCCCGGACGTCTCCCTGATCGCCTTCACCGGTTCCATGGAGGTCGGCCTCAGGATCATCGAGCGCGCCGCGAAGGTCCACCCGGGGCAGGAGAACGTCAAGAAGATCGTCTGCGAGATGGGGGGCAAGAATGCCATCATCATCGACGACGACGCCGACCTGGACGAGGCGGTGCCGCATGTGCTCTACTCCGCCTTCGGTTTCCAGGGGCAGAAGTGCTCGGCCTGCTCCCGCGTCATCGTGCTCGATGCTGTGTACGACAAGTTCGTCGAGCGTCTGGTCTCCATGGCCCAGGCGACCCTGGTCGGCCCCTCCGAGGACCCGGCCAACTACATGGGAGCTGTCGCCGATGACAAGGCGATGAAGACCATCAAGGAATACGCCGAGATCGGCAAGAAGGAAGGGCATGTGCTCTACGAGAGCAAGGTCCCCAGTGACGGCGGCTACTACGTGCCGATGACCATCGTCGGCGGCATCAAGCCGGAGCACAGGATCGCCCAGGAGGAGATCTTCGGACCGGTCCTCGCCGTGATGCGCGCGAAGGACTTCGATCAGGCCATAGAGTGGGCCAACTCCACCAAGTTCGCCCTGACCGGCGGCGTCTTCTCCAGGAGCCCCGAGCACCTGGCCCAGGCCCGCCGCCAGTTCCGGGTCGGCAACCTCTACCTGAACCGCAACAACACCGGCGCCCTGGTCGGCCGCCAGCCCTTCGGCGGTTCCAAGATGTCCGGCGTCGGCACCAAGGCGGGCGGTCACGACTACCTGCTGCACTTCATGGATCCGAGGGTGGTCACCGAGAACACCATGCGCCGCGGCTTCGCACCGGTCGAGGAGGACGACGACTGGGTCGCGTAGTGGAAATGCGGGCGAACGATTATTCGCCCCTACAGAAACAACCGTGGTAACGAAGGCGCCTGCACTTTTCACAGTGCAGGCGCCTTTTCTATGGCATTGCAACCTGCTGCTGCCACACTCCCCCCCCGACGGGAGAGGGCGGGGTGAGGGCGCCGCTGACGGCGCGGAAGCACCCCTTCGGCGTCTCCCCCGCCCGCCCTGCGGGCACCCCCTCCCGGAGGGGATGGGGGAACTCCTAACCTATTGCTCTCACAATATGGCCAATTTTGTTTACCAAATCCGTTGCCGCAGGTCGCCTCATTACGCCCTTTTTTGCTTGCTTTGTGGCCTTTTTTGACTTAATCTACCGGGTCGTAAAATAATTTTAATTTAATCTAGGAGGGACCTATGCCTGCTGCACCGGGAACGTCGAAATTCCAGATTGAGCTGCGCCGTCACCTGCGCGGCCAGAACATCAGCGACAACCTCGTCCACCTCATCTGTGAGATTGCCGAGGCAAGCAAATACGTGATCAACGCGGTGCGCACCGGTGACCTGGGCGTCGCCGGTACCTCGAACCTCTACGGCGAGGAGCAACTCGCCCTCGACGTGCTCTCCGACCGCATCATGCGCAAGCGTCTCATCCACTCCGGCGTGGTCTGCAACATCGCCTCCGAGGAGATGGACGAGATCTACCAGGCCCAGGCTAGCGCCGACGGGCTCTACTCGGTCGCCTATGATCCCCTCGACGGTT
Organism: Geomonas diazotrophica; assembly: GCF_019063885.1. Taxonomy (NCBI): domain Bacteria; kingdom Pseudomonadati; phylum Thermodesulfobacteriota; class Desulfuromonadia; order Geobacterales; family Geobacteraceae; genus Geomonas; species Geomonas diazotrophica. Next base: position 2,407,108 of record NZ_CP077684.1, on the reverse strand, counting down.
CTTCGCTGGTGGACGTAAACCTGGCCGTCGGCACCATCGTCTCCATCTACGAAGGATGCGATCTGCTCCAGCCCGGCCGCAACCAGGTCGCGGCGATGTACATCCTGTACGGACCGAGGGTCTCCCTGGTCTACACCGTGGGCGACGGCGTGCACGAGTTCACCATGAACAACCTGATGGAGTTCACCCTGACCCGCGAGAACATCAGGATGCAGGAGGAGGGGAACATCTACGCTCCCGGCGGGCTGCGCAACAAGTACAACGACGGCGACGAGAAGTTCATCCGCCACCTGGAGGCCAAGGGGTGCAAGCTGCGCTATTCCGGCGGCTTCGTTCCGGACATCAACCAGGTGCTGATGAAAGGGAAGGGGATCTTCATGTACCCGGCCCTGAAGGGCTCGCCAAACGGCAAGCTGCGCGTGCTGTTCGAACTGAACCCGATGGCGTTCATCATCGAGCACGCCGGCGGCGCCGCCAGCAACGGCACTATCCCCATCCTCGACATCGTCCCCGAGTCGCTGGACCAGAGGGCGCCGATCTACATCGGCTGCAAGTCCGACGTGAAGGCGGCCACCGATTTCCTCCTCGACCAGGAAGGTGTGCCGGCCGCTGCGGCATCGTTTGTCAACGGCTAGCGTTTTGTTGTACTATTGGTCGTCCTGCGACGTTTTTTAGCTAAAGTTGTCAAGCAGTATGGCGATAATTGTATTAATCAGCAATTCCTGAGGTAAGAAATGACTACTAGTACCAAAAGGTTGTGCAGCGAAATCCAGCTGTTTGACCTCTGCGACCTTGATACCTGCACCTGCAAGGACGGGCGCTTCTGCACCAATCCCGCGATCCTGGCCCGCTTCGAGGCTATCAAGGAGGAGGACGACCGTCCGCAGTACCTGGCCGACGAATTCGACGAGGACCAGGAGGAGGACGCTGACGACCTTGATGCCTTCGGTGACGACGATTACGAAGATGACGAACAGTAACAGCTTCGTTCCTTAGATGTAAAACCGGGAGAACCGCTTTATTCAGGCGGTTCTTTTGGTATCACCGGTAGGACTCATTCAGCCTCGCTACGCCCGGTCTTGGCAAAAGACCGGGGCGGATTATAATAGCCCATCGGGGGGACCGGCCATGACTGCTAAACTGCTCATTTTGGATGACGATCACGACATCCTGCTCATGCTGAAGACCATCTTCACGGGCGAGGAATACGAACTGCTGCTGGAAAGCGACAGCGAAGGAGCATTGAAGCGCATCATCGCCGATCGTCCCAACGTGGCCATCATGGACATCAGCCTTCCTCAGAAGTCCGGCATCGAGGTCCTCAAGGAGGCGAAGAAGATCGACCCCGGTCTGGCCGTGATCATGGCCACCGGCTACAAGACCACCCAGAACGCGATCGAGGCCATGAAGCACGGCGCCTTCGACTACGTCACCAAGCCCTTTGACATGAGCAAGCTGAAGGGTGCGGTCAAGAAGGCGCTGGAGTGCAACCTGTTGAGCCGCAAGGTACGCTACACCAGGGAGCGACCCCAGGCCGAGGAAGACCTCAGCGAAGACCTGATGATCGGCTCCTCTCCGGAGATGATCGAGATCTGGAAGATGGTCGGCAGCGTCGCCGATTCCGACGCCACCGTCCTCATCCAGGGGGAATCGGGCACCGGCAAGGAGCTTTTGGCCCGCGCCATCTACAACAACTCCCGCCGCAAGAACCGTCCCTTCCTGGCCGTCAACTGTGCTGCGCTCCCCGAGGCTCTGCTCGAATCCGAGCTGTTCGGCCACGAGAAGGGCGCCTTCACGGATGCCCATTCCCGCCGCATCGGCAAGTTCGAGCAATGCAACGGCGGCACCATCTTCCTGGACGAGATCGGGGAGATGAGCCTCGCCAACCAGGGCAAGTTCCTGCGCGTCCTGGAGAACCAGGAGTTCGAGCGGGTAGGCGGGAACGAGACCATCAAGGTTGACGTCCGCGTCATCGCCGCCACCAACAAAAGCCTGCTTGCCTCCGTCAAGGAGAAGTCCTTCAGGATGGACCTCTTCTACCGCCTGCGCGTGGTGAACTTCTTCCTGCCGCCTTTGCGAGACCGTACCGAGGACATCCCGCTGCTTGTCGACCTCTTCGTGAAGAAATTTGCCAAGAAGTACGGCAAGAACGTGAAGGGGGTCGCTCCCGAGACCATGTCGCTTTTGATGAACCACCAGTTCGAGGGGAACATCAGGGAGCTTAAGAACGTGATCAACTCCGCGGTAGTATTCTGCCGCGGCGACATCCTCGTTCCCGGCGATTTCGAGTCTTTCCTGACCGCCAAGGCCGGCTTTAAGGAAGTCGACCTCGAGGTGGTGGGCGGCGACTATTACGAGGTGTTCTGGAGCATGCTGGAGCCCGTTTTCGACGGCATCTGCGCGAAGAACAAGGGGGCCATCTACGAGAGTGTCAACATGGGGCTTGAGAAGGCGCTCATCCACATGGCCATGGAGAAGAGCAACAACAACCAGGTCTTCGCCGCGAAGCTTTTGGGCATCAGCCGCAACACCCTGCGCGACCGCCTCGAGCGCTACCGGATCGGGTTGGGCGAGCAGTCCTAGCGATAAGATGGGCAGAGAAGAAGAGAGCCGGCGGACCAGATGGTCCGCCGGCTCTTTTTTTGGGGTGTTCCTGTAGGGGCGAATAATCATTCGCCCTTGTTGTTTGTCTTGCCTGTTCTTTGTCCTGCCTGTTCTTTGTCTGCCAGGGCAATCCTGTGTGCACCAGGGCTGGGCGAATAATTATTCGCCCCTACAGGGTGGCGTTTGCGGTTACAGGGGAGGCGAAAAAACATTCGCCCAGTGACCTGTTCCCGGTTACAGGGTCTTCCCCGCCGCCTTTTCCCACTCCTCCTTGGGGATGGAGAGGAACACGTCCACCAGCTTCGGGTCGAACTGCTGACCCGAGCAGCGCACAACCTCGTCCAGCACCGCCTGGAAGCTCAGGGCCTTGCGGTAGGGGCGGTCCGAGGTCATGGCGTCCAGCGTGTCCACCAGCGAGAAGATGCGCGCGCTGATGGGGATGGTCTCGCCGGCCACGCGGTGGGGGTAGCCGGCGCCGTCGTAGCGCTCGTGGTGGAACAGAACCAGTTCAGCGGCGTCGGTGAAGTACTTGATCCCCGCCAGGATGTCGTAGCCGATCTTCGGGTGCTGGCGCATGACCTTCCACTCCTCGTCGTCCAGTTTTCCCGGCTTCAACAGGATGTTGTCGGACACGCCGATCTTGCCGATGTCGTGCAAAAGGGCCCCCTTGCCCATGATGATCCGCTCTTCCGGCCCGATCCCCGCCTTTTCCGCCAGCAGGCAGGTGTAGGCCATGACCCGCTCGGAGTGCGACCCGACCTCCTTTTCCCTCGCGTCCAGCGCCCGAATCAGCGCCGCCAGGGTGTGCTCGTAGGCGAGGTTGATCTCGCCCATGACGCTCCTGATCACCTCGGTCTGCTCGCGTACCTTGAGCTCGAGGTTGGCCTGGTACTCCTTGTTCTCCATGACCAGGCGCCGCTTCTCCAGGGTGTTCTTCACGGTCAGAAGCACTCGGTCCAGGTTGAAGGGCTTGGTGATGTAGTCCTCGGCCCCGTTGTGGATGCAGGAAAGGGCCGTGTCCATGTCGTTCATGGCGGTGATCATCAGCACCGTGGTGTCCGGCGTCACCTGCTTGATGTCCTTGAGCAGGTCGATCCCTGAGCGCCCGGGCATCATGATGTCCAAAAGGGCCAGGTCCAACTGCTGGCTGTTGATTATGTCCAAACCTTCTTCCGCGCTACCGGCCTGGAAGCAGGTGAACCCTTCCTTGGACAGAGTGATGTTGATCAGTTCTCTGATCATGTCCTCGTCGTCGGCTATGAGTATGTTCCCTTTCAATTGCTACCTCCTGGAATCGCCCGGGTCACTTCTTGCGACCCGGTCCCCTGCAGGGTGTCCCTCACCTTTCTGATCAGGGCGTCACTCGCAAAGGGTTTGGGCAGGAACTGCATCCCTCTCTCCAGCTTCTTCTCGAAGCTGGTCCTGTTGTCTGTGTGTCCAGACATGAAAAGCACTTTGAGCTTCGGTTTCCTGGCCAGCAGGTGCTCGGCCAGGGTAGGGCCGCTCATGAACGGCATGACCACGTCGGTCAGGAGCATGTCGATCTCATCGGCGTGCTGATCGAACAGGACGATACCCTGTTCGGGGTCCGTCGTCTCCAGCACCCTGAATCCGCGCATCCTCAGGGTGTGCACCACCAGGTTCAGCACCCCGGGCTCGTCCTCTACTACCAGGATGGTGTGGTCGGTGTCGATGTCCTCGTCGAGCTGCCGCTTGCCCAGGGACTCCTCCTCCTGGAAGGTGCGCGGCAGGTAGATGTCGAATCGCGCCCCTTGCCCCGGCTCGCTGATCACCTCGATGTAGCCGCCGCACTGCTTAACGATGCCGTACACGGTGGCCAGTCCGAGCCCGGTGCCACGCCCCATTTCCTTGGTGGTGAAGAACGGCTCGAAAAGCCGCTGCTTCACTTCTTCGGTCATCCCTTGGCCCCGGTCGGTCACGCTGAGCCTCACGAAACTCCCCACCTGGGAGCCGGGGTGGCGATGCGTGTAGCCGTCGTCCAGATCGCAGTTCGTGGTCTCAACCGTGATCACCCCGCCGGTATCGGAGGCGTCCCGTGCGTTTACCACCAGGTTCATGACGATCTGCTCCAGCTGCCCCGGGTCCATCTTGATCAGTCCGGCATCCGGCGCGAGTGCGGTAACCAGCCGGATGTTCTCGCCGATCAGCCGCTCCAGCATCTTCTGGACCGATTTCACCTGGCGGTTGATGTCCAGCACCCGCGGTTCCATGATCTGCCGGCGGCTGAAACTGAGGAGCTGCCTGGTGAGGTCCGCAGCGCGCTCCCCGGCACGCAGAATCTGCTCCGCCTCCTTGTGCATGGGCGACTTCTCGTCCAGGGCCCGGAGCAGGAGCGTACTGTAGCCGTTGATCACGGTGAGCAGGTTGTTGAAGTCGTGGGCGATCCCTCCGGCGAGCTGCCCGACCGCTTCCATCTTCTGTACCTGCCGCAACTGGTCCACGACCAGCTTTCTCTCGGTGATGTCTTCCTTCACACCGACGAAGTGGGTGATCTGCCCCTCCGGGTTCTTGACCGCCGAGATGGAGCAGCTCTCCCAGAACAGCTCGCCGTTTTTCTTCCTGTTGTGCAGCTCGCCGTGCCACTCCTTCCCGGAGCAGATGGTCTGCCAAAGATCCCGGTAGAACTCGTCGTTCATGTTGCCGGACTTGAGGATGCTGGTCTTCATGCCGATCAGCTCGGGCTCCGAGTAGCCGCACACCTCGATGAACTTCGGGTTCACGTATTCGATGTGGCCCCGCAGGTCGGTGATCACCACCGAGACCGGGCTTTGTTCCACCGCACGCCATAACTTACTCAGTTCAGCCTCGGCGCGACGCCGCTCGGTGATGTCGAGCAAGGTGCCGATCACCGCGTCCGAGCCGTTGATCAGGGTCCTGGTGCCGTTGACCTCGAGGTCGATGGCCGTGCCGTCCTGCCGCCTGCCGCGGAAGAAGATGTGCAGCGGCTCGCTTCCCTCCTTGAGCGGGCGCAGGAACCGGGTCAGCACCCGGATCTGGTCGTCCGCCGCGACCAGGTCGAGGAGGCTTCTCTTCTCGATCAGCTGGTCGGGATCATAGCCGAAGATCGCGCCGAGCTTCGGGTTGGCGTAGATGAAGACGTCTTCCTGAAGCATGAAGATGCCGACCAGAGACTGCTCCACCAGGCTCTGGAAGCGCGCCTCGGTGGCGGACAGGGCCTCTTCCGCCATGCGGCGCTCGCGGCGCACCTCCGCTTCCCTCAGCTCCCGCTTGATGGCCGGGATCAGCCGGGAGAGGCGGTCCTTGATCAGGTAGTCGTGCGCGCCGGCGCGCATCGCCTCGACGGCCGCATCCTCTCCCATCTGGCCGGACACCATGATGAAGGGGAGGTCGACACCGCGCTCGTGCATGAGCTGCAGCGCCCCAAGGCCGCTGAAACGGGGCATGACGTAGTCGGAGACGACCAGGTGCCACCCCCCGCGGTCCAGCGCCTCGTTCATCTCGTCCGGGGTCTCGACCCGTTCATAGATGGGAGAGAACTCCTTCTGCAGGTGCCGAACGATGAGGATGGCGTCCTCGGGAGAGTCGTCTACGATCAGGATGCGCAGTGGATGTTTCATCTGGTCGGGCCCCTCGCGTCTCTGCATCTGGTTCGAGTCCTACCTGCACCTTCTTATCGGCCGGCTGTTCTGATAGGTTTAGCCGAACGGCAATTTTTATAAAAAAAGGAAAGAATATGGATCTGCTTTCTTGGCTACTAATTGGCTGCGGAGTGTGCTATGAATCTTGCAACCCTCCAGGCCGCAAAGGAGAATACAGCGTGCGCACCACCTCTCTTGCCCATCCCTTTCCCCGATTCCTGTTGTTTTTGTTCTTGTTTGCCTTATTCGGCGCAGGCTGCTCCAGCAAGACAGAGAAACCCAAAACGAAAGCTCCCGCGCCGGTTGCCGTGGCCCGAGCCTCCCAAAAAGACGTTCCCATCGAGTTGCGCGCCATCGGCAACGTCGAAGCTTACGCCACCGTGGCGCTCAAGTCCCGCGTCGCCGGCATGATCACCGGGGTGCAGTTCAAGGAAGGGGACGACGTCGCCAAGGGGGCGCTTCTGTTCACCGTGGACCCGCGCCCCTTCCAGGCCTCGCTGGCGCAGGCCCAGGCAAACCTGGCCCGTGATCTTGCCAGCGCCAACAACGCCAGGGAGCAGGCGAAACGGTACGCCGCGCTCTGGCAGGAGGGGATCGTCACCCGCGAGCAGTACGACCAGCTCCAGGCCAACGCCGACTCCCTCGCCGCCTCGGTCGCCTCGCTGCGCGCCGCGGTCGACAACGCCAAGCTCCAGTTGGAGTACTGTTTCATCCGTTCCCCCATGGCCGGGCGCACCGGCGGCCTTACCACCCACCCCGGCAACCTGGTCAAGGAGAACGACACCGCGCTGGTCACTATCAACCAGATCGCGCCGCTCTACGTCACCTTCGCCCTGCCGGAAAAGGATCTGGCCACCATCAAGGGGAGGATCGGCGGCAAACTCCCTGTCCAGGCCCGCGTCGCCGGGAGCGCCGTCGCGGAGCAGGGGACGGTGACCTTCCTGGACAACGGGGTCGATCCCGCCACCGGCACCATCAAGGTGAAGGCCACCTTCGCCAACGCCCGCAAAACGCTCTGGCCAGGGCAGTTCGTCAACGTCGCCATCACCCTCGACACCAGGAAGGGGGCGACCGTCGTCCCCACCCGCGCCGTCCAGACCGGGCAGCAGGGTGAATTCGTCTACCTCGTCAAGCCCGACTCCACGGCGGAGGTGCGGCCGGTCAGCACCGGTCCTTCCCTCGACGGCCTGACCTTGATCGAGAAGGGGCTCGTTCCCGGCGACACGGTGGTGACTGACGGGCAGGTGAAATTGGTACCGGGAGGGAAAGTGGCCGTCAAGGGCGGGGCACCCTCATGAACCTTGCGGAACTCTTCATCCGGCGGCCGGTGATGACCAGCCTGGTCATGCTCGCCATCGTGCTCGCGGGCCTGATCGGCTACCAGATGCTCCCGGTGAACGATCTCCCCAACGTCGATTACCCCACCATCCAGGTCACCGCGAACCTCCCGGGGGCAAGTCCGGAGACCATGGCCAGCGCGGTCGCGACCCCCCTGGAGCGCCAGCTCTCCACCATCGCCGGCATCGACACCATGAACTCCACCAGCGGCCAGGGCGTCACCCGCATCACGCTGCGCTTCGCGCTGGAGCGTGACATCGACGCGGCGGCGCAGGACGTGCAGTCCGCCATCACCAAGGCGAGCCGGCAGCTCCCCCAGGACATGCCGGCCCCCCCCTCCTACCAGAAGGTGAACCCGGCCGACCAGCCGGTGCTCTACCTGGTGCTCAGTTCGAAGACGCTGCCGCTGTCCCGGGTGAACGAGTACGCCGACACCATGATCGCACAGCGTATCTCCATGGTGAGCGGTGTGGCCCAGGTGCAGATCTATGGCCCTCAGAAGTACGCGGTCCGGGCGCGGCTGAACCCGATGGCGCTTGCTTCCCGGAAGATCGGCATCGACGAGGTGTCGCAGGCGCTCTCCGGCGGCAACGTTAACCTCCCCACGGGCACCCTGCAGGACTCCAGCAAGTCGTTCTCCATACAGTCACAGGGGGAGCTTCTCGACGCGGCCGCGTACCGCCCGCTGATCGTCGCCTACCGCGGCGGCTCCCCTGTGCGGCTGTCCGACCTCGGCAGCGTGATCGACTCGGTTGAGAACGACAAGCTCGCCGCCTGGTTCAACGGCAGCGAGCGTGCCATCATCCTCGCCGTGCAGCGACAGCCGGGCACCAACACCATCGAGGTGGTGGATTCCATCAAGAAACTCCTCCCCGGATTCCGCGACCAACTGCCCGGCGCGGTCACCCTGCACGAGCTCTACGACCGCTCCCAGGCCATCCGGCACTCCGTGGCCGACGTCAAGTTCACCCTGGTGCTCACCATCGCGCTGGTGATCATGGTGATCTTCCTGTTCCTCAGGAACCTCTCCGCCACGGTGATACCGAGCCTAGCGCTCCCCATCTCGCTCATCGGCACCTTCGCCGCGATGTACGCCCTGCATTTCTCGGTGAACAACATCACCCTGATGGCGCTCACCCTCTCGGTCGGGTTCGTGGTGGACGACGCCATCGTCATGCTGGAAAACATCGTGCGCCACATGGAGCAGGGGGAGCGCCCCATGGAGGCCGCCTTGAAGGGGGCGAAGGAGATCGGCTTCACCATCGTCTCCATGACCATCTCGCTGGTGGCCGTGTTCATTCCGGTGCTCTTCATGGGCGGGATGCTGGGGCGGCTTCTGCACGAGTTCGCCGTCACCATAACCTGCGCCATCCTTATCTCCGGCGTGGTCTCCCTGACCCTCACTCCCATGCTCTGCAGCCGGTTTCTGCACCCGCCCGCCGAGGAGCACCACGGCAGGCTGTACCTCCTCCTGGAGCGCTGCTTCGACGCCATGCTTGCCGCCTACAGCAGGACACTCAGCGCGGTCCTCAAACACCGCCGTGCCACCCTCGCCGTCACGCTGATCATGACCGCGGTCACGGTCTATCTCTTCAAGGTGATGCCGATGGGGCTTCTCCCCAGCGAGGACCTGGACTCCTTCTACTGCACCACCGAGGGGGCGCAGGGGGCCTCATTCGAGGAGATGGTCACCCACCAGCAGGAACTCGCCAAGAGGATCGCGGCCAACCCCAACATCAAGGGATTCATGTCCACGGTCGGCGCCTCGGGTTCCCGGGTCGGCTCCAATTCCGGCTTCATGTTTGTCACGCTAAAGCCGAGAAGTGAGAGAAAGGAAACGGTCGACCAGGTGATCCAGCAGTTGCGCCCGAAGCTGGCCGAGGTGCCGGGGATCCAGAGCTTCATGCAGAACCCGCCGCCGATCAGGCTTGAGGCACAGCTCTCGAAGAGCCAGTACCAGTTCGTGCTGCAAAGCCCCGAGACCCAGCTCCTCTACGACAGCGCTGCCGCCTTCGAGCAGAAGCTGAAGCAGGTGCCGCAGCTGCTCGACGTGACCAGCGACCTGCAGCTCAAGAACCCACAGGTCGACCTGAACATCGACCGGGACAAGGCTACGGCGCTCGGGGTCACGGCGCAGCAGATCGAGGACGCGCTTTATTACGCCTACGGCTCCAGGCAGGTCTCCACCATCTTCGCCCCGACCAACCAGTACCAGGTGATCCTGGAACTGGAGCCGCAGTACCGTCTCGACCCGTCGGCCCTGGGGCTGCTCTACGTCAGGTCGTCGTCGGGCGCGCTGGTGCCGCTCTCGACCATGACCACGCTCACCAAGTCGCTGGGGCCTTTGTCGGTGAACCACCTGGGGCAGATCACCAGCGTCACCGTCTCCTTCAACGTGAAGCCGGGGGTTCCCCTGGGGGAGGCGGTGGAGGCGGTCGAGAAGCTGGCGGCGAGCACGCTCCCCCCGGGAATCAACACCGGCTTCCAGGGCGCGGCCCAGGCCTTCCAGTCCTCGACCAAGGGGTTGACTCTCCTTTTGCTGGCGGCCGTTGTGGTGATCTACCTGGTGCTCGGGATCCTGTACGAGAGCTACGTGCACCCGATCACCATCCTGTCCGGGCTCCCTTCGGCCGGGCTCGGCGCGCTGCTGACGCTGATGCTGTTTCACAAGGAGCTGGACCTGTACGCCTTCGTTGGCATCATCATGCTGGTGGGGATCGTGAAGAAGAACGCCATCATGATGATCGACTTCGCGCTCGACGCCCAGAGGCGCGAGGGGAAGAGCCCGATGGAGGCGATCCACCAGGGGTGCCTGGTCCGTTTCCGCCCTATCATGATGACCACCATGGCGGCACTCATGGGGACCCTCCCCATCGCGCTCGCCATCGGGGCGAGCTCGGAAGGGAGAAGGCCGCTCGGCCTTGCGGTAGTGGGGGGGCTCCTGGTGTCGCAGCTTTTGACGCTCTACATAACGCCGGTGGTCTACTACTACCTGGACCGGGCCGTGCAGAGGGGCAGGGCGTTTTTCGGGAGGAAGGCGCCGGCGATGCAGCCCGGGCTGTGATCGTTCCTGGAGTTTGGAACGTAGAACGTAGAGCTGTAGAACGTAGAGCTGTAGAGCTGTAGAGCTGTTTACGGTCGTTGCTGGGGACGCGGCATGTTGATCAACGACGAAACTCAAAAGCAGGTTCTGACCATCCTGGCCAAGACGGCGGTGACTCCGACCGCCGACGTGCAGGAGCGCGCCAGCTCCCTGTTGCAGCTCAACCCGGGGCAGCAGGTCAAGGCCGAGATCATCGCCAACCTTCCCAACAACTTGTACCTGGCGCGGGTGGCTGGAGAGCTTTATAAGCTGGAGATCCCGCTCAACGTGCAGCCGGGGGAAACCCTGGAGCTGACCTTCGTGACCGCGGATCCCCGCGTGACCTTCCAGATGCTGCGCCCCCAGACCGAGTCGGTGCAGCTGAGCTCCATGGGGAAGTGGCTCGCGGACGTAGTGCAGAACGCGCCCGTGCTGCCGTCTGCGCAGGAGCCGCTGGTCGAGCACCCGGAGCAGGCCGCAGCCCAACTTGCCGGAAGGCTGAAGACGAGCCTTACCCAGAACGGCCTCTTCTACGAATCGCACCTGGCCCAGTGGGCTCTCGGGGGGCTACCCCTCAAAGAGCTGCTCAAGGAACCCCAGGGGAAGCTTTCCCGCATGTTGTCGGAAAGGGAAGGGGGCTCGGCCGGAGAGGAGACGGCCGGTGGCGCCATCGCCGACGGCCGCACCCTGCCGCTCATCAAGGAACAGCTCCACCTGCTGAACACCGGCGTGCTGGCTTGGCAGGGGGAGGCCTGGCCCGGACAGGAGATGAGGCTGGTAATAGGGGAAGGGGGCGCCGAGCAGTGGGAGCAGGGGATCGAGGCGAACCTGGCGCTGGAACTGCCGCGCCTTGGGGGGGTGAAGGCGCACTTGCGTTTCACCCCAGAAGGGATCAACGTGGAGCTGGTCTGTGATCGTCCCGGCGCTTCCGAGCTTTTGCGTCAAGGGAGCGGCGAACTGAGAACCTCGCTTGCCTCACAGGGACTGCACCTGAACAAGATGGCGGCCAAGGATGGCTAAGAAGAGCTCGGACATGAAGCGCGCGGTCGCCATGGCCTACAACCCCGACGAGGCGGGTGCCCCCAGGGTCATCGCCAAGGGGGCCGGCATCAGCGCGGAGGCGATCATCTCGCTCGCCAAGGAGCACGGCGTGTACGTGCACCAGTCCCCCGAACTGGTCGCCATGCTGATGCAGATCGATCTCGACGCGGAAATCCCGCCGGGACTGTACCAGGCCGTCGCCGAGTTGCTGGCATGGCTCTACTCGCTGGACCAGCAACTGGAGCAGCAGCTCTGACACGCCACCCGAATTCCCCGCTCAGAACCGCTCCACCAGCAGGTAATCCGCGTCCTCGGGGGTAACGCTCTCCTCGTCCAACGGCGGAACCGGCGGGAGCACAATCCTGTAGTTCTGGTTTCCCCTCAATTCGGCTGGAACCCCGCCGCCCCCACGCGCGTGCCCACCCCCAGCGATCACGACCATTACCTTTTTCGGGTGCGCTGCGAGATAGTCGTATATGCGCCTGGCCATCACCATGTTGCGCAGCATCTGCGCCTCGGCGATGTGCCGGAATGCGTCGCCGCTTCGGCCGTGGCTTGGGAAGGATCCCCGCATGAAGTTTAGGAACTGGTCGGTCACCCTCGCGTCGACATCGGGCGGCAGGTCCGCGAGCTCGGCGGCTTTTAGGGAGCCGAAGCCGCGCTGCGCGACGTTCTGGACGATGCCGCGCGGCGCGTTCAGCGCCACGATGGGGATGTGGTTGTCACGGGCAAAGAAAAAGATGTCGCTGTACATGCCCCAGGGGATGTGGCGCCAACTCCACTGGTACACCTTGCGAAAGGCCTCTTCCGGCACCCTTCCGGCGCTCCACGCATCAAGTGCGGGCTGGCTCACGCTCTCGAACATCTCCATGCCGATGGCAATATCCCTTCCTTGAGCCTGCAAAGCCTTGAGCACCCGCAACTGCAGATCGTGATGTGCAGGCTCGTCGTGCCTTTCGCCTAGAAAGATCACCGGCGCGTCCGAGATATCGGCGATCATGCTGTCTACGTCTACGGTGGTGCGGTCCCGGACCCGCAGGGCCTGGGAGATGGAGCAGCCGCACAAAAGGACGGTGAGCAGGGCGAACAGCAGCAATCTGGCGAGGTGATGAATGGGCATGGGCGTGGTTATAGCAGAAACATCGCTAAGGCGCCACGGGAAAGAGGCACGGGGAGGGCTTGGTGCGGGCAAAGAAAAACCCCCTCGCGCAGGAGGGGGTTCTGATTTTGCTATGTTGTTTCGTGGTCAGGCCGAGACGGTGACCACCCTGCCGTCGACCTGCAAAAGCCCTTCTGAGAAGAGGCGGACCGCCTCGGGGTAGATGCGGTGCTCTTCCTTCTGGATGCGGGCACACAGGCTCTCCTCGGTGTCCCCCGCGAGAATCGGCACCGCAGCCTGGATGATGATCGGCCCGGTGTCGGTGCCGCAGTCCACGAAGTGGACGGTGCAACCGGCGACCTTGGCGCCGTATTCCAGGGCTTGGCGTTGGGCGTGCAGCCCGGGGAAGGCGGGGAGCAGCGCCGGATGGATGTTCATGACGCGCATCGGGAAGGCGTCCAAAAGCACCGAGGTGATGATGCGCATGAAGCCCGCCAGCACCACCAGGTCCACGTCGAACTCGCGCAGGGTTGCCACCAGTGCCTCGTCGTACGCCTCGCGGCCTGTGTAGGCGCGGTGGTCCAGATGCAGAGCCGGGATGCCGGCCTTCCTGGCCCGCTCCAGGCCGAAGGCGTCCGCCTTGTTGCTGATCACGCAGACCACGCGACCGTTGATGGTGCCCTTGGCGCAGGCGTCCATGATCGACTGCAGGTTGCTGCCGCTGCCGGAGATCAGTACCCCTATCTTGAGCTCATTTCCCATAAAGGCTCCGCGCGGATCAGACCAGCTCCACGCACTCCTTGCCGGCGTCGCACTTGACGACATCGCCGATGACGAAAGCGGTCTCGTTGAGCCCGGTGAGCCTGATCATGATGTCGTCGGCCTCGTTCTCAGGGACCACCAGGACCATGCCGATGCCGCAGTTGAAGGTACGGAACATCTCGTTCTCCTCGATGTTGCCGCCTTTCTCGATGATCTTGAAGATCTCGGGGATCTCCCAGCTGTCCTTCTTGATCACGGCCTTGCAGCCGTTGGGAAGGACGCGGGGGACGTTCTCCAGGAGCCCGCCGCCGGTGATGTGGGCGAGGCCGCTGATGTTGAAGTCCCGAAGCAGGTTCAGGACGGAACGGACGTAGATGCGCGTCGGGGTGAGGAGTTCCTCGGCGACGGTCTTGCCCAGGCCGGGAATCTCGTCGTTGATGTTCAGCCCCATGTGCTCCAGGATGACCTTTCTGGCCAGGGAGTAGCCGTTGGAGTGCAGGCCGGAGGAGGTGAGGCCGATCAGCTTGTTGCCCACGGTGATGGAGGAGCCGTCGATGATCTTCTCGCGCTCCACCACGCCGACCGCGAAGCCGGCCATGTCGTACTCGTCGCCGGTGTAGAAGCCGGGCATCTCTGCGGTTTCTCCGCCGATCAGGGCGCAGCCTGCCTGGACGCAACCCTCGGAGACACCCTTGATGATGGAGGCACCCTTGGCGGGGTCGAGCTTGGCGGTGGCCAGGTAGTCCAGGAAGAAGAGGGGCTCGGCGCCCTGCACAATGATGTCGTTGACGCACATCGCTACCAGGTCGATGCCGATGGTGTCATGACGGTCGGCGAGGAAGGCAAGTTTCAGCTTGGTGCCGACACCGTCGGTGCCGGAGACGAGCACGGGATGTTTGTACTTGCCAGTGTTCAACGAGAAGAGACCGCCAAAACCGCCGATGTCGGCAAGGACTTCCGGACGGGAAGTGGCCTTGACCAACGGCTTGATCATCTTGACGAAAGTGTTGCCAGCGTCTATGTCTACACCGGCGTCTTTATATGTGATTTTCTTCTCTTTCAAGGTGAAACCTCCAATAAATTAAAGGAGAAATCTATCCCATTCCCCAGTAAAAGTCAAAGTGAAAAAATTGTTTACTTCGACTGGTGCTTTGCATAATATGCCTTGCTGTGTCAGCCTTGGGGAAGAAAATAACACTGCGTCCCATGTGTGACGAGGACTTAGACAGCGTCCTCGAAATCGAGTCCGCCTCGTTCCCCCGCCCCTGGACCCGGCGCCATTTCCTGGACGAGATGGAAAGCCCCGGCAGCCACCCGGTGGTCGCCGTGACCGGCGCCGGGAAGGTCGCCGGCTACCTCTGCCTGAAGCAGGTGCTGGACGAGGCCGAGATCCTCGATGTCGCCGTAGACCCTGGGGCCAGGGGAGGCGGGATCGGACGCGCGCTGGTCGACTGGGCTGTCGCCTTCTGCCGGGAGCGGAAGCTCGCCTTGCTCTGCCTGGAAGTGCGGGTGGGCAACCACGAGGCGATCTCGCTGTACCGGCGTCTGGGCTTTGCCGAGGTGGGGCGCCGCAGGAATTACTACGAAAATGGCGACGACGCCATTCTGATGGACCTATCCATAGCTCAAGTAGAGGAATGCGATGCAGTTTAAATCCATGGTTATCTCCAACGTCGAGGTGTCACCCAACTACTTCAGGATGAGGATGACGGCCCCCCAGGAGCTCGCCTCCGCGGTGCCCGGGCAGTTCGTCATGCTCAAGGTGAACGACGCCATCGACCCCCTGCTTAGACGCCCCTTCGGGCTCTTCGACGTGGGGAGCTTCGTTCCCGAATACGCCGGCTGCGGCGCGCAGGTCTACTGCGAGATCCTGTACAAGGTGGTGGGAAAGGGGACCAAGCTCCTTTCCGCGCTGCACCACGGCGACCTGGTCGACCTCCTGGTCCCGCTGGGCAAGGGGTTCCAGATGGGACCTGCCGGTGAGGAGAAGGTGCTGGTGGGAGGCGGCGTTGGGCTCGCGCCGCTTTATTACCTCGCCAAGGAGCTGAAGGAGCGCGGCGAAAAGGTGCGCCTGTTCGCCGGGGGACGCAACCGCGACGACGTCCTCTGCATCACCGAATTCGAGAGGCTCGGCGTCGAGACCTACGTGGCGACCGACGACGGCACCCTGGGCGAACGCGGTTTCGTCACCCAGGTGCTGGAGCGCCACCTTTCCTCCGGCATGCGCATCTTCGCCTGCGGCCCGACGCCGATGCTGAACGCGGTGGCCAAGATGTCCCAAAAGCACGGCGTCCCCTGCCAGGTTTCCATGGAGGCGTACATGGCCTGCGGCGTGGGCGCCTGCCTTGGCTGCGTCATGAAGGGGGCCAATCACACCGACGAGACCCCCGACTACCGCTGCGTCTGCAAGGACGGTCCCGTCTTCGACAGCTTTGAACTGCAATGGAGTTAGCAATGCAACGACCTGACATGTCCGTGGTCCTCGCCGGGATCCCGATGCGCAACCCCGTGATGACCGCTTCCGGCACCTTCGGCTACGGCGCCGAGTTCGCCGACTACCTCGATCTGGAGAGCATCGGCGCCATGGTGACCAAGGGGCTCTCCCTGAAGCCCAAGGCCGGCAACCCGACCCCGCGCATCGTTGAGACGCCGGGAGGGATGCTGAACGCGATCGGCCTGCAGAACGTGGGGATAGACGCCTTCATCGAGCAGAAGCTCCCCTACCTGAAAAACGTGAACACGCCGGTGATAGCCAACCTCTACGGCAATACCCTCGAGGAGTACGGCGAGGTGGCGAGCCGCCTGGACGGCCTGGCCGGCGTGGCCGGCATCGAGGTGAACATCTCCTGCCCCAACGTGAAGCAGGGCGGGATCGTGTTCGGCACCGACCCGGGCGCCGCCCAGGAGGTCGTTTCGCTGGTCAAGAGGAACACCTCCAAGCCGCTCATCGTGAAGCTCTCCCCCAACGTGACCGACGTGGTTGTCATGGCCAAGGCGTGCGCCGATGCCGGCGCCGACGCGCTATCGCTCATCAACACCCTGACCGGCATGGCCATCGACCTGGAGCGCCGCCGCCCGGTACTGGCCAACGTCACCGGCGGCCTCTCCGGTCCCGCCATAAAACCGGTGGCGCTCAGGATGGTCTGGCAGGTGGCCAAGGCGGTCAAGCTGCCCCTCATCGGCATCGGCGGCATCATGAACGGCAGGGATGCCCTCGAGTTCATGCTGGCCGGCGCCACCGCCATCCAGGTGGGTACCGCGAGCTTTCTCGATCCTTCCGCCGCGCAGAGGATCGCGCAGGAGATGGAACAGTACCTGGTCGAGCACGGCATCGAAAGCGTCCGCTCGCTGATCGGGGCCCTCGAGGTCTGATGGAAGCCTGGGAACACAGCCTCAAGAGATGCATCACCAGCCCGGAGGAACTTGCCGGGCTTTTTCATGTGCAGGGGGCGGATCTCGCCGAGGTGGTGCGGCGCTACCCGATGCGGATCACCCCGTACTACCTCGGACTGATCCGCGAGCCGGGAGACCCCATCTGGCGCCAGTGCGTCCCGGACCCGGCCGAAATGCACGACCTGACCCAGTCCCCCGATCCCCTGGACGAGGAACGTCTCTCGCCGGTGCCCGGCCTGATCCACCGCTACCCGGACCGGGTGGTGTTCCTGGTCTCCACTGCCTGCGCCGTCTACTGCCGCTTCTGCATGAGAAAGCGGGGGGTGGGGTGCCAGGGGATGAGCCCGGCGCCGGTGGACGAGGCGGTGGCCTATATCGGCTCGCAACCGCAGATCCGGGACGTGATTCTCTCCGGCGGCGATCCGCTGCTCCTCTCCGACGACCGTCTGGAGCAGATACTGACCGCCTTGCGCCGCATCCCCCACGTCGAGATCATCAGGATCGGCACCCGCGTGCCGGTTACCCTCCCGGAGCGGATCACGGCGCGTCTCGCACGCATGCTGAAGCGCCACCAGCCGCTCTACATCAATACCCACTTCAACCACCCTCGCGAGATCACCGAGCAGTCGGCCCGGGCCTGTGCGCGGCTTGCCGACGCCGGCATCCAGCTTGGCAACCAGAGCGTGCTCCTCAAGGGTGTGAACGACGAGCCCCAGGTGATGCGCGAGCTGATGCAGCGCCTCCTGGCCATCCGGGTGCGTCCTTACTACATCCACCAGATGGACCTGGTCCGGGGCACCGCCCATTTCCGGACCCGGGTCGCGGACGGCATCGCGGTAATGGCGGCCCTGCGCGGCCATACCTCGGGCCTCGCCGTACCGCATTACGTCATCGATCTGCCAGGCGGGAAAGGCAAGGTGGAGGTCTCATCGGCCCGGTTCAGCGCGGACGGCAGCCGCCTTTTCGTGCGCAACTACCTGGGTGAGGAGATCGAGTACCAGGAGATCTGACACTCCCTTCCTCCCCCGTACGCCTGCCAACGGAGCCGGATGCAGCCCTGCACCCGGCTTTTTCATGCCTTCATGATTTCCGTACAAGCTGTGTGGAAATTCCGTCGATGACTTGAGCGGTTTCGTCGGCGGCGGCTGTTTTTTTTGAAAGGAACCTTGCCTTGCCGGAGTGCGGCGTGCTATAAGCGTACTGCTAAATAAAGATTATTATATATAGGCCGATTTGAATGCAAACAGAGTATCTGAAAACGCTGGTGGTGTTAGGGCAGGTGGGAAGCTTTTCCAAGGCTGCGAACGATCTCTCGATTACGCAGTCCGCGGTCTCGCAGCGCATCAAGTACCTTGAGGACCACTACGGCTGCCAGTTGGTGGACCGGTCCGGGAAGCTGTTGTTGTTGACGGATGCAGGGAGGCTCGTGGTGCAACGAGCCGAGCAGATACTGCTTCTGGAGGCGCAGCTCGCCAACGACCTGAAGCTTAGGGGGGAGAAGACCCGCCTCTCCATCTGTTGTACGCCTACCTTCGGGGTCGGTTTCCTGCCTCAGGTGATGGAGAAGTTCATGTCCCGCAAGGCCGACAACGTCGACCTTCGTTTCATGTTCCACTCGCTGGACCGCGCCGTGAAGGAACTTCAGGAAAACGAATTCGACCTGGCGGTGATTGAACATTGTGAGGCGATGGAGGTTTCCGGCTTCGATATCGTGGAACTGCCGAGCGACCAGCTGGTTTTCGTCAGCGCGCCATCCCTTGGACTCCCCCCGGGTGAGGTGGACCTCGAACGGCTTTTCCAGTTCTGCCTGATTGCCCGCAAACCCGACTGCACCTCACGCAGGCTGTTGGACCTTAACCTCTCCCGCTGCGGCCGTACCGTAGAGGATTTCAAAGCCGTGGTCGTGGTTGACGACCTCCGTCTGGCGCTTGAGACGGTGCTTGCCGGAGGTGGTATCTCGTTCGTCTCGCGCAGCATAGCGGCGAGGGAGCTGGATGCCGGACAGCTGCTCGAACATGTCGTTCCGGGATTCGAGCAGTCGCGTCGTCGCTCCGTCGTGGTGAAGAGCGAGCGCATGCAGGACCCGGCGGTGGTTGAATTTTTGGACTGCATCGACGCAGGCTTCCCCTTGGGAGGGGCCTGCTGAGCCATCCCCACGACGAACGGTGCGCGGTAAAAACGGATCGGGCTTGATTACTCCACGAGATTAATGTGGAGGGTCAAGCCCGTTTGCGTTTTTAAGGTATACTTTTGGCTGTTTTCGCGGCAGTTCCGCCAAAGGAGGCCATATGCGAAGGGTAAGCGAGGAAGAGGACATTCTGAAGGACGGGCCGGTCGTCGGCACAGAGGAGACGGAAATCTGCGCGCTTTGCGGCTCGCAACTCCAGCGCGACAAGGAGAGTGGTGAGCTCTTTTGTCCGCTCTGCGACGTCGAGGACGTTCCCTGATGCGGTGATTACCCCTCATGGGGCAAAGGGCCGGTTGGCCTGGGCGGGCGCCGGTTGTAGGAGGACGAGATGCCGGAAAAACTGGAAGGCGATCAGCTTGAATTCAGGAACCTGCTCGTGGAGTACAAGCGCCGGCTTTGGGCCGAGCTGCGCGAAGATGTATTTTCTCAGACCGGGGAGAATCTGGCGGCCCAGTACGACGTACCCCAGGACCCCGGCGAGAAGAGCATGCTGGACGTGTTGTCCGACGCCGGACTTGCCGTGGCCGATATCAGGCGACAGCAGCTCACCGCGTTGGAGGAAGCGCAAAGGCGGGTAGAGATAGGAACCTATGGCAAGTGCGAAGGATGTGGCCAGCCGATCGGTTTGCAGCGGCTGAAGCTGATGCCCTTCGCCGCGTACTGCGTGGAGTGCCAGAGGGAGCAGGAGATCCCTTCAAAGCCGCCGGGGACCAAGATCTAAAGGCAGGGGCTAGGGAGTAGGAAGTAGGAAGTAGGAAGTAGGAAGTAGGAAGTAGGAAGTAGGAAGTAGGAAGTAGGAAGTAGGAAGTAGGGGCTGGGGGCTGGGGACTGATCTAACAATTCCCTCAGCCCCTGGCCCCTGTTTTTGTTTTTACAGCAGCGCGTCGATCGCCTGGAAGTCCACATCCCTTTCTGCGTTGGCCATGATCCAGTTCAGCTTCTCCTGGTCTTCATAGGTGATCTTGGCGACGTCGTCCGAAAGCGCGGTGAAGACCTCGGCGGTGGTTTCCTCGACGCGAATGTACGGGATGTGCGAGTCGTGCAGGATCTGCTGACTCACCTCGGAAACCGGCACATGTCCCGATATCACCAATCCCGCGATCTTCTCCTTGTACGCGGGGATGTGGTACAGCGAGGAGAGGGTCACGATCAGCTCGTCACGGGAACTGGTCACGATCATAAGGGTCGAATCGAGCAACCCGTCGATCACCCGCTGCGAGGAGGCGGCTCCGAGCTGGATGTTGTGGATGATCCTGCTTTTCTCGTTGATCTCCCCCTGCAAAGGCAGGTCGAAGAGCTTCGAGATGTGACTGAGGGTCGGGTTGGCGAGGATGGGCGAGTAGTTGAACCCGTCGATCACCTTGATCTGCGGCTCGAAGGCGCGCTTTAGGTACTTGGTGGTGATCTCCTTCTTGCTGGGCATCATCTTGTTCACGATGATCCCCCTCACGTCCGCCCCTTCCCGCTCGTACAGGGCGAGGTTCAGGTGCACGGCGTCGATCACCTTGCCGATACCGCTCTCGCTCACGATCATGACCGGTGCGCCGATCAGTTTTGCCACCTTGGCGTTGGAAAGCCCGATGACGGCACCCACGCCGCCATGTCCCGCCCCCTCTATGATGAGAAAGTCGTATTTCTGCTCCAACTCCCGCACCGCCTCGAGGATGCAGTCCGCCAGCGAGAGATCGTCCAGCTTGCCCGCCAGATAGTCCTTGGTGAAGTCCCGGTACAGCGCCACCGGCGACATCAGCGCGATGTCCTCCTCCAGCCCGAAGGCCTTGGCCATGAGCAAGGCGTCCATGTCCACCATGAAATCGTCGTATAGAAGGACTTTCGGGCCGAAGGGTTTCACGAAACCGACCCTTTGGTACTTCTTCTTGGCCTGGTGCATGAGCGAAATGCTGATGGTCGTCTTGCCACAGTTTTGTCCGGTCGCCGCAACGAAGATCTTTTTCGCCATTTGCACACCCCTGTTTCTATTGAATGGCGTATGTTTACACCATCACGGAGTGCGCCGTCAAGAAAAGTAATACTGGGAGGGTGCCGTCAGTCAGGGGAGGAATTTCAGCAGGAGCATCGAGATGTCGTCGTCGAAGGTGGTGTGGCCGGTGAAGGCGCGCAGGGTGTCGAGTACGGCGTCGATGATGGCAGCCGAAGGCTTGCGGTGCTCGCGGGCCAGCACCCCCTTCAGCCGCTGCACCCCGAACAGCTCCCCCGAAGGGCTCTGCGTCTCGGTGATGCCGTCGGTGTACATTAGCAGCAGGTCTCCCTTTTCCACCTGTATGACCGGCTCGTCGAAGGCGACCCTGCGGTTCACCCCCAGGATGAGCCCCTCCGCGTCGAGTGCGAAAAAGCGCTCCTCGGCGGGGCGGTAGAGCAGGGGAGGGGGATGCCCGGCGTTGCTGTAGCGCAGCCTACCGGAAGTCCTGTGGTAGCTCAGGTAGGACATGGTGATGAAGAGTTCGGCGCGGGAGAGGTCGTCGTGCAGAATTTCGTTCAGGGCAGCGACCACCTGGGCCGGACCGTCCAGGGCCGGCATCTGGGCCCTGAGCACGCTGCGGGTCTCCACCATGATGAGGGCAGCACCGACGCTGTGCCCCGAGACGTCCGCGATCACCAGGTCGAGCCTCTCGCCGTGAAGCAGGATGTCGTAGTAGTCGCCGCCGATGTGGCTGGCCGGGACGCAACGGCCGGCGCAATCAATGCCGGTCAAAAGAGGCGGGGCGGCAGGAAGCAGCGAGAGCTGGATCTGCCTGGCGATTTCCATCTCCTTGTGCATGCTGGTGTTCTGCAGCAGCGCCTGTTCCGCCAGCTTTCGCTCGGTGATGTCCTGCTTGATGCAGATGAAGTGCTTGATCTGGCCGTCCTGGTCGAGGACCGGCGTGATGGTCTGTTCTTCCGGGTAGAGCTCGCCGCTCTTGCGCCGGTTCACCAACTCGCCGTGCCAGATCTTCCCGCCCATGATGGTCGACCAAAGCTCCCGGTACAGTTCGGGGTCCTGCCGGTCCGATTTCAGAAAGCTCAAATCGTGCCCCACGGATTCTTCCAGGGTATACCCGGTCATCCGGGTGAACGCCTCGTTGACCGACAGCACGACGCCGTCGCTGTCGGTGATCACGATGGCGTTGGCCGCCGCCTCCAGGGCGGCGCTTTGCACCCGCAGCGACTCTTCGGCCTGTTTGCGCTCGGAGATGTCAGAGATCAGGCCGTCGTAGGCGATCAGTTCCCCCTGTTCGCTGTAGCGCGGCACGATGGTGTTGATGACCCAGTGCAAGGAGCCGTCCTTGTGCCGGATCCTGTGCTCGACCGAAGGGATCTCCTTGCCGGCCCGCAGCTCGTCGGTGAGGCTCGTCACGGCGGCGCGGTCTTCCTCGTGGATCATCTGGTACCAGAGAAAGGGGTTTTTCTGATACTCCTCGTCGCTGTAGCCGGTTACCGAGAGGCAGCCCGGGCCGTGCGAGGTCTTGACCACGTTCCCCTCGCTGAGGGTCACGGTGTAGATGTAATCGGTAACGGCCGCCACCAGCCTCTTGTAGCGCCGCTCGCTTCTGACCAGCGCCGCTTCCGCCTCGCGCTTCTTGCGCCGCACCTGCGCTTCCTGCATCTCGCGCTCGATGGCCGGGATCAGGCGCGAGGTGTTCCCCTTGATCAGGTAGTCGTTGGCGCCTTCCTTCATGGCGCCCACCGCGGTGTCTTCGCCTATCTTTCCGGAAACGATGATGAAGGGGATGTCCAGGCCGGAATCGCGCAGGACCTGCAGTGCCTCCAGTCCGGTGAAACCGGGGAGGACGTAGTCGGAGACCACCAGGTCCCAGTCTTCCTCTGCCAACGCCTTGCGCATGGCATCGGCGCTCTCGACCCGTCTGGAGACGGGCGCGTAGTTGCCGCGGCGCAACTCGAAGATGAGGAGCAGGGCGTCGTCCTCGGAGTCCTCAACGATCAGAACGCGGAGCGGTTTACCCATGAAAACACCTTCCGTGGCAAGCACATGATCGGCCGGGGGGGAAGCTGGTGCCGTATGCTGGAAAATGCCCTGTGAGGCTGGGCGCTTACAGTATAGCACACTTCGTTGGCCGGAAAGGGGCGGGAGGCTAATTAGATGGGGCGGGGGCTTCTGCGCCGCTGTCGAGGCTGAACTCTTTGAGCCAGCTTTCGAAGATGCGTACCTTCTCCTGTCCGAAACGCAGCAGGTCGGACCTGACCTGGTCGGTGCTCTTTTCAAGGTCAAGTTCTCCCCCTTTCTTCGAATAGAAGAGATCGGCGAGGGCCACGATGCGCTCGCAGTCGGTGACGGGGGACATCTCCCGGAGCGGCAGGCGCAGCCTCTGCTCCGCGATGTCGCGGGCGGTGAGCCCGACCCCGATGTGCCGCTCGCAGACCAAGGCGTGATGTGGCAGCCCCTCGGCCTCCAGCATCTTCCGTCCGATCAGGCCGTGGCAGATGTAGGGGGAGTTGCCGAAGCAGTTGAGCTTGGGGGCGTAGGTACGGGCAACGCCTATGTCGTGCAGCAGGGCGGCTTCCTCTATGAAGAGCAGTTCCGCGTCGCTTCTGCCGGCGCGTGCGGCGATGGAGAGCGCCTTGTCGGCCACCTTGCGGCTGTGGCGATAGACGATCTCGAGCCCCTGCTGGTTGTCTTGGAAGTATTTCTCGAGGAGAGCTCTAGGGTTCAAAACGTGCCTCCGTGTGGGTGTTGGTCCGGCTCAAGGGTATAGATTATGCCGATTCGTCTCCCGATTGCAACCCCGTTGCTTCAGTCCGACGGAACACCTTCTGCATCCCGCCTCAACTGCCGCGTCAAGAAACAGTTGAATATCGGCACGTGACCGGATATGATGTGAAACCTTTAAGTAGATACTTCTATCCTTGGTGGTGAGATGACAGTCAAAACGACCACACAACAACACACACTGCTCGTGGACGACGAGCCGGGCATCCTCACCGAGGTGTCGCTGCTGCTCGCCTCGAGCGACATCCCGGGGGTGGCGACCATCTCGGACAGCCGGAAGGTGATCCCCTACATCCGGGAGCACAGGGTGAACGCGGTGATCCTGGACTGGGTGATGCCGAACGTTACCGGGGCCGAGATACTGCAGAGCCTCACCGTGGAGCATCCGGAGGTCCCGGTGATCGTGATGACCGCCATGGGGGACGTCGAGACGGCGGTGACCTGTATGCGCCAAGGCGCCTTCGACTTCCTCACCAAGCCGGTGGACCCAAACCGCCTGGTGGCCAGCGTAAAGAAGGCGCTCCAGGTGAGCGAACTCGGGCAGCAAAACCGGATGCTCAAGGACTACCTGCTGGCGGACACCCTGGGCAACCCCGATGCCTTCGCCGGCATCATCACCACCTCCAAGAAGATGCGCGGCATCTTCCAGTACATCGAGGCGATCGCCGGCTCGAGGCTGCCGGTCCTGATCACGGGGGAGACCGGGGTGGGGAAGGAATTGCTGGCGCGCGCGGTGCACGACGTGTCGGGCGTCCCCGGGCCGTTCATATCGCTCAACGCGGCGGGGCTGGACGACTTCATGTTCTCGGACACCCTCTTCGGACACAAAAAAGGCGCCTTTACCGGCGCCGACAGCAAGCGCGACGGTCTCATAAGCGCAGCCGCCGGAGGAACCCTTTTCCTGGACGAGATCGGGGACCTGAACCTCGCCTCCCAGATCAAGCTGCTGCGGCTTCTGCAGGAGCGCGAGTACTACCGGCTGGGCTCGGACCTGCTGCTGAAAAGCGACGCCCGCATCGTGGCAGCCTCCAACATGGATTTCGCCGCCTTGCGGGGCGCCGGAACCTTCAGAAACGACCTCTACTACCGCCTCTGCGCCCATGAGTTCCGGGTACCCCCTTTGAGGGAGCGGCTCGAGGATGTGGAGGCGCTGGTGGATTACTTCGTGCACCAGATCGCGGCGCAGCAGGGGAAGCAGGCTCCCAAGGTGCCGCACAACGTGATCGCGGCGCTGCAGCAGTGCAGGTTTCCCGGCAACGTGCGCGAGCTCTACAACATGGTGCACCACGCCGTCACCTGCAACGAGGGGGCGCCCCTGTCGGTCGCGGACTTCCCGGGGGTGGCCGCGGTACCGGCGCGGGCACCCCACCCCGTCGATTGCGGCAATCCCCTCTTCGCGCTGTTCGGGAAGTTCCCGACCGTGCTGCAGGTCGAGGAATACCTGATCGCCGAGGCCATGAAGCTCACCAACGGCAACCAGACCCAGGCAGCGGATCTCCTGGGTCTGACCCGGCCGACCCTGAACAAAAGGTTGAAGCAGGAGCGTCAGTAGGGAGGTGCTGCCTGGGCGGGTGCGCTTTGCGCGGCGCCCTTTTTCCTGGGGGCAAGGTAGGTGAGGTTCTGCAGCACGGTCTGTTCCAGGGTCGCGTCATAGAATTTGCGCCGGCAGTCCACCTCGGTCAGCGACTTACCCTGGAGCTTGCTGACGAAACGGCAACCGCCGAAACAAAGCGGCAGATAGCTGCACTCGAGGCAGGCATCCACCTGCCAGTTCCCGATCCCGTGTGATGCCCTGTAGTCCTGTAACCCTTCCCTCAAACCGCCGATGCTCATCTCTTCCGAGCCCATGAACGCAGGGCACTTGTAGAACTTTCCGGTGCAATCGATCACCAGGTTGTCGTCGAGTTCCACGACGCAGGCGGACGGCTTGAGCGTGGGGACGCGGTACCCCCTGGCCAGGGTCGCTTCGCGCAGGAAAGGTGCCGCCTCCATGAGCCACGGTTCCTCGGACAAGGCGCAGCCGGTGTTGAAGTCCGAGCACCCCCCCGTAGAGACGACGGGCGTGAACATCACCACGCTGAGCTTGTCCGGCGTGATGCCGTAAAGGGGAAGCTGGTCGAGCAACCGCGGGAACTCCCGGTAGTTTTCCGGCCGGAAATTCGCCCCCAGTTGGATGGAGATGAGGTCGCAGACCTGCGCCAGGTTCGCGGCTATGATCTCGAAACTCCCGGCGCCGGAGGCGTAGGGGCGTTGGACGTCATGAATCTCCCGGGGGCCGTCCAGGGTGAACTTCGCCCCCTGCAGTCCAAGGGGGAGCAACCGCAGCGCCGTGTCCCGGTCGAGGAGCGTGCCGTTGGTCACCAGGGTGAAGGCGTACTTCACGCCGTGATGCAGGGCCGCAGCCTGCAGCGGCTGCGAAATGCGACGGATCAGGTCCTGCGACAGCAGCGGCTCCCCGCCGTAGAAGGAGACCGTGACGTCCCACCCCTGCGAGATCCTCTCCCGTACCAGCGTCTCCACCAGAAGATCGGCGGTTTCTTCCGACATGTAGTGCCCGCAGCGGAACTCGCCTTCGAAGCAGTAGCCGCAGTCCAGGTTGCAGTCGAGGTTCAGCACCACCGAGGCCATGAAATGCCGCGGCCCCGCGTTGGCGCGGTCGATGAGGCCACGCATCTGTTCCCTTTCCACGCCGGGGTCCTCTACCAGCATGCCGAGCCGTGTCAGCGTCTCGCATCCCTCGACGGGGAATACTCCCTCTTGCAGGGACGCCAGAGTTTGAGCCGGGATCACCGCGACTGAACCGCGCAGGGTGGAATAGAGGAGGACGTACCCGGGTCGGTCGGGGGAGGGGAAGACCTTCATGTAGTGGGAAAGTTTCATGAGAGATTATACCTATCGTCTGACCGTCGTGTTGCCGGCCACAAATGTTGTGTGGATGGTACGCAAGGAGCCTCGCCTTGCTCACAGAGGAAGGCGAGGCTCCTCCCATTTCATATGAGGCCGACAAACAGGTACAAGTAGATGCAGCAGCCCAAGCCATTTGTTTCTACAATGTTGTTGCCTTCGTCGAGAATCTCCACTTCCAGGTTTTCTTTTGCCATTGCGTTTTCCCCCCTTTTGGTGTTGTGAAAAATTTGGACTTTTTTAACCTGCCGTGCTACATTAGCACCAACTTATATGATCTGCAATAATAAATTTGTTTTTTTTTATGAGGAGGGTGTGTGAGGAGACGGTCCTCAGTTTTGTCAGTGTTTGCCATGGTCAAGCCGTTGCTGCTGACTGTGACGCTCTGCCTGATGACAGCAATGCCTGCAAGAAGTGACGACGACCTGAGCTCCCTTGAGCTGTTCAACGGCGCAGGCGGCGACCCAGTCTCCGCGAGCAGGTCGCCGCGTCCGGCTTCACAGACAGCGGAAAACATCACCGTGGTCACGGCCGGCGAAATCGCGGCCTTGAACGCCCATACCCTGCCCGACATCCTCTACGCCGTAACCGGCATCCAATTCGAGGTAAACGGCACACCCGGCACGCTCACCAACATTGAGATACAGGGCTCCGACTTCGACCACGTACTGGTACTGATCGACAACGTGCCGCTCAACAGCCTTTCCGATAATTTCCCGGACCTAGGCTCCATACCTGCTCAGATCATCGACCGTATCGAGATTGTCAAGGGCGCCGCCTCCAGTGCCTGGGGGAGCGCCCTGGGCGGTGTCATCAACGTGATAACCAAGATGCCGCAGCAGGACCGAGTCGTCGACGGCACCGTGTCCGGCTCCTACGGGACGAGGGAGACCGTCGACGGACGCGGGGAGGTGACCGGTACCGTCGACCGGCTTGGCTACTACCTCTTTGGAGGGAGGCTGCGCTCAGACGGGTTGCGTCCCAACAACCAGGCAGATCTGAGGAACCTGTACGGCAAGCTGCACTACGAACTCCCGGTGCGTGGGACGCTCACCCTGACCACCCTCTACACCACCAGAGACTCGGGGGTCCTCGCCGTCCCCAACGTCGACGTCAACGACAAAAAGCATGAGATCCTATCGTCGCTTGCCTTGCAGTTGCCGCTGGATAACAGGCTTTCCCTCGACGCCTCCCTGAGGAGCCGCCAGAGCACCATGGAGATGTTCATGGTCAGCTCACCCGGTGGATCCGTCATGCAGAGCACTCGGGAAGACGACGACAGCACCGGGGGAAGCCTCAAACTTTCCTGGCTTGGAGAGTGGCAGCTGGTAGTGGCGGGCGTGGATTACGACCATGTCAGGGTGCGCCTGCGAGGTGGACGCATCCCCGGCGAAGAGGCTAAAAACGCCGACCGGCTGGGTGTCTACCTCAACGACACCTTCACCGTCGGCAACTTCGCCATAACCCCAAGTGCTCGCTTTGACTGGACCGGATTCGGCGGAAACCGCTTCAGCCCAAGCTTTGGCATCACCTATGCCCTGAGTGAGAACAGCCTCCTGCGCGGCTACACCGCCAGAGGGTACAGTCTCACCTCCTTGAACCGCGCCGAATCCACCGAAAAGGTGTGGACCTCCCAAGTGGGCTTCGAGTCGGGGGATGTCCCCTACCTTTGGCTCAAGGCCACCCTCTTCAGAAACGACACCTGGGACGTCAACAGCAACGAATTCGGCGCCATCGTAAAGAAGAGACAACTAAAGCATGGGGGCGAATTCGAGCTCCGTACGGTCCCCGTCTTCAATACCTCGCTTTCCAGCGGCTACACCTACATACGCGCCACAGATGGGGCCGATGGGGCCGTGCTCAATTCCGTCCCCAAACACACCCTAAAGCTCGGGCTGCGCTACCGCGACCCGTCGCGGTTTCAGGCACAGTTGATCGGGCATTACATCGACTGGAATGCCATTGACGGCAGGAACAGGGGGATTCTCTGGGACCTGCACCTGAGCAAAACGTTCGAGTATTCCGAATTCGGGTCGGTTGAGCTGTTCGGCTCGCTCAGGAACATCTTCGACGGTCAGCAGTACCTTTCCGATCTTTACAAGAACACGGGGCGCTGGGCTGAAGTGGGGGTGAGATGTCACTTCTAAGAGTCTTGCTTCTGGTGTTCTTTACTCTGACACCGACGCTCGCCCTGGCCTACGACGTCCTCTTGCTCCAGTCCATGCACGACAAGGGATACGACGAGGCGGTACGCGGTTTCAAGCGCGACTGCCGGGGATCGGTGCGCCGCATCGTCCTCTCCGATTACGCCGAACTCGACTTGACCCGCATCACTCGGGAGGAACACCCGAAGCTGATCGTGGCGGTCGGTGACCGAGCCCTGGAACTGGCGCAAAAGCAGCACGCAACCCCAGTGCTCTACATGCTGGCGCTCAATGCCAGGCCGCGCGGGGGCGCGGGCGGCGTCAGCATGCTCCTGGACCCGGGGCGCTACCTGTCTGTCTTCGAGGAAATGGGCGCGGAACGGGTGGGGGTGCTCTACGACCCGGCACGAAGCGGGGGGTACGTGAAACGTGCGGTCGCAGCGGCCGCGCGCGGCGGGGTCAGGCTGGTGCTGCGCGAGGTGCATGCCCCCAAGGAGACGCCGGCCATGCTTGCTTCCTTGAAGGGTAAGGTCGACGCGCTCTGGATGCTTCCCGATACGACGGCGGTCTCCCCGGTCTCCACCGAAGCCTACTTCCTCTTCTCCCAGGCCGAGCGTGTGCCCGTAGTCACTTTCGCCGACGTCTACCTCTCCATGGGAGGGGCCGTCGCCCTCACCATCGACCGTTACGATATCGGCAGGCAACTTGCCGAACTGGCGCAGCACGTGCTGGATGGACACACGCCGGAAGAGGGGGGGGAGGCCCCCCGCCGTGCCGTCACCAGGAGCAACGAGGGGGTCGTGCGCCAGTTGAAGCTGAACGGCTTGGCGGGGCACTGACATGAGAAAAAGGAAATTGCGTCTCCCTCCCTATGCCAAGAGTTTCCGGTTCCGGCTTTACCTGATCTTCACCGGCACTATCGCGCTTTTGACCGCCGCTTTCGTCACCTTCTACGTCATTACCGAGTTGAACGCCTACCGCTCCAACATGGAGCGGGAAGGGAAGCTTCTGGCGACCATCCTGGCCCAGAACGCGCGCCTGCCCCTCTTCGCTGAAAACAAGGAGGCGCTCAATATTCTGGCCGAGGGGACCGCACGCTACCCCTCGGTACTTTCGGTCTCCATCGTGGACCGGGAGGGACGGCTGCATGCCCAGCAGGTAAAATCCCAGACCGTCCCGGACGACGCCATCGACATGCGGGTTCCCATCAGCTCTCCCAGCGGGGTGCTCTCCCCCGAGTCGGCGCTGCTCGGCCAGCCCCAGGGGAACGAGCAGCGGGTCATCGGAGAGGTGAGGCTGAAGCTGGACACCTCCGGCGCGCGCGAGCGGCTGGTCACCCTGGTGGCAGCCTCTCTGGCAATCGGCACCCTGTTCTGGATCTTCGTGTCCCTGCTTTGCTACCAGATCCTCAAGCGGGTCACCAACTCCTTCAACCTGCTCCTTGGGGGGATCGAGAAGATCGGCAACGGCACGCTCTCCGCCCGCGTCGACTTGGACGGTGACGACGAACTGGGCCGGGCCGCCAACGCCATCAACGCCATGGCCGCATCGCTGGAGCTGCGCGAGCTGGAAAACCAGGCGCTGCAGGACGAACTGCTCCGGGCGATGAGGCTGGAGGTGCAGGAGGAGAAGAAGCGGGTTATGGCCCGGCTGATCCAGACCAACAAGATGACCTCGCTTGGTCTGCTCCTTTCCTCAATGGCCCACGAGATCAACAACCCCAACGCCTCGATCCGTTTCTCGGGGCACATGATCGGGAAGATGCTCGCCGACGCGCTGCCGCTTCTGGACGGGGTCTGGCAGGAGGAGGGGGAATTCTACCTCGGGGGGGTGCCCTACCAGAAGGCGCGCCAGGTGCTCACGGAAAACGCCGGCAAGATCGTGGAGAACTCGGAACGAATCGCCCAGGTGGTGCAGGGGCTGCGTGATTACGGGGTGGGGGGAGGGGGGCAGCTGCGCCAGAGGTTGGAGATCAACAGCGCGGTCTCGGCTGCCCTTTCGGTGCTTGCCTGCCAGACAAAACGAGACGTGCAACTGCACACCTCGCTGGGAACGGGGATCCCAGCGGTTGCCGGCAGCCAGCAGCAGATCGAGCAGGTGCTCATCAACCTGATACTCAACGCCATGCAGTCATTTGCCGGCGGGCGCGGCGAGGTCCAACTCAGCACCCGCCACGATGCCGCCAGGAGCGAGGTGGTGGTCGAGGTGCGCGACAACGGCGTCGGCATCGCGCCGGAGACCATGGAGCGACTCTTCGAGCCCTTTTATTCCACCAAGCTGGAACTCGGCGGCAGCGGTCTCGGCCTGTACATCTCGCAGTTCATCGTGACCGAGCACGGCGGTCGGCTGCAGCTCGCCTCGACGGTCGGGAGAGGGACGGTGGCGACGGTGGTGCTGCCGGTCGCCGCAACCTCAGTGGTGGGCGTGCTCCCCGCCCAGCTCGGTCAACATCCCGCCGATCCGCTCCATCAGGTCCGTTAAGGCGTCCCCCTGGGACCCCTCGCCGCAGATCCTGCGCATCTGGTTCAACAGCCCTTCAAAGACGTCCTCGCCGCAGGCCCCCTTGACCATGTCGTTGGTGAGCCGGTCGTTTAATAGCAGCCGCTTCATCTGGATCAGCTGTATTTCGACGCGCAGCTTCTTGATGGTGGGCAGGTCGCTTTGCTTGAGCAGTTGGAGGCACTGGTTGATGATGCTGTACTGGTGGTCCATGGTTTTCTCCCATCGCATTGACATTGAAACACCTGACGGTATTCCAATATCCGTGCCAAGAAGTCAGGAACAAAACCCAGTGTAATCGGAGGCTTGCGGCGTGCCAGTTTTGAAGGTGCGGGGGCTCCGGGTGTGCATTTTTTTACAGCGGTTCTCCGCTGCCGGCGAAAACGTCGGCGGCACGGGAGGTTGGCCGGGCGATGTAAAAAAAAGAACTGTTCGTTTTTTTACATCTCCCCCCGGCCGGCTACCTCATCGGGCCAGCACCTTGTCGACGGCCTCCGTTATCTGGCCCGGCGTGAACGGCTTCAGGATGTACCCGTCGGCGTTGGCCTCGACCACGAGCTGGCGCATCTCGGCTTCCCCCTTGGAGGAAAGGAGCAGGATCGGGATGTCCCGGCTTACCTCGTTCTCCTTCAAAAGCTTGGCCTTCTTGTTGCCGTCCAGCATGGGCATCATGATGTCCATGATGATCAGGTCGGGCTTGTCCTTGGAAAAAATGAAGCGGTTGGCCTCTATGCCGTTGGTGGCGGTCACCACCTGGTAGCCCGCTTGGTCAAGGGCGTCCTTGGCCATGGCAAGTACCAGTTCGCTGTCGTCGATGATGAGGATCTTTTTCTTCAAGGCACGTCTCCTTTCTGGGTCAGTTATGCGGCGCGGCGGCGCCGGTCGTTGCCGATTCGGGGCGCTGCGCCACGAACAGTTTTTCCAAAGCAGCGGGGATCAGGTCCAGGGGGACCACCTGGTCCGCCGCGTCGAGGGTGATGGCGGCCTTGGGCATGCCGAAAACCGCGCACGATGGTTCGTCCTGGACGATGGTGGTGCCACCGGCCGCCCTGATGCGGAGCATCCCCTGGGCGCCGTCGCGCCCCATCCCGGTCAGGAGCACGGCCACCACCTGGTCGCAGCGCTGCCGGGCCAGCGAATCGAAGAAGACGTCGATGGAGGGGCGGCAGCAGTTGACCGGCGGGGCGTCGTTGAGGCGGATCACCCCTTCGACCACGGTCAGGTGGGTGCCGTCGGGGGCTACCAGGGCTTCCCCGGAGCGGAAGGGGACCCCGTCACGGGCAAGCCTCACCGGCAGGGCGCATTCACGGTCCAGCCAGGCGGCGAACCCCGCGGCGAACCCCTGGGCTATGTGCTGCACCACGAACACGGCGCCGGGAAAATCCGCAGGCAGGGCCTTCAAAAGCCGCATCACCGCCTTCGGGCCGCCGGTCGAGGCGCCGATGGCGAGGATATTGTGTCCGGCGCCGCCGAGGAGCGCGGGGAGGGGGTCGCCGGGGCGCGGCTTGCGCCGGGGGTGCCTGATCACCCTGATCCTGGAGAGGAAAAGGACCTTCTCGCGCAGGGTGGCCGAGAACCCCTCCAACGTAGCGTTGCCGTCGAGCCTCGGTTTCTCCATGACGTCCAGCGCCCCCCGCTTGATGGCGACGAAGGCCCGGTCCACCTCGCTCGCCTCGACGGCGGCGGAGAGTACCAGCACCGGGGTGGGGCAAAGGGCCATGATCTCCTCGATGGCGTCCAGGCCGTCCAGTACCGGCATCAGGAGGTCCATGATCACCAGGTCGGGCTTGAGCGCCTGGGCCAGTTCCACCGCCTGCCTGCCGTCGCACGCCTCGCCGACCACGCGGATCTCGTCACTTGCCTGCAGCATGTCCTTGAGCAACTGGCGTGCGAGGAGGGAGTCGTCGGCCAGCAGAACCCTCGTAATCATAAAACGTCCCTTCCTTGGCACCGGCGCGCTGGTCTGCGCGCGAGAAGCGTTTGCTCAGCCGATCAGCATCTGCACCGTTTCCAGCAGCATCCCCTGGTCGAAGGCCCCCTTGACGATGTACGCCTGGGCGCCGGCCTGCAGCGCCTGGCGCTTGTCCTCGTCGCGAGACAGCGAGGAAACGATGATGACCGGGGTTTCCCGGTACTGCTCGGAAGCGCGCAGCGCCCGGGTCAGCTCGAAACCGTTGATGCCGGGCATCTCCACGTCCGAGATCACCAGGTCGAACTGCTCCTCGGCGCTCTTCTCCAGGGCGTCCTCCCCGGAAACCGCCGTCACCACCGCGTACCCCTGGCTCACCAAGATGCTCTGCTCCATGGTGCGGGTGGTGATGGAGTCGTCCACCACCAGCACCTTGAGGCGGCGCTGGGCCGCCTGCGCCTCCTCGGCGGAGAGCGGGGCGCGCTGCACGCCGCGGCCCGACTCGAACAGGTCGGGTACGTTCAGGATCAGCGCGGGGTTGCCGTCCCCCAGGATGGTGGCGCCGAACAGGAACCTGACGTTTCGAAACTGCCGCCCCAGTCCCTTGACCACCACCTCGCTGTAGCCCAGGTGCGCCTCGACGATGCAGGCGATGCGCTGGTCGCAATGCTTTAGCACCACCGCCGAAAGCGGCAGGTCCCCCGCCTCGCGGCGCTCGGTGAGCCCCAGCATCCCGGACAGGCTGTACAGCGGCGTGGTCGCGCCGCGCACCTTGATCACCTCGCCGCTCCCCATCGTGTCGATTTCGCTGGCGCGCACCTTGACGATCTCCTGCAGGTACGTGGTGGGGATGGCGAAGGTCTCGCCGCCGCAGGCGACGATGAGCGCGTCCAGGACGGAAAGGGTGAGCGGGAGCTGCAGGGTGACCTGGGTGAAGCTCCCGGTCTGGCTGGCGAGGGTCACGCTCCCCTTGACCCGCTCGATGTTCTTCTTCACCACGTCCATGCCCACCCCGCGCCCGGAGACGTCGGTGACGATCTCAGCGGTGGAGAAGCCGGGGCGGAAG
Source organism: Geomonas diazotrophica (assembly GCF_019063885.1). Lineage (NCBI taxonomy): Bacteria > Pseudomonadati > Thermodesulfobacteriota > Desulfuromonadia > Geobacterales > Geobacteraceae > Geomonas > Geomonas diazotrophica. Next base: position 2,372,733 of record NZ_CP077684.1, on the reverse strand, counting down.
GTAAGGTAGAGGGCCTCCTCGTCGGAAAGCCCGTCCGCTTCGCGCTGATCGAGGACCCCGCGTGACACCGCGGCTGCCTTGATGCCGGCCGGGTCCATCCCCCGGCCGTCGTCGCGCACCTCGACGAGGACCGAGTTCCCCTGGTGGCGGGCGGAGAGCAGGATCGTACCCCGGTGCGGCTTCCCGGCGGCGGCGCGTGCCTCGGGGGCTTCGATCCCGTGGGAGAGGGCGTTGGTCAACAGGTGGATCAGGATCGGTTTCAGCCCCTCCAGGAGCACCCGGTCCATCTCGATGGCCTGCCCGACGATCTGGAACTGCACCTCGCGCCCCAGCTGCTGGGCCAGGTCACGGACCAGGCGCTCCAGCCCGTCGGAGATGGTGCGCAAAGGGAGCATGCGCAGCCCCATCGCCTTGCCGTGGAGCTCCTGTATCAGGTAGTCGAGGTAGAGGACGTCCTCCTCCAGTTCCCCCCTGAACGCGGTGAGCGGCGCGGCATGCTCGGCGGGGAGCGCGTAGGCCACTTCCTTGAGGCGGTCCAGTTTCGCCTCCAGGCGCTTCTTGTTGATGATGAGCTCCCCGACCAGGTTGACCAGCTGGTCAAGGGTCTTCACGTCCGCCCGCACCGTTTCCTGGGGTGTGTCGGGTTGTGCCTCCCTGGGCTCCGGGGTGAGGTGCTGTCCCAGTTCGCCCCGGTCGTACTCCGCGACGAAGCGCTCCACGTCCAGCTCCGGCGCCTCCCCGCGCAGCAGGGCCGAGGTGATCAGCGCCACAGCGTCGGCCCCGCGCAGCAGCAGGTCGATGGCCTGCGCGTCCACCTTGCGCTCGCCGCACTCCATCCCCTTTAGCTGCTCCTCCATGGTGTGGGTGATGGCGCTTATGTCGGCAAGCCCCACCATGCGCGCCGATCCCTTCAGGGTGTGCGCGTTGCGCAAGAGCTCGTGCAGAAGGTCGGTCCGGGCCGGGTTCTTCTCCAACACCAACAGGCCGCTTTGCAGCGAGGCCAGATGCTCTTCCGCCTCCCGGCAGAAGATCTCCAGGTAACGGTTTGCCATTTAGGCCTCTTCCTCGGTGATCTCCTTCAGGCGTTCGGCAAGTTCGAGGATCTCAGCGATGGCCTTCTCGGTCTCGTGCGCCGAGAGCGCCACCTGCTGCGCCACGTCGCGCACCTCGGACATGGTCTCGGCCATCTGCTCGCAGGCGGAGGTCTGCTGCTGGGTGGAGAGGGTGATCTCCTTTGCGGTGCGGGCGGTCTCGTGGGCGGTGGACATGATCGAGGCGAAGGAGAACTGCACCTTGTCCACCAGCTGGGAGGCGGCGTCGACCGCCTTGGTTCCCTCCTCGGTGACCATGATGGTGTTGTTGGTGGCGCGCTGGATCTCGCCGATCAGCCCCTTGATCTGGCGGGTCGCGTCCACGGTACGGTCGGCCAGGCGCTTCACCTCCTGGGCCACGATGGCGAAGCGTTTGCCCGCCTCGCCGGCCCCCGCCGCCTCGATGGCTGCGTTCAAGGCGAGGAGGTTGGTCTGGTCGCTGATCTCGTCGATGATCTCCACGATACCGCCGATCTTCTGGCTGTTCTCCCCAAGCTCCAGCATGCTCTTGGCGATGCTCGTCACCTGGCTTCTCACCTGTCCCATCCCCTCGATGGCGTTGGTGACGTCTTCGCGGCCGTTGTTGCAGTTCCTGGTGGTGTCCTCGGCGACCGCCTCGACGCTCTTGGAGTTGCCGGTGATCATCTTGGCGGTGATGGCGATCTCCTCGCTGGTGGTGGTCACCTCCTGGACCGCGCTCGCCTGCTGCGTCGATCCTGAGGCCTGCTGCGCGCTGATGGCCATCATCTCGTTGGCGGCGCTGGAGAGCTGGATCACCGCCTCCTTCACCGAGGCGATCAGGCGACCCGAGCGCCCGATCTCGTCCTTCAGGTCCCTCACGATCACCGTGGTCATCACGTTGAAGGCCTCGGCCAGTTCGCCGATTTCGTCGTTGCTCTCCACCGGGATGGTCTCGTCGAGATCCCCACCGGTGATCTTGTGCGCCTTCTCGGTCAGTTTGCGCAGCGGCTGGACCGCGCGGCTCACCACGAGCAGGATGGTTGCGCTGGCCACGATGAGCATGATCGCCATGCTCCCAACGATCTGGTTCCTAAGCTCGGCCCCCTTCTGCTCGGTCTTCACCATGGAGAAGCCGATCCGGAAGGAGCCCCAGTGTTTCCCTTTCACGTAGACCGGCGCGGAGAGGTCCCACATGGTTTCGCCGGTGTCACGCTGGTAGACCTGCTTCAGTATCGGCTCCACGTTCTTCGCCGCCGCGACCCCCACCGGGTCGTTGAACATCCGCTTGGTGCGGTTGTTGAGCCTGTCCTTGTCGCGGTCGCCGGTGAGCGGGGCGGAATACTTGGCGTTGTGGGTCGGGATGTAGCCGTTTCTGTCGGTCAGGACCGCGAACACGATCTGGTCGTCCTTCAGGAACTCGTCCTCGAGCGCCTGCACCGCCTGGTCTGTGAACCGGTCGAACTGGGTGTGGAACTTCTGGGGCTCCGTGTTCGGAATCGGGATGTAGTGCTCGTCGAAGAGCTGCTCCTGGGTCAGGGTGCCGTTGGCCACCGCCTCCTCGAGGATCCGTTCCATCGACCTGGCCCCGGTCTGCGCCAGGATGCGCCCCTTGGAAAGAAGTTCCTCCTCCATGTTGGCCCGGCGCGAGCGGACGAAATAGACCGAGAAGGCGGTCATGATGACCACCATGACCATGATGAGGACGCTGACGATCTTTACCGATAGCTTGTTGGACATGTCGAAACCCCAGTATCTAAGTTTATGTTCGGAACTTCCTTATCCTCGTCGCGAAGCCGGCCTTGCGCCGGCTCAGGCCTCGCCCGCCACCAGTTCGGGATCGGCGAGCAGCGCCTCCATGTCGAGCAGGACCACGCTCCCATCCTCGAGGTTGAAGTGCCCCCTGACGAACTGCGCCCTCGTCCCCGGCAGGCCGGTCGCGGCCGGCTCGAAACTTTCAAAGCAGAGACCCTGCACCCCGTGCGCCGCCTCGGCCAGAATCCCAGTGGCGAAGTTGTCGCCGCGCACCACGAGGATCCGGCCCGTCGCCCCGATTTCGGGCTGAGGGAGCCCCAGCATGGGGCGGATGTCGATGGCCGCGGTGATCTCGCCGCGCAGGTTGAAGATCCCCCTGATCAGGCTCTGCACCGCCGGCACCCGCACCAGCTTCGGGACCCGGATCACCTCGCAGGCGTAGTGGGTCTCGAAGGCGTAGCGCTTACCCCCCAGGGTGAACACCAGGCATTCCAGCGTCTCTTTCGCCTCGCTCTCCTCCTCGGCGAGCGCCTGCCAGTACTCTTCCCGCATCTGGCTCAGGATGGTGCGGATGTCGTAGCCGTTGTCGTTTCCCATCTAAGTACCTCTCGTGGCGGCAGCGGTAGCTAGGCCACCCGCGCCAGCGTGTTCTGCAGCTGCAGCATGCAGACGGCCCTGGTGAGTCCCCCGGAGAAGGGGACGGTATCCTCCTCGTCGCAGCGCGACAGGATCTTGATGCTGTTCCTGATTTCCCGCGCACCCTCCGCGAGCCGGCCCTGGCGCAGGTGCAACCGCCCCATGTGGTAGCGCGGCATGATGAAATCGTGGTTCAGAAGGAGCGCCTTGCGGTACTCACGGGCCGCCTCGTCCAACCGGTCCGCAGCGTCCAGGAGCACCCCCTTGAGGAAGTAGGCCTCCGGGAGGAGGTCGTTCAGCGCGAGCACCCGGTCGCTGGTCTCAAGCGCCTGCTCCAGCGCCCCTTTCCCCGCCAGGATGAATCCCTTCAGCACCAGGGCGTCCGGGAGGTCAGGACGGCGCGCCAGCACCAGCTCCAAAAGCTCAAGGGCCGGCTCGAACTCCTCCCGGTCGAAAAGCTCGCGTGCCCCCTGCAAAAGTTGGGCGTCGTCCAGCGGTGTGCAGGGAGCGGCCGGTAGGGGCTCGGATGGCGGCACCGGGGGGGGCCACGGCGCCTGTTTGCTGAGCCACGCCGCAGCCAGCCGGAGCTGCTCCTCGGTGAGCTCGTCAGTGTCGTCAACCGCTGGGAGACCGGGGGGGAGGGGGGGGGCGGCGATCGGCTGCGCGGCCAAGCCGCTCTTCACGTAATAGAAGCTGCGTTCCTTGCGCCGCAGCTCCAGGTCCAGGCCGCGCTGCAGCAGGGTCTCCGAGTGCCCCAGAAAGAGCAGGCCCGAAGGTTTCAAAGCCCGGGTGAACCGCTGCAGCATCCCCGCGGCGGTCTCCGGGGTGAAGTAGATCAGGACGTTGCGGCAGAAGATGGCGTCCAGCTCCTGCAGCTCGTCGCAGACGGGCTCCCGGCAGGGGGTCGAGAGGTTCAGGTGCGAGAACTGCACCAGCTGCTTCACCTCGTCCCGGATCAGGTAACTTTCGCCGACCCGCCTGAAATATCGCCGGGACTGCTCAGGGGTGGTGATCCTCATGGACCAGGGGGAGTAAACCCCTTCGCGCGCCCGTTTCAGGGAGCGGTTGTTGATGTCGGTGGCGATGATCCGGATGTCGCGCTGCCGCCAGTCGGGGAGCGCCTCCATCAGGGTCATGGCGATGGAATAGGGCTCCTCGCCGGTGGAGCACCCTGCCGACCAGATCCGGATGGGAGCGGCGCAGGATGGGTGGTCGGCGAAGCGCTCCTTGAGCACCTCGAAGTGGGCGGGATAGCGGTAGAAGTAGGTCTCACCGACGGTGAGAAACTGCAGCAGCTTCTGGAGCTCGTGCCGGTCCTCGCCGTGTTCCTTTAGGTACTGCAGGTACTCCTTGAAATCGGTCAGGCGCAGCGCCGACATCCTTTTGAGTAGCCCCCTGGTCAGGGCGGGCCGGTTGCGCTGGTCGAAATGCAGACCGCTGTGGGAGAGGATGTGCCGGGAAAAGGCAGCTGCCAGCCGCGGTTCGAGCTCCTGGTCCTGGCAGGAGACCGACTTCCTCAGCGCCACGGCGGCAACATCGTCCAGAAGGCGCTTAACGTCCAGGGGTTTTCCTATGAAGTCGAAAACCTGCAGCAGTTCCGCCTCGAGCCTCAGGCACTCGGAGATGACGATGACGGGTACAGAGCGCGGGCCTGACGGCGTCTGTACCCGGTGCTCGATGGCGAGGGGGACGATCTTCGACGCCTCCAGGGCGAGGATGATCAGGTCCGGCTTCTGCCGCCTGATGGCGGGAAAGGCTTCCTTTTCCTGCGCGACGCAGCGGGTGGCGTGCCCGGCTTCCTGCAGCAGTTCACCCAGATAGGTGGTGAAGGACTCGTTGTCGCTGATGATGAGGATTTGCAGTGGCAAGTGGCTGTTCCCTTCCTGCGTATCTTGGTAACAGGCTCAAAGCGTGAGAAGTGGCGGTAAAGCCTGTGTACATCAAAATAAAACGGTCTGGTAAAAGGTAATAAGCCGGAATCACATTAATACTATTGGTTAACCCTCGACAGGTCAACTAAAATTAATTTCATACGTAAAATCATGTTTTGATGATTTATCCGGTTGAATTTATGAGGATGATTGCAAACGACGAGGCCAATGTTAAAAACTTACAATGTTTTATTGTTGCCAAAAAAAACTAGTTACAGCGGCCCCATCCGCCCCGTCCGAGGCTGCTGATCGACGAGGAAGCCATGAACGTCCTGCTGGTTGCCGGTGCCCGACCCAATTTCATGAAGATTGCTCCCATCTACCGCGCCTCGCTCGCCTGCCGCTCCGTGCGCTGCAGCATCGTTCATACCGGTCAACACTATGACCGGGAGATGTCGGGGACTTTTTTCGAGGAGCTTGAGATACCGCAGCCGCGCTACTCGCTGAACGCGGGCTCAGGCAGCCATGCCGCCCAGACCGCCACGGTCATGGTGGCCTTCGAGGAGGTTTGCCTTAAGGAGCGTCCCGACCTGGTACTGGTGGTGGGAGACGTCAACTCGACCCTGGCCTGTTCCATCGTGGCCAAGAAGTGCGGCATCGAGGTTGCCCACGTGGAGGCTGGGTTGCGCAGTTTCGACCTCGCCATGCCAGAGGAGATCAACCGCATGGTGACCGATGCGATCTCGGACCATTTCTTCGTGACGGAGGAGAGCGCCACCGGCAACCTGCTCAAGGAGGGTAAGCCGGCCGCACGGATCCATGAGGTGGGGCACGTGATGGTGGACAATCTTTTTCACCAGGTGGAGCGCCTCTCGCGCCAGGACGTCGCACGCCTCGACGGGTTCCACCTGAAGGAGAAGGCGCACCCCTACCTCTTCCTTACCCTGCATCGCCCCTCCAACGTCGACTGCCGCGAGACCTTCGGCGGGATAGCACAAGCCCTGAACCAGCTCGCCCAGAGCCGGACGATATTCTTCCCGGTGCACCCGCGCACCGCGAAGATGATGCAGGAACACGGTGTTCACCTTGCGGAGAGGGTAGTCCTGCTGCCGCCGCTTGGCTACCGGGAGGCCCTGTTCCTGTGGAAGGACGCCGAGGCTGTCCTGACCGACAGTGGTGGGCTGCAGGAAGAGACCACCGCCCTGGGGATTCCATGCGTCACCATAAGGGAGAACACCGAGCGTCCCATCACCGTCGAAATCGGCAGCAACGTGCTGGCGGGGACCTCGCCGCAGGGGATCCTCGCGGGGTTCCAGGAAAGCCTGGCCAAGAAGGAAAGGGCACGGGTTCCGCCGCTTTGGGACGGCCGGGCCTCCGAGCGGATCTGGAAGGTGCTGACCGAGGGGGAGGGAGGCGCGAACATCTCTTGACATGGCACCATCGCGGCTATAATATATGCAAAAGTTTGCATATAAAATACGAGGAGAGCTGCGATGCCGATTTTCGAGTACGTTTGCAACGACTGCGGTACCCGTTTCGAGAAGCTGCAAAAGGGAGGCGCGGCCGATGAGTGCGGCTGCCCGACCTGCGGTTCCGCGAAGGTGAAGAAGGCGATGTCGACTTTTGCGGCGGGGAGCGCTTCGGAAACGAAGTGCCACAGCGGCGGCTGAAGGTTCTGACGGGCGCCCAGTTGGGCGCAGCACGAACAGAAAAGAGGGGGTCCTAGAGACCTCCTCTTTTTTTGTTTTCGGCCGCATGCGCCCCGCACCCTGCGGTGGCGATGCTGTAAACGATGGAATTATGTTGACATGCAAAAAAGCGAATGTATATTGTGCGGTTGCGGCCGCGGTTGCACCGGGTCGCTCAGGTAGCTGCACTTTCGGAGGACCACTTGGAAAAGCTTAAGCTCCCCGGATACGGGACCCTGATCCCGATCGCCTTGCTGCTCGGTTTCGCCCCTTTCGTACCCGAGCCACACCTGTTCGGCAAGGTGAGGATGCTCCTCTCCGGTACCCTGGTGCGGCCGCTCGATGTATTCGACCTGTTCTGGCATGCCTGGCCTTTTGCGCTGCTGGCGTGCCGGGTGGTGGCGGATCTTCGGGGGCGGAGAAAAGCCCCTCAATGAGCGCGTATGACGCGGCCGTGGCGGGTGTGCGAGGCGTTAAGACCTTTCGAAGGAGATGCTGATGAACAAAAGGATAGTGGTGATAGGCGCCAACGCCGCCGGGGCCAAGGCGGCCGCCAAGGCCAGAAGGACGGACCCGAAGGCGGAAATCGTCGTGCTCGATCGCGGCAGCTTCATATCGTACGGCGCCTGCGGCATCCCGTACTACGTGTCCGACACGGTCAAGGACCTGAAGGAACTGATGAGCACCCCGGTCGGGGTGGTGCGCGACCGCAACTTCTTCAGCAAGGTGAAAGGGGTCGCGGTCCGGACCAACACCGAGGTGACCGGCATCGACCGGCTACAGAAGATGATCCGTCTGCGCGAGGCGGGGGGGGAGGAGAGCGCGCTTCCCTACGACAAGCTGGTCCTGGCCACCGGCAGTTCCCCGTTCGTCCCCGACCTGGAGAACGTCTCTTTGCCGAACGTATTCACCGTGAAGTCGATCGAGGACGCCGAGCTTTTGAAGCAGAGGGCGGTTGCCGGTGCCTCCGCCTGCATCATCGGCGCCGGACTCATCGGCCTTGAGACCGCCGAAGCGCTGCAGGGCAAGGGGGTGCAGGTGACCCTGGTGGAGATGCGCGACCAGCTCCTGCCCGGCGTGCTCGACGCCGAGGTCGCGGCAGTGGTGGAGAAGCATGTGAAGCTTCAAGGGGTGACGGTGCTGACCGGCTGCGCCGTCACCGGCTTTGCCGGCGAGGGGAAGGTGCAGACGGTGGTTGCCGGCGGCAGGGAGATCGCCGCCGACCTGGTGGTGCTCGCCCCCGGGGTGACACCCAACGTGGCCCTGGCCCGGGAGGCGGGGCTCGCCATCGGGGTGACCGGCGCCATCGCGGTGGACGAACACCTGCGCACCAGCGACCCCGATATCTACGCCTGCGGCGACTGCTGCGAAACCACTCACCTGGTCACCGGCAAAAAGGTGTTCATACCGTTGGGGAGCACCGCCAACAAGCAGGGGCGCGTCGCCGGGATCAACGCCGCCGGCGGCGAAGCGACCTTTGCCGGCGTGATCGGCACCAGCATCCTCAAGGTGTTCAACGTCAACGCGGGCAAGACCGGCCTTACCGAGAGCGAGGCGCTGCGGCACGGGTTCGACGTGGAGACCGTGATCTCTCCGGCGCCGGACCGCGCCCACTTTTTCCCGGGGGCGAAACCGATCCTGCTGAAGCTGGTCGCCGAGCGCGGCACCGGCCGCATCCTGGGACTCCAGGCGGCAGGGGAGGGCGCCGTTGACAAACGGCTCGACGCCGCCGCAACCGCCATCACCTTCAAGGCCAGCGCGGAGCAGCTCTCCCAACTGGACCTCGCCTACGCTCCCCCTTACGGCGCCGCCATGGACAACCTCATCGTCGCCGCCGACATCATGAAGAACAAGCTTTCCGGTCACGCCCGCGGTATCTCGGCGCGCGAGGTGAAAAGGAAGCTGGAAGACGGCGACGACTTCATCCTGCTGGACGTCCGTTCTCCCGCGGAGCACGGCGAAATCGGCATCGCCGGGGCGAAGCTGATCCCGCTGGGAGCGCTGCGCGAGCGGCTGGAAGAACTCCCTAAAGAGAAGGAGATCGTCGCCTTCTGCAAGGTGAGCCTCAGGGGGTACGAGGCGCAGAAGATACTGGACGCGGCCGGGTTTGCCGACGTCAAGTTCATGGACGGCGGCATCATGGCCTGGCCCTACCGCTTCCGGGACCAGTAACGGCAAGGTCAGCCAACGCGAAAATGGGGGGCCGCCCTGCAGCGGCCCCTTTTCTTTTTGAAGATGCAATCCAAGGTCCACTCTCCCTCTCCCCGTACCAATACGGCGATTGCCGAATATCCTGCAGTCCCAGGGAATATTCTCCACTACCTGCGTCCCCGTCCGAAGCCACGGCGACAGAGACGGTCGTGGAATCAGCCGGTTGTCACACGGTGCGGGAACTGGCACGCAACTTGATGATGGCTTCCTGTCTTTGGGCTTCGCATCTACTTTTGGTCAGGAACACCAGTGCCGGCACGCTACTTCATTTTCATCTTCGCGATCCTTCTGTGCAGCGCAGCGCGCCCTGCGTTCGCCGGCGGCACCCTCCCTGTCGACGGCGTGGTGACCTCGGGTGTCGGCTGGCGTCTCGACCCGTTCGGGAGCGGCAAGCTTGCATTTCACCGCGGGATCGACATAGCCGTGCCGGTCGGTACGCCGGTTCGGGCGACGCGCGGCGGGAGGGTGGCCTTCGCGGGGGAGCGCCGCGGCTACGGTGCCACGGTGATCCTCGCGCACGATAACGGCGACCGCACCCTCTACGGCCATAACGCATCCGTGAACGTCCGTTCCGGGGAGTGGGTCGAGGCGGGCACCGTGCTGGCCCTCTCCGGCAACAGCGGCAGGTCCACCGGACCACACGTCCACTACGAGCAGATTCCGAGCGGGCGCCCGGTTACCGGCGAAAGCGAGGAGGTGCCCGAGGTCGCTGCTGTCGATCCGCAACGCCGCTCCCAGGAGCTGAAGGGTGAGGTGCGCCGGGTGCTTGAGCAGAGGCTTGACGAATCCCTCAAATCCCTTCTGCAAAACATCAAATCTGACATAAACGGCGGCTAAACAGGTGTTATTGGGCGCATCCCTTGAACCTCCTCGGGGATGTGCCCTTTTTTTACCCTGGCCATCGTACGGAAAAAGGCCCGCCCCTTGTAGGGGCGGGCCTTTCCTTTGGCGTGCTTTCGCTGCTGTTGCCGTCTCAGGACCAGCGGTTCATCCTGACCTTTTCCCGCTGCAGCTTGTCGGCGGGGAGGGGCCTTGGGCGCTCGGCGGGGTGCCCGATGCCGAGGATGCATTCCACCTTCACCTCCTCGGGTAGTCCCAGTAGCTCCTGGAGGTACTCCTCCGCGCTCTTTAGGGCGTCGTGCTTGCGGTTGCGGATCTGGGCCCAGCAGCTCCCCAACCCCAGGGAAAGGGCGGTGCACTGGACCAGGATGGCGGCGATGGAGCAGTCCTCGACCCAGACGTCGGACTTGGTGCTGTCGGCGCAGACCACGATGGCCAAGGGGGCGCGCGCCACGAACTCGGAGCCGTGCTGTTTGGCCCGCGAGAGCTGCTGAAGCAGTTGCGGGTCATCCACCACGATGAACTCCCAGGGGTTGAGGCTGCGAGAAGCGGGTGCTCTTAGGGCTGCCTCCACCAGTGTCTCCATGGCCTCGGTGGACACCTTCTCGTCGGTGAACTTCCTTATGCTGCGGCGTTTGCGTAACAGTTCGATCATGGTTCTCCATCTCCTAAAGGCATAGCGCCGGCGTTGATCCAAGGGGGCAAATCTACTCCAAAACTAGCCGCGAGTCAAACGCCGCTCTTGCATGCAAAGCTTGCGGATCCTTTGTCACATTTAATCGTTTTTTTCGGCATACCTTATTGACACGGATGCGGGTGGAGGAATATAAGGAATGAAGATTCATTCCGCATAGAGGGAAGACGATGGAAAAACCAGAGAAGTGTGAAAAACCGGACAAGTGTGCCGAGAAGCGCGAGGCCATCATCCAGGCGGCGCTGGAGCTCGTGGCCGAGCAGGGGTTCCACGGCGCCCCCATGGCCATGATCGCGGAGAAGGCCGGCGTCGGCGCCGGTACCATCTACCGCTATTTCGAGAACAAGGACGACCTGATTCGCTGGATCTACAAGAACGTGGAGGAGCGCTTCGTGGAGGTCATGATGCAGGGGTATCCCGAGAAAGGACCGGTGCGCGAGCGCCTGGTGCACATCGGGACGGCGCTGGTGCGCCACCTGATCAGCGAGCCGCTGCAGCTGCGCTTCGTCGAGCAGTTCCACAACTCCCCCTACGGCGTGGACCACCGGCGCGAAAAGATCTTCGGGCAGGGGCGAAAGGACGTCATCAGCGAACTCTTCGACGAGGCCGTGGCCCAGCAGATCTTCAAGCCGCTGGAATTGGCCATCCTCTTCTCGCTCTTCTTCGGTCCGCTGGTGGACATCTGCCGCGATCACATCCTGGGTTTCGTCAAGCTGGATGACGCGCTGATCGAGCAGGTGGTGGGTGCCTGCTGGGACGCGCTGCGTCGCTAAGGTGGATTGAACGTTCATTAATACGAGGTGTTTGTACCGATGCTGATGAAACTTTGTCTGATTCTGTGCGCCCTTACCTGGGGCGGCATCGTAGTCCTGGTTTCCTTTAAACGCAAATAACCGGCGGCCCGCACGCGGCCCGCCTAAACCTTTTCACGGCAGTAACCAACCAAACGAGGTGTTTTCATGCAGATCAAGTACAGGGCACAGTTGTTATCCGTCGTTGTTCTTCTGAGCGGCTCCCTGCTTCTTTCCGGGTGCGGCAAGAAACAGCAGCAGGCCGGCGGCCCGCCGATGGGTCCGCCCGAGGTGGGTGTCATCGAGGTCAAGCCGCAGCGCGTGGCTCTGACCACCGAGCTTCCCGGCCGCACCTCCCCCTATCTGATCGCCGAGGTCCGCCCCCAGGTGAGCGGCATCATCCTGAAGCGTGTTTTCACCGAGGGTAGCGACGTCAAGGCAGGGCAGGTGCTCTACCAGATCGATCCCGCGACCTACCAGGCCGCCTACGCCAGCGCCAAGGCAGCCGAGGCGCGCGCCGAAGCCAACGTGCTCCCGGCCAAGCTCAAGGAGGAGCGCTTCCGCGAGCTGGTGAAGATCAACGCGGTGAGCAAGCAGGACTACGACTCCGCCTACGCCGCCCTGAAGCAGGCCGAGGCCGACGTCGCTTCCGCGAAGGCCGCCGTTGAGACGGCCCGGATCAACCTGGCCTACACCAAGGTGACCGCCCCCATTTCCGGTCGCATCGGGCGTTCCAGCGTAACCGACGGCGCCCTGGTGACGGCGAACCAGCCTACCGCCCTGGCGACCATCCAGCAGCTTTCCACCATGTACGTCGACGTGACCCAGTCGAGCTCGGACATGCTGAAGCTTAACCGCAGCCTCGCCACCGGGCTCTTGAAGCGCGACCAGGCCGGCCAGGCCCGCGTGAAGCTCCTGCTCGAGGACGGCACCGCTTACCCGGCGGCCGGCTCGCTGAAGTTCTCCGACGTGACCGTGGACCAGAGCACCGGCTCCATCACCGTGCGCGCGACGTTCCCCAACCCTAAACAGACCCTGCTTCCCGGCATGTTCGTGCGTGCCGTCCTGGAAGAGGGTATCAACGAGTCGGCGATCCTGATCCCGCAGCGCGGCGTTACCCGCAACGCGGCAGGGCAGGCCGTTGTCATGCTGGTCGGTGCCGAGAACAAGGTGGAGCCGAGGCCGATCCAGGTCGCCCGTACCGTTGGTGACGCGTGGCTTGTGAGCTCCGGGTTGCAGGGGGGCGAGAAGGTGATCCTGGAGGGGCTGCAGAAGGCGCGTCCCGGCACCCAGGTGAAGGTGGTGCCGTTCCAGTCCCCCGAAGGGCAGGGCGCCCCCGGCGGCGCACCCGGCGCGGCAGGTCAGGGTGCGGCAGGAGCCGCAGGTGCAAAACCCGCAGCACCGGCGGCCCCGGCGCAGCCCCAGAAGAAGTAGTCGGCGAACCAACACAGGCGCAAACAGCAGACGTCCACGTATAGACGCAGAACGTAGAACGTCGCCTCTAGATTTAAGGAGCTTATTCCATGTCCAGGTTTTTCATAAACAGACCCATCTTCGCCTGGGTCATCGCCATCGGGGTCATGCTGGCAGGCCTTCTGGCCATGAAGTCGCTGCCGGTCTCCCAGTACCCGCCCATCGCGCCGCCGCAGATCTCGGTCAACGCCATGTACCCGGGCGCCTCCGCCCAGACGGTGCAGGACACGGTCACCCAGGTGATCGAGCAGAAGATGAACGGCATCGACAACCTGCTCTACATGTCCTCCACGAGCGACTCCGCCGGGGCGGTTTCCATCAACCTGACCTTCAGGGCCGGGACCGACCCGAACATCGCCCAGGTGCAGGTGCAGAACAAGCTGCAGCTCGCCACGCCGCTTTTGCCGCAGGTGGTGCAGAAGCAGGGCATCCAGGTGGTGAAGTCGACCCGTAACTTCCTGATGATCGTCGGCATCGTCTCCGAGGACGGCAGCCTAAACCGCTACCAGTTGACCGACTACATGGTGTCCAACGTACAGGACATCGTGAGCCGCATCGAGGGCGTGGGCGAGGTGACCGTGTTCGGTTCCCAGAACGCGATGCGCATCTGGCTGAACCCCGACAAGCTGAACAACTACAAGCTGACCCCCAACGACGTCTCCAACGCGCTGCAGGCCCAGAACGCGCAGGTCTCCGCCGGCCAGTTCGGCGGCATGCCCGCGATGCAGGGGCAGCAGCTGAACGCGACCATCACCGCCCGCACCCTGCTGCAGAACCAGGAGCAGTTCGAGGAGATCGTGCTGCGCACCAACTCCGACGGCTCCACGGTGAAGCTCAGGGATGTGGCCAAGATCGACGTCGGCACCGAGAACTACGACACCCTGGCCCGCTACAAGGGTAAGCCGGTCGCCGCCATGGCGCTGCGCCTTGCCGCCGGCGCCAACGCGCTCGACACCGCGGACCGGGTCAAGACCAAGATGGTCGAGCTGGAGAAGTTCTTCCCGGCCGGCGCCAAGGTCGTCTACCCGTACGACACCACCCCGTTCGTCAAGATCTCCATGGAGGAGGTGGTGAAGACCCTGATGGAGGCGGTCTGCCTCGTCTTCATCATCATGTTCCTGTTCCTGCAGAACATCCGCGCGACGCTGATCCCGACCATCGCGGTGCCGGTCGTTCTCCTTGGCACCCTGGGCGTCCTCTTCGCAGCCGGTTTCTCCATCAACACCCTGACCATGTTCGCCCTGGTCATCGTCATCGGCCTCCTGGTCGACGACGCCATCGTCGTCGTCGAGAACGTGGAAAGGATCATGACCGAGGAGGGGCTCTCTCCTCACGACGCCACGGTGAAGTCGATGGGGCAGATCACCTCGGCCCTCTGGGGGATCGCGACGGTGCTCTCCGCCGTCTTCATCCCGATGGCCTTCTTCGGCGGTTCCACCGGCGTCATCTACCGCCAGTTCTCCATCACCATCGTCTCCGCCATGATCCTGTCGGTGCTGACCGCCCAGATCCTCACCCCGGCGCTCTGCGCGACGCTTCTTAAGCCGGTCGTCAAGGGGCACGAGCCCTGCGAGTCCGGGTGGTACTGCGGCTTCTTCCGCTGGTTCAACCGGATGTTCGATAAGGCGCGCCACAGGTACGAGTCGATCGTCGGCAACTCCTTCGGCAAGCCGCTGCGCTACCTGATCTTCTACGGCTGCCTGGTCGGCGCCATGGCCTTCTTCTTCCTCAGGCTCCCCACCGCGTTCCTGCCGGACGAGGACCAGGGCTTCATCGTCTGCCAGATCCAGCTTCCTGCGGGCGCCACCCAGGAGCGCACCATCAAGATGCTCGAGAAGGTCGAAAAGCACTTCCTTGAAAACGAGAAGAAGAGCGTCGACTCCCTGATCACGGTGGCCGGTTTCAGCTTCGCCGGTCGCGGCCAGAACATGGGTCTCGCCTTCGTTAAGCTCAAGGACTGGAAACTGCGTCCCACCCCGGACCTGAAGGCACCGGCCGTCGCCGGCCGTGCCATGGGCGCCTTCTCCAAGTTCCGCGACGGCATGGCCTTCGCCTTTTCGCCCCCCGCGGTGGTCGAACTTGGCCAGGCCAACGGCTTCGACTTCCAGCTGCAGGACCGCGGCGGCCTCGGGCACCAGGCGCTCATGGATGCCAGGAACCAGCTCCTGGGCATGGCCAGCCAGAACAAGAAGCTCATGGCGGTGCGCCCCAACGGCCAGGACGACACCCCGCAGTTCAAGCTGAACATCGACGACGTGCGCGCGGGTGCCTTGGGCGTGTCGCTGGCGGACATCAACAACACCCTGGCCACGGCCTGGGGCTCCTCCTACGTCAACGACTTCCTGCAAAACGGCAGGGTCAAGAAGGTGTACCTGCAGGCCGACGCGACCTATCGCATGGTCCCCGAGGACATCAACAAGTGGTACGTGAGAAACGACAAGGGGGAGATGGTACCCTTCTCCGCCTTCGCCACCGCCAAGTGGGAGCACGCCTCGCCGCGCCTTGAGCGCTACAACGGCATCCCGAGCTCCGAGATCATGGGCAACGCCGCCAAGGGGATCTCGACCGGCGAGGCGATGGCCGAGATGGAGGCCATGGCCGCCAAGCTCCCTCCGGGGATCAGCTACGAGTGGACCGGCCTTTCCTTCGAGGAGAAGAACGCGGGCAAGCAGGCGCCTGCCCTCTACGCCATCTCGCTCCTGGTGGTCTTTCTCGCCGTCGCGGCCCTCTACGAAAGCTGGAGCATCCCGTTCGTCAACCTGCTCATGCTCCCGCTGGGCCTTGTCGGCGCGGTCACCGCGGTGACCCTGCGGGTGCTCCCGAACGACATCTACCTGCAGATCGGTCTCCTGACCACCATTGGTCTGTCGACCAAGAACGCGATCCTGATCATCCAGTTCATCAAGGACCAGATGCACCAGGGGCACGAACTTGTCGAGGCGACGCTCACCGCCGTCAAGATCAGGCTCCGCCCGGTCATCATGACCTCGCTCGCCTTCTTCTTCGGCACGCTGCCGCTGGCTCTCACCAAGGGGGCGGGTGCCGGCGCCCAGAACGCCATCGGCACCGCGGTGACCGGCGGTCTGTTATCGGCGACCTTCATCGACCTTATCTTCATCCCGTTCTTCTTCGTCATGGTGACGAAGATGTTCTCAAAGAAGCACGGAACGGCCAAAAAGGCCGCTGCCGCCCCCGTTTCGGAGGTGCACTAGCATGACACGCGCGATAGCCAAACCCCTTGCCCTGGCCGCCTTCCTGTTCCTTTCAGGCTGCGCCTCCATGGCACCCAAATACACCCAGCCGGCGGCTCCGGTCCCGGCCAACTGGCCCAACGGCCCTTCCTACAAGGCGGAGCCGGCTGCGCAGAAGCCCTTGGCGGAGATCCCCTGGCAGGAGTTCTTCGTCGAGCCCCAGTTGCAGAAGCTGATCACGCTCGCCCTGGACAACAACCGTGACCTCAAGGTGGCGGTGCTGAACATGGACCGCTACCGCGCCCTGTACCAGATAAAGCGCGCCGACCTCTTCCCAACGGTCACCGGCGACGGCTCGTTTTCCGTCAAGAAGACGGCCGACGACCTGGCCCAGAACGGCAACGGTGGCGTGGGGCACTCCTACAACGTCTCGGTCGGTATCAGTTCCTATGAGCTCGACCTTTTCGGCAGGATCAGGAGCCTGAAGGACCAGGCGCTTGAGCAGTATCTCTCCACCGAACAGGCGCGTCGCAGCGTGCAGATCACCCTGGTATCCCAGGTGGCCAACGCCTACCTGACGCTCGGTTCCGATCTCGAGCGCCTGCAGCTCGCCAAGGACACCCTGGCGAACCAGCAGGAGTCCTACCGGCTCAGCAAGAGCCGGTTCGAGGCGGGCGTCGCCTCCGCGCTGGACCTGCAGCAGTCCCAGACCAGCGTGGACTCCGCCCGAGTGGACATTGCCCGCTACACCACTTTGGTGGCGCAGGACCTTAACGCCCTCGCCCTGGTGGTCGGTTCCGACGTCCCGCAGGACCTCCTCCCCAAGTCGCTGACCGAGGCTCTCACCGCGGTCAAGGACGTGGCGCCGGGGCTCCCCTCGGACGTGCTCCTCTCCCGTCCGGACATCCTGCAGGCCGAGTACAGCCTCAAAGGCGCCAACGCCAACATCGGTGCGGCGCGCGCAGCCTTTTTCCCGCGCATCGCCCTGACCACCAGCGTGGGCTTTGGCAGCGACCAGCTCACCGGCTTGTTCAAGGGGGGGAACCTGGCCTGGAGTTTCGCGCCGAGCGTCTCGGTCCCGATCTTCGAAGGGGGGCGCAACCAGGCGAACCTCGAGGTGGCCAAGGTGGACCGCGACATAGCCGTAGCCCAGTACGAGAAGGCGATCCAGAACGCGTTCCGCGAGGTAGCCGACGCGCTCGCCCAGCGCGGCACCATCGACGAGCAGGTGGCGGCACAGCAATCCCTGACCGGCGCCACTGCCGAGACCTTCCGTCTCTCCCAGGCCCGCTACCAGACCGGCATCGACAGCTACCTGAACGTCCTTGACGCCCAGCGCTCGCTGTACGCGGCCCAGCAGAACCTGATCACCACCCGCCTCGCGCGCCTGAACAACATGGTGACCCTCTACAAGGTGTTGGGAGGCGGCAGCAAGTAAGGCAGAAAATATCCCCGGGCCGGTGCCGGCCCGGGGACGAAGTACAGCGCAGGGGGGCGAACCGCGTCGAATTCCCTGTGGCCGGAAGGAGCCCCGTTGTCCAGAGCACGCATCACCCTCTACTGCGTAATCGCCGTTGCCGCTTTACTCACAGCTTACTACCTTCTGGCACCGGAGCCTCATCCTGACTGGCCGATAAATCTGGTCCACTTTCTTTTCAAACACTAGATTGGGTTTATAGTTTTACCTGAGAGCTTCCCGTAGCGTAGATAGTGTATTTTCTTCGGGGTGCCCTCGCTGTAGCTTGTGAAGAATTCCTTGTGACAGAGGAGCGTATTCATGGCACAGAAGCCGGAAGACGGCGACCCGCTGGAACCCGAACCTTCCTGCCGGCCGGGGCAAACCTCCGCCCGGCCGGGCCCTCTGACTCCGAAAGCGCCGTCACGCACTCGTCCGCTTTTTCCCACGCCTCTTTTATTCTGCCTGGCCGTTCTTCTGTGCGGCTGCTCGCTGAAACCCTCCTACCAGCGCCCCGCGCTCCCTGTCCCGCAGCACTACCCGGAAGCGGGGCACGACAACGGGGCTGCCGCATCCCTTCCCGGCTGGACCGCCTTCTTTGCTGATCCCGAATTAAAGCGCCTGATCTCTCGTGCCCTGGAACAGAACCGGGACCTTGCCGTTGCCCGGCGTAAGATCGAGGAGGCCCGCGCCTTCTACGGCATCCGCCGCGCCGACCAGCTCCCCGGCATCTCTGCCGGCGCCAGGGCGGAGCGCTCCCGCACCCCGGCAGATCTCTCCGTCACCGGACAGGCCATGACAGGCAACCTCTTCGAGACCGGCCTCTTCCTTGCCAGCTGGGAGCTCGATTTCTGGGGGAGGGTAGGGAGCCTTAAAGAGGCCGCTCTCGAGTCGTACCTCTCGAGCATCGAGGCCCGGCGCGCGGTCCAGGTGAGCCTGGTGGCTCAGGTTGCCCAGAGCTACCTTGTGGAGCGCGAGCTTTTCGAACGGGTTTCCCTGGCAAAGGCCACCATACAAAGCCGTGAAGAATCCTTCCGCATCGCCAGGCGCCGCTTCGAGGTCGGCTCCGCTTCGAAACTGGACGCGGTGCAGGCGGAGACCCTGCTGAACCAGGCCAGGGCCGAACTCCCGGCGCTGATGCGGCTGCGCGCCCTTAACCTGAATGCGCTGGCCCTCCTCGCGGGGGAGGCGGTGAACCTCGCGCCGCTCCCCTTGAGCGCGGTGGAACAGGATTTTATCGCGGCCATCGCCCCCGGGCTCCCCTCCGATCTTCTCCTCAACCGTCCGGACGTGATGGCCGCCGAACACGACCTAAAGGCCGCCAACGCGGCCATAGGCGCAGCGCGGGCAGCCTTCTTCCCGGCTATCGCACTCACCGGCAGCTTCGGTACGGCTAGCAGCGAGCTATCCGGGCTATTCGCTGCCGGAAGCGGCGCCTGGAGTTTTGCCCCGGCCATTTCCCTCCCTATCTTCCAGGGGGGGCGCAACGCGGCGAACCTGGAGCTCGCCAGGGCCAGGGAGCGCGAGGCCGTAGCCGGGTACGAGCGCGTGGTGCAGCGGGCCTTCCGCGATGTGGCAGACGCGCTGGCGCAGCGGCACTGGCTGGCCGAGCAGGTGGAGGCGCAGCGTGCCACGCTGACCGCGCAGACCGAGCGCACCCGGCTGGCCAGGCTCCGCTACGACACGGGGGCCGCCACCTATCTCGAGGTGCTCGACGCGGAACGGGACCGCTTTGTTGCCCAGCAGGCCCTGGTGCAGACGCGGCGCGCCCTGCTTTCTGCCGGGGTTGAGCTTTACGCAGCGCTGGGGGGAGAAGGGGACGCGGAGGAAGGCACGCCTGAAAAAGGTGCATCCCGTCCCCGTGCGGGGGGAATTCCGAAGGGGGAGGCCAAGCCATGAGAGGCCTTGGTAACAGGAGGATCCAGGTCGCGGCAGTGGTGGTGCTGATGCTGCTCGCCCTGATCCTGTGGCAGCAGTTCGGGCGTCGCAACGCCGATGAGGGGATCGTTAGCGGTAACGGCCGTATCGAAGCGGTCGAGATCGACGTCGGGCCCAAGAGCCCCGGCCGCGTGCAGGAGATCATGGTCAGGGAAGGGGAGTTCGTCAGAAGCGGCCAGATTGTGGCGCTCATGGACACCGAGGTGCTCAAGGCGCAGCACCGGGAGGCCCAGGCACAGCTGGTCAAGGCACAAAACGCCGTGCTCACCTCGAAGAGCGAGATGACCCAGCGCGCCAGCGAGAAGGCCGCGGCCCAGGCGGTCGTGGCGCAGCGCGAGGCGGAGCTCGCGCTGGCCGGCAAAAGGGTGGCCCGTTCCAGAACGCTGGCCGCCGAGGGGGCCACCTCACAGCAGGAAGCCGATGACGATCTGGCCCGCCTGGCCAGCGCAAAGGCGTCGACGGCGGCGGCGCGCGCCCAGGAGGCGGCGGCGGAGGCGGCCGTGGCCACGGCGCGGCAGAAGGTGCTGGGCGAGGTTTCCAACGTGGCGGCGGTGGGCGCCACGGTGCAGCGCATCGAGGCGGATTTGAGGGACGCAGCGCTCAAGTCGCCGCGCGACGGCCGGGTGCAGTACCGCGTGGCTCAGCCAGGAGAAGTGGTTGCCGCAGGAGGACGGGTGGTAAGCATGGTCGACTTGAGCGACGTCTACATGACCTTCTTCCTGCCAACCGCGGCGGCGGGAAGGGTGGCACTTGGCACCGAGGTGCGGCTCGTACTCGATGCGGCACCTCAGTACGTCATACCGGCACGCGTCTCCTTCATCTCCGACGTGGCCCAGTTCACCCCGAAGACAGTCGAGACTGCGAGCGAGCGCGAAAAGCTCATGTTCAGGGTGAGGGCCCAGCTCCCGGTGGAGCTCCTTAAAAAGCACATCACCCAGGTGAAGACCGGCCTTCCCGGCATGGCCTACGTGCGGCTCGATGAGAAGCGCCCCTGGCCGGCGCACCTCAAGAAGGTAGTCCGGTGACCCCGCAGGCTCCAGGGCAGGATGGGGGCGGGGAAGGCGGCAGCGCCGCCCTTTTGGAGAGGGTAACGCTCCGCTACGGCAGGACCGTTGCGCTCGATGACGTCACCCTCGCCCTGCCGGCAGGATGCACGGTGGGGACCATCGGTCCGGACGGGGTGGGGAAGTCCACCCTGTTTTCCCTGGTGGCCGGTTCCCGCAGGCTGCAGGCGGGGAGGGTGGAAGTCCTCGGCGGCAGCATGGCCGACCCCGCCCACAGAAGGCGGGTCTGCCCGCGCATCGCGTACATGCCCCAGGGGCTGGGGCGCAACCTCTACCCGACCCTGTCGGTCTTCGAGAACGTGGATTTCTTCGCCCGTCTCTTTGGCCACGGCCGCGCCGAGCGCGATCGGCGCATCGGCGAACTCCTTGCCGCCACGGGACTCGCCCCCTTTGCTGGCAGACCTGCTGGCAAGCTCTCCGGTGGGATGAAACAAAAACTCGGGCTTTGCTGCGCGCTGATCCACGATCCCGACCTGCTCATCCTGGACGAACCGACCACCGGCGTCGACCCGCTGTCGCGACGCCAGTTCTGGGAACTGATTGGGCGTATCCGCAGCCGGCAAAGCGGCATGAGCATCCTGGTCGCGACCGCCTACATGGAGGAGGCGGCGCGCTTCGACTGGCTGGTGGCGCTGAACGCCGGGAAGGTGCTGGCGACCGGAACGCCTGCTGAGCTCCTCGAGCAGACCGCCAGCCGTACCCTGGAGGAGGCCTTCATCGCGCTCCTCCCCCCAGCGCAGCGTGCGGGGTACCGGCCGGTGCTCATCCCCGCGAGGGAAGGGGAGCTCGCTGCCGAAACGGCTATCGAGGCCTCCGGCCTCACCATGCGCTTTGGCGACTTCACCGCGGTGGACCGGGTCAGCTTCCGGATCGGGAAGGGGGAGATCTTCGGATTCCTCGGCTCCAACGGCTGCGGCAAGACCACCACCATGAAGATGCTTACCGGGCTTCTCCCCGCCAGCGAAGGGGAGGCGAGCCTTTTCGGGCGGCCGGTCGATCCCGGCGACCTCGACACCCGGCGCCGGGTCGGCTACATGACCCAGTCCTTCTCCCTCTACTCCGAACTCACGGTGCGCCAGAACCTCGTGCTCCACGCGCGCCTTTTCCGTCTTCCCGAGTCTGTGATACCCTCACGCGTTGCCGAGATGGCGCGGCGCTTCGGGCTCGAGGAGGTGATGGATTTTCTTCCCGACGCGCTTCCACTCGGCGTGCGCCAGCGGCTTTCCCTTGCCGTCGCCATGATCCACGGCCCAGAGTTGCTGATCCTCGACGAGCCGACTTCCGGGGTGGACCCGGTGGCGCGGGACGGCTTCTGGCAGATCATGGTGGACCTGGCCCGCCGCGACCAGGTCACCATCTTTATCTCCACCCACTTCATGAACGAAGCGGAGCGCTGCGACCGGATCTCCCTCATGCATGCCGGGCGGGTGCTGGTGAGCGACGCCCCCGCGCGGCTGGTGCGGGACAGGGGAGCCGCAGACCTGGAGGAGGCCTTCATCGGCTACCTGGAAGAGGCCTGCGAGGAGCCCGACGCGATGGGCTGCGCCTTTGCCGTAGAAGAACCGCAGGAGACCGTTGCAGCCGCCAATTGCGGCGATCCCGGAACTCCGGCAGGGCGAGTCTTCAGCCTGCGCCGCCTGTTCAGTTACGCCCACCGCGAGGCGCTGGAACTGCGCCGCGACCCGGTCCGGCTCTGTCTTGCCCTTCTGGGCTGCGTCATCCTGATGTTTGTTATGGGGTACGGCATCACCATGGACGTAGAGGACCTGACCTATGCCGTTTTGGACCGGGACCAGAGCACCCTGAGCCGCGACTACACCTTGAACCTTGCCGGCTCGCGCTACTTCAAGGAGCGTCCCCCCCTTAGCGATTATGCGGAGCTGGACCGCCGCATGCGCTCGAACGACATATCCCTTGCCATCGAGATACCGCCGGGGTTCGCACGTGACCTCGAACACGGCAGGCCTGTTTCCGTCGGGGCGTGGATCGACGGCGCCATGCCCTCCCGCGCCGAGACCGTGCGCGGCTACGTGCAGGGGATGCATGCCCACTGGCTCGCCAATTTGGCGCGGCAGCGCCTGAGTTCTCCGCCGGCGCTCGCCCAGGCGAGCATCCAGACCCGCTACCGCTACAACCCCGACGTGAAGAGCCTCCCAGCCATGGTCCCCGCCGTGATCCCGCTTCTTTTGATGATGATCCCGGCCATCGTCACCGCGCTCTCGGTGGTGCGCGAGAAGGAGCTCGGCTCCATCGTGAACCTCTACGTGACGCCCGTGACCAGGTTGGAGTTCCTGCTCGGCAAGCAGCTCCCCTACCTGGTCCTCTCCATGGCGAGCTTCCTGCTGCTCACCCTCCAGGCGGTCTTCATCTTCCGGGTCCCCCTGAAGGGGAGCTTCGCCGCCCTCTGCCTTGGCGGTTTCTTGTACGTGGGTGCCGCGACCGGGCTTGGCCTGGTCATCTCCACCTTCATGAAGAGTCAGATCGCCGCCCTTTTCGGCACGGCGCTTTTGACCATCCTCCCCGCCGTCGAGTTCTGCGGCATGCTGGAGCCGGTCCGCTCTCTTGAAGGGGTGGGGGCCCTCATCGGCCGCGTCTACCCGACCACCTATTTTCTCCTGATAGCCCGCGGGACCTTCGGGAAGGGGCTCGGGTTTGAGGAGCTGAAGCTGTTCTTTCTTCCACTTGCCCTGGCCGCACCGATCCTTCTTTTCCTGGGGACGGTCATGCTCAAGAAGCAGGAATCGTGACCATGCGCGCTGCCAACATCGTCCACCTTGGTGTCAAGGAACTCTTCAGCCTGCTGCGCGACCCGGTCATGCTGGTCCTGATCTGCTACGCCTTCTCGCTCGCCATTTACGCCGCGGCGACCGCCATGCCCGAGACCCTGCACAAAGCCCCCATCGCCATCGTGGATGAGGACCGCTCCCAGCTTTCCATCCGGATCGGCGATGCCTTCTATCCGCCCCAGTTCTCCCCTCCGTCCTTCATCACCCGGGAAGAGATGGACGCCAGGATGGATGCGGGTCTCGACACCTTTGCCCTCTCCATCCCCCCCGATTTCCAGCGCGACCTTCTCGCCGGACGCAGCGCCGAAATCCAGCTGAACATCGACGCCACCAGGATGAGCCAGGCCTTCACCGGCAACGCCCACATCCAGACCATCGTCTCCAACGAGATCGCCGGTTTTTTGCAGCGCTACCGCCCCGATTCGGTGCAGCAGGTTGACCTGGCTCTCAGGGCACGTTTCAACCCGGAGTTGAATAAATCCTGGTTCGGCGCCGTCATGAAGATCATTGACAACATCACCCTGCTTTCCATCATCCTGACCGGTGCGGCCCTGATCCGTGAACGGGAGCACGGTACCGTCGAGCATCTCCTGGTCATGCCCATCACTCCCTTTGAGATCATGATGGCCAAGGTCTGGGCGATGGCCCTCGTGGTGCTCTGCGCCACCACCGCCTCGCTCTACCTTGTGGTCGAAGGGGCGCTGCGGGTCCCGGTAGAGGGGTCGGTGCCGCTATTTTTGGCGGGTACCGCCCTGCACCTCTTCGCAACCACCTCCCTCGGCATCTTCCTGGGCACGGTGGCGCGCAGCATGCCGCAGTTCGGCCTTCTTACCATGCTGGTCCTACTTCCCCTGCAGATCCTTTCCGGTGGCACCACGCCGCGCGAGAGCATGCCGGGGCCGGTGCGCGGCGTCATGCTCGCGGCCCCCAACACCCACTTCGTCATGCTCGCACAGGCGATCCTGTACCGCGGCGCCGGGTTTGACGTGGTGTGGCCCCAGTTCGCCGCGCTCTTCCTGATCGGGAGCGTCCTCTTCGCCATCTCGCTTTCACGCTTCCGAAAGACCATCGCAACCATGACGTGAAACGTGTGCACGTAGGAAATTTTGGTATAACTAAGGCTTGTTGCTTAAATCCGGTTATCTGGAGGAGCATATGCACTTTTCCCGACAGGTCGCACGCCTGGTGTTGCTGGCCGCTGCTGCAGCACTACTTTTCCCGGTCCCCCGTGCCCTGTGCGGCACCGTCAAACCCCTCTCCATCTCTTCGGGAACCACCACCAGTTCCTACTACGCCGCTGCCAGTGCCGTGGCCAAGATCTTCAACAAGAAGAGCGCGGTGTACGGCATGAGACTCGCCACCGTCGCTTCGGCCGGGTCGGTGGCCAACATCGACGCCGTCGCCGAGGGAAGGGCGGCTTTCGGCATCGCCGAAACCGAACTTCTGAAGAGGGCGATGCAGGGTGTGCGTCCATGGGAGGGGAAGGCGAGAGGGGGACTGCGGGCCGTCCTCGGGCTCTATCCCGCAACGGTCACCATCGTTGCGGCGGTGGACAGCGGCATAAAGCGCGTCTCGGACCTGAAGGGGAAAAGGCTCAACATCGGCGCCCCCGGCTCCATCGACAACACGTACGCCAGCGCATTGTTGCAGATGTCCGGCCTCAATCCCGGGGAGGTGATCAACACCGAGCACTCTACGGCGATCGCTCCGGAACTGCTGCAAAAAGGGGACATCGACGCCTACCTCTGCATCGTCGGGCATCCGAACCTGACGGTTCTGGAGGCGAGTGCTGGACAACGCAAGGTGCTCCTGGTTCCGCTGGACGAAGGGCTGATCAGGCAGGTGACGGCCAACAACCCGCTCCTCGCCCCGGTTCTCATCCCCACCCGGTTCTACCCCAACGTGCAGACCGCTGGCGCGGTGCAAAGTCTCGGCGTTCGTACCGTCTTGTTCACCACTGCCGACCAGTCTGACGAGTCCGTGTACCATGTCGTACGCGAGATACTCGGGAACCTCGACCTGTTCCGGCGCCAGCATCCGATCTTTCAGGATCTGACACCGGAGCAGGCCGCTCGTGTCACCGCCATTCCTCTGCATCCGGGGGCGGCACGCTACTTCAAAGAGTCCGGCCTGATACCTTAGCGGCCGGCAGTAGGGAGGTCTTCATGAAACGCTTACTGGCGCTGACTCTGCTGCTTCTTTCCTTCCTTGCCGCCCGGCCTGCCGCCGCGGCGCCACCGCAATCCTACTTCTACCCCTTCGTGAACCCCTACGAGGCGACGGTCATGGAGCTCCCGAAGGAATTCGAGGTCCGGCTACCCGACGAGGTCCCGGTCCACGAGTTCGTGGTCCGACCCTTCCCGAAGCGGGAGATACCCGAGGTCTTCTGGTACGAAAACGGGCTGGTCTGCTCGCTGGTGGCCCAGGATCACAAGGCCCCGCTGGTTTTCCTGATCGCGGGTTCCGGTTCCCGTTTCGACGTCCCGCGCATGTTGAAGCTGCAGAAGGTGCTGTACCAGGCGGGATTCCACGTCATCTCGCTCACCTCGCCGACCCACATGGACTTCGTGGTGAACGCGGCCAGCGGGCTCCCCGGCATCGCCACCGACGACGCCAAGGACCTGTACCGGGTGATGGATCTCGCCTACCAGAAGGTCCGCAAACGTGTCGACGTCTCCCATTTCATGCTCGCCGGGTACAGCCTTGGGGGCTTTGACGCCGCCTTCGTCGCGAAACTCGACGACCAGGAACATCGCTTCAACTTCAGGCGCGTGCTCCTGATCAACCCGCCGGTCTGCCTGTACGACTCGGTATCGGCCCTGGACCGGCTGCTGGTGGAGAACGTCCCGGGAGGGATGGACAACTTCGACAACTGGTTTCGCGGCGTCTTCAGCCAAACCATGCACCTTGCCGAGGCCTGGGAGCCGGGGGGGCTTAGCGGCGAATCGATGTACCGCACCTACAAGCGGATGCAGCCCAGCGAGAGCAATCTGGCTGCCCTCATCGGCCTCACCGCGCGCATGAACGCCGCTGACATGATCTTCACGGCTGACGTGATGAACGGCGGCGGCTACATCGTCCCCAAAAACGTCCGTCTCACCTCGACCACCTCGCTCACCCGCTACGCCATCGTTGCCTACAAGACGAGCTTCGTCGACTATTTCGAACAGTGGCTTTTCCCGCACTACCAGAAGATGGAGCCGGGTTTGACCCGGGAGGCCTTGCTGCGGCGGGAAACCCTGCGCTCGCTCGAGGGGTACCTGAAGGGGTCCAGGAAGTTCGGTCTCATCCACAACGAGGACGACATCATCCTGGTGTCCGGGGACATCGAGTACCTGGAACGGGTCTTCGACGACCGGGCATGGATCTTCCCAAGCGGCGGACACATGGGCAACATGTTCAACCCCGACGTGGTCTCCGCCATCACCGGCTTTCTCAAAGGGAAGGAGGAGTGATCATGAAAAAAATCGCCGATCACATGCCTTGCTCGCTGTCGCGCGGAAAAGGGACCGGGGGGGGAGGGCGGTTCCTGGTGCCGCTGCTGCTCTTGGTGCTGCTTTCCGCCTGCAGCTCGATGCCCAAGGTCACCGGTCCGGTCGAGCCGCCGCTCAGGCGCTACGAGGACCTGGTCAAGCCTGGGCAGCCCAACATGCTGGACGTGAATGACTCGGTGGAGGGGTTCAACCGCGGCAGCTACCGGTTCAACTACTACTTCGACGAGTACCTGTACCGCCCCGTGGTGCGCGGCTACGAGTTCATCATGCCCAACTACCTCGAGGACCGGGTTTCCGACGCCCTCGACAACCTGGGTGAAATTACCAACTTGACTAATAATCTTATGCAGTTCAATCTGAAGGGCGCCGGCGTCACGGTGAGCCGCTTCGTGATCAACTCGACCATCGGCATCGGAGGCCTTTGGGATCAGGCGAAGAAGATGGGGCTCAAGCGCCAGACCGAGGATTTCGGGCTCACGCTCGGGCACTACGGCACCGGGAGCGGGACCTACCTGATGCTCCCTGTGCTCGGCGCCTCCAACGTCCGGGATACCGCCGGGCTGGTCGCCGATGCGGCCACCGTTGACTACATCGGCCCGTTGGCCTGGCTAAACGACAACACCGCCACCTACGCCTATGCCGGTGTCTATGCCGTGGACCGCAGGCATCGCACCCCCTTCAGGTACCGCCAGACCGGCTCCCCCTTCGAATACGAGCTGATCCGGACCCTGTACACCATGAAGCGCGACTACGACATCGAGCAGACCAAAGAGAAGAAGTAAGTCCGGAGGTAGCAGTTGCTGAGGTTCCTACATTCCATCTTCAGGCGCGGCACGCGAGGAGGTGCCGTGCCGGAATCCCTGGTCAACAAAGCCATAGAGCGCGCCGTCGACGGCACCGATCCCTGGATCCGTGCCGTTTTCGGCTACAAGAAGAAGCTCCGCCCGGCCGTGCTGCATGCCATCGACCACGTGGTGTCGCTTGTGGACGGCACCGGCCCGATCCTGGCACTCGACCCGCAGCGCTACGACGAGGAGACCAACCTGCGCACGTATTTCATCTCCGCTTCGGAGATGGGACTGTTCCTGGAGCGTGACCCGGGGCTCGCGCAACTGCGCGGCAAACCGGGGGACGGGCAACGCGTGGCGACGGGGCTGTTGCTCATGGAGAAGCAGGAGCGGCTCACCCTGGGCGCCGCGATGTCAGGCGACGTGGTGCTGCGCGACGTACCGCAGGTGACGGTCAGTTTCGAAGGACACAGGCTCATCGACCTAAACGACAAGGAAGAGGAGACCCGCTACCTGTTGAAGCGCCGCGCCTACGATCACCTGCTGCGCATAGCGCTTGGGAGGATCACCGAGATCAAGACGCGGCGGGGCAACCTTGAGAAGCACCGCACGCTTTTGGGCTCCAAGCTATCCCTGTTGCGCCGCGGCGGCTTCGGCTTCGGTCCCGGCTCGGGAGCGGAACCGGACGTGGCGACCCTGGAGCAACGGTTGGCACAGATCGAGGAGCAGCTTTTGGAGATAGGGAAGGACGACAAGATGCTGGAGGTCTACCTGGGTGTGGTTGCCGACGTACTGGGGCGAGCCGAGGAGCATCTGTGGGTGGGGAAGGAGACGCTGGTCGTGGACCGGATGGGGATCAAGCGCAAGGAGGCCGGCCCCGAAGCCCGCGAGATCAACCTCGACGTACTGTGCGACGCCGAGGGGAGGAGACTGGTGGTCTCCCTGGTGAACATTCCGACTTAGCCGGCACGAATATCCGAACGACTGCGCCCCCTGCGGCTTCGCCGCAGGGGGCGCTTTGCCTAGGCCCGATCCTGTTCCGGTTCGAGGACCACGCAGCGCACCCCCAACCCCTCCAGCGCCGGACCGAAACAGCCGTTGCATGAGAGGCAGACCGACTTGGCGCGGTCTCCCTCGCGCCATCTCCGCACCAGGTCCGGTTCACCGATCAGGGGGCGACTGAGGGCGATGAACTGGGCCTCTTCCCGCTGCACCAATTCTTCCGCCACCTCGAAGGAACGGATCCCCCCCACGAGGATCAGCGGTATCCCCACCTGTTTCTGGTAGTCCTGCGCGGCCGCCCGGTAGTAGACCTCGTGCTCCCTGCTGGTCAGTTCCCCTGGGCGAGGCGGAATCAGCTCCTCCGACAGCGGGGTGCCGCCGGAAAACTCGATGGCATCGACCGAGGCCTTTTCCAGAAGTTGGGCGACCTGGAGGGCTTCCTCCGCCGTCATGCCGTCCTCCAGGAAATCGTCGGAATTCATCTTCACGAGGATCGGGTATGCCTCTCCCACCTTGCGCCGCACCGCGTGGACCACGTCCAGGAGCAGCCTGGCCCGGTTCTGCAGGCTGCCTCCGTAGCTGTCCTCGCGCCGGTTGAAAGCGGGGGAGAGAAACTCGCTCAGCAAAAAGCCGTGTGCGGCGTGGAGCTGCACCGCGTCGAAGCCCGCCGCTTTCCCCCTGGCGGCCGCGTCCGCGAAGGCGGCAATGAGCCCTTCGATCTCGCCGGTGGTGAGGGCCTGGTTGAGCGGGCCGTCCGCCGAGGGGACCCTCGGGCGCTCGCCGGTCAGTTCCTGCGACGAAAATCGGCCGGCGTGCACAAGCTGCAGCGCGATCCTGGCACCCGCTGCGTGTACCGCCTCGGTCATGCTGGCTAGGCCCGGGAGAAACCGGTCGTCCCAGGCCGCCATCTGCCAGGGGGTGGATTGTCCCCCCTTGGTGACAAAGGCGTAGCCGGTGATGATCAGCCCGATGTCGTTGCTCGCCAGCTCCACCATCATATCCGTCAGCCTGGGCGTGACGGAGCCATCCTCAGCCGCGAGCCCCTCCCAGGTCGCCGATCGCACGAATCGGTTTTTCAGACTTAGCTTCCCAAGGCAAGCCTCTTCGAAAAGTTGTGCCATCCCTTACTCCTTCAGCCCCTGCAGATGGAAAGGGGCGTGCCGCTATAACCAAGGCGGATCCCGGTGAACTCTTGCCGAATAAGCCACTGGTGTTGTTGAATATTCTCTAGTTCTGGACTTCCTCTTGAAAGGAGATTCGATATTTCAACTAGTTACGATTTGGCACGCCCGATGCTATTAGTTGAACAGGTGCGCAATGAAGCGCAACAAAATCTCTCGATAAAAGGAGGATGTAACAATGAAACGTAAACTCTTGGTACTCATGGCGGTATCCCTTTTCGCGGCGGCAACCCCGGTACTGGCTGACGAGGCCCCGAACCACGGCAGCATGCACAAAACCGGCGACGCCCAGTGCGAGAAAGAGTGCGCGATGCTCCTGAAGGATTGCAACAACCAGGTCGACAGCATCCAGGACAGGATCAGGAAGCTGCAGGTCGCCATCAACGAGCAGGGCGCCACCACCTACACGGTCGAGGAACTGAAGATACTCAAGAAGAAACTTCAGGAGGCCAACGATACGCTGCGCGTGCTGAACAGGCACTAGCGGGGGAGGGGCCTTTCAGGTCCCTGCCTCTCTGGCCGCGGTAAAGAAAGGGCGCGCTGCCACCGGCAGCGGGCCCTTCTTTGTGTGTGGAGTGCGCCCGCTCCGCCAAAATAGGCGGCCCTAACGTTTTTGCAGCATCGACTTGGCAAGCTCGAGGTTGTGATAGGCTATCCCCCGCAGGCGCGCTCCTTCCGCGTCCTTGCGCCCGGCGAGCTCCGCCAGGAAGAGGTCGAGCTCCTTGCGCGCCGCGTCCGTCTTCTTCTTGTCGTAGGGAAGCGAGAAGTTGATCCCTTTCACGTCCCATGCGCTTGCGGGGAGGAGGGTAAAGGGAGCAAAATCCTCCAGCTTCCGGTTCCCGGCCGGTTCCGGTTTTTCCCACACCTGCTCGGTGAACCTCAACCCG
The DNA here is from genome assembly GCF_019063885.1 of Geomonas diazotrophica. Taxonomy (NCBI): domain Bacteria; kingdom Pseudomonadati; phylum Thermodesulfobacteriota; class Desulfuromonadia; order Geobacterales; family Geobacteraceae; genus Geomonas; species Geomonas diazotrophica. The sequence continues at coordinate 2,341,938 of NZ_CP077684.1, read as the reverse complement.
TCCTTGTCCGCAAGCACCTTGTAACTCCCCTTGAAGGGTTTTTTCACGTCGGACTTCTCGAAGTAGTTCCATTCCGATCTGCCCACCTGCGTCGGCGAGTCGTGGCAGGTAGCGCAGCCGCGGGGCTTGCCCAGGGCGTGGCTCATCTTGTCCATCTGTACCCAGAGGATCGCCTTGTTGCGGGAGGGAAGATCGCTGCGGGTGCCGACGCCGATGTAGGCGTCGTTGACGTCGCGCGCCCCACGCACCGCCTCGAAGAATGCGGGCTCCCCGATGGAGGGGTTCCCCGGTACGCGCCGTTTCGAGATCTCCCGGAACATAAGCCCGGTAGGGGCGAGTTCCGCGGTCTGGTTCATTACCGCCATGGGGTAGGGCTTCACCCCGATCCAGCGTCCGTCCGCGTTTTTGATGACGGTGGGGAGATCGCGGGTGCCGTAGTACTCCTTGTGTTTTCCGTACGGCGTCTCCACTCCGAAGGTGACTCCGGGCCCCCAGAAGGTGTACTGGTAGGCGCCGACCACGGTAACGTGGCAGGTTGCGCAGTCCACCTTGGCGTGCGCCGAACTCTGCACCGCCTTTACGATCTCGGCATGGCAGTTGGCGCAGGCGGCACGCGCCTGGGGCGAGCCCAGGTGGCCGAACTGGTGGTGTTGGGGCTTATGGCAGTCGATGCAGGTGATCCCCGCCTTGAAGTGCGCCTCCTGGGGGAGGTTGGGAGGAAAGGAGTAATCGCCGCGGAAGTACCCGGCGCCGCGCCTGCGGTCCATGGGGCCGGCGTGGCAAATGGTGCCGCGGCGGCCGCCGTAGCAACTGGTGGTGTCGGGAATGCCGAAACTGTGGCTGCCGGTTCCCGCGTGCGGTTTGTAGTGACAGTCGTTGCATCCCGGATGGCACATGTTGCAGGCGCGGTTTGATGCGTCGTTCTGCGCTTCGGAGTAGGGGACGGCGGTTTGACTCCTTAGGTTGTCGTAGTTCTGCCCGAACCACATGCCGCAGTTCTGGGGACCGGGGAGCTGCTCCGACCATTTGCGGAACGATCTCTGGTGTTTCAGCAGCCCCATCTCCGAGCTCGCGTAATCCTGCACCTCCTGTGCATGGCACCTGCCGCAGGTCTTGCGGGCGATGTCGGGGGAAAATGCGAAGGTTTTGGGATCACGGTCCTGCCAGTGGATGCCGGCCACCGCCTTGATCCCGAGCCCGGCAAGTTTTGCCGGGTCCCCTTCCGGCGTCAGGGCCTCCATGTCGGAGGAGCGCGGTACCAGGGCCTTTACCGCCCCTGCCGCCTGCCGGGACAGCGCCTCCCCCTTGACTCTCGGGCCCACCCCGACCAGGAAGGGGCGCAGCATGCCCCGGTGGGCGTTTTCCTTGTCCTTTTCGTTTGCGGCGCCGAGGTGACAGTCGACGCAGGTCACCCCAGGCATGTTGACCTCGCGGTCCACCTGCGCAGGGTCGAGGTACATGGCCTCCGCGCCAAGCGACTTCAACATGTTCCTGTCACTGTGACAAACGATGCACTGAGAGTCTGCATCGAGGCCCCAAGCCGTACCCGAGACAACCAGAGAGAGCACAACGATCGCAATGGCTTTCATCCACTCCTCCCTTCATCAGCTGTTCGACAGGCTGCACGAATTCATCCCACAGATTCAAGGGCACCCTGCCGCGGCAGTTACTTGATGGTGAAACCTCCGTCCTGGTTGGGTGTTATGGTAGCGTCAAGGTACCGGACCTGGTACCCCTTCTCCTTGAGGATGGTGTAGGCCATCTCTGCCCGTGTGCCGGTGTTGCAGTGCAGCACGAGCTTCTTGTCCCTGGAGATCTCTGCCAGGCGGTCGGCGATCTCGTCGGCGGGTATGTTGACCGCGCCTTTGATCATCCCCGTTTTGGCTACTTCGTCGGCGCCGCGTACATCCAGCAGTTGTACCCCCGCCGGGATCCCACGGGCGAAGGCCTGGAACTCGGCCACCGATATGGTGCCGGGCTTTGGCTTGGGAACGTAGACGACCTGTGCGGCCGGTTTCCCCGCAGCGACCTGGTAGCCTGCACCTTTCCAGGCGGCGTATCCGCCGGTGAGGACGCGCGGTCCCGGATAACCCGCCTTGATCAACTTGGCCGCGACGCGCTCGGCGCTGCCGTCACCATTGGCATCATAAATGACCACCGGAGGCTTCAGCTCCCGTTTCGGGAAGGTCGCCAGGGCCTGATCCATCTCGCGTTCCGGCACGTTGGTCGCGCCCGGAATAAACCCTTGTCCCGCCTCTGACTCGGGGCGCACGTCGATGAGCACGAAGGAGAGCCCTTTGTCGAGCCACCCCTCCTTGAGGGACTTAGCGCTCAACACGGTGAAGTTGCGGCTGTTCCATTCGGGGATGCCGTCGTGGAAGATCTTTACGTTGGTGTAGCCGAGTTTCTCCGCCTCACGGGCGGAGGAGGGGCTGAGCGCTCAGGTGACGCCGGCACAGAAGTAGACCAGCAGTTCCCCCTTGTCCTTGGGGAGTTTGTCGAGATTCTTCTGGAAGGCGGGGAAGGGGATGTTGATGGCTGTCGGGATGGACCCGTCCTGGAACTTGGGCGCCGGCCGCGCGTCCACCAGGGTGTACTTTTCCTTGCCGGAGACGAGCTTTTCTACCTGCTCGACCTTGAGCTGTTTTTCGGCAGGCACCTGCATGGGAGGCTTGATGGAGATCTCGCTGATGCTTTTCAGGCCCTTGCCCGTTTCCGTGTAAGCGACCCGGACCTCGTGCCCTTTCTTGATGGCCCGCAGCGATTTTTCGAGGTTGCCGGGCACGGCGCCGTTGAGGACCCTGAGGGTGTCCTTGTCGAAGCTGACCACCTCGGCGCCGTCGTCAAACCTGAGCTGGATTGTCTGCGACTTCATCGCCACGGTGTCGAAAAATGCGCGCAGTTGACCCTCGGCCGGTTTGTGACAGACCGAGCAGGATTTCACGTCTTTCGCCTTGACCTTGGCCGGAGCGGTCTCTTCTGCCATTGCGCCGTGCGCTGTGAACAACGCGACGACTGACAGAGCGGACAGCGAACAGCTGATTCTTCGAAGCGACATCACTTTTCCTCCTTTGAGAGTGGCGTGTTATCGAGGTGGTTACCTGATATCAACATAGCGGTAAAACTTTACTGAGTTATAGCAGTTTCTCGCTCCGACGCCACCACAATGAGTGAAAAGATCTGACAAAGAAAAGAGGAATTACCCGCACGGGATAATTCCTCTACTCAGTTTCGACCTCGGTGCAGCGCTATGTGGTCACGCTCAACACCAAGCTCGTCTGCGTACTGCCGGCATCGACGTACTTCGAGAGCGAATCGATCAGTTTCTGCAGTTCGCTCACCTGGTCCTCGAGCGAGGAGCCGGAGCGGTCCTGCATGCCGCCCGGGGGAGGACCCGGCGGCTGGGAACCGTCGGCCCGTGCGGCGCTGTTGCCGGTAGCGGTGCTGGTGCTGGTACTTGCGCTGGTACTTGCACTGGTACTTGCGCTGGTACTTGCGCTGGTACTTGCACTGGTTGCGGTGCCTGTGACCGTGCTGGTGCCGGACCCGTCGCTGCCGGAAGAGAGCTTCTCCACCAGCGCCTTCAAGCTTTCGAGGACGGCGCCCAAATCGTCCTGGCTGGTGCTCTGCGCGCTCGCAGAACCGTATGCCTCCATCCCCTGCTGTGGCGGCACCGGCGGAGGTCCGTCAGGCATCCCATGCGTCTGGCCGAACCCGCCGTTTTGCATCAAGGTGTTCAGCTCGTCCATGCTGAGCGAGCCGTCGCCATCGCTGTCGTAGCTTTTGAAGGCATCGTCGCTGGTATCGAGCGTGGTGCCGCTCTTCTCCTTCAACTTCTCCGCCATGGTCTGCAATTCGGTTTGTGATACTCCCCCGGAGCCGTCGCTGTCGACCTTCTTGTAAAAATCCTGGGGGTTGTGCCGCATGCCCGCACCGCTGATTCCGTTCACCATACTGCCTCCTTGTGTCCCGAAGCGTTACCTGCTGGCTTGAGTCTACCTGCTCCCGGCGTTGCTTCAGTTAAGACGTGTGGGGGCGATGTAAAGTTTTGTAAAAATCAAGAATCCGTATCATTTCAATTCTTTACAACGGGTACCTGCCGTTGTCGCTATACTGGCCCCAGCTTGATCAACAAGGCGATACTTCGAGGAAAAGATGAAGATTCCAACGCTGGCCCGTGCGCTTTTCATCTGCGCGGGTCTGGGGCTTGCCGGCTGTGCCACGGTCGGCCCCGACTATGTGATGCCGCAGCTCAAGGCGCCGGCTGCCTGGCGGCAACTGGACGAAAAAGGCGCGACCCAGAGCACCTCCGCGGAGAACTACGACCTCGGCTCGTGGTGGCTCACGCTGAAGGACCCGCTACTGTCCGAACTGATCGAAAAGGCGGTCACGGCCAGCCCGGACCTGCGCAGCGCCGAGGCGAAACTGCGGGAGTCGCGCGCCCGTAACGCGGTGGCCGGTTCCGATCGTTTCCCTACCGTGACCGGCTCCGGCAGCGCCGCGCGCAACAGATCCAGCGCGAAATCCGGCAGCGGCGCGACGACCAGCCTGTTCAGCGCCGGATTCGACGCCAGCTGGGAACTTGACATCTTCGGCGGCACGCGCCGCGGCATGGAGGCGGCCGGGGCTGATCTGGAGTCGAGCCTGGCGACCTTGCAGGGGGTGCAGGTCACTCTGGCTGCGGAGGTTGCCCAGAACTACCTGGAGCTGCGCACCCTGCAGAAAAGGATCGCCATAGCCCGTGACAACCTGGCCAGCCAGTCGGAGACGCTGCAGTTGACCGAGTGGCGCGCACAGGCCGGACTGGTCGCTACCCAGGACGTGGAGCAGGCACGCAGCAACCGGGAGCAGACGAGGGCCGCGATTCCTACCTTGGAGGCGAGCCTCACCGAGGCGGAGCACCGGTTGGATGTCCTCTTGGGCGAGGCCCCAGGAACGCTGCACGGGCGGCTATCGGCGGTAAAGGAACTGCCGCTCCTGCCGGATCAGGTGGCGGTCGGCATCCCGGCGGAAACGCTGCGCCAGCGCCCCGATCTGCGGGCGGCGGAGCGCAAACTTGCGGCGGAGACGGCGCGGGTCGGCGTCGCGGAAGCCGCCCGCTATCCCTCGTTCACGCTCTCGGGTTCCATCGGGTTGGAAGCCCTGACCCTTGGGGGAGTGGCCGGCGGATCCGCGGCCAAATCCTCGCTCCTCGGTAGCGTCACCGCCCCGGTTTTCGATGCGGGTAAGCTGCGCAGCCGGGTCGAAATCCAGGACGCGGTGCGGGAACAGGCGCAGATTGCCTATCAGCAGTCGCTTCTGACGGCCCTGCAGGAGGTGGAAAACGCCCTGGTGGCGCTCTCTCGCCGGCAGCAGCGTGGCGAGGCGCTGCAAAGTGCTGCGCTGTCGGCGCGTAACGCCGCTGAACTGGCGCGGCAGCGCTACGGCGCGGGGCTCATCGACTTCCAGTCCGTGGTCGATACCGAGCGCAACGTGCTGGGCGTCGAGGACAGCCTGGCCGAGACGCGGGGAGAAACAGCGCAGGCGTTGGTCGCGCTGTACAAGGCATTGGGCGGCGGCTGGCGCCGCGAAGGAGAATCGAATTAGATGAAGGAAAACGAAGCACAACGAGTCGAGGCCGCGTCCCTGGAGAAACTTCTGAAGGCCGATCCCGCAGGCCTGCTTGGCAAGAGCAGGGTCTGGATCGTCGCTGCCGCGGTCGTGGCGGTGCTGGCGGCCGCCGCCTTCTCGCTCCGCCCCGCCGAGAAGGATCCTGCGCCCAGTTTCGCAACGGAGGCGGTCGAGTCGGGCACGCTGGTGGTCAAGGTCTCGGCCACCGGCAACCTGCAGCCGACCAACCAGGTCGACGTGGGGAGCGAGCTTTCAGGGATGGTGGACAAGGTGCTGGTCGACGACAACGACCGGGTCCGGAAAGGGGAGGTGCTGGCCCTGTTGGACCTCTCCAAGCTGAAGGACGCCGTGGTCAAGTCGCGGGCGAGCCTGGTGGCGGCCCAGGCGCAGGTGCTGCAGATGCAGGCGACCTCCGCCGAGGCGCGCGCGGCCCTGGCCCGGTACCGCCAGGTGGCGCAGCTCTCCGGCGGCAAGGTTCCCTCCAAGGCGGAGCTGGATACCGCCGAGGCCAACGTCAAGCGCGCGGAAGCGAACGAGGCCAACGCCCGCGCCGCGGTCACCCAGGCGCAGGCCAACCTGCAGTCGGACCGGACCAACCTGGCCAAGGCGACCATCCGCTCCCCGATCAACGGGGTGGTGTTGAAGCGGAACGTCCAGCCCGGGCAGACCGTCGCCGCCTCCTTCACCGCCCCGGTCCTCTTCACCCTCGCGGAGGATCTCTCGAAGATGGAACTCCAGGTGGACGTGGACGAGGCCGACGTCGGCCAGGTCAAGGTAGGGCAGAAAGCCTTATTCACCGTGGACGCCTACCCCGGCCGGAAGTTCGACGCGGTCATCACCCGGGTGAGTTACGGCTCCCAGACCAAGAACAACGTGGTTTCCTACCTGACGGTACTGCAGGTGAAAAACGACGACCTCAGCCTGCGCCCGGGGATGACCGGCAGCGCCGAGATCACCACCGTGACCCGCGACAAGGCCATCTTGGTCCCCAACGCCGCCCTCCGTTTCACCCCTTCCTCCGGCGAGGCGGCAGCCAAGAAGCCTGGCGGGGTGATTGGTGCCCTGATGCCGCGCCCACCCGCGGCGCAGCCAAAGCAGATTACAGCCGGCAGCAAGGACGGGCAGCGCCAGGTATGGGTGCTGCAGGGGGGCAAGCCGGTTGCCGTCGAGGTGAAGACGGGCGCCAGCAACGGCAAGGTGACCGAGGTCGTGGCGGGTGCCCTCAAGCCGGGAATGCAGGTCATCACCGAGACCCTGGAGACGAAGCAATGATCGAATCGCCGTTGATCCGCCTGTCGGGAGTGACCAAAACCTACGGCCGGGGGCACGCCGAGTTCCAGGCGCTGAAGGGGATCGATCTCGACATCTTTTCCGGCGACTTCGTCGCGGTCATGGGCCCAAGCGGCTCCGGCAAGTCCACCACCATGAATATCCTGGGCTGCCTCGACACCCCGACCAGCGGCAGCTACCAGTTCCAGGGGGTGCACGTGGAACAGCTGGAGCGCAACCAGCGGGCCCTTTTGCGCCGCCACTACCTGGGCTTCGTGTTCCAGGGGTTCAACCTCCTGGCCCGCACCACGGCGCTGGAAAACGTCGAGCTGCCACTCATCTATCGCGGCGAACCGACGGCGGCAAGGCACCAGGCGGCCCGCGCGGCGCTGGAGCAGGTCGGGCTCAAGGGGTGGGAGTCGCACACACCCGCGGAGCTCTCGGGCGGCCAGCAGCAGCGGGTCGCGATCGCACGTGCCATCGTGACCCGCCCGGAGGTGCTTCTTGCCGACGAGCCGACCGGCAACCTCGACACCCGCACCAGCCATGAAATCATGGAACTGATCACCTCCCTCAACGCGAAGCTGGGCATAACCGTCCTCATGGTCACCCACGAACAGGACGTCGCCTCCTACGCACGGCGGGTGGTGCATTTCGTGGACGGGGTGGTGGAGAGCGACCTGCGCAACGGGGAGGGATACTGATGCTCTGGAACACCCTGCTCCTCTCCCTGCGCGCGATCCGCCGCAACCTGATGCGCTCCTTCCTCACAGTGCTCGGCATCGTGATCGGAGTCGCCGCCGTCGTCATCATGGTGACCTTGGGCAACGGCGCCACCAGGTCGGTTTCCGATCAGATCTCCAGCATGGGGAGCAACCTCCTGATGGTGATGCCCGGCCAGCGCTTCGGTCCCGGCTCGGACGCCGCACCCAGCTTCAAGAGCGCCGACATCGACGCCATCAAGAGCCAGATCTCCAGCGCCGAGTGGGTGGCCCCGGTCGCCGGCAAGTCCGTCACCACGGTCTACCAGTCCCGCAACTGGCCCACCATGGTGAGCGGTACCAGCAACGACTACTTCCATGCCGGCAACTGGGAGATCGCCTCCGGCCGCATGTTCGCCGAGGGGGAGGAGAGGGGAGGGAAGGCGGTCTGCGTAATGGGCGAGACCGTGCGCAAGAAGCTCTTCGGCGGCCAGAACCCGGTGGGGTGCGAGATCCGGGTCAAGGACTTCTCCTGCGAGGTGGTGGGAGTACTGAAACCGAAGGGGCAGTCAGGCATGGGGTCTGATCAGGACGACAGCATCGTCATGCCGCTCAAGACGGTGCAGCGCCGCCTGACCGGCAACCAGGACGTGAGCCGCTTCAGCGTCTCGGTGCGCAAAGGTGCCTCCGTCGAGGCCGCCACCAGGCAGCTCACCCTGCTTTTGCGCGAGCGGCGCAAGATAAGCGACAGCGAAGAAGACGACTTCCGGGTCATGGACACCCGGCAGATCGCCCAGACGCTGACCAGCACCACCAAGATCCTCACCATGCTCTTGAGTGCTGTGGCGGCGGTGAGCCTGCTGGTTGGCGGTATCGGCATCATGAACATCATGCTGGTCTCGGTGACCGAGCGTACCCGGGAGATCGGGATCCGGCTTGCCATCGGCGCGCTGGAGCGGGAGGTGCTGCTGCAGTTCCTGATCGAGGCGGTGGTGCTGGCAGGGATGGGAGGCCTGGCCGGCATCGCCCTGGCCACCGGCGCCTCCATGGCATTGGCGCACGCCATGAACATCCCGTACCTGTTCGATCTGAAGGTCAACCTTTTATCCTTCTTGTTTTCTGCGGCCATAGGGGTTGTGTTCGGCTTTTTCCCGGCCCGCCGGGCAGCCGGCCTCAACCCCATCGACGCCTTGCGCCACGAGTGAGGCCGGCACAGTTTCGTCCACCTTGTCCAATGAGCATGGAATACCCGCAAAGCGAAGTTCAGGGGGGGCACGTGGTGCACACTGGACGTGCTTGCCACCGGACCATCAGCAATGTGTGTCATGTCCAGGGGTGTCCTCTCTGGGAGGGGGCGATTGCACGATGCTGAAGAATTCGGGATCCTCCAGTTTCTCGACAAATTCGATGGCAGCACTTTTGTCGCCACCCGCTGCGAGAAAGACTTGCCATTCCAGAAGAGTGTCCAGTTCGTCGGTGATGTCCTTCACCTTCACAGCAAGGTTTGCGGCGTCGAATTCGGTGTAATACCATCTGCTCGGAGTTTCGGTGGACAGCACACGCTTACCACAAAACTTTTGGCTGAACTTATTGGTTTTCATGTTGTAGAACAAATTCCTCCCATTCACATTGAGCAACGCGACGTCCTTCTCGGGACAGATCCCGGCTAATACCGTAATACTCATATGCGCGACGCTTTCGGCATCCAGATACTGCTTCACCGCTCGCAGCTTGGGATTCAGGACGTTTACGATGCCGTCCCCAAGAGCATAGATCTGGCTTCTCCCCGCGTCGATACCGAGGCAATTGAGGCAATTGAGGCCCTGGGTTGCGCCGACTCTGCTGCAGCCTCTCGGCGGTTCCAGGTTGCTCTCCAAAACATGGGTGTAGCAATCGGTGGTTGCCACGAACCTGTCGGGCTGGTATGACAGCCGGAATGCGTCAAGGCTCTCACACGGTGCTTCATAGGTTCTCACCACACTGCTGACAAGGTCGATGGATTGCTTCACTACTCTAAAATTGTTGCCTTCCCGGATGACGGCGTAGTAGGAATTGTCCTTACTGCCGGACATGAATATGCCCTCAAAAGACGCGCCTTCCTGGTAGTTGAAATGCTGATTGAGGTCGAAAACAGCCGTGAATCGACTTGCCATTTCTGAAAGTTTGGCCCGCCACATCGTGTTGTTGGTTCGAGAGTTAGCCAAGAGGAAGACGTCCTTATCCGGCAAGCAATCCATCACGTCCAGATCCTTGAAATTGGGCGACCGGTACCTGGTGGCGCTCATGCGCCACATGTTGAGGACGATGATGGTCTCTTCATCCTCGCGCAACAGCACGTGTCGGTCAGAGGAGCACATTTTGTCCAGGCGCGATGGGGCGGATTCCCAGGAGAGATCCACGACCAGATCCGGCGAAACGGTCATCGGGATCGCTTCGGCGGAAATGGCAAACATCTGCGCAACCTCATCGTCGTATTTATCTAGGAACTGCGCCATCCAGGGGCTGGTCAATGTCTCCCTGAGTTGCGCCGCTTTTGTGGAATTTCCCAAAAGCAGGGCGTCACGGTAATCCAGTGGGCCCCACTCGCACTCCGTCTCCGGCTCGAGGCGGTAAATTGCGCGTTTCGCTTCCTCCTTATAGGCGGCCCTCTCCGCGGCAGGCAATAACGCCAACGGCTTTTGCAGTTGGGCGTAGAGCTTTCTGGCTGTGGCCAATGCGTCCCTTTTTTCCTCCCACTGATCCAGTTCATCCAGCAAGGAAAACAATTGCTCGGCCTCTCGCCTCGCCTTCGCCGACTCCAGTTCGAGGAGCGTGTCGTATAGCTCCTTGAACAGAGGGGAGCAGTGAAAATACTGCTGCAGGTCCTGCACCGTCTCCCAGCAACCTTCCACCTGTCCCTGTTGCACCTGCCGCCTGAGCCTGACGAACCTAAGCCACTGCTTCATGGCATCTCCGTCCGCAAGTTTCCGAAGACCCTTGTTATGGCAGAGGACAGAGAAATAAGGAGATATGGCGCATGCCCGATGGTAGTCCGCCTCCTCCCCTTGGCGCGACAGCCAGAGCAGATTGTGATAGCTTTCCTCCCACCGTTCCTGCGCCGCGAGTGCCCGGAGCGTGTCGAGGCGGTCTTCAACCGCTTCTTTCTTCTGGCGATTCCTTTCCCGTGCCATAAGGTCCCTGATCTGCTCGCCTCTCTCCTTGTCCCGCTCCAGAAGCTGCGCCAGCAAATCGAGCTTCTCTGTGGCCGTCTCGCTGGACCCGAATCGCTCCCAGAGCCTCTCGACTTCCGCTCCACTCCTCCTCGCCTCAACCTCTCCGGCTAATTCGCGCGCCTTCTTGAAGTTCGGGTAAAGGGAAAGGGCTCGCTGAAGCAGGGACTGCGCTTGGCTGAGATCGTTGCAGGCAAAGGCCGCCTCCGCCTTTTGCAGATAAGGCTCGGCTTCCTCGAGCATGGCCGCCTCTATCTCCTTTCTCAAGCTGGTATGGGTGGTCACGAATCCCTCTTTTTCATCCGCCACCTTCAGAAGATAATAGGCCAGTGACAAGTTTCCATCCTTGAATGAAATGTCTGCGTAGGCGTACAGGGAGTTTTTCTCGAGATCCCCCGGCTCCGCCGACTCGAAGAGAGCCCTCGCCTCAGCAATCAAGCCGTTACCGTAATAGGTCATGGCGAGCAGTTCCCGGACGACCTTGTCCTTAAGCAGATGCCTGGGCTGCGCCAGCAAGACCTCAATAGCCCTTTGATACGCTCCCATCTGTTCCGTCAACATCCTGGCGGCTTTTATCAGGGTCGGCAAATCCCCGGGGGCAGCGATTCGAATGTTGGCCAGGAGTTCCTCCGCTTGAGGGTATTCGTACTGCTCAAGCAGAAGTTCGGCGTTTCTCAGGGCTTCCTTAGGCGAACCGCTGGCGGTCCGTTTCCTGGATTTCGCCCTCTTCGCCTCGACGTTTGTCGGGGAGGGTGCCGGTGCAGAGTGGATGCTGCCTACCGTGTCGAGCGCCTTCATTGAAAGGGCATTGAGATCTGCATGGCAGGCGTCGATGGAGGGCAGGGCATTGTGCTTGATGAGGATTATGTCCGCGTTGCAGGGATGAGGCGCCAGGTGGAAGGTTTCTCCGTAGGTCTCCAGAAGCAGGTTTTGCAGCTGGTTTTTGATGCGATAGCCATACTCCCTATCACTCTCGGGAAGCTGAAGGCACGTGGGATTCACCCGTTTGATCAGTGATATCAGTTCCGGAGAGGACGGAATCCGCGCCGACCTGAGAACGCTCTCCGCCGCTTTGACATGCAGTTGCCAACTCATAACGCCCTCCTTGTTTAAGTTAAAAATATTTTAATTGTAGTGGGTCTTCCTCCCGGTGCAAGAAAGTTCCTTTCCAATACTTTCCGGCAACGTCATCTCGTATTCCCTCCTTGTTTTCTCCGGCTGTTGGCGTTATCTTTGCGGATCTGACCGGTCACCGCCGGTGAATTTGTGAATGAGCCTCCACGCGGCTGCGATGCCGACTCTGTCAAAAGGTAGTCCTGTCCAGTGACCAACCACGTTCCGCGCCTGCTGAAGCTGGCGGCCCCCATGATACTCTCGACCTCTGCCATCACCCTGATGCAGATCGTTGACGCCATCGTCCTGTCACGTCATTCCAGCGCCGCCGTGGCGGCCATCGGACCCGCCGGCCTGGCGATCATCCTGTTCCAGGGCTTTCTCTTCGGTACCGCTGGGTATGCCGGCACTTTCGTCGCCCACAACCACGGCCGAGGCGACGCCGCCGGCGTGCGCAAATCGGCATGGCTCGGCATCAACACCTCGCTCGCCTCCGGCGTCCTCGCCCTGGTCATGGCCTGGCCGATAGGCCAGCTTTTCCGACTGGCGGGGCACACGCCCGACGTCGCTGCCGACGAGATCAGCTACTTCACCATCTGCATGGCCGGCTCGCTCTTTCCCGTGCTCGGTTCTGCGCTGGCCGGCTGGCTCTCCGGTATCGGGCGCCCTGTCATCGTCACCGCGGTGACCTTCTTCTCGTTTGCAGTCAACGCGCTGCTCGCCTGGGGACTGGTGCTGGGTGCCTGGAGCTTTCCGCGCCTTGGGATCACCGGCGCCGCGCTGGCCACCGTTTCCGCTCAAGGGATTGCCGCGCTCCTCTACGTCGCCATCTTCGTTGCCGGCGGGGGATGCACGGACCGTGGCGACAGGCGCCTGCACGGCGGCGAACTGTCCCGTTTTCTGAAACTGGCCATGCCCATGGGGCTGCGCATCAGCGGGGAGCTTCTTGCCTGGACCCTCTTTCTCGTGGTGCTCGGGCGGCTGGGGACCGTGGAACTGGCGGCGTCCAGCATCGCCTTCCGGATCAACGGCATGGCCTTTTTCCCCGCGCTCGGCCTCGGGCAGGCGGCAGGCATACTGGTGGGGCACGCCCGCGGGGCAGGGGAGGACGACGAGGTTCCGGCCATCGCGTCCCAGTCGCTGCTGGTGTGCGAGGTCTGGATGCTGGTGATGGCCGTGCTGTTCGCCACCTGCTCGGCGCCGCTCATGGCGATCTTTGCCGGTCACGGCCCAGAGAGCGCCCGGATCGTCGAGACCGGCTCTCTCATAATGAAGTTCGTCGCCTTCTACTGCCTCTTCGATGCTGCCAACGTCATGACCGGCTGCGTGCTCTCCTCCGCCGGGGATACCAACTGGGTCGCCCGCACCTTCGTCTATTGCTCCGCAGGTTTCCTGCTCCTTTTGTGGCTGATCGACAGCTTCATGCCCGGCTTGGTCGCCGAGTGGACCCTCGGCACCTGCTTCGTCCTGTTCACCGCCGTTGTCTGGTCGCTCCGCTTTCGTTCCGGCGCCTGGAGAACGATCCGGGTGCTTCACGGCTCGCACTAGACTGCCCCGGATAGTCACCACCATTCCCCACCATTTCTACTGTAGTATTCTCTTCTGCTACTACTCCCTCAGCTGTCTCTCCTTGTACTTATCGTTCCAGTAAAGTGCCATGCCTGGCAGCGTCCTGTCGGGATTTGTCACAGAGAATCGGCATGTTGCAGCTCGCTGTGTTTCCCCTTTGCCATTGGCTGTAATAAGGTAATACAAAAACCTACCACCTGACTGTGCAATGGCGATAAATTTTCTTGACTGTTTTGGTTGAATAAGCTACAACGTCACACAGGTTTGGATCGGCGGTTTTACGCCGATTGCCGACGTGGAACCGAAATCGCATCTGGAAAGGAAGCCCCAATGAACGCTGTGCCTGAAGTCCCCGCCAACGCAACCGCCCAGGACATCCTTCGCCTCGGTATTGAAGCCGTCCAAGGTCCGGTGAAACTCGCCTGCTCCTTCTCGCTTGAGGATGTCGCCATCATCGAACTGGCCAAGGAGGCCGGTCTGGAGATCGGCGTCTTCGCCCTCGATACCGGCAGGCTCAACGAGGAAACCTACGAGGTTGCCGACGCCCTGACCGAACGCTACCGCATCAAGATCGACTGGTATTTCCCGAAGCACGAGGCGGTGGAGAAGCTGGAGCGTGAGAAGGGACTTTTCTCCTTCCGGGAGTCCCTGGAAAATCGTCACGAGTGCTGCCATATCCGCAAGGTGGAACCGCTGGGGCGCGCGCTGCAAGGGCTCGCTGGCTGGATCACCGGCATGCGCCGCGAACACAACGTCACCCGCACCGATCTGAAGGCGATCGAGCTGGACCAGTTGAACGGCGGCATCCTGAAGCTCAACCCGCTGCTCGACTGGAACGAGGCCCAACTCCTTCAGTTCGTCCAGGAACGCCGTCTGCCGCAGAACCGCCTCTTGCAGCAGGGGTATCGCTCCATCGGCTGCGCTCCTTGTACCAGGGCGGTCCAGCCGGGTGAGGATGCCCGCGCCGGACGGTGGTGGTGGGAGAACCCTGAGCACAAAGAGTGCGGTCTGCACCGCAGGTAACCGGGGTAGAGGGGAACGCGCCCGGCGCTGTCAAAGCTCCGGCACACGAAGATCGATACGGGATATTGCCATGAAGAATAATCTGACCCATCTGCAGCAATTAGAAGCCGAAAGCATCCACATCATCCGCGAGGTGGTGGCCGAATTCGACAACCCGGTGATGCTCTATTCCATCGGCAAGGACTCCGCGGTGATGCTGCACCTGGCCCGCAAGGCCTTCTACCCGGCCCCGCCGCCGTTTCCGCTTTTGCACGTGGACACCACCTGGAAGTTCCGCGACATGATCGAGTTCCGCGGCCGGATGGCCAAGGAGTCGGGCATGGAGCTCCTGGTGCACGTGAACGAGGATGGTGTGAAGAAGGGGGTCTCTCCCTTCACCCACGGCTCCGCGCTCTACACCGACGTCATGAAGACCGAGGGGCTCAAGCAGGCACTGGACAAATACAAGTTCGACGCTGCCTTCGGCGGTGCGCGGCGCGACGAGGAGAAGTCCCGGGCCAAGGAACGCATCTTCTCCTTCCGGAGCGCGCACCACCGCTGGGATCCCAAGAACCAGCGCCCCGAGCTCTGGAGCCTGTACAACACCCGCATCAAGCCGGGCGAGAGCATCCGGGTCTTTCCGCTCTCCAACTGGACCGAGCTGGACATCTGGCAGTACATCCACCTGGAAGAGATCCCCATAGTGCCGCTCTACTACGCGGCGGTGCGCCCGGTGGTCGAGCGCGACGGCATGCTGATCATGGTCGACGACGACCGGCTGGAGCTTAAGCCTGGCGAGAAGGTCGAGTACAAGCCGGTCCGCTTCCGCACCCTTGGCTGCTATCCGCTGACCGGTGCGGTCGAGTCCGAGGCCGACACGCTCCCCGAGATCATCCAGGAAATGCTGCTCACCCGCACCTCCGAGCGCCAGGGGCGCCTGATCGACCACGACCAGGCCGGTTCGATGGAGAAGAAGAAACAGGAAGGGTACTTCTAATGGCACATCAATCAGAACTGATCGAGAAAGATATCCTTGCCTACCTGAAGAGCCAGGAGGAGAAGTCGCTGCTTCGTTTCATCACCTGCGGCAGCGTGGATGACGGCAAGAGCACCCTGATCGGGCGGCTTTTGTGGGACTCCAAGATGGTCTTCGAGGACCAGTTGGCGGCGCTCGAAGCGGACAGCAAGAAGGTCGGGACGCAAGGGGGCGCCATCGACTACGCGCTCCTTCTGGACGGTCTGCAGGCGGAAAGGGAACAGGGGATCACCATCGATGTCGCCTATCGCTTCTTCTCCACCGACCGGCGCAAGTTCATCGTGGCGGACACCCCGGGGCACGAGCAGTACACCCGCAACATGGTGACCGGCGCCTCCACCGCCAAGGTCGCCGTGATCCTGGTCGACGCGCGCAAGGGGCTGTTGACCCAGACCCGTCGTCACAGCTTCCTGGTCTCCCTGGTGGGGATCAAGCACATCGTCCTTGCCATCAACAAGATGGATCTGATCGGCTACGACGAGGAGAAGTTCCGCGCCATCGAGGCTGACTACCGCGAGTTCGCCGCGCCGCTCGGCTTTACCAGCATCACCGCGCTCCCCATTTCCGCGTTGAATGGCGACAACATCATCGAGAAAAGCGGCGAGACCCCCTGGTACCAGGGGCCGCCCCTTTTGCACTTCCTGGAGACGGTTCAGGTCGAGGACGACCGGGACGAGCAGCCTTTCCGCCTCCCGGTGCAGTGGGTTAACCGCCCCAACCTCGACTTCCGCGGTTTCTGCGGCACCGTCGCCTCCGGCACCATCCGTCCCGGCGACGAGATCAGGGTCGCCTCCTCGGGGCAGACCAGCAAGGTCGCCAGGATCGTCACCTTCAACGGCGACATCGACGAGGCTGTGGCGGGGCAGGCGGTGACGCTCACCCTCGAGGACGAGATCGACATCAGCCGCGGCGACATGCTGACCCGTCCCGAGGCGCCGCCGCTCTACACCAGGCATCCCGAGGCGCACCTGGTCTGGATGCACGACGAGCCGCTGCAGCCCGGGCAGCTCTACCTGGTGAAGACCGCGACGGGGGTGACGCCGGGCCGGGTGACCGCAGTGCAGTACGCGGTGGACGTGAACACCCTGGAGCAGAAGCAGGTCGCCACGCTGGGGCTGAACGAGATAGGCCTCGCGCGGATAGAACTGGACCGCCCGGTTTCCTTCGATCCGTACGGCGCCAACCGCGACACCGGCAGTTTCATCCTCATCGACCGGTTCACCAACGCGACGGTGGCGGCAGGCATGGTGCTGAACGCTCCCGACGAATCGCAGCGGGCGCATCTCTCCGCAGGCGAGAGTAACCCCTGGGCTCCCCGGCGCATCACCCTCGACGCAGTGGCCGCCACCAACCTGAACCTGGTCGACCTCACCGAGGAGAAGGGGCTTTTCATCCTCGATCTCGCGCAGAGCATCCGCGACTACCTGGACAAGGGGAATCGCATCCTGATCCGGCTGCGGGATCTCTCCCAACTGGAGCCGGTGGCGCAGCTGGCCTACGAGAATGAGCTTGCTTTCGAGTTCGACCGAAGCGGCGACGGCGTGAGCATCCTCCTCTTCAAGCGCGGCACAACCCCGCTGAAGGGGTACGGCGACGACGGCACCGGCATCTAGCGATGCAAACGAAGAGGCCAAGGAGCGAAACATTGCCCCTTGGCCTCTTTTGCGTTATCTTCTGCCAGTCCGACGTCCGACCGGCCTGCCGGGGCACTGCCGGCGGCATCAGCCAGAATACCCGAGGCAACCATGAATTCTGTCTATCTCGACTACAACGCGACCACCCCGGTAGACCCGGCGGTGGTCGACGAGCTCCTTCCTTTTCTCACCACGCACTTCGGCAACCCTTCCAGCAACCACCCTTACGGCAAGGCAGGCAAGGAGGCGGTGGAGCTGGCGCGGGGGAGGGTGGCGGCGGCGCTTGGCTGCACCCCCGGTGAGGTGATCTTCACCAGCGGCGGGACCGAGTCCGACAACCAGGCCCTGATCGGGACCGCCTTCGCCAACCGGGAGCGCGGCAACCACATCATCACCTCGGCGGTGGAGCACCCCGCGGTGCTCAAGCCGCTTAGCTGGCTGGAGGAACAGGGCTTCGCCGTGAGCTGCCTGCCGGTGGACGGCGCGGGGATGGTCGATCCCGACGAGGTCCGCAAGGCCATCACCGGCCGGACCATACTGGTGAGCATCATGCACGCGAACAACGAGGTGGGCTCGATCCAGCCCCTGGCCGAGATCAGCGCCATCACCAGGGCGCGCGGGATCCTTTTGCACAGCGATGCGGCACAGTCGGTGGGGAAGATCCCGACCCTGGTGGACCAACTGGGAGTCGACCTGCTCACCGTCGCCGGGCACAAGCTCTACGCGCCCAAAGGGATCGGCGCTTTGTATATCCGCAAAGGGGTGCGCGTGGCTCCCTACCTGCACGGGGCGGGGCATGAAGGGGGATTGCGGGCCGGGACCGAGAACGTCCCGTACATGGCGGCCCTTGGCAAGGCGATGGAACTGGCAGCTGAGCGTATCGCCGCCGGCGAGCCGGGCCAGGTGGAAGCTTTGCGGGATCGCCTGCACGCGCAGCTCCAGGAACTGGCAGGCGGGGTGGTCCTGAACGGGGCGGAAAAGGAGCGCCTCCCCAACACGTTGAACGTAAGCTTCGAGGGCGTTGTGGGGGCGGACCTCCTGGCGCGCCTGCCCGAGATCGCCGCCTCCACCGGTTCCGCCTGCCACGACGGCAAAGGGGAGCTCTCCGGCGTGCTGAAGGCGATGGGACTTTCCCGCGCGCAGGGGTTCGGCGCGGTGCGGCTGAGCCTTGGTCGTCTTACCACCGCCCAGGATGTGGACCGTGCTGCCGCTCTCATCGCAGCCAAGGTGAAGGAGATTCGCATCTCGTGATCATCACCCGCGCAGACCGCTCCGATGCCGCCGAAATCCTTGTGCTGCAAAAGGTCGCCTACCTGAGCGAGGCGGCCATCTACAATGACTACGCCATCCCGCCGCTCACCCAGACCCTGGAAGAGCTGGCCGACAGCTTTTCGCGCAACACCGTCTTGAAGGCGGTCGAGGACGGGAAGATCGTGGGGTCGGTAAACGGCAGGATGAGCAAGGGGCGCTGCCTGATAGGACGGTTGATGGTGCACCCGGAAAGGCAGGGGAGGGGGATCGGAGCGGCCCTGATGCAGGCCGTCGAGGCCGCCTTTCCCGAAGCCTCCTGTTACCGGCTCTTCACCGGCGAGAGGAGCGATAGCAACATCCGCCTGTACCAAAAACTGGGCTACCGGATCTTCGACAGGAAGGAGATCCCCGGCAGCTTCGCCATCGTCTTCATGGAAAAGCCGGCGGAGCATCTCCCCTAGCACCCGCTATTCGAGCCGGGTGAGGTAGGCGTCCCTGGCAAGCCACAGTTCTTCCATCCGGTACATGTGCCAGTGGTCGTGCATGAGGATGTGCCTAACCAGGATGTACAGCGAGTAAGCCTCGTATTCCGGATGGGTCCCGGTCCTGCACCACGTTTCCTGGTCCAGTCCTTTCAGAAGCTCCAACTGCTGCAAGCGGCAGGTTCTGAACCGCTCCAAAGCTTCCGCCATTTCCAACCGTGCCGGGGTGTCCGGTTCCTCTTCTCCTTTGCCGGGCAGGTACGGGATGAACTCGGGATGCTCCTCTTTCAGAAAACGCTCGATCCTCTGCAGCAGCATGGGCTGCACCTCGGCCAGGTGACTGACATGCTCGGCTACGGTCCAGAAACCTTTGCCCCTTCTCAGGTCCAGTTTCTGCCGCGGAATGCTGTCGACGAACTCTGACAGGATAGTCGGGGCTCTTTTGAGGGAATCGAGGAGATCGGGGATGTCACGCATAGCTTCCTCCCTGCGTACCGTGGGCGGACATCGATGCCGCCCTACGGGCTTCATGTCCCTGAATTGATGACATGGAAACTAGAAAGGTACTAGATACTGTCGGTGTGAGCAACTGCGTTATGTATTGATGCCATCAGGACCTTCGGCAAGGCCTATGCCCACCGCGTCTGCATCGGTTGCCACGAGCCCGAGGGGGCAAGATGGAAGGCCCCATCACTTGCGAAGGGAGCCATCAGACCTCTTGAGCCGGGCAGTAAATCAAAAAGGATCGAATTGATCTTTTTATGTTGACTTGTACCGTCGCGACAGTGTATGAGTAGATAACTTCTATTTCGGGAAAGGAGATCAGGCTATGTGGACCTCTAAGTTTGCTATTCGCCCTGTATCGCACTGCAAAGAAGGTTGCAGAATTTAGCCCGTCTCCCACGAGGCGGGCGTCCCTTACCCAAAGAGCCCCGGCAGCAATGCCGGGGCTCTTTGTATTTTGTGTCCTGCTTAGGCGATCCCGATCGCCATCAATGCGGCCAGGGTGACGCCGCTCACGGCGAGCCAGAGCGTCACGCCTTGGAGCATGGGGCGCAAACCGACCCTCCTGAAGACCTCCCTGCTCAGCCCCAGCCCCACGAAGAACAGTGAAATCCTGAGGCTGTGTTTCGCAAGCGCGGCGACATGGTCCCACAGAGCTCCATACGCCGGGAGTGCGGTCCTAATGGTTGCGGCAAGAAGGAAACCGATGATGAAAAGCGGTATGCTGATCCTCTCCCGCGCTCCTCTCTGCAGCGCGAACCCAAGCACCACCGGCGTAATCCACATGGCGCGGGTGAGCTTGACGGTGGTGCCGATTTTAAGGGCCTCAGCCCCGTAGGCGGAGGCCGCACCAACGACACTGCTGGTGTCATGGATAGCAAGGCCGGCCCAGGTTCCAAAAGTATCCTGCCTGAGGCCGAGCAGGTGTCCGACGAGTGGGAAGAGTAGCAAAGCGACCGCATTGAGGGTGAAGACGGTGCCTAATGCGACTGCGGTCTCGTCGTCCCTGGCCTTGAGCACCGGAGCCATCGCGGCTATCGCGCTGCCGCCGCAAATGGCAGTCCCCGCTGAAATGAGCATGGAGGTGTTGCTGTCGGTCCCGAACACTTTCCCCAGCAGGTACCCGGTGATGAGCGTTCCGGCGATACCGAAGACCGTGTAAAGCAGGCTTTGTTTCCCCGTCTGCATGACCGCCCCGATCTCCAGACCGAAGCCAAGCCCCACCACGGAGAGCTGCAGGGTGATCCTGCTCAACCGTGACGTGAGCTGAAGCCATGGGTTCCCCAACATGAGGGCGAAGGCGATACCAAGTGCCAGCGCGAACCCTGTGCCGCCCCAGGGTGCCGCGACTGCCACGAGACAAACTACCAATGCCATCTTCACCACCGCTGCCCTCTTCATTCTCCCCTCCCGCATGTGGAAATATGAGTGGATAATATCCCTCTTGCTATATAAATAAAAATTAGTAATATATGCCTCTAGCATCAATTAGACTTATGTTTTGGGGGCGGTCGTGACTATTACGCTCAGGCAGTTGGAGATCTTCGAGAAGGTGGCCGTGTGTGGGCAGGTGACGCAAGCGAGCATTCAGCTGTTGCTAACCCAGTCGGCGGTAAGCATGGCGCTCGCCGAACTGGAGAGGTTGGCGGGTGCGCCGCTGTTCGAGCGCTCCGGGAGGCGGTTGTTCTTGAACGATCGCGGCCGGCAGTTGCTCCCCGAGGCCCGCGAGGTGCTGTCCAGGGTGCGCAGGATGGAGCAGTTCCTCGAAGATTCGATCGGGACGCCGGTGGGGTCGTTGATTGTAGGTGCGAGTACGACCATCGGCAACTACCTGCTCCCTGCCATGGTTGGTGAGTTTTCGCGTCTTTACCCCGGCGCGAAGCCGCTTTTGCGGGTGGGCAATGCTCTTCAGATCGAGCAGGGGGTCGAGTCGGGCGAACTTGACCTTGGCCTCATCGAGGGGCTACAGCACCTCCCGTCTCTCATGGCCATTCCGTGGAGGCGGGACGAACTCGTCCTGATCGTGGGAAAGGGGCACCCCTGGGCATCGCTGGGGCGCGCGACCCCGGACATGCTCAGGGACGCGGCCTGGATCATGAGGGAAAAGGGATCCGGAACCCGGGAGATCTTCGAGACTGCCATGGAGAGGGGGGGGGTAAACTACGCCGTCGCTCTTGAACTGGGGCACACGGAGGCGGTCAAGAAGGCCGTGGAGGCTGGGTTGGGCGTAGGATGCCTCTCCCGAATGGCAGTGCAACGAGAGCTTGATCAGGGGTGGCTATTCGAGGTGGCCAATCCGGTAGATCTGCAGCGCACTTTGTTGATCGTGACGAGGAAAAACGACTACCGAAGCACCCTGATGCAAGCTTTCCTAGCCCTTCTGGAAGGCAATCAGGAGCTTTAGACACACAAGGAATTGCTCCCTTTGCCGTAACCCTTCAGGGGAGCGAGAAATAGAAGGTGGCGCCCTTGTCCTGTTCGCCTTCCGCCCAAACCTGGCCTCCGTGTCGCTTGATGATCCTATCCACCGTCGCCAGGCCTATGCCGAAGCCTCCTGCACGCTGTGCCCCGGGCAGACGCCTGAAGGGGACGAAAATCTCCTTCGTTTGCGCCATATCGAAGCCGATACCGTTGTCCCTGACATAGAAAACGGCCTCGCCTTCACGCATGCTGCTGCCGAATTCGATCAGCGTCTCCTTGCGCTCAGCAGTGTACTTCCAGGCGTTGCCGAGCAGGTTTGCCAGGACCGCCCTGAGCAGCTGGTTGTCCCCCCGGGCCGAGAGTCCCGGCGCTATGGTGAACCTCGCCTGGCGCTGCGGCTCCGACCGCGCCAGTTCGGCCGCAATCTCCTCAGCCTCGCGGCTGAGATCGACGGTTTCCCGCTTCGGTTTCACGTGCGCCATTTCCGCGAACTCGAGCAGGGCGTTGACCAGCTTGTTCATCTTCACCGTCCCCTCGTAGGCCTTTTGCAGGAAGTCCCTGCAATCGTCACTGAGCGTCTCGCCACAGGTCATGCTGACGGCCTGGCAGTAGCCGCTGATCAGGTTCAAGGGCTGGCGCAGGTCGTGGGCCACCGTGTAGTTGAACGCGGTGAGGTCGCGGTTGGCACTCTCCAGTTCCTCAGCCCTCGCCGACAGGGCGCGATTAAGGTCGGCGATTTTCTCCTCCAGGAGCTTGCGTTCCGTTATGTCGTCGACGATGGCAACCATGAAGGTGTCCTTGCCGGACCGGTCCTGCACCATCGAGACGGTCAGCGAGGCCCAGACGATGACACCGTCGTGCACGTAGCGCTTTTCCAGGGAGTAGCTGCGCTGCTTTCCGGTCAGCAGGAGCTCGTGGTGCGCCCGGCATACCGGCAGGTCCTCGGGGTGGGTGAAGTCGTAGATGGTTTCCGGTGCCTTGCCGCTGCTGCACCCCGCGATGTCGCAGTACTTGTCGTTGATGCGCAGGAAGGTGCCATCCAGTGCCACGTGCCCGATGCCTACTGCAGCTTGGTCGAACGTGGCCAGGAGGCGCTGCTCGCTTTGCCGCAGTAGTTCGTTCTGCTCGCTGAACCGGTGCTTCAACTCCCTCACCTTGATGATCCTGGTGAGAGCCGTGTGCAGTTTCGAGAAGTTGACCGGCTTGAAGACGTAGTTGCTGAAGCCGAGTTCGATGGCGCGCACCAGAAAGCTGGTGTCGCTGTAGGCGCTTACCGCTATCAGGTCGACATCCGGGTCCATGTCCCTGATGTGGCCGGCCATGGTGAGGCCGTCCATGATGGGCATCCTGATGTCCGTCACCACGACCTGAGGCCGGTGCTCCTTGAACAGGGTGAGCCCTTCGGCTCCATTTACCGCAATGAAGATCTTGAGGTGAGGGTGCTCCTCGGTCAACAGGTTCCCGATCAGCTCCCTGGCCTCTGCCTCGTCTTCCACATACAGGATGCTCGTTACCCGCTCTCTGGCCGTTGGCATGTCAAACCTCGATTCTGAATTCCGCGCCGTCACCGGTGTTTTCCACCGTCAGTTTACCGCCCATGCTCTTCTCTATGATGGCCTTGGACATGAACAGGCCGATCCCGGTCCCCTTGCCTGGTTCCTTGGTGGTGAAATAGGGATCGAAGATCTTGTCCAGGACGTCTGCGGCAATGCCTCCTGCGTTGTCCGAGATGGTCACCACGCTTTTGTCGCCTTGCCTGCTGATCCTGATCGAGACCTTTGCTTGGGGGACGGATTTCTCGCGCAGCGCATCACGCGCATTGACCAGGATGTTGATCACCACCTGCGCGTATTCGCTGCGGTAGCCCTCCGCGAACACGGGGTGGTCCGGGCTGTGCACTTCCAGCTCGATGCCATGCAGGGTTTCCCTCACCATCGACACAGCCTTGTTTATCACCTCGCCGACGTCGAAGGAGAGCTTGGTCTTGTCCGGGTTCAGATACGCGGAGAAGTCTTCGATGGTCTTAGACATGTGTTCGATGAGCTCCGTGCCGCGGCTGACACTTTTGCGCACCACCTCAACGGACAGGGAGCCCCGTTCGTAGCTCCTGGCGAGGTTCTGCAGTATGAGCCCGAGCACGTTTAGGGGCTGGCGCCACTGGTGCGAGATGTTGACCAGCATCTCACCCATGGCAGCCAGACGGTTTTGCTGCATCAGCATCTGCTCCCTGACCCTCAGTTCCTCGACCGCCCGGATCCGCTCCTCGGTCTCGCTTCTAAGGTGTTGCAGGGCGCGTTTTAGTTCCTCGGTTCGTTCCTGCACCCGCAATTCCAGGCTGTTTCTCGCCTTGCGCACCTCCTCCTCGGCCCTCTTGCGTTCCGTCATGTCCAGGGCGAAGCCGACCCCTTCCTCCGGTGCTTCCGGCAGGGTCGCCGCGCCTATCAGGACCGGGACTCTGGTGCCGTCGCTGCGGAAAAACTCCTTTTCATACGGCGTGTCCAGGCCCGTTGCCCGTAGTTCGTCCAGGGCATACTGGTCCAGCGCGTCGAATTCGGGCGGGGTAAGGTCGCTCCACTTGATCGTTCCTGCTGCCAACTCGGCACGGCTCCTCCCCAGCATCTTCAGGAAGGCGTCGTTGGCGTCCAGGATGTCCCCGTGCATGTTCCAGTAGATCAGACCGATCATGCCGGAGTCGAAGATCCGGCGCAGGCGGGCTTCCGCTTTCTTCGGCCCGGTGATGTCGAGGGTGGTCCCGATCACGCGCGTGGGCGCTCCGGCCGGATCGAAAAAAACCCGTCCCCTGGCCATGAGCCAGCGTTCCTTGCCATCCTGAATGCCCACGGCCCGATATTCCGCCTGGTAGAAACCGTCGCTGCCGGGCTGCAGTGCCCTCTTGAGCGCTTCCTGGGCCTCCTCGCGGTCTTCCGGGTGGAGTGCCGCCAGGAACAGTTCGTAACTTTCCGTGGCCTCAGGCGCCAGCCCGAAGTTTTTCTTGGCCTGAGCCGACCAGGTGAGCTTCCCGGTCTGCGGCTCGAATTCAAAGGTGCCAAGGCCAGTGACGTTGATAGCCATCTGCAGGGTGGCCTCGTTGTAGCGGAGCTTTTCCTCGCTGCGCGCCAGTTCCTCCGACCGTTTGGCGAGTTCCCGGCTCTTTTCCTGCTCCATGCGCGCCAGTCGCACGTAATCGGCAAGGAGACCGAACAGCATGACCAGGGCCCCGATGACGACGATATTGCGGCCAAGATAGAAGGGGAGGTTGAACCAGTTCGCCCCAAGCGCGTTCATGGCGACCGACGAGGTGGCTGCCAGCTGCGAGAACGCGGTGTAGGCGAAGAGGCGGTCCCCGGTGTCGAGATAGGTGGCGGCAGACACCACGGCGCTGGTAAAAAGCATCGCCGATAGGAACAGCAGCAGGGCGACCTCCGCCTCCGTGAATCTGCCGGCTATCACCATGACGGGGAGGGCGTGATCGAGCTTCACTACGGCAATACCGGCCAAGACGACGGATCCGACGGCTGTCACTGCCAGCATCCAGGCGGAACGTCCGTCACGGGGGACCGAAGTGTGCGGGGCGGCTATGACGCAGGCGGCCAAGGTGGCCATCTGCAGGTTCACCAGCCAGGGGGAAACGCTCGGCAGGGTATCGATGATGCCCCGATCTCCCGGCAGTGTCGGGAATACCAACAGGCGGAGAATGGAAAAGATGGAATGGGCCAGGTACGCGATCCCAATCCAGAAGGGGCCGGGATACCTGAGGACCTGGTGCCGCCCCAAGGCGAGGAAGGCAACACAGATGGAGCAAAGGGCGACGAAGGCATGCACCGTCGGCAGATACCACTGCACCACTTCGTACCTGGTCGCCGGAGCAAAGAAATAGACCACGACGTTGAGCAGGCCGAGGAGGGCGGCAACAACGACCATCACTGCGTAGAGGGGCCGGTCCGGCCTGTTGAATACACCGTTCCGAGAGGTCACCATGATCCGCCTTTTGGTCAATGGAGCCGCGAGTGTTAGGCTCGCACAAGGCTTGCCGGATTGCGCTGGAAAATTAAAACTCGGTAATTATATCTGGGCTGAAGAGGGAGGCAATGCGCTGAAATTCCACGGGGTCAATAGCTGCTTGCCAGGATGGCGGAAGGTGGGACGGCAGTGGGTGTGGCAGGGGTTGGGTAAAAAAAAGCGGGGTCCGGCAAATTGCTGGACCCCGCCTGGGTTGATGGTGGAGCTGATCAGGATCGAACTGACGACCTCTTGAATGCCATTCAAGCGCTCTCCCAACTGAGCTACAGCCCCATTGCTTCTCGCGGATCAAGGAAGAAAAAAGAGGTTAGGCTAAAGCCCAACCTCTTGATCTTTTGGTGCCGAAGACTGGAATCGAACCAGCACACCCTTGCGAGTACTAGAACCTGAATCTAGCGCGTCTACCAATTCCGCCACTCCGGCTTGCGAGAGACCTACTTATAGCAAAGGAGGCGCTTCGGTGCAAGAAAAAAATGACTTGAATGATTAACTTTTTTGGCCGTAACCCTAAATATCGAAAAAAACGCGTGATGTAAAAAGGGGGGCTTTACGCCCCCCTCAAGATTCAGCTGTCGGTGCCTGAGGACTACTCCCTGACGTAGGTATCCATGTCGGATTCGTCGACCATAGCCATCAGCCTGGCGTACTCCGCCTCGATGGTGAGGAAGTGGTTGTGGGTCTCGTTGGCGTTCCAGAGGAAGATCTCCTTGATGCCGGGGTCGGTGATTCTCCCCGCCGTTTCCCTCAGGGCCTTCTCCAGGTGGGTTTCCTTTTCCATCGCGTACTCGAGGGCCTTCTGTTCGGTGAAATCGGAGTCGATGGCCTTCTGGATCGAGGTCACCCAAAGCGCCTCGTTCTGCGGCGGAGCGGTGATGAACTCTTCAAAGGAGCCGAGGTCGTTGCCGCGATAGGCCTTGAAGAACTGTGCAGCGTGTTCCTTCTCTTCCCGCGCCAACTGCTCGAACAACCTCTTGGCTTCCGTATCCTTCATATGCTGTGCGCCGATCTGGTAGAAGTTCATCGCATTCTTTTCAGTTTGAATCGCCTGTTTCAGTGCATCTTGCGTGTCTTTCATTCACACCTCCTGTTCCCTTGAATATCATTAAATCTTCGGTGTAAACATTATATGGGGTGTTCTTTGGTTGTCAACCGGACCACTTTGAGGGCGCAATGCCAGTGGGGGAGGGGAGTTGCCGGCGAATAAAGAAGATGAAGGGCGTGTAATGCGTGCAGTATTGTCATCAATAGGGAAAGCGGTCGCCACCAGTAGTTGTTGTAATTGGGGGGGGGAGGTTTATGACAGGTGCCGACTGGAGAGAGAAGCATAAACAAAAAAAGCGCCCCCGCTGAAAAGCTGGAGCGCTGTGTTTGTGTGGTGCCGAAGACGAGACTCGAACTCGTACAGGCTATCGCCCGCCACCCCCTCAAGATGGTGTGTCTACCAATTCCACCACTTCGGCAAGAAGAACATAGTTTTTATCATCTGCTGAAGCTGAAGTCAAGCGCTAAGAGCTTAGTGGCGGCACTTTTTACGATACATGCCGGGACTGGAGCAGGGAAGGGAGCTAAGCTCACGAACCGGGACGAAAAAAAGCGTCCTGTCTCGTGGAGAAGGACGCTTTCGATGTTTGGATGGTGCCGAAGACGAGACTCGAACTCGTACAGGCTATCGCCCGCCACCCCCTCAAGATGGTGTGTCTACCAATTCCACCACTTCGGCAAGAAGAACCAAGTTTCTAACATCTCTCGAAGGAGATGTCAACAGCAAATTTCTAATTAACTACTTTGCCGGAGCTGCGGGTGCCGCAGGAGCAGCGGGCGCAGTCGGGGCGGCAGGAGCCGCGGGAGCTGCCGCGTTGCCGGGCGCTGCGGGTTTGATCGGCTGCTGCAGCGGCATGCCGCCCATGGGAGCCGGCTTGGTCTTGGGTGCCTTGGACATGATGGAGGAACCGCCGCCCTTGCCCGACACGAAGGCCAGGGAGAGGGAGGTCAGCATGAAGATGACCGCTGCGTAGGTGGTCAGTTTGCTCATGAAGGTGTTGCCGCCGCCCGCACCGAACACGGACTGGCTGCCGCTGGCGCCGAAGGATGCGCCCATCTCGGCCCCTTTGCCGGACTGCAGCAGAACGACAATGATGAGGGCGAAACAGACGATGACGTGCAGGGTTACCAGTAAAATAGTCATTAAAAAACTAACCTCCGAGATTGTTCAAGAGACTGCCAAAGAGACTTTTTAGCATATTTGCAAAAAATAACCAAGAGATTATTCGCCGTAACGGACGATTGAGGCGAAAGAGGCGCCCTTGAGACTTGCGCCCCCCACTAGAGCGCCGTCTATGTCAGGAGAGGCCATGAGGCCTTTGACATTGTCCGGCTTCACCGACCCGCCGTACAGTATCCTGACCTTGTCAGCGGCGGCCTTGCTGAACATTCTGGCGACCACCCCGCGCACGAAGGCATGCGCCTCCTGGGCCTGCTCGTCGGTGGCGACTTTGCCGGTACCGATGGCCCAGACCGGTTCGTAGGCGATTATCACGGGAGCGAACTGGGTTTCGGTCAACCCCTCCAGGCCACCCCGCACCTGGCGCTCCAGCACCTTGAAGGTGTCACCCGCTTCGCGTGCATCGAGGGTCTCGCCGATGCAGAAGATGGGAACGAGGGCCCCCTTGAGCGCCGCCTTGATCTTCTTGTTCACGGTCTGGTCGGTTTCGCCGAAGTACTGCCTGCGCTCGGAGTGCCCGATGATGACGTGGCTTGCGCCGGCGTCGAGCAGCATGCGCGGCGACACTTCCCCGGTGAAGGCGCCTTCCTCTTCCCAGAAAACGTCCTGGGCGGCAAGGCTGATGCTGGTGCCGGCGAGCGCGGCCGGGAGGGTAGGGAGCACGGTGAACACGGGCGCCACCACGATCTCGACGTTGTCCACCCCGGCGACCAGCGGTGCCAACTCCTCTATCAGGGCCAGCGCCTCGTCCTTTGTCTTATATAGTTTCCAGTTTCCTGCTATGACCGGTTTGCGCATCTAAGTCCCTCCTAAAAGACAGGTTAAGGTTGAGGTTGAGGTCGAGGAGAGGCAAAAAACGCGGCGCTTTTCTCAACCTCAACCTGCTTTCCAACGTTGAGGTCAAGGTCAAGGAGTGGCAAAAAACCGGGGAGGTTTTTCTTAACCTCAACCTTAACCTCAACCTGCTTCTTACTTGTGCCCCTTGTCTTCCAGTACCTTGATGCCGGGGAGCTTCTTCCCTTCGAGGAGTTCGAGGAAGGCGCCGCCGCCGGTGGAGATGTAGCTGATCTTCGCGTACTCACCGGCGCGGTGCACCGCGACGTCGGTGTCTCCGCCGCCGACGATGGTGAGCGCGTAGGAGTTGGCCACGGCGGAGACCATGGCGAAGGTGCCGCGGGAGAAGGCATCCATCTCGAAGACGCCCATCGGGCCGTTCCAGACGATGGTCTTCGCGTTCTGCAGCGCCTCGGTGAAGAGAGCCACGGTGGCGGGGCCGATGTCGAGCGCCATCCACCCTTCCGGGATCTCCTGGATCGGGCAGACCTTGGTCTCGGCGGCCGGGTTGAACTGGTCGGCAACGACGCAGTCGACCGGGAGATAGAACTTGACCCCCTTGGCGCGCGCCTTCTCGTAGGTCTTCATGGCGGTTTCGATCAGGTTGTCCTCGACCAGGGACTTGCCGACGTTGTAGCCCATCCCCTTCAGGAAGGTGAAGGCCATGCCGCCGCCGATGATGATCTTGTCCACCTTGTCGCACAGGTTCTCGAGTACCTCGATCTTGCCCGAGACCTTGGCGCCACCGAGGATGGAGACCAGCGGACGGATCGGGTTCTTCATAGCCTTCTCGAAGTAGTTCATCTCGTTCTTCATCAGGAACCCGGCCGCCACCACGGGGAAGAAGTCGGTAATAGCCTCGACGGAAGCGTGGGCGCGGTGCGACACGGCGAAGGCGTCGTTCACGTACACCTCGCAGCCGTTGGCCAGGGCCTTGGCGAAGTCAACGTCGTTTTTCTCCTCTCCGGCATAGAAGCGGACGTTCTCCAGCATGACCACGTCGCCCGGCTGCATGGCGTCGATCATGGCGCGCACCTCGTCACCGATGCAGTCGGAGGCCAGCTTCACCTCCTTGCCCAAAAGCCTCGAGAGGCGTTTGGCCGCGGGGGCCATCGAGTACTTCTCCTTGCGCTCCCCCTTGGGGCGCCCAAGGTGCGAGGCGAGGACGATCTTGGCCTTCTGGTCGAGAGCGTAGTTGAGGGTCGGCAGCACGGCGCGGATCCTGGTGTCCTCGGTGATGTTCTGGTTGTCGTCCAAAGGCACGTTGAAGTCGACACGCATGAACAGCTTCTTTCCGGCAAGGCTTTCGATTTCATCGATGTAACGAATTGACATGACTCCTCCTAGACACATTAAAAATAAACGGGGGGAGAACTCTCCCCCCGCAATTTACCTTCTGTTGGCTCAGGCTACAACAGTATTTTCATGAGGCCCACGACCCTGCTGGAGAAGCCCATCTCGTTGTCGTACCAGGAGATGACCTTCACCATGTTGCCGTCGATCACCTTGGTGCAGGCCGCGTCGACGATCGAGGAGAGGGTGTTGCCGTTGAAATCGCACGAGACCAGCGGCTCTTCGCAGAAACCGAGGATCCCCTTGAGCGGCCCCTCGGCGGCGGCCTTCAGCGCCGCGTTCACCTGCTGCGCGTCGGTCGGCTTGGCGAGGGTGGCGACCAGGTCGACCACGGAGACGTTCGGGGTCGGCACGCGGATGGCCATGCCGTCCAGTTTCCCCTTGAGGGCCGGCAGCACCAGGGACACCGCCTTGGCGGCGCCGGTGGTGGTCGGGATCATGGAGAGGGCGGCGGCCCTGGCGCGGCGCAGGTCCTTGTGCGGCAGGTCCAGGATGTTCTGGTCGTTGGTGTAGGAATGGACGGTGGTGACCAGCCCCTTCTCGATGCCGAAGCTGTCCTGCAGGACCTTGGCGACCGGCGCCAGGCAGTTTGTGGTGCAGGAAGCGTTGGATACTATGTGGTGCTTGTTCTTGTCGTACTCTTTGTCGTTGACGCCCAGGACCACGGTGAGGTCCGGGTCGGTGGCGGGTGCGGAGATGATGACCTTCTTGGCACCGGCGGTAAGGTGCTGGGCGGCCTTCTCGCGTGCCGTGAACAGGCCGGTCGACTCGAGCACGATGTCGATCTTGAGGTCTTTCCAGGGGAGTTCCGCCGGGTTTCTCACCGCCAGAACCTTGATGGCCTTGCCGTTGACGATAAGCTGGTCACCGTCTACCGAAACTTCGCCGGGGAACTTGCCATGAACAGAGTCATACTTTAACAGGTGCGCCAGCGTTTTAGCATCAGTGAGGTCATTGATTGCAACAAATTCGAAATCTTGCGACTGTGCAGCAGCTCTGAGTACACAACGTCCAATACGGCCGAATCCATTAACAGCTACTCTTAAAGCCATGTCCCCCTCCTGTTAATTAAGTATTCCTTCACAATTGAAGGATACTAACAGCCGAACCGGGACCCGTCAAGATTTTATTCAAGCTTTTTCCGATCCCGTCGATAGCGACAATGGGCCTGAGCAGCGACACTTTCCGCGCTGATTCGCGTGCTTGAGCTGGAAAATTTATCGGTGAATAAATCCACATAATAATTGACTTTTTGTCGGTATATCAATTATGCTGGCGTGGCCCATGATGCGCATTTCTTTCGTCCACGCCGTTGCTGGAATAGACTATAGATGAAAATGACACTGGAAAAACGCATCTTACTGTTCTCCTTCCTGATCCTCTTCCTCACCATCTTCATTGGTTCCGGTATGGACATAATGGCGTTGCGCAAGGACCAGGTGAACGCACTCAGCCTGCGTTCCAAGGGACTTGCCGTCGCCCTCAAATCCAACATCGAGAAGGTCATCAACCTCGGTCTGGAATTGAAGGACATGACCGGTGTGTCCGAGAAGTGCCGGGAGATCATCGAAGGAAACCCGGACATCGCCTACTGCATGGTGACCGAGCTGAACGGCAAGGTGCTCTTCGCCAGCGATCCCCGCTTCATGGCCATGCCCATCCAGGAGTCCCAGAAGGAGGAGACGCGGCTCGGAGAAGAGCCGGTCTACAAGCGCCGCATCTCCATGACCGTGGACGGCTCCACCAACTCCTACTACGACAACGCCGTCATGGTCATGAGCCCCTACGGCAAGCCGCTGGCCCAGGCGCACGTCGGTTTCAGCGAGCAGGTCGTCTTCGACAAGATGAAGGGGATGGTGCTGAAGACCCTGTTCCTGCTGGCAATCTCCCTGGTCACCTCGTTCACCCTGATCATGCTCTTCATGAAGAGATACGTGATGCAGCCCATCTCCGTGCTGCTCAAGGGTGTGAAGCAGATCTCCGAAGGGGCCTTCGACACCCATATCGGCGAGGTTCAGGTCTACGAGTTCAACGAGCTTGCCCGTAACGTCAACATCATGTCCCAGTTCCTGAAGAACAGGGACGCCGAGATCAAGAAGAACTACCAGGACATGGAGCGGACCTTTGACGAGCTGCAGGCTTCCTATCGCAAGCTGGAAAAGCTCTCCACAGACCTGGAACGCTCCGAGGAGCTCTACAAGTCATTGATGGAGGACGCAAGTGACGCCATCGTGGTGATCGGGGCCGACGAGTCCATCCGCATGGTCAACAAGATGGCCGAGGAGTTCTTCGGCTACGAGGCGAAGGAACTGGTCGGGCTGCCGCTCACCAAGATGCTCCTGCTCCTGAACATCAGCAACATCCCCAAGGTGCACCGGATCTTCCGCGAGGCTGCCGAAGGGGCACACATAGCCGAGGAGATGCAGCTATCCCGGAAGGAGGGGGGCGCCATGGTCGCCATGCTGCACGCCTCCAGCATCAAGAGCGGTTCCGAGACGCTGGTGCAGGCGATCTTCCGCGACGTGACCCGCGAGCGCGAGATCATCCTGAACCTGGAGAAGAGCTCGGCCGACCTGGCCCGCCTGAACCGGATGAAAGATTCCTTCCTGGGGCTCGCCTCCCACGAACTGAAGACCCCGCTCACGGTGATCATGGGGTACTCCGAGCTGATCACCACCGACCTGGCCGACAAGGTCGACAAGACCGTCCTGGAGATGGTGGTCAACATAGCCAACGCGGCGGCGCGCCTGGACAACATCATCAAGGACATGGTCGACGTCTCCATGATCGACGAGAAGCGGCTGCAGCTGAAGGTCGAGGACATCCAGCTGAACCGCCTGATCGAGGCGTCGGTGAACGAGCTGCGCTTCTTCTTCTCCATGAGAAAGCAGGAGGTGGTGCTGAACCTCGACGAGTCGCTCCCGAGCATCCGCGGCGACGCGTTGCGCCTCATGCAGCTCCTCTCCAATATCCTCGGCAACGCGATCAAGTTCACCCCGGACGGCGGCCGCATCACGGTCTCCAGTTCGGCCAAGTACCTGCTGCGCGGACCCTCGGGACGCGGCGAAGGGCGCGAACACCACCTGTTCCTGGAGATCACCGTGACCGACACCGGCATCGGCATCGACCGCGAGGATCAGGTGCGCGTGTTCGACAAGTTCTACGAGGTGGGGAACATCCAGGAGCATTCCAGCGGCAAGGTCGCCTTCAAGGCCAAGGGGGCGGGGCTCGGGCTCTCCATCGCCAAGGGGATCGTCGACATGCACGGCGGCGAGATCTGGGTGGAGTCCACCGGCTACAACCCCGAGCGCTTCCCCGGCTCCACCTTCCACATCCTGCTCCCCGTAGCCCCCGGGTTGAACGAGGGGAGCACCGACTACAGCAGGCTTTTGCGTTAACCAAATCTCAGCAACTTCATCTTGAATCTGCCACCCAATTCCTGTATAAAAATAAGGTTTTTCTGCCGATCATGAGCCCCTTTTCGGGCTGAATCGCGCAACTTTGGAGGGATGCATGAGGCTCAGCCTCTTGGCAAGTGGCAGCAAGGGGAATTCCCTGTTTCTGGAGACCGATTCCTGCCGTTTGCTGATCGATGCCGGCCTCTCCGGTCGGGAGACCGCCATCCGGCTTGCCTCCATCGGCGTCGATGCCGCCACGCTGGACGGCATCCTGGTCACCCATGAGCACACCGACCATATCCGCAGCGTCGGCACGCTGGCCCGGCGTCTGAAAATCCCGGTGCTTGGCTCGAGCCGGATGCTGCAGGCGGCGCACCACGTGATCGGCAAGGCCGAGCTGGTCGAGTTCGAGGCGGGCGTCCCCTTCGTCTTCAAGGGAGTTTCCATCGATCCCTTCCCGGTCACCCACGACGCCTGCGATCCCGTCGGCTTCCGGATCGAGAGCGGGGAGGGGTGCATCGGCTTCGCCACCGACCTCGGCATCGCCACCCGGCTCACCCAGGAGAAGCTCAAGGGGTGCCGCGCGCTGGTGCTCGAATTCAACCACGACGAGCAGATGCTGCAGGACGGACCGTACCCCTGGCATCTCAAGCAGCGCATCCGCTCCCGCCACGGGCACCTCTCCAACGCGGAGGGGGCGAACCTTTTGGAGGAACTCCTGCATGGCGACCTGCAGGGGGTCTTTCTCTCCCATCTCTCCGAGGTGAACAACGACCCGGCGCTGGCCCTTTCCGCGGCGCGCGGACTTTTGGACCGCCAGAACCTGTGCGGCCCCGATCTCTTCCTGGGGTGCCAGCACCAGGTAAGCGGCGTATTCTCAGCGTGACTTTCGCACCCCCCTTCGCCCGGCGGAGGGGGATGCTCCTGTTTTTGCCATAAAAAATAAAGACAATTCAGCAAGGGGGAAGAATTCGTGATCGAACGTTACAGCCGTCCTGAAATGACCCGCATCTGGGAGCCCGAAAACCGCTATGCCAAGTGGCTCGAGATAGAGATCTACGCCTGCGAGGCCCACGCCGAGATGGGGCGTATCCCGAAAGAGGCGGTCTCCCGCATCAGGGCCAAGGCGAGCTTCGATGTGGCGCGCATCGACGAGATCGAGCGCACCGTAAAGCACGACGTCATTGCATTCCTCACCTCCGTTGCCGACTACATCGGCGACGACTCCCGCTTTGTTCACCTGGGCCTTACTTCCTCCGACATCCTCGACACCTCCTTCGCCATGCTCCTTAAGGAAGCGGGCGAACTGATCATCTCCGACATCAAGCGCCTCATGGCCGTGATCAAGACGCGCGCCTACGAGCACAAGATGACCCCGCAGATGGGCCGTTCGCACGGCATCCACGCCGAGCCGGTTACCTTCGGCCTCAAGATGGCGCTCTGGTACGATGAGATGGCCAGGAACCTGAAGCGCATGGAGTCCGCGTTGGAGACAATCTCCTACGGCAAAATCTCCGGTGCCGTCGGTACCTTCGCCAACATCGACCCGCAGGTCGAGGAGTACGTCTGCAAGAAGGCGGGCCTGAAGCCGGCTCCCTGCTCCACGCAGGTGCTGCAGCGCGACCGCCACGCCGAATACTTCACCACCCTCGCCATCATCGCCTCCTCGATCGAGAAGTTCGCGGTCGAGATCAGGCACCTGCAGAGAACTGAGGTGCTCGAGGCCGAGGAATTCTTCAGCAAGGGGCAGAAGGGCTCTTCCGCCATGCCGCACAAGAGGAACCCGGTCCTGTCCGAGAACCTGACCGGCCTGGCCCGCCTGATCCGTGGCTACGCCCTTTCCGCGATCGAGAACGTGCCGCTTTGGCACGAGCGTGACATCTCCCACTCCTCCGTTGAGCGCATCATCGGCCCGGACGCGACCGTCACCCTGGACTTCATGCTGAACCGCGCCATCGGCCTGATCGAGAACCTGGTGGTCTACCCGGAAAACATGATGCGCAACCTGAACCAGATGCGCGGCCTGATCTTCTCCCAGCGCGTGCTGTTAAAGCTCGCCGAGGCGGGCGCCTCCCGCGAGAAGGCGTACGCCCTGGTGCAGAGAAACGCCATGAAGGTGTGGGAAGAGGGGAAGGACTTCCAGACCGAGCTTCTGAACGACGAGGAAGTCACCTCGTTCCTCCCCGCCGAGGAGATCAAGGAAGCGTTCGACCTTGGTTACCACATGAAGCATGTCGACACCATTTTCACGAGGGTCTTTGGTGGATAGCCTCCTGTACTACCTGAAACCGGACGAGATGGACCCGTTCTATCTCTTCTGGGCCAAGCAGGCGCTCATTTCCGTCGGCATCATCGCCGTCTTCTACCTCCTCTCCAGGCTCCTGCAGGTGCTGATCGCCAAGATCGGCACCCGCCTGTGCGCCGCCACCGAGACGGATCTCGACGACAGGATCCTCGAGCGGGTCTCCGGGCCCGCCATGCTCCTGGTCAACTGCGCGGGCCTGTACCTGGCCATCAGGCGCCTGCCGCTGCACGACAAGGTCGGCATCGCGGCCGCCGGGCTTCTGTTCGTGGTGAACATCACCATCCTCACCGTGATCGCCTACCGCGTGCTCGACGAGCTGTTGAGGGCGTACGGGGCGCGGGTGGCCGGGGCAGAGGTGAGCCGGCAGATCATGCCGCTGGTGGAGAAGCTCTGCACCATCTTCCTGGTGGTGACCGCGCTCATCATCACCCTCAAGCACTTCAACTACGACATCCTGTCGCTGGTCACCGCCCTGGGCGTCGGCTCCCTGGCCATCGGCCTCGCAGCCAAGGACACCCTGGCCAACATGGTCTCCGGTTTCACCTTGATGATCGACCGCCCCTTCAGGATCGGGGACCGCATTCAGCTCGGGACCCAGGTGGGGGACGTGATCGACATCGGTCTCAGGAGCACCAAGATCAAGGGGGCGGACAACACCTTCCTGATCATCCCGAACTCCGAGCTGTGCAACTCCACCCTTGTCAACATGGCCTTCCCGGACGTGAGGGTGAAGGGGCGGGTCAACGTCGGCATCGGCTACGGCTGCGATGTCGAGCGCGCCAAGGCACTGATGGTGCAGACCGCTCTCTCGGCCCCGGCCGTGCTCCAGGAGCCCGGGCCCGAGGCCTTCTTCATGAACTTCGGCGACAGCTCGCTGAACCTCTCGCTTTTCTTCTGGGTCGCCGACTACACCCACACCGTGGCGGCCACCGACCAGATCAACAGCGCCCTCCTGCAGTGCTTCCAGGACAACGGCATCAACATCCCGTACCCGACGCGTACGGTTATCCATGAAAAGGACACCAACAATGCCCCACAGGATTGAGATCACCCTTAAGGACGAGGTTCGCGACCCGCGCGGCGAGCGGATCAAGCGCGAGATCGAGCACTTCCTCCACCTCGAAGTGGCCGAGGTGCGCACCATCGACGTCTACACGGTCGACGCGCCGCTCTCCGCGGAGGAACTGGCCCAGGTTGCCGCCGGTCCCTTCAGCGACCCGGTCATCCAGAACTACTCGATCGACAAGCCCGCCGCCGCTGGGTTCGACTACCTGGTCGAGGTCGGCTTCCGCCCCGGCGTCACCGACAACGTCGGCCGCACCGCCGGCGAGGCGATCGGCTACCTCCTGGGGCGCCCGCTGGCCGCAGGGGAGGGGGTGTACACCTCCGTGCAGTACCTGATCACCGGGAAGCTCTCCCAGGCCGACGCAGAGAAGATCGCCACCGGTCTTTTGTGCAACACGCTGATCCAGCGTTACCAGATCCTGGACGCGGCCACCTTCAAGGCCCAGGGGGGCGTCGCTCCCTTCGTGCCCAAGGTGCAGGTCGAGGCGAAGGCCGAGGTCAACACCATCAACCTCGAAATCTCCGACGAGGAGCTGATGAGGATCAGCCGCGACGGCGTGCTGGCTCTCACCCTGGACGAGATGAAGATCATCCAGGCGCACTACCGCGATCCGAAGGTGGTTGAGACGCGCAAGAGCCTCGGGCTTGGCGCTGCCCCGACCGACGTCGAGCTGGAGGCGCTGGCCCAGACCTGGTCCGAGCACTGCAAGCACAAGATCTTCTCCGCCGACGTGACCTACGACGACGGCCAGGGGAACACCGAGAAGATCAACTCCCTTTTCAAGAGCTACATCCAGAAGACCACCGCCGACGTCCGCGCCGCCCAGGGCGACAAGGACTACTGCCTCTCCGTGTTCAAGGACAACGCCGGCGTCATCAAGTTCAACGACGACTGGTCCCTGGTCTTCAAGGTGGAAACCCACAACTCGCCGTCCGCTCTCGATCCCTACGGCGGGGCGCTCACCGGCATCGTCGGCGTCAACCGCGACCCGTTCGGCACCGGCAAGGGGGCGAAGCTCATCTTCAACACCGACGTCTTCTGCTTCGCCGATCCTTTCTACGAGAAGGAGCTCCCCAAGCGTCTCCTTCACCCGCGCCGCATCTACGAAGGTGTGGTCGAGGGGGTGGAGCATGGCGGCAACAAGAGCGGCATCCCGACCGTGAACGGCTCCCTCGTGTTCGACGAGCGCTTCGCCGGCAAACCGCTGGTCTTCTGCGGCACCGCGGGGCTCATGCCCGCCACCATCAAGGGTGAGCCCTCCCACCAGAAGAAGATCATCCCAGGCGACCTGATCGTGATGACCGGCGGCCGCATCGGCAAGGACGGCATCCACGGCGCCACCTTCTCCTCGGAGGAGCTGAACGAGAACTCGCCCGTCTCCGCGGTGCAGATC
Organism: Geomonas diazotrophica; assembly: GCF_019063885.1. Classification (NCBI taxonomy): domain Bacteria; kingdom Pseudomonadati; phylum Thermodesulfobacteriota; class Desulfuromonadia; order Geobacterales; family Geobacteraceae; genus Geomonas; species Geomonas diazotrophica. Next base: position 2,303,547 of record NZ_CP077684.1, on the reverse strand, counting down.
GGCGACCCGATCACCCAGAAGCGGATGTTCGACTTCCTGATCCGCGCCCGCGACAAGGCGCTGTACCGTTTCATCACCGACAACGGTGCGGGGGGGCTTTCCTCCTCGATCGGCGAGATGTCCGAGGAGTGCGGCGGCTGCCAGCTCGACCTCTCCAAGGCGCCGCTCAAGTACCCGGGCCTCGCTCCTTGGGAGATCCTGATCTCCGAGGCGCAGGAGAGGATGAGCCTCGCCGTTCCGCCCGAGAAGATCGACGAGTTCATGGAGATGGCCAAGCGCTACGGCGTCGAGGCGACCGTGCTCGGTACCTTCACCGATTCCGGCATCTTCCACATGCTCTACGGCGACAAGACCGTTGCCTACCTGCCGCTTTCCTTCATGCACGCGGGGCTGCCGCCGATGCAGATCCCGGCACGCTGGGAAAAGCCGGTGCACGAGGAGCCGAAGCTCGCCCCCTCCGCCGACTACACCGGCGACGTCAAGGCGCTCCTCTCCTCGCTGAACATCTGCTCCAAGGAGAGCGTGGTGCGCCGCTACGACCACGAGGTCCAGGGGGGCTCCGTGGTGAAACCGTTCACCGGCGTGGACAACGACGGCCCGTCCGACGCCGCGGTGGTGCGCCCCATCCTTGACTCCTTCGAGGGGGTGGTGGTCGGCCACGGCATCTGCCCGCGCTACAGCGACATCGACGCGTACGACATGGCGGCCAACGCCATCGACGAGGGGCTCAGGAACTACGTCGCGGTCGGGGGCTCGCTCGACCTCGTCGCCGGCCTGGACAACTTCTGCTGGTGCGACCCGGTCCTCTCCGAGAGGACTCCGGACGGCCCCTACAAGATGGCCCAGCTGGTGCGCGCCAACAAGGCCCTCTACGACTACTGCACCGTCTTCTCCATGCCGCTCATCTCCGGCAAGGACTCCATGAAGAACGACTTCTACGACGGCACCACCAAGATCTCCATCCCGCCGACCCTGCTCTTCTCTGTCATCGGCAAGATGGAGGACGCGCGCCTCGCCGTCACCATGGACGTAAAGCGCGCCGGCGACCAGGTGTACCTCCTGGGCGCCACCGCCAACGAGCTGGGCGCCTCCGAGTACCTGGCGCAGAAAGGGTTCGTCGGCAACAACGTGCCCAAGGTCGACGCGCAGGCTGCCCTTGCCGGCTACCGCGCCTACGGCGCCGCGCTCAAGGCGGGCCTCGTCGCCTCCTGCCACGACCTCTCCGACGGCGGCCTTGCGGTAGCCGCTGCCGAGAGCGCCTTTGCCGGCGGTTTCGGCATGGAACTCGACCTGGCCCAGGTGCCGTTCAAGGGGGACGCCGCAGAGAAGAGTGACATCGCGCTCCTCTTCTCCGAGTCCGCCTCCCGTCTGCTGGTGACGGTGCGTGCCGAGAAGGCCGCGGAGTTCGAGAAGGCGATGGCCGGTACCCCCTGTGCCAGGATCGGCGCGGTGACCGCCGAGCCGGTTCTGAAGGTGAAGGGGCTTTCCGGGAGCGTGGTGGTAAACGCGCAGAACGCCGAGCTGAAGGCCGCCTGGCAGGAGCCGCTCAAGGACCTGTAGGCGATCCTGCGCCCGCTTCTACCCCATTCCCTCGCCCTCCGGGAGAGGGTGGCCGAAGGCCGGGTGAGGGGGGTGCCACGAAGTGAGGACAACGCAGTTGCCAACGCCCTCACCCCGGCCCTCTCCCGACGGGAGAGGGAGGACGTGGATCTCTGGACAGCTTGCATCGCGAATCTTTTATATGCAGAAAAAAAGCGGGTTGTGCAATAATGAGAACCGCTGTGCCCGCTACTAACCATCCGATAGAGGACTTTATTGATGACCAAGGCTAAAGCGCTTGTCATAACAGGCAACGGCACCAACTGCGAAACCGAGGCGGCTCACGCCTGCAAGCTGGGCGGATTCGACGAGGCGCGCATTGCCCATATCGCGGAACTGCTGACCGGTGAGGTGAGCCTGGACGATTACCACTTCCTGAACCTGACCGGCGGCTTCCTGGACGGCGACGACCTCGGGAGCGCCAAGGCCCAGGCCAACCGCCTGCGCTACGCTGCCGTGGAAGGCAAAGAAGAGCGCCTGGTGGACCAGATCACCCGCTTCATCGCCGACGGCAAGCTGATCCTCGGGGTCTGCAACGGTTTCCAGCTCCTGGTGAAGATGGGGATGCTTCCGGCCCTCTCGGGCAACTACCTGAAGCAGACCGTGACCCTGACCTACAACGCGAGCGGCCGTTTCCAGGACCGCTGGTGCTACCTGAAGGTCGACCCCGCTTCCCCGTCGCTGTACACCCGCGGCATCGAGGGGGGCGTTTATCTCCCGGTGCGTCACGGCGAAGGAAAGTTTCTGGTGGACGATGCCAAGACCCTGGAGGCCATAGAGGCGAAGCATCTCTCCTGCCTCAAGTACTCCGACAAGAACTACGCGGCCCCGACCATGGAATTCCCCGAGAACCCCAACGGTTCGGTGAACGCCATCGCCGGCGTCTGCGACGAGACCGGAAGGATCATGGGGCTCATGCCGCACCCGGAAGCGTTCGTGCATCGCACCCAGCACCCGCGCTGGACCCGCGAGGAACTGCCGGAAGAGGGCGAAGGGCTGATCTTCTTCAAGAACGCGGCCAAATACGTGAAAGAGAACTTCTAAGGGCTTCCCGCCCCCGAAGGGAGGGTCCTCCCCCCTTACGGGGGATGAAGTGGTGCCGGAATACAACAGAGATCGACAGGCAAGCAGTTTCTATAAGGAGCAGTCGTGGAAGAAATGATGATGCGCAGGCCCGAAGAAGAGTGCGGCATTTTCGGTGTATTCAACCACCCGGAGGCGTCGAACCTCACTTACCTCGGTCTCTACGCTTTGCAGCACAGGGGACAGGAAAGTTGCGGCATCGTCTCCTCGGACGGTAGCAATCTGCACGCACATAAAAGCATGGGGCTCGTCGCCGACGTCTTCGGCAACCCGGAAATCTTCAAGACCCTGCCCGGCCGGTCCGCCATCGGCCACGTGCGCTACTCGACCACCGGGTCCTCGGTGATCAAGAACGTTCAGCCCATCAACGTGGACTACTCCCGCGGCTCCATCGCGGTGGCTCACAACGGCAACATCGTCAACGCCCAGATCATCAAGGACGAGCTGGAAGCCTACGGATCCATCTTCCAGACCACCATGGACACGGAAATCATCGTCCACCTGCTCGCCACCTCCAAGGCGAACTCCCTCCTGGACCGCCTCACCGACGCACTGAACCGGATCCAGGGCGCCTACTGCCTGCTCTTTTTGACCGAGAGCCGGATGGTGGCTGCGCGCGACCCGAACGGCTTCCGCCCGCTGTGCCTTGGGCGCCAGGGGAGCGCCTACGTGGTCGCCTCCGAGAGCTGCGCCCTCGATCTGATCGACGCCGAATTCATCCGCGAGATCGAGCCGGGCGAGGTGATCGTCATCGACAAGAACGGCCTGACCTCCTTCTTCCCGCTCAAGAAGGCCGATCCGACCCCCTGCATCTTCGAGTTCGTCTACTTCGCGCGTCCCGACTCCCATATCTTCGGGCAGAACGTGTACCAGGTGCGCAAGGAGCAGGGGCGCCAACTGGCCCGCGAGCACAAGGTCGACGCCGACATCGTCATCCCGATCCCCGATTCCGGCGTCCCGGCTGCGCTCGGCTACGCTGAGGAGTCCGGCATCCCGTTCGAGCTGGGGCTGATCCGCAACCACTATGTCGGTCGTACCTTCATCGAACCGCAGCAGGCGATCCGCCACTTCGGCGTCAAGATCAAGTTGAACCCGGTGCGCGAGGTGCTCAAGGGGAAGCGCGTCGTGGTCATCGATGACTCCATCGTGCGCGGTACCACCTCGAGAAAGATCGTCAAGATGATCAGGAACGCCGGCGCCGCCGAGGTGCATGTCCGCATCTCCTCGCCCCCGACCAGCTATCCCTGCTACTACGGGATCGATACACCCAACCGCAAGGAGCTGATCTCCTCGTCCCACTCCCTCGACGAGATCCGCCGCTACATAACCGCCGATTCGCTCGGTTATCTTTCCGAAGAAGGTCTCATGTCTTCCGTCGGCGCCAAAAACGCCGGCTTCTGCACCGCCTGCTTTACCGGTGGCTATCCGGTTAAATTCCCGCGTCTGCTCGAAGAGCCGCAAATGGGACTATTCGAAAAGGAGAACGTCAAGAAATGAGCGAAAAGGAAAGGCTGAAGAAGATCATCATCGAGCTGTCCTACGAGAAGAGGAACGTGACCTTGGCTTCCGGTCGTCAGAGCGACTTTTACTTTGACGGGAAGCAGACCACGCTGCACCCCGAGGGCGGCTACCTGACCGGTAAGCTCTTCTTTGACGCGATCAAGGACGTAGAAGGGGTTGAAGGGGTAGGGGGGCTCACGCTGGGCGCCGACCCGATCGCCACCGCGACCTCCGTGGTCAGCTTCCTGGAGGGGAAACCGGTCCCGGGCTTCATCATCCGCAAGGAGCCCAAGGGGCACGGCACCGGCGCCTGGCTCGAGGGGCGCAAGAACCTGAAGCCCGGCGCCAAGGTCGTCATCGTCGAGGACGTCGTGACCAGCGGCGGTTCTTCGCTGAAGGCGATCAAACGCGCTGAAGAGGAAGGGCTGGTGGTGCTCGGTGTGGTCACCCTCGTTGACCGCGAGGAAGGCGGGCGCGAGAACATCGAGGCAGAAGGGTACTGGCTGAAGTCCATCTTCACCAAGGCCGAGATCCTCGCCTAACTGCAGGATTCAGATCGTTTGCATCGAAGGCGGCAATAATTCCATTGCCGCCTTTGTTTTTCCGGCTGCACATGGGCTACTCCCTCCCCCCGGTGGTGGGCGGTAATACCTGCCCCCTCCCTGACCCTCACCCTGCGGGGGAAGGGATATGGACTGACTGATCTTATGCAAGAACTCCTCAATCGCAATCGAGAGCTGCTGGCGCAGGTGGATGACTGGTTCGCCCGCTGCATGGCGTCCTACCCTGAGCACATTGCCTGCCGGAGCGGCTGCTCATCGTGCTGCCGTGGCACCTTCGACGTCACGTTGCTGGACGCGTATTACCTAAAGCGTGGGTTCGACCTGCTCCCTGATGAGGTGAAGGAACGGGTGCTGGCGAAGTGCCGGGATCGGCTTGCGCTGATGCGGGAGCAGTGGCCTGAGCTGGACCACCCCTTCGTGCTGAACTACCGGCCCGAGGAGGACTGGGAACTCCTCATGCCGGACGAGGACGAGACGCCCTGCGTGCTCCTGGGGGATGACGGCCGCTGCCTGGTCTACGAGAATCGCCCCATGACCTGCCGGCTGCACGGCATCCCGCTGGTCGACACGGCGGGGGAGGTCATGCACGAGGAGTGGTGCACCATGAACTTCACCGAGGTGGACCCGCTCACCCTGCCCGGGCTGACTGCTCCCTTCGACTCCATACTCCGGGAGGAGGTGGCGCTCTTTCGGGATTTCACCGAGAGGTTCCTGGGGCGCAGAATGAGCGAGCTGGACACCTTGATCCCTACGGCGCTTATGATCGACTTCGATGGGTTCGACTGGAAGCGCTGGGCACGGAAAGGGGTCTGAAGCGTCTTTTCCTGCTGTAGGGGCAAATAACCATTTGCCCTGCGCAGGTGCCTGACCGACGCCGATGCCGCGAGAGACAATGGCCGCGACTGAGGCGGGCTGAAGCGTCTTTTCCTGCTGTAGGGGCAAATAACCATTTGCCCGGCGCTGGTGCCCGACCGACGCCGATGCCATGAGAGACAGTGGCCGCGACTGAGGTGGGCTGAAGCGCCTTTTCCTGCTGTAGGGGCAAATAACCATTTGCCCTGCGCTGGTGCCCGACCGACGCCGATGCCATGAGAGACAATGGCCGCGACTGAGGGGGCGAATGATTATTCGCCCCTACAGTGGACGAGGGTACCTACCTATTTTGAAAAGGAATGACTAATGGCTCTGCCTTCCACGATTTACCGCGCGTCGGTGCAACTGTCGGATCTGGACCGCCAGATCTACGCCGACATCCAGACCACCATCGCCCAGCATCCCTCCGAAACCGCGGAGCGGCTGCTGACAAGGCTTTTGGCCTATGCACTGTGCTACGAGGAGGATCTCGCCTTCAGCAAGGGGGTCGGCTCCGGCGACGAGCCGGATCTCTGGAGCAAAGGGCCGGACGGGAGGGTGCGACTTTGGGTCGAGGTGGGGCAACCCGATCCCGACCGGCTCGCCAAGTCGTGCCGCCACGTAGAGCGTGCGGTCTTGCTTGCCTTCGGTTCAAACGTCGGTCGTTGGCTCGCGCAGCACCAACAAAAGCTGGCCGGCATCAAAAACCTTTCCCTGTTCACTATCGATTTCAAGTTCCTAAGTCTGCTTTCTGCTAAACTGGAACGGGTAATCAACTGGTCAGTCACTGTCACAGAGGGGAACATCTACCTCACGGCCGGCGACCAGACCATGGAGACCACTGTGGAACATGTTTGCGGTCCTCCCTTGGCAGGATAAAAGTGGGGAGGAGAGGAGGGAACACCCCATGTCAATGCCTCGTCAAATCGTTTCCCTGTCCCTGCTGCTCCTGCTCCACGCCCCTTCGTCCTCTGCCCTCGCCGGCTCCTGTACACCCACCCCCTGGGACGAGATCGGCCCCTTCTACCGCCCCAACGCGCCGGTTCGCGACACCATCGGCAAGGGCTACCGCCTGAGCGGAACTGTCCGCTCCTCCGCTGATTGTTCCCCCATCCCCAAGGCTCGCATAGAGTTCTGGCAGGCCGGTCCCGACGGCCGCTACGACGACGCCTATCGCGCCACCGTCTACTCCGACAGCAAGGGGCGCTACCGCCTGCAAACCTTCCCGGCCGTTCCCTACGCCAACCGCCCGCCGCACATCCACATCCTGGTGGACGTGAGGGAGTTCGAGGGACTGGTGACGCAGCATTACCCGAAACGGGGGGCGAAAGGGGCGCAGGTGGACCTGGTGCTGGTTCCGGAAGGGAAGGATGGAGGGAAGTCGGGAGGCCGGGGCGATGAGCTGATCCGGCCCGGGAGGGGAGTCCGCTAGAGCTACTCTTTGTCGAGCGGCGCCTGGAGCATGGTCGCCAGGTCTCTGGCGTTTTGCGGTGCCGCGCCACCCGCGTCGTTGTTGAAATAGATGTACACGTCCAAGCCGCGGCTCAGGTACTTCCTTATCCGCACCACGTCCTTTACCAATTGCTCATTGGTGTAGAACCCGTTGTAGCTCCCCTCCATGCCATGCCGCCTGATATAGACGAAGTCCGCCGTGACCGGCGGCGCGTCGATAAAGCTCGGATGATCCGCCATGCAGAGCGACACGTTGCGGTCGCGGCAGAGGCTCACCACCGCGTCGGTTAGCCAGCTTTCGTTTCTGAGCTCAAGCGCGTGCCTGCCGTGATACGGCGCGACCAAGTCCAGGAAGCGTTCCAGCCTGCCCATGTCTACCTTGAACTGCGGCGGGAGCTGCCAGAGCACCACCTGCAGCTTCTCGTGCAATTCGCGGGTCGGGGCGAAGAACTTGGCGAGGGCGCCTTCTATGTCATGCAGTCTCTTGATGTGCGTGATGTAGCGGCTCCCTTTCACGGCAAAGGAAAAACTCTGCCCGCTCTCCTCGTACCAATGCCTGAACATGGCCACCGTCGGGATCCGGTAGAAGGTTACGTTGAGCTCCACGGTATTGAAGACGGAGTGGTAATGTTCGAACCAGCGTCTGGTCGGGAGTTCCACAGGATAGAAGTTGCCGCGCCAGTGGTTGTAGCTGAAGCCGCTGCAGCCCAGGTAGAGCTTTGCCATGATGATCCCCCTCGTATACAAGTTGCGGACCATGCGACGTGACAGGCAGACGTGATTAGCTTTTTCAAACCTGGCAAGTATACCTGATGTCCCGAAGTGGGCCAGCATTCCGGCGGAGAGGGGGCAAAAAAAAGGCGGGACCCGTTGGGTCCCGCCTTGGTGTTCATCTTTTGCTGCTCGTTACATCTTATGGCACTTGTCGCAGTCGCCGTTGGAGGTGAAGGCGTCCTTGCCGTTGTGGCAGGCGCCGCAGGACATCCCCTTCTCCATGTCGCCCATGGTGTGGTGCTTGGCACCGGCCTGCATCGGGAAGATCTTGTTGTGGCAGTCAGCGCACTTGTAGGCTTCCAGGTGGAAGTCGTGGCTGAACTTCACTTCGCCCCCCTCGTTCTTGAAGATGACCTGGCCGGGCTTGTAACCTTTGTGGCACTTGTTGCAGTCACCGGCTACGGTGAAGGCTTCCTTGCCGTTGTGGCAGCCGCCGCAGGACTTGCCTTTCTGCATGTCCGCCATGGTGAAGTGCTTGGCGCCGGCCTTGAAGGCGAAGAGCTTGGTGTGGCAGTCTTTGCAGGTGAAGGCTTCGAGGTGGAAGTCGTGGCTGAACTTGGCGTCGGTCACCCCTTTGGCTTTCCAGGTGATCTCGCGGGGCTTCATGCCGGCGTGGCATTTGCCGCAGTTGCCGGCGACGGTGAAGGCCTTCTTGCCGTTGTGGCAGGCGCCGCAGGTCTTGCCCTTTTCCATCTGGGCCATGGTCACGCGCCCTTCTTTGCCGGTGATCACGGTGCCGTTGTGGCAGGACTTGCAGCCGTCGCTTACTTTGGCCAAGTGGACGGAGTGGCTGAACGTGGTCTGGCCCAGACCCTTGATCTTGAACTCTACGTTGCGCGGCTTGCCCTTGTGACATTTGACGCAGCTCTTTTCATCGGCTACGCTAAAAGCCTTGATGCCGGTGTGACAGGCACCGCAGGACTTGGTCTTTTCCATTTCGGCCATGGTGAAGTGCCGTCTCGCCTTCAGATCGAAGATAGCGTTGTGACAGATCCTGCAATTGTTGTTATATTTCAGCAGGTGTACATCGTGACTGAAGACAACGGCGTCCCCGTTCTTAAGAGGAAACTTGACGTCTTTGGTCTCCTTGGCAAAAAGCGCAACCGGTGACGCGCAGACGATAAGAACCATAAGCAAGGCGAGGCGAAACTGCATGGTACACTCCTTCTGGCTGTTTATTTGCTACCCATTAGAGGCAATAGCCGGGATAATATACACATCGCAAAGGTCATCGTCAATTCAAAACTATTGATTGTTTTTTATGTTTGGCCCTTTTAGGCCTTGTAATAGGAGGGAAGATGAAAACGATTTTGCTCTCCCTTTTTCTTGTTTCTCTTCTTGCGCCTCCCCCGGCGAGAGGCGCCTTCTACCAGTGGACCGACGCCGAGGGCGTGGTTCACTTCACCGACAACCGCACCAACATCCCCAAGCAGTACCGCGATAAGGCGCACCGGGTGGATGTCTCCGATTCCGCACCGGCCGTCGTGTCGCCGGGTACCGAGTCGGTCTCCCGGCCGGCGCCCCCCCCGATGACCGCGCCGGGGGGACACGACGAAAGCTGGTGGCGCGAGCGCTTCAGGGCGCTGCGGATCGAATTGAAGACCCTCCAGGACGAGCGCGCCGGCAAGGAGCAGCAACTGGTCGAACTGCGCCGCAAGCACACCATCTTCCATCGCTCCCGGGACCGGGAGGCTGTTAACACCATGGAGGCACAGGTTTCCGCCGTCGACGCCAAGATCAGCGACATGCTGAACCGGATCGCTGCGCTCGAGCTTGCCGCCGCCCAGGCCGGGGTGCCCGTAGAGTGGCGTCAGTAGCTTTCTGGCGGAATTTATTAGCGGTTGCGGGCCTAGTTAAGCTGTGCTATAAAAAACTGCCGCTTAACTCAGGGAGAATCCGTATTATATGAACCAAATCGATAACATAATAGACAACGCCCTTGCCGAGGACATCCACACCGGCGACATCACCACGCTCTCCGTGCTCGAAAAGCCGCGCCGCATGCGCGCGAGACTCGTCGCCAAGGAGGATATGGTTCTTTCGGGGATCGATGTGGCCCGCCGCGTCTTTGCCAGGCTCGACTCCGACATCGTTTTCACCGCGCACTTCCAGGACGGGGCCCGGCTGAACCAAGGTGACATCATCGCCGTGATGGAGGGGGACGCCGCGACGCTTTTGCAGGGGGAGCGGGTTTCTCTGAACCTGTTGCAGAGGATGAGCGGCATCGCCACCCAGACCGCCGCCTACGTGAAGGAACTGGAAGGAACCGGTGCCCGCGTGGTCGATACCAGGAAGACCACCCCCGGTCTGCGCGTCCTTGAGAAGTACTCGGTGCGGGTAGGGGGAGGGACCAACCATCGTACCGGCCTCTACGACGGGGTGCTGATCAAGGAAAACCATATCGCAGCCGCCGGCGGCATCGCCGAGGCGGTGGCCGCCGCTCGCGCCTACATCCCGCACACCCTGAAGATCGAGGTGGAGACCGAGAACCTGGACGAGGTGAAGCAGGCGCTTCAGGCCGGTGCCGACATCATCATGCTGGACAACATGTCGCTGGAGCAGATGACCGAGGCCGTGCAGATCATAAACAAGAGGGCGCTGGTCGAAGCGTCCGGGGGGGTGAACCTGAAAACGATCAGGTCCATAGCCCAGACCGGTGTGGACATCATATCGGTCGGAGCGCTCACCCACTCGGTACGTGCGACCGACATCTCAATGCTGATGGAGGGCGTTTGAAAGACTCCGGGGTAGACGGCAGGATCATCGAGCTGTTCCGCTCCGGCGACGGGGTGGTTTCCGGCGCTGCGCTGAGCCGCCTCCTGGGGGTGTCGCGAACCGCAGTCTGGAAGCACGTCAAGGGGCTCCGCGCCAGCGGGTACCTGATCGAAGCCGTCCCCTCCAAGGGTTACCGGTTGCTCTCTTCACCCAAAGTTCTCACCCAGTTGGATCTCTCTGCAGGACTCGCCACCACGAGGATCGGTTCCAGCATCATCTGTCTCAAGGAAACGGAGTCCACCAACCAGGTCGCCTTCAAGCTGGCCGAAGAGGGGGCTGCGGAAGGGACCGTGGTCATCGCCGACGCCCAGACTGCCGGCAAGGGGCGGCTGGGGCGCATCTGGCTTTCGCCCCCCGGTGTCAACCTGTACTGCTCCGTGGTGCTGCGTCCCGCCATCGCCCCGATGGCCGCCTGTCAGCTCACCTTTCTCTCCGTGGTCGCCGTTGCCCGCGCCATCGAAAGCTGCACGAGTCTCAAACCGCAGATCAAGTGGCCCAACGACATCCTGATCAACGGTAAAAAGGTTGCTGGCCTTTTGAACGAGATGAATGCGGAGACCGAGAAGGTCAACTTCGTGGTGCTCGGTATCGGGGTGAACCTCAACCTGGACATGTCCTCCATATCCGAGTCGCTTTTGCGCCACCCGGTCACCTCGCTTTTGGAGGAGGGGGGCGCCGAGGTGGACCGGCTCGCCTTCACAAGGGCGCTTCTCCTCGAGTTGGACCGGCTTTACGACGTGTTCCTGGCCGAGGGGGAGGCGCCGGTGCGTGCCGAATGGCTCGAGCGCTCCGCCATCAAGGGGCGCAACGTCAAGGTGAGCCAGGGGGAGCGCGAGTTCGTGGGGATGGTGCAGGGGGTGAATTCCTTCGGCGCGCTCCTGGTGCAGTTGTCCGACGGCAAGGTGGAGACCGTGCTCTCCGGCGACGTCGCGCTGGTTTAAACCAGAAAGGCAAACTGCATTAACGCAAAGACGCAAAGGCGCGGGGTCGCCAAGGAGAGGCAAGATAACTGCTTCTTTGCGTTTAAAAAAAGATTTTCCTTGCGGCTTGGCGCCTCTGCGACTTTGCGTTAAAGCCTTGCTTTGGTTTTTAGGAGGTTTCTTTTGCTTTTGGTGATCGACGTAGGGAACAGCAACATCGTTCTCGGGATATACGATGAGGAGCGACTGGTCCAGGACTGGCGGGTTTCCACCGACAAGTCCAAGACCATCGACGAGTACGGCATACTCTTCCACGACCTGTTCCGCCTGTCGGGGATCGTCTTTTCCGACGTGAAGGACATCATCGTTTCCTCGGTGGTGCCGACCCTGACCGGCGTCCTGGAAAAGCTGGCCCGCCAATACTTCAAGATCACCCCCTACGTGGTCGGCCCCGGCATCAAGACCGGCATGCCGATCCATTACGACAACCCAAAAGAGGTGGGGGCGGACCGGATCGTGAACGCCATCGCCGGCTTCGAGAAGTACCGCTCGCCGCTCATCATCGTCGACTTCGGCACCGCCACCACCTTCGACTACGTCAACAAGAAGGGCGAGTACTGCGGCGGGGCCATAGCCCCCGGGCTTGCCATCTCCATGGAGGCCCTGTTCCAGAAGGCGAGCAAGCTGCCGCGGGTCGACATCGCCCGCCCCCCCAGCATCATCGCCAAGAACACGGTGAACTCCATGCAGGCCGGCATCTTCTTCGGCTACGTTGGGCTCGTGGACGGCATCGTGCAGCGCATGAAGGCTGAGGGGAAGGAAAGCGTCAAGGTCATCGCAACCGGGGGGCTCGCCTCTCTGATCGCGCCGGAATCGAGCACCATCGAGGCGGTGGACGAGTTCCTCACCCTGGAAGGGCTGCGCATCATCTACAAGAGGAACAAGCCCTAGGGCTTTCAGTGACGGCGGCGGGAAGCCGCTTCAAAAACCGGGACAGTCAGTCACGCGCTTAACAAGCGGGTGAGGGAGGTACGCGAAAATCCTGTGAGAGTCCAGCCAGGTAGTTGGTAGCTAGTTGTTTGTTTCGTCTGCTTTGCTCAAGTCGGTTTCTCGTTGAAGCGTAGGTCATTGATGATCTTCATTCTAAAGGGAGGGCACTATGGGAAGGTATGAAACGGCAAAACTGCGTAACCTCGGTATTGTAGCTCACGGAGGTGCCGGCAAGACCTCGCTGGCCGAGGCGATCCTGTTCGACACGGGCATGATCGACCGGCTGGGGAGGGTGGACGACGGCAGCTCCACCATGGATTTCGAGCCCGAAGAGATCAAGCGCCGCATCTCGATCACCTCCTCCCTGGACCACTGCGAGTGGAAAGGGCACTCCATCCACATAGTCGACACCCCGGGATACGGAAACTTCATCGCCGACACCCGTGCCTGCATGAGGACGCTCGACTGCGCCGTGGTGATCCTCTCCGCCATCTCGGGCGTCAAGGTTCAGACCGAGGAGGTCTGGCAGTGGGCCAACGAGTTCGAGGTCCCGCGCATCGCCTTCGTGAACAAGATGGACCGCGAGCGCGCCAGCTTCTTGCGCGCCATCGACGACATGGAAAAGGCGCTGGGGGCGAGGGGGGTCGCGGTGCAGATGCCTCTGGGCGCCGAAGAGAACTTCGAGGGGGTCGTCGACCTGGTGCGGATGAAGGCCTACCGCTACCAGAAGGACCTCTCCGGGAAGTTCACCGAGGGTGAGGTCCCGGCCGAGTGCCTCGATGAGGCCAGACGCCTGCGGGAAATGATGGTCGAGACGGTGGCCGAGGCGTACGACGCTCTCACCGAGAAGTTCCTCGATTCCGGCGAACTTTCGGAAGAGGAGATCCTGGACGGGCTCAGGGTCGGCACCATGCGCAGTACCTTCACCCCGGTCTTCTGCGGCTCGGCTGCCATGAACATCGGTGTGGCCCAGCTGCTGGACGCGATCTGCGACTTCCTGCCGTCCCCCCTGGACCGCACGGCGGCGGTGGGGACGGACCCCAAGACCGAACAGGTCATCGAGCGCGCACCTGCGGAGAACGAGCCGTTCTCGGCGCTGGTCTTCAAGACCACCTCCGATCCCTACACCGGCAAGATCACCATCTTCCGCGTGTACTCGGGCGTGCTCAACTCTGACTCGCTGGTCTATAACTCGACCAAGGGTGTCCAGGAGCGCATCGGCCAGATCTTCGAGCTGGAAGGGAAGAAGCAGCACCCGATCAAGCAAGCGGTGGCAGGGGACATCGTGGCCGTGGCGAAACTGAAGGAGACGGTTACCGGAGACACCCTCTGCGACGAGGCGAAACCGATCGTGTACGAACCGGCCCAGCCGCTCCAGCCGGTGATCTCCTACGCCATCGAGCCCAAGACCAAGAACGACGAGGACAAGATCCACAGCGCCCTGCAGCGCATGATCGAGGAAGACCCGACCATCGAGAGTCACCGCGACCCGCAGACCCGCGAATTCATCATCTCCGGGATGGGGCAGGTGCACCTCGAGGTGGTGGTCGAGAAGTTGAAGCGCAAGTTCGGCGTCGACGTCATCCTGAAGACGCCGAAGGTTCCCTACCTCGAGACCATCCGCGGCTCCGCGAAGGTGCAGGGCAAATACAAGAAGCAGTCCGGCGGGCGCGGCCAGTACGGCGACTGCTGGATCGAACTCTCCCCGCTGCCGCGCGGCGAGGGGTACAAGTTCGAGGACAAGATCGTCGGCGGCGTGATCCCGCGCCAGTACATCCCGGCGGTCGACAAGGGGATCCAGGAGGCGGCCAAGGAGGGTTTCCTGGCCGGCAACCCGGTGGTGGATTTCAAGGTAGCTCTCTTCGACGGCTCCTTCCACACCGTCGATTCCTCGGAGATGGCCTTCAAGGTGGCCGGCTCCATGGCCTTCAAAAAGGCGATGGAGCAGTGCAAGCCGGTTCTTCTGGAACCGATCGTCAACATGAAGATCACCGTCCCGGACGAGAACATGGGGGATGTGATCGGCGATCTCAACTCCAGGCGCGGTAAGGTGGTCGGGGTCGAGCCCAAGGCGAACTCGCAGATCATCAGGAGCGTGGTGCCGATGTCGGAGGTGCTTACCTACTCCAACGACCTGCGCTCCATGACCAGCGACCGCGGCATGTTCAGCTCGGAATTCTCCCACTACGAGGAGGTTCCAAGCCACCTGGCCCAGAAGATCATCGCCGAGGCGCAGGATCAGAAGAACAACAACCACAAGAGCGCATAGCTGAGATTTCAGCTTGACTGCTGCCCGGTCTCCCAACGTAGCCTTGGCGAAGGTGGGCGATGTCCACCGCAGCCTCGGCGAAGGTGGGAGGCCGGGCAGGCTTAATTTCGAATGTCATGACAGGGAGGATGAGCCAGATGGCGAAGCAATTTACACCCGATGAAGATGAAACCGTAGACCATAAGAAGAGTTCGCAACAGCGGCTTCTTCTGCTTCTGCTGCTGCTCATCGCCCTTTTCGCCTACCTTTACTTCTTCACCGGGCTGATCAAGCCCCGCGAGGAGGCATCCGCGCCTCCGCCGCCGGCTCCTGCCCCGGCCGTAGTCAAAAAACCGCTGCCGCCGCGCCCTCAGGAGACAGGCTCCTCCGCACAAGCTCCGGCCTCCGCCAAGGCTACGGCCGGCAAGCCTTCTGCCGAGGCTACGGCCGGCAAGCCTTCTGCTGAGGCTACGGCTGGCAAGCCTGCTGGCGAGGCTGGCAAGCCTGCTGGCGCGGCTGCGACTGGCAAGCCGGGTGAGGCAAAACCTGCCGCGGGGAAACCTGCCGGGACTAAGCCGGGCGAGGCAAAACCCGCTCCTGCCGCTAAGCCGGGTGCGCCTGCCGCACCAGCTGCCAAACCGGCGCCCGCCGCACAGCCGGGCAAGCCCGCAGCTGCGGCACCTGCCGCAGCGGCAGCCAAACCCGCCCCCGGGAAGGAGGCCAAGCCGGCCGCCAAGGATACCAAGCCCGCGACAGCCGGCAAAGAGGCCAAACCTGCCGCTGCCAAGGAAGCGAAGCCTGCTGCCGCCAAGCAAGCCAAGCCGGCCGACAAAGTCGCCAAAGAGACGAAAACCGCAAAGCCTGCAACCAAGGCCGCTGCCAAGGCCAAGGCGGGTGCCTTTGCCCTTGAACTCGACAGTGACATTGCCGAAAGCGAAGTCTCATCGGTGACCGCAAAGCTGAAGAAGGCCGGGATCGCCCCGGTGGTCACCACCAAGGCCCACAAAGGCGAGCCGATGCACCGCCTGTTCCTGGCCGATTTCGCCAGCCGCGACGAGGCCTCCGAAGAGCTGACTCGCCTCAAAGGTGTCGCCCCCAACGCTTTCATGCTCAAGGAAGGCGGCCGCTACGCTGTCTACGCCGGTTCCTTCATGCGGGAAGGGAAGGCCGCTGTGGAACAGGACCGTCTCTACGACAAGGGGGTCCGTCTGGTGCTCAAGAAGGCGAACATCCCGGTGACGGTGGTGAAGGTTCGTGGCGGGAGCTTCGCCGATCCTAGTAGCGCCGAGAAGGCGGCGGCGAACCTCAAGAAGACGGGCCTTTCAGCGAAGGTCGTCAAGGCAGGGAAATAGCAAAAGTGTCGTCGAAGGTCACCTTCAGGATTTCAGCGGCGGCGGCCCCGTACGTCGGGGCCGACAAGCCCAGGGAGAACCGGCTGCTGGCCGCTTCCGGCCGGGTGTCGCTCCCGCCGGGCGACCTGGTGCTGCTTTTGTACTACCTCTGTCATGATCCCGACCAGGAGGTGAAGCAGCAGGCGATGGGATCGCTGCGTTCACTGGAACGGCCGCTGCTCGAACAGGTCCTGGCCGATCGCGAGCTCCACCCGCAGATCCTGGATGCCCTGGTTCAGCTGCACGGCAGGAAGGTTGATATCGCACCGCTTCTTGCCGCGCACCCGAGCCTGAGCGAGAAAGCATCGGCCTTTCTCGCCGCGCAGGGGGTCGCGCCCCCCGGAACTCACCAGGCTGCGCCGCAACACGCGGCGCCCCACGCGGAGCGCGATCTGGACGAGACGGACGAGAAGCCCACCCCAGATGACGAGGAGCCTATCGACGAGGAGGAGTACCAGTCCAAGTACCAGATGGCCCAGTCGATGGGGGTGAGCGACAAGATCAAGATGGCCATGACCGGCGACAAGGAGTGGCGCGCCATCCTGATCAAGGACAACAACAAGCTTGTATCGGGTGCGGCGATCAAGAATCCCCGCATGACGGAGGCGGAGGTGCTTGGCATTGCCAAGTCCCAGATACAAAACGACGAGATCATACGGGTCATCTGCGCCAACAAGGAGTGGATCAAGAACGGGCAGATCAGGAAGGCGCTGGTGGAAAACCACAAGACGCCGCTACCAAATGCGCTGCGCTTTCTCGGGACCCTGGGCGAGAAGGACCTCGCCAACCTGGCCAAAAGCAGGAACATCAACACGATATTAGCGACGCAGGCCCGTAAGATTTTGTTGAGCAGGAAGGAAAAAGCGTAATTCAGGGGGATCTACGTATGGCTCTGGTGAACCAGGCAAAACGTGAAATAAACGCGAAGATTGTCTTTTTCGGGCCGGGACAGGCCGGGAAGGGCACCAGCCTCAGGCACGTCTTCAACAAGCTGAAACCGGAATTCCGTGGCGCATTGAAGGTCATGAGCGTGCAGGGCGCGCGCATGCTGTTCTTCGATTTCACCCCGCCCGGCGACGGCAACGTCGACGGTTTCCGGGTCCGTTTTCACCTCTACACCGTCTCGGGGCCGCTGGTCGATCCGGCTGCCTGGAAGATGGTGCTGAAGGGAGCCGACGGCGTGGTCTTCGTGGCGGACTCCGCATCGCAGCGGGTGGCTGACAACAAGACCGCGCTGGACCAACTCGTCGACTACCTGAACGGGTACGGTCAGAGCCTGGCCACCATCCCGGCGATCCTGCAGTACAACAAGAGCGACCTTCCCGACGCGTCACCCCTGGCTCAGCTGGAGCAGCAGCTGAACCCCTCGGGCCTTGCCAGCTTCCAGACCTGCAGCCAGAGCGGCGAAGGCGTTCTGCAGGGGCTCATGGCGCTGGTGAAGAGCGTCCTGACCGGATTGCGCACCAGGGGTGCCGACGCCATAGCCAGCGGAGAAGGACTGCAGCACATGGTGGAGAGCCCCGCACCGGTGGCCGCTCCGACACCGCCCGTTAAGGAGGCGCCTCCCGCTGCGCCCGCGTCGGTGCAGCCGACGGTTGCTCCGGCGGCACCAGCGGAAGAAGACCTCTCGCTCGAGATAGCCGGTGACCCGGTGGCCGCTGGCGATTTGATCCGCGTGCCGCTGACCATCCGCAGCGGTGCCCGGGAGAAGACGGTGGTGCTTACCCTGTCGCTCGGGCTTTCCGAGGAGTAGCCCTTGGGTCCCGACTTCGACATCTATCTGCTGTGCCGCCTGTTGCTCGCCTCCTTCCTGGGAGGGCTGATCGGCCTGGAGCGAGAGATCCACGGGCGTCCGGCGGGATTTCGCACCCACCTGCTGGTCTCGCTCGGCTCGTGCCTTTTCACCATCACCTCGCTGGAGATCTACCGTATCTTCGGTAATTTCAGCGGGAACGGCCCGGCAGGCGTCGACCCCGGGAGGGTGGCCGCCCAGGTCGTCACCGGCATCGGTTTTCTTGGCGCCGGCGCCATCATCCGGGAACGCGCCTCGATTCGCGGCCTCACCACGGCGGCCTGCCTCTGGGTCGCTGCGGCCCTCGGCGTCGCCTGCGGCATCGGCCTGTTCTGGCTTGCCGTTTCAGTAACCCTGGTGGCCCTGGTGAACCTCCTGTTGCTGAAGGAGGTTGAGAAGCGGCTGTCACGCGACACCTATGTGCTGGTGAAGGTCTGGGGGGAGGATCGCGGTGATTTCATCTCGCGGGTCTACCAGACCCTGGAAGGCAGCGGCATCGAGCGGGTCGACGCCAAGCTGCAAAGGGATATGGAACACGGCGTCATGTTCCTGGAATTCCAGGTAAAACAACCCAAGAAGGCGTCGACGGCAGATCTCCTGATGCGCCTGAGCGCCATCGATGGGGTGAAGAGGGTCGGCATCGACTGACCTCGTTGCCGTATTTGGTAAACCACAGGAAAACGAATGTGAAAAGGAGAACAGAGCATGGCGGAACTGAAAGGAAGCAAGACTGAAAAGAACCTGCAGGAAGCGTTCGCCGGCGAGTCGATGGCCCGTAACAAGTACACCTACTACGCGGCAGTGGCCAAGAAGGAAGGGTACGAGCAGATCGCGGCACTGTTCCTCGAAACGGCTGAGAACGAGAAGGAGCACGCCAAGCTGCATTTCAAGGCGCTTTCCGGTCTCGGCGACACCATCACCAACCTGAAGGCCGCTGCGGCAGGCGAGTACGCGGAGTGGGTCGACATGTACCCCCGCATGGCCAAGGAGGCGCGTGAAGAGGGCTTCACCGCCATCGCCGCGGTGTTCGACGGCATCGCCGCCATCGAGAAGGCGCACCAGGAGCGCTACAAGGCGCTGTTGGCTTCGATAGAAGAGGGGACCGTCTTCACCGAAGAGGCTCCGACCAGCTGGAAGTGCCGTAATTGCGGCCACATCCACGAGGGAACCGCCGCGCCGGATATCTGCCCGGTATGCCACCATCCCAAGGCGCACTTCGAGCGTCTCGCTGAAAACTACTGACCTGCCCGGGGTGGGGGAGAGCCGTTCTCCCTCGCCCCTGTTCCGCTCCATCCCCGTCAGGCCTGCCTCTACGCTGCGTGCAGTTCATCCAAGACAGCAAAAACCCTTGTATACGGCAGACTTTACGTGCTATGATGCGGCGGTTTCTCATTAGCAAAGGAGGCTTGCATGGCAATCATCACAATATCCAGGGAGATGGGTACCGGCGCCTATGCCATTGCCAAGGAACTGGCAAAGAAGCTCAAGTACACCCTCGTTGACCGGGTGAAGATCGAGGAACTGGCCCCAGCGTACGGCCTGACCCCCGAGATCCTGGAAAGGGTGGACGAGAAGCCGCCGTCCTACCGGACCGCCGAGGACCGCCTCCAAGCCGCACATCTTGCCACCATGGAGCTCATCCTGCTGGACTGCGCCAAGAAGGGCAACGTGATCCTCTACGGAAGGGGAGCGCAGGATCTCATCAAGGTTTTGACGAACGTGCTCAGGGTCCGCTTCATAGCGCCCTTTGAAGACAGGGTGGAAAAGTTTGCCGAGAGGGAGTGGATCGATCCGGACCTGGCCCGCGAGCTGATCAGGAGGAGCGATCACCAGCTGGGAGGCTTTATCCACTTTTACTTCAACCGCGATTGGAACGACCCGCTCGCGTATGACCTCATTTTCAATACGGAAGTTTCCAGCTCCCACGCCATGATCGAGGCCATCATCGCGGCCTCCAAGGATCCCCGCCTCAAGGAAGGGGAGGAAGAGTCCATGGCGCTGCTCGAAGACCTGATCGTGGCCAAGAGGGTCGAGGCCGAGCTGCTCAAGTCGTCGCTGGCCCGCGCTCTCAAGTTTTGCATCAGCTGTGAAGACGGCGTAGTCACCCTGGCCGGGCACGTGCAGAGCGAGGAGGAGATTGAGGAGGCCATCGAACTAGCCAAATCGGTTGAGGGAGTTACCGACGTCGAGAGCGAGCTGGATGTGCTTAGCTACAAGCCGGTGAAGGACTAGCGGCAGGGACTAGGGACCGGCGCAACGAAAAAGAAGGGGCTGGGCGCTTGAGGTCAGGGACTGGAAAACGATTGGTTTTCCCAGCCCCCAGCTTCCAGCCCCCAGCCCCTTCGCTTTTTTTAGCTTCTCTCTTTTTGCACCCGCTTCAACGCCTCGACGCAGCTGTAGGGGACGGCCATGGTCCCCTTGCCGGTGCCCATGCTGATCCCTTCCTCTATGCCGTGGTAATCGGAACCACCGGTCCAGATGAGCCCTTTTTTCTCGGCGCTGGAGAGCAGGAAGGCGCTTTCCTGTTCGTTGCAGACGTTGTTGAATGCTTCTACGCCCGCGAGCCCCATGGCGCACAGCTGGTCGATGATTCGATTCAGCGAGTCGCGGTCGTTGGTGATGGTGGTGGGATGGGCGAGTACCGCCACCCCGCCGAGTCTCTGGACCGTCGCCAGGGCTTCTTCCATCGGGAAGTAGCGTTTGGGCACGTCGCAGGGAAGCAGGTAGCGCACGAAGGCGTCCTGCATGTCGCGGGCGTACCCCCTGCCCATCAGCACCTGGGCTATGTGCGGGCGACCCAGTGCCCCACCCGCCAGGGCGGCCGCCTCGGCGCTGGAGATGGGCGCTCTTCCTTCAGCGGCCAGCTTCTCGTTGATTCGCCCCACGATGGCCTCGCCGCGGGTCTCCCTCCTGTCCCTGAATTCCTTGAGAATCGACTGCAGCTGCGGGTCGCGGTGATCAAGCAGGTATCCGAGCAGGTGCACGTCGCGGAAGGAGCCGTACGCCACCGAGAATTCCAGTGCGGGCAGCACCTCCACGCCGGCGGTTGCGCCTGCCGCGAGCGCCTCGTCGATGCCGTCCACCGTGTCGTGATCGGCCAGCGCGATCGCCTTGAGACCCAATCCTTTGGCCATCGCTACCAGCTCGGTCGGAGTGCGCACCCCATCTGAAAATGTGGAGTGCATATGCAGATCTACCAGTTCTTTCATGTATCTCCCTCTGATTTGATCAGGCCATTATAGGGGTTTCTCACGTTTGTGCAACCGTTAAGGACGCACTTAGCAGTTGCCTTGACCGGTACCATCTTGTATAAGTAAGCATTACTTTTTTTCAAGATGAACAGGGGTGTGTGTGGCAAAGAGCAAGGGTATGGCAGGTGCGGTGTTCGCGCTGTCGACATTCATCATAGGGGGGATTCTCACCTTCACGGGACTCGGACTCATAGCGTTTATGAAGAACCAGGACCTGCTCGGCTGGGGGGAGGGGCGCAGCATCGGCATCCTGCTGGTGTGCGTGGGGCTCCTTGCGTCGATCATGGGGGTGCTGGTAATGCGTGTGGTCACCAACAGGCTGTGACATGAGGGACGACCAGATTCACCAGGCCATAGCGGTCTTGACCGAGGCGGTCAAGGCCTGGGTGAGCCCGGCGGTGACCATTGTCGCCACGCAGGGGCGTGATCCTTACAAGGTGTTGATCTCCTGCATCTTGTCGCTGCGCACCCGTGATCAGACCACCGCTGAGGCTTCGGCCCGTCTCTTCGCCCTGGCGGATTCTCCAGAAAAGATGGTCCGGCTCGACGTGCCGAAGATCGAGGCCGCCATCTACCCCGTCGGTTTCTACCGCGTCAAGGCCGAGCAGATTCTCGAAATCTCGCGTTCTCTGTGCGAGCGCTACGAAGGAGCGGTCCCGGACGACCTGGAGACGCTGTTGAAGTTCAAGGGGGTGGGGAGGAAGACCGCCAACCTGGTACTCACCCTCGGATTTGGCAAGCAAGGCATCTGTGTCGACATTCATGTGCATCGGATCTGCAACCGCTGGGGCTATGTGAAGACCAGCACGCCCGAGCAGACCGAATTCGCCCTGAGAGAGAAGCTTCCGGTCGAGTACTGGATCATAATCAACGATCTTCTGGTAACTTTCGGGCAGAACCAGTGCACGCCGCTTTCGCCACGCTGCTCAACCTGCCCGTTATACCAGTTCTGCGACAGGGTTGGTATTGGCAAATCAAGATAAAACAGTGTTGCAGAAAGTTGCTCTTTGAGTATAATGGGGCCTTGAGATTTTTAAGATCAGCAATAATGCTATCCGCTGATGCCGAGCATCAGCCACTCTGGGGGGATTATGCTTAAGAAGATAGGTTTTGTCGGGCTGGGCACCGTCGGTGTTCACATGGCAGCCAACCTTGCCAAGTCGGACTATCAATTAACGGTGTTTGATCAGGACGCAAGCGCGATGGCTGAGCTTGCCAAACTCGGCGTCAAAGTCGGCGATTCTCCGATGGCGACTGCCAAGGGGCAGGACCTGGTCATCGTCATCGTGCCGGAGAGCAAGTATCTTGTCTTCGGTGAGAATGGCGTCCTCGAAGGGATCGACCCTGGCACCATCCTGGTCGACATGGGCACCCACTGCCTGGAGACCATCGAGCGTATGGCCGAGGAAGCGAAGAAGCGTCGCGTCATGTTCCTGGAGGCGCCGGTCTGGGGGAGCAAGGAGCACGCGGCCAATGGTCTACTCACCATCCTGGCCGGGGGCGACGAGGCTCTGCTCGGGCGCTGCCGCGAGCCGTTCTCCTATTTCGGCCTCAACATCATCCATATCGGCAAGATCGGCGATGCCACCCGCATGAAGCTGATCGTGAACCTGCTGCAGGCCGAGATGATGCAGTCTCTGTCCGAGGGGCTCGTCTTCGGCGAAAAGATGGGCTTTAAACCTGACAAGATACTCGAGGTGCTTGATTCCGGCGGGGTTGCCTCGCCGCTGTTCCACTCCAAGGGGCGCTCCATCGCGCGTGGCGACTTCAGCCGGAACCTCGCACTGAAGTACGTGGAGTCGCAGATGCGGCGCGTGCTGGAGATGGCCGAGACGCTGGGACTCGACCTTCCTGCCGCTAAAACCGTCTCTGCCATTTACGATCAGGCCGTGAAGGACGGCAGGGGCGAGGAGGATTTCTCCGCCATCGTGAAACTGCTGCGCAAATAACCGACCATCAACAAGGCCGTCGCTAAAGGGGCACCCCAAAAGGGTGCCCCTTTTTTTTGTCTCGCAGCCGTCGCAAAGGAGGGGCGGTTCGTAGAGGATGCCTGCATGGCAGAAGCGCTGTAGGGGCGAATAATCATTCGCCCCGCCTTTGCCCTTCTTCTTGTTCTCGGCGTCTCCGTCAGCACATCTTCAAGTGCCGGCGGCAATGAAAAAAAATTGAGTGTACAAAGCTATTTCCATTGAAGTAAAAATAGACATTCCATTTATGGAAACTTTAATATCAATTTTAACGCTTGTTAACCTCGTTGAAATGTTCGATGCACCTATTGACAAGCGCCACTATTACAATAGTTAAAAAAATTACAAAGTATTGTATCAACCGTAACCTCGCTGCTACTTCAGCAGTAATAGGAGAATTATGGGGAACACGAGAAACAAGAAGCTAATGTTGTTGGGACTGTCTTTGAGCTTTCTGGCAGTGGCCGGGTACGGGTTCTATTCCTGGCAGCAATCACATGCTGACCGCAGCAGACAGATCAGCTACACTTCCTTCATCCAGAAGGTGACAGCCGGCAGCATATCCAGAGTCAGGATCGTCGGCGACGAGATCAGCGCTGAAGCCAAAAACGGCGACAAGTACAGCCTCTTTCTCCCGGCCGGAGCCTACCTGGGCGATCTGCTCATTGCCAAAAAGATCGACTTCTCTTCCACACCTCCTTCCGGCGGCCCCAACTGGTTCGAGATCGGTTTCCTCGTCGCCATAGGAATCTTCCTGTTTATCTTCCTCAGGCGTTTTACCGGGATCGGTCGGAGCCGGGCCCGGATGGTCGACGGCTCGGAATCGACCACCCGCTTCAGCGATGTCGCCGGTACCGAGGAGGCCAAGGCGGAACTGCTGGACACCGTCGAGTTTCTCAAGGATCCTGAGAAGTTCTCAACCCTCGGAGGCAAGATGCCCACCGGCGTTCTCCTCGTGGGCCCTCCGGGCACAGGCAAAACGCTCATTGCCAGGGCAGTCGCGGGCGAAGCCGACGTTCCCTTCTTCACCATTTCCGGCTCCGAATTCGTTGAAATGTACGTCGGCGTCGGCGCCTCCCGGGTCCGGGACCTCTTCGCACAGGCCAAGAAGGCGGCGCCCTGCATCGTCTTCATCGACGAGATCGACGCGGTCGGGCGCAAGCGCGACGCTTCCGCTGGAGGCGGTGCGAGCGACGAGCGCGACCAGACCCTGAACCAGTTGCTCGTCGAAATGGATGGCTTCGAGGTCAACTCCGGGATTGTGGTGCTGGCCGCCACCAACCGCCCCGAGATCCTCGATGCCGCGCTGCTCCGCTCCGGGCGCTTCGACCGCCAGGTCACCGTTGGCTCCCCCGACATCAGGGGGCGTGAGGCGATCCTCAAGGTGCACGCGAAGAACGTCCCGCTGCACGATGAGGTCGACCTGATGGTCATAGCCCGGGGTACCCCCGGCTTCTCCGGCGCAGACCTGGCCAACGTGGTGAACGAGGCTGCCATCCTCGCCGCCCGCTCCAACAAGGGCGCCGTGGAGATGATAGATTTCGACCTGGCCAAGGACAAGGTGCTGATGGGGGCGGAGAAGAAATCGATGGTGCTCTCGGAAAAGCTCAAGCTTTCCACGGCGTACCACGAGTCCGGTCACGTTCTGGTCGCGAAACTCGTCCCTGGGTGCGACCCGGTGCACAAGGTGACTATCATCCCGCGGGGGAGGGCGATGGGAGTAACGGTCCAGATCCCGGAAGACGACATCTACTGCTACACCAAGGAGATGTTGGTTGCCCACCTCAAGGTGCTCATGGGGGGACGCGCGGCCGAGGAACTTATCTACAACACCACCACCACCGGGGCCGGGAACGACCTAGCACGTGCCACCGACACCGCGCGCAAAATGGTAAGCGAGTGGGGCATGTCCCGCGCCTTCGGCCCCGTCGCGTTTGGCCACAACGAAAGTACGGACTCAGGCGGTAAGTCGCAGAAAGGTTTCAGCGACGTGACCGCCCTCGAGATTGATAACGAGATCCGCTCCATCGTCACCGGCTGTTACTCCGACGTGGTGGCCTTGCTGAAGGAAAACATGGATGCCCTGGAACGGTTGACGCGGGAGCTCGTTGTCAAGGAAACCCTCGACTCTGCCGAGATCGACGCCATTCTTGGATTGGCTGTGCCCGTTGAGGAAACAGCCATGCAGGCTGCCGTCGCCGCATAGTCAAATTCCTCGGTAATCGTCGACATGAAAAGGCCCCTCTGCCACGTGGCAGAGGGGCCTTTCGATTCGCCGGGGCCCGACTATTCACCTAATAACTTAACTTGCAGACCGCATCCGTAAAATGCTATGTAGTAACCGGGCTGCGGCCCGTATGAACCGATAGGAGTACCCGATGACCAACAACGATGTTTTCCGCAGGCTGCGCTACGCCCTCAACCTCAACACCCAGGCAGTTGTCGAGGCCTTTCGGCTTGCGGACATGAAGATGGGACAGGCGGACATCACCAGTTTGGTCAAAAAGGACGACGAGGAAGGCTTCCGCGAGTGCAGCGACGAGGTGCTGCAGGCTTTCCTGGATGGCCTGATCGCACTGAAGCGGGGCAAGCGGGAAGGGGGGGATGACAAGGCCACGCCGCCACCCGCACAGTTGGCTAACAACGACGTCCTCAAGAAGATCCGTATCGCCCTGTCTCTCAAGGAGGAGGAGATGCTGGCGATCTTCAAACTGGCCAAGTTCCCGGTTTCCAAGTCCGAGTTGAGCGCGGTGTTCCGTGCCAAGGGGCAGGACAATTACAAGCCTTGCGGAGACCAGATGCTGCGGAATTTTCTCAAGGGGCTGACCATGAAATACCGGGAAGGTGCCCAGAACTAAAGGCTGAAAGGAGGTTCGCTTGGACCGTCACGACGTCGAAGGGGCCGCTGCCGCGACCGAAGCTGCCGAAATAGACCCGGCCGAGATCGCGCGTGGTTTGGCGGTGGTGCGGAAGCGCCGGTGGTGCCTCTGGATTGTTCTCATCGTTTACCTCCCCACCATGTACGTTACCCAGAAGATTACCCATTCCTTCAACGGCTCCATGCCGGTTTTTTTCGTCTGGTTCGCCGTTCTGCTCGGCGCCATGTTCTATTCCGCTACCGCTCGTTGCCCGCGCTGCCGCAATTACTTTCACATGCACGGCATGGCTCTGCTTTACCTGCGCAAGTGTCTGCACTGCCAGCTTCCCCTCAACGCCGATAATCCGGAGAAGTGCTAGGGATTAAGGCCTTCCTTGCCCTGCGCAGTTTCGTTGTAGGCCCTCTTTGCCCTCTCCACCACTGACAGCTCCGCTTCCAGAGCATACAAAAGGCTGTCTCCGTTCACCTCGCTGCGGCGCATGAAGATCTCCATGTCCCTAACCCCTTTCTCGGTCATCTCCCGGGACAGGTATCTCTCGATCGCCAGGATGTCGAACTGGAATGATCGGTAGGCCCGTTGCACCTGTTGCGCCTGTTCGTCTATCGGTTCGAAGGCATCCCCCAACTCCATGCGCGGCATCCGGGCGCTGCGGGAAAGCCGGGGGTAGCGACACTGTCCCGCCGATTGTTCCGCCTCGACGATGTATGCGTTCCCCTGGTAGTGCATTCCGTTGGCATGCTGCACCAGCCTCATGCCCGCGTCGGTCATCGTGTTCACTTCCTCCCTGAAGGCGCGGTAGGCCCGTGGCAGGTCGGCTTGGTTCGCGAACCTCACGTCATCCAGCGCTTTGCGCGTGTCCCACGTTTTTTGCCGCGCGTACTGCAGGTCGTCCTGGACCGTCTGCAGTGGCGCGCTTTTCCCTTCCCGCCCCCCTGTCCACAACGACGTGCAACCCGCTAAGAAAGTCACTATGAGGGCTACTGCCAACCAAGCGATAAAAGGACGTGAGTCTGGTTGTCTCATGACAGCCTCCTGTTATGCTTTCGCGACTGGTTAATGATACTGAATGGAGTACTGCTGTCAACGCTAGCCGCAGCGACAGCGCATCGCCGGCTGCGGCGAACGATCGTTTTTGATACAATGACGTAATCCGCTTTTAGCTAATGAGACGGGAGCTGTTTCATATCGAGCTGCGGTTGCCCCTTTCATTGGGAATCAGCAGCGTGGAGGAGATCATGAAAAGGTATCTTTTGGCATTGATGATGACGCTGGTGGCTCAAGGTGCCAGCGCCGGCGTGGTAGGGCAAAACGTCGAGTATCGCCAGGGGGACACGGTCCTGGAGGGGTACCTGGCTTATGACGACGCGATCAAAGGGACTCGTCCCGGTGTGCTCGTGATTCACGAGTGGACCGGCGTGACTGCATACGAGAAGATGCGGGCAGAGCAACTTGCCAGGCTGGGCTACGTCGCCTTCGCCGCGGACATCTACGGCAAAGGGGTGCGCCCGGTAGGACCGGAGCAGGCAGCCAGGGAGGCGGCGAAGTACCGGGGCAGCGACCGGAGCCTGATTCGTGCACGCGGTGCGGCAGGGCTGGCAAAGCTCGCCAGTTTCCCGCAGGTTGACCCCAAGCGGCTGGCGGTGATGGGGTATTGCTTCGGTGGAACGGCGGCGCTGGAACTGGCTAGAAGCGGTGCCGACCTCCTGGGGACGGTCAGCTTCCACGGTGGCCTCAGCACACCGAACCCTGCTGACGCCAGGAACATACGCGGCAAGGTGCTGGCCCTGCACGGGGCCGACGACCCGTACGTGAAACCGGATGAGGTGGCTGCCTTCCAGAAAGAAATGCGCGACGCGAAGGTCGACTGGCAGATGAACTACTATGGCGGCGCGGTTCACAGCTTCACCAATCCCAAGTCCGGCAACGACAACAGCAAGGGCGCGGCCTACAACGAGAAAGCCGATCGACGTTCTTTCGAGGCGATGAAGCTCTTCTTCAGCGAGATCTTCTAGCTTCCTTTTACCCTCGCCCCACACCTCACCCCCCTCCCTGCCCCCATCCGGGGAGGGGGGCGTCGGCGCCCTTACCTGCAATCCGAACCGACCACTTGCTCCTACCTTATTGGGTGTACGACCTTCCCGAGCGCCTCGAGCTGCCGGCGCAGGGACCGGGGGCGGTGCTTCTAACTGCGACAGAAGCTGCCAGGTTAGAGAGCTTGACTTGCCCCCGCGGGCGGCGTTATACCTGTGCAATTCCTTTTCCCGGAGCCTCCATGCCCGTTCGCTTCATTCACACCTCCGACATCCATCTCGGCAAGACCTACCGTGGCTCCGGCTGCGATGCCCAGCGCTATCAGGACTTCTTCGCCACCTTCGCCGCCATCGTGGCCGACGCCGTGCGCGAACAAGTGGACTTCGTGCTGATCGGCGGCGACCTGTTCCATACCGGCCAGATCCTCCCCAAGACCTTCGCCAAGACCATAGAGATCCTGCAACCCCTCAAGGATGCCGGCATCCCCTGCCTTGCCGTTGAGGGTAACCATGATTGGATCCACCGCCGCGACAGCGTTTCCTGGATGGAAGCGCTCTCGCAACTTGGGTACATCTCCCTGCTGCGTCCCTCAAGGAGTGCAGACGGCGGCTACCTCTTCGAGCCCTTCGATCCCGAGCAGGGGAACGGCGGGCATATCGAGGTCAAGGGGGTCAACATCTACGGCCTTGGCTATATCGGCTCGCAAGCGGGGAACCACGTGCCGCGCATCTGCGACGCGATCGGCACGAAGCGCAACATCCTGCTCTTCCACGTCGGGGTCTGGACCTACTCACCGGTCGAAATCGGCAACATAAAGCCCGAGGAGGCTCAGCCCCTGGCGGCATGTTTCGATTACGTCGCCCTCGGCCACGGGCACAAGCCCTATATCGTCAACGATGCCGAAGGGCGCCCGTACGCCTTCAATCCCGGCTCACCGGACTGCGTCAACTTCGGCGAGGAGCGTTACGACAAGGGATATTACCTGGTTGCCCTGGAGCCGGACGGCACGGCCCGGCACGAATTCCGCCGCACCACCCCGCGTCCGATGCTGGTTGTCACTGCGAACCTGGACGGCGCAGGCAACGCCACCGACGCCCTGGAGCGGTTCAGAAACCAGATGGCGGAGAAGCTTGCCGGCTGCCGGGATGAGCGTGCACCGCTCGTGGAGGTGCGTCTGGCCGGCAAGGTCGGCTTCCACCCCTTCGAGTTGAGTCGCGACCGCCTGCGCGCGTCGCTGTGCGAGGTCTGCGAGCCGCTGCACCTCGAGATCAAGAACCACCTCTCCCTGGTTTCCGGAGGGGGAGGGGAGGAGAAGGTCAAGAAGAGCCTCGCGGAGATCGAGCGGGACGTGCTGGGCGAACTGATCGGTGCCAACAGCCACTACCAGGGGCGGGTGGAGGAACTGACGCGGCTCAGCCTGGCGCTACGGGACCTGGTGCTCAAGGGAGACGCGGAAGGGGAAGAACTGCTGAGCCTGCTTTCCTCGGGAGGTGACCAGTGCGCATAGTCTCGGTCCATCTCAGGAACATCAAGTCGCACCGCGACAAGGAACTCGTCTTCTCACCCGGGATCAACGTCCTCTCCGGCGCGAACGGCTCCGGCAAGAGCACCATCTTCGAGGCCATCGGCTATGCCCTGTTCGGCGTCGACGCCAAGGACTTCGTCTCCAATGCGGAGCGCTTTCTCACCATCGGCGCCAAGCGAGGCGAAATCGGCGTGGTGTTCGAGCCGGCGCCGGGAGAGCTGTACCGGGTGACCCGCACCGTGGGAACCGCAGGGAAGTGGCTGCTGGCCAAGGAGATCGGCGGCGAGTTCGAGGTCGAGGAGCACGCCAACATGGAGGAGACCGAGGCCCGCATCGCGCAATTGCTCGGACTCTCAGCCGGGCGGCCGTTGTCGGAGCAGTTTAAGCTGGTGATCGGCCCCTTCCAGAACGACTTCCTGGGTCCTTTCGTGATCAAGCAGCCCGCGAAGCGCCAGGACGCCTTCGACGAGATCCTGGGAATCGACGCATGGCGCAAGACTCAAGACAAAACAAAGGTTTTGACCAGCACCATTAAGGCAAAGCTCGATGTGCTGCAGGCCGAGGTCGACACCAAGTCGGAGCAGGTTGCCGTCCTGCCGGCCAAGGAAGAGGAGCTCGCCGCTTTGCGGACGCAGGGCGAGACCAAGAAGGCCGAACTGGCGACGAAGACCATAGAACTTGAGCGTGCGAGCACCCTGCTCAACGCCCTGGAGTCGAAAAAGGAAGCGATCCAGTCGGTCCAGCAGGAAGTGCAGGGGCTGGAAGAGCGTGCCGAATCCGGGAAGAACTACGTCTCCAACCAGCAACTCCTGGTCGAACAATCCCGGCAGGCGGCGGAGCAGGTCGCTGCGGCGGCTGCGGGTAAGAAAGCGTACGACGCCGCCGAGGGCCGACTAAAGGAGCTGCGCGAGCAGGAACAACAAAAGCACCAACTGGAAAGAAAGCTTGCCGAACTGGAGAAGGAGCAGGGAAGCGTACAGGCGATGCTGGACGCGGAGAGCCGCGAACTCGAGCTCGCCAAATCGTCGATGGTCGAGGAGTGGAAACGCCTGCACGGCGACCAGGCATCGCTGGCGGCGGCACTGGCGGAGCTGAAAAAATCGGAGGCCGAGGCGGCACAGGGGCTGGAAGCGGCTGAACAGAGCCGGGTTTTCTTCCGCAAACTCCCCATGCACAGCATGGAGACCACGCTGCCATACCTTCACGTCGCCCTCAGCCGGATCGAGGAGATCGACAGGCAGATCCGGGAACGGGAGCAACTCCTGGCCGGAAGTGGGCCCTTGAAGGCAGAAGCGGGGCAGCTCGCCGCGCGCCAGGCCCGGCTGGAGCAGATACAGGCGCAACGTTCCGAGCTGGCAGGACGCAAGCATTCGCTGGTCGAGGGGCGTGAGAAGATCGGTGCAGGCGCCTGCCCCTTCTTCCTGGAGCCGTGTCAGAACCTCAATGGTGCCGATCCGGCCGGTATCTTTGACGCCCGCATCGCCGTTCTCGATAAAGAAATCGCGGGACTGGACTGCGAGGCGGCCGAACTGGCGGCACAAGTGAACAGCGCGCAGCAGGCCGTTCGCGAACTGGCAGGGATGGAACAGGTCAGCGTGGAGCTGGCCAAGGCGGGACGGGAGCGGGCCAAGCAGGAAGAGGAATTCAGCCGCAACTACGCCCAGATCGCCGCATCGGCACTTCGTGCACCGCTCGAAGAGTGGCTGGCAACTGCAGGTCTTGTAACCGTTTCGGTCGAGCTGCCCAGCGCCGAGCTCGACCTGGCTGCGGCTCCGCAGCAGCGCCGGGACGCGCTGTCCCAGGTGACCGATGCTTGGCAGCGCGTGATCGACGCGCTGGAGACGGCACTGGAGGACCGTGTGAAGCTGGCAAGCGAGCCGGTTCAGGAGTGTGCCCGCAAGCTTGCCGAACTCTCCGCACGGGCGGAGGCGCTGGAACAAAAACAGCGCGAACTTGACGGCGCACAGAAGAAGGCGACTCTGCGCGAGCATTCCGTGACGCTGCACAAAGGACGGCTCGCCGCGCTGTCGACCGAGATTGGAGCCCGCAAAAACGAGCTTGCAGCGTTCGCCGACGTGGAGCGCGGCATCGAGGACGCGGGGCAGGAGCTGGTTTCTTTCCAGCCGGCACGCGACAGCTACATAGCCAACCAGAAGTCGGCTGAGGAGTTGGACAAGCGTCAGGAAACCCTGGAGAAATTCCTGGCCCGCCTGCAGGAGATCGCCTCGGCCCTGGCTGCCAAGCAGGCCGAACTGGGTAAACTTGTGGCCGATTACCGTCCCGAGCAGCACGAGGCTGCGAAAAACAACCGCGAACAGCTCGTGATGACGGCTACCCGGCTCACGTCCGAGATCGGCGCGATCGGCGAAAGCGTGTCCCGGCTGGAGGGGGAAACGGCCGCTCTGCGAGCCGTTGCCGCCGAGATCGAGCAGAAGCTCGCCGCCATCGAAAAACTGAAGGAGCAGGCCGACCTGGTGAAGTTCCTGCGCAACCAGGTGTTCAAGAACGTCTCCGCCCAGCTTTCCGAGCGCTTCAGGGAAGAGATCAGCTTCCGCGCCGACCGCATCTACCGCAGCATCTGCGAGTCTGACGAGGAACTGCTCTGGGGAGACAACTACCAGATCGTGTTGAAGGACATGGCCGACGGCGCCATCAGGGAGCGCACCGACGACCAGCTCTCTGGCGGGCAGATGATGAGCGCCGTGGTTGCGCTGCGCCTGGCCCTGTTGCAGACCATCGGCGCGCGCATCGCCTTTTTCGACGAGCCCACCTCCAACCTCGACGCGGAGCGGCGCGAGAACCTTGCCAAGGCCTTCCGTGCCATCGACGTCGGCCAGGAGGAGGTCACCGAACACTGGTACGACCAGCTTTTCCTGGTGAGCCACGACGTGAGCTTCACCGAGATCACCGACCAGACCATACAGCTGGATTGAAATGTACCCCCCAGCGGACGGATCTGCTCGACTACTCCGCCCGCGCTGCCTGACATCTTCCCCCCTCCCGACCTCCCCCCTCCGGGGAGAGGAGGAACTTATCAACAAGGACTTCCGTTCATGACCAACAAGCACCTGGGAGCCTGGTTCATCGCCGCGTCGGCGGCGGGTTTCGCCACGCTCGGCATCCTCATAAAAAGCGCCTTCGCCGGCGGCGCCAACATCAGCACGGTACTGGCGGGGCGCTTCCTCCTGGCCGGGATCTTTCTCTTCGTCATCCTCCGCGTTCGCGGCATCAACTGCCGCCTGGACCGCAGGACCGCCGTCCAGCTCATCCTGATGGGTGCCATCGGCTACGGCGGCATGTCCGGGCTGTACGCCAACGCCATCCACTACCTCCCTGCATCGCTCACCGGGATGCTTCTTTACACCTATCCCGCCCTGGTGACCATCCTGGCTCTCATCGTCGGGGACGAACGCTTCAACGCGCCGAAGGGGATTGCGCTCGTGGTCTGCTCGGTTGGGCTGGTGTTGCTGCTGGGGGCGTCGTTCGAAGGGGCGCGACTTGCCGGGGTGCTCTCCGTCCTGGGGGCGGCAGTGATCTACAGCTGCTACATCATCATTGGCAACCGCATCCTCAAGAACATCGATCCCATGGTGACTTCGCTCTGGGTCTGCACCGCAGCCGGGTTGGCCTTCTTTCTTTACGGCCTCGTCAAGGGAGAACTGGTGTTCGACCTCACCCCAACGGGCTGGCTTTCCATCGTCGGGATCGCCGTCTTCCCGACCCTTTTCGGCGTCATGGGGTTCTTCGCCGGTCTGCGCCTGATCGGCGCCACCAACGCCTCCATCATCAGCATGTTGGAGCCGCTCATCACCGTGCTCCTGTCCGTCATCCTGCTTGGCGAGCGGGTCACCCCACTGCAGGGGTTCGGCGGTGCCGTGCTGCTCTTTGGCGGCCTCATCCTCCAACTGTGGGGGCACGAGGTGCGGCACGAGATGGTCACCGAAGTTTAAGAGTCCCTGGGCCTTCGTCCACTCTCCCTCTTCCCCGGGAGCGGGGTGGGGTGAGGGGGCTGCGTCAGGCAAGACATCCGGCTGGTGCCGCCCTCACCCGGCCTCCGGCCACCCCCTCCCGGGGGGAGAGGGGACACAGGGAAGCACTATCCCTCCCAATCGCCCGCTATCGTTGACTTTCCGACACCGATCTGCTAGAGACATAGGGCTTGTAGCTAACCCGGCTTAAAGGACGTCATGGAACAGTTCTTCATAAAGTTGTCCATCATGCTGGTCCCTGCGTTGATGGCAATTACCTGTCACGAGGTGTCCCACGGCTACGTCGCCGACAAGTTCGGCGACAACACGGCGAGGTCCCTGGGACGTCTGACCCTCAACCCGATCAAACATCTCGACATCCTCGGGACGTTGATGGTCTTCGTAGTCGGGATCGGCTGGGCCAAGCCGGTCCCGGTCAACTTCGGCAACCTCCGTCATCCCAAGAGGGACATGATCTGGGTCGCCGCCGCCGGCCCCATCACCAATTTCTGCCTGGCGACCTTCTCGGCCTTCGCCATGCGCGCCGTGATAGCCGGCACCCAGGGTGCCGCCGAGGGGACCATGGTGGCCGCGTTTGCGGACCCTATCACCCTGATGCTGGCGTTCTCGGTCTACATCAACCTGCTGCTCGGCGTGTTCAACCTGATCCCCGTTCCTCCTTTGGACGGGGGGCGGGTCGCCGTCGGGCTGCTGCCGTATGGACCTTCCATGGCGCTCGCCAAGGTGGAGCCGTTCGGCATGATCATCATCGTGGCCTTGGTGTTTTTCACCAATGCCTTCAGTTACGTCATTGCGCCCGCCCTCAACTTCGGAGTGCACCTCTTGGCCGGTCCTTACGCGAACCTGGTCTTCGGTGTCACCAAGCTCATGATGAAAGGGTAGGGGAGCAGAATCCAAAAAGGAGTTCGATTCTATGAGCAACAACCGTATCGTTAGCGGCATGAGACCTACCGGAAAGCTGCACCTGGGGCACTACCACGGGGTTCTGTCCAACTGGATGGAATTGCAGCGCAACTTCGAGTGCTTCTTCTTCGCCGCCGACTGGCACTCCTTGACCACCGAGTACGCCAGCACGGACGGTATCCAGGACAGCATCAACGAGATGGTGCTCGACTGGCTCGCTTTCGGAATCGACCCCGAGCAGAGCGTGATCTTCAAGCAGAGCCGGGTGCCGCAGCACGCTGAGCTGAACCTGATCCTCTCCATGATCACCCCGGTCTCCTGGCTGGAGCGCAACCCGACCTACAAGGAGATGCAGGAGAACCTCACCACCAAGGACCTCTCCACCTTCGGCTTCCTCGGTTACCCGGTGCTCATGGCCTCGGACATCATCGTGTACAAGGCGGCCCGCGTGCCGGTGGGGCAGGACCAGATCCCGCACCTCGAGATCACCCGCGAGATCGCGCGCCGCTTCAACTACCTCTACGGTGAGGTATTCCCGGAGCCGGCCGCGCTCCTGACCGAGACCCCCAAGGTGCTCGGCATCGACGGCCGCAAGATGAGCAAGAGCTACGGCAACGCTATATTCCTCTCCGACACCGCCGAGGAGACCAGGAAAAAGGTCATGTCCATGGTCACCGACACGCTGCGCCCCTTCAAGCGCGATCCGGGCGAGCCTGACCGCTGTGTAGCCTTCACCCTGCATTCCCTCTACGTCGACGCCGAAAAGCGTGCCGAGATCGTCGAGGGGTGCCGCGGAGCCCAGCTTGGCTGCGTAGACTGCAAGAAGATCCTGGCCCAGGCCATGGTGGACACCCTGGCGCCGTTCCGCGAGAAGCGCGTGGAACTGACCGAGAAGCCGGGCCTGGTGGAAGAGGTGCTCGCCGAAGGTAGCCGCAAGGCCGAAGTGGTCGCCAAGCAGACCATGGACGAAGCCAGAGCCGCACTTAAAGTCTAGAACCTTCACTCACCCGGCCTTCGGCCAGCCTCTCCCGTAGGGCGAGGGCTGTCCATCCCTTCTCCCTTTGGGGGGAGGTGCCCCGATTGGGCGGATGAGGGCGTTGACACCACGAGACGTAATTCGGTAGGAGTTTTTTTGTCACTCGAAGAGATGCAAAGCAACCTTTTCTCCGAGGCCCTGGAGCAGTCTTACCGGGTGCAGATCGAGGAGTTCGAGGGACCGTTGGACCTCCTGCTCCACCTCATCAAGAAGAACGAGGTGGACATCTACAACATCCCCATCGCTGCCATCACCAGGCAGTACCTCGACTATATGGAGATCATGAAGGAGCTGAACCTGGATATCGCCGGGGAGTTCCTCGTGATGGCGGCGACGCTGCTGCAGATCAAGTCGCGCATGCTCCTTCCGGTGACGCAGGAGGAGGACGGCGAGGCCGAGGTCGAGGACCCGCGTGCGGAGCTGGTGCGGCGCCTCCTGGAATACCAGCGCTACCGCGACGTCTCGCAGATGCTCAACTGCCGCAACCTCCTGGGGCGCGAGGTCTTCGCCCGCAAGTTCGATTCCCCAGAGCTGGGTGAGCTGGAACCGGTGGACGAGCCGGCCGACGTCGAGCTCTTCGAGCTGATCGAGGCCTTCCAGAAGGTGCTGGCCCGTGTCTCGGTCGACACCTTCCACGACGTGGTGGCCGACGGCATCTCCATCGCCGACCGCATCGGCGAGGTGCTCTCGGTCCTGCATGCCGAGAAGACGGT
Source organism: Geomonas diazotrophica (assembly GCF_019063885.1). Lineage (NCBI taxonomy): Bacteria > Pseudomonadati > Thermodesulfobacteriota > Desulfuromonadia > Geobacterales > Geobacteraceae > Geomonas > Geomonas diazotrophica. The sequence goes on along the minus strand of NZ_CP077684.1, from coordinate 2,267,314 downwards.
CTGCTTCGACGCGCTCTTCAACACCGGGATGACGCGGGACCTCCTGGTGGTCACCTTTCTCTCCATCCTGGAACTCTGCAAGCTGAAGCTGATCAAGGTGGTGCAGATGGAAAATCAGGGCTCCATCTGGCTCCACCTTGCTGCCAAGGAGGAAGGAGAGGGTGAGGCGGCGGATGAAGCAGGCGGAAACGCCGAGGCTGAGACTGAGACTGATGCTGAGGCTGAGGCTGAGGCTGAGGCTGAGGCTGAGGCTGAGGCTGAGGCTGAGGCTGAGGCTGAGGCTGAGGCTGAGGCTGAGGCTGAGGCTGAGGCTGGGCCGCAGAAGGACGACCTGTAGGGGCGAATGATCATTCGCCCGCTTTTGGTTTTTTAGGTTTACGGAGGAATCTGTTGTCGGGAAAGTCGCTAAAAGGAATCGTTGAAAGCATCCTGTTCGTTCACGACCAGCCGCTCACGCTGGACCGGCTGGCAGGCATCCTGGAAGAGTTCGAGCGAACCGACCTGCGCGCCGCGCTGGACGAGCTGATCGAGGAGTACGAGACCGCCGAGCGCGGCATCGTGCTGATCCAGGTTGCCGGCGGCTACCAGTTGAGAAGCCGCCCGGAGCACGGCGACTACATTCGCAGGCTCAACAAGACCAAGGGGGTCAAGTTCAGCCAGTCCGCCCTGGAAACCCTCGCCATCGTCGCCTATCGCCAGCCCATCACCCGTGCTGAGGTCGAGTACCTGCGCGGCGTCGATTCCGGCGGTGTGATGAAGAGCCTCCTGGAAAAGAAGCTGCTGCGCATCATGGGAAAGAAGGACGTCCCCGGCAAGCCGCTCATTTACGGCACCAGCCGCGAGTTCCTGGAACTGTTCGGCCTGAAGGACCTGAACCAGCTTCCCACCCTCAAGGAGATCCATGAACTGGTGCCGCCCGATCCCTTCGCTGACCAACCTGCGCTCCCGCTTGGATCCGCTGTCGCTGCCGAATCCTTGGCTGCCGCCGAACCGGTTGAATCCGTTGTTTCGGTTGACTCGCTGGACTTCGTTGAAGGGTAGTCGCTGCTGAGTTAGAATATTGCCTGGTGCGCTGTTCATTAGCATTTCCGCAAAAGGAGGCTGGTATGGTACGGCAACCTGCAGTAGCTGGTAAGTTCTACACCGGCGACCCCGACCGGCTCCGCCAGGAGCTCGCAGAGATGATGCCGCAGGGGCAGACGCAAAAAGCGATCGGGATCATCGCCCCGCACGCGGGGTATGTCTATTCCGGCAAGGCAGCAGGCAAGGTGTACGCCGCGGTCCAGGTACCCGACACCGTGCTGATTCTGGGGCCGAACCACACCGGGGCCGGTGTGGCCGCCGCACTCGCCCCCGAGAACGAATGGCTCACGCCGCTGGGCCCTGTGCCGGTGAACCGGCGCCTGTCGAAACTTATCCTCGAAAACGCCCCGCTGGTCCGGGAGGACCCGCTGGCCCACCGCTTCGAGCACTCCCTGGAAGTCCAGGTTCCTTTCCTCCAGTACCGAAACCCCGGCGTCTCCATCGCAGCCCTCTGCCTTGCGCTTCCCGACTTCCCCTCCATCGCCCTGGTGGGCGAGGGGATCGCCCGTGCCATCGCGGCCTACGGCGAGGACGTCCTCATCGTGGCGAGTTCCGACATGACCCACTACGAATCCGCTGCCGCTGCCAAGGTGAAGGACGACCAGGCGCTGGCCCGGCTGGCCGAACTGGATGCCGAGGGGCTCTTGAAGGTCTGCCGCGAGAAGAACATCACCATGTGCGGCGTCATTCCGGCCACCGCGCTCCTGGTCGCGGCGAAGATCATGGGTGCCAGCTCCTGCCGCCTGGTGCACTACACCACCAGCGGCGAGGTCAGCGGCGACCTGCGCAGCGTGGTCGCCTACGCCGCCCTCATGGTTTCCTGATGGAGATAATCACCACCCACGTCAACGCCGATTTCGACTGCATCGGTTCCATGGTCGCTGCCAAAAAGCTCCATCCCGATGCAGTCCTGGTGTTTTCCGGGGCACAGGAAAAGGGGGTGCGCGACTTCTTCCAGAAGGCGCCCCATCCTGAATTTGAGTCTTTGCGCATCAAGGACGTAGATTTCTCCGCCGTAACCCGCCTGATAGTCGTCGACTGCCAGCACTCCTCGCGTCTCGCCAAATTCGGGGAGCTCGCCCAGAAAGAGGGAGTCGAGCTGCTGATCTACGACCACCACCCGATCAGCTCCGGCGACCTCAAGGCCGCCGGCGGCATCATCCGCCCCTGCGGCTCCACCACCACGATTCTCGCCACGCTCCTCATGCTGCGCGGCATCGAGGTGAGTCCCGCCGAAGCCACCCTGATGATGCTCGGCATCCACGAAGACACCGGCAACCTCACCTTCCCCTCGACCACCTCCGAGGACTACGCGGTTGCCGCCTGGCTCCTGGAGCGGGGCGCCCAGCTGAACGAGGTCGCCGACTCCATCGGCAGGGAGCTGACCGTGGAGCAGGTCTCGCTTCTGAACGACCTCCTCACCTCCCTGAAGACCAGCTCGCTCAAAGGGGTGGACGTCTCGGTGGCGCACGCCTCTGTGGACCGCTACATAGGCGACATCGCCTCGCTGGCGCACATGATCCGCGACATGGAGAACCTGCAGGTCCTGTTCCTGGTGGTGGGGATGCAGGACCGCGTCTTCGTTGTCGCCCGCAGCCGCATCCCTGAGGTGAGGGTGGGGGAGATACTGCGCGAGCTGGGGGGGGGAGGGCACGCCACGGCGGCGTCGGCCACGGTGCGGGGGCTCACCCTGATCCAGGTGCTGGAACAGTTGGAGGCGGTGCTGCGCAAGCGGGTCGATCCCATACGCGTCGCGCGCAGCATCATGTCTTTTCCGGTAAAGACCCTTCCCCCCGACTGCACTATCGAGGAGGCGCGCGAGCGGCTGGTTCGTTACAACGTGAGCGCCATGCCGGTCCTCTCCGGTGACCAGGTGCTGGGCATCATTTCCCGGAAGACGGTGGAGAAGGCGCTCTACCATAACCTCAACACGGTGCCGATTTCCGACTACATGCACTCCGAGTTCTACTCGGCCACGCCGGAGACACCGATCAGCGAGATCCAGAGCTACATGGTGGGGGGGGACTCGCGGCTGGTGCCGGTTCTCGATCAGGGGCAACTGGTGGGGGTGATCACCCGCACCGACCTGTTGCGTTACAGCCTGGGAAGCGAGGCGATCTACGACCTGTCGCGCGACGCCATCCAGGTGAAGAACCGCGAGGTCGAGGGGATGATGAGGCGCTACCTCCCCAAGAGCTCGGTGGAGATCCTGCACAACCTTGGGCGGGTCGGCGACCGGCTCGATCTCCCGGTCTACGCGGTGGGGGGCTTCGTGCGCGACCTGTTGCTCGGACAGCAGAATTCCGATGTCGACGTGACCGTCGACGGCGACGGTATCCTCTTCGCCGAGGCCTTCGCCGCCGAATTCGGCTGCCGAGTCAAGAGCCACGAGAAATTCGGCACCGCGGTGATCGTCTTCCCCAACGGGTTCAAGATAGACGTTGCCAGCACCAGGCTGGAGTACTACGTCTCGCCCGGGGCACTTCCTACCGTTGAGCGCTCCTCGCTTAAGATGGACCTGTACCGCCGCGATTTCACCGTGAACACCCTGGCCATCGCCCTCAACAGCATGTCCTTCGGCAAGCTGATCGACTACTTCGGCGCCTACCGCGACCTGCAGGCCAAGGTGATCCGGGTGCTGCACAACCTCTCCTTCGTGGAGGACCCGACCCGGGTGTTCCGCGCCATCCGCTTCGAGCAGCGGCTCAACTTCAAGATCGCCAGGCACACCGAGGACCTGATCAAGAATGCGGTGAAGATGGACTTCCTGGTGAAGCTGGGGGGGAGGAGGCTCCTCTCCGAGCTGGTGCATATCCTGAGGGAAAAGGAGCCGCTGCAGGGGATCAGTCGCATGGCGTCCTTGGGACTTTTGCGCTTCGTCCACCCGTCTATCGAATTGACGCCGGAGCTGCAGGCGGCACTCGAGGAGGTGCGCTACGTCGTCTCCTGGTTCGACCTCTTGTACCTGGAACGCCCCTACGAGCGTTGGGCTGTGTATTTCCTCGCCTTGTGCGAGGTGCTCTCGTCTGAGGAGTTCTGGGCGACCTGCAGCAGGCTCGCCGTCGGTGAGCACCAGAGGGCGCACTTGGCCGAGGCGCGGCGCCAGGGCGCGGAACTGATCGGCGCGATGGAGCGCAAGCTGGCCCGGCAGGAGCGGCTGGAGAACAGCGAGATCTACTTCACCCTGCGCGGACTTCCCGTGGAGATCCTGCTTTACCACATGGCCAGAAGCGGCAACCCCGAGACCAAGCGCTGCATCTCCCTTTACTTCACGAAGTTGCACGGCATGCACACCCTGATTGGCGGCGAGGACCTGAAGAAAATCGGCATAAAGCCAGGGCCTCTCTACCGGGAGCTTTTGGATGCGGTGCTGAGCGCGAGGATGAACGGCAGTGTCTCCAGCAAGGAGGATGAATTACGGCTGGTGGCCGAGCTGCGATCCTAGCTGTGTTTTTTTTGCCACAGTCCCGTCTTTTAGCGGTGGTGACGTAAAATGCCGGGAAGTAACGTTTTTTGTCATAAGCGCCTGTGAAGTGAGGCGTTTGCAGCACATTAATGAACGCTGCCCCAAACCCCCCGTTACCCCTCTTTATCCGATGTCCGTTGTATCATCTATTAAATCCGGCAGGTTAGCTATTGTGTGGCGGTTGGTTCCGGTTTTGGCCCCTGATTTGCAACGGTCTCGGCGGTTTGCTGCATAAACCGGTAAAGGGGACCGTATGAAGAATCTGAAGCGCGCCGTGGTCGTCGTAATAACCCTCCTTTCTATGGCAACTCCCTGTCTCGCAGAAGAAAACGCTATGAAAACTGTCTTCGAAGATGCCTTCTACGGCGGTCTCGCCGGTGGCCTGGTCGGGGCGGCCATGCTCGCCTTCACGGACAAACCCGGGGACCACCTGCAGAATGTAGGCATCGGCGCGGGTATCGGTGTCATCGTCGGTGCCGTCTACGGCGCGGTCACCACCTCCAAGTCCCTTGCGGAATACGAAAACGGCAAGGTGAAGTTCGCCATCCCCACCATCCACCCCGAATTCAGGGAAGCAAACGCCAAGGGGCAGAGCAATATCGTCGCCATGGCGGAGTTGCTGCGCGGCAAGTTCTAACAGATCTATCCCCTCGATATAACAAGACCCAACGGGAGGCCGATGCCTCCCTTTTTTTTTGCACCTGCACCCGGGGTGGTATAAACTTCACGAGTTTGCAACAAAACACCGGGGGGTGCCCATTGACGGACATCGAAACACGGCCTGACTTGCGTTGCTACACCGACGCCATGCTCACTTGGGTGAGCGGGCGTGGACGCATCCTCATCGTGGTGCACGACAATCCCGACCCCGACTCGCTCGCCTCTGCGATGGCCCTCAGGCAGCTGTTCGCGGTCCGGCTGAACCGCGAGGCGGTGATCGCCTTCTCAGGGATGATCGGCAGGAGCGAGAACCTCGCCATGGCCAAGCTGCTGCAGATCCCGCTCACACCGTTCCCGCTGATCGATCTCAAGGCCTTCCCGGTGATCTGCCTGCTCGACACCCAGCCAGGCACCGGCAACAATTCGCTTCCTCCCGAAGTGCGCGCCGACATCGTCATCGATCACCATCCCATGCGCGAGGGGAGCGCCTCCTGCCGCTGGGTCGATATCCGTCCCAACTACGGCACCACCGCGACGATCCTCTACGAGTACCTGAAGGTGCAGGGGGTCTCGCTCGGGACCAAGCTCGCCACCGCGCTTTTCTATGCCATCAAGTCCGAGACCCAGGACCTGGGACGCGAGGCCACCCGCCCCGATCGGGACGCTTACCTGGTCCTCTTCCCCCTGGCCAACAAGACGCTGTTGAACAGCATCACCCGCCCGAACCTCCCCAGGGAATATTTCATCGCTCTGCATAGCGCCCTGGAGCACGCCAACCTCTACGGCAAGGTGCTGGTAGCCTCGCTGGACGGGGTGCAGTTCCCCGAGGTGGTCTCGGAGCTGGCCGATCTCCTGGTACGGCTCGAGGGAACCGAGACGGTCCTTTGCCTGGGGCACTACAGCAACGAGCTGGTCCTCTCCATCCGGACCACCAGCGAGGAGATCAACGCCGGTGAGCTGATCCGCAAGCTGGTGGTGGGGATCGGAACCGCCGGGGGGCATGGCATGATGGCGGGGGGGAAGGTCGACAACGTCTCCCTGGAGCGGGTCCCGGAACTCGAGGCGGTGCTCACGCAGAGGTTCCTGGCCGAGCTCGAGGTGACCGAGCCACCATTAGCGTTAGTCCCGTAAACAATTCATGAAAGCGGTTGCCAAAGCCCCCTTAAAATGCTAGTAAATACGGTATGTCCGTCTTCCTAGATAACGCAGCGACTTCATTCCCAAAACCGGACGCCGTCTATCAGGCGATGGATGCTGCCATGCGGGAAGTCGGTGTTGCGCCGGGCCGGGGAGGGTACCGGCAGTCGCTTGCCGCGGCCCGCATAGTCTTTGAAGCACGCTCCGCACTCGCCCGCTTTTTCGGGGTCTCGGACTCCTCCCGCCTCGTGTTCACCCACAGCGCAACGGAATCGATCAACATCGCGGTGTTCGGACTGCTAAAGCCCGGCGACCACGTGGTTTCCACCAGCGTCGAGCACAACGCGTTGTCGCGCCCGCTGCACCTGGCCGCAAAGCGCGGCGTCGAGGTCACTTTCGTCGCGTCCGACCCCTGCGGCGTGGTATCGGAACAGGAGATCGCCCGCGCCATGCGCCCCAACACGAGGCTGGTGGCGCTCGCGCACTGCTCCAACGTGACCGGCGCGGTCCAGCCCATCGCCGAAATCGCCCACATCGCACGCCGCGGGGGAGCGCTCTTTTTGGTTGACGCCGCGCAGAGCGCCGGATTCTTCCCGATCGACGCGGAGGCAATGGGCATAGACCTGCTGGCCGCGCCCGGCCACAAGGGACTCTACGGCCCTCCCGGCACCGGCATCCTGGCCGTCGCCCAGGGCATCACGCTGGAGCCTCTGCAGGTGGGCGGAACCGGCGGCAGCGCCAGCGCCCCCGAGCCCCCGGAGCAGATGCCCGAACGGCTGGAGAGCGGCACCATCAACACCCCGGCCATCGCCGGGCTGAAGGCGGGGCTCGAATTCGTCGAGGCGACCGGCCTCGACGTGATCCGCGCCAAGGAGACGGCCCTGGTCGGCCAGCTCCTGGAAGGGCTTTCCGGCATCGCCGGGGTGCGACTGTACGGCCCCCTGCAGGGGGAGCGCGGCGCCGCCGTTTCCTTCAACGTAGAGGGGCACGATCCAGCCGCCCTCGGTTACCTGCTCGACGCCGAATACGACATCAGCGTCCGGGTGGGCCTGCATTGCGCACCAGACGTGCACCGCAGCATCGGCAGCTTCCCCGAGGGGACCGTCAGGGTCAGCCCCGGCTTTTTCAATACCGAATCGGATATCGACTTTTTTCTTAAGGCGCTGCGTGAGATAATATCATGAGACTCGCGCCGCTCTCATGAGGGGCCGGCAGCTCAGGCGGACCCGGTTGGTCCAAACCATTACGTGTCAGACGGCTTAGGCCGTGGAAGGGGATATTACGAAAAGTTCAGCTTTGTTGGTCAAGGATGAGGTATTTGCTTTTTCTGAAGGCAGCAACGTACAGGGAGTGGATATGAAGAAAATCTATGTTCTTGATACAAATGTGCTTCTGTACGACCCGCAGGCTCTCACCAAGTTCGAAGACAACTCCATCATCATACCCATCACCGTCATCGAGGAAATCGACCGTTTCAAGAAGGACATGAACGAGACCGGCCGCAACGCCCGCCAGGTCTCCCGTCTCATGGACGCCTTCCGCAAGGAGGGCTCCCTCTCGCAGGGGCTCGCGCTGGAAAGCGGCGGGACGCTGAAGATCGAGATCTACGAAGAGAAGGTGATGAAGCGGCTCCCCCCGGAGTTGCGCGAGGAGCGGGGCGACAACCGTATCCTGGCGGTGGCTGTGGATCTCATGGAATCCCAGAAGGAGATGCCGGTCATCCTGGTCACCAAGGACACCAACCTGCGCATCAAGGCCGACGCCCTGGGACTCGCGGCGCAGGATTACGAATCCGACAAGGTCGCCATCGACGAGCTCTACACCGGCTACGCCACGCTGGAGGTCGGGGCAGATGTGATCGATCGCTTCTACGGGCAGGGGTGGATGGACATCGACAACGGCTACCTCCCCAACCAGTACCTGCTCCTCACCGAGGCGGGGAACCCCTCGCACAGCGCGCTGGGGCGCTTCGACCACGTCTCCCGCAGGATGGTGCCGCTTGGGAAGCTCGACAAGGAAGGTGTCTGGAGCCTGTTCCCCAGGAACCTGGAGCAGTCCCTGGCGCTTGACGCGCTTCTGGACGACAACATCAAGATCGTGACCCTGGTCGGCAAGGCCGGCACCGGCAAGACGCTCCTCGCCATCGCGGCCGGGCTGCAGAAGACGGCCGAGGAGAACGTCTACAACCGCCTGCTGGTATCGCGCCCGGTGTTCCCGATGGGGCGCGACCTCGGTTTCCTCCCCGGGGACATCGAGGAGAAGCTCTCCCCCTGGATGCAGCCGATCTTCGACAACGTCGAGCTCCTCTTGAGCGGTCATGAAGGCGAGAAGCGCCACAGCAAGGGGTACAAGGAGCTGATGGCGATGGGGATCCTGGAGATCGAGCCGCTCACCTACATAAGGGGGCGCTCCATACCGAACCAGTACATGATCGTCGACGAGGCGCAGAACCTGACCCCGCACGAGATCAAGACCATCGTGACCCGCGCCGGCGAGGGGACCAAGATCATTCTGACCGGCGACCCGTACCAGATCGACAACCCCTACGTGGACGCAGAAAGCAACGGCCTCACCTACGTGGTGGAGCGCCTGAAAGAGCAGACCATCTCCGGCCACGTAACCATGACCAAGGGTGAACGCAGCGAGCTGGCCGAGCTGGCGGCGAACCTGCTGTAACCAACCCGAAAACTTCAGAATGGGAGAAAAAAGGGGGCACGCTGCTGGTGCCCTCTCTATTTTTTTATGCTTCTTCTTGCGTTGGAATCCTCATGTGACGAAACCGCGGCCGCGGTGGTGAAAGACGGCAGGAACGTGCTCTCCAGCATCGTGGCCTCCCAGATCAGCATCCATGCCGAGTACGGCGGGGTGGTTCCCGAGATAGCCTCGCGGCAGCACCTGGAGGCGGTGTCCCTCGTGGTGGAGCAGGCGCTCCGGGATGCGGGGGTGGGGATCGCGGACATCGAGGGGGTCGCCGTGACCCAGGGGCCCGGGCTCGCCGGCGCGCTCCTGGTCGGCATCTCCGCCGCCAAGGGCCTCTCTTTGGGGAGAGGCTTGCCTCTGGTCGGGGTGAACCACATCGAGGGTCACCTCCTGGCCGTCTTCCTGGAGAGGCCGGTCGAGTTCCCCTTCATCGCGCTCGCCGTGTCGGGTGGGCACTCGCACCTGTACCGGGTCGACGGCATCGGCCGCTACCAGACGCTCGGCCAGACCGTGGACGACGCCGCCGGCGAGGCCTTCGACAAGGTGGCCAAGCTGATCGGGCTTCCCTACCCGGGTGGGGTGGCCATCGACCGCCTGGCGGCCGGCGGCGACCCGCAGGCCATCAAGTTCCCGCGCCCGCTTTTGCACGACGGCACCTTCAACTTCAGCTTTTCCGGGCTCAAGACCGCGGTGCTCACCCACGTGGGCAAGCACCCGGAGGCGAAGGAGCAGGGGATCAACGACCTGGCCGCCTCCTTCCAGGCCGCGGTCTGCGAGGTGCTCACCAAGAAGACGGCAGCGGCCGTCGCCGCGACCGGGATCAAGCGGCTGGTTGTGGCCGGCGGGGTTGCCTGCAACAGCGGCCTGCGCCGCTCCATGGCCGAATTCGCCCAGGCGAGCGGGGTGGAACTCTCCATCCCCTCTCCGAAACTGTGCGCCGACAACGCGGCCATGATCGCCGTCCCCGGCGATTTCTACCTCGGCGCCGGGTATCAAAGCGGCTTCGATCTCGACGCCCTGCCGGTTTGGCCGCTGGACAAGCTTTCGGCGCGTTTTCCCGGAGGGATGTGATGGAGAAGAAGATCAAGGCAAAAAAGGAGTTCGGCCAGAACTTCCTGGTGGACGACAACGTGCTCTCCCGCATCGTTTCCTGCGTGGCTCCCGGCAGCGACGACTGCATCCTGGAGGTGGGGCCGGGCCGGGGGGCGCTGTCCCGTCTCCTGGTCGCCAGCGGCGCGCGCTTCGTGGCGGTCGAGTGGGACCGCGAACTGATCCCGTTGCTGCACGCCGAGTTCGCCGGCAACGACCGCGTCGAGATCGGCCACGGCGACATTCTCAGGGTGGACCTGCCCCAGATCCTGACCACGCGGGCACCCGGCAGGAAGTGGAAGGTCGCCGCGAACCTTCCCTACAACATCTCGTCGCAGGTGCTCTTCAAGTTCATGGAGCACTGCGACCTCTTCGAATCCCTGGTGCTCATGCTGCAAAAGGAGGTGGGGGACCGCCTGACCGCCCCCGCCGCATGCAAGGAGTACGGCGCCCTCACGGTCCTTTTGCGGCTGCACTTCGACATCCGCCGCGAGTTCATCGTGAAGCCTGGCTCCTTCCGTCCCGTCCCCAAGGTCGATTCGGCCGTGCTCAGCTTCATCCCGCTGGCCGCACCGCGGGTCGAGGTGGGCGACGAGGAGCTCTTCCGCCGCCTGGTCAAGGGGGCTTTCAACCAGCGCAGGAAGACCCTTTTGAACTCGCTTCGCTCCGCCGGCTTCGACGACGGTGACGGCTCGCTGAGCGCCGCGCTTTCCCGCTGCGGCATCGATGGTCTCAGGCGCGGGGAAACGCTGTCGCTGGAAGAGTTCGCCGCCCTTTCCAGGGACTTGTGCTCCGGGAAAACTCTGGCATAACCACCCATGGATGTGCTATATAAGAACGCTAATTTTTAATCCCTAGAGGAGTACGCCTCATGAAAGTATGCGTGATCGGTTCCGGATACGTCGGCCTCGTCGCCGGCACCTGCTTCGCCGAAAGCGGCAACGACGTCATCTGTGTCGACGTCGACCAGGAAAAGATCGAAGGTCTCAAGCGTGGCGTGATCCCCATTTACGAGCCCGGCCTCAAGGAGATGGTGCTCAGAAACGGCGAAGAGGGACGCCTTAAGTTCACAACCGACCTGGACGCCGCCGTCAAGGAGTCCCTGGTCTGTTTCATCGCCGTTGGGACTCCTCCGGGTGCGGACGGCTCCGCCGACCTGCAGTACGTCCTCTCCGTGGCCCGCAACATCGGCCGTGCCATGGAAAGCTTCAAGATCATCGTGGACAAGTCCACAGTCCCCGTGGGGACCGCCGACAAGGTGCGCGCCGCCGTAAAGGAAGAACTGGCCAACCGCGGGGTGCACATCGAGTTCGACGTCGTCTCCAACCCCGAGTTCCTCAAAGAGGGGGCGGCCATCGACGATTTCATGAAACCGGATCGCGTGGTGATCGGCACCGACAACGTGCGCACCGCCGAAATAATGAAAGAGCTGTACTCGGCATTCATGCGCAAGTCCAACCGCATGCTGGTCATGGACATCAGAAGCGCCGAGATGACCAAGTACGCCGCCAACGCCATGCTGGCGACCCGCATCACCTTCATGAACCAGATCGCGAACCTCTGCGAGCTGATGGGCGCCGACGTGATGGCAGTGCGCGAGGGGATCGGTTCCGACTCCCGCATAGGCTACGACTTCCTCTTCCCCGGCGTCGGCTACGGCGGCTCCTGCTTCCCCAAGGACGTGAAGGCGCTGGCCAGGACCGCGGACGAGTGCAGCTACGACTTCATCCTGCTTAAGGCGGTGGAAGAGGCCAACGAACGCCAGAAGCGGATTCTCTCCGACAAGATCGAGCGCCACCTGGGGCAGGGGGGCGACAAGCCTCTGGCAGGCAGGAGCATCGCGGTCTGGGGGCTTTCCTTCAAGCCGCGCACCGACGACATGAGGGAGGCTCCCTCGTTGACCATCATCAACCGTCTCCTGGAGCTGGGTGCCGCCGTGCGGGCCCACGACCCCGAGGCGCTCAACGAGGCGAAGAAGCATTTCGGCGACCGGGTCGGCTACCACATGAACCAGTACGAGCCGCTCAAGGGGGCGGACGCCCTGGTGATCATCACCGAGTGGAACGAATACCGCAACCCCGACTTCGAGAGGATCAAGACGCTCCTGGTCAACCCGCTCATCTTCGACGGCCGCAACCTGTACCAGCCTGAGCGGATGCGCGAGATCGGCTACGAGTACTTCCCCATCGGCAGAAACGGCGCTGCGTGCTGCGAGATGGAATAACGACTAACTGCTGTTCTGCGTTGCATGTTCCAAGTTCTACGTTACACGGCTGTTGCGCGTGGTGCACCGCTTGTGTGGCAACAACAGCAGTTAGCATGGAACGTAGAACATAGAACGTAGAACGGTTTTCTGAGGTTTTCATGCGCATACTGGTCACCGGGGGCGCCGGTTTCATCGGCTCACATCTTTGCGAAAGGCTCTTGAGGGAGGGGCACGACGTCATCTGCCTCGACAACTTCTTCACCGGCAACAAGCGCAATATCGCCCACCTGCTGGACTACCACAACTTCGAGCTGATTCGCCACGACGTCACCCAGCCGATCCTCCTGGAGGTCGACCGGATCTACAACCTGGCCTGCCCCGCTTCGCCGATCCACTACCAGTACAACCCGGTCAAGACCACCAAGACCAGTGTCATGGGCGCCATCAACATGCTGGGGATCGCCAAGAGGGTGAGGGCCAGGATCCTGCAGGCCTCCACCTCAGAGGTGTACGGGGACCCGCAGGTGCACCCGCAGACGGAGGCCTACTGGGGCAACGTCAACACCCTGGGGCTGAGAAGCTGCTACGACGAGGGGAAACGCGTCGCGGAAACGCTGATGATGGACTACCACCGCCAGAACCACGTGGACGTCAGGATCATCAGGATCTTCAACACCTACGGCCCAAAGATGGCCGAGAACGACGGCCGCGTCGTTTCCAACTTCATCCTGCAGGCACTCAAGGGGGAGGACATCACCGTCTACGGCGAGGGTGAACAGACCCGGTCCTTCTGCTTCGTCTCCGACCTCGTGGAGGGGATGGTGCGCATGATGGAGACCCCCGGGTTCATTGGGCCGGTCAACCTGGGCAATCCCGCGGAAACCACCATCCTGGAATTCGCCAAGAAGATCATAGCCCTCACCGGGTCCACCTCGCGCATCGTCTATCGCCCCCTGCCGGCGGACGACCCGAAACAGAGGCAGCCTGACATTTCGCTGGCCAAGCAGATGCTTGGCTGGGAACCCAAAGTGAGCGTGGACGACGGGCTCAAGCAGACCATCGACTATTTCCGGTCCGTCCTCACCCCGGCATAGGAACGCATGCAGAAACGATTTTTTCTAGTACCGGCAGCAGTGGTCATCTTCATCCTCGGGTTCACCGTCTTTGGCGACCGGGGACTGCTGCGCATCAACCACCTGCACCGCGACCTGGACGAGACGCAGAAGCGTCTGAACGAGCTGAAAGAGGAAAATGACAAGCTGAAGCGGGAGATCGCCGCCCTGCAGTCGGACCGGCGCTACCTGGAGAGCATCGCCAGGCGCGACTTCGGCCTGGTGCGCAGCAACGAGGTGATCTACCAGTTCTCGCCGGGCGCCGCGAAACCTGCAGCGGCCGGCGCTCCGCCCCAGGGCGCCCCGGCAACTACACCCGGGACGCAGGGTGCCGCCGCTGGAAAGCCGGCTCAGCCTGCGCAGCCGGCTGGGCGCTCCGGCAGGTAACGTTGCCCCATGCGGGCATTTGAGGGGAAAGTATGACTCAGACTGGAAAACAGCACTGTGTGGTCTGCGCCTGGCGCGAACACTGCTCCAAGAAATTCTGCGTGCCTGACGGCGGCGCCCACTGCCCGGACTTCACACGCGACGTGACCATAAAACCCGTGCCCGACGCGGAAAAGGATAAGGAAAGGGAGGAGAAGATATGAAGGAGCAGCTGCGCGCATGCATCCTGAAGGGAATCGAGGGGTGTTTCGCCGACGGCACGCTCACCTCTGGTGTGGTCCCGGCCATCAACGTGGAGAAGCCGGCGCACGCCGAGCACGGAGATTTCGCTACCAATGTCGCCATGCAGATGGCAAAGCAGGAGCGCAAGGCGCCCCGCGCCGTGGCGGAGGCCCTGGTCAAGAAGCTGGCCGAGGCGTCCGACCTGATCCGCTCAGTCGAGATCGCGGGGCCGGGGTTCATCAACTTCTTCGTCGAGGACAGCGCCTGGAGGAAGGTTCTCACCGAGATCGACCGTGCCGGTGACGAGTACGGCAAGAGCAAGGTCGGCGCCCGCAAGAAGGTGCAGGTCGAGTTCGTCAGCGCGAACCCGACCGGTCCGCTGCACATAGGGCACGGCCGCGGCGCAGCGACCGGCGATGCAGTCGCCTCGCTCCTCTCCGCCGCAGGATTCGACGTGCAGCGCGAGTACTACATCAACGACGCCGGCAACCAAATGAACACCCTGGGGCTCTCGGGGTTGTTGCGCTACAAGGAACTCCTGGGGGAGAAGATCGATTTCCCCGAGAACTGCTACCAGGGCGACTACATCAAGGACATTGCGCGGGACGCCATCGCCAAGCACGGCGACCGCTTCCTGAAGGCGCCCCAGGAGGAGGGGGTCGCCTTCTTCGCGAAGATGGGCGGTGACCTGATCCTCAAGGGGATCGACGAGGACCTGCAGGACTTCGGCATCCGCTTCGACAACTGGTTCTCCGAGCAGTCCCTGTTCGACGAGGGGAAGGTGACCTCGGCCATCGCGGAAATGCAGGAGAAGGGGCACATCTACGAGCAGGAAGGGGCGCTCTGGTTCAAGACCACCGCCTTCGGCGACGACAAGGACCGCGTCGTGGTCAGGAGCAACGGCGTAACCACCTATTTCGCCTCCGACATCGCCTACCACCGCGACAAGTACGCGCGCGGCTTCGACTGGGTCATCGACGTGTGGGGCGCCGACCACCACGGCTACGTCCCCAGGCTTAAGAGCGTCGTGCAGGGGCTCGGGCGCAAGGCGGACGACCTCGGCATCATCCTGGTGCAGCTGGTGTCGCTGTTGCGCGACGGCCAGCCGGTCGCCATGTCCACGAGAAGCGGCGAGTTCGTGACGCTGAAGGAGGTCGTGGACGAGGTCGGCCGCGACGCCGCCCGCTTCTTCTTCCTGATGCGCCGCTCCGACAGCCAACTCGACTTCGATCTCGAGCTCGCCAAGCGCCAGAGCAACGACAACCCGGTCTACTACGTGCAGTACGCCCACGCCAGGATCAGGAGCATCTTCGACACGGCCAGGGAGCGCGGCGTGGAGCCAAACTTCACCGGCGTGCGCCTGGAGCTTTTGGAGGGCGCCGACGACATGAGCCTGATCAAGAAGCTCTCCCTCTACCCGGAAATCCTGGAGGGGGCGGCGGTGAACTTCGAGCCGCACCGGATCACCTACTACCTTCAGGACCTGGCCGGCGAGTTCCACAGCTTCTACAACAAGAGCAGGGTGATCACCCCGGAGGAGCCCGAGCTCACCCAGGCCCGTCTGTTCCTGCTGCACTGCGTCGCCGTCACCCTGAAGAACGCGCTGACCGTGCTCGGGATCTCGGCTCCGGAGAGGATGTAGGAGGGGCACATGCGGCTTGACTACAGCGAAAAGATGAAGGCGGTCAGGGAAAGCGCCGAGCGCGCCAAGCCCGTGCAGAAGAACCGCCCGCGCCGAGAGCCGATCGGCACCTTCGCGGTGGTCGGCCTGTTGCTGCTTGTCCTTGGATACGGTGCGGGGGTGCTGACCGGATGGTTCCTGTTCAAAGGAAAGGTCGATGCCAAGGCCCTCGCAGCGGCGCAGGCCGCGGCCCAGCAAAAGACACAGGCAGCACCCGCGGTGCAGCCGGCGACGCCCGCTCAACCGGCGCAGCCGGGGCAGCCCGCACCTGACGTCCCGCTGACCTTCTACAAGACCCTCCCCTCGGGCGGGAAGGGTGCCATGGGGAGCGGCATCAACACGAAGCTTCCCGAGGTACAGTCCAAGGCTGCAGCCGCGGCGCCGGCCGCGACCGCAGCGCCTGCCCCCGGGACGGCACCGGCAAAGCCTGCCGCCGCTCCGGCCGCCAAGGCGCCGGAGGCGAAACCCGCCGAGAAGGCCGCCGACAGGGCTGAGCCCGCCGCAGACAAACCGGCGGCTGCCGACAAGCAGGGTGCCGAGGCGCGCTACCTGGTGCAGGTCGCTTCCTACAAGGACAAGAAGGAGGCCGATGCCGTACGCGCGAAGCTCGTCGCCAAGGGGGTAGCCGCTTACCTTGTGGAATCGAAGCTTCAGGACAAGGGAGTCTGGTACCGGATCAGGGTAGGACGGCACCTCTCCAAGCAGGAGGCACTGCAGTTGGCCGGGAAGGTCGGGAGCGGGGCGACGGTGGTAGCGGAGTAGCTTTTTCGCTCCCCGCATGGTTTTTTTCTCTCCCCGAGCTACAGTTAACCCCGGGATGGGGAGGTCCTATGGAAAAGCGAAAAAAGCTGGGCCAGATATTCATCGAGAACGGGCTTCTTACCGAGAAAACGGTGGAGCGCATGTTGGCGGTCTCCAAGAAGCTCGGCACACGCTTCGGGACCGTGCTGGAGGACCTGGAGCTGGTCACCGGCGAGGAACTGGCCCAGGCGCTGGCCACGCAGTACGGCTGCCGTGTCGCCAGCAACTTTGCCGGCTACAGCTTCTCGCCGCAACTGCTGAGGACCATCTCGGTGGACGTGGCCATGCAGAACAACATCTTTCCGCTCAAGCTGGACGAGAAGAGGCTGGCACTGGCCATGGCCGATCCCACCGAGACCCGGGTCGTGCGCAACATCTCGGCCAACCTCGGACTGACCATCACCCCCTTCATCGCCACCAGGAAGGAGATCTACGCTGCCATCTGCAAGAACTATCTGCAGAAGGAGGTGGCCAGCGCGGCCGCCCACACGGTGCTGGTGGTCGAGGACGACAAGCTGATCGCGAACATGTTCGGCGACTTCCTGGGACGGGAAGGGTTCCGCGTCATCCACGCCGCGGACGGGCTGGAGGCCTACAAGGCGGTCCTGACCGAGAAGCCGCACGTGGTGATCACCGACTTGATGATGCCCAAGTTGGACGGTTTCGGACTTTTCGACGCGCTGCATAGCGTGCCCGACCTGAATGCCATACCGGTGATACTCATCACCAGTTCCCTGCAGCCCGAGGACGAGGTGAAGGCCTTCGAGAAGGGGTTCTTCGATTTCATCGAGAAGCCGGTGCGGGAGGAGACCCTGATCATGCGGGTGAAGAGGGCGCTGCAGTTCAGGGAGCGCAAGTACCAGTTAAGTTGAGCGGTTGGCCTAAATCCGACCAGGACCACGCACCCTCCAGCCCCGTCCGGCGCTGGAGGTATTTATTTGAGGAAACCCCATGTGCGCCATACAGACCGTCAAGTGCCCGCATTGCCGCAAGGAAGCCACGCTGGCCGGGAACCCGTATCGACCCTTCTGCTCGGAGAGGTGCAAGATGATCGACCTCGGCACCTGGGCCAGCGAAGGGTACCGTATCCCCGGTGAGAAGGCGTCTCAGCACCAGGATGACGACGAGGACGAGGGGTAGGCGCCCCGCGCCCGACCATACCGAACGCAACACACCACTTTATTGCAGTCATGCAATGATCAAAGCAGCAAAGGAGCCTTTCATGTCAGAAGTACGTCTCCGTTTCGCACCGAGCCCGACCGGCTTTCTCCATGTAGGAGGGGCGCGTACGGCCCTTTTCAACTGGCTTTTGGCCAGGAAGCAGCACGGCACTTTCGTCCTGAGGATTGAGGATACCGACGTGACGCGATCCACCCAGCAGTCGGTCGATGCCATCTTCGAGGGGATGAAGTGGCTGGGGCTGGACTGGGATGAGGGCCCCTTCTTCCAATCCGACTACTTCCCGGTCTACAAGGAATACATCGACAAGCTGGTCGCAGAGGGGAAGGCGTACAAGTGCTACTGCAGCGTCGAGGAGCTCGAGGCGAAGCGCGAGAAGGCGCTCGCTGAAGGGGGAAAACCGAAGTACGACGGCACTTGCCGCAACCTCCCCCCCCAGGAGGACGACGGCCGCCCCTACGTGATCCGTTTCAAGACCCCCAAGGAAGGGGCCACCACCTGGAACGACCTGATCAAGGGGAAGGTCTCCTTCGAGAACGCTGAACTGGACGACCTGATCATCCAGCGCACCGACGGCACCCCGACCTATAACTTCGTTGTGGTCATCGACGACGTCACCATGAAGATCACCACCGTCATCCGCGGCGACGACCACGTCAACAACACGCCGCGTCAGATCCTGATCTACCAGGCGCTGGGTGCGCCGGTGCCGGTCTTCGCCCACGTGCCGATGATCCTCGGCGCCGACAAGGCCCGCCTCTCCAAGCGCCACGGCGCCACCTCGGTCATGGCCTACCGCGACATGGGCTTTCTCCCCGAGGCGATGGTGAACTACCTTGTTCGCCTTGGGTGGAGCCACGGCGACGAAGAGATCTTCTCGCTGCAGGACCTGATCGAGAAATTCTCCATCGAGAACGTGGGGCGCTCCGCCGGGGTCTTCAACCCGGACAAGCTCATGTGGCTGAACGCCCACTACATCAAGACGGGGGATCCGGTGCGCCTGGCCGACCTCCTGGTGCCGTTCCTGAAGGAGCGGGGCGTTGATCCCGCCCAGGGGGGACCGGACCTGGTGTCCGTGATCAAGACCCTGCAGGAGCGCGCCAAGACCATGCTGGAGCTTGCCGACGGGGCGCTGTTCTATTACAGCGACGAGCTTTCCTACGACGAGCAGGGTGTGGCTAAGGCCTTCAATGCCGACACACCCGCGCTTCTCACCGCGCTGGTGGAAAAACTGGCGGCCCTGCCTGCCCTCGACCAGGCTCACATCGAGCAGGCCTTCAAGGAGCTGATGGCAGAGAAGGGGATCAAGCTAGGCCAGGTCGGTCCCGCCGTGCGGCTCGCCCTCTCCGGCACGACCGCCTCCCCGGGCATCTACGAGATGATCGAGGTGCTCGGCCTCGCCGAGACCAAAAAGCGCATCGAGCGCGCCATAGCCGTCCTCGCGAAGTAGTCTGCGGCGAGGTGCGGATCAAAAAAAGGAGGGCGCCCCGGGGCGCCCTCCTTTTTGGTTCTTCGCTGCAAAAAATGAGGCCTGCAGCGGACGAACCGGCTGCAGGCCATGGCATTACATGTTTCTTTTGGTGCGGTTGCTGATTAGGCCGGGGAGATTGCGGACACCGGGCAGGTGTCTACGCAAGCGCCGCAGTCGATGCAGGTATCTGCAGCGATGGTCCTCTTGCTGCCAGCCTCGCTGATAGCGTTGACCGGGCAGGAATCGTCGCAGGCGCCGCAGTTGATGCATTCGTCGCTGATGGTATGTGCCAAAGTATTCACCTCCTTCACTTGGAGTTAAAAGTTGAGGTGGAAACTAGCACAGCGCTCGCAAAAAGTCCACCATAAAGCTGTAGACAATAAACTCCTAATCGGGAGAAAAATCTTGAACTGAGGCCCACTCTCCTGTATATATAAAAAAAGGTTTTATTTGTGTACTTTTTGTCCGGTGTGGATCTTCCTCGTATCACTGGGCAAACTACAATCACGGGGGATGCTAATCGATGGATATTCTGGCACTTAACTGCGGGAGTTCTTCTGTAAAATACCAGTTGTTTGATTGGGATAAAAAAGTGGTTGTGGCAAAGGGGATGGTGGAGCGCGTGGTCATCGGCGACTCCTTCATCCTGCACGAGGTATCCGGGCGTGAGACCTATCGTGAAGACTCCGACTGTCCGGACCACAAGACCGCAGTTGACCTGATCCTGAGGACCCTGACCTCCCCGACCCACGGCGTGCTTCAGGACATCAAACAGATCTCCGCGGTCGGCCACCGCGTCGTGCACGGCGGCGAGAAGTTCACCAAGTCCGTGCTGATCGACGACGAGGTGCTGGCCGCAGTCACCGAGGTGCAGCACCTGGCACCGCTGCACAACCCGCCCAACATCGCCGGTATTGAAGGCGCCATGGCCGTGCTCCCCGGTGTGCCGCAGGTTGCTATTTTCGATACGGCGTTTCACCAGACCATGCCCGAGCACGCCTACCTCTATCCGCTCCCGTACGAGTGGTACGAGAAGTATGGCGTTCGCCGCTACGGCTTCCACGGCACCTCGCACCTCTACGTTTCCAAGCGCATCGCCGCCATCCTGGGCAAGCCCGCCAACCAGTGCAACGTCATCACCATGCACATAGGCAACGGCGTCTCCCACTGCGCCATCAAAAACGGTGTGTCGGTCGACACCAGCATGGGGCTCACGCCGCTGGAAGGCGCGATGATGGGCACGCGCTGCGGCGACATCGATCCCGCCATACCCGCCTTCATGATGCAGAAGGAGAACCTTTCCGCCAAGGAGATCGACTCCATCCTGAACAAGAAGAGCGGCGTCATCGGCATTACCGGCCGCTTCACCGACCGCCGCGACGTGATCGAGAACGCCAACGGTGGAGACCGTCTCTGTGCGCTGGCGTTGGACATCGAGGCGTACCGTCTCAAGAAGTACATCGGGACCTACATGGCCGTCGTGGGGAGGCTCGATGCGGTCGTCTTCACCGCCGGGGTGGGGGAGATGGGGGCGCCGATCAGGGAGCGCGCCATCTCCGGGCTCGAGCACCTGGGTATCGTCCTCGACAAGGAGCGCAACGCCTCGGCAATGACCAGAAAGCGCGAGACGCTGATCACCACGGACGATTCGCCGGTCAAGGTGTACGTCATCCCGACCGACGAGGAGCTGGTGTTCACCGAGGACGTTGCCGCCATCCTGGACGGTAGCTACACCGACCACATGAACTTCGAGTACAGCTTCTCCAGGCCCGACTTCGTCAGGAAGTAGGGGT
The DNA here is from genome assembly GCF_019063885.1 of Geomonas diazotrophica. Classification (NCBI taxonomy): domain Bacteria; kingdom Pseudomonadati; phylum Thermodesulfobacteriota; class Desulfuromonadia; order Geobacterales; family Geobacteraceae; genus Geomonas; species Geomonas diazotrophica. Next base: position 2,246,327 of record NZ_CP077684.1, on the reverse strand, counting down.
AGGCGAGCGTAAGACAGCAAAAAGGCCGGCGGGGTAACCCCGCCGGCCTTTTGTTTTGTTCGCTGTCTCAGCAGCCGGTCGGACCGGTCGTCGCGGTTAGCCTTGCGCCTGCACCGCGGTGATGGCGGTTACGTCCACGATGTCCTGCACCGAGCAGCCGCGGGAGAGGTCGTTGACCGGCTTGGCGAGCCCCTGGATCACCGGGCCGATGGCCTTGGCGCCGGCCAGACGCTCCACCAGCTTGTAGGCGATGTTGCCGGCATCGAGGGTCGGGAAAACGAGCACGTTGGCCTTGCCGGCCACGCCGCTGCCGGGGGCCTTCTTGGCGCCCACCGCAGGGATCAGGGCGGCGTCGGCCTGCAGTTCGCCGTCGATGGAAAGTTCCGGATCCATCCCCTTGGCGATCTCCAGCGCCTTGAGCACCTTGTCCGCATCCTGGTGGCTCGCGCTTCCCTTGGTGGAGAAGGAGAGCATGGCGACGCGCGCGGGGACATCGAGGAAGGATTTGCAGTTCCTCGCGGTGGCGATGGCGATCTCTGCCAGGGCCTGCGCGTCCGGGTTGGGGTTGACGGCGCAGTCGGCGAAGAGGATGACCCCGTTCTCCCCGAAGTTCGGGGTCTGGGTGGCCATCAGGAAGAAGGAGGAAACGGTCTTGATGCCGGGAGCGGGACCGACGGTCTGGAAGGCGGCACGGAGCACGTCGCCGGTAGTGCCGGTAGCGCCGGCCACCTCGCCGTCGGCGTCACCCTCGCGTACCATCATCCCCGCGAAGTAAAGGTTATCCGGTGCGGTCAGCATCTCCTGCGCCTGCTGTGGCGTGAGCCCCTTGGACTTCCTCAGTTCCACGAGCTTCCCGACGTACGCGTCGAGCTTGGGCGAGGTTGCGGGGTCCACCAGTTCCACGCCGGCCAGGTTGATCCCCTTGGCGGCGGCCGCCGCCAGGATCGCGTCAGGCTTGCCCAAAAGCACGATTTTGGCCAAACCTTGTTCCACGATCTGTTGCGCGGCGAAGAGCATCCTCTCGTCGTAGCTCTCCGGCAAGACCACCGTCTTGAGTTTCGATTTCGCCTTCTCGTGAATCTGCTTAACCAACGGCATGAGCATTCCTCCGTAATTGAATTATAAAACCGCGTTAGTTATATAACCCAGCAGGCGGGATCGGTCAATAAAAAAGCCGTCTTGGGCGGTCAGCGGGGGAGCGGCGTGCCGCACTCCTCGGGGTCTCCCTGCAGCTTGGCGACCGCGTGCGGCACCGCGGCCCACACGAAGCCGATGTTCTCGGTGGCCCCCTTGGGGCTCCCGGGGAGGTTGATGATAAGGGCGTTTTTTCTGATGCCGGCCACGGCCCTTGAGATGATGGCGTGCGGGGTCTTCTTGAGGCTCTCCATGCGCATCACCTCGCCGAAGCCGGGAAGGAGGCGCTCCACCACGCGCTCGGTCGCTTCCGGGGTGACGTCGCGCGGCGAGACGCCGGTGCCGCCGGTGGTGAGGATGAGATCGTAGGCGCCGCTGTCGGCCCACTCGATGAGCTTTTCTGAGATGAGGGCCCCCTCGTCGGGGATGACGTCGGTGCAGGCGACGGTGACGCCGCGTTCCTCGAGCCAGGCTTTTAGCGCCGGCCCGCTGCCGTCGGCACGTTCTCCGGTGGAACAGCGGTCGCTGAGGGTGAGAATGGCTGCTCGCATGGTGGTGTTTCTCCTTTAGTCCTCGCGCTTGAAGACGCCGCTCTTGCCGCCTTCCTTGTAGTGCAGCTTCACGTCGGAGATGACGATGCCCTTGTCGGTCCCCTTGCACATGTCGTACACGGTCAGCGCGGCTACCGTGGCGGCGGTCATGGCTTCCATCTCGACGCCGGTGCGCTCGAAGGCGCGGACGGTGGCCATGACGCCTATGGTTCCCCGGGCCTCGTCCACCTCGAACTCTATGGCGACGTGGTGGATGGCAAGAGGGTGGGAGAGGGGAATCAGGTCGGGTGTCTTCTTGGCTCCGGCGATACCGGCAAGCCGCGCCACGCCGAGTACGTCCCCCTTTGCCATCCGGCCGGACACGATGGACTGCACGGTTTCGGGTTTCAGGGTCAGCAGGGCGCCTGCTATGGCGGTGCGCATGGTCGGGGTCTTCTGGCTTACGTCGACCATGATGGCGTTGCCGCTGGCGTCGAAGTGGTTGAACGACATGTTAAACCTCCATTTCCAATGTGGGGTCGAGCAGGTGCAGATCTACTTCCGCGCCGACGGCGAACTCGGTCGCCTCCGCCGGGAGAATGGCCAGGGCGTTGCAACGCAGCATGGTCTTCAGTATCCCGGTGTTCTGATCGCCCGAGGTGCTGGCGACGAAGCGTCCCCCCTCGATGGCGACGTGAACGCGCAGGAAGTTTACCTTGCCCGCCTTCTTGCGCGCCCCTTCCTTCAGGATGCCGCTCACGGTGCGACGGAACACCTTTTCGTGCCCCATCATGCGCAGGATGGCGGGGCGGGCGAACTCCTCGAAGGTGATCATGGTGGAGACCGGGTTGCCGGGGAGGGAAAAGACCGGGACGTTCCCCTTCATGCCGAAGGCGGTGGGGCCGCCGGGCTTGATGCCGGGCTTCCAGAACTGCTCCACAACACCCAGCTCCGCCAGCACCTCGCGCACCAGGTCCCGGTCGCCGGCGGAGACACCCGCCGAGGTGACCAGGACGTCGGCCTTCAGTCCCTCGGAGAGGAGCGCACGGTGGCTCTCCCTGTCGTCGCGGGCGATGCCGAGGATGACCGGCTCGGCGCCGCAGAGCTTGATGGCGGTGGCGAGCGCAAGGGTGTTGCTGTTGACGATCTGGCTCTCCTTGGGTTCGGTGCCGACCTCGACCAGCTCGTCACCGGTGGAGAGGATGGCCACGCGCACCTTGCGGTAAACAGGCACCAGCACAGTGGAAAAAGAGGCCATCAGGCTCACCTGGGGCGCTCCGATCACGGTCCCCCGTGGCATGATCGCCTCGCCGCCGCGCACGTCCTCGCCCTGAAAACGGATGTGGTCGTGCTTTTTCACCTGTTGCAGCAGCTTCACGGTCTCCGCCGTGTTCTCGGTCTCTTCTATCGGGACGACCGCATCGGCCCCAGGCGGGATAGGGGCGCCGGTCATGATCCGCGCGGCGCACCCCGGCGTCACCACGTCATCGGAACTGACGCCGGCGGGGATGTAGTCGGTGACCTTGAGCACGGTCCCCGGCGCGCAGTCAGCGCTCCTGACGGCGAAGCCGTCCATGGCGGAGTTGTCCCAGCGCGGCATGTCCTTGGGCGCCACGTAGTCCTCGGCCAGCACTCGGCCGGCGGCTTCCAGCAGCAGCACCCTTTCCACGCCGGCAGGCGCCACCTTGTCGATGACCATGCGTCTGGCTTGCTCGTAGTTCGTCATCTCTTCCTCTTTGTTCCTTGGTAATGGCAATAACGAAAAAGGGCCCGACTCCGTGAAGGAAGAGGGGCCCGTGCGCGATGCGGCGGTGCTTCTCCTTTCCAAGAGGGAGGCGGTGCCGTTTCCGGCAGCACCCATCGGCTGCGGCACCCTGGGGAGTTTCCCTTTAGACGGCCGCGGCTCGGAGACGTTCTGCATATTTTCCCAAAGGGATAGCATATTTGCCGCAAAATAAACAATTATTTTAGCTTAAGATTGGGCGGCCCACTCAGATCGACGGCGCGACAACACCACGTCTTTGCGTTGTTTTTACTCCCCGATCGGCTCGGTTTGGCTACCGTATACTTTCCCTGGTTCTCCGCGGGCGCTCGCCAATCTCCCTCATTAAAGTGGTTGATTTCCGTTTGCCAAACAAGGTATGGTTTTTAGCGTGTATCCGAAAGCAGTGTCGGCCTGCTGGAAAACCGGTCAGGCCCATCTTGCAGTTTGACGCGACAAATACCTGAAGTCAGGACATATTATGTCATTGATAGATACCTACGGCAGGCGCATTAATTACCTGCGCCTCTCGGTCACCGACCGTTGCAACCTGCGCTGCAGCTACTGCATGCCGGAAGAGGGCGTGGAGAAGCTGGGCCACTGCGAGATGCTATCCTACGAGGACCTGCTCCGGATCTCCGCCGAGGCGGTCGCCGCCGGGATCGAGAAGATCCGCGTGACCGGCGGGGAACCGCTGGTGCGCAAGGGGATCGTCGATTTCCTGGCGCGCCTTGCCGCGTTGCCGGGGCTCAAGGAACTGGTGCTGACCACCAACGGTCTGCTCCTGAAGGAGATGGCCCAAGGCCTGAAGGACGCCGGGGTGCAGAGGCTCAACATCAGCCTGGATTCACTCAAGCCGGAGATCTTCGCCACCGTCACCCGGGGAGGCGAACTGCAGCGTGTTTTGGACGGCATCGAAGAGGCGGAGCGGGTCGGCTTTCCACCGCACAAGATCAACGTGGTGGTGATGCGGGGCGTGAACGACGACGAGATTCTCGACTTCGCGGCGCTCACCCTGAAACGCCCCTACGCCGTGCGCTTCATCGAGTACATGCCCACTTCCGGTGACGCCGACTGGCGCGACCTGACCGTCCCCGGCGCTGAAATCCGGGAACGCATCGCCCGCGAGTACGAGATCGAGGAAAGCAGCAACACCGAGCGCTCCGGCCCGTCCAAGAACTTCCGCATCAAGGGGGCACCCGGGTCGCTCGGGATCATCACCGCCATGACCGGGCACTTCTGCGATGGCTGCAACCGTCTGCGCGTCACAGCGTCAGGTGTCGCCAAAGGGTGCCTGTTCTCGGGGGAGGGGGTTGACCTGAAACCGGTACTAGCGACCGGTGACGCAGAACTGCTGCGCCAGGAGATCAGGCGCATCGTGGCCGCCAAACCCGGACGGCACGAAGTGACCGACGAGGGCTCTGAAACCAAACCTTTCGCCATGTCCCGCGTGGGGGGCTGAAAAACAAGGAGAACGCATGACCGGAAAGATCATCGCCGTCAACATCAGCAAGAACAAAGGGGAAAGAAAGACCCCGGTACCCGAAGTCACCCTGCGCGAGGAGCACGGGATCGTCGGCGACGGCCATGCCGGCGACTGGCACCGCCAGGTGAGCCTGTTGGCCCAGGAGAGCATCGCCAAGATGCAGGCGCTCGGGCTGGACGTGAAGGAGGGGGATTTCGCCGAGAACATCACCACCGAAGGGGTCGACCTGGTGAGCCTTCCCATCGGTGCCAAGATCGAACTGGGGGAGACCCTCCTCGAGGTGACCCAGATCGGCAAGGAGTGCCATACCCGTTGCGCCATCTACTACCAGGCCGGCGACTGCGTCATGCCCAAAGAGGGGATCTTCGCCCGGGTGCTGAAGGGCGGGGTGGTCAGGCCGGGAGACCAGGTCGTGGTGTAAGGGCACGACTGGCTGCTGCTCGAAACGGGCCCCGCAACCTGCCGAGGACGCGGCGCCGACTGCCGCGAGCGGCGTGTCTCTTCCGGTGCCCCACTCGAGGCCGGCGGACCTTAGGCTCCTTAGGCCCCTTAGGCCCCTTAGGCCCCTTAGGTCCCTTAGGTCCCTTAGGTCCCTTAGGTCCCTTAGGTCCCTTAGGTCCCATGGACTCTGCAACTGATGCAAGACCGAAACGGCCGCGAAGCGCAAGTGCTCGCGGCCGTTTCTTGTGGGGAGCGTGGGGCGCTTAGCGCTCGCAGGGGAGAAGCACGGTGAAGCTGCTCCCCTGTCCGGGAACGCTTTCCACGTCGATGCAGCCGCCGTGTTCCCTGATGATGCCGTAACTGACCGACAACCCGAGCCCGGTGCCGTTGGCCTTGGTGGTGTAGAAGGGGTTGAACACCTGCCTCAGGTTCTCCAGCTCTATGCCGACCCCGGTGTCCGAAATCTTCACCTCGTAGTTGTCGCCGCTTCCCACCGGAGCGCTCTTGATGCAGAGCACCCCACCCCGGGGCATCGCCTGCACGGCGTTCAGGATCAGGTTGGTGAACACCTGCCGTAACTGGTCTTGGTCCCCTTCGATCACGGCCCTTTGCTCCGCGTAGAACTCGAGCACTTCTATCTTCTCCAGTGAAACCTGGTGTCTCATCTGCCCAACGATCTCGTGCAGCAGCTCGTTCAGGTGAACCTCGCCGCGCTCCATCTGCTCGCGCCTGGCGAACTTCAAAAGGTTGGAGACGATGCGCTCCACCCGTTTCACCTGCTGGAAGATGGTGTCGACTTCCTCCCGGTTCGGCGCGTCCTCCGGGACCGAGAGCTGCAATAGCTCCGTGTTGCCGCGGATGATCGCCATGGGGTTGTTGATCTCGTGGGCGACGCCCGCAGCCAGCTCGCCGATCGCCGCCAGCTTCTCCACCCGCAAAAGCTCCTCGCGCGTCTGCACGAGGAGGCGGTTCTTCTCCTCCAGTTCCGCCGTTCTCTGCTGCACCTTTTCTTCCAGGTTGCGATTCAGCTCGATGATGCTGTTTTCGCGCTCGCCGAGCGACCGGCTCATGTCGTTGAAGCGGTCGGCCAGGTCGCCGATCTCGTCGCGCGAGTCGATGTTGCTCTGCACGTCACGTTCGCCTGCCGCGACGCGTCTGGTCAAAAGCTCCAGCTCCTTGATCGGCTGTGCCAGCTTGCGCCCGAGAAACCCGGCCATGGAGACGCCGGTCAGCCCGCTCAAGAGGAGCACGAAGCTCAAGAGCACGGCCATGTCGGTCTTCACCGCCGAGTAGTGGCTCTCCAGCATCCCCACGTAGAGCGCACCGATGGGCACCCCCTGCAGCGACAGGATCGGCTCGTAGGCGGTCAGATACCAGTCGTTCACCACGAAGGCCCTTCCCACCCACTTGGCACCTTTCAAAAGGACGCGGTCGTACACCGGCGCGGAGAGCTTGGTCCCGATGGCTCGGCTGCCGTCGGTGTTGGGGACGTTGGTGGCGATCCGGACGTCCCCCTGGAAGATGGTGGAGTTCCCCACGTCGCGGCCGTTCAGCTTGGCCCCTTCGTAGACGACGTTCTTTATCTTGTCCACCAGCTTCTTGTTGTTGTTCAACAGGACACCGCCGTAGAGGGCGCCCACCACGTTGCCGGCCTGGTCGCGCACGGGGGCGGCAACGAAGAGGAACATGGCCCCGTTCAACGGGGCAGGGGGGGTGGGGTCGGACCGGGTTCCGGCCACGGTGATCCGCGCCTGGCGCACCAGTTCCTCACCCTCCAGGGTCAGCTCGCTGGTGGGGATGATGGTGGTGCCGCTCACCAGTTCACCCTTGAGGGCCCGCGCCACGAACTGGTTGCGCAGTTTCTCGTCGCCGAACTGCTGCGGGTTGTTGGCGCGGAAGATCACCTTGCCGGAGGCGTCCACGGCCGCCAGGATGTCCAGGTGCTCGCTTTTGCGCACCGGCGTCAGTGTGGCGGCCAGGGCACGCTGGTCGGCGGCCGCGACCGTCTCCGAGGTCCTGCCGAAGGAGGCGGAGAGTTTGACCGCGTCGTAGAGGCGCGTCAACTCGTTCAGGTAGGCCTCGCGCGCCACGGAGAGGTCGTAGCGCACCTTCTCCTGGGCCTGCGCGGCCACCTTGGCGCTCAGGATGAAGACGCCGGCCATCCAGCAGATCAGGATGGCGATCGCCAGCGGGATCAGTGTGGCGACGGTGAGCTTGGTCTTGATGGGGAAACGGAGCCTTGGGATGTTCATGCGGGAATGGTGATCCCGTACTCGGCGATCTTGCGGTCCAGCGTCTTCCTGGAAATGCCGAGGATTTCGGCGGAGCGGCTCTTGTGGTAGCCGGTGCCGAGCAGGGTGCGCTCGATGTGCACCTTCTCCATGTTCTCGAGGGAAACCAGCTGCGGCTCGGCGGGCGCCGCCGCGACTTTTTGCTGCCTGCGCCAGATGGGGAGCTCCTTGGGAGTCACCAGCGGGGTACGGGCCAGGATTACCGCGCGCTCCATCACGTTCTCCAGCTCACGGATGTTGCCGGGCCAGTCGTAGCCGCACAAAAGCTGCAGCGCCTCTGGGGTCACCCCGGTGACCTCCTTCTTCATCTTGAGGCTGTACTTCTTGAGGAAGTGTTGGGCCAGGGGCTCGATGTCGTCCTTTCTCTCGCGCAGGGGGGGGAGCGGGATGTTGATCACGTTCAGGCGGTAGTAGAGGTCCTCGCGGAACCTCCCGGCGCGCACCTCCTCCTCGAGGTCCTTGTTGGTGGCGGCGACGAAGCGGATGTCGGCGCTCTTGCTGCGGGTGGCGCCCACCGGGATGAAGTCGCGCTCCTGGATCACGCGCAAGAGCTTCGCCTGGATGGGGAGGCTCATGTCGCCGATCTCGTCCATGAAAAGGGTGCCGCCGTCGGCTTCCTCCAGAAGCCCCTTTTGGTGGGTGATGGCGCCGGTGAAGGCGCCGCGCACGTGCCCGAAGAGCTGGCTCTCCAAAAGGGTCTCGGTGAGGGCCGCGCAGTTGATGGAAAGGAAGCGGCGCTCGCGCCTGGGGCTGTTGTAGTGGATGGCGCCGGCGATGAGCTCCTTCCCCGTGCCGGATTCGCCCAGCACCAGGATGTTCGCCTCGCTGGCGGCGACCTGGAGGGTGAGGTCGTAGGTCTCCTGGAAGACGGCGCTTCTGAAGATGATGGCGTCCTGCAGGATGGGCTTGCCCAGCTCGTTCTTGAGCGCCCGGTTCTCCTGCAGCAGCTGCTCCTTCTCCAGGGCGTTTTTCAGGACGCTCAGGATCTTTTCCTTGGGGAAGGGCTTGGTCACGTAGTCGTAGGCCCCCAGTTTGATGGCCTCGACCGCGGCGTCGATGGTCCCGAAGGCGGTCATGATGATGACGGGAAGCGAGGGCCTGAGCTGTTTCACCTCCTGCAGCACGCTGATGCCGTCCAGGTCGGGCATCCTGACGTCCTGAAGGATCAGGTCGGCGTCCCCCGGGTCCCCCTCGCGCAGGCGGCGCAAAAGCTGCGACCCGGCGTTGAAGGTCTCCACCAGGTACCCCTGGGTCTGCAACAGCTTCTTCAGGTAGATGAGGATTCCTTCCTCGTCGTCGCAGATGAGAATTCTTTCTTGTGTCATTTTGGGGCGCTCCTCGCGTCTTTCCCGCGCCGTTACTCGGGTCCTACCTTGGACAAAATGTCACACATTTTGACAAAACAGCGCAATCATTAATTAATATTCATCTCTGCAAAATTCCCGAGCGGCGCAGACAACATTATCATTTCGGACGTTTACGGTACACAACTATTTTTCTGGTAAACGTTTACGCGCTGGCATGGCAATTGCCGTATACGCGGTGCTAATCCGGCGTCGACGACGTTTATCATGGAAAAAGGAGAGATTCAACATGGCAGTTTCACGACGGGAGTTTCTGCAGGGGGGGGCGGCGGCTGCGGCACTGATCCTCTCCGGCAAAAAAGCAGAAGCGGGCGGCGCAGACGGCTCGCAGATGCGCACCAAGGGGCTGAAAAGCTCGACCACCATCTGTCCTTTCTGCGCGGTAGGTTGCGGGCTTGTGGTGCATACCAAGAACGGCAAGATCGTGAACATCGAGGGGGACACCCAGCACCCGATCAACCAGGGTGCGCTCTGCTCGAAGGGTAGCGCGCTGTTCCAGGTGGCCAACAACGAGCGCCGCCTGCAGAAGGTGATGTACCGCGCACCCGGCAGCGACAAGTTCGAGGAGAAGTCGTGGGACTGGGCCCTGGAGCGCATCGCGCAGAAGATGAAGGAGACGCGCGACAAGTCCTTCAAGGCCAAGGAGATCAACAAGAAGGACAACAAGGAGTACGTGGTCAACCGCACCGAAGGGATGGCATTCCTTGGCGGCGCCGGTCTCGACAACGAGGAGTGCTACCTCTGGAGCAAGTTCGCCCGCTCCATGGGGGTCGCGAACCTCGAACACCAAGCCCGAATATGACACTCCGCTACAGTCGCCGGTCTGGCGGCTTCGTTTGGACGTGGGGCAATGACCAACCACTGGATTGACCTGAAGAACTCCGATGCCATCCTGGCCATCGGTTGCAACCCGGCCGAGAACCACCCGATTTCCATGAAATGGATCGAGCAGGCGATGGACAACGGCGGCAAGCTCCTCGCCGTCGATCCCCGCTTCACGAGGACCGGCTCCAAAGCCGACCACTACGCGCAGATCCGTCCCGGCACCGACATCGCCTTCCTGGGCGGGATGATCAACTTCGCGCTGCAAAACAACATGATTCACGAGGAGTACGTCCGCGAGTACACTAACGCGGCCTTCATCGTGAACGAGAAGTACGACTTCAACGAGGGGATCTTCTGCTCCTTCGACGACCAGGAGAAGACCTACGACCCGAAGGCCTGGGCCTACGCTGTGGACGGCGCCGGTAACCCCAAGCGCGACCACAGCCTGAAGGACCCGCGCTGCGTGTTCCAGCTCCTGAAGAAGCACTACTCCCGCTACACCGTGGACATGGTCTGCAGCATCACCGGCACCAAGAAGGAAGACTACATCGCCGTCGCCAAGGCCTTCTGCGCCACCGGCCGTCCGGACAAGGCGGGGACCATCCTCTACGCCATGGGGATCACCCAGTCCACCCATGGCACCCAGAACGTGCGCGCGACCGCCATGCTGCAGATGCTGCTCGGTAACATCGGCATCGCCGGCGGCGGCGTCAACGCGCTGCGCGGCGAGTCCAACGTCCAGGGTTCCTCCGATTACGGTCTGCTCTTCCACCTGCTGCCGGGCTACCTGAAGTCCCCGGAATTTGACAACGTCGACCTCAAAGCCTACCTCGAGAAGTGGACCCCGAAGACCAAGGACGCTAAGAGCGCCAACTGGTGGGGCAACACCCCGAAGTACACCGTGAGCCTTTTGAAAGCCTGGTACGGCGACAACGCCACCAAGGAAAACGGTTTCTGCTACGACTACCTCCCCAAGAGGAGCGGCAACTACTCCTTCATGAAGCTGATGGAGAAGATGGGCAAGGGCGAGCTGCAGGGCCTCGTCTGCATGGGCCAGAACCCCGCCGTGGGCGGTCCGGATTCGCTCAAGACCCGCGAAGCGCTGGGGAAACTCGACTGGCTCGTCACCGTGGACCTCTGGGAGACCGAGACCTCCATCTTCTGGAAGCGCCCCGGCGTGAACCCGAAGGACATCAAGACCGAGGTCTTCATGCTTCCGGCCGCCTCCTCCGTCGAGAAGGAAGGCTCCATCTCCAACTCCGGCCGCTGGGCCCAGTGGCGCTACAAGGCAGTCGAGCCGGTCGCTGACGCGAAGAGCGACCTCTGGATCATCAACCAGTTCGCCAAGCGGATGAAGAAGGCATACGAGAAAGGGGGCACCTTCCCGGAACCGATCACCAAGCTCTCCTGGAACTACGGCCCGGGCGAGGAGCCGGAAGTGCACCTGGTTGCCAAGGAGATCAACGGCTACTTCACCAAGGACATGACCATCGTCGACAAGGACAAGACCCTGGAGTTCAAGGCAGGCGACCAGGTCCCGATGTTCAAGTACCTCCAGGACGACGGCTCCACCGTATCCGGTTGCTGGATCTACTGCGGCTCCTACACCAAGGAAGGGAACCAGATGGCGCGTCGCGACCTGGCCGACCCGACCGGCCTCGGCATGTTCCCGAAATGGTCCTGGTGCTGGCCGGTGAACCGCCGCATCATCTACAACCGCGGTTCCGTCAACCCCGACGGCGTGCCGTTCAACCCCAAGCGCGTCGTCATCACCTGGGACGCCCTGGAGAAGAAATGGAAGGGTGACGTGCCCGACGGCCCCTGGCCGCCGATGAACGACGCCAAGGAAGGGAAGTACCCCTTCATCATGCTCCCCGAAGGTCACGGTCGTCTCTACGCCCTGGACATGAAGGACGGCCCGTTCCCCGAGCACTACGAGCCGGTGGAAAGCCCGGCCAAGAACCTCATGTCCAAGACCCAGACCAACCCTGCGGTGAAGATCCCGGCCAACATGACCAGCGACACGGCCAAGTACCCGTTCGTCGGCACCACCTACAGGATGACCGAGCACTGGCAGGCCGGCGCCATGACCCGTTCGCTTCCCTGGCTCGTGGAACTGGTCCCGACCATGTTCGTGGAGATCTCCCAGACGCTCGCCCGCGCCAAGGGGATCAGCAACGGCGACATGGTCAAGGTGACCACGGAGCGCGGCTCCATCGAGGCGAAGGCCCTGGTGACTTCCAGGCTGAAGCCGTTTAGCGTGCAGGGGAAAGAGGTAGAGCAGGTAGGTCTTCCCTGGCACTTCGGTTATGCAGGTCTGGCTACCGGCGACTCCGGCAACGTCCTTACGCCGTCGGTCGGTTGCGCGAACACAAGCATCCCCGAATTCAAGGCATTCCTCTGCAACATCGAGAAAGGGGGTAAACGCGCATGAGCAGCGAGAATCAAGATTTCAACAAAAGCAAAGCATTCTTGATCGACATGACCAAGTGCACCGGCTGCCGTGGCTGCCAGGTCGCCTGCAAGCAGTGGAACCAGTTGGGCGCCGAGAAGACCGAGTTCTTCACCGGCGAAGGCTACCAGAACCCGCCGCTCATGTCGGAATACACCTTCACCCGCATCAAGTTCCGGGACTACGAGAAGAACGGGCAGAACGAGTTCGCCTTCTACAAAGAGATGTGCATGCACTGCAACGAGCCGGCCTGCGCGTCGGTCTGCCCGGTCGGCGCCTTCAAGAAGACCAAGGAAGGCCCGGTCACCTATGACGCGGAGCGCTGCATCGGCTGCCGCTTCTGCATGGTCGCCTGCCCGTTCGGGGTGCCCAAGTACGAGTGGAGCAAGGCGCTGCCGCTGGTGAGAAAGTGCACCGGCTGCTACTCCAGGGTGAAGGAAGGTCTGAAGCCGGCCTGCGCCACCACCTGCGTCTCTGCCATCACCTACGGCAACCGCGAGGAGATGATCAAGGAAGCCAACAAGAGGATCGCGGCACGTCCGGAGAAGTACCTGAAGAAGCTCTACGGTTCGGAAGAGGCGGGGGGCACCTCGGTCATCTACCTGACCGCGCTCCCCTTCGACGAGCTCGGCTTCAAGCCGGTCACCAAGCGTCCTCTCCCGTCCTACACCTGGCAGGCGCTGCGCCTGGTCCCGGGGATCTTCCTCACCGTCGGCAGCTCGCTGTCGCTGCTTTCCTGGTTCAACCACAGGAAGGAGAGGATCGCCAAGGAAGAGGAGCAGAGAAAATCCGGCGCAACGCCGAAGGAGGAGAGCTAGATGACCGCTGCAAAGATAATCGTTAACGAGATCAAGGGATACCACCGCTTCGTTAAGTTCCTGATCGTCCTCGTGTCTCTGGGCGCGCTCGCCTCCCTGGCCCGCTTCGTGTTCGGCCTCGGCGTCACCACCAACCTGAACGACACCTTCCCCTGGGGTCTCTGGATCTCCTTCGACGTCGTCACCGCCGTTCCGCTGGCGGCCGGCGCCTTCACCCTCGGGGCGATCGTGCACTGCTTCCACATCAAGAAGCTCGAACCGCTGGTGCGTCCGGCCATCGTGACCGGATTCCTCGGCTACTCCCTGGTCTGCGTCGGCCTGCTGCTCGACCTCGGTCAGCCGCAGCGCTGCTGGCACACCATGGTGTACTGGAACCCGCACTCCCCAATGTTCGAGGTTTCCATGTGCATCGCCGCCTACACCACGGTGCTCTTCCTCGAGTTCCTGTCGCCGGTGTGCGAGAAGTTCGGCTACCACGTACCGCTGCGCCTTCTGCGTACCATCGAGATGCCGCTCGTCGTCGCTGCGGCCTCCATCTCGACCCTGCACCAGTCGTCGCTCGGGACCTTCTTCCTGATCGCGGTCGACAAGCTGCACAGCCTCTGGTACAACCCGCTGCTGCCGCTTTTGTTCTGGCTCTCCGCCATGTGCGCCGGCATCTCCATCATCATCGTGGAGGCCACCATGAGCCACAAGTACATGGGGCAGCCGGACGAGAGCGAACTGCTCGAGACCCTGGCCAAGATACTTCCCTGGGTCATCACCGTGTACCTGACCGTGAAGGTGTTCTCCCTCGTGGCGCTCACCCAGGGGCCGCTCTTCAACCGTCCGGGCCTCCTGGTGCTCTTCGCCGTCGAGGTCGTCTGCGGCGTCCTGCTCCCGCTGGTCATGCTCATGAACGGCAACGTGCGTGAGAACAACCGTCTGCGGGCCACCGCCGCCTGGCTGGTGATCGCAGGCGTCATCCTGAACCGCTTCAACGTCTCCATGTTCGGCATGGAAGCTCCGGGAACCTTCTACTACCCCTCCTTCCTGGAGAGCGTGGTGACCATCGGCATCATCGCGGCGCACATCCTGTTCTTCGTGCTGATTGCGAAGTACTTCCCGATCTTCGAGCACCATCCCGAGACCGTTGACTACACGATCCCGGACCACTTCCACAAAACCGAGAAAGGCCATGCTCACGGTGCCGCCAAGGCCTAGTGGAAGTTGCAGCAGTCGTTTGAATCTTATGCAGTAACAGCTTAGAAGTACGAGGAAACCCTCCCGAAGTCCCCTCTCCCGCAAAAGGCGGGGGAGGGGCAGGGCGGGGGACGACAAAAGCTCAAGCCAGATCAGATTCAAGGAGTCCGCAGGTGGCAACCATTTACAGTTTCAAGAAGGGCGTCATGGAGCAGGTGGAAAGCGGGGTGGTCAACGAGTACCCCCTGCAGCTGGTGGTGAACGGGCGCGAGATGGCGACCCTGATCGCTTCACCGCACGACCTGCGTTTCCTGGTGGCCGGTTTCCTGCGCCTGCAGGGCTTTGTATCCAAGGTGGACGACTTCCTGGCGCTTGCCATCTGCCAGGACTTCGGCGCCGCCAGCGTCACCATCCGCGGCGAGCTACCCGAGCGCCTGAAGCCGGTGCTCACCTCCGGCTGCGGCACCGGGATCAGCTTCAACATGCCCAAGCCGGTCCAGAAGTCCGGTCCCACAAGGGTGCACGCGCCCGAAACCATCTTCGCCTTGATGAACCAGCTGGCGCAAAAGTGCGAAGGGTACCAGAACCACGGCGGGATGCACTCCGCGGGCGTGGGGAGCGACACGCTGCTCCTGCATGCCGAGGACATCGGCCGCCACAATACCATTGACAGAATCGCCGGCGAGGCGCTCCTGAAGGGGATCTCGCTGGCTGGAACCATACTGGTCACCTCGGGGCGCGTCTCCACCGAACTGGTCGCCAAGGCGTCGCTTTTGGGGATCGACCTGATCGCCTCGCGTACCTCGCCCACCGACATGGCGGTGAAGATGGCCGAGGAGGCCGGCATCACCCTGGTCGGCTACGTGCGCGCCGACAGCTTCAAGGTGTACACCAATCCCGAGGCCATCGGCGCGACCGGTCCTGAGAAGATCGCCGGGGTCACCGGCGTGATCCTTGCGGGGGGCGCCTCCAGCCGCATGGGGAGCAACAAGGCACTCTTGCCGCACAAGGGGGGGCGCTTCATCGAGAGCATCTACCGGGAGCTTTCCGAGATATTCCCCGAGGTGATCCTGGTGACCAACACCCCGGAACAGTACCAGTTCCTCCCGTGCCGCAAGGTGCCCGACCTCTACCCGGGCATGGGAGCGCTGGCGGGGATCCACGCGGGGCTCGCCCAGGCCAGCAACCCCAGCGTATTCACCGTCGCCTGCGACATGCCGCACCTCGATCCCGCCCTGATCAGGCACATCGCCGGGCGTCGCGGCGACTGCGACCTGGTGCTCCCGAAAAGCGAGCACGGCTACGAACCGCTGCACGCGCTGTACAACAAGAGCGCACTGGCCGCCATGGAGCAGTGCCTCACGCAGGGAAAGCGGCGCATCGTCTCCATCCTGCCGCAGTTGAAGGTCAACGAAATCCCCGCCAGCGAGGTGGCCGGTTTCGATCCGGAGTTCGACTCCTTCAGCAACATCAACACCCCGCAGGAGTACTACGAGTTGAGAAACGGCGACAAGGCGAGGCCGGCCACCGAGAGCCTCCCTGCCGCAGAGCAAACA
Organism: Geomonas diazotrophica; assembly: GCF_019063885.1. Lineage (NCBI taxonomy): Bacteria > Pseudomonadati > Thermodesulfobacteriota > Desulfuromonadia > Geobacterales > Geobacteraceae > Geomonas > Geomonas diazotrophica. Next base: position 2,230,486 of record NZ_CP077684.1, on the reverse strand, counting down.
CACCAAGCGCAGGCCTAGCCCAGGGGGCGGTCTGAACCAAGAGGCGTCAACGCAACAGCTCCCCGGCGCGGGAGTTCAAAGGAGAAGGTAAATGTTTGGATTCGGTATGCCGGAAATGATCATCGTGCTCGTGATAGCCCTCGTTGTTGTCGGCCCCGCCAAGCTCCCCCAGCTGGGACAGGCCCTGGGGAGCAGCATCAAGAACTTCAAGAAGGCCTCCGCAGGCGAGGACGTGGTCCAGCTGAACGAGGAGAAAAGGGCCTAGCTTCGGCAGGTTCCATCAATACTTTCCAGGCCCTGGGCGACCCCGGGGCTTTTTTTTTAACGAAAGTCCTCAAGCGAGGAGGGGTATCTGCCGATCTAACAGGTAACCGGTTGAGAAATCGGTTCTGCGGTTTCGGTGGGTGCTTGCAGCTGCCGTGGCGTGACAAGGAGACGGGAAAATGTTGACCCAGTGGCACGAGGACATGGCAACGGGGAGCGAGGCGGTGGACAAGCAGCACAGGGAGCTGCTGCGCCGCGTCGACGACCTGCTCAAGGGGGCCAAAAGCAGGAAGGGCGCCGAAGAGGTCGGCAGGTTGATGTGGTTTCTCAAGAAGTACGTGCGCTGGCACTTTCGTGACGAGGAGAAGCTGATGCTGGAGGCTGGGTACCCCGGCTACCAGTCCCACAAGGTGCAGCACGAGATCTTTTTCAGGGAGGTGCTGCGCCTGGAGTCGCTGCACGTCGAGCAGGGGGACAACACCCTTATGATCGTGGCGGTCATCACTGCCATGTGCGAGTGGCTCCGCTCCCACTTCAACAAGCTGGACAAGGAATTCATCGACTTTCTGAAGGACACCGGCCAGAACGGAAACGGCAATGGCGGCAGCTGCGGGAGCCCCGAGGGGAACGGCGAACAGTAGCGCTGGCGAGATGCTCTTCCCCTGGATAGCGGCGAGAGGCCGGCAAAGGAGAACAAAGGAAAAGGGGAGCCCGACGCATCGGACTCCCCTTTCTCGTTTGTGCAAGCGCATGACGTAGCGCTTGATCCCCTCTCCCCCGGGAGAGGGTGGCCAAAGGCCGGGTGAGGGCGCCCTTTAGCTGCACTCTCTCTACGTGGCAACTCCCTCAACCCTCCCTCCCCCGGAGTGAGAGAGGAAATTAAAGCGCCTCTATGACCGGTGTACCGCGAGGGGGCCCCAGGCCTGGTGCACCGACATCACCTCGACGCTGTTGATGTTGACCCGCGCGGGGACCGTGGCGACCCAAGCCACGATGTCGGCGATGTCCTCCGGGCGCAGCGGCTCGGTCCCGTTGTAGACCCGCTGGGCCATCTCGTCGTCTCCCTTGAAGCGGACCTGGGAAAACTCCGTTTCCGCCATCCCCGGCTCGATGTTGGTGACCCGCACCGCGGTTCCCAAGAGGTCGGCGCGGAGGTTCCGGGAAAACTGCTGCACGAAGGCCTTGGTGGCGCCGTAGACGTTGCCGCCGGGGTAGGGCCAGCTTCCGGCCACCGAGCCGATGTTGACAACGTGGCCGCGATTGCGGGCAACCATGCCGGGGAGGATGGCGCGGGTGCAGTACATCACCCCTTTGATGTTGGTGTCCACCATGGTCTCCCAGTCCTGAAGCACCGCCCGGTGCGCCGGCTCCAAACCCAGGGCGAGCCCGGCGTTGTTGACCAGCAGGTCCACCTCGGCGAACTCCTGCGGCAGGGCGGCGCAGGCGGCGGCCACGGCTTCGCCGTCTCGCACGTCCAACACCATCGCGTGTACCTTTGTCTTGTCGGCAAGCTCCTGCTTGAGCGCCTGCAGTTTCTCTTCGCGGCGGGCCGTCAGCACCAGGTTCCACCCAAGCTCTGCCAAAGCCCGCGCGCAGGCGGCGCCAAATCCCGACGATGCTCCGGTAATGAGTGCACACTTTTTCATTCACGTTCCTCCTGAGGCTAGTCGCGCTGTTCAGCGCGTTATCTTAGTTGAGATCGCCTCCCAACACAAGCCGTAGCTTCCTCGCTTCCCCGCCTCCCTTTTGTATGCCCTGTCGCCGGCAGCCGCAGCGGCAGCCCTTTGCCTTTCCGCCACTTTCCCATGAAAAACGCGCGCGCGGTCGTTGCTGCACCTCTACAATCGGGTAAAGTATTCCAGTTGCTTCGCTGGAGGAATACAATATCTAATGAACCTAGGAGGCAGAGCGAGCGGGAGGTGCACGCCATGCGCAAGATCTCTCATAGCTGCGAAGTACACGCCGCGCTTGATACGGTGTGGAATCTGCTCATCGAAAAAATGGAACAGCCGCATTCCTACCTGCCGGGGGTGACGCAGTCGCGTACCCTGCAGCACTACGGCAACGGTCTGCTGCGCGAGATAAGGGGGGACGGGATCCTGATCAAGGAGAAGGTTGTCCTCGACAAGACTCACGGCGAGGTGCGCTACTTTCTCCTGGAACACCCGCTCTTTACCGGCCGGGTGGTGAACCGGGTGGTTCCCTCTTCGGTGCAAAGCCCGGTGGCGCCGCAGGTGCTGACCATAGAGGTCGACTGGGCGCCCAAGGACGACCAGGCCGAGCGGATGATCCGCAGCGACCTGCCAGAGCAGATCCAAAGAGAGGTGATCAATTTGAAAGAAAAAGCGGAAGCACTTGACGCGCTGGAGGCGAAGCCACTGTCCACACCGTATGCCTTTGGCATCACCATGGCGCTCCCCTTTGCCGACGCCCTGCCCGTGGTGCACCAGGCGCTGCAGAGGGAAGGTTTCGGGGTCCTGTTCGAGATCGACGTGAAGCAGAAGTTCAAGGAGAAGCTCGACAAGGAGTTCCGCAACTACCATATCCTTGGGGCCTGCAACCCGGGTCTGGCCTACCAGGCCTTCGGGGCCGAGATCAACATCGGGACGCTGCTTCCCTGCAACGTGGCGGTTTACTCGGTCAGCGAATCCCGCACAGTGGTGATGGTGATGGACCCGGTGGCCGGACTTTCCCTGGTGGGGAACAATCAGTTGAACGAGCTCTCCTACTCGGTGCAGCAGAGCCTGCAGCGGGTCATGGCCGGGCTGCACCCGGTTCCTGCCTAAGCCATGGTCAGGCTGAAGAGGATATACGACGAACCGGCAGCGCAGGACGGGGTGCGTGTCCTGGTGGACCGGCTCTGGCCGCGCGGGTTCTCCAAGGAGAAGGCGCACCTGGACCGCTGGGAGAAGGAACTTGCTCCGTCGGACGAACTGCGCCGCTGGTTCGGACATGATCCCGAGAAATGGCAGGAGTTCCGGGAGCGCTACCGCCTGGAGTTGGAGGGGGCGGGAGAGGGGGCACGGCTCAAAGAACTGGCCCGGCTTTGCGCCCGAGGCACGGTGACCCTGCTCTACGCGGCAAAGGATGAAGAACACAACAACGCGGTCGTACTGAAGGAACTCCTGGAGGACTCCAGCATCGGCTGATTCCGCGGAAGGTCCGCGGTTTTGGGAGGCTAAGATGGGAGACAATCTGGCTAGAAAGATATTGAAGGGACACCTGGTGGAAGGGGAGCTGGTGCCGGGGCGGGAGATCGCCATCCGGATCGACCAGACCCTTTTGCAGGACGCGACCGGCACCATGGCCATGCTGGAATTCATGGCTACCGGGATACCCAGGGTAAAGGTAGGGCTGGCGACGCAGTACGTCGACCACAACCTTTTGCAGACCGACAACAAGAACGCGGACGACCACGTCTTCCTTGCCACTGCGGCGCAGCGGTTCGGGGTGTACCTGTCCAAGCCCGGCAACGGGGTCTCGCACCAGGTGCACCTGGAGCGCTTCGGCGTCCCCGGCACCACGCTTTTGGGCGCCGACTCGCACACCCCCACCGCGGCGGGGATGGGGCAGCTCGCCATCGGCGCGGGGGGGCTCGACGTAGCGCTCGCCATGGCGGGGTACCCCTTTTACCTCACCTGCCCGAAGATCTGGGGGGTGAAATTGACCGGGCGGCTGCAGCCTTGGGTCTCGGGGAAGGACGTAATCCTTGAGATGCTCAGGCGCCACACGGTGAAGGGGGGGGTGGGCAAGATCATCGAGTACTACGGTCCCGGCGTCGCCACCCTCTCGGCGACCGACCGCGCCACCATCGGCAATATGGGCGCGGAGCTCGGTGCGACCACAACGGTCTTTCCAAGCGACGAGAACACCCGCGCCTTTCTGGAAGCGCAGGGGCGCGGCGAGATCTGGCGCGAACTCACCGCCGACCCGGACGCCGGCTACGACGAGTACGACGAGATCGACCTGTCCCAGGTGGTGCCGCTGATCGCCCGCCCGTCGTCGCCGGACAACGTGGTACCGGTCTCCGAGATCGAGGGGCTCAAGGTGGACCAGGTCATCGTCGGGAGCTCGGTGAACTCCTCGTTCCGCGACCTGATGACCGTCTGCCGCATCCTCGAGAGGCGCCGCATCGCCCCGGGGCTTGCCTTCCACATCAACCCCGGCAGTCGCCAGGTGCTCGAAAACGTGGTGGCACACGGCGGATTCATGATGCTGCTCCTCGCCGGCGGGCAGGTGCACCAGCCCGGCTGCCTCGGCTGCATCGGGATGGGGCAGGCCCCCGGCACCAACCAGGTCTCGCTCAGAACCTTCCCGCGCAACTTCCCGGGACGCAGCGGCACCAAGGAGGACCGGGTCTACCTCTGCTCCCCCGAGACCGCGGCCGCGGCCGGCGTGTTCGGCGTCGTGACCGACCCGCGCAAGCTCTCCGAGCTCCTTCCCTGGCCCGAGGTCAAGAACCCGGACCGTTACCTGGTGGACGACTCCGGTATCCAGGTCCCCCCGGAGGATGGCCGCTCGGTCGAGATCGTGACCGGTCCCAACATAGTCCCGTTCCCCGAGTTCCCGGCGCTTCCGGACCAGCTCGACGTGGAGGTGATCATCAAGGTGGGGGACAATGTCTCCACCGACACCATCATGCCGGCGGGGAACAAGGTGCTTCCCTTCCGCAGCAACATCCCGGCCATCAGCAAGTTCGTCTTCGAGCAGGCGGACCCCGAGTTCGCGCTGCGGGCGGCGGAAAAGGGGGACGGCGCGGTGGTGGGAGGTGACAACTACGGCCAGGGCTCCTCGCGCGAGCACGCGGCACTGGCGCCGCGCTACCTCGGCATCAGGGTGAAGATCGCCAAGAGCTTCGCCAGGATCCACCGTTCCAACCTGATCAACTTCGGCATCCTGCCGCTGGTCTTCAAGGACCCCGCCGACTACGACCGGATCAAGCAGGGTGACCGCATCACCATCCCCGGGGTGCGGGAGCTGACCTTGAACGGTGTCACCGAGATCCCCATCCGGGTCAACGGTGCCGAGATCGTGACCCTCTTGCACGCCTCCGAGCGCGAGCGTCGCGAGCTGGTGGCGGGGGGGCTGCTCAATTCGGTAAAGGAGGAGAACCATGGCTGAAACCCTGAGGGAGCTGCTCTCCGAGGAAGAGCTGCTCGGCTTTTTCGAGCAGATGGTGCTCTGCCGCGAGTTCGAGGAGAGCTGCGCCGAGCAGTATTCGAAGGGGCACATCACCGGCTTTTTGCACCTGTACACGGGACAGGAGGCGGTCGCGGTCGGCTGCACCGCGGGGCTGCAGGAAAAGGACTACATCCTCTCCGCCTACCGCGACCACGCCCAGGCCATCGTCAGGGGGGCCGACCCGAAGAAGGTGATGGCGGAACTGTTCGGCAAGGCGACCGGGCTTTGCAAGGGGAAGGGGGGCTCCATGCACCTCTTCGCGCCAGAGCTCAATTTCATGGGGGGGTACGCGATAGTCGGCGGTCAGTTCCCCATCGCCACCGGGCTTGCCTGGGGTAGCCAGTTGCTCGAGGAAGACCGCGTCACCGCCTGCCTCTTCGGCGACGGCTCCATGAACCAGGGGACCTTCCACGAGTCGCTGAACTGGGCACGCCTTTGGGACCTGCCGGTCCTCTTCATCTGCGAGAACAACTTCTACGGCATCGGGACCGAGGTGCACCGGGCCTCCGCCCAGGCGGCCCTGCACCGGCGCACCTGCGGCTACGACATCCCAAGCGAGAAGGTGGACGGCATGGACGTCATCGCCATGTACCAGGCCACCAAACGGGCCGCCGAATGGGTGAGGGAGCGCCAGCGTCCCTACTTCATCGAGGCGGTCACCTACCGCTTCCGCGGGCATTCCATGTCCGACCCCGCCAAGTACCGCAGTCCCTCCGAGACCGACGTCTGGAAAACACGTGACCCCATTCCCAACCTGTCGCGCAGGCTCCTGGAAGAGGGGATCGCGACCAAGGAGCAACTCGAGGAGATCACCAAGCGCTGCCTGGCCCGGGTGGAGGAAAGCGTCCGCTTCGCGGAGGAATCCCCCTGGCCCGAGGACGCCGCCGTATGGGAGGATATCTATGTCTGAAGCGTCGGGTTGAACGATCCCGTCGTGGTAGGGGTACCCGTCCGGCAGTTGTTCACTTGACCCGCAAGCAAAATAGCAAAAGCCTCATCAGGAATCCTGATGAGGCTTTTGTTGCGCTAATTATCTTTGAACTACCCTTCTGGTCGGTGCACCTAGTTCTGGGCGCTCAGCACCCCGTTTTCCAGGAAGTAGAAATTCTTGATGCCGTATTTCTCCAGGTAGTACTGTATCCATTCCACCTGCTTGCCGACAGCGTCGGTTATCAGCAGGGTCTTGCCCTTGAATTCGCTGCCGGAAAGAAGTTGCACCAGCCTGTCGGAAGGGATGTTGCGCAGGTGCGGCAGTTTGGGGATCTCCTTGCGCTGAAAGGGCTCCCGGATGTCGATGCAGATGACATCACCCGCCTGTGCCTTCTTGGAGAACTCGGCGTACTTGATCTTGTGGCTTTTCAGCCTCTCGGTGGGGATCAGCCGCGACTTGACCGCGGGAGTTTCCCCCATGAGCGTGGTTTTCTCGGGGGTAGCGGTTACCCAGTCGTGAATGCCTGCGTCGTAGACCGCGATGTTACGCAGGCCGGCGCTGGCGGCTTGTTCCGCGGCTTCATACGACTTCTCGCAGGCGTGCCCGTTGCAGTAAAAGACCATCGCCCCGGCCTCGTTTCTGCTCCTGAGTTCCTTGATGTCCCTGTCGAAGGTTTTCTGGGCAACCGGGATATTGACCGCCTTGGCGATGTGAATGACGTCGAATTCCAGCTTGGAGCGGACGTCTACAATGACGGCGCGCCCATACTCCTTTTTAAGCTCCTCGGTGCTGATGTACTTCAACTTGGGGTACTTGGCCCGCAGGGGATACCCCTCAGCGGCGAGCGATGCTCCCGCCGCCAGCATCAAACAGATCAAACCCATCAGCATGACCAGAACGTTCTTCTTCATTTGCATCTCCTTTTTTATGCCGTTTCCAGCGGCACGAGGGGCAGGGGGGCGTTGAGTTCGCTTTGCCATTTCCCTCCCGAATCGCCGGCTCCGACACTGGTTGTAGTTACCGTGAAACCTGACATCTCCAGCCGCAGAGCATCCATGTCTTCGAGCAGGGCGCTGACAACGGGGATGAGCCTTTTCACCTCTTCGACCGTCGAGCTTCCCATACGTTTCACGTCTTCGAGCGCCTCGAGCACCCGCTGGTTGAGTTCCTGCTGGTTCGAGGAGGCGCGGGCGATATCGTAACTCTTCTGGTTGGCCAGCTCTATGTTTGCCGATATGAACCTGGTGCTCTTCACCTGCTCTTCGGTCCCCCGCTTGGTCGCCACCATGGCGTCCTTGATCGGATTGAGCGCCTGCAGCAGGAAAGCGGTCCCTTTTTCCTGTTCGCTGGTGGCGCGGTTGACCTGGTCTATCTTCTGGCGCACCTGCTCAGTCGAATTGACCACGTGCTTCAGACCTTCGGTCTGCTCGATGGAGGCCCGCTCGATCCCTTTGGCGAGGTCGGTCGCCTGACGCGACGTCTCCAGGATCTCCATCAACACGTTGGCCGTTTTCCCGACCACCGTTTCCCCATCCCTGACCACATCGACGCTGTCATGCGTCTCCTTGACGACCTGCTCGATCTCATGCTGTATCACCTTGACGATGGTGTCGATCTCCTGGGTCGAGAGCGCCGCCTTGTCGGAGAGGAGTCTCATTTCTTCCGCTACCACCGCGAAGCTCTTGCCGTTTTCCCCCGCCTGGGCAGCGATTATCTGGGCGTTCAGGCTGAGCAGGCGGGATTGCGCGGTGACTTCCTCCATGACGCCGAGGATCTTGCCGATGTCCCGCGATCTGCCGCCGAGGTTCTCGATGGCCGACATGAGCGAACCGATGAAGATGCCAATCCGCTTCATCCCGTCCGTCACCTCATCAATGGCGACCATCCCCTTTTCGGAGATGATGGCCGTGGTCGCGGTGCTGATCCTGGCAGATTCGTTTATCAGCGACTCCGCGTGCTTGACGGAACGATAAACCTCTTCCGCCGACGATGAGGTCGCCGAGACGAATGAGGCGGCATCGTCGGCTAGGTGCGTGATGCCCTTGGCCGACTGGGCCAGTTCTGTCAGGGCGGAGTAGGAGTCCTGGAGATTCTTGTTGAGATCATCGGTGGTTCCGGCGATCTCCTCGGAGTTGCCCTGCATTTGCAGCAGAGAGGAGAGATTCTCGTTGGAAAGAGAAAGCAGATCGTCCGTGTTGGTGACTATCAGCAACTGGGATTCGGCGACGTCTCTCACTGCGCAGGAGACCTCGCCCGTGGAGGCATTCTGGCTGTCGATGACATGCCGGACCCTGTCGAAGGTGTCGTTCAGTTGCCGGACAGCCTTGGTCACCTTATCCGAGTTGGTATTGATCCTGGCCACGGTCCCGCGCAGCCGCTGTACCAAAAAACGTACCCCGCTCGCTATGGTGCCGATCTCATCGTCGCGAAGTACCGGCACCTCGACGGTGAGGTCCCCGCCGGTTATGCCCGAGATGGCCTTGTTCAGGCGCTCCACCGGCAGCTTGACGTACAGACGGAACAACCAGATCAGGACAGACGCCATGACGAGGAGCATGCCGAGTTGGTACAGCGGAATGAGTATCCGGCTTCTCCTAATGCTGTCGTCGATGGTCTTGGCGGTGTACACCATTTTGAACGTGCCAACGGTCTCACCGTCCGCCAGGATGGGCTCGCTCAGGGTAAAGTGTTCACGCTCCCCCCGATCCACCATCCCTTCCTTTATGGTGTTTCCGTTCTTGTCGATGACCTTTATCGAGCTGATGTCCCCGTCTTTTAAGGATTCGGTAATAAACGAGGTGACGAGGGGGGTATTGTAGTTGACCAGCGGTTCGGCCAGGATGCTAGCATTTTGCTTCGCCCCCCGTTTCATCCTGGCATGAAGGGCCCCCATGAAGTCGTTGCGCGCGGAGGAGATAAAGAGGTACGCGCCCACTCCCTGTCCTACAGTCAGCACCAGCAGCAGGATGGCGACGACCTTCACACTGATTGATTTGTGCATGTTTAGTTTCACTGCTACCACTCCGTTGGTACGAGCAACATCCGTGAGACCTGCAAAAAAAGCCCCCTTGGGAAAGGGGGCTGAACGTTCGTTGCTATGGTCGCTCTGCCGCTCTAATTTGCTGCAAAGCCAGGCTTATTGGCACTTCTGCACCGGGTAACCTGCACCGTACACGACCTGCGAGGATTTCGGGGACCACAGCTTTGCTTTGGTCGCGGCGCGCCACCCCATCATGCCAAAACGCAGGGTCCAGACGTCGTAACCGAGCATGCCGAGCACGGCTGTGCTGATGCTGGCGGTATGGCCGGTGTTGCAGATAAGAAGGATCGGTTTGTCGGCCGGCAACTTGGCGAGGTTCTCGGCTGTCGCCAACTCGTTCATCGGGATGTTGACGGCGCCCGGGACGGTGTCCGCGCAATACTCGTTGGTAGGCCGGACGTCGACTAGGAAGAAGTCGTTCAGTTCGTCCGCCTGGTTCGGATCATCGATGCCGTCCATAAGCGTCTCGGCGTAGATGGTCCGGGACCCGCCCGGCGCCGTGTTAAGGAAGGCATTGGCATACTTGGCCAGCATGGCGAACTGACCCGGAGGGATCACCTGCGCTTCCTTTTTCGCGGCCGCTTGGCTGACCCATTCTCCAAGACCCTCATCTTCACCAAAGGCAGGGGCAATGCAGGTTAAAAGACCGCAGATCAACATCAGGGAAACGAGACGACAACTTGATTTCATAAGCTCTCCTTCAGTGTATTTTTGCCGTAGTCGAAATGACAACGGGTACTGCAGGCACAAAAAAAACGCCCCATTTCTTAAAGGTGGGGCGTTTTTTGGACGCAAGCATCCAAGCAAACACCACTTCGACAAGCCCCTCGTTCCAGAAACTGGATAGGTGGCTTTGTGCAGCCAGGTTTCCCTGACGTTACCCTTTCGGTGGTATAAACTATGTGTAATTATGTATACCGGTATAACTATCTTGAATCATTGGCAAAAGCAAGATTTTAATTCTTATGGGCTAATAAGGAACCCTGCACTGTAAACCTCATCACGCGGCGACCGCCAGAACCAGCGCCAGGTTGATTTTTGATGTCCACCGGTTCATGACCGCTTCGTTCCAGCGCCCTATCGTACTTGCAGAGCCGTTGCAAGACTTGTACGTTGGCCGTTGTAGACATGATTCCTGGGGCTGCAACTGCCTGAATTTGACCTCTTCATCGTTGTGTTCCCTTAATGCTTTGATAGTATTGGAACCTTGTATTGCGGAAAGTAACGTCACCTGCGCTAACGGAGAGCATGTATGGCTGAGATGACCTATCGGGACGCCATCAATCTGGCGCTCAAAGAGGAAATGAGGCGCGACAAGACCGTCGTGGTCTACGGCGAGGACGTGGCGCTTTACGAGGGGGCCTTCAAGGTGACCCGGGGGCTTTTGTCCGAGTTCGGGGAACTCAGGGTGCGTGACTGTCCCATTTCCGAGAACACCATCGTGGGGGTAGCCGTCGGCGCAGCCATGGCGGGGATCCGCCCGGTGGCGGAGTTGATGACGGTGAACTTCGCCCTACTCGCCATGGACCAGATCGTAAACCACATGGCCAAGGTGCGCTACATGTTCGGCGGCCAGACCAAGGTCCCCATGGTGGTGCGCATGCCCGGAGGCGGGGGGAGCCAGTTGGGCGCCCAGCACTCGCAGAGCCTGGAGAGCTACTTCATGCACTGCCCTGGGATGCTGGTCGCCTATCCGGCGACGCCCGCCGACGCCAAGGGGCTCCTGAAGACGTCGATCCGCGAGGACAACCCGGTCATCTTCCTGGAGCACGAACTCCTCTACAACAGCAAGGGGGAGGTCCCCGAGGATCCGGAATACCTGGTCCCCTTCGGCAAGGCCTCCGTCATGAGGGAGGGGGAACAGGTCACCCTGGTCGGGTACGGCAGGATGGCGATCCTCGCGCTGCAGGCAGCACAGCAGCTGGAAAAGGATGGGATTTCATGCGAGGTGATCGACCTGCGCACCCTAGTTCCTCTGGACATGGAGATGGTGCTCGCTTCGGTGCGCAAGACCGGGCGTGTCGCCGTGATCGAGGAGTGCTGGAAAAGCGCGGGGCTTGGGGGTGACATCGCCTCCCGCATCTACGAGGGGTGCTTCGACACGCTGCTGGCGCCGGTGCACCGCATTTCCGGGCTCGATGTGCCGATGCCCTATTCACGAAAGATCGAAAAGCTCTGCATCCCGCAACTGGAGGGGATCGTGCAGGGAGTACATGACCTTCTTAACGAACCGTACTGAGGAGCCACCATGAACGAGATCGTCATGCCTAAACTCTCCGATACCATGACCGAGGGGAGGCTGGTCCAGTGGAAGAAGCGGGTAGGGGACGAGGTGCGCCGCGGAGAGGTGATCGCCGAGGTGGAAACCGACAAGGCGAACATGGAACTTGAGGCCTTTGCACCGGGGGTGCTGCTCGAGATCAGGGTGCAGTCCGGCGAAATGGTGCAGGTAGGGACGGTGATTGCCATAGTCGGCAAGGCCGGAGAAAAGGTGGGGGGAGCCCCCGCCGAGCCCGAGGCGCCACTTAAGGAGGCGCCGCCTGAAGCGGGAGCTCCGGAAGCGGGCGTCGCAGAGGCCGGCGCCGAGCCGCAGAGCCAGGCGGAAAGAGAGGCGCCGGAAACGGTGCAGGGGGAGGGGGGCAAAGCCCCACGGGAGGCAACGTCAGGCGGCGAACAGGGTGGCGCCGAGCCCACCGCTGAACCGGCCGAGGCCAAGGATCTTTCCCTCGGGGAAGGTGAGCGCCAGGCTCCTGCCGCTCCACCGCTCCCGGGAGAGGATAAGACCCAGCCGGCAGGCGAGCCCCCGGGCACTCCCCGGCATTATATAGATACCAGGGCGCCCGCTCCCGGCGGGGCTGCTCAGGAAGCGGTCTCGCCTGGGAGAGAACGGGCCGCTCCGGTCGTGCGCCGCCGCGCCAGGGAATTGGGGATCGATCTGGCCGAGGTACGTGGATCCGGCCCCGAGGGGCGTATCCTGCTCCAGGACCTGGAGGGGGAGGGGGGGAAGCCTGCGGCAACTGGCGTGTCCGCACAGCCGGCCCAGCCCAAAGCTCAGGCTGCGCCCGCGGAAGCGCCGTCACCGGGGCCCAAGCTGGTGCAGGAGGTGAAGGCGATGTCCAAGCTCAGGGCGGCGGTGGCCAAGACTGTCGCCGAGTCCTGGGCCCATATCCCTCATTTCACCGTGACCATGGACATCGCCATGGACGAGGCGGAATCGATCCGGCGCCAGTTGAAACAGGGGGGGATGCATGTCACGGTGAACGACATCATCGTGAAGGGGGTCGCCCTCGCCTTGGTGAAGTTCCCCCAGATGAATGCGAGCTTCGGCCAGGATGGGCTGCAATTCCACGGAGAAGTGAACGTCAGCGTGGCGGTGGGGGTGCCCGAGGGGGTGCTCATGCCGGTGATCCACGGCTGCGATTCGCTTTCCCTGCCGGCGATCGCCCAGGAGGCTGACCGGCTGGTGCAACGGGCAAGGTCGGGCGCCCTGACCGGGCAGGAGATGAGTGGAGGGACCTTCTCCGTTTCCAACCTCGGCATGTTCCAGGTGAGCAGCTTCACCGCCGTGATTCCGCCTTCTCAGGCGGGCGTGCTCGCGGTCGGGGCGGTGGTCGACGTTCCGGTGCTGCGTTCGGGGGTGCTGGCAAACGCCAAGGTGATGAAGGTCACCCTCTCGGCGGATCATCGCGTGGTCGATGGTGCCTACGCCGCCCAGTTCCTGGTCGAACTGAGGGACGTGCTGGAAAATCCGGTGCGTCTGCTCATGTAACCGAAAAAGGGGCAGGCCTTCTTCGGCCTGCCCCCGTCCTTCCCGCTGCCTCACATCACACTCGCTGGCTTATCCTCCTCCGCCGCATCATCCAGGCTGTCCCCCGTTTATCCTCTCCAGAGTCGTCCCGTCCTGCCCTTCATGCACCCCGACCAGGATCTTCCACAGCCGCGACCGTTTTTTTCATTATCGTCCTAAAGAATGGTTCCAATGAGCCGATAGGAAAAAGTGCTGGAGGGCGCCATGCTCCCGAGGGGATGTGCCTGACAGCATGAAAAACACACCAAGATCTGGGGGAGAGCTATGAAGTGCTTGATAGTAGATGACGAGGCTTTTTGCCGTGACTTTGTCGCCACCTTGCTCAGCGCGACCGCGGACTGTCACCAGGCCAGTAGCGGCATGGAGGCTCTCGAGAAATATAACGCGGCCCTGGCTAGCGACGAACCGTTCGACCTGGTGATCATGGACATCATGATGCCCGGGATGAGCGGCCACGATGCGGCCAAGGCGATCAGGCATATAGAGAAGGAGCAGAAACCGGCCAAACGGGTGAACATCGTCATGCTGACTGCGCTGAACTCTTCCAACGACGCTATGGAGTCGTTCTGCAATGCACAGTCGGCGGCCTACCTCGTGAAGCCGGTCTCCAAGGAAGGGCTCTTCAACGTGCTATCCAAGCTAGGGCTGATGAAGCGCTAGCTGTTCTATGGGAACAGACGGAGCTGCAGTCCTTTAAGCCCCGGCAGACTGCGGCCCCGCCCTTCCCACCTATGCTACCTTGAACTGGGTGACCAGCGTCCCCAGGTCGTCCGAGAGGTTTGCCAACTCAGCGGCGGCCAGGGATGAATCATGGGACCCCTGGACCGTGAGCTGCACCACCTCGGAGATCCTGGTGATGTTGCCGGTGATCTCGCTGATCGTTGCGGTCTGTTCTTCGGCCGCCGTGGCGATCTGGTTCACCTGCATGCTGACCGCGTTGATCTGGTCCAGGATTTCCTGCAGGGCGGCCCCCGACTTGGCGGCCTCCTCGGTTCCCTGCTGCACCTCGCGCACGCCTTCCTCCATCGCCAGCACCGCCCCTTTCGTTTCCCCCTGGATCGCCTTGATCATCTCCCCGATCTCGCGTGTCGCCTTGGTGGTCCGTTCCGCCAAGGCCCGCACCTCGTCGGCAACCACCGCGAAGCCGCGCCCCTGTTCCCCGGCTCGGGCCGCTTCTATGGCCGCGTTGAGCGCCAGGAGGTTGGTCTGGTCGGCGATGTCTTCGATGGTGCCCACGATGGCCCCGATCTGGTCCGAACGCTCGCCAAGGCTTTCCACGGTCCTGGAGGTCGCGTTGACACGATCGGCGATCCGGTTCATTATCTCCACCGTCTGAGCTACCACCTGGGCCCCGGACTCGGCGGCGCTGCTCGCCTGCTTGGAGTTTCTCGCCGCCTCATGGCAGTTAAGCGCGATCTCGTTTGAGGTGGCGGACATCTGTTCGCTTGCCGTAGCGACGGTCTGGGCCTGGCAGACGACCTGCTCCGCGCCGCCGGCCATTTGTTCGGAGGTGCACTGAAGACGGCTCGAAGACGTCGCGATGCTCGCCGAGATGCTGCTGGTCTGCGCCACGATTTCGCGCAGGTGGCTCAGCATGGCGGCGATGGCAGCTAGAAGCTGTCCCGTTTCCGTGGAGCCGTCGCCGTCTATCTTCACCGTCAGGTCCCTGCGCGCGATCTTGTCGGCGGTCTCGAGCGCCACGCGAAACGGGCCTGCAATGCTTCGGTCCAGCCAGAACAGGGCGGCGACGGCGATGCCGAGGGCAGCCAGCAGCAGGAGTGCCAGCGCGAACTGGGCCTTTTTAGTCGACGCGAAGGCGGCGGACGGCACCGGGGCATTAATGACGAGGTTCAACTGCGAGAGCGCCTCCTGGATCTCCTCGCGTTTCAGCTTCATCTCCCTGAGCGTTTTCAGCGCCTGGTCCTTTGCCCCCTGGGTGAGAAACCCTACCGCCTGGCTGCGGGTCGATGCACAGGCCGAAACCTTCGCCGATAACGCCCGAAGCAACGCTTTCTCCTGGTCGGTGCCCATTTGCCCCTTGAGCTTGTCGACCTGGTCTGCCATGTTCCTGTCCACGCCGGCTCCTGTCTCCAACGCCGAGCGTGTCCTCTCCCAAGCACCTGCCGACAGCGCCTCGCTCAGCTTCAGTGTCGCGGTGGCATTGGTCGAAACCAGCTCTGAAATTGTCTTCGCCTGCGCCAGCTTCGCGTTGAGCTGGGTCCGGGCCGACTCCGTGGTGGCGGAGAGGGCGAAAAGGGCCGTCACAGCAATGATTGCAGTTGCAATCGTGCTGATGCCAAGGCCGATGAGGAGCTTCGCTCTGATGTTCAGGTCGGTGCGCATCGCCTGCCTCCTTGATCATTGTCGTGACCGTCAGCTTCTAATTAATCATCAGGTGAATTTAGTTTTTTAAACCATGTACTTTACCGAAACTTCACCAGTATAAGGTTGACATGTTACCTGTCAAGTCCTGCAAGGATGCATCATTTTGATGCCTACGTATTAATAGATAATTTGAAATTACGGGTGTATTTGGCCAATTATAGAAGCATAATATCGAAAATAACAGAAAGACATTGCCCGACATAAGGGTCATAGATTTCGATGTCGGGTCCTGACGCGACAGTCTTAGCCTTTGCAGTACCCACGACTCTATGCTAGGTTGCAGTACCGGTTCTACCCCAATAACCAGTAGAATATGGAGCTGTGCTTATGGATCAGAAATTAAAAGATGCGATATTTCGTCAGGTTGAACAGGAACCCTTCGCTAAGGCGTTGAAGATGGAGCTGGTACAGCTAGAGGACGGATTTTCTGCCGTGGAAATGGCCTACGACGCTGATGTGATGAACAACATGTTCGGGCGGGCGCATGGCGGGGTATCTTTTCCCTTATCGACGAGGCCTTCGAGACCGTTTGCCAGACCGTCGGCAGCGTCACGGTAGCTCTGAACGTGGGGGTGAACTACGTGGCGAGCCCGGAGGCCGGGGCACGGCTCAGGGCAGAGGCCCGGGAAGTGAACAGCACCAAGAGAACAGCCAGCTATGACATAAAAGTCCACGATCAGGACGGGGTCTTGATAGCACTGTGCCAGGCTCTTGCATATCGCACAGGCAAGCCGCTTCCTTTTCTCTGAGTGAGTAAGTCGATAGAGAGAATACTCCTCGCTGAGCCAGCGGATAGTGACAGGAGAGCCCGGGCGGAGCTATAATGGCCATAATCTGACTTGCTTCGGAGTTGTCGCAAGGCATAGTCGAATGGACAGATGCAAGAGGCAAGAGCCAGAGCTGGAAACCTGTTTTGGTTGAGGAGGAGTTATGAGAGGAACTTTTCTGAACCGCTATCTCTTGGTTTCTTTGCTGCTCATCGGGATTTTGGGACGGGATGCAGCCGCAGAGGTGAGTCTCAGCATCAATATAGGGCCGCCGGTCGTGGTCGGCGCCCCCCCGGCGATGGTGATGGTGCCGGGGACGAGCGTATACTTCGCACCTGGTCTCGATGTCGATATCTTCTTCTACGGTGGCTACTGGTGGTCGCCGCGCGGTAACCGCTGGTACCGCTCCACCGACTACGACGGGCCTTGGCGCACGGTGGCGCGCAGTTCAGTTCCGCGCACCGTTTACCGTGTGCCGAGGGAGTACCGCGAGATCTACGCCAAGGAACGCCACATTCCCTACGGGCAATGGAAAAAGGAAGGGCATGGCGGCAACCACCGCGGCCGCGGTCATGGCCGTGGCAACGACTGACCGTCAGCCTGATCAGCCGTCCCCTCGAATAATCACCCGGACTGGGCGATAGCGAGCCACCATGCGTAACCTACTACCGAGGCGCTGGCCAGTGCGAGCAAGGCGTTGGCCAGGCGCCCCGGCCTCCCTACGTATCCCACCAGCAGTTCAGCCGCAAATCCGAACAGACACCCGAACAGGAAACCGAAGAGGTGTGCGCCCAGGTCGGTCCTTTCCCCTTCCGTGCCTAGCAGCACCAGCAGCGAAAGCGCCGCGGCGATAGGTAGCGGCCAGCGCCTGCGCAGGTGGTGCCGGTAGCGCATCATGGTGAGCGCGCCCAGGATGCCCACCGTGCCGAACACCGCCGTGGAGGCCCCCACCGAGGTGTGACTGGGAAGTTGGATGTACGCGTTAGCCAGGTTGCCGCAGACACCGGAGGCGAGGAGTAGCGTCCAGGCGAGCCCCGAGCCGAGGTCCCGACAGAGGTAGACGATGAACACCCCCCCAATGGCAAGGTTGCTGATCAGGTGCAGCGCGTCCGCGTGCAGGGTCAGGGCCGTCACCAGGCGCCACCATTCCCCCTTGAGGATGAGTCCGGCGTGGGCATTGCCGATCGCGAGCCAATCGACCGGGTAGTGCCCAAGTATCTTCAGGTCCAGGTTGGTCAGGTTGTGGAAGGTGGCCAGCAGGACCAGGATGGAAAGGGTGGGGAGGGTGTTTTCCTTCATGGGATGCACAGGCGGCAGGAACGGCGGCCAGTTGCGGTTCTCCTCAACGTAGAGGTGCAGCTCCCGGCAGGCGGCGTCGTAGTTCTCGGGGGCGACCCACAGCTGCCACCCTCGCGGTCCCGGTTCCAGTCGGCATTCTATGTAACGGGACTCAAGCACCAGCGCCCAGAGGCGGGCCTGGCGCATGGACAGCTTGCGTCCCCGCTCCTCCACCCGCCAGACCGGGACGATACGCCAGTCGTCACGCGGCTCTACGCTATGGTTCTGGTCTTGGTCTTGATTCCCGGTCATGCCGGACAGTATGTCAGATCCTTCTTCCGACGTCATTACTAAAGGGGCCGCGGTGCCGCTGCAGGCCTCCTCTTCTGGCGGCTCCATTGCTCTCCACCTGCAGTCGGCCCGCCCAAACCGCGGCTCCGACCCCTTCCTTGACTATTTTTCACGCGGTGCTACAAGAACCTAATGCTGACGCACGGTTAAATCAAGGGGGGCAGACGAAAAGATTGATCCCAAGGAGAAACGAGGATGCGATCCAGGGGCAGGCTGACCAAATCGGCGGTGCCACAAGAGGTCCGGCCTCTTGGCGAACGATCCGGTATTCCCAACAGCAGGAACCGCCATCCCTCACGCCGGGTGCCGATAAGGATGCGCTGGCATCGCCGACTGATCCGCATCGGCAAGAGGAGGTACGTCAACATGATAAGTGAAAAGATAAGGGAACTGTCTGAGCGGGTAGGGCATGCCTTCGTGGCTACCTGTGATACCGGTGGTCATCCGCATCTTGCGGCAGGGAGGGGCATCACACTGTTCGACCCGAACCGGTTGGTGTTCGAGTCCTGGTTTTGCCCCACCACCATGAAGAACCTGCAGGACAACCCTCACGTTTCGGTCGTGATTGCCGACGATACGGGAAACGGTTATCAGTTCGTGGGGAAGGTGGAGAAGGCGACCGACACTGCGGTGTTGAACGGATATGCCCCTGAGCTCGAGCCTGCCGGGTTGCCGCAGGTGCAGTGGAGGCTCGAGATCAGGGTGGAAGGCGTGATGGCTTTTACTGCCGATGCTCATTCGGACCGCCCGCTCGGGTAGGATGCGGACCTATTGCACTTTCACGTGCCATTACAGCTTTACTGGGTCTTGAGGAGCAGTTCCTCTGCCCTGGGCAGGTCTTCCTCCGCTACCTCGATCTCACCGGTTACATTTTCCTCTGCGAGGTCGGTGACGAAGTACTCGACCCCACCTTGTTTCAGCACCGCCTCGACGCGGGCCAATTCGGCTTCGCTTCTGGCATCGTAGAACTTCACCATGTTTTATCCTCCTTGTTCGCTGGCGCGCCTTACAGGTGCGAGGGGGGCTGAATGGTCATTTCGGCCTCTCTCGCCGCACGTTCGCGGCTGATCCTGCTGCGCGGGCTTTCCAAGGCGCGGTCGATGGACCAGCGGCCTGCGCCCCAGATCGTGATGGTGACCGCCACCGTGATTGCCAGAAGCTGGAACTCCACCCCCGGCGACAGCTGTTTCCCGCTCCAGGTGGTCAAAAAACCGTTGCTGTAGTTCAGCACACCGAATGAGGCCAGCATCACCCCGATAACGGCAACGGATGCGATTCGTACGTAGGCCCCCAGCACTAGTGCGATACCTCCGAAGAACTGGGTCATGATGATCAGGACGCCGACTATCTTCGGCAGTCCAAGCTGTGTGGTCAACACAGCCATCGCCTGCTCAAACCCCAGTCCCCAAAACCATCCTAGCAGATTTTGGGCTCCGTGGAGCAACATCACGAGTCCCAGTCCGATTCTCAGTACAGTCCCGGTCCAGCTGTCGTTGGTCAGCAATAACCTTTCCATCGTCCGTCCTCCTTTTGTCGTTTGGTTGCCCGACTCGGCGTAGTTCATCTTGCCCACACTTGCTCTCTCTGGAATTTTTGCTTAGCAAATTCTAATCATATCCTTTGCAAAAGCAAGAGTCCTTCTGAGAGCCGTTCCGGTGGGGCATTTTGCCTGGGTGGCTACGTCATTTCGCGCTACCCCGCGCCAGATTCGGTGTAAAGACCAAGCTGCCTGCCGTCCTCTTCGCCATCTTACGCTCGCGCGCCGTTGCATTTTGAGGACGTTGGATTAATTCACCGCAGATGGTGTTAGCAAATGGACAAGGATTTCGTCGGGTTGACTGCAGGGCGCGGCATCAGGTTTTTTAATAAAGGCGTTGATCCCCGGCGAATGTGCGAAGTTTGCACAATTTGGGCACGTTTTCGGCAGATAAACTGTTAATGCCTGCTGGACATGGTCAGTACTCGATTCAATGCATTGGGGTGTGAAATGAAGAGAAGGGTCCTGATTGTTGATGATGTCGAAGATATCAGGCTGATGCTGCGTTTCATGGTGGAGAGGGAAGGGCACATCATCGTGGCGGAGGCTGCCAACGGTATCGAGGCTGTCGAGAAATACCGCGAACATCGCCCCGACATCACCATCATGGACATCGACATGCCGCTGATGACCGGGGTCGAAGCGGCGCGCGAGATCCGCGACATGGGCGGCAGCACGCGAATCGTCTTCTGCAGCGGGGGATACTCCAAGTTCGAGACTCCCCCCAAGGAGCTGCGTAGCGAAGGAAGCACCTTTTTGCGGAAGCCGTTTTTGCCCGCACAGCTGTACCAGGCCCTGGCTGCCTAAACTCTAGCTTTTATTGTGATGTTGTTGATGTTATGTGATTTTTGTTGATGTTGTGCCATGCTGCAGATGCTTTTGTGATGCAATGTTCTGTATAGGTTTGAATGGTTGTTATGCGATGAAATGCGATGCATTGATGTGATTTGGTGAATGCAATGTTCTTTTAAATGTTACACTTTTTGCCGTATTTGATGGAGATCCTGGAGTTTTTGATGTTGTGGCCGTAGAGGCCGCGTATGCTGTCTGTCTATCAGTTAGAGTTTGATGTCGATGGGAGCCGTACCGGCTCCCATTTTTTTTCGTTCTGACGACAGCTGTGTCGGGGGCATCCTGCACCAATCGGGTTCGATAGCGAGCTCCTTATTCTTCCTGCTTCCGGCCCGCCACCAAAATGGTGTATGCGATTTGCCCCTGCTTGTGCTAGGGTAGTGTTTTGCCAAGCGGCGGCCACAGCTTCTGCTTCTGGCCACGAGAAATACATTGAATGTAGGGATGGGTATTTCATCATGACCACTGAACATCTGCAAAAAGTTACCGACCAGCTTGCCAAGCTCCACGGCCACGCCTACTTCAGGGTGGAAGAAGGGGCACTCAAGGAGTGTCTCACCGGGCTCATCCTCGACGCTGTCGAAGGCGACCTCGCCGAACAACTGGCCGGCGGCTCTTTCGACCTCGAAGTGAGCGTCGGCGTCCAGGAAGGGGAAAACGAGCCCGCCGTCGACTTCCGCGTCGATCGCCCTGGCGTAGTCTACCGCTCCGACGCAACCATCTCGCGTCTCAGCGTCCCGGCGCTGGAGGATCTGGGTCGCTACCTGGAACACCTGGCGCTGTCCCAGACGGCCCCGGCGGCCGAGGAAAAGGGGACCGGCAGCAACGTCGTGCGCAAAAAGCAGGATCACGATCACCACGAGCAGGAGGCTGCCGCGGCCCGGCTCAAGGTCACCCCGCAGTGGCTGAAGAGCGTGGTCCCCTGCACCGATTACAGCTACGACGAGATCGACGGCAAGAAATACATCAGGGAGTACTACTGGTCCCGCGAGCTGATCGAACGGCTTTTCAAGATCAAGTCCAGCAAGACCACGCCCGAGGACCTGCAGTATGTCGCCCAGGAATGCTGCGACGGCGATGCCGACTGGGCGCGCGACCTGATCGCCCGGCTCAAGTCGCCCAACCGCCCCGAGCAACAGCAAAAGGATCAGTCACAAAAGAACCAGCCGCAGAAGGAAAAGGAAAAGGGGGCCGTTCAGCAGCAGGCAAAGCCCGCGGCAGGCGATCGTCCCCGCAGCCGTTCGCGGCACAGGAAGTCCTTTAGGCACGGCAAGGACGGCGCGCGCAAACCCGAGGGGACGGCCGAGGCGAAGAAGCCCTCCTGAGGCGCCGCATCTCAGGCGCTCCCCGCCCGCCGATTGCGCTCATAAATGAAAAGGTCTCCCTCGCTGCACGAGGGGGACCTTTTTTTTGCGGTAGCTTCGGGCCCGGGACTGCGGCCCCTTATTTGGCGCCGTAGGGGTGTTAGGACGCTTTTTGCTCGCGCAGGTAGCGCGCGAAGGCGGTGTCCACCCTCTTTATATGCTGAATCAGCCAGTCGGCGAGGGTCCGGTTGGTCTGGATCACCAGCGGGAGGGTCGCCCCCTCGTCGCGGAAGGAGCGGGTCAGCTTGTCCACGTTGGCCATGAAGCTTACGTGTTGCGATTTATGCGCGGGGTAGTCCGGGTAGTCGCTGCGCTTTTGCAGTTCCTCTTCGGCGGTGAAATGCTCTTTCACGTAGTCCTCCAGAAAGAGCAACAGCTTGAGGACTTCCTCGTTGCCTTTACCCTCGTTGCAGGCGGTCAGCAGGCGGTCGAACCTCCTGAAGATCTCCTTGTGCTGCTCGTCGATTTCGGTCACGCCGATGGCCAGGTCGCTGGTCCACTCGATGTTCATGTCTCACTCCTTTTTCGTTTGGGTGCTGTCGTGATGGCGGGCGCTCGGCCCTTTTGCTGCGGGAGCGTCACTGCTCGCTTTCCCCAGGGGCGAGAGGGTCCACCCCCGGCAGTTCTATTTCGAAGCAGGTTCCCATCCCCGGGGTGCTCGACACCCTGATGTCCCCGCCGTGGTCCTTGACGATGCCGTAGGATACCGAGAGGCCGAGGCCGGTCCCGGTGTCCTTGGTGGTGAAGAAGGGGGTGAAGATCTTCTCCAGGTGCTCGGGAGAGATCCCCTTGCCGGTGTCGCGGACCTCCACGATGCAGCCGTTGCCGGGGCCTTGCCGGCGGGTGGTGAGCCTTAGGGTCCCGCCGTCGGGAAGCATGGCCTGCACCGCGTTCAGGATGATGTTGCTGAACACCTGCCTCAGCTGGTCGGTGTCCCCGGTGACCGGTCCCAGGTTCAGGTCGTACTCCCATTTCACCGAGACCGCGTCCATGGGGACCTGGTGCCGGATCTGGGCCACGATGTCGTCCAGCACCTCGTGCACCATGAACTGCCGCTGGTTCAGCGACTTCTGGCGTGCGAAGGTCAAAAGGTTCCCCACGATCTTCGCCATGCGCTCGGTCTGCTGGCTGATGATCTCGACCTCTTCCCGGTTGGGGTGCTCGTTGGGGAGGCACATCTCCAGGACTTCGGTGTTGCCGCGGATGATGGCCAGCGGCGTGTTGATCTCGTGCGCGACGCCTGCGGCCACGATCCCCAGGTCCGCGAGCTTCTCGGCGCGCGCCAGGTCCGCCTGGGTCTGGGCCAAGAGCTTGGTCTTGTCCGAGAGCTGCGCGGTGCGCTCCTCGATCTTAAGCTCCAGGGCCCGGTGCAAAAGCCCTATCTCCGCCTCCTGGCGTCCCAGGGCGCGGGTCATCAGGTTGAAGGCCTCGGCCAGGTCGCCCACCTCGTCGGTGGACTGCACCTCGATCTGCAGGTCGCGCTCGCCGCGGGCCACCCGGTGGGCCAACTTCTCGAGCTCCTTGATCGGGCGCGCCAGCAGCGTCCCGATGAAGCCGGAAACGGCGATGCCGATCAGCGAGGTGACGAAGAGCACCAGGTAGAGGATGGAGTTGACGCTCTTTTGCATGTGGGTGTACGGCTTTTCCAGCATCCCCACGTAGAGCGAGCCGATCGCCTTCCCCTGGAGGTCGATGATCGGTTCGTAGGCGGTGAAGTACCAGTCGTTGACCACGAAGGCGCGGCCGATCCATTTTTTCTTGTCGAGGATGACCTGCTTGTAGACCTGCTCCGAAACCCTGGTGCCGATGGCACGGGCGCCATCGGTGGTACGCACGTTGGTCGCGATGCGGGCGTCGCCCAGGAAGATGGTGGCGCTCCCCACGTCGGTCCCCTTGAACTGGACCCCCTCGTAGACGATCTCCTTGATCTTGTCGACCAGGGCGTTGTTGTTGTTGAGGAGTATCCCGCCGTAGAGCGCGCCGATCACGGTGCCCGAGTTGTTCTTGAGCGGGAAGGCGGACACCATCATCATCCCGGAGCGTTCGGTCTTGTCCGCGCGCGGGCGGGCGTGCGGCGTGGAGATGAGAGGGATGGTGGCGCGGTTGGTGAGGGTGATCCCTTCCTTGCCGAGCTCCTCCGGTGTAAGCACCGTGGTCCCGGTGATGGCGATTCCCTTCAACGCCTGCTCAACGAAATAGGAGGACTGCCGGTCGCCTTTAAGCTCGGGGCTGTGGGCGCGGAAGAGGACCTTGCCCGAGGCGTCGACCGCGGTGAGGATGTCGAGGTGCTTGTTCTCCATCCGGCTGCGCAAAAGCGACCTGATGTTGCGCTCGCCGGCCACGATGGAGTTGGAGTTGTAGGGGTTGGTGGCGGTGAGATCCATCAGTTCGCGGATCCGCTCCAGCTCGTTGCGGTACACCTCGCGCGCCGAGTTGAGGTCGGTGCGCACCTTTTCCTGGGCCTGCCCCGCGATCTTGTCGTTGATGATGTAGAGGCCGGCCAGGGAGCAGATGAAGAAGGCGACGAAGAGGGGGGCGACGGAGCCGACGGTGAGCTTGGCCCGGATCGGGAAACGCCTGAGCATCAGCGCACTCCCTCGTCTTCCAGTCCGTATTCCTCGATCTTGCGGTCCAGGGTGCGCCTGGCGATTTCCAGGATCTTGGCGGCGCGGCTTTTGTTGTTGCCGGATGCCTTGAGGACGTGCAGGATGTGCTCGCGCTCCACGGTTTCCAGCGAGACCAGGCGCTTACCCCCTTCCTGCTTGGCTTCCTGGGGCGGCGGGGTGCGCCAGACCGGCAGGGTTTCGGCGGTGATGGTGCTGCCGCGGGTCAGGATGGCGGCGCGCTCGATGGCGTTCTCCAGCTCGCGGATGTTGCCGGGCCAGTTGTACGATTTCAGAAGCTGCATCGCCTCGCGGGTGAAGTCGGTGATCTCCCGCTTCATGCGCGCCGCGTACTTGGCCAAGAAGTGCCGCGCCAGGAGCTCGATGTCCTCTCCACGGTCCCTCAAGGGGGGGAGGTGGAGCGAGATCACGTTCAGCCGGAAGAAGAGGTCCTCGCGGAAGCGCTTCTGGCGCACCTCCTCCTCGAGGTCCTTGTTGGTCGCCGCCAGGAAGCGGATATCGACACTCTTGGCCTTGGTGTCACCCACCGGGATGAAGTCTCCCTCCTGCAACACGCGCAAGAGTTTCGCCTGGATGGCCGGGCTCATGTCCCCCACCTCGTCCAGGAACAGGGTGCCGTGGTTCGCCGCCTCCAAAAGCCCCTTCTGCGCGGTGATGGCCCCGGTGAAGGCGCCCTTTATGTGGCCGAAGAGCTGGCTTTCCAACAGGGTGTCGGAGAGGGCGGCGCAGTTGATGGTGAGAAAGCGCTCCTTGGCCCTGGGGCTGTTGTTGTGGATCAGGCTGGCGATCAGCTCCTTGCCGGTGCCCGATTCACCAAGGATCACCACGTTGGACTCGCTTTGGGCCACCAGCATGGCCATGTCGTGCACCCGCCTGAAGGTCTCGGAGGTGAAGATGAGCGGGGTGGACGCGGACGGGATGCCCAGCTCGTCCTTGAGGGCGATGTTTTCCTTGAGCAGTTCCTTGCGCTCCAGGACCTTTTCCAGGATCCCGAAGATCTTCTCCTTGGGGAAGGGTTTGGTGACGTAGTCGTAGGCACCAAGCTTCATCGCCTCGATGGCGGAGTTGATGGAGGCGTAGGCGGTCATCATCACCACCGGTACGTCCAGCTTCATCCGCTTTACGCGTTGCAGTATTTCAAGCCCGTCCAGGTCGGGCATCTTGACGTCGAGCAGCATGAGGTCGCCGTCGTCGAGGCCCCGGTTTTCCAGGCAGCTCATCAGGGAGGTGCCGGAACTGAACACTTCCAGCTCCAGCCCCTTGGCCGATAGAATCTTGCTCAGGTACCTGAGGATCTCGACCTCGTCGTCACAAATGATCACCTTGCCGTTATACATGTCTTGTCACCTGTTGCCTCTGCGGGGTGCCTGCGTGTTTCCTGCGGGTTTCCTCGTAATCCCGTGTGAAACCGGGAAACGGTGTCCGTAAACACCGGTTCAATATCTTTCGCCGGGGGCTTTGTTGTCAAGGGAAAATAGCCCTTTTGGCGAGCCGTGCAGGCTCGCTCAGCGTCGTCTGGTAGAACAGCGGGAGTCAATGGATCAGTGATGACGGCTGCTGTTAGATACAAGGGCATTGCTGTCTCAATCTAAAAACGGGCCCCAAAGGGATTGATCATACCACTTTATCCTTTCAATAACCATATCCTGGGGGGATTGTGCTATTCTCTGACGGCCAATAATGACCTGCATCTTGAAAAAAAACAGCAACAGGGAGCCGCCATGATTTTTTTTGCTATCCTATTAAAGGCCGTACTGTGGGTGATCGTGTTTCGCTCTGCGGTCAGGTGTGACGCCAGGGCGATGCTGTTGCGCTGCAGTTGCATCGCCGTCGCACTCACGGTCATCGACATATTCAGCGTAGCGGCCAACCTGCGCTTTTCAGCGTTTGTGCTCACACTGGCTCTTTACTTGCTCATGTCGTTCACCCTCATTCCCTGCGCCTGGAAGCTCAGGAACACCCTGGCAACCCTGCTTCTGGGAGTGGCGGGGACGCTGGGCGCCCTGGCGGGGGTGAACTTCACCATGGATCTGCTGCGCGGCCTGGTGCCGTTTCTAAACCGTTAGCCGACGCCTGCCATACCGCTTCGGCGGCCCTGTCATCTTTCCGGCCGCCGCAGCATGAACCGGAGGGTTTCCCATGCGCCTTGTCACCTGTCTGCTCCTCTCTCTCTTGGCCTTGCCCGCCGCGGGCTGGTCCGCCTCCGACGTCCGCCTATCCAAGGGGCAGACCGTCTACGTGCCGGCTTACTCGAACGTCTTCAGCGGGCCGCGCAGCCTTCCGTTCCAGCTGGCCACCACCCTCAGCATCAGGAACACGGACATGGATTCCTGGCTTCGCATCACCTCCATCGACTACTACGACACCAGCGGAAAACTGCTTCGCCACTACCAGGACAAGCCGCTCTCTCTGGCACCCCTGGCGAGCACCTATGTCCACATCGAGGAGAAGGATGTGGCGGGGGGCTTCGGCGCCAATTTCATAGTGAAGTGGCAGGCCGACCATACCATAAACACCCCCATCATCGAATGCGTCATGATCGGCGCCACCTCCGGGCAGGGAATCTCCTTCGTCAGCCCCGGTCAGGCCATCCGCCCCGGCATCAGGTGAGCAGGCGCGCCCTGGAGACAAGGCCGTGATCCGGGCGACGCAGGACCATGCCCCCTGGCACACCCTCGACACGGCCGAGCTGTACGCCCGGCTGGTATCCTCCCCGGCAGGACTCGATTCACCCCAGGCCGCCGACAGGCTCTCGCGTTACGGTGCCAACGAACTGGAAGCGGTGCGGCCGATCTCCCCCTGGTCCGTCCTGTTCCGGCAGTTCAAAAACGTCCTCATCGTGATCCTGCTGCTGGCTGCTTTGCTCTCCGCTTTCCTGGGGCATGCCCTGGAGGCGGCGGCCATCTCCGTCATCGTGCTGTTCGCTGCCCTGCTCGGCTTCGCGCAGGAATACCGAGCGGAACGCTCCCTGGAGTCCCTGCGCCGGATGGCGGCGCCCGAGGCCAGGATAGTGCGGGACGGTGCGGAGGTCACCGTGGCGGCACGCGAACTGGTGCCGGGGGACCTGCTCCTTTTGCGGGCCGGGGACCGGGTGGCGGCCGACGTCAGGCTGACCCAGGCCTACGGGCTGCAACTCGAAGAGGCGACGCTGACCGGCGAATCGCTTCCGGTCGACAAGAGCGCCGCGCTCCTGGCAGATGCCCAGGCCCCGCTGTCGGAGCGGCGCAACATGGCCTACGCCGGGACCGTGGTGAGCTACGGCCGCGGGGCCGGGGTTGTGGTTGCCACCGGCATGGAAACCGAGTTCGGCGGCATCGCCCGGATGATCTCCGGCATCGAAGGGGGGAGAACCCCGCTGCAGGAGAACCTGGACCGGGTGGGGAGCCTTTTGGCGCGCTGTGCCCTGGTCGGGGTGGCGGTCATCGTGGCGGGCGGGTTGCTGCGCGGCGAGCCGTTCGTGGGGATGCTTCTCTTCGGGATTGCCCTGGGAGTTGCGGCGGTCCCCGAGGCGCTTCCCGCCGTGGTCACCATCTCGCTCGCCCTGGGTGTGCAGCGCATGGTGAAGCGCCACGCACTGATGCGGCGCCTTGCCGCAGTAGAGACCCTGGGGAGCACCACGGTGATCTGTTCCGACAAGACCGGGACGCTCACCAAAGACGAGATGACCGTGCGCAGATGCTACTGCGCCGGCGCCTGGTACGAGGTTTCCGGTGCCGGGTACGCCCCCGAGGGGGAGTTCTCGCGGGAGGGGCG
The DNA here is from genome assembly GCF_019063885.1 of Geomonas diazotrophica. NCBI lineage: Bacteria > Pseudomonadati > Thermodesulfobacteriota > Desulfuromonadia > Geobacterales > Geobacteraceae > Geomonas > Geomonas diazotrophica. The sequence goes on along the minus strand of NZ_CP077684.1, from coordinate 2,202,351 downwards.
TGTGGTGGCGCCTCCCCCCTTGCTTCTCGAACTGCTGCGTGTCGGCCTGCTGGCCTGCGACGCCAGGGTGATACCTGGGGAGAGCGCGGGGAGCTGGACCGCCCAGGGAGACCCGACCGAGGCCGCCCTGGTGGTCGCCGCGGCCAAGGCGGGGCTGGAGCGGGAAGAACTCGCGGCCCGCTACCCCCGCCTGGACGAGATCCCCTTCAGCTCGGAGCGCAAGTGCATGACCACGCTGCATCGGGAAGAGTCCGGTCTGGTTGCCTGCGCCAAGGGGGCGCCGGAGGTGATCCTGTCCGCCTGCACCGCCCAGCTTGCCGATTCAGGGGAGCCCCCGCTCGATGACGCCGCGCGGTCGCGCATCGCCGAGGCCGCGCGCGGCATGGCCGAGGGAGCCTTGCGCGTACTCGCCGTCGCGCGCAAACAGGGAACCGACCGCGCCGGGGCGGAGAGCGGCATGACTTTTCTCGGCCTGGTCGGGATGATCGATCCCCCCCGTCCCGAGGCCCGCGACGCCATCGGCACCTGCCGGGAGGCGGGTATCCGGCCGGTCATGATCACGGGGGATCATCCGGTCACCGCAGTAGCGGTGGCGCGGGAACTGGGGCTTTTGGAGCATGGGCGGGTCGTCACCGGGGCCGAGCTGGAGGCGATGGATGACGCGACCCTCGAGCGGGAGGTCGAGTCGATCGGGGTCTACGCGCGGGTCTCGCCTGCGCACAAACTCCGGGTGGTCGCGGCCCTGCAGAAGCGAGGCGAGGTGGTGGCCATGACCGGCGACGGGGTCAACGATGCGCCGGCGCTCAAAAAAGCGGATATCGGCGTCGCCATGGGAATCACCGGCACCGCGGTCAGCAAGGAGGCTGCCGCCATGATCCTCACCGACGACAACTTCGCCTCGATCGTGGCCGCGGTGGAAGAGGGGCGTGCCATCTTCGACAACATCAAGAAGTACCTGATGTACCTGTTGTCCTCGAACATCGGCGAGATCGGCCTCATGGCCGGAGCCATGCTCATGGGGCTGCCGCTTCCGCTGAGCGCGGTGCAGATCCTGTACGTGAACCTCGCCACCGACGGCCTCCCCGCCCTGGCGCTCGCGGTAGACCCCGCCGAGCCCGATCTCATGCGCCGCCCCCCAAGGGACGCCTCGCGCGGCATCTTCAACCGCTCCGTGGTGACGCTGATCCTGGCCGGCGGCGCCTGGTCCACGCTGGTGAACCTTGCGCTCTTCGCCTGGGCCCGCGCCTCGGGGTGCTCCGATGCGGAGGCGATGACCATGACCTTCGTGTCGCTGGTACTGATCCAGTTTTTCAAGGCCTACAACTTCCGCTCGGACCGCGACTCCGTATTCAGGCGCCCCTTCGCCAACAGGTGGCTGAACCTGGCGGTATCGTGGGAGATCTGCCTGCTGCTGGCCGTGGTCTACCTGCCGGTACTGCACCGCCCCTTCGGCACCTTCTCCTTGACACCGCTCGACTGGGGAGTCATCATCCTCGCTTCCGGATCGGTCGTCCCCGTCCTGGAGCTGACCAAGTGGCTCTTGCGGCGCCGAGACTCTGCATTTATATAAGGTGAGGTTTCATGGATTTTCACGCTCTACGCGACATCGTGGTGCTCTTCGGTCTGGCCCTGTTCACCGTGGTGGTGCTGCGCAGGTTCAAGTTCCCCTCCATCATCGGCTTTCTGATCACCGGCCTTCTGGCCGGCCCCTACGCCCTGGGGTTCATAAGGGACAGCCACCAGGTCGAGCAGATGGCCGAGTACGGCGTGGTGCTCCTGTTGTTCACCATCGGCATCGAGTTTTCCTTGAAGGAACTGATGCGCATCCGCCACATGGTGCTCCTGGGGGGCGGTCTGCAGCTCGTCCTCACCATCTCAGCGGTCGCCGCCCTGGGTACCGTTGGAGGGTTCCCGCTCTCGCAGGCGGTCTTCTTCGGGTTCCTGGTGGCGCTCTCCTCCACCGCCATCCTGATGAAGCTTATGATGGACGCGGGCGAGATGGACACGCCCCAGGGTAAGGCCGCCCTCGGCATACTCATCTTCCAGGACCTCTGCATCGTCCCCCTGATGCTTTTCACCCCGTTTCTCGCCGGTGGGGGACAGGGGCTCGTCGAGATCGCCATCGTCTCCGCCAAGGCGGGGGCGGTCATCGTCGGCGCCCATTACGGCGCCCGCTTCGTAGTCCCCTGGCTCTTCGAGCAGGTGGTGAAGACCCGGAGCCGCGAGCTCTTCGTCCTCTCCATTATCTTCATCGGCATGGGGACCGCGTGGCTTACGGCGCAGGTCGGGCTCTCGCTCGCCCTGGGCGCCTTCATCGCCGGGCTCGCCATCTCTGAATCTGAGTACAGCCACCAGGCGCTCAGCGACATCATGCCCTTTCGCGAGGCCTTCATGAGCCTCTTTTTCATCTCGGTCGGGATGCTGTTGAAGCCTGCCATCCTGTTCAAGTTCCCGCTCCTTTTGCTCGGCCTGGTGCTTTCCATCATTCTGGTCAAGGCGCTGCTCACCTCCGCGGTCGGCCTCGTTCTCGGCCTCCCCATGCGCATTGCCCTCATCGCCGGGCTCTCGCTGGCCCAGATCGGAGAATTCTCGTTCGTCCTCTCGCGCAGCGGCTTGAAGTACGGGCTGCTCACCCCGGAGACCTACCAGCTTTTCCTGGCCGCCTCGATCGCCACCATGGCGCTCACCCCCCTCTGCATGAAGCTTGCGGGGCCGGTGGCCGACTTCATGACCGCCACGCTGCCGCACTCCTGGACCCGCGGCCGGAGCAGCCTTGCCCAAAACGGCGAGAAGGTCGGCTACCAGGACCACGTCATCATCGTCGGCTACGGTGTGAACGGCAAGAACCTGGCCCGCATCCTGAAGAGCCTGGAGATCCCGCGCGTCATCGTCGAGACAAACCCATTCACGGTGCGCAGCCTGAGAAGGGAAGGGGAGGAGATCATCTTCGGCGACGCGTCGAAGCCCGAGATCCTGGAGCACGCCGGGATACGCGACGCCCGCATCGTGGTGGTCGCCATCTCGGACGCAGCAGCCAGCCGCCGCATCGCGGCGCAGGCCAGGAAGATGCACCCCTCGATCCACGTGATCGTACGCACCCGCTATCTCCTGGAGATGGAGCCCCTGTTCCGGCTGGGTGTGAACGAGGTGATCCCGGAGGAGTTCGAGACCTCCGTGGAGATCCTGTTCCGCGTGCTGAAGCGGTTCCTGATCCCCCAGGACGTGATCGAAGAGTGCATCGCGGATGTCAGGCGCGACGGCTACGAGATGCTGCGCAGCGTGAGCAAGCGCCACAGCCATGCCGTCGGCATCGCCGGTTTTCTCTCCGGCGCAGAGATCGGCAGCTTCCGGGTGCGCAAAAACGCCCCCATAGAGGGGGAGAGCCTCAGGGGAGGGATGTTGCGCTCCCGTTCCGGAGCCACCGTGGTGGCTATCAAGCGGGGGGACGAGATCATCGCCAATCCTGACCCGGTCTGGGAATTCAAGGACGGGGACACCGCGCTCCTTCTGGCTACTCCGGAGCAGATGCGCGCCGCGGCCAAGCTCTTCGAACCGGCTTAAGCCCGCGCCAGCCGGAGGTGTATGTAGGGACGAATGATCATTCGCCCTTCACTCCCCGTCGCCCGCTTTCCCTGCTTCAGTAACCTCATCTGTACGCCGAAAGGTGTAGAATGTACCGGTTGCCTCCGGGCACCGGTTACTTATTCAGCAAAAGGAGTTCTCGCTTATGCACGACAAGGAAAAGAATATCCTTTGCCCTAAAGACATCTGCGAGCTGGAGGCGCTCCCCATGGACGCCGACGGCCTGGTCAAGGATTTCGTACACCACTACTTCCACCACCTGGGGCGTGACAAGTTCTGCCGCAACATCCGCTACCGCTACCAGGCCATCGCCTACACCGTCCGGGAGCGCCTGATCGAGCGCTGGAACAACACCCGTTACGCCTACATCAACGCCGACACGAAGACCGGCTATTACCTTTCGCTCGAATTCCTCATGGGACGCGCCTTGGGCAACGCCGTACTCAACCTCGGTCTCGACGAACCCGCGGCAGAGGCGATGCAGCAACTCGGGCTGCAGCTGGAGGAACTCGCCGAGCAGGAGATCGACGCCGGGCTCGGCAACGGCGGCCTGGGGCGCCTGGCCGCCTGCTTCCTGGACAGCTGTGCCACCTTGCAGCTCCCGGTGATGGGGTACGGCATCCGCTACGAATACGGCATGTTCCGCCAGCGCATCGAGGACGGCCGCCAGGTCGAGGAGCCCGACCATTGGCTGCGCGACGGCAACCCCTGGGAGATGGAGCGTCCCGAATACACCCAGCGGGTTCGCTTCGGCGGGCGCTGCGAGACCAGGCGCAGCGACGACGGCACGGTGAGCTACTGCTGGCTCGACACCCACGAAGTGCTCGCCGTTCCCTACGACCTCCCGATCCCGGGGTACCGAAACGGTACCGTGAACACGCTGAGGCTCTGGAAGGCCGCAGCCACGGACGTCTTCGACCTCGAGGAGTTCAACGCCGGGAGCTACACCGAATCAGTCGCCATGAAGAACGAGGCGGAAAATATCACCATGGTGCTCTACCCAAACGACGCCAGCGAGAACGGCAAGGCGCTCCGGCTCAGGCAGCAGTACTTCCTGGCCTCCGCGAGCCTGCAGGACGTCATTGAACGCTGGATCTCGCGCCAGGGGAAGGTCTTCGACCACTTCGCCGAGCGCAACAGCTTCCAGCTGAACGATACCCACCCAAGCTGCGCCGTCCCCGAGCTGATGCGCCTGCTCATGGACGAGCAGGGACTCTCCTGGGACGAGGCCTGGCGCATAACCACCCGTACCATGGCCTACACCAACCATACCCTGCTCCCCGAAGCCCTGGAGAAATGGTCGGTGCCGCTTTTCAGGCAACTTTTGCCGCGCCTTCTGGAGATCATCCTGGAAATCAACGCCCGCTTCCTGGCCGAGGTGGCCAGCCGCTGGCCCGGCGACGGCGAGCGCCTGCGCAACATGTCCATCATCGAGGAGGGTGAGGTGCAGCAGGTGCGTATGGCCTATCTCGCCATCGTCGGTAGCTTTTCGGTGAACGGTGTGGCCGCCCTGCACTCCGAGCTCCTCGTGCAGGGGCTCTTCCGCGATTTCTACGAGCTTTGGCCGGAGAAGTTCAACAATAAGACCAACGGCGTCACGCCGCGCCGCTGGCTCGCCCGCTGCAACCCCGGGCTCACCAGACTCCTCGCCTCCAGGATCGGAGACGGCTTCGTGGCCGACCTCTCCCTGATCTCCGAAGCGGTGCGCTACGCCGACGACCCGGAGTTCCGCAGGGAGTGGCACGCGGTGAAAAGGTCAAACAAGGAGCGTCTAGCGGCCCTGGTGCAGGAGCAGTGCGGTGTCACCTTCAACCCCGACAGCCTCTTCGACGTCCAGGTTAAAAGGATCCACGAGTACAAGCGCCAGCTCCTGAACGTGTTGCACGTGATCCACCTCTACGACCGGATCAAGCGCGGCGACACCGAGGGGTGGACCGACCGCTGCGTGTTGATCGGCGGCAAGGCCGCTCCCGGCTACTACATGGCCAAGCTGATCATCAAGCTGATCAACAACGTGGCCCGCGTGGTGAACGACGACCCGGTGGTGGGGGGGCGGCTCAAGGTGGCCTTCCTCCCCAACTACCGCGTCACCGCCATGGAGGTGATCTGCCCCGGCACCGACCTCTCCGAGCAGATCTCCACCGCAGGCAAGGAGGCATCCGGCACCGGAAACATGAAGTTCATGATGAACGGCGCCATCACCATCGGCACCCTGGACGGCGCCAACATCGAGATCCGCGAGGAAGTCGGCGATGAAAACTTTTTCGTCTTCGGCCTTACCGCCGAGGAGGTGGAACGGGAACGCCGCAGCTACAACCCCGCCGGCATCGTGGCCGCCGACCCGGAGCTGGAGCGGGTCATGCAGCTTCTGACCAGCGGGCACTTCAACATGTTCGAGAAGGGGATCTTCGATCCCATCGTTAAAGCGATCATGAGCCCGCAGGACCCATGGATGGTCGCCGCCGATTTCCGCAGCTTCGTCAGGGCACAGAGAAAGGCCGCCGAGGCTTACCTGGACCGGGAGGCGTGGACCAGGATGAGCATCGTCAACAGCGCGAGAAGCGGCAAGTTCTCCACCGATCGAACCATATCCCAGTACAACGAGGAGATCTGGCACCTCCGCCCGGTGAGCCCCACCCACAGGTGAGCCTTCCGGAAGGGGAGCGCCTTCCCGGATGTCAACTTCTTCTCAAGATTCATGAAGGGGCGCCGATACGTCTCACAGGTACCGGAGGCACGCTGCCGCAGCGTTCAGGACGGACTACCGTGCGGCAGGGCCTGAATCGCATCAGAGTCCATTGACACATCAAGGAACCCCGGAGGAAATAAATGTCTACCGCCAATTTGCCGATCAAAAAGGGTGAGTCGAGCAGCGAACTGATTCAGCTGGTGAGCTTCAACCTGGGCGCCGAAGAGTACGCCGTCGAGGTGCTGAAGGTGCGCGAGATCATCAGGATGACCCCCATCACCCATATCCCGAACACCCCGCCCAGCGTAGAGGGGATCATAAACCTGCGCGGCAAGGTGATACCGATCATCTCACTCAGGAACCGGTTCGGCATGTGCAGCACCGATGACGACCAGCACACCCGGATCATGGTCATGGACATCGACGGCAAGCTCATGGGCTTCATCGTCGACGGCGTCTCCGAGGTGATCAGGATTTCCAGCGGCGAGATCCAGCCCCCCCCAAGCATCGCCGCCGGTGGCGTGGACCAGGACTTCATCTGCGGCGTCATCAAACACGGCGAGCAGTTGCTGCTCATGCTCCAGCTCGACCGCATGTTCACCAGCGCAGAGCAGGACGCTTTCTCCAGTTTCGGTTGATTGCGTCCAGCGGATACTTCGCCTGGAAGGGGAGGGGACGTAAGTCTTCCTCCCCTTTTTTGATCTCATTTGGGGTGTGCAAAGCGGGCCTCAGATGGTACAGTGGCCGCTTCGCTTTGACAGGAGCGGAAACTTTTTTGAAATTTCAGGAGGGGTAACCAGATGCCATTCGTCAACATCAAGATCACCAGGGATGGAGCCACTGCGGAGCAGAAGGCCACACTGATCAAGGGGGTCACCCAGCTGCTGGTGGACACGCTCGGAAAGAATCCCGCAACCACGGTGGTGGTCATCGAAGAGGTGGACACGGACAACTGGGGCATTGGCGGAGAGTCGATCACTGCGCGCAGGAAAGCGGGGAAATAAAACCTGAAATGTGTAAAACTGTAAAGGAAAGCGACAGAAGTTTCCTTGAAAAGTGTCGATAAGTTTAACAGCGGCCGGTGGCTTTCTCGGCAGGACGGTGCACTCCCTTTTAAGGGGCGCGTCGCCCCTTTGTTTCCGGCCTGTTCCGGGACGCGCGGCCGTCGGACGCAAAAGACGTTGATGGCACTGTCTATGCTAAAGTCAGGGTAAGTCGGCGGCGGTTCCTTTTGTTGATGTGCCGAAGGGCGCAGAATTTCCGCCGATGGAGGAGGTGGCCAGTATGGAATACTTAAGCTACGGCCACGAATGCATCATTTACATCGTCCTGCTGTTAGTCGTCTGTCATCTGATTCTGGATGTGCTGCCGGTTTGGTATAAGCGTGCGAGCCACCTCCTGGCATCGGTGCCGATCAGGATAACCGGCGGGCTCTTGATAATCATCATCTCCTTTTTCCTCCTGTAGATCGCCGCAGGTGAGGTTCGGCGGCAGGTGGAAAACAGCGCAGTGGGACACGTGAAGGCCGGGAATCATATCCCGGCCTTTCTGTTTCTTGCCTGTTCCGGCGATGGTCACAGCCGTAACCTGGTGACCGGCTATCCTGTGCCTGAGCTAGGGGCTAAAGGCGGGCGAATGATTATTCGCCCCTACGAGGGTGGGGCGACGGCAGGTTGCCGGGCAAGAACCTCGAAGACGAGTTTCAAACGGCACGCATCTTGGAGCAGGTCGCTCTTGGCCTTCGCTCCGTAGAGTTCGACGGACATGTCTTCCTCACCGCCTAGGGTGAGCCGCAGGACGTCCTTTTCGAGAACGCAGTCGAACTGCTGCACGACTCCGTTGCGGCGCCGGTCCAGGCCGTCGCACAGCCTGAGGATCCCACCCAGCCGGGCGACCAGGAGCTGGTCCGCAGCTGAAAGGCGCATGTACTCGTCATGCTTTTTCTTGGGCATGGACTTGCGGTGATAGCGGGCGATGTTGGCCATCAGCTCCCGTTCGCGGGGGGTGAAGCCGAACAGGTCGGCGTGACGGATCAAATGGTAGGAATGCTTGTGATGGCTGGAATAGCTGATGAAGTAGCCGACGTCGTGCATGATTGCCGCGGCTTCCAGGAGCCTCAGTTCCTTGTCGCCCCAGCCGTAGCGCTTCGAAAGCGCCGAGAAGAGCTGCCGGGAGAGCTTGGCGACCTGCTGGGCGTGGGACTCGTCGGAATGGCAGGAACGGGCGAACTCGAGGGTGCTGTCGCGCCAGGAGCGCCTCTTCTTCTCGGGCAGCAGGTTGCGGCGGCGCAGGCCGCGCAGGATGAGCCCCTCGCGGATGCCGCGCTCGTTGACCTTCAGGTGGTTCACCTGGAAAAAGTCCATCAGCTCGTCGACCGCGGTGACCCCGGCAACGATGATATCGGAGCGTTCCGGGTTCAAGCCGGGTATGGCGCGGCGCTCCTTGTCGCTCTTTCTCACCAGCATGGCCAATAGGTGTACCAGCTCGGAGCGAAGCAGCTCGTAGCCGTGCAGGGAGTCGAACTTCTCGCGCCTTGCGGCGGCCACCATGGCGGCGATGGAGGTGACGGTCCCTCCGGAGCCTACCAGACACTGCATGCCGGTGCGCTCCCCGCTGTAGGCGGCCTTCAGGGTTTTGCGGATATGCTTGCGCAGCTTCTGGTGTTCCGCTTGCTGTACGGGATCGCTTTTCAAGAAATTCTCGGTGAGAAAGACCGCGCCCAGTTCCAGCGACAGCATCTCCTCGGCGTGCGCGCCCAAGGCGGAGATGAGCTCGAGGCTGCCTCCTCCTATGTCGAAGATCAGGTGTCGCACCCCGTCCAGCTCGAAGTTGTGCTGGGCCGAGAGGGCGGCCAGCTCGGCTTCCTCCTCGCCGCTTATCACCTCGATGTCGAGGCCGGTCTGCTCCTTGATGGCCGCCACCAGCTCGCGCCCGTTGGCAGCCTTGCGCACTGCGCTGGTGGCCACGGCCTCGATTGAGGTGACCTGGTAGCCGTCGATGATCTTTTTCTGGCGGGACAGCGCCTCGACGGCGCGCTCCCACGCGGCGGGCGAGATGGCACCGGTCTGGTGCAGCCCTTCCCCCAGGCGCACCAGCACCTTCTCGTCGTCGAGTATCTTGTACTTGCCGCTCTCCGCGGTCTCGACGATGATGCTGCGGATCGAGTTGGTGCCGATGTCGATGGCGGCCAGCCGGTTTTGTTTCAACGGCTACTCCTTGGGCATGACGGGATGCCAGATTGTATCAGGACAGGGCGGACTGTGACAACCCGGGAGGGGTGGAAGGGTGACGCTACGTCAGGGCCTTCAACACTGCCTTTCTTGCCTTCTTGAACCCCTTGCGGACCTTCTTGAGGCTTGCCTCTTCCAGGCCGGTGACCTTCTTTTCCGCCTTGGTGAGTATCTTCGCGATCCGCTTGGAGCGCTTGTTACCGAAATCGTGCATCTGCAACAGGGCGTTCTCGATCCTCTCCAGGTCGGTCCCAAGTTTTCTGCCGCACTTTTCCGACATCTCCCCGACGAACCGGTCGCGGGTTGTCTGCGCCAGATTTTCCACTTTTTCCCGCATCCCTACCACGCGCTGCTGCATAAGCTGCACGGGCTTCTCCCCATCCTCCTGCTCCATCCCGGCCAGTTCCCTGGCCTGTTGCAGTATCGATCCCATGTGGCGCCGGTTCACACCGCGCACCTTGCTCAAACCTTCCTCTCCGGCCTGGGCGATCTTGGCGAAGCTGTCAAACCCGGCGTCGTACAGACGCTTGCCCAGGATTGCGCCGACGCCTTTCAGCCGTCTGAAATCTGCTGTGGACTGGACCATCTCTGACACTCCTTGTGCGTTGTTTGTCCCGACCTGGTTCCGGATCAGCCCCCTTGGCGCAGGCGATCCACCGCCTTGCCGCGTGCGGTGATGATCCTGCCCGTTCCGGTCACCAGTTGCAGGAATTGCGGCTCTCCGCTGCCGCTGGCGTTTCTCTTGAACGAGACGGTACCCCCTTTGGGGAGGGAGAGGGAAGCTTCTTCCCCGAGCAGCGCCTGCGTGACCAGGCCCAGGTCCGGCTCGTGTCCGACCAGCGCTACCTCGCTCGCCTGCGGGTAGAGCTTCAGCAACTCGTCAAGCTTTTCCGGGCGGAAACCGGGTGAGAGCTCGGACGTGACGATCAGCTCCCGCTTGTAACGCAGCTTTTCCGCCAGGATGTCGGCCGTCTGCACCGCGCGCACCAGCGGGCTGGTCAGGATCAGGTCCGGCTCGATGCCGAGCGTGGCGAGGCTCTTGGCGGCTTTGCGGAAACGTCGTCTGCCGCGGCGTGTGAGGTAACGGTGCTCTTCTGTCACCTCAGGCGTTCTCTCTATGGCTTCTGCGTGACGTACTATGTGGATGATCATGGGGGGCTCCATGGATTAGGCGACGTTAAAGACTTTAGCGAATCTATTTCGATTTGCAACCATCTGTCTCAATCCGCAGCCGACAGGTCAGGGCCAAGGTGAGGTGCGTTACCGAGTGAGGGGGAGCGAGCCGTGTGAGTGAGAGGGGCGGTACCGAGAGAGCTGCAGGTGGGGTTGAGGGAAAACGAGCCCCTCCCGGTGAGGGGAGGGGGCATCTGTGGTCCTACTGGTCAGTCCCGGCGCTGCAGGGGGGGAGTGCCGTCAGCGCGCCAGAAGCTGCTCCAGGTTTCTTTTCATGGAGTCTGAGATGGCTTCGGAAGGTACCGAGCCCCCTACGCCTCTGAGCCAGAAGCGGTCGACGGCGGTATCGCCCTGGGTGTCGACGGTCATCTTCACCGGAAACAGGCAGCGCATGCTGAAGTAGTCCAGCAAGTCCCCGAGAAAGCCGAGCCGGTCCACCCCTTTAAGCTCGACGAAGAGGCTGCCGTTGTGGCACGCCGTGGGCTCCATGGTGAAGGAGAGGAGCTCGATGCAGGCCGCCTTGCGGTCGGGCTCGGTATTGGCCAGCCGCAGGAAGTCGATCGCCTCGGGGCTCCCGGCAAAAGGGGCGCTCTTCAGTTCGAAACTGGAGCGCCAGCTGCTGGCGTTGACCTTCTCCGCACTCCCCCGCACGATGCCGACGCGGTGCTCCGAGAGCCCGGCGGCAAGCCTGCCGCTCCATCCCGGCGCAAGGAAGCCGGACATCTCCAGGCGGTAGCCGCCGGGGCGCCCGTTGATGGGCTCTATGGTGAAGCCGGTTTCCTGAAACCCGGCGTATGCCGTGTCTGTCGCTGACGCTGTCATGGTGGCCAAGCTGTTCATTGCCGTTCTCCTTTGTGTGGCTGACGCTGCAGCGCGTCAGGGAATTCAGGCTGCTGTGCCCGTGGTGTTGCCTGCGGTATCCCGCTACCGGTAGGAGAGCATCTCTTTGCCGCAGCCGGTGAGGAAGTCGAAGACCTCGCCGCGGCTGACCAGGAAACGGGGCATGTCCTGGTTCATCAGGTCTTCAAGGAAATGCAGTGTGGTGGCGTCGTCCCGCTTCAGTTCGTTCATGACCGCTGCGAGCAGCGGCAGGATGTCGTAGAGGTCGTCCCGGTTGAAGGGGGCGCTGTCGCCCGGGTCGGAGAACTTGGCATCGAACCTGGTCTGCGTCGCCTTCGGGTACTTGTATTTCAGATCCGAGGGAAGGATGGTCAGTCCCATGGCGTCACTCCTGGTGGCAGCCGCACCGGGAAGCGGTGCAGGTACTGCGGCAGACGGGGGAATGCTGTGCCGGCTCCCCGTCGCGGTCGTAGCGGTCCAGGGAGGCCTTGGTGATGAACCATCCCTGGTCGGAGAGGGTCCCCTGCAGCGTTTTCTGCTTGAGCAGCATGAGAACGCGGGTTTCGGTGGTGGAGAGTTCGATGGCAGCCTCGGCCGCAGTGACGTGCGCGATACCGTCGATGATCTCTGTCATGGCAGCTCCTCCTTTTGCTGCTTCCCCTTACATGGAGCATGCCAGCCTCTGCTTCGCCAACGGGATGGGACGTTTTTTCGCACCGTTACAGGGACAGTCGTCGCCTGACCCGCTCGCGGCCTGCTCATTAATTAGCCAGTCTGCCTGTCCTCGTGCAGTGTACCTGGGCGATCGGGGCCGTTTCCATGCGGGTCGCATTTACCGCGGGCTGAAGGATCTGGTCGGGTGACTGTGGAGAGCAGGCGCCATATCGGAGTTGATAAGAAAGGCGAGACATAGTAACCTGCACCGGTATTTCATCACGCCTGTGAGAGATTTTATGCCGACACAATTGCAGCTCGACTCACTGAACGGGCTGGTCGAAGCCGAACTCCCGTCGCTGGTTGAGATCTATGAACATCTGCACGCCCATCCCGAGCTGTCCGGCCAGGAGCGCGAGACCGCCTCGCTGCTTTCGGGAGAGCTGAAGGGGCTTGGTTTCAAGGTTACGGAGGGGATCGGCAGGTACAGCAGGTTTGACTGGCCCGGTTACGGTGTGCTGGCAGTGCTTGAGAATGGGACCGGTCCGACCCTTTTGATGCGGGCGGACATGGACGCGCTGCCGGTCGAGGAGAATACGGGGCTTCCCTATGCCAGCAAGGCGAGGGCGGTCTACCGGGACGGCAGCGAGGTGCCGGTGATGCACGCCTGCGGGCACGACGTGCACGTCGCCTGCCTGCTGGGCGCCGCCCGCGTGCTGGCCCGCGCCAGGGAGTGCTGGTCCGGCACGCTGGTGCTGGTCGGCCAGCCAGGCGAAGAGGGGGGAGACGGCGCCCAGGCGATGATCGACGACGGTGCCTACCGGCTCTGCCCCAGGCCGGATTACGCCCTGGCCCTGCACAGCACCCTGTTTCTCAAGGCCGGGACTGCCGGTTACGCACCGGGCAACTTCCTGGCCAGCTTCACCGAGGTGGAGGTGGTGGTGCGCGGCGTGGGGGCGCACGGCTCAGCGCCGGAGCACGGCAAGGACCCCGTGGTGATGGCGGCGCAGGTTGTTCTCGCCCTGCAGACCATAGTGAGCCGCGAGATCACCCCGCACGAGCCGGCCGTGGTCACCGTCGGCTCCATTCATGGCGGCGCCGCGTGCAACGTGATTCCCGAAGAGGTGGTGCTGCAACTGAGCATCAGGAGCTTCGACGACCGGGTGCGCGACAGGATCCTGGACTCGGTGCGGCGCATCTGTGCCGGGGTGGCTCTCGCCGCAGGAGTGCCGGAGGAGCGCTCTCCCGTGGTTTCCGTTCCGGCTTGCCATCCGGCGACCTACAACGATCCCGTCCTGGCGGAGCGCGTGGCGGTGGCGCTGCGGGCCGCGCTTGGGGCGGATAACGTGGTTCGCTCGGCGGCGAAGATGGTGAGCGAGGATTTCGGCTCCTGGGGGCTTGGTGGCGCGATCCCGGTCTGCATGTTCTGGCTGGGGGCAGCCGATCCAGAGCTCTTCGAAAAGGGGCAGCGCCAAGGGGTGTCGCTTCCGTCGCAGCATTCGCCCTTGTACGCGCCGCTGCCCGAGCCGACGCTGCGGGCAGGGGTGAAGGCTTTGGTAGCAGCCGCCTGCGACCTCCTTCCGGCGGGGTAGGGGGACAATGGATAATGACAAAAGGAAAGGGGCGCATCTCGCGATGCGCCCCTTTTTGTATCGAGTTTGCCGGGCGTGAAGGGGAATGATCGTTCGCCCCTGCAGGGCCCGGCTGGAGAAGCGGTCAGCGATCCTCATCCCTTTGCAGGGGGCGTCCGCCGGAGGATTCGCCGCGCCCGCGCCCCTGTCCGGGCTCGTACTCCCGCGCCGGACGCGCAGGTTCGGCGGGCTCGGCCTTGGGCGCCGACGTTGCGGCCGGTGTCGGTGCGACCCTCGGTTTCTCGCTCCGGGGCGTCACCGGCCTTGCCGGGGCGGCCGGGGTTACCGGAGCAGCCGCGGGTGCCTTCACCGCCGGCTCCGCTACGGGAGCGTGGGGCGCGGCTCCGCGCGCTGCAGGCGCGGGTGTCGTCGCTGCGGCGGGAGGCTGTACGTCGGGACGGTTCACCGGGCGCGGCTCCCTGCGCCATCCCTCTCCCCGGCCAGGGCGTGCCGTGGCGGGTTCCCCGGTGACGGTAGGAGCCTGCTGAGCGCCCGGCTGCAGCTGGGGTTGTTGCTTAGGTTGTCCCGGCGGTCGCTGTTTGTCCGGTTTTCCCTGGGGCTGCGGCTTGTTGGTTGGCGCCGGCGGCTGAACAGTGTCGACCCGCGGCTGTAACGGTGACGGCTGCCGCTGCGCGGCCGGCGGGGTAGCACCCGGTTTGGGGGGCGCGGTCGTGGGGGCGGGTACGCCGGGCGCGGGCGACGGCTCGCGCCGGTTCCACGGTTCCCTGCGTCTCTCACTGCCCGGGCGCGGCTGTTCTGGCTTGCCGGGACGCAGTTGTTCGACCGTGCCTGGGCGGGGCTGTTGTTCGACCTTGCCTGGGCGCGGCTGTTCGACCTTGCCTGGGCGCGGCTGTTCGACCCTGCCGGGGCGCCGCGGTTCCAGCCGCACCGGCGGCATCTTCCCTTCGTCACGGTGCCGTCTGCTCTCGACCCGCAGTTGGTCGCGGTATCTGCGCGTGTCGCGCTGCACCACTCGCTCGTTGATGGTGATGGTCGCGGCGCGCTTGTTGATGTAGATGCCGCGCCGGTCCTGCACGTAGGGACGCGAGCGGGTAATCCACCCGCCTCCGCGCCAGCCGTGGTAGTAGACCCTGCGTTCACGCCAGTTGAAGTCGCGGTTCAGCCAAGGGCCGATGGTGAAACCGACGCTGAAGGTGATGAAGGGGGAACTGGGGTAGTAGCGTTCAACGTAGACCACGGTCGGGTCGTAGACCGGCACGTAGACGTACTGCGGGCGCGCCGGGACGATGCGGATGATGTCGCCCTCGAAGAAGACCTGCTGCTGCTGCGTGCTGAAGAGGTTGCCCTGGTCGTAGGCGAAGCGGCGCAGCCTCTGGATGGCGTCCATCACGTCCTGGGGCTGCTCGATGTAGGCCTGCCCCAGCGATGCGGTCCACTGGTACTCGCGGTCCATCATGTACAGCACCTGCGGGTAATGCGCCACCGCGCGCACGCTGATGTCCCAGGGTTGATAGTCGATGCGCGGGGTGTCGCCGTAGAACCTGACGAAATTGGCAGCGTCGTGGATCTGGTCGACGAAGGTGGCCGCCGGCAGGATCTGCGCTATCAGCGGGTCTGGGTAGAGCGCGATAGGGCCGAGCAGATCGTCCAGTTCCTCGGGGTAGAGCAGGTCATCGTTCGCGTAGCTGTCTTGGTCGGACATCTGGTAGTAACCTGGCTCCGGCTGTGCTTGAACCGGTACGGCAGTGACAGTAAGAGGGAGCAGTACTGTCATAAACAGGATGGTCAATAACCTTTTCATAGCTGTCTCCTAAGAGCTGATTGCCTTTGGCGCTACCGGTTCAGTCTAGCAGAAGCCGTCTGGCATGGCAAAGCCGGGATCTTGCATCTCGGGGGTGGTAGGATCAACAGGCGGTCCGCATCTCCATGATCTTGGCATGCAGACCTTCCATGTCGAAGGGTTTTTGAATGTAGTGCATCTCCCGGTCGGCGATGATACCGCGCTTGGCGATGATCTCGGACGAATAGCCGGTCATGAACAGCACCTTGGTGTCGGGACGCAGGACCGCCATGCCGCGCGCCATCTCCAAACCGTTCATCTCTGGCATGATCACGTCCGAGAGCACGAGGTCGATGTCGGTGTCGGTTTCCTTGCAGATACAGAGGGCGGCGTGCGGGGTCGCCGCCTGGATCACCTGGTAGCCGATCTTTTCCAGCATCTGGGTCGCCATGGCCCGCAGCATGTCGTCGTCCTCGACCACCAGGACCGTCCCGGTACCGCTGAGCGTCCCCGGCAGGATCTGCGCGGGGGGCTCCGACTCGCCGCTCATCCGGGGGAGGTAGATCCGGAAGGTCGTGCCGCTGCCGGGCTCGCTTTCCACATCGACGAAACCGCCGTTCTGGGTCACGATGCCGTACACCGTGGCGAGCCCGAGGCCCGTTCCCCTCCCCATCTCCTTGGTGGTGAAAAACGGCTCGAAGATCCGCTTGATCAGCTCGCGGTCCATCCCGGTCCCGGTGTCCACGACGCTCAGGCAGGCGTACGAGCCGGGCTTTGCATCGAGGCGGTAGTCGCAGAAAGGCTCGTCCACGATCACGTTCTCGGTCTTTATGGTGAGCATCCCGCCGTCGGGCATGGCGTCCCGGGCGTTCACCGCGAGGTTCATCAGGATCTGGTCCACCTGCGAGGGGTCGATCTTCACCGTCCAGAGTGCGGGGTCGGGGGCGAAGCCGAAGCGGACCTCCTCGCCGATCAGGCGGCTCAGCGTCTTCTCGGTCTCCAGGCAGTGCTCGTTCAGGTTCACCGCGCGGGGGGAGATGATCTCCTTGCGGGAGAAGGCGAGGAGTTTGCGCACCATGTCGCGCGAACGCTCCCCCGCCTTGATGATCTCCTGCAGGTAGAGCCGCAGCGGTGTCGCTTCGGGGGCTTCGAGCAGGCTCAGCTGCGCATAGCCAAGCATCACGCTCAGCATGTTGTTGAAGTCGTGGGCCACGCCGCCTGCCAGTTGCCCGATGGATTCCATCTTCTGCGAGTGCCTGAGCTGCGCCTCGATCTTTCTGTGTTCGGTGATGTCGATGCCGAAGCAGAGGGTGCCGATCCGGACACCCTTCTCGACGATGGCGCTGTTGCGCCAGGAGATGGTGCGCATGGCTCCCGCCTTGGTCACGATCTGCCCCTCGAAGGCGTTCATCCCATCGTCGTTGGCAAGTTGCGACCCACCGCACATCTTGAAGAAGGCTTCCGCCCCCATCACCGTGTCGAACCAGTTCTTGCCGGTCAGCTCTTCCTGGCTGTAGCCGGTCATTTCTTCGCCGGTCCTGTTGATAAGCGTCACCTCGCCCTTGAGGTCCAGCCCGAGAATCATCACGCAGGCGGCCTGGATCAGGTTCTCGGTATACTCCTTCGCGGATTTGAGCGCTTCCACCGCCGCCCTGCGTTCCGTGATGTTCTCGACGGAAAGGACGGTGCCGGCGATGCGGCCTTCCTGGTAGACGGGGGTGGCCCCGCAGGCAATGGTGACCGTGCCGCCGTCCTTGCGGACCAGGTCCGCCTCGAACTTAACGATGTCCGCCGCCCCGCTCGCCACGAGGTGCAGCTGCCCGAGCACCATGTCCCTCGACTCGGGATCGACCAGCCCGGGGATGTCCCTGCCGTGAAGTTCCTCGGGGGTATAGCCGCTGGTCTCCGTGCAGCGCCCGTTGACCATGCCGATGGTGCCGTCCAGCTTCAGGACGATGAGAGCATTCGCGCTGCTCTCCATGACCTTGCGCAGGAAGTTGTAGGAGTCCTGCAACTGGCGGTTGGCTCGGTTGATGGCACGGAAGGGGAGCAGTATGAAGACGATGAGGCCGATGCTGAGCCCCATCACCGTGACGAGGAGGGACTTCTTGAGGATGGGGCGCAGGGAGCGGCTGATCTCGACGCTGCCGATCACCTGTTTGCCATAAAGAACGGGGTGCGAACGTTGGATGACCGGGGCCTCGGGATCGTAACCGCTGGCCGCCAGTTCGCTCCCGACCGAATCGAGGATGCGATGCTTCTCTTTTTGTGCCGGGTCGCCGCGGTGGGAGAGCAGTGCGTCCAGGCGATGCGCCTCGCTGTGCCAGGACGCCGGTTCCAGGTCGCCCAGGCCGGAAATGATGCGGGCGTTTATTTCGGCCTCGGTCTCGAGGCTGCCGACGGCGTATTGGTAGCTGATGGCGAAGTAGCCGACGGGAAAAAAGAGTGCGACGAAGAAGGCGAGCAGTACTGTGCAGTTGGCGGTGAAGTGGACGGTTTGCTTCTCAGAACCAGTCATGGGCAAGCGCTCCTTGCGCAGCAACCGAATCAGGACCTCGTGCTCGGCGAACTGACCGCAGCCAACGGTCCCAAGCACCGACGAAGCAGATTAGCATCATTTTAGGAGAAAGAGAAGGACATTGTACCTATTTCACCTAAAAACGTTCATCAAATCTCTGAACCTGACCTGTTGCTGTTTGAATAACCCTGGAGTCCATGGAATCATTCTTCCGAGGCTGCCTGCCACTGGTTATGACAACAGGTAAAGTCGGTTCTGTGTTGCAAGGGTAAAGGCCTTCGGCGGTGCGATGATGTATACGCGAATGCGGCCGCAACGGCGGCCATATGCGTTGACAGCACCCGGAGCTTCTTGTATATATTGCCGTGTTACTGAAATGAAAATCGTGCTACCGCTGCTGCGGCTGTCACGGTACGCGGAGGAAGATCATGCACATGGCGGATGCTCTGCTCTCGCCGACGGTAGGCGCGACGATGTGGGCCGTGTCCGCGGGGGGCGTCGCCCTCGGCTCGGCGCGGTTGCGCCGGGAGCATGACGACCGCCTGGCGCCGCTCATGGGCGTGCTGGGGGGCTTTCTCTTCGCCGCGCAGATGATCAACTTCTCCATCCCGGGTACCGGGTCGAGCGGCCACCTGACCGGCGGCCTGCTCCTCGCCATCCTGCTGGGTCCCAGCGCCGCCTTCCTCACCGTCGCATCCGTTCTCATGGTCCAGGCCTTTTTCTTTGCCGACGGCGGCCTCCTCGCACTGGGGTGCAACATCTTCAATCTCGGCATGATCCCGGCCCTGCTCGTCTATCCGCTTTGTTACCGCCGGCTGATCGGCCCGGAACCGGGGCGCCGGCGCGAGGTGGTGGTGACCATGCTCGCGGCGCTCCTCGCCATGCAGCTGGGTGCGCTCTGCGTCGTCCTGGAGACGACAGCTTCGGGTGTCTCCGCGCTCCCGCTGGACAAATTCCTGCTCCTGATGCAGCCCATTCACCTGGCTATCGGCCTGGTTGAGGGGGCGGTCACGCTGGCCGTGGTCTCCTTCCTGCGCAAGGCCCGCCCCGAACTGCTCGCCAGGGGGAGCGCCCCAAGCGCCGCCTCCGGTCGCCTGGTGCTCGCCGGTTTGTTGGTCTGCGCCCTTTTCGTCGCCGGCGGCCTGTCCCGCTTCGCTTCGGTAAAGCCGGACGGGCTTGAGTGGTCGGTAGCCAGGGTTTCCGGGGAGGCCTCCCTCCCGGAGCACCGCTCCGGTTTGCCCGTCCTTCTGGGGGCGCTGCAGAGGAGGACGGCCTGGTTTCCCGACTACCGCTCCGCTTCTGCCGCCGCGCCCGTCCTTGCACCCGCTCCGGCATCGGCCGGTCCGCAGCCCTTGCCTGTCTCCGGCAAGGGGAGCGGGGCTGCCGGCGTCGCGGGCACCGCTCTCACCGTCCTTCTGGTCGCCGGTGCGGCGCTGCTGCTGCGCAGGGGCAACCGGGGAGCGTTACCCCCCCGGGCGTAGCGGGAAGGCGGCTGCGGCCGGCGAGGATGGGAGCCTGATGGCATCGGTACACGGGGCATTGCTCGATTTGAAGCGGCTGGACCGGCTCGCGGGAGGGGATACCCCCCTGCACCGGCTGGACCCCCGCGCCAAGGTGCTGGCTACCCTCGTTTTCATCGTCTGCGTCGTTTCCTTCGGCCGCTACGAACTCTCCGCCCTGATCCCCTTCTTCATCTTCCCCGTCTCCCTGGTCGCTGCGGGCCGGCTTCCCGCCGGTTACCTGGCGGCAAAGGTGGCCCTGGTCGCCCCCTTCGCCATCGCCGTCGGCATCTGCAACCCCCTTTTCGACCGCGGCATCCTGGTTCACCTGGGAGCACTGGACATCACCGGCGGCTGGGTCTCCTTCGCCTCCATCGTGCTGCGCACCGCGCTTACCGTCGGTGCCGCGCTCACCCTGACCGCGCTCACCGGTTTCGCCTCCATCTGCCGCGCCCTGGTGCGGCTTGGGATGCCCAAGGCGTTCGCCATGCAGCTCCTTTTCCTCTACCGCTACCTGTTCGTGCTGGCGGAGGAGGGGGGGCGGGCCTCGCGGGCGCGCGAGCTGCGTTCCTTCGGCCGCAAGGGAAGCGGGTTCGCGAGCTACGCCTCGCTCCTGGGGCACCTGTTGCTGCGCACCTGGCAGCGCGCCGAGCGGATGCACATGGCGATGCTGGCGCGCGGTTTCACGGGCGACTTTCCCTCGGCGCAGGGGGGGCGCTTCGGCGCGCGGGAGGTCGTCTTCGTGCTCTTTTGGAGCGCGCTCTTCATCACCTTGAGGTTGTACAACGGCGCCGAGCTGCTCGGGACGCTGGTAACGGGGTACCTGTCATGAGCCACCACATCCTGGAAATCGATCACCTGCGCCACGTCTATCCCGACGGCACCGAGGCGCTGCGCGACGTAAGCTTCAGCGTCAGCCACGGCGAGTCCGTGGCCGTGATCGGGGCCAACGGCGCGGGGAAATCCACGCTCCTCGCGCACCTTAACGGGCACCTGCTTCCCCATTCGGGCGAGGTGCGCATCGGTCACATCCCGGTCGACCGCTCGACCCTGCTCGAGGCGCGGCGCACCGTCGGGATGGTGTTCCACGACCCGGACGACCAGCTCTTCATGCCCACCGTCTACGAGGACGTCGCCTTCGGCCCGATGAACCTCGGCTTGGCGGGGGGGGAGTTGAAGAACTGTGTGGCCGAGGCGCTGCGCCGGGTCGATGCGGAGCACCTGGCGGCGAAGGCGCCTTATCATCTCTCCGCCGGGGAGAAGAGGCGCGTGGCCATCGCCACGGTCCTCTCCATGTCGCCGGACATCCTGGTCATGGACGAGCCCACCAACGGCCTGGACCCGTACGCCCGCCGGCAGCTGATCGGGCTTTTGAAGGATTTCCACCATAGCAAGATCATCACCAGCCACGACCTGGACATGGTGCTGGAGGTCTGCCAGCGGACCGTGGTGCTTTCGGCGGGGGTGGTGCGGGCCGACGGGCCCACGCTGGAGATCTTTCGGGACGAGGCGCTGCTTCGGGAGTGCCGGCTGGAAAAACCGCTGTCCATGCAGGGGTGTCCGGTCTGCGGCGCTTGAGGGTGCTGAAAAAGGGAAGGGCACAAAAAAAGCCCCGGATTGCTCCGGGGCTTTTGTAAAGTTCTACGCTATGTGAGTGGGATTAAACCCTGCTGACGTTTGCTGCCTGGAGACCTTTCGGGCCCTTGACGATTTCGAAGGTCACGCTGTCGCCCTCGGTGAGGGATTTGAAGCCGTCGCTGTTGATGGCGGAGAAGTGAACGAAGACATCCTCGCCGTTCTCCTGCTCAAGAAAGCCAAACCCCTTGCTGTCGTTAAACCATTTTACAGTGCCGTTTACCATTTACTTACTTCTCCCATAGTACTTCTTTTTGGTTTTAATCCACGGGTATTCGAGGACGCGTAACAATACCACCTTGCAACAGTAGTGTCAATATATTTTAAATAAGATTTAAAGGTTTTTACTTAGTATACAGAATCCGGCGCGTTGACACAGGGGGCGCGCTGTAGTAGCGTGCCTTACCGTGACAGCGATAAGGACGCGGCAGATCCGTCTGCAGTGCCACAGAACCGAGGAAATGAGTCTATGAAGATCTGGATAGATGCCGATGCCTGCCCCAAGGTCATCAAGGAGATTGTCTTTCGCGCATCGCAGCGCCTAAAGGTGCCGGTTTGCCTGGTCGCCAACAGCGACCTGTCCCGGGCGCACACGGCGCTCATCAGTTCGGTGCGCGTGGCAGCCGGCTTCGACGTCGCCGACGACTACATCGCCGAGCACGCCGAGGCGAGCGACCTGGTGATCACCGCCGACATCCCGCTGGCCGCCCGTGTCGTTGAGCGCGGAGGAGTTGCGCTCGACCCGCGCGGCGAACTCTACACCGATGAGAACGTGGGGGAGCGCCTCTCCATGCGCAACCTGATGCAGGAGTTGCGCAACGACGGCTTGCTGCTGGGAGGCCCGGCGCAGTTCGGTCTTGCCGATCGGCAGCGTTTCGCCTCCGCTCTGGACCGGCTGCTGACCCGCATGATGCGCGGCGATCGTCCCTGAATATCGACTCTTACTGTCACAGCCTTCGCCCTTTTCTCCCTCTGCTGCATCTATTGCCTTTCGATCGCTTCCGTGACCTGATCCTCTCTTGTGTCTCTGCCGTTGCCTCATGGCACTGTCTTCCTCCATGCCTGAACCAGATTTCCTGTCAGTGTGATAAAATCTTTTGTAACTCTGCCTCAGGTCGTGCTAATGTCGCGGCAAAAATGACAGTTTGTAAATAATTCTTGAGACAGTGCGACGCCTATGACTGCCCACTATCAACAGAGGTCCTCCGAGGAAGTAGAACTCGAGCAAAAGCGCGCCGAGCTTGCTTCCCTGCGTGCCCGCCACGCCGAGGCTGCCACCGTCTTGCACCGGTTGCGCGAGGAGATCGCGGGTTTCGAACGGAACTACCAGCAGACGCTGGGGCGGCGCATGGCCGAGCTGGAAAGGCTTGAGGCCGAGATCGCGAGGGCTTCCGGCGCTTACGTTCCGGAAGATGCGGAAGGTGACGAGGATGAGGGCTCCGGCCCAAGCCACGACGACGATTTCCGCGATGCCCAGACCTACCAAAGCGGCACCTCCTTCCGGGGGGAAGGCCAGGCGCACGGGCGGGTCTGGAAGTCTGATCCCCTGGACATAAAGGCGCTGTACCGAGAGGTCGCCAAGGCCATCCACCCCGATCTGGCCGGGGAGGGTGCCGGCTCGCTGCGACACGAGCTGATGCTGAAGGCCAACAAGGCCTACGCCGAGGACGATCATCGCGCCCTGCGCGAGATCTTAAGGAGCTGGCGGCGGCATTTCCCCGAACAGGCAGAGCAAAGCGACCTGAGGGCGGAGTTGTCACGGCTTAAAAAGCAGATAGCCGTCGAGGTCGAGGCGATCCGGGAGATCCACGAGCAGATCGAGCAACTCCGGGGCAGCTACGTGCACCGTTTCAAGCTGCGCGTCGATGAAAGCGCCGCCGCCGGCAGCGATCTCTTCGCGGACCTGGTGGCCGCCGCGGAGATAAACATCGCGCGTGCCCAGCGACGCCTGGCTGCCCTGCTGGGTGAAAAGGGCCGCGGGCGCATGCAGGGGGCGGCGAGGCAAGGCCGCGTGGTCTCCTTCCCGGACGACCAACCCTGCGGCAGCCTGTACCTGCGCGAGCTTCACTCCGTTAGTTTCAACGCCTGGAAGAAGGCGGGGCCTGCCATCGGTGCGGTCCAGGTAGGCCTGGACCAGGCCCTGCGGCTGGACGTGAAAGAGGGGGCGAGCCGGAAGCTCAAGCTGTTGAACGGGTTGCGTCCGGAGGACCTGCAGTCGCTCTTTCTGTACGACGTCTGCGACGCCGACCTGGACAGCATCGTCCACCTCTCGGGCCTGGAGGAGCTCTACCTCTACGGCCCGGAACTAACCGACGCGGCCCTGCTCAGCATCTCGACCCTTGCGAACCTGAAGAGGATCTACCTGTACCAGACCCGTATCTCCGACCGCGGCCTTGTCTACCTGCAGGGGATGCAGGGGCTGCAGGGACTGACCAGCAGTGGCAACAGCATCACCGACGAGGGCCTGGCCGTGTTCCAGCAGGCGATACCGGGGGTGAAGACGGTGAGCTTCAAATGGAGGCGGTGAAGTAGGGGGGGACGCCGTCCCGATACTGGAATGAAGAAGGCCCGGGAAGGAGTCCCCGGGCCTTCTTGCGTTTTGAGCAGTAAGGGGCAGGAAGGGGGGGCGAATGATTATTCGCCCCTACACGCGTGAGATTGCAGGTTCTGTAGGGGCAAATAAATATTTGCCCGGCCGCCGGTGCCCGGCCATTGCCGAATGGCGTGAGAGGTGAAGGTGCGATTGAGGGGGGCGAATGATTATTCGCCCCTACATGCGTGAGATTGCAGGTTCTGTAGGGGCAAATAAATATTTGCCCAGCCGCCGGTGCCAGGTCATTGCCGAATGGCGTGCGAGGTGGCGGTGCGACTGGGGGGGCGAATGATTATTCGCCCCTACACGCGTGAGATTGCAGGTTCTGTAGGGGCAAATAAATATTTGCCCAGCCGCCGGTGCCCGGCCGTTGCCGAATGGCGTGAGAGGTGAAGGTGCGATTGAGGGGGGCGAATGATTATTCGCCCCTACATGCGTGAGATTGCAAGTTCTGTAGGGGCAAATACATATTTGCCCGGCCGCCGGTGCCCGGCCATTGGCGAATGGCGTGAGAGGTGGAGGTGCGACTGGGGGGGCGAATGATTATTCGCCCCTACATGCGTGAGATTGCAGGATCTGTAGGGGCAAATACATATTTGCCCAGCCGCCGGTGCCAGGTCATTGCCGAATGGCGTGCGAGGTGGCGGTGCGACTGGGGGGGGGGCGAATGATTATTCGCCCCTACATGCGTGAGATTGCAGGTTCTGTAGGGGCAAATAAATATTTGCCCAGCCGCCGGTGCCCGGCCATTGGCGAATGGCGTGCGAGGTGACGGTGCGACTGGGGGGGGGCGAATGATTATTCGCCCCTACATGCGTGAGATTGCAGGTTCTGTAGGGGCAAATAAATATTTGCCCGGCCGCCGGTGCCCGGCCATTGGCGAATGGCGTGCGAGGTGGCGGTGCGACTGGGGGGGCTAATGATTATTCGCCCCTACACGCGTGAGATTGCAGGTTCTGTAGGGGCAAATACATATTTGCCCAGCCGCCGGTGCCCGGCCAATTGCCGAATGGCGTGCGAGGTGAAGGTGCGACTGCGGGGGGCGAATGATTATTCGCCCCCCAGAGGTGCAGTCAACGGGTGGGCAGGCTGTGCACATACGCCCCTAAACGTTGAGAAACCGCGCCATGTCGGCGATGAGGTCGTCCGGGTCCTCGAGCCCCACCGAGAGACGGACCAGGGTATCCTTGATGCCGCGCGTCTCGCGCTCGGCCGGGGGCATCGCCGCATGGGACATCTTGGCGGGGTAGGAGAGGATGCTCTCGACGCCCCCCAGGCTGACCGCGAAGGCGGCAAGCTTCACCCCTTCCAAGAGCCGCTTGGTGACGTCGTAGTTCTCGAGCTCGAAGGAGAGCACGCCCCCCGGGCCGCTTGCCTGGCGGTTGTGGATCTCGTGGCCGGGGTGGTCGGGAAGTCCGGGGTAGTAGACCCGCCGCACCTGTTTCTGCCCGCAGAGCCAGGCCACTATTTTCCGGGCACTTGCCTGGTGTTCCTCCATGCGGACCTTGAGGGTTTTCAGGCCGCGCAGCACCAGCCAGCAATCCTGCGGCCCGAGCACGGCGCCGAAGGCGTTCTGGATGAAGCGCAGCCTCTGCCCCAGTTCCTGATCCCTGGCGACGGCGAAGCCGCAGATCACGTCGGAGTGTCCGTTTAAAAACTTGGTGCCGCTGTGGACCACGATGTCGCACCCAAGTTCCAGCGGCCGCTGCAGGTACGGGGTCATGAAGGTGTTGTCCACGATGGTGAGGATGCCGTTCTCCTTGGCGAGGGCGACCGCGGCGGGGAGATCGGTGATCTTGATGAGCGGGTTGGACGGGGTCTCCAGGTAGAGCGCCTTTGTCTCGGGCCGGATCGCCGCGGCGATGGCGGCAACGTCGGTGGCGTCGACGAAGGTCGCCTCCAGCCCCCACCCCTTGAACAGGGTGGTGAGGAGCCGGAAGGTGCCGCCGTAAACGTCCTCGCACACCACCAGGTGATCGCCCGGCTTGAACAGGAGCAGGGTCGAGGCGGTGGCCGCGATCCCCGAAGCGAAGGCGAGGCCGACGGCTCCTTTTTCCAGCCCGGCCATCGCCTCCTCGAGCGCCTCGCGGGTCGGGTTGCCGGAACGGGCGTAGTCGTAGCGGCCGAAGCTGTCTACGGAGCGCTGCGCGAAGGTCGAGGACAGGTAGATGGGGTGGCTGACGGAGCCGTGCTCGGGATCGATCGGGTCGACGCCGTGGATCAGTTCGGTGGCGAATTTCATGCGTGCTCTCCTTCGAATGCCTGCGCCAGGTCGGCGATCAGGTCGTCCTTGTCTTCGATTCCAACCGACAGACGCAGCAGCAGGTGGTTGATGCCGAGTCGTTGCAGTTTCTCGGGCTCTATGTCCGCGTGGGTCTGCACCTGGGGGAAGGTGATCAGGCTCTCGACCCCGCCGAGACTCTCGGCGAAGGAGATGAGCTCCGTCTTCATCAGGAGCCGGTTCACCAGAGCCGGTTCGGTCACCTCGAAGGCGATCATGGCGCCGAAGCCCCCGCACTGGCTCTTCATCAGCTCGTGTCCCGGGTGGTCGGGAAGCCCGGGGTAGTAGACCTTGCCAACCTGCGGGTGTCGCTCCAGCCACCGGGCCAGCGCCAGGGCGTTCTCCTGCTGACGCTCCATGCGTATGGTGAGCGTCTTGATGCCGCGGATGGTAAGCCAGGAATCCTGGGGACCCAGCACGGCGCCGGCACCGTTTTGGTGGAAGTACACCTTTTCCGCGAGAGCCGCGTCCTTCACCGCAACCACGCCGCAGACCACGTCGTTGTGCCCGGCAAGGTACTTGCTCCCCGAGTAGACGGTGATGTCGGCCCCGAGGTCCAGGCAGCGCAGCAAGTACGGCGTGAGGAAGGTGTTGTCGACGATGCAGAGCATGCCGTTTTCCTTGCAAAGGTCGGCCAGCTGCCGCACGTCGGCCACCTTCAGGAGCGGGTTGGTGAGCGATTCCACGAACAGGGCGCGGGTGTTGGGGCGGACCGCCCGGCGCACCAGCTCCACGTCGCTTGTGTCGACGTAGCTGAAGCTCAGGCCGAACTGCTGGAACAGCTTCTCGAACAGCCGGTAGCTGCCGCCGTAGAGGTCTTCGGTGACGATCAGGTGGTCTCCCTGTTTAAACAGGAACATGAGACTCGTGATGGCGGCCATACCGGAGGCGTAGGCGAAGCCGCGGCTGGCGCCTTCGAGCCTGGCGATCCCTTCCTCGAGGGCCTGCCGGGTCGGGTTGCCGGAGCGGCTGTAGTCGTACCCGGTGCTCCGGCCCAGGCCGGGGTGGCGGAAGGTGGCGGTCTGGTAGATGGGGACGGTGACCGCGCCGGTCCGGCTCTCCCGTTCCAGGCCTATCTGTGCTGCAGTGGTTGCGATGTTCATCGTAGCCTCCAAATGGAAAAGTCCCCTTCCGGGGTCGGAAGGGGACTCATCTAATGGCTTGGTCCGCACTTCCTTATCTTTCGGAACGTTTCCGTTCCGCAGGATTTGGCACCTTCCCCCCGTGGGGAGGTTGCCGCGACGTCACAGGGCCAGTCCCTCGATCGCTCTAGATAAGTAATGCTATTCGGTTGTAAAGGGTGCCGCTTTAACCAGCGTCTTTAGTAATACTGAGACGGTGCGCTTTTGTCAACCGGAAAACTCGACTTCTTGACTAAAATAAAAGTTATTTCCGGCAAATCCTTTCCCTACCGCGCTGGTCGTGTTGCCCCGCGCCGTCGCGCACTGCACTACGAGCTGAAAGGGGGCGCCGATGGTATATTGGGGCTTCGTTCTGTATCTGGTTGGCGGCAACTCGCTCATTCTCTTTCATACGGCAGGTGATCGAACATTCTGTCCGTTCCACTTTTTGCGATACTGAGAACCTGCAGGCGCGTTCCCTTTCATTGATCCTCCTGTCTTGCTATGCCGGCTGACACAAAGAAAAAGTTTATTTTGTTGATTTGACAATGCATGGAAACCTGCCACTATATTGCCAAGCAGATAATGATCAATGGAGGGATAATCAATGGCAACTTTGGTAGAGATCGCGGCTCAGATCGTAGCGTCACATGCGTCTAGCACTCCGATGACTTCTGATCAGCTTATATTCGAAATCAGCAAAGTGCACAGCGCCCTCAAAAACCTTGAAGCAGGCGAACCTGTCGAGGGTGTAGAGGAACCCAAGGCTTCCTTGACAGTAAAAGAAGCTTTCAAGAAAGGCGAGGTCGTCTGCATGCTGTGCGGCAAAGGAGGCTTCAAGACGCTGGCGCGTCACCTGAACACCGCGCACGGCATGAAGCCGGGCGAGTACAAGAAGCAGTTCGGCATCCCGGGCAAGCAGCCGCTGGCGGCCAAGAACTATTCCGAGGCTCGCAGGAAAATGGCTCTCGACCGCGGGCTGGCCGATAATCTCGCCAAGGCGCGCGGGGTGCGTATGGCCAACATAGAGGCGAAGAAGGCCGTCCCCGCCAAGGGCGCAAAGCCCGCCAAGGTGACCAAGGGCGCCAAGGCCCCCAAGGAAAGCGCCAAGGCAAAGGTGGCCTGATCGTCCCATACGCACTGCAAAAAGCCGCTCCTTACGGGGCGGCTTTTTTTTATGGCGCAAGGAATTTCAGTCAAGGTAGCAACTAACCGTCAGCACAGCGGCACCGCCTTCTTCTCTTTAGGATTGGTTTTGCGCCCGTCATCGGTTAAACTCGCCTCCCCGTCGCAGTTGCTCGCGACGTTGCGATTGATTGCACTTTGCCGTTGCATGGTTGCCAAAGCGATGCGCACGTGTGACAATGCTTGCTTGGGAAGATGATGCGGACGTAAGTAGTGTCAGTAGGTGGTGCCGCCCGGTCTTTCTTTTCATTCCAAGTTTTGACGTTACCGTCATTAAGCTGCAACTGACATGCGCCGCCTACGGGAGTCAGCTATGCGGACACTGGTAGATCTTTTTCATAGCTTTGCACCGCGGGGGGATGATACCGCCCTGGTGAACCGTACCGGGGTGCGCCGCTTCGCGGTCTCGTACGGCGAGCTCTCCGAGCTCTCCATGAAGATGGCGGGCCTGCTGGCGCGGCGCGGCGTGGCTGCAGGGGATCGCGTGCTTTTGTGGGGTCCGAACTCCTCCTGGTGGGGTGTCGCCTACTGGGGCATCATCATGCGGGGTGCCATCGCCGTTCCGGTCGACTTCATGTCCGACCGCGGTCGCGCGGAGTCGATCCTGAAGCTGACCCAGGCCAAGGTGGTGCTGCAAAGCCGCTTCAAGCCGGAGCGGCTCGACGTCCCGGATTCCCTGCTGCTCGAGGACTTGAAGTACCTGCTGGAGGACGTCCCCCCTTACGCCGAGGTCGTGCATCCCGCGCCCGACGACATCGCGCAGCTCATCTACACCTCGGGCACCACCGGGAACCCCAAGGGGGTGATACTGACCCACAAGAACCTGGTGGCCAACATGGTCCAGATCAACCAGCAGGTTCCCATCATCACCCCGGAGTTTTCCTTCCTCTCGCTGCTGCCGCTGTCGCACATGTTCGAGCAGATGGGGGGCTTCTTCACCCCGCTGTACCGCGGCGCCACCGTCATCTATCCGCGCACCCTGAAGCCTTCCGCCATCATGGAGGCGCTCGGCGAGGAAGACGTCTACGTCATCATGTCGGTGCCGCGCCTGATGCAGCTTCTGAAGACGACCATCGAGCGCGAGCTCGCAGAGAAGCATCTCTCGGGCGTATTCGCCTCGCTCGCGAAGCTTGGGGAGGGGCTCTCCAAGCCCGCCAGGAAGAAACTCTTCTTCCCCGTGCAGAAAAAGTTCGGCGCCAACTTCACCGTCTTCGTCTCGGGGGGGGCGCCGCTCGACCCGGACGTGTTTCGCTTCTGGGATGCCATGGGCTTCACCGTGCTCGAGGGGTACGGCCTTTCCGAGTGCTCGCCGGTCCTCTGCGTGAACACCGTGGAGAAGCAGGTGGCGGGCTCGGTCGGGCCGCCGCTCCCCGGGGTAGAGCTGAGGCTCGACGGCAAGGAGGTGGTGGTCAGGGGAGACAACGTCTTTCCGGGGTACTACCAGAACGAGGAGGCGACCCGGGGCGCCTTCACGGAGGACGGCTGGTTCAAGACCGGCGACCTGGGCGAGATCATGCCGGACGGCTGGCTCACCATCAAGGGGCGGGAGAAGGAACTGATCGTCACCGGCAGCGGGGTGAACGTCTACCCCGACGAGCTGGAGGCCGTCTTGAACAAGGTCGCCGGGGTGAAGGAGTCCTGCGTCATCGGCCTGGACCGCGGTGCCGGAGAGGAGGTGCACGCGGTCCTGCTGCTCGACGACAGCGGCGCGAAGCCCGACGAGATCCTGGCCCGGGCCAACGCCCAGTTGGACACCCTGCACCAGATCACCGGTTACACCATCTGGCCAGAGCCGGAGTTCCCGAAGACCACCACGCTGAAGATCAGGAAGTTCCAGGTCAAGGAGCAGGTGAAACAGGGTGCCGCCGCTGGTGGCGCCGGCGCGAGCCAGGATCACCTGGTGAACCTCCTGTCCAAGGTGACCGGCACCGACGCGGGCGAGATCAGGGAGGACTCCCTGCTGGTTGCGGACCTGGGACTCACCTCCATCGCCCGCCTGGAGCTGGTCAATTACCTTGAGCAGGAGTTCAGGCTCGATATCGAGGACTCGCAGATCGGGCCGCAGACCAGGGTTTCCGAGGTGCGCCGCATTATCGCCCGGCGCGAGAAGGGGCACCGGCGCGGCCATTACCGCTTCTGGACCAACACGGCGCCGGTACGCGCGCTGCGCATGCTGGGGGACGCGCTCTTGAACTACCCCCTGTTCCGCCTCTTCGTGCGGCTCGAGGTGCGCGGGCGCGAGAACGTAGAGCACCTGCAGGGGCCGGTGGTCTTCGTCGCCAACCACCTCGGGTACTTCGACCAGCCTTCCCTGATGTTCGCGCTCCCCAGGGAGGTCCGCTACCGCACCGCGACCGCCGCCTGGGAGGAATTCTTCTTCGGCGACTACCACGGGCTGGAACGTCTCTGGCGGCTTGCAACCTACCAGTACGGGACCCTGTTTCTGAACCTGTTCCCGCTGCCGCAGACCAGCGGCTTCTCCGCAGCCGTGAAATACATGGGGAAACTCACCGACCGGGGTCTGAACACCCTGATCTTCCCCGAGGGGGGGCACTCGCACGACGGCAGCATGCAGGACTTTCAGCTCGGCCTTGGCATCATTGCCAAGGAGCTTGAGATTCCCATCGTGCCGGTGAAGATCGTCGGGACCGACAAGATCCTCCCGCCCCAAAAGACCGGCATTCCCAAGCGCGGCACGGTGACGGTCAGCTTCGGGAAGCCTCTGCGGTTCCGGTTCGAGGAGCCCGCAGAGATCGTGGCCAGGGCGCAGGCCGCGGTGGCTGAAATTCAATGATCGTTGCGATGAAGGAGTGTGTCGGATGAAGGAACCGATTTCCCTGGCTTACCGCCGCTACGCCCTGGGGCTGCTTTTGGCGGTTAACCTGCTCAACTACATCGACCGGCAGGTGCTGTTCGCCGTCTTCCCGCTGATCAAGGCGGACCTCTCCATAACCGACACGGAGCTCGGCCTTCTCGGGAGCGCCTTCATGGTGAGCTACATGGTGATCGCCCCGGTGTTCGGCTGGCTCGGCGACCACTGGGACCGGGTCAAGCTCGCCTCCACCGGCGTGGTCATCTGGAGCTTCGCGACCATCCTGGCCGGCTTCGCGCCCGGCTACCGCACCCTGCTCGCCGCCCGCGCCACCGTCGGGGTGGGTGAGGCGAGCTTCGGGACCGTCTCGCCCGGACTGATCGCGGACTTCTTCGAGAAGGAGAAGCGCGGCAGCGTCCTCTCCTGGTTCTACGTCGCCATCCCGGTGGGGAGCGCCCTCGGGTACCTTCTGGGGGGCGTTCTCGGGCAGCGTTTCGGCTGGCACTCCGCCTTCCTCATGGTCGGTCTCCCCGGCCTCATGGTAGCGGTGCCGCTCTGGTTCCTGCGCACGCCCGAGCGCAGGATCACCGAAACGGATCAGGCGGGGGAGGGGGGGCACGGGTTTGCCGCGTACCTGCAGCTCTTTAACAACCGCTCCTTCGTCACCAACACGCTCGCCATGGCCGCCATGACCTTCGCCATCGGCGGGCTGGCGCAGTGGATCCCTACCTTCCTCTTCCGCACCCATGCCCTGAACGTGGAGAAGGCCAACCTCATGTTCGGCGCCGTCACCGTGGTGGCCGGCATCATGGGCACCCTGGTCGGGGGGGTGCTCGGCGACCGCTGGCAGAAGAAGAGCAGCAAGGGGTACCTCCTGGTGTCGGGCTGGGGCTTTTTCATCGGAGCCCCCTTTGCCGCCTGGGCCATCATGGCGCAGGACGTCCCCTCCTGCATGGCGGCGATCTTCATGGCGGAGTTCTTCCTCTTCCTCAACACCGGCCCACTCAACACCGTCATCCTCAACGTGACCGATCCCGCCGTGCGCGCCATGGCCTTCGCGGTCAACATCTTCTTCATCCATGCGCTCGGGGATGCCATCTCCCCGTCCATCCTGGGGTGGTTTTCCGACCAGTGGGGGCTCAGGACGGCTCTCTTGTCCACCCCGCTCGTGATGGTGCTGGCCGGCGTCTTCTGTTTCGTCTGCGGCCGCTTCGTGGCCCATGACATGGCGCAGGCCGAGCCCTCCCCCTGACTCGAATCAACCGACCACAACCAGAGGTTACCGTGACTGAAAACAACCGTCTCCACTTGAGCCGACTGATCCTCATCATCGTCTGCGCCGCCGTCTTTTCCGGCTGCGCCGCCGTGAAACAACCTCTCACCGGACTGGTCCCGGGACGCAGCGTCACCACCCTGCAGTCCTCGGTGAGCCTCTCTGCCTCGTCGGGCGAGCGCAGCAGTGCCGGGCGCGGCTACCTGGTCTACCAGGCCCCCGACATGTACCATCTGCTCATCCTTTCACCGTTCGGGCAGACCATGCTGGAGGCCTTCGGCGAGAGCGACCGCTTCACCTGCGTCATTCCGTCCAAGCAGGTCGCCTTCACCGGGCTTCTCTCCGAACTCCCGGAGCAGAGCGCCCTGAAGAGCCTGCAGCTATTCCAGTGGGTGATGGCCCCGTCGCCCCTGCCGCTGCCAGGGCCGCTCAGGCAGAAGGTGGAGATCGCCGGTACCGCCTACCACTACGACGAGATCGGGATGCTGGAGCGCAAGGTCGCTCCTTCTGGCGACCAGGCGAGCTACCAGGGGTATCGGAGCCTTGACGGCGTCCCCTTTCCCGAGACGATCGAGATCCATAGCGCCGCGGGGGGCGAGGTGCGCATCGTCTTCGACGAACCGCAGTTGAACGCACCGGTCGAGGCCTCGTCGCTCAAGCCTGATCTGTCGGGGATGGCGGTGTATCCCCTTGCCGAGTTCAAGGTCATGTAGCGCCGCAAGTTGACCGGGCGCAGATCTTTGCCATAATAGGCCCTTGTGTGTTTTTGGCGGCACGTTGGTTCCGAAGGCTGCTGTTGGAGTTGCTGAGCCGTTCAAAACAAAACTTTTAATTATATCTGCGTCTTGCTATCCTTAGTCTCAGCATGACCAAGAGGTGCAGGGCCCAAACGCTCAGCAGCAGAAGTTGATCCAGTTCACATGCCAGCACAACCTTCAGGAGTCGACACCATGAGATACGCACATGCCACGCTACTCGTTATCAGCCTGCTGTCACTCAGCGCCTGCACCATCTTCGAAGCAAAACAGCAGCCCCAGGCACAGCCGGCCTCGGTGAAAGAACTCTCGGTCCCGGTGGGGAAGAACTGGAAGGTTGTTGAAGAGCCGCCCACCCTGGGCAACGAGCGGCGGGAGCGGTTGCCGTTCCAGACCGAGCAGTCGGTGCAGCCCGAGGGGACCCAGCGCCCGAGCGCGGCCCCCGAGGAGAAGGAGCGCAAGATCGAGACCACCCGCTAAGCGACGCCACCCTTACCGTCAGGCGGGCGCCCCGGCGCCCGCCCGGATCAGAGACCGGACCCGGTCCAGCCATGGCACTCCCGAAGCACCCCGGTAATCCATAAAGCCTACACCATCCTCGAGGGGAGACCGATGGACAGAAGACTCTATCTGAGCATACTTGCGGCCCTGGTCACGGCCGCTGCCGTCGTCCTGATGGTTATCCTGGCCGCCCCCATCCTGAAGCCGCTCGCCTGGGGGCTCATCATCGGCGTTGCCACCATGCCTCATTACAACCGCGTGCTGCGCCGCTACCCGGGTCATCCGAACCGCTCCGCCGGCCTGATGGTGTTCGCCGTAGCCGTCTGCTTCGTCCTTCCCGTCGCCGCACTGGTTGCCACCGCTGCGGTCAACGCCCCCGACTGGTACCGGCAGGTGCTGCAGCTGGTCCAGACGGTGGCCAAGACCGGCACTTCCAGCTTCGGTCATTTCCCCGCGGTACAGAAGATCATGTCGCTGGTGGATCGGTTCGACATCGACCTGGCCGGCATCGGCGGCAAGATCGCCTCCACCAGTTCCACCGTCATACTCGGCGTCGCCACCGACCTGGCGCGCAACATGTTCAGCTTCCTCGGCACCCTGGCCATCGCCCTTTTCATCGTCTACTTCATCTACCGCGACGGCGAGCGGGTGGTTTGCGCCTTCATCGGCAGGCTTGCCCCGGATCCGCGCAAGGCGCAACACTACGCCTCGCAGATCCGGTCCATAACCACCGCGGTGACCGTAGGGACCGTCCTTACCTGCGCCACCCAGGGGGTCTTGGCCGGGCTCGGCTACTGGGTTGCCGGGGTGCCGGCGCCCATCTTCTGCGGCGCGCTCACCGCCATCGCCGCGCTGATCCCGGTGGTGGGCACCGGGGTGGTCTGGGTGCCACTGGTCGCCGTCCTCGCCCTCAACGGCTCCTATCTTGCCGCGGGGCTCCTCGCCGCCTGGTGCATCATCTTCGTGGGCATAGCCGACAACGCCATTCGCCCCCTCGCCATCGGCGCATCCAGCGACATCTCTACCCTGGCCGTGGTCCTGGGCGCCATCTGCGGCGTGATCAGCATGGGGCTGCTCGGGTTGATCGTGGGGCCCGTCATCTTCGCCGTCTTGTTCACCTTGTGGGACGATGCCGTGGCCGACACCGAGGCGACGGACGAGGGGGAGATCCCCTGATGCCGACGCGTTCGCGCGGCTCAGCAAGCCGGCCCGCCGGAGGAGGTTCTATCGCATGGTAGGTCCCAAACGGATTTCTCGAGTCAGGCTTTTCGCCTGCGTGCTGTTGGTGATCCTTTTCTGCTGCACCTTTGCGCGCGCGGCAGAGACCGAGTCCTCGGGGGGACGGGCGCTCCTGGCCAAGCACTCCCTCCTCAAGGCCAAGCTCGACAAGAACCAGTTCGGTGCCCCGATCTACCTCGAATCGCTCGAGGGGCAGGACTCGGTGCGGGTCGACATGTACGGCATCTTCCATTACCCCTTCGAGGCGGTCCGCGAGGCCCTGCAGTCCCCGACTGCCTGGTGCGACATCACCCCGCTGCACATCAACATCAAGGCCTGCGTCTACAAGACCACCAAGCAGCAGACCCAACTGACCCTCTACAGCGGCCGGAAGTACTTCCAGCCCCCATCCGACGCCTATCCGCTGAAACTCGCCTTCCGGGTCGCGTCCAGCCAGCCCGACTACCTGGAGCTCGCCCTGGTGGGGGAAGAGGGGCCCTTCGGCACCAAGGACCACCGCATCGGCGTACAGGCCGTGCCGCTGGAGGGGCAGGGAACCTTCCTGCATTTCAGCTACACCTACAGCCACGGCACCATGGCGCGCATGGCCATCAAGACCTACTTCGCCACGCTCGGCAGGGACAAGGTAGGCTTCACCCTGGTCGGGGACGATGGGAAACAGACCTACATCGACGGCGTGCGCGGTGCGGTGGAGCGCAACACCATGCGCTACTACCTCGCCCTGCAGACCTACCTGGATGCCCTGAAGTACCCGGAGGGACAGCGCTTCGAGCAGCGCCTGAACCGCTGGTACGACTTGACCGCCAAGTACCCGCGCCAGTTGAAGGAGATCGACAAGGCGGCCTACCTCAGCAACAAGAAGATGGAGCGGGCCCAGCAGGAGGCCCTGCAGGCGAAACAGGGGAACTGATCCGGGTATCGCCGCGGCTCAAGGCAAAGGACAGGTAATGGCAGAACCGATTGTCGAACTGAAGGGGATCGGCAAGAGCTTTCGCGAAGGGGACCGGGAGCGGGTCGTGTTCCGCGATGCCTCCCTCTCCATAGCCACCGGCTCCTGGGTCTTCCTGCTCGGGCGCAGCGGTTCCGGAAAATCCACACTGTTGAACCTGGTCAGCGGCATCGACCTTCCCGACGAGGGGGAGGTGAGGGTGGACGGCGCCGCGTTGAACCGCCTCTCCGAACGCGAGCGCACCCTGTTCCGCCGCAACCACATCGGCTTCGTTTTCCAGTTCTACAACCTGATCCCCACCCTCACCGTGGAAGAGAACGTCCTGCTTCCCCTGGAGCTGGCCGGGCTTCTCACCCCCGTGCAGCGCCGGCGCGCAGGCGAGCTCCTCGATGCCGTGGGGCTCGCCGACCGGTCCCGCGCCTTTCCCGACCGCCTCTCCGGCGGCGAGCAGCAGCGCGTTGCCGTGGCCCGCGCCCTGGTGCACGCCCCCAAGCTGGTACTGGCCGACGAACCGACCGGGAATCTGGACGCGGAAACAGGACGCCAGGTGCTCGATCTGTTCCAGCGCCTGCTCCGGCCGGCAGGCACCACGCTGGTGCTGGTGACCCACAGCAGCGAGGTCGCCACCCTCCCCGACCGGGTACTGAGCATCAAGGACGGTGTCCTTGTGGACGGTGCCGGCCTGCCGGGAGCGAGGCCATGATCCTGTGGCGCGCCGGGATGCGCAACGTGCTGCGCCACCCCTGGCTCACCGTGCTAGCCGTCCTCGGCGTCGCCCTCGGGGTCGCCGTGGTCACCGCGGTGGATCAGGCCAACGAGGCGGCGCAGCGGGCCTTCCGCCTCGCCGCAGAAACCGTTGCCGGGCGCGCGACGCACCAGGTGGTCGGCGGACCAACCGGCCTTCCGGAGGAGCTCTACCGCACGATCCGCGTCCGGCTTGGCTTGCGCGGCTCCGCCCCCGTGGTCACCGGGCACCTGCAGCTATCAGGCCGCACCTTCCAGTTGATCGGCATCGATCCCTTTTCCGAGCCTCCCATCAGGAGCTTTTCCTCCCGCTTCACCGATCGCGGCGTGCTCACCGACCTCATGACGCGCCCCGGTGCGGTCCTGATGCTTGCCAGTAGCGCCGCCGAGCGCGGCCTTAAGCGCGGCGCCACCTTCCCGGCGGACAGTGCAGGCGTCAGGCGGCAGCTGATGCTGGCCGGGTTCCTCGAGCCTCCCGACGAGGTGAGCCGGGTCGCGCTCGCCTCGGTCCTTGTCTGCGACATCGCCACGGCGCAGGAACTCCTGGGCCTGGTCGGGCGATTGTCGCGCATCGACCTGGTGCTGCCGGAAGGAGAAGAGGGGGCGCGGGTGCTCGTTGAGGTACGGTCCGTCCTTCCCCCCGGCGCCGACATTGTCCCCGCCGGTGCCAGGGCCGGCGCCCTGGACAAGATGACCCGCGCCTTCCGGCTGAACCTGAAGGCGTTGAGCCTCCTCGCCCTCGTGGTCGGGATGTTCCTGATCTACAACACCATGACCTTTTCGGTGGTGCGCAGAAGGCGGCTGATCGGGATGCTGCGTGCCCTCGGGGTGAGCCGCCGCGAGGTCTTCACCATGATCTGCGCCGAGGCGCTCCTGATCGGTATCGCCGGCACCATCGCCGGGCTTGCGGCGGGTGCCCTGCTCGGCTCGGAACTGACCCGGCTGGTCACCAGGACCATCAACGACCTCTATTTCGTGATGGAGGTGCGCCGGTTGCCGCTGCTTCCGGCTGCCCTCTGGAAGGGGGCGCTTCTCGGGGTCGCCGCCACCCTGGCCGCCACCTTGCCGGCCGCCCTGGAGGCGACCGGCGCCCCCCCGCGCGCCGTGCTGTCGCGCTCGCAGGTGGAGTCCCGCCGCAGGAGGCTGGTGCCGCTCGCCGCTTGCTGCGGAGTCATCCTGATGCTGGCCGGTTGCGCCCTCTTCCTGACCGAGCGCGGCGGCATCGTGGGCGGTTTCGCCGGGCTTTTCGCCGTCATCGTCGGCTACACGCTGCTGGTTCCCGCGGGGGTGATGTTCATGTCTGCGCTGCTGCGTCCCCTGCTCGAGCTGCTGCTCGGCTCCCTGGGAAGGATGGCGGCACGCGGTGTGGTGGTGTCGCTCTCCCGAACCGGGGTGGCGACAGCGGCGCTGGTGGTCGCCGTGTCCGCCGGGATCGGCGTCGGCATCATGGTGGGGGGCTTCCGGCTCACGGTGCAGAACTGGCTCGGCAACTGGCTGCAGGCCGATGTCTACCTCACCTCGGCCGACCGGGGCGGCGGCCGCTACCGTCCCCCGCTCAACCCGGCCCTGGTGCGGCGCCTCTTAGGGCTCCAGGGGGAGGCCCAGGTGACGCTGTCGCGCCGTGTCCGGATCGAGGGGGCGTCCGGCGCTACCGAGGTTTTCTCGGTGCAGGTCCCCGAGCGGAGCTTCCTGCGCTACCCGTTCAAGGACGGAGATCCCGCCCTCGCCTGGAAACGCTTCAGCAGCGGCGAGGCCGTGCTCGTTTCCGAGCCGTACAGCTACCGGCACCACCTGCACCCCGGCGACAGCGTCGTCCTGCGCACCAGCCGCGGCGAGAGGCGGTTTCCTGTGGCCGGCATCATCTATGACTACGGCTCCGACACCGGCATCGTCATCATGAGCCGCACCGGCTACGTTGCGAACTTCGGCGACGAAAGCGTCGACGGCATGTCGTTCACGGCGGGGCCCGGGCTCAGCGTAGCGCGGCTCCTGGAACTGGTGCGCGGTAAGGCAGGGGGGGAGCAGGTGACGGTGGTCTCCAACGCGCAGTTGCGCCAGGCGACGGTCGAGGTCTTCGACCGTACCTTTGCCATCACCGGTGTGTTGCGCATGCTGACCATGCTGGTCGCCTTCGTGGGGATCCTCTCCGCGCTGATGGCCATGCAGGTGGAGCGGGCCCGCGAGCTCGCCGTGCTGCGCGCAG
Source organism: Geomonas diazotrophica (assembly GCF_019063885.1). Lineage (NCBI taxonomy): Bacteria > Pseudomonadati > Thermodesulfobacteriota > Desulfuromonadia > Geobacterales > Geobacteraceae > Geomonas > Geomonas diazotrophica. The sequence goes on along the minus strand of NZ_CP077684.1, from coordinate 2,163,503 downwards.
TGGGGCTCACCCCGGGGCAGGTTTGGGGTGTGGTCTGCGGGGAGACGGTGCTGATCGGGCTCATCGCCGGGCTCTTGTCGCTCCCTTTGGGCATCGTCGAGGCCCTGGTGCTGATCTACGTGGTGAACCTCCGCTCCTTCGGCTGGACCATGCAGCTGGCGATCACCCCGGCGCAGCTCGTCCAGGCGGTTGTTCTTTCCGTCACCGCCGCTTTCCTCGCGGGGATCTACCCATCGCTCAGGATCGCACGCACCTCGCCCGCCCAGGCGCTCAAGGAGGAAGAGTAGCATGCGCCGCCTCCTGATCATCGCCGCGGCCGTTATCCTCGCCGCGCTGCTGCTCTGGTACCTCTGGTCCGCCTGGCGGCCGGCCGCAACCGCGCGGCCCGAAACCTTCAGCGTCACCCAGACCCTCGGCGGGGGGGCCGCCCCCGGGTATCTCCGCGCCGACAAGCCGCGCCGCTTTTCCTTTCCTGCCGATCATGGTCCCCACCCCGGCTTTCGCAACGAGTGGTGGTATTTCACCGGCAACCTGCGGGCCTCGGACGGGCGCCGTTTCGGCTACCAGCTCACCTTCTTCAAGACGGCGCTCACCCCCGGGGCCGAGGCCAGGCTATCGGCCTGGGGGACCAACCAGGTCTACATGGCGCATTTCGCCGTGACCGACGTCGCTGCAAAGAGGTTCCGCTTTGCTGAGCGCTTCAGCCGCGGCGCGCTGGGGCTTGCCGACGCGGGCGGGGATCCTCTTGCCGTGCGCCTGGAGAATTGGGCGATGCTGCAGAACTCCGCCCGTCCCTGGGGTGTCAGGTTGACCGCAGCGGAGCCCGATATGGACGTGGATTTCAACCTGGTGAGCGTGAAGCCCGAGATCCTGAACGGGGCAGGGGGGCTAAGCCGCAAGGGGGGTACCGCCGGGAACGCGTCGTACTACTACTCGATCCCCCGCATGGCGACATCCGGGACCCTGCGCATCGGGAAGGAGCGCTTTGCCGTGAGCGGGCTGTCCTGGCTGGACCGGGAATGGAGCACCAGCGCGCTCGAGCAGGACCAGGTCGGCTGGGACTGGTTCGCCCTGCAACTCGATGACGGCAGGGACGTGATGTTCTACCGGTTACGAAAGCGTGACGGCAGCAGCGATCCCTTTTCCGGGGGGACCCTGGTCGCCCCCGACGGGCGCAGCACCGTTCTCAAGCGTGAGGACGTGCAGTTGGAGGTGGTGAGGTGGTGGGAAAGCCCGGCAAGCCGCGTCCGCTATCCCTCGGTGTGGCGCCTGAGGGTTCCAGCGGCTGGGATTGCCCTGGAGATTGAGCCGAGGCTCGCCGACCAGGAACTTTTGACCGGGTTTCGTTACTGGGAGGGGGCGGTTGCTGTGCGCGGCGTGGAGGGGAGTCCCGGCGGTTCCGGCTATCTGGAGATGACGGGGTATTCAAGCGCGTCGGCAGATAACAGCGGGACCGTCGGAAGGTAGTCCTGAAACAGAAAAGCACCCGGCCGGAGTCGAGTGCTTTACCTGGAAACAAAAAAAGGACCTAGGAAAGTCCCAGGTCCTTTGTAATTGATGGTGGAGCTGAACAGGATCGAACTGTCGACCTCTTGAATGCCATTCAAGCGCTCTCCCAACTGAGCTACAGCCCCATCTAAGGAGTCATGTTTATAGCAAACGGTTCTTTGACTGTCAATAAATAATTCTAGCCGGGATGTAAAAAAGTTATTCCCGCACAGCCGCGCTGGATGCGGCTTTACGCACTTGGCACTGCACAACCGATCACTCCTGTTCCGGTTTCGCCAAGGCGGCGTGCTTTTAATGATGACTTGGCTACGGTGTCTGCGATATCTTTCACCCCAGGCGTAGCGAAGCCGGTATTTCGTTTCCTCCTATACAGTCGTAATGTCTCTGACCCGATATGTCATAGACAACCGCAGCCAAACCGGTGGTCAGTGCCCTCTGTGCTGCCCATCGACCGTCCATGGGATCGTTGTCGCATTCAACATCCGCCGAGCACTCCGAACACCCGGGAGAGTCGCTGAGGTGATATCCGACCACCAAAATTCCTTCCCGCACACCGGATCCGTCAAAACAATCCTCACTAGATCTGTAATCACCGTCCTGGTCTGGACCCTGCTCCTTTCACTGGCCGTGTGGTGGAATGTCCGCGTCGCCTACCAGCAGGCGTTTGAACTTGCCAGGACGCAGGCCGAGATAGCGCTTGCCAAGGATCTCGCCTTCAGGAAATGGGCCTCCAAACGCGGCGGTATCTATATGGAGCAAGGGCCGCTGGTTTCGCCCAGCCCTTTTTTGAATCACGTACCCGATCGGGACCTGGAAACCACCGGAGGCGTGAAACTTACTCTGAAAAACCCGGCCATGATCATGAACGAAATCACCCGGGAAGCCCCCCAGTTCTATGGCATAAATACCAGGATCACCTCCATGCTGTACATCAACCCGGTGGATGCGCCGGACGAGTGGGAGCGGACCGCCCTGTTCATCGTGGAGGGGACCCGCGAGACTTATTACACCGCGACGCTCATCGACGGTAAGCCCTACCTGCGCATGATGCAGCCCATGATCATGGAGCCGTCCTGTATCAATTGCCATGCCTGGACCGGAATCAAGGTGGGGGAGCTGCGGGGGGGGACCGACGTTTCGATACCGCTTGCGCCGTTTTACGCCGCTGCCGGGAATCAGGCCCGTGGAGTTGCGGCCAGTCACGGAGCGATCTGGCTTTTGGGGCTCGTTTCGATCGGTTTCATCACACGACGTGCCATGATCGTCGAGGTGGAGCGTTCTCATCAAGAGGCCCAGTTGAAGGAGAAAAACCTCGAGCTCCAGGACTCCAAGCAGTACCTTTTGACCATCATCGAGTTCCTGCCCGATGCCACGCTCATCATCGACAACTCCGGCCGGGTGGTGGGGTGGAACCGCGAGCTCACCAGGCTCACCGGGGTGGCGCCCGAGGCGATGATCGGGCGGGGCGGCTTGGAATACGCCATCCCGTTCTATGGTCACCGGCGTCCTCTCTTGATCGACCTCGCCTTGAACCCCGCCGTTGATAGCGAGGGGCGCTACGAAGGTTTCGTTCGCAACGGCGACATCGTGCAAGGCGAGTGCTACGCCCCGAGCCTCGGCGCAGCCCCGGCACACCTTACCTCATCCGCATCCTTGCTGCGCAACTCGAAAGGGGAGGTCATCGGCGCCATCGAGTGCATCAGGGACACCACCGAGCAGATGAAGACGCAGAAGAGGATCAAGCTGCTGGCCAAGATCTTCAACGAAAGCGGCGAGGCGATCGTCATAACCGACAGTGAAAACAGGATAATCGAGACCAACAAGGCTTTTACCCAATTTACCGGGTATTCGCACGAGGAGGCACTCGGCAAGAACCCCAGGGTCCTTAAGTCCGGTATCGAGGACAAGAAGTTTTACCAGAACATGTGGCGTTCCATCCTTGAGACCAACTACTGGCAGGGGGAGATCTGGGACAAGCGCAAGGACGGTACCCTCTATCCCAAATGGCTCACCATAACTGCCATTCGCGACCCAGACAACACCATAACCAACTACTTCGCGACCTTCTCCGATATCACGCTTCGTAAAGAGGCTGAGAAGCGGATTGAGCAGTTGGCCCACACCGACACGCTCACCTCGCTTCCCAACCGGCACACACTGGTCGAGCGGTTGACCCAGGCCCTCGAGCAGGCCAAGCGGGGAGAGCACATGCTTGCCGTCCTCTTCGTGGACCTGGACCGCTTCAAGATGATCAACGACACGTTGGGACATCACGTCGGCGACCTGTTGCTGATGGAGGTGGCATCCAGGCTGAAGGGCTCGCTGCGTGCGGAGGACGTCGTGGCGCGGTTTGGCGGCGACGAGTTCGTGGTGGTTCAACCAAGGATACGGTCGCAGGTCGAGCCGGCGCATCTGGCCGAGAAGATCCTGAAAACGGTGGCCGCGCCGTACTTCCTGGACAACAACACGGTCTATACGAGCCCGAGTATCGGCATCAGCGTCTTTCCAAGCGACGGGATGACGGTAGCGGAACTCTTCAAGAACGCGGACGCGGCGATGTACCACGCCAAGGCCGCCGGGCGAAACACCTACCAGATGTTTACCAGCGAGATGCATACCGCCGCGCGGCAACGGCTCGCCATCGAGAACAGCCTGCGCAGCGCGGTCGCCAACGACCAGTTCGTGCTCCATTACCAGCCCCAGGTGGAACCGGCCAGCGGCAGGTTGGTCGGGCTCGAGGCCCTGGTGCGCTGGCAGAACCCGGATGACGGCCTGGTCTTCCCGGACCGGTTCATCCCGGTTGCGGAGGAGACAGGACTGATTCTGGAGATAGGGCGGCATGTCTTCGAGAAGGCCTGCCAGCAGGCCGTGCGGTGGCGTGAGGCAGGGCTTCCGCCCGTGAAGATCGCGGTCAACCTGTCGGCCCGGCAGTTGCGGCAGCCAGATCTTCCGGAGATGCTCTCGGAGATCATGAAGAACTGTGGCGCTGACCCCGGGATGATCGAGCTGGAGGTGACCGAAAGCATGACCATGGAGCGTCCCGTCGAGAGCGTCAGGATCCTGGGCGCCCTGAAGGCGATGGGGATCGGGCTCGCCATCGACGATTTCGGGACCGGCTATTCTTCTCTTAGCTATCTTAAGCTCTTCCCGGTGGACAAGCTGAAGATCGACCGCTCCTTTGTGAAGGATATCGAGGTCGACCCGGACGATGCCGCCATCGCCTCGGCTACCATCGCCATGGCGCACACCCTGGGCAAGAAGGTGGTGGCGGAAGGGGTGGAGACCGAGGCGCAGCTCGAGTTCCTGGTGCGGCATGGTTGCGACATCATCCAGGGGTATCTGTTCAGCAAGCCTCTGTCGGCCGAAGATGCCGAGCTGTATCAGGCGAAGCTGGCGGAGCGCACCGTCTGACAAGAATGCGACATGTTAGGCAAAGTTACTTGACCGGCGCACGTTTTGTTGGTATAAGATGTGTCTCTTTGAGGCGCTACTATTAAAAAGCGCTGCAGAAGACGCCGGAGTGGTGAAATTGGTAGACGCACTGGACTCAAAATCCAGCGGGGGTGACCCCGTGTCGGTTCGACCCCGACCTCCGGCACCATATAAAAATAAAAAGGCTTAGCTCTCACGGGCTAAGCCTTTTATTTTTTCTGACGTCAGCAGGTGCTTTCACTTCGAACACAGGACCATGCGTATAACCGGCTCATAGTGAGACTACAGATTTGCTACAGTACAAGAAATATAATTGATCCATATTAACCTGCATGTTAATCTGCGGCCTACGGCCCAATCTTGTTCCGCAGCTACTATCAGTTGAAAAGTGTCGTTGCACTGGGCATAGTTACCGGGCTTCCGAGCTGGAACTGAACAGCGGAACCAGGGGGCGGTAGTTGGTTAGTTGGCTGAGAGCGGAAAGTGCCGCAGAAATAGTTAACAGGTCAACTGCGTCCCTTAAACTATGAACTGTGCCGTTGGTCGGTAGTCAGCCTCAGCCCTATTTGACGAAATAAAACTAAAGCAAAGTGAAAAACGAAAAAGGGGTGATAGCGTGGCTAAAATTTGTATTTTACTGATTTGCATTTGCATTTTTTTGTCTGGTTGCTCAAACACGAGAGTAATTGGTCACAAGACTGCCAATATTGCGGGACCGATTCATGAAATAGTCGTGGTCCTTGACAATAAAACCTTCAAGGCAAGGGAAAAGAGTGATCAGGCCTACATCAACACTGTAAACAGCACCATGAAAAAGGTATATGCGGTTGTCCATAAACGAATCCCCGAGGTATTCGCACAAAACGGTATAAAAGCCAAAGCCTATCTCAATGTAGACGAGTCGTCAGGCGAACCGGCGACCCTGCCCCCCATGCAATTGAAAGAGTTCCCCTACCTCCTCACCATAACCCCCAGTAACGCCAGCATCAGAAAACAAGATGGCAACACCAATATTGATATGGCGGCCCATATCTATGACCAATTTCAGGAAAAGATCGTCTGGCGCGGCTCGATTACCTATAGCGAATCATCCTACGCGCTGATTAATGACAAGACGGCGGACGTATTCCTGGACAGGATATTAAACCGGCTTAGAGATGTTGGGTTTGTTTCATTGAAGCCGGATGACACGTTGCGAGTTTCCGCAGCTGACCCGCCTAATGCCCCCAATCTCACTACATCGAGCGAAGCCGGGCCGAAGAGCGAGACCGCTTGCTCCAAGGCGATTATATGGATGAAAGAAAATAACAAGTGGGGACCGAACGCGCCGATAGTCCAGAGTTTCCAGAAACAGTTCGACTCTGGAATCGGGAAAAGCAAAGTGGTGTGGGAGGTAGGAAAGGGCTTGACCAAAGATGGTAAAGATTACCGGATTGAGTGCATCAATGATAATCTGAACATCAAGGAGCTAACTGCTGAGGAGGCAGATAAGCGTCACGTTAAAGATACCAGCGTGAAGTTCTGGTCGAAATAGATGAATAGAAAATGATGAGTGCAGCGACGATTATTATAGGCGTCATCTTTTTTATGGAAGCCTTGAGCCATGACTTCACCTGAGGCAAGCACAGCCTTCGCGGTTTGCCCTAAGTGTTCGGCACCGCTCCAGCCAAATTGTGACACCTGCCCCAGGTGTGGTGTCATCTTCGCTAAGGTACGGCAGCACCCGGATCAAACGCCTGCGGATCAGGAATTTGACTTGTCGTTGGCTGCGGCCGTTGCTGCCAAGCCCGCTGCCACGGGCATTGTTGCCGGCCGATGTGCATTTCTCGCCCTCCTTGCGTTCTACAGCTTTCGCATCCTGACCCATCCTGTCGCCTCTAATTACGTGGGCGAAACTTTCCTGCACCTCGTCAATCTTCCCTTCCACGAGGCAGGGCACGTCCTCTTTTCACCTTTTGGTCGCTTCCTTCAGGTCGCCGGGGGGACGATCATGCAGCTTCTGGTTCCGGCGGTTGTGGCAATCTCCTTCTACATGCGCCGGGACCGCTACGCTGCTGCGGTCGGTATCTGGTGGTTGGGAGAGAGCATGGCGGATGTGGCTCCGTACGCGGATGACGCACGTGCCGGCCAACTGCCGCTCCTGGGGGGGGTCACGGGGAGCGAGGTGGAAGATTACCACGACTGGGAGGCGATGCTGGGGAGGCTTGGGCTGCTTACCTGGGATCATTCCATCGGCAGCTTTTTCTTTGTCACCGGTGGTGTCGTCATGGCAGCAGCCATCATCTGGGGCATCATGGTATCCTTTCGCCAGCCAAAAGCTGACTGATACCTGCAATTATCGGGGGAGAAATTGAGAAACGTGCCCAGCGCGGGCAACTGACTCCTGCACCGACAGTTATTCATCGAGGAGCTGAAAATAGAGGTAGTTGTAGTTGTCAACCGAGCGTGTTAATCTGCTTAACCTCGAATTAACCTGAAGTGCCCAAAAGCTTGTCCGATACTTGCAGGAGCCACATTGCCATCTGAAAACAGAACTCGTCGAGTAGTCATCGCCGCAGCCTGCACGCTTCTCATGCTGAACCTGGGAACTGTGTATGCGTGGAGCTTCTTTCAGAAACCGCTGTGCGAAACCTATGGCTGGTCCAACAGCCAAGTCGTCTGGACCTTCAGCCTTGCCATCTGCTTTCTAGGCCTCTCGGCCGCCGCCGGCGGTCTCATCCTCCCCAAAAGCGGACCGCGTCCACTTGCCCTTGCTGGGGCGGTCCTGTTTGGTGCCGGATACCTCCTTGCTGCACTTGCTTTACGGATGCACTCGCTGCCGCTCCTTTACCTCGGGTACGGCGTGATCGGCGGCATCGGGCTGGGGCTTGGCTACGTGACCCCCGTCGCCACCGTCGCCCGCTGGTTTCCCGACCGGAGGGGGCTGGCCACCGGGACGGTCGTAATGGGTTTCGGCTTCGGTGCGCTTCTCATGTCGAAGGTGATCGCTCCGTTCCTGCTGCGCACTGTCGGTGGGGACATGGTCCTTGCCTTCACGGTAATGGGTGTGCTTTTTCTTGCGCTTTCGCTCGCTTCCGCCGCCTTCATTCGTAATCCTCCCGCTTCGTCACTGGCTAACGATACAGCCGGTACCGTCTCGGGTAGTGACACGGTGACTGCCGGAATTTGCATCTTCTCCAGACCGTTCGTCTTGATGTGGCTGATTTTCTTTTGCAATATTACCGCCGGGATCGCCCTCATCGGGTTCCAGTCACCACTGTTCCAGGATGTCTGCGCAAAGCGCGATCCTGCACTCGGAATGGAAGCTCTTGCCGGCTACGGCGGGACCCTGATCGCTACAAGTTCGGTATTCAACGGCGTCGGGCGCTTTTTATGGGGAGCCTTTTCAGACCGCCTCGGGCGGCTTCGGACATTCAGGCTGATCCTCGTTTCGCAGATCGCCGCGTTCGCCCTTTTGATGCAGACCTCGCACCCATGGCTCTTCGCGACTCTCGTCTGCTACATCCTTCTCTGCTACGGGGGCGGGTTCGGGACGATGCCTTCGTTCGTCCTCGACATGTTCGGAGCGCGGCTCATGCCGGCGGTCTACGGGGCCATCCTCACCGCCTGGTCGGCTGCCGGGATTGCCGGACCGCAGATCGTGGCGACGATGAAAGACCGTTTTCCCGGGCACCCCGGGCTTGCCTCCTTCTACAGCTTTGCCGTTGCCATCTGTTTCCTCGGCACAGGGCTGTTACTTTCTTTCTTCATGAAGGAGAGACGGAGGGGATAAGCAGTTCCTTATCCCTTCGCCACCGCTACGGCTGACTGGCGTAAGCGCGGTCGGCGAAGGTAACGCATCCAAAGGAGAGCAACGCGATGTTCGAGACTCAGTACAACGAGGAGATGGAGGCCGAGGTGAGGCGGTTGGAGGCCAAGAAACGGGCTGCTGATGCTGGACACCCGGAGTGGGACAATGCCTGTGCTTCCTGCGGCAGCCAGATTGCCGGCACGGCTGACCGTTTTTGCGGGACCTGCCACCGTTAGAGCGGAAGTCCCTGCAATTCCAGCTGAAATGCACGCCACTCGACGCTGACCAGCATGCCCTTAGGGGCTGACGGCATACCACTTAACTCCAAACGGTATGGCATTTGGCTCTGATGGCATACCACTTAACTCCAAACGGTATGCCCTTTGGCTCTGATGGCATACCACTTAACTCCAAACGGTATGCCCTTAGGCTCTAACGGCATACCACTTAACTCCAAACGGTATGCCCTTTGGCTTTAACGGCATACCACTTAACTCCAACCGGTATGCCCTTAGGCTTTAACGGCATACCACTTAACTCCAACCGGTATGCCCTTAGGCTTTAACGGCATACCACTTAACTCCAAACGGTATGCCATTTGGCTCTAACGGCATACCACTTAACTCCAAACGGTATGCCCTTAGGCTCTAACGGCATACCACTTAACTCTAACCAGTATGCCATTTGGCTCTAACGGCATACCACTTAACTCCAACCGGTATGCCCTTTGGCTTTAACGGCATACCACTTAACTCCAAACGGTATGCCCTTAGGCTCTGATGGCATACCACTTAACTCCAACCGGTATGCCCTTAGGCTTTAACGGCATACCACTTAACTCCAAACGGTATGCCCTTAGGTCCCTAACGGCATACCACTTAACTCCAAACGGTATGCCCTTAGGCTCTAGCGGCATACCACTTAACCCTAACTGGTATGCCGTTAAGGTCCAACGGCACGCCCACTTGACCCCCACCGACATGCCGTTAAGGTGCAACACGCCCCTTAGACTTGCGGCACTTATATAGCTTGTAAAGATTGGGAAATGGCAACTGCCTGAGGATAAAAGAAAAGGGTCTCTTGCGGGAGACCCTTTTGTCACTTCAAGAGGCGGGGGGCGCTGCGCTACATCTGCATCCGTTCCTCGGCCTTACTCCACTCGACGTTCTGGAAGAAGGAGTTGATGTAGTCGGCGCGTTTGAGGCCGTAATCGGTCATGAAGGCGTGCTCGAACACGTCCATCACAAGAATGGGGGCGCAGCAGGCAGGGTGGCCGACATCATGTTCATTGATCCAACAGTTCATCAGCCTGCCGCTGTGCGCATCCTGGTACAGGATGGCCCAGCCGATGCCGCGCATGGCGCCCACGGACTTGAAGTCCTGGACCCATTCGTCGTAGCTCCCGAAGTCCTGGTGCAGCCTTGCCGCCAGCCTGCCGTCCTGGTTGATAGGCTGGTTGCCTCCCAGGTTCTCGAAGTAGAGCTCGTGCAGCCTCATGCCGTTGAACTCCCACCCGAACCGCCTCTTCAGTTCCGCGAAGACAGGCTCGGAGCCCTTGCCGTCCTTGCGCAGTTGCATGAGCAGCTCGTCGAGGGCGTTGCTGTTTTTCACGTACCCCTGGTACAGCGTGAAGTGGTTGTTGAGGAGCGCCTCGCTGAATCCGGGCATCCCGATAAGTTGGGAGTAGTCTTTTGCCGTGAACGCCGTCATAACTCTCTCCTTTTAGTTGAATGTGACATTTGCAGCGGTTCCGCAAAAACTCGGACTAATTGTACAGGGGTGGTTAGTGGTGTCAAATGTTGCCTGGCTACGAAACAGCTAAATTAATTTCATTGACCGCCGGTTCAGGGATGGTTAAAGTGACGGATTGATTGCGGATTGCAGATATTTCGCCGGTTTCATCTTTCTTGCACATTTGGCATTTACCCTTCGCAGGACTGGTGCTGCCAGCCGGCAATGCAACGGCAGTCTTTAGATTATCAAAGAGGTGGACTCGTGAAAAAAATCGTAGGCGCCGTCATACTATTGACCGTTCTGGGAGCGGCCGGCTATTTCTACTTCAAGCAACCCCCCAAGGTGCAGTACAAGACGCTGAAGGTCGAGCGCGGTGCCATCACCTCCACGGTCTCCGCCACCGGCACCTTGAACGCGGTGGTTACCGTCCAGGTAGGTACTCAGGTCTCCGGGACCATCGCGAAGCTCTACGTCGACTTCAACTCCCCTGTGAAGAAGGGGCAGCCGATAGCCCAGATCGACCCGGCGCTGTTCAACTCGGCGGTGCAGCAGTCCCGCGGCAACGCCCTCAACGCCGAGGCGTCCCTCGCCAAGGCCAAGGTGACGCTTGCCGACGCCAAGAGAACGCTCGGGCGCAACCGGGAATTGCTGAAGGAAGGGATCATCGCCCAGAGTGATCTCGATGCGGCCCAGACGGCCTATGACTCAGCCCTGACCGGCGTGAAGGCGGCCGAGGCCTCCGTGCTGCAGACCCGCGGCGCCCTAAAGCAGGCCGAAACCAACCTCAACTACTCCACCATCAGGTCGCCGGTGGACGGCACCGTCGTCTCCCGCAACGTGGACGTGGGGCAGACCGTTGCCGCCTCCTTCCAGACGCCGACCTTGTTCACCATCGCCCAGGACCTCACCAAGATGCAGATCGACACCAGCGTGGACGAGTCGGACATCAGTAAATTGCAGATCGGCCAGAAGGCGACTTTCACCGTCGATGCCTACTCAGACCGGCAGTTCGAGGGTAAGGTGGTGCAGATAAGGAACGCGCCGGTGGTCACCCAGAACGTGGTCACCTACGTCACCGTTATCGCGGTGGACAACAAGGAGCTGAATCTGAAACCGGGGATGACCGCCAACGTCACCGTGGAGACCCTGAGAAAGGACAACCTCCTCAAGGTACCGGCCGCAGCGCTCCGCTTCAAGCCTCGTTCCGACAAGGAGAAACCGGGCGCGGCCAAAAACGGTGCCGGCGGCTCGGCCGGACCCGGCGGCATTACCGGCGCCGGCGGCGGGCGCGGCGCGGGCGCCGGCCCCAAGGGGAAAGGTGGCGGCAAGGAAGGCGGCCAAAAGGTCTATAAGCTCAGCGCCGAAGGCAAGCCGGTGCCGGTTGCCATCACCACCGGCATCAGCGACGGCAGTTACGTCGAGGTGCTGACCGGCAACCTAAAGGAAGGCGACGACGTCGTAGTGGAGCAGGTAAGCCAGGATAAGAAGAAGGGCGGCATGGGGTCGCCCATGGGGCCGAGGTTCTAAATGGACGAAGTGGTCCGTCTCACAGACGTGGTGAAGATTTACACCATGGGCGAGGAGCGCGTCGAGGCGATGAAGGGCGTTTCCTTCACTGTGCACCGTGGCGCATTCGTCTCCATCATGGGTGCCTCCGGCAGCGGCAAATCCACCTGCATGAACATCCTGGGGTGTCTGGACGTTCCCACCCGTGGCAGCTATTTCCTGGACGGGGTCGACGTCGGGAAGCTTTCCGCCGACGCCCTGGCAGAGGTACGGAACAAGAAGCTCGGATTCGTATTCCAGGGGTTCAACCTGCTGGCGCGGACCACCGCGCGTCAGAACGTCGAGCTGCCCCTGGTCTACGCCCAGATCCCGGCCGCCGAGCGCAGGGCGCGCGCCATGGAAGCACTCGAGAGGGTGGGGCTCGCGGGAAGGGAAGGGCACTACTCGAACCAGCTCTCCGGCGGCCAGCAGCAGCGCGTCGCCATCGCCCGCGCCCTGGTCAACCGCCCGTCGATCATCCTGGCCGACGAGCCCACCGGCAACCTCGATTCCAGGACCACCGTCGAGATCATGTCGATCTTCCAGGAACTGAACCGGCAGGGGATCACCATCATCATGGTCACCCATGAGCCCGAGGTCGCCGAGTTCACCAGCCGGCACATCATCTTCCGGGACGGCCTAGTCATCTCCGACCAGCCCTTCCAGGCGAAGACCGCGGTTCCCCCCGCCGAGGTGCAGCAATAATGACGACCCTTTGGCAAAGCCTGCTCATAGCCCTGCGCGCCCTGCGCGTCAACAAGATGCGCGCGCTGCTCACCATGCTGGGGATCATCATCGGCATCGCTGCCGTGATCGCCATGGTCGCCATCGGTTCCGGCGCCAGCAAAATGATCTCGGACCAGATCTCCAGCATCGGCTCGAACCTGCTACTGGTGCTTCCCGGTTCAGTCACCTCCGGCGGCATGCGTTCCGGCTCCGGCGGCACCCAGACCCTCACCTACGACGACGCCCGCGCCATCAAGGCAGAATGCCCGTCGGTGGCGGCGGTGGCGCCCAACGTGCGCGGCTCCGGGCAGGTGGTGTACGGCAACCAGAACTGGTCCACCGTGGTCTACGGCGTCACCCCGGAGATGGTAGACGTCCGGGACTGGACCATCATCGCCGGCCGCAACATCACCCAGTCCGACGTCGACGGCGCCACCAAGAACTGCTTGATCGGCCAGACCGTCGCTGATAACCTCTTCGGCGGCACCGACCCGGTCGGGAAGATCATCAGGATCAAGAAGATTCCCTTCACCGTGGTGGGCCTTCTGGGGAGGAAGGGGCAGTCGCCGCAGGGGCAGGACCAGGACGACGTGATCTACGTACCGCTGCGTACCGCCCAGAGAAAGCTCCTGGGAAGCCAGTTTCCCAACGTGGTCGGCTCGATCATGGTGCAGGCCAAGGACGCCGAGGTGCTGGACAAGGCCGAGGAGGAGGTCACCGAGCTCTTGAACCAGCGTCACCGGATCGGTCCCAACCGCGAGGTCGACTACACCATCAGGAACCTCTCCGAGCTCCTGGCGGTCACCGAGCAGTCCTCGAGGGTGATGTCCATCCTGCTGGGCGCGGTGGCCTCGATCTCCTTGGTGGTGGGCGGCATCGGCATCATGAACATCATGCTGGTATCGGTCACCGAGAGGACCCGCGAGATCGGCATCCGCGTCGCCATCGGCGCCAAAAAGCGCGACATACTGCTGCAGTTTCTGACCGAGGCCGTGCTTCTCACCACCTGCGGCGGCGTCATCGGGATGCTGCTGGGCGTAGCGGGAGCGAAACTCGTGGCGAGTTTCATCGGCTGGCCCACCCTGATTTCGGTCAACACCATCGTCATCGCCTTCGCCTTCTCGGCCGGGGTCGGGGTCTTCTTCGGCTTCTACCCGGCCCGCAAGGCGGCGTCGCTGAACCCGATCGACGCCCTGAGGTACGAGTAACCGTTTAACAAGCTGGTCGAAAGGATCACCCATGAAGAAAAACAGGAAAACAGCGCTGGCCCTTTCCCTTTGCCTGGCGCTCGGTGCCGCCACCTCGGCTTTCGCGCAGCCCACCATCAACCTGACGCTGAAGGACGCCATCAAGATGGCTTTCGAGAAAAACCTCGACCTGAAGGTGGAGCTCTACAACCCCGCCATGGCCGAGGCCGACATCCGGCGCAATCTCGGGATCTACGATCCCGTGCTGTCCCTCGGGGTGAACTACGATCGCAGCAACAGCAGCAATATCCTGACCTTCCGCCCGCAGCAGATCGACCAGGTCACCGCGAACGCAGGGGTGAGCCAGCTCCTGCCCACCGGCGCCGTCGTCGGCGTCACCGCGCAGAGCGGCTGGATCAGCAATTCCGCGAAGTACTACTCCAACGCCATCGATCTGTCGCTGAAACAGCCGCTCCTCAAGGGATTCGGGAAGGATACCACCGACCTCGCCATCAACGTCTCCCGCTTCACCAAGGGGGAAACCCTGAACGTCTTCAGGACCCGACTGAGCGACACCGTCGCCAAGGTACGCAATGACTATTTCCAGCTCTATAACCTGCTCGAGGTGCTGGAGGTGCGCCGCACTTCGCTCTCCTTGGCCAAGCGCATACTTCAGGACGACCAGGGGCGGGTAAAGGCGGGGGTGCTCCCCGCGTACGAGCTTTTGAACTCCGAGTTCCAGGTCGCCACGCGCGAGAAGCAGGTCATCGATGCGGAACGGGCGGTTCGGGACCAGATGGACGTGTTGCGCGTCGAACTGCAACTTCCACCCTCCGCGGAGATCGCTTTGGCCGACCAGCCCTACCGCAACAGCTACAACCTCTCGGAGCAGCAGGCGCTGGACGATGCGCTGGGCAACCGCACCGAACTGGCCACGCAGCGCGACGTGATCAGGATCAACGATCTGCAGCAGCGGGTGGCCAAGAACCAGACCCTGCCCGATCTGACCCTCAACGCCAGCGTCGGCACCGGGGGCTTCGATCGCCGCTTTCTGGGCGGTCTGGAAAAGACGGCAACGATCAGCGAGCCGAGTTGGGGGGTGGGGCTGCAGTTCAGCTATCCCTTGGGCAACCGCAGCGCCGAGAACGACTACATCAGGAAGAAGCTGGCCCTCGAGCAGGCCCAGACCCAGCTGCAAAGCATCGAATCCGGGGTCGTTAGGGACGTGAAGGCCGCGATCCGCCTGGTGGCGGCCAGCTACCAGCAGCTCGACGTGACCGCGCGCGGCACCGCCTACGCCGAGGACCGGTTGCGAGCCTTCCAGAAGAGGCACGACGTCGGGCTCGCCACCACCAAGGATGTCTTCGACGTGGAGAACGACCTGGTGGCGGCCAAGGGGAACCAGATCCAGGCCGTGGTCGACTACAACAACTCCATCACGCAACTGTGGCGTGTGACCGGGGTGATCCTCGACCAGCAGGGGATCAGTGTCTCCGACTCCGAGGCCGACCATCTCTACGAAAAGATGAAATAGCCGCCACAGCCTCCGTGAGTTTGCCAGTAGCATGATTCACGCTACAATTGGCGAGTGTTAAGGTGGCTGGGGAGGTGGCTATGCAAAGAGTGCGCTACGAGCATGTTCATCAGATCAAGTTCACTGCAGTCGGCGCGAGGACCATCGCCGATCTGATCCGCAATTTCGAGGAGAGCCTGCAGCTTTTCAGGCAGTGGGAAGAGAAAGGGATACAGCTGGATCCGCATGGCGCAGGGAGCAACTACGCCATTTTTTATACCTACGATGAAGAAGTCGCCAAGCAGGAGGGGTTTGAACGGATACGGACCGAGTCGGGAAACCCGCTGCCCCGCCGCTGATAGTTGTTGATTCCCCTGTTAAAGTTTCGCTTCCAAGGCACGCCCCATCTATGAGATACTTTGCCGTTACCATCCCAGCAAAAGCGTCAAAGGCAAAGGAAACATGTCACATTTGCACCGTTTTTCACGTACCGAACTCCTCATTGGATCTGCCGGACTCGACAAACTGAAAAATTCCACCGTCGCCATCTTCGGCCTGGGCGGCGTAGGGAGCTATGCCGCTGAAGCCCTGGTGCGCGCCGGCATCGGACGCCTGGTGATCGTCGATTTCGACGACATCTGCCTCACTAACGTGAACCGCCAGCTGCACGCCATGGACGGCACCGTGGGCAAGGCCAAGGCCCTGGTCATGGCCGAGCGCATGCGCCAGATCAACCCGCAGGCGGAGATCGTCCCCTATCACGACTTCTACTCGGCCGAGAACAGCGATTTTCTGCTCCACGACCACTACGACTACGTGGTCGACGCCATCGATCACATCACCAGCAAGCTGCACCTGATCCGCACCTGCCGTGAGAAGGACATCCCCATCATATCCAGTATGGGGGCCGCTGCAAAACTCGACCCGACCAAGATCGGCGTGGCCGACATCTCCCAGACCCACAAGTGCCGCATGGCGCGCTCGGTGCGCAAGCTCTTGAAGAAACAGGGGATCGAGCAGGGGGTGAAGGTGGTCTTCTCCACCGAGGAGTACCGCGAGCAGGAGGTCAAGGACGGCGGCTGCAAGGGGAACTGCATCTGCCCCAACAAGGACGACCAGAAGTTTTCCTGCGAGCACCGCCGCGTCATCCTGGGAAGTGTTTCCTTCATCCCTTCCATCTTCGGTCTGACCATGGCGGGGGTGGTGGTGAACGACCTGCTGGCGGCGCGGTCGTAGTAGGAGTCTGCCTTTCTCCCTCGCCCTTCGGGAGAGGGGAGGGGTGAGGGGGCCAGTTGTCTCTACCCCTCTGTCCGGATGGCTGCCTTCCTGACTATGACACCGCCCTCACCCGGCCTTCGGCCACCCTCTCCCGGAGGGCGAGGGGGCTGGGGGAGGGGGGACCACTCTGCAATGCTCCCGCATCTCCAGCGCGTTTTTCACAGCGTAACCGCATCGGCAGTTGTTGAACATGATGAACGTCGTTCGCGCCGTCTCGCTCAGCCGCAGGGCGTGCCGCGCGATCTCCTGCAGTTCCGCTTCCGGGTAGAGGTACTCGTCGCCGGGGACATCGCTGTGCCAGCAGTCGCCGTTTCTGCCATGCAGCCTGAGGTAGGCGATCCCGGTGGTCGCTTCCGGATGGAAGGGGGCGGTGGAGAGGTTTCCGTACTGGGGCTCGTCGCAGGTGATGTAGGTGATCTTGTGTTCCTTGAGGAAGGCGAAGAGTTCGTCGCGGTGATGCGCGGTGAACCAGCTGCCGTGGCGGAACTCGACCGCAATCGGTATCCCCGCCATCAGTTCCTTGCAGTAGCGCAGGTAATCCAGGTTCGCCTTCTTGTAGCCGAACCAGGGAGGGAACTGGAAGATGGTGAATCCCATCTTGCGTGCCTGCCTGAGCGGTTCCAGGGCGTCCAGCAGCGCCTGGGCCATCGCTTTGAGCATCCCGGGCTCGGCCACGTGCAACTCCTCCCGGTCCAGCTCGCCCGGCGCCAGCAACGCTTGCAGTTCGGCCGGTAGCCGGCGCGGGTCGATGTTGTGACCGGTAAGGGCGCCGAACGCCTTGACGTGGAACAGAAAACCTGGCGGCGTGCGCTCCGCCCAGGCTTGCGCCATCTCGACCGAAGGTATCTGGTAGTAGGAACTCTCTATCTCGACGGTATCGAACTGGCGGGCGTAGAACTTCAGGCGTGCTTTGGGCGTGCCGGCACCGCGCGGATAGAAGGTGCCGCTTTCGATGAGGCTGCTTTCCGTCCAGGAGCAGGTGCCAATGCGGATTTTGCCTGGTGCCATGGGACCTCCCGATGCCCCCAAGCCCCTCTCCCGCCTGTCGGGCGTAGGGCCGGTGGGCGAGGGGAGTACAAGGAATTACCGAGAATGGACCGATCTTCCAAGAACCGACTGACCGAGCGCATGCTGCCGCATTTTCCCGGCGACAACCTCTTTGACCGCATCGCCCGCGCCGTGTGCCGGGCCGGGTGTCTCCCGCGAAAGGAGCTCTACGAGGCGTGGGAGGTGGCGCGACGGGTGCACCGGCGCTTTCGCGGGGGGCGGGTGGTGGACCTTGCCGCCGGGCACGGCTTGTTGGCGCAGGTGCTGCTCATCCTCGACCGCGAGCTTAAGGAAGGCATCGGCGTTGATTTGCGCGTTCCGCAAAGCGCCGCCCGGCTTTCCTGCGAAATCCGGGCGGAATGGCCGGTGGCAGCCGATCGGTTCTCCCTTCTGGAGCAGGACCTGAGCCTGGTCGAGTTGCACCCGGGCGACATCGTGGTCTCTGCCCATGCCTGCGGCTCCCTCACCGATCTCGTGCTGGAGCGGGCCGTCGCCTCGCGCTGCCGGGTCGCCGTGCTGCCGTGTTGCCACGACCTGCGCAGCTGTGACGATGGCGGAATTGGGGGGTGGTTGGATGGCCCTCTCGCCGTCGACGTCACCCGGGCCGCCCGTCTCCGCAGCCAGGGGTACCGGGTCTACACCCAGAGTATCCCCCTCGACATCACGCCGAAGAACCGCCTGCTGATGGGGGAGCCGCTCTAGAAGATCGCGTTCAGCAGGAAGTTGACCACCGACAGCACGAGGCTGAACAGGAGCGCCCACCAGAAACCGGCGACCGAGAAGCCGCTCACCAGGGCGCTGGTCAGCATGATGACCAGGGCGTTGATCACGAAGGTGAGCAGGCCCAGGGTCAGGATGTTGAGCGGCAGGGTGAGCAGCATCAGGACCGGCTTTATGAAGGTGTTGATGAGGCCCAGCACCAGGGCCGCGATGAGTGCGGCGCCGAACCCGGACAGGCGCACCCCCGGCAACAGGTACGCTGTAATGACGATCGCCAATCCGTTTAACAGCCACTTCACAATGAATCCCACGTGAACCTCCTTTTTTTCATCCAAAACGACCCGCCAATTATACCCGATTTCCCCCCATGACCAAGGTATTCCTGGGCCGCTCAGTACTAACAGTGCCGGCTCATTTTGGGCTGTTGTTTCGCCCAGTCAAAACGATGTTCAATCAGACAGTAAACATCCACTTGCCGACCTTTTCGAAAACTGCGAAAAGCTCTCGATCCTCTCAGTATGTGACCATCTAAGCCCTCATAAATATTGATTATAGCGATTAACTTGCTCCTATAAAGCAGTTGACAGCGCAGGTAATACTCGGGTATATTTCGCCGACTCTCACATTAATACAAAGAGGATACGCAACCCATGAAGGAAATACTTTCCGGCAACGAAGCCATTGCCAGAGGCGCATACGAGGCAGGGGTCAAAGTTGCCTGTGCCTACCCCGGCACCCCTTCCACGGAGATCCTGGAAAACACCATCCGCTACAGGGAAATCGACTCCTCCTGGGCCACCAATGAAAAGGTAGCCCTCGAGGTCGGCATCGGCGCTTCGTTCGTCGGCGCCAGGTCGCTGGTCACCATGAAGCACGTAGGCGTCAACGTCGCCGCCGACCCGCTTTTCACCCTCTCCTATACCGGTGTGAATGGCGGCCTCGTGCTGGTCTGCGCCGACGATCCCGAACTGCACTCCTCCCAGAACGAGCAGGACAGCCGCAACTACGCGAAGTTTGCCAAGGTGCCGATGCTTGAGCCCGGCGATTCGCAGGAATGTCTGGAGTTCACCAGGCTCGCCTACGAGATTTCCGAGAAGTACGATACCCCGGTCCTGCTGCGCACCACCACCCGCATCTCGCACAGCAAGTCGGTGGTAAACCTGGGCGAGCGCACCGACCTGGTCCGGGAGGCGAAGATAGAGAAAAACCCCGCCAAGTTCGTCATGCTGCCAGGCAACGCGCGCGTGCGCCACGTTGTGGTCGAGGAGCGCACCGTGCAGCTCTCCAAGGACGGCTGCAGCATGCCGATCAACCGCGTCGAGATGCGCGATACCAAGATCGGTGTCATCACCGCAGGCATCAGCTACCAGCATGTGCGCGAGGCGCTGCCGGAGGCTTCGGTGTTGAAGCTTGGGATGGTGCACCCGCTTCCCTTCGATCTCATCCGTGAGTTCGCCGCCAAGGTGGAAAAGCTGTACGTGGTCGAGGAGCTCGATCCGTTCATCGAGGAACAGGTGAAGGCGGTCGGCATTCCCGTCATCGGCAAGGAGATCATCTCGATCTGCGGCGAGCTCACCCCGGGGCGGGTCAGAAAGGCGTTCGGTCTTCCCGAGAATGCCCAGACCACCGTAGAGAAGCTCCCGGGGCGCCCCCCCAACATGTGCCCGGGCTGCCCGCACCGTGGCGTGTTCTACACCTTGAACCAGCTGAAGGCCTACGTCTCCGGCGACATCGGCTGCTACACCCTGGGCTTCATGCCGCCGCTTTCCGCCATGGATACCTGTGTCTGCATGGGCGCATCCATCGGCATGGCGACCGGCGCGGTCAAGGTGCTCCCCCCCGAGGAGCGGAAGAAGGTGGTCGCAGTCATCGGCGACTCCACGTTCCTGCATACCGGCATCAACGGCCTCATGGACATGGTCTACAACAAGGGTGCCGCCACCGTCATCATCCTGGACAACAGGATCACCGCCATGACCGGCCGCCAGGAAAACCCCGGTTCCGGCCATACCCTGATGAACGATCCCGCCAACGCCGTGGATTTCGAACTGCTCTGCAAGGCGATCGGGGTCAAGAACGTGCGCACCATCAACCCGCTCGACCTGGATGAGTGCCGCACGGTGATCTCCGAGGAGATGGAGCGCCCCGAGACTTCGGTCATCATAACCGACAAGCCCTGCGTCCTCATCAAGAGGGAAGGGATCTTCAAAGCGGGCGCACCGCTGCAGGTCGTTGACGAATCCTGCACCGGCTGCCGCGCCTGCCTGAAGATCGGCTGCCCTGCCATCGAGTGGATCCCTTCCAGCGGTAAGAAGGGCAAGGCGCACATAGATCCGCTTTTATGCAACGGTTGCGACGTCTGCAGCCAGCTGTGCAAGTTCTCTGCGATTCAGGAGGCGAAATGAGCGACAAGGTAACCAACATCGTCCTGGTAGGCGTGGGTGGCCAGGGCATTCTGCTCGCCGCCGAGATCCTTTCCGAGACCTTCATGCTGGCAGGCTTCGACGTCAAGAAGAGCGAGATCCACGGCATGTCCCAGCGCGGCGGCTCCGTCGTGTCCCACGTCCGTTACGGCAAGGAAGTCTTCTCCCCGATGGTTCCCGAAGGGGAGGGGGACATCCTGTTCGGCTTCGAGCTGATGGAGAGCTACCGCTACCTGTCGCTGTTGAAGCCCGGCGGCACCGTGGTGGTGAACGATCTCTGCATCGCGCCCCCTGCCGTGCTGGTCGGGCAGGAGACCTACCCGGCGGACATGGCGCTGAAGATCCAGGAGCTTTGCCCGGACTGCCTGCTGGTGGACGGCCAGAACCTCGCCATCGAGGCGGGCAACGCCCGCGCCGCCAACACCGTGCTGCTCGGTGCGGTTTCCAAACGTTTGGACATCGAGGAGAAGTACTGGATCGAGGCGATCGAGAAGATGGTGCCCAAGAAGGCGCTGGATGTGAACCTCAAGGCCTTCCAGATGGGGCGCGGGCTTAAATAAATAGGCTGCCCTCACCCCTGCCCCTCTCCCGGAGGGCGAGGGGGGCGACGCCCTTCGGCATGGCCTACAGGAACCCCTTCTCCCTCTGGGAGAAGGTGCCCGAAGGGCGGATGAGGGCCTGGCCACGAAGATTGAAAGCGAGCTGTATTTACGATGTAGGGGCGAATAATCATTCGCCCGATTCTAAGGAGCACAGTATGTTCTTCAACGAGGAGTTCGAGACACTGCCGAGGGAGGCGCTCGAGGCGCTGCAGCTCAAGAGGCTGAAGGCCATGGTGGCCCGGGTCGAGAAAAGCGTTCCCTTTTACAAGGAGGCCCTCGCCAAGGCCGGCGTCAGCTCCGATTCCATCAAGACGCTCGCGGACCTGCAACGACTCCCGTTCACCTACAAACAGGACATGCGGGACTCCTACCCCTACAACCTGTTCGCGGTCCCGATGGAGGACATCGTCCGCATCCACGCGTCCTCCGGCACCACCGGCAAGCCGACCGTCGTCGGCTACACCAGGAAGGACATAGAGACCTGGAGCGAACTGATGGCGCGCTCCTTCGTCGCGGCCGGCGTGCACAAGGGTGACATCATCCACAACTCCTACGGCTACGGCCTCTTCACCGGCGGCCTGGGCGCGCATTACGGCGCCGAACGGCTGGGGGCATCCGTCATCCCGATGTCCGGCGGCAACACGAAGAAGCAGATCATGATCATGCAGGACTTCGGCTCCACCGTCCTCACCTGCACCCCATCCTATTCACTGTTCATGGCCGAGGCCGCCAAGGAGGAGGGGATCGACTTCCGCGATCTGAAACTGCGCGTCGGCATCTTCGGCGCCGAGCCCTGGTCCGAGGAGATGCGCCGCGACATCGAGACCAAGCTGAACCTCTCCGCGGTCGATATCTACGGCCTTTCCGAAATCATGGGCCCGGGCGTCGCCATCGAGTGCTGCGAGGCAAAGAAAGGGCTCCACGTCTGGGAGGATCACTTCATCCCCGAGATCATCAACCCCGAGACCTGCGAGGTGCTTCCCGAGGGGCAGATGGGCGAGCTGGTCATCACCACCATCACCAAGGAAGGGATCCCGCTGATCCGCTACCGGACCCGCGACATCACCTCCATCACCTACGAGCCCTGCGTCTGCGGCAGGACCCACGCCCGCATCGCCCGCATGAGCGGCAGAAGCGACGACATGCTCATCATCCGCGGCGTCAACGTCTTCCCGTCCCAGATCGAGGCTATACTCATGGGGGTCGAGGGGGTCGAACCGCACTACGTGCTCATCGTGGAAAGAAAGGACAACCTCGACACGCTCGAGGTCCAGGTCGAGGTCGGCGAGAACATCTTCTCCGACGAGATCAAGCACCTCCAGGCTCTCTCGGTCAAGATCGAGAAGCAGATCAAGGAGATGCTGGGCGTCACCTGCCGCGTGAGACTGGTCGAGCCCAAGAGCATCACCCGCAGCGAAGGGAAGGCAAAGCGCGTCATCGACAACAGGAACAAGGCCTGAGGAGGGAAAGTCATGCACGTAGAACAGATCTCCATATTCATCGAAAACAAGTTCGGACGTCTGGCAGAGGTTACCCGCATCCTGGGCGATGCCGGGGTGAACATCCGTACCCTTTCCCTGGCGGACACCTCCGATTTCGGGATCCTGCGCCTGATCGTGAACGACACGGAGAAGGCGAGAACCGTCCTCAAGGAGCGCGGCTTCACGGTGAGCAAGACCGAGGTGGTTGCGGTCGAGATCCCGGATCGTCCCGGCGGGCTCGCCGACATCCTGCAGGTGCTGGATGCCGATGGGATCAACGTCGAGTACATGTACGCCTTCGTGGAGCGCTGCGGCGAGAACGCGGTGATGATCTTCCGCTTCGACGAGACCCAGAAGGCGATCACCACCCTGACCGGCAAGAGCTTCAACGTGCTGCCTGGGGAGAGGCTTTACAGCATGTAGTTTCAGTGCCCGGAGGTCTGGCCGTTTATGCGCACCAGCGTCCCTTCGTAGGGGGGGAGGTGGGGCCGTAGACGGGGGGAATCGTGGTTGCTGTAGGGGCGAATAAATATGCGCCCAGCGCACTCGCTCCGGCCGGACCGTCGCCCGGAGGCATCCCCGCCTGGCATGAACCGTTTCTTTAACGGCAGTCGTACAACCTGTTCATATTCAATGCGGTTAACCAAGTAGAGGGGGGCAACAGATGAGAAAGATGTTCGCTGTAGTCGGTATCACCATGCTGCTTCTGTGCAGCGCCAGCGCGGCCTTCGCCGCGGCTCCCATCAAGATCGGGGGACTCTTCGCCGTCACCGGACCTGCTTCCTTTCTTGGCGAACCGGAAAAGAACACCCTTGAATTGCTGGTCAAGGAGACCAACGCCAAGGGGGGCATCAACGGCTCCAAGATCGAACTGTTCATCTACGACACCGGCGGGGACGCCACCAAGGCGGTGCAGCTCGCCAGCAAGCTGATCAAGAACGACAAGGTTTCCGCCATCGTTGGCCCCAGCACCACCGGTGAATCCATGGCCGTTATCCCCATCGCGGAAAAAGAGCAGATCCCGCTGATCTCCTGCGCCGCCGGCATCAAGATCACCGATCCCGTCAAGAAATGGGTCTTCAAAACCCCTGCCAACGATCACGTCGCGGCGGAAAAGATCCTGATCCAGGCCGAGAAGCTGAAGCAGAAGAACATCGCCCTGATCACCGTTTCCGACTCCTTCGGCTCGTCAGGGCGGGAGCAGCTGAAGCAGATGGCGACCAAGCGCGGCTTCAAGATCGTGGCAGACGAGGTCTACTCCCCGAAAGACACCGACATGACCCCGCAGCTCACCAAGATCAAGGCGGCCAAGCCGGACGCGATCATCTGCTGGGGCACCAACCCCGGTCCCGCTATCATCACCCGCAATCTCCAGCAGCTCGGCATGAAAACACAGGTCTACCAGAGCCACGGTGTCGCCTCCAAGAAGTACATCGAGCTTGCCACCGCCCAGGCCGCTGAGGGGATCATGCTTCCGGCCGGCAAGCTGGCCGTGTTCGACCTGCTGAAGCCGAGCGATCCTCAGGCAAAACTGCTCAAAGACTACAACACCGACTACAAGAAGAGCTATGGCGTCGAGGCCTCCACCTTCGGCGGGTACGCCTACGACGGCTTCCAGCTCATCGCCGCGGCCATCAAGAAAGGCGCCGTCACCCCGGCGCAGATTCGCGACGGCATCGAGAAAAACGGCCGCATGGTGGGCGTGTCCGGCATCTTCAAGATGTCCCCGACCGACCACAACGGCCTCGACCTGGGCGCCTTCGAAATGGTACGCATCGTCAAGGGCGACTGGGTCATCGTGAAATAATGATCTGCGGCGAAGGTGCCGCTCAAAAGGGGAGGGAAACCGTGAAAAAACTTGTCTCGACTGCTTTTGCTTCGTTTGCATTGTTCTGCCTGTCCACCGCCGCACTGGCAGCTCCGCCGATCAAGATCGGCGCGCTCTTCGCCGTGACCGGCCCCGCATCGTTCCTCGGGGAGCCCGAGCGAAACACCGCACAGATGGTCGTCGACGAGATCAACAAGGCCGGCGGCGTCAAGGGGCGCAAGCTGGAACTGATCACCTACGATACCGGCGGGGACGCCACCAAGGCGGTACAGCTTGCCAACAAGCTGGTGAAGAACGACCAGGTGGTCGCCATCATCGGCCCCAGCACCACGGGTGACAGCATGGCGATCATCCCGGTCGTCGAGAAGGCCCAGATTCCGCTCATTTCCTGCGCTGCCGGCAGCAAGATCACCGAGCCGGTGAAGAAGTGGGTCTTCAAGACCGCCCAGAACGACGGGCTGGCCGTCGCCAGGATCTTCGAGCAGCTGAAGAAGGAGAAGAAAACCAAGGTGGCCATCCTCACCGTCTCCGACGGTTTCGGCGCCTCCGGCCGTGAACAGCTGAAGGCCCAGGCTGCCCACTACGGCATCCAGATCCTCTCCGACGACACGTACGGTCCGAAGGACACCGACATGACCGCACAGCTCGCCAAGATCCGCGGCTCCCAGGCCCAGGCGCTCATCTGCTGGGGCACGAACCCGGGCCCGGCCGTCATCGCCAGGAACGCGAAGCAGCTCGGTCTCACCATTCCGGTTTACATGAGCCACGGGGTCTCCTCCAAGAAGTTCATCGAGCTGGCCGGCGACGCTGCCGAGGGGATCAGGCTTCCCTCCGGCAAGGTGCTGGTGGCAGATCTGCTTCCCAAAAACGACAAGCAGCGGAACTCCCTGCTTGCCTTCATCAAGGACTACCAGAACCACTTCAAGGCTGAAGGCGACCACTTCGGCGGCCACGCCTGGGATGCGGTCATGCTGTTGAAAGGCGCCATCGAGAAAGGCGGGGACACCCCCGCCGGCATCCGCAACGCGCTGGAGTCCACCCGCAACTTTGCAGGCATCGGCGGCGTGTTCAGCTACTCCGCCAAAGACCACGCCGGTCTGACCAAGGACGCCTTCACCCTGGTCGAAGTGCGCAAAAAAGACTGGGTGCTGGTCAAGTAGGTAAGAGGATTCATGGAGCTTTTAAACCAAGTAACGCAGTTCGTCATATCGGGGCTCGCCACGGGTGCCATCTACGCCCTGATCGGCCTCAGCTTCGCCATCATCTTCAATTCCACCGGGATCATCAACTTCGCCCAGGGTGAGTTCGTCATGCTGGGCGGGGTGTTGACCATTTTCTCGCTGAACGTGCTGCACCTGCCGCTGGTGGCGGCCATCGTCGTCGCGGTAGCGGTAACCACCATCATCGGCCTTGTTTTCGAGCGGCTGGCCATCCGGCCGCTCAAAAACGCCACTCCGCTCGCACTCATCATCATCACCATCGGTGCCAGCATCCTGATCCGGGGCCTCGTGATGCTGCTTTGGGGCAAGGACACCCAGGCGCTTCCCGCCTTTTCCGGTACCGACCCCATCAACATCGCCGGGGCGACCCTCTTGCCGCAGCACCTCTGGATCTTCGGCGTCACTATCCTGGTCATCGTGGGCTGCCGGCTCTTCTTCAACCACACCATCAGCGGCAAGGCCATGCGCGCCTGCTCCTTCAACCGTCGCGCCGCCAACCTGGTCGGCATCAGCGTCGGGCGCATGGTCCTCTTCTCCTTCGTGATCAGCGCGGCAGTCGGCTCGCTGGCCGGCGTGATCATCGCGCCGCTCACCATGACCGCCTACGACGTCGGCGTCATGCTGGGGCTCAAGGGGTTCTGCGCCGCCATCATGGGGGGGATGGGGAGCGGGCTCGGCACCGTTTTGGGCGGCCTGATCCTCGGGACCCTGGAGTCTCTTGGGGCCGGTCTCATCTCCTCCGGCTACAAGGACGCCATCGCGTTTTTCATCCTGCTCCTGATCCTCTTCATCAGGCCGCAGGGACTTTTCAAGAAGGGCGAAACTGAAAGGGTTTAAGGTTTTACTTTGAAAACGGACAGAATAAAATT
Source organism: Geomonas diazotrophica (assembly GCF_019063885.1). Taxonomy (NCBI): domain Bacteria; kingdom Pseudomonadati; phylum Thermodesulfobacteriota; class Desulfuromonadia; order Geobacterales; family Geobacteraceae; genus Geomonas; species Geomonas diazotrophica. The sequence goes on along the minus strand of NZ_CP077684.1, from coordinate 2,136,599 downwards.
TCTCGTTTTTGCCCTCGTGGTGCTGCTCATCCCGCTGCCGCTCTCGGGAGGGTATCTCACCAACGTTCTCATCTTCGTCGGGATCAACAGCGTGCTCGCCCTTGGGCTCAACCTCCTTTTGGGCTATGCAGGACAGATCTCCCTGGGGCAGGCCGCTTTCTTCGGCCTGGGCGCCTACGGCTCCGGCGTGCTGACCACCGCCTACGCCATGAACCCGTGGCTTGCCATGATCGCGGTCGCCCTCTGCGTCGCGGCCTTCGCCTTCGCCATCGGCTTCCCGGTGCTGCGCCTGAAAGGTCACTATCTCGCCATGGCGACCCTGGGCGTCGGCGTCATCGTCAACATCGCCCTGAACGAAACCGTGGAGCTGACCGGCGGCCCCTCCGGGCTCTCCGGCATTCCCAACCTGCAAGTCGGCAGCCTCACCTTCGACTCGGACCTCAAGAACTACTACCTCGTCTGGGTCTTCGCGCTGGGGATGATCCTTCTCTCCTTGAACCTTGTAAACTCCCGCTTCGGCCGCGGTCTCCGGGCCATTCATGATTCGGAAGTTGCCGCCCGGGTGATGGGCGTCAACGCGAGGCTCATGAAGGTGCAGGTGTTCACGCTCTCGGCCTTCATGTCGGCCATCATGGGGAGTCTCTACTGCCACGTGATGACCTTCATCTCGCCCAACTCCTTCGGGTTCAGCATGTCGGTGGAACTCCTTACCATGGTCGTCATCGGCGGCCTGGGGAGCGTGTACGGCTCCATCCTCGGGGCCCTGCTCCTGACCCTGCTCCCCGAGATGCTGCGCACCTTCCAGGACTACGACATCATCGTCTACGGCCTTTTGCTCATCACGATGACCATCTACCTGCCGGGCGGTCTGGCGGAGGGGATTCCGGCGCTGTTCCGGCGCCTGATGCCTGCGGGGAAGGTAACGGAGGGGAACGATGCTTAGCCTGAACGGTATCGGGAAGAGGTTCGGCGGGCTGACCGCCCTGGAGGGGATCAGTTTCAACGTCGGCAAGGGGTCCATCACCGGCATCATCGGCCCCAACGGAGCCGGCAAGACCACCCTGTTCAACGTCGCCACCGGGATCTATCCCCCGTCCTGCGGCGCGGTGCTTCTCGAGGGGAAGGACATCTCCAAGCTGCCGCCGGAAGGGCGCGCGCGGCTGGGGCTCGTGCGTACCTTCCAGAACATCGAACTCTTCGGCAAGATGACCGTGCTGGAAAACGTCATGGTCGGGCTGCACACCCGGAGCAGTTCCGGGCTGTTCGCATGCTCCTTCCGTATGCCCTGGCAGATGAGCGAAGAGCGCCGCATCCGCGACAGGGCTATGGAGTTGCTCGACTTCGTCGGTATCCCCGAGCTCGCCGTGGTCCAGGCCGGCACCCTTTCCTTCGGCAAGGGGAGGCTTTTGGAGATCGCCCGGGCCATGGCACTGGAGCCGAAGATCCTTTTGATGGACGAACCTGCGGCCGGCCTCAACAGCAGTGAGACCGCCGATCTTGCCGACTTGATCAAGAGGATCCGGGACCTGGGCGTCACCGTGGCCCTGGTCGAGCACGACATGGACCTGGTCATGGACATCTGCGACCAACTGGTGGTCTTGAACCTCGGCACCATGCTTGCCGAAGGGACGCCGCGTCAGATCCAGGACAACCCCGCCGTCATCACCGCGTATCTCGGCGAGGAATAGCTCCGTTCCCTTTCCCGACCGCTTTTCAGGAGGGTAGGGAAGAGTGCCTCCAGTCCCTCTCCCCCCGGGAGGGGGCGCCCGAAGGGGAGGGGAGGGAGATGCCCCGAGCGAGAGAGACGCCCACTTGCGGCGCCCTCACCCCCAGCCCCTCTCCCGATGGGCGAGGGGGGACAATCAAGGACAACCGTTAATGCTAAAAATCAAGAACATCAACGCCTACTACGGCAAGGTGCACGCACTAAAAAACGTCTCGCTGCATCTCAAGGCGGGCGAAATAGTGACGCTCATCGGCGCCAACGGGGCCGGCAAGACCACGCTCCTCAACACCCTGTCGGGGATCATTCCGACTGCGAACGGCGAGATACTGCTGGAGGGTCAGAACATAGCCGGACACGCGGCGGACCGCGTGGTTTCCCTTGGGCTGTCTCAGGTGCCGGAGGGGCGCCAGGTTTTCAACCCGCTTACGGTCGAGGAGAATCTGGAACTGGGCGCCTACCTGCGCTACCGTGCCGGCGGACAGAGGGCTGAGATCGGCGCCGACCTGGAGCGTATGTTCCAGATGTTCCCGAGGCTCAAGGAACGCCGTCGCCAGGCCGCAGGGACGCTTTCCGGCGGGGAGCAGCAGATGCTCGCCATCGGCCGTGCGCTCATGGCCCGTCCCAAGCTGCTGCTTCTGGACGAGCCGTCCATGGGGCTCGCCCCGCTGGTTGTGCAGGACATCTTCAAGGTGATCGAGCGGCTGAGGGGCGAGGAGGGGACCACCATCCTCCTGGTCGAGCAGAACGCGCGCGCCGCCCTGAAGGTCGCCGACCGCGGCTACGTCCTTGAGACGGGTAAAGTGATACTTGAAGGAAAGGCGTCCGAGCTATTGGAAAACAAGGACGTTCAGCGCGCCTATCTGGGGCGTGACAAGAAAGAAATTTGGGAGAGGTAGCTATGCAGATTTGGGATCCCGATTACGAGTGCATGCCGCGGGAAGAGATCGAGCAACTCCAGTTGGAGCGGCTCCAGGCTACTCTGAACCGCGTTTACAAGAACGTCACCTGCTACCGCACCAGGTTCAAGGAGATGGGGATCGTCCCCGAGGACGTCCGGTCCCTCGCGGACCTGTCCAAGCTCCCGTTCACCACCAAGGAGGACCTGCGCCTCAACTACCCGTACGGCATGTTCGCGGTGCCGCTGCGCGAGGTGGTCCGCATCCACTCCTCCTCCGGCACCACCGGCAAGCCCACCGTCGTGGGGTACACGAAGCACGACCTCAAGGTCTGGTCCGGCCTGGTGGCCCGCTTCATGACCGCAGCCGGCGTTAACAGCGACGACGTGGTGCAGATCGCCTTCGGTTACGGCCTCTTCACCGGCGCCTTCGGCCTGCATTACGGCTCCGAGATGATCGGCGCCTCCGTCATTCCGATGGGCGCGGGGAACACCGAAAAGCAGATCATGATCATGCAGGATTACCGCACCACAGCGCTGGTTTCCACCCCGAGCTACGCGGTGACCATCGCGGAGCGGATGGAGAAGATGGGCATCGACCCCAAGAACCTCACCCTGAAGGTCGGTCTCTTCGGCGGCGAGCCCTGGTCGGAGTCGATGCGGCGCGAGATCGAGGAGAGGCTCGGCATCACCGCCACCGACAACTACGGCCTCTCCGAGGTCATAGGCCCGGGCGTCGCCGGCGAGTGCCTGTGCAAGCGCGGCATGCACATCTCCGAGGACCACTTCATCGCCGAGATCATCGATCCGGACACCGGCGCGGTGCTTCCCCCGGGGAGCGTCGGCGAGCTGGTGCTTACCTCGCTCACCAAGGAAGCGTTCCCGATGGTGCGCTACCGGACCCGCGACATCACCTCGCTCGACTACAACAAGTGCGACTGCGGCAGGACCATGGTCCGCATGAAGAAGACCATGGGGCGCTCCGACGACATGCTCATCATCAAGGGGGTCAACGTCTACCCGTCCCAGATCGAGGACGTGCTTTTCGCCATCGAGGGGTGCCAGCCGCATTACCAGCTGGTCGTGGACCGGAAGGGTGCGCTGGACACCCTGGAGATCCGCATCGAGGTCACCGAGAACATCTTCTTCGACGAGATGAAGAAGCAGAAGGCCTTCCTGGACAAGGTCGAGAAGAAGATCGATTCCGTCCTCGGCGTGGGGGCCGTGGTGAAGCTGGTTGAGCCCAACAGCATCCCCAGGGCTGAAGGCAAAGCATGCCGCGTCATTGACAACAGGAAAATCTAGACTAGCATTGATTCCGCTTTTGCTTTCTGGTTGGTGTTACCTGCCTACGAAAAGCTGACTCTCAGATGGGGCACGCCCCCCCGACACTACCAAGGAGGAATCAAAATGAAAAAAGTTGTCATTGCTACTGCTGCTGTGCTGTCTATGTCGGTAATCGCGGTTCCCGCCTTCGCCGACGTCAAGAAGGGCGAGAAGATCGATGCCAAGGCCGAGTTCGATAAGCACTGTGTCGCCTGCCACCCGAAAGGGGGCAACATCATCAACCCCAAGAAGGGGCTCGGCAAGAAGGACCTCGCCGCCAACGGGGTAAAGACCGAGAAGGATATCGTCGCCAAGATGCGCAACCCGGGTCCCGGGATGACCAAGTTCGACGCCAAGTCCGTTCCCGATGTCGAGGCCCACGCCATCGCCAAGTACATCATGGCTACCTTCAAATAGTTCAGCTTCAGATAGAGGGACGGCATAAGCAAAGAGCGCCGCAGGAAACCTGCGGCGCTCTTTTTGTGTTCACTTGAGGAGTTCTCCCCTCCCCTTGGGAGAGGTCGCCCGGAGGGCGGGTTGCCGCGCCCTCACCCCAGCCCCTCTCCCGAAGGGCGAGGGGGATAGGGGGAAGCAGTTCGCGTTTTTGTTGCTAGACCCTGAGGCCGTTCTCTCTCCCGAAGGGCGAGGGGTACTCACGCGCGGTGCCTTAAAGCGTCTGCTTCGCTGCGGAAATCTTGATTTCCAGCACGGCCCTGGCCCAGGGGAAGGTGGCCTTGGTCGAGTCGAAAGAGGGGCCGAAATCGACGATGGTGCCCGTTCCTTCCAGGAAGAACCCGGTGCCGGGACCATGACTGCCCTCAACCTCGCGCGCACCCAGCGTGAGCAGAACCCTCGGGTTCTGGGCGAGGTTGTTCTCGGTCACGTGCATGTACCCGACCGGCACCAGCAGTTTCCCGTCCGCACTGATCCTCAGGTAGCTGTTCCAGGTGTTGACCATGTGTGGGCCTTCAATCCCCTGTGTCACTATGGCCACCACGCCCTCATGCGCCATCACTTCTTTCATCTTGTCCGGAATTGTAATCATCTCGGTTCCTCCTTTGGCAGTTGTCGCTGGCTTGATGGCGTACTTGTTTATCTACTTACCGCTTTACTTGTTTGGATGTTTATTTCGCCTCGGCTATGAGTGCGGCTTCAGGAGCTTTGTCCGGAACGCGCATCCATTGTGCGGCAATGAGTGAGATGACACCAAGCACGGTGCCGGCAATGAAAGGAATCCGGTAATCCATCATCCAGAAGTACCCGCCCAGGGCCGGCAGGAAGACGGCCGCGATGTGATTGATGGTGAACCCCACTGACATGGACGAGGCGATGTCGGCCGGGTCAGCCACCTTCTGGAAGTAGGTCCTGATGGCGACCTCGAAATTGTAGAGGATGTTGTCCAGTATGTACATCAGCATGACCAGATTTTTGGAGGTGGTGAAGGCGTAGACCAGGAAGATGACGATGACCCCCGAGTACTCGATGGAGGAGATGGTGCGCTCGCCGAAATGGTTGATCGCCTTGCCGATCAGCGAGTTGAGGATGTAGGCCACCACGTTGTTCACGATGAAGAGGATGGTCATCTCGCGCACCGTGAAATGGAATACCTGGACCAGGAGCAGGATGGAAAAGACCACGAAGATCTGCCGCCTGGCGCCGGAGAGGAGCGTGAGGAGGTAAAAGAGCGAATACCTGCGGCGCAGGATCATCTTCTTGCGTTGCGGCACGATCCCGGCGTGGGTCGGGTTCTGGAACAGCCCCCAGATCCCGGCGGCCAGCACCAGCGCCCCGATGGTCAGGTACATCTCGCGGTAATGTGCGACACCGCTCAGGCAGTACACGATGATCCCTGCCACAACGCTGGAAACGGCGGCGAGCGCCCGCAGGCGGCCGAAGATGAGCGGCGACACCGCCGTCGAGAAGTATTGCAGCGTGAGGGACTGGTTGGTGCTTTCGTAGTAGTGGAACCCGAAGCTCATCACCACGGTGGTGAAGATGACCCAGCCATAGGAGGGGAAAAGCGCCGTGATGCCGGTCCCAAGCCCCAGGAGCATCACCGAGAGCGCGGCCAGCTTGTGTTCCCGCACCAGCAGCAAAACGAAGACGACGAGCAGCGACAGGAGCCCGGGGATCTCGCGCACCGACTGCGTCACGCCCACCTGGCTGCCGTTCAGATGAACCATCTCGGCGGCGAAGTTGTTGAAGAGGATGGTGTAGCCCTGCAGGCCGATGGTCGAGGCGGCGGTCAGCACCACCAGGAAGCGCAGCATCGGACGCTGCTCGGAGCTCAAAAGCCCCGCGTCGAGTTTTCCCAGTACACCTTTCATGCAAATACTCCAGTTCGTCTCGCGGTTCGCGCCGGCTCCCGCCGCGCAGAGGGGTATCTTTAACACCGATGGCGCCCGCTGTATATACCACTCTCTTTAATGATCGGGCGTAGGCTTGACATTAATGGGGCGCCCGCTACTTTTTATGAATGTTTTCAGCTCACATCCCTGCACCAAGCTGGAACTGGCAAGGGGGAGGGATGTATCAATTCCAAGGAGGACGTCATGCAAAAGTATCGCTGCACGGTTTGCGGGTACATCTATGATCCGGAGGTAGGGGACATCGACAGCGGTGTAGCACCGGGGACCGCTTTTGAGGACATCCCGGAGGATTGGGTCTGCCCCGTGTGCGGTGTCGACAAGAGCATGTTCGAACCGGCATAAAGCTTCTTCTGGGGGAGACCATTTCATGAAGTGCGTGATCATCGGCGGCATAGCCGCCGGACTTTCCGCCGCCAGTCAGATCAAGCGGCAGTCCCCCGAGGCCGAGGTCATCGTCCTCGAAAAGAGCGGCGATGTCTCTTATGCCGCCTGCGGCATGCCCTACAACCTCTTCTTCAAAGACAAGCCGGTGGAGAAGCTGTACGCTCTTCCCCTGGAGACCATTCGCAAAGAGCGCGGTGTGGACTACCGGCTCTACCAGGAAGTGATCCGCATCGACGCGGGCGGGAAGAAGGTCGAGGTCACCGATCTGAAGAGCGGCAAAAGCTACTGCGAAAGTTACGACTTTCTGGTCTATGCCACCGGAAACAAGGCTATTCGCCTCGACTATCCGGGCTTCGACGGCAGCGACGTCTTCTACTTCAGGACCCTTGAGGACACCCGCCGCGCCAAGGAGTTCCTCTATCAAAAACCTCCTGCCAAGGTGCTCCTGATCGGAGCCGGCTACACCAACCTCGAAATCGCGGACGTCCTCACCAACATGAAGCTCACCCCGGTCATCATCGAGAAGGCGCCCGTCATCCTCCCATCCTTCTGCGAGGAGGTGCGCAGCAAGGTCATGGAAAAGGCCCGCGAGAAGGGGATCGAGCTCCTGACCGGCGTGGACGTCGAGGAGAAGGCTGGTCGCCAGGTGAAGACCTCGGCGGGGACCTTCGAGGCCGACATGGTGGTGGTGGCCGCCGGGGCCAGGCCCAACACGGCCCTCTTCGCCGCGGCGGGGGGCGAGCTGGGCGTTGCCGGCGCCGTGAAGGTGGACCGCTACCTGCGCACCAACCTGGACGGCGTATTCTCCGGGGGGGACTGCGCCGAGCACTACGTTCGGCAACTCGGGCTGAACTCCTACTTCCCGCTGGGGCCGGCAGCCAACAAGCAGGGGCGTGTCATCGGCCACAACATCTGCAACCCCGGCAGGATGACCGAATTCTGGGGCATCGACCAGACTGCCGTCTTCAAATTTTTCGACTACACCATCGCCACAACGGGCTTGAGCGAACGGCAGTTGCAGACCCTCAACAAGGACGTGGTCAAGGTGGTGGTCGATGGCCCGACCCGGGGCGAGTTCCCCGGCGGCGGCACCATCCGTATCGTGCTTCTGTGCGAGAAGGGGAGCGGCCTTCTTCTGGGGGGGCAGATGGTTGGCGAGGACGTGGTGGCCAAGCGCCTGGACGTCCTGGCGACCGCCATCTACAAGAACATGACCGTTTTCGAGATCGCCGAGCTCGATTTGAGCTATTCACCGCCCTATGCGCCGGTCTGGGACCCGATCCTGGTCGCGGCCAACGTGGCGGTAAAAAAAGTCTGAGGAGAACAGCATGAGCGTTACCAACAGCTACAACACCCTCTCCACGCTCACCGTGGACGGCAGGACCTACCGCTATCACTCGTTGAAGGCCTTCGCGGCGAACTCCGGCATCGATATCTCCCGGCTTCCCTATTCGATGAAGATCCTGCTGGAGAACCTGCTGCGCCGCGAGGACGGCGTGGTGGTCAAAAAGGAGGACATCGAGGCGGTGGCGCGCTGGGACGCGCAGGCCGAGCCGGACAAGGAGATGCAGTTCATGCCGGCCCGCATCCTGCTGCAGGACTTTACCGGGGTCCCCGCCGTGGCGGACCTGGCCGCCATGCGCTCCGCCCTCAGCCGGCTCGGCGGGCGCCCCTCCGACATCAACCCGATGCAGCGCGCCGATCTTGTCATCGACCACTCGGTGCAGGTGGACCAGTACGGCAGCCAACTGGCGCTCAAGGCGAATTCTGTGCTGGAGTTCGAGCGCAACCACGAGCGCTACCAGTTCCTGCGCTGGGGGCAATCCGCCTTCAGAAACTTCAGCGTCGTCCCGCCGGCGACCGGCATCTGCCACCAGGTCAACCTGGAATACCTGGCACAGGTCGCCCTGGTCAATACGGTTGACGGCGAGGAGTGGGTGCTGCCGGACACGCTGGTCGGCACCGACTCGCACACAACCATGATCAACGGCTTGGGCGTGGTGGGCTGGGGTGTAGGGGGGATCGAGGCGGAAGCCGCCATGCTGGGGCAGCCCTGCTCGATGCTTATCCCGCAGGTGGTCGGCTTCCGGCTGACCGGTGCCTTGAGCCCCGGCGCTACCGCGACCGACCTGGTGCTGACCATCACCCAGATGCTCAGGAAGAAGGGGGTGGTGGGCAAGTTCGTCGAGTTCTACGGTCCCGGCTCCGCATCGCTCAACATCGCCGACCGGGCCACCATCGGCAACATGGCGCCCGAGTACGGCGCCACCATCGGCGTCTTCCCCGTCGACGAGCAGACCACCGCTTACCTGGGATTGACCGGCCGCGGGGGCGGGGTGCCGCTGGTGGAGGCGTACTTCAAGGAGCAGGAACTCTGGCGCTCTTCGGATCGCCCCGAGCCGATCTTCAGCGATACCATGGAGCTGGATCTGGCCGACGTGGAGCCCTCTCTCGCCGGACCCAGCCGCCCCATGGACCGCGTGCGCCTCAAAGAGGTGCGCGGTTCGTTCAGGAGGCAACTGGTTACCCTTCGCCAGCAGGACGCGGCGCACGTGGACAAGGAGACTCTCAACCGCTGGCTCGGGGAGGGAGGATCGCCGGTAACCGTCGCGCCGGAGCTGATGGCGGAACACCCGGACAAGGCCCTGGGTTCGCTCGGCCAGTGTGTCCCGGTGCGTCAGCCCGACGGCACGAGCTACAACCTCTGCCACGGTTCCATCGTCATCGCGGCCATCACCAGTTGCACCAACACCTCGAACCCCTCGGTGATGATCGGCGCAGGCCTCCTCGCCAGGAACGCGGTACGGCGCGGCTTGCAGGTGCGCCCCTGGGTGAAGACCAGCCTCGCACCCGGCTCCAAGGTGGTCACCGACTACCTGGCTGCCGCCTGTTTGACGCCCTACCTGGACGCGCTCCGCTTCCACCTGGTCGGCTACGGTTGCACCACCTGCATCGGCAACAGCGGTCCGCTGGCCGACCACATCTCCCGTGCCGTGGTCGAAGGCGATCTCGCCGTAGCGGCGGTCCTCTCAGGCAACCGCAACTTCGAGGGGCGCATCAACGCTCACGTGCGGGCCAACTACCTGGCCTCGCCGCCGCTCGTGGTCGCCTACGCGCTGGCCGGGAACATCAACATCGACCTCACCCGTGATCCCATCGGTACCGACCCCAACGGCGAGCCGGTGTACTTGAAGGACATCTGGCCGGATGACAAGGAGGTGGCTGAGCTTGTGCAAAGCTGCGTCCATGCCGAGTCCTTCGCCACCAACTACGCCGACGTCTTCCACGGCGAGGACGAGTGGCGCGGCCTTACCGTCCCAAGCGGCGAGTTGTACCAATGGCAGGAGGACTCCACCTACATCAAGGAACCTCCTTTCTTCCTGGAACTGCCGCCCCAGCCGGAATCCATCCCCGACATCACCGGGGCGCGCTGCCTGGCGCTTTTGGGGGACTCCATCACCACGGACCACATCTCCCCCGCCGGCTCGATCGGCAAGGCGACTCCAGCAGGGCGCTACCTGATGTCGCTTGGCATCGAGCCCAAGGACTTCAACTCCTACGGCGCACGGCGCGGCAACCACGAGGTGATGGTGCGCGGTACCTTCGCCAACACCCGGATCAGGAACGCCCTGGTGCCGGGTGTAGAGGGGGGCGTGACCATGTACTTTGCCAAGGGAGACGGCAGCGGCAGGCAGATGTCCATTTTCGAGGCCTCGGAGAACTACCAGGCCGAAGGCACCCCGCTGGTCGTCATCGCCGGGAAGGAGTACGGGACCGGTTCCTCGCGCGACTGGGCGGCCAAGGGGACCAAGCTCCTCGGCATCCGTGCCGTCATCGCCGAGAGCTTCGAGAGGATCCACCGCTCCAACCTGGTGGGAATGGGGATTCTCCCGCTGCAGTTCCTGCCGGGCGACAGCTACAAGGGGATCGGCCTGGACGGCACCGAGAGCTTCGACCTGACCGGGCTGGATTCGCTTACGCCTGGGCAGAAGCTCGAGGTGAAATTCACCAGGGTCGACGGTTCCGCAGGCACCTTCACCGTCCAGGTGCGCATCGACACTTCCAACGAACACGATTACTACCACCACGGCGGGATACTGTCGTTCGTGCTGAGGCAGTTCCTCAAAAGTTGATTTTCACCACGTGGTCCACCACCTGTAGGGGCGAATAATCATTCGCCCCTTTCTTTGTCATAACCGAAGACGCCCCCTCAGCGCCGTTGCGCCCCCCCCCCCTAGCTTTACGTTCCAACCTTGAATCAAAGGCGGGCGAATGATCATTCGCCCTTACAAGGCATTTGGTGGCCTTTTCATACCCCATGCGGTCGTCGAGACACTCCGGAGGCGCAACCTCCCTGTCATCATTCCCCGCGCTTTATCCGTTGCATCGTGTGTGATTCCCTCTTGACCTTTATACCCCCTAGGGGTATTGTTGCCTTAGTCATATACCCCCGTGGGGTATCAAAGGTTCGGAGGGAGCCATGAGCGACTCGCCAAAAAACAAGTTGAACACCCGTGTGAAAAGAATCGCCGGGCAGGTGGCCGGAATAGAGCGGATGCTGGAGGAGAAGCGTTACTGCGTGGACATCCTGAACCAGATCTCCGCGGTGCGCTCCGCGCTGGATGCCCTGGGGGTGGAACTGCTGACCCGGCACCTGGAGAACTGCGTGCTGGGGCAGGGGGGCGACAAGCAACACGACCAGGCCAAGCCGATGAGCCAGCAGCAGTTGCTGGACGAGGTGAAGACGGCGCTGTCGCGTTTCCTGAAGTAGTGTTTTAGGGAGGATTAATACAATGGCTGAAAAAGTATCGTTACGCGACCCGGTCTGCGGGATGGAAGTCGGCGCAGCGGCGCCCCTTTCCGCGACGCACCAAGGGACCACCTACAAATTCTGCTCCGCGAGTTGCCTGGAAAAATTCCTGGCCTCGCCGGAGACCTACCTTGGGGAAAAGGCTGCGCCTGCACCGACTCCAACACCTGCACATGTGGAACAGTGCGAGATGCCGCTTCTGGGCATGAGCTGCGCCGGTTGCGCCGGGCGGATCGAGAAGACCCTGAACGCGACGCCGGGAGTGGTGACTGCGGCGGTGAACTTCGCCACGACCCGCGCCACCGTCAAGTACGATCCCAAGGAAACGAGCCCCGACGGCCTTAAACAGGTGGTGCGCGACATGGGCTACGACGTGCTGGAGTCCGGTGGCGGCGAAACCGACGAGGCCGGCATGCTGGAAGCGCAGACCCAGGTGCATGAGGCACAGTACCGGAAGAACAGGACCAAGTTCTTCCTCGCGCTGGCCCTGACGCTGCCGGTTGCCGTACTTGCCATGGGCGGACACGTGGTGCCTGCACTGGCGGACCTCTTCAGCTTCCCGGGACGCGCCTGGGTCGAACTCGCCCTCACCACTCCGGTCTTGTTCTGGGCCGGGCGCGAGTTCTTTACCGGCGCCTGGACCGCTGCCAGGCACCGCGTCGCCGACATGAATACGCTGGTTGCCCTAGGCACGCTCTCCGCCTACATCTTCAGCCTGGTCGCGACCATCGCCCCGCAATGGTTGATGGCGGGAGCAGGCACGGCAGCCGAAGCGGGCGATCACGGCCACGCCATGGCTTCGCCGGTCGGCGTCTACTACGAGGTCGCTGCCATCATCGTCACCCTGATCCTGATGGGGCGCCTTCTGGAGGCACGTGCCCGCAGCAAAACCAGCGGAGCCATCCACGCCCTGATCGGCCTGCAGCCCAAGCTGGCCCGGGTGGTGCGCGACGAAAAGGAGATCGACATCCCCATCGCCGAGGTGCAACTGGGCGAGGTCATCGTGGTGCGTCCCGGAGAGAAGGTCCCCGTGGACGGCGAGGTGGTCGAGGGAACGTCATCGGTCGACGAGAGCATGCTGACCGGCGAGCCGCTGCCGGTGCACAAGAAAACCGGCGACACGGTGATCGGCGCCACGCTCAACAAGACCGGCTCCTTCCGGATGCGTGCCACCAGGATCGGCAAGGACACCGTTTTGCAGCAGATCGTACGCCTGGTGCAGCAGGCCCAGGGGAGCAAGGCTCCCATCCAGCGCCTGGCCGACGTGATCGCGAGCTACTTCGTCCCGGTGGTCATCAGCCTGGCCATTGCCGCATTCGTGGTCTGGTTCGATGTCTCGCCGCCCGAGACGCGCATGAACATGGCGGTGCTGACCTTCGTGTCGGTGCTGATCATCGCCTGCCCCTGCGCCCTCGGTCTGGCCACACCGACCGCCATCATGGTCGGCACCGGACGGGGCGCCCAGAGCGGCATCCTGATCAAAGGTGGCGAGGCGCTGGAAACGGCGCACAAGCTGACCACCATCGTACTGGACAAGACCGGCACCATCACCCGCGGCGTCCCGTCGGTGACCGATGTCGAAAGCGAGGGACTCGACCGTCAAGCCTTGCTGCAACTTGCGGCATCGGCTGAAGCCGGCAGCGAGCACCCGCTTGGTGAGGCGATCGTGCGCTCGGCCGACGAACAGGGGCTAGCGAGGCTCGCGGTAAACGGCTTTAACGCCATCCCCGGCCACGGCATCGAGGCGGAGATAGACGGCAGGAAGATCCTGATCGGCACCGAGTTGCTGCTCGCGAACCACGGCATCCGCGTCGAGCCTTCCAAGGCTCACCGACTGGCGGATGAAGGCAAGACCCCTGTCATGGTTGCCGTCGACGGGACGTTCGCCGGCGTCATCGCTATAGCCGACCCCATCAAGGAAGGCTCCATCGGTGCCGTCCAGCGTCTGCACGCCCTCGGGCTCGAGGTGATCATGTTGACCGGCGACAACCGCCGCACCGCCGACTCCATCGCGCGCCAGGTCGGCGTCGACCGCGTGGTGGCCGAAGTGCTGCCGGACGGGAAGGGGGAGGAGATCAAGAAGTTGCAGGCGCAGGGGAAGGTGGTGGCGATGGTGGGCGACGGCATCAACGACGCCCCCGCGCTCGCCCAGGCCGACGTCGGCATCGCCATGGGTAGCGGCACCGACGTGGCCATCGAGGCGGCCGACATCACGCTGGTGCGCGGCGACCTGAACGGCGTCATCTCCAGCATCGCGCTCTCCCGCGCCACCATCGCCAACATCAAGCAGAACCTGTTTTTTGCCTTCATCTACAACATCCTCGGCATCCCGATCGCCGCTGGGATCCTGTACCCGTTCACCGGCTGGCTGTTGAGCCCGATCATCGCCTCGCTCACCATGGCGCTCTCGTCGGTCAGCGTGGTAACCAACGCCCTGCGGCTGCGCGGGTTCACCGTAGAGAGGGGATAACCATGGAAACGTCTCAAATACTGGTCACCGTGGCCGGAGTCGCCCTGATAGCCGGCAACCTCTGGTTCTTTTTCGGCAAAAAGACTACCATCAAGCCTGTTGCCAAGGGTGCTCTCTACGCCTGCCCGATGCATCCCTGGATCACCAGCGACGATCCGGCCGCGGATTGTTCTATCTGCGGGATGAAGCTGGTCAGAAGTGACGAGGCGGGCAAGTAACAGCACCGCGGCCGTGTGTGGAATATTCTGCTGGGTACGTGGAATATTCCCCCGCGGCCGTTGCCGCGCCCTGCCGCTGGCACTTTGCTGAAACGGGAATACGGGGAGTTAGCCCCTGTATCGTCCTTTGGCATGACACTTGATTAAACGCTATCCGGTAGTCGTTGAAAAAGGCTGCCGCGGGGCTCCTCCTCCTCGGTCCCGCGGCAGCTTTCAATGCCGGCGACCTCCCTCACCCGGCCTTCGGCCACCCTCTCCCAGGGCGCGAGGGTATGGTCAGCAACGAACACAGCACCCGGCCTTCGGCCACCCTCTCCCAGGGGGCGAGGGTATGGTCAGCAACGAACACACGTCCACTGTAGGGGCGAATAATCATTCGCCCTTACTTGCACCGATCGACACGCATCTCGGAGACAAGATGAAACTGCACACCATCTCGATCAACAACCTGAAACGCCGCAAGGCCAAGATGGCCTTTCTGACCATTGGGCTCATGGTCGGCATCGCCACCATCGTGACCCTGGTCACCCTGACCCGTTCCATGTCCAACGATATCGAGAGGAAGATGGACGAATTCGGGGCCAACATCCTGATCACCCCCCAGAGCAACGGCCTCTCCATGAACTACGGCGGCATCAGCCTGGGGGGCGTCACTTTCGACCAGCGCGAGATCAAGGAGGCGGACCTGGACAAGGTCCGCAAGATCAAGAACAACAAGAACATCTCCTCCATCTCTCCCAAGGTGCTGGGTGGCGTCAAAGTGGGTACCCACGACGTGCTGCTGGTGGGGGTGGATTTCGCGGCAGAGCTCAAGATGAAGCAGTGGTGGCAGATCTTCGGCAGCGAGCCCAAGGGTGACAACGAGGTGCTTCTGGGCAGCGATGCATCCAACACCCTCAACGCAACTTCCGGCGACAACATTGAGATCAAGGGTGAGAAGTTCAAGGTGGCTGGTGTCCTGAACCAGACCGGCTCGCAGGACGATTCGCTTGTCTTCATGGCGCTCCCGAAGGCACAAAAGGTGCTCGGCAAGGAAGGGAAGATCACCATGGCCGAGGTGGCGGCTCTCTGCTCCGGCTGCCCGATTTCCGACATGGTGAACCAGATCGCCGAACTGCTTCCGGACAGCAAGGTCTCTGCGATCCAGCAGGTTGTGGCAGGCCGGCTGAAGGCGTTGGACCAGTTCAAGAGATTCTCCTACGCCATGGGGAGCGTGGTGGTCTTCATCGGATCGCTCATCGTCTTCGTGACCATGATGGGGAGCGTGAACGAGCGCACCACCGAGATCGGCGTCTTCCGTGCCATCGGCTTCAGAAAGAGCCACATCATGCGCATCATTCTGCTGGAGGCTGCGCTCGTGAGCCTTTTGGCAGGCATCCTCGGCTACGCGGCGGGCATGGGGGGTGCAAAGCTCGCGCTCCCGTTCATGGCCGAAACCAAGAACGCCCACCTGGTTTGGGACGCAACCGTTGCCTTCGGCTCGATAGGGCTGGCGCTTCTTCTTGGCATCCTCGCGAGCCTGTACCCCGCGCTGCATGCCAGCAAGATGGACCCGACCGAAGCCCTCCGGGCGCTTTAAGAGAGGACGACATGGCGATTATAGAGATGAAGAACGTGAAGAAGCAGTACCAGACGGGGTCCGACCTGGTCGAGGCGCTGCGCGGCGTGGACATAAGCATCGAGGCGGGCGAGTTCATCACCATCATGGGGCAGTCCGGCTCCGGCAAGAGCACGCTGCTCTCGGTGCTCGGCGGGATGAACCACCCGACCAGCGGCGAGGTCGAGATGGCCGGGGTGAAGCTGTACCAGTTGAAGAGCGAGGAATTGGCAGACTTTCGCGCCCAGAACCTCGGGTTCGTGTTCCAGTCCTTCCATCTGATCCAGTACCTGACCGCCCTGGAGAACGTCATGCTGCCGCTGGCCATCGTGAAGATGAGCACGGCTGCCAAGAGGGAGGCCGCGCGCCAGGCGCTGGAGCGGGTCGGTCTCGGTGCCAAGACCGATCGTCTGCCCAACCAGCTATCGGGCGGCGAGCAGGAGCGGGTCGCCATCGCCCGCGCCATCGTCAACAATCCGCACATCCTGCTGGCGGACGAACCGACCGGAAACCTCGACTCGAAAACCAGCGAGGAAGTCATGGCACTGTTCAGGCAACTGAATGAGGCGGGGCAGACCGTGGTGATGGTTACTCATAACCCGGAGAACGGCGCTTATTCGGACCGTACCATTCATTTAAAGGATGGCTTGATCAGCGCCTAGGGGCCGATTGCTTCTTATAAAACTGAAAAATCTGAGGAGCACATACTTCTTTTACTTGGTGCTCTTCAGATTTTTCTTTTTGTGTCGATTACTGAAGCTGAGAGCAAAATGTGCCGAAGTGTGTATAATATTCCACGGTAACTGCTGAATATCCTTCGCATTGTAGACCAGTTGCAGTGCCTGATGCATTGTAAAACGAGCACTTATAGGTCGGGCACGGATCGTGTAACACCTTGTGAAAGCTACCGCCAAGTTTTCTGGAGTCACCATGAAATACCGGCTTTTTCCGCTGTACCTGTTGTTGTCCATACTGATGACCGCTCCTGCGGTCCACGCCGAAGAGGCAAAACCCGCCCCCGAAAGCCTCGATCAGCTCGTGCAGACGGCACTGTCCGGCAACCCGGAACTGAAGTCCTCCTCCGCACGCTGGGAGATGTACAAGAGCCGCATCAAGCAGGCGGGCGCCCTGGAAGATCCCATGGTGATGTTCAAGCTGCAGAACATGATCGTCACCGATCCCTTGAGCTTCAACAAGGACTCCATGACCCAGAAGGTGGTCGGCATCAGCCAGCAGATCCCCTTTGCGGGCAAGCGGAAGCTCAAGGAAGACATTGCCGCTGCCGAGGCCGAAAGCTACCGCTGGAGCGTCGAGGAACGAAAGCTCGAACTGACCCGCATGGTGCGGGAAGCCTACTACCAGGTCTACTTCACCGATAAATCCCTTGGCATCATCGATAAGAACATAAAGATCCTGGATGACTTCATCACCCTGGCGCAGACCAAGTATTCGGTTGGGCAGGGTGCGCAGCAGGACATCTACAAGGCGCTCCTGGAGCGCTCCAAGATGCTGGACATGAAGATCTCGCTCGAGCAGCAGCGCAGGAGCCTCGAGGTGAGCCTCAACTCGCTGTTAAACCGCCCCCAGAGCACCAAGCTCGGTGCAATCCCCGACTTCAAGCTGGCCCCCTTCGCCTACACCCCTGAACAGCTGCTCGACGTAGCCGAGGAGAACCGGCCCCAGCTGAAGTCGGTCAAGGCGCAGATCGAGAAGGGGAGGGCGGGGCACCTGCTGGCGCAGAAGGAATCCTACCCGGACTTCAACGTCTCCTTCGAATACATGCAGCGCCAGAAGGCCATGGGGAGCGACGGCTCGGACATGTACTCGCTGGGTGTCACCTTTAACCTCCCCATCCAGAAGGAGAGGCGCGCCGCGATGAGGGCCGAGTCGAACTCGGAGGTCAACATGGCGAGCGAGGAGTTAAACGGCGCCCGGAACACCATCTCCTCCGGCATCAACGACCTCCTGGCCCAGATGGAGCGGCGCAGGAAGCTGATCGAACTCTACACCACCGGCATCATTCCCCAGGCTGAGCAGTCGCTGGAGTCGGCCGTGATCGGCTACCGGGTCAACAAGGTCGATTTCCTGACCCTGCTGGACAACCGGGTCACCCTGTTCAATTACGAGCGTGAATACTACGATTCGATGGCGGATTACCAGATGAAGCTGGCCCAGTTGGAAGCCCTGGTCGGCAAGGATCTTTCCTCTCCTCCCGTCGCGAAGCAGGACGGCAACGCTGGTGCCGAGGCTGTGCAGCATGCCGTACCGCACCAGGCGCACCAGGCGCAGTAATAGTCCCATCCCCCCTGGAGGGGGAGGAGCTGAACGCGAATTTTCTACCCCTGCGAGGTATTAACAATGAACAAAAGCGTGAAGGTCGCAATTCCCATCGTCCTGATCCTGGTAGCGGCGGCAGCCGGCGGAGGATACTACCTGTGGCAGCAGAAGCACCAGGCCCCGGCAGGAAAGGAAAAGGCGGCCCAGGGACAGGTCCTCTACACCTGCGCCATGCACCCCTTCATCATCAAGGACAAGCCCGGCACCTGCCCCATCTGCGGGATGCAGCTGATCAAGAAGGTGGAGGGAACCCAGGCGAGTGCCGAGGAGCAGAAGATGCTAGGCCACGTCTCGCTTTCCCCGACCCAGTCGGTGATGGCCAACGTGGCCACGGTACCGGCCGAGTACGCCCCGCTCTCCAAGGAGATCAACGCCGTCGGCATCGTGCAGTACGACCAGGCCAGGCAGGCCAAGGTGACCGCATGGGTGGCCGGGCGCATCGACAAGCTGAACGTTAATACCGTGGGTGCCTTCGTTTCCAAGGGGCGGCCGGTGGCGGAGATCTACTCCCCCGACCTGGTGGCCGCGCAGCAGGAGTACCTCCTGGCGCTGAGAAGCCGCGAACAGTTCAAGAAATCGAGCATCGACGCCATCTCCCAGGGGGGGGAGGGGCTGGTCGCCTCCGCGCGCCAGCGGCTTAAGCTCCTCGGGGTGAAGGACGAGCAGATCGCGGGCCTGGAGAAGGCGGGGCACCCCAACATCAAGCTCCCCATCTACACGCCGCTTTCCGGCGTGGTGATCGAGAAGGTGGTGCAGGAAGGGCAGTACGTGAACATGGGCGACCCGCTCTTCAACATCGCCGACCTCTCCACCGTCTGGGTCGAGGTCGAGGTGTACGAAAACGAGTTCAGCTTCGTGAAGATGGGACAACGGGTCGAGATCGTTTCCCAGTCGTATCCGGGCAAGACCTTCGCCGGGCGCGTCTCCTTCATTTACCCGTTCCTCGATCCCAAGACCCGTACCGTGAAGGTGAGGGTGGAGCTTGGCAACCCCGGTCTCAAGCTGAAGCCCGACATGTTCGTCAATGCCAAGATCAAGGCCCCCCTGGGGAACGCCTTGGTCGTGCCGGCAACCGCGCTCATGGACACCGGCAAGCGGCAGGTGGTCTGGGTGGAATCGCAGCCCGGCATGTTTGAGCCGCACGACGTGCAGGTGGGCGCCCGGGTCGGGGACAAGGTGCAGATCCTTTCCGGCCTGAAACAGGGTGACAAGGTGGCGGCTTCCGGCGGCTACCTGATCGATTCCGAATCGCAGCTTTCCGGCGGCAGCGGCGGTGGCGGTCACGAGGGGCACGCCGGCGGGGCTGCCGCACCCGCGGCGCCTGGGGGAGCCGGCGAGCACCAGGGGCACGGCGCTCCGGCTCCGGCTGCGCCTGCCGCACCGAAGAAGGGCGGCGGCTTGGACATGGGCGATATGAAGATGTAGTTGCTGGCATTCCTATGAGCACTGAGGTTTTACATGATTGAAAAGATCATCGAATATTCCGCCCGCAACCGGGTGATAGTGCTGATGCTCTTCGCCCTGCTGATAGCCTGGGGCGTCTGGGCAGTCTACAAGACGCCGGTGGACGCGATACCGGATCTCTCCGACAACCAGGTCATCGTTTTCACCGATTACCCGGGTCGTTCGCCGCAGGTGGTCGAGGACCAGGTCACCTACCCGCTGGCCGTGAACCTGCAGGGGCTGCCGCAGGTGCGCGCGGTGCGCGCCTCCTCCGCCTTCGGTTTCTCCATGATCTACGTGATCTTCGAGGACAAGGCGGACATCTACTGGGCCAGGACCCGCGTCCTCGAGCGCCTGAACTACGCCGCGAGCCTCCTTCCCTCGGGTGTCGTACCCACCCTCGGGCCGGACGGCACCGGCGTCGGCCACGTCTTCTGGTACACGCTTGAAGGGAAGGGGTACGACCTCGAGCAGCTGAGGACCCTGCAGGACTGGTTCGTACGTTACCAGCTGAACACGGTGCCGGGCGTGGCCGAGGTCGCCTCCATCGGCGGTTTCGTGCGCGAGTACCAGGTCGACCTCGACCCCAACCGCCTCTTTGCCTACAACATCAAGGTCGGGCAGGTGGCCGATGCGATCAAGAAGTCCAACAACGACGTGGGGGGGAGGCTCTTAGAGCAGGCCGACGCCGAATACCTGATCCGCGGACGTGGCTACGTGAAATCCACCGCGGACCTCGAGGACATCGTGGTCGGCGCCGACATGCGCGGCACCCCCATCTACGTGAAGAACCTGGGCACCGTGCAGCTCGGCGGCGCCATACGGCGCGGCATGCTGGACATGAACGGCCAGGGCGAGGCCGTCGGCGGCATCGTGGTCATGCGCTACGGCGAGAACGCCAAGGACGTCATCGACCGGGTCAAGGAGAAGATCGTCTCCCTGGAGAAGGGGCTCCCTCCCGGCGTCAAGATCATGGTTTCCTATGACCGAAGCGACCTGATCGAGCGGGCGATCCACACCCTGAAGTCCTCGCTCATAGAGGAATCGATCGTGGTGTCGCTGGTCATCCTGGTGTTTTTGCTCCACTTCCAGAGCGCGCTGGTCATCGTGCTGACGCTCCCCATCGCGGTGCTCATATCCTTCATCACCATGAAGCTCATGGGGGTTACCTCGAACATCATGTCGCTGGGCGGGATCGCCATCGCCATCGGCGTGCTGGTCGACGCCGGCGTCATCATGGTGGAGAACTGCTACCGACACCTCTCCGAGATGCCCCCCGAGGAGCGCAAGGAGAAGCGCCTGGATGTCATCATCGCCTCGGCCAAGCAGGTCGGGCGCGCCATCTTCTTCTCGCTCGCCATCATCATCCTCTCCTTCGTGCCGGTGTTCCTGCTCGAAGGGCAGGAAGGCAAGATGTTCCACCCGCTCGCCTTTACCAAGACCTTCTCCATGATGGGGTCCGCCGTCATCGCCATCACCCTGGTCCCGGTGCTGATGTATTTCCTGATGCGCGGCAAGATGCCGCCGGAGAGCTCCAACCCGGTCTCCACCTTCTTCATCAAGCTCTACTCCCCGGTGATCCGGTGGGTGCTCAAGTGGAAGAAGACCACCATCGCGCTCAACGTGGTGGCGCTCGCCATCGCCATCCCGATGTTCATGAGCATCGGCAGCGAGTTCATGCCCCCCCTGGATGAGGGGTCTCTCCTCTACATGCCGGTGACGCTCCCCAACATCTCCATCAACGAGGCGAAGCGGCTGATCCAGGTGCAGGATACCGTGATCAAGAGCATGCCGGAGGTGGAGCACGTGCTCGGCAAGGTCGGACGCGCCGAGACGTCGACCGACCCGGCGCCGGTCTCCATGTTCGAGAGCATCATCATCCTGAAGCCCAAGGACAAGTGGCGCCCCGGCGTCACCAAGGCCGACATAGTGGCGGAACTCGACGGCAAGCTGCAGCAGATCGGGGTCAGAAACGGCTGGACCCAGCCCATCATCAACCGCATCAACATGCTCTCCACCGGTGTGCGCACCGACCTGGGGGTCAAGTTCTTCGGCTCCGACCTGAACGTGCTGAAGGACCTGGCGGTGCAGGCCGAGGGGATACTGAAGACCGTCCCCGGGGCGGCCGATGTCGTTGCGGAAAGGGTCACCGGCGGCAACTACATCGACATCGACATTGACCGCGAGGCGGCCGCCCGCTACGGCGTCGCCGTCGGGGACATTCAGGAGGTGATTTCCACCGCGCTCGGCGGCGAGATGCTCTCCACGTCGGTCGAAGGGCGCAACCGCTTCCCGATCCGCCTGCGTTATATGCGCGAGATGCGCAGCGACATCCCGTCCATCCAGCGCATCCTCGTCTCAGGGATGGGGGGGGCCCAGGTTCCGCTCTCGCTGGTGACCAAGTTGAAGGTTTCCACCGGCGCCCCCGAGATCAACAGCGAGGGGGGACTCCTGCGTTCCATCGTCTTCCTCAACGTGCGCGGTCGCGACATGGGGGGCTTCGTGAACGAGGCGAAGACGGTGCTCGAGAAGCAGATGAAGCTTCCCCCGGGGTACTACGTCGCCTGGTCGGGGCAGTGGGAGAACCAGGTACGCGCCAAGGCGCGCCTGCAGATGCTGGTCCCGGCGGGGATCCTGATCATCTTCATCCTGCTCTACTTCACCTTCCACTCCGCGCTGGAGGCGAGCATGGTCATGCTCTCGGTCCCGTTCGCGCTGGTAGGGGGGGTGTACCTGGTGAAACTGCTCGGGTACAATATGTCGGTTGCCGTCTGGGTCGGCTTCATCGCCCTGTACGGTATCGCGGTCGAGACCGGTGTGGTCATGGTCATCTACCTGCACGAAGCCCTCGACAAGAAGCTGCTCAAGGGACCGGTCACCGAACAGGATATCTACGATGCCACCTTCGAGGGGGCGGTGCTCAGGCTGCGTCCCAAACTGATGACCGTCGCGGTGGCGCTGATCGGCCTTGTGCCGATCATGTGGTCCTCCGGGACCGGCGCTGACGTCATGAAGCCGATCGCGGCGCCCATGATCGGGGGGATGATATCGTCCGCCGTGCACGTGCTGATCATGACTCCGGTGATCTTCGTGCTGATGAAGAAGCACGACCTGAAGAAAGGGAAATTGAAGTACTCGGGGATGAAGCATTAGCCGAATATGCTACTGTTGCAGTAGAATATTCTTCATCTTGCTGCGGCTCATTTTCGGGAGACCGCATGGAATCCGCACTTTAGCTCTTGGCACACCGCGTGCTTAGTCAGTAACAGATTATTTTTCACGCAAAAGGAGAACTTACCATGAAGAAACTCGTCGTTCTGGTTGCCGCCGCACTCGCTCTGACCGCTCCGATCGCTTCCTATGCAACGGATCACGGTTCCATGAACATGGATCATGGCAGCATGAAGATGGACCATGACATGGGGGGCGTAGCTCACGAAGAGGTCGTCAAGGGCGTCAAGGCCACCTTCAAGGTCATGAGCATGAAGGAGCACATGGCCGCCATGAAAATGGAACTCCCCAAAGGGATGAAAGAAACCCATCACATCGCGGTCGAATTCAAGGACGCCAAGACCGGTAAACCGATCACCGAAGGTGAGGTGACGGCGAAGGTCCAGGGGCCTGACAAGGCCGAGCAGACCAAGGATCTCATGGGTATGCAGGGGCACTTCGGCGCAGACTTCGACCTCTCCAAGAAGGGCAAGTACGGCGTGATGTGCAAGTTCAAGGTTAAAGACGGCCAGGTGCGCACCTCCAAGTTCTGGTATACCGTCAAGTAGTACAGCCCGGGCGGCTTCGAAACCGGAGCCGCCCTTTGCTTCAGCCTTCCCCACCCGGTTGCTCCCGTCCTCTTCCGCTGTTGCTGTCTCGCACAGGTTGCTTTGAAGCGTAACTGATCGAACCATAAGAATTTTCGGCTGGTGTTTTTCTCCAGAATATCTTAGAGGATACTTTCCATGGCAAATATGAACCTCGCCCGGACCGTTCGGTGCGTATGCCTGCTTCTTCTTGTCACCGCGTTCGCAGGGTGCACTTCCCGTCAGGAGCCGCCTCCCGAGGCCAAGGGAAGGGTCAACGCCACCGGCGCTTTCGTTAAGCACTTCGGGGCGGTTCCACCGGTGGACAAGGGGAGCTGCTACGGCTTTGTCATCTACTTCCCTTCCGCGAGGGAGGCCGGCAAGGTGCTTCCTTTCCCGTTCTTCAGTTTCGATGAGGCCAGCCTGAAAAAGGTGGCGCTGGGGAAACTGATAGCAGGTATGGGCGACCAGAAATCATACCAGGGGGAACTCTCACAACCGTTTCCGGTCGGCAGCCGCGTCCTCGACGTCTCCCAGTCCGCAGGCACGGTGACCGTCAACTTCAGCAAGGAAATGAATTCGATAAAGTCCGACCCGCAGGTGCAGCAGGCAGTGGTAAATGCAGTGACGCTCACCTTGCGCCAGTTCGCCGGCGTGAGCACGGTCGTCTTCAAGGTCGAAGGCGCCGATAGTACCCTAAATAAGCTCGTCACGAAGGCCGATGAGAGTGCGGTGCTCCCTCTTGCCGCACCGCGGCTTTTGGGCGTCACCGGCATGAAGGAGAAGGGAGCCGCCAACGTCGAGGAAGTCGACGCCTTCTTCGACCGGCCGGTGGACATCAAGGAGCTCACGCTGTCTGGTGCCGATGGCAGGAAGATCGAGGGAGACATCTATCAATCGGTGTTCGACATGGCGGGGGTGCTGAAAACCAGGAATCCCGAGCCGTACCAGCCCGGTACCCCGCTGAAGGTGCACTGGAAGGTTACCGACAAGCTCGGGCGCAGCGCCTCGGGCGACGCCGATGTTGCCCTTGAGATAAAGGAACACTGACCGGAGAAGATATGAAGTCCCTTATGCTGACAGCAGCCGCAGCCCTGTTACTCGTTTCCGCACTGGCAGACGCCCACCAGGGGCAGCATCATGGCGATCACCAGGCAACCGCCCAGATGGCGAAACTGCACAAGATGATGCCACGCTATGCCAAGGCCCGAGCGTTGATCGAGAAGTCGCTTGAGCAGGGGAATCTGAAGGGGGTGGTCAAGCAGACTGACTACCTTCTCTCAACTACTGCGGATCTGAAGAAGTCACAGCCCCATAAAAACGTGGTGCAACTCAAAGAATTTCAGGGTATCGCCAGCGGCTTCGAGCTGGATGTCGACGCCCTTGCCGCTGCCGCACGGAAAGGCGATCTTGAAGGGGCCAGGGCAGCCTTCACCTCTGCCGTGAAGCGCTGCGATTCTTGTCATGCGAAGTTCCGCACATAATGGTGCGGCAACCCGTGAAAGGTGTTGGTAGATAGTATGTTCAGGAAAGCGATCTTGCTCTTGGGCCTCGCCGTCACCTGCTGTCTGCTCTGGTTCGCCGTCTACGACTACCGCGAGGCCGGCCCCATAGCCAGGGAAAACCTGCGTGGGCTCGCGCTGTCGCTTACCACTGCCATAGAAAAACTTGCAGCCAACGACCCCTCCCTGGAGACGCTGCACTCCTTCCATCCCCCCGATGTTGCATATTTCACCCTTGTCGACCGTCGGGGCGTCTACCGCTTCCACTCCAACCGTGATCTGGTCGGCACCGCTGTCGACGGCCGGTCCGCTAAGGAGGTACCGCTGCTCACCAGGTCCGAAACCCGCGTCACCCTCGGTACCGGCGAGCGCGCCTACCAGTTCGCCTCACCTGTGACGGTGGGCGGGGAGCCGCTTGTCCTGGTGCTCACCCTGCATACGTACCGTGCCGACGCGGTAGTCCGGCGCGCCAGGCTCAACATGACCATCGTGCTCATGCTGGTCGTGATGGGGTGGCTCTTGAGTTTCGGCCTGGCGCGGTATGCGCGGCGCGACGAGCGCCACCGGGAGGAACTGGCACGCAGGGAGACACTGGCAAAACTGGGCGAAATGGGGGCCGTCCTGGCCCACGAGATACGCAATCCCCTTGCGGGTATCAAGGGGTTCGCCCAGGTAATAGCCGCCAAGCCCCAGGAGTCCCGCAACGCTGCCTTTGCCCAGAGCATCGTGACCGAGGC
The DNA here is from genome assembly GCF_019063885.1 of Geomonas diazotrophica. Classification (NCBI taxonomy): domain Bacteria; kingdom Pseudomonadati; phylum Thermodesulfobacteriota; class Desulfuromonadia; order Geobacterales; family Geobacteraceae; genus Geomonas; species Geomonas diazotrophica. Next base: position 2,110,988 of record NZ_CP077684.1, on the reverse strand, counting down.
GGTGCGCCTTGAGAGCCTGGTGAACGATCTTCTGGCCTACGCGGCGAACGAGCCTGAGGCGCGGGAGGATTTCCCTCTTGCTCCCCTTTTTGCCCAAACCGTCTCCCTGCTCCAGCCGGATGCCCGTGCTCAGGGGGTCGGCGTCACCTGGCGCTGCCCCGACGACTTGCTGGTGCACGGCAAGCGGGACCGGATCGAGCAGGCGCTGCTTAATCTCGGGCATAACGCGCTTCAGGCCATGCCTGACGGCGGGCTACTGCAATTATTGGCGGAGCGGTCGGGCAGGGATGCCGTCATCAGCGTTCGGGACAACGGCAGCGGCATAGCCGAGGAGCATCGCCAGCAAGTTTTCGAGCCGTTTTTCACCACGAAAAGCCGGGGGACTGGGCTTGGGCTTGCCCTGTGCAAGAAGATCGTCGAAGCAAACAGTGGCAGCATCACGCTGCAAAGCAGGGAAGGGGAGGGGACGGTGGTCACGCTCACCCTCCCCCGTGCCCGCTGACCAGGTAGAGGAGCCGAGATGAAGGGATCAGTACTGGTTGTTGAGGATGACGAAACCTTTCGCGCCTTTGTGCAGACCATCCTGCAGGACGAAGGGTACCAGGTGGAGGCCGCCGCCGACGGCGTAAAGGCGTTGCGCCTTTTGCGCCAGACCGGCTTTGACGTGGTGGTTTCCGACCTGAAGCTTCCCGGGAAAAGCGGTCTTGACCTGTTTCGGGAGACGAGGCCGGATCCCGGTGCGCCCCCCTTTATCTTCCTCACCGCTTTCGGTACCGTCGACGAGGCCGTCTGCGCCATCAAAGAGGGAGCGGTGGACTTCCTGACCAAGCCATTGAAGGACCCCCAGGCACTGCTCGCTCTGGTACAAAGGACCATTGAGACGCAAAGCCGGACCCGGGAATACCTTTCCCTCAAGGAATCCGAGTCCGCAGGGCTGCCGCCGGAGGAGCTTCTTTTCGCAAGCGATTCCATGCGCGCCGTGCGGCAACTGGTCCATGACGTGGCCGCCACCATGGCGAACGTGCTGATCTACGGTGAAAGCGGCACCGGCAAAGAATTGGTGGCCCGGACCATTCACCTTATGAGCAAGAGAAGCAAGGGCGCCTTTGTCGCCATAAACTGCGCTGCCATACCGGAAAACCTCCTGGAGAGCGAGCTGTTCGGTCACGAAAAGGGCGCTTTTACCGGTGCTATCCAGGCGCGCCAGGGTAAATTCGAGTTGGCGAAGGGAGGCACCATCTTTCTGGACGAAATTGGGGAGATGCCCCTTTCCCTTCAGGCGAAACTGCTGCGGGTGATACAGGAGCGGTCGTTTGAGAGGGTGGGGGGGACCCGGGAGATAAAGGCCGACGTCCGCATCATCGCCGCGACCAACAGGAACCTGCGCGAGGAAGTCACCCAGCGTCGCTTCCGTGAAGACCTCTACTACCGGCTCAACGTCTTCCCGCTGCAACTCCCGCCGCTAAGGGAAAGGTCGGGTGCCATTGATATTTTGGCCGAATACTTCATGCAACGCTTCAGCTCACAGCTGGGCAAGACGCTGAAGGGGATCGAGCACGATGCCCTCGCCGCTCTACGTCGCTATGAGTGGCCCGGCAACGTCCGCGAACTGCAAAACGTGATGGAAAGGGCGGTGATCCTGTCCAAAGACCAGGTCCGGGCGTCTACGCTTCCGGACGAGATCGTGTCCAAGATCCAGGGAGGGCAACTGGACAGCAGGGAGCGCCTGAAAGGGGCCGAGCGCGACCTGATCGCGCAGGCGATCGCGAAACATGGCGGCAACCGCCGCCTCGCGGCAGCGGAGCTCGGCATCTCCCGCCGCTCTTTGCAGTACAAGCTGAAAGAGTACGGCTTTCTCGATGAGGGGTGAGTGGTGCAAGACTGGTGAGTGACGGTGCAATTTCTTGCACCCAATAGGCTTCCCCAGGACAAGTGCGGCAGCGACAGACCGAGTGAAATCGGCGAGTTACGATGCCGCCGCGAACTGGCACGGACCGTGATACCCCTTGACCATCCACATTTCAAAAAAGGAGGTCGAGGCGTTGGAAGGTAGCGTGTTGTTCAGTAGTGCCGGTAACCGGAAAAAAGGGGGAGCGATGAAGACGATGGCGGTGGTTGTACTAGTGGCGGCATTTGCGCTGCTGACCGGATGCTGCATGTTGCATCCGATGTGGTGACCAATCGGAAGGACGGTGCATTGTTATGGCAGGTGGGCGGCTTATTTTTATGATAATGACTTTGCTCCTGAACGGGCTGTGGCTCGGGGATGCTTCCGCGGGGTTTCTCGGCTTCGGTTCGGACAACACAGGGAAAAGCGGTCTTGACTTCAACCGGGGCTACGACCTCAACACCGTGGGGAGCGTTTCCGGTCGTGTCAGTGCCGCGCCGCACCAGGTTGAAAACGAGCAGTACATCTTGGAGGTTCACACGGCGTCCGGCACCGTGAACCTGAGCGTAGGGCCGGGCGGCTTCTGGCAGAAAAAGGGAATCGCCGTTCGGGTCAACGACGAGATCAGCGCCAAAGGCGCCAGGGCGCAGGGGCAGGATGGCAAAGACTACCTGCTGACCCAAAAGCTGGTGAACAAGACCACGGGAGCCGCTGTCGAACTGCGCAGCGAAAGCGGCGAACCAGCCTGGTCGAGCAAGGGAGCCGGGGCAAGTATGCGATCGCAGGATGGCCGGTTCGGCGGTGGTTTGGGCGGCGGTTTCATGCGTGGCGGCGGTATGATGGGCGGCGGCATGCGGCGCTAGCGCCGAACTCCGGCTGTGCCATGAGGTGATGATGATCAAGGCGGGTATCAGTTTCAAGGTCGTTGGCGTTTTGTTGGTTGCGGGATGTCTGTTGGTTCCGCAGCGGGTCCACGCGGAAGGGCCTGCGCTTTCCGCAACCCTCGGCTTCGAGTTCGCCTCGGGCGATTACGGTACCGGCGTCACAACGCGGTCCATCTCCATTCCCGTGACCTTGTCGCTCGCTGCCACCGATCGCCTCGGCTTTTCCCTGGAAATACCGTACGTCTACCAGAGCAACTCTGCCGTGAATACCGGCGTTCTCCTCGGCTCGGGTGGGCAGATGGCAGGGATGCAGAAAGAAGTGGCAGCGATGAACGGCCAGCACGGCGGCAGCGGCTCCATGTCCTCTGCACAGCCGGACAGCTACGGCCGCTCCGCGAGCGGTCCCGGCGACATGACCGCCAAGGCCGGCTACGTGCTGGTACCGGAGGGGGATCTCATGCCGCGGATCCGCCCCTACCTCTTCGTGAAATTCCCTACCGGTGACGAGAGCAAGGCGCTGGGCACAGGGGCCTTTGACGAAGGAGGCGCGGTTGAACTCTTCAAACAGATGGACAGGTGGTACTCCTTCGTCGAGACGGGCTACACCTTCCAGGGGCATTCCTCGGTTCTCGCATTGAAGGACTACTTGAGCTTCAGTGCAGGAACAGGTTACGCAGTAACAGATTCGCTGATGCCCATGGTGGTGGTGAAGACTTCCACGGCTCCCATAGAGGGAGCCAGCGCACTGGTGGAAACGAGGCTGAAACTGAAGTACCTGGTTACCGGTCGCACCAGCATCGAAGGGTACGTGGCCAAGGGGTGGACCCGCAGCAGTGCCGATTACGGCAGCGGCATCGCGGTTTCTTACGACTTTTGAAATTGACAACTTACAGGGATAGAAGAGGGGGTATTACTATGAAACGAGAGATTATTGCAGCGGCAGCAGCTGTATTGGCGGTCGGTATGCTGGCAGGGTGTGGCGGTGGTTCTTCCTCCACCACTGCGGCCAAGGTTGCAGGCAAGGTGGCCGACGGTTACCTGGAGAAGGCGACGGTCTTCATGGACAAGAACAACAACTACCGTCTCGATGACGGCGAGCCGAACATGCAGACCGATGCCAACGGCGTTTATTCGCTCACCGTGGACCCCGCCGATCTCGGCAAATACCCGATCGTCGCCCTCGCCGTCAAGGACGTCACTATCGACCAGGATACCGGGCTGCCGGTGGCACACAGCTACCTCTTGAGCCTTCCCAAGGACAGCGTATCCGGAACGGTGAGCAGCAACTTCATCAGCCCCCTCACCACCCAGGTGCGGGAGATGATGGAGACCGGCAACTACACCATGACCGAGGCGATGGAGCAGTTGCGGCTCAAATTGCACGTTGCGCAGGACTCCGACGTGATGGGGGACTACATGGCCGGGCAGAACCAGGCGCTTCACGCGACCGCCCAGAAGATGGCTACCCTGATGGGGGGGCAGATGGGGCAGGTCTACCAGTCCGGCAGTGATACCGTGGTGGACGTCAACCGTTATCGGGGCATGATGGGGGCGATGTTCAGCAACATGTCATCGGTGCGGGCCGCCGCTACCGACGCGGATATGACCCAGTTGATGACCCAGATGTCCTCGAATCTCAACAACATCACCATCGGCCAACCGTTCCACAACATGTCCTCCTACTTCGGCGGCATGACGGGGAGTGGGGGGATGATGGGGAGGTAGCCCTTCCACACTCGCGGCACCTCCGGGGCGGATGTCACCGGGGGTGCCGCTCGGCATCTTATGGCTCGGTCAGAACCTCCCTCACCTTGGTCGCCAGCGAATGCATGGTGAAGGGCTTTTGCAGAAAACACATGTCCTCGTCCACCTTGCCCCTCTCCGCGATGACATCGGCCGTGTAACCCGACATGAACAGGCACTTCAGGCCGGGGCGGCTTTTCAAGAGCCGCTCGGACAGGTCGCGACCGTTCATCCCCGGCATGATGATATCGGTCAGCAGGAGGTCGATCGCCTTTTTGTGGTCGGCCGCGATCTCGATGGCCTGGTCCGGTGAGCCCGCCGCATAGACGGTGTAGCCAAGCTGGGACAGGATCGTCGTCCCTATCTCCATGATGGCGGGTTCGTCCTCGACCAGCAGGATGCTCTCCGTGCCTCCCACGGGTTTTTCCACTTCCGGCTTCGACTCCTGGGCAACCTCATGCACCGCAGGCAGGTAGATACGGAAGGTCGCGCCATGGCCGGGTTCGCTGGCGACCTCGATGTTGCCTCTGTTTTGCTTCACGATGCCGAACACGGTGGCGAGCCCGAGGCCGGTGCCGCGTCCAAGTTCCTTGGTGGTGTAGAAGGGTTCGAAGATCCGGTCCATGACCTCCCGCGACATCCCCTTGCCGCTGTCAGACACCACCAGCATCACGTAGTCGCCCGGCACCAGGTCTGCCATCCGCGCCTGGTCGTGCAGGTTGAGGGCGACGTTTTGGGTGTAGATCTCTATCTTGCCGACCCCGGCGATGGCGTCGCGCGCGTTGACGCAAAGATTCGCCATGACCTGGTCCAGTTGGGACGGGTCGAGCTTTACTTTCCAAAGGTCGAAGCCCGGCGACCACGAAAGATCTATATCCTCGCCGATCAGGCGATGCAGCATTTTAAGCATCTTGGCTATGGTCTCGTTCAGGTCGAGGACCTTGGGCTCGGCGTGCTGCTGCCTGGAGAAGGCCAGCAACTGCTTGGTGATGTCGGCCGAGCGCCGTGCTGCATCGAGAATTTCCTTGAGCCGGTCGTGCATCTGACCGGAAGGCTCGGCAGTGAGCATCCCGAGTTCCGCATGCCCCATGATGACGCTGAGCATGTTGTTGAAGTCATGGGCAACTCCGCCTGCCAACTGGCCAACCGCCTCCATCTTCTGAGATTGCACCAGCTGTTGCGCCAGTCCCCGCTTTTCGGCCTCCATTTTGGCTTTTTCCGTGATGTCGCGGATTACCAGGACCATCCCGCCCAGTTCCCCCGAGCTGTTGATGATAGGCGCGCTGTTGACGGTTACTGTCCGTTCGGCGCCGCTTTTGGAAAAAAGTCTATGTTGACCCGGTAGTTCAAGGGCCTGCCTCGCCTCGATCACGTGGTGAAGCTCCGCCATCACTTCCGAGTGCTCTCTTTCTCCCGCCAGTTTAAGCACTTGGTCCAGCCGGTGCCATCGGGCTTCAGCCTCGCTCCAGCCGGTGAGAACCTCGGCGACCTGGTTCAGCAGCACGATCCGGTCGCCGGTGTCGGTGGCGATGACGCCGTCGCCTATGGATTGCAGGGTGACGGTTAGCCGTTCCTGCTCAGCTATCAGGCGCTGTTCGGCGTCGCGCAGTTCGGTAGAGGAATGGTTCAGGGCGTCGGCCAGCTGGTCGATCTCGTAGACTCCGCGCTGCACCGAGACCTGGGCCCCCTTGTGATCCTGTAAATCCTGTGCGAACCGGCTGAGCTCACGTACCGCCCGCAGCGGTCGTTTGACCACCAGGACCATCAGGAGGGTGCCAACCAGGATCCAGAGAGCGCCGATCTGCAGACTGCTGTGCCAGGTGGCCCGTTGCAGCTGGTTTGCCGTTTCCAGGCTGAGTGCCATCCGTACCCACCCCAGGTGGGTCCCGGCTGAGATGGGCGCCCAGCAAACCAACTGGTCTCCCTGGCGTCTCAGCAGAGGTTCCCGCGTGGTGAGGACGGTAACGGCCTTCTTGCCGTATATGAGCCGGGGAGGGACGCTGCGCGAAGGACGCTCGATGTTGCACAGCAGGTTGCCGTTGGGCTCCACTACCTGGATGGAGACTACGTCAGGCATCTGCGCCGCGTTCAGCATGTGCGCTTCGAGCCCGGCGTACTCCTGGGTCACGATGAAGCCCGCGGCGTTGTCCGCAAGGCTATGGGCGAGGACCCGCAGGTTGTCCGAAAGCGCCTGGACGTAAATCGACTGCTGCCGACTGCCGGTCCACCAGCCGTAAACGGCGATCATGGCGGTCAGGATCAGGGCCAGCGATACGGTGATCTTTACCTCTAGGCGCTTGAACATCACGGGACCGGGCTACTTGGGTTGCTGTTTGTCGAGCAGGTCGAAGTTGACGTCGGCAAAGAAGGCGTAATCCCGTCGGAAATCAGCTTTCACGGGCGCCACGAGCTTGACCGCTTTCAGCATGTTGCGCCCCTGCTCGGTGTGGTCCAGGTTGAGCAGGGCGGTCGTCACCGCATCCCGAACCTTTTTGGGGACCCTCGGGTGAGCGGCGAAAGGGTGGGAGGCCACCTCCTGGGTTTTCATGATAACCCGGAACTCCTTCTGCATCTCGGGAAAGTCGTCGATCATGCTGCTGTCCAGGGTGGCTCCGGCATCTGCCTTGCCGACCAGGACGCTCTTGGCAACGTTGATGGTGGAACCGCTGTAGAATACGTTGAAATCGATCTGCTGGCCGGTGAGAAGGGCGTGGCGCGTGATGACGCTGCAGACGTTCTTGGGACCGACTATGGCGATGGTCTTTCCCTTGAGGTCCTTCACCTGGCTGTACGGCGAGTCCTTGCGGACGAAGACCTGGCCGCGCAGCATGTTCGATCCCCGTACCAGTGGTATGTATTTCTGCTTCTGGTAGGCCAGGTAGAACATGTTAGGGGCGGCATACATGAAGTCAACATGTTCACCCTTGGTGTCTTCCAGGAAGGTGGTGATCTTGTCGTAGAGTTTGAGCTCGATTTTTACACCCGTCTGGTGTGAAAGATAATCCACCAGAGGCGTCCAGTTCTTGTGTAGTGTCACTGCTGGGAGATTAGGCACGACGGCCAGAGTATATATTTTTTCTGTGGCTGAGGCCTGGAAGGGAAGGGCTACCGCGATGAGGAAAGCCAAAATAAGACTGTATAGCTTGACCTTTAGACAAGACATAAGAATCTCCACTTGAGGCTGTTTTGGTGTGGTAGTACGCGGTTAGTTTCGTTTTTACGAGAAGCCTTAAACTGATACCACACAATTAGACATTGTCAGCATCATCACAATTACTACTCGGCATATGACAAGCTACACTTGATCCATTTTTCCCATGACTTTACGCGCGGGTACTGAAAGAGTCACGGCATCTTCGAATCCGGACTTCGAAAACAGATTCAGTTCCGGCCCGGTTGGTTGTTATTGGTTGGTGTGTGTTTTTTTGCGGGAGGATCGAAGGGGATAGCTGCAATTGTCTCATAAGATATAGAAAGTAAAGTTGTTTTGCGCACTTCCCCATTTTTCACTTGTTCAACCTCATGAATCTGCTAGGATATGCGGCAAAATTGCCACACTTGTGTGAACGACTACGGCGAGCAATCCAGCGAGACGCATGTATTGCGTGCTCAGCAAGCGCCGTAATGTCATCAAGCATGTCTAAAGGGATGCGAAGGGTAACTATTGCGATCCCCTCGGAGGTCACTTTCTCAACGGTCATGTGCTCATTGATGAAGGATTCCATGGGAACAAGGTATTACCACAAGTAATATATTACTGTCAATAATATTTGAGGCGAATATGATAAAGAAATTTTTAGAGTCTCTTAAATCAAGGGGATATACACAGGAACAGATAGCCGAAAAGGTAGGATTAGGACAATCTTACATAAGCCATTTGATGAACGGCAAAAATTGCAGCTTAGAGACTGCTATCAAATTTGCTGATGCTTTTGGAGTATCCCTTGATGAAGTGGTGGGGAGGACACCACCGAAAAAGAAGCCTCTCAGCAACTCGCTAAAGGATCATGGGAAAGGCTTGGCTTTGAAGGGGTGAATGGGCGGGGACGGCTCCGATCGGGAGCAGGTACACAATAAAAGCGCCCATATAGGAACGGTCAGAAGGGTAAGGCGCTTTGACCGCCCTAAAGGGCGCTATGGGGCCGGATTAACGCTTAAAGGGATTGGCCGCAGAAGGAGGTTCGTGAGCAGTAGGAGAGAGGACAGGAGCCGGGGAGGGGGGAGCCGGATCAGCAGCCCTTGCCACCTGTAGCACCCGCGAATTGTCCACCCAAAGACCAGGACGAAGAGCCGCCACCACATCATCAGGAACAGATACAAGCGCCCGCCTGTTTTTACGGTCCACCGAATAGCTATACGGCAATTCGGAAATAGGAACCACTTGCCCAAACAGATCGACTGCCACCAGTTTATCCCCGAACCACGCACCAGCCAGAGAAACCTGAACGTATGACTGTTTTTTGACCGCAGGAGGCTTAAGACTACTGTATGACCTTTGTACGGGAGCTGACATTATTTTAAGGGTGGGCTTAACCGGCATATTGGAAACTACCGGCACCGACGCGCCCCCCGCCCCCGCCCTCACAGCGGGGCGGGGCGCTGGCTTTATGGAATTCTTGGTGTTACCGAAATGTCCCATGAACTTTAGAAAGAAGAACACGGAGACAACACACAGAGCAAGAATTATATAAAGTTGTTTTCGAATTGGTTTAATTTCGTTTGTTTTATGTTCACCATTGGAGGACAGATACATCATATGTATCTTTTTATCTGATTTGACTACTTGAGTATTTAATTTCTCCTGAGTTTTGGGGTGGAGATAGAAGTACCTGAATTCACCAACGGCAGAAAGAGTGCGTCTTTCTGCATCAATCTGATATTCGGCCCTTTGAGCTATGGAAGGACATAAATCAGTCCAAGAATGTGTAATAAGGTAAATATCAATGGGATAGTGACCATGATACCCGAAAAAATAAAGGGTGGATTTTTGGGGATCACCAGCACCTTTATCTTTAAAATTAAATGGAAACGTACCATGAGCCTCATCAAGAAGGAGAACAAATGGCACACCTATTTTTTCGATGAAAGGAACAACCCTATCTAGAGTAAGGAAATCAGCCAAAGTACAACCTTGTTGTTTGAGAAAAACATCAAGATTAACATGGGGAATTCTAAGACCATCTATATTGGTAAGAATGAAAGGTGTTTTATCCGACTTGGGAACCCAAGTGAATAACTCATTATCCCACTTGAAATAGGTAACGAGTACATGACGAACAGCCCAGTAAGTTTTACCAGCACGTGGAGGACCAGTGATAACTTTTTGCATTAGGAAAACTCCTATTAATGACTATAACGATCGGTTGTAAATTTAGAGAAAATACCGCCAATTTTCACCATGTTAAGAACAGCACGTTTTGCAACGAACCCAAGGAACACGGAAAGACAGGCAGGAAGTTTGAGACAGACAGCAAACCATGCACCGAGCTGAGTTAATTGGATAGACTGAGGGGAAAGACCAAGAGTATCGAAAAGGGGAGCAGAAAAATTCTGCATTACTTTGAAGATACCCCAGTTGATAGCAAGAGGAATCCCAATGGTGAAAAGACCAGCAGAGAGAAGACCCTTAAAGAGTGTAAGTACCCGAGAAAATGAGAAAAGGGCAGGAAGGATACGAGCGAGCCAAGCAAGAGCAGCAGCAATTAAAGCAGGCATTTTTACCCCCGATCAAAAAGATAAATGAATCCAGCTAGGTAAGTTACAGCTAGGAGAAAGACCCCCATTGATTCAAGAAATGATTGATACTTGCAGAAACTAATTGTGTATGAACGACCCATGATTGAACCAGTAATTGCACAAGTTGGATCTGAAGTAAGTATCTGATTGCCAGTTATCGAATCGGATAATTCTTGAAGTTTTGAATCTATGTTTGTTTTTATGGATTCCCAGTTTGGCCCTTGACCATATTCGGATTCTCCAATACTGATAGGCCCGTCCGGTGCAATTGCTGGGTTATAGTCGTAGTTTGATGGATTATCTTCAGGAAGTCCCTGTTCTTCAGTAGTAGTATCAGAACCTAATTTATCACCAGTACCACCAGGGCCACTGTAATAATTATTAGTGGTTGTTGTTGTGGTTGTTGTCTGTGTAGTTGTACCAGTATTGTATGTTTTACTAGATACGGTTGTAGTTGTGGTATAAGACTGAGTACCAGCAGGAGCACCGGATTTAGTCCCTTCATTAGTAGTGGTAGAGGTATTGGGATTTGTGGTTGTACCACCAGAACCACTACCAAAATCAGTGTAAGAGGTTGTACCCGTTTGCCAGTTGGGAGGCGGTTCGACGGTCGGCGTATTTTCTGGACCAACATCCGGCGAAACATCGACGTAATCTGAGGGAGCAGCACAGATAGGAGTTCCCGTCGGATAAATGGTGGAATCAGCCGTTTTGGTTTTTTGGTATCCATTAGGACAGTTCCCGGCACTATCAGGTAGGACCACTGCGGCACATACATAACCGCCTTCACCAGTACCATCTATATTTTTAACGTAAAACTCTGAAGTACCATTTGGACACTTTTTGATACAAGCCTTACAGGAACCGCCGCAGTCTATGCCGGTTTCATCCACATCTTGAGCTTTATTGGAGCAGTGATTCGGATAGGTGGTGGGATCGGGAGGGGGAGGAACATCACAGGCAATTTTCGTTATTGAGTATTTGCTATAGGTACCCCAGTACGTGAGATTATCACAGGTCCCCCCAGACGTAGGAACACAGGTTCTATAGAAGGCATCACCGGTGAAAATGAAGTAAGTGTTTTCAGTCCCTTTACCGAGACAAGCATCTCCAGTTTCCGACCCAATAAGGGGACCGGGAATGTAGGCATATCCGTCTTTTTGGTAGGAACGAAATTGGGATATTGGACCACCGGGCGCCATATCGGTAGGAATCTGAGTGCAGTCAATGGCATAAGCCGAAACCGGAATGATAACCAGAAGAAGCAGAAAAAATAATGACCTCATAGGAACCACCTTTGAAGGAAATTAAAAAAGGGGCAGGGCATAAACCCCACCCCCTTTTTTGCTGGAGCCGGACCCCGCCGATTAGGAACGGTTGGTCAGCTTGATCAGCTTCCGGATCGCCCACATGACGAAGAGCGCCGGCAGGATCATCTTGGCCAGATCTTCCGGGCCGGTGGTGTCGATGGTGATCCCGGTGAGATCGACAGCAGCCGCAGCCTGACCAGCAGCAGCACCCACGGCGAGGGCAGCCCCGCCAACCGCTTTACCGCACTTCTTGACCATCTGTTTCATTTTGCTACCTCCTGTTTTTTTATTTGCTACCAGTCGAGAAGCACCCACAATGTAATACCCCCGACAATTAGCCCGGCGAAACCTGCAATTACTTGATAATTTTCGGCCAGTGTCATTTTAAGACCTCGTGGCAAGGCGTACTATTGCCTTGATGCCGAAAAGGGCAGGGAGCCACGCAACAACGAGCGTGAAGGCCCAGTTAAATTCCTGAATGTCCGAAACAGCAATGACGTTGTAGGTAATCATGCAAATCCCCTTAGAAGGGCGCTGTTTGTTGCCACCGAACGAACGCTTCCGAGGCGGGAGCCATGTGACAGAACCCCTGCATGTCATTGGTCGCCCTGGAGGACGAACAGCCGGAACAGAGACACGCAAGAATGATCACAGCCAGAAAGGAACCGAAGAACCAGCAAAGATTATTTGACGCCCTTATCAGTTCCTCGCCCATGACTAGGCCGCCGCCTTGAAGCCGAGAAAAGTGACTTTCTCGGTTTTTGCATCGAAGCCGAGGCTGGCAACGCCTTCTTTGCCCTCATAGGGGCGAATCCCGGCTATCATGCCGTCAGGCAGACGCAGGTTGAGCTTGTCGAAGGACTCCAGATCGAGCAGGGTGATGTTGTCGAAGCTCCATGCACGGCCTTCTTTGTTACCGGACTTGGTGGATACGTTGAGAACACGAACTTTTGCTTGCATTGGCATTACTCCTTTAGAACGGCGCAATCTGCGCGTTTATTTGCTCTCCGAAGGTGGAGAGCATGGAAACAATCCGTTTACCGAGTCGGGGGTCTACTCCGCGACTCCTTTTCTTTTCCCCCGTTTTGCGGTCGGTATACTCCTTGGAGGAGCGGGGGGCCGGGACGGAGAAACCGAAACCGGCGTCTATGACGCGACCGCCGCGAGCTTCAATCATGGACTGAGCGGCCATGAGGGTGTCGCGCATTTCTTCCAGAATTTCACCGCCTTTTTGGCCGATTGCCTGACTGTGAGTCATTTCAGCAATGACTTTTTCGATTGGCTTCATGGTAGCCCTCAACCCGGCGCTAATGTTGTACCGGTTCCCACGTATATGGGACGTTTGATCCTTCGTTATGTATTTCCGCATGTAGTTTGCGGCATGAAGTGGATTCTTCATTTTCTCTATGTCAACGCTGTTAGAGGCTTGCCCCCATATCTTCGTAAGCCATTTGATAGGAAAAAATTGATCCCACAGAATATGGAAATGAATATTTCCGTTTTCCTGCAGCTCCGCGACCCAGACGTAATTCAGCACACGACCTAGGCGCTTTTGTTTGACAGCACAGGTATTGAGAAACCTTTTTAGTTCATCTTTTGCCCATTTGTGATTTATGGTCCCATCGGACTCAAGAGGATCATTTTTGGGCCTAGGCACCACATAACCGCATTGAATATCGTTTTGAAGATCACGAACAAAACGAGGGGAAAACGTAAGGGTGCAGAACTTGCCAAGAAAGGCAGAGGAACATTCAACAGCTCTGCGAATTTTGTTTTTTGCCGACTGGGTAAACCCGTCAGAGACAACATCACCGGAGCGGGAAGGGGGCATCACCTTGTGTTGTCTACCGGTCAGGAACTGCGCCCCGGTTATTTCGCCGGAGCGATAGGAGCGCACCTTAAACCCGATCCGTCCCGCCTGTTTTCTGTAGAGGGGACTTTCGCGGAGATACGCTTGACGGCCTTCGGCTGTTTGAAGCTGGCGTTTCAACCCTTGAGCTTCCATGTAGTCTTCAAGGGAGGAAAACCCGGAGAGGTACTTATAGAGAGCTTTACCCATTCTCAACCTCTGTCAGAGATTGCGAACAGGTAATAAACCCAAGAGGCGTAGCCGCTTCGCGGAACTGGAAGGACTCAGCACCGGACCACTCGACACAGAAAAAGCGGCCTATCGTGGAGCAGTCTACGAAGAGTTCGCATGACTGACAGCCGATAGCCGCTTTAGTTTTGTCCCGCCCGTAGGCATTAGAGGTTGACGAAAGAAGGGACTTTTTATCATTAGGGAATTCTACACAGAATGTCCCATAAGATATATTATGTCAAGTTGCAAGTAGGTTTTTTGATATGGTTGGCCCTCGAGGGTCCTCCCCGTCTTTCGGAACGCTTCCCTGCCGAAGAAAATGGTACGTCGTGCCCGACAGGTGCCTGGCGGTTAGATCTGTCACTCTCTCGATAACGGTTCGACGTAATTCTCCTCCGCCCTGATCACGCGCGCCGCGTCCCGTTTCCTTCGTGACCGGTTCACGCCCCGGTCGATCCCTCGCTGACGCCACCTGCGCTTTCACAACAAAGGTCCAGCTTAGGAAACTCTCCAGGCTTCGAGGTTCGCGTTACACACCTGTCCCTCCTGTCCCATCGTTGCGGGCAAAGAAGCTTTCGGCCGGTCGGAGGCCGCCGACCCCATAAAGGCCCTCCCAGCGCGTCTGCAGCAAAAATCGGGTGCAAGGTTACCCCTGCACCCGATCGAAAAGTCCCTCTGTAGGCCAAATTTGGAAGCCGCTTTTTTGGGCAACTACCAGAGGCGGCTCTCGAGGGCCTTTACCAGCTCGACAACCTTGTCGGCCACCAGTGATTCCAGGATCTTGCCCTTTTCCGCGCTTGCCTTGCCCGGGTCACCCCAGACTCCGCCGGGCCAGAAGCTTTGCTTGTCCCGAACCAGGATCCCGATCGGAAAATTGGGGTACTCGGCAGCAGAAAGGCCTTTGACCAGATGCGGATGCGAATGCATGATGCGCGAGGTCTCGATCTCGCCGGCATGGGCATCGCCGCGGGTCTCGATCAGATGGGCTCCGCTTTCCTTGGCAAGTTCGTACTCGGTGACGACGGCCACGTTTATGTCGGGCAATTCCTGGATCAGTTCCTCGCCGGCATCCTGAAGCGCCATGCGGTGTGAACCGCCGGCGTGCCCGGTAAGCGCGATGAAGTTAACGAGCCCCTGGGCGTGCAGCGAGCGCACGATGTCCTTCAACAATGCCTTCAAAGTCCCCGTGCTGATGGATACGGTGCCTGGATGGCGCGACGTCGAGCGGCAGCAGCCGTAATGTACCGGCGGCGCCACGAACAGAGGAATCCGCTCGGCGGCTCGTTTTCCCACCTCGTAAGCCTCGATGGTGTCTGTAGAAAGCGGCAGATGGCTGCCATGCTCTTCGACGGATCCAAAAGGAATATAAACAGTCTTGCATACCTCCAGCCCCTGGGCGAACTCATCCATGGTGATGTTCTCGATCAACACAATATTGCCCCTTTAAGTAGTTGAATTGTATGTGTTTTATTCGGAATGCGCCTCCACTCCCCTGTTCGCGTATGGGGGAAGGGGATCAGGTGTCGAGCATCTCCCGCACCTTCCTGGCAAGTTCGATGGGCCTAGCCGGTTTCTTGATGATGTCGACGCCCTCTTCCAGGAAGATCCCCTTGTCCTGTATGATGTCGGCCGTATACCCGCTCAGGAACAACACTTTCAACTGGGGCGAAAGCCTGCGCAACTCCTCGCAGAGTTGCTTGCCGTTCATCTTGGGCATGATCACGTCAAGCAGGGCCAGGCTGATCTCCTGCCACCTCGACTCGAAAAGGTGCAACGCGTCGTCGCCGCTGCTCGCCAATATGACCTGGTAGCCATACCTCTTAAGGACCGACTCGACCAGCCGCCCAACCGCTGCGTCGTCCTCCACGACCAGGATGGTCTCGCTCCCCCCTTCCGGGATGAAGGTGGCGGGCTTCTCGCTCGGTTGCACCTTCTCGGTGATCAGCGGCAGGTAGATGCTGAACGTCGTGCCGAAGCCCACCTGGCTGAAGACGGTGATGTAGCCGCCGTGCTGCTTGATGATCCCGTACACGATAGACATCCCCAGTCCGGTGCCGCGACCGGGGAGCTTGGTGGTGAAGAAGGGCTCGAAGATCTTCTGCTGGGTTTCAGCATCCATCCCTGTTCCGGAGTCTGCCACGGTGATGAGGGCGTAGCGCCCGGGCACGCCGTAGCCGTACTGGCGATGGAATTCCTTGTCGAGGGTGACCAGCTCGGTCTTGATAGTGAGTTCACCGCCGGTAGGCATGGCGTCCCTGGCGTTGGTGGCGAGGTTCATCAGCACCTGCTCCAGTTGTCCGCTGTCTGCCATTACCAGCAGCTCCTGGTTGCTGAAGGAGGTTTTGAGGGTCACGTCTTCGCCGATGATCCGGACCAGGAACTTGGCGTGCCTGCGGGTCAATTCGTTCAGCTCAACCTGCTGCATCACCATGACCTGCTTGCGGCTGAAGGCCAGAAGACTCCTGGTGAGGTGCGTCGCCCGGTCGGCTGCGTCGAGGATCTGCTCCATGTGGTCCAGCATGGGGTCGCCTTTGGGGAGGGAGTGCTGCAACAGCTGTCCGAAGCCGAGGATGACCGTGAGTATGTTGTTGAAATCGTGGGCAACCCCGCCGGCAAGCTGCCCGATCGCCTCCATTTTCTGTGCCTGCCTCAGCTGCTCTTCGAGTTTCTTGCGATCACCGATGCTTTCCATGAAGGCCATGAAGTGGCTGATGGTGCCGGAACTGTTCAGGATGGGGGAGATGGTTGCGTGCTGCCAGAAGGTGGTGCCGTTTTTGTGGCGGTTGTACAACTCGCCGGTCCAGACGCGGCCCGAGGTGATGGTGTCCCACATCCCCTGGTAGAGTTCGGGCGAGGTCCTGCCGCTTTGCAGGATGCGCGGGTTCTGTCCGATGACCTCGTCCGAGGTGTAGCCTGCGACCTCGGTGAAACGCGGGTTGACGAACTCGATCTTGCCTGTGGCATCCGTGATTATGATGGCGACGGGACTCTGCATCACGGCCTGGGACAGCTTCAGCAACTGCTCATCGGCCTGCCTGCGTTCGGTCACGTCCTTGTAGACGACCACGGCACCTACCAACTCTCCGCCCTCGCGCAGCGGCCTGCAGTTGTACTCGGCGTAGAAACTGCTTCCATCCTTGCGCCAGAACAACTCGTCGCTCCCCTGGTAGGGACGTCCGTCGAAGCAGGCGGCCGACATCGGGCACTCCTGTTCCGGAAACGGGGAGCCGTCCTCCCTGGTGTGGTGCATGAGGGAGTGCTGGTGCTGCCCCAGAAGCTCCCCCTGGGTCCAACCCACCATCTGCGCCGCTGCCGGGTTGACGAAGGTGATGCGCCCCTGCATGTCGACGCCGTTGATCCCTTCACCAGCCGCGTCAAGGATGAGCTGCAATTGGCGCCGGGTCTTTTCGTGCGCGTCCTCGGCCTGCTTGCGCTCGGTGATGTCCTCAAGGCTCTGGATGGCGCCGACCACCCTCCCCTGGCGGTCGCGGATCTGCGCCGCGTTGAGGGTGATGTAGTGCCCCTTGCCGTCCGGATCCTCGTACCATCCCTCGGCCTGCACCCCTCCCTCGATCAGGGAGGACTTGCGATAATTGCGGTAGTACTTGACGGCCTCGTCGGGGTTTCCGTCCAGCACCAGGTCTGCCAGGACCGGCCTGTCTGCCTCGTAAAAGATCTTGCCGAGATGGTGCGAACCGAGCACCTCGCCTGGCTTGATCCCGGTGAGGGTCTCCAGCGCGCGATTCCACATGATGACCCGGTGCTCGCAGTCCAGCACGAACGTGGGTTGCGTCATGTTCAACACCAGGCTCTCGGCAAATTCCTTCTGCGACTGCAGGTCCGCCTCGGCCTTTTTGTGTTCGGTGATGTCGAGCATGACGCCCAGCACCCCACCGCAGGCGCCGTTTGCAGCTGTAAAACTGGTCTTGAAGAAGATGACGTCACGCTCTGCCTGATCGACGTGCGAGGTTTTGCTTTCGTAGACCTGGAGGCCGCCCCCGGCAATCAACTCCTGGTCCGAACGGTGGTGTACTTGGGCGAGCGGTCCGGGAGTGACGTCGAAGACGGTCTTGCCGATCACCCGTTCCCTGGTGAGACCTGTGAAGTCGAGGAAGGCCTGGTTGCAACCGAGATACCTGCCATCGGGCCCCTTGTAGAACACCGGGATCGGCGTCACCTCGAGGAGCTTCTGGGAGAATTCAAGTTGCCGTTTCAGCTCGAATTTTTGCTGTTGCAGTTCCTTCAGGAGCTGATTGAAGGCCTCTCCGAGGACGCCGATCTCATCGCCTGCGGCGATATTGACTGGCGCGGTCTCCCCCTCCTTGTTCTGGGTCAGCATCCTGATTTGTTCGGTGAAGGAGATGAGCGGGGCGGTCAGGAACTTCGTGCAGAGCCAGACCACGAGCATGGAGATGAGAAATACCACGAACAGCGCGGCGAGGATGTAGCTGCGTGCCCGGTAGATCGGGGCGTAGGCCTCCTGCTGCGGGAAGTTGCTGGCGAGGATCCAGTTGGTTGTCTGGAGCCGCTTGAAGGAGCTTATGACATGGACACCCCTGGAGTTGGTGGTTTCCCCGGTCCCCTCGAACCCCTCGATCGCCTCGTCATAGAGACGGTTTTTCCCAAGCGGGACGTCTTGCTTGAAAATCCTGCGGCTGTCGGGGTGGGCGATCATCACCCGGTCAGGGCTGTAAAGGTAGAGGTAGCCCTTTTCGCCAAGGGTGATCTTGCCGACCTTCGTGATGAAGTTGTCCTTTGCCAGGTCTATGCTCCCCGCCAGGATCGCAGCCACATCTCCCTTATCGTCCAGCACAGGTGCGGTGAGCATGATGATCGGGTGCCGGTGCGTTTGGGCGGAGATGAAGGGGGCGGAGATGAAGGGCTGTTTGGTGGCAAGGGTTTTTCTCAGGTAGTCGCGGTAGAGGAAGTTCTTGCCGATTATGCCGCTGTCGAGCGGGTTTCCCGAGAGGAGCGTTCCCTGTGCGGAAAAGAGGAACAGCCCGTTGTCGAACATGGTCAGGTTTCCCGGCCGCTGGTCGAAGAAGCTTTGCAGGTTGTGCGGGTTACGCAACGCCTCGGCTTTGAGGGTACGTGCTGTGGCCACCAGTTCGGCCTGCGACAGCCGGAACTTGTCGTCGATCTGGTCGGCCAGGGCGGTTACCATGTTGAACTGTTGCGTGTAAAGCAGGCCCTTGATCTGGTCGGTGAAATAAAGGTGGGTGCTAAGCGCAAGAATGGACAGCAGCCCCGCTATCAGCAGGGATATGGTTGCCGTCATCTTGTTTTTCAGGCTAATGGGGCTCAATCAGCCTCCGCTGGAAGTTGCGCGGAACGCGGCGTTCCGCAAATTGCTACCATAGTATGAAAATATCGGAGCTGTCCAGCTAAAAAGTTTTCTCCGGCGTTCGATGAAGTGTTTGTTTTTTTTCAGTTTTTCATGCAACGCCTGGCGGGCTTCGGGGTGGTGACTGCCCCAGGCACAGAAAAGATTGATAGGCTCGCGCAGCGATTTGATATAGTATTTCGGTTTGCGGCGGCAAAACATTAGAACCGCGCTACTGGAGCAGAGACAAAGATGCTAGAAATCGGCAAGTACAACCGTTTGGAAGTGAAGAAGCTGAGCGCCATAGGTGCCTACCTCGCGTCGGAGCTGGGAGAGATCCTTTTGCCGACCAAGTACGTCCCGGAAGGGCTGCACCACGGCGAGCACCTGAAGGTATTCGTTTACCTCGACTCCGAGGACCGGCTCATCGCCACCACCCTGGAGCCCAAGGCCCAGGTGGGCGATTTCGCTCTCATGGAAGTGAAGGACGTAAGCCCGGTGGGCGCCTTTTTGGATTGGGGACTGGAAAAGGACCTGCTGGTTCCATTCAGCGAGCAGCCGCGCCCCATGCAGAAAGGGGAACGGCACCTGGTCCGGGTGTACCTGGACCGCTCCGACCGGATCGCGGCATCGGCCAAGATAGGGAAGTTCCTTGAGAAGTCGGCTGCGGGACTCAAGGAGGGGCAGGACGTCGCGCTCACCTTCTACGAGTTCGGCAGCCTGGGCGCCAAGGTCATCATCGACGGTCGCTACGACGGGCTGCTGTTCAAGACCGAGCTCTTCGGCAGGTACCGGGTCGGCGACTGCGCCAAGGGGTACGTGAAGAAGATCCGTGACGACGGCAAGATAGACGTTACCCTGAGGAAGGGGGGGAGGCAGGACCTCACCGGCGGTCGGGAGACCCTGTTGCGGGTGCTCAGTGAGCGGGGCGGTTTCCTTCCCGTTGGGGACAAGTCGGCTCCGGAGCTGATCGCGGAGATGTTCCGGATGAGCAAGAAAAACTTCAAGGCCGTGATCGGCAACCTGTACCGGGAAGGGATCATCGAGATTACCAAGGAGGGGATCAGGCTGCGTTAAGTCCCCCCTCCCCGACCAGCGAGGTGAACCCCGGCGTAGGTACCTGCGCCGGGGTTCTTTTATTTGCTGTTACCTGCGATCGCCCAAGAACCTGAGCAGCAGCAGGAACATGTTGATGAAGTCGAGGTAGAGGGTGAGCGCGCCGAGAATGGCTCCCTTGCCGCCCGAATTGCCCATCTGCTTGATCCTCTGGGTGTCGTAGGCGGTAAGGCCGGTGAAGACGATGATGCCGCACAGGCTCAGCACCCAGTTGAGCATCGAGCTGTGCAGGAAGATGTTCACCAAGGAGGCGATTACCACGCCTACCAGCCCCATGAACAGGAAACTCCCCCAGGAAGTGAGGTCGCTCTTGGTGAGGTAGCCGTACAGGCTCATGGCGCCGAACATCCCGGCGGTGACCAGGAAGGTCGACGCTATGGAGGAGTGCGTGTAAGCGACGAAAATGGTGGACATGGTCAGGCCGTTCAGCGCCGCGTAGAGCAAGAAGAGCAGGCTCGCGGTGGCGGTGCTGATCCTGTTGATGGCGCCGCTTATGGCTACCACGAGGCCGAGTTCGCCGAAGATCAGGGCGTAGAAGAGGATGCGGTTGCCCAGGATCGCCTGCAAAAGTGCCGGCGACGATGCGGTTATCACCGAAACGAGAGCGGTGAGCAAAAGTCCCCCACTCATCCAGCCGTAGACTCCCCTCATTACGCCGCTGTTGACTACGCTAATGGTCCGGTACTGAGTCTGATATCTTTCCATTCATGGCTCCCTGTTTGATTGGCAGCTGCGGCCTGTAACACAAGGTTCACGTCGCAGTTGTCACTGATATTACGCCCCTTCTTTATATCATGAACCTATGTGGTCAGGCAGAAAAATAACGATCTAGGCGTGAATATGCAAGGGGGGATGTTACAATCATGTTTCCTGTTATTTTGGTGCAACAACGGCACCCTTTAGCGGCGTTCCTGCCGCATTGACTTAAAGGAGGATCAACCCATGCTGAAAAAACTAGCCATTCTTGTCTGCCTCGCCTCGTTCGCCCCGGCTGCGGCCGGTGCCCAGGAGGTCGCGCCCCTGCTGAACCAGCCAGCACAGCAGGCCGCGCCGATGCAAAAGAGCGTCAACCTCATGCCGCGCGAGGAGCGCGAGGCGACCGTGGTTGCTGTCAACGACGCGCAGGGTACCACCCAGGGTGCCACTGAGGAGCGTCCTCGGAAGAGCCACAGCGGCCTTACCTTCAAGGAGTTCTGCGACGTGCACTTCGGCGAATACCGCTGGGTGTACTGGGTCGGCGCGGTAGCGGCGATCGTAGCCATCCACGTGGTGGCAGCCGACTAAGAAAAAAGGCGGCAGGGGGTTGATTCCCTGCCGCCTTTCGCGACTCCCCTCCCCTTCGGTCAACCTGTTCACCCCCTCATCATTTCGCCCTCTCGTACTGCACCGGCCAGGGAACGTCCACTCCCAGCGCCTTGGCGGCGTGCAGCGGCCAGTACGGGTCCCGCAGCATGGCGCGCGCGAGTAGTACGGCATCGGCCAAGCCGGTCGCCACGATCTGCTCCGCCTGGACCGGGTCGGTGACGACACCCACCGCTCCGGTCGGGATGCCGACTTCCTGCCTGATGGCCGTTGCAAAAGGGGTCTGGAAGCCGGGGCCAAACGGCGGCATGGCCTCGGGAACCATCCCCCCCGAGGAGCAATCGATGAAATCGATCCCCATCTCTTTCAAGGCCCTGGTCAGGTACAGGGTCTGCTCCAGGTCCCACCCCCCTTCCATCCAGTCCGACGCCGAGACCCTCACGAACAGGGGGAGGTGCTCGGGCCAGATGTCGCGCACCGCCTTGGCGACCCTGAGCGGAAACCGGCAGCGGTTCTCCAGGGAGCCGCCGAAATCGTCGGTGCGCCGGTTGGAGAGCGGAGACAGGAACTGGTGCAGCAGGTAGCCGTGCGCCATGTGGATCTCGGCCACCTCGAAGCCGGCCTCGACGCTGCGCCGGGCAGCCGCGGCGAATTGTCCGAGGAGCGTCTCAAGGTCCTCCAGGGTCGCCTCGCGGGGGATCACCGGCTCCTCGGTGGAAAAGGGAACCGGGCTGGGGGCGATGGTCTGCCAGCCGCGGTGGTTGACGTCGACCGGTCGGCCTCCCTTCCAGGGAAGGTCGGTCGATGCCTTGCGCCCCGCGTGCGCGAGCTGGATGCCGGGGACCGAACCCTGCTCCTTGATGAAGCGGGTGATGGGGGCGAAGGCGGCGGCGTGCTCGGCGCTCCAGATGCCGCTGTCGTCCGGGGAGATGCGCCCCTGCGGCGTGACCGCGGTCGCCTCGACCATGACCAGGCCGGCGCCCCCTACGGCCCGGCTCCCAAGGTGCACCATGTGCCAGTCGGTGGGGAGCCCGTCTTTGCTGGAGTACATGCACATCGGGGAGACGAAGATGCGGTTCTTGAAGACCAATTCCCGCAGGGTAAGAGGTGTGAAAAGGATGCTCATGCTGGAAAACCTCCCGAAGCTTATGTGATGTGGCAGGGGTGCAGTTCCTGCGGCAGTTTAGCAGGCATTGGAACAACTTCAACGATAGGGGCCGCTGCCTTCACCGTGGCGACCGGTGCTCCGGCTGGCACTCCGCGCAGAAAAAGGTGGAGCGGTTGCCGAGTCTTCCCCTGCGGACGGGGGTGCCGCATTCCCGGCAGGGGAGCCCTTCCCGCCCGTAGACGTAGAGCTGCTGCGGGAAGTAGGCGAGCCGCTCTTCGGTTTTCAGAAAGTCCATGGTTGAGCGCCCGGTGGCGATGGCGGTGGCGAGGGTCTCCTTGATGGCGGCGACCAGCGCGGCACAGTCGGCCGGGGACAACTCCCCTGCCGGGGTGTCCGGGTGCAGCCGGCAGCGAAAGAGGCTTTCCGCGGCGTAGATGTTGCCGATTCCGGCCACGACCGCGCTGTCCATCAGGAAGCGCTGCAGGGCGACCTTCCTGCCCCGGCTCAGCCGGTAAAGGTACTCCGGGGCGAAGGCATCGGTGAGCGGTTCGGGACCGATCTTGCGGAGCAACTGGTGCTGCAGCGGGTTCGAACCGGCGAAATGGATCGAGCCGAAGCGGCGCGGGTCGTTCAGCCGGAGCACGATTCCGGAATCGAGCCGCAGGTCGAAGTGGTCGTGGGGCCCCGGCGCGGCCGAGGCGGGCACCAGACGCAGGTGGCCGGTCATCCCCAGGTGCAGCAGCAGTGAGCCTGCGCTGCAGTCGAGTATCAGGTACTTGCCGCGCCGCTCCACCGATCGGACCGTCTGCCCAGCGAGGAGCTGGGAGAGCCCCTCCGGGACCATGTTGCGCAGTTTTGGGATGTAAAGCTCGACTGAGGCGATGCGCGCGAGGGTCAGGTGGTCCTTTATCCCCAGCCGCGTGACTTCGACTTCGGGTAACTCTGGCATGATCGCTCCCGGTTACTTGTCCAGGGCCATTGGGCTGCAGACGTTGTCTTCGGAGTTGGCCTCCGTCCCACAGGTAAAACAGACGACCGTCGGGCTGCTGGTAAGGTGAGCGACCTCTTCCAGGCGTCCGGCGCTTTTGAGCATGCAGATGTGTCCGGTGTGTTTCGCTCCGCAGTGGCAGGTGCCGGTGGCTTCCATGGTGATCCCCCTTTGTCTGATGTTTCCTTAATTACTACTGCAAACATGCTGTGGCAGTCAACTCTTAGGTCGCACATTGTCACCGGCCTCGCTGCGATGATTTGAAAACTGACATTGATTTTTTATAATTTATTGTTGCTACTTTGACGGATTGTGTTTATATTAAAAAAAACTTTATCTGTGACTGCCCCGGCGGTGTTGCAGAGACAGTGGTGTAACTGCAGGTAGTTTGCCGAGGTGCTTGGACAGATCGTTGCCCAAGGGGGAGCACATGAATCGATTGTCGCAGGTAAACCAGGTCACCGATCATAACAACAGTGCTCCCCGCACCTGCATCGGGGGCGACGCCCTGGCCGTATCACCACCGACTTTGCCTGCCCCCCCCTACGAGCAGGTGCTGCGCAACATGTTCTGGTCGGCCCCCTCGGGGGTATACCAGACCGACACGCAAGGGCGGCCTTTGGCTTCGTCTCCTTGTTGTTCCGCAGGCCCTGGCGACGCTGGGACCCACCGGATGGGCTATCTCAATCCCCAGGAGCGAGAGAGCCTGGCTACCTCATTCCAGGCCGCGATGGAGGCGGGGCAGCAGTGGAACCAGCAGTTTCAGTACCATTTTGCCGATGGCGCCGTCTCACATCTCCGGGCGGTCGTCGCCCCGTTGCGCGGCGCAGACGGTCTCCTGATCGGCTACCAGGTCTGCACCATCGACACCACGGCCCAGTATGAAGCCCACCAGGAGCTCGCGCTCAGCGAAGACCGCCACCGGGTCGCGCTCGACGCGGCGGAGTTGGGGATCTGGGACTTCGATGTCGCGGGAAACGACTGTTACTTCAGCCCCTACTGCTACGAGATGCTGGGCTATAGCGGCGGACAGATGCAGGTGCGCCTCGAGGACTGGACCAACATCATCCATCCGCAGTACCTCGAGAACGCGCGCCGCGTGCTGGAGAACTGCATCAGCGGCGCCATCCAAAAATTCGAGATCGAGTTCCGCCTGAAAACCAACGAGGGGAAATGGCACTGGTTCCGCTGTACCGGCAAGGCTGCGGAGCGCGACGCCTCCGGCAAGGCGCGCCGGCTGGCCGGTACCCTGCTGGACATAAACCAGGCCAAGCTCATGGAGCACCTGTTGCAGATGGAGCACGGCCTGCTGAACCTGATCACGGCTACCAGCCCTGTCGGCATCATGTTCATCGAGTCCGACGGCAACACCACCTTCGTAAACCCGAAGGCGGAGCGGATCCTCGGGTTGACCAAGCAGCAGATGGCACACAGGGAGCCCCCTGTCATCGACTCGATTTTCTCGGCGGAACAGGAACAGCACACCGGCGGCGAACTTTCGCTGGGTCAGATCCTGGAACAGGGACGCTGCCTGCTGCAGTCCTGCTTCGTCTTCTCCCGGACCGACGGCAGCAGCGCGGTGCTCTCCATCAGCACCGCTCCCTTCCTGGACCCCGCCAGCACCGTGAGCGGGACCGTGGTGACCCTGGAAGACGTGACCGAGCAGAAAAAGCACGAGCAGGTGCTCGCGGACAATGACCGCCTGCTGCGGGAGACCCAGAGGATCGCCCAGCTGGGGAGCTACGTCCTCGACCTGGCCAAGGACCAGTGGGTCTGCTCCAGCAAGCTGGAGGAGATCCTGGGAATCGACGCAGCCTATCCGAAGACCTTGCAGGGGCATTTCGAGATCGTGCACGAGGAGTTCCGGGAGCAGTTCATCGACAGTTACCGTGCCGCCATCAGCAACGACCGCCCCTTCGAACACGAATACAAGATCAGGAGGCACAACGACGGCGAGGAACGCTGGGTGACCGAGTGCTGCGAACTGACCAGGGATGCGGGCGGAAAGCAGGCGCGCATGATCGGAACCATCAAGGACATCACGGAGAGAAAGGCCGCCGAGGAGGCGATCCGCAACCTCAACGACGAGCTGGATCGCCGGGTCATCGAGAGGACCTCGCAGCTCGTGGCGGCCAAGAAGGAGATAGAATCCTTCAGCTACTCCGTCTCGCACGACCTGCGCGCGCCGCTGCGGCACATCAACAGCTACAGCTCGATCCTGGTCGAGGAGCATGGCGCATCCCTCCCGGAGGAGGCCCGCTACTACCTGGAGCGCATCTGCACCGCCAGTAACCGGATGGGGAAACAGATCGACGACCTGTTAGCCCTCACCCGGGTCGGGCGCGCCATCATGAAACGGAGCACCTTCAACATCAGCCAACTGGCCGCCGACGTGGTGGACATGCTCAGCGACGAATCCGACAACCCGCCGGAATTCGTGGTCCAGCCGGGGATCAGCGCCTTCGGCGACAGCGCCTTGGTGAGGCTCGTGCTGCAGAACCTCCTGGGCAACTCGGTCAAGTATTCCTCCCGCACCCTCTCCCCGCGCATCGAGTTCGGCCAGACCCTGGTCGGGGGAAGGCACGCCTTCTTCGTCAGGGACAACGGGGTGGGCTTCGACATGGCATACGTCGAAAAGCTGTTCCAACCTTTCCAGCGTCTGCACGGCTCCGAGTTCGAGGGGACCGGCATCGGCTTGGCCACCGTGCGACGCATCATCGAACGCCACGGCGGCAGCATCTGGGCAGAAGGAAAAGAGCATGAGGGTGCGACTTTCTACTTCACCCTCTCCAACCCACGCAAAGCCGACGGCACCTCTCGCCGCTAGTCCACACCTGCCCGGACGAAAACCATCCCCGTGGGGCGCCCCCCTGTCACCCCTTCTTTTTTCGTCATTACTAAAACAGTGTCTGTCTGTTGCGCCGGAATGCCGGTTTCACCAGTTGGCAAGGCGGACCCCGCCACAACACGAACCGTCTTGGATTTATCGAAAGACCGCGATGTCCCATGGGAGGTGCGGAAATTATTCTGCGCGACCGGCTAAAAAATCCATTGTCATTTTTGCAAAACTATGTTTTATGTATGGATACATCTGCGCCAGACCCGTACCGGGAACGCAGCGTAGCAAAGGTATGCGAATCTGCCTGCCGTCTGTAAAGTGAGGGGCCTATGAGGAAAACCTGCCACATGGTGGAGAAGGCTTTGGTGGACGGGATGTTGAAAGGGGAGTTCAAGCCGGGTAGTCCGTTGCTAAGCGAGCGGGACCTGGCCGCGCGCTTCGACGTCAGCAGGGCGACGGTGCGGGAGGCATTGCAGAAGCTGCAGAATGCGGGATGGATCTCGGTTCAGCAGCGGCATGTCACCATGGTGAAGGACTTTTGGTCCCAGGGAGACCTGGAGATCCTTTCCTCGATCACCAGGAACAGCGAGCCCTTCCCCTACGAGCTGGCCACCCACCTGCTGGAGTTGAGGGTCCAGTTTGCGCCGGATTACGCCCGCCGCGCGGTCGAGAACGATGCGGCCGGGCTGGCCGCTGTGCTGCGCAAGGCGGAGAAACTGCGCAACTGCTCCTCGGCGCTGGTCAACTTCGACTGGGAACTGCACCTGGCCATGGCGGTGATGTCGGGCAACCGCATCTATCCCCTGATGCTGAACAGCTTTGCCAGCGTCTATTCCAAACTCAGGTCTGCGCTCTTTTCAAAGGATAAGCACCGCTTGCAGCTGCGTGACTACTACCGCGAGCTGCTGGCCGCCGCCAATGCCGGCAACGCCCTGCTGGCGGAAAACATCACACGAGCGGCCATGCTGATGAGGTTGAACGATTTCAAGCTGTACTTCGGCTCACTGTCCCCGGAATGCCCGGCACCCGCATAACCGCCCCCCCGCGAGTTCAGCTCCCCAGGGTGAAATAGAAGGTGGCCCCTGCGTTCACCTCCGCTTCCGCCCAGATCCTGCCGCCGTGACGGTTGATGATCCGCTGCACGATGGCGAGCCCGATCCCAAGGCCGGGAAATTCCTCTTCCCGGTGCATGCGCTGGAACGGACCGAAAAGCCGGTCGGAGAAGCGCATGTCGAAACCGGCCCCGTCGTCCCTCACGAAGTAGACCAGCTCCCCCCCCTCCTCTTTGCTGCCGAGTTCGATGGTGGCGGACTCCTTCTTGCCGGTGAACTTCCAGGCGTTCTCCAACAGATGCTCCAGGGCGGTCCGTAACAGCACCGCGTCCCCGTGCGCGGGTAGGTGCTCAGGGATCATGAAGTTCACCTTTCTCCCCGGTGCCCCCTCCTTTATGCATAAGGCGTAGCTTTTGGCCATCTGGGAGAGGTCGAGGTTCAAAAGGGTCATGTCCTGGCGCCCTATGCGCGACAGAGCCAAAAGCGCGTCAACCAGTCCCTCCATCTTGCGGCCCGCCCGCACGATGCAGTCGAGGTAACTGTGGGCCGTCGGCTCCAGCGCCTCGCCGTAATCCTCGAGGAGGGCGTTGCTGAAGCCGATCAGGTGCCGAAGCGGGGCGCGCAGGTCGTGAGAAACCGAGTAGCTGAAGGTTTCCAGCTCCCGCCCCAGGTTTTCGGCGTTCCCCTTTTGCCTGGCCAGTTCCTCGTTCACCCGTTGGAGCTCTTGCTCCGCCTGGGCGAGCCTTGCCTCGCAGTCGTCAGCGGATGGCGCCGGACGGCGGGCGGCCTGCTGCTGCGCCGGTTCCGCACCTTTGCACTGCGCAGCCCGGTTCTCGCCGCTGCCGGGACTCTTTCGGGTGCCTGCCTCGCGCTCGCCTCTGCTTTTAGGCACTTCCATGCGCTCCTCCCACTGCAACTGTCACAGCCCCGCTTAAAACTCTCTTAAGAACTCAATTTTGCCACAAGATGTGGCAATTCACCACTCATAAAAATAACATTTTTACTCACTGCGGCTACCTTCTGACAGCGTTTTTGGAACTGGTGTCGTGCAGGCTTTCCTCAGAAAGGAACGGGCCGGTCCCGTAGTGAGGAACCGGCCCGCGCCGCTGTCACAACCTGCCTCGTCAGAAGGGGTATTTCTCGGCTTCGATCACCGCCTGTGCCAGGAGACGCTTGTCCTGGAGCAGTCCCGCGGCATGGTATCGCGTGAAACGCCGGACGGCGCCCAGCAAAATGGTGAGCGTATCCCCTTCCTCGCTGTAGAAGGCCGCCTTGCGCGCGGCGCTCGCGGTCTTTTCGTTGGCACCGAAGCAGAAGCACCTGACCGCCGCCGTTACCGCCTGTCGTTTCGCTTCGCTCAGCCGCGGCAGGATCTTCTCGGCGCGCAGCACCGCGCTTTCCATGGCGAACACGTTGATCACCACGTCGGCCAGCGCCATGAGGACCTCCTGCTCGTCCTTTATGGCCGCCTGGTACTTCTGCGCCGCGGAGCCCGCAACCACCAGGAAGAGCTGCTTCAGGCCGGACAGGAGAGCCTTTTCGGCGGCGAAGGGGATGGAGTCGTCCAACTCCTCGAAGGAGGGGGTGGTCAGGCTGTCGAGTGCCCTCATCGCCTCGCGCTGCAGCGGGATCTCCCCTTTCAAGGCGCGGGTGAGCAGGGTGCCCGGGATGAGCAGCCGATTGATCTCGTTGGTCCCCTCGAAGATGCGGTTGATGCGCTCGTCGCGGTAGTAGCGCTCGGCCGGGTACTCCTGGATGAAGCCGTAACCGCCGTGGATTTGGACCACCTGGTCGGCCACGAACGCAAGCATCTCCGAGCAGAACACCTTGGCGATGGCGCATTCCATGGCGTACTCCTCGATCCCTTTCTGGTAGGCATCGTAGTAGTTCGGGGTCTCTTTCGGGATGGTGGCCAACCGGTCGTCGATGAGCCCCGCCAGGCGGTAGACCAACGACTCCGAGGCGAAGATCTCGGCCGCCATGTCGGCAAGCTTCTCCTGGATGGCGCCGAAGGAGGCGATCGTGCGGCCGAACTGTTTTCTGAGCACCGCGTATTTCACCCCGTCGGACAGGGCGAACTTCGCCGATCCGGTGACCGCGGCCCCCAGTTTGAAGCGCCCGATGTTAAGGACGTTGAAGGCGATCTTGTGCCCCTTGCCGATCTCGCCCAGGACGTTGGCGACCGGAACCTTGACGTCGTCCAGGATGACCTGGGTGGTCGAGGACCCCTTGATCCCCATCTTCTTCTCCTCCGGCCCGACGCTCACCCCTTCCATGGTCCGCTCCACCAGGAAGGCGGTGAAATACTCCTTGTCCACCTTGGCGAAGACGGTGTAGAGGTCGGCAATCGAGCCGTTGGTGGTGAACTGCTTGGTGCCGTTTAGGAGGTAGTGGCTCCCGTCGGCGGAGAGTGTCGCGCTGGCCTTGGCACCGAGGGCGTCGCTCCCCGAGTCGGGCTCGGTGAGGCAGTAGGCCGCGATCCACTCGCCGCTGGTCAGCTTGTCCAGGTAGCGTGCCTTCTGCTCTTCGGTGCCGTAGTAGACCAGGGGGAGCGTGCCGATGCCGCTGTGGGCGGCGTAGGCCACGGAGAACGAGCCCGAGCCGGAGATCTTCTCGGCCGCCAGCATGCTGGTCGCCTTGTCGAGCTCCAGGCCGCCGTACTCCTCGGGCACGTCGATCATCAGCAGTCCCAGCTCTCCGCAGCGCCTGAGCAGCTGCACCACCTTCTCGAAATTCTGGTGCTCGATCTCTTCGCGCGCCGGGATCACCTCGTTCGTCACGAACTGTTCGGTCGTAGCGCCGATCTGGCGCTGTTCGTCGCTGAAATCCTCCGGGACGAACACCTCGTCCTTACCCGGCTCGGTGATCAGGAATTCCGCTCCTTTGAATATCCTTGCTGCCATGTCACACCTCTCGTTTGTAGTGGAACGCGTCGCCGGGGCTCAGCTCATCTCGAAGATGCCTGCCGCGCCCATGCCGCCGCCGATGCACATGGTGACCATGCCGTAGCGCGCCCCGCGCCGCCGCATCTCGTGCAGCAGGCTCGCGGTAAGCTTGGTACCCGTGCACCCCAGGGGGTGTCCCAGCGCGATGGCGCCGCCGTTGACGTTGACCCGTCCCGGATCGAGCCCCAGTTCCCGCATGCAGGCGAGCGCCTGTACGGCGAAGGCCTCGTTCAACTCGATCAGGTCGAGACTGTCCCGGGTGAGCCCGGCCATCCTCAGTGCCGCGGGGACCGCCTCGACGGGACCGATACCCATGATCTCGGGGGGGACCCCCTTGACCGCGAAGCAGACGAAACGTGCCAGCGGCTTCATCCCGGTCCGTTTCAGGAAGTCCTCGGAAACCACCAGCGCCGCCGCCGCCCCGTCGGTCATCTGCGAGGAGTTCCCGGCGGTGACGGTACCGTCGGCCTTGAAGGCGGGCTTGAGCTTCGCCAGGGCCTCCAGGGTTGTGTCGCCCCTCACCCCGTCGTCGGCGTCGACCAGCTCCTCGCGGCACTGAAGCTTCCCCTTTTGCAGGGAGCAGTACTGCGCCGGCACCGCGACGGTCTCCTCGGCAAACCTCCCTTCCGCAAGGGCCCGTGCCGCTTTTTGGTGGCTGGCGAGGGCGAAGGCGTCCTGGTCTTCCCTGGAGAGGCCGTACTTCGCCACCAGCCGCTCCGCCGTGATGCCCATGGAGGCGTAGGTCTCGGGCCAGGAGGCGATGAGCCCCGGGTTGGCGCTGTACTTGTTCCCCCCCATCGGGATCATGGACATGCTCTCGGTCCCCCCGGCGATGATGCAGTCGGCAAAACCGGCCATGATGCGTTCCGCCGCGGTGGCGATGCTCTGCAGCCCGGAGGAGCAGAAGCGGTTCACGGTCTGGCAGGGGACCTGGTAGGGGATGCCGGCCTTGAAGGCGGCGATGCGGGCGACGTTCATCCCCTGCTCCCCTTCCGGAAAGGCGCAGCCGATGATGACGTCATTCACCTGCGCCGGGTCAAGCGCAGTACGTTCCACCAGACCCTTGATGGCCGCGGCCGCGAGATCGTCGGGGCGGACGTCCTTCAGTTTCCCCTTGTAGGCCTTGGTGGCCGGGGTGCGCACGGCCTCTACGATATATGCTGCTCGCATGTTCTTGCTCCTTTGGTGCCTTCGGTTGCTCACGGGGAGAGCCCCTCCCCGACCATCTCCCCCTTGGGGAGGGAGCTAGTTCCTGAGGGGCCTTCCCGTCTTCAGCATGTGCTGGATGCGCTCCTGGGTCTTCTTCTGGCCGCAGAACTTCAGGAAGGTCTCCCGTTCCAGGTCCAGCAGGTACTCCTCGCTGATAACGGTCCCTGCCGGGACGTTGCCGCCGGTGATGACGTCGGCTATCCCCGAAGCGAGGTAGTGGTCGTAACCGGAGATGAAGCCCCCCTGCTCCAGGTTCCAGAGCTGGCTCTTGATGCTGGCGGCGATGCCGCGTCCCGGCGCCTTCAGCGCGGCATCGGGCTTGCCGGGGCGGTAGTTGGCGGCGAGGGAGATCGCCTTCAGCTTGGCGTCGTAGATGCGGCGGTCCAGGGCGAGGGTGATGCTGTCGCCCGGGCGCATGAGCCCCATGGCCATCAGCTCGGTGGCGGACCCGCTCACCTTTGCCATGGCGATGTTCTGGTAGTTCTTCAGGAGAAAGGGGGACACGTCGGTGCCGTTCGCCTCGGCGAGCCGGATGGCCCTAAGCGCCATCTCCTTGGTGCCGCCGCCGGCCGGGATGAGACCCACCCCGATCTCCACGAGCCCCATGTAGGTCTCGGCATGGGCGTTGATGGCGTCGGCGTGCAGGCAGGTCTCGCACCCTCCCCCCATCACCAGGTTGTGGGGCGCCGCCACCACCGGGATCTTGGAGTACTTGATGGCCATCATGGCGCGCTGGAACGATTTCACGGTGAGGTTCAGGTCGTCCCAGGCCCCTTCGGCGCAGGCCATGGCGATCAGCATCAGGTTGGCCCCGGCCGAGAAGAGGCTCCCCTCGTTGGCTATGACCATGCCGATGCCGTCGGACTCGCTCCGGCGCAGCCCTTTCTGGATCATGCTCAGGGTGTCGCCCCCGATGGTGTTCATCTTGGAGTGGAATTCGAGGCAGAAGATGCCGTCGCCGATGTCGATGAGCGAGGCGGCCGCGTTCTTTTCCGCGACCCCACCGGCGCTCTTCAAAAGGGTGAGCGAGACCTGGCCGCGGGTCAGCGGCACCTCACGGTATTTTTTGTCCGCGATGCTGTAGAAGTGGCGCTTTCCCTGCTCCACGCGGTAGAAGCTGTCCACCTCGCGCAGAAACTGCGGTACCGCGATGCCCTCCCGGTCGGCGCGGGCCACGAAGGAGGCGACGCCCAGGGCATCAAGCAACTCGAAAGGACCGAGCTCCCAGTTGTATCCCCACTTCATGGCGTTGTCGATGTTGACCACGTCGTCGGCGATCTCGGGGATCCGTTTCGCGGTGTAGATCAGGGTGTCGCGCAGCGTCCTCCACGCGAATTCCGCGGCCTTGTCGCTTCCCTGCAGCAGTGTCTTCACCCGGGCACCCGGGTCGTCGGCCTGCTTCGCCGCACCAACCGAGGCGAACTTGGGGGAGACGCAGTCACGGTAGGCCCCGGTTTGCGGGTCGTAGCAGAGTTTGACGCTTTTGCCGTCAACGCTCTCCCGCTTGAAGAAGCCCCCCTTCCCTTTCTTCCCGGTCAGCCCCTCAGCCACCATGCGGCGCGTGCTTTCCGGGACCCGGAACAGTTCCCGCTCGTCGTCGCCGGTCAGAAGCTCGTAGCTGTTGTCCATGACCCGCACCACCGTGTCGATCCCCACGAGGTCCCAGAGGGCGAAGGTGGCGGTCTTGGGGCGGGCCAGGGCCTGCCCGGTGACGGCGTCGACCTCCTCCACGGTGAGTCCCATCTCCACCATGTGCCGCCAGGTGGCGGCGCCGGCATAGGTGCCGATGCGGTTGGCGATGAAGTTGGGGGTGTCCTTGGCGAACACCACCCCCTTGCCCAGCCGTTTGTCCAGGACGGAGGCCATGCTGCGCAGCAGGCCGGGATCGGTCTCCCGGCAGGGAACCATCTCCATCAGGCGCATGTAGCGCGGCGGATTGAAGAAATGGGTAACCATGAAGCGGCGCCTGAGGTCCGCCGGGAGCGCCTGCGCCAGCTCGTTCACGGAAAGCCCGCTGGTGTTGCTGGAGAGGATGGCGTTCTCATTGAGGTTCGGGACCACATGCTCCTGGAAGAGACGTTTCTTCACCTCGAGGTTTTCCAGCACCACTTCGATGACCCAGTCGCACTCCCTGAGCCTGTGGCTGTCGTCCTCGAAGTTGCCCGTCTCGATCCAGGCGACGTACTCCGGGGCGTAGAGCGCGGCGGGCTTGCTTTTGACCAGTGCCGCCAGCGCCTGGTCGGCGATCGCGTTGCGCTGCGCCTTGTCCTGCGCCCCCTTGGCTTGTTCCGGCACCAGGTCGAGCAGCAGTACCTCCATCCCCGCATTGGCGAGATGCGCGGCGATGCCCGCCCCCATGACGCCGGCACCCAACACGGCAACCTTGTTCATCTGTCTCATCTCATCCTCCGGCTCGGGACGTGGCCTCAGTTCTCCGCGACGGTATACATTCGCTCTATCTTATCCTTATAACGATCAGAAATCACCCGTCTTTTCACCTTGAGGGTCGGGGTGAGCTCCCCTGCCTCCAGGGTGAAATCGCGCGGCAGCAGCACGAAGTTCTTGATGGTCTCGTAATGGGCCAGCTCGGCGTTGACCGCCTCGACCCGCTGCCGGTACAGCTCGAGAACTGGCTCGTGCACCACCAACTCCTCGAGGTCCGTGTAGACGATCCGCTTCTCCTGGGCGAACTCCAGCAGTTTCTCCAGGGTCGGCACGAGGAGCGCGGTCAGATAGGGCCTCTTGTCCCCGTAGACGTAGGCCTGGGAGATGTACTTGTCCCTTTTCAAAAGGTTCTCGATGGGCTGGGGCGCGATATTCTTGCCGCCGGCGGTGACGATCAGGTCCTTCTTTCGGTCCGAGATCACCACGAATTCCCCTTCGAGGCGCCCGATGTCACCGGTTCTGAGCCAGCCGTCGCTGAGGACCTCCCGGGTGGCCGTCTCGTCCTTGTAGTAGCCGATCATGACCTGCGGTCCGCGTACCAGCAGTTCGCCGTCGTCGTCCACCCGGAACTCGGTCTCCTCCAGGGGGGTCCCCACGCTGCCAAAGCGCAGCGCCTCGAAGGTGTTGTTGCAAAGGACCGGGCTCGTCTCGGTGAGGCCGTACCCCTCCAGTATGGGGACCCCGATGCTCCAGAAGAACTCGTTGATCTCCCGGTCCAGGGGGGCACCGCCGCTGGAGCAGAACTTTAGGTTGTCGCCGAAACGCCGCCGCAGCTTGCTGAACACGAGGCGGTCCGCGACGGCGTGCCGCAGCGCGAGCCAAAGCGGCACCTTCTTCTCTATGTACCTCGCGTAGACGTAGCTGCGCCCGATGGCGAGGACGCTTCTGAACAGCTTCCTCTTGTAAAGGGAAAGCTGGTGCACGTGCTCGTAGATGCGCGAATGGATCTTCTCGAAGAGCCTGGGCACGCAGACCATTACGGTGGGCTGGATCTCCAGCATGTTTTCGGCTATCTTCTCGATGCTGTCGGCGAAGGCGATCATGGCCCCCTGCGCGACGGGTAGGTAGTAGCCTGTGCACCTTTCCAGGACGTGGCTCAGGGGCAAAAAGCTCAGGAAGACCTCGCCATCCTCCAGCACAGCCGCCTTGCGGATGGTGGCAAAGACATCGAAGAGGATGTTCCGGTGCGAGAGCATCACCCCCTTGGGGATCCCCGTGGTGCCGGAGGTGTAGATGACGGTCATCAGCGATTCCGGCTCGATGCTGTCGATCACGGCGGAGAGCTCATCTCGTTCCTCGTCGCTGATCGGGTCGTCGATCTCGGAGAGCTGGTAGAACGTGGTGAGCGGCAGCGATGGCTCACCCAGGAAGCGCTCGAAGGAGACCACCAATTGAACCATGGGGATGGCATCCCTGATCTTCAGGAGTTTACGGTACTGCCATTTGCCCGAGATGAAGACGATGCGGGCGTCGCTGTGGTTCAGGGTGTATTCGATCTGCTCGGGCGTGTTGGTGGGGTAGACCGGGACGGTGACCGCGCCGGCGCAGAGGATGCCCATGTCGGCGATGATCCACCCGGCACGGTTCTCGGAGAGGATGGCTATCTTGTCGCCCGGCCTGACGCCGAGCTTGCGCAGGCCGCGCGCCACCATGAGGGCTCGGTTGAAGAACTGGGAGTAGCTCAGGGTGACCCAGTTCCCCTGCTTTCTGAACTTCACCGCCAGCTTAGCGTCCAGCCGGGTCGCCTGGTGCCGTAGCAGGTCGGGTATGGATCGAAAAGGCACCTTTTCCACGTTAAGCTCCAATCAAAGACAGGAAACACAGCATCTGCGTACTTAAAAGATAGTACATGCCTAGCATAATACAAGTGTGGCGGAGCTAACTGGTGAAAAAAAGACTGGCACAGAGGCGACCGGGTGACTCAAACTGTGAAGAAACCGGTGTTAAAGGAATAGTTTGACATGCATCGGGACCATCAATATTATCGACCGATCTGAGTTGCTGAACTTCCGGGTTGAAAGTTCCGCTCTCAAACCTGCCACATATAACGGCATTGATGACTCTTCAGATGATCAACCTGGAAAAATTTACTGTCACGCAAGGAGTTAGCTGTGATCGAAGCCATGATGTCGGAAATGGAAGCTGCATTCTGCAAGGGAATCTTTGACACGGAGACCGTCTTTCGCTTTCACCTGGATAAGGATGCAGTCACCATCATGGTCGGTCCCGATTGCTACCGCGTGGTCAGGGGGGCGACGCCGGAGCCGGTCGACTGTGAATGCAGCACCGGCGCCGAGATGTTCAGGACGATCTGGTACGAGGGGTACCGCCCCGGGATCATGGATTTTCTCGGCGGCGCCATCAAGTGCGACAACCCTTTCCTGCTTCCCGGCTTCCTGAAGGCGTTCGGCCGCTAGCCTCTACTGCGGCAGCACTCCCCCATGCGTCGAACGGGCCAGTGCCCTCTCGAACTCCACCGCGGGGAGCGGCCGGCAGATCAGGTCCCCTTGCACCTCGTCGCAGCCGTAGGTCCTCATGAGCTCCAGTTGCTCCGGCCGCTCCACCCCCACGGCGTTCACCCTGAGCTTCAGGCTGTGCGACATGCAGATCATCGCGGTCACCACGTCCAGGTTGTCCGGGTTGTCGAGGTTCCTGATGAAGCTGCGGTCTATCTTCAGCTTGGCGATGGGAAGCTGCCTGATCCGCTGCAGCGACGAGGAGCCGACGCCGAAGTCGTCGACCGAGAACGCCACCCCCGCTTCGGTGAGCCGCAGCATGTTCTGTCGCGACGTCCCGCCGTTTTCCATGATGGCACGCTCCGGGATGTCCATCTGCAGCGTCCCCGCTCCGATGCCGGTCTCGGTGAGGGCGGCCAGGGTCTGTTCCAGGAAATGGGGCTGGTGGAACTCCCGGTTGGAGAGGTTCACCGCCAGCGACAGGCCGAACCCCTTTTCCTGCCACTTTTTCACCTGGCCGCAGGCGTGGTGGATGACCCATTCCCCGATCGGCACTATGGCGCCGCTTTCCTCGGCGACGGTAATGAACTGCTCCGGGAGCAGCAGGCCCCGCTCCGGGTGGTGCCAGCGCAAAAGTGCCTCCGCCGCGATTATCCTTCCGTCGCCCAGGTTAAGCAGGGGCTGGTACAGCAGTTCCAGTTCCCCCCTGGATACCGCCTGGCGTAGTTGCCGCTCCAGGTTCTGGCGGTTCAGCGTGCGGGCGTTGATCTCGTTGTTGTAGAACTGGTAGCTGCTGCCCCGGTTCTGCTTTGCCACGTACATGGCACCGTCGGCCTTTTGCAGCAGCTCCTCGCAGGTATCCCCGTCGTCCGGGAACATGCTGATGCCGACGCTCGTCCCCACCTTCACCTCGATCCCTTCCAGCCGAAACGGCGCTTGAAAGACCCCCACGATCTTGTTGACCACGGTGCCGACGTCGTCGGGCTGCGCCAGGTCCGGCATGAGCACGTTGAACTCGTCGCCTCCGATGCGCGCCACCGTGTCTGACTCGCGCACGCAGGCTTTGAGCCTCTGGGCCACCGACTGCAACAGCAGGTCCCCCGCTGCATGCCCCAGTGTGTCGTTGATCTGCTTGAAATGGTTCAGGTCGAGGAAGAGCACGGCGAGGCTCTTGCGGTTGCGGCGCGCCTGCGCAAGCTCCAGGGCGAGGAAGTCCATGAAGAGCTTGCGGTTGGGTAGGTCGGTCAGGGTGTCGTGCTGAGCCTGGTGCTTGATCACCTGCTCCAGCCGCTTGCGCTCGCTGATGTCCTTGAACAGGGTGAGCAGGAACGGGCTCCCGTCCATGTCGATGCTGTCCGCCGATACCAGTCCCTCCAGCTCCTGCCCCGACTTCCCCCTGATGCGTACCTCGAGGTCGCGCACGACCCCTGTTCGTGCCACCTCCCGAAGCAGCGCCTCGGGCTGCCCTGCATCGAGCCATAACCCGAGCTCAGCGGTGCTGCGGCCGATCACCTCCTCCCGGTCGAATCCCAGCACCCGCAGGAACGCCTCGTTCACCTCGACCAGCCTGAGGTCTCCCAAGCTCGCGATGCTCAAGAGGTCGGGGGTGGCCTGGAAGATGGTTGAGAAGCGCCGCTCAGAGGCGCGAAGGGCGGCCACCTGCTGGGCCACCAGACGTCTCAGGGTGATCTTTTCGCCGATTCGGTCCAGCACCCGGAACAGTTCCGGGTAGTTGACCGGTTTCAACACGTAATGGTCCATCCCGATTTCGATGGCGTTCATGAGGTAGGTGGTCTCGCTGTGGGCGGTGACCGCCACGATGGTGGCGTCGGGATCGATCTCCTTGATCTCACGCGCCATGGCGATGCCGTTCATCTGCGGCATGTTGATGTCGGTGACCACCACGTCGGGGCGGTACTGGCGGTACAGCTCGAGCCCCCCCCTTCCGTCGTCGGCCGCGTAGATCTTGATCCCCGGGTAGTTGAGGGCGATCATCCTGGCGATCATCTCGCGCGCCTCGACCTCGTCCTCGACGAGGAGCAGGGCTGCATCCTTGAAGCGCTGGCGGGGTTGTTCCATCTGTCACACCTCGATGCAGAATCGTGCGCCCTGCTCTGTGTTGCACACGGTGAGCGATCCTTTCATGTTCTTTTCCACGATGATCTTGGACATGAACAGGCCGATGCCGGTGCCCTTGTCGGGCCCTTTTGTGGTGAAATAGGGATCGAAGACCTTGTCGATGATGTCGTCGGGAATCCCCCCCGCGTTGTCCTCGATGGAAAGCACGCTCTTCCCCTCTTTCCTTTCGAGCCGTACCACGATCTTGGGATTGGCTACCTTGCGCTCCAGCAGGGCGTCCTTGGCGTTCATCAGGATGTTGATCAGTACCTGCGAATATTCGTTGGGAAAGCCGAAGATCTCGGCCCCAGGGTCGGCTGCGACATCGAATTCGATCTTCGCCGCGGTGAAAGCGGCCTGCAGGATGGAGAGGGTCTGCTCGAGGATGGACGCCGCCATAAATTTCTGCTTCTCCTTTTCGGGTCCGAAGAAGTTGCGGAAGCCGTCGATGGTCTGGGACATGTAGTTGATGACCTGCATGGCGCGGGCGACGCTGTTTTCCAGGTACTCCCTGGTGAACAACC
The DNA here is from genome assembly GCF_019063885.1 of Geomonas diazotrophica. Lineage (NCBI taxonomy): Bacteria > Pseudomonadati > Thermodesulfobacteriota > Desulfuromonadia > Geobacterales > Geobacteraceae > Geomonas > Geomonas diazotrophica. The sequence continues at coordinate 2,071,922 of NZ_CP077684.1, read as the reverse complement.
CCTGCTCGTAGAAGCTTGGGAGCTCCTGGACGATGAGTCCCAACGTGTTCAGCGGCTGACGCCACTGGTGCGCGATGTTCCCTATCATCTCACCCATGGCCGCCAGCCGTCCCTGCCTGATCAAGAGTTGCTCCTGCCTGCGCAGCTCTTCCCCGGCGCGCACCCGCTCGGTCATCTCCTCCTTCAGCGCCTCCTGCGCGAGTACGCTGTCGGTGATGTTGAGGCAGGCGCCCACCAGCCTGAGCGGGATCCCGTGCTCGTCGTAGGAGACCCGGGCGCGCATACTGAGCCAGCGCAGCTTGCCGTCGAGAGCTACGGTGCGGTACTCGGCGCTGTAGAGCCCGGCGCCGCTTGTGCTGCGGGCGTCTTTGACGATCTGCTCCAGCCGCCCGCGGTCCTCGGAATGTACCATCTGCAGCACGGCAGCGAGATCTATGGCGCTATCGCTGCCCAAACCGTAGTGCTGCTTGGCTATGGGGGACCAGTCCCCCTTGCCGGTCTGCAGGTTCACATCGAAGATGCCGAGGCCGGTCGCCTCGACGGCGAGCTTTAGCCTTGCTTCGCTTTCCTTGAGCGCCTGCTCGGCCCGCTTCAGCTCGGTAAGGTCCACGGCGAAGCCGATACCCTCTGCGGTCGAATCCGCCATCCGGGCGAGCGCGGTGAGCGCGGCTACGCGCTCGTTGGTCTTGCGCCTGATAAAGACCTTTTCGTAGGGGCGGCTGATGCCGCGAGTGATGGTTTCGTCCATCGCGGCCCGGTCCTTGGCGTACTCCTCGGGGGTGGTGACGTCGGCAAGGCTCAGGGTCCCGCCGCGACACTCGGCTTCGTCGTAGCCTACCAGCTCACAGTAGGCGACGTTGGCGTCGGTGATGAAGCCGTCCCGGTTCCAGAAGAAGATGGCCATCAGGCTCGACTCGTACAGCCAGCGGAACCTGGTCTCGCTGGCGCGCAATTTTTCCTGTGTCTCGCGCAGGTCGTTGATGTCGGTTGCCGTGCCGTACCACTTGACCACCCTCCCCGCCTCGTCCAGTTGGGGGGTGGCGCGGCTCAGGTGCCAGCGGAAGCCGTTATTGCGGCATTTGATGCGCTGCTCGATTTGGAAGGTCTCGCCGGTTGCGACGGAGTGCTGCCATGCCAGCGCGGTCCGCTCCCTGTCATCGGGGTGGACGCAGTCGCTGATCAGCTGGTCGGGATCGCCCAAGGTCTGGACCAGGATGCCGCGTTGCACGCCGGTGTAATTCTCGAAGTGGGCGTTGAGATAGTCCAGCTTGCCGTCCGGGTTGGCGGTCCAGACGATCTGAGGCATCGAATCGGCCAGGTTGCGGATGCGCTGGACGGACAGGCGCAACTCCTGCTCGATCGACTTGCGTGCGGTTACGTCGAAGATGACCCCGATGAAACGGCAGGAGGCTTCGTCGCACCAAAACCGCCCCAGCACGTTGACCCACAGCACCGCTTCGTTGTCCGCCCGGGTGATGCGGTGCTCGGAGTAGAACAGGTCGTGTTCGCGTCGGGCGCGGTCGAGTTCCGAGAGCACCTGGCCCTTGTCGGCGGGAATGATCAGGTCCTGCCACATGGACAAAGTCGCTTCCCCGGTCTCCTCCTGCGGCGCAGGGTACCCCAGCAGCAGGTAGTGGCGCCGCGACCAGATCCCTTTCCCGCTGGCGACATCCATGTCGCAGGAGCCCATCTCGGCCGCGTCCAGGGCCAGCTTCAGGCGCTCCTCGCTCTCCAGGAGGGCCTTGGCGGCGCTCCTGCTCTCGGTGATGTCGGTGAACGCGGCAAGCCCCGAGATGATGTTGCCGGAGATGTCGAGTAAAGGGGTGGCGTTGACGTTGATAAAGCCGCGGGTGCCGTCCCCCCTGGTGATCTGGTACTCTTCGGCGAGCACCGTCTCGCCATGCTGTATGGCGCGTATCAACGGGTACCTCTCAGCGGGCAGCGGCGCCCCGTCCAGGGTGTACATCTTCCAGCGACGGTGGTCCGCGGTGCTGACCACCTCCCCCACGTCCTCCCGAAAGATGGCGCGGGTAAGTTCGTTGTGGTAGACCACCTTCCCGGAAGGGGCCTCGGCGATGATCACGCCTACGGGCAGTTGCTCGACCACCGCCTCGAACCGTTCCTGCTGGAAGGCGAGTTCCTTCAGCATGGCATCGCGCTCGGCCTCGGCTTCCTTGCGCTGTGAGACGTCGCGGGCGATGACCTGGATGGCCGGGCTCCCCTGGTAGTCGATCCGGGTCGAGGAACTTTCCAGGAAGAGCTCGCCGCCGTCAAGCCGCAGCAGCCTGAACTCGAGCGTGGTGCCTTCGTTCCCACCCATGACGGCCTCGATGCTGTTCCGCATCGCTTCGCGGTCTTCCGGGTGCACAAGCTCCAGGATGGTGTGTTTTTGCAGCTGCGCCAGGTTGCGCGCGCCGTAGGTCCCGAGTGCGGCGCAGTTCGCGTAGAGGAAGGAGCCGTCCCGGTGCACCAGGACAGCGTCCGGCGCCATCTCGACCAGGGCTCGATAGTAGAGCTCGCTCTCGCGCAGCAGCCGCTCCTTCTGGATCCGTTCCGCGTTTTCCCGGGCGATGATCGATATGCCGGTGAGTCCCCCTTGCGGGTCGAAGATGGGAGAAAGGGTGAGGGAGACCTGGACCTCGCGTCCCCCCTTGGCCAGGCGTACCGTCTCGAGGTTTCGGATCTTCTCGCCCAGCAGCACCCTCGCGGTGATCTGGTCCAGCTCGTCGAGGCGGTCCTGGGGTACCAGCATCTTGATGCTGCGCCCCACGGTCTCCTCGGCGCTGTAGCCGTAGAGGCTTTCCGCCGCGTGGTTCCAACTGGTGATGATCCCGTCGGGGGTTTTGCTGAAGATGGCGTCGTTCGAGGAGTCGACGATGGCCGCCAGATGCGCCATGGCGTCTTCCTTGTCGGCTGCCTGGATCTCCCCTGGTTTTCGCGTCATGACGCCTCGCAAGGGCCTATGCCTCCTTGAGGTAGCTGCCCGATTCCGGGTTCGGCTCCAGGGTGAAATAGAAGCTGGCCCCCTGCCCCACCTCCCCTTCCGCCCACATGCGTCCCCCGTGCCTGAGCACGATGCTGTGCGCGGTGGCAAGCCCGATCCCGGTCCCCCCCCAGCCGAACTCCCCGGGAGTGTGGATGGTCTGGAAGGGCTTGAACAGTTTTTGCGCGTACTTCATGTTGAACCCGGCGCCGTTGTCGCGCACGAAGTAGGCCCGCACGCCTTGCTGGTCCGTCCAGCCGAATTCGATGCGTCCCCGCTCCTTCTTCGAGGTGAACTTCCAGGCGTTTCCAAGGAGTTGTCCCAAGGCTTTTTCCAGGAGTTCCGGGTCACCCTTCACCCGGGCCCCTTCCGCGATTACGAACTCCACCTTGCGCTGGGGCTCGCCAGCGGCGAGAGAGCGGGCGATGCCGCGGGCGAGCGCGCTCAGGTCGGTGTCCCGTATGGTAAGGGTGCAGCGCGCCAGGTGGGTCAGGCTGTTAAAGGCGTCCATGATCTGCTTGATCTGCTGCACAACGCTGGCCGATCGTTCCGCGTACTGGCGGCAGTTGGCATGGCCGCAGACCCCGCAATCCTCGACGAGGGCGGTACAGAACCCTTCCAGGCGCGCCACCGGCGCCCTGAGATCGTGGGAAACGAAGTAGCTGAAGTTCTCGAGCTCGCTCACCGTGGCCTGCAGCAGTGAGGTCCGTTGCAACACGCGCCGTTCCAGTTCCTCGGTCAGCAAACGGACCTGCTGTTCGGCATGTTTAAGCTCCGTCACGTCATGGCAGGTGCCGATCACACCGCTTGCGCCTCCGGTCTCCCGGACCCCTTCGACGTCAATCCGCACGATCCGCACGTCCCCCTCCGGCCGCAGCACCCGGACGAATTTGTGCTCCGGCTGGTGATCAGGGGAGAGTGCGCTCTGCATCGAACTCGCCACCTCTTCGCGGTCGTCCGGGTGGAAGCGTTCCAGAAACGAGTGGTAGGAGGGGGGGATGGCGCCGGGCGCCAGCCCGCAGATGCGGTACATCTCGTCGGACCAGTCCATGTTCTCCGCGTCGATGCCCCGCTGCCAGCTCCCCAAATGAGCTATGCGCTGGGCCGCGGCGAGCTGACACTCGCTTTGGGCGAGGCGCCGGTGCTGTGCGCTCACCAGCCGCTTAAGCTCGATCTGCTCGAGTACCTTGTCGAGCACCGTGAAGAGTTCCTGGTAATTGAGTGGCTTGAGGACGTAGTGGTGCACGCCGATCTCGATGGCGCTCAAAAGGTAGGAGGTGTCGCTGTGTGCGGTGACGGCGATGATGCTTACCTCGGGGTTGATGGCCTTTATCTCGCGGGACATCCGGATCCCGTCCATGACCGGCATGTTGATGTCGGTCATCACGATCTCCGGAGTGTGCTGCCGGTACAGTTCCAACGCCTGCAAACCGTTGTCGGCGCAGTGGACGGTGAGGTGGGGGTAGTTCATGGCCAGCATCCTGGTCACCATCTGGCGGGCGTCGGCTTCGTCCTCGACGTAGAGCATGCTGGCGCCTGCGCCCTCCCGAGCCTGGTCTTTCATTGAGCCCCCTCGTTGCGCGACAGGATCCCCTGCAAACGCTCAACCGTCATCGGCTTGTAGATGTAGTCGACCACGCCGAGCTCCCTGCACTGCTCCTGGTCGGTCTCGTTGTCGGATGAGGTGAGCACGGCCACCGTAAGAACCTGCAGCTTGGCGCTCGCCCTGATGGCACGCAAAAGGTCGAGCCCGCTGATCTTGGGGAGTTTAAGGTCCAGCAGCACCAGCTTGATGTGACAGAAGCTGTCATCCTGCTCCATGCGCCTGAGCAGTTCGTCGGCCTCTTCCCCGTCCCGAGCGGTAAGGATCTCGTGTTGGCAGGCCTTGCCTATGATGCGGCTGGCCAGGAACAGGTCGTCGGGGTTGTCTTCGACGAGCAGGATGTACGATGGCGCCATGAGCTTCTCCGCGCCGGCGGGGGCCGTCGGCCGAAAAAAAGCCGAGCGTTTCAGATTGTTGCGTCTGCTCGGCCGCCTGCCAGTGCGGCAGTGGTTAGAATCTGTGTCTTTGCACATTAACAATCGCTTATTCTAGCCTGCTCCGTCACCTTGTCAATCGGGGCGCTCTACCCGGCGCGCCTTGCCGGGCGCCTCGATGCGGAACTCGGCCCCGCCGGCCACGTTGCGTGCGGTGAGCCTGCCGGGGATGTTCTTCTCGATGATCATCTTGGACATGTACAGGCCGATGCCGGTTCCCCGCTCTGGTCCCCTGGTGGTGAAGTAAGGGTCGAAGATCTTCTCCAGGATCCCCTCCGGGATCCCCCCGGCGTTGTCCCGCACGGTTACCACGGATCGCCCCTGCTCCTCGAACACGGCGACCCTGATCTCGCGCCTTTCGATCCTGCGGTCCAAAAAGGCGTCCCGGGCGTTGAACAGGATGTTGAGGATCGCCTGGGAAAACTCGTTGGGGTGGCCGGTTATGACGGGATCCCCCTTTATCTGCAGGTCCACGGCGATCTGCAGGTGCCGGAAGCTCTCCTGGACCAGGGACAGCGTTTTTTGGACCACCTCGGCGACCCGGAAGGAGACGGCCTCCTTGTCCGGCTTGAAGAAGTTCCTGAAGTCGTCGATGGTCCTCGAGGTGTGGGTCAGCACCTTCATGAACCGGGCCACGCTCTCCCCCAGGTATTCCCGGCTGAGCCCGCCGCGGTCGTACATGACCGGGAGCTCCTGCACGATGAGCCCGAGCTCGTTGAGCGGCTGGCGCCACTGGTGGGCGATGTTGCTGATCATCTCCCCCAGGGCGGCCAGGCGGTTTTGCTGCAGGAGCATGCGCTCCTTCTCCCCCAACTGCTCCAGCGCCTGCAGCCTTTGCGCGGTCTCCTCCTCGAGCTCGAACAGGGTCCGGGTCAGCTCCTCGTGCTGCAGTTCGATCTTGCGCCGGCTCTGTTCCAGGTCAGCGGTCCGCTGCTCCACCCGCTCCTCCAGCTCCTGCTTGGCCTGTTCCAGGGCGCCGATCAGCTCGCAATTGCGGTAGCTGATGCCGATTATGGAGGCGGTCCCCATCAACAGGCTCACGTCCCTTTCCACCAGGGGGCGCTTGGCCTTCACGTTTTCCGCGGTCAGCACCCCGAGGGAGATCCCGTCGGACACGACGGGACAGCAGATGAAGGCCCGGGTGCCGTTTTTGAGGGCGCAGGCGAGGGTGCGCCGGCCGAGGGTCTCTTTTTCCAGCTCCAGGTCATTGACCAGGAAAGGCCGTTGCTCCTTCAGGCAGGCGACGTAGACGTCCTTGCCGGCGCCGTTTGGATCAAGCGGCAGGTCGAGGCCGTTCAGGCAGGCGAGTTCACCGGCGCCGTAGCCGTAGCTGGCCCGCAGCTGCAGTCTCCCCTCGTCGCCGTTCACCAGGAAGATCGCGCCGCGGTCGTACTCGAGCCTGCGCTGCATGATGTCGGCCACGTCCATGAGCATCTCTTCGAGCCGGGTGAAGTTCCCCAGCCGCTGTCCGATCTCGTGGGTCAGCATGGCGTTGTTGTAGTTGAGATCGATCTGCTCCAGGAGGGATTCGATCGATTGGTTGGTGCTGCTCAGCCCCTCCTTGACGGCCCTCTTCTCGCTCGTCTCCGCTGCCAGGGAGACCAGCAGGAACAGGCACAGCGAGCCGAGCAGGATCTGGAGTCCCCCCTCTCCCTGCAGGGAGAAGAGCAGCAACAGGTTGGCGGCGACCAGGACAGGGGCCAAAAGGTTGCGTGCCTTCTTCAGGTAGGTGAAGACGCTCTTTTCCCAGGTGACGATGTAACGGCAGACCGGGTCGCCACGGAACACGCATTCCGGCTGCTGGATGGTGGGGAGGTGGCGGATCTCCGGAAAGTACTGCAGGTCGGTGAGCTTGTGATTGAACATCAGTACGATCGCCTCGAAGAAGCCGATCCGGTTCTCGCACTGGTACAGCTTCTCCAGGCCGGGCTCCGCAGGGGTGACGGTGATCTCGACCATGTTGGAGGCGAGGCGCCGGGAATGGTAGGTCGTGCTCCTGGTGAAGTTCGCCGTGGCCTTGCTGATGATGTCGAAGGTGCTGGACGCGTCGACGAGCCCCAGGATGTACTGGCGCATCGCGCCCAGCACGTCGGGTGAGGCAGCGTAGCGCCCGGCTTCGCGTGCGATCTTCGGGTTGCCGGTCATCTGCAGCAACCTTTCGTAGAAGCGGTCCACCTGGTCCTGCCGGAACCAGTGCGCCTGGTCGGCCACCTCGTAATCCTTCATCCCGGCGTACTCCAGCAGTTCGTTGATGTCGACGTGGCTGTACTTGTGCTTGACCAGCAGGATGAAGGAATTGATGATCCTGCTGTTGTATAGCGGCATGTCGCGTAGGCGGGACGGTTCCATTCCGGCTCCGGGGGATTCAGCGCCCTTTCGCGTGCCCATTGAAAAGGGCGTCGCAGTACTGCAGGAAGTGGTCGCTGTAATGCATGTCCAAGGTCCACAGCAGGTAGCTCTTCTCGCGCGGGAGCGACTTGCTTTCCACGTAGGCGTTCGGAAAGGTGAGCACCGGCATCCCCTCCCCTTCGTAGTGACGGCTCACCCGCCTCAGGGAAAGCTCGATCAGTTCCGCCGGCGTCTCCTCGTCGATGACGATCACCGTGACACAGTTGGTGAGTTCGGCCATGTTGAAGCCGGCGTCGGTGCAGTTCACCAGGAAGAAGGCCTTCAGGCTGCCGCCCTTGCGCAGCGAGTAGAGGTAGATCTCCTTGCGAAAGCCGAGGCTTCGGTACTCGCCGTTGACCTCCCTGCTCCCGGCCGCGCCCGGGTAGAGGTCGAAGGCGTCGATCATGAGCCCCCCGGAGACGTGGCGGTAGAAGCGGTTCAGTTCGGTAAGGTCGAAGTCGCTGCTGAGGGCTAAAACCCACGGCTCGGGCCAGGGGGGCGGCTCCTCTCCCTGGGGGATGTAATGGGAGTAGGCGAACAGGTCGAGCGAGCAGCTTCCCTGGTCATCGTATTGGCGGGCGAAGCCGCCGAACACCCGCGCGGGAAACTTGTTGTCCGGCCGGTAGTAACAAAAAACGTAGCGCAGGTGGGCAAAGGGGAAGCTCTCCAGTTCGTTCAGGTACTCCCCTACCTGCTCCAGAACAGCCAGGCCCGCCTTAACGGTGGCCGACTTGCGGGCGGCGTGGTGGTGGATGAGCCAGGAGTCGCGGTAGAAGCGGACCATGGCGAGGTGCCCCAGGATCGCTCCGCGGTTCAGGTAGATGAAATGCCGGGCGATGTGGGGGCTTTCGTTGTACAGCCTGGCGTAGATCTCCTTGATGCGCTCCTTGTTGGCCTGGAAGTGCACGTATTTCCCCGGGTAGATGAAGCCGGTCTGGAAAAAGAAGTTCCACAGGTCGTCGAGGTCCACCTCGGTACTGACGTAGGCGTTGCGGTCCGCCGCCTGGTGCAGGATGGAGAGGAGCTTGACGTGGTCGGTGATCTCCATCTCCAGGACCGCGCAACCGCAGCGGACGGTCCTCTCCTCCCCCTCCCCCCCCGTCACGTTGCGCGACAGCACCTGTGCCAGGCAGTCGAGGGTGAGCCCCTGGGCGAAGCTGATCTTGACCCCCGGGATCATCATGCCCGGGAGCAGCAGCGATTCCCCTTCGTTTTCCTCGATGGAGAAGCCGGTACCGGAGATGTCGCCCATCTTCAGGTTCACCCTCCTGCCGATCAGGGGGTGGTCGAACACGATGTTGGGGGATGGAACCAGTTCCTTGCGCTCGTTTCTGTAGGTCTTGGTCCTGAAACGGCGGAAGTTGTTTTGGTGCTGCTTCAGCACGAAGGAGCAGCACCGGATGTCGGGGTGCAGCGACAGGATGTCGAAGGTACCCGAGAAGATCACCTCATCCCCGCGCGACAGTTTGAGATGCACCGGTTCTTCAGTGTTGATCCAGTTGATGGCCTCGGGGCGATCCCAGCTTCCCGAGACCCTGAGCGTCACGGGGGTGAAATCGACCAGCGCGCAGTTGAAGAGGACGCCGTGCTGCAGCAGCTGCGCCGAAATCTCGCTGGCGGGATGGCGCCGGATCCGCCTGGCCTGGAATTCGCGGCAGGCAGGTGGGAGGAGCAGGGACAGCCCGGTGTCGTCCATGGAGAGCAGCTCGGAGTTAACCACCAGGTACTTCTTGCCGTCGGCGATGAGGAGGTAGTCGAAGCGGTAGGTCCTGAGGATCTGCTGGATGCCCCAGGGCTCATACCACCGGCACTCCAGCCGCTCGCCCGCGCACGGTTCGGGACGGGCCCGGAGCAGGATGGCGTCTTCGTAGACCAGGTGCTTCAGGCTGACCAGGACGGTCTGGTCCTGGAAATTGATGTAGTTCAGCCGGTTCACCAGGTGGCTGCGGCTGACGCTCTTCCCGGTCGCCGGGCTCTCGGCATCGGATGGGACTGCACGAAGTGTGGTTGCCGCATCTCCCATGTCTTTCCCTCGGGGCGAGTCCAGGGTTGGTTTGCTGCCGGGGTACGATCCAGCTTTCAGACGGGTGGGTTGGTGCCGCCATTTTGCTCCTGGGCCGAGGGGTTGGCCGCAAGCTCAGGAGCGACGTTCAGCCCCAGCCAGTACTGCACCAAGTTCTGCATCATCACCAGCAGCGCGTTGAACGAGTTGGGCTTGACCAGGAAGGAGTTGCAGCCGAGTTCGTAGGCCCGGTTGAGGTCCGCCGGGGGGACGGGCGTGGTGAGCACGACCACGGGAAGACGCTTCAAGGCGGGCTGTTCCCGCAGCCAGGACAAAAGCCCCACCCCCGAGATGTGCGGCAGCTTCAGATCGAGCAGCATCAGGACCGGCATCGGGTAGCAGTCGCGGTCCTGGTAGGGTTCCCTGCCGCTTAGGTAGCCGATGGCCTCCTCGCCGTCCCTGGCGCTCTGCACCGGGGTGATCACGCCGACCCGCTGCAGGGCGAGTTTGGTGAAATGTGCCTGGTCCTGGTCGCTGTCGACCAGGAGGATGGTGTGGTGCACGTAGCTCATGGTTCCCCCGGCGCTATTCCGCCCTCCTGAGTTCAATCCAGAACCGGCTCCCCTCCCCTTCATTCGATTCCAACCCGATCCGCCCGCCCAGGCGCTGCACCGCCTTGCGCACGATGGCAAGCCCGACCCCCGTCCCGGGGTAGCTCTCCATGCTGTGCAGGCGTTCGAAGATCTTGAAGATCCTCTCCTGGTGCTGCGGCGCTATGCCGATGCCGTTGTCCTCAACGTACAGACGGCAGTACTCCTGCGACTCGTCGGTCCAGATGCGCAGCAGAGGGACCACCCCCTTGGGCACGAATTTGATGCCGTTGGTCATCAGGTTGAGTACCACCTGGACCAGAACCGCCGGGTGCCCGATCACGGTGGGGAGGTCGCTTGATATCTCCAGGCGGTAGGCCTTGCCGCCCGCGGCCAGTTCCAGCTGCTGGGCCGCGTCGCGCACCACCTGTTCCAGGCTCACCGGCTCGAGGGTGATCTCCTGCCTGCTGACGCGGCTGTAGGCGAGCAGGTCCTGGATGAGCCGGTCCATCCCTTGGGCCGCGGTCTTGATGCGGACCAGGTAGGCATTTCGCTCAGCCGGGGTCTGCTGTTCGTCGTCCAGCAGGATCTCGGCGAAGGCCTGCATGGCGCGTATGGGTGCCCGGAGGTCGTGGGAGACGGAGAAGGCGAAGGAATCGAGTTCCTCGTTGATCTCCTCGAGCTGGGCCGTGCGTTCGGCGACACGCCGCTCCATGGTGGCGGCTTCCTTTTCCAGCTTGGCGCTCAGGTCGGCGATTTCCGCCTCCTCCTCGCGGTACCGGGTGCAGTCGCTGATCACCATGCCGATGTGGTTGTCCGTAAGGGCGAAGATCCGGATCCGGTAAAAGAGGTCCTCCCGGGCAACCTCCCCCAGTTCCTGTGATCCTCCAAAGGCGGCCAGCCGGTGGCACTGCTCCTTGAACCGGTCCTCATCGAACCAGTAGGGAAAGCAGTCGGTCACTAGGCAACTTTGGAAGTTGAAGGACGAACAGCGACAAAGTTTCACCGCCGCCGGGTTCATCTCGATGATTTGCGGCGGTGCGTCCGGGTTTCGCACGTCCAGGTGCAGGATAACGAGCGCCTCCCTCATGTTGGTGAACATCAATCGGTAGAGTTGCTCGGCCTGTTCCATTTCCATGGCGGGCTCTCCTTGGCAAATGCAGAAGAGTATAGCGGAGTGAGATTTGTTTGCACTAATGTTTTGAGCGCAGGGCTACGTTGAACTTCGCCAGGAGATACGGCACGTCGGCCGATCAGGATCTCTGTCAGGTCCACCACAAGGGGGAGAAGTGCGGTAAAGAGGAGGGGCGTGGATTGATTGTGCTGTTACTTCCTGGATATGTACCTGCTTCCCTCGAGGTAGAAGCGAAGCGGCTTCGCGGCCCAGATGCCCGAGTATGCGACGCCGATGCGAGGCCGCGCCACCACCTGGCGCGCTTCGTTCTCGTCCCGGGGCGCGATGAAGAAGTCCGGGCTCTCAAGGTCGTGGCCGTTGTGGCGCAGATCGATCCCCATGGCACGGCAAAGCAGCCCCGGTCCCTGGCTGCGATCGCGCAGGTTTCGCACCGGCTCCAGGGCGCGCAGCAACACGGCGCAGGCGTTTCCTTCCCGCTCGGTCACCACGTTCATGCAAAAGTACATCCCGTAGATGAGATAGACGTAGGCAAAGCCGGGCGGGCCGAAGAGGATGCGGGTGCGCGGCGTGAGCCCCCTGGAAGAGTGCGCCGCCAGGTCGAGCTCGCCGAGATACGCCTCCACCTCGACGATTTTCCCCACCCTCACCTCTCCGGCCACATCGTGGACCAGGAATGCTCCAAGGAGATCGTGTGCCACATCAATGGTGTCGCGGTCGTAAAAGGAGCGCGGCACCGGGCCCAGGCAAGGCATCGGGGACTCCTAGATCAGTTCTTCCTTTTTGAGGGATTTGACCACCTTGTGCGCCAGGTCCTTCCCTACCCTGGTGACAGCTTCCGGCTCGTAGGCCTGCATGGTGCCGGCCCAGAGCAGTTTGTCGGAACTCGCGTCGAACAGATTTACCTGCACGGTGGCGATGTCGTAGGTGGTCACGTAGCTCGGGCCGTAGATGGCCATGGATTGGTAGTAACCGGGGAAGTTCCAATCCGGGAAGGCGGGAGGATACCAGTAGCCGGGATACGGCGACGCGATTGCACTAGGTTGCACCGTCATCTGCTTTTCCACCTTGATGGTCTGCACGGTGAGTATTCCCTGCGATCCCGTTGATCGCACGGCCCGGTCGAGTGCGTGCCAGTCCGGCAGCGTTGCCTGCGACAGGATCGTATGGCTCGCTACCGCCTCGACCCCATGCTTTTGCAGTTCACTGACCAGCATGTCCTCGTACACGGCGCGGCCCCCCCCTTGTCTGGCGAAGCTCACCACGAGCACTTTGTGCACCCGGCTGCCGGTCAGCGCCGGGTTGCGCCAGGTGTCCACCACGGAAACCGAAGCGCAGGAACAAAGCAGGGTGGTCAGGCACAAGAGTACGGCGATCCTGATCAGGTTGCGCATGTGTCACCTCCGTTAACGGCGTGGAATTACCTGCAGGCAGGGTTCAGAAGGGGGCCGGTGCAAGATTGGAAATATTTATACCAAGTTGCCGCAGGTTGGCAATCGTATATACTGGGGTGGTCGATCATTAGCGCCTCTCCTTCGTCGGATTCGTTGACACCTAAAACAGGTGGCACGGTACAGGCGGATGCTTTTTTTGCAGAAAAACCGGGATCCACACAAGCGACGTTCACTCAGGAGGCAAGGCCATGGAAAATTACAAACGCGTTCTCGTGGTCAACAGGATGAGCGAATACTGCCGGGATGCAGTCCAGGCAGGCGTCTCAATCGCCAGGAGATACGGCTCCGAACTCATGGTGCTCCATATCGTCACCAGTCCGGAAGGGACCATGAGCATGGCGGGAGGCGCGCTGAATGCGCCCAGCGCCATTCCCGACGAGGTCAAGAACTACGCCAGCACCAGGGAGCGGGCCAAGGACGAACTCGACAAGATGATCGGCCAGGAGATACGCTCCGGGCTTCCCATCAAGGTCCTCATCAAGGAAGGAAAGCCGGTCGACGAGATCATGCAGGTGGTGAAGGACGAGAAGATCGACCTCATGGTGCTGCTTGCCCATGAAGAAGGGCGCATCGAGCATATACTCTTTGGCCGGGACAACGACGCCATCCTGCGTCGCATGCCCTGCAGCATCCTGCTCGTCAAGAGGGAGCCGGATTCGGTTGAGTGGTAGCACGCGCAAGCGAGGGGAGATTGCCCATGCAGCGATGGATCTGCACCATTTGCCAGTACGTCTACGACCCTTCCGAGGGGGACCCCGTCAACGACGTCCCGCCCGATATCTCGTTCGAGGAGTTGCTGCCTGACTGGCACTGTCCCGTGTGCAAGGCCGCCAAGGGCTTCTTCGAACCGTATCCCGAGGAACCGGAGCGCTGACGGGGTACCGGATTACCAGATAGAAACCTGCGGGGCAGTTCCTGGGACCTGCCCCTTTTCTTTTGAGTCGCGTTCAACGGTAGGGATGGCGGGCGGGGTGCTCTGTATCGAACAGCTCACAGTCGGGATGCCTGCAGACGATGTCATAGCCGACCGGCAGCGCGTAACGGCACTCCGCCTCATCGAGGCTGCAGTAGTATAAAGGCTTGCCGCTGCCTGGCATGACGGCCCCGACGCTGCTGGTTTTACAGTCGGCGAAGCAGCGCACCCTTTTTTTCATTCGACATCCGGACTTTCGCATGGCAACCTCTCCTGGTTTTGGAACTATGTAGGAACGAGAAATCATGCGTCCCGAGCTGGAGAGTATAATAAAAAAATTCTAACTGTAAACTTCCGTCTGTGCAGTTCAGCCTCGTTGAAGATCGGAACCCTACCCTGATGACCATCCTGCAAGCGCTCGACGTTACCAAAAACTACCGTATCGGCAGCCGCGACATCACCGTGCTCGACCGCATTTCCCTGGAAGTGTCCGAGGGGGAATTCCTGGTGGTAAAGGGAGAAAGCGGCAGCGGCAAGTCGACCCTCCTCACCATACTTTCCGGCTTGGACCGCCCCGATCAAGGGCGCGTATGCATCGAGGGGCGCGACATCACCGACCTCGCCGAGGACGCCCTCGCCCCGCTGCGCAACAGCACCTTCGGTTTCGTGTTCCAGTCCTTTCACCTGGTGCCATCGCTGACGGCCCTGGAGAACGTCACCTTCCCGGCCGAGCTGAGGCAGGACCGCGCGGCCCGGTCCAAGGCGGAGGCGCTCTTGGAGCGCGTCGGCCTGGCACACCGGATGGCCAGCTTTCCGCACCAGCTCTCCGGCGGCGAGAAGCAGCGCTGCGCCATCTGCCGCGCCCTGATCAACGACCCGCGCATCATCTTCGCTGACGAACCGACCGGCAACCTCGACTCGGTCAACGGATCCGCGATACTGCAGCTGCTCCTGGAGCTGCAGCGCGAGCGCGGCACCACCCTGCTCCTGGTGACCCACAGTCCCGAGATCGCACGGAGCGCGGACCGCGTGGTGACGCTCAAGGACGGGCGGGTGGTCACGGACACGGCGCATGGTTAACCTCCGCTTCATCGCGCGACAGATGACCGGAGCGAAGCGGCAGTGCGCCGTCTTCATTCTCTGCGTCGCGCTCTCCATGATCACCCTGGTCTCGTTGGGGAGCTTCCGGGAGAGCGTCGAGAGCTCTCTTCTGCGCGACGCGCAGTCGCTGCATGCCGGCGACGTCATCGTCAGGTCCCACGCCCCCCTCCCCCCTTCTGTGGAAAAGGAAATCGCCACACTGGTGCAAAACGGACAGGCCAAAAGTGCCAGGTTTTGGGACTTTTACTCCGTGGTCCAGAAGGTAACGGGTGAAGGTTCCCTGCTCTGCAACCTGAAGGTGGTCGAGCCGGGGTACCCCTTCTACGGCAGGGTGCTGCTCCGCTCAGGAAAGGCGCTGGCCGAGGTGCTCAAGCCGGGGAGCCTGGTCGTGGAACAGCAGCTTCTGGACCGCTTGCACCTGCGCCTGGGAGATTCCCTCAAGGTGGGGAACGAAACGCTGGTCGTACGCGACGTGGTGTTGCAGGAGCCTGACCGGCCGGTGAATTTCTTTTCGCTGGGCCCCAGGGTTTTCGTCGCAGCGGCGGACAGGGAGGCGCTCGGGTTGATCGGCTTGGGGAGCCGCGTTGAGCACGTGACCCTGCTCAAGCTGGCGCACCAGGGGGACCTTGATGCCGTCGCCGCACGCCTTGCGGCCGCAAGCGACGAAACCCGCGTACATGTCGCCACCTACAAGAACGCCGGCTCCCGGGTGAAGCGCTTCTTCGACAACCTCCTCTTCTTCCTCAACCTGAGCGGCATCTTTACGCTGCTTCTTTCGGGCTTCGGCATCCAGAGCACCCTTTTCGCCCTGCTGAAGGAGCAGGAGCGGACCATCGCGGTACTGAAGGCCCTGGGGGCGAAAAGCCGCTTCATCATCGGGCACTTCCTCTCCGTGACCCTGGTTCTCGGGGCGATCGGCACCCTGGTCGGCCTCACCGGCAGTTTCGTGTTACAGCGCTTCCTTCCCGCCCTGTTCAGCGGGCTCATACCCGCCCAGGTGACGCTGCAGATCTCGTTCAGTGCCATCTGGCAGGGGATGTTCATCGGCCTGACGGTGGTGCTCCTGTTCACCGCCCTCCCCCTTTACCGGCTCAAGGAGGTGAAGCCTCGCGCCATCTTCGGCAAGGAGGACGCCGCCAGGATCTGGAGCCGTTCCTCCTGGATCATCGCCGGGCTGGGCGCGCTCTTTTTTCTCTCCATGGTGCTGCTCCGGCTGCGCGACCTGAAGACGGGGCTTTACTTCATGCTGGCCCTCGTGGCGCTCATCCTGGTCTCCTACCTGCTTGCCAGCCTGGTGCTGCGGCTGCTCAAGGCGAGCCGACCGGGCAACCTCGCGCTCAGGCAGGCACTCAGGGGGCTGTTCCGGCCGCACAACGCCTCCCTCTCCATCATCGTCACCCTTTCAGCCGCCCTGGGGGTGATCTTCTCCATCACCCTGGTAGAGAAGAACCTCGACGCAAGCTTCATCGAATCCTTCCCGCCCGGCGCCCCCAACGTCTTTCTGATCGACATCCAGCCCGACCAGAAGGAAGGCGTGGCGAGGCTTCTGGGGGGGGGCGCCGACTACTACCCCATCGTCAAGGGGACGGTGATTGCCGTTAATGACAAGGCGATCGATCCGGAACAGGAGCGAAAATCGCGCGGCGACAACCTTGGGCGGGAGATGAACCTTACCTATCGCAGCGATCTCCTTTCCGACGAGCGCATCGTTTCCGGCGGCACGCTCTTTAGAAAGGACTGGAAGGATGCCTTGCAGGTGTCCGTGCTGGACACGGTGCTCAAGATGCACGACATGAAGGTCGGCGACAGCATCACCTTCAAGATCCAGGGTGTCCCGATGACCGCCCGTATCGCAAGCATCCGCACCCGCACCAGCAGTGGTTTTACGCCCTTTTTCTATTTCGTTTTCCCGCCTGATGCGCTTTCTGGCGCGCCGCACACCATCTTCGCCGCGGTCCGGGTGGACAAGGAGCGCATAAGCTCCCTGCAGAACCAGGTCGTCGCCCAGTTTCCCAACGTGAGCGTCATAGATCTCACCGAGACGGTGGTCGTCTTCGGGCGCATCATGGGGAAGCTTTCCACCATCGTGCGCTTCTTCACCGCGTTCAGTATCGTCGCCGGGGTGCTGATCGTGGTAAGCTCGGTGTTCGCGACCCGCTACGCCCGGATCCAGGAAGCCGTCTACTTCACCATCCTGGGGGCGAGGCGCAGGTTCGTGCTGGCGGTTTTCGCCGCAGAGAACCTGCTGCTGGGGCTCGTCAGCGGCGTGATCGCCCTATTCATGTCCCAAGTGGCCAGTCTGCTCATCTGCCGCAAGGGGCTCGACATGGGGTACCAGCCTTACCCCGTTGACAGCCTGCTGCTGTTGCTGGGGACCACGTCATTGGTGGTACTGGTCGGTTTGGCCGTGACCCTGCCGCTGCTGCGCCAAAAGCCGGTGACCTTCCTGCGCGAGCAGTCGGACGAGTAGAAAGGCGAAGGACTAGAGGCTAGGGGGCGGCGCGTCCCCCCCCGCTTCACTGAGGGCACTGGGGCCACGGCGGGCACTGGGGCCACGGGTCCGCCTGCAAAGGAGAAAGACATGCGCAGCTTCTTCACCATCTTCACCCTGGCACTCTGCGCCGTTGCCGGCGCGGGGGCGGTGTTCGCCGCAGGCGACGCCAAACCGGCCGGCCGCGGCACCATCGTCGCCTTCGGCGACAGCCTCACCGCCGGCTTAGGCGTGCCCGAATCGGAAGCGTACCCGGCCCGGTTGCAACATAAACTGCAGCAGGCCGGCTACCAGTGGACCGTGATCAACGCCGGCATCAGCGGCGAAACCAGCTCCGGCGCCCTGGCCCGCGTGGACTGGGTCATGAAACTCAAGCCCGACATCGTGATCCTGGAAACCGGCGCCAACGACGGGCTGCGTGGCCAGGATCCCGAACTGACCCGCCGCAACATCGACAAGATCGTGGCCTCGCTGCGGGCCAAGGGGGTGGTCGTCGTCCTGGCGGGCATGAAGATGCTGAGGAACCTGGGACCTGCCTACACCGGCAAGTTCGCCGCCATCTACCCCCGCGTCGCCAAGGAACACAAGGTGATCCTGATCCCGTTCTTTTTGGACAAGGTGGCGGGCAAGGAGAGTCTCAACCTCTCAGACGGCGTCCACCCTACCGGCACGGGTTACGCCATCATCGTCGATACGGTTTATCCCTACCTGCTCGAGGCCATCAAGCAAAAGGGAGGACATTGAGCCACGGTTCCTCCTCCCGAACTGTTAAAAGTTGCCCTGAACCCGCGTCTTGTCTTGCTTTTTTGCACGATTTAATGTACAGGTACTCTGTTAAACTGGGCACCATTGCATACAGCCGGATCCGCTTTTCGTTGCAGCAATCGACCAGATGCGCGAAGCTGCCTTCTCTATGCCCGAGCCGTACATTTCTGCCTTTTTCAGTACCTTTACGCCGCCGCAACTCCGCTGCAAATTCGTGGCAACAGGAGAATCCCGTTTGGATCTTTTTTCTCTTCAGGGCGAGTCTGGCGCTCGCTCTGCCAAATCCGAGAGTTCCGAGCATGCCGTTATGAGTCTTAGAGACGCGCTCCGCGTCGTACGCCACCCCCTGTACCTGGTGCAGCGGGACGGCGACCTCGTCCCCCAGTTGGGCGGCGCTGGGAGCGTGCAGTCCTGCGTGGGGTACGCCCCCGCCTGCCTCCCCGAGAACCTGGGCGACCCCTCGTTCTGCCGCGAGATCGGCATCCGCTACCCGTACCTGGGCGGCTCCATGGCCAAGGGGATCAGCTCCGCAGCCATGGCAGAAGAGCTCGGGCGTGCCGGGATGCTCGGTTTCTTCGGTGCTGCCGGCCTCCCCATCGCCACGGTTTCCGAGACCGCCGATCGGCTGAAGGCATCCCTTGGCGACATCCCCTACGGCTTCAACCTGATCCATTCCCCGCACGAGCCGGAGCTTGAGAAGGAACTGGCCGAGCTCTATATCCGCAAGGGGGTCCGCATCATCGAGGCCTCCGCCTTTCTCGCCCTGACCCTCCCCCTGGTGCGCTACCGCCTGCACGGCATCAAGAGAGCCGACGACGGCAGCATCGTCACCCCCAACCGGATCATCGCCAAGGTGTCGCGCGAGGAGTTGGCGGCGAAATTCTTCGCCCCGCCCCCCGAGAAGCTCCTGCGCGCCCTGGTTGAAAACGGCTCCATCACCGCCGAACAGGCCGAGCTCGCCGCCCACGTGCCGCTGGCCCAGGACGTGACCGCCGAGGCCGATTCCGGCGGACATACCGACAACCGCCCGGCCATGGCCCTGTTCCCGACCATCAACTCGCTCGCCGCACGGCTTGAGCGTCAGTACGGCTACGGCTGCAAGCTTCGCGTCGGGCTCGGCGGCGGCGTCTCCACTCCCGCCTCTGCCGCAGCCGCCTTCGCCATGGGTGCCGCGTACGTCATGACCGGCTCGGTAAACCAGGCCTGCGTCGAGTCGGGCACCTCGGACACCGTTCGCGCCATGCTGGCAGGTACCCGCCAGGCCGACGTCACCATGGCCCCCGCCGCCGACATGTTCGAGATGGGTGTCACCGTGCAGGTCTTGAAGCGCGGCACCATGTTCCCGATGCGTGCGGCCAAGCTGTACGAGCTCTACCGCGCCTACGGCAGCATGGACGAGATCCCGGCCGCGGAGCGCGAAAAGCTGGAAAAGACCATGTTCCTCGCGCCCCTGGAAGAGATCTGGCGCGGCACCCGGGATTACTTCCTCAAACGCGACCCCTCACAGGTGGAGCGCAGCGAGCGCGACCCCAAACACAAGATGGCGCTGGTCTTCCGCTGGTACCTCGGCATGGGTGCGCACTGGGCCAAGGACGGCGTTGAAGCCCGCAAAATGGATTACCAGGTCTGGTGCGGCCCCGCCATGGGCGCCTTCAACGAATGGGCTGCCGGCTCCTTCCTCGAGGCGGCAGCCGAGCGCAAGATCGTCACCGTTGCGCTCAACATCCTGCATGGCGCGGCGCACCTGACCCGCGCCAACTTCCTGCGCAGCCAGGGCATCGAGCTGCGCCTGGAGGAGATCGCACCGCAACCCCTCGAAATCGCACAAATCAAGGAGTACCTTTGTTGAAAACTGATGATCTGAAACCTGCCGTCTCCAGCAACGGAACTCAGCTTGCCATCATCGGCATCGGTTGCCTCTTCCCGCAAGCAGCGGATAAAAACGCCTACTGGGCCAACATCGTGGACGGGGTCGACGCCATCACGGAAGTCCCCTCCACCCACTGGCCGTTGGACGCCTATTACGACGAGGATCAGAAGAGCCCGGACCGCACCTACGGCCGCCGCGGCGGCTTCCTCTCTCCTGTCGACTTCAACCCGATGGAGTTCAACATCCCGCCCAACGTCCTGGAGGCGATCGACACATCCCAGCTCCTGGGCCTGGTCGCCGCCGGTCAGGCGCTGAAGGACGCCGGTTACGGCCCCGAGCGCGCCTTCGACAAGAGCAACGTCTCCGTCATTCTGGGCGTCACCGGGACCCTGGAACTGGTCATCCCGCTGGGGGCGCGCCTTGGTCACCCTGTCTGGCGCTCCGCGCTCAAGGACGCCGGTGTCGACGAGGAGACCGCCAAGGACGTGGTCGAGCGCATCTCCGACTCCTACGTCCCGTGGCAGGAAAACTCCTTCCCCGGCCTTCTGGGGAACGTGGTCGCGGGGAGGATCAGCAAACAGTACGACTTAGGCGGCACCAACTGCGTGGTGGACGCAGCCTGCGCCAGCTCCTTCAGCGCACTGCACCTCGCCTCCATGGAACTCATGTCCGGCAAATCGGACATCGTCGTGAGCGGTGGCATCGACACCTTCAACGACATCTTCATGTACATGTGCTTCAGCAAGACCCCCGCCCTTTCCCCCACCGGTAACGCCAAGCCGTTCGACGTCTCGGCCGACGGCACCATCCTGGGCGAAGGGCTCGGCATCGTGGTCTTGAAGCGCCTGGCGGACGCTGAGCGCGACGGCGACCAGATCTACGCGGTAATCCGCGGCATCGGTTCTTCCAGCGACGGCAAAGGGGACGCCATCTACGCGCCGAGCTCTGCCGGTCAGAAGAAGGCGCTCCTCAACGCCTACAGGAACGCGGACGTCACGCCGGAAACCATCGGCATGCTGGAAGCGCACGGCACCGGCACCAAGGTCGGCGACGCCGTCGAAGTGAGCGCGCTGCGCGAGGTGTACGGCAAGGCCGATAACCCGTGGTGCGCCCTCGGTTCGGTGAAGTCACAGATCGGCCACACCAAGGCCGCGGCGGGTTCCGCCGGCCTCATCAAGGCCGCGCTCGCCCTGCACCACAAGGTGATCCCGCCTACCATCAAGGTGCAGACCCCGCAGCAGACGGTTGTGGGCGACAGTTCCCCCTTCTATCTCCCGACAGCCAAGCGTCCCTGGTTTCCCCGTCCCGATGCGCCGCGCCGCGCCGCGGTCAGCGCCTTCGGTTTCGGCGGCTCCAACTTCCACGTGGTCCTCGAGGAATATCAGCCCAAGAAGCAGGGCGTGGACTGGGACGGCAACACGCAGATCCTGGCCTTCTCCGGTGCCGACGGCGCTGCCCTGGCCGCCAAGCTCGACTCGGTTCCCGGCGACAGCGCCTGGGGCGCCCTGCGCGACCTGGCGCTTAACTCCCGCGCCTCCTTCGACGCGAAGGCGCCCTGCCGTCTCGCGCTGGTCGTGGAGCGCGGCAAGACCAACCTCGCCTCCCTGGTGAAGAACGCCCGCGCCATGCTGGACAAGAACGCGAAATCCGCCTGGCAGACACCCGACGGCGCCTACTTTGCCTGCGGCGGCGCGCCCGGCAAGCTCGGCATGCTGTTCCCCGGCCAGGGCTCGCAATACACCGGGATGCTCAACGACCTCGCCTGCACGTTCCCGCAGGTGCTCGATGCCGTTGTCGCTGCCAACGACGGCTTCGTCGCCGCTGACGGCAAGATGCTTTCCGATTTGATTTACCCCCCCTCCTCCTTCGATGAGGCAGGCCGCGCCAAGCAGGAAGAGGAACTGCGCGCCACCCAGGTCGCCCAGCCCGCCATCGGCGCCACCAGCCTCGGTGCACTGCGCGTGCTGCGCGATTTCGGCGTCGAACCCGACGCGGTCGCCGGTCACAGCTACGGTGAACTCACCGCCCTGTGCGCCGCCGGAAGGCTCGACGAAAGCGCCCTGCACGAACTGTCCCGCCTGCGCGGCAAGCTGATGGGCGCCGGCTCCGGTGACAAGGGGAGCATGTTGGCCGTCTCCGCGCCGCTGGAAAAGATCGCCGAGGTCGTCGCCGCCGAGAAGCTCGACCTGGTCATCGCCAACAAGAACGCCCCCACCCAGGCCGTTCTTTCCGGCGCCAGCGCCGAGATCAAGCGCGCCGTGACCGTCTTCAAAGGACTCGACCTTACCTGCAAGGAGTTGCCGGTTGCCGCCGCCTTCCATAGCGCGCTGGTCGCCGACGCCGCCAGGCCGTTCCTGGCCGCGCTGGAAAAGATCGACATGCCGCAGGCAAAGATCCCGGTCTACGCCAACACCACCGCCGCCGTCTACCCGGCCGACGCGACCGCTGCCAAGGCACAGCTTGCCGCCCAACTCGCCAAGCCGGTCGAGTTCGTCGCCGAGATCGAGGCGATGTACGCCGCCGGGATCACCAACTTCGTCGAAGTGGGCCCGGGCAACCGGCTGACGGGCCTCGCGCAGGCCATCCTCGGCAATCGTCCCCACGCGGCCTTCGCCCTCGATGCCTCCTCCGGCAAGCGTGGCGGGGTCGCCGACCTGGCCCGCACCCTGGCGCAGCTTGCCGTGCTCGGCTACGGCGTGAACATGGCGCTCTGGGACGAGGGGCATACCCCCGCCCCGGCACCGACCGGCAAGAAGCCCGCGCTGACCATCCCGCTGTGCGGCGCCAACTACGTGAAAGCCAAGCCGAAGAAGCCGCCGGTCCAGCCGAAACCCGTCATGGTGGCGGCACCGCAGGCTCCGGTCGCTACGGCAGCAGCATCCGCTGCTCCGGCTCAAGCCGCAGCCGTCGTACCGCAGCAAGCCGGCTACCAGAACGCCGCACCCGTAGCGCCTGCCTATCAGCCGCAGCCTGTCGCTCAGCCGGCCTCTCATGGTGCGTTGAACGAGTCTCTGCGCCTGGCCCGTGAAGGAATGGCTGTTCTGCAGAAAATGCAGGAGGATACCGCGCTGCTGCACCGCCGCTTCCTCGAAGGGCAGGAAGCCGCAGCGAAGACCTTCCAGACACTCCTCGAACAGCAGCAACGGCTCATCATGGGCGCACCGATTGCTCCGGCCACCTACGCGACGCCGGCTGCAGTTGCACCGGCCGCGCCCGTCGCCGTCCCGCAGGCGCCTGCCTACGTGGCCCCGGTTGCCGCTCCGGTTGCCGCCCCGGTTGCCGCTGCCGTTGCCGCTCCGGCTGTTGCCATTGCAGCTGCGTCGCCTGTCGTGGCCGCGCCCGCTGTTTCGGCACCTGCCGCTCCGAAGGGCGCCGACGCCAGTCAGATTACCCAGACCCTCTTGACCGTGATCTCCGAGAAGACCGGCTATCCCATTGAGATGCTTGAACTGGACATGGGCATGGATTCCGATCTCGGCATCGATTCCATTAAGCGCGTCGAGATCCTCTCCACCCTGCAGGAGCGCCTTCCGGGCTCTCCGGTGATTGGACCTGAGCACCTCGGCACCCTGCGCACCTTGGGGGACATCGCCGGGCACCTCGCCGCCGGTACCGTATCGACCGTATCGACCGTATCGACCGTATCGACCGTCGCTGCCAGCGCTGCCGCGCCCGTTGCCGCGCCGCAAGCGGGTGCCGCCGCCAGCCAGGTAACCGAAACCCTCCTCGCCGTGGTCAGCGAGAAGACCGGCTACCCGGTTGAGATGCTGGAACTCGAGATGGGGATGGACTCCGATCTCGGCATCGATTCCATCAAGCGGGTAGAGATCCTCTCCACGCTGCAGGAGCGCCTCCCCGGCTCCCCGGCCATCGGCCCCGAGCACCTGGGCACCCTGCGCACGCTAGGCGACATCGCGGGCCATCTCGCTGCTGGTGCGGTTGCCGTTGCAGCAGTAGCACCCGTTGCTACCGCCGTTGCCGCCACCGCTGCTGGCATTGGCGCCGCACAGGTGACTGAAACTCTCCTCGCCGTCGTGAGCGAGAAGACTGGCTACCCCGTGGAAATGCTCGAACTGGAAATGGGGATGGACTCCGACCTCGGTATAGATTCCATCAAGCGGGTCGAAATCCTGTCCACGCTGCAGGAGCGTCTGCCCGGCTCCCCGGCTATCGGCCCCGAACACCTTGGCACTTTACGTACCCTGGGCGATATCGCCGGGCACCTCGCCGCGGGCACGGCTTCCGTAACAGCGGCAGCCCCGGTAGCAGCACCTCAAACTGCGGCAGCGGCACCTGCCGGTGCAGACGTCGCAGCCGTTCTGCTTGAGGTAGTGAGCGAGAAGACGGGCTATCCGACCGAGATGCTTGAACTGACCATGGGCATGGACTCCGACCTCGGCATCGACTCCATCAAACGCGTCGAGATTCTGTCCACGCTGCAGGAGCGCCTCCCCGGCTCGCCGACCATCGGGCCGGAACACCTGGGCACCCTGCGCACCCTGGGCGACATCGCCGGCTTCCTCGGTGCCGGACCTGCCGCTGCTACGGTTGCTGCTGTTGCCGCCCCGACTGCGCCTGCTGCACCCGTTGCGGCCCCAACCGCCGCTGTCGATCACGCCGCCGTCTGCGAAGCCCTGCTCGAAGTCGTCAGCGACAAGACCGGCTACCCGGCCGAGATGCTGGAACTGACCATGGGCATGGACTCCGACCTGGGCATCGACTCCATCAAGCGTGTCGAGATCCTTTCCGCCCTGCAGGAGCGTCTCCCGGCGTGCCCGGCCATCGGCCCGGAACACCTGGGGACGCTACGGACCTTGGGCGACATCGCCAATTTCCTCGCTGGTCCTGCACAACCGGCACAAACGGCTGCTTCCGCACCGGCCGCCCCTGCCGCCCCTGCCGCTGTCGAGGTTGCTGCTCCTGTCTCTACCGATGCAGCGCCTGCCGTTGCCGCTGCCGCTCCGGTAGAGACAACCGCTCACCCGATCCAGCGCAGCTCCATGATCCCGGTGCTGCTCGGAGACAGTGACGATGACGCCATCACCCTTGCCAACGACGGCGAGATCTGGGTCACCGACGACGGCTCCGCCTTTGCCGCGGAACTGTGCGGCATCCTGCTCGAGCACGGCTGCTCGGTGCGCAAGGTGAACGCGGCACAGGCACAACAGATCGCACCGGCTGGGAAGCTCTCCGGCCTGGTCATCTGCGCGCCCGTGGCCGGCACCGACGACCTGTTCCTGGAAAACGCCTTCCTGCTCCTCAAGAACGCCGCAACGGCCTTGATCGAGTCCGGGCGCGCCGACGGCGCCGTGTGCGTCACGGTTTCCCGCCTGGACGGCGCCTTCGGTTTCGGCTCTACCAAGACGCTGAAGGATCCCCTTTCCGGCGCCCTGGCCGGTCTCACCAAGACCGCCGCCTTCGAATGGCCGGAAGTCACCTGCAAGGCGATCGACCTGGGCGAATTCGCCCATCCCGCAGCCGCCGCAGGTGCCGTGGCCGTCGAAATGCTGCGTAGCGGACCGGTAGAAGTCGGCCTGACCCCGGAAGGTCGTTTCGGCCTGCAGACTGCCGTGCTTCCGGCCGCATCGGCCCCGACCGATCCGGTCCTGGAGCAGGGTGACGTCGTGGTCATCACCGGCGGCGGCCGAGGTGTGACCGCCGTTTCGGCGCTGGCGCTGGCGAAGGAATATCATCCGTTCCTGGTGCTTCTCGGCCGCAGCCCGGAGCCGCAGGAGGAGCCCGCCTGGCTCGCCGGCATCATGGACGAAGGTGAGATCAAGCGCGCCATCATGCAGCACGCCACCGGCAAGCTCCATCCCCGCGAAATCGAGGAGCGTTACCGCTCCGTGGTTGCCGGGCGCGAACTGCGCGAGACGCTGACCGCCATCGCCGCCACCGGCGCCGAGGCCATCTACCGTTCGGTCGACATCCGTGACCAGAGCGCGATGGAGCTCCTGCTCGGCGAGGTGCGCCGCGCCCACGGCCCCATCCGCGGCGTGGTGCATGGCGCGGGCGTCCTGGCCGACCGGCTCATCGTGGACAAGACCCCCGAGCAGTTTGAGCAGGTCTACTCCACCAAGGTGCACGGTCTGCGCGCCCTGCTCCACGCGACCCGCAACGACGACCTCAAGTTCATTGCCCTCTTCTCCTCCTCCACCGGCCGTTTCGGCCGCGTTGGACAGGTCGATTATGCGGTGGCCAACGAGGTGCTGAACAAGACCGCCCAGGCCGAGGCGCGCCGCCGTTCCGGCTGCCGCTGCGTCAGCATCAACTGGGGACCGTGGGACGGCGGGATGGTCACCCCGGCACTGAAGAAGGTATTCGCCTCCGAAGGGATAGGCGTCATCGGCCTTGCCGAAGGCGGCGATTTCCTGGCACGCGAGATCTCCGCAGCCGACGCGCCGGTGGAAATCGTGGCCATCGCCCAACTCCCCGGTCAGGTGGGCGGCGCCGCACCCGCGGCCGGCAAGCAGCAGAGTCTGTCCGAGGCGTTCTCGCTCACGCTGACCGTTCCGGAATACCCCTTCCTGCGCTCCCACGTGCTGGACGGCAAGGCGGTGCTTCCCATGGCCGTCATCGTCGAGTGGCTCGCCCACGGCGCGCTGCACGGCAACCCGGGTTTCCGTTTCCACGGCTTCAATGACCTGCGCATCTGCAAGGGGGTCGTCTTCGAGGACAACACCCCGTTCACCCTGAACGTGATGGCGGGACGCGCTGAAAAACGTGAGTCGTTCTGGCTGGTTCCTGTTGAACTCTCCAGCCCGGGCGTCAACGGCAAGACCATCCTGCACGCCCGCGCCGAGATCGTGCTGGCCACCAAGCACCCCGAGGGGATCCGCTCCATCAAGGAGATCCCGAGCACCCCGTACGCACCGCGCGACGGCGTGATCTACAACAACGAGCGCCTGTTCCACGGGCCGGACCTGCACGGCATCGAGCAGGTGGACGGCTGCTCCGCCAAGGGGATCGCCGCCTCGGTCAAGGGCGCACCGGCGCCTGCCAAGTGGATCAGGCGTCCCCTGAGGAGCTCCTGGCTCACCGATCCGCTGGTCCTCGACAGCGCCTTCCAGATGATGATCCTCTGGAGTTTCGAGCGCTTCGGCGCAGGTTCCCTCCCCTGCTTCGCCGCGCGCTACCGGCAGTTCCAGGAGTCCTTCCCGCGCGAGGGGGTCCAGGTCGTCATCCGCGTCACCTCCGAGAGCCAGCACGGTGCCAGCGCCGACATGGAGTTCCTCGATCGCAGCAGCGGCAAGCTGGTCGCACGCCTGGAAGGATACGAGTGCGTCATCGACCCCTCTTTGAAGCAGGCCTTCCAGCGCAACAAGCTTAGAACCGTGACGGTTGTGGGGGCGGCGTAGGCATGAAGCAGCAGTCGCCTTGCGTGGCAATCGTCGGCCTGGGCGGGATCTTTCCCGACGCGCCGGAACTGACAACATTCTGGGAAAACATCCGTAACGCCAAGAGCGCGGCGCGCGAGGTCCCGGCCGGACGCTGGGCCCTCGCCGTCGACGCGGCCTTTCATCCCGAGGCTGGCAAGCCCGACCACGTCTACTCCAAACGTGGTTGTTTCATCGACAGCCTCCCTCCCCTGTCCTCGCTTTCCGGACTGCACATCGACCCGAAGCTCGCAGAGGGGCTGGATCCCGCTTTTCACCTGCTCTTGCACGCCGGCAAGAGGTCCTTCGACAGCGCGGTGACTGCGAAACTGGACCGCTCCCGCGTCGGCGTCATCATCGGCAACCTGGCACTTCCCAGCGAGAAATCCGCCGAACTCTCCCGCGCGATCCTGGGCCGGAATTTCGAAGAGAAGCTTTTGGGGCATGCCGCCGGCGACCCCATTCCCAACCCGTTGAACCGTTATGTGGCGGGGCTTCCCGCCGGGCTCCTGGCCGCCGCGCTCGGGCTGGGCGGGGGGTGCTGCACCCTGGACGCCGCCTGCGCCTCCTCGCTCTACGCCATCAAGCTCGCCTGTGACGAGCTCCTCGCCGGCCGCGCCGACGCCATGCTGACCGGCGGCCTCTCCCGCCCCGATCCCCTCTACACCCAGATGGGCTTCGCGCAGCTGCGCGCCCTGTCGCGGCGCGGCATCTGCTCCCCCTTCGACGCTTCCGGCGACGGACTGGTGGTGGGCGAAGGTGCCGGCATCTTCGTGCTGAAGCGTCTCGACGACGCCCTGGCGCAGGGCGACCGCATCTACGGAGTGATCAGGGGGATCGGTCTCTCCAACGACGTGGGGGGGAGCCTTCTGGCCCCCATGGCCGACGGGCAGTTGCGCGCCATGCGCGCCGCCTACGCGAAGGCGGGGTGGTCGCCGCAGGACGTAGACCTCATCGAGTGCCATGCCACAGGGACTCCGGTCGGCGACGCCACCGAGGTCGGAAGCCTCAGGGAACTATGGGGCGACGCCCCCGGCAAGGGGTGCGTGATCGGCTCGGTGAAATCGAACATCGGCCACCTCCTGACAGCCGCCGGGTCCGCCGCGCTGACCAAGGTGCTCCTGGCCATGGCCGAGGAGACCCTGCCGCCGACGGCGAACTTCAACCAGGCGCCGGAAAACTTCCAACTTGAGAAGAGCCCGTTCCGCGTTCTGCGGGGGGCGACCCAGTGGCAGCGCCGCGCGGAAGGCGTGCCCCGGCGTGCCGCCGTCTCCGCTTTCGGTTTCGGTGGGATCAACGCGCACCTGCTGGTAGAGGAATGGCTCCCGAACGCTGCCGCCGCCGCTGCCGCAGAGCCCCCGAAGAAGGGTGGCGCCGTGGCTGTGGTCGGCCTCGACGCGCGGTTCGGCAAATGGCAGGAGCTGAAGTCCTTCCAGGCACGCGTGCTGGGCGGTGAGACCGGCGCGAAGCCGTCCCACCCGAAGGACTGGTGGGGCGCCGAGCAGAGCGCCTGGTTCGGCAAGGAAAAGCTGAAGGACACCCCCTTCGCCGGTTTCTACCTGGACGAGTTCTCCCAGCCGACCGACCAGTTCCGCATCCCGCCGAAGGAGCTGGAAGAGATGCTGCCCCAGCAGCTTTTGATGCTGCAGTCCGCCGCAGCCGCCATGAAGGACGCCGGGATGGATCGCGGCGACAACCTGCGCGCCGGCGTCTTCGTCGGTATCGCGCTCGACCTGAACAGCACCAACTTCGCCTTCCGCTGGAGCGTCGCGGAAAAGGCGGCGGCTTGGGCGCGGGAACTGGGGCTCCAGCTCTCGCCCGCCGAGCTTGAGCAGTGGATCGGACAGTTGCGCGACCAGGCCGGCCCGCCGCTCACCGCCAACCGCACCATGGGCGCCCTGGGAAGCGTCGTCGCCAGCCGCGTGGCCCGGGAGTTCCGCTGCGGCGGCCCGAGCTTCACCATGTCCAGCGAGGAAAGCTCCGGACTGCGCGCCCTGGAAACGGCGGTGCGCCAGCTGCAGTCGGACGAAATCGACCGCGCCATCGTGGGCGCCGTGGATCTCGCCGGCGACTTGAGGGCCGTGATCGGGCAGCACCTGAACCGCCCCTACTCCGGCTTCGGCAGCGTCACCCCCTTCGACCAGACCGCCGACGGCACCGTGGTCGGCGAGGGCGCCGCCACCGTGATCCTGAAGCGCCTCGAAGATGCGGAGCGCGATGGAGACCGGATCTACGCCGTCATCGGCGGTATCGGCAGCGCGAGCGGTGAAGTCATGCTCCCCGGCATCCCCGCCTACCGTCACGCGCTGGAGCGCGCCTACGGCGAGGCCGAAGTAGCACCGGCGGCTGTCGGTCTCATCGAGGCCCACGGCAGCGGCAACGGGGCCGAGGACCGCATGGAAGCCGCCGCCCTGACCGAGTTTTTCGACGAGCCGGGCGCCACGGCGCAACCAAGGCGACTTCCCGTGGCGAGCGTGAAAGGCGACATCGGCCACGCCGGCGCCGCCTCGGGTCTCGCCTCGCTGGTGCGCGGCTGCCTGGCGCTGTACCAGGAGATCATTCCGGGAGCACGCTCCGGCGAGCGTCCCGTCGGCCAGCTCTCCGGCAACGGCGCCCTTTTCCTCCCCAACGGATCGCGCTACTGGCTGAGGAACCGCAGTGAAGGTGCGCGCCACGCCGGTGTCAGCGTCTTCGGCGTGGACGGCAGCGTGAGTCACGTCGTGCTGCAGGGGTACGACAACGTCCCCGAGCGCGCCGTCGTCGAGCGGGTCGCCCCGCTTGGCGGATGGGACGAATTCCTGTTCTGCATTACGGGAGCCGACCGGCAGGAGCTTGCCGAAGGGGTGCAGCAACTGCGGGAAACGGCGGAAAGAAAGCCCGCACCGGAGATGTCTGTCTTCTCCCGGCGTGTCTGCAAAGAAAGCAGTGCCTCCGACGCACCGCTCGCGGTCTCCCTGGTGGCCCGAAGCGCCGACGAGCTCGCCTCGCTCTGCCTGCAGGGAGAGCGGATCCTCCGCTCCGACGCGGCCTACGCCGAGGCGGTGCTGCACCCGTCCCAGCGCGACCGCCTCTTCTTCAACGCCAGTCCCATCGGCAAAAGCGGCAAGATCGGGTTCGTCTACCCCGGTTCCGGCAACCATTTCGCCGGGATGGGGATGGAGCTCTCCGCACGCTGGCCCGAGGTCTACCGCCGCCAGGATGCGGAAAACCTCTACCTGCGCGAACAGTTCCAGCCGGAGCAGTTCTGGAACGGTGCGCCCATCGATAGCGTGCACGAGAACCATCTGGCCGTGATCTTCGGGCAGGTGGCGACCGGTTGCGCGGTCACCGACGTGGTGCAGCGCTTCGGGGTCAGGCCCAACGCGGTGATAAGCTACAGCCTGGGCGAATCCGCCGGGCTCTTCGCCACCCGCACCTGGACCGAGCGCGACCTGATGCTGACCCGCATGAAGGCGTCCACCCTGTTCACCCGCGACCTGGCCGGCGAATGCCGCGCCGCCCGCGAGGCTTGGGGGGAACCCGAAGGGAAGGAGATCAACTGGAGCATCGGCGTGGTCGACGCCCCGGCGCGCGAGGTGCGCCGCGCCATCAAGAAGACCAGCCGGGTCTACCTTCTCATCGTCAACACGCCGGACGAGTGCGTCATCGGCGGCGACGTGAAGTGGGTGAAGCACCTGGTGGCCATGCTCGATTGCCGCTTCTTCCCGCTGCAGGGTGTTACCACCGTGCATTGCGAGGTGGCGCGCCAGGTGGCTGCCGCCTACCGCGACCTGCACGTCTTCACCACCACCCCTCCCCCCGGCGTCACTTTCTACAGCGGTGCAGCGGGGAGCGCCTACCAGGTGAACCGCCGCAGCGCGGCCGAGTCCATCCTGGCCCAGGCCGTCGAGGGGATCGACTACCCGAAGGTGATCGAAGCGGCCTACGACGAGGGGATCCGCTACTTCATCGAGATGGGCCCCGGCGCTTCCTGCAGCCGGATGATCGGGCGCATCCTGAACGGCCGCCCCCACGTGGCGCGCTCCGTCTGCCAGCCTGGCACGGACGCCAACTCCGCAGTGTTGCGACTATTGGCGCAGCTTACCGCCGAGCGCGTCCCGGTCGACCTGGAGCCGCTCTTCACAGCCGCTCCCGAATTGCCGGTTCAGCCGTCGGTGATCGCGCACGAGCAGAAAGGGCTTCGTTTCACCACCGGCGGTGTGCCGTTCGCACCGGGGCTCCCCCATGCCGGACAAAAAGCCCAGGCGCCTGCGGCCGTCCCCCCGGCAGCGCCTGTTCAGCCTGCCGCGCCCCCGGTCCGGACGGCTCAGCCTGCGGTCCCCTCCGGTTCTGCCCGGATAATGCGGTCTACAGATACTCCGGTAAGTACACCTGAAAAAACATCGG
Source organism: Geomonas diazotrophica (assembly GCF_019063885.1). NCBI lineage: Bacteria > Pseudomonadati > Thermodesulfobacteriota > Desulfuromonadia > Geobacterales > Geobacteraceae > Geomonas > Geomonas diazotrophica. The sequence goes on along the minus strand of NZ_CP077684.1, from coordinate 2,040,434 downwards.
TCATGACAGAGGATATGGGTAAACCAGCCAGCGCAAACGCCGCTTTCCCTGCGGCCAGCGAGCAAGCCGCGCCGACGTTAGCCGCACCGTCCCAGTTCGCCTCGGCTCCGGGCGTGGCCGTGCAGCAAGCCTTCTCCGAGGTGCCCGTCCAGCCGCTGCTGCACGAGTTCGCCCAGGCCCAGGACGCCCGGCAGCAGGCCCACGAAGCCTATCTGCGGGTGGCCGGCGACCTGAGCCGTTCCATCGCCGACGCCCTGGCGCTGCAGATCTCGATCCAGCAGCAGATGCTGGCCGCCGGCATTCCGGTCGAACAGGATCTCAACAACCACCCCGCCGGGGCCTACGCTGCCGCGATGTCCACGCCTGGGCCTGCCGTGGCCGCCCCCGCTGCTGCTGCACCGTCGCCGGCTCCCGCCCCCTACCCCGGCGCGCTTCCGGCGCTTTACGACTACGATATGTGCCTTGAGTTCGCCATCGGTTCGGTCGCCAAGATGCTCGGCCCCGAATTCGCCGAGGCGGACAGCTACCCGACCAGGGTGAGGTTGCCGGACGTGCCGCTGCAGCTCGTGCATCGCATCGTGGCGCTCGAGGGTGAGCCAAAATCGATGACCAGCGGCCGCGTGGTAACCCAGCACGACGTCCATCCGGGCGCCTGGTACCTGGACGGCGGCCGCATCCCGACCTGCATCGCGGTAGAGGCGGGACAGGCCGACCTGTTCCTGTCCGGCTATCTCGGCATCGACTTCATCACCAAGGGGCTCGCCGTCTACCGGCTCCTGGACGCCGTGGTGACCTTCCACCGCGAGCTACCCGCCCCCGGCGAGACCATCAACTACGACATCCACATCGAGCGCTTCTTCAGGCAGGGCGAGACCTACCTGTTCCGCTTCCACTTCGAGGCGACCGTGAACGGGGAACCGCTTCTCTCCATGCGCAACGGCTGCGCCGGCTTCTTCACCCAGGAGGAGCTGGACGCCGGCAAGGGGATCGTGCGCGGTGCCATAGACCTGCGTCCCCGCACCGGGAAGCTCCCCGCGGACTGGAACTACCTGGTGCCCATGCAGCGCGCCTCCTACGACGCGCGGCAGCTGGACGCCCTGCGCCGCGGCGATCTCGCGGGATGCTTTGGGCCTCTCTTTGCCGGGCTGCCTGTTCAGCGCCCCCTCACCATCCCCGGCGGCAGGATGGAGCTGGTGCACCGCGTCATGGAACTGGTCCCGGACGGCGGACGTTGCGGCCTCGGTTTCATCCGCGCCGAAGCGGACATCCATCCGGACGACTGGTTCATCACCTGCCATTTCGCGGACGACCGCGTCATGCCCGGCACGCTCATGTACGAGTGCTGCATGCACACCCTGCGCATCTTCCTGCTGCGCCTTGGCTGGGTGGCGGAGGCCGACGGGTCCGCCTGGCAACCGGTCCCCGGCGTTGCGAGCCAGCTCTGCTGCCGCGGGCAGGTACTGGAGACGACCAAGGTGGTCACCTACGAGGTGACCGTGCGCGAACTGGGCTACCGCCCCGAGCCGTACGCCATCGTCGATGCCCTGATGTACGCCGACGGCAAGCCGATCGTCGAAATCACCAACATGTCCGCGCGTCTCACCGGCACTACCCGTGAAGCACTACTTCAACTGTGGCATGCCAACGTTGCGCAATCACATGGCGTCGCCCCAGTAGCGGTGCAGGCGCCTGCCTACGACCAGAAGCCGGCCATCTACACAAAAAAACAGATACTGGCATACAGCAACGGCAATCCGTCCGAAGGTTTCGGTGACCGTTACAAGGTCTTCGACAGCGAGCGGAAGATCGCCCGTCTCCCCGGTCCTCCCTTCCAGTTCATGGATCGCGTCACCGGCATTAAAGGAGAGCCGTGGCAGATGGTGCCGGGCGCGATGGCGGAAGCGCAGTACGACATCCCGTCGGACGAGTGGTATTTTGCCGCCGACCGTCAGCCGCGCATGCCCTTCGCCGTCCTTCTGGAAGCTGCGCTGCAGCCCTGCGGCTGGCTTGCCGCCTACGTCGGTTCAGCCCTCACCAGCCCGACCGACATCTCCTTTAGAAACCTTGGGGGGACTGCGGTACAACACCGTCCCGTTACGCCGCAAAGCGGCACCCTGACCGCGACGGCTACCCTTACCAAGGCCGCCACCAGCGGCGGGATGATCATCCAGGAGTTCGACTTCTCGGTGGCGGATCGCCACGGCGTGCTCTACGAAGGCGAGACCATGTTCGGTTTCTTCGCCAAGGAGGCCCTGGCCAACCAGGTCGGCATCCGCGAAGCCGCTCCCTACCTCCCCAGCGCCGAGGAGACGGCACGCGGCCGCTCGCTCCCCTATCCCGAGCAGCGTCCTTTCCCGGACAAGATGCTGAGGATGATCGACAGGATCGAGCTGTACGTTCCGGATGGTGGTCCGGCTGGCCTCGGCTACCTGAGGGGGACCAAGACGGTTGTTGCAGAGGACTGGTACTTCAAGGCGCATTTCTACCAGGACCCGGTGACACCCGGTTCGCTGGGACTGGAGTCGTTCCTGCAGTTGATGAAGTTCGCCGCCGTGGAGCGCTGGGGGTGGAACGAAGGCGATTCGGTCGCCGCCGTCGCCCTGGAGCGCAAGCACCGCTGGCTCTACCGCGGCCAGGTCGTGCCGACCGACAAAGAGGTCACCGTGGTGGCCTGGGTCACCGCCGCCGACGATGCCAACCGCGTCCTGACCGCCGCTGGTTTCCTCTACGTGGACGGCCGTGCCATCTACCAGATGAACGACTTTACGGTCCAAATCGAAAGAAGCTAAACGCGTTCTACGTTCTCCACACTCCCTCCCCCCCTGGGAGAGGGTAAAACGCTGTCCACACTCCCTCTCCCCCCGGGAGAGGGTAAAACGCTGTCAACACTCCCTCTCCCCCCGGGAGAGGGTAAAACGCTGTCAACACTCCCTCTCCCCCCGGGAGAGGGTCGGGGTGAGGGCGCTGCGATAGGCGATCACTCCCTTCGTGGCGTCGCCCTCACCCGCCCTGCGGGCACCCTCTCCCGAGGGGAGAGGGAAAAATGTTTTAAACATCCTTTTTTCTCTGTGCCCTCTGCGGACCTCGGCGTCCTCTCTGGTCATGCTTTCGGTTTTCATTGTTGTACAGCTTCCGTTTCTTAAGGTGATTGATGAAGTATTCCAAGGTATATATCGAATCTTTCGGTTACGAGCTCGCTCCGGTGGTGGTCACCTCGGATGAGCTCGAGGCGCGGCTGGAGCCGCTTTACAAGACGCTGCACTTCACCCCGGGGCAACTCCAGGCCCTGACCGGGATCCGCGAACGCCGCTGGTGGGAACCGGGCTTTCAGCTCTCCAAGGGGGCCATCGCGGCAGGAAAGAAGGCGCTCTCCGCGGCCGGCATCTCCCCCAACGACATAGGCGCCCTGCTCTACACCGGCGTCTGCCGGGAACGCTTCGAGCCGGCTACCGCCTGCCGCGTCGCTGCAGGTCTCGGCATCTCGGGTAACGTTGCGGTCTACGACCTCTCCAACGCCTGCCTGGGCGTGTTGAACGGCATCCTAGACGTGGCCAACCGCATCGAGCTCGGGCAGATCCGGGCCGGCCTGGTGGTCTCCTGCGAGAGCGCGCGCGACATAAACGACGTCATGATCGCCAAGATGCTGGAGGACCGCAGCATGGAGAACTTCGCCAGCTCGCTGGCCACCCTCACCGGCGGTTCTGGCGCGGTTGCCGTGCTCCTCACCGACGGCTCCTTCTCCAAGTCCGGCCGCAGGAGGCTGCGCGGCGGGATCACCCAGGCGGCGCCTGAACACCACGGCCTCTGCCTCTGGGGCATCACCCCCGACGGCAAGGGCGGCTACGAGCAGTCCATGAGCACCGACGCGGTCAGCGTGATGAACTACGGCGTGGAACTGGGTCGCCGCACCTGGGATGAGTTCCTCCCCGAGGTAGGCTGGAGGGAGACCGATGTGGACCGCGTGGTCTGCCACCAGGTCGGGAGCGCACACCAGAGCGCCATCCTGAAGACGCTGGGCATCCCGCTCAACAAGGACTTCACCAGCTACGAATTCCTGGGGAACATGGGGACCGTTTCCCTGCCCCTGACCGCCGCGCTGGCTGACGAGCGCGATGTGCTTTCCGCCGGCGACCGGGTTGCCCTCTTGGGCATCGGGAGCGGGCTCAACTGCCTCATGCTGGGAGTGGACTGGTGAGAGACGCAGTGAAAAACTACTACCCCTTCACCGGCCGCACCCTCGACCTTGACGGCCTCGCCTACCACTACCTCGACGAGGGCAAGGGAGCCCCGGTGGTCATGGTGCACGGCAACCCCTCCTGGTCCTTCTACTACAGAAACCTGGTACTGGCGCTGCGCGACAACTACCGCTGCATCGTGCCGGACCACATCGGCTGCGGCTTCTCCGACAAGCCGGGCGACGACCGCTACGACTACACCCTCTCCCGCCGCATCGACGACCTGGAGCACCTGATCGATTCGCTCGATCTGCAAGGAAAGATCACCCTTGTGGTGCACGACTGGGGCGGGATGATCGGCATGGGGTACGCAAGCCGCCACCCCGAGCGGATCGGCCGCATCGTGGTCCTGAATACCGCCGCCTTCCATCTCCCCAAGGAGAAGAAGTTCCCGCTGGGGCTGAAGATCTGCCGCGACACGCTGCTTGGCACCCTGCTGGTGCGCGGTTTCAACGCCTTCAGCGTCGGGGCGTCCATCGTCGGCTGCAAGAAGAACCCGATGCCGCAGGAACTGATGAAGGCTTACCGCGCACCCTACGATTCCTGGCAGAACCGGATCGCCACGCTGCGCTTCGTGCAGGACATCCCGCTCGCACCGGGAGACCGCGGTTACGATCTCGTGAGCGAGATTGCCGCCGGTCTGGAGCGCTTCAGCGACCTCCCCATGGCCATCTTCTGGGGAGAGCTCGACTTCGTTTTCGATACCACCTTCCTTGCCGAATGGAAGCGGCGCTTCCCGAAGGCGCAGGTGCACAGCTATCCCGACGCCGGACACTACGTCCTCGAAGACATGAAAGGCGAAGTGGTGCCGCTCATCGTCGAATTCCTGCAGCAGACCGAGGCCCGGGAGACTGCCTGACCCATGTCCGAGATCGATTTCGTCAACATAGCCGCGCATCTGCCCGAGATGGCCAGGCGCCAGCCTGACACCAGGGCGATCATCTTCCCCAAGGGGAAGCGGAGCCTCACCTTCTCGGAGTTGAACCGCCTGAGCGACAGGATCGCGCGCGGGTTGATCGCCCACGGCATCTGCAGCGGCGTGCGCACCGTGCTCATGGTGACGCCGAGTCCGGAATTCTTCGCCCTCACCTTCGCGCTCTTCAAGGTGGGCGCGGTGCCGGTGCTTATCGATCCGGGGCTTGGGATCAAGAACCTGAAGCAGTGCTTCTCCGAGGCCGAACCGCACGCCTTCATCGGCATCCCCAAGGCGCACCTCGCACGCAAGCTCTTCGGCTGGGGCAAGGAAAGCATCCGTACCTGCGTTACCGTCGGCCCGCGGCTGTTCTGGGAAGGGACCACGCTTGCGAAGATCATCGCGGGACAGCAGGACGATACCCCCTTCACCCTCGCCCCGACCCAGAAGGACGACGTCGCGGCCATCCTTTTTACCAGCGGCAGTACCGGCATACCCAAGGGAGCCATCTACAGCCACGGCAACTTCTCCGCGCAGGTGAAGGCCCTGAAGGATGTCTACGGCATCGAGCCGGGGGAGATCGATCTCCCCACCTTCCCGCTCTTCGCCCTGTTCGCTCCGGCACTCGGCATGACCGCGGTGATCCCGGAGATGGACTTCACCCGGCCTGGTTCCGTCGATCCGCGCAAGATCGTGGGACCGATCAACGAGTACGGCGTGACCACCATGTTCGGCTCCCCAGCCCTCATCAACCGGGTGGGACGCTACGGCGTAGAGCACGGCATCAAGCTTCCCACCCTGCGGCGGGCAATCTCCGCCGGGGCGCCGGTGCCTGCCTCCGTGCTCGAGCGCTTCACCAGCCTGCTGAACCCGGGCGTGCAGGTGTTCACCCCTTACGGCGCCACCGAGGCGCTCCCGGTCTGTTCCATAGGCAGCACCGAGATCCTCCAGGAAACCCGTAAAATCACCGATTCCGGCGGCGGGGTCTGCGTCGGGCGGCCGGTTGAAGGCATCCGCCTGGAGATCGTCCAGATTACCGACAACCCCATCTGCGGCTGGGACGATGCGCTGCGCGTCCCCACCGGAAAGATCGGCGAGATCGTGGTGCAGGGGGAACAGGTGACCCGCGGCTACTACAACCGCCCGGAATCGGACCACCTCTCCAAGATCATCGACCCGGAGACGGGCTCGTTCTTCCACCGCATGGGCGACCTCGGGGGGATGGACGAAGACGGTCGTGTCTGGTTCTGCGGCCGCAAATCCCACCGGGTCGAAACCGAAGCAGGCCCTCTTTACACCATCCCCTGCGAGGCGGTCTTCAACACCCATCCCGCCGTGTTCCGCAGCGCCCTGGTGGGCGTGGGGGAGCCGGGGGCGCTCACGCCGGTGATCTGCATCGAACTGGAGAAGGGCGTCAAGGTTGACCAGGAGCAGGTTCGCAAGGAGCTGAAATCGCTGGCCGAGGAACACATTCACACCCGTTCCATCGAATCCTTCCTGTTCCATCCCGCCTTCCCGGTGGACATACGGCACAACGCCAAGATCTTCAGGGAGAAGCTGGCAGTCTGGGCCGCGGAGACGCTCAAGTGCGCGCGCTAGTCACCGGAGGGGGCGGATTCCTCGGCTCGGCCATCGTCAGGCAATTGCGTGCCCGTGGCGACGAAGTGGTCAGTTTCTCGCGCGGAGAGTACCCGGAGCTGGCTTCCCTCGGCGTAGAGCAGTATCGCGGCGACCTCGCCGACTTGAACGCAGTGGTCCAGGCGGCGCAGGGATGCGACACCGTCTTCCACGTCGCCGCTAAGGCGGGCATATGGGGGAGCTTCCAGGAGTACTACCTCGCCAACGTCGTCGGCACCGAAAACGTGATCGCAGCCTGCCGCATCCTCGGCATCAGGCGCCTGGTCTACACCGGCTCGCCCAGCGTGGTCTTCGACGGTTCCGACGTTGAGGGTGGCGACGAGTCACTCCCCTACCCGGCCCACTTCGAGGCGCACTACCCGCACAGCAAGGCGCTTGCGGAAAAGGCTGTCCTCGCTGCCAACTCGCGCACCCTTTCCACCGTTTCGCTCCGGCCGCATCTGATCTGGGGACCGGGCGACAATCACCTGGTACCGCGCATCGTCGCCAAGGGACGCGCCGGCGCCTTGAGGCGCATCGGCACGCGTACCTGTCTGGTCGACACCGTCTTCGTGGATAACGCGGCCGAGGCGCACCTGAACGCGGCGGACCGTCTCTGCCCCGATGCGCCGCTGGCGGGCAAGGCCTATTTCATCTCCAACGGGGAGCCCATCCCGCTCTGGGATATGGTGAACGCCATCCTGGGCGCGGCCGGAGTGCCGCCGGTCAACCGCACCGTCCCGGCCGGAGTGGCCTATGCCGTTGGGGTTGCCTGTGAAGTAGCCTGGAAAACGCTCAAGCTTTCCGGTGAGCCTCCCCTGACCCGCTTCGTCGCCAAGGAACTCGCCACCTCCCACTGGTTCGACATCTCCGCTGCCCGCAGAGACCTCGGCTACTCCCCCCGCATCTCGACGCAGGAGGGGCTGAAGCTTCTGAGGGCGTCGTTCGAGGCAGTGGCTTGATTCCGATCGCCGGACTGGAGGGGGTGCGTGCGCAGTTCCGGCTCGAACCGCTGCAACGCCCGGATCATGAAAAACAACGCCTGCTCGGCTTTTTAAACGACGAGGAAGTACGGCGTGGTGCTCGACTGTTCGATCACCTCAAGCGCGAAGAGTTTCTGGTGGGGCGCGGCTTGTTGCGGGAAATCCTGGCGGGGTACAACGGTCGGGAACCGGGATGTCTCGAGTTTCTCGAGGGGGAGTTCGGAAAGCCGTATCTGGCGGCCGAGCAGGCAGCCGATGGGATGTGTTTCAACGTCTCCCATGCTGGTGGGAAGTTGCTCGTTGCTGTATGTTACGGTGCGGAGATTGGAGTCGATCTGGAAGAGGTGCGGCAGGATCTGGCGTTTCGCCCCATGGCGGAGCGCTATTTTTCTGTGCGGGAACGGGAGCAGCTTTTCAGCCTGGCTCCGCAACTGCAGCTCGATGCTTTCTACCGCTGCTGGACCCGGAAGGAGGCCTATATGAAGGGGACCGGGAGAGGTTTTTCGCTGGTCTCGACGGCGTTTGACGTCTCGCTGTTGCCTGGTGAACCGCCTGCCCTCCTGAGGCATGGTTCAGACCCCGCCGAGGTCGGGCGTTGGTGCATCATCGACCTGCCGGTCCCTGGCGGTTATTGCGCGGCGCTGGCAATTCAAAGGCAGGGCGAATAATTATTCGCCCCTACAGAGTCCCATCGTTCCCATCGTTCCCATCATCACCTGCTCTTCCCCCTGAACGCCCGGTAGGCATCCATGTGGCTCTTGTACTTCACCAGGCTCACCTCGCTGTTCAGCCAGGCGTAGATGATGGCGTTGGTTTCCTTGTCCCACTTGAAGAAGAGCCGGTGCTCCCCGGTCGGCTTGGCCCGGCGCCACTGCCGGTAGGCATGCCCCTCGGACTCCCCCTGGTAGTACGAGGCGTGCTGCGGATCTGCCGGAATCTCGTCCTTGATGGCCCGGTACACCCGTGCCAGCAGTTTCGCCTGGGGCGAATCCTTGTAGGTCTGCGGGTTTCTCTCCTTCTCCTTGGCCACCACCGCGATCAGTTCGTCCAGCACCTGTTCGAAAGCGGCATGAAAGCGGATGCGCGACTCGTTGCTGACCATGTTCAGACCTCCACGTCCCTGATGAGCTCTTCGATCAGCTTCATTTTGTCCGGGTCCGGGACCTTGATGGTGTCGGCGCTGGAGGCCAGTTCCCGCTCCATGCAGTCGTAGAGGTCGTACACGGTGCCGTTCTCCACTGAGAAGGAGAAGGCATCGAAAATGCGTGGATGACAGGGGACGGTAGTGAGCTTTTCGGAGACCCTGTCCTCGTAATAGGTGGCGACCAGGCTGTCCGGGAGCACGAACCGGTAGTGGATGAAAGACGAGTCCTTGCCGCTGACGAGTTCGTAGCGGCACTGCAGCAGGATGGCATCGGTCTCGGAAAAAGCGGTGCCGATACCGGCGAGAACCGCCTTCAGGTCCTGCTCCGCCAACCCTTGGCGTGCCAGCGTTTCGGTCACCGTCTCGTAATCATCCTGGCGCGGGTGACGCACCCCCTCGTGACTTTCCTGCCATTGGGAGAGCAGTTTCTTCAGCAGCGAAAACCTCCCGGTCAACGGCGCGATGCCGATGGCGGCGTTCAGCAGCTTCGGTTCCTGGGGCGCGCGGTCCAGCGCGAGCAAGGCATATTTAGCCGCATCGTTCCAGAGGCAGGATTTTTCCAGGGCAAGGGCGTAGTACATCAGGGAAAGGTAGGAGTCGGAGAGCTCGACGGCCTGGAGGTACTGGGCGTGCATCGAGGCGATGTCGTGCTCCAGGCAGGCGACCAGCCCGTGCAGGACGTGGCCGGAGACCGGGTCCTTTTTCAGCAGGGCCTGGGCCGACTTCTTGTATTTGGCCAGCTTTAGCCCCTGGGTCACGTCCCTGCGGCTGAACGCCCCCAGTTCGCGCAGAAGCTGGCCGAAATCGGGCTGCTTGCGGAAGAACATGGATCGGCTCAGCTAAGCCCGGTGCCGCAGAATCTGCACGAGGTCTCGCGCCATTTGCTGAACTCGCTGCACTTCGGGCATTGCCGGTAGTGCCCCTCTACCGGGCGGAGCGGGCGCTGAAAGGCGGTGATCATCACGGTGGGGGCGAAAAGGGCGTTCAGCAGGAACCACAGAAACGGGTTGCGCCCCTTGGTGTGGGCGATCCAGGCGCCGATGGTGCCGGGCAGAAGGAAGAAAACGACGACGAATCCCCATTCCATCATGTTGGTAGGCATGTACGCTCCAGTAGTCGTTAGGCGCCCTTCCTCTTCGGGACGGGAGCGCCGGGATCAGGTTCTGGGTTCGGTCCTGGTGATGGTGCTGCGCAGCTCCAGCCCGAGCAGTCCGGCGGCCTCGCGGACCGCGTTCAGGTAGCGCTCCCTGAAGTGCGGCAGGGCGTCGGTCGGGTTCCCCGCCTCATCCCAGGGAAGCTCGGTGCGGGACAGCACGATCAGGATCTCCTCCAGGGAGTCCCTTTGCTTTCTCAGCTCGCGGATCTCTTTCAAAGCCTCGTGCAACAGCTCTGCCGTGGCGGGGTCGTCGGATGTCGCTGCCTGCAACTTCTGTAGCATATCGGTCATGGGGCGCTCCTCTTGAGTGGTGGCATCGTAGCAGCGAGGCGTATACGAGTCAACAGGCTTTATAGATGCGATTAGTCGGCAACTTCCACCCGCCGGCTGGCTCTTTGTGGCCGGCCAACACATTTCTTTTAATTGCCAAAGCGTAACAAAGGCTTTATGCTCTCCCCGTCGCAGTCACCACTACTCAAACAAAGGACGATCATATGAACAGGTTCGTGTCATTACTCATCGGCACCGCACTCACCTCTCTCATCGCCGCGAACGGTTTTGCCGCTGAGGCTGCTCCCGCCGCTGCTCCCGCCGCCGCACCCGCCGCAGCTCCGGCAGTGGCACCCGCCGCGGCTGTTGCCCCCGTGGTTCCCGCCAAGGACGAGGCAAGCGCTGCGGCAGTCAAGATCGCGATTATCGACATGGGCAAGGTCGCGTCAGAATCTCCCGAAGGCAAGGCGGCAAGCGAGTCGCTGAAGAAGAAGTCGGAACTCCTGCGCAGTAAGCTCGACGCCCGGACCAAGCAGCTCGAGAAGCAAAAGGCCGCCATCGAGGCCAAGCTTCCCACCATGACCCAGAAGGAGCGCGCAGCCAAGGCGGCCGAATTCCAGAAGAAGGTTGAGGAATTCCAGAAGCTGGCACGGGCGAGCGAACTCGAGGTGAACAAGCTTCAGGACAAGCTGACCAACGAAGTCGGCGGCGTGATCAAGAAGGCGGCCGGTGACTATGCCAAGGCCAATGGCTACCTGTTGGTGGTCGAGGAAAAAGGGGTGCTCTTCGCGGATGAAAGGGTGAAGCCCAAAGACATCAGCGAAGAGGTCGCCGCCGAGCTCTCCAAGAAAGGGAAGAAATAGTTCCTCCATCCTTCCCTGCCCAGCCGTACCATCCTTATCGTTACACCGGCTCGCCGCCTCGGGAATTCCAAGGCGGCGAGCCTTTTTTCACCCCCCCGCTCCCAGCCCTCCCAATGGTCACAAAAATTAACACTCGCTAACACAGAAATGGATTTGTTGGTAGAATGTCACCTTGTTTCTTGGAACACCCAAATTCCGAGCGGCACAGGGGACGACGATGATGCTACGACTTTGTCTTATCTCGCTCTGCATGGCGCTGGTCATCTCCTGCCGGTATGACCTCGCGGAAGCGACTCTGGGGGAAACGGCCCAGACCATTGCCCGAGACTCCAAGGAGTTGTCCGGAGCGCTCCTGAAATCGACCAACCGCGCCAGTTACCGCGTTCAATCGATCGCTTCAGGGACCACGGCCACCACCGTGCGGGAATACGTTAATCCGTCCGGCGTCGTCTTCGCGGTCGCCTGGAACGGCTTGGTACACCCCGATCTGCACGTGCTGCTCGGCAACTATCACGACGACTACCGTAAGGCGCTTTCCGGTACACCGCGTCGGCAGGGGCGTCGAGGTTTGAAAGTGATGACGCGTCGGATGGTGGTGGAAACCTGGGGGCATATGCGCAACCTGCAAGGGCGGGCCTACCTTCCCGAACTCCTGCCCGAAGGAGTGAGCCTCGATGAGATCCGTTAAGCTGTCGGCAGTCATGACCATGCTGGCCGTGCTCGCCACCCTGTCCGGATGCGGCGGCGGCGGGAAAAAAGGCCCGACCTTGACCTCGATAGCGGTCACCCCTGTCAATTCGACCCTCCCGGTCGGCACGACGGGGCAGTTCACCGCCACCGGGACCTACTCCGACAACAGCACACGGGACATCACCAGCCAGGTATCCTGGAGTTCCTCTGTCGCAGGAGTGGCTACCATAAGCAGCGCAGCGGGGACCAAAGGGATGGCCACCGCGGTCTCCGCGGGGACCACGACCGTAACGGCCACCCTTGGGGGGGTGACCGGATCGACCAACCTTACCACCACCTCGTCATCAACCCCGGCCGCCAACGTGATGCCGATGACGGTGAACGGCTCGCTTTGTTCGCCAGGAAGCTACCTAAACAAAGCCTGCGTAAGTGTCACCGTCTGCAATCCCGATCTCTCCGCCTGCCAGACGGTGAACGACGTCCTCCTCGACACCGGCAGTTACGGTTTGCGGCTCTTCCAGCAGGCGATACCAAACCTGACTCTGCCGCCCGTGGCCAGCGGTGCCGGCACACTCACCGGCTGCGTCCAGTTCGCCGACGGCAGTTCCCTTTGGGGACCGATCAGGAGGGCCATGGTCAAACTGGGGAACGAACCGTACGTCTCTGTGCCGATCCAGGTGATCAACTCCAGCTTCGGCTCGCTCCCCCTCCCCTGCTCCAACGCGGATCCCACCCCGGTCTCCTCGGGGTTCGCCGGAATCCTGGGGGTGGGGGTGTTCAAGGAAGACTGCGGTCTTGGCTGTGCGTTCACCTCGGCCAACGGTGTATATTACAGCTGCAGCGGGACGAGCTGCGTCGGAGCTTCGGTCCCGCTGACGGACCAGGTGCAGAACCCGGTTGCGGCGCTCCCGGTGGACAACAACGGTCTGATCGTGACCCTGCCCGCTGTCCCCGTGGGCGGGGTGCCGTCGATCAGCGGATCCGTGGTCCTTGGGATCGGCACCGGCACCAACAATACCCTTTCCGGCCCGGTCGTCCTCAGGACCGACTCCGCCGGGGACTTCACCACCACCTTCAACGGCGGCTCCACCAACGGGTTCGCCGACACCGGCTCCAACGGCCTGTTCTTCCCCAATGCTGACCCGAGTGTGCTCCCGGTATGCCCGTCGCCCAATACCGACTGGTACTGCCCCCCGCTCACCAGGTCCTTGCTGGCGACCAACGTGAGCGCCGGGGGAACGCCCGCGTCCACGGTCAGTTTCCAGATCTCCAATTTCAACAGCCTGTTGAACAGTTCCAACCGGGTCTTCAGCGATATCGGCGGCCCATCCGGCTTCGGGTTCGATTGGGGGTTGCCCTTCTTCATGGGGCGCAGCGTCGCCTTCGGCATCGAAGATGAGAGTTCCGGGCTCGGCACCGGACCCTACGTCGCCTATTGATTTAACCTCCATCGCGGCTGGCTCAAAGCACCTTGCGCACCATGCAGGGTGCTTTTTTTGTTCTTCGCGGTAACTCACATTCATTCCCTTGGTTTGACCTGGCTGGCACCTTCAGATAGTATCCAATGTGGTATCCATGTTTTTCATTGAGGAGGGGTTCCCTTGTCTAAGCCATTACTGATCGTTTCGGCTTTGTTCTTTGCCTTAGCCCAAGTACCTGCGTTTGCCGCTCCTCCCTCCCCCGAGAGCAAGCCGCAAGGCGTGGAGCAGCAGGAAAGTCAAACCAAGCCTGGGGGGACGGCCCGGGTCGTGGTGACCAGCCACAAGGCCCAGATCGGCGGCAAGGAGATTTCATACCAGGCCTGTGCCGGCACGTTGCCGGTGCTCACCGACACTGGGGAGACCGAGGCCGAGATCTTCTACGTTTCCTACCGCGTGCAGCAACCTGCTTCCGCAAAGCCCCGTCCCCTGCTATTTGCTTTCAACGGCGGCCCGGGCGCCGCCTCCGTCTGGCTGCACCTCGGGGCAATGGGGCCAAGACGGGTGCAGATGCTTCCCGACGGTAGCATGCCGGCACCCCCATTTCGCCTGGTCGACAACGCGTCAAGCTGGCTCGATGTGGCCGATCTCGTCTTCGTGGATCCCGTCGGCACCGGCTACAGCCGCGCCGCCAAGCCCGACCTCACCAAGAAGTTCTCCGCTGTGCAGGGGGACATCGACTCGCTGGGACGCTTTGTCAGGCTTTACCTTACCCGCAACGGGCTCTGGGACGCTCCCGTCTTCCTGGTCGGCGAGAGCTACGGCACCTTCCGCTCGGCGGGACTGGCAGAGCACCTGGTTGAGCACGGCGTCGCCCTCAACGGCCTCATACTGGTCTCCAGCATCCTCAACCTGCAGACCGTTTCCTTCGATTACGGCAATGACCTTCCCTACCAGCTTTTCCTGCCGAGCTACACGGCGACCGCCTGGTACCATCGCAAGCTCGCTCCCGAGCTGCAGGCGGACCTGGACCGGACCTTGGCCCAGGCGGAGCAATGGGCGGCATCGGACTACCTCTTGGCGCTTAACAAGGGTGATCGGCTGACTATGGCGGAGCGCAAGGCCATAGCGGAAAAACTGGCCTCGTTCACGGGGCTCGGCGTGGACCTGGTTCAGAACAGAAATTTGCGGGTGGACAACCGGGATTTTGCGAAGGAATTGCTGCGCGACGAGGGGCGCACGGTCGGATTGATGGACAGCAGGTTCAACGCGGAGAATCCGGAGCCGGGCAAGCACCTGTGGGGCGATGCGACAATTGCCAACATCCGTCCCCCCTTCACCAGTGCCATGAACACCTACCTTCGGGAGGAGCTTGACTACCGGTCGGACCTGGAGTATTTCGCGCTGGGGGGCGGCATCGGCCGCTGGGATTGGGAGGCCAAGAACAGCTATGCGGATACCGGCGAGAACCTGCGTAACGCGATGGTCAAGAACCCCTACCTGAAGGTCCTGGTCGCCTCGGGCCTGTTCGATCTGGCAACCCCGCATTTCGCAACCGATTACACCTTGGCCCACCTGGGGGTGGGGGAGGCGCTGCGTCGGAACATCTCCGTCAAACGGTACCGCTCGGGGCACATGATGTACCTGGAGGGGGATTCCCTGGCGCAGTTAAAGAGGGATGCGACGGAGTTTATCGGCACAACCCTGAAGCGTTAGTTCAACTCACTGCCAGAGCGCAGGCGGGGCCGGGGTCTCGATCCGGTCCTGCTCCTCCCTGGGCAGCGCGGAGAAGAAGTCGAGCCCGGTCTGCCTTTCCACCTCGCGCACCGGCACCAGGTACTTCGGCATGTCCTCGGTCTCAAGCGGCTGGTTCGGCATGATGAGTGCCAGTGCCTCGCGCCTGGCCGGATCGAGGATCACCTTGTACAGGGCGGATGGGACCGCCACATGGTTGCGGCCGATGGTCCTCAGCGCCCCTTTGGGATAGATCGGCCCGCTGTAGATGAAGAGTTCCCCCCGCTTCTCCACCCACTTGCGCACCTTCCCCTCCAACTCGGCCCAGATGCCTCGGTTCATCCCCTCCCCCGCCTGGGGCACCATGTTTGAGAGGTAGAAGCTCTCCGACATGGCCTGTTCGTCCCACGCCATGTCCGCCGCCGGCGCCATGTGGCCACGGTCGTAATCCGATCCCCGGTAGTCGGAAAGCTCCGCACGCTCCCCCTTGGGAAGTTCGAGGTCTGGACGGAAGTTGTCGGAACGCTTCAGCTTCGCCTGCAACCGCTCCCTGGTCATCCTCTCGACAACCCAGACCGGCGTCTTCTTTTGCGCGTCGTGGCTCAGCAGGAACCCCTTCCGGCACAACAGATCACCGCTTTGGCCGGGTACACCATAGGCGACAAACTCACGGCACTCCTCGAGAGGTCCGCACCATGCTGAGGTTGCCGATAAAAGGATGAGAACAACGATTGAGAGAAGAGTGTTGCGAGGCATGTGACCGCCGGATAGTTCCGCCTGGGGCGGTTATTTTCGCGGCAGTTTAGCAGGAGAAGGCAGCCCGTTGCAACCGTGTAGGCAAGTTCAGAGGATGTCCCGCTCAGTCTCTACGTTGTTGAGATTCAGCTTCCTGTTTATGTCACGCACATATTGCGGATCTTGACCGCTGCAGCTATCTTCCTTGAACTCCAGGAGAAGCCTCAAGAGATAGCAGAACAGCCCCAGCCCCAGGCAAGGCAACACGCCTCCCAACGCCAGCATAAACCCTGAATATTCCACGCCGACCTCCTTGGTCAGAATCTCCAGACTTCAGCGGGAATAAATATATATTAGGCGTTGTTAATGTCAAGAAGGCGCATCGTTAATGTTGGATCCATGGGCGGCGTAGAAAGCCTGCGAACAGGGAATTGCAGCGCGTATGAAAAAAAATCAAGGGCGCAGTTTACACGGTACAAATGTGGTTTATTATAGACGCAATGAATTGGTTCTAATGCTCACCGCGCGAGGTACCACCGACAATGCACCAGGGATTCCACTCCGGCCACAGCCAAAGCGCTACAGCAGAAACTTTCCATCGGACCGGCATGACCGAGCAGATCGCAGAGGTTAAGGCAAAGCTGATTCACAATGTCAGGCGCAACTCGAAGAGGTACGGCGCACTGACCTCCTCCCGCATCGTGTCCGTACTCGCCAAAGGGTTGCCGGGTGAACTTCAACATGGAGTGCTGGAGGCAATCTCAACAGGCGGCCTCGCCAGTGACATACGCACCCTGGTAACCCCCTCCGGACAGCTTTTCCTCTACTCACAGGATTACATGAACAGTGAAGATGCGGCGGCCAAGGGGAAGCTTGAGGAAGTGAAGCACGCCATGGCAGAAAAGATCCGCAGGGATTCCAGGGTCATCACGGCCCTGACGCCGCTTAACGCCATGTTCGCGCTCTTCCCCGATATCAAGCCGGTAAAGATCTGCTCGCTTCTCAACGAGATGCAGACCCAGGTGCAGTACCGGGACATCAAGACCGCCTCAGCCTTCAGCGGTGAGCTCTACCTCTACTGCGACGCGCACATCACGGAGAAATACGCGGGACTGCTGGTTCGCTCCGCCGTCACCGACGCCTGCAGCACCATCGTGGACACGGTGCGGGAAGAATCCCGCATCTACCCGAGGCCGACCAAGGTGAGCCTTTTCACCAGCCAGGTTTACGGCATCCCCGCCGCGAACCTGCACCCCTGCATCGTGAGGATTCTCAACTCCCCCGAGTACGGGGACATCCGCAAGCTGGTGCATCCTGAGACCGATGCGGAATACCTCTACTCCACCCTCCACATGAATGAGGAGCAGGCCTATACGCTGATGAAATGGATGGAAGAATAAGGTTCGGCTACAGGGAGAGCGCTACCACTTCCGCGATGTCCTTGACCTGGGTGGTGCTCCCGGCCACTTCCTTGATGCCGTCCTCGAACATGGTCATGCAGAAGGGGCAGCTGACGCAGACGGTCACCGGCTGTTGCGCCAGCGCCTCCTGTACCCGGCTGCGATTGATTGGAGTACCTTCGTGCTCCTCGAGCCACATGCGCCCCCCCCCCGCACCGCAGCAGAAGGCGTTCTCCCGGTTGCGCCCCATTTCCAGGACCTCGCGCCCCGTTGCCTTCCTCAGCACCTCGCGAGGTGCCTCGTAGACGTCGTTGTGCCGACCGAGGTAGCAGGAATCATGTAACACCACCCTCCCCGTTTCGGCGCTCCGGGCCGGGGTGAGCTTCCCTTCCCGCAAAAGTCTATCGATCAGCTCGCTATGGTGCAGCACCTCCAGCTCCAGCCCGTACTGGCGGTAATCATTCTTGAGGGTCGTGAAGCAGTGCGGGCACTGGGTGATCACCTTGGTGACCCCCTTTGAGAGGAACTGCTGGACCGTCTCCTTTGCCATCTGGTCGAACAGGTATTCGTTCCCGAGCCGCCGTACGCTATCCCCGCAGCACTTCTCCTCCTTGCCCAAGACACCGTAGGAAACGCCCGCCGCGTCGAGCACGCGGGTCAGGGCCACCGAGACCTGCTTGTTGCGCGCATCGAAGGCGCCCGAGCAGCCGACGAAGAGCAGGTATTCGGTCTTCCCCGCCTCGAAGGGACGCAGGTTCAGCTGTGAACTCCACTTGCTCCGCTCCGACGGGGCCATCCCCCAGGGGTTGGAACGCTGCTCCATGTTCTCGAAGAGGTTCAGAAGCTCCTCGGGGAAACTCGCCTCCATCTGCACCAGGTGCCGGCGCATCTTGACGATCTTGGGAAGATGCTCGATGAAGACCGGGCATGCCTCCATGCAGGCGCCGCACGAAGTACAGCTCCAGAGGGCCCTCGCCTTGGTGTTTCCCTTTTTGCCGTCGCCGATCAGCGAGACGCACCGTTCCGCCTGCAGGTCGCCGGAGAGCTTGTCCATGACCGCGCCGTTTTGCAGGAGGTTCTCCTTGATGGCGTGGATCATCTCGCGGGGGTTCAGTGTCTTGCCGGTACTGGAGGCGGGGCAGGCTTGCTGGCAGCGGCCGCACTCGGTGCAGGAGAAGGAATCAAGCAGGTCCTTCCAGGAGAGCCGCTCCACCGTTGCAGCACCGAAGCTGTTTCCTTCCTGGAACGCCTCGCGCTCTTGGCTATTGCATTTCCCCATGCTGCGCAGAAAGACGTTGGGTATGGCGGTAAGTATGTGCATATGTTTGCTGTAAGGGAGAAAGTTCATGAACCCCAAAAGCACCACGGCATGGATCCACCAGAAGACGTTGCCGGTCTGCTCCAATGCACCCGCAGCAGGAGTGGCCATGATCAGGCGGGCGACAAGATTGGACACCGGGGTGGCTGTGGTGCCAGGCAGCATCCCCTGAGCGATGCGCACGCCGTTCACCCCGAAATAGGCCAGCATCAGGGTCGCGATCATGGACAGGATAAGGTAGGCCTCGAAGGTGCGGGCCCCCTCGAAGGGAGGGTTCACCGTGCGACGCAGTGCAGCGACCGCCACCGCAACCAGGGCCGCCAGTGAACAGATGTCGAACAGGAACAGCAGCGCCCCGTGTAGCGGAGCCGGGAGCAGCGCAAAGGAGACCGCCGGGAAGATCCCCGAGACCAGGAATTCAAGGTTGGCGAGGGCCAGCACCAGGAAGGCCCAGAAGATGACGCCGTGGTTAAGCCCGAAGGGGCGGCTTACCACCCTCTTTTGCCCTACGGCGTAGACCAGCATCTCCCTGAGTCGGTCCAGGGGGCGGTCGAAGCGGTACTCGTTCTTGCCGACGCTGACCAGTGCCAGTCTGCGGTAGCAACTGAAGGCAAAAGCGGAGAGTGACAGGCTCAGAATTGCGATGAAAATTACGTGTTCCATAGATGCTCCATAAAGTCTGGGCTGAAAGCGGTCGCGCAAAACACACGGAGCATGCGCAAAGGGCGCGGAGTCAAACCAACGGCTTTTCTTAGCGCACTCCGCGGATACTCAGCGTTCTTCGCTTAACTTCTTTGAGGGTTTCAAGCGGCCGTTCGTTGCTTCATTTCCCTTACCCGCGCGGTCAGCGCAGGCACCACCTGAAACAGGTCCCCGACGATTCCGAAGGTGGCCACCTCGAAGATGGGCGCCTCGGGGTCGCGGTTGATGGCTATGATGACGTCGGAATCCTGCATTCCAACCAGGTGCTGGATGGCACCCGAGATGCCGCAGGCGATGTAGATCTTGGGGCGGACCGTCTTTCCCGTCTGGCCGACCTGCCGATCCTGGGGGAGCCAACCCGCGTCCACGGCGCTGCGCGACCCGCCGACCACGCCACCAAGCTCCTCGGCCAACTCTTCGAGCAGGGCGAAGTTTTCCTTTGCCATCAGTCCACGACCGCCCGAGACGATGAATTCGGCACCGGCCACGTCCACCTTGTCCTTGGCGCCCTTCTCGGTGATGACTTCCAGCACCCGGGTGAAGATGGACGACTCGGCAACGGGGCAGCTCTCGTGGATCACCTTGCCGGTCCTGCCGCTTTTCTGTTGCGGCATGGGCATCACGTGCGGGCGCACCGTTGCCATCTGGGGGCGGAAGCGGTCGCACATGATGGTGGCCATGATGTTGCCGCCGAAGGCCGGACGGGTCTGCATGAGGTTTCCCTTCGCGTCGATCCCCAGTCCCGTGCAGTCCGCGGTGAGGCCGGTCTTCACGCGGGTCGCGACGGCGCCTGCCAGGTCGCGACCCATGCCTGTTGCCCCCATCAGCACCACTTCCGGCTTGTGCGTCTCAATGAGGTGGCACATCGCTTCGAGGAACGGCTCGGTGCGGTACTGGCGGAACACCGGATCGTTGACCAGGAACGCCTGGTCCGCTCCGTAGCCGAATGCGAGATCCGCTAAGTGCTCCACGCCGCTCCCTATGACCACCGCGGAAAGAGGCACACCGAGCTGGTCGGCAAGCTCCCGCCCCACCCCGGTCAGTTCCCAGGAAACCTTGGCCGCCTCGCCGTCATTCTGCTCGATGAAGACCCAGACCCCCTTGTATGCGGAGATCCTGCGGCGACGTTCCGATTCTTCTTCGTCCACCTCTTCGCCGCCGTGTTTCTCGAAACCGGCGATGATGGCGAGCTCTTCGGGGGTGTAGAACATCTCCAGTGCGCCGGCCGGGCAGGCCTTGACGCACTTCACGCAACCGATGCACTTTTCCGCAGCGATGATCGGCTCGCCCTGCTCACTCATCTCCACGCCGTCCACGGGACAGACGCTTTGGCAGCGCGCGCCGCAGGCGATGCACTTGCCGGATATCACCCGCGCCTTGCCTCGCGGTTTCTTCAGCTTAACTGGTTCTGTCATGGGGCACCTGTTGTTTTTGAATTCAGTCGGACCAGTCAGACCTGTCGGACCGGTCCGACAAGGGGGGACGCCTATACTGCCAGCATGTCGCCGTCGATCAGCCGTTCGAGCAGCAGGTTCGCCGCGCCAACCGGATCGTTCATGCCGTCGCCAATGATCTCCCCTTCCTTGCGCTCCGGAGAGAAGATGCGGCTTACCCAGGTGGGGGAGCCTTTCAGTCCTACGCTGTTCACGTCCAACTGTAACTGCTCGTTGCTCCAGCACTCCACCTGCGCCTTTGCGGAGGAAAGCCGCATGGGCACCGTCGGGTAGCGCGGCCGATTCAGTTCGCGCACCACGGTAATCATGGCTGGCAGCCGCGCCTCGACGATCTCGTAACGCCCCTCCAGCTTGCGGCGCACCACGATGGTCTTTTGTACCAGGTCGATCTTTTCGATCCGGTCCACCAGGGTCAGCTGGGAGTACCCCAGGCGAACCGCAATGCCCGGCCCCACCTGGGCAGTGTCGCCGTCTATGGTCTGCTTGCCGCAAAAGACGATGCACACCTCTTCCTGTTCGCCCAGCTTCTTTATGGCGGCCGCGATCACATTGCTGGTCGAGAGCGTATCGGCTCCGCCGAAGACGCGGTCGGAAAGGAGAATGCTGCGGTCGACGCCCAGCGCCAGCGCCTTCCTCAGCGTCGCCTCTGCGTTGGGCGGTCCCATGGATAGTGCCACCGCTTTGAAGCCGTGGTTGTCCTTAAGGCGCAGGCTCTCTTCGAGGGCATGGCTGTCATACGGATTGATGATGAACGGTATGCCGTCCCTTATGAGAGTGTTGGTTACCGGATCGATCTGCACCTGCGTGGTATCCGGAACCTGCTTTATGCAGGCGACGACTAACATGCGTCCCTCCTTGTCGAAGCAGTTCTAAGTTTCGAAGCCATACTTACCGGTTTATGTCTTTATTGGAGTATCGTTTTACCGCTTTATCTTTAAATCACCCCATACTGCCCATGCTCGCCAGAGCGAAAACCTTATGTGGCGAGTACTTTGGCTTGGCGCCAAGGTACATGAGAGTATTGCTTCCCCGAATCGAAAAACCCTTGCGGGTCAACAAAGCTGCAGCCATCAGGTTGCCTGCCGGAACATCCAGGAATACATTGGTTCCGGCCGCGGCCAGGGCCGACTCGAGAAGCGCTGCCGCATGTCCCTCGAAGAGGGTTCCCCAAGGCCCGAGTTGTGTCCCCTGCTCCCAATGCTGGATGCAGACAAACGAGTGATTACCGCAGATGACGTGCCCGCGGTTGCCGGTTACGGCCAGCAGTGCATCACGACGGTCGCCCCACCCGGCGCTGTCCACGTGCCGGATCATCTCCGTGTCGCAGGGTGCCGCCGGAGACCAGCTTCGGCCACCGCCCCCCTCCCCCACCCAGCGGTTGATGCTGTCGACCGGAATAAAGCCCAGTTTCTTGTAAAGCTCCACCCCTTTTGCAGAGGCCGTCAGCCAGACCGTTTCTACGCCGGCATCGAGTAAGGCCTGCAACGCTCCCTGCATCAGCTCCGTACCTATACCGCCCCTGCGTGACTCGGGCGCCACCAGGAGGTTACCGATCCAGCCGCTTTTGTCGTGGCGCAGCGAGGTGATGTACCCCTGCAGCTCACTGTCGGCGCGCTTGACCAGACACCCCTGCGGGAAGGTCTGCAGCAGGAATTCCATCTCCCACTTCCCGCAGATCCATCCCTCACTCGTCGCCGCCGCGAGGAAGTGGCCGATATCGGAGTCAAGGAACGGGCTCAACATGATCAATCTGCCGTTGCCACTGCCAATTGCAGATTCTCGCCGATCAGTCCTACCGCGTCGGCACGGCACTGCTTGCAATGCTTGAACTGTCCTATGGTTTTCTCGTTGTCGCTGCGCAGCGCGTCCAAACGCTCCGCGGAAGGCGGCTCTATGTGTGCAAAATCCGCCTGCGGTATCAGCGGCATGATGTTCATCACGAAGGCCCCAAGTTCCTTGACCTGCTTGGATATGAGCGGTATCTGCGAGTCGTTGACCCCGGGGATCAGTACGGTGTTGATCTTTATGGTCATGCCCAGTTCCGCCGCTTGGCGTATCCCCTCGAGCTGGTTGTGAACCAGGATCTCCCCGGCCTCCTTGCCGCTGTAGGTCGTACCCCGGTAGTGGACGTAGGAGTAGATCCTGCCGCCAATCTCCGGGTCCAGCGTGTTGAGGGTGACGGTAAGGCTGTGCAGCCCCAGCGCCTTCAGGACGGGCATCTTGTCAGGCAGCAAAAGCCCGTTGGTGCTCATACACTTGATAAGGTCGGGGAACTCTCGGTCCACCAGCCGGAAGGTCTCGAAGGTCTCCTCGTTGAAGAGGGGATCGCCTGGGCCCGCGATGCCGATTACCTTGATGATCGGGCCGGTCACCGGGCTCGCCATAACCTCCCGCACCCTGACGATCGCCTCCTCGGGTGAAAGCAGTCGGCTGGTCACGCCGGGGCGGGACTCGTTGGCGCAATCGTGGCGCCTGGTGCAGTAGCCGCACTTGATGTTGCACTTCGGCGCCACCGCCAGGTGCATCCTGCCGTTTTTGTGATGGTTGCCGCCGAAGCAGGGATGTCCCTGAATCTTCTTCATCTTTTCGCACGAGGTTGCCATGTCATCCTCCTTGATCCTTTCAGGCGGGCCTGAAAACGAAAATGCCCGGTCGGATATCTCTATCCGCCGGGCATCGTTGCCGTCGCTTGTATTAGATACATCGTTGTACCTTTGCCTCCATATGAGCATTTAGCGTGCCATTGGTTACGCGCCGTGCTGTCTACAGTGTTCTCCAGCTCCAATGGCTGATAATGGCATGGGTGAAGGACCGGAAGAAAAAGTATGAAGAATAGATGCTTTAGCTGCAGCATTCAGGTTGAATGGGGCATGTGTACCCATCGCCGTGGTTTTGTTTGAAGGACTGACGCCCCACCTGCTCTCTTCCAATTCTTCCCAGCCTCCAGCCACCTGTGCCCGACTATTTTTTGGGCATTGCCTAAGGTCGCGGCAGCAACCCCTCCTCTCACTCTGGCGCCTGACACCGCGAAAGCATGCGAAGAAAGGGGCTCAGCAACATTCAGCGAACCGCCCGGTACAACGGATTGGTTATTGCACAGTTATGCCCATGACCACTTCTTCCGCACATAGCGACCTTATCAGTCGGGCCCGGGGCGCCTTCCTCGGGTTGGCGGTTGGTGATGCGCTGGGAGCTCCGGTAGAGTTCATGACTCGTGGGGAGATCAGGGACAAGTACGGGGTCCTGAAGGAGATGGTGGGAGGCGGTTGGCTCAGGTTGAAGCCCGGGCAGGTGACAGACGATACCGAGATGTCCTTGTGTCTGGCGCGGGCAACCGTAAAGGAAGGAGCGTGGAGTCTGCAGGCGGCGGCTGATCACCTTGCCGGGTGGCTCAAATCGAAGCCTATCGATGTTGGTGACACGTGCCGGCGAGGCATAAGGAATTACATGTTGCGCGGGCTGCTGGAGACCCCTCCAAACGAGTGGGATGGCGGCAACGGCGCAGCTATGCGGACCCTGCCTGTCGCGCTCTGTGCCTTGGGAAATGACCAGCTACTGGAGCGTATTATCCTGCAACAAGCCCATCTTACACACAACCATCCTTACTCTGACGCGGCTTCGATATATCTTGGACGTTTGCTACATCTGGCGCTGACCGGGCGATCCTTGCTTCAACTGCGGCGGCAAGCCGATGAGCTCATCTCCGCGCATCCCTCGTTTTCTTTCGAACCATACAAAGGCTTGGCATCCGGTTACGTAGTAGACACCATGCAGACCGTATTCCACTGCTTCTTCAAGTCCCGTTCTTTTGAAGCGTGTATCGTGGAAACCGTCAACCAGGGAGGCGATGCGGACACGACCGGAGCCATAGCAGGAGCCATAGCAGGAGCCTATTATGGAGAAGAGGCAATCCCGTCCCGGTGGAAAAAGAAGCTGGCCAAGGAGTTGGTTGTCGAAATTTATGATCTTGCCGAACAACTGGTGTGCATGTCGCCCTTGTTGAAGTCTGTGGCAGGCGATGATCGGTGACCGCAATAGACGAGTCGTTGAATGCGGTTGATGACTCGTTTACCGCGCTCGGTGACTCGTCTATCGCGTTCGGTGACTCGCCTATCGCGTTCGACAACTCGTTTACCGCATTCGATGACTCGTCTACCCCGTTCGATGACTCGCCTACCCCGTTCGATGACTCGTCTATCGCGTTTGATGACTCGCCTATCGCGTCCGGTGACTCGTTTACCCCGTCCGGTGACTCGTCTATCGCGTTCGACGACTCGTCTATCGCGTTTGATGACTCGTCTATCGCGTTTGATGACTCGCCTATCGCGTCCGGTGACTCGTCTATCGCGTTCGACGACTCGTCTATCGCGGTTGATGACTCATCTATCGCGATTGATGACTCGTTTATTGCGGTTGACGAATCATTTACCGCGTTCGACGAGTTCTCGCCCCCCTGTCTAAACCGTGCACATGAGCCGCTTGACGCGGTACTCACCGCCGATTACGAGACACTCCCCCTCCCCCTTCAGTATTGAGTTCGGTAGCAGCTCGCTGTAGAAGAATACCTTCGCCAGCGGGACCTGTACCTGCCACACGACGAAACCGAACTCCCAGGCGCGCTCCTCGTCGGTGGTGAAGGAGTTGAGGTTGTTAAGGCGAACCATCTCTTCTCGTTTTGAAATCGTCTCCAGGACATCGTATTCGGAACGGTCGAAGGTGCCGCGATACAAGGTGAGATGCTTGCGGTCGGGGTACCTCTTGGCAAGCTCGTACTGGGAGTATTCGTAGAGGAGGTCGAGTTGGGAATTGATGGCCGAGGTGCGCGCGCTCCCCTTAGTGCGGTCGACCGCATACTGCAGGTAATTCTCGTCGTGTATCCCTGCGATGCGCACGTTGTGGAAGGTCGGGGGCAGCCCCATCCTGCTCTCCACCCACCCTTTCAGTACCGCGCCTTCCACTGAGTTGGAATCCATCATCCATCCCCTGAGAAAGCGCAGGTAGCTGTTTTTCAGACTTTTGCGCGCCGTTGCGGTCTCCTGCTGCCACTGGTGCAACTGGAATTTCACCGACATGTAATCGTTGAAGACCGAGGCGCGTTCCTCGTGCGTTTCGATGCCCGCCAGCTTGTCGAAGAAAAAGCGGTTAACAGCGCGCACCCCCTGGATTTCCAAGGGCTGCGGGTTGTCGTTGAAATGGCGGGAGGCGATGACCCAAGGGGGGAGGTTGCAGTGGTTGAATGAATTCTCCATTGAATCACCACTAAATCAGATTGAGATTAAGACTCAGATTGAGAGAGAAAAAGCACGACCAGCATCTACAGCACCTTGGCGAGATCCTTCAGGATGGGCTCGATCTCGCCTTCGACTACATACGGTTCTACCCCCAGACGGTCGAGTTCTATCCTCGGAGCTTCCCCGATCATCGAACAGACCACAGCACGGCAGCCTATGAGGGCGTCGGCGGTGTCTTTGAGCGTATGGGCGCGCAGCGGATGGTCCGGATCGAAACGGCAGTATTTCTCCACAGGCCGCTCCTCCAGGAAGGTCACCTCATCGTCCTCCACCCGGTAGATAAGAAAACGCTCGACGTGCCCGAAGTGCTGGTTGACCTCTTTGCCATCTTTGGATGCTACAGCGAAAAGCATGGTTAACCTCCATCAAAATCCCCCCCTCCCTTTGTGGGAGGGGGGAGTCCGCGCGCAATTTCCGATATCCGGGGAACGAACCAAGGGAAAGGGAGGGACGGTTCTTACGCCTCTATCGGGGCAAAGCTGAAGCACTTCTTGGAGCAGGTCCGGCCGCAGGCACCGCAGCCGATACAGTTGCCGGGATTCTCCACTTTCATAAACATCTTCGCCGAATCGTCCTCGTCCACCTCTTCAAAGCTCAGCACGTCGTGAGCACAGACCTTGTAGCAGCGGCCGCAGCCTATGCAGGTCTCGTCATCAATGGCGACGATGAATTCGGGGGTCCACTCTTTCTTGCTCTTGGTCAAGCCTGTGATGTAAGCCATGGTGATTCTCCTTTTGTTATGTAGTTGTCAGTCGACAGTTAATGCACTGGATGAATATTTCGCGCGCTTCGCCGGCCTGGCCTCCTCCCCCGAGGTTGAGAGTTAAGGAGGGGGAGACTAGTCCTCGTCAAGGAACGAGCTCACGTTGTCCTTGTTCATCGCCTTACGCAGCCACGGCGGCGGGTTGCCCCGCAGCACCTCCTGCATCTTCTCGATGGACTCCTTCAGCCCCACCTCGACGTTGGTCTTCATCGGGTGGATCCGCTTGGCCACCAGCTTTGCCGCAGCCGGCCCGCCGATCTGCATGGTATAGACGATGGCGCACTCGGAGAGAAGGTTCGCTCGCGCGGCGATGCGGTCCTCCTCGTCACTGCCATGCTCGCCGACGGAGAGGGTCTGGACGTAATGTGCCTCATCCGGCCCCACCTCCCAGATGTGGAACGAGTCCGCCTGGCCGAAGTGCATATCGATGGTGTCGCCTGTCCTGCTGGTAAAAGCGATCTTCATAGCTCGGTCTCCTTAAATCTAGATTGATATTAAGATAAAGATTAAGTAAAACCGATCTCTCTTAATCTTAATCTTTGTCTTAATCTGCCTCATAAATGTAGATTGCGATTAAGATAACGATTAAGTAGAACAGATCTCCCTTAGTCTTAATCTTTGACTTAATCTGCCTCCTAGTTGTGCGCCAGTTTCTGCGCTTCCTTGGCGTTGGCCTGGAAGATGTTGGCCAGCTCGAATATCAGGTTGAGCGTCCCTTGGTAGCCGACCCACATCTTGTGGTGCGCGCCGAGCCGGTCGAACACCGGCATGCCGGTGCGCAGGTGTGCGCCGATGCCCAGTTTCTTCGCGGCCTGGCGCCCGTTGGAATTGGCCACCAGCAGATCCGCCCCCGCCGCCGTCTGCTCGAGGTCTTCGAGATCCCCGACGAAGAGATTCTCGACCGGCAACAAGTCAAGTCCTCGGGTCCTGGTTGCCGCGATGGCGACGTGGATTTCGCAGCCGAGACTGGCGAGGAACGCGGTCATCCCCTTCAGGTGATCGGCCTCAAGGGCCAGCGCGACCTTTTTCTGCCCGAACTGATAGTGGCAATCGACCATGGCATCCATGAGGCGGCTTCTCCAACGTCTGAACTTCTCCGGCGTCGGCCGTCCGGATACCGCCGAGAGCGTGGTCATCAACAGATCGGACTCGACGAGGCCTGTTATCGACATGAATCCGTAACTGGGGATGCCGAACCTCTCTCCGAGGATGCCGGCGGCGTCGGCCAGCGAATCGCCGAAGTACAGGGTGGCCACACTGCTGCCCGCCGCCTTGATCCTCTCGACGCTGACCCCTCCAATGGATAAGGCCGAAACAGTGGCATCGATATGGCCATCCAGTGCGTTGGAGATGTCGGGAACCACCAGCGGATCGAGATCGAATGCACGGCATATTTCCGAGATTTCTTCCACCTCCGCAGGAGTTAGATGGCACCCTGGCAGGATATTTACCTGTGTAGGTATTGCGATACCGCCTTGCGGAACGGTGGCAACGATCGCTTCTACCGCCGCGGCATATCCCTCCTGCATCGAGCCACAGTAATCCGGGGTGGACGCGTGAATCACGGGAATATCGGAATGCTCGGGGTGCGCTTCACGAAACTGCACGATGGCGCTTCTGACGTCGTCCCCCATGGTTTCGGTCAGGCCGGTGGTCATCACCCCTACCACGGCCGGCTTGAATTTCTCCATGACCCGGTTCAGGCCTGCCTTCACATTCTCCCAGCCGCCGAAGATGGCGGCGTCCTCGCTCATGCTGGTCGAGTTGAGCGCGATGGATTCCTTGAAATGCCGCGAAAGCTGCAACCGGATGAAGGTGGAGCATCCCTGCGCTCCGTGCAAAAGCCCGAGCATCCCGTCGATGCCGAGGTACGCCAGCGTAGCCCCTAGCGCCGGGGAGTTCTTCTGCGGGTTCACGGTCGCGTTTTTGGTCGGCACTTTGACCCGCGATTCCTTCATGTCCATGGCGGCCAGGCGGGCCGCGTGTCCCGTAGTGAGGGCAAGGTCCGCTTCCAACGCTGCAGCATCCTTCTCCCAGGGCGCCTTGCCGTTGAGAGCCGGCCAGATCGGGTTGTTCACCGTCAAATCAAGCTGTTTGGCGAAGGTGACCATGCCGGCGTATCCGGCGTAGGGATGCGAGCGGCCGTGGTTGATGTCCAAAAACGGGGTCTTGGTCTTCAACGCCAGGTACTTGGTCTTGCCTCCCGCCACGATCAGGTCGGGGAGCTTGTCGTACATCACGGAGAGAAGACCGGCGGTGCTGGTGTCGGTGATGATGGAGGCATCCTCGTGCATCAAAGCCTTCATACGGTAGAAGTCTTCCAGGGTGGAATTCTGGGTGCCGGCGGCGAGGATCTCGACTCCCAGCTCGGCCAAGGCATTGACCATGGACCAGGTCTTCACTCCGCCGGTAAAGAGCACCGCCCTCTTCCCTTCCAATCGGGCGCGGTAGGGAGCAAGTTCGGCGCGGCAGGCCGATTCGCTTTCCTCTATCAGTCGCTCTACCCGGTCCTGCATCACACTTTTTTCCAGGCCGCTGACCCGGGCATCCAGCTCTCGCGCTATGTCACGCAAGGCCTTGGCCACGTCGGTCATACCGTAGAAGGATTCCTCGAGGTATGGGATGCCATAGTTCTTCTGCATCTTCTTGGCGAGGTTGGTGAGGCTCTTGGAGCAGACGATGATGTTCAACTTGGCGCGGTGCGCGTAACGGAGGTCCTCGAACTTCGAGTCGCCGCTGATGCAGGAGAGAACCCGGATGCCAAGCTGATCGAAGAGCGGCAGCATCCCCCAAAGATCCCCGGCAATGTTGTACTCGCCGATCAGGTTGATGTCGTAGTCCGTGGTGTACTCGGGCTCGGCGGTCCCGATCACGTATTTGAAGAGGGTCTCGCCCGCCAGGCGGTTGCCGATGTTCTTGTCACCGATGAAACCCGGCGTATTTACCGGGATGACCGGGACGCTAACCTTGTCAGCGGCGGCCTTGCAGACGGTCTCGATATCGTCGCCGGTCATGGAGGTTACGCAGGTGGCGTAGACGAAGATCGCTTTCGCCTCCGGGTAGCGCCCGGCCAGTTCCTGGATGGCGCGGTACAGCTTTTTCTCGCCACCGAAGATCACGTCGTTTTGCAGCATCTCCGTGGTGAAGCCGCGGCGGTAGATCTGGGAGTCCGAGGAGCGGGCCCCGCGGTTGTCCCAGGAGTTCCCGGCGCAGGCGATAGGGCCGTGCACCAGGTGGATGACGTCTGTTATGGGCATGAGGACCACGCGCGCGCCGTCATAGGCGCAGCTTCGTTCGGTCCCCTCGCCCGGTTCGGATTTCTTGCAGAACTTGGGAGCCCCGGCGTCGTGTGTGTCGCAATCTGTCGTGTCGTACCAATCCGGCTTCGCCATTGGAGCCTCCTTTAGAAGCGGTAAAAGCAGGGGCTAGGGACTGGGGACTAGGGGCTAGTTAAGTCAAACCCCGTCAGGCGGCTGGCAGAGCTGGCCGCCTGTTGCCAGCCCCTAGCCCCTAGTCCCTGGTTTTGTTATCTCATCATCTCGAAGTGACGGTCATCGCAGGTCTCGTCACGGACTTCGATGAATTTGTTGCAGATGGTGGTCAGCATGTTGATGGCGCCCTGGTAGCCGATCAAGGGAGCACGGTGCAGGTTGACACGGTCGAAGACCGGGAAGCCGAACCGGAACAGCGGGATCTTGGCGTCGCGTGCGGCGAACTTGCCGTGGGTGTCGCCGATCATGGCGTCCACCGGGTCGGTCATCAGCAGGCTTCTCATGTGCCAGAGATCCTTGCCCATGTAGATCTTGCACCCCTTGCCGTCCGGGGACGCGTCCAGTAGCGCCTGAATCTCTTTCTCAACCTTCTTGGTGCCCTTGCTGCAGAGGATGTGGTGCGGTCTGGCGCCCATCTCCAGCAGGAAGGAGACGTAGCCCAACAGGTAATCCGGGTCGCCGTAGAGGGCGAACTTCTTGCCGTGGATGTACTGGTGCGCGTCGGTCATGGCATCGACGGCGTTGCCGCGCTCGGCCTTCAACGACTCCGGCACCGGCTTGCCGAACAGCACGGACAGCTTCAGCAGCAGGGCATCGGTCTTGGCGATGCCGAACGGTGTCGGCAGGGATGCGTGGATGCCGGAGTAGTTGTCCTTGATCCAGCTGAAGGTCTTGGAGCTGGCGAAGGGGGCTACGGTCAGAGTCGCCTTGCCGTTGATGGAATCCGCCGCGTCCTCCAGCTTGGTACCTCCCGGATATGGACGGTAGGTGCCGTCCAGGGGCGAATCGAAGGTCTCGGAAATATCGGCGAGCAGCGTGTAGGGGATGCCGAATTCCTTGAGGATCCTCTTGTACTCGCGGTAGTTGCCGGTGTTGCAGTCAAAGCCCGGGATCAGGTTCAGCTTCCCGGTGCAGCGCCCCTCGACTTTCCTGTCTTCGGTCAGCGTCTGCAGGATGGAGAGCAGCATCGAGTCGTAGCCGTGAACGTGCGAGCCGTTGAAGCTCGGGGTGTTGGCGTAGGGGAGCGGGTAGTCCTGCGGCACGATCCCCTTGTTCCTCGCGTTCTTGATGAACGCGGTCAGGTCGTCGCCGATGACCTCCGGCATGCAGGAGGTGAAGATCGCCATCATCTTGGGCTTGTAGATGGTGTAGGCGTTCTCCAGTGCCTCGTGCAGGTTGTTCTGTCCCCCGAACACCGCGCCGTCCTCGGTCATGGAGTCGGACACCGCCGGAGCCGGCTCGCGGAAGTGGCGGTTGAAGGTGGAGCGGTAGTACGAGGCGCACCCTTGCGAGCCGTGCACGAAGGGGAGCGTCCCCTCGAAGCCGTGCGCGGCGAGCTCTGCACCCAGCGGCTGGCAGGCGTGCGGCGGGTTGATAACCAGTGCCTGGCGGGCGAAGTTCTTTTCCTTGTACTCCTCGGTATTGATCCACGCGGAAACCCGGTTCACTTCCTCTTCGGGTATCTCGGTGACGTATTTCACGGCAGCTTCTGCAGTCATGGTTATGCTCCTTTAGGCCGGCGACCAATCCGTCGCACGGCGGTAAGTCAGATTGATTAGGATTGAGATAAAGAAGTCATAAACAGGCCGGTTCTACTGTTTCTCTGTCTTTACTTACTCTTTATCTTTGTCTTAATCTGCCTCTAAAACGGTGCCTTCACGAGCTTCCAGGTCGGGCTGTTGACGGCCATGTCGACGTCACGGGCGAAAATCGGGAAACCGTTGTAGGCGTGGTATGGGCCTGAGTAATCCCAGGAATGCATCTGGCGGAACGGGATGCCCATCTTCTGGAACAGGTACTTCTCTTTGATGCCGGAGCCGACCAGGTCGGGACGCAGCTCGTCTACAAACTGCTCCAGTTCGTGCTCGGAGGCGTCGTCGTAGATGACGGTGGCTTCCGGCATCTCCACCGAGGTTCTCTCGTAGTCGTCACCGTGGGCGAATTCGTAACCGGAACCGACCACCACCATCCCGAGGTCCGCGTAGGCGTTCACGGTGTGCCGGGGGCGCAGGCCGCCGACGTAGAGCATCACCTTCTTACCCTCCAGACGCGGACGGTACTCGTCGATCACCGCCTGCATGATCGGGTCGTACTTGGCGATGGCCGCCTCCACTTTCTCCTTGATGGTGTCGTCGAAGTACTCGGCGATCTTCCTCAGGCTTTCGCGGATCTTGGTTGGGCCGAAGAAGTTGAATTCGAGCCAAGGGATGCCGTATTTTTCTTCCATCACGCGGCACATGTAGTTCATGGAGCGGTAGCAGTGGATCAGGTTCAGCTTCACCTTGTGGGTCGCCGCGATCTTCTCCAGCTCGCCGTCGCCAGTCCAGACCGCCTTGACGTTGAGACCTATTTCCTCAAGCAGAGGTTTAACGCTCCAGACGTCGCCGCCGATGTTGTAGTCGCCGATGAGGGCGATGTCGTACGGGGATTCCGGCTCGGCGAACTCGCGGGTACCGATGATGTGGTCGCGGATGGTGTCGTTGGAGATGTGGTGCCCAAGCGACTGCGACACGCCGCGGAAACCCTCGCAGTTGCAGGGGATGACCGGGATCTGCAGCTCCTCGGAGGCGACCTTGGCTACCGAGTTGATGTCGTCGCCGATGAGGCCTACCGGGCACTCGGAGAGTACCGAGATTCCCTTGGCGAGCGGAAAGAGCTCGTGCGCCTCGTTTAGAAGCGTCTTCAGCTTCTTGTCGCCCCCATAGACGATGTCCTTTTCCTGGAAGTCGGAGGTGAACTGCATGGCGAACTGGCTGACGCCGTTCACTCCGGTGACGAGGTTGCGACGTGTGCCCCAGGAGTACCAGCCGCAGCCGACCGGACCGTGGGAGACGTGTACCATGTCGCGGATCGGCCCCCAGACCACCCCTTTGGCGCCTGCATAGGCGCAGCCGCGGGCGCTCATGATGCCGGGAACGGTCTTGCGGTTACTCTTGACGCAGGCCCCCTCCCCTTCGTTGGGAGCCAGGTGCGGCGCCCTCTTCTTCTTGGCCTTATCCGGATAAATCTCCATGGCGTGATCGATCATGGCCTGGGTAGATTCCTTGGTGATCCCTGCTACCTTCTTTACGGGTGCTTCAGACATATAAGGCTCCTTTTCAGGGACGGCTGCCGATTCCGCCCCTGCAGAAAATTAAACCGCTGCCGCCTCGGCCACGCCCACGATAGACTCGTCCTCGGCTTCCATGATGCCGAACTCCATCAGCAGTTCTTCCAGCTCCTCCATCTCCAGCGGAGTCGGGACTACCAGCATCTTGTTGTCGTAAATCTTCTGTGCCAGGGTGCGGTATTCCTGTGCCTGGGGGTGCTCAGGGGAGTACTCGATGACGGTCATCCTGCGCAACTCGGCGCGCTGCACCTGGTTGTCGCGGGGCACGAAGTGGATCATCTGGGTGCCGAGTTTGGCGGCGAGAGCCGAGATCAGTTCGAACTCCTTGTCCGTCTTCCTTGCGTTGCAGATGAGGCCGGCGAGGCGGACCTTGCCGGAAGAGGCGTACTTGAGGATACCCTTGGCGATGTTGTTGGCGGCGTACATTGCCATCATCTCGCCGGAGGTCACGATGTAGATCTCTTCCGCTTTCCCTTCACGGATCGGCATGGCGAAACCGCCGCAGACGACGTCGCCCAGGACGTCGTAGAAAACGAAGTCGAGGTCCTCGGTGTAGGCGCCGTTTTCCTCCAGGAAGTTGATGGCGGTGATGACGCCGCGCCCTGCACAGCCAACCCCAGGCTCCGGTCCGCCGGACTCGACGCATTTGACGTCGCCGTAGCCGACCTTCATGACGTCATCAAGCTCCAGGTCCTCAACGGTGCCGAGTTCGCGGACCAGATCCATGACGGTGGACTGGGCCTTGGCGTGCAGGATAAGACGGGTGGAGTCAGCCTTGGGGTCGCAGCCGACAATCATGACTTTCTTGCCGAGAGATGCCAGGCCTGCCACCGTGTTCTGGGTGGTGGTGGATTTGCCGATGCCGCCTTTGCCGTAGATCGCGATCTGTCTCATGTTCCTTCTCCTTTTTTTGTGCCCCGCTGCCGCCGCCATGCTCGCGGTGACCGCTTGACCGACTTCGTCAGCCACTCTGACGAACCCGCCGGTCTCGTCCGCTCTCCTCAGATCCTGAGGCGGCGCGGGGCTCTTTTGGTTTTCGAGGCCCATTCCAATAAAAAAGGCGCTCCGTATTGCTACGGTGGCGCCCTTGCCTTCTTGCTCTGGTTGGAATACCTCGGTGTATCCCTTATTCGGTTTTATTCTCTTTTAGCAGTTACCGTGCCAAGCTGTAAGATGCCGCTTTTACTGGGATATATCGTTTACAAAACCTTCAAGTTTCAATTCGCCGAGCTTTTTGTCGAGGCATTTGCCTAACTATTGTGCAGCACCCGGAAGCTCGTTTGGCCGTTCGGGGGACAGCTCACTATCACGCGGCAAGCGAGACCGAACGGGCCTGGTGCAGCTTGAGCAGGTCTTTAGGGGCGAGCGGTCCCTTGATGCGCTGTGCGGTGCTCCGCACCAGCGCCATCAGTTCCTGCGCCTCGTCCCGGGAGATCGGGATGCCGATCTGGCGGTAGCTCTCAACGATCCCGTTGGTACCGGAGTGTTTGCCGGCCACGATGTGCCTGGTGAGCCCCACCTCTTCCGGCGGGAACAGCTCGTAGTTGCGCGGGTCCTTCAGCACCCCGTCCGCGTGCAGTCCCGATTCGTGGGAGAAGACCTTTTCCCCGACCACCGCCTTCCAGGCCGGCACCTCGCGGTTGGAAGCGCGCCCCACCAGCTTTGAGACCGCACGAAAGCGCCTGGTGTCGATGCCCACGTCGACGCCGCAAGCCACCTTGAGCGCCATGACCACCTCTTCCAGGGCGGCGTTGCCGGCGCGCTCCCCCAGACCGTTCACCGTGGTGCTGATGTAGCGGGCCCCGCCCCTCACCCCGGCGAGAGCGTTCGCGGTGGCGAGGCCCAGGTCGTTATGCGTGTGCACCTCGATCTCCAGTTCCGGAACCGCCGCGTTCAGATGCGCTACCTTCTCGTACATGGCGAAGGGGTCGAGGATGCCCAGGGTGTCGCAGAAGCGGAAACGGTCGGCGCCGTGGTCGCGCGCGGTCCGCATCAGATCGACCAGGAAGCGATCGTCGGCGCGGCTGGCATCCTCGCCGCCGACGCAGACGTACAGCCCCTTCCCCTTGGCAAAGCCCAGCGCGCGCTTGAGCTGTTCCTTCACCCAATCCCTGCTCTTGTTGATCTTGTGCTCGATCATGATGTCCGAGACGCTCAGCGAGATGTCCACTGCCTCGATGCCGCAGGAGATGCTCGCCTCGATGTCCGGAATCAGGGCGCGGTTCCAGGTGATGAGGCGCGCCGACAGGCCCAGGCTGACAAGGGCCCTGATCGAATCGCGCTCCTCCTCCCCCATGGCCGGGATGCCGCATTCCAGTTCGTGCACCCCCATGGCGTCCAAGTGTCTGGCGATGGCGATCTTCTCACGGGTACTGAAGACCACGCCTGCGGTCTGCTCGCCGTCGCGCAAAGTGGTGTCACCGATAAATACTTTCGTCTGCTCACCCATGTCGCCTCCCTCCGAAGCCAATGCTTCGTGTAAAAAGCGTAGCGGGCGCCTTTGCCCTGGAACTGCCTAAGTACAGACCGATCAGCAGGAGCTGTGCCAGGAGGAGCCGACGGTTGGTATACGAGAGGAGTCGAGCGCTCAAGCCACTGTAAAAACGCGGAAAAAAGTTGGTCGCGACGGAGGCGTCGTTCGGGTGGCGGCGGCAGGGACCAGGGGCAATCCAAAAAGCAGGCGCCTAAATTAACGGCAGTAGCCTGTTAGGGGGGCGGCAGGGGAAGATCGGCATCTCCTGTAGCAGGATGCCTGTCTCCCTACTTCTTCTTGATCTTTTTTCGTTGTTTATCATTAATCCAGATGGTATCCTGCTGCGGCTTCAATTCCGGATTCATATATCATTGCTGCAACTTGGACAAAGGAGGGAGAGATGATTAAGAAGTTGGCCAACGTGATAACCCTGGTGATGGCGCTGACGGCGTTGGCAGGATGTGGTGGAGGAGGCGGTGAAACGTCGGGCTACTCGGGGAAGACTGCTCCTACCGCCCTGACCGTGGGGAATGCGACCGTGATGTCACTGGATGTCGTCGACGGCCTCGACAGTGTCTCCGCTTTAGGGGGGATCGCCAAAAGGGCGGCCTCCTCGCCGGAAGACTCTATCAGGATCAGATCGCTCTCCGACGCCCTTGAAAAAAGTGTTGCCGCCATGGCACAGAAACCCGCCTTGGCCAAGACCGTCGCGGAAGCAACCAGTGGAACCCAATATGGCTACTCCGGCTCGTTTACCTACGCCGGCACGTTGGACACCACGACGGGCAAAATTGTGGCCACTTTCACCTACAATGCTTACCAGGCGAGCGCAGACTCGGTGATCATCTCGGGTAGCGTGTCTGTCAGCGGTACCGTCCTTGCGCTAAGAGGCGGCGGGGTGCAGCAGCTCAACATCGTCATTTCATCTCTGCAGATCGCAGAGCCAGGAGGACGTTACGGTTCTGACGCAGGGGTGCTGGTCACGGTAAAAGGCAGGATGAGCATCGTCAACGACGTTGACAAGACCATCACCTTGTCGATGGTCTTCACCGACGGGGCAAGCGGCAAGACCTACTGGTACAAGGATTTCAGCACGGTCGTCTCTTACAGCACCACAACCATCCAGGGGACCTTCTACCACCCTGACTATGGCTATGTCACCCTGACCACCCTCACTCCGCTTTCCAACGCCACCAACACCTACGGCGACCCCGTTTCCGGGCAACTGCTGTTCACCGGAGGGAACGGGTCGCAGGTGCGTCTCACCTACACCGGTACCGGCGTCGGCTATCTGCTTGAGCTCGACGCAACTGGAACAGGAATCTACACCGCGCTGTAAGCATCATCAGTCTGACTGTGGTAAAGGCTCTGAGGGGTGGCAAGCACTGCACCCCTCAATGCGTCTCCCCCCTCTTCCCTGCCGCGACACCCCGCTTGTTTCTGCAATGACATATTTTCCAATGGTTTATGTGGTTCCGCCACGTTACACCCGGCCGGTGCAACGGTGGTTGTCCGGCTCGCACGCCAGGTCGGCGTATTGCTGATTTTATTACTAAAGTACTGTCATACAAAACCGAAGAGACATGGGCAATCATCAAGTCACCTACGCCAAAAGGCGGAAAGGTGCAAAGGAGCTGCAGTCATGTCTATTTCGAAAAGGTTGTTCCTGATGTTGTTTGTCTCGGTCTTCGCGATGGTGGGACTCACCGTATTCAACGAGTTCCAATCGGAGCGTGTCTATAACGCGGCAAACTATGGAAACGTCAACAGTATCCCGAGCATCACGATCCTGAACAGGGCTTCGATCGCGATGCGCGACGTACAAACCGACACCTTGATCCACATTCTGAACACCGACGAGTCGAAAACGGCAGAGTTGGATCGGCTTATCCTGGAGGGGAGAGCAGAGGTGGACAAGGCGCTCAAAGAGTACGAGCAACTTCTTTCCGACGACAAGGACAAGCAGCTCCTGGCCGACGACTGCGCCGCCGTGGCCGAACTGTTCACTTTGGTGGACAAGGTCGTGGGCTTGTCCCGCGCCAACAAGAACAGTGACGCAAGGGATCTCTTCACCTCCAACAGGGCTGTCTGCTTCAAGGCGGACAGCGCCTTTGCGGCTCACCTGAAGTACAACCTCGCGCTGTCGGACAAAGGAAGCAAGGAAGCGGTTTCAATAAAGAAATCTGCGCTCGTATTGGCGGTGACGTCGACGCTGATCGTGGTGGCCATCGTCATCGCAGTGGCACTTTTCATTATCCGTTCCGTTCGGGCGGTGGTCTCCGAGGTGATGAGCGCTGCCGACAACGTCTCTTCCGGCAGCCAGCAGATGTCGCAAAGTGCCGAGGAACTCTCCCAGGGGGCCACCGAACAGGCGGCGGCCGCTGAAGAGGCATCATCATCGATGGAGCAGATGTCCGCAAATGTACGCCAAAACGCGGACAACGCTTTGCAAACGGAGAAAATCGCGTTGCAGACCGCTGCCGACGCGAAGGAGAGCGGTCAGGCGGTAGCCAAGACGGTTCAGGCCATGAGAGAAATCGCCGGAAAAATTTCCATAATAGAGGAGATCGCACGTCAGACCAACCTGCTGGCCCTGAATGCCGCGATCGAGGCGGCCCGTGCAGGCGAGCACGGCAAAGGTTTCGCGGTTGTGGCAAGCGAAGTGCGTAAG
The DNA here is from genome assembly GCF_019063885.1 of Geomonas diazotrophica. Classification (NCBI taxonomy): domain Bacteria; kingdom Pseudomonadati; phylum Thermodesulfobacteriota; class Desulfuromonadia; order Geobacterales; family Geobacteraceae; genus Geomonas; species Geomonas diazotrophica. The sequence continues at coordinate 2,002,004 of NZ_CP077684.1, read as the reverse complement.
CTCGCGGAGCGTTCTCAGAAAGCTGCTGCGGAGATATCAAACCTGTCGCAGGGAAGCGTGGAAGTGGCAGACAAGGCTGGCGAGATGCTGACGCAGATGCTCCCCAACATCCAGAAAACCTCTGAGCTGGTGCAGGAGATTACCGCAGCCTGCAAGGAGCAGGACAGTGGCGTGTTGCAGATAAACCAAGCCATCCAGCAACTCGATCAGGTGATTCAGCAAAATGCTTCCGGTGCCGAGGAAATGGCCAGCACCGCCGAAGAGCTCGCCAGCCAGGCCGAACAGCTGCAAAGCGCCATATCCTTGCTTACTGCCGGCAACAAAGGGGGGAAAAGCGCCGCGCCCGTGCGCAGGCCTTCCAGGAATCCGGTTGTCAGAAAAGGGGGGACGAGACCGTCCTCCAGCAAGCTGACTTACTCAGGAGCGGTTTTGGACCTCGAAGAGCGTGACGAACGCTTCGAGAAGTATTAGCCCCCTTCCCTCTCCTCTGCAGGTGCGCCCAGGCAGCGGTGCCCGGGCGCACCCTCCTTTTTGGGCCACTATCGTTGTGCAGGCTTTCCAACGCTTGGCAGTACTGGAAAAAGCAGCGACTCTTGCTGGTATTCAAAAGGACCTGCATTGAACATGGCAGATCAAGTAAGAGAAGTTCTTATACAAACATCGCTTACTGTGATCCAAGTTACATCTAAATTAAAAGAATTACTCCAATCTGCCCTAACAGTGTGGATGCTTTCAGTTCTGATGGTTTGGCGGGTAACGTCATTGGCAGAAAAGGAGGACGTGATGGCTTCCAGAGACCGCAGCGGCGGCGCAAGGTTGGATTCGGCAGATTTCTGCGTACTGAAAGTGCAACTTTCCCGCAAGGGGGCATTTGCAGGCTCCTCTCCCCCCCAAATGCACTTCATGACGGTCGACAACCGCATGGAGACCCTCGATTTCGTTCAAAACAACCTGGACCTCTGTGCGAAGAACATCCTCAAGCTGGTCCGGGGCAAAGACAGCAAATAAAATCCCCGGGGGGCCTGCCCCCCGGGGATATGAAGATGACGGCGGCACGCTGCCGTGTCATGGAAGTACCTGCGCCCCGCCTCATCTGCGGGACGGCGCTATCTTGGCGAGGAACGCGCGCACCCGTTTCGCGTTGGTGCCGAGGTCGGAGATGCCGACCCGGGATACGGATCGTATGTCGAGCAGCGAGCGATCCCCGGCGGGGACGATCCGTACTGCGATGTCATCCTTAAACCCGAACCACCTCGTCGTGTCAGTCGCCTCTATGATCCCTTCCGCCGGACGCTCCGCCACGATATCCCACCCAAGATCCCTTGCAATCAACAGTGCCGTCTTGTAAGCCTCGTTCGCCGATAGCGCCAAAACGACTGTCTTCAGCTCCGGATAGGCCTTCATCTGCTGGGTGGCGACCTCTATCCCGCCGTATCTGACGCCGGCGCGGCGCTCGGTGCTGATAGCGACAAAACGGGGCGGGTTGTTGAGATCCGTGCTGATGTCGTGGATGCGCGGGTAGCTTTGGGCCTGAATCTTCCAGTACAAGGGGATTCCGAAGGATACAAGGGCAAGGAGAAGGGCGATCAGCGACACGAAAACCCCTTTGAAGTGTCTTCTTCTCACCGAGATGACGCCGGATGCCACAGCGACGACTGCGCATCCCAATCCGATGTAGCCTGCCGCCTTGATCATGGTGAAGCCGGTTCCGAAGTTCCAGACGTGAAGCCTTGCGCCGGGGCCGGAGGAAAAAAGAAGCAGGGCAGCGCAGACGGCGCAGGCAACAGCAAAAAGCGGCAGCACCATCGCGCTGCTTGGGAATGAACCTCTCTTCTCTGGCTGTTCCATACGGCCTCCCTTACTGGGTGATACCCTCCCCCTTCTCCTCCCCTTCAACCTCTCCTGGTGGAAACTGCATCGCCCGAAACAATCACACTACTGCGTAGCGACCTGTCTGCTTCAGGGCGCTATCCCGGCTATGACACCTGCGCCGTTGGGTAGCTCGATCGGGAGGCGGCGCACCTCGGTCGCCCCTGCCTTCTCGAGCATGTCGAACAGTTCGCCCTGGCTGTAGGACTGCCCTTCCGGCGTTCCCAGCAGCATGTTCAGCGAAAACAGTGCAGGGAAGACCGGCGCATCTCTTGTATCGTCGAGTATGAACTCCTGGATCAGGATCAAGCCCCCAGGCTCCAGGACCGACACGGTCTTCTTCAGCACCCTGGCACAGGCATCGTGGCCTATGCCGTGCAACACGTGGGACAGCCAGGCGACGTCGAATCCCTCCGGCAGGTCGTCCTGCTCGAAATCCGCGGCGACAAACCCGATGCGGTCGGACAAGTCGAAACGCGAGACGGTCTGTTCGGCGAAGGTCCTGGTGGTCGGGAGATCGCATATGACGGCATCGAGCTGAGGGTTTTGCCGGCAGAAGTGGATGGCGTAGGTGCCGGGGCCTCCTCCGAGGTCGAGCAGGCGCCGGCGTCCTTGCAGGTCGACCTGCGGAACGATCTTGGGCGCGATCATCATGGCGAGATTGAACATCCCCATCAGGAAGCTTTCGCGCGAGCTTTCCACGTCCTCATGGGAGACCCGCTCCCGGACCGGTTGCCCAGACTTGACCGCCTCGTCCAGCCGGCTCCAGCCGCCAACGAGGTGATGGTGGTGCATTATGATGTGTCCGAGGTAGTCGGGCGAGGTGCGGCTTAGAAACTTCACGGAAAATGCGGTAGCGGTGTAGTGGCGCCCCTGCTTGTCCAGAAGGCCCATGGCTGCAAGGGCGTCCAGCAGCATGGCGAGACCACGCGCATCCAACTCCAGAGTGCCGGCCAACTCTGCAGCGCTCATCGAGGCAGACGCAAGCGGCGTGAACAGGTTCAGTTTCACCCCGGCGTGCAGGGTGCAGGTGCTCCAGTAGCCCCCCGAGAGTTCCAGAAGCGTTGCCGGCGTCCATTCTTTCAATTTCACTATCCCCTCCTGAAAGGTATCCGGATCACAGACCGGACCCGCATGAAATACGGCGATACATCCGAAATCATTGAACGTGGCAAGTCTACCCGCCAGCGGGAGGACCGTCAAGCAGGCGTAAAGGCGCGTGCCTGCCGAAAAAAGAGGGCGGACCCGTCGGCCCGCCCTCACCTCTTGACGCTTGCCTGGTGCCGGTTATTTAACCAGCGTCGGCGGCAGGATTTCGTGCTCCTGCCTGAACTGCAGCTTCTTGGCGCCGCGGTTGTTCGTGTATTTGGTCAGTTCCAGGTCGACCTTCTCCGGCGCAGGTACCCCCGCCTTGGCCAGCAACTGGCGCAGGTGCATGTCCGCCCCGGCGGCATGGCTCGCGGCGTCCTCGATGACCCGCATGCCCTCGGCAGGGTTGTGGAAGCCGGTCGAGTTCTCCGCCCCGACGAAGATCAGGCGGTAGAAGGCCTGCTCGTAATGTTCCCTGGCCATCGCATAGAGCTCGTTATCGATCTGTTTGCCTGCAGCCTTGGCCTTGTTCGCCATTTCGAACAGCTTTGCGTCGGTTGCCACGGCATAGCCGGTCTTGAGGTAACGGTCGATGAAACGGTCCTGGATGGCGATGACCTTCTGGCGCAGCTGCTGCGGCGTCTCGCTGTGGCATGCTGCGCAGGCGGACATGCTCCCCTTGAGCGGGCTCATGATCCTGTGGTCGGTGAGTTCTTGGCCGTTGGCGGACATCATCGGCATGTGACAGTCGGCGCAGGTAACCCCTTCAAGGTAGTGAGGACTCTGGTTCGAGTAGAACTCGTACTCCGGGTGGCGCACGAAACCGAGTTTGAAGCCGGTGACCGCCTGGGTCCACTCCAGGTTCGCCGGAGAACTCTTGATCTGCTTGATGATGTTTTCGATGGTGATGTGCCCTTCCTTGCTGCCGGCCCAGGGGAAGAAGACGTCGGTGGAGTGCATCTCCTTGTCTTTGGGGATGATGTAGGTGACGTGGCACTGGGCGCAGACGAAGGTGCGCTTTTGCCCCCTGCTCAGCTTGGTCTCGTCCTCACCAATTTCCTTGAGCGCCTTGCCGAGGGTGAAACCGCGCGAGATCTTGAGCGTCATCCCCTTGTTGTCGTGACAGTCGATGCAGGCGACCCCGAGGGTCTGGTTGGCCTTCGGCAGGCGCGCCAACACCTCCTTGTACGGCGTCGGGAAATAAGCCGCTCCCATCTCTTTGGCGAGCTTCGGGGCGTAGGGAGTCTTGCAGGTGAGGCAGGCGCCTCCCGCCTTGATCCTGCCTGGATCGACCTCCAGCTGGTCCTGCACCATGTAGTAGTGCCCGCGCGGCTCGTTGTACTCGGCGCCGAAGCCCCATCCGTTGTACAAAAGTGCCAGGAAGGGATACTCGTCCAGCTTGTCCCGTCTTTGCTCGCCTACGTCGTAACCCCGCTTGTACTTACTCAACCCGGCCGGAGTCGGCTCGCTGGTCAGCTTCCATTGCTGGTAATGAAGCGGGTACAGTTTGCCCCAACGCGCCGGGTCGATGGCCGCATCGGCCGGATCCAGCGGCGCTTCGGTAACCTGGGTCGGCTGCACCTCGGCGCTGCGGTGGCTACACCCGGCCCAGATTGCAGTGGCAGCAAGCATGGCAAGGACTGCGACAGTACATCTGTTGGCGATCTTGACACCCATCTTTGATTCCTCCCTGTTCATGGCGTTGGGGACTGTAACGGTGAAAAGGCAAACGTCATGAGTCTACCATCATTTTCGGCAATGGCTGTTTGAAGGAGGGCATTACGTAAGAAAAACCGACTCGGGGAAGCAAAAAAGGGGGGGGGAAGTGACGTAGGGGTAGAAATCAGCTGTCAGTTGCCGCGGCGTGGTTTGTGTGGCTCAACCGATGGTAAGCCTATTTTTGCCGGCAGCCTTACTCTGGTACATTAGGGCGTCTGCGCGTGCCAGCAGCGTCTGCACGGTGTCGTTTTCGACGGCCATGGTGGCCCCGATGGAGATGGTGATGCGGAGCGCCTCGCCTTCCACCAGCACGAAGGACTTTTCCACCAGTCGGCGCAAACGCTGCCCCATGTGCTTTAGGTTCGCTGGAGTTACGTTGCGGATGATGCCGACGAATTCCTCGCCTCCCCAACGGCCGTAGAGGTCGAAGGGACGGGAGTTGGCGCTCAAGGTCCCTGCCACGAACTGCAGCACCCGGTCTCCGGTCTCGTGTCCGTAACAGTCGTTGACTGACTTGAAATCGTCCAGGTCCATGAAAAGGATGCCAAAGGGGATGTCGTAACGGTTCATCTCCTCGAGGCGGGACTCGAGCTCGCGGTCGAGGTAGCGGCGGTTGGCCAACTGGGTGAGCCCGTCCAGCAGGGCCAGCTTCTCCAGTTCCTTAAGCCGCACCTCGTTGTCGGCTTGATAGCTGCTGTCGGAGAACATCTCGACGCCGCCTATGACGGTGCCCGCGTCGTCGGTGAGCGGGATGACACGCACCGACACCGGCACCCGGTGGCCGTTTTTATGGTGCAGGAAGACCTCGGCATCGTGCGGGGTCCCCTCGTAGATGGTCGATGCGAGGGGACAATCGCTGCAGCAGAGGTTGAGGCCGACGTCGTCAACGTGGCACAGGATGTTGTCCGCGCACGGCTTGCCAATCACTTCCTCTGCACTGTACCCCGAGATCCTTTCCGCGGCATGGTTCCAGAAGATGATCTTCCTGTCCGTGTCGACGATGTAGAGCCCGTCGCGGAGGTCTTCTATGATCTTTTTGTACGACTCTCTGCTGAGATACATTGACGAAAGGCTCCTTCGGCGGAAGGGAGGCCGTACCGCTACCCGAAGGATGGACGGGGGCAACCTGTGCATTAAAAGGTACGGGAACGAATGGTTAATGAGTATAACGTTCCCCGCCGGGTTGTCAAAGAATAAAGCCTGTTGAGCCGGTTAGACACCGAGGATCAGCCCTTCCAAAAGCCCCGCATCACTCACCTTGAAGGTCGGGAACCCGAACTCGCGCATGGTGGTCAGCACGACCAGGATTCCGGCGATGATCAGGTCCTCGCGCCCCGGCTCCAGGCCGGGCACCTGCAGGCGCTCCCTCGGCGTGAGGGGGAGCAGCCTGTCGAACATCGCCTCCACCTTGGCGAGCGACAGGGTGTGGTTGTTGACCTTTTTATAATCGTAGTCGGTCATGCCAAGGTCGATGGAGGCCAGGGTGGTTGCCGTTCCGGCGGTCCCCACCAGGGTGGCCCCGCAGAAGCGCTCGGCAAGCCCCGCTCCGGCAAGCTCGCTCCGAAAGGCGCGCAGTTCGCGCCGGATCTTGTCCTCCATCTCGGCCACTCCCACCTTCCCTTCGGTGAGACGGACCACGCCTACCGGGAGGCTGCGGGTGAATAGCGGTTTTTGGGCGGCTGCCAGCGTGTACTCGGTGCTCCCCCCCCCCACGTCGAACACCGCGAGATCCTCGTCCTTGTTGTCCAGGATGGAGGCGACCCCCCGCAGGGTGAGCATGGCCTCTTCGCTGCCATCGATGACCTCCAGGGCGATGCCGGTTTCCTCCAGCACGCGCCTGCAGAAGTCGGCGCCGTTTTTGGCGTCCCGCACCGCCGAAGTCGCCACGGCCCTCAGCCGCACCACTCCGTGGCTCGCCATGTCGGAAGCGAATTCCCCCAGGGCGGCGATTGAGCGTTCCTGCGCCTCCGGGGATAGGCCGGTCTCACGGGTGAAGCCGCCTCCAAGCCTGGTGATGATGCGCTTTAACAGCACCTGCCGGTATGGGGTCTGGGTTGCTATCTGGAGCCGGGCGGTGTTGGTGCCGAGGTCGATGGCGGCTGCCTTGTCTGTCATGGGGCGAGTCCTTTTCTTTGGGCGATTATGGAGAAGCAGAGCTGCGATATCTTGGAGAAGCTGACGATGATGTCGCTGTAAAGGAGCCCCGCAACGATGTTGCACTTGCCGCTTTTCAAGCGGCGCAGGTGGCTGGCATGGAGTTCACTCTCCAGCGAGGCGATCTCGAGCTTGAGGTCGGTTACCTCCTGGATCTCCTCGCCTTTCAGTGCGGCCTCGCAGGCGGCGACAACCTCCCCCACCTTGGCCGCGACACGCTTCAACTCCTCCATGGCGCTGGCGGAAAACCGAAGCCTCTCTTCCTTTTTGCGCATGAGGTAGTTGAGGATGGCCTCGGCCTGGTCCCCCACCTGTTCGATCTCGTTCACCAGTTCCAGCATGGTCGGTATCTCGACGGCGCGCTCCAGCGAGAGCGTCTCCCGGGAGAGCGCCACCAGGAACTGGGACATGTCGCGGTGCAGCACGTCCAGCACCACCTCCTTGTCCCGCACGGCGGCGGCGACCTTGGGGTTGAAGCCGTCGAACTGGGAGACCAGCTCGGCGTACATGGCCGCGGCGATCCCCCCCATCCTGGCCAGCTCGTTCCAGGCCTGCACCAGGGCTATGGTGGGGGTCTTGATGACCCGCACGTCTATGAAGCGGGGGCGCGGCTCGCTCTCGGAGCGCCTGGTGGGGAGGAGCGTCTCGGCGGAGCGTGCGAAGAATCCGATCGTGGGGAGGAACATGAACAGCGATGCCACGGTGAAGATGGTGTGCGCGTTGGCAAGATGCCGGGCGATATGGGGGCGCAGTGCCTGCACCACCGCCTCGGGGGGCGCCCCGTGGTACAGGGGGGAGAGGTCCCCCGGCGAAACGAGCGCCACGGCCTTCAGGAAGAAGGGGAAGAAGAGCAGGGCCAGGGCGATGGCCACCCAACTGATGCCGAGGTAGATAACCACGGCGCGCTTCGCGGTTTGGGTGCCGCCGATGGAGGCTATGAGCGGTATCAGGGCCGCGCCGGCCACCTCGCCGATCACCATGGCGATGGCGGCATCATAGGAGAGGACCCCGGCCGAGGCGAGCGCGATCACAATCCCGAGGGTGGCGCTGCCGGACTGCACCAGGAAGGTGAGCAGAGCGCCGAGCAGGACCGCGACCAGGCGCAGCGAGGGAACCCCCTGGTGCAGCCCGGCGATGATGGCGCTCTCGCTGAGCGGGAGGCAGGCCCCTTCCAGGATGGAGAGACCGAAGAACACAAGGCCGATCCCCAGCAGCATCCCCCCCGCTTCGGAGAGCTTGCGGCTGCGGGAGAAGATATTGAGGAAGACCCCGACGGTGATGGCCGGAAGCGCGAGGGCGGAAACGCGGAACGCGATGAACTGTATGGCGAGGGTGGTGCCGATGCCGGTGCCGAGCAGGACCCCCAGCGCCTGGTACAGGGAGAGAAGACCGGCGTTCACGAAACCCACCACGAGCACTGAGGCGGCGGAGCCGGACTGCAGGATGGAGGCGAGGCAGCTGCCGACCAGGGGGGCGGTGAGGCGGTTTCCGGTGCTCCGCTCCAGCACGCGGCGCAGACGCTCACCGGTTACCTTTTGCAGCCCCTCCGACATGGTGCGCATGCCGAGTATGAAGAGTGCAAGGCCGCCGAGAGCCTCGACGATATACGACCAAGAGGTGGGAAACATGGTAAGGCCAGTCCAGCAGTGTTAAGGCTAAAGACGCGTGAAAATGGGCGCCCGTCGGCCAGGGCGGCCGGCGGGCGCAGTGATGGTTTCGAGATCCGTTGCTCCCGTGTCAGTGACAGCTGAAAGCGGCTATCCGGAGACCTTCTCCTTCAGCTCCTTACCGACCTTGAAGAAGGGCAACTTCTTCGCCTTGACGGAGATCGATTCGCCCGTCTTGGGGTTTCTGCCGGTATAGGCGTCATACTCTTTCACAACGAAGCTGCCGAAGCCCCTGATTTCGATCCGGTCACCGGAAAGCAAGGCCTCCGTCATCGATGCGAAGACGGCATTGACGACTTCCTCTGCCTTCTTGAAGGAGAGGGTCTTTTTAGCTGCGAGAGATTCAATGAGTTCTGATTTGTTCATTGTCCACCTCCGGAAACCAGCTTCTTTTAACAGCATCCCTTTAAATATTTTTTGGACAGGTACTTCACTTCGTCGGTGCGACCCTGGCGGTTGAGGATCGGGATGAGCCGCTCGGCCGCAGCCTTGGCCACGCCGGGGTAGTCCAGGGACTTGGTCCAGAGCTCCATGGCCCGCTCCGTATCCCCGGTCGCCTCGTGCAGTTCGCCCAGCATGAACTGGGCCTGGTCCGGGAGGATGTCCAGTTCCAGCATCTTCTGCACGGTGGCTATCGCCTGCGGGTAGCGTCCCCCGCCGGCAAACAATTGAACGAGTGCCAAGTAGACGGTTGCGTTTTGCGGATTGAGCACCAATGCCCGATTCAGGAGCGCTTCGCTCTCATGAATTTGCCCCGCACGGAACATTATAAGTGCCACTTCGTATAATACAATGTCATTTTCACGAGATAACAACATTTCTTGCAAAATGGGGAAGGCATCGCGGTCGTTGCCTTCATGAATCATGAGGTACGCCTTGGCGAATTGGGAGCCGAGTTCGGCGTAACGGCCGGGGAGGTCGCCGGGGAGCGGCTGGATCATGAGGAAGAACTGATCTTCTTCGGACATGCTCATCTCCATGGAGGCGGGCTCCTCGTGATGGTGATCGCCGTGCCCCTTGCAGGTGGTGCAGGAACCGCCGCCGTGCGGTTTGTAGTTGCCAGCGCCTGCCGGTGCGGCGGCAGGCTTCGCGGCCGCGGCCTGGCTTTCGGGCTGTTCCAGCTTGGCGGCCTCGGCATGGGCGCGGGCCTTGAGGCTCGGATCGGCGGCGAGGTCGGCGGCGAGGCAAAAGTGATCATATGCCTTCTGCACTTCGCCTAAACGCAGGGCGTGTTCGCCTTCCTGCAGGTTCAGTTCTCCCAGGCGGTCGCCCGCCTGGTCCAGCCCCTGGCGGATGGCTGCGGCTTCCTGGGGCGCATCAGCCGGGCAAAGCTTCAGCGCCTCCTGTAAATCAACGCGCGCATCGGCGTAGCGCTCAGCGGCGAGGTGCTTGGCACCCTGGTTCTGGTAGTGACGAAAATCCTTCTTGCCGAACAGTCCGAAAAACATGCAGCCTCCGAATGGTGGGTTGTATTTATGCAATTACGAGTTCGGTGACGCTCTCGAGGTGGTAGGTCTGCGGGAACATGTCTACCGGCCTGGAGCGGGTCACCTGGTACCCGTTGCTGCAAAGTGTAGCGAGGTCGCGGGCCAGCGTGGCCGGATCACAGGAAACGTAGATGATCTTTCCCGGTGCGAGTGCGGCGATCTCGGCGGCGGCCTCGGCGCCTCCCCGGGGGGGGTCGAGCACCACCGTGTCGAACTTTTCCTTCCGCTTGACCAGGCGCCTGACGGCCTGGGCCGCGTCGCTTACCTGGAAGACGGCGTTTTCGATCCCGTTAGCCTCTGCGTTGGCCACTGCATCGGCGATGGACGGGGCGTACCCCTCGATCCCCAGCACCTCCGCGGCGCGAAGCGCGAGCGGCAGGGAGATGTTGCCGTTGCCGCAGTAAAGGTCGAGCACCCTCTCCTTCCCGGTCAACCCGGCCCACTCGCAGGCGGTGCGGATCAATTCCAGGTTCTGCGGGTAGTTCACCTGCGAAAAGCCACCCCGGCCGAAGCGAAGCGTCAGCTCCTTCGAGCCCGGCAACAGGTCGGCGGGGACGCGGTAGCTCAGGGCTTCGATGCCGAAGGCCTTCGTCAAGTCCCCTTTCTGGCCGCTGCGCAGGAAAGCGCCGGCGACCGAGGGAAGCTGAGACCGCTCCTGGGCCAGGCGCTCGACCAGTCTACCGCCAGCGCCTCCCCTGCTGTGCACGATGGCGATCCCCTCCCCCTGGTCGCCGATGGCGAGGTCTACCTGGTGGATGAGCTCGAACTGCGGCAGCCTGGGGATGAGTGCCCGGAACTCGGCGGCCATCCGGTTCAGGCGCGGGTTCGCCAGCGGACAGCCGGCGCCGAAATCGACCGCGTTGTGGGAACCGGTGCGGAAAAATCCGAGTTGCACCGCGCCTGCGCGCACGGAGACCTTCACCTGCACGCGGGAACGGTAGCCGTACGGCTCAGGCGATGCCGCGACCGGCAACACCTTTTCCCGGGCGATCTTGCCGATGCGCGCCAGGGTGTCCGCGAAAATGGAACCCTTCTGTAAGAGCTGCTCCGGGTAGGAGAGGAACTGCCAGTCGCAGCCGCCGCACTCGCCAAAGACGGGGCACGCCGGGGCGACACGCAGCGCCGAAGGCTCGACCAGCTCGGCGAGCTCCCCCTCCAGAAAGGAGCGCTTGTCCTTCACCACGCGGATCCTCGCCCGATCCCCCGGTGCGGTAAAGGGGACGAAGCACGCCTTGCCGTCCACCCTGCCGAAGCCCGCGCCGCCGTAACAGAGGCTTTCTATGAAGACGACCGGATCAGCCATGGACGCCGCGCGGTACGAAACCCGTCCTGCGCCCCCGGGCCCGGGTCAGTTCGGCCTGGACCAGCTTCATCGGGAAACCGGGACTATTGAAGTAGCCGAGGGAGTGAGCGGCGAAGTCGGCGATGACCCGCTCCACGGTCTGGTCCACGGAGAGTGAAGGCACCCCCTGGTGCTCGATGTCCTTCTTGAAACTCACGCTGGCGCCGAGCAGTTTCATGGCAGCCTGGTGAGATTCCTCGTCGGGGAAAAGATCTGGCGAAAGCGGAACTTCGCAGCATATATGAATGCGGACCTGGTGGTAGTCGCCGAAGTAGCGGCGCGTGGCGTCGAAGAAGCGAACGGTGAGCCCGTTGGAGAGCGGGATCTCCCTGATCAGTTTTTGCATGTAAACTCGGTACTCCTTGGAAAAATCTGGCCATTTTTTTAGCATGTTATGCGAGTTCTGTAAATAGCGATGATATCGAAGGGAAAATGGTAACAGCTGCGAAATGCAGCTTGCTTTTTGCAGGAAAAATTTGTAGACTCACAGATTGTTAAAAGATGCCACAAACTCCCAGGAGCAAAAATGAGCAAGGAAGAAGCAATCGAAGTAGAAGGGACGGTCATTGAGCCGCTTCCCAACGCGATGTTCAAGGTGAAGCTGGAAAACGACCACATGGTGCTGGCGCACATCTCCGGCAAGATGAGGAAGTTTTTCATCAAGATCCTGCCTGGCGACAAGGTCACCGTAGAGCTCTCTCCCTACGACCTCAGCCGCGGCCGCATCACCTATCGCGCAAAATAAACCCTTCCCCCGTACGTCACCGGCGTCTGTCCCTGCCACCCTCAGCATCGCTGCAAGGCACATACGGATAACATAGGACCCAATACCGGTTTAGCTGCGTGCCCCCGCGCGCAGCGTACTGAACCTTTATTCAATCCCACAGTAAGAAGAGGAAGAGCAATGTACACTGCAGCCGATCTGAGAAAAGGCTTGAAGATCACCATCGACAACGAGCCTTACATCATCACCCACTTTGACTTCGCCAAGCCGGGCAAAGGGCAGGCCCTTTACCGCACCAAGATGAAGAACATGATCACCGGCTCCACCCTGGACCGCACCTACCGCTCCGGCGAGACCTTCGAGCCTGCCAGCCTTGAAGACCGCGTGATGCAGTACCTCTACAAGGAAGACGATCACTACTGCTTCATGGACAACAGCACCTTCGAGCAGATCCACATCAGCGAAGACGCCATGGGCGACGCCAAGAACTACCTGATCGACAACCTCCAGGTGGACGTGCTCCTGTTCAGGGAGAAGGCAATCGGCGTAGACGTTCCGAACTTCGTCAACCTGCGCGTCGTGCAGACCGACCCCTGGGTCAAGGGGGACACCTCCGGCAGCGACTCCAAGCCCGCCACCGTCGAGACCGGCTACGTCCTGCGCGTTCCGCCGTTCATCGAGGAAGGCGAGCTGATCACCATCGACACCCGCACCGGCGAGTACTCCACCAGGGTCAAGGGGTAAGTCATGTCGGGAAGTTGGCCACTGGCCAGGCGCTCCCAAGCCCTGGCCCAGCGTGGCGCGATCTTCGCCAGGATCAGGATGTTTTTCCATGAAAAGGGGTATCTCGAAGTCGAGACCCCTTTTCGCATACCCGCTCCCGCCCCCGAGGCGCAGATCGACGCCATACCCAGCGACGGCTGGTTCCTGCAGACCTCGCCCGAACTCTGCATGAAGCGGCTTTTGGCCGCAGGCTACCCCCGCATCTTCCAGATCTGCCGCTGCTGGCGCGACGGCGAGCGCGGCACCCGCCACCTGAGCGAGTTCACCATGCTCGAGTGGTACCGGGCCCAAGCCGACTATCGCGTGCTGATGGACGAGACCGAGGAGCTGATCAGGGCTGCGTCCGGAGCGGACACCATCACCTATCGCGGCGTCGAGATCGACCTCTCCAACCCATGGGAGCGGATCACGGTTCGCGACGCCTTCCTGCGCTACGCCGGCACCACCGCCGAAGCGGCCCTGGCCGCGGGGACCTTCGACGAGCTGATGGTCGACAGGATCGAACCGAGGCTCGGCATCGGTCGCCCCACCTTCATCTACGATTACCCGGCCAGTTGTTCCGCCCTAGCCCGCCTCAGGGCCGACGACCCCACCGTAGCCGAGCGCTTCGAGCTCTACCTGGGCGGCCTGGAGATCGCCAACGCCTTCTCCGAACTGATCGACCCCGTCGAGCAGCGCGCGAGGTTCGAGGCGGAGGCCGCCGAGCGAGCCCGCCACGGCAAACACGGCTACCCCGTCCCCGAAAAGTTCCTGGCCGCCCTGGCCGAGATGCCGGAAGCAGCAGGCATCGCCCTGGGACTCGATCGCCTGGTCATGGTGCTGCTCGACGCGGAGAGCATAGACGACGTCGTGGCCTTCACCACCGAAGAGCTTTAGGTCGCCACCTCAGGCAGTGCAGCACCCCCGTCACCTCCCGCCCCGCCCCTGTAACCCTTGGGCTGGACTGCTCCATCTCACCGCCCCAGAGGACGCATCTGGCGCCTCCTCCCGTCAATCGTCAACCAATCTCTCTGAAGTGGTTGACAACCTCCGCTTCTGCGTGCTAAATGACCCGCTGGAGGATCTCATGGAAAAAATCATCTCTGAAATAGCAGAAAGAATCATCGCAGGCGGATCCATCACCCCCGAAGAGGCCGTCCGTCTCTCGGACGCGCAGGGCTCCGAGCTCTTCGACCTGTTCCGCGCCGCCACCCGCGTCAAGGAGCACTTCGTAGGCAACGAGGTGCACCTTTGCTCCATCATCAACGCCAAGTCCGGCCGCTGCGCCGAGAACTGCGCCTTCTGCGCCCAGTCCGCCCACCATACGACCGACGCGCCGGTTTACCCGCTGGTCCAGGAGGAGCAGATGGTGGAATGCGCCAAGGCCGCCGAGACCAACGGCAGCGCCTGTTTCGGCATCATCACCAGCGGTACCACGGTGAAGGGGCAGGAACTGGAGCAGATCCTCGCAGCCCTGCGTCGCGTCCGCAAGGAAACCACCATCCTCCCCTCCTGCTCCCTCGGCATCATCGACGAGGAGACCGCGCGGAAGCTCAAGGACGCGGGGATGGACACCTACCACCACAACCTCGAGACAGCGGAGAGCTTCTTCCCCAACATCTGCACCACCCATGCATACCAGGAAGACGTGGACACGGTTCGAGCGGTGAAAAAGGCCGGCGTAAAGATCTGCTCGGGGGGCATCTTCGGGATGGGCGAGAGCGCCGCGCAGCGCGTGGAGATGGCCTTCACCCTGAAGGAGCTCGACGTCGACTCGGTGCCGATGAACTTCCTGAACCCGATCGAGGGAACCAGGCTCGAGGGCGCGAGCAACATCTCCGCACAGGAGTGCCTGAAGACCATCGCCATCTACCGCCTGATCCTGCCGGGCAAGAGGATCACCATCTGCGGCGGACGGGAAAAGAACCTGCGCGACCTGCAGTCCTGGATATTCTTCGCCGGCGCGAACGGCACCATGATCGGCAACTACCTCACCACCGCGGGGCGCAACGTCGACACCGACCTGACCATGTTCAGCGACTTAGGCCTCGCCACCGTGATGTGCGCGCATTAAAATCACCTGCCATTCAGGGGGCTGATGACGCTACCTGTAGGGGCAAATGATCATTTGCCCGGCTGCCAGCGCCCCGGCTGCTCCGGTTGCGACAATTGCCGTGGTGGCGCCGCCGAGGGGGGGCGGATGATCATTCGCCCCTGCAGTGGACATAACGCATCGAAAGGAAACAGCATGCCAGCCAAAAGCATCTTCATCACCGGCACCGACACGGGTGTTGGAAAAACCATCGCGTCTGCGACCATCGCCATGCTTCTCAGGAAGATGGGACACAGCGTCGGGATCATGAAGCCGGTAACCAGCGGCTGCATCGAGGCCGAGGGCGCCCTCGTCTCCGAAGACGCCGAACTGCTCGCCTTTGCCGCGGGGGTCCCGGTCACGCAGGACGCCGCACCCTACCTGCTCAGGGCGCCTCTCGCACCTTCCGTCTCCGCCACCCAGGACGGCGTCCGCATCAGCTTCGACGTCATCAAGGAGGCCTACCAGAGGCTCGCCGCGCAGTACGACTTCGTCATCGTGGAAGGGGCGGGCGGATTGATGGTTCCCCTGGCAGGCGGGCTGCTGGTGGCCGACCTCGCCCTGCATCTCGGCCTTCCCGTCGCCGTGGTGGCGCGCCCGAACCTGGGGACCATCAACCACACCCTGCTCACCACCTTCACGGCGCGCACGCTTGGGCTCAAAGTGAAAGGGGTCATCGTCAACCGCTACCCCGACACCCCCGACCAGGCCGAATCCTACGCTCCGCACATGATAGACTCTCTCTCCGGGGCGCAGCTCCTCGGCCTCTTCCCCGACATCGAGGCGCAAAACGAGCGCGACCTGGTCACCAAGCTGGCCGACCGGCTGCTGCAGATGCCGGCCACAGGGATCATGCTGAGAGAGATGTTCGAATAAACCTGGAAGCCGTTCTACGTTCTACGTCGACGGGGGAGGTCCTTTCTGGACACTCGCATCTTTACTTGCGCCACCGCTTGAGAGGCCTGAAAAGGCACGGCGCTGGCTCTTTTTTCGGGAGGAACACGTGATCGAACTCGATACCGAAACGCTCAGACGCTACGACAGCGAATACCTCTGGCACCCCTTCACCCAGATGAGCGAGTGGGAAAACGCGGAGAATATCGTCATCACCAGGGGGGAAGGCTCCTACATCATCGACTCAGAGGGGAACCGCTACCTCGACGGGGTGGCCGCCATCTGGACCAACGTGCACGGGCACTGCCGCAAGGAGATCAACGAGGCGGTGAAGGAGCAGGTGGACCGGCTGGAGCACTCGACCCTCCTGGGGCTCTCCAACGACCGCGCCGCACTCCTTGCCAAGCGATTGATAGACATCGCGCCCCCGGGACTGGCCAAGGTCTTCTACTCCGACAACGGCTCCACCGCCGTGGAAATCGGCGTAAAGATGGCCTTCCAGTACCAGCAGCAGGTCGGCAACACCGAGAAGAAGAAATTCATCCGCTTCGATAACGCCTACCACGGCGACACGGTCGGCTCGATGAGCGTCGGGGGGATCGCCATCTACCACGAGGTCTACGCCCCCCTGCTCTTCCCCACCATCATGGCGCCCTCCCCCTACTGCTACCGCTGCGCCCTTGCCCCGGAGGGGGATTGCCGCAGCTGCGGTCTCCTCTGCCTTCAGGAACTCGAGAGGCTCATGAAGGAGCACGCCCATGAACTGGCCGGCCTCGTGATCGAGCCCTCGGTCCAGGGGGCCGGCGGCATGATCGTGCAGCCCCCGGGCTTCGTGAAGGGGGTGCGGGAACTCTGCGACCGCTACGACGTCCTCATGATCGCGGACGAGGTCGCGGTCGGGTTCGGCCGCACCGGCGCCATGTTCGCCTGCGGCAAGGAAGGGGTGACCCCGGACATCATGGCCATATCCAAGGGGATCTCGGCCGGCTACCTGCCTCTGGCCGCCACCCTCACCACCCGCAAGGTCTACGACGCCTTCTGGGGCGCCTACAGCGAGCTCAAAACCTTCTTCCACGGCCACACCTTCACCGGCAACCCCATCGCCTGCGCCGCGGCGCTCGCGAGCCTCGACATCTTCGAGACGGACCGCCTGCTGGAGCGGCTCCCGGAGAAGATCGACTACCTCCAGGACCGCCTGCAGCGGCTCATGGAACTGACCCACGTAGGGGACGTGCGCCAGGAAGGGATGATCGCCGGGATCGAGCTGGTCCGCGACCGGCACAGCCGCGACCCGTACCCGTGGGAGGAGCGCGTCGGAGTCCGGGTCTGCCTGGAAGCGAGAAAGCACGGACTTTTCCTCCGCCCGCTGGGGAACGTGATCGTCGTATTCCCTCCCCTCTCCATCTCCCTCGACGAGCTTGCCATGCTCATGGACGGCATCGAGGCATCCATCCGCAGCGTCACCGAGTAGCGGGTTTTTACGACGCCGAAAGTGAACCTCCCGTCCCTATCCTCCCCTCTGGGGAGGAGACGAAGCAAAAAGCTCTGGCATCGCCCAGATTCATCCAGTAATATAGTGAACTTCGCCACTGCCCCTCTTCCGTCGGGAGAGGGACGGTGGCGGGGGTGTTGCGACCTGCACAGAGGCCGCCGACGGCATCCCCCTCACCCCCCTGCGGGCACCCTCTCCCGCGTGGAGAGGGATGGCGGAGCTGACCGCCCTTTTGCAAAAAAACAGACAGCAGGCATTACCTCAAGGAGCACTTCATGGAACTGATCGACAGCCATTCCCACATATACGGCAGCGAGTACGCTGAGGATTTCGAGGAGATGATGGATCGTGCCAGGGAGGCGGGAGTCGGCACCATCATGGCCGTCGGCGCGGACCTTGAGTCGAGCCGCGAGGCCGTCGCCCTCGCCGCTTCGCGTCCGAACATCTACTGTTCGGTCGGGATCCATCCCCACGACGCGGCCGGCGTGACCGAGGCGGACTACCAGGCCGTGCGCGAACTCGCACTGAACAACCCCAAGGTGGTCGCCATCGGGGAGGTCGGCCTCGATTTCTTCCGTGACCGCTCCCCCCGCACCGACCAGGAGGAGGTGTTCCGCCGCTTCATCAGGATGGCACGGGAGCTCTCGCTGCCGCTCATCATCCACGACCGCGACGCCCACGACCGCATCGTCGCCATACTCAAGGAGGAAAGGGCCAACGAGGTGGGAGGGGTGCTGCACTGCTTTTCCGGCGACCTGGCCATGGCGAAGGAGTGCATCGAGATGAACTTCATGATCTCCATCCCGGGAACCGTCACCTACCCGTCCAACGAGGCGCTCAGGGAGGTGGTCCGGGGGTTGAAGATCGAGAAGCTCATGGTGGAGACCGACGCCCCCTACCTCACCCCGGTGCCGCACCGCGGGAAGAGGAACGAGCCGGCCTTCGTCAGGTTCGCGGCGGAGCGGATCGCCGAAGTAAAGGGGCTCTCCCCGGACGACGTCGGCCGCATCACCTCGTTCAACACCAGGAGGCTGTTCCGGATCGAACAGGCCGCGACGCAGGAAGACACCATCGCCTACAAGATCCGCAATTCGCTCTACCTCAACATCACCAACCGCTGCTCGAACCGCTGCACCTTCTGCCCGAAGTTCGAGGAACTCGCGGTGAAGGGACACGAGCTTAAGCTTTCGCACGAGCCGAACTTTGCCGAGGTTATCGCCGCCGTCGATGCGGCTTCGGGTTACGACGAGGTGGTGTTCTGCGGGTTCGGAGAGCCTTTGATCAGGCTGGACCTGGTCAAGGAAGTGGCCGCCGAGTTGAAACGGCGCGGCCTGCGGGTGAGGATCAACACCGACGGCCAGGCGAACCTGGTGCACGGCCGGAACATCCTTCCGGAGCTGAAAGGGCTGGTGGATGCCCTGTCGGTGAGCCTCAACGCGGCCAACGCCGAGGATTACGACAGGCTCTGCAACACCCCCTTCGGGGCAGCGGGATTCGCCGGCCTCTGCGATTTTCTCAGGGAGGCCCCAAAGCACGTGCCGCAGGTCACGGCGAGTGCGGTGACGGTGCCAGGGCTGGACGTGGAGCCGGTGAGGAAACTCGCCCTGTCCCTCGGGGTCGAGTTCCGGGAGCGGGAGTACTCGGAGGTCGGCTAGCGGGTGTCGGCTGGCGGGAGGGTGAAGTAGAAGGTCGCCCCCTCGCCGGGCCTCCCCTCCCCCCACACCTTGCCGCCCATGCGCTCCAGCATGCGGCGCACCATGGACAGCCCCAGCCCGTGGCCGCGGAAGCGGCTGCCGTCGTGCAGCTTCTGGAACGGGAGGAAGAGTTTCCCGGCCTGGGCCATGTCGAACCCTTCCCCGTTGTCCCTTACGTAGCAGATGCCGTCGTTTTGCCCGAAGGCGATTCTGGTGCAGCCTTTCAAGGCGCTGTACTTCCAGGCGTTCCCCAACAGGTTTTCCATCACGCCGGCCAACAGCTTCTCGTCGCCGGTAACCACCACACCGTCCTCGATCTCCAGCGACACCTCCCGCTTTGGGTCCGTGATCCTCAGTTCGGACATGATGCGCAGGGCCATGAGGCTCAGGTCGACCGGCTGCAGGGCCGGCAGCGCCGATTTCACCTCGGAGAAATCGAGCATCCGGTCCAGGGTCTCCTCCATCCGCTCCCCACCTTTGATGATGCTGGCCAGGTATTCCTTCGCGGGGTCGTCCAGCTTGTCGCCGTACCCTTCCAGCAGCAGCTCCCCGTAGCCGTAGATGACACGGAGCGGGGTGCGCAGGTCGTGCGAGACGGAGTCGTAGAGATACTCGAGCTCGGCGTAGGCCTGGCTCAGCTCCGAGGTCCGCTCGGCCACGCGCCGTTCCAGGTGCTCGGAGGCCTTGCGGAGCTGGTCGGACAACCTCCGCTCGTTGGCAAGCCTCATCGCGTTGCGGACGCTGATCCCGATCACCGGCGCGATCCCCTGTATCAGGTTCAAGTCGCTTTGCAGCAACCCCCCTTCCCTGCTGGCATCGTCGACGGCCAGCACCCCCAGGGCCTCCCCTTCGCAGACTATCGGTGCGCAGATGAAGGACCGCACCCCGAGCGCGCTGATCAGGGCGTAGTTCTCCGGCTCGGCCTGCCCCCTTATTTCCTCGATGTCGCCCACCAGCACCGGCTGCTGGGTACGGAAACAGGAAACCAGCACCCCCGGGGAGGACGCTGCGGCCAGAGGGAACTCGATGCTGCGCACCCTCTCCTCGTCCTCGGTGGTGAGCCCGAAACATCCCTGTAGAACCAGTGTGTTACGTTGCGGGTCGAGCAGGACCACGATACCCCGGCCGTAGCCGAGCCGTTTGTGCAGGACCTGGTTCACGCTCGAGAGGATCTCTCCCAGCTCGGTCCTGGTGGCGATGACCTGGCCGATCTCGTTGATGGCGAGGGCGCGGTCGAAGTTCTCCTGGACCTGCGAGAGGAGCCGTTCGCTAGAGCCGCGCATGCTGGTCAGCGAGGAAAGCAGGGCCTTGCGCTCGACATTACGGCTCAAAAGGGTGAAGGAAAGGTACGCGAGGAGCCCGAGAAAGAGAGCCGGCCCCAGCAGCGTGTGATTGTAGAACAGATCGGCAAGGAGCCCGGCGACCAGGAACAGCGAAATGACGCGCTGCGCCAGCAGCAAGCGGTTGGTCAGCGAGGGTCGCCACCGGATCAGATAGCGGCAGACCTCCCCCCCCTTGAAGACGCACTCCGGATGCTCGATCTCGGGGAAGTCGTGGTCAAAAAGCAAAAAGGCAGCTTCGAAGAAGCCGACCCTGTTTTCGCACTGGCGCGGGTTTTCCTGCACCCCTTCGTTGAAGGCGACGGTGAGCTCGATCTCGCGAGGCCCGGTCTTGCGCGCGGTGCAGCGGGAGGAACGGGTGAACCTGGGGGCGATCTTGTTGATGAAATAAAAGATGTACTCCGGGCCGATCATGCCGAGAAAGAACGACCTCAGCGGGCCCAAGACCTCGGGAGAAGCGGAATAGCGGCCTGCTTCGCGCGCAATGCCCTGCTCGCCGGTGGCCTGCACCAACTTTTCGTGGAAACGGTTCACCTGGCGCTGGGTGAACCAATGTCCCGGGTCGGACACCTCGTGCCGTTTCATGCCGGCGTGGGCCAGCAGGGCGTGCGTATCGACGTTCGGATACCTTTTACGAAGCAGCTTGAGATAGGAATCGAAGATTCGGCTGTTATAGAGAGGGGAGTCCGGGGACGTTGGCATCTGCAACCTTTCATGCATATATGGCGCTGGAGTTTACCGGCATCCAGGACGAGAATCAATCAATTTGTTCCCCTTCCTTCCCGGATATTGGGCACGATCGACCACAACTTCCACGACGGAAAGGGCGGTTTAATCAGCGAAAATTAGCGTGACGGCCGTTACAGACCAGGTCGTCGCGAACCGGCCCCTCGCATCCCGCGTGCTCGTCAGGATATCCCGTGTCCAAAAACACATTAGAATGTGATTCTAATTACTGACTTTATTACTATGAACCCCGATATTACCATTGCACCATCCTCTTTGGTGCCGGTTAGGAGTCTCGGAGCAGCAAGGAGAACATTCCGCGCGGCGGACGTCGTAGGAAGCCGTAATTATTCAAATATAATCCAGTCGGTGCGGGAGCGGCCTCCTGCACCGGCAGCAGTCCGCGGCGCATGAAAGTTTGGCGCAAAACGTGCAGAAATAATCCTTTACGTAAGGATGCCTGCCCCCCGGGGCACATTACGACTTGAGCTGGAGCCCCCCCTGTGACACAGGAAATCGCGAACATGCCTTTTGGGGATCTGCTGACGGAGTTGAAGAAGCTCCCCATGCTGGCGCGCTACAGCCTTACGCTATATCGCAGGCGTAGCGGCACCGTTGCGTCCGCCCGGCGTTTCGAATCCTGTGCCACCCTCGTCGAGGATCCCCTGTGCCGAGAGGTCTCGCGGCATTTCTTCGAGGAGGACATGGAGGTGTTCTTCGAGGAGGGAACCCCCTCGGTCTGCCGCTATGGCGGCGGTTTCTTTGGTTTTCTGATCCCCTTCAACATGTCGGGAGAGGATTTCTGCCTGGTGGGTGACGGCGTCCGCGAGGAGTCCATAGACCTGTGGCAGCTGGCATCCCTCGCACATAACGGAGGGGATGCCTTTTCGCTGCTTCCTCACGTGGAATCGCTTTGTACGGCGAACTACGAGGAGGTTGAGGAGGTCGCCGAGCAGGTAAGGCGCAGGGTCGAGCTGTACAGGCTCCCCTCGCGCACGCAGCAGGAGCTCCCGGCTGTGGCGCACCCGCAGGACGCGGTCGGCGACGAGGCGCTGTACGCCGTGTCCCAGGCTCTGGAAAGGTTGGACAAGGTCGGCACCGTTACCGCCTGCATCGCAATCTGCTGCGAGACCATCGTCACCGCGTTTCAGGCCGCGCGCATCGCCGTCGCCCTCCCCGACGCCGAAGGAAAGTCCTTCCCGGTGACCGGCGTCTGGGGACTTCCCGAGGAGTTGGGAACCATCGACGGCGACTCGCTGCAGCTCTTCGTGGCGCCGGACAAGGCGAAGAAGACCGTGCTCTGGGACGGCAAGATGCGCGCCGCCCTGCCAGAAGTGACGGCCACCGTCTGCACCGTTTTCCCGCTCAAGGCACAGGGAGAGCGGCTCGGTTTCCTGGCCATCTTCGATACCGACATCCTCCCCAACGCCGCGCTGCTCATCTCCATGCTCGCCGGCGCCATGGCCGGCAAGCTCTCGGTCATCGTCAAGGACGCCACCCGCAGCAAGGAGAACGCCCTTTCCGAACGGCTCATGTCGCTCACCGACACGCTCCTGCAGATCGACAGCAAGGACCTGCTTTACGAGTCCATACTGAAGATCGCTTCCGATCTCATCGAGGCGACCCAGGGGTCCATCATGCTGATCGACAAGGACGGTGTCGGGATGCAGATCGTATTCACCCTCGGCATGACGCTCAACATAGCCCGCTGCCTGCAGCTCAAGGTCGGCAAGGGGATCGCCGGCATGGTCGCCAAGACCGGGCAGCCGCTGCTGGTCAACGACGTCGAAAAGGACAGCAGGGTCGCCATGGCCAACAGGCTCCGCTTCAAGTCGAAGTCACTCATCTGTATCCCGCTCAAGCTGAAGGAGAAGGTGATCGGGGTGCTGAACCTCTCCGACAAGAAGAACCTGCGCCCGTTCACCCACTCCGACCTGCAGCTGCTCACCTCCTTTGCCAACCTCGCCTCCCTCATGATCGAGCGCACCGAGGTGCTGGAGGAGTCGGAACGCTTCGAGCAGCTCTCCGTCACCGACCCCCTCACCGGCCTTTACAACCGCCGCTTCCTGAAGAGCAGGCTGGAGGAGGAGCTGAACCGGAGCATACGCCAGGGGCTGAACCTCACCGTCATCTTCATCGACCTCGATTTCTTCAAGAGCTACAACGACCTCTGCGGGCACCTGGCCGGTGATGAGGCGCTCAAGCTCACCGCCGACATCATCAAGGATTCGCTGCGCGAGATGGACATCGTGGCGCGCTACGGCGGCGAGGAGTTCTGCGCCGTGCTGCCGGGAACCTCCAAGGCGGAGGCGATGATCGTGGCGGAGAGGATCCGTTTCGAGATCGAGAGCAAGCGCTTCCCCGGAGAGAGCGACATCCCCCTCAGGCGCCTCACCGCGAGCCTGGGCGTGGCCTCCTTCCCCGAGGACGGCAGGACCTTCAACGACCTGGTGCACGCCTCCGACATCGCCCTTTACGAGGCGAAGGCGCGAGGGCGCAACCGGATCGTTGCCGCGCGCACCTCCTCGCAGTCGGCAGAATCGAAGCACGAGGCACCGGAACCGCGCCCGGTGCAGACCCAGAGCAACCTCGCTAAAACCCTGGATTTCAACACGTATTTGGAAGCCTCGCTGCAGTCGAAAAGCTGAAGATCGCGGCGGCGTCTCCCCTTCCCCGGCCGAACCATATCCCGACCTCACCTTTCACACCCGGACACCATATTTTTTCTTCAGTCACACATCGTTTTAATAGTGAAAAACTATCCGAATCATGCTAATAATCGCTACGCGTAGCCGATGGACGCTTTGCGTCCCACTGAGAACATTGGCCCACTGATAAAACGCCACAGCCAATAGTTTCTCCAGTCGTCATCAAGGCGGCCATGAGGTAGTGATGAAAGACGCCAGCAAGATTTTACAATTTGCCCGGCCCGACACTGTAATAGAGTTTTCTCCCGGATCCGAAAAGGAGGTCGGGCTCAATAAGCTGATCAACAAACTTAATTTCGTCAACTTCCAAGAAGACTCCATCCTTGTCAATTTCCGGCACACAAAATACCCCCGAACGGTAACGGTCGAAGCGGTTCCCCTCCCCTGTTTGAAAAACAAGCTCGAATGCCGCTGGGTCTCGGTCGACTCGATCAACGCGACCACCAACGGTTGTGCCTTCGAGAGCATCTTCGTGGTCAGCGGCCACCGCATGATCACGGCGACACCGGAACTGATCAGCATCAGCGACGAAGGCGCCGTCTTCCTTCTTCCCGAGAAGTGCATCGAGGTCAACTACCGCAAGTCCCGGCGCCACCCGTGCCAGGGTGTCTCCGCGGAGCTTTTCCAAAACGGGGCCCGTTTCCAGGGAACCCTCATCGATTTCAGCGCCATCTCCTTCAGGATCCAGGTCCAGGGCGACGGCAGCCGCACCTTCAATTGGATAAACAGCGAAGCGCCGCTTCAGGTGGTGTTGACCAACGACAGCACGACCCTGTACTCCGCCGAGTGCCGCATCACGTCGCAGACCCTCGGGCACAGGGACAGGATCTACCTGCTTGAGCCGTTGCAGGGACGCATGCAGCGCTTCAAGGCGAAGGAGATCCGCAGCTGCCGGCACGAACTGCTCCCCCTCCCCAACGCCGTGTTCAGGCACCCCTTGAGCCAGAAAAACGTCGACCTCAAGGTGCTGGACATCTCCGGCTCCGGCTTCTCGGTCTGTGAGGACGTGGAGTCGAGCGTGCTCCTCCCCGGCATGATCCTCCCCGAGCTCGAGCTGCGCATCGGCAACAGCTTCGCCACCAAGTGCTCCGCCCAGGTCATCTACCGCGACGACGCCTCCAAGCAGGAGAAGGCGCCCGTGGTGAAGTGCGGCCTGTGCTTTTTGGACATGGACATCAGGGACCACGTAAGCCTGCTGTCGCTTCTCTATCTCGCCAAGAACAGGCACTCCTACGTGAGCACCCAGGTGGACCTTGACGACCTGTGGCAATTCTTCTTCGACACAGGCTTCATCTACCCGGAGAAGTACCACTTCGTGCAGGTAAACAAGACCCACCTCAAGGAGACCTACAAGAGGCTCTACACGGAAAACCCCGGCATCGCGCGGCATTTCATCTACCAGGAGCACGGCAACATCCTGGGGCACCTGGCGATGCTGCGCTTTTACCAGGGGACCTGGCTCGTGCATCACCACGCGGCCAACAAGTCCGAGTCGAACCAGGCCGGGCTGATTGTCCTCGACCACCTTTCCAACTCGATCAACGACTCCTACAACCTGAAGTCGTCCCACATGGACTACCTGATCTGCTACTACAAGCCGGAGAACAGGTTCCCCGCCCGCATCTTCGGCGGATTCGAGAAGCATCTGGACGACAAGAAGGGCTGCTCGACCGACACCTTCGTCTACTTCCACTACCAGCGCACCTTCTCCGACAACTGGAATTTCGCCGGCCCCTGGAGTCTCACCCGCACCACCCGCGAGGACCTGCTGGAGCTCGAGGCGTTCTACGAGCAGCACTGCGGCGGCTTGATGCTGAACGCCCTCGACCTGGAGCCGGGCATGAGCGACTGCAACGATTTGTCGCACGATTACCAGCAGGCGGGTTTCTCGCTGCAGCGCCACCACTACACCCTGAAGCGCAACGGAGTAGTGAAGGCGGTGGTTATGATCAACGTCTCCGACGTCGGCCTCAACCTCTCCGACCTCACCAACTGCGTCAAGGTGCTGGTGCTGGACCAGGAACAGTTCCCCAAGGAGATCCTGTTCATAGCCCTCTCCATCATCACGCACAAGTACCAGCAAAACGACATACCGGTGATGGTGTACCCCGAAAGCTACGCCGAGGCCACCAACCTCCCCTTCGAGAGGAAGTACACCCTGTGGGCCTTCAACGCCCAGACGCAGACCTCCAACTTCATCAAGTTCCTAGGCGACCTCCATAGCCGAAACAAAAGCAAAAAGACGCACGGGACGGCGGCAAACGGTACCTAGGGCTACGAGATGAGCACACCGCTATACAACAGCAGCATTATCGACACGTACATAAAGCTCATCAAGAGCAAGTACAACTTCGTCAACATCGGCGACTTGCTGAGCTACGCCAACATGACACCGCTGGAGGTTGCCGACCAGGGTCACTGGTTCACCCAGGAGCAGGTCAACCTCTTCTACGAGCGGTTGCTCAAGCTGACCGGCAACGAGAACATAGCGCGCGAGGCAGGCAGGTACGCGGCGTCCCCGGAAGCGATGGGGATCCTCAGGCAGTACTTCCTCGGGCTCGTAGGTCCGGCACGCGCCTACAGCCTCATAGGCGACACGGTCAACAGCAACTTCGTCAGGTCCTCGGTCTACACCTCGAAGCAGCTCAGCGGCAACAGCTACGAGATCACGGTCACCCCCAGGCCCGGCACGCAAGAAGAACAGTACCAGTGCCAGAACCGGATGGGGTTCTTCGAGGCGGTCGCCAACCTCTTCCAACCAAGGCTCCCCCGCATCGAACACCCCGAGTGCATGTTCAACGGCGACCCGGTCTGCCGCTACATCGTCACCTGGGAACAGACCAACGCCGGCTTCTGGCAGTTCACCCGGAACTACGCCGCCATCGCCGTCTTCATCATCATCGCCTTTTGCTACAAGGCCGATCAGATGAAGACCATCTACCTGGTGGCGCCCTGGGCGCTGGTCCTGCTCATGGCCATCAAGATCTGCTCGCTGCGCAGCGAAAAGAGCGCCCTGCTCACCAGCCAGAAAAGCCTCAAGGACCTGACCGACAACCTGTTCAAGCGGATGGAGATCAACTACAACAACGCCCTGGTCACCAACGAGATCGGCCAGGTGATCAGCAGGCAGACCGAGGTGAAGGAGATCCTCTCCAGCGTGATCCAGATCCTGGAAAAGCGCCTCGATTACAGCCGCGGCCTCATCCTGCTCAGCAATCCGGACAAGTCGAGGCTGGTCTTCCAGGCGGGATTTGGCTACCACGACGAACAGCTGGCCTTTCTGGGCAAGACCACCTTCCACCTGGACCGCCCCGACTCCAAGGGTGTCTTCGTGATCTCCTTCCGGGAGCAGCGCCCCTTCCTGGTCGCTGACGTCAAGGACATCGAGGGGAACCTGTCCGGCAAGAGCCAGAACTTCGCCAAGCAGCTCCTCTCCCAGACCTTCATCTGCTGCCCGATCATCTGCGAGGGTGAATCGCTGGGGATCATCGCCGTCGACAACCTGAAATCGAAGCGGCCGCTGGTGCAAAGCGACGTGTCCCTGCTGATGGGGATCGCCCCCGTCATCGGCATCAGCATGCGCAACGCGAAGCTGCACGAGGCGAAGTCGAACCAGTTCAGCTCGTTTTTAAAGGTCATGGCGGCGTCGATCGACGCCCGGGACCCGCTCACCGCCGGCCACTCCGAGAAGGTGACCGAGTACTCGGACGAGATCTGCGAGGAACTGGGACTCCCCCGCGCCGAGCGGGAGATGATCAGGGTGGCGGCGCTTCTGCACGACTACGGCAAGATCGGGGTTCCCGATGCCATACTGAAGAAAAACGGCAGGCTGTCCGACCTCGAGTACGAGATCGTCAAGACCCACTGCCACAAGACCCGCGACATCCTGGAGCAGGTCAATTTCGAGGGGATTTACCGGGCAGTGCCGGAGATCGCCGGCGCACACCATGAAAAGGTCGACGGCTCCGGCTACCCGAAGGGATTAAAAGGGAAGGACATACCGCTGGGGGCGAAGATCATCGCGGTGGCGGACTTCTACGAGGCGGTGACCTCGCAGCGCCACTACCGCGCCCCGATGCGGGTCGAGGAGGCCTTCCGCCTGCTCAGGGAAGGGGCTGGGAACCATTTCGACAGCAACATCGTCGAGGCGCTGATCACCTGCCGCCTGCGGGCCGCCGAGGAGAGCCCCCCGGCGGCGCTGCACGAGGCCTAGGGCTTGCGCCCGCGGCAGGAGATGATCGGTGTGTAGGTGAAGCGGCGGGGATTGGCGAAGAAGGCGCGGAACTCGCTCAAAAACTCCTCGTACCCCCCCTCGTACTCGTCGAAGCCGTAGCCCGACCTCTTGGCGGCCACCTCGACCTTCTTGGTCCAGTTGAATTCGTCAACCTCTTTCAGTTCCCCGAAGATCTGGTGGTGCGCCTCGACCTTCACGTCGATGTCCTGGAAGCCGAGGTCGTAGAGAAAGGAGTACAGCTTCCTCCCGACGTAGGGGTCGAAGTTGTCGTTTTCTTCCAGGCTCTTGATGGTGGCGGCCACGGCACGCTCCATGCGCGGGGATTGGCCGAAATG
The DNA here is from genome assembly GCF_019063885.1 of Geomonas diazotrophica. Taxonomy (NCBI): domain Bacteria; kingdom Pseudomonadati; phylum Thermodesulfobacteriota; class Desulfuromonadia; order Geobacterales; family Geobacteraceae; genus Geomonas; species Geomonas diazotrophica. The sequence goes on along the minus strand of NZ_CP077684.1, from coordinate 1,973,676 downwards.
GCTGAGGCAGTTGTGATCGAGGTCGATCAGGCAGAGTATCCCCCCCGGCTTCAGCGCCGCCGAGATGTTGCGTACCAGCTCGAAGCAGTGGGAGAGGTGGTACTCGAGGACGAACCTGCACCAGGCGAAGTCGAACTGACCCACCCCGGCGAGCGGCTGGTACAGGTCGCAGCGCTCGAAGCTTACCGTGCTGGAACCGTAGTGCTGGCGGGCAAAGGCAAGCCGCTGCTCGGACAGGTCGACCCCCACGGCCCGACCTCCCGGCTGCACCAGTTCCCCGAGCATGCTGGTCGTTTTGCCGGGGCCGCAGCCGATATCGATGACACTCATGCCCGGCGTGAGGCCGGCCCAGCGCGCCTGCTTCTCGGTCACAGCGTTGTCTGTCTTCATGTCGAGCCGAAGGGATTCTCCGGCGTGCTCCATAAGGTACCGTCTTTCTGACTGCATCAACTGCTCCCGTTAACCGATTTGAATGACTGGGCTTTTAACACAAACCCCTTGGCGGAGTCAACCACGACCGCCATGTTACCCGTTGGCGAGGCCATTCGTCAACGTCGCATACGACACAAATGAAAATCCTACTTCAATTCCAGGAGGGTCTATGAACTACAGGAAGGGTCTGATCGCGGGGCTTTTGGCCTCGGCGGTCTCGTTGGGAGCCGGTGCTCCCTCGGCGCATGCCGCCGGTTACGCCGTTTTCACCCACGGGGCCAGTGCCCTGGGCCAGGGTAACGCGGTGACCGCGCACGCCAGCGACGCCAGCACCATCTTTTACAACCCGGCCCTGATGAACCGGCTCGACGGGACCCAGCTGCTGGTAGGCACCACCGCCATATTCTCCTCCCGCGAGTACGCGAGCTCCATCGGCGGCAACCCGTCCTCCGACGATTCGCTCTTCTTCCCGAGCCACCTCTACGTCACCCACAAGTTCAACGACCAGGTGAGCGCGGGTGTCGGGATCTTCAACCCCTTCGGCCTGGGCACCAAGTGGGCCGACAACTGGGACGGCCGCTACATCGCCACCAGGTCCGACCTGAAGACCTTCGACATCAACCCGGTACTTTCCTACCGCGTGCTCCCGTCGCTGAGCCTTGCCGCCGGGGTCGACGTGGTGCTGCTCGACGCGACGCTGCAGCGCAAGATCCCCTCTGCCGCGCTCACCCCTTTGCTCGGGTACGCCCCGGGCACCGACATCAACCAGAAGTTCAAGGGAGACGGCACCGGCGTCGGATTCAACGTGGCAGCCGCCTGGGACCCCTGCGAGCACCTGACCGTCGGCGCCTCGTACCGAAGCCAGGTCTACGTCGACGTATCGGGTGACGCCGTTTTTGCCAGCCCCGCCCCGCTGGCGCCGCCGGTCACCGTCCTGAACAGCGGCGGGAAGACCGACCTCACCCTCCCGCCGCAGTTCACCGCAGGCGTCGCCTTCAAGGGGATCGACAAGCTGACGCTGGAGGCGGGCGTGCGCTGGGAGGGGTGGTCCAAGTTCAAGAACCTGAACATCCGCCTCGACAACGGCAGCTCGTCTCTCACCCCGAGAAACTGGAAGGACAACTGGGGGCTCAACCTGGGGGGGAGGTACCAAGTCGACCCCAGGGTCGCGCTGCTGGCCGGCTACGTCTACGGGGACAGCGCTGTGCCCGACAGCACCTTCGACCCCTCCATCCCGGACGCCAAGACCCACGTCTTCTGCGTCGGCACCGATGTCGACCTCAAGCCCTTTACCGTCGCCGTCGCCTACGGCTACCAGTACTACGAGAACCGTAACAAGAACAACACCATCTACGGGCTTCCCGGCATCGCGGCCACCTCGGCCAACGGCAAGTACCAAAGCGACGCGCACCTGGTCGCCCTCTCGCTGGGGTACAAGTTCTAGCCCGCCGGTCATACCGCATGAAAAAAAGGCCTCTTCCGGTGTGGGAGAGGCCTTTTTTCATATCGGGACGGGCGCCGTCGGAGCCACTCCCCTGGGTCCGTGCTCGACAACATCCCCTCGCCCGCCGGGAGAGGGTGGCCGAAGGCCGGGTGAGGGCGCTGGCAGCTGCAACTACCTGCCGAAACTACTTCCTGGCGAACTTCGGATCAAGGCTGCGCGCCAGGTCGTCATAGGCGACCAGCGCCTTGATCTGGGGGGCGGTCTTCTTGACGGTGGCGTCGAAGAGCTGCAGCTTGCCGTTGAACGCCTGCGCCTTGTTCTTCAGCGAGGCGGTGCTTTCGGCCAAAAAGCTCTTCTCGGCCTTGTCGTCGCTCTTCAGGAAGGACTTCGCCTTGGTAAGGGCCTCGTCGCCGGAGCCTACGTAGTGGTTCACGCTCTCCAGGAAGGAGAGCGAGGAGGCGGAGAGCTGGGAGGTGGTGATGAGGCGGTCCTGCACCTCCGACATCCCCTTCAGCAGGTCCTGGTCGGCGAAACGCACCAGGTCGGAGACGTCCTGGTTGTAGGTGGGCTTGTTCGGGTCGAGCGCGTCGGCGCGGGAGAGGAACTGCTGCGAGGTCCCCAGGTACCTGTTGATGGAGACCGATGCGGCGCCGAGGGACACCGCGGAGTCGGATACGAACTTGGTGAAGAGCGAGGCCTGTCCCGCGTACGGAATCGGGAAGAATTTCACGAAACGCGCGGCGACTGAACTGGCCTGGATGTACTTGGAGTAGCTGGCAACGTGTCCGGACATCCATTTCACGTAGCTTTCGAAGTCGGCCATGGCCTGGCGCTGGCTGCGCACGTCGGCGGTGATCTCCTTGAGCTTCTTGGAGTTGCGGGCAGCAAGATCGGCGGAGCTGATGCTGCAGCTCTCCAGGGCCTTGATTCTCTCCTGCAGGAGCGCGTTCTCCTTGGTGAGAGCGGCGATGGCGGCCGCCTGGTCGGAGGGCGCTGCGGCGACAGGCGCCGGGATGGGCGGGGCCATGGGCGCTGCCGCGACAGGTGCCGGGATGGCCGGGGCCACGTCGGCGCCATGGGCCAGCGGCGCTGCGACGCAGGCGCCCAGGAACGTGAGGGCGATAACGGTGCGGATCTGCACGGGTAAACTCCTGGTTCGTTATTGTGGACCGGGGGGGAAGATACAACAATCGCCCCGGCGAAACAAGGCAAAAGAGCGGGCATAGCACCCGGTACGTCCTCCCTCTCCCGCCGGGAGAGGGGCGTGGTGAGGGCGTTGGCCGGACGAAAAAAGGCCGCGCCTTGCGGCACGGCCCGGTCGGGCAGGTCACCCTCCCCTACTTTTCCTTGAAGTTGATGCGGTAGCTAAAGCCCTTCGGGTCGTACCAGTCCAGCACCTTCCCCCCCACTTCCGCGTAAGGATAGCCGAAGGTGTTGAGCGGAGCGCCGGCCTGCGGCGGGTTAAGCACCAGGTCGCGCCCCGACGCGATCTTGAAGCGGTAAGGATCGATGCCGCCCCAGAAATACTCGCGGTACTCGCTGGTCTTCGCGTCCTTCAGTTCCAGTTTTTCGACCAGCATGGCCTTTCTCACGTCGGCCGGGTCGACCGGCACCCACCCGGTGCCCGGGAGGAAGAACTCGACCCAGCAGTGCTGCCAGGTGGTGACATCCTCCTGCGCCTTCTTGCCAAGGCGCAGGCCGAACACCTCGCGCGCCGGTACACCGGCGGCACGCGCCAGCGCGATGTAGACCGAGGAGATGTCCGTGCATTTGCCGCCCGGCTTCTTCAGCAGCTCGCAGACGTCCCCCTTGCCGCAGCCTACCGTGGCCGGGTCCCGGTACATGTTCTCGCAGGCCCAGTCGTAGATCGCCTTCGCCTTGTCGAGAACGGTCGTCTTCCCCTTCACGATGCTGTCCGCAAGCTTCTTCACCTCGCCGTCCACCGGCCCCATCGAGGTCGGCTTCAGGTACTCAGCGTAGTCGTCCCGGTTCCAGGCGGGCTCCTTGGCGGAGAGGTTCTTGATCCGGACCTCTTCGCGCTGCACGGTGAAGCTGTAGACCAGCTTGCGGCTCTTGGCGTCCTTGTCCCACCGGGCGTAGAGCATAGGCGTGCCGTTGGCCTGGTCGGTGTAAACCGCGGAAGAGGCGAAATCGCCGCTCACCTTGACGTCGGTCACGTTCTGGTACGTGTCGGAGACCGCGTAGGGGATCCAGAGCCTGGTCTCCTTGCCCGCCTCCTGCTTGGAAAGATCGACCTCGACGGTGACCTGGCCGCTGCGGCTCTTGGCCCAGGCGGCAGGGGCGAGGCAAAGGGAAAACGCCAGCATCGTTAACAACAACCTCTTCATTCGTGCTCCTTTGTTTCTTGAAGTGATGGTATAAGTGACAGCCGTTACAACTTGGATTTTACAACCGGAAACCCGGCCTCCTTCCACTCGGCCAGGATGGACTGGAAGATGGAGGGATAGGCGAGCTTCATCAGCTTGCGGTAGGCCGAGTAACTGCGTCCGCCGCTGTTGCAGTAGACGATGATTCCTTTCTCCTTGGGGAGCACGCCCGACTTGGCGGCGAAGGTCTCCGCGGGGATGTTGATCGCCCCCTCGATGTGCCCTTCGGCGAACTCGAACTCGTCACGCACGTCCACCAGCACGTAGGCGTCCTTTTTCTCGGCCAGGATCTGTTTGAGCTGCGCCGGGGTGAACTTGGTGGTCTCTATCTTCTTGGCGTACTCGGGGCCGGCCACGATCGGGTAACCCTTCTCTTCCCAAACCGGGAAGCCGTCGGCGTAGACGGTCAGGTTGGTGTATCCGGCCTCCCTCGCCTTTGCGGCGACCTTCTTGCTCTTGCCGCACTTGACCCCGTTGCAGTAAAAGACGATCAGCGCCCCCTTGTCCCGGGGGAGCAGCGCGATGTTCTTGTCGAACTCCTTGTCCGGGATGCTGATCGCGTTAACCAGGTGGGCCACCTGGTACTCGTCGTTGGTGCGGGCATCAACCAGGGTGAACACTCTTTTCTCCTCCAGCATGTCCCTCAAAACCTCGCTGGAAACGGTTTTGAAGTCGGCATCCGCGGCAAAAACAGGCATCGCGGCGGCCAGGAGCAAGAGGAGCGTTAACAGGGAAAGGACCGAGCTGCCGATAAAACGGGTGATGCTTTTCATGGTGGCCTCCATTTAATTGACATGACATGACAGAATCGACATGGTACCTGCAGTCGTCGAACAGTTCTCCGCGCGGCAAGCCTCTCAAGGGCGCCCTCCCCTCCTGGATCCGATCACCTCCAGGAAGGCCTCGATACGCACCTTCAACTGCTCCGTGTCGGATTCGGAATAGTCGGTCTCGATCTGCAGGAAGGGGACCTGCACCGTCTCCTGCAGGTGGCGCTTGACCGTGAACGACTCCACGTTGTAGGTGTGGCACCCCTGCCAGGTAAGGTCGATCACACCGTCCGCCGCGAACTCCTGCACCAGTCTTTCCAAAAGCTGCAGCCGCCCGGTGTTGGGCGACATGCACGAACAGGGAACCCGCAGGTACTTTTCCGCTATGGAACGGAGCAGGTCATTGCCGGGCATGACCGGATCCACCTTCTTGTAAGCGCCGCAACTCTCGAAGCAGACCACGCTCCCCCCCAGTTCCTCGACCAGGCGCACGACCTTTTCGGAGCCGATCCCGACCGGCACCCCGGTCAGCAGGATGCGCGGGGTCCGGAGGTTGAAGGGAGACCCCCCGCGGTCGCTCAGTTCGGCCAGCTCCCGGGTCAGCCGGTCGATCAGCTCGATCGCCTCGCGCTTGTCCACCGTGAAGCCGCGGTTGTGCAGTACGGTGAGCAGATCCATGCCGGAAATGGGCGCTGGTCTTCTTTTCAGCAGATCCTGCAGGGCTTTGAGAGAGCGGCGTTCTTCGTTGAGAAGCAGCACCGCCGCGGCCAGTTTCTCAGGGGTGATCTGCACGTCGAACGCCTGCTCCAGGCGCGTGATCAGGCGTTTCAGCTCCAGGACCCAGTATTCGAGCGCCGCCTCGTCCTGTACCTGGGGCAGTTGCATCAGGTGCAGAGGTTTCATCTGCCCCAGCAGCTCGTACATCTTCTTCTTGCCGTCGCAGGTGGTCTCGGCGAGGAGCAGATCGGAAAAATGAAAGAAGGGGCAGGTGTCGGTGAGCGCGAAACCGTAGCTGGACTTGATCAGCGGGCAAAGCGAACGCGGCAGCACCTTCTCGGCGGCGGGGATGGGCGTCGCGCTGGTCCCGCACAGTGAAACAGGGATCGCGCCGGCGGCGACGATCAGCTCCACCGGCGAAAACAGGCAGTAGGTGCCGACGACCTTCCTGCCGCGGTCCTTGGCGACCTTTAGCGCGATTGCGTTTCTTTCCCTGAGGCCTGCGATCTCGTCGAAGGCTGCACAGACGTCCCTCATGCCTCGAACCCCATGATCGCGGCACCCAGCGCACCGACCATCTGCGGCGCCTGAGGAACACACATGTCGACGCCGAGGGTGGTACCGATGGCACGGCAGAGCTCACGGTTCAGCGCAACGCCGCCGCTGAAGGTGACCCGGTGCGAGAGGGCGACCTTCCCCGCCAGTCCCTGGATCCTCCCCGCGATGGAGTGGAAGATCCCGGCCGCGATGCTCCCCTTGTCCACCCCGCGCGCCAGCAGTCCGATCACCTCGGACTCGGCGAAAACGGCGCACATGCTGGAGATCGGTGCCGGCGTAGCCCCGACGGCGAGTTCCCCCAGCTGTTCCAGGGAAACGTCGAGCACGCCGGCCATGACCTGCAGAAAACGCCCGGTGCCTGCGGCACACTTGTCGTTCATGGCGAACTCGGCCACCCGCCCCTGCTCATCGACGCTGATCACCTTGCTGTCCTGGCCGCCGATATCGATCACGCTGCGGGTTTCAGGGTGAAGGAAGTGGGCTCCGCGGGCGTGGCAGGTGATCTCGGTTACCTTCCTGTCGAATATGGGGAGGGAAACCCGGCCGTAGCCGGTCCCGACGATGCTTCGTACCTCCCCTTCGGCTATACCGGCACTCTCCAGCGCGCGACGAAGAGCCTCGAGCCCTGCGGCCTTTGGGTCCCAGCCGGTGGGAACGACGACGGCGGCGCGGATCTCTCCGTCGAAGATGACCGCTTTTGTCCCTGTCGAGCCTATGTCGATTCCTGCTGCTACCATCTGATGTCTCTCGCTGAAATAGGGTGTCGGAAAGAGGTGGGGGATGCGGGAAAAGCAGGTGACATCATTAACTAATTGACCGGCGGGAGTCAAATTGATAAATTCGATGAAACAAATAACCCGGATCGTAATATTTAATAGGAGGGGGCGTGAACCTGAAGCAGCTCGAGGTTTTCATCAAGGTGGCAGAAAGCGGCAGCTTCTCCAAGGGAGCCGAAGCCACCTTCATCACGCAGTCCACGGTGAGCCAACATATCTCCGCACTGGAGAGCGAATTCGGCATGAAACTGCTCGATCGGACCGGCAAGGGGGCCCTTCCCACCGAAGGGGGCAAGATCCTCCTGGAACGGGCCCGCAAGCTGGTGGAGTACGCCAGGGAAATACCCGTCGCGCTGGCGCGTTTCAAGGGGATAGAGGAGGCGGAACTGAACATCGCGGGAAGCAGCATACCGGGGGAGTACATGATCCCGGCGGCCCTCCCCCTCCTGATCAGCCGTTTTCCGGGTGTGACCATCGTGCTGAGGCAGGGCGACAGCCGGGACGTGCTCGGAAAGCTGCTGTCAGAGGAGGTGGAACTGGGCGTGGTTGGCGGTCGTTTCGAGGAAGAGACGCTCGAGTTCGCCCCCTTTGCCGAGGACGAGCTGGTGCTGATAGCCCCCTTCGGGCACCGCTGGGGCGAAAAGAGCGCGATCGGCAAGGAGGAACTGCTCGGTGAGCCGGTGGTACTGCGGGAAACCGGTTCCGGTACCGGCAAGGCAGCCGCCCAGGCATTGCGCGAGGCGGGGATCGACCCCGGCACTTTGCGGGTCGCGGCGCACCTCGGGAGCAACGAGGCGGTGAAGCGGGCAGTGATCGCCGGGATCGGCGTATCCTTCGTCTCGGCGGTGTCGGTGCAGCACGAACTGGAACAGGGAACCCTGATCCAGGTTCCCGTAGCCGGCGTCTCCATCAAGCGGCAGTTTTACCTGGCCAGCCGCAAAGGGCGCGAGCTGTCGCCGGCAGCGCTCGCTTTCAGGGGCATCATGCTGGAAATGTACCGGGGCAATGGAGCGTTGCCGGTGGACAGCTAAAGTACCGGAGGAACCATCGACCGTCGTGAGCCAGGCATCGAGAGCCAGGCATCGAGAGCTAGGCATCGAGAGCCAGGCGTCCAAACTGTAGGGGCGAATAATCATTCGCCCAGACCTTCAGATCAGACAAAACAAGAGTGCCGTTTCATGCCCGATCGGGAGGAAGCGGTTTCAGTTATCCATCGTCAACTGTCCATCCTCGAACTTCTCTGTCTCTTGCGCTCGGAAGCCGCCTTCTTGTCGGAAAGCCGCTTTTCCTTGGCGCCGCGCGGCACCTTGGTGGCGATCCGCTTTTTCCTCTTCTGCTCGCGCCTGCGCAACAGCTCGGCCAGACGCTGAAGGGCCGTCTCCCGGTTTTGTGCCTGGGAACGGCTCTCGCTGGCTTGCGCCACGATCCCGGTCGGGAGGTGCCGGATGCGCACGGCAGAGTCGGTCGTGTTGCGATGCTGCCCCCCCGGTCCCGAAGCGCGGTAAAACTCCACCTTTATTTCTGATTCCTTGATCTCTGCCATCTTCCTCTTCCTTGTCGTTGCCGAATCGGTGGACTATACCACGTCTGCGGCACACTCCCTAGTCTTCACGTTGGCTTCGCGGCGGAATAAGCGGACATTTACCCGTGCGGGTAATGCCTGGCGCGGCGCGCGAGGATCGGGCACCGGATCCCGCTGTTGATGTCATGGCCGATATTTGCTACATTGACCACCTTTCCACTACTACACCCGCCACAAGGAGAGTTGCACATGCCCGTCATCACCATCGACCTCGGTACCATCGAGAACAAAGAGAAAAAGGGCCAACTGGTGCAGGCCTTGACCGACGCAGCCAGTTCCGTCACCCAGATCCCCGCGGACAAGTTCATCGTCTTCATCAAGGAAATGGAGCGGGAAAACATCGGCGTCGGCGGGAAACTGCTGTCGGACATCCTCAAGTAAAGGTCATGGAGGCCATATGAAAAAGAGTTTGGGGAAAGGGACCCACGCCATGCCGACCCCGGTCTGGCTGGTAGGCAGTTACGATATGGCGGGCAAGCCGAACCTCGCCACGGTGGCCTGGGGCGGCGTCTGCAGCTCCGACCCGGCAGCGGTCACCATCTCCCTGCGCAAATCGCGCTACAGCTACGACGCGATCCTAAGGCGCGGCGCCTTCACCGTGAACATCCCGTCGCAGCAGTTCGCCGTCGCGGCCGACTACGCGGGGATCGCGTCCGGCAAGAACGAGGACAAGTTCGCCCAGGCGGGACTCACCGCGGTGAAGAGCGATCTGGTGGATGCCCCTTACGTCGCGGAATTCCCGCTCGTCATCGAGTGCCGCCTGCTGCAAACGGTGGAGATCGGGGTGCACACCCAGTTCATCGGCGAGATCGTTGATGTGAAGGCGGACGAGTCGGTCCTCGACGCCAACGGCCTCCCCGATCCGGCCAGGGTGCTGCCGCTCATCTACAGCCCGACCAACCGCGTCTACTACGGCCTGGGCGAGCCGGTGGGCAAGGGATTCGACATCGGCAAACAGTTGATGAAGTAACTGGATGGTTCCCGTTCCTACGGTATAATCGTTCGCGTCATCACACCTAGGGTGCCGGATCCCCTGCCGACGGCAAGGCGGCGCCCCCATCGGGGACGCACATGGACGACGAGACCTTCAAGAACGAGGTGCTGGACCGGCTGCAGCAGATCATAGAGATGCTGACCTCCATTCTCCCGGAGGCCTGCATCGAGGAAGCCGGGGAAACGCCTGCATCCCTCGCCGCCACTGAAACGGCGCAGGCAAGCAATCCGTACGGTATCGACGAAGAAATGCAGGACGGCTACCGCTTTGCCAGGGAGAAATGGAACCTCGAACACGGCGGCGCCTGAACAGGACGCTGCAGCTCACCAACCGGCCGGAGCACCCCGCGGACATTGCGCGGGTGCACCGGCCTTTCTTTTTTGGTCCCTGCCGTAATTGCCCCCGAAGCGCTGCGCGAGAGCCGCGTCTCCCCTTTACCTCGCCTCAGCGCCTGAAACAGCGCCCGGCAACGAAACGCGCCTCGAACTCCAAGGTAACCCTTCTCAGCGGCTCGTCCAAAAAGCGCAGCGCCCTTTGGGCAATCGGGAACGGAACCCCGCCGTAAAAGGCCTGCGCGACACCGCCGGCGATACAGGCCAGGGTATCGGAATCACCTCCAAGCGAGACGGCAAGCCGCAGGGCGCTCTCGAAGTCCTCTGAATCGAAGAACGCGGCCAGCGCCTGGGGCACCGTCCCCTGGCAGGAGACGTCGAAGCGGTAACCGGGACGGATCTCGTCGCAGCTCCGCGATAGGTCGTAGCCGAAGCGTCCGCTCACGAAGCTGCGTATCTCCTCCTTGCCGGCGCCGCTGCGCCCGAGGTAGATCGCGGCTGCCGCGGCCTGCGCGCCCCTCACCCCCTCGGGGTGGCCGTGGGTGGGAAGGGTGTACTCCTCGGCCTTTTGCAGTACGTCGTCAAGGGAATCGAAGGCCCAGGCAGCAGGCGCGATGCGCATCGCGGAGCCGTTGCCCCAGCTTTGGTAGGGGGCGGCGTCCTCGCTTGCGGCCCAGAGCGCAAAGTTTTTGCCGTACCCGGCATCCGGGTAGCTGCGATAGTAGCGCCGCATCACCTGGGCGTACGGCTCGCCCCCCATGATCGCGTCGGCCAGCGCCACGGTGAGCACCGTATCGTCGGTGAAGCGGCAGTGGTCCTGGAACAGCGGGAAGGACGTGGTCTTTATGTTGTTCCACTCGTAGATGGAGCCGACAATGTCGCCGGTCAGCGCACCGAGCATGTCACTCCCCCTACCCCTTCTGCCGAGGTTTTGGTATCATCACTTGCCATGAACTACCTCTTCCATCTCTACTTGTCCGGCGACGACCCCGCCACCCTCACCGGCAACTTCATGGGGGACTTCGTCAAGGGACCGCTCGCCGACCGATTCCCTGAGCCCCTGCGCCAAGGCCTGGAGCTGCACCGGCGCATCGACTCCTTCGCCCAGAAGCACCAAGGCTTCACCAACAGCCGCCTGCGCATCGCGCCTGAGTTCGGGCTTTACCGGGGCATCCTGGTCGACCTCTACTACGACCACTTCCTGGCCACCGGCTGGGGGCAATGGCACCAGGAACCGCTGCCGGTCTACCTGAAGCGCGTCAGGAGGATCGTCGAAGGGAACCGGTCCCTGCTGCCGGAACCCTTGCAGAGGTTGGTCCCGGTGATATTCGAGGACATGATCCCCTCCTACCTCACCACCGACGGGGTTGCCGGCGCCCTGGAGCGGATGTCCAGGCGCGTGAAGCGGTCCAACCCACTGGCCGGTGGCGGCAGGGAGCTTACCCGCAACTACCACGCTTTGCAAGAGGATTTCCTGGAATTCCTGCCCGAGGTGCACCGGTACGCGCAGGAGTTTTTACAGCGCAGAACAGGTTGAGCCGCTTCACCTTTGATACTGTCTTTTTAGAGGGCTCATTGTTTTTACACCGGCCGGGATTGTCACAGTGACGCCGGCCACTGTATCCCCGCCCCCCTCCACATCCTCCAAATCGGTCCTTTTAGAAAAAAGCCCCCCGTCCCATACTCCATGCAGAAACTTCAATAGCGAAAAATCACACGTTCAGTCATTAAATCGCAACAATCCGCTTGAATAGAAACCCGCACCGCGGTAAATTAAAGCGCCGTATTGATGTCGCACCTGGAGAAGACCGATAGACACGATCCACCTGCTCATCTTCGCCCTCGACGGCCAACGCTACGCTTTGAGCCTGGATCAGGTCACCAGGGTCATCAGGGCGGCCGCGCCCACCCCGATTCCCCATGCCCCGGACGTCGTGCTCGGCATCCTCGATCTGCAAGGGGAAGTTATCCCCGTCATAAACCTGAGAAAAAGGTTCCGGTTGCCGGAGCGAGGCATCGGGTGCGAAGACCAGTTCGTCGTGGCGCATACCGGGAGGCTCCAACTGGCCCTGCACGTGGACGGCACCGAGGGGGTGCTGCAGCAGGCTGCCGGTTCGCCGGTTTCGGCCGACGAGATCGTGGCGGGCACTGAATTCCTGGCCGGCGTTACGAGGACCACGGAGGGGCTGGTGCTGATCCACGACCTGGATACCCTGCTCTTCCCCGACGAAGAGGCGCAGATCCGCGCGGCGCTGGAAAAGGTGTAGCGTGGGCGACGATCACCACCACTCCCTGCCGACTTTCGCACGGTTCATAGCCAGGAACATGGGGCTGCATTTTCCCGAGACGCGACTGCGCGAGCTCGCGCAAAAGATGTCCGCCCTGGCGCGGGAGGCCGGTTTCGAGGACCTGGATAACTACCTGTTCCAGCTCATGGCCGCCCCGCTGTCCCAGGAACAGCTGAAGGCGCTCTCCGGCGCCCTGACCATCGGCGAAACGTATTTCCTGCGCGACCCCAAGAGCTACCGCGTGCTCGAGCGGCAGGTGCTCCCGGCGCTCATCGATACACGGCGCCGCGGCGGCAAGACCCTCAAGATCTGGAGCGCCGGCTGTGCCACCGGCGAGGAGCCTTACTCCATCGCTATCATCCTGAGCCGCCTGCTGCAGGACCTGCCCGATTGGAAGATCACGCTCCTTGGCACCGACATCAACGAAGAAGCGCTGGAACGTGCCCAGAGAGGGGTGTACGGAAAATGGTCCTTCCGAAACGCCCCGGAATGGCTCATGGAGTACTTCACCCCCCTGGGGGACGGTCAGTTCGAGGTTGCCCCCCGCATCCGGCAGATGGTGCATTTCAGCCAGATGAACCTTGCCGCCGACGCGGGAAACGCGCTCACCGGCGGCGTGGACATCATCTTCTGCCGCAACGTGATGCTCTACTTCCATGCCGAGCTGATCGAAAAGACGGTGGCCCTGTTTCATGCCGCCCTGAAACAGGGGGGGTGGCTTTTCGTCGGCCCCACCGAGGTGGACCACCAGAGGCTGCGCGGCTTCAGCTGCCATTACTTCGACGGGGCGCTCTTGCTGAGAAAAGGTGAACCGCGCCGGAAAACGCAGCAGCCGGCCGCACCCGCCGTCGCGCCGCAGGCCCCGGTCGCTGGCGCAGTTCCGGCCGGCGCCTCCCCGGCGGGGCACCCACCCTCCTCCGGCGCTTCTCTTTTGCAGGCGGACCAGCGTCCCGAAAGCGTCGCGCTGGCTCGTGCCGCGTACCATGCCGGAGAGTACCATGAGGCCGCCCGTCTTGCCCTCTCCGCGCCGCACCTCCCCGAGAGCCTTGCCCTCGCGGCGCGCTGCTACGCGAACCTTGGGCGATACCAGGAGGCCCGTGAACAATGCGAAAAGGCGCTTTTGCTGGAGCGCCTTGACGTCCGTACCCATTACCTGCTTTCCATGATCCTGGAGCAGTTGGGCGACGATGCCGGCGCGGAAGCCTCCTTGAAGCGCGCGCTCTACCTGGACCACGACTACCTGCTCGCCTACTTCGCCCTGGGCAACCTGTGCCGCAAGCGGGGCGAATTTCGCGATGCGGCCCAGAGCTTTGCCAACGCCCTGCGCCTGCTGCAGCGGCACGACCCTGCCGAAGTCCTGCCGGAGGCCGAAGGGATCACGGCAGGGATGCTGACGCAGCTGATCAAGGGGATGATCGCCGGGTTGAACCGCAGGTAAAACCGGCGGCACGACAGTTTCGGGAGATGGCGGATGCCACTGAAGAGTTCCAGCATAGATTGGGCCTTACTGCTAAAGCGCCAGGAGGCCGCCTTCCAGGCGGCGGTTGCGCCCTCCGACGACCCGGTGCGCGAGCAGGCGCTCCTTTTGGAACGGGCGCGCCAGTTGAGCCTGAAAAAGGAGCCTGCCGCGGATGGGACCGGCATCGACTGCCTTGAATTCCTCCTGTCCGGGGAGCGCTACGCCATCGAGCTCTCCTACATAGCGGCAACCCTGCCGCTCACGGACTTCACGCCGCTTTTTTGCGCCCCCTCCTTCGTACTGGGGATCACCAACCTGCGCGGCCGCATCATCTCCATCGTGGACCTGCGCCGTTTTTTCGAACTCCCCGCGCTGGGGCTTTCGGACCTGAACCGGGTGATTGTGGTGGGAGACGAACGGATGGAGTTCGGGGTGCTGGCCGACAGCATCGTCGGCACGAGATCCGTATCGGCTGCGGATCTTCTCCCGACTCCCGACACCTTTGCCGGGCCCAGGGAGGAGTTCGTCGCGGGGGTGACCGCCGAGCGCCTGGCCCTGCTGGACATGGGGAGGATACTGGCCGACCCGCGCATGGTGGTGCACGAAGAGGTAGGGTAGAAAAGCCAGGTTGAGGTTGAGGTTGAGGTTGAGGTTGTCCAGCTTAGTTAATCATTTTTGCAGTCAAGGTTTGCGTTTGTGAGTTTTCTCAACCTCAACCTAAACCTTGACCTGTTTCATCCTTGACCTGTTTCATAGGGGGTTCCATGCTGAGTAATCTGAAGATCCGTTCCCGACTGGTTGCCGGTTTTTCCGTGCTGGTCCTGTTCCTGATCCTGATCGGGGCGCTTTCCCTTAAAAACCTCGCCGCCGAAGGCGACCTTTTGAGCGAGTTCTACGAACACCCCTTCGCCGTGACCAACGCCATCCAGCAGGTGGACACCAACATCACCCGCATGCATCGCGGCATGAAGGACGTGATACTCTACGCGAGCGACCGGGAGGACATGGAGGCGTCGATCGCGGAAATAGAGAGCTGCGAGAAGAACGTCTACCGTCAACTGGCGCTGGCCAGGGAACGCGTACCGGGTGACAAGTCCAAGATCGATCAGATCAGGGAGTCGATGGACCAGTGGAAGGTGGTCCGCGGCAAGACCATCGTCCTGGCGCAACAGGGAAAGGTCAAGGAGGCCATCGCCTTTCACAAGGCATACGCCCGGCGCACGGTCGCCCAGATCGACGCACAGGTGAACGAGGTGCTCAAGGACTCCTACTCCATCGCCGAGAGATTCGCCGCCGAATCCAGCAAGAACCAGCGCTTCACCTTCGCCATCACCGCGGTCCTCGTGGCCCTGGCCTGCATTCTGGCCGCGGTCATCGCCTTCGCCATCACCGCCTCCATCACGAGACCGCTCACCGACGCGGTGCAGGCCGCCGACCGGCTGGCCCAGGGGGACGTCTCCGTCGAGATCGGCAGCAGTTCCCCCGACGAGCTCGGACAGCTCCTCAGGGCCATGGGCAAGGTGGTCCAGTCGATGCGCGGCATGGGGGAGACCGCGAACCGCATCGCCCTGGGAGACCTCGACGTGGAGGTCGTTCCTCTCTCCGAGGCCGACGTCTTCGGCAAGGCGATGCGCGACATGGTGGCGTCGCTCAACACCCTTGCCGACAACGCCGACCGCATCGCATCGGGCGACCTCACCATCGAGGTGCTCGCCGCCTCCCCCAAGGACCGTCTCGGCAACTCCTTCCAGGCGATGACCAGGAACCTCAGGGAGCTCACCTTCGAGATCGCCGAGGTCGTCAACGTCCTGGCCGGATCGGCCGCCGAGATCATGACCACGGTGAGCGAACTCGCCTCCAGCTCGGCCCAGACCGCGACCTCCATCTCCGAGACCAACGCCACCGTCCAGGAGATCCGCCAGACCACCGACCTCACCTCGCAGAAGTCGCGCCAGGTGTACGAAAGCGCGCACCGCTCGACCCAGATCGCCCGCACCGGCCGCGAATCGGTGAACAGCGCCATCGGCGGGATGCAGGGTATCGACGAGCGCATGGGTTTCATCGCGGAGCGCATCGTCAACCTCTCGGAACAAAGCCAGGCCATCGGCGAGATCATCGCCACCGTCGCAGACCTCGCCGAGCAGTCGAACCTGTTGGCGGTGAACGCGGCCATCGAGGCTGCCAAGGCCGGGGAGCACGGCAAGGGATTCGCCGTCGTGGCGCAGGAGGTGAAGAACCTGGCCACCCAGTCCAAGCAGGCCACCTCCCAGGTCAGGAGCATCATCGGACAGATCCAGAAGGCGACCACCGCCGCGGTCCTCGCCACAGAGCAGGGTAGCAAGGCGGTCGAGGCGGGGGTGAAACAGTCAAGCGAGGCGGGGGAATCGATCAGGCAGCTCGCCGCCAGCATCGAGGAATCCTCAAACGCCACCCTGCAGATCGTCACCTCCACCCAGGAGCAGGCGATCGGCATGGACCAGATCGCGATCGCCATCCAGAGCATCAACCAGGCCAGCGATCAGAACGTCGAGGGATCGCGCCAGATCGAGGCGGCGGCCCGCAACCTGTACGAGCTGAACCAGAAGCTGCAAAGGCTCGTCAGCGGTTACAAGGTGGCATGATGCCCATGACGGCGGGAAACGGGGGCTTACTGCGGCATGCTTGACAGCGACGCCTTGCTCAAAGAACTCCTTGAGACCTTCGAACTGGAGGCACGGGAGCACCTGGGGGAACTCTCCACCCTGCTCATCTCTTTGGAGCGCGAGCCGGAGGCTGCCGAACGGGTGCGTCTGCTGGAGGCGATCTTCCGCCGCGTGCACACCCTTAAGGGGGCGGCACACGCGGTGAACCTCCCGGACGTCGCCCTGGCCTGTCAGCGGCTCGAAGACGTGCTCGCCGATTTGAAAAGGGGGGACCTTCCCCTCGGGCTCGAACAGTTCGACTCGCTGCACGTCAGCATCAACGAACTGGGCGAACGGGTCACCTTCTACCATCCCGCCGCAACAGCGGTCCCGGCATCTTCTGCGCCGCACGAGCTTCCGGTCGCCGCGGCGGTCCCGCCGGACCCGGCGCCAGTGGGGGTGGAGCCCCGTGCCCCCCTCCCGGCACGTGAGGCTGCCGCGCATCACGGCGCGCCCCCCACCTCTTCCGCACCGCACCGGGCGCCGCAGAGGAAAGCGGCCGAGGCGCGTCCCCCTGCGGCGCGCCCGTACGGGGACGAGACGGTCCGGGTTTCGGCGCGCCTTCTGGAAGAGCTCCTGTTGCAGTCCGAGGAGCTCGTTTCCGCGAAACTTTCCGCCTCGGCGCTCCATGAAGAGCTGGCCGCAGCGGCCGGCGAGCTGGCGCTGCGCCAGGGGGAACGTAGCCGTGCCCTGGAGACCGCCCGCAGGATCGTCAAGGGGGCCAGTGGCCGGGAAGCAGCACTCGCCGCCATGCTGGAGCAGAGCTGCCAGACGGAGCGGCACCTGGAGGGGCGTCTGCGCCTGCTGGAAAAGAGCGCGGACAAGCACCTGAGGTCGCTGCAGGCCATGCTCGACCCGCTCCTTGAGGAGATGAAGAAGCTGCAGCTCCTCCCCTGCTCCACGCTGTGCGACCCCTTCGCCAAGCTGGTGCGGGACCTCTCCCGCGAACTGGGGAAGGAGGCCGAGTTCAGCTGCCTAGGGGGCGAGCTCGAGATCGACCGCCGCATCCTCGCCGAACTGAAGGAGCCGCTCCTGCACCTGGTGCGCAATACCGTCGACCACGGCATCGAGGAGCCGCAGCAACGCCTGGCCGCGGGCAAACCCGCCAGGGGGGCGATCGGCCTCGAGATCAGGCTGCAGGATGCCAACCGCGCCGAACTCATCCTGGAGGACGACGGCCGCGGCATCGACCTGGCTCGGATCAAGGCCGCGGCAAAACGACTCGAAGCGGCCCCGGCGGAACTCCTGGAGCGGATGCAGGACCACGAAGCGCTGCAGCTCATCTTCGAGTCGGGGCTCTCCACCAGCAGCTCCGTCGGCAACGTCTCGGGACGGGGGCTCGGCCTCGCCATCGTGCGCCACTCCCTCGAGCGCCTGGGGGGGCACGTCACCGTCTCCAGCACCCCTGGCGCCGGGACCGTGTTCCGGCTGGCCTTTCCCCTCTCCTTCGCGAGGATCAGGGGGCTCCTGGTGCAGGTCGCCGGCCGGGACTGCGTGATCCCGGCCACCAACGTGGAACTGAGCTCGCGGGTGGCACCTGCCGAGGTTAAACGGGTGGAGAACCGCGACACGGTGCTCGTGAACGGAGAGGTGGTCGCGCTGGTCGCGCTGGCGCGGATCCTCGAACTCAAACGCGGCGCGCAGGCCGCGGAGGACAACCTCTGCTTCGTGCTGCTGCATGCCGGCGAGAAGAGGATCGCCTTCGCCGTCGACCAGGTGCTTGGGGTCCAGGAAATCCTGGTCAAGCCGCTTGGACGGCAGCTTTCGCGTGTCCGCAACGTGTCCGGGGGGACCGTGCTCGGCAACGGCCGGGTTGTCCCGGTCCTGAACGTGGCGGACCTGTTCCGCTCGGCGCTCTCCGTCGAGGCGCCGCCGGTTTCCCCCCCCTCTCACGCTCCCCAGGCCCGGCGGGTCTCGGTGCTGGTGGCGGAGGACTCGATCACCTCGCGCACGCTTTTAAAGAACATCCTGGAATCGGCCGGCTACGAGGTGCGCACCGCCGTGGACGGGGCGGATGCGCTCTCCCAGCTAAAGAGCCAGGCCTGCGACGTGGTGATCTCCGACATCGAGATGCCGCGCATGGACGGCTTCCAGCTCACCGAGGCGATCCGCGCAGACGGCAGGCTCTCCACGTTGCCGGTGATCCTCGTGACGGGACTGGAATCGCGCAGCGACCGCGAGCGCGGCATCGACGCGGGCGCCAGCGCCTACCTGGTGAAGAGCAGCTTCGACCAGGGAAACCTCATCGAGGTAATTCAAAAACTTAGCTGACGAGGGACCGGCGTGATCAGACTGTTGGTGGTAGAGGATTCAAAAACGGTGCAGCGCGCGCTGGTGGCTGCCTTCGAGGCCGACCCCGAGTTCAAGGTGATCGGCACCGCCGAAACCGGCGAGGAGGCGGTCGAGGCAGCCAGGACGCTCAAGCCCGACCTGATCACCATGGACATCAACCTTCCCGGCATGGACGGCTTCGACGCCACCCGCGCCATCATGTCCAGTTGCCCGGTCCCCATCGTCATCGTCACCGGGAAGATGAATCCCAAGGATTCCGCCACCCTGTTCCGGGTCATGGAGGCCGGCGCCCTCATGGTCCTCTCCAAGCCGGATCCGGTGGGGAGCCCGGGGTACCAGGCCTCGGTGGACTACCTGATCCACCACCTGAAGCTGATGGCCGAGATCAAGGTGGTGCGCCGCATCTTCCCGAGCGGCAAGACGATCCCCCGTACCGAGCGCCCGGTCCCCCTCCCCCCGGTGCAGCCGGTCAAGGTGGTGGCGATCGGGGCCTCTACCGGAGGGCCGCCCCTGCTGCGCCAGATCCTCGCCGAGCTCCCCGAACGGTTCCCCGCCGCGGTCCTCGTGGTGCAGCACATGGCCGTGGGGTTCACGGAGAATTTCGTGCACTGGCTGAACCGCAGCTCCAAACTCCCGGTGCAGCTCGGAACCGACGGGGCGCAGCTCATCCCCGGGCAGGTCTACGTGGCGCCGGACCACTTTCACATGGAGGTCACCCGGTCCGGGAGGATCCTGCTGACCGATGCCGCGCCGGAGCACGGCGTGCGCCCCTCGGTCTCGGCGCTCTTTCGCTCGGTGGCGCACTGTTACGGCCGGCAGGCCATGGGAGTGCTCCTCACCGGCATGGGAAAGGACGGGGCCCTGGAACTGAAGGCGATCCGGGGGCGCGGCGGCATCACGGTGGCCCAGGATCGGGAAAGTTCCATGGTCTTCGGCATGCCCGGAGAGGCGATAGAGATCGACGCGGCCCAGCACGTGCTGCCGCCGGGGGGGATCATCGAACTGTTGCACAGGGTGACCAGCAAGGGCGCAAGCGCCGTCTCAAGTTGAGGGGAAAAACGTGATTGGTACCGAAAACAGCGCTGCCGCCCGGCAGCACCGCATATTGATCGTCGACGACAGTCCGACCCAGGCGAAGCTTTTGGAGCAGATGCTGGCCGAACAGGGATACCGGGTCTCCAGCGCCCGAAACGGCAGCGAGGCCCTGCAAATCATCGCATCTGTCCCCCCCGACCTGGTCATCAGCGACATCCTGATGCCGGAGATGGACGGCTTCGAGCTCTGCCGGCAGGTCAGGCAGCTGCCGCATGGTGCGCAGATGCCCATCATCCTGCTCACCCACCTGAACGACCCGTCCGACGTGCTGCACAGCCTCGAGGTGGGGGCGGACTACTTCGTCTCCAAGCCCTACAGCCAGAAGCTCCTCCTCTCGCGCATCCGGGCGGTGCTGGAAGGGGTGCGTCTTTGCCGCCAGGGCGAGGTCGAGGGGGAGATCTCGGTCGGATACCGCGGCCGTCAGTACCGGGTCCACGCCGACTGCGCACACACCCTGGAACTGCTGCTGGCGACCTACGAGATGGCCGCGGAAAAGAACCAGGAGCTCCTCGGGGCGCAGGCGCTCCTCTCCAACCTGAACCGCGAGCTGGAAAAACGGGTGCTGGAGCGGACCGCGGCACTCACCCAGGAGACCGCCGAGCGCCTGCAGGCGCTGGAAGAGCTGCGCAAGAAGGACGAGGTGCTCATGCAGCAAAGCCGCCAGGCGGCCATGGGAGAGATGATCGGCAACATCGCGCACCAGTGGCGCCAGCCGCTGAACGCGGTCGGACTCCTGGTCCAGGACCTCACCCTCTCCTACGAGTACGGCAACTTCAGCAGGGAGTACCTCGAGTCCAGCACCGGCAAGATCATGCAGATGGTCCGGCACATGTCGCAGACCATCGACGACTTCAGGAACTTCTTCACCCCCGACAAGGAAAAGAGCGAGTTTCACCTGGAAAAGGTGCTGCGACGCACCCTTGCGCTGATCGACGGCAGTCTCAACGACAAGGGGATCACCATCGAGTTGGACGCCGGCGAGGTCCCCTCCGTGGTGGGGCACCCCAACGAGTTTTCCCAGGTCCTTTTGAACATCATGAACAACGCCATGGACGCCTTCTCCGAGAAGAAGGTCCGCTCTCCCCGGCTGAAGGTCACCCTCTCCAGCCATGAGGATAGGGCCGTGGTCACCATCGCGGACAACGCGGGTGGGATTCCCGACGACATCATCGGCCGCATCTTCGAACCCTACTTCACCACCAAGGAACAGGGGAAAGGGACCGGGATCGGCCTGTTCATGGCCAAGAACATCGTGGAAAAAAGCATGAACGGCTCGTTGACCGTATGCAACATCGGCGAAGGCGCCGAATTCAGGATAGAGGTCTGACCATGGCAGCAACTCCCCCCCCGGGTACCGGATTCACCCTTCTCTACGTCGAGGACGACGAGATCACCAGGCAGACGGTGCTCACCCTGCTGGGGCGCCGCTTCCCCGGGCTGGTCCTTCACTCCGCCCGAAACGGCGGGGAGGCGATGGAACTCTACGGCACCTACGCGCCCGACCTTGTGGTCACCGACATCAAGATGCCCGTGATGAGCGGCATAGAGATGGCGAGGCGGCTTTTGGAACGGAAGCCGTCCCTGCCGGTCATCGTCACCAGCGCGCACAGCGACATGCAGTACCTGCTGGAATCGATCGAGCTCGGCATCGCGCGCTACGTCCTGAAGCCGATCGACAGCGGCAAGCTTTTCGCCGCGATCGACGCCTGCCTCAACACCCTCTCACTGGAGCGGGAGCTGCAGGCCCAGCAGGCCTTCGTACGGAAACTGTCGCGCGCCGTGCAGCAGAGCCCAAGCTCCATCGTGATCACCGACCCCCAGGGGATAGTGGAGTACGTGAACCCGAAATTCACGGAACTGACCGGCAGGGCGGAGTCCGAAGTGCTGGGGAGTCCCTTGGCCACGCTGCTCCCTGGCGGAGAGGAGGCCTGGGGCCGCGTGTCGGCCGACGGCGCCTGGCACGGCGAAGTGGAGGGGGTGGGCAAAGACGGCCTCCCGCTCTACCAGTCAAGCTCGATCACGCCGGTCCTGGACGAAGCCGGAGCCATCGCCAACTTCGTCGCAGTCCAGGAGGACATCACCGAACGGGTGCAAAACGAGCGTGAGATCGAGCAGTTAAACCGGACCCTCACCGCGCGGGCCGAGGAGCTCGAGATCGCCAACCGCGACCTGGAAGGGTTCAGCTACACGGTCTCCCACGACCTGCGCACGCCTCTTACCAACATCAACGGCTACTGCCAGGTGATCCTTGAGCTCTACGGAGAGACACTGGAACAGGGGTGCAAGGATTTCATCGACACCATCTTCAACGAGACCATCAGCATGAACCAGCTGATCAAGACCCTCCTGGAGTTCTCCCGGGTCTCCCGCGCGGAGATGGTCAAGTCCCCGGTGAACCTCACCGAGATGGCCACCTTGATAGCTGCGTCGCAGCAGCTCGCCGCCCCCGGTCGCAAGCTCTCTTTCACCATCGAGCCGGACCTGAACGGCTTCGGCGACCCGAACCTGTTGAAGGTGGTGCTGGAGAACCTCTTCTCCAACGCCTGCAAGTATTCCGGCAAGCGGGAGCGGTCCCTGGTAGAATTTCGCCGGACGGAACAGGCCGGGGAAACGGTGTACCTTGTGCGCGACAACGGCGCGGGTTTCGACATGGCCCAGGCGGCCAAGCTCTTCAGTCCGTTCCAGCGTCTCCATTCCCAACGTGAATTCGCCGGCTTCGGTGTGGGACTCGCAACGGTCCAGCGCATCATACAGCGCCACGGCGGTCGCGTCTGGGCCGAGGGCAAGGTCGACGGCGGGGCGTGCTTCTACTTCACCCTCCCCGGGCCGCAGTCCTAGTGACGGCGGAGCAGGGAGTTTCTCACAGTCAGCGGGAGGTCTCAGCAGTGCAAGTGACAAACAAGCATTCGCAACGGATATTGCTGGTCGACGACGAGGTGCTGATCCTTGAGGGGTGCCGCGCCTGCCTCAACAACGCGGGCTACCACGACGTCCTGGTCGAAAGCGACAGCCGACTGGTCCTGCCGCTTTTGGAACGGGAGGAAGTGGACGTCATCGTGCTCGACCTGCGCATGCCAAACATCACCGGGTTGGAACTTCTGCCACAGATCGTGAAGCAGCACCCGCAGATCAAGGTGATCGTCGCCACCGCCAACAACGAGGTGGAGACGGTGGTGAGCTGCATCAAGGAGGGAGCCTTCGACTACATGGTGAAGCCGATCGACGTGAAACGTCTGCTCACCTCGGTGAAGAAGGCGATGGAGATGCGCAGCCTTGCCGTGGAACTTTCCGCACTGAAGAGCTACATGTTCACCGACCGCCTGGACCACCCGGAGGCCTTCGCCGGTATCGTCACCGGCAACAAGGCGATGCGGGCCGTATTCCAGTACCTCGAGGTGATCGCGGGGACCAGGCAGCCGGTCACCATCACCGGCGAGACCGGCACGGGCAAGGAACTTATCGCCCGTGCCATCCACGATCTGAGCGGCTGCACCGGCGACTACGTGGCCCTCAACGTGGCCGGTCTGGATGACAACATGTTCTCCGACACCCTGTTCGGCCACCGCAAGGGGGCCTTCACCGGCGCCGATCAGGCCCGCGACGGCCTGATCACCCGTGCCGCCGGGGGGACGCTCTTTCTCGACGAGATCGGCGACCTGAACGAGATGTCACAGATCAAGCTGCTCAGGCTTTTGCAGGAACAGGAGTACTACCCGGTAGGGTCCGACTTCGTCAAGAAAAGCGACGCCCGCATCGTCATGGCCACCAACCGCGACCTTCAGGAGATGATCAAGCAGGGTAAGTTCCGTAACGACCTGTACTACCGCCTCTGCGGGCACCGGGTGCACCTCCCTCCCCTGCGCGAAAGACGCGACGACATTCCGCTGCTTTTGGACCACTTCCTGGAGAAGGCGGCCGCGCGCATGGGGAAGAAGAAGCCCACCCCTCCCCCGGAGCTGGCAGTGATGCTCGCCCTGTACCCTTTCCCGGGGAACGTCCGGGAATTCGAGGCACTGGTCTCCGACGCCGTGCTGCGGCACACCTCGGGCGTGCTTTCCATGGAGACGTTCCGGGCCGTCATCGGCAACGAGCGCCCCGCGCCGCAGGTGGGTGGCGAGGCGACCGGTAAGGCTGACGACGAAAGCCCGCTCTGCAGCATCTTCGGTCACTTCCCCACCCTGGACGAGGTCGAGCAGTACATGATCAGCGAAGCGATGAAGATGGCCAAGGGGAACCAGGGGCTGGCCGGCAAGATCCTCGGGATGGGGCGCCAGACCCTCAACAAGCGCCTCAAGTCGCAACCCGCCTGAAAAGACAAAAGCAGTTACGCCGAAAACGACAAGCGGCCGCGAAGCGCACGGAGAAAAGGTGAATGGACGGGTTTACCCCCTGTCCACCACCTTCCTTATGCGTTCTTCGCGGATGCATCTCGTACTTCGAGTAACTGCTTTTCTGTTTGTTTCTTTTCCTCGCCCTTGCCTACCGAAAGTGCTCCCCGACGATCCCTTGGGCGAGGTCCATGGACGAGGTGAAGGCGGGAGAGATGGGGTTCAGCACGTGGACCGTCGATCCTTCCGCCACCACCAGGAAGTCCATGACCAGCTGCTTGGTATCCCAGTCCACCAGCTGCGGGCGGATCCCCACCTTGGAGGCGGCAACCACGTCCTTTTTGGATAGTTCCTTTACCAGCCGGGCCGCGTCCTTGAAGAAGACCGAGGGGATGTACTTGGCAGGCTCGGTGAGCGCCACGTTGCGGAAGGGCTTGTTGGTCAGAAAGAGCACCAGGTCCTGGAAGGCGATGGAGAAGGCCTCGGCGTCGATGCCCGAAAGGATGCCGTAGTTCTCTCTCCCGAAGGCGGGGATGGCGGTGGGGCCGAGGTAGACGTCGCCGTGCACGCTGCGGGTGAAATGCACCCCGAGAAACGGGTTGCGGATGTCGGGGACGGGATAGATGCTGGAATTGACCGTGTAAGGGGCGTCCTTTTTGAGCAGCCGGTACACCCCCTTGAATGGGATCAGGCGGTAATTGCTCCCCACTCCAAAGAAGCCCGCCACCTTGTTACAGTACGCACCCGCTGCGTTAACGAACCTGTTGAAGCGGATCTCCCCCCTGCTGGTGAGCGCCACCCCACTCCCCTTGAGGCCGGTCATGCGGCACCCCATGACGAAGGTGACCTTGCCGCTTGCTTCCAGGTCCTTTTTCAGGCTCTTCAGCACGGCCTTCGGGTCGACCACCGCGGTGTAGTGCGAGAAGAGCGCACGATCCACGGTGCGGGCATTGGGCTCGATCGCGGCGAGCTGGTGCTCGTCGATCATATCCACCTTGGCGCCGTTCGCAGTGGCGCGCCGGTACAGTTCGTCGAGCACAGGGAGTTCCGCCTGGGTGCGCGTCACGATCACCTTGCCGTTTTCCAGCAGCGGCAGCCCCTTCTCCTTGCAGTAGGCGCGCATCAGGAAGTTGCCGTTCAGGCAGGACTTCGCCTTCAGGCTGTCGGGTGAATAGTAGATCCCGGCGTGCAGCACCCCGGAGTTGCGGCCGGAGGCGTGCACCCCGAGCTCCGATTCCTTCTCGATGATGACGATGTCGCCGTGCCCGGTTTGGACCAGTTCCCGTGCGATGGTAAGTCCGATGATGCCCGCCCCGACGATCAGTATCTCAGCCCTGTCGATGCTCATGCCACCTCCGGTATCGATTCAATTTATCTATTGTGGCCCTGCAAAGGATTCAAAGCAAAAAGCTTCAACGTAAAGGCGCAGAGGCGCCAAGGCGCAAAGAGAATGAACCTACCGTCAAAACCTAAAAAACATTTTGTAACGCAAAGCCGCAAAGACGCGAAGAAATCAGATTCTGTGGGTTTTGTTCCCCCCTAAAAGGTGTTCTTAGCGTCTTTGCGGCTCCGCGTCTTTGCGTTAAAGCCTTTAGGTTATACCTACTCCCGCACCGAGAAGCGCGCGTAGGCGTCGCAGCGCATGATCTGGACGGAGCTCGTGTTGCCGCGCGGGTAGATCTCGCGCGCCAGGTAGGCCAGCTCTTCGGGCTCCTCATGGGCCGGCACGTCGCGCCACCAGGCCTTGCTCCCCCCCTGAGAGCCGTCGTTCCAGCGGTACCCCCGTTCCTTCAGGACGTCCTTCTTCTCGAAGGGGGCAGAAACCGCGAAGATGCGCGAGGTGACCTCGTGGGCCCGCTTCAAGAGTTCCGGGAAGATCGGGGCGCCGCTCACCGGCAGGCACTCCAGCAAGAGCCCCAATACCCCCTCGGCGTCGTCCAGGGCGCGGTGGGCGTTGATGGTGAGGGAGCCCGTCTTGAAGAGGAGGAATTCCAGGGTGCGCGAGGAGAGGCGCTCCGCGCTCCAGTCGATCTGACAGACGGTGCAGGCCCAGGGAAGGTTCATGAAGGCGGGGAAGCGGCTTTCCACGAACTTGCGGTCGAAGGCCGCGTTGTGGGCGATCACGAGGTCGCACCTGTCGGCAAGAGCGTTGATGAAGGCGTCGTCGAAGGCCTGGCCGGCTACCATGTCGTCGGAGATGCCGGTGATCTCCCGCACCTCGGGGGGGATGGCGAAGCCGGGATCCTCGAAGCCGGAATAGCGGTCGGTGATCCGGTAGATCTCGCCGGTGTCAGGATCGAACTCGAAGGCGACGATGCCGAGTTCGATGACCTTGTCCTGCCTGTGGTTGAGCCCGGTGGTCTCGGTGTCGAGGCAAAGCGCCAGCTTGGCGTGCTCGGGCCCCTTGCGCCCGAGCCTCGCATCCCGCGCCAGGTTCAAACGGCGCAGCACCTGGTAGTCGCCGGTCGAGTGCAGCGACGCGATGGCAATCTCGATCTCCAGGGGGTTCATCTCGAACACTTTCTTCTTTGCTGGCGGCATGGTCACCCTTGTCATATGCGGCGGTATTATTTGAAGCGGAACGCTGATGGTCGAAAACCATACCATACAGGGCGGTTTGCAGGCAAGGAGAGCGGAGCAGAATAGTTGAGAGAAAGCGACCGGGGCCTGCCCCATAGCGGGCGGCCCCGGTCATCGTGATCGGAATGGTCTAGGAAAGGTGCTTCTCCCTGAGCGCCACCTTGTTGATCTTGCCGACGCTGGTCTTGTCGATGGCGTCGACGAACTTCACCTTCACCAGCACTACCTGCTTGCTGACCACCCCCTTGTCGGCGTATTGCCTGACGTGGTGGGAGATGTCCTTCTC
Source organism: Geomonas diazotrophica (assembly GCF_019063885.1). Classification (NCBI taxonomy): domain Bacteria; kingdom Pseudomonadati; phylum Thermodesulfobacteriota; class Desulfuromonadia; order Geobacterales; family Geobacteraceae; genus Geomonas; species Geomonas diazotrophica. Next base: position 1,946,675 of record NZ_CP077684.1, on the reverse strand, counting down.
GGTGATCTTCACCGACGGCTTCGGAACCACCAGGGCCATGGGACGCTCGCCCCACTTCTCGTCGGCCTTGCCGATCACGGCCACCTCGGCCACCGCCGGGTGGTGAGTGATGATGTCCTCGAGCTCCAGCGAGGAAACCCACTCCCCCGCCACCTTGATGACGTCCTTGCTCCGATCGGTGATGCGCAGGTAGCCCAATTCGTCGCGCACCGCCACGTCGCCGGTATGCAGATACCCCCCTTCCCAGAGCCGTTCGGACGCCTTGTGGTCCTTAAGGTACCCCTGGGTGAGCCAGGGGGAGCGCACCACGACGTTGCCGGCGCTGACGCCGTCGCGCGGCAGCTCCTTCAAATCGGCGTCGACCACGCGCAGGTCCACCAGCGGCAGGGTGAGGCCGGTTTTGCAGCGGATCTCCGCCTGATCGCCCGGGGGGAGATCCAGCATGGCCGGGGTGAGCTGCGAAATGGTGAGGATGGGGCAGGTCTCCGACATGCCGTAGCCGGTGAAGACGTCGAGACCCATCCTGAGCGCCTCTACGCAGAGGTTGCGCGACAGGGCGGCGCCGCCGATGATCAGCTTCCAGCCGCGAAGATCCATGCGCTCGGCGTGGGGGTGCTTCAGCATCATGTGCAGGATGGTCGGCACGCAGTGGGAGAAGGTGGCCCCTTCCCTCTCCTTCAACTCCAGCAGGGTCTCGGGAAGATAGCGACCAGGGTAGACCTGCTTCAGCCCCAGCATGGTGGCGACGTAAGGGAGCCCCCAGGCGTGGACGTGGAACATCGGGGTGATGGGCATGTAGACGTCGTCGCGGTGCAGGCAGCCGTGCGCGGTGGCCGAACCGAGTGTGGCGATGAGCCCCATGGTGTGCAGCACAAGTTGGCGATGGCTGAAGTAGACCCCCTTCGGCATGCCGGTGGTCCCGGTGGTGTAGAAGGTGGTGGCGCGGGTGTTCTCGTCGAGCTCCGGGAAATCGAAGACGGGGGACGCCTTCGCCAGCAGCTCCTCGTACTCGCCGGCGAAGGGGACTGTGCCGTCATGGTTGTGCTTGTCGTCCGAGATGAGGACGTAGGTGCGGACGTTGTCGATCCTGCCGCGGATCTGCTCAAGTATGGGAAGGAACTCGGCGTTCACCAGTAGCACGTCGTCCTCGGCATGGTCTATGGTGTAAAGGATCTGTTCCGGGGAGAGGCGGACGTTGATGGTGTGCAGCACGGCGCCGATCATGGGCACGGCGAAGAAGAGCTCCAGGTAGCGGTGGCTGTCCCAGTCCATAACCGCGACGGTCTGCCCGGGACGCACCCCGAGCCCGGTCAGCATGCTGGCGGCGCGCGCAACCCTCTCCCTGAGCTGCCGATAGCTGCCGCGGTAGAGGTCGCGGTAGACGATCTCCTGCTCCGGGTTGTCGATCACCGGGTAGAGCAGCATGTTCTTGATCAGCAGCGGGTAATCGTAAGCGGAAGGGGTGCGGGGAATCAGCAAATCACTCATCTAAAGCCTCCTCGTTGAAGCGATGGTTAAACTTTTTGGCAGTCGTCCAGGAAATGCTGCAGCACGTCCTCTTCGACGCCGGCCAGTGCCGCAATGCGTGACAGGCGCGGAAAGGACCAGAAGGTGCGGCCTTCGGCGAGGCGCTGACCGCCCGCGTCGTAGATGGCCATGGTGACCTCCGCCTCCGGGGGATCGAACGTCAGCACCTGGCCGACCACCCGGATCTCGGTGCCGGTGGCGACCGGTTTGAGAAAGCGGACGTTGATCTCGCGGGTAACGCCCAGCCTGCCGTGGCGGGCGAACAGCGCGTAGGCGGCGGCCTCGTCCATGAGCGCGGAGATGATCCCTCCATGCACCATGCCGTCGAAACCGCAGTAGCTGGCGGGGACCGTGCAGAGACAGGCGACCCCGTCAGCGGTGTGGTGGAAGCGCAGGCCCAGCCCGTGGGGGTGTCCCTCCGAACAGACAAAGCAGGAGCCGGGCCAGCGTCCCTGAACCGGCGGCAGGTTGAGAACGGACGCATGCTGGTCCGTGTTGCAGCACTCCTTCATCGATCCCTCCTCTGACATTTCAGTGTTCGACCCAATTCCGGGGCTCAGCACCTGAGGCAGCGCACGTTGCCCTTTTCCCCCCAGCGGCGCAGCGCCAGGTTCAGCTGCGCCATCCCCTCCTCCATCGATCTGCTGAAGGCAAAACGGAACAAAGGGGCCAGCACGCCGTGAAACTCGGAATGCTGCAGGACCTTAAGGCTTCCGGGGGAGACCTGCTCAAGACGGCAGGAAAAGGTCCAGGCAAGAAAGGGGCGTCCCAGGAAGGTACTCTGCCAAGAGAGCGCCCCTTCGGCCTTGGCCGCCAGGGTCACCTGAACGGGGAAGGGGTCGATCCCCGGCAGGTGAACCAGGAGCTGGTGCCGATCCCCTGCCGCTCCGGAGCCTGTGACCTTCGGGAAGAGCGGGTGCCACTGGGGGTACAGGGAAAAGTCGGCAAGGAGTTCCCATACCCTCCCCCAGGTCGTCTGCAGCACTATTTCCGTCTTGAACGGTCGCATGGCGCCCCCCGAAGCAGGTCGAGTTACAAGACCAGCAACTTTACTACTTTTCCGCATCGGATGCCATAATTGTTTGTATACCGCAACGCAGATTTTGACCTAAACAAACATAAAGCCGCCTTTTGGGGGCGGCTTTATCCGAACGTACTGTGGTCAGATCACTACTTTTGGAACAGAGAGCCTTTCTCGATCTGGCTTTTGCGTATCTCGTACTCTTTCTTGTTGATCCTGCCTGCCTTGTAGTCGTTCTCAACCTGTTGCATCTGCCGGTGAGCGCTGTATTCATAGGCGCCAACGCCTACCGCCGCGCCACCCAGGGCACCACCGACCGCACTCCCTTCACGGGACGCACACCCGGAGGCGGAAGCAAACAACACCAACGCGAAAAGCAGAATTGTCTTTTTCATCGCTGCGCTCCTTTGGTCGTAGTATTGGGACTCCATTCAGTCCAGCATAGCATAAAGTTAAAATTTTCACATCATTGCCGACTACGGCTCTTTCCCGGCAGGAGGAAGTTCCGGCGCAGGTTCCCCCCGGAAGGCCGCGGCACGCAGGGAAGTCATGGCCGGCGCCACAGCTGTCCTCACATGATGGCTCGGGCGACGTGGAGGTTGTCCATGATGCCTCCAATCAAGAGGTTAAAAACATTTAAAGTGTCCTGATCGGAGAGGCGTTGTCAAGAAACGGTCGCGGACGTGCCGCATCTATCTTTTTTTTCTTGCGCACTACAAAAACAATGGCAACATTAGTTCATGCTAACCAATCAAATTCCTGAGAAGGAGGACGCCAATGCCTCATAACAACCTTCCACACGCCGAGATGGTCGCGAAATCAGAAGAGGTTCGTCAGGTGCTGACGCCGGAACTATACTCCTACCTTATCTCTCTATTCCCGACACCGGAACGGTATGCCGCCCTGCACAACCGGTTCGAGTCGAGTCTCACGGGATATTTGAAAGGCATCCCTGAACAGGTTAAGGAGTGTGAAGAGGCACGTGTCGAACTGAACAAGGCCATTACCGTCATCAACGGGTTCAGTAAAGCAGTGAGCCCCATAGACCCCACGGTGATGAACAAGTTCAACGTCGCCCCGAAACCGGCAACTAACGCAGCGGCCGCTCCGTTGGTAGCTGCAGAGGACTTCAAGATTCACTTCGACAAACAAGGACTGCCTTACTGTTCGGTTACCAGGCTTGCAGGTGCAAAAGGGTACGAAGTATGGTTCTGCGAAAGTGAACCCAGCATCGAGAGCAACTGGAATTTTCTGACCTGGTCGACCAATTGCCATGGTATCTACCTCACCGGGTTAAACAGGACCAGAACCAACTACCTGAAGCTTAGGGCCAAGCGAGGCAATTCCTTGGGCCCGTGGTCGAACATGGTGATATTGACATCCGTCTGACTCGCCGCTCCCCCCCTGGTTCGCCGCCAGGGGGGGCTCCCCTTCCAAAGTCATCTCCATTCTCATTCCCTTCAAGAACAAACCATGAGTCCCAAGAAGCAGGACCGAATGACAGCGGCGGCTCTAGATCGCCAGCTAGCGCCCCCCCCCGCTTTGTATGCATCGAACCGGATTCGTCGAATCTGAATGAATTCGTCGAATCTGAATGGAATTCGTCGAATCTGAACGGAATTCGTCGAATCTGAACGGAATTCGTCGAATCTGAACGGAATTCGTCGAATCTGAATGGGATTCGTCGAATCTGAATGGGATTCGTCGAATCTGAACGGAATTCGTCGATTCTGAACGGAATTCATCGAATCTGAACGGAATTCGTCGAATCTGAACGGAATTCGTCGATTCTGAACGGAATTCATCGAATCTGAACGGAATTCGTCGAATCTGAACGGAATTCGTCGAATCTGAATGGGATTCGTCGAATCTGAACGAAATTCATCGAATCTGAACGGATTTGGTTGATCAGATAGATTCGCCTTTACCGGATCAATTACGGCAGATACATTCACTGAACGAAGTGTCCCAAACCAGTCGATATCTGACCCTCGGGCCACTCGCGGGGAAAGGCACGATAGGCGATAATGTCCCCATACCGAAACAAGGAGGCAAGTGATGAAGTTCATGCAAGTTCGCAACGCGACGGCGAGGATCGAATACGGCGGTAAGTGCTTTCTGATCGACCCGGTTCTGGCGGAGAAAGGGGCATACCCGGCTTTTGCGGGGACGGTCAACGCGCATCTGAGGAATCCGCTAGTGGACCTGCCGGTTCCCGTCGAGACGCTGCTCGATGTGGACGCCGTCATCGTTACCCACACCCACCTCGACCATTGGGACGAAGCGGCGAAAAACCGAATTCCGAAGGGGATGCCTATCTTCGCGCAAAACGAAAATGATGCCGTCACACTCCGGGAGGCGGGATTCAGCGACGTCACCGTCCTCACGGGGCAAACCCGATTCGCCGGTATCACGCTCATCAAGACGTCCGGTCAGCATGGTAGCGACGACGCCATGGCGAAACTGGGAGATCGTTTGGGAGAGGTATGTGGGGTGGTCTTACAGCATCCTGACGAGAAAGCCCTCTATCTCGCCGGCGACACGGTCTGGAACCGGAATGTTGCTGACGCACTGCGGGAGTACACGCCGGGCGTTATTGTCCTGAACTGCGGGGATGCCCAGATTATCGGGATCGGATCCATCATTATGGGGAAGCGGGACGTTCATGACGTGTGGAAAGCGGCGCCCGGCGCCACCATCATAGCGAGCCACATGGAGGCCATGAACCACGCGGTGCTGTCACGAAAAGAATTGCGTGACTTCCTGAAGGAAAATGGCATGATACAGCGAGTGCTGGTCCCGGAGGACGGCGAGTCCTGCGTGTTGTGAGCCGGGCCGGGCAAGGTCAGTTCTGAAGGAGTAAGAGGTACCCATGTCGGTTCCGTCTGTTGCAGTCGTCGCCATCAACCACTTCAGCCCCTTTCACTTCTCGGTGCCGTGCATCATCTTTGGCGACATTTTGCCAGGTCAAAAGCTCTTCGACCTGAAGATCTGCGCAGGAGAACCGGGCCCGCTACGCTCCCGGCAGGGCTTCAGTATCGAGACATCCTTCGGACTGGACGTCCTGGAACAGGCGGACATCGTCATCGTCCCCTACTGGCGTGACCCCGCTGAAAGACCCCACCAGGAATTGCTCGACGCCCTGGTTGCGGCGCACCAGAGGGGCGCCCTTGTGGTAGGCCTCTGTCTGGGTACCTACGTCCTCGCCTACGCCGGCCTGCTGGATGACCGCCGGGCGGGAACACATTGGGAGTTCGAGCAGGATTTCATCAACCGGTTCCCGAGTGTGCGGTTGGACACCAACGCCCTCTACGTCGAAGACGACAGGTTGGTGACCTCTGCAGGCACCGCGGCAGGGCTCGACTGTTGCCTCTACCTGGTGCACAGGGAGCATGGCCGGTCAATCGCCAACAAAGTCGCCAGGCGCATGGTCATCCCGCCGCACCGCGAAGGGGGGCAGGCGCAATTCATAGAGCAGCCAGTTCCCCTTTCCACCCGGGATGCCAACGTCAACAAACTGCTCGAGTATCTGAGGAACAACCTGGGCAAGGTGCACAACCTGAACGATCTGGCGGATTACAGCCTGATGAGCCGTCGTACCTTCACGCGGCACTTCCAGAAAGCCACCGGCATGTCGGTCGGTGGCTGGCTCATGAGCGAGCGCCTGCAGCGAAGCCAGGAACTGCTGGAGACCACGAGCCACTCAATAGAGACCATAGCTGAGCTTGTCGGTTTCCAGTCCGCCGCCTCGCTGCGTCAGCATTTCAAGGCCAGGTTCGACGTCACCCCCACCGAATGGCGAAAGACCTTTCAAGCAGGCAGCAGCTTGACTTGATGTCGCATTATTTCGCTGCGATAACCCGGGGTCAGATAAACCGGGGTCAGGCTTGCAATGTTGCAAAGTTAACCGTCAGAGGGTCAGAGATTGCAACTTTACAAGCCTGACCCCAGATTCTTCCCCCCAGACTCTACTTCATTCTCCTCTTATTCGCCCGCCGTCACCTTCATTTCCACTTTCTCCAGGAACACCTTTCCCTTCAGGTCGAACCGGTATACCTTCCCCGTCTTCCAATCCTTCTCAAAACGAAGGCGGATATCGTTGCGCCCCTTTCCAGGGGTCCCGTCTATGAAGAGTTCACCGTTTAGGTAGCGGAGCGAGACCGTGCGGGTTTCATTCCCGGATTTTACCGTCAATTCCCGGCTCTCTCCCTCGGCAATGCGCAGCGTGGATGGCTCCACCTGCTGTTTCTTGCCCTGTACCTTCAACTCCCCCGAGAGGAGGGCGACTGCCACGCTGCGCGGAGGATGCGCCGTCGATTGGGTGGCTGGCTGACGCACCGGCGGAGGGGGAACGGGAGTTACCGGTGGAGGCTTTGGCCGCTCCTTCTCGACGATGATCGTTGGCGGAGGCGTGGAGCGTTCCCTTTCCCTTATTACCACCGGCGGTTCCTCCCGAATGATGACCAGTCGTGGCACCTCCCGCTCAAACCTGGAAGAACGGTCGTGAACCTTGATGAAGACATCCACCCCACGTAACGCCAGCGGTCCGGAGGTGCCGGTATCAGTATAGAGTTCACCCTTTCCCCAGCGCCGGTCATAGGGAAAACGGAGCCCTTCAAAGGTAAGGGCGCCGCCGGCATAGGTTACGGTGAGTTCCACCTCTCTCCCCTTTCGGTCAGCCACCCCGATCCTGCGGGTTTCACCGTCGGCGATGGTGAACGTCAAGGGTTCATAGTGGTGATGCCGGTCGCCGATCTTGATCTCCCCCCCCTGCAAGCGAACCCGAATCAGTTCGCCGAAGGCGCCCTCACCCCTGTGTATCGCCTCGATGCGTTCCTGCCGTTCCTGCTCCAGCGCGGCAAGACGTGCCCGTTCTCGCTCCCGTTCCAGCGCCTGGCGGCGGGCCTGCTCCTCTGCAGCCTGGCGGCGTACCCGCTGCTCCTGCTCGTACACCCGTATCGCCTCTATCCGCTCCGCTTCGCTCATCCGGTCCCAGTTTTCCTGGGGGACGCCGTACATGTACGGAGTGCAGGCCGCAAGCAGGGAAGCCAAGATAAGACAGATGATGGATATTTTTTTCATGATATGGATCTCCGTTGGGGACAGCTGGGACAACTGGGGTCAGGCTTGCAATGTTGTAAAGTAATGACCCATGAGGGGGTGCCACCGCGCACGCCTGCCCCATTGCGCTACGTATGGAATAATCTGAAAGTAAACCCATTAAAAAAGCCGCTGGTGCGGGTGATTTGCACTGGCGGCTCAAAATACGGGGATTTATCTCTTCCTGTTGTCATGCTGGCCTCTTAGCAGGTTGGGGAGAAATTACCTTATACCCCTATTTACGTCTCCGGGTCAATGAGAATGGGTCAAGATGGGAAATTTCGATTCTGAGGACTAGCGCCAGATGAGTCGTCGTACCTTCCCTGCGATACTTCCAGCCCCCCTCAGCATGTCATGAGGCGCCCGCACCGGATGCAATCGCCTGCATCGGAGCTTGGAACTCGAAGTCGCGTACTGTATGTATATCCAAGAATTATCACTAAAATTTAGTCCCTGCTATTGCCATACCGGCAAATTCAAGCAAAATCTCAGAGACATTCAATTTTTTTTGGGAGAGGAGCTCGCTGCTGCGTCTATGTTAATGGCAAAGGGAAAAACAGAGTCTGAGACTGCAATCGTTAGATCAGTCAACGCTCTTAAAAGGCACCTGTTTGCAGGAGTTTTGGTCCTGAACATAGTCGTTGTGGCCATGGTGTCACTGTCATTGCTGCAGAGCAGGGATGTATACAACGAGAGAGCGAAAGTCAACACACAGAACCTCGCCAGGGTGCTGGACGAAAACATCTCCGGGGTCTTCTTCAAGATCGATGTCGCCCTGCAGGGCGTGTGCGACGAGTACGAGCGGCAGCTTGCCGGTGGGCACGTGGACCATGCGTCACTCAGTCGTTTCATCGTACGGCAGCACACCCGGCTTCCGGAACTCTTGGCGCTCAGGGCCACCGATCCGGCCGGTCTCGCGATATACGGCCCGGAGGTCACCCCGGCAACAACCAAAAGTCTCGCTCACCGCGACTATTTCGTCCACCTGCGCCGAACCCCAGGAGCCGGACTTGTCATCTCCAAGCCGCTGGTCGGTGGCATCTCCGGTAAGTGGATGATCATCCTCGCCAGAAGGGTAAACCGCCCTGACGGCTCATTCGCCGGCCTTGTCTACGCAGGGGTCGGCCTCGACTACCTCTCCCACAGTTTCTCGACTTTGAATGTCGGCAAGAACGGCTTTCTGGCGCTGGTGGCATCGGACCTCAGTATCGTGGCAAGGTATCCGAAACTGAAGGCACCGCCTGGAGGGACGGAGGTTGGAACCGTCTTTCCCCAGTTCAGGGAACTGCTCGCCGCTGGGCAGAGCACGGGGACCTACCACGCGCGAAGCAGCGTAGACCCGATGGAGCGAGTTTTCTCCTACAGAAAGATCGCGCTGACGCAGCCGCTCTACGTATTTGTCGCGCTGTCCACCGCCGACTATCTCGCCAACTGGTACACCGAGTTGTACAGCGGCATCTTTTTCGTTCTCATCTTTATGATCATAACCACAGCGCTCACACACGTGTTCAACCGCGAGTGGGACCGCAGCCGAGAGGCGGAGCAGGCGCTCAAGATGATGGAGGACGAGAGGCTCAAGATGGAAAAGCTGGAGTCCCTGGGGACGCTTGCAGGCGGCATCGCTCACGACTTCAACAACATCCTGACGGGCATCATGGGGAATCTATCCTTCGCAAGGATGCACCTGGACCCCGACCACCGCTCCCAGCCGCTGCTTGAGGCGGCGGAGAAGGCGTCGTTGCGTGCGGGAGACCTGGCCAAACAACTGCTGACCTTCGCACGCGGGGGAGCTCCGGTCATGGAGGAGACATCGGTCTCCCTGTTGGTCGAGGAAGCGGTATCGCTCACCCTTAGCGGCTCCAATGTAAAGGGGATCGTCGATGTCCCAGCATCGCTTAACGCGGTCGAAGCCGATGCGGGACAGCTGTGCCAGGCTTTCAACAATATCATCAGGAACGCAATGGAAGCGATGCCAGGAGGTGGGATGCTCGTCATAACCGCCCGCGACCACGTCCTCGAGGCAAACAACTGGCAAAAGCTCCCCCCCGGGCCGTACGTCAGCGTATCGTTCTCGGACGAGGGAACCGGCATTCCCGAGCAGGACCTGAAGAAAATCTTTGACCCTTACTTCACAACCAAGCCGCATGGAAAGGGGCTGGGACTCGCTTCGGTATACTCCATCGTGAAAAGGCACGGCGGAAATGTCAGTGTCGATTCCCGCGTAGGCGAAGGCACTACCTTCACCGTTTATCTTCCATCACTTGGCAAAAGCTGCGAGACGCGCACGGCGCGGGAGGTCCAGCAGGGTTCCAACGCAGGACTCTCGCTGTTGGTGATGGATGATGAAGAGGCGATACGGCAACTGGCCGAGGGGGTGCTCAGGCATATGGGGCACCGGGTGGTTACCTGCGCGGACGGAGGCGACGCGGTGGCGCTGTACCGGGAGGCGATGCAGGCGGGTGATGGTTTCAGCGCGGTGCTGGCGGATCTCACCATTCCCGGAGGGATGGGTGGGATGGAGGTAGCGCGACAGATCCTCTCTCTTGACCCCAAGGCACGCCTCGTCGTGATGAGCGGCTACTCCGACGATCCCGTGATGGCGAACTACCGCGACTATGGTTTCACGAAAGCCCTGCCCAAGCCTTTCGATGCCAAGGCCATGGCGTCGCTCATAGAGTCCTTGCGGTGACCGGCCGGCAGCCCCGGGCTTGATGAGAGGGAAAACGCCCCTGGCTCACCGGCATCCCGGGATGGGTCAAATTCAGCGCAAAGCAAAAGAGCCTTTCGGAATCGACCGAAAGGCTCTTTTTGTATGGTGGCGGTGCAGGGACTTGAACCCCGGACAACACGGATATGAGCCGTGTGCTCTAACCAGCTGAGCTACACCGCCAAGCTCTTTATTGTAATGATGTCAAATACCTACTTGACCCTCGCCGCCTCTTTTGCGCCGCGTCAAGAGACACCCTTTATATTCTAGAGCGTCTTCTTTGTCAATAAAAAATTCTGCTAAAAGTTTTTCATCTGTCTCAACCGCAAAGATGGATGCAACCTATTTGACGATATCCAGAAGCTCGACCTCGAATACCAGTGTCGCGTTGGCCGGGATCAACCCGGAGCCGCGCTCACCGTAAGCAAGGTCGGCAGGACAAACGAGTTGGGCCTTGCCTCCCACCTTCATCTTCTGCAGACCTTCGGTCCAGCACTTGATCACCTGATTCAGCCCGAACTCGACGGGACGGCCGGCAGCGTATGAGCTGTCGAACTCCTTGCCGTCGATCAGGGTGCCGCGGTAGTTGACCTTCACCTTGTCGGTGGCAGCCGGGCTGGCACCCGTCCCTTCCCTGAGGGAGCGGTAGATAAGGCCGGAGGGGGTCTTGACGGCATCCTTCTCCTTGGCGGCCTTTTCGAGGAACTCCTGGGTTTTCGCCGCAAGCTTCTCGCCCTGCGCGTTGCGACGCGACATGGCCAGTTGCTGGATCTTCACCTTGTACGGTTCTACGTCGAAACCGGGGGTCTTGCTGCCAAGGCCGTCCTTCAGCCCTTTCAGCACCTGGTCGGTTTCATCCTGAGACATGTCGAACACAGCAAGCTGCCGGGCCATGACCTGCCCGATAGCATAGAAAGTCTTCTGCTCGTCTGCTTTCTTCTCATCGGCCGCATAGGCGGGCAGTGCGAAAAGTGCTACCAGTGCAACAATCAAAAGTCTGCTCATAGTATTCCTCCTGTGTTTTTTTACGAAGGTACAACTATACCAGTTAATGCACGACGTGCATCCAATAGTTCGGCTGGGACAGCCAAACGAAAAACAGCACCCCGCCTGGAGGTGCTGTTTAGTGGTGGCCGTGCCACGATCGGCTTACTTCTTCGCCTTCGGTGCTGCTGCCTTGGGTGCCTTGGGTACCTTGACGGCCTTGGGGGCCTTGGCGGGCTTTGCCGGCGCCTTCGCCGGCTTGGCTGCTTTGGCGGGTTTGGCGACACCCTCTTTCTTTGCCTCTATGTTGGCCATGCGCACTTCACGCGCCTTGGCAAGGTTGTCCGCGAGGCCGCGGTCCTGGGCCATCTTGCGACGCGCCTCGGAGTAGCTTTTCGCGGAAAGCGCCTGCTTGCTTGAGATGCCGTACTGCTTCTTATAGGCACCCGGCTTCATGCTGTGGGCAGTGCTCAGGTGACGGGCCAGGGTCTTGAACCCCCCTTTGCCGCAGATGAGACAGACAACCTCGTTCTTCTTGAAAGCGTCTTTGACCGAAAGAGAAGGACGTGCCTCCTCTACACCTTCGATCGCCTGACCTGCTTCGAGGTTTTTAAGTGCTGCGTGAACCTTGGCTATTTCCGCTAGAAGCTCGTCCGACGTCATCGGCGTGCTGGAGGCGTGCGATGAGACGAGTTGTGCCGCTATTTCTACCAATGTCGCCATTAATCATCCTCCTCGGTAATATGATTGAGTGATTAATAGCAGAGACAAAAATATTGTCAATAATAAAGTATAAATAATGCGGGGCTAACTCAGTATTTTCTCAAAACAACGGCCGTCCGCACCGTCCACATTCGCAGTTGATGCTGGGGCTGAGCTTGGCAAACTGATTATACCAGGGACAAGCGACGGAATGATCGAAGCGGCAGCGGTGGAAAACAATAGAGGAGGATGACGGGAGCACAAGTTATTGCGAATGGAACTGTTCGAAAAAGATCAGCGTGCGTAAAAAGCTGCACGCCCGGCACCTAGAAGCGCAGTGTCCTCGTTGAGAATCACGTGCACCGGGATCGACTGAACTAGTGCGCTCAGCCTTCCCTTGGCGGTGAAGGCGACCATGAAGGTGGCTCCCTTGAGCAGGTCGAGGATCTTGGGGGCGATTCCGCCCCCCAGGTACACCCCCCCCGTGGAGAGGAACCTGAGGGCCGCGTTGCCGGCCTCGGCGCCGTAGACGCCGATGAAGAGGTCGACGGCCTTGGCGCACATGGGGCAGCTCCCTTTGAGGGCAGCCCGCGTGATGACGGCGGGCGTGTCCTGGGTGCCCATGGCCTGGGCCACGGCGGGATCTTCGTTGAAGTAGCGCTTGTCGCGCAGGAAACGGTAGATGTCGTACAGGCCGGGACCGGAGAGCACCCGCTCGTAACTCACCCTCCCGTGTTTGGCCTGCAGGTACAGCAGCAGTTCCGTTTCCAGGTCGCTGCGCGCCGCGAAATCGGCGTGTCCCGCCTCGGAGGGGAGCGGACGGTGGGTGTCGCCGTCCCAGTAGGCGAGTGATTCGCCCAACCCGGTCCCGGCGGAAACGACGGCGATGGTACCCTCCGGATTGGGCGTGCCGGCGTTGAGGGTGAACAGGTCCTCCTGCTTCAAGGCCGCGATGCCGTAGGTGTTGGCTTCCAGGTCATTGATCAGGCGCACCTGGGGGATCCCAAGGGCAAGGGCCAGTTCCGCGTCTTCGATGGTCCAGGGGAGGTTCGGTGTGCGGACGCGCCCCTCGATGACGGGGCCGGCAATCCCGAGACAGGCCCGCTCCGCAGCGATGCCGTGCTGCAGGGCGAACTGACGCAGCATTTCGGCGAGGCTGCCGTGGGCGGCGCTTTTGTACTGTCCGTGGGCCAGCACGGTGAGCCCGGCAGAATCCGCCTCGAAATACGCCAGCCGCGTTGTGGTTCCTCCCACGTCTCCTGCCAGGATCAGCATATCGACTCCTTCCGGTTGGGCACAGCCACGTCTCAGGATACCATCTGCCTGCGGCGGGCGCTACTTGCGGCCGAAAGCTTCGCTTCTCACGCTTTTGGCCACCTCGGCGCTCACCCCGGCCAGGGCGCGGCTGAGTGCGGCGGCAACGGCATCGTAATCGGAGCCGTCCGCCTTCTCCTTGATCACGGCCCGCCCTTCCCTCCTGGCGCTGCCGGCGCCGCGCACGACCCAACCGGCCTCCACCGTGACGCTGTCGCCTGGTACCGCTTCCAGGCGCACGATGTCCACCAGCACGCGGTACTGCGCCGCGGCGCCGGAGCCCTGGTCGTAGGTAAAGACACGGTTGGAGCCGAGCAAGGGACCAAGATCCTGCGCCAACAGGCGGGGTATCTCGTTCTTGAGCGGCTCGGCCCAGCGGTGCTCCTCCAGGACGGCTACGCGGCTCGGGGTGAGACGCACAACCAACTGCGGCCGGTTGACCAGCTCGGGGATGGTGACCGGGCCGACCGCAACGGAGCTTGAGAAGCTCTGCTGTACGGCGCCGGCTGACGGCGCCGGCGTGAGGGTGTAATAGGTGACGCGGGGCGACCTGCTGCAGGCAGAGCAAAGCAGCGTGGCGGCGATGATTCCCAAGGCGGCGGTTGTCCTGCGCATGGTCATTTCTCCTCCTTCTTGCCGCGGATCAGCGCTTCGGGGTGCTGTTCGAGATAGTCTCCGAGCACCCGCAACGACTGGGCGGCCCGGGAGACCTCGCGCATGGTGTCGCGCAGGTCCAGCTGGACCGGTGCATCCGCGGAGAGAACGCTGGTGGCGCCTCCCAGCGTGCTTCTCGCCTCGGTCAGCGTCTTCCTGACGTCCTCGAGGGTGCTCCTGGTGTCGGTCAGCACCGATTTGGCCTCCGGGACCAGGGAGTTGTCCATGTTCTTCAGCAACCGGTCCGCGCTCTTCAAGGTGTCGTCCAGGCTCCGGATGGTGTTCCCGGCATCCCCCGCCAGTTTGTCCAGCGGCAGCTTCTCTATCTTCTGAACGATTTCGATCAGGTTCTTCTGCAGCTTCTCCATGGAGCCAGGCACGGTCGGGAAGCGAGGCGGCTCAGCGCTCCAGTCGATGTTCGCACGGCGCGCGCCCGGCACAAAATCGAGGGCGACGTAGAGCTGTCCGGTCAGCAGGCTGCCGCTCTTGATCTGGGCCCGGAAGCCGTGCGCGACCAGGTCGTCGAGGAGCCTGCGGGTCTGCGCACTGCCGGCGGGGGGGAGCTTCCCGTCTTTGCCCTGGTGCACCTGGGAGAGCAGGTGCTCGGGGTAGAACTGGATCTCGACCGACACCGAGAAGTCGGCGCGCGAGGGGGCGAGCGCCACGTCGATTTTGGTGACCTCGCCCACGGTTACCCCGCGCAGGTCGACGGGCGCGCCGACGGCCAGCCCGCGCACCGATTCGCCGAAGAGGAGCACGAACTTCTGCGAGGGGGCCGAATTTTTGAGGGCCTCATCCCGGGTGGGGTAGAGGGTGAAAGCGGTGTTGGCCGGAGCCGCGGGCGCCTTGGTCAAGCTGGACGATTCCTCGAAGGAGATGCCTCCAAGAAGGACTGCCAGCATCGACTCGGTGTTGAGCTTCACACCGTTGGGGGATACGGTGAGGTCCACGCCGGAGGCATGCCAGAAGAAGGTGCCGGTGGTCACGAAGCGGTCGTACGGGGAGCGGATGAAGACGCGGACCGAGACCCCCTTGCCGTCGCTGTCCAGGTCGGTCGCGATCACCTGCCCAACCTGCATGCGCCTGAAGAAGACCGGCGAGCCGGTGTAGAGTGAGCCGACGTCGTCTGTGTGCAGAACGAACTGGCGCCCGGGCACGTCCATGGAGACCGCCGGAGGCGATTCCAGCCCCACGAACTGGTCGCGCGGCTCCGTGGAGGCTCCCGCCTCGACGCCTATGTAGGATCCTCCCAAGAGGGTGGTCAGACCGGTGACGTTGCCGCCGGAGATGCGGGCACGCACCACCCAGAAGCGGGTGTCCTTCACCATGAGCCCCTTGGCGTCCTTGGAGACCTCGGCAGTCACCACCACGTGGGAGCGGTCGTCGGAGATGGCGATCGATTTCACCTCGCCGATCATGACGTCCTTGTACTTCAGCTTGGTCTTGCCGGCCTCCAGCCCCTCCCCGGTCTTGAAAGAGATGGTGATGGTCTCGCCGCGGTCTATCCAGGCCTTTGCGGCGATGGAGAGGCCGATGATGGCGGCGACAATGGGAATGATCCAGACCAGCTGGATCGAGAAGCGGCGTCTGGGTTCGCTGACCGCTTCCGGCACGTCCTGCATATCGTCTTGTCTGTCAGTCATGAAACTCCTCTTTCTGCAGCGGGTCCCAGATCAGGCGCGGGTCGAACTCCATGGTGGCGAACATGGTGAGCACCACCACCGCGCCGAAGGCCACCGCGGCGGGGCCGGCCTTCACCGTGGCCATGGAGCCCAGCTGCACCAGCGCGGCCAAAAGGGTTACCACGTAGATGTCGAGCATAGACCAGCGCCCCACCGCCTCCACCAGCCGGTACAGGCGGGTGCGCTGGCGCGGGTTCCAGGTCGAGCGACGCTGCACGGAAATGAGCAGCAGGGTCAGTGAAAAAAGCTTGAGAAGCGGTATGGCAACGCTCGCTATGAAGACGATGACTGCGATCATCCAGGAACCGGTCTTCCAAAGGTGCACCACGCCGCTTACGATGGTGTCCTTGCGATAGGTGATCAGGGAGCCGGTCTCCATCATGATCAGCAAGTTGGCAGGGACGTAAAGTATGAACGAAGCGATCACCAGGGCCCAGCAGCGCTGCACGCTTCCCGGCCTGCGGAAATGGAGCCGGGCGCCGCAGCGCGGACAGTGGGCAACCCTCCCCCTCTCGGTGCGCCGGGAGACCATCTGGCAGACATGACAGGAGCACAGGCCGCGCGCCGCAGCGATGGGAGCGCCGGGAGTCACGACGACACCCGTTCTTTCCACTTCGCGTCCAGTTGCGCCCATACGTCGTGGGCGTTGAAGGAGGCGGCAGCGGCGGCGAGCAGCAGGGTGAGGACCGCGAAAGACCAGAGGGCCATGCCGGGAATGACCCGGAAGTTGTTGGTCAGTTTCACCAGCGAGACCAGCACCCCCAGCATGAGCACCTCGACCATGCACCAGGGCTCGATGAACTGGAGGACGCGCATGAAGAGCGGGTAACTCGGGGGGACCTTGCCCAGCTTGAGAGGCAGCAGGAGGTAGGTGATCGAGATGAGCTCCGCGGCGGGAGCCGCCATCGCGGTGAGAAACACGAGGAGCGAAATGCTTCTCATGCCCTGGTCCCAGAGGGAAAGGACGGCCTCGAACAGGGTGATGGCGCTACGATCTCCCTGCACCTCTATGCTGAAGATGGGGAAGACGTTGGCGCCGATGAATACCATGGCCGCGGCCAGGTTGTAGGCGAGGGTGCGATCGACGCTGTCGGTGGCGTTTCGGTACAAAACCGCCCCGCAGCGCGGACAACTGGCATAGCAGCCGGGGTTTAACTGTATGTCGCGCTGCAACAGGTCGCATTCGTGGCAGGCGATGAGTTGTGCGGTGCGATCGGTCATCAGGAGAAGAGCTCCCTGTTTTAAAGGGGACAGGCGCCTGGTGGAGCCGCTCCCCTCGCCCTGGAACAGACGAACGCGTCAGACGGCAGAGCTGCGGCAGTCAATGACAGATGAAAACATACCACATTTGCGGCCTGAAAACTGAATCAGCCGCCCAGGAAGTATCCCAAGCGGCTGATTGAAATGGTCGGTGCGACTGGATTCGAACCAGCGACCACTAGACCCCCAGTCTAGTGCGCTACCAGGCTGCGCTACGCACCGATTAAACCTGATAATTACAACTGATCCCTCAAACTGGTCAGTTCCAGCTTCACATCCTGAAGCAGTGTCGCCAGTGCTTCGCCGGAAAGGTCAGATCTTCGGTACTTTTTCTTCTTTTCCAGACGCTTCCTCGCCCCTTCTATGGTGAGCTTTTCCGCGTACAGGAGTTCTTTGATTTCAGCGACCAGCTCGACATCCTTCCTGGTGTAGAGCCTTTGGCCGCTGCTGCTTTTCTTGGGCGCCAGAGAGGAAAACTCGGTCTCCCAGTAGCGCAGCACCGAGGTGGGGAGTCCCGTCAGGGCGGAAACCTCGCCGATCCTCAGGTAGTGCTTGTCCGGGATCCCGGTAATCATGGTTACTGGCTGTTGATCGCGCTCTTGAGAACCTGGCTCGGCTTGAAGGTGAGGATCTTGCGAGCCACAATTGTGATCTCCTCGCCGGTCTGCGGGTTCCTGCCGCGACGGTCAGACTTCTCTTTCACTACGAAGTTGCCGAAGCCGGCAATCTTGATTTTATCGCCTTCTTCAAGAGTGGACTTAATCAGGTCGAAGACCGTCTCAACGAGTTCGGCAGATTCTTTCTTGGAGAAACCTACCTTCTCATAAATTTTTTCTACGATGTCCGCTTTGGTCATAATCCCCTCAACAGGTGAAGCATTTCAGTGTGTTCTCAACAGCGGCTTAATCTAATACCATAGCGTTTTCGATTTCGCAACCGTTTTTATCTGAACGAAACATTTAATTTTTTCTGCAGCGCATCGATGACCCTCTGGTGCAGGCGGGTCACTTCGTCGTCGGTCAGGGTCCTTTCCCTGGACCCGTAACGGACGCGAATAGCCACACTCTTTTCATGAGACGCGATGTTGCCACCCATGTAGAGGTCGAAGATTTCCACCCCTTCCAGCTCCGGCGCCTTGACGCCGTTGACGCAGGAAATCACCTCGGCGACAGAGAGCTCCCTGGGGAGCAGCATGGCGATGTCCCGGAAGGTGGAGGGGAAGCGCGAAGGGACCTGGGCCGCGCCCTGCTTCTTGCGGCAGGAGAGCAGCGCCTCGAAGTTGAGCTCGAGGTAGTAAAGCGGGGTCGCGATGCCGTAGTTCTCCTGCACCGTCGGGTGGAGTTCGCCGAGGGAACCCAGGACCTTCTTGCCGCTCAGGATGCGGCAGGCCTTGCCCGGGTGGTAGTACGGGTCGAGTTCGTCTGCGCTGAAGTTCACGCCGCCGACGTTCAGTTCGGCGAGGATGTTTTCTGCGATCCCCTTCACGTCGAAGAAGTCGATCTCGTCCTTGCCCTGGTTCCACCCTTCCAGCTCGCGCCTGCCGGTGAGAAGCGCGGAGACGTAGAGCGGCTCGCGCGGCAGCTCCTCCCCTTCCACGGGAAGGTAGATGCGACGCATCTCGAAGATGCGCAGGTTGAGCGTGCGGAAGCTGATGTTCTTGACCGCGGTGTCCAAAAGCCCGGGGAGCATGGTGGTGCGCATCACCGAGAGCTCGTCGGAGATCGGGTTCAGCAGCACCATGCCGTTGCTGCGCAGATCCTCTCCCGGAAGGAGTATCTTCTCGCAGGAGGAAGGGGCAACGAAGCTGTAGTTGATCACCTCGTTGAGCCCGTGGGCGACCAGCAGATCCTTCACCCTGGCGGCGAGCCTCTGGGAGTCGGAGGGAAGATCCGAGAAGACCGAGGCCTGCGGCAGGGTGGCGGGGACCTTTTCGAAGCCGTTCATGCGGACCACTTCCTCGACCAGGTCGATCTCGCGCTCGAGGTCGACCCTGAACAGCGGGACCTTGACCTGGAAGACGCCCGGCTCGGCCTGGGTCACCTCGAACTCGAGGCGCCGGAAGATATCCTCCACCTCCTCGGCACTGAGGGAGAGGCCGGAGACCGCATTGATGCGGGCGAGACGGGCGCCGATCACGCGCGGTTCAACCGGCGCCGGGTAGACGTCGATGACCCCCTTGGCGACCTTGCCGCCGGAAAGTTCGGCGATGAGCTGTGCGGCGCGGTCCAGGGCGCGGGTGAGGCCGGCGATATCGGCGCCGCGCTCGAAGCGGTGCGATGACTCGGTGTGGATCCCGAGACGCTTGGAGGTCTTGCGGATGGCGGAGGGGTTGAAGTAGGCGCTCTCAAGGAGCACCTCGGTGGTCCCCTCGCCTATCTCGGAGTTGCCCCCTCCCATGATGCCGGCCAGCGCCACGGCCTTCGCGCCGTCGCGGATGGTGAGGTCGCTGGCGGTAAGCTCGCGCTCCTGGCCGTCGAGGGTGCCGAACTTCTCCCCCTCCCCTGCCGCGGCGACCACGATCTTGCCGCCGGAAAGGAGCTTGAAGTCGAAGGCGTGCAGCGGGTGCCCGTACTCGAGGAGCACGTAGTTGGTCACGTCGACGATGTTGTTGATGGCGCGGATGCCGGCGGCCATGAGCCGGTTGGCGAGCCAGGCGGGAGATTCCGCCAGGGTGCAACCGGTGATGTGGCGCGCGGTGTACCGCGGGCAGAGCTCGGGGGCGAGGATCTCGACGCTGGCGATCTGGTCGATGGGAGCGCCGGTCTCGTTCACCTCGAGCCCAGGGTAGTGCACCTTCTTGCCGAGCTTCGCGGCGACTTCGCGCGCGATCCCCACTACGCTCAGGCAGTCGGCGCGGTTGGGCGTAAGGCCGATTTCGAAGATGACGTCCTTGGTGCCGAGCGCGTCGAACAGCGGCGTGCCGACCTGGAACTCCTCGGGGAGGATCATGATCCCGGAGGACTCGGTGGACAGGGCCAGTTCCTTCTCGGAGCAGAGCATGCCGCAGGACTCTTCGCCGCGGATCTTGGAGCGCTTGATCTTGAAGTCGCCGGGGAGGGCCGCGCCGATCTGGGCCAGGGCGACCTTGTCGCCGGCCTTGAAGTTCTGCGCGCCGCAGACCACGTCGAGGATCTCCTTGCCGTTGTCCACCTTGCAAAGGGAGAGCTTGTCGGCGTTGGGGTGCTGGTTCTTCTCCACCACCTTGGCCACGACCACGTCGTCCATGCCGCCGCCCACCTCCTCCATCCTCTCCACCTCGAGGCCGAGCATGGTGAGCAGGTGAGACAGTTCCGCCGCGGGGAGGTCGCAGTCGACGAATTCCTTAATCCAGTTGTAAGTGACTATCATATAGAGTCCTTAAAGTCGCAAAATCGATTAACAGGGATAAAAGGGATGCAGGGGATAAAGTCCAAAAGCTTTAAACGCTTTAAACCTTTTGTTTCTATCCCTTTTATCCCTTGTATCCCTGTTCAATGCCTTTTAAAACTGCTTCAGGAACCTGAGATCGTTCTCGAAGAGCAGCCGCATGTCGGCGATGCCGTACTTCAGCATCGCGATCCTCTCGATCCCCATGCCGAAGGCGAACCCGGTGTACTTTTCCGAGTCGTAGCCGACGTGACGGTACACCTCGGGATCGACCATGCCGGAACCGAGGATCTCGAGCCAGCCGGTCTCCTTGCAGACCCGGCACCCCTTGCCGCGGCAGATGACGCAGGCGATGTCCACCTCGGCGGACGGCTCGGTGAAGGGAAAGAAGGAAGGACGCAGCCTGACGCCGATGTCCTTGCCGAAGAGCTGGCTGATGAAGAGGGTCAGGATCCCCTTCAGGTCGCCGAAGGTGATCCCTTTGTCCACCATGAGTCCCTCGATCTGGTGGAACATCGGGGAGTGGGTGGCGTCGGAGTCACAGCGGTACACGGTGCCGGGGGCGATGATGCGCACCGGCGGCGGCTGCTTCAGCATGGTGCGAATCTGCACCGGAGAGGTATGGGTCCTCAAGAGGACGCTCTCGCCGAAGTAGAAGGTGTCCTGCATGTCGCGAGCGGGATGGTCCTTGGGGAGGTTCAGCGCCTCGAAGTTGTAGAAGTCGAGCTCGATCTCGGGACCTTCGGCGACGGCGAAGCCAAGCGCTGCGAATATGGAGCAGATCTCTTCGGTCACCAGGGTGATCGGGTGCTTGGAGCCAAGGGGGCGTTTGCGGCCGGGGAGCGTGACGTCGATCTTCTCGGCGGCGAGCCGCTGAGCCTTGACGGCGGCGCGGATCTCGGCGCCGCGCGCGTCCAGGGTCTCCTCGAGTTTCGCCTTGACCGTGTTCACCACCTGGCCCACCAGGGGACGCTCCTCCGGAGAAAGGGCGCCAAGCCCCTTCATGACGCCGGTGACCGCTCCCTTCTTGCCCAGGTACTTGACCCGCAGTTCCTGCAGCCCCTCTTCCGTGGAGGCCTGGCCAAGCTCGGAGAGAGCCTCTTGTAAAAGTGCTTCCAGTTTATCCTTCATTGCAATCGCCCTATTGCGGAAAAAAAAAGAAATGGGACATCGCTATCCCATTTCTTTTCATGCCCGCGGTATGTATTAAAATTTTGCTTTGGCTGCGGCCGCGATAGCTGCGAAACCTTTCGGATCGGAAACGGCCAGGTCGGCCATCACTTTCCTGTCGATCTCTACGTTGGCGAGTTTGAGACCGTGGATCAGTTTGCTGTAGGAGAGGCCGTTGATCCTCGCCGCGGCGTTGATCCTGGTGATCCAGAGAGCCCTGAAGTCCCTCTTCTTCACCCTTCTGTCCCTGAACGCATAGTTCAGTGCGCGGTCCACCGCTTCGGTGGCGCTCCTGAACAACTTGCTCCTTGCGCCGCGGTAACCCTTGGCAAGTTTCAACACCTTGTTTCTTCTCTGTCTCGCTTTAAAACCGCGCTTTACTCTTGGCATACGAACTCCTTCTGGTTTTTAAATTAGCCGGATCCGCAAGGGGAGACGTTTCCTCACGGTTCTCGGACTTGGTAAACCCGGTGGCCAGGGACCAGGGCTTGGGGGTGACTCGATCTCACCATCCGTCGCGCCTCGTTCCGCTCCCCGAGTCATTTGCGTATTTAAGTCTCCGGTTCTAGTTCCCGGTCTTTAGGTCTTGCTGCCCCTAGTCCCCAGACCCTAGTCCCTGCTTTTCAACCCCGGCTACTTGTAGGGGATGAGGCAGCAGATGTTCTTGTGATCGGAAGCCGCAACGATGCCGCTCTTGCGGAGGTTGCGCTTGGTCTTCCTGGTCTTGGAGGTCAGGATGTGGCTGGTGAAGGCGTGAGCCATCTTGATTTTGCCTGTGCCGGTCTTGCTGAAACGCTTGGCGGCGCCCCTATGGGTCTTCATTTTAGGCATTGTTTTACTACTCCTTTGTTGGTGGTGTTTATTTTTTAACTTTGGGGGCGACGATCATGAACATGCTGCGCCCTTCCATTTTCTGCCGCACCTCGACGAGCGCGATGTCGGCCAGCTCTGCTGCTACTTTTTCCAAGGCGGCCATGCCGAGTTCCTGGTGGGTGATTTCGCGTCCCCGGAAAACTACCGTTATCTTCGCCTTGTTCCCTTCTTCCAGGAAGCGGCGTACGTGCTTTACCTTGAACTCCAGGTCGTGCGTGTCTGTCTTCGGGCGAAGTTTGACCTCTTTGAGCTCGACCTGGACCTGTTTCTTCTTTGCCTCAGCCAGCTTTTTAGCCTGCTGGTATTTGAACTTGCCGTAATCCATGATACGGCAGACAGGGGGGACGGCTGTCGGCGAAACCTCTACCAGATCCAGTTGCAGACTCTCAGCCAACGCCAGAGCCTCGCGAAGCGGAAGAATACCAAGCTGCTCACTATCGGCACCTACTACCCTTACCTCTTTGGCCCTGATTGTCTGATTGATGTTGACTGTAGGTTTAGCTATGACGCCACCTCCTATTTGTAGGTTTTGACTTCGTTCTCAATGAACGCGATGAACTGTTCGGGTGTCATCGCGTCGAGGTTCTTTCCGTCGCGGAAACGCGGTGCGAGCAGGCCGCCTTCGACCTCCTTGTCGCCAACGACCAGCATGTACGGTATCTTCTGCAGCTGCGCCTCGCGGATCTTGAAGCCCAGCTTTTCGTTTCTGAAATCCTTCTGTACCCTGACGCCGGCCGCGCGCAGCTTGTCGAACGCAGCCTGTGCGTACGGGATCTGGTTGTCGGTGACCGTAAGGACGGTCGCCTGTACCGGTGCCAGCCAAGTCGGGAAGTTTCCGGCGAAGTGCTCGATGAGGACACCGATGAAGCGCTCGATGGCGCCCAGGATGACCCGGTGCACCATGACAGGGCGCTTCTTCTCACCGTCCGCGTCCACGTAGGTGAGGTCGAAACGCTCCGGGAGGGTAAAATCGCACTGGATAGTAGCACATTGCCATCTTCTGTCAAGTGCGTCGCGCAGCTTGATGTCGATCTTCGGGCCGTAGAAGGCGCCGTCACCCTCGTTGATCTCGTAGGGGCGGCCGGAGTCCTTCAGCGCGTTCAGCAGGGCGCTGGTGGCCAGCTCCCAGGCGTCGTCGGAGCCGATCGACTTCTCGGGACGGGTGGAAAGCTCCATCTCGAACTCGAAGCCGAAGATCCCCATCACCTCGGTGACGAACTGGATGACCCCCTTGATCTCGGCGTCGAGCTGATCCGGGGTGCACAGGATGTGCGCGTCGTCCTGGGTGAAGCCGCGCACGCGCAGAAGGCCGTGCAGAACCCCTGCCCTCTCGTGGCGGTGCACCGTGCCGAGCTCGAAGTAGCGCAGCGGCAGGTCGCGATAGGAGCGAAGCTGCGAGCGGTAGATCATCATGTGGGCCAGGCAGTTCATCGGCTTTACGCCGTACCCCTGCTCGTCCACGGTGGTGAAGTACATGTTCTCGCGGTAGTTCTCGTAGTGGCCGGAACGCTGCCAGAGCTCGGTCTTCAGGATCTGGGGACCGAGGACGATGTCGTAGCCGCGCTTTAGGTGCTCTTTCCTCTCGAAGTCTTCGAGGATGGTGCGCAGCATGGCCCCTTTCGGGTGCCAGATCACCAGCCCGGCGCCGACCTCGTCGTTGAAGGAGAAGAGGTCCAGCTCCTTGCCGAGTTTCCGGTGGTCGCGCTTTTTGGCCTCCTCGATCCTCTCCAGGTAGGCGTCGAGTTCCTTCTTGTCGGCGAAGGCGGTGCCGTAGACGCGCTGCAGCATGGCGCGCTTCTCGTCGCCGCGCCAGTAGGCGCCGGCGATGGAGGTGAGCTTGAACGCCTTGCAGTAGGAGGTCTTGGGGAGGTGCGGACCGCGGCAGAGGTCGGCGAAGTCGCCCTGGGTGTAGAGGGAGACCTTGTCGGCGCCGAGATCCTCGATCAGCTCGACCTTGTAATCCTCGCCCATCTTCCTGAACAGTTCGATCGCCTCGGCGCTGGAAAGCTCGGAACGCTCGATCTTGAGATCGGACTTGGCGAGCTCGCGCATCTTCGCCTCGATCTTCTCCAGGTCTTCCGGAGTGAACGGGTGGTCGACGTCGAAGTCGTAGTAAAAACCGGTCTCGATGGCGGGACCGATGGTAACCTTGGCCTGCGGGAACAGGGCCTTGACGGCCTGGGCCATCAGGTGCGAGGTGGAGTGCCGGATGATCTCCAGCGCCTCGGGGCTCTTCTCGGTGATGATCTCCACCCGCGCACCGTCGGTGAGCTTGGTGTTGAGATCTACCAGGTTGCCGTCGATTTTGCCGGCGATGGCAGCCTTGGCGAGACCCGCTCCGATGGAAGCGGCCAGATCGAAGATGGAGGAACCTGCGGGCAAGGGCCTCTGGGAACCATCCGGTAGCGTGACCTTAATCTCGTTCATGCAAGACCCCTTTAGAAAAACTGGTGACAAACAGAAAGAGGCATCGAAACTCGATGCCTCCGTCGAACCTCGTACTGAAGGTCTCTTTTGATTGGTAGGCGCGGGCGGTTTCGAACCGCCGACCCCTAGCGTGTCGAGCTAGTGCTCTACCCCTGAGCTACGCGCCTGTTTTTGTTGCTGCTTCGTGGAACTCGGACTTTGTACCAATTCGCCATTTCAAAGTCAAGGCTTTTATTTCAAGGAGAGGAATTTTTCTCATTGGAGAAATTCCGACAGCGACCGGCGACGCCCGGTCGACGCCTCGCCCGGTACTTGGCCCTCCTGCTCTGCTTCAGCGGCGCCCAGTGAGCCTGCGCAGTTCCCCGGAGAGTGCCGCCGCCACATACTTCCTCCCCTGCTCTTTCAAATGTTCATTGGGATAGCCGTTGACTTTCCAATTAAAAGAGTCCGGAGGGAGCGCGTGCGAGAGGTCGAGCACGGGGAGGCCGTTGCCGGTGACGACACCGATGACCAGCGCGACGTTCCTGTCTATGATCGCGGTGCTGCCGCCATAGATCGACTCGATGGAGCCGTGGTCGACCGGGGTGACGTAGAAGAGAACGGGGAGCCGGCTCTCCCTGGCCAGCGTGCAGAGCTCCCTCAAGGCTTGGAGCTTTTGATGTTCCGGGCGCAGCTCGCAGCGGTAAAGGTAAAGCACCTTCCTCCTGAGATCTTCCCGGCTGAGCCTTGTCCCCTGGATATTCTCGTAGTCGAGCACCCTGCCTGCGGGGAGCCTCCCGTCGAAGACTCGCGCCTCGGTCCAGGGGGGGCACTGCGAGGCGGGAGAGAAATACTCGCGATAGGCGGTGATCGGCCGGTACAAGGGGCTGAAAAGCCGCCCAAGTTCCAGCATCAGGGAGACATCACCGAACTGGTATTCCGGGCGCAGATCCCATTCGGGAGAAAAGGAACGGACGTTGATGGGAATGATGAGAGCCCTAGGCCCCCATCCGGAACCGAAGTATCCGACGAAAGAGCGGAATACGCCCAGGTGGTATGCCGGGTGCGAGAGATCCACCACCTGTTCCGAAAGTGCGTCCTCGAGGAAGGCGGCGGTGGAACGCGTGTCCGCGTCGTCCCGGCTGGCGGAATCGACGGTGCTGTCCCCGAGAAAGACGACCTTGTCCCGGCAGCGACCGTATTCCATGGCCAGACGCACCGGGGGGGGATAACCGAGGCTGGCCGTGCCGACCTGGAAGAGCAGTGCGAGCGCGAGGACCAGCGCAGTCTTTTGGAACAGGAGTTTCATGCGCGTCAAAACCCGAAATAGATGAAGCCGGCTTCCTGGCTGACGGTGAGGCGAAAGCAGGCCAGCAACACGGCGGCGTAGGCCGGGTATCGGAACCAGCCGGGGAAGCGTCTCGTTCCGGTGCAGACGCCATGCCCCAAAACTCCGAGAGCGACGGCGAAAGCGAGCATGAGCGTGGAGCTCTCACCGCCGGCGCCGAGGAGCCTTGCGAGTCCCCGCTCGTTCCCAAGGATGTTCCCTATCAGGTAAAAAGCGTCACGCGCCGTGGCGGCCCGGAAGAATATCCAGGCGAAACAGACAAGGTGGAAGGTCGCCACGACCTGCCCTGCCTGCAAGAGATAGCCGCTTCGCACGCCGAGGGCCTGGCGCAACCTCTTCCGGTACGGCGCACAAAGATGCGAACAGGCGAGGTAGGTCCCGTGCAACCCTCCCCAGATCAGGAACCCGGAGCGTGCCCCATGCCAGAGTCCGGAGACGAGGAAGGCGACCATGACGGCGGCTGCGGTGCCCCACTGCCTCCAATAGCGCCAGCGCATCTGCAGCGGCTTGAACAGGTAGTCCAGGATGAAACTGGAGAAGGAGATATGCCAGCGCCGCCAGAACTCGGCGACGGAAGTGGCAAGATAGGGACGATTAAAGTTCTGCGTGAGGTCGATGTTGAAAAGCCTCGCACTCCCAAGCGCCATGTCGGTGTAGCCGGAAAAATCGAAATAGATCTGGAAGGCGTAGCCGTAGGTTGCCAGCAGCAGCGGCAGTCCGGAAAAGGCGTGCACATTGCCGTAGACCGTATCGACGTACACCCCCAGGCGGTCGGCGAGGACCAGTTTCTTGAACAACCCCCAGGTGAGCAGCAAAAGTCCGGAGCGAGCCAGGTGGTAGTCGAACCGGTACGGGCGTTTCAACTGCGGCAGCAGATCGGCGCCCCTTTCGATCGGCCCCTGCATGAGTTTGGGAAAGAAGGCGAGATAGAGGGCAAAGTAGCCCAAGTGTCGCTCGGGTTCCTGCAACTCGAGGTAGACGTCGGCAAGGTAGGAAATGCATTGAAACAGGTAATAGGAAACACCGACGAGGACCAGCGGAGGCGGCGGGGCCGGGAAAAGGTTGGCGAACGTGGCCGGCAGCAAGGCCGCAGCCTCCAGCAGGGGGGGGAGGTACTTGAACAGCGCAAGGATCAGCACGTTGAACGATACGGCTGTCCAGAACAGGGCAGTCCGCGCACCCGGAGTTGCGGCTTTGCCCACTCCGATGCCGAAGGCATAGTTGGCCGCCGCGGCGAAAGCCAACAGAAGCGGCAGGTACAACGCCCCCAGCGAGGCGTAGAAGACGAAGCTGGCCACCAGCAGGAGGGACCAGCGCTCCTGGTGCCGGCAGCAGCGAAAGAACAGGTAGACAAGCGGCAAAAAGAGCAGGTATTGCGTGGAATAAAGCGGCATCAGGGACCGCCCGGCTCGGTGCTGCAAAGAGAGAGGCTGGGCGGGACGCCCGGTGCATTAACGCCACTCACGGTTCACTGTCCCTGAGCATCTGCATGAGCGTCCTTGTCACCTCTGCGGGGTCGGCGTCGACGCAGGGGGTCTCGTGGGTGCAGGGAGGGATGGTACCCCACTTGGCGCAAGGGGCGCAGGAAAGGGACGAGGCGAATACGCGGTGGCCATCCCCCTTGGGCGCCCATTTCCGGGGATCGCTCGGGCCGAACAGCGACAGGGTCGGTGTGCCGAGGCCGGCCGCGATGTGCAAAAGCCCCGAGTCGCCGGTGACCAGGACCCTGGCGGCAGCGATCACCGCCGCGCTTTCGACAAGACTCCCCTCCCCGGCCAGATTCAAGGCACCGGTGGCCCGGGCGATGGCATAGCCGACGTCGCTTTCCTCTTTCCCGCCGACCACGACCGCCGCGTACCCGGCGAGCACGGCGGACGCAGCGACCTGGCGGAACCTTGCGCCGCCCCATTCTTTGCGCGGCACGCTCGCACCCGGGAAAATGGCCACGAAGGGGTGGTCTCCAAGGCGCGCCAGGAGGGATGCGGCACGCTCACGCGCGGCAGGCGGCACGCTCAGAAAAGGAACCGGAAGCTCGGCCGGCGCTTCGATTCCCAGGGGGGCCAGCAGCCTGAAGAATGAAAAGGGCTCGTACTCCTGCAGATCGTAGGGAACCGGGTCGGTGAAGAGACGCTTACGCTCGTTGGTGGCAAAACCGATGGAGCGGCGGGTACGGATCAGGCGGGCTACCAGCGCGGAAAGCCGATACCACTGTTCCGTGTCGATGACGAGGTCGTAGCGGAGCCCAAGGACGGCGCGCAGTTGGCCCGGCTCGTCGTAGCGGTGCACGGCGTGGAGCCCGGGGCAGAACTCGAAGACGGCGGCGTTTCTGTTCTCGGCGAGGATCTCGATGCGGCAGGAAGGATAGGCCGCCTGGAGGGCGCGCAGCGCCGGGATGAGCAGGACGGCGTCGCCGATGCCGCCGGGGCGGATGACGAGGATGCTTTGGGGAACAAAGGCGGCGGCGCGCCGCCGCCTCGGGATGAGGCGTGCCAGCAGGGGGCCGGCGAGGGCGTCGATGCGTTTCAAAAGTGTGGCCTGCAAAGGTGGCTCCGTTGGGAGGAATTGCGGCGCCAGCGGCGTCGGAGGGCCATATCATTGCAAAAAAAGATGGTCTTGGCAATGAAAGGGTGAAGCCCCCTCCCGATCTCCCCCTCCGGGGGAGGAGAATGGACGGAGAGATGGACGGAGGCGTCCCCTCCCGGAGAGGGAGGGGCTGGGGAGGGGAAGGCCTGCTAGCGCCCGGGGAGCTCCAGCTCCTTCATCTTCCGATACAAGGTATTGCGCGCGATGCCAAGGGCCTTGGCGGCTTCGGTGATGTTGCCGTCGTACTGGGTCAAGGCCTCCTTGATGGTCTCGGCCTCGGAGTCTTTCAAGGCGTGCAGCGGCGGTACGATCTTCTTTCTCCGCATCACCGCCAGCAGGTTGGACTGGGCCTGGCGCAGGGAGGAGAGCATCCCGGTCAACTCCTCGGCCCCCAACCGCTCAAGACATTCGCAGCTGCGACACTGCTCGACCAGATCGGTCCCGGCCAGGTTCGACCCGGGTTCGACGGAACGCGGCGCCGGTTGCGTGACGGAACGAGACGGGGCCGAAGGTCCGGCCAAAAAGGTGCCGCCGAGGTGCTCGGGAAGAATGGTGTCGCCGGTGCAGATCACCACCGCCCGCCGCATCACGTTGGCAAGCTCCCGGATGTTTCCCGGCCAGGAGTACCCCTGCAGCAGGCGCACCGCGACGGGGGAAAGCCTCAGGTCGCGATTCAACTGCTGCACGAAGTGCTCGGCCAAAAGAGGTATGTCCTCGTGACGCTCGGCAAGAGACGGTATCTCAAGGCGCACCACGTTCAGCCGGTAAAAGAGATCCTCACGGAAGGTCTTCTCCTTGATGGCCTGCTCGAGGTCCACGTTGGTGGCGGCGATCACCCTGACGTCGGTCTTGATGGGACGCTCCCCCCCTACCCTCATGAACTCGCCGGTTTCCAGCACGCGCAACAGCTTCACCTGGATCTGCGGGGTGGCGTCGCCGATCTCGTCCAGAAGGAGCGTGCCGTTGTTGGCCAGCTCGAAGATGCCGCGCCGGGTCTGGTTGGCGCCGGTGAAGGCCCCCTTTTCGTGGCCGAAGAGTTCGCTCTCGAGCAGGTTTTCGGGGAGGGCGCCGCAGTTGACTGGGATGAAGGGCTGGCCGGCACGGGCGGAGGCCGCATGGATGAAACGCGCCAGCACCTCCTTGCCGGTGCCCGTTTTCCCCTGGATCAGGACGGAGATGTCCTTGCCGGCGACCTTGTAGGCCAAAGACACCATCCGCTTCATCGGGGGGGATACGCCGACCCGGAAGCCTACCCCCTGGGCCACCTCGGCCCATTCGTCGGGGGCAGCGCTGCCCCTGCCGCGCACGGCGCCGGCACCTGCTGCCCGCTCGATCATCTGCTCGATCTGGTCGATATCGTCGAAGGGCTTTTCCAGGTACTCGTAGGCACCGAGTTGCATGGCGGTGACCGCGGTCTTGACCGTCGAGTAGCCGGTCATGATGATCACCTCACAGGACGGCTGCCTCGACTTGATGATCTCGAGGAGCGTGATGCCGTCCGTGTCGGGGAGCTTCAGGTCGACCAGCGCGACGCTGAAACGCTCCGCCTCCAGCGCGGCCAGGGCCTCGGGCTCGTTGGCCGCGGTGACCACCTGGTACCCCCTGCGGGTCAGCAGGCGGCGGAAAAAGGTGCACACGTCCCTCTCGTCGTCAATTATCAGGATTTGCATTTGAGATTCTGTCACGGCCTGCTCCCAACTATTTGTCGTTGCTTTCATCTACCGGCAGTACGAGGCTGAAACAGCTCCCCTGCCCCAACGTGCTCTCCACCTCGATGTCGCCGTGGTGAGACTCGGCGATGCCCAGGCTTACCGAGAGACCGAGGCCGGTCCCCTTGCTGGCCTCCTTGCTGGTGTAAAACGGCGTGAATATCTTGGAGACGTTCTCGGGCGCGATGCCGATGCCGTTGTCGGTGACGCTGAGGACAGCCCAGCGCCGGCTCCCGTCGGCCCGCAGCGAGGTGGACACCTCGATCACCTTCTCCTTGCCATCAACCTCGGTGAGCGCGTCACGCGCGTTGATGAGGAAGTTGGTCAGCACCTGCTGGATCTGGGGGCCGTTGGCGTTGATCTTTGGGAGATCCCGGTCGAAGTGCTCGAAGATCGCTATCTGGCTGCGGTTGATCTGGTACTGGATCATGTCCAGCACCCGCTCCGCCTCGGCGTTCAGGTCCACCGGAGAGAAAGGGGCCTGGTCCTGGCGCGAGAAGGTGAGCAGGTTCTGGATGATGCGCTTGCAGCGCAGACCGCAGTTGATGATGTCGGAGAGTGCCTCGCCGCGCTCGGAATCCTCCTCGCCCTGCAGGTCGCGGGCGAGCATCTGCGCGGTCCCGATGATGACGGTCATGGGGCTGTTCAGCTCGTGGGCCACGCCTGCGGCCATCACCCCAAGGGCCACCATCTTGGCGGACTGCACCAGCTGCGCCTCCATCTTCAGCTTCTTGGTCACATCCTTCATGATGATGGTGACCGCGGCGAGCTGCTTTTCCTCGTTGAACACGGGGTAGTAGGACAGCTCCAGGAACTCCCCCTCCGGGGTGTGCCACTGCTGGAACACGGGCTTCCCGGTCTCCTTGATCTCCTGGATCGGGCAGTTCTGGCAGGGCTCGGTCCCTCCCCTGAGCTTGGCGAAGCACTTGTTGCTGATGGCCTGGTTGAAGGCGTCGCTCATGCCGGGTGGAAGCTGGCCGTTGTGCAAAAGCACGTTGTAATCGGTGTCGATGAGAAAGATGGGATCGGTCACCGCGCGGAAGGTCGCTTCCCACTCCTTCTTGGCGCGGGAGACCTGCTTGTACAGCCGCGCGTTCTGCATGCTGATGGCGAGCTGGTCGGCCAGGTGCTGCACGAAGTTCAACTCGGCACGGGCGTAGGCTGAGTCGATGGTGCTGCCAAGGAGCAGCAGGCCGGTCACCGAGGAACGTTCGAACAGCGGGGCCGCGACGAGGGAGCGCAGCGGCTCGGTGTGCTTCTTGGTCCCTTGTGCCAGGCAGAGAGGATCCAGCATCGGGTTGTAGCTGGTCGCCCCCTTGTCCCTGAAGGCGTTCCAGAGGATGGACTGCTTGGGGATGTAGCCGAGGTCGCTGAAGTCGCGCGGGGCCATGGCGATCAGCTTGAGCTTCCCTTCGGTCAGCTTGGCCAGCGCCAGGAAGTCGCAGGGGAGCGCCTCGGGCAGTTTACGGAAGGCGCGCTCGATGATGTCGCCGATGGACATGTCGATGTTTATGTCGCGGGTCAGCTGCTGCAGTATCTCCAGGCGGCTGTTCTGTTTCAGAACGTCCTGGTTCCTCTTCTTGAGCTCCACGTAGTAGTTGAGCTTGGAGGAGTCGACACCGGTCAGCTGTTCGAGGAGTTTGCCCCTGTTTTTCACGGCACTTCCTTTGCGGCTCCAGGCCTACATGGCGTTGCGGTAGATCTGCTCGATCTGCTCGCGGGTCGCGAAACGCGGGTTGGTGACCAGGCAAGCGTCCTTGGTGGCGTTCTCGCTCAGAAGGGGGATGAACTCCTCCTTGAGCCCGAGCTCGGACAGCCCCTTGGCGAGCCCGATGTCCTCGATCAGGCGCTGCACCGCCTGGATGGAGCGCTCGGCGGCGGCTTCAAGGTCCAAGCCGGTGACGTCTTCGCCCATGGCGACGGCGATGTCGCGGAAACGCTCCGGGCAGGCCTGCAGGTTGAAGCGCATCACGTGCGGCAGGATGGAGGCGTTGGTCTCGCCGTGGTGCTGGTCGAGCAGGCCGTCGACCTGGTGGGTCATGGCGTGGGCGGCCCCGAGAATGGCGTTGGAGAACGCAAGCCCGGCGGTGAGGCTCGCCATGGCCATGTTGGTATTGGCGTCCATGTCGCTTCTCTCGGCGACGGCCCTTCTCAGGTTTTTCGAGATGAGCTGGATCGCCTTCAAAGCGTGGATGTCGGTAAGCGGCGTGGCGGCCAGCGACACGTAGGATTCGATGCCGTGGGTGAGCGCATCGACACCGGTGGCGGCGGCGAGCTTGGCATCCTTGGTCTTGAGCAGTTCCGGATCAACTATGGCGATGTCCGGGATGAGGGAACGGGAGATGATGGACATCTTCAGCTTGCGATCGGTGTCCACGATGATGGTGAACTGGCTCACCTCGGACCCGGCTCCCGCCGTGGAGGGGACGATCACCATGGGAGGAAGCGGGGTGGAGATCTTGTTGATCCCTTCGTAATCCTTGAGGCGCCCGCCGTTGGAGGCGATGGTGGCGATGGCCTTGGCGACGTCGGTGGGGCTGCCCCCTCCGACCGAAACGATGCCGTCACACCCGGAGGCCAGATACTTGGCCGCGCCTTCGGTGACCTCGCAGTCTTTCGGATTGGTGGTGAGACTGGAGAAGATGACCGTATCGAGTCCCGCGGCACGGAGATAATCCACCGCGGTATCGACCCAGCCCGCCGAGATGACGTCGCTGTCGCTGACCAAGAAGACCTTGGAGACCCCGAGGCGCACGACACTCTCGCCGATCTGGCTCAGGGAGCCCCTGCCGAAGATGATTTCCGGTGCTACGAACTTGCTGATTTCCATATTGCTCTGTCTCCTGAACCTGGCACTTAGCCCGCGGCGCGACTGCGCCGTGACAACGTATACACAGGCAAGATCGGTACCAAAGACGACCGGATGGAGCGATGCCGCGGCAGCATTTCTAATGAGGAGAGCGGGTAATGCGTTGAATACAAAACAATGAGACGGTTTTTTACGATCAGCGAAAAAAAGGCGGATCGATTTGGAACAGTGCGTATCCGGAACGAGACACGTTGTCACTATATCTAACAATCGTCATTTTTTGGAACAAAAAAAACGCGCAATTTCGTAACAAGGTGCTCTTTCGGGCGCCGAAGCTGTTTGCGGAACCGAACCACAAAGCGACGCGGAAAAAGGTGCTTACGAGGTTTAACGGACCGGGCCGGTTAATCGGGCGCCGACGGGGGCGGGTCATTCTATTCAGTTGTAAACAGGATGAGTTTGCTCAATTGACCATGGAGAACTGACGATGGACAACGGAAAGGTACCTGAAACAAGGGGGGGCGGCGGGGAACGGAGAGCTCCGGCGGGGAGACTGCTCGCAGCAGGGGATCAGTTGCCCTACTTGGCTTTTATTTTCAGGCGCGGCTTGAACTCCCAGGGAGGCTGGGGGTCATCCTGGGCCCACAGACCGTTGCGCTTGGCGCGCGCCATCCGTTCGATCCCCATGTAGTGCGGATGGTCGATCCTGCTGAGGAGCTTGCGATAGGCCCAGGCCCACCCGTCGTTGAGCATCTCTAGGTTGATATTGCGACCGTCCAGGTACACCACGGCGACGGCGACCTGGGTCGGCTCCGTTTTGAAGACGAGAGTATCGCGGATCTCTATGCGCACGACCTGATGCAACACCTTGAGCGACAAGGCGCGGAAGGCGTCCTCCGCGTAGGGCTGCCCCTGCTTGTACCAGCCGGTGAACTTGTCGATCTTGGCGGTCTGTGGAGCCGCGATGCCGTAGAGGCGGACCGGGATCTCGGTCCCGTAGGAGTTAACGGTGAGGCGGTCCCCTTCACTGACACCGACCACCAGTCCTTCGATGATGTGACCGGGGTGATGGGGATCGTTCTGGGCCTGCGCCGGCACCACCAACAGGAGCAGACACGACCAGAACATCAATAAACAGCCGGCTTTTTTCAACAACATCCCCCTTCCCACCACTATAACCGGTTGATCTACGAAACCGAGCGCCATGTTAGCAAAAGAGAGTAGGCAAAGCAATGCTCAATACCGGGCCTGCTGCGCAGGAAGCGGCGGTAGAAGTTTGATCAGCAACTGGTAGGCGAGTATTTCGAGGGAAACGATGCCGACGGCGATCATTACTTCTGCAAAAGAAGGGAAATAATGCCAGCCGTTCCCAGGGTTGAACCCGATCAGGTAGACGTTGAACCGGTACAATCCGCCGCCTGAAAGCATCACCACGGCGGCGAGAAACAAACGGCGCGGCGAGTATTTTTTGCCGACGCGGAAAAAGGGGATGGCGCCGATGCCCATGAGAAAGCACTCGGCAAGGAAGAAGATGGAATAGAAATCGCCGTGGAACACCGCGGGGACCTGGTCCCGGCGCATCACGTCGCCGATGCGGATCACCAGCCAGGCCATGGTCAGCCAGGGGATGACCCGGCCGACCGCCGCGAGCTGGGCGTTGTAGAAGCCGCGCTCCAGCACGAACGAGGACAGTATGGAGACGAAGATGACGATGGCGTAGCCGAAGTAGATGCAGTTGATCAGGAACAGCAGGGGAAGAAAGGGGCTGTGCCAGAGCGGATGCAGCTTGGTCGAGGCGATCAGCATCAGCGAGCCGAGCGCGGACTGGTGCATGGTCGGGAGGATGATGCCGGCCACCGCGGAGCAGATCAGGGCGCGGTTGATGAGGGTTCCCAGCTGCGGCGAGGCAACGGGCTTTCTCCCCTCCCCCGCCGGTTGCCAGGCGACCAGTCCCCGGCGCATGAGGGAGTTGAGCGCGATGGTGCGCAGCGAAGTGGGCGTACCGCGCCCCATCAGGGCAAGCAGGTTGGGGAGGTATTCGAGGCTCAGGGCGATCAGGTAGCCGAAGAGGCAGAGCACAAGCTCGAAGAACGCAGAATTGGGCTGCCAACTGGTGGCGGACAGAAGCCCGTGGGCGTTCCAGGGACGGCCGATCTCGACAACGATGGAAGAGGCCGCTAGGAAGGAACCGAAGAGGCTGGTGAGGATGGCCGACTTGACCAGGGTGTGGTACTGGCCGCGGTTGATTATATAGCTGAGGAGGGCGACGGTGTAGCCGCCGCAAGAGACGGCGGTACCGATGGCAACGTCATAGGCGACCCAGATCCCCCAGGGGTAACCGTCGCTTAGGTTACTGACGGCACCGATCCCCTTGGCGAAGCGGACCGCGGTGAAGAACAGGCCGACGAGGGACAGAGACAGCAATACGAAAAAAGATTTCGTGAAGATATTCCCCTTGCCACCGGGGAGGCGTGTACTGTCACTTCTCATCTCTATCCCTGTAGCCTTACGCTTATGAAGCCCGGTAAGTGTAAGGGGTCGAGGGGGCAACTGTCAACAATTCCGTATACCATGACGGGCGACCTGCCCGGCAGGACTCCGACATCGCCCGCGGACAAGCCAAGGTGGCGCTGGGCGTTGCAAAAGGACCGCAATAACGCCAGGTCCTCCCGGGGAATAGATGCCGCCTAACCGGCAGACGCAAAAAAAGCCCCGGGAGGTAACCCGGGGCCAGGGACAAGACTTGAGGTTGTGACGGTTACGCTTCTTCGAAAAGCGCCGTGGAGAGGTAGCGCTCGGCCAGGTCCGGGAGGATGACCACGATGGTCTTGCCGGCAAACTCGTCGAGGTTTGCCAGACGTACGGCGGCGGCTACGGCGGCGCCGCTGGAGATCCCCACCAGGAGCCCCTCTTCCTTGGTCAGGCGACGGGCGAACTCGAGAGCCTCGTTGCTGTCAACCTGCTCGACACGGTCGACGAGGGAAAGATCAAGGGTTTCCGGGATGAATCCGGCACCGATCCCCTGGATCTTGTGCGGGCCGGGCTTGAGCTCCTGGCCGGCCAGCTTCTGGGTGATCACGGGGCTCTCCTTCGGCTCTACGGCGACGGCGACGACGGGTTTTCCCTTGGTGTGCTTCAGATACCTGGAGATGCCGGAGATGGTACCGCCGGTTCCCACGCCGGACACGATGACGTCGACGGCGCCGTCGGTATCGGCCCAGATCTCGGGGCCGGTGGTCTTCTCGTGAATGGCCGGGTTAGCCGGGTTTTTGAACTGCTGCGGCAGGAAATAACGGGCTGGATCGGAAGCGGCGATCTCTTCCGCCTTGGCGACGGCCCCCTTCATGCCGGCGGAACCGGGGGTGAGGATCAGATTGGCGCCCAAAGCGGCCAGCACCCTGCGGCGCTCGATGCTCATGGTCTCCGGCATGGTGAGAGTCAGCTTGTAGCCGCGTGCGGCCGCCACGTAGGCGAGGGCGATGCCGGTGTTGCCGCTGGTGGGTTCGACGATTTCGACCCCGGGTTTCAACACGCCACGTTCCTCGGCGTCCCAGATCATGTTGGCGCCGATACGGCACTTGACCGAGTAGGCAGGGTTGCGCCCTTCGACCTTGGCGAGGACGGTGGCCTTGGCCCCCTTGGTCACATGGTTCAGCCGCACCAGCGGTGTGTTGCCAATGGATTGGGAGTTATCTAGGTAGATACGGGACATGGTGGTTGATCTCCTTTCGGGTGGGTTGCCTTCCTTGGCTTCGCCAACTTTAACATCTGTTGCGGCAATCTCTCGGCGTTTTTGGTAATTTTTATATTTAACCTGCAACATTGTCAACTATTTTATTACAGTACTTGATCCACAAGATGTGTTTTACCGTCTCCCGGACCGCAGATGCTCATCTCACCCCCTTCACGTGCTGCCTGCTTGAGTAAGCAAACTCGAGGTTTTTTCCGCCCAGTCATTGTCGCACCAAACCGTCAATTAAGCTTTCAACAGCAGCAACACGCACCACAGTCACACGGTAAACAATGTGTGATAACGATGCATGGCAACATGTTTTGCATCCTGCGACCGAATTGACACTCGAAGGAGATACAAGGCAGCACCCACACGGGATACACGAGAAAAACGGCCAAAAGCAAACAACAGCTCTCAACTGTGACAATCACAATTTATTTCTTGACAAAATGAGTTTCAAAAACTACCCTCCCCGCAATTGGACGGCGCGACATGGGCATCGGCATGCGCCGGACATGACCTGGGTCGACAACGCGGAGGGGATGTGGCAGAAGCGGAACAGCAACTGAGATTCGATACCAAGCTCATCCATGGCGGGACCGTACCGGGTCCTTCCGGAGCCACCAAGCCCCCCATCGTGCAGGCCTCGGCTTTTGCCTACCAGACCGCAGAGGAACTGGAGGATGTCTTCAAAGGGCGGGCGGTCGGCCAAGTCTACACCAGGATCGGGAATCCCACCCTGGAGGGGTTGGAGAAGCGTCTGGCGGTGATCGAGAACGGCATCGCCGCTGTGATCACCTCCTCGGGGATGTCAGCCATCACCACCGCAGTGATGGCCGTGGTGCGGTGCGGCGACGAGATTCTCTCTTCGGCTTCCCTTTTCGGCGGCACCTATTCGTTGTTCCACGACACGCTGGCCAACTACGGCATCAAGACCCGCTTTTTCGACCCCACCGACCTGGGGGCGCTGGAAGCAGGGATCAGCGAGCGCACGCGCCTCATCTTCGTGGAAACAATCGGCAACCCGAAGATGGACGTCCCGGACATCGAGGCGTTTTCCGCCATCGCGAAGAAAAGCGGCATCCCGCTCATGGTCGACGCCACCGTTTCCACGCCCTACCTGGCACGCATGCGGGACCTGGGCGCCGACATCATCATCCACTCGACCAGCAAATATATTAATGGCACGGCCAACTCCATCGGCGGCGCCATCATCGACGCCGGCAGCTTCGACTGGGGCAGCGACAGGTTTCCCCACTTCGAACCGTTTCGGCGCAAGTACCGCAACTTCGCCTTCACTGCACGGGTACGCAAGCTGATCCACAAGGATTTCGGCGCCTGCGCCGCACCGCTCAACGCGTTTTTGTCCGGCGAAGGGCTCGATACGCTCGCCCTGAGGATGGAGCGCCACTGCTCCAACGCGCTCGAACTGGCGCGCTTTCTCGAGTCGCACCCGAAGGTGGCCTGGGTCAACTACCCGGGGCTGCCGGACTCGCCTTTTCACGAGGTGGCCGGCCGCCAGTTCAACGGGCGCTTCGGCGGCCTGCTCACCTTCGGCCTCGCCGACAAGCCGGCAGCCTTTCGCCTCGTCAACGCCCTCAGGCTCGCCAAGAATCTGGCCAACATCGGCGACACCAAGACCCTGGTGATCCACCCGGCCAGCACCATCTGCGCCGACTATACCCCCGAGGTGAAGAGGCTCATGGGAGTGAGCGAGGAACTGGTCCGGGTCTCGGTGGGAATCGAGGATCCCGCCGACATCGTCGAGGATTTCAGTGCCGCCCTGGAACGGGTTTAAGGCTGTTTTTTACCGATCATCTATGCTACTAAACGAGGAGCGCATCTAATGAATTTGACTGTGAACGGCAAGCCTGCCACCATCGGCGAGGAAACAGCGGTTTCCATCACCCACCTGCTCGAGGCCCTTCAGGTCGAGCAGCGCGAGTACGTCACCGTGGAGTTAAACGGCGACATCATGGATCGCGGCGACTTCGAGACGGCCACGGTCAAGGACGGCGACAGCGTCGAATTTCTCTATTTCATGGGCGGAGGTAGATAGTGAAGCTCACCGAAGAGCAGATTAACCGCTACTCGCGGCACATCCTTCTCAAGGAGGTCGGGGGCAAGGGGCAGCTGAAGCTGATAAACGGCCGGGTGCTTGTGATCGGGGCGGGCGGGCTCGGGTCCCCCATCGCTTTGTACCTTGCAGCCGCAGGGATCGGCACCATCGGCATCGCCGACGCCGACCGGGTCGACCTTTCAAACCTGCAGCGCCAGATCATCCACAGCACCCCCGATGTCGGCAAGGCCAAGGTCCTCTCGGCGAAGGAGAAGATGCTCGCCATCAACCCCGAGCTGAACGTGGTGACCTACGAGACCTGGGTGTGCGCCGAAAACATCCAATCGATGATCGCCGACTACGACTTCGTGATCGACGGCACCGACAACTTCGCGGCCAAGTTCCTGATCAACGACGCCTGCGTCCTGGGGCGCAAGCCCTACTCCCACGGAGGCATCCTGCAGTTCGACGGCCAGACCTTCACCGTATCCCCGGGCGAGTCCCCCTGCTACCGCTGCATCTTCCCGGAGCCCCCTCCCAAAGACGTGATCCCGACCTGTTCCAGGGCCGGCGTGATCGGCGTGCTTCCGGGCATCATCGGCACCCTGCAGGCCACCGAGGCGATCAAGTTTCTGCTGGGCACCGGCGACCTGCTGCACGGGCGGCTGCTCACCTACAACGCCCTGCGCATGCGGTTTCGGGAGGTACCCATCAGGAAGAGCCCGAAATGCCCGATCTGCGGCGACAACCCGACCATCACCGAACTGAAGGACGAGCTGGACGCGCTGACCGTCTGCGACCTGGGACACTGAGATGCTGGAGATCCCACGGGAGATACTGGACGCGGTGATCGCGCAGGCGCAGGTAGGGTTCCCGCTGGAGGTGTGCGGCATCCTGGGGGGGACGGCGAACCGCGTGGCGAGCCGCTACCCCATGACCAACACCGACGCGAGCAACGAGCACTTCATGATGGACCCGAAGGAGCAGTTTGCCGTGGTGAAGGCGATGCGCGCCGCCGGAGAGGAGATGCTGGTCATCTACCACTCCCACCCGGAGTCCCCCGCCCGCCCCTCCCAGGAGGATATCCGCCTCGCCCTGACACCCAACGTGTTCCACCTGATCGTGTCGCTCGAAAACCGGGAGCAGCCGGTGGCAAAGGCCTTCCGGATCGCGGGCGGCGTGATCGAGCCGGTGGAAATTAACACCGTTTAACAGGGATAAAGGGGATAAAGGGGATAACGGCAAAAACGTCTTTGGGTTACCCCAAAAGCCTTAAATACTCCGCTGGTTTATCCCCTTTATCCTTTCATCCCTGTGAATAAGTACTGTTTTTTACCTTAGGAGAGAAATGTGGCTGAACAGAAGATCGATCTGAGGAACCTGAAGGCCGGCGGCTTCATCAAGGAGCGCGGCAAGGACCTGTTCACGGTACGCCTGCGGGTGCCCGGCGGCCGCATGTCGGTGGACCGCCTGTCGAAGATCGCAGAGGTGGCGCAGAAGTACGGCAAGGGCTACGTGCACCTGTCGGTGCGCCAGTCCATCGAGCTGATCAACATAAACTTCGCCGATTTCGACGCGGTGGTCGCCGAACTGGGCGAGGAACAGCAGAAGGTCGCCTCCTGCGGCGCCCGCGTGCGCGTTCCTACTGCCTGCGGCGGCTGCGAGTACAACCCCAACGGCCTGGTGGACACGCAGAAATCCGCGCTGGAGGTCGACCAGAAGCTGTTCGGGACCGCCACCGGCCACCACAAGTTCAAGGTCTGCTTCGCCGGCTGCCCCTTCGACTGTCCCAAGTCGGCCATAAACGACGTCGGTTTCCAGGGCGCGGTCTGGCCGAAAATCGACGCCGACGGCTGCATCAGCTGCGGCCTGTGCGCCAAGTCCTGCACCGAGGGAGCCCTGTCCATGGGCGCGGACAACAAACCGGTCTTCGACGCGGCCAGGTGCATCTACTGCGGGGACTGCATCAAGGTCTGCCCTACCGGCGCCTGGAGCGCCGAGAGGAAGGGATACACGGTGCGCATCGGCGGCAAGTGGGGACGCAGACCGCTGGTCGGGACCCTGTACGCGACATTCGTCCCAGAGGAGCGCGTGGTGGAGTTCATCGCCACGGTCCTTGCTTGGTACCAGGAGAAGGCGGAGGGAGCCGGGCGCGTGCGTCTGGGCGACGTCATCATCCGCGAGGGTTGGCAGTCTCTTTTGGAGCGGCTGCGCGGCTACTTCCCTGAGTACGTGGTGAAGGAAACCATCGCGCCGCAAGTCATCCAAAGCCAGCTGCCCCTTCCCGGCCAACAGGCTTGAAGCAGAACAAGAGGTGATAACATGCAAAGCATCGATCTGAGAGGCGTTACCTGCCCTACCAACTTCGTGATGGCCAAGCTCGAACTGGAGGACGTCGAGGTGGGTACCACCGTCGAGTTTTTCCTCGACGACGGGGAGCCGGTCAAGAACGTGCCCAGGAGCCTGAAGGACGAAGGGCACAAGCTGCTCGGCCTCCAGGAAAGGGATGGCTACTACGTCCTGACGCTGGAGAAGGGCGGAGAGTAAACTCCACCTTCGCCGATGCGCCTGTGGATGATTTAACTATTCATCCCCTCGCCCTCCGGGAGAGGGTGCCCGAAGGGCGGGTGAGGGCTGGGCAACGGAGATAGGTCACTTCGCCTACCGCGACGCCCTCACCCCAACCCTCTCCCAACGGGAGAGGGAGTGAACGACACCCTCACCCCAACCCTCTCCCAACGGGAGAGGGAGTGAACGACACCCTCACCCCGCCCCTCTCCCATGGGGAGAGGGAGTGAACGATGTCCGAATGAACGGAAAAAGCATGTCTGATAAAAAACGTGTAATTGTGGCTATGAGCGGCGGCGTCGATTCTTCGGTGACCGCCGCTCTTCTCAAGGAACAGGGATATGACGTCATGGGGGTCTCGCTGCAGCTCTACGAGCGCCCCGAACAGACGCCGTCCGGCGGAAAGACCTGCTGCTCTCTCACCGACGTGATGGACGCCGCCCGAGTCGCCAAGCGCCTGGGGATCCCCTTCCAGGTGGTTGACCTGCGCCAGCGCTTCCAGGAGCTGGTGATCAACGATTTCATCTCCGAGTACAAGGCGGGACGGACCCCGAACCCCTGCGCCCGCTGCAACGAGAGGATCAAGTTCGGCCTGCTCCTCGAGATGACCGCCTCCTTCGACGCCGACCTCCTCGCCACCGGTCACTACGCCCGCATCGAGGCCGATGCCACCGGGATCTACCGGTTGCGCAAGGGGCACGATCCCCGCAAAGACCAGACCTATTTCCTGTTCGGGATGAACCAGCGGCAACTCGCCCGCACCGTCTTCCCGGTGGGTCACCTGGAGAAGCCCGAGGTGCGGCAGCTCGCCGCGCGCTTCAACCTGCCGGTGGCACAGAAGCAGGAAAGCCAGGAGATCTGCTTCATCCCCGACAACGACTACGTCCGATTCCTGGAAGACAGCGGCGTCGCCCCGCACCCCGGAGAGATCGTGGACCGTTACGGCAACATCCTTGGGCGCCACGACGGCATCCACCGCTTCACCGTGGGACAACGACGCGGCCTGGGCATCGCCTGGAAAAAACCGCTCTACGTGACCGGAATCGACACCGCAAACGCGCAGGTGGTGGTCGGCCCGAAAGAAGAGCTGCAAACGAGCCACCTTTTCGCTGACCAGCTTACCTGGACCGACACGCCCATCACCGGCAGCTTCCGCGGCAGCTGCAGCATCCGTTACCGCCAGCAACCGGTTCCGTGCCGCGCCGAGCTGTGCCAGGACGGCAGGCTGCGGGTGGAATTCGACACCCCGCAGGGAGGGGTCACGCCGGGACAGGCAGCGGTGCTCTACGACGGGGACTCCGTGGTCGGAGGGGGCTGGATCCTCTAGGCGGTTGCCGCCGCTCAGCCCAAGCGGCGGAAGGACGAGGCCTTGATCACGGCGTAGACCTCGTTTCGCGCCTGGATGGCCAGATCGTCTGCCGCCTGCACCACCACCTCCGCGATCAGCGTTTCGTGCCCGCAGCGCAATTCCACACCCACCTTGTTACCCGAGGGGAAGGTATCCATGACGGTGCACTTCAGGAGGTTGCGGGCACTGACCGCCTCCGGATGCCTGGTGAACAGGATGATGTCCCTCGACGAGAGCTCGAACACCGCCATCGGCTCGTCGTCCCCCGCCGAAACGAAGAGTTCCTCCATCCCCCACCGGTACACGTACAGCCCACCCATCTTGCGCAGTTTCTCCACCTGCAACAGGTTGATGTAGCCCACCTGGCTCTGCCCCATCCGGTCCCGGGCCAATTGTTCGGGCGTGGTCTGTCCGAGCACCCTCCCCCCAGCCATGGCGAGCACTTGATCGGTGAGAAGCCGAATCTCGAGCAGAGAATGAGAAATGAAAAGATAGGGGATCCGGAACCTTTCGCTGGCGCGTTTCAAGTAGTGGATGACCTGCAGCTTGAGACCGTCGTCAAGCGCGGACAAGGACTCGTCCATGAGGAGCAGGCGCGGGTTGGCAAGGATGGCCCGCCCCAGCGCGACCCTCTGCTTCTCCCCTCCCGAAAGCCGGTTCACCCCACGGTCGAGCAGGCCGTCCAACTTGAGGACCGAAACAAGCGCCTTCACGTCGATCTGCCGGTGCCGGACCGGGCAGCGCCGGTAACCGTAG
The DNA here is from genome assembly GCF_019063885.1 of Geomonas diazotrophica. Taxonomy (NCBI): domain Bacteria; kingdom Pseudomonadati; phylum Thermodesulfobacteriota; class Desulfuromonadia; order Geobacterales; family Geobacteraceae; genus Geomonas; species Geomonas diazotrophica. Next base: position 1,902,996 of record NZ_CP077684.1, on the reverse strand, counting down.
AGGAGGTTCGACTCCACGCTGAGATGCGGGAACAGGCAGCTGTCCTGGAACACGATGGACACCCTGCGCTGCTGCGGAGGGAGGTCGATGCCGCGCTCGCTGCTGAAGAGGTATTCTCCGTCGAGCACGATCTCACCCTCGTCAGGCTCGATAAGTCCTGCGATCAGGCTGACCAGGGTCGACTTGCCGCTTCCCGAGACGCCGAACACGCCAACCTGCTCCCCGGCCACGGTAAAGTCGGTCTTCAGATCGAAGGCACCGGCGAAACTCTTGGAAACCTCCACGCGCAGTTCCATCATTGCCTCCTGGCCAGTTTCCTGGTGAGGCTCTCGTGAACCAGGAGCACCAGTACCGAAATGGAGATGGCGACGCCGCAAAGGACCAGCGCGGCCTCCTCGCCACCCGGCGACCCCGCATAATCGTAGATGGCCAGAGGGATGGTCCGGGTGACGCCGGGGATGTTCCCGGCGACGATGATGGTCGCCCCGAACTCGCCCATGCTGCGTGCGAACATCAGCGACGAGCCGGCAACGATGCCGGTGCGGGACAGCGGAAGGATCACGGTCACCAGCGAGTCCAGGGATCCGGCCCCGAGCGTGCGCGAGGCCTGGATCAGGCGACCGTCGATGGACTCCATGGCAAGGCGGATGGAGCGCACCAGCAGGGGAAAACCGACCAAGGCGGAAGCGAGCACGGCCGCCTTCCAGGTGAAAATCAGGCGCATCCCCAGCGGCTCCAAGAGGGGAGCGAGCCAACCGTTTTTCCCAAGGGCGACCAGGAGCAGGTACCCCATGACCACGGGGGGCAAGGTGAGCGGGAGGTTGACCATGACCTCGAGGAGCACCTTGGCCCTGAACTTGAAAAAGGTCATCAGGTAGGCGTAGAGAAAGCCGAAGGGGAGGCTGACCAGCGTTGCGGCGAACGCGACCTTGATGGAGAGGACTATGGCATCGATATCGGGACTGCTCAGGGCGGGCATGGGGTCACCTCTCTGTGATGCCCTCCCGTAGCAGGTTCCATTCCAGATACGGTAAACGCCGCAAGTCGCACAACCACGGCGCTTCCGATCTGAGCCGCGGCACGGAGACAGCAGAGGTGCGGGATGAAAATGCTGAAATTTAGGGCACACAGGCCGCGCCGCAGGCAGGGCAATAAAAAAGGGCGGCCCTCGCAACGGCCGCCCTCCCCTTTTCCTGCCTGTAGATGTCCAGGCTAGCCGGCCACCTTGAACTGATCCATGATCCGCTCCAGGTCCTTCACGCAGACGGTGAGCTGTGAAGCCTGCTCGGCGCAGTGGTGCGAACCTTCGGCGGTGCTTTGCACAAGGTCCGTGATCTGCCTGATGTTGCCGCTGATCATGCCGGTGGTGGCGGTCTGTTCCTCGGCGGCCTGTGCGATCTGAACGATCTCGCCGGCGACGACGTTCACTTGGTCCAGGATCTCGCGCAGCGCCGTGCTCGACTTGGTCGCCTCGCTGGTGCCGGCTTCCACCTCGTGCACCCCCTCCTCCATGGCGACCACGACCCCTCTGGTTTCCTGCTGGATGGTCTTGATCATGTCGCCGATCTCGCGGGTCGCCTTGGTGGTCCGCTCGGCGAGCGCCCGCACCTCGTCGGCTACAACAGCAAAGCCGCGCCCCTGTTCGCCGGCGCGGGCCGCCTCGATGGCTGCATTCAGCGCCAGGAGGTTAGTCTGGTCAGCGATATCCTCAATGGTACCGATGATCTGGCCTATCTGGTCACTGCGCTGCCCCAACTGCTCCACGGTCCCCGAAAGCCCCTTGACCCGCTCCGCAATCTGCTCCATCACCGTAATCGTGCCGGCGACCACGGCGACACCGGTCTCGGCGATGCTGCTGGTACAACGCGAGTTCTCCGCGGCATGCTGGCAGTTGCGGGATATCTCGTGCGAGGTGGCCGCCATCTCTTCGCTCGCGGTGGCCATAGTGACCGATTCGCCGGCGGCATGCCCGGCGTTACTTGCGATCTGCTCCGATGCAACCGAAAGCTGGTCCGCCGCGCCAACCAGGGTTGCTGAAGTGGCGTGGAGCTGCCGCATAACCTCGCTGAACCTTTCCACCATGGTCTTGAGGCTGATCATCATGCTCCTGACACTGCCGCCCCCCTGGACCGAGACCTCGACCGACAGGTCCCCCGTCGCGATGCGGTCCATTACGGAAGTACAGGCGACGAAGGTGTTGTGGATATTTTTGATGATGAAGGCACTCAAAACGACGCAGCCGAGGATGACGGCGAGGCAGAGCGCCACGAGCAGCATGGTGGAGCGGCTAAGTTCCTCCCCGGTGCTCTTTTCCAGCGCGGCCCCGTTGGCGTTGGTTACGCTGACGAGCTTGTCGATGCTGGCCCGGTGCTGTTCATAGAGTGCCGAGAGGGTCGTTAAGGACTGGTTGGCCTTGGCCTGATCCGCGGCCAGGAGCGCAGGGAAGAACTCGGCCTGGGCAACCTGGTAGAACTGCGCGGCGGGACGGTAGGATGCGCCTACCATCAGCTGTTTTTCCTCCCCGTCTTTGAGCTCCTTGCCCCAATAGGCGTGGCGCTCGTCGTACTCCCCTTTCAGCTTTTTGAACGAATCCTGCAGCGACCTGATCCTGCCCTGATCGGTCTCCCGCGCTGCCTGGAGCACCACCAGGTACGACTCGATGATGTATTCCGGCGGGGGGAGGATATCCGCCACCAGGTCCTTTCCCTGCACGAGCTCGTTGTAGATCGGCCCGTTCACCTTCACCCGGTTGATGATGGAGTACGCGGTAACGGAAACGAAAGCAAGACCTATGACGCAGACAAGGGCGAGGAAAACGATCTGCTGCAGCACGCTGAAACGGGAGATGGAGGATTGCCTCATCGCACACCTCAATAAGGGGGTAATCAATGGTAACCCTACCTGTATCGGCATCGCTGCACACAGCTTTAGCGCTAAGAAGGTGCAGGCGGCATCGTCCGCGGCGATGCTGATTGGGGGAGACTGCTTGGGGAGGAGAGTGGGGAAGCGGGCCGGGGAAGATCAGGCGCCGTTGGCCAGATGGGTGCCGCGCAGCAGGTCGCGGCTCTCTTGTTCGCCCAGCACCGACTCGACCACGGCGTACCCCGCCACCAGCATGTCCCAAAGATGCTCACCGCGATGGGCATCGGTACCAAGGCATGAGTACAAGCCGTGCCGCAGGAACAGCAGGGCGCGTTCGCGCACCTCGTAGCCATAATAGCCGGCAAAGCTCCCGAGGTTCCCCTGGAACCTGCAGCCGAGCCGCTTGAGCGCCACGATTTCCGAATCCCCCATCTGGTGCTCGGGCTCCTTGCCGAACACCAGGGAAAGCGCGACCCGGAACCCGCCTCCCGCTGTTGCCGGGTCAAAGGCGGCGCAGCGCTCCGGGTGTGCTATCAGCGGGGCAAGGCCGTGCCGGGAAAAGGTTTGCACCATGGGGCGCAGCAGCTCGGTGCCTGCATGAAAAGGGACTTCCACGAGCAGGTACCGCGAGGTTCCCGCCCTCAGTGCTCCCGGCAGCATTTCCGGAAGGTACTGGTCAAGGTAGTGTTCGTTGCCGGGTACCAGGTGTAGGGGGATGCCTTCCTCGTCGAGCCGGCGCTGCATGATGTGTACGGCGCGAATGACGCGGGCGGGTTCGTTCTCATAACCGCCACGGATGAGGTGCGGCGTACAATGAACCGTAGCAAAGCCGAAGCTGCAGAGTGTACGCGCCATATCGAGCGACTCTCTCAGGTCAACGGCGCCGTCATCGAGTGCGGGCAGCAGATGGCAGTGATAATCGGTGAAGTCGGAACTCATGAAACATTCTGTAACACCTGTGTGCCGTCAAGTCAAAGCCCCGCAACATTACAATACTCTCACAGACACATCTTCGCTGCTCACTGACCCTACCCCTCGCCTTGCCATCAGCAACGACCCCGGTAGAATTATCACTTGTGCAAGGAGGTACTGTGGAGAAGACCTTCCTGAAAACGTCGCGGCTGAACCAGTTCCTGGAGACCTTGCGCCTCTTCGGCGAGCTGCACGGCCCCACCGTCTCCGAAAGCGGAGTGCACCGCTTCTCGCAGCTGCACGACCCCGCTGAGCTGCAGCTCGACTACCGCCGCACCCAGATCCCCCCCAAGAAATACCTGCTTCCCTTCAGGGAGGAGATCCTCCACTACGCCTCGGGCAGCTACAGTGAGGGGTATGCCGGCGCCGGCGACCTCGTCCTGTTCGGCGTCCACAGCTGCGACCTGGAAGGGATCGCGTACCTGGACCGCGTTTTCCTCGCCGAACCCGTCGACACCGGCTACGCGACGCGCAGGTCCCGCCTGACCCTGATCGGTATCTCCTGCGAACCCGACGATTTCTGCTTTTGCACGGAAGGAATGGAGTCATCCTCCTGCGACCTCTTCCTGGACGCCGTGGCAGACGGTTTCCATCTGAGCAGTCACAGCGCCAGGGGAACGGCACTCCTCACCGCGGCAGAGCAGCTGCTGGAAGAGGGGCCGCCTCCGGTTCCACGCCCTTCGGGGCCCCGTCTCCTGCCGCAGGACCCGCAACTCCGTTTTTCGGAGCACCCGCTCTGGCGGAAGTTCGCCTCCACCTGTGTCTCCTGCGGGGCCTGCTCGGTCTGCTGTCCCACCTGCTACTGCTTCGACGTGCGCGAGTATCCTTCCCTTTCCGGAGGCGGCACGCGGATCAGGGAGTGGGACAACTGCCTGTTCGCCAGCCACGGCGAGGTCGCGGGTGCCAACTTCCGCCCGGACCGTCTGGACCGGCTGCGCTACCGCTTCCTGCACAAGTACTGCGGCTTCACCCCGCTGCAGGGGGTCACCTCCTGCGTCGGCTGCGGGCGCTGCAAGGAGGTCTGCCCGGTGGGCATCGACCTGCGCGAACTGACCGCGCCACCCGAGCGGGAGGAACGATGAAAAAGGCCCAGCACACGCCCCACATCCCCTTCGCCGCGCGCCTGCTCGAGCGCAGGGACCTCTCGGAAGATACCACCCTGTTCCGCATAGCCCCCGAGGAGGGGGCGCTCGCCGAACTCTCCTCCTTCGTTCCCGGGCAGTTCGTGCAGCTATCGGTGCCGGGAGCCGGGGAAATCCCGATCTCGCCGGCGGACCTCCCCGCGCCTGACGGCACCCTGGAACTGTGCGTGCGCCGCGTAGGGCACGTCACGGAACTGCTCCACAAGCAGCAGACCGGGGCCAGGTTGGGGATCCGCGGTCCCTTCGGAAGCGGTTTCCCGCTGCGGGAAATGGCCGGCCGGCCGGTCCTGCTCCTGGCCGGGGGACTGGGGATCGCGCCGCTTCGTTCGCTCCTCATGCACCTTTTACGGCAAAGAAGCAGCTACGGCGAGGTCACCCTCATGTACGGCGCCAAGCAGCCCCGGCTCATGCTGTTCAGGGAGGAGTTGACAGCCCTGGCCGCCACGGGCGGGCTGCGGCTCTACCTGACCGTGGACTTCGCGCCGGAGACCTCGGAGGGCGAATACTCCTGCGCGATCGGCCTGCTGCCGGACCTCCTGAAAGGATTCCGCTTCGATGCCGTCAACACCTATGCCGCGGTCTGCGGTCCCCCTCCCCTGTACCGCTGCCTGGTCACCGACCTCGAGCGCGCGGGCGTTGCGGCCGAGCGCATCCTGCTCAGCCTGGAGCGCAGGATGCGTTGCGGTATTGGACGCTGCTGCCACTGCGCCCTGGGGCAGAAACTTTGTTGCGTGGACGGGCCCGTGTTCCGGGCCAGCGAACTCAAAGGGATACCGGAGGCGTTGTGAGACGAATGAAACTCGCCATAACCGGGCTCACGGCTTGCTCGGGGTGCCAGCTCACCCTGTTGAACTGCGAGGATGAGCTCCCCGAACTGCTGGGGCACTGCGAACTCGTCTACTTCCCCCTCGCGGAAAGCGGCAACGTGCTCGATGTGCAGTTTGACGCCGCCATCGTGGAGGGGGCCGTCTCCACCCCCAAGGATCTGGAGCTTCTGTTCAAGCTCAGAAACGCCAGCACCCACCTGGTCGCCTACGGCACCTGCGCGCTCTTTGGCGGCGTCGCCGCCATGAACAACAGGGTCAGCACGAGACGGGAGCTGCTGCGGTCCGTATTCGGCGCCGGGGAGAAACTGCCGGAGAGCTTCCCGCCCGCTCCACTGGCCAACTTCGTCAGCGTGGACGCGACCGTCACCGGCTGCCCGCCGGAGAAGCAGGAGATCATGGAGCTTGTGGTCGCCCTGGCGGCGGGAACCCTCCCCCCTGCACGGTCCTACCCGGTCTGTACCGAGTGCCGCAGCCACGAAAACCTCTGCCTGCTGCTGGAAAAAAGGGAACTCTGCCTTGGTCCCGTGGTGCAGGGTGGCTGCAACGCTCGCTGCCCGGCCACCGGCATCGTCTGCGAGGGGTGCCGCGGACCGGTGCGCGAGGCCAACGTTGCCCAGGAGCTGGAACTCCTCCTGGAGCGAGGGTTCGGCAGGGACGAGATCGAACGCAGGATGAGCCGTTTCAAACCGGAGTGGGACTATGGGAAGCGTAGTTGAGATAGCGCCTCTGACCAGGCTGGAAGGTCACGGCAGCGTCCGGGTGTACCGGGAGGGACGCCGGGTGGAGCGGGTCGAGCTGCAGTTCATCGATTCGCCTCGCCTCTTCGAGGCGCTTCTTTTGGGGAAGAGCTTTGCCGAGGTGCCGGAAATCATCTGCCGCATCTGCGCGCTCTGTTCCACGGTGCACAAGGTGACCGCGCTCCTCGCGGTGGAGGACGCCTTCGGGGTCGAGGTCTCCGAGGTGACCGCCCTCACGCGGGAGCTCATGCTGCAGGCAGGGATGATCCAGGACCACGCCCTGCACCTGTACTGCCTGGTGCTGCCCGACCTTTTGGGGGTGCGTGGCGTGGCCGAACTGGCCCGGGTGGCTCCGGACCTTTTGAAAACAGGGCTGGCGATCAAGAAGGTTGGCAACCAGATTACGGAAACGGCGGGAGGACGGCTCATCCATCCGGTCAACATCCGGCTCGGGGGGCTAGGGCGCAGTCTGACCCGGAACGAACTGGCGAGGCTTAGGGACGAGCTGCAAAAGGTGCTGCCGGCGGCGCAGGAGGCGCATCGGCTCTTCAACACCCCCTTCCCTTTCCCCGAGCTTCCCACACCGGACTTCCTCGCCCTGCAGCCGGCTGAACACCCGCTGGGGGCGCAGGCTTGCAGCATGGTCGGCCGCGCATCGTTCCCGCTGCGGGATTACCGGCAGCACATAGAGGAAACGGTCCTTGACTACTCCAACGCCAAGCTCTCCAGGGTGCACGGCAAGGAGGCCACCGTGGGCGCCCTGGCCCGGCTCAACCTCCACCCCGACCTGGAAGGGGGCGCCGGCGCGTTGTTCAAATCCCACAAGCAGGAACTGGTGGGGAAGGACATGCGGGGCAACAACCTGGCCCAAGCCATCGAAATGTACCACGCCACCGAGCGGGCGCTGCGCCTGATCGACCGCCTCATCGAACTGGGACCGCGGCAGGAGGAAACGGCCGCGCCTTCACCCCGCGCAGCGACGGGTTGCGCTGCCTGCGAGGCTCCCCGCGGGGTCCTGATCCACAGCTACTCGTTCGACTCGCAAGGGATCTGCACCATGGCCGACGTCATCACCCCCACCGCCCTGAACCAGGGGGCCCTGGCCCGCGACCTGCTGGCTTTGGCCCGCGGCATGGAAGGGGAAGAGACCAACCGTATGACAACGGCGCTGGAGCGGCTCATCCGCTGCTACGATCCCTGCATCTCCTGCTCCGTTCACGTGCTGTCACTCTAGCAGCATCCCACGTGGGTGCTACGCCACAGGACCTGACATTCATCGTGCACCTCACTGCTGCAACGTTCGTTGCTACTTGCGCCTTGCACTCCCATAAAAATCAAGGGCAACTGTCATACCAACAACCGGTGAAAGTGGTCAGACAGGCATTGGTCGAATCTCACTCAAAGAGGCAAACCCGGCGAAATGACAGCCGCTTTACCCGTTAGCAAAACCGACAAAAAGTGCTATTTATCAGCATCTTAGATCAGATGAAATTAATCTCATGTCAGTCTTGACAGTCATAAAGGGATCGCTAAACTTGGGACAAGCTTACGCATGTGAATGCGAGCGGCTCTGGAATACTCGTTGCGCATCCGTTTGGGTCCCTGACTACCTTTATTATCAAGATGTCCCTGGTTTCAGTCGTGGTGAGCAAGCCCTCAACAAGGCAGAGGGAAGCCTGAAGCGTCTCACCGGGGTATGTTGCGACACTGGTCAGTAATCCATGCCCCCCGTAGCGGTATTCCGGAGCGAATTAAAAAATTGGCGTTACTCGGGACAACGCTGAAAGCGACTTATCTCATCCGCCAGGCGGCTGCGCTTGAAAAAGGGAAGCCGACCGGTACGCGCTGCGGGGAGGCACCGACCACGCAGCACCGGCCGTGAAGCTTTACCGACGGATTGGTAGAAAGTGCCCCGATGCAACGCCAATGCAGGGAAAAGGCCCATGGTCAAACATGGGCCTTTTTTAGTGCCAGCCCCCTTGTCCAGGGGATACACGCCCCGTAGAACGGGCATGGGGTTCGAGAACGGATGGGCTTTCATCTAAGTAGCTATATTGTTGGGATAAAAAATGTCACACATCTTCCACAATTGCTGTGGAAAACTCTGTGGGTAACGTGGGGTGGAGCGGAAAAAATCGACGTGACGATCGCTAATGATAGCGTTTTGCCTACTTTTTAAGCAGCGGATTTAAGCGCAGCAAAAAGGGCGCGGCCAACGCCACGCCCTTACCCGCCTTGCATCCCGACCAGGCTCAAGCTCCCCTCGTCCTCCGGGAGAGGGGCGGGGGTGGGGGGCGGAGCCACCAGGGGATCATTCCACGTTCAGTTTCTTGATCCGGTCCGAGGTCGCCTCGGTTTTTTCAGCGCCCGCACCTCCAGGATGCCGTCCTTGAAGCTCGCCCTGGCGGTGACGGTGATGGTCGGCACCGGCAGACGGCAGGTCCTTTGTCAAAGAAGAGCAGCTACCCCTTCAGTCCGGCCTCCAGGTTGGGGTAGAGCAGCGTGACCCCGAGTTCTTTCAGCATCTTGCTGCTGTCGACGATGCGTCCCTCTGAGAAGTATGAGATCATGAGCGGGGTCATTACCTGCCGCGCCTCGGCCAAGGTAACCTGCCTGGGCCTGGGGAGCCCCAGCCTGTCGGCTGCGGCGTTGAAGTACGCCGTCATGGTGCTCGGAGCCCCGTCGCTCACGTTGAAGACCGCCCCGTCCTTACCCCGCTCGAGCGCAGCCAGGCAGATGCGGGATAGGTCGTCGGCGTGGATCCTGTTGCTGGGGAGCGCCTCCTGTTCCCGGAGCACCGGCTGCCCGGTGGTGAGTTGGGTGACCGGCAGGCGGTCGGCCGCGTAGATGGCGGTCACCCTGAGTACGACCACGGCAACTCCGCGCTCGCGCCCCCAGGCCTGCAGAAGACGCTCGGCGTGCAGGCGCCTTTTGCCGCGTGCGGTCTGGGGAACCGGCTCGGTCTCCTCGGTCACCACCTCGCTCCCCCCGCCGTAGACGCCGCTGGTGCTGATGTAGACCACCTTGGCGGGCTCGTCCCCCGCGGCGATGCCGGACAGGAAGTTGTGCATCCTGGTGTCTTCTATGCCGCCTCCCGGCGGCGGTGCGAGGTAGATCACACCCGCGCCACGGGTGGGAAGACCGCGCAAGGTATCAGGCTCGTCCAGGTTTCCCGTTTGGTGCCGTACCCCGGACAGCGGGGCTTCACCCCTGTTGAAGGTGCAGACGTCCATCCCCCGCGCGAGTGCCAGTGCGGCCACCCGACGGCCGACGGCACCGCAGCCTACGATCAGTAATGGTTCCATGTAGAGCCCCCTTTGGCACGTGATTCTCCTGCAGCAGCCGCTGCAGCCCTCCCTTTCTACCAGAAACCCCGCCGCGGTGTCAGCAAAAAACCCGCCCCCCTGCCCGGTCCGGCTACCGTTTTGTAAATATGTTTTAATATGCTATGGTTTTGCTTTCTCGGAGAAACGGCATGAAATACCGCGCGGTCACCTGCATAGCACTGCTGCTGTTCACCGGACTGGCCACCGGGGCGCTGATGCCCACGCCGCCGACGATCCAGATAGAACAGGAGGAGTACTTGGAAGCTGACGACTGGTTCCAGGCCGGCGTCGAGCTGAACAGCGAGGGGAACTACCGCGAGGCAACCGAGGCCTTCAGCAGGAGCGTCGCCCTCGCCCCGAGCAACGCTCTGGCCTGGCTCAACCTTGGAACGACCCAGGCCTTGAGCGGCGACTACACCCGCGGTATCGACTCCCTCAAGAAATCGGTACAGCTGGATCCTTCATTGGCTCTTGCCTATTCCAACCTCGGCGAGGTCTGTTTCAGGGCGGACCGATACGATGAAGCCGTCGAAGCCTATACCATCTTACTGAAGCTGTGGCCGGGCAATGCCAATGCACTGTACAAGCTCGGACTGTCACATCTGCTGCTCGACGAAACGGAGAAGGCACAGGGAGACTACCTTTCTTTGAAAATAGTGGACCCGGAACTGGCAGAAAAACTGCGTCATGCGATAATTCAGGGTGCCGGCAATTGAGGGAGGGCACCATGCGTTATTCGCCTTTGCTTACCGATCTCTACGAACTCACCATGCTGGCGGGATACCTGGACCAGGGCATGCACGAGCGTCCCGCCGCCTTCGACCTCTTCTTTCGCCACAACCCGTTCCATGGCGGTTACGCGGTGTTCGCCGGGCTCGACACCGCCTTGTCCTACCTCGAAGAACTCTCGTTCAATGACGAAGAGCTCGGCTACCTGGAGAGTCTCAATATCTTCAAACCCGCCTTTCTCTCCTATCTCTCGAATTTCAGCTTCAGGGGAAGCATCACGGCGCCCCCCGAGGGAACGGTGGTCTTCGGAAGGGAGCCGCTCCTCACCGTCGAGGGAGGGCTCGCCGAGGCGCAGTTCGTTGAGACGGCACTTTTGAACATCATCAACTTCCAGACCCTGGCCGCCACCAAGGCGGCCCGCATCAAGCTCGCCGCCGGCGACGCCACCGTGCTCGAATTCGGGCTGCGTCGGGCCCAGGGGCCGGACGGCGGGCTGTCCGGTGCCAGGGCCGCCTACATCGGCGGGGTGCGCTCCACCAGCAACGTGCTTGCCGGCATGCGCTACGGCATCCCCGTGCGCGGCACCCATGCCCACAGCTGGATCATGGCATTCCCGGACGAGCTCAGCGCGTTCCGCTGCTACGCCAAGGAATTCCCGGACAGCTGCATCCTCCTGATCGACACCTACGACACCTTGAAATGCGGACTCCCCAACGCGCTCATCGTGGCCCGCGAACTGAAGGAGCAGGGCCACGACCTGGTCGGCGTGCGCATCGACTCGGGCGATCTCGCCTACCTCTCCCGCCAGGTGCGCGCAGCCTTCGACGAGGCCGGCTTCACCAAGGTGAAAATCGTCGCATCAAACGAGCTGGACGAAAACGTGATCGACTCGATGCGCCGGGAGGGGAGCAGGATCGACATCTACGGAGTCGGCACCCGCCTGGCCACCTGCGCCGGCGAGGGAGGAGGCGCCCTGGGGGGGGTCTACAAGCTGGTGCTCATGGACGGGGAACCGAAGCTCAAACTGACCAGCGACCTGGCCAAGGCGACGCTGCCCGGCCGCAAGAAGGTGCTGCGCGCGGTGGCACCGGACGGTTCCTTCATCCTGGACCTGATCGCGCTGCAGGACGAGGAGATCCTCCCTGGAACAGTGGTCTTCGACCCGGCCAATCCGGTGCAGCACGTCCGGATTCCGGAAAAAGCGCGCCTGGTCGACCTGCGGCGCAAGGTGATGGAAAAGGGCAAAAGGTGCGTCCCGACGCCGGACCTCGAGAGCTGCGCCGACCTGGCCGCGGAACAGCTGAAACTGCTGCCCGAAGGTAGCCTCCGCCTGGTCAACCCGCACACCTACAAGGTTTCCATCAGTTCCGGCGTCAACACGCTGCGTCTGAAGCTGATGAACCGGATCCAGAACAAATACCGCAGCTAACGCCGGGGGGGCACGAGAGCGGCCCGTCACCGGCAAAGGAGGCTCGCGATGCTACGCAGAGGCGCCCTTCTCGTGGTTGATGTACAGCTCGACTTCTGCCCTGGGGGCGCACTCGCGGTCCCGGAGGGGGACCAGGTGGTGCCGCCGCTCAACCGTTATCTCGAACTCTTCAAACAGAGTAGCGCGCCGGTCTTCGCTTCCCGGGACTGGCACCCGGCGCAGAGCAAGCACTTCAAGGAACAGGGGGGGATCTGGCCGCCCCACTGCGTCCAGGGGTCGGCCGGCGCGGAGTTCCATCCCGGGTTGCTGCTCCCGGAGGGGACCATCGTCATCTCCAAGGGGATGTCCAGCTGGGACAACGGCTATTCCGCGCTCCAGGGGGTCACCGAAAACGGGACCCCGTTCGCGATGCTGCTGCGGCGCATGGAAATGGACCGGCTCTACGTCGGGGGGCTGGCTACCGATTACTGCGTGAAGGAGTCCGTACTGGAGGCGCTCAAGGAGGGTTTCGCGGTGACGGTGCTTACTGACGCCATACGCGGGGTCGAGGTGGAGCCCGGGGATTCGGAGCGCGCGCTGCAAGAGATGTGGGGAGCGGGAGCCGAGCAGGCCACCTTCGCGTCGGTCCGCGGCGACCTGCAGGCAAAAGTCGCCTCCCGCCCCCCTGCCAGAACCGACTGAACAGGCATTTCGCCCTACCTTTTTATACCTGCGCCATACAAAAATATGCTCCCGGCAAAATTCCATAACGAGGGGGCATTTTTTTTTGACAGCGGGTTGGAAACGCGCTAGATTACGGCACATTAAAAACTGCTAGCGCGGAGCCTACGATGATTAAGACCAACAATCTCAAGGTAAAAAGCATCACCCCGATAATTGCACCGACCGATCTGAGGCAGGTCTTTCCGATCTCGGAGCAGTCCAGTGCCTGCGTGAGCGAAAGCCGCGCGGCGATCTCCAATATACTGAGGGGCGCGGACAAGCGGCTCATGGTGGTGGTCGGCCCCTGCTCCATCCACGACCCCAAGGGCGCCCTGGAGTATGCCGAGAAGCTGGCCGCCCTCTCCAAGGAAGTTTCCGAGGAACTCCTCTTGATCATGCGCGTCTATTTCGAGAAACCGCGCACCACCGTCGGCTGGAAGGGGCTCATCAACGACCCCGGCATGGACGGGACCCACCTCATCTCCAAGGGGCTCGGCATTGCCCGCGGACTTTTGTGCAAGGTGACCGAGATGGGGCTCCCCGTCGCGACCGAGATGCTCGATCCCATCACCCCCGAATACCTGGCCGATCTCCTCTCCTGGGGTGCCATCGGCGCGAGGACCACGGAGTCCCAGACCCACCGCGAGATGGCCAGCGGCCTCTCCTTCCCCATCGGGTTCAAAAACGGCACCGACGGCAACCTGCAGATCGCCATCGACGCCATGAAGGCCGCGCTGCATTCGCACAGCTTCCTGGGCATCAACCGTGACGGCCTCACCTCCATCATCCAGACCACCGGCAACCCGGACGTGCACATGGTGCTGCGTGGCGGCAACAAAAAGCCGAACTACTCGCCGGAGGACATCGCCAAGTCCGAGGAGATGCTCGCCAAGGCCGGGCTGAACCCGACCCTGATGGTTGATTGCAGCCACGGCAACTCGGAGAAGAAATACGAGCGCCAGCCCGAGGTGCTGAATAGCGTCGTCGACCAGATCGTGGCCGGCAACCGCTCCATCTCCGGCGTCATGATCGAGAGCTACCTGAAGGAGGGGAACCAGCCGATGCCGAAGAACCTCGCCGAGCTCACCTACGGCGTCTCCATCACCGACAGCTGCATCAGTTGGGAGACCACGGAAAAGGCGCTGCGCGAAGCGCACCGGAGGCTGAAGGCCTGCGGCGGGAGGAAGCTCGCTTAACCGGAACACGGAGGACACCGAGGTAACGACACCTGTAGGGGCGAATAATTATTCGCCCGGCACCGGTGCCCCCAGGATGCCTTCCCAGCTATCAACTGCCGTGGTGGCACGAATACGGGGCGAACGATTACTCGCCCCTACAGAATTTGCGGTATCAAACAATGAAAAAGGCCCCCGAGCTTGCGCCGAGGGCCTTTTCTTTTCCTGCTCTTCTATCCTGCCTTACTTCGCGGTGATCAGGTAGAGCGGCTTCACGAAGGTCGCCTCGGTGGCTTTCCTTACCTCTTCCACGACGTCCGCGGGGACGGCGGAGTCGAGCGACAGGATGACCATCGCCTCCCCCTTCTTCTCACGACGCCCCAGGTTCATGGCGGCGATGTTGATCTCGTGCTTGCCGAGAATGGTGCCGATCTTGCCGATGATGCCCGGACGGTCACCGTACGCCATGAGCAGCATGTGCTCCTCCGGACGGAAGTCCATCTGGTAGTCGCGCAGCTTGACGATGCGGGGAACCCCCTCGAACACGGTGCCGGAGATCAGGCGCTTCTCGCCCGGCCCCTCGATGGTTATCGTGATCAGGTTGGAGAAGTCCTCGGAGTTCTTGGTCTTCACCTCTTCGACCACGGTGCCCATGCTGTCGGCCACGAGCTGCGCGTTCACCATGTTCACTTCCTGCTCCACCCTGCGGTTCAACAGGGAAGCGAGGCCGCAGACGGTGATCGGGGTGCAGTCGTACTGCGCCAGGCCGCCGGTGTAGGTGAAGGTGATTTTGTTCAGGTTGGTGTCGACCAGCTGGATGATGAAGTCCGCCAGCACGTTCACCAGGTTCAGGTAGGGACGCATCTGCCCCATGAGGGAGGCGTCGAACTTGGGGATGTTGATGGCGTTCTCGATGGGCTGCTCGTCCATGTAGCGCAGGATTTCCTTGGCCACGTCGACGGCGACGTTTACCTGCGCCTCGAAGGTGTTGGCACCCAGGTGCGGGGTGACCACCATCTTCTCGTGGCCGATCAGTTTCTTCAAGGTCTCGGAGTCGGGCGGCTCCTGGCTCCAGACGTCGAAGGCGGCGCCGGCGACGCGACCGGAGTCGAGGGCTTCCAGCATCGCCTCTTCGTTGATGATGCCGCCGCGCGCTGCGTTGATGATGATGACCCCGTCCTTCATGGCGGCCAGTTCCTTCTTGCCGATCATGTTGTGGGTCTCGCTGGTGAGCGGGGTGTGGACGGTGATGATGTCGCAGTTCTTGATGATCTCGTCGAGGGTGACCAGTTTGACGCCAAGGTCATGAGCGCGTTTCTCGGCGATGTACGGGTCGCAGGCGAGCACTTCACATTCGAAGGCCTTGAGGCGGGTGGCGACGCGGCCGCCGACCTTGCCCAGGCCGATGACGCCGGCTGTCCTTCCCTTCAGCTCGTAGCCGGTGAAAGGAGCGCGTTTCCAGGCGCCCCCCTTGAGGGAGCCATTGGCCTTGGTGACGTTGCGGCAGAAAGAAAGCAAAAGCGCCATGGCGTGTTCGGCCGCGCTGTTGGTGTTGCCGAAGGGTGCGTTCACAACGATGACACCCTTGGCGGAGGCGTAGTCGACATCGACGTTGTCGACTCCTACGCCGGCGCGGGCGACGAGCTTCAGGTTGGTCGCATGGTCGAGCAGGGGCTTGTCCACGGTGGTGCCGCTTCTGGTGATGATAACGTCGTAATCACCAATGATCGAGTAAAGCTCCTCCTTCTTAAGTCCCAGCTTGATGTCCATCTGCACGCGCGGGTCGCGCTGCAAAATCGCCAGTCCTTCGTGAGCCACCTCATCGGTTACGATAATCTTCATTGCCACTCCTTTGTTTGGGTTAGAAACAAGTTCTAAGTTCTACGTGCTACGTGCTACGTCTGCGTTCGAGTTTCCTGCTGCTTCAGATCGGGTGTGGATGCTTGGCCAACTGGATGAAACGGCGCACCTTGTCCGGATCCTTCTTGCCGGGAGACGCTTCGACCCCGCTGGAGACGTCCACCCCGTAGGGCCGAACCCGCCTCACCGCCTCGGCAACGTTCTCGGGGGTGAGCCCTCCGGCCAGCACGATGCGGCCATGCTCCTTTGCGGCGATGGCGCAGTCCCAGTCGAAGACCTCGCCGGTACCGCCGTAGGCGTTGGGCGAATAGGCGTCGAGCAGGTAGGCGGCAACCCGGTACTCGGAAAGAGGGGTCAGGCTCTCGGGCCCGCGCACGCGGAACGCCTTCATCACCCTGCGCTTTATCAATCGGCAGTATTCCGGGCTTTCCTCGCCGTGCAACTGTACGATGTCCAGGCCGCAGCAATCGGCGGTGCTGTTGACCACGTCGAGATCCGCGTTGACGAAAAGGCCGACCACCTGGACGAAAGGAGGAAGCTTGGCGATGATCTTCTGCGCGGCCTCCGCTCCGATGAAGCGGGGAGACTTGTCGAAGAAGACGAAACCCAGGGCGTCAGCCCCGGCATCGACGGCCATCAGAGCATCGTCCTCCGATGTTATGCCACAAATCTTGACCTTTGTCATGCGCGTATACCCTTAAAATTACTCAACTTCCACAGTCAAGACCGCAGGCCGCGGAGAAAATCAGAGGAGGTCCGGAAAATCAGAAACCCCTGTCGGGTGGGAACCCGCCGGGCGCCCCTCTTTCAGCGCTCAGGTTGCTACCGAGGCGCTTCCCTACAGAGACACCTTGGGGAGCCTCTCCAGGGACTGGCGGATCAGCTCCGCGGGGTACTCGAAGTCCTCCAGCTGACCGGAGAGATAGGCGTCGTAGGCGCCCATGTCGAGCTGGCCGTGACCGGAGAGCCCGAAAAGGATGGTCTTCTCCTTCCCCTCTTCCTTGGCAAACACCGCCTCGTCAATGGCGGCACGCAACGCGTGGGAAGATTCCGGTGCGGGGACGATCCCTTCGGTCCTGGCGAAGAGGAGCGCCCCCTCGAAGCAGGCGTTCTGCTTGTAGGCCTTGGCCTCGATCTCGCCTGCGTGGTAGAGCTGCGAGATGAGCGCCGACTCGCCGTGGTAGCGCAGGCCGCCGGCATGGATCCCCGGCGGCATGAAGTCGTGCCCCAGGGTGTACATCTTGGTGATGGGAGCTAGCTTCGCGGTGTCGCCGTAATCGAAGGCGTAGACCCCCTTGGTGAGTGTCGGGCAGGAGGCAGGCTCCACGGCCAGGCAGCGCACCTTCTTTCCATTGGCGCGATCCATGAGGAACGGGAAGGTGAGCCCGGCGAAGTTGGAACCGCCGCCGCAGCAGGCGATGACCACATCCGGGTAATCCTGGGCCAGCGCCATCTGCTCCTTCGCCTCAAGGCCGATCACGGTCTGGTGCAGGCAGACGTGGTTCAGGACGCTCCCCAGCGCGTAGTTGGTGTCATCGTGGGTGGCGGCATCCTCGACCGCCTCGGAGATGGCGATGCCAAGGCTCCCCAGGTTGTCCGGGTCGTGGGCCAGGATGCTGCGCCCGGCGTTGGTTAACTCGGAGGGGGACGGGATCACCGTGGCGCCCCAAAGCTGCATCATGCTCTTGCGGTAGGGCTTTTGCGTGCAGGAGACCTTCACCATGTAGATGGTGCATTCCAGGCCGAACATGGAGCAGGCCAGGGCGAGCGAGCTCCCCCACTGGCCGGCGCCGGTCTCGGTGGCCAGCCTGCGGATGCCGGCCTGCTTGTTGTACCAGGCCTGCGGGATGGCGCTGTTGGGCTTGTGGGAGCCGGCCGGCGAAACGCCCTCGTACTTGTAGTAGATCTTGGCCGGCGTCTGCAGCGCCTGCTCGAGCCGGTGCGCCCTGAACAGCGGCGACGGACGCCAGATACGGTACTTCTCGCGGACCTCGTCGGGGATGTCGATCCAGCGCTGGTTGGACATCTCCTGCTCGATGAGGGCCATCGGGAAAATCGGGGTCATGTCCTCCGGTGTCACCGGCTTCAGGGTGACCGGGTTGATCACCGGCTGCAGCGGACCCGGCATGTCGGGGATTATGTTGTACCACTGTTTCGGGATGCGGGACTCGTCAAGCAAGAACTTGGTATTCATAGCCACTCCTTTGTCAGATGGAACATGAAATCACATTGGATTTAGCGCTGCCCTCTACCCCAGCAGCTCGCTTAGTTTGGCCCCCACGTCCGGCTCGCGCATCATGGACTCGCCGATCAGGAAGGCGTGCAACCCCTTCTCGGTGAGGCGCACGATCTCGGAGCGGGTGTTGATGCCGCTCTCGGCGACGATGATCCTGCCGGCCGGGATCCGGGCCGCCAGGCGTTCCGATGTCGCAATATCCACCTGGAAGGTGCGCAGGTCGCGGTTGTTGATGCCGATCATGCTGCAGTCGGTCTGCAGCGCCATCTCCAGCTCCTTCTCGTCGTGCACCTCGAGGAGCACGTCCATGGAGAGTTCTTTAGCAAGGCAGTGGAAATCGCGCAACTGCGGCACGTCGAGCATGGCGGCGATGAGCAGGATGGCGTCTGCGCCGGCGGCCCGGGCCTGGTAGATCTGGTAGGGATCGAAGATGAAATCCTTGCGCAAAAGCGGCAGCGAGACCTGCTCGCGGATCAGCGCCAGGTAGCTTAGGTGCCCCATGAAGAAGTGCTCGTCGGTGAGTACGGAGAGGCAGGTGGCGCCGTTGTCCTGGTAGGTGATCGCGATCTGCAGCGGGTCGAAGTCCGCCCTGATCAGTCCCTTGGAGGGGGAGCCCTTTTTCACCTCAGCGATGATGGGGGTCCAGCCGGAGCCAAGCGCGTTGAGGATGGCGTTCTGGAAACCGCGCGGGGTGTCTTCGAGGTCGGCCAAGCGGTCCATGATCTCGTTCAGCGGAACCGCACGCATGGCGGCCTCGAGCTCGCCCTGCTTGTAGTCGACTATCTTTCTGAGTACGTCGGGTACCTGGGTCATCTGCTATTGCACCTCGTTGGTCAGGGCCACCAGCCGTTCCAGTTGCTTCAGGCTGCGCCCGGAGTCGATGGTCTCGGCGGCAAGCCTGATCCCTTCATTGATGTCGGCAGCCTTGCCGGTGGCCACGAGGGCGAAGGCCGCGTTCAAAAGGACTATGCGCCGTTTGGCGCCGTCCTTGCCGGAGAGGATCTCCCTGACGATGACCGCGTTGCCCTGGGCGTCGCCGCCGTGCAGTTCGGCAAGCGGCGCGCGCTCCAGCCCGAACTGCTCGGGGGTGACCTTGTACACCTTGACCCCGTCGGCGCTGACCTCGGCGATGGTGCTTTCTCCGGTCAGGGTCACCTCGTCCATGCCGTCGCTGCCGTGCACCACGTAGCCGCGGCGGCAGCCGAGCTTTTTCAACACCTGCGCCAGCTTCTCGACCAGCTCCTCGCGATAGACCCCCAGGACCTGGCAGTCCGCGCCGGCCGGGTTGGTGAGCGGGCCCAGGATGTTGAAGATGGTGCGGACGCCGATCTCGCGACGGGGGCCGATGGCGTGTTTCATGGCGCCGTGAAGCGCGGGGGCGAACAGGAAGCCGATGCCGATCTCGGAGATGCAGCGTTCCACCGTTTCGGGGGTGACGTCGAGGTTGACGCCCAGCGCCTCGAGGACGTCGGCGGAACCGCAGGAGGAGGAGACGGCGCGGTTGCCGTGCTTGGCGACCTTGACGCCGCAGGCGGAAACGATGAAGGCGACGGTGGTGGAGATGTTGAAGGAGTTGGTGCCGGAACCGCCGGTGCCGCAGGTATCGAGGATGGTCTCGCGGTCGAGGTTGATGTCGTCGCGGTCGATGCCGAGGACGCTCTTGCCGACCCGGATGGGAAGGGCTCTATCGCGCATGACCCGTGCCGCACCGGTGATCTCGTCGACGGTCTCTCCCTTCATCCTGAGGGCGGTGATGAAGGCGGCGATCTGGGCCGGGGTCGCCCCGCCGGACATGATCTGGTCCATCACCTCGATCATCTCCGCCTCGCTGAGGTTCTCCCGCTCCACGACGCGTGCAATGGCCCTACGAATCATAGCAACTCCTTCCAAACGGAATTCAAAGAAACAAAGGTAAAAGGGTGTCGGGTGCCCTAAGGGCGGATGAGGGATGTCCTGCACGCTTGGCGCGGATGCCGGCGCCCTCACACTAACCCTCTCCCGGGGAGAGAGGGAACTGTCAGCACTACCTGGACATCTTCAAGAAGTTCCTCAAAAGATCCATCCCCCCCTCGGTGAGGATCGACTCCGGGTGGAACTGCACCCCCCAGATGGGGAGCGTGCGGTGCCGCATTCCCATGATCTCCCCCTCTGCGACCCAGGCGGTTATCTCCAACTCGGCCGGAAGCGTGTCGCGTTCCACGATGAGGGAGTGGTAACGGGTCGCGGCAAACGGGTTCGGGAGCCCCTCGAAGAGCCCCTTGCCGTCGTGCAGTATCGGCGATGTCTTGCCGTGCATCAGCGTCGCGCTCTTGACGATAGTGCCGCCGAAGGCGTACCCGATGGACTGGTGACCAAGGCAGACGCCAAGGATGGGGATCTTGCCGGCGAAATGGCGGATGACCTCGACCGAGATGCCAGCCTCCGCCGGAGAGCAGGGACCGGGGGAGATGACGATACGATCGGGGGCAAGAGCCTCGATCTCGGTGATGGTGATCTTGTCGTTGCGATAGACCTTGACCTCCTCACCCAACTCGCCCAAATACTGCACGATGTTGTAGGTGAAGGAGTCGTAGTTGTCGATCATGAGGAGCATAGCTGGGACCCGCCGCAGTCGGGGAGCCGGCAGGAAAGCGCCGGGAACCCCACTCATTTGCTGTAAATTTGAAAGAGGAAAATATAAAGGTTTCGCGCCCAAAACTCAAGAAAATCCGACAGGAAAAGCATAAAAAGGGGTGACATACCGGGGCCCGGAAGGAGAAAAACGGCATTACCCCAGCGGCATGGGAGGAAACATTTGTCCTGGTCAAAACAATATTTACCGAGGCTAGCTCGTTGGACGCCTGTTCCAGGCGAGCCAATAGAAGCCAAGGTCGCGCAGCAGGTTGCTGAAGGAGTCGAAATCGACCGGTTTGGTAAGGTAGGAGTTGGCGTAGTGATCATAGGCCTGGGCCAGATCGCGCTCCGCGGCTGAGGTGGTCAGTATCACGACCGGAATGGATTTGAGTTGATCCGATCCCTTCACCTGCTTCAGCACCTCGATGCCGTCGACCTTGGGGAGACGCAGGTCCAGGAGCACCAGGTGCGGGCGGGGATAGGCAGTTGCGTCAGCGAACCGGCCGCGGTTGTTGAGATAGTCCAGGGCGGCTTCTCCGTCCTCGACGTGGAACAGGCGGTTGACCAGTCCTGCATCGCTCAGGTTGCGCATCGCCAGTTCGGCGTGGTCGGGGTTGTCCTCGACGAGCAGGATACACAACGGTTCGCCTTCTATCATATTTCGCTCCTTTCAACGGGGGCCGGATGCATAGGGAGAGTTCATCGTACCCTCTGCATCCCATTCACCCCCTTCATCCCTGTTTGTTCGGGTCGGGAGGGCGGGTGCCCAGCGTGAAGCAGAAGGTGCTCCCCTGCCCCGCTCCTTCCGATTCCACCCAAAGCTTTCCGCCATGAAACTCAACAATGCGCCGCGCGAGGGCCAGGCCGATCCCGGTCCCTTCCGAGCGCGCGTCCAACTGGTTGAAGAGCCCGAAGATCGTTTCGTGGTACTGGGCCGCCACCCCGACGCCGTTGTCCCGCACCGTGAACACCGGCCCATCCGCCCCCTCGCGCACACCGATGTCGATGCGGGGCTTATGCTGCTCTCCCCTGTACTTGATGGCGTTCTCCACGAGGTTTTGGAGCACCTCACCGATGCGGGGCTGGTCCCCCCACACCCTGGGGAGGTCAGGCTGCAGCACCACCTCCACGCCGGCCTGCTGGATGGGCCCGGAAAGCTGGCCAAGCACGTCCCCTGCCAGATGGTTCATGTCGATGAGCGAGGGGGCGTTGACGATCCGTCCGATGCGTGAAAGTTCGAGCAGGTCGCCCAAAAGGGCGGACATCTTGTCGGCAGCCCCCATGATGCGACGCACATCGCCGTCGAGCCTCTGCAGGTTACCGCCCTCGATGTCCTTCAGCACCGCGCCGGCGAACCCCTTGATGGTGATGAGCGGGCTCTTTAGGTCGTGGGATACGGTGTAGGTGAAGCGCTCCAGCTCGGCGTTCTTCGCCTCCAGCTCCGCTTCGCGCTCCACGCGCTCGCGCACTTCCTTCTCCAAAAGTTCGGCCTGCTCATGCAGGGCCTGGCTGGCGAGCTTGCGGTCGGTGATGTCGCGGTTACTGCCGCGGATACCGTTTTCCGCACCGCTTGAGGTATAGACCAGCCGGCAGACGTGGGCGATCCAGCGCACCTCGCCGTCCTTCCTGATGATGCGGAAGTCCAGGGGCTTTGGGGTGCCGCGGAATGAGTCGCTGACGTGGCTTTGGTAGTGCTGCAGGTCTTCGGGGTGGACGATGCGGTGCAAAAGGTCGGGATCGGCGTAAAACTCCTCCCGGCTGTAGCCGGAAAGCTCCTCGCAGGAGGGTGATACGTAACGGAAGGCGTGGTCCGGCCCCTGCCAGTACTCCCAACCCTCCGTGTAGTCCGCCACGGTCCGGTAACGCTCCTCGCGCTCCTCGATCACGCGCGCGCTGCGGCTGAGAACACGCGCCCCGGTGCCGATCAGCCCCACCCCCAGGAGCCAGATGAAGCCGTGGCTCACCGCTGCCCCGGTAATCACGTCGCCCATCACCGCCGCATCAACCTCCAGCGGCACCGAGGCGCTGACCCCGCCCCTGATGACACCGACACGGTATCCCTGGGCGGCGTGGCACTTAAGACAGGGGGTGTCGGTCACGAAGGGGCGCATCAGCCTCATGTAGGGGCGGCCGCCCATCTCCTGTACCTCGCTCACCTCCTTCACCCCGGTCTCGAAGAGCTTTAACGCCTTGGCCTCCCACGGGTCGGGCAGGTTTTCCGGCCGGATCGGCTTGAGGCTCGTGATGTGACCGCGCACCAGGTTCTTCTGGCTGTCGGCGAGCTCGAACACCTGCCGGGTCATGTAGGCCGGGTTCACCAGCGTCAACGCCTTCCCCGATGGGGTGGTGACGTCGCGCTCCGGAATATGGTTCAGGTAAGGGTTTGGAGGACTGAGGTCGGAGGCGGGAACGTAGACCCCGCCATGCAGCGTGGCCCAGCGCCGGTACAGGGTGTCTTTCTCGAAGGTGGCACGCGCCTCGGCGCGGGCGATGGCCAGCACCGTCTGCTGCTCTCCGCGGTAGAACCAGTAGAAGGAGAAAGCGATCCCCGCGCTCCAGAAAAGCACGAGGACCAGGGCGAAGCGGCGTATCTTGTGGAACTGGGTGACCATGCCGGCTATCTCTCCATGCGGATCCGGTCCCGGCTAGGGCCGGTCCAGCATCTCCCGAATCTTTTTCAAAAGCACCATGGGCTTGACCGGTTTCATCACCAGTTCGGCGCCTTCGTCGAGGTCGCTCCTGCTGCGAATGATGTCTGCCGTGTAGCCGCTGGTGAAAAGGATCCTGGCGTCTGGACGATACTCCCGGATGGTCTCGGCGGCCTCCTTGCCGTTCATGACCGGCATGATGATGTCCATGAGCACCAGCTTGATCTGCGGGTTTTCCTTGAACCTCTGTACCGCCTCGAGGCCGTTGGCGGCATGGATGATGTCGTAGCCGTATTGCCTGAGAATCGACGCCACCAGGTCGAGGACATGCAGATCGTCCTCAGCGACCAGTATCGTTTCGGTCCCCCGCACCTCCGGTTCCACTGACGGCAGACTTTTCTCCGGCTCGGCGGCGCTGATGGCGGGGAGGTAGATCCTGAAGGTGCTGCCGATGCCCGGCTCGCTGTAGACGTTCACGAACCCTTTGTGCTGCGTGACGATGCCGTAGACGATGGCGAGTCCCAGCCCGGTCCCCTTGCCGACGACCTTGGTGGTGAAGAAGGGATCGAATATCTTCTTGCGGGTGGCCTCGTCCATCCCCTCGCCGGTGTCGGAGAGGGTGAGCAGGGCGTACTGGCCCGGCGTGCCGAAACCGTGGGCGTGCACGAACGCCTGGTCAATCTCCTGACGTTCCGTCTCGACGAAGAGCTTGCCCCCCTTGGGCATGGCGTCTCGGGCGTTGGCGGCCAGGTTCATCAGTACCTGTTCAATCTGCCCGCTGTCGACGATGGCCCAGAGCGACCCTTCAGCAAGCGAGGTGGTGAGGGCTATATCCTCGCCGATGATGCGGCGCAGGAATTTCTCGACTCCCCGTACGATGTCGTTCAGGTTCGCGGGAGCGGCCTTCACCTCCCCCTTGCGGCTGAAGGCGAGCAGGCTGCGGGTGAGGTTCGCGGCCCGGTCCGCCGCCGCCGAGATCTGCATCACCTTGTCGCGGACCGGGCTCCCCTCGGCCAGGTCCAGTTTGAGCAGCTCGCAGTACCCGCCGATCACGGTGAGGATGTTGTTGAAGTCGTGGGCGACCCCGCCGGCCAGCACCCCCACCGCCTCCAGCTTCTGCGAGTGGCGCAGCTGCTCCTCGAGCTTCATGCGCTCGGTGATGTCGAGGGCGACGGCCAGAAGTCGCTCGCGGCCGTCCACGGTGATCCGTTGGCAGTAGTACTCCCCCTTGAGGGTCCGGCCGTCCTTGGCATGCAGGGTGACCACCATTCCGGTGACCTGACCGTCCTCATCCAGCTTGTCGATCAAGGCCTTGCGATCAAGGGGGCTGATCCAACCAAGCGAAGTGGAGGTGCGCCCCAGCACCTCGTCCCTGCCGTAGCCGGAGAGTTCCACGAACTTCCTGTTCACGTCGAGAAAGACTCCCTCCTCAATGTCGGTGATCACCATGATGAGCGGCGCGCTGTCGAAGGCCTTGTGGAACTTTTCCTCGCTAAGACGCAGGGTCTCCTGGGCCAGCTTCCGGTCCGCGATCTCCTTTTTCAGGAGCAGCGCCTGTTCCTGCAGGGCCTCCTGGGCCAACTGCCGCTCGCTCACCTCGTGTTCGAGCCGATGGCTTTGCAGCTTGAGAGCCTCCGCCGCCCGCTTGTGTTCCAGCATGTGGTCCCATTCCCGCAGGGCACGTTCGACGATGCGGGGCATGGCATCGAAGACCTCCGGCATCTTCACCACGTAGTCGATGGCGCCGGACTTCATCGCCTCCACCGCCACCTGCTCGCTGCCGTGGGAGGTCATCATCACCACCGGCGCTATGTTCGCGGAATGCGCCACCAGGTCCCCCCCCTTGCCGTCGGGAAGGAGGTAATCGGTGAGCACGATATCGTAATCCAGGCTGCGGATGCGTTCCACCGCTTCCTTCACCGTTGCGGCGACGGTCAGCTCGTACTGGCCGGACAGGTCGCTGAACCCCCGCCGGATCAACTCCGCGTGGGCGTCATCGTCTTCGACTACAAGGATTTTCTTGACGGGGGTATAGGAGGCCATGCTTTCAACTCCTGCATCTTCTGTGTGACAAGTTCTCACAGCGGGCCGCTCAATTGCACAGCAAGGATTGTGCAGTGGCAACGCAAGGAACCAAACATTCGATCGAGGAAAAATTTTACAATAATTTACCCGTTAGTCTGCTGTTCGATAGTATTTTTAAAATTAAATTCAACCAATACAACGCCAGATTTTGTCTCCTGTCCTCCTCTGACAGTCGGCAGCATGGGGAGTGAGGACTGCAACCACTAAACGAGAGACGCAGAAAGTAGTATTAAATTAATGAGTTTACGAAGGGAGTGAGAGGGGCGGACGCGGGGGGATAAAAAAGGGCGCGCGGAAAATCCGGGCGCCCTCTTCAAACGACGTGGGTAGCGGTACCAGGCGAAGCGGGTCTCAGTCCAGGCCGCGCTCGGCCATCTCTATGGCCTTGACCACGGCCTTGGCCTTGTTCACCGTCTCCACGTACTCGGCGGCGGGATCGGAGTCGGCGACGATGCCGGCGCCGGCCTGCAGGTGCACCTTACCGTCCTTGATCACCAGGGTCCTGATGGCGATGGCCATGTCCATGTTCCCGGAGAAGGAGAAGTATCCCACAGCGCCGCCGTAGACCTCGCGCCGCACCCCTTCCAGCTCGTCGATGATCTCCATGGCCCGCACCTTAGGGGCTCCGGAAAGGGTCCCGGCCGGGAAGGTGGCTCGCACCACGTCGAAGGCGTCGTGTCCAGGCGCCAGTTCCCCCTGCACGTTGGAGACGATGTGCATCACGTGCGAGTAGCGCTCGATCACCATGAGCTCGGAGACCTTGACGCTGCCGATCCTGCAGACTCGCCCGAGGTCGTTTCTCCCAAGGTCCACCAGCATGACGTGCTCGGCGCACTCCTTGGGGTCGGCCAGGAGGTCCTGGGCCAGTTCCTCGTCGGCGGCGGGAGTTGCCCCGCGCGGGCGGGTGCCGGCGATGGGCCGTAGTTCGACCAGCTCGCCCTCCTTGCGCACCATGACCTCGGGGGAGGCGCCCACCACCATGGTCTCGTCCAGGCGCAGGAAGAACATGTAGGGGGAAGGGTTCAAGGTGCGCAGGACCCGGTAGATGTCGAAGGGATCCACGGTGAGATCGCCGGAGAAGCGCTGGGAGAGCACCACCTGGATGATGTCACCGCTTCTGACGTATTCCTTGGCGCGGGTCACCCAGGACTCGAATTCCTCGCGCTTTACGTTGGATGCCAGCTCCACCTTCCCCTGGGCAGGCTTCTTCTGCGTGGCCGGCAGCGGCTTCTTGAGGCGCTCGATGAGTCCCTCGATCTTGCCCACCGCCTCGGCGTAGGCGGCCTCGGGTGTGCTGTTCCCGTCCAGGTGCGCGTTGGAAACGACCTTTATCTTCTGGCTCAGGCTGTCGAAGATGACGATGGTGTCGGTGATGATGAAGTAGGCGTCGTAGGTGTTGATGAGGCTCGGGTTCTGGTCCGGCAGCGTCTCGAAGTGGCGCACCGCGTCGTACCCCAGGTAGCCGACCGCGCCGCCGAAGAACCTCGGGATCCCTGCAACCTCGACCGGCTGATAGCGCGACATGTAATCCCGGACGTAGTTCAAGGGGTCGGAGACCTCCATGCGGCGCACCTCGCCCCCCTCGACGATCTCGACCCAGTTGTCCTTGCCGCGGATGACCACCGCCGGGGAGGAGCCGAGGAAGGTGTAGCGTCCCCACTTCTCGCCCCCCTCGATACTCTCCAGAAGGAATCCGAAGCGGCCGTCGTCGATCTTCTTGAAGGCCCCAACGGGGGTATCCAGGTCGGCCAGGATCTCACGGTAAACCGGGATCAGGTTGCCTTGTGCGGACAGGGTCTGGAACGTCGCGAAATCGGGGCAGTACATGGGGCTCCTTTTAGTGGCGTGCGAGGTGATCGGTACGGCTATCCCCTTGCGCGGAAAAGAGTTTTGGCCCGACCTTAGTAACATAACGATGAAAGGGTGTCAAGAAAGGGGGAGTCTGGTAGAATCTTGTGCTAATGAAAACACCTAAGACAGTGGTCATATTAAGGGAGCGGTTCTCGGCCTTCGCCCTGAAGGTTGTGGAGCTGATCGTACGTTTCAAGCGGGCGACCGAGAAGATGTTCCTCTCCTGGGAGAAATGGGTGAAACCGGAGGGGGACATCGCGCTGGAAAAGCTGGCCTCCCGCTTCCCGCGCTACCTCAATCCCCCCTCAGGCAGCGTGCGCTGCGGCGCCGGTTGGTACCCGCTGGTCTGGGACCTCTGCACCGCCATCGAGGCGATGGAGCACCTGGGGATGCCGAGGGTCGGTCATTTCAAGGCCGAAGAGAGGCTGGGTGGGCTCTTCGTCCGGATCGAATCCGGCTCCTTCATCGTCAAGGAGCTGGCAAGGGACGCAGAGCACAAGGCCGCCGCCGTCTGCTCTGAGTGCGGGGCACCCGGGTCGCTGCAGCTGGGGCACGGCTTCGCGAAAACCCTCTGCCCGGTTCACGCCAGGAAGCGGAAGCCGCAGAAGGCGAAAGCGGCACCCATCGCTCCGGAACTGGCCGCAGAAGAGCCGATGCTGCTGTTCCTGGACACCGAGTTCACCGATTTCGACTACCCGCAACTGATCAGCATCGCGCTGGTCTCAGCGAACGGCGAGAGCTTCTACGCAGAACTCGCCGACGGCTGGAGTCCCGAAGGGTGCTCGCCGTTTGTGACTGCCAACGTCTTGCCGCAGCTGACCGGTGGTGACTTTTTCCAGGAGCGGAACTACGCCAGGCGCAGGCTCGCCGAGTGGCTACACTCTTTCGTTGTCCCGGTACGGGTGGTATGCGACGCGCCGGGGTTTGACTGGGTGCTCATGGTGGACCTTTTGCACGACGACTTCCCGAAAAACCTCTACCCCGCACCGATCCACTACTACAGTGAGAGTTTCCCAGGGCTTTTCGAGCTGTTGCAGAAAGCCCACGCCGAGGCCTACAACGAGTTCCCGCCCCACCACGCCCTGCACGATGCCGAGGCCCTGCGCGAGGCCTGGGAGGTCATGAGGGAGCACCTGCACCCCGCCATACTCAAACAGTATCTGAAGCTTTAAGACCACACATCCCGGGCGGCCTTCCTTGTAGGGGCGAATAATTATTCGCCCAGCGCCGGTGCCTCTTCCTAGCGCGGGGGTACACGGTGAAACCATAGGCGGGCGAATGATTATTCGCCCCTACAGTTTTCTTAGCCGCTCCCCCTTGAAATTCCTCATCTCCGTGATTATGTTCCCACGACCATTCACTAAGACCAAAGGAGACCACCCAGACATGGCAAAAACCGTCAAGAAGTTCGAGACCGAGGTCCAGCAGCTTTTGGACCTGGTGATCCACTCCCTCTACTCCAACAAGGAAATCTTCCTCCGGGAGCTCATCTCCAACGCGTCTGACGCCATTGACAAGATAAAGTTCGAATCCCACTCCAACATGGAGCTGCTGGAAGGGAACGCGGAGTGGAAGATCAAGCTGCACGCCGACAAGGACGCCGGCACCCTCACCATCACCGACAACGGCATCGGCATGAGCATGGACGAGGTCGCCGACAACATCGGCACCATCGCCAAGTCGGGCACCAAGAACTTCGTGGCCGCCCTGAAGGAACAGAACCTCGCCGACAACCCGGAACTGATCGGCCAGTTCGGGGTCGGCTTCTACGCCTCCTTCATGGTGGCGGACAAGGTGGTCCTCACCACCCGCAGGGCTGGCGAGAAGCAGTACGGCTGCCGCTGGGAGTCCACCGGCGACGGCTCCTACACCATCGAGGAGTGTGAGAAGGAGACCCGCGGCACCGAGATCGTGCTGCACCTGAAAGACGAGATGAAGGAATTCCTGGACGAGTGGAAGATCCGCTCCATCGTCAAGAAGTACTCAGACTACGTGCAGTACCCGGTCGTGATGGACATCACCCGTTCCGAGCCGGTAAAGGACGCCGAGGGCAAGGTGATCGAGGGCGGCGGCACCATCGACAAGACCACCGAGGAGACCCTGAACTCCATGAAGGCGATCTGGACCCGCTCCAAGAGCGAGATCACCGAGGAGGAGTACGAGGAGTTCTACAAGCACATCTCCCACGACTACGACAAGCCGCTCTCCACCATCCACTACTCCGCCGAAGGGGTCAGCGAGTTCAAGGCCATCGTCTACATCCCGTCGCACAAGCCGTTCGACCTGTTCCTGCGCGACCACAAAAAGGGCGTCCACCTCTACGTGAAGCGGGTCTACATCACCGACAACTGCGAGGCGCTGCTCCCTGACTACCTCCGTTTCATCAAGGGGGTGGTCGACTCATCCGACCTGCCGCTCAACGTCTCCCGCGAGATCCTGCAGGAGGACGTGCAGATCAAGCGCATCCAGAAGTCCCTGGTGGGGAAGGTCCTTTCCACCCTCGCCGAGATGAAGGAGAAGAACTTCGACGACTACCTGAAGTTCTACGGCGAGTTCGGTCCGGTCCTGAAAGAAGGGATCCACTTCGACTACGCCAACAAGGAGAAGCTGCAGGAGCTGCTCCTCTTCGAGAGCTCCAAGACCGAGAAAGGGAAGTTCGTTTCCTTGAAGGAATACGTCGAGCGCATGCCCGAGGGGCAGAAGGAGATCTACTTTATCACCGGCATGTCCCGCGAGTCGGTAGAGAACTCCCCCTACATGGAGGCGCTGCGCAAGAAGGACTACGAGGTCCTCTACATGACCGACCCGGTCGACGAGTGGGTGGTGCAAGCGGTCAACCAGTACCAGGACAAGCACCTTAAGGCGATCGACAGGGGCGACCTCGAGCTCGACACCGAGGAGGAAAAAAAGGAGAAGGAGGCCAAGAAGGAGGAGGCCAAGAAGGAGTTCGGCGGTGTCATGGAGTACATCCAGGAGACCCTGAAGGACCGCGTCAAGGAGGTCCGCCTCTCCTCGCGCCTGACCGAGAGCGCCTGCTGCCTGGTGGCCGACGAGATGGGTCTCAACGCCAACATGGAGAAGATCCTGAAGGCGATGAACCAGGAGGTCCCGGAAGGGAAGCGGATCCTCGAGCTCAACCCGGAGCACCAGATCATGCAGGTCATGACCGCCATGTACGAGAAGGACAAGAACAATCCCAAGCTCGCCGACTACAGCGAGCTCCTCTTCGACCAGGCCCTCTTGACCGAGGGTTCCCCGATCAAGGACCCGCTGCGCTTCACCAGGCTGGTCAGCGAACTGATGGTGGTCGGCGGGAAATAGCGCCACTTGTCACCATGGAAAAAGCCGGGAGGGACGCGACCTCCAGGCTTTTTCGCCTGCAAAAGAACTGAAAAGGAGGGGCGTCCCCAAGGGGCGCCCCTCCTTTTTTGCCTCAACCTCAACCTCAACCTCAACCTCAACCTCAACCGTGCCCATCCCCCCCCAGCACCTCGGAGAGCTTCCGGCTCATCTCCATCATTTTGTAGGGCTTCTGAATGAAGCCGGAAAGGCCTCCCCCCGCGAACTTCAGGCTCACCTCCTGCTCGTTGTAGCCGCTGGACATGATCACCTTGACGTCGGGCTTCAGGGCACGCAGGATCCCGAAGGCCTGCTCCCCGTCCAGGTTGGGCATGGTCAGGTCGAGCAGGACGCAGACGATGTCGTCCATGCCCTTTTTGAAAATCTCCACCGCTTCGCGCCCGTCGCAAGCCAGCTTAACGCTGAAGCCCAGGGCCTTGAGCATGTCGCTCCCCAGAGCCCGGATGCTTTCCTCGTCGTCGGCGAGCAGCACCGTGCCGCTGCCGCGCCAAAGCGCCTGTTGCACGGGGGGATCGGGGCGGTCGGCCGCGCCGGCGATGCAGGGGAGCAGCAGCCTGAAATTGCTCCCCTTCCCTTTCTCGCTGTAGACCTTGATGGCACCCTTGTGCGCTCGCACGATGCCGAGGACCGCAGCCATGCCCAGCCCGCGGCCGGTGAACTTGGTGGTGAAGAAGGGGTCGAAGATCTTCGGAATGACCTCCCGGTCGATGCCGCACCCCGTGTCGGAAACCTCAAGCACCACGTAGCAACCTTCCGGGAGCCGGTCGTCGATCCAGGACTCCGAGAGGTAGGCGCGGTCGCATTCCATGGCCTTGGTGCCGATGGAAATGACCCCTGTCCCCTCCCCCATCGCCTCGGAGGCATTGATGACGAGGTTGAGGATCACCTGGCGCAACTGGGTGGCGTCGCCGCTGATCGCGGGGAGGTCCGGTGCGAAGTCGTAGCGAAGCTGCGCCTTCTTGGAGATGGACACCTCGAGCATCGGGCCCATGTCCTGTACCACCCTGTTCAGGTTCAGCTTCTCGATGACGAAGTTGCCCTTGCCGGAGTACGCCAGCATCTGGCGTGCCAGGTCGGCGGCGCGGCTGGCGGCCTGCTCGATCTGGACCAGGTTTTCACAGGCTGGCGAATCGGGTGGAACGCGCAGAAGTGCCAGGTCCGCGTTCCCCAGCACCACCATGAGGATGTTGTTGAAGTCGTGCGCGATTCCTCCCGCCAGCACCCCGA
Organism: Geomonas diazotrophica; assembly: GCF_019063885.1. NCBI lineage: Bacteria > Pseudomonadati > Thermodesulfobacteriota > Desulfuromonadia > Geobacterales > Geobacteraceae > Geomonas > Geomonas diazotrophica. The sequence continues at coordinate 1,871,215 of NZ_CP077684.1, read as the reverse complement.
GGCTCTCCAGTTTCTGCACGTGGAGCATCTGGGCCTCTATCAGGCGTTTCTCCTGCTCCAGCTGTTTGCGCTCGGACATATCCACCGCGATGAACATCAGGTGGTGCTTCCCCTCGACGTCGAACCGCGACACGAAGCATTCGTATTCCAGTGGGGCACCGAACGTCGATGCACCCGATGCCTCCATGCTCCGGGTCTGCCCGTCGGCCAGGACCTGCTCCGCGAGTTGGCGGATCCCCATCGCCTCCCAGGAAGGGATCTGGCGGAAATTCTGCGCGAGCATCTGCTCGATGCTGGCACCTACCATGTTCGCCACGGCCTGGTTGGCCTTGACGCAGGCACCGCTCTCCCCCTCGTAAACCAGTATCCCGGTCGGAGACGAGGCCAGCAGCGATTCCAGCATCGCGAGCGCGCGGTCGCGCGCCTCCTCGATCCCTTTACGCTCGGTGATGTTGTCGTACACCCCGAGCACGCCGACCACCGCGCCGCTTTCGTCGCAAAGCGGGACCTTGGTGGTGTCCACCCAATAGCGCTCGCCATGGGCCTGCAACTGCTGCTCGATGATGTGGTACTTGGCGGTACCGCTGTCCATGACGACGCGGTCGTCGGCCCGATAGGCGTCACTCTCCTCCCGCAGCCAGGGGAGGTCGTAGTCGCCCTTGCCGCGGATCTCTTCGGGCCGCTCCAGGCCGGCGGCCCTGGCAAAGACGATGTTGCACCCCTCGTAGACGCTGTTCTTGTCTTTCCAAAAGACGAACTGCGGGATGGTGTCGATGATCTGGGCCAGCATGTTGCGCCCCTGCCGCAGTTCCTCCTCGGCCCGCTCCCGTACCGCGAGTTCCTGTTTCAGCTGCTCGTTGGCCCTGTGCAGTTCCTCGGTTCTCTCTGCGACCCTCAGTTCGAGCTCTTCCTTGGCGCGCCGCAGCTCCTCCTCGACCTGGGCCTGCTTGCGGGCCTTCACCTGTACGGTCTTGCCCAGGGCCAACGCAAGCAGGGCGAACAGGGCGACCGCCGCTGCCAGTTGCAGCCAGTCTCCCTGCCAGTGCAATCCCCCGGGAGCGAGCACGGCGGCGAAGCCGGGCGACAGGCGCTGCCAGGTTGAACTTCCGGATGCGGGTTGTGCGAGGTGTGTCATCTGCTCTCCTGCTGCCTGTAGTAGGCTCCCGTGGACAGGCGCAGTCCCTGGGGTGCGGCATGACGTGGAATGAGGGATGGAGTGAGGTTAGGTTACTTTTCGGCAGGGACCAGCAACTTCATTAGGGAAAAGCGGGGTCAAGGGCGCGGAGGGAGGAGAGGATGAGTGGGAACGGGCGCCCCGGTGCTGGCAGCGGCCGCTCCGCCCGCGGTGTGGAGGGGTGGAAACCGTCAGGCCGTCTTGCCGTAGAGGGCTTCCCTGCTGGCGAAAGCCCGCTTCACCCTGGTAAGCAGACCGATCTCCTTGACCGGCTTCAGCACGAAATCGAAGAACCCCTTTTCCAGGGCTTCTTTTTCCTCGTCCGGGGTAGCGGCGGCGGTCATCAGGATGACGGGCATGTAACGGAACTCGGGGATGTTCTTGATGGCGAACAGGAATTCGTACCCCCCGAGCTTGGGCATGACCTTATCGGTGATCACCAGCTTGGGCTTTAAAGTGAAGATCTTGCTGAAGGCGTCCATGCCGTCTATGGCGGTCTCCACGGCGTACCCCTGGCGGGTCAGAATCTTGGCGACCATCTCGCGGGAGAGCTGGTCGTCCTCGACCAGGAGGATCGACTTGCTGGCGGGGCCGGCTATGGTCTGCCCGAGGTAGTGCCGGGCTATGGCCCGGTTGATCTCAAGCCGCGTGGAGACGTAGAGGACCAGCTTCAGGTTGTGTTGGGCAGCAATGGCGGCGAAGAGCTGGTCGGTGGTCGGGTCGGCGACGGCGAGCCCCAGGCGGCCGTCGTCCAGCTTCAACGGGAAGATGCTGTGCTTTACCGCCATCTCGAGCGGGATCAGTTTGAGCACGTTCGGCGCGTAGTTGTACTTGGCGAAGTCGCCGATTTTCCTGACGCGGTACTGGATGGCGAGCGCCTCGGCGAGCTCGTCCGGGGTGACCAGTCCGATCACCTCCAGCAGTTCGCCCAGGCGGATGTTTTTGCTCTTGGCGTGGGCGATCAGCCGGTCTACCGAGGCCTTGGTCAACAGGCCGCGTTCGACGAAGATTTCCCCGAGGGGTTTGCGGCTTGGTTGTGGTTCGACTATGGGCTTGATGTCTGCGGTCATGCGATCCTTCTCCTGCGGGGGATGCTGCCCCGCCGCGGCTGCTGCTCTTCCTTTCTGGACGGGAGTTTTTCCTGACGGTGGGGTCGTGAACCGGAACGAAACAGGTTTCGCGGCCACCGCACGAATTTCAATAATGGGTGTGGAACCGGTGGAAAGTCAATTTCTATATCGGCAGAATCGGCGAAAAGATGATCAAGAAATGATCATCTCGTCGGGAAGCTCATTGTGATCGTCCTCCCGGCGCGGGAAGTGCCGCTCCAGTTCGCTGCCGCAGGCCTCTACCACCTCGCAGACCGCCTCAGCGCCGCGCCCGGCGCGAAGCCCCTGCGCAAGCCGTTCGGCCAGGGTCTTCCAGTAACCCGGGGGGATCTTCTCGTTGATGCCCCGGTCGCCGACGATCCAAACCTTGCGCTCCAGGAGGGAGATGAAGATGAGGATGCCAGTCTCCATCCGGGTCCGGTACAGCCCCTGCTGGTAGAAGGCAACGAGCGCCCTTTCGCTCACCGCCTCGGCCAGGCGCCTTGGCCCGACGAAGGAGAGCTTCAGCCGCGGGAAGCGCCGCAGGAACAAGAGCGCCGGGAAATAGAGCAGAAAAACCAGGGGAATATAGGTCCAGATAGTGACGTGGTGCAAAAGCACGGCGACCACCACCGCGACGAAGCCGGACAAGAGAAGCGCTCCCAGCGCCTCTGCCTCGCGGTAGCGATCGCTCTCGGATACCACCATGGTAGCGATTTCGCCGCTGGAACGGGCTTCGGCGCGGGCCACCGCCAGCCTGACGGCCTCTTTTTGGTCGGCGCTGAAATAGTCGTTAGCTATCGATTTGTGAGAAATGTCCATTACCAGTCTCCCGAAGCACCGCCACCGCCGAAGCTGCCGCCACCGCCGGAGAATCCTCCCCCTCCGCCGCCGAAGCCCCCTCCCCCGCCGAAGCCGCCGAAGAAGGGGGGGCCTCCCATGAACCCGCCGCGTCCTCCCGAGGAGAAGAGAAAGGCGATGAAGAGGCCGGCCAGGAAACCGACTACCGCCAGAATCCCCAAAAGCAGCAGCGATAGCCCCGAGAAAGAGATGAAGGCGGCGATCGGGAGCCCGACGGCGCCGGCCACGCCTCCAAGGAAGCGGGAGATGCCGCCCAGGAAGACGGAGGCGACCATGACAAAGAGAAGCAGTGTCAGTATGGGGGGAGCCCCCTTCTTGCCGTGGCGCAGGTCGCTTGGCTGGGCCTGGTACTCGCCGCGCACCGTGGCCATGATGGCTCCCACGCCGCGGGCGATGCCCAGGTCGAACTGCCCCTGTTTGAAGGCCGGACTCATCTCGTTGCGGATGATGCGTCCGGACGTGAGGTCGGTCAGTTTTCCTTCCAGCCCACGCCCCACCTCGATGCGTATCTTGCGGTCGTTTTTGACAACCAGCAGGAGCGCGCCGTTATCCTTCCCCTTTTGCCCCAGCTGCCACTTTTCCACCACCTTGATGGAGTACTGTTCCGGCACCTCCCCCTCCAGGCTCGGGATGGTGAGCACCACGATCTGGGTCGAGTCGCTTTTCTCGAAAGCGGCAAGCTCGCTCTCCAACTGCTGCACCACCTGAGGCGACAGCATGGAGGCGTAGTCGTTCACGTGGCCGCGCAGGGGCGGGACCTCGACCGCTGAGCAGACCTGGACGGTCAGGAAGAATGTCAGGAGCAAAAACAGCTTTTTCATGCCCGCCTCTAAATAAGGTTGAGGTTAAGGTTAAGGTTGAGGTTAAGCCCCCCACTATGGTCCTTGACCTCAACCTCGACCTTGACCTGCCTCTAAAACTTCACCTTGGGCGCCACCTTGGCACCCTCTTCCGCCTTGAACGGTTCCTTGCGCTGCAGATGCAGCATCATGGAGTTGGTGAGCGAGTTTGGGAAGGTCCTGATGGTGGTGTTGAAATCCTGAACCGCCTGGTTGTAGCGCACGCGCGCCACGTTGATCCGGTTCTCGGTCCCCTCAAGCTGGTTCTGCAGATCCATGAAGTTCTGGTTCGCCTTCAGGTCCGGGTAGCGCTCCACGACGACCATGAGGCGGGACAGGGCGCCGCTTAACTGCGACTGGGCCTGCTGGAAGTTCTGCATCGTCTTGGGGTCGTTGATGGCGTCCTTGGAAACCTGCATGGAGCCCACCTTGGCGCGCGCCTCGGTGACCGCCTTCAGGGTCTCCGCCTCGTGCTTGGCGTACCCCTTGACCACTTCGACCAGGTTCGGCACCAGGTCTGCGCGGCGCTGGTAGGAAGCCTCGACATCGCCCCATGCTGCGAAAACGGCTTCTTCCTTGGCCTGCATCGTGTTGTAGCCGCAGCCGGAAAGGGCGGCAAGGGTGAACAACGAAAGCAACAGTAACGTCAAGCGTTTCATGATCTAATCCTCCTTGAATGGCATGAGCACAATAATAATCATCGTGCGGCCAAATGTCACCTGTTGAGAGTGGAAAAATACAAGTAATTCCGAGGAACAGTCAAAAAGTCAGTCCGCTGGATATGGGAGGTATGCAGGTAGAGTCAATGAGCCGGGGAACAGAGGGTTGAAAGGCCGGCGGCGGGCCAGCTTCAGTAGTGCTGCACCATGTCAGCCTTGGGGAAAGATCCTGGTACCGTCGGCGAGGACGCGGAAGGCGACCAGGTACATGGCGGCGTTCCAGGACTGCCGGGGCATCCCCATCGGCTCGCCCGTCTGTCCTTGAAACCACTCGTTGAATTCCCAACCGTTAACCCTGTTGCTGAGCGCGAGTTTCACCAGTTCAGCGCGTGCCAGGGACCGCTCCCCGAGCATCGCCAGCAGCACCACCCAAAACCCTCCCACGAAGGGCCAGGCGCCGCCGTTGTGGTACTGCCAAGGGAGGTTTTGCCGGTGCCGCTGCATGTACGGACGCCAGCGGGGGGAGCCCACCTCTATGGGGGTCCCCACCACGCGCACGGGGTGCGGATCGTTTGCGCTCAGGGCGGCGACGCCCGCCACCATCTTACCGGCATCGGATGGGACCCCCAGCCCGGTCAGGTAGGCAAGGATGTTGCCGAAGATGTCGATCTCCTCACCCCAGAAGGAGAAGTTCACGTAGCTCAGCAGAAAGGGGGCCGGTCGGCTGCCGTTGCGGACGTAGTGGCGCATGAGACGGACCCGCTTCTGGTCGGGAATCGCGTTGTCGAAGGGGTTGAAGAGGAGCCGGGCGAAGTCGCGGGTTGCGCGTGCGGTGGGGAGGTTGTAAAGCCTTTTGGCCCAGTACCAGAGCGCGTTGGTGTAGAGCACGAAGCCCGACCGCGGCATGATGTCGGCCCAGTCCGCACAGTCGTTTTGCTGCAAGAGGTGCCACCCTTGGTGCTCCTGGCATTCGAGCCAGGAAAGGGCGCGCACCGCGTTGGCGGAGAGCCGCTCGGCCAGGCCCAGTTGCGGCGCCACCCGGTCCAGGAAGTGGACCGCGATGAGCCACCAGACCGTGGCATCAACGCACCCCGCGTACCAGAAGTCCACCTCGGCGATTTCCGGCTTCACGAACTTGGGGATCTGGCCGTTGCGGGCCTGGTGCCGCGCCAGGGTGAGCAGGCCTGCCTCGGCTGCCTGGAGCAGTTCAAAGTCCCCGGACAGGGCCATGCCCAGGGAACAGATGGCGGCATCGCGCCCGAAGATGGCGTCGTAGTTGCGCCTGGATGATCTCCGGTTGCGCGCCGAGGCAAGAATGCCGTCCGGGGTGGAGTTTTCCCGCAAAAGGAGCAGGGCTTGCCGGTAACACTCCTCGAGCAGAGCGGTTTCGTCCCCATGCACCGCCGCGGAATCCCCGACGTGAAGCAGATCCTCCGTCACTTGAGCTGCACCATCTGGTAGCTTGCCCTGCCGTTTTTTACCCGGACCACGATGATGTGGTTGACCCTCTCGCCGTAGCGACTGATCCAGACCAGTGGCGCTCCGGCACCGCCGGAAATGAAAGCGGGCACGCCGCCGAAGACGCTCGCGTCGTAGAGGTGGGAGTGGGCGAAAAAAAGTCCCTGTACTGCAGGCGCGGCGGCTACCATCCGCTCAAGCTCCGCCGCCCCCTTGACAAAGGTATGGCCGCGCCAGCGGCCGGTTTCGGGTGGGACGTGCATGGCCACGAAGGTGGCGCCGGGCGCGCTGGCAAGTTCCTTTTTGAGATAGTCGAGTTCCAGGGGATGCAGTGCCTCCCGCGAGTTGTCCAGGGCGACGACCTTCAGCCCGAGTCGTGGTACGGAAAGAGCGAAGCGCGGGGGACCGATCTCCCTCTCGAAGACCCTGGGGTTCTCGTGGTTGCCCAGCACCACGAAGACCGGGATGCATGGCGCGTTTTTCTCAACCAGGGACAGGAAGTTGCCGGTCTCCTCCTCGCCCCCCTCGGTGGAGTAGTCGCCGCCGTGCAGGATGAAGAGAGGTTTGAAGCCGGCCGCGGTGCGCAGCGCCTTCGCGAATATGGCGTCGTTGGAGCGGCTGTCCCCCATGACCACGAAACAGTAGTCATCGGCCGAGGCTTGGCGAGCCTTCTCCTCGAGGAGTGCACCGGAGCGCTGGAAAAGGGTATCGGCGTAGGAAAAAGCCGGAAGAAGCAGACAAAGGAGCAGCAGGAGACCGACCGGATGTCTCCTGCACGTGTTGGAGGTATCAGCTGTTGACGGCATACTGCTTGTTGCTCTCGATGCAGAGCTTGCACAATTTCTCGATGGCGGCCACCTGGCTCTCAGACAGTCCGGTTTTGTCAGGCAGGCGAATGGTCCTGCAATCACAGCAGCGGCAGAGAATACCGAGGTCGAGTCCAAGATCTTCATCAAGCATCACCGCGCCCCCAATAAAGATTTGCACAATTTAATGTTCCGGCATACTAGCACAGTTGCCAAGAGCAAGCAACACCTTTGAAGAGACAACAGAGATGCTCGTTGAGAGCTACGCGCATGGATCAGCTTCTGGCAAGCGAACGATGCTTTTTGGATGCGGCTCGAACCTTTCCGGCGTCGTTCCTGGCGACCTTGGTCACCTTGGTGCCGCGGTGCGCGGCGCGGGCCTGCAGAGTGCGGCGGCCGGGCTTCACCGAGCACTTCGCGGCGCGCCGGTCATCCCGCAACTTCAGGGAGGCAAACTTGTGACGGCGTGGTTGGCTGATGAGGGCAACCGACGCGGCGATGACCTGCGCCTTCACCCTCTCCACTTCGGCTACCGGGGTCAGCTCGCCCGCGATCCCCTTGAGGTCGGCTGCGGCGTAGGTGGAGACGTTCCTGCGCAGTTGGTTGAAGTTGTGCACGTTGCGGTAGTCGAGCCGCCTGGTCAGCATGATGACGAACATGTCCTGCTGCGGGTCGATCCAGATGGAGGAGCCGCTGTAGCCGGTATGACCGAAGGAGTCGTCCGAGAAGTAGTTTCCTTTGGGCGCGGAGAACGCCGAGGCCATGTCCCACCCCAGGGCGCGTTTCACCCTGCCGTTGTTGCAGGCGTAGGGAGTGGTCATCTCGGCAACCGCCTGCTCCGAGAGGATGCGGGTGCCGTCGAGGGTGCCGCGACCCAGGAGGAGCCGGGCGTAGCGAGCCAGGTCGTAGGCTGAGCTGAACAGGCCGGCGTGACCGGCTACGCCCCCCAGGCGGCGAGCGTTCTCGTCCTGGACCACGCCCCCTTGGGTGCCGGAGGTGGGCGCGATATCGTTGCCTTCGCGGGAAGGGAGGAAGGAGGTGTCGCGGGTCCCCAGCGGCTCGTATATCTGTTCGCGGCAGAACTGGTCAAGCCTCTCGCCGGAGACCCGGTGCACCAGTTCCCCAAGGAGGATGAAGTTGATGTCGGCGTATTCGAAGCCGGTACCGGCACCGCGGAAACGTTGCGCCGCGACCTTGCGGACCAGTCCCTCCACCGAGCCACCCTGCCCGACCATGACGTCGGAGAGGCCGGAGGTATGGGTCATCAGGTGCAGGATGGTGATGTTCCCCTTGTCGGTACCGGCAAGTTCCGGAAACCAGCGGGAAAGCGTGTCGGTCAGGGAAATGCGCCCTTCGTCGAGGAGCTTTATCACCGCCGGGGTGGTGGCAATGACCTTTGTGAGCGAGGCGACGTCGAACAGGGTCCGGTCGGTAATCGCAGGTGCGCCCGGTAAGGGACTGATCTGGCCGCGGGCGGCGGTGGCGATGATCCCCTCGTGATTGCCGACCACGACCACTCCGCCGGCGATGAGGTTCTCGGACATGGCACGCTCCAGCAGGAGGTCGAGGTTGGCGGTGGAGAGTGCTGTTGAGGTCGCGGGATCGACCATGGCCCGGGCTTTTACGGGGAGGAGAAGCGGGAACAGTAGGAGTACCAGTAGAATAACGCGCACGAGCTTCCTTTTAAGATCTGTGCGGACACAGATTTCCAGTTAGGACTGCGGTTGATGTTCATGTTGAACAGCGCGGCTTCGCGGGGGGAGCCGGGGCTGAAGCTGCCCCTGCAGGCGGAGGGCGCTGCCAACCGGTAAGCACGACAGGAGCTAGGATACAGGAGAGGACCGTAAACTTTTGTGATGGAGGTCACCATTTCGCCAGCCAAACCCGCGATTCTCCGTGAAAATCGCCACGTCGCCCCAAAGCAGTTTACTTTGGGTGCGGGACAGGATGCAAGACTTCTCTTAAGGGGTCCCCCTCCCCTGACGTGCAACTGCCGTGGTTGCACCCCGCACGAACAAAAAAAAAGGCCCCGGAGAATCCCGGGGCCTTTGGCGTTCAGACAGGTTTTGCGCTTACTTCATGCTGGGCAGGTCGTGGACGTCAAGGTGGCAGCCCAGGCAGTTCGGGAAGCGGGTCAGGATCGACTGCGGGTGCGGAGCCTTGTGGCACTCGGTGCACTGCGGGATGTAACCGTGCTTCGCCTTATGGCAGGAAGCGCAGGCAACCTTCGAATGACGAGCCTTGGAGTTGGAGAGCTTCGCGTACACCTTGCTGTGGCAGGAGGCGCAGGTCTGGTTCCAGTCGGTCCCCTGGTAGGTCACCTGCTTCGGCTTGTGAACGGAGTGACACTTGGCGCACGCCTCGATCGGCTGATCCTTGAAGTGCGGCTTGTGGCACATGAAGCAGGAAGGCTTGTAGCCGTGCGAAGTGTGGCAGCGGTCGCAGGAGACGTTGGTGTGCTTGCTCGGGAATTTGACCAGCTCAGCCTTCTCTTCGGCGTGGCAGGTGGCGCAGGTGGTGGCGAGCCTCTGGGTCATGGCGACTTTGCGCGGGGTGTGCGGGTTGTTGTGGCAGCTCGCGCAATCCTTATTGGCCGGGCCGTGGATGTCGGTGTGACAGGAGGCGCACTTCGGCATCACTTCGTCGTAGTTGGCCTTTTTCGGGTTGTAGGCGTGGATCACGGTGTGGCAGGCCTGGCAGTCGAAGCGATGCTTGCCGCCGGCGTTCTTGAGCCCGTTGAACGCGCCGGTGTGGCACTGGGCACATTGCTGCGGGGTGAGCGCAGCCGGGGCCGTGGCGTAAAGGTCGGCCTTCACCGGGATGTCAACGGTCGCCATCTTGGCAGCAAAGGCCGTGGAAGCGACGAGAATCAAGGCCGCGATGACCAGCGACAGGGTACTCTTTTTCATCATTCCTCCCCAAATAACAGTATATTCACAACAATCGACTGGTTTAAATACTACCTATGGCGACTGCCTGTCAAGAAAGTTGTGATTAAAATCACGCGCGGGGAAGCCAGGATACGGCATTCGGGAGAAACAAAGAGAAGCGCTAAAGGCGAATCAGGTCTTCGTGAGGCTCATCGGAGGGGTTTATGTGTATCATGACGTCGCCCACGTTGCTGAAATGGTCGAAGATGCGCCGTTTCACCTCGGTGGAAATGTCGTGCGAACGCTTCACGGTCATCTCCGGGGGCATGTCGAGCTTCAGGTCCACGATCAGGTACTGCCCGGAGTGACGCGCCCTGATCTCGTGCACCTGGTCCACCCCCTCTACGCTCCGCGCCAGCTGCGCGATGGCGTCCAGCAGGGACTGCTCGGGCTGTCCGTCCATCAGTTCGTGGGCGGAGGTGCGGAAGGTGTGGTAGCCGATGTGGAAGATGAAGATCGAGGTGAGTCCGGCCGCGACGGGGTCCATGACGCCGAGGCCGAAATAGGCGCACCCCACGCCGACCAGGGTGGCAACCGAGGTGATGGCGTCCTTTCTGTGGTCCTTGGCGATGGCGAGCAGCGCCGGGCTCCCCAGGTCCCCCCCCACCTTCATGGAGTAGCGGTAGAGCGCCTCCTTGGCAACGATGGTCCCGGCAGCTGCCAAAACGGCGACCAGCGCCGGGGCGGAGTAACGTCCCGCCAGCATGGTGGTGGCGGCACCGTAGAGAATCCAGCCGCCGGTAGCGGCGATCACTAGCGATACGAAGATGGCGGAGAGGCTTTCGACCTTGCCGTGTCCGTAGGGGTGGTCCGAGTCGTAGGGCTTGCGCCCGACCTTCAGGGCGATCAGGGTCATGCCGATGGCGATGAAGTCGCAGGCGCTTTCCACGCCGTCGGCGAAGACCGCCTCCGAATGTCCGAAATGACCGGCGGCGAGCTTTACGACCATCAGCAAGGCGTTGGCCCAGAAGCCGATCCGGATGACCCGGTCGGCCTTGTTGAAGCGGTCACTCCTCAGCACGTCCCCTCCGCGCGCAGGTCCTTCACGGTGAGCTGCAACGAGCTCCTGCCGTTCCAGACGTTGATGGCTGGGGAGAACAGGATGTCTACCCTACCCTGCGGCAGCCCCGCCTCTGCGAGGCCGAATCCGATCGCGTCGAAGCTCTTGCCCCCCTCCCCTACCCTAAGCTTCAGGTGTCCCCCCTTGAGCACCCGGCTCTCCAGCACCTCCGCCCCCTTAAGCACGAAGAGCGGCTCGGGATTCCCCATGCCGAAAGGCTTCATCTGCTCCAGTTGCCGCACCAGGTCGGCTGTGATGTCGCCGGAGCCGAGCTCGAGGTCGAAGGAGAGCGTGGGGGTGAGCGCCTCGGCGTCGAGCACCTCCTGGGCCGCCTCGTCGAAGCGCAGCGCGAAACGCTCCAACTCCTCCTGCGCGATGGAGAGGCCGGCCGCATGGCTGTGCCCGCCGAAGCGCAGGAGGTGATCGGCGCACTCCTTGATGGCGTCCAACAGGTGGAAGCGCGAGATGCTGCGCCCGGACCCCCTCCCGGTCTCCCCGTCGAAAGCGAACAGGATCACCGGTCGATGAAAGAGTTCGACGATGCGCGAGGCGACGATGCCGATCACGCCTGGATGCCAGAGCTCGGAGCCGAGCACGATGCTCTTTCTGCCGCTGCAGGCCCCCTGCTCCAGCATGGAGCGCGCCTCCTCGAAGGTGGCCCGCTCCAGGGCCTGGCGTTCGACGTTGGCCTCGTCCAGCTCTTTAGCGATGTCCCGGGCGCGCTGGAGATCCCGGCAGAGCAAAAGCTCGAGCCCCAGGGAGGCGTCCTCGAGCCTGCCCGCCGCGTTGATGCGCGGGGCGAGACGGAAACCCACCGCACCGCAGCCGACCTCCCCCGTGATCCCGGCCACCTCCTTGAGGGCCTCGATGCCGATGCGGTCGCCGGTACAGAGCTGCTTTAGCCCGTAGCTGACCAGCACCCGGTTGATGCCCAAAAGGGGGACCACGTCGGCGATGGTGCCCAGGGCGACCAGGTCGAGATACTCCTTGAGGTCCGGCTCGCCGCCCCCCGCGAAGTGGCCGTCGGCGCGCAGTCGGGCGCGCAGCGCCACCACCAGGTGAAAGGCGACCCCGACGCCCGCAAGCGATTTGAAGGGGAAGCGGCACCCGGGCTGCAGCGGATTGATGACGGCGCAGGCGTCCGGGAGCACCTCCCCCGGCGCGTGGTGGTCGGTGACGATGAGGTCGAGCCCCGCCTCCCGGCAAAGTCGTGCCTCGTTGACGGCCGTGATGCCGCAGTCGACGGTGACCAGTACGGTCGCGCCGGCACGGGCCGCCGCGGCAACCCCCTGCTCGGAGAGCCCGTACCCCTCGGTAAGGCGCTTGGGTATGTAGTGGCAGCAGTCGAGGCCGATCTTACGGAAGAAGCTCAGCAGGAGCGCGCAGGAGGTGACGCCGTCCACGTCGTAATCGCCGTGCACGCAGACACGCTCGCCGGCTTTGAGTGCCCTAGCCAGACGCGCCACGGCCTGATCCATCCCGGCCAGGGCCATGGGGTCGTGCAAACGGGAAAGCACCGGGTTGAGGTAGGCATCGGCGTCGTCGGGGGTGCAGACCCCGCGGTGGGCCAAAAGGCGCGCCAGAAGCGGGGCGACCCCGGAACGGGTCAGCCCGGCTACCGTGTCGGCGTCGGCCTCCCTGCCCCGCCAGCTTCTATGTGTTACTGGTTTCATCCCCCCTCCAAATCCGAAAAATCAGGGTGCAATCATAGCATAAGGAGCAGCACCCCGCGAATCTAATGTGCCGCGACGGCGACAAAAAAAAACCCGCCGGAAGCGGGTTTTTTCTCTTTATCTTTATATCTCTCTACTTCTTGAACGATGTCGGCATCTGGTTCAGCCCCGCCATATCGTTCTTGATCTGCTGAGCGGTGGGGCTGGTCGAATCGAACTGCAGGTACTTGGTCCAGATCTCCTTGGCCTTTTCCGGCTGCTTCAGGTCCTGCAGGTAGACGACACCGAGGTTGTAGAGGCTTTGCAGGTGCTTGGGGTCGATCGACTGCGCCTTCTCGAAGTTGGCTATCGCCTTGTCGTACCAGCCGATCTTCCGGTACATGATCCCCTGGTCGGTCATCACGTTCAGGTTGTTCGGGTCGAGCTCCAGGGCCTTGCCGTAGGCGTTGACCGCCTTCTGGGCCTGGTCGGTGTCGAAGTAGTCGTTGCCGAGCTGGATCCAGGCCTGCAGGTTCTTGGGGTCCTGCGCCACGATCTTCTCGGCCTCCACGATGCGCCGCTGGTAGTCGGTCGGCGAACCTGCCCCCTGCGGCACCGACATGGCGACCTGGGGTTCCTTGTTCTGGCCGGCGATGTTGAAGATCAAGTAGCCTCCCAGGAGACCAACGATCAGCGCCACCACGATGGTAAGTACGTTCTCCTTGCTCACGGAACCTCCTTAAGCGGCCTCGGCCTTGGCCTCGACTGCGTGCTTTTCCCAAAGTGCAACGATCGGGCTCGCCACGAAGATGGATGAGTAGGTGGCCACCACGACCCCCACGACCAGGGCGAAAGCGAAATCGTGGATGACCTCGCCGCCGAAGAGGAAGAGGGAGACTGCGGCAAGGAAGGTGGTCACCGAGGTGATGATGGTACGGGACAGGGTCTCGTTGATGCTCCTATTGAAGATGGTGATCATCGGATCCTTGAGGCTTTTGTGCATGTTCTCGCGGATACGGTCGAAGACGACGACGGTGTCGGTGAGCGAGTAGCCGGCGATGGTGAGGACCGCGGTGATGAACAGGATGTTGACCTCCCTGTGCATCACGTAGAAGACGGCGATCATGGCGAGAACGTCGTGCATGGTGGCCACAACCGCACCCACGCCGAACTTGAAGTCGAAACGCCAGGCGATGTAGAGGATGATCCCCAGCATGGAGAGCGCCACGGCCACCAGGGTGTCCTGCTTCAGCTTCTCGCCGATGGAGGGGCCGATCTCGGTGGAGCTTTCCACGTTGAAGGTGTTGCCGGGGATCCCGGCTTTAAGCGCGTCGGCGACCTGGTCGGCGGACTTGCCGGTCGACTTGTGCATCTTGACGAGTACCTGGTTGCCGCCGGTGATCTCCTGCAGTTCCACTTCCTTGACGCCGGACTTGGCGAGGGCGTCGCGGATGGACTGGGTGGTCGCCGGCTGGGCGAACTTGATCTGCATCTCGGTGCCGCCGGAGAAGTCGATCCCCATGTTGGCGGTGCCGCGGGCGATGGCGATGATCCCGATGAGGCCGATGATGGCCATGAGGCCGGAAGCGAGGAAGGAGAACTTCCTCATCCCGATGAAATCTATGTTGGTCTTCTTGAGCAGTTCCATTGGTCTCCCCCCTTATACGCTGAGTCGCTTCACGTGGACGCGCTCAAGGAAGGCGTCAAAGAGCACCTTGGTGGCGACGAGCGACGTGAACAGGTTGATGATGATACCGAGGCTGAGAGAGACGGCGAAGCCCTTGACCGGGCCGGTGCCGAACTGGAACAGCACCGCCGCGGTGATCAAAGCGGTGACGTGCGAGTCCATGATGGTGAGAAACGCCTTGTCGTAGCCGGCATCGAGCGCGGCGTGCGGCGTCTTGCCCAGGCGCAGCTCCTCCCTGATCCTCTCGAAGATGAGGACGTTGGAGTCGACCGACATACCGACCAGCAGGACGATAGCGGCGATGCCCGGCAGGGTAAGGGTCGCGCCCAGCGCGGAAAGAGCCCCCATCAGGAACAGGATGTTGAGCACCATGCCGAGGTTTGCCACCATGCCGGAGAGCTTGTAGTACATCGCCATGAAGGAGACGACCAGCACCACGCCGATGAGGCCGGCCATGAGCCCCTTGTGGATGGAATCCCTACCCAGGGAAGGACCGACGGTGACGTTCTGCAGGATCTTGACCGGAGCCGGGAGCGAACCTGCGCGCAGCACGATGGCGAGGTCGGCGGCCTCCTTCTCGGTGAAGGAACCGGAGATCTGGGCGCTGCCGCCAGAGATCCTCTCGCGGATCACCGGCGCGGAGTAGATGTTGCTGTCCAGCACGATGGCGAAGCGCTTGCCCACGTTGGCTGCGGTGACCTGGTCGAACAGGCGGGCGCCGGTAGAGTTGAACTCGATCGCCACGTAGGGCTGGTTGTACTGGGAGTCGATCCTGATCTGGGCGTCGGTCAGAAGCTCGCCGGTGATCATCGCCTTCTTCTTCACGACCAGCGGGGTCTCGGAGACGGCACCGGTCTGGGGATCGGTCCTCTTCTCGAAGAGGAGCTCGTCGTCCTCGGGGAGCGAGCCGGCGGTCGCGGTGGCCGCGTTCACGCTCTCGTCGACGAGCTTGAATTCGAGGCGCGCGGTCTTGCCGATCAGCTCGATGGCGCGCTTGGGATCCTTGATGCCGGGGAGCTGGACGACGATGTTGTTGAGCCCTTCACGCTGGATCACCGGCTCGGAAACGCCGAACTGGTCAATCCTGTTGCGGATGGTCTCCAGGGCCTGGGCCACGGCACGGTCCTTCCTGACCTGGGCCTCTTTCTCGTTGATGCGCAGCTGCATGTTGACGAAACCGCCCTCGTCGAAGACCGGCAGGGTCTCGAGGTCGGGGTACTTCTTCTTGATGAGGGCCTGCACCTTGTCGGCGGAGCCGCGGTCGTACAGGGTGAGCTGCACCTTGTCGCCGCCCAGGCGCGCAACCTTCTTGAAGCGGACGTTCTGCGCGGTAAGGGAGTCCTCGAGGTCGGTGGCGATCAGGTCCAGGGACCCTTCCACGGCCTTCTGGGTCTCAACCTCCATGACCAGGTGGGTGCCCCCCTGCAGGTCCAGACCCAGGTGGATCTTGTCCTTGGGAAGCAGGCCGCTCCACCACTTGGGGAGCGTGTCGACCAAAGTCGGCGTCAGGTAGACGCACGAGGCGATGATGAAAATGAAGATAAGAGAAATGCGCCAGGTATAACCCTTCATGGGAAAAGCTCCTTTCGGAAAAAATCGATCAATGCACTAGTCCTGCTTTACAGACGCAATGTACCCTTTGTTGATCCTGACGTTGACGCCGGGAGCGATCTCCAGGGTGACCACCTGGTCGTCCAGTGCGGTCACCTTGCCGTGCATGCCGCCGGCGGTGACGACCTGATCGCCTTTCTTGAGCGCCTCCAGAAGCGCCCTGTGCTCCTTGGCCTTTTTCTGCTGCGGCCTGATGAGCAGGAAGTAGAAGATGGCGAACATGAACACCAGGGGGATAAGCCCCTGGAACTGTGCCATCATCCCTCCGCCCGCCGGCGCGCCGCCCTGCGCGGGAGCAGCCATTGCAAACGCCAAACCTAACATTTAGTTACCTCCTGGGTTGTATTTCCATCCCTTTATTGACGATCAAAACTTCGGTAAAACTTCAAGCGCGCAGCGCTAACGCCCCGTTCTTGCCGCGTAGAATTCCTGTCTGAACTTGACGAACTCACCCGCTGCGATGGCCTCCCGCACCCGTTTCATGAGGTTCAGGAAGAAGTGCAGGTTGTGCCAGCTGTTAAGCCGCGAGGCCAGGATCTCCTGGCTGCGGTACAGGTGCCTGAGATACGCCCTGGTGTAGTTGCGGCAGACGTAGCAGTCGCAGGCCGGATCGATGGGACCCTGGTCCTCAGCGTAGATGGCCGCCTTGATGTTGATTCTGCCGAAACTGGTGAACAGGGCGCCGTTTCTGGCGTTCCTGGTGGGCATGACGCAATCGAACATGTCGAAGCCGTTGTAGACCGCCTCGACCAGGTCCTCGGGGGCGCCGATGCCCATGATGTAGCGCGGCGCCTGCTCGGGAAGGATGTCGCTGCACTCATGCATCATGCCGTGCATCACTTCCTTTTCCTCGCCCACCGACAGCCCGCCGAGGGCATAGCCATCGAAGCCGATGTCGATGATCTGCTCGGCGCTCACCCGCCGCAGATCCGGGTGCATCCCCCCCTGCACGATGCCGAAGAGCGCCTGGTCGGGACGGTGATGCGCCTCCTTGCAGCGCCGTGCCCAGCGCGTGGTCAACTCCAGCGACTTTTGCACGTAGGAGCGCTCGGCGGGGTACGGGGGACATTCGTCGAAGCACATCGCGATGTCGGCGCCAAGCGACTCCTGGATCGCGATGGAAACCTCGGGGGAGATGAAGTGCGGGGAGCCGTCGATATGGGAGCGGAACTTGACCCCTTCCTCGGAGATCTTCCTCAACTCCCCCAGCGAGAAGACCTGGAACCCGCCTGAATCGGTCAGCATGGGGCGGTCCCAGTGCATGAAGCGGTGCAACCCTCCCATCCGCCCGATCAGCTCGTGCCCGGGACGCAGGTAGAGGTGGTAGGTGTTGGCGAGGATGATCTGCGACCCCACCTCGACAAGTTCCTCGGGGGTCATCGCCTTGACCGTCGCCTGGGTGCCGACCGGCATGAATATCGGGGTTTCGATCTTGCCGTGCGTGGTTGTCAGAGAGCCTAGACGGGCCGCGCAGCCCGGGTCCTTCTTGATCAGTTCAAACGATATAGCTGACAATAACTGTTCCCGTAAATAGATTTCAAAAGCTGTCGAGTATTTATTCGCCCCTGCAACGTCCACCGTAGGGGCTAGTAATCATTCGCCCCCCCTTCCCTGCCGCCTCGGCCATCAGGCGATGAACATCGCGTCGCCGTAGCTGAAGAACCGGAAGCGCCGTTTCACCGCCTCGCGGTAGGCGTCCAGCATGATCTCTTTTCCGGCGAAAGCGCACACTAACATAAATAGTGTCGATTTGGGGAGATGAAAATTCGTTATAAGCGCATCGACCACCCGGAACCGGTACCCGGGGAGGATGAAGATGTCCGCCTCGCGCTCCCCGGCCTCCAGCTCGCCCGAGGCTGCGGCGTGCTCCAGGGCCCGCATCGAGGTGGTCCCGAGAGCGATCACCCTCCCCCCCGCCTCCTTGGTGCGCCGGATGGCCTGCGCGGTCTGGTGCGGGATCCGGTACAGCTCCCGGTGCATGGTGTGCTGGGAAAGGTCCTCGACCCGGACCGGCATGAACGTCCCGAGCCCAACGTGCAGGGTGAGCGGCGCGATCTCCACGCCGCGACCCCGGATCTCAGCCAGGATCTCCGGGGTGAAATGCAACCCGGCGGTCGGGGCGGCCACGGCCCCCTTCTCGCGCGCGAACACGGTCTGGTAGCGCTCGAGGTCCTCCCCTTCGGGTGCGCGCTTGATGTAGGGGGGCAGCGGCATGCTCCCCGCCTGTTCCAGCCACCCCATGAAGTCATCGCTCCCCTCGAAGCGGACCCGCCACTCCCCTTCCTCGCGGGCGAGCACCGTCGCCGTGACCGCGGCGGGGAGCATGATGCGGGTGCCGGCGCCGGGGGTCTTGGAGGCCTTGATCAGGCAGCTCCAGACCTCATCTGCGCCGGGGACGCGGCGCACCAGGAACACCTCGACGGCGCCGCCTGTTTCCTTGTGCCCCTTCAGCCGGGCCGGGATGACCCGGGTGTCGTTGAGAACCAGGAGGTCGCCCGGGCGAAACTGCGCCGCGATGGCGGCCACAGTGCTCTCCCCGACCGAGCCGGTGGCGCGGTCCAGGGTCAAGAGCCTCGAGGCGTCCCTGCGGCTGGCCGGGTGCTGAGCGATCAGCTCCGGCGGAAGCTCGTAATCGAAATCTGAAAGGCGCATGCTATCGACCGTACCCGCCGGAGAGCTTCACGCCCGGATAGTAGTAAGTGAGGATCTCGCGGTAATCGAACCCTTCGTTGGCGCGCCCCTTGGCGCCCCACTGGCACAGGCCGACGCCGTGACCGGAACCGGTGCCGATCACCTGCACCTCGTCGCGGCTGCCGCGCAGCTCGAAGTTGGTGCTCTTCACGCTGCCGTAGCCGAGGGCCTTCCTGAACGCCACCGCCGGGATGACCACGCTCCCCCTGGAGCATTCGGCGACCACGTCCTGCACCCTGCCGCTTTGGTTCCTGCCGCGCACGCGCAGCTCCCTGAGCCCCGCCACCTGGAAGCCGGCGCCCTTGAGCGAGCTCTCCACCTTCTTGAGGGGGAGGTTCAATTCCCACCGGATAGGGTTGGAGTCGCCGCAGTAGCGGCAGGAGACGCCTTGGAGGTACGGGATCGAGAGCCCCCAGACGTTCTTGGAGGACTCGGTATGGCCGCCGCAGTTGGAATGGTAGAAGGCCTGGATGGTCTTGCCGTTGTAGCTGAGCACCTCTCCGGCGGTCTCACGCACGCCGTAGGCGGCCCGGCTGTCCTCTACGTCGGCCCCCTCGTACACCTGGTCCATCACGCTGGACTCGAGCTGGTAGCTCGCGCCGCGGCGGGCCTGCATCTGGTACACCGCGTAGGAGCGGGCGATGACGGCCTGCGCCTTGATGGCCTCGATGGGCCATGCGGAACTGATCTCGCAGTTGATGAGCCCGACCAGGTACTCCTCGAGCGGAAGCTCGTTCACCACAAGGAGCCCCTTGTCGGCGGCCGAGACCTCGATCAGGGCCCGGTATCCCTTGCCGTTGATCGTGATGCGCGAAAACGCCGAGGCGACCAGGCGGTTCACGGCCCTGCCGTTCACGCTGAGCCCGCTCCCCGAGCGGCGCACCTCGAGCGGCATCTCCACCCTGAGCGGTTCGCCGCGGCCGTCGGTCAGGAGCACGCCGTCGCCGTCGATCCTGAGGGTCTCGGCCCCCTTGAACAGGGCCACCCGCACCATCTCCGGTCGCATCGCCGCGGCACTACCCCCGGCGGCGAGGCAGATGATTAATATGATCAACGTCCTGAAGCAGCTCATCAATTCCGTATACACATGGGTTTAACCGTCCCGTAAAAGCCCTAGATATAAACCATGGAACCGCCCGCAAAGTCAATAATTTTGTCGCTCTAATCAGAGCGGTTTCAGCCTAATTAATTGGCAAGCGATTTGCTTTGTTTCTCATTAAATATGGATCCCGGCACGCGGCACCCCAGGGGGGCGTTCGCGCGCAGTGAAGCTAAGACGTCGATCTCAGTCGGTTTGAAGGCAACGGCGCGGAGCTCTATATACCTAAATAACTGTTGCCAGAAGTGCAAAAAAAGGCTATATGGCTGTAGGACATAGCCATATAGCGTGATCTGCGCCACAGTACGGACCGGTAATGTGCAATTCCCTTAAAATCAAGATCCTCACCCTGGTCACCGCGATTCTGGTCGTAGTCATCTCTACTGTGGCGTACCAAAACTACCGGCAGCAGAAGGAAATGCTGCACGAAATCGCCAACCGGAACACCTCGGTCCTGATCGAGACCATAAAGAGTTCGGTCGCCAATGCCATGCTCTCCGGCCGCTCCGACGAGGTGGCCGGCATCTTCGCGAGGATCAAATCCAGGGAGTTCGTCAAGTCCATAAGGATCGTGGACGCCGAAGGGAAAATCCTCAACTCGGCGGACCGCGAGGAGATCGGCAGCAAGGTCCCCGAAATGGGCCGCCCGAAGCTGCCCACCCGCAACCTGTCCCTGCTCCCCGAAGAGGGGGTCTTCCTCTCCTACGCCCGCATTTTCAACGCGCCGCAATGCTACAAGTGCCATCCCGCCAGCAAGGAAACCCTGGGGCTTCTCGAGATCAAGCTCTCCCTGGGCTACATGAACGGCTTCATCTCCCGTGAACGCGAGATCGCCATCGCCTCCGCCATCATCCTGGTGCTGCTCACCGTGGCCACCATCTTCACCTTCCTGGTCATCTACGTCGAGCGCCCCATCCGCAAACTGATGCGCTACATGGAGCAGGTGGAGCAGGGAGACTTCAGCAAGGAAATCAGCCTCACCTCCAGCCGGGAAATGCACTCGCTCGGCAACAGTTTCAACCACATGGTCGGCACCATCGCCAACCTCATGGAATCGGCAGTGAAACACGAAAGGGAGCTGACCCGGGCCCAGGAAAAGCTCGCACACCACCGCGAGACCCACCTGATGAACGGCCGGCTCGAGGAGCAGATCCGGGAGATCGAGAACCTGAACGTGACCCTGGAAGAACGTATCGAGGAGATCGAGGAGGCGAACTACAAGATCGCCGATCTGGCCGGAGAACTGGAGGACAAGAACACAAACCTGGAAAAGGCGGTGGCGAAGCTCTCCACCCTGTACCGCCTTGGGCTGGCCATCAACTCCACCATCGAGGTGGAGGACCTGTACCGGCTGGTGGTGAAGACGACCATGGACACGCTGCAGGCCCAGGTCGGCTACGTGGTCCTGTACGACGCCGAGCACGGCGAGCTGCGCATCACCAACCTGGTCGGCTACCGCGACCCCAACCCGCAGTACCTGCGCGTCCCCATGAAGCCCTCCAGCGTCTCCAGCTGGGTGATCCAGAACAGCAAGCCGCTTCTCATCACCGACATCTCCCTCACCCCCGAGTTCGACCGGCTGAGCCCGCTCGGCTTCGAGAGAAAGACCCTGATCTGCGCCCCGCTCATGGTGAAGGACGAGATCATCGGCACCCTGACCGTGGTCAACAAGCAGAACAACACCGTCTACAACCACGAGGAGCTTGAGCTCCTCTCCACCATCGCGGCCCAGGCCTCCATCGCCATCAAGAACGCCATGCTCTACGACGAGCAGCAAAAGACCTACCTGAACACCATCCAGGCGCTGGTCTCGGCCATCGAGGCGTCCGACAGCTATACCCGCGGCCACTCTGAGCGGGTCACCCGTTTTTCCCTGGCCCTGGCCAGAAAGCTCGAGCTCCCCGCCAACCGCCTCAAGGTGATCGAGCGCGCCGCCATCCTGCACGACATCGGCAAGATCGGCATCGATCTCTCCCTGCTGCACAAGGAAGATACCCTGACCAGGGACGACGTGGCCGAGCTGCAGCAGCACCCCACCATCGGGATGACAATCCTGGAGCCTATCGAATTCCTGCACGACGTGCGGCTGTGCATCGGCCAGCACCACGAACGCTACGACGGCAAGGGGTACCCGAACCGCCTGACCGGCCAGGAGCTCCTCCTGGAATCCCGCATCCTGGCCATAGCCGACAGCTTCGACGCCATGACCTCGGACCGCCCCTACCGCAAGGCGCTGAAGCTCGAGGTGGCCATCCAGGAGCTGGCCGAAAACGCCGGCACCCAGTTCGACCCGGAACTGGTGCCCATCTTCATCAAGCTCCTGAAAACGCCCAATTTCCTGCCGCAGCGCGAGGAGTACCCAGGTCTGCACGTGGTACCCGCCCCGCCCAAGGCCGGCAGCGCACCTCACTCCTGCGTTGCCCAGTAATTCAAATAATGGTATAAGATAAACCTTTGCAGCGCGGCCGGCAGAGCCAGTCCGCGCCGTTTTTGTGCCCCCAGCGGGCACCGGGAGCCCTCGTGCCGGCACTTCTAGAAATCACAGGACTGCGCACCGAATTCCGCTTGAAAGGCGGCGTGCTCAAGGCCGTGCGCGGCGTTGACCTCAGCGTCGACGCCGGCGAGACGCTTGCCCTGGTGGGCGAGTCCGGCTGCGGCAAGAGCATCACCGCGGCATCCGTGCTCAGGCTGGTCCCCCCGCCGGGCCGCATCGTATCCGGCTCCATCCGCTTCAAGGGGGAGGATCTGCTGGCTCTCTCCGAGGAGCGCATGCGCCAGATCCGTGGAAACCGGATCGCCATGGTGTTCCAGGACCCGATGACCTCGCTGAACCCGGTCTTCACCGTCGGCTTCCAAGTCGCCGAGGGACTCAGGATCCACCGCGCCCTCTCGGTACAGGCGGCCGAACGCGAGGCGGTCGAGCTCTTGACCCAGGTCGGCATCCCCGCCGCCGTGGACCGGGTCCGGGACTACCCGCACCAGCTCTCCGGCGGCATGCGCCAGCGCGTCATGATCGCCATGGCGCTCGCCTGTGCGCCGGAACTGGTCATCGCCGACGAGCCGACCACGGCGCTGGACGTGACCATCCAGGCGCAGATACTCGAGCTTTTGGACCGGCTCATGGAGCAGAACCGCATGGGGCTGATCCTGATCACCCATAACCTCGGCATCGTGGCCGAACGCGCCCACCGGACCGCCATCATGTACGCAGGCGAGATCGTGGAGAGCGCGCCCACCGCCGAGCTCTTCGCCAACCCGCTGCACCCCTACACCAAGGGGCTCCTCGCCTCGCTCCCCGAATTCGGCACGCCGGGCGAAAAGCTCGCCACCTTCGCCGGGGGGGTGCCGGATCTGCGTGGCGACCTGACCGGCTGCCCCTTCAAGGAGCGCTGCCCGATCGGCGACGAGGGATGCGCCAGGGAAACCATCGAGATGAGGGAGGCGGCGCCGGGACACCTCGTGCGCTGCCGGAAAGTATCATGACGCCGCTTCTGACCGCAGAAAACCTGGTGAAGCAGTACCCCGTAAGGGGGGGGATGTTCGCGGAGAAGCGGATACTCACCGCCGTGGCAGGGGTCGACCTCGAGCTCTACCCGGGAGAGACGCTGGGGCTCGCGGGCGAGTCGGGTTGCGGCAAGTCGACCGTAGCGAGGCTGTTGACCGGGCTCACCCCTCCCACCTCGGGGAACATCCGCTATGCCGGGCGGGAGCTGGCGCAGATGAGCAGGGCCGAGCTGGCCCAGTACCGCAAAGAGGTGCAGATGGTGTTCCAGGACCCGTTCTCCTCGCTGAACCCGCGCATGCGGGTCGCGGAGATCCTGGGGGAGCCCCTGGAGATCCACCGCATCGGCAGCGCCGCGGAACGGCGGGAACGGGTGGCGGAACTGCTCAGGCGGGTCGGACTCTCCCCCGAGCACATGATGCGCTTCCCGCACGAGTTCTCCGGCGGACAGCGCCAGCGGATCGGCATCGCGCGCGCGCTGGCCGTCTCACCGAAGCTGATCATCGCCGACGAGCCGGTCTCGGCCCTGGACCTCTCCATTCAGGCCCAGATCATCAACCTGCTGCAGGAGGTGAAAAAGGATCTGGGGCTCTCCTTTTTGTTCATCACCCACGACCTCTCTGTGCTCCGGCACCTGAGCGACCGGGTGGCGATCATGTACCTGGGGAGGATCGTCGAGACCGGCAGCCGCGACCAGGTGCTGAGCCGCCCCCTGCACCCCTACACGGAGGCGCTCCTCTCCGCGATACCGAGCATCGACCCGAAGAAGAGGACCAGGCATGTGATCGCGAAGGGTGAGCTCCCCTCGCCCGTTGCGCCCCCCAGCGGCTGCCCCTTCCATCCGCGCTGCCCCTACGCGCAGCCGGTCTGCAGCGAGAAGAGGCCGGAACTGCAGGAAAAAGTGCCGGGGCAACGGGCGGCCTGCCACTTCAGCGAGGAAATCTTCCTCAGCGAAGCAAAGTAATTCAGTTGACAATTGCTATTAGCATATATAGATTATCTTTAGCCCAAACCGGAGGATACTACGTTGGCATTTGACAAGACCAAAGATTACGGAAAAGAAGCGGAAATGCTAAAGGTGCTCGGGCACCCGATCCGCCTGAAGATAGTGGCAGGGCTTTGCACCCAGGAGTGCAACGTGAAGCACATCTGGGAATGCCTGGGGCTCCCCCAGGCGACCGTGTCGCAACACCTGGCACTTTTGAAGAACAAGGGGATCATCGAGGGGACCCGCGATGGGGTCGAAGTGCACTACGCGGTGGTGAGTCCGTTCGTGCGCAGGCTGATCGAGATCCTGCACGCGGAGCCCTAAGAAGACGTGACAGGCAAAGGCCAGGACCGCACCCACCCGGGGCGGTCCTAGGTGCCGCTGACGTCGAGTTCGGCAATCCTCAGCGAAGGCGACCCGGTCGAGCCGAAGAAACGCAGGTCGTTCCCTACCAGGTCCACCCTTCCAAACAACTCCAGCAGGTTTCCCGCCAGGGCCAGCCCCTTGACCGGGTACCTGATCTCTCCATCCTCCACGTAAAAGCCCGCGGCGCCGACCGAGAAGTCACCGGAGATCGGGTTAGCCGTATGCATCCCCATCACCTCGGTTATGAAGACCCCCTTACGCACCCCGGCCAGCAGCGTCGCGAGGTCGGCCCCGCCCGGCTCGACATGGAGGTTGTGCGCCCCGACCCGGGGAGGGCTCTTGATGCCGCCGCGCACGGCGTTGCCGGTTGAGCGCGCCCCCAGGCGCCCACCCCAGTAGCTGTCGTACAGGTACCCCTGCAGCACGCCCCTCACCACCAGCGGGGTGTCCTGCTGCGCTACCCCTTCGCCGTCGCAGGGGGCGCTCCCCATGCCGCAGGGAAGAAGGCCGTTATCGCGTACGGAGACGCGTTCAGAGAAGAGCCGCTCCCCTACCCTGCCGGTCAGCAGCGACTTCCCCTTGTGCACGTTTTCGGCGAGGAAGGAACCGGAGAGCACGTCGACGAGGTCGGCGGCGACGCGGTTGTCCAGTACCGCCTGGCAGCGCATGGTGGGAAGGGTGCGCGCCCCCAGGAGCCCGGTCGCCTTGCGCCCAGCCCCCCGGGCCACCGCGCCCAGGTCTATTCCCTCGAAGGAGGGGGAGAAGGCGTAGTCCCAGCCGGTCTGGGCGTCGCCGTCGGACTCCGCCACGGCGGAAACGCTGCAGCTGTTGTAGGTGCCGCTGTAGGCGGCATCGAGCCCGAGGGAATTGCGGGTCAGGGAGTGGTAGACCGATTCGCTGTAACTGCATTTGCGCACCCGCTTCACCCGCGGGTCGACGTCGAGCACCAGGCGTTCCAGTTCCAGGACGCGGGCGACCTTGAGCGACTCGTCAACGGCGGGAAGAGCAGGGTCGAAGAGCCAGGGGGTGTCGGGGTAGGAGGGGCTCGCCTCGGGAAAGGTGTGGAACTCGTCCGGGCTCTGCACCCGGGCCGCCACCAGCGCCCCTTCCACCATGCGGGAGAGCGAGCCGTCGTCCAGCGCGGTGGAGTAGGAGAACCCCATCCCCCGGCCGACCAGGAGCCGCAGGGAGACCCCGAAGGGCTCCGCCACACGGAAGGCATCCACCTTCCCCTTCTTCACCTCGATGACGACATCCCGCGAACCGGAGACGGCGATCTCGTAGCCGTCGATCTGCCGCCCCTTGAGCAGGCGCTCCACCGCATCTGCGTGTTGTGCCAGTTCCATTTCCATTTTTGCCTCGGAAGATTTTGACAGGCAGCCCGCTCATAGCAGCTTCTGTCCGGTGGGTGCTGTAGGGCAGATAATCGTTTGCTTCAGCGTCGGCACCCAGGCCGATGCCGATGGCGGTCGAGGCTGCGGTGCGATGAACCAGGGCGATGAGTCGTTGTAGGGGGAGACAGGCACCAGCCCAGCCGCCGGTGCCCGGCCGGTGCAAATGGCGAGCGGCGTTGAGGTGCGATGAGGCGGGGCGAATGATTATTCGCCCCTACAGGTCTTAGGCGCTGTCCCTCCTCCTGGCCCTGCGGTTACAGCTCGAGGATCATCGCGATCTCGTCGCAGTCGGGGAACTTGACGCACTTGATGCAGTCACCCCAGACCTTGTGCGGCAACTCGGACTTGTCGGCCACCTTGAAGCCGAACTTGGCGAAGAAGTCGGGCTTGTAGGTGAGGCAGAAGAGCTTCTTAAGCCCCAGGGCGCGGGCCTCCTCGATGCAGGCCCCGACCACCTGGCTGCCGATGCCGCGCCGGCCGGCGCTCTCAGCCACCGCCACGGAACGAACCTCGGCCAGGTCGTCCCAGACGATGTGCAGCGCCGAGGTGCCGAGCAGCTGCCCGTCCTCCTCGAACACGTAGAAGTCGCGCAACGCCTCGTACAGCTCTGAAAGCGAGCGGGAGAGCATCTCGCCGCGGCTCGCGAAGTTGGTCAAAAGTTTCTGAATATCTTTTACGTCGCCAATCCTGGCCTTTCTGATCATCTCACTGCCTCCTGAATCAACTCCCTGGCATGTTCCAGGGTCTTTTCCGTGACGCGCGCGCCGGAAAGCATGCGCGCCACCTCGGCCACCCGCTCCTCCCCTTCCAGGAGGTCCACGCCGGTGGCGGTACGTCCGTCGGCCACCCTCTTCTCGACCTTCAAGTGCCGGTCGGCAAAGGCGGCCACCTGCGGCAGGTGGGTGATGGCCAGCACCTGCTGCTCGCGGGCCACGCGCTTCAGTTTCTCCCCAACCAGGGCCGAGGTCGCCCCACCGATGCCGGTGTCCACCTCGTCGAAGATGAGGGTGGGGACCTCGGAGTCGGGGTGGAGCTGCTTAAGCGCCAGCATGAGCCGGGAAAGCTCGCCGCCGGAGGCGATCTTCGCCAGCGGTTTCGGGGGCTCGCCGGGGTTCGGGGAGAAGAGGAACTCGGCGCGCTCGAAGCCGTAGCTTTTCGCCTCGGCGCCCTTCTCGAAGGCGGTCTCGAAGACGGCGTGCTTCATGGCCAGTTCGGCGAGCTCGCGCTCCATCCCTGCCTTGAGGTTCGAGGCCCCTTCCCCGCGCGCCTTGGTGAGCTTCGCACCGAGAGCCGCCATTTCCTGCTGAAGGAGCGAGATCCGCGCCTGCAGCTCACCGCGCGTCCCTTCGAGGTTGGAGAGCACCGACAGCTCCTGGTCCACCTGGCGCTGGTACTCGAGGATCTCCTCGATGCTCGCGCCGTACTTCTTCTTGAGGCGGCTGATGGCATCGAGCCGGTCGTCGAGCTCCTCGAGGCGGGCCGGGTCCGACTCGACCCGGGCGGCGTAGTCACGCAGGGTAAGGGAGGCGTCTTCGAGCTGGGCGTAGGCCGCCTCGAGCGCCTCGCTCACCGGGACGAGGGCGGCATCGATGCGACCGGCGTCGGCGACCCCGGCGATGATTCCGGAGAGGTTCCCGAGGATCGGGGCTTCGCCGCCGTAGAGTGCGTCGAAAGCGCTCTGCGAGGCCGCCATCAGCTTCTCGCTGTGCATGAGCCTGCCGCGCTCCTCGGCCAGCTCCTCCTCCTCGCCGGGGACGATCTTCGCCTCGGCGATTTCGTTGCTCTGGAAGGCAAGCAGGTCGAGCCGGCGGGCCGCCTCGCGCTCCCCCGCCTCGAGCGCCTGCAGCTCGTGCTTGGCCGCCTGCCACTCCTCGTAACGCGCGGCGAACTCGGCGCGCAGGGAGAGCGCGCCGGAAAAGCCGTCCAGAAGGAGCAGGTGCTGCTCGGTCTTCAGGAGGCTCTGGGCGTCGTGCTGGCCGTAGATGTTGATCAGGTTGCGGCAGATCTCGGAGAGAAGCGAGGTGGTGGCGAGCCCGCCGCCTATGAAGACGCGGCTCTTGCCGCCGGGGGCAACCACGCGCCGCACCAGGAGCTCGCCGTCGCAGTCGATCCCCGCCGCCGCGAGCGCGGTGAGGAGCGAGTCGCGCCCGGAGAGGTCGAAAAGGGCCTCCACCGAGGCCTCCTTGGCGCCGGAGCGGATCAGGTCGGCGCTGCCGCGCCCCCCGAGGATCAGGTTCACCGCGTCGATGATGATCGACTTGCCCGCGCCGGTCTCGCCGGTCAGGATGTTGAGCCCGGGGCTGAACTCGACGTGCAGCTTGTCGATGATGGCGAGGTTGGTTATCTGGAGCTCTCTGAGCACTTAGCGTTCACCCCACTTGAGCTTGGTGCGGAGCACCTCGAAGTAGTCCTTGCTGCGGGACTGGATCAGGCGGGTCACGTGCGGTGCCTTCCGGATCTGCACCACGTCGCCGGAGAGGAGCTTCATGCCGACCTGGCCGTCCAGGGTCAGGAACACGGACTCGTCCGGGGCGTAGTTCAGCTTGATGGCGATCTGGGCGCCCGCGTCCACCACCAGCGGGCGGTTGGTCAGCGTGTGCGGGCAGATGGGGGTGATCGAGATGCACTCGAGCTCGGGATGGATGATCGGGCCGTTGGCGGAAAGCGAATAGCCGGTCGATCCGGTCGGGGTCGATATGATGAGGCCGTCGGCCTTGAAGGTGGTGAGGTAGCGCCCGTTCACCGAGGTCTCCATGTCGATGATCCTGGCCAGGGCCCCCTTGTTGATGACCGCGTCGTTCAGCACCCGGTGCAGTTCGACCACCTCACCGGCGCGCTCGACGCACGCCAGGAGCATCATGCGCTCGGTCACCTCGAAGTCGCCGGCCAGGCAGCGCTCCATCGAGGGGTAGAGCTCGTCCAGGGTGATCTCGGTGAGAAAGCCCAGGCTCCCGAGGTTCACCGCCAGGATGGGGACGTCGCGCTCGCCGATCAGGCGCGCGGCCGCGATGAGGGTGCCGTCGCCACCAAGGACCACCACGAGGTCCGCATCGCGCGCGATCTCGGAGCTCTCGGCGCTCTCGGCGAGCGTGGTGCGCCTGAGCCTCAGGGAGAGATGCTTCTCCACGTGGGCGGTCACGCCGCGGCCAGCCAGCCACCCGATCAGATCTTCGGCGACCCCCAGACAACGCGGATCGTGCACTTTCGCAAAAATGGCGATTTTTTTCATCACGAGCCCTTTACTTGTACAGTAATCTAGGATTTACTAGCACAGTTGGTGTATCATGTCCAACGGAAAACTGGCGCGCCCCAAGTAGTCCAGCAGAGACCTTTCCCACAATAACTACGTGCAGATGCAGGGTGACTCATGACTGAAGAGCAGATCGGCATCAACGAAGAGCTTGACAAGCAAATGCTCATTATCAAGTCCTTTCTTGAGCACCTGGAGTACACACTGGGAAAGGACAAATACTCGGCCACAGCCTATGACAGGTTCAACGCCCTCGCCTATGCGGTCCGCGACCACCTGGTTGAGCGCTGGCTCGACACCCAGCAGGCCTACTACAACTCCGACAACAAGAGAGTCTACTACATATCGATGGAATTCCTGATGGGAAGGACCCTCAGCAACAGCCTCATCAACCTGGGGGTGTGGGAGGACTTCAAGGACGCCATCACCTCCTTGGGGAACGACTTCGAGCAGATCGTCAACGAAGAGCAGGACGCGGGGCTTGGCAACGGCGGCCTTGGGCGGCTCGCCGCCTGCTTCCTCGACTCCATGGCCACCATGTCCATCCCGGCCTACGGCTACGGCATCCGCTACGAGTACGGCATCTTCCGGCAGCACATCGCGGACGGCGCCCAGGTCGAGATCCCGGACAACTGGCTGCGCTACCGAAACCCCTGGGAGCTGGACCGGCAGGAGCACCTGCACACCGTGAAATTCTACGGCCGGGTCATCTCCACCTTCGACCAGAACGGAAAACTCGTGCGGGAGTGGGTGGACACCGACGACGTCATGGCCATGGCCTACGACACCCCCATCCCGGGCTACCAGACCCACAGCGTCAACACGCTCAGGCTCTGGAGCGCCAAGTCCAGCCGCGAGTTCGACCTCAAGTTCTTCAACGAGGGGAACTACATCCGCGCCGTGGAAAAGAAGATGCAGTCGGAGACCATCTCCAAGGTGCTCTACCCCGCCGACAACGTGGTGGAGGGAAAGGAGCTCCGCTTCAAGCAGGAATACTTCCTCGCCTCGGCCACCGTGCACGACGTCATCTACCGCTTCAAGAAGAAGCACCAGGACATGAGGCTATTGCCGGAAAAGGTCGCCATCCAGTTGAACGACACCCACCCCACCCTCGCCATCCCCGAGCTGATGCGGGTGCTCATCGACGAGGAAGGGGTCGACTGGGAGGACGCCTGGGAGATCACCAGGAAGACCTTCGCCTACACCAACCACACCATCCTCCCCGAGGCGCTGGAACAGTGGCCGGTCTGGTTCTTCGAGCAGATCCTGCCCCGGCACCTGCAGATCGTCTACGAGATCAACGAGCGTTTCTTGAAGGAGATCCGGGAGCAGTTCCCCGACGAGCCCGAGCGCCCCGCCAGGATGTCCATCGTCGAGGAGCACTGGGAGCGCAAGATCCGCATGGCGCACCTGGCCATCGTGGGGAGCCACTCGGTGAACGGCGTCGCCGCCCTGCATACCGAGATCCTCAAGAACGAGCTGTTCCGCGACTTCTACGAGATGTACCCGGAGCGTTTCAACAACAAGACCAACGGCATCACCCAGAGGCGCTGGCTCAAGATGTCCAACCCCGCCCTCTCCGCCCTGATCGACGAGTACATCGGCGGCGGATGGACCAGGAACCTCTACGAGCTGGAGAAGCTGCGCGCCATCGCGGCCGACCCCGAGTTCGTCGGACGCTGGCAGCAGGTCAAGCGTGGCAACAAGGAGTTGCTGTGCCACTACATCAAGCAGCACAACGACCTCGACGTCGACCCGGACTCGCTCTTCGACGTGCAGGTGAAACGGCTGCACGAGTACAAGCGCCAGCTGCTCAACGTCCTGCACATCATCACGCTCTTCAACCGGATCAAGGACAACCCCGCCGCGGAGGTGGTGCCGCGCACCTTCATCTTCGCGGGCAAGGCGGCACCTGCCTACGCCGCCGCCAAGCTGATCATCCGGCTCATCAACGCCGTGGCCGCCGTGGTCAACCACGACCCGGACGTCGCGGGAAGGATCAAGGTGGTCTTCCTGGCCAACTACGGCGTCTCGCTGGCCGAGAAGATCTTCCCCGCATCCGACCTCTCCGAGCAGATCTCCACCGCCGGCACCGAGGCCTCCGGGACCGGGAACATGAAGTTCGCCCTGAACGGCGCCCTCACCATCGGCACCCTGGACGGCGCCAACATCGAGATCATGGAAGAGGTCGGTCGCGACAACATCTTCATCTTCGGCATGACCGCGGCCGAGGTGTCGCAGCTGCGTGCGCGCGGCTACAATCCGCGGGAATACTACAACGGCAACCGGGAACTGAAGCGGGTACTGGACATGATCGCCTCCGGCTTCTTCTCCCCCTGGGCTCCCGAACTGTTCACCCCGCTCACCGACTCGCTTTTGAACCTCGGAGACCACTACATGCTCCTGGCCGACTACGCCTCCTACGTCGCCTGCCACGAGAAGGTCGCCGAACTGTTCAAAAAACCCGAGGAGTGGGCGCGGCGCGCGATACTCAATTGCGCCGGCATGGGCAAGTTCTCAAGCGACAGGACCATCGACCAGTACGCCCGCGAGATCTGGGGCATCAAGCCGGTGGACATCCTCCCGGGAGCCGTGGAACTGCAGAGGCATTGATTGGATCTTTTCAACGGAACTGACGAACGATTCGCGCCGCTTGCCGAACGCATGCGGCCCCGTACCATCTCCGAGTACCTGGGACAGGGGCACCTTCTGGGCGAAGGGAAGCTCCTCAGAAGCCTGATCGAAACCGACCGGGTCACCTCCCTCATCTTCTGGGGCCCTCCGGGCTCCGGCAAGACCACCCTGGCCCGCATCATCGCGGGCGCCACCAAGAGCCACTTCATCTTCTTCTCGGCCATCATGAGCGGCATCAAGGAGATCCGCGAGGTGGTCAAGGAAGCCGAGGACACCCTGAAGTACCAGGGGAAACGGACCATCCTCTTCGTGGACGAGATCCACCGCTTCAACAAGAGCCAGCAGGACGCCTTCCTCCCCTACGTCGAGCGCGGCACCTTCACCATGATCGGCGCCACCACGGAGAACCCCTCCTTCGAGGTGATCGCGCCGCTTCTGTCGCGCTGCAAGGTGCTGGTATTGAACCCGCTCGCCGACGAGGAGATCCGGCAGATACTGGCGAACGCGCTCATCGACCGGGAGCGGGGTCTGGGAGAATTCGAGTTCACAGCCTCCGAGGATGCACTCTCCTTCATGGCCGAGCAGGCCGGCGGAGACGCGCGCATCGCGCTGAACACCCTGGAGACGGCGGCGCGCCTGGCGCGGGACGGCGACATCTCGCTGGAGACCGCCCGCGAGGCGTCCCAGAAGAAGCCCCTGCTCTACGACAAGGGGGGTGAGGAGCACTACAACGTCATCTCGGCGTTCATCAAGTCGATGCGGGGCTCCGACCCGGACGCGGCGCTCTACTGGCTCGCGCGCATGCTGGAAGCGGGCGAGGACCCGATCTTCATCCTGCGCCGCATGGTCATCTTCGCATCAGAGGACGTGGGCAACGCCGACCCGCGCGGGCTGCAGATAGCGGTCTCGGCGCTGGAGGCCTTCCGCCTGGTGGGGATGCCCGAGGGAAGGATCATCCTGGGGCAGGCCGTCACCTACCTCGCCACCGCCCCCAAGTCCAACGCGAGCTACCAGGGGATCAACGAGGCGCTGGCCGAGGTGAGGAAGTCGGGGGGGCTCCCGGTACCGATGCAGATCAGGAACGCCCCGACCAAGCTCATGAAGGGGCTCGGGTACGGCAAGGGGTACCTCTACCCGCACGACTACCAGGACGGCGTCGTGGCGCAGGGGTACCTCCCGGAGCAGCTCTCGGGCAGACGTTTCTACACCCCCAAGGAAAGCGGCTACGAGAAGAGCATCAGGGAGCGCATGGAGTGGATCCGCGGTCAGCGGGAAAAGACGAACGATCCCGGGCGCTAAGGCCTTGTTGAAAACGGGGCACCACATGATATATTCAAGCTGGCCCCGCCCCAGGGTGGGGTGCGGCATCGGCAAGACAACTTCCAGCGGAGTCAGAGCATGAAAAAGATCGGGATTCTTACCAGCGGCGGAGATTGCTCCGGCATGAACGCGGCGATCAGGAGCGCGACCCGGACGGCGCTGGGACACGGGGTGCAGGTGGTCGGCTTCAGGAAAGGGTACGCGGGCCTTCTGAAAGGGGACCTGCTGGAGATGACCACCAGGGACGTGGCGGGGATACTGCACCGCGGCGGTACGTTCCTGCAGTCGGCCCGAAGCGAGGAGTTCCGCACCGTGCTCGGCAGGGAGAAGGCGGTCCGTCACCTGCAGGACCTGGGGATCGAGGGGCTGGTCGTCATCGGCGGGGACGGCTCGCTCAATGGAGCGCTCGCCCTGCACCGCATGGGGGTGCCGGTGATCGGGATCCCCGCCAGCATCGACAACGACATCGCCTATACCGACATGGCCCTCGGCGTCGACACCGCCTTGAACAACATCATCTACGCCGTCGACTGCATCAAGGACACGGCCAGCTCGCACGACCGCGCCTTCGTGATCGAGGTGATGGGGAGAAACTCGGGGTACCTCGCCAGCATGAGCGCCATAGCGACCGGCGCCGAGTACGCCATCATCCCCGAGGTGGAGTGCGACATAGCCGACCTCTGCAACCAGCTCAGGAAACGCTACGAGGAGGGGCGCAGCAACGCCATCATCATCCTCGCCGAAGGGGCCGGCCGCGCCCAGAACATCGCCGACAACATCAAGGACGCCATCGGCTTCGAGACCCGCGTGACAGTGCTCGGACACTACCAGCGCGGCGGCGCGCCCTCGGTCTTCGACCGGCTGCTCGGGAGCCGCTTCGGCCACGCGGCGGTCGAACAACTTATCGCCGGCGAAAAGGGGACGATGGTGGGACTTTGCTGCGGCGAGATCTGCGCCACCCCCCTGGAGACGGTGGTGGCCAGCGAGAAGATGCCGCAGGACGAGTTGCACGACCTCTCGATGATTCTGGGAATCTAGCGGGACGGCGTGTAAACAAAGAAAAAGGCCGCGCACCGGGGAGACCAGGCGCGGCCTTTTCGCATTTTTCGAGCGCTCCCCTTACGGGCGGCAGTAGGTGATCGCAGTCAGGACGGCACCCTGAGGGTCCTGAAGCACGCAAAAACGTCCCACCCGGGGGATGTCGGTGGGGGGCACCAGCACCTTACCGCCCAGTTCTTCGGCCATGGCGGCGGTCTGGTCCACATCGGTTACCGTCACGTACACCCCCCAGCCAGGCGGCTTGCGGTGTCCCGGTCCGGCCGGGGCCATCCCACCTACCTCCTTGCCGGCAACCTTGATCAGGGTGTAGTCACCTTCCCCGTCCCAGCGCTCGGTGCTCCAGCCGAACAACCTGCCGTAAAAGTTCTGTGCCGCGGGAAGATCATCCGTTGTCAATTCGAACCAGCTGAAAGCCCCTTGTTGCCGGAACCGGTCGGTCATCTGGCACCTCCTCACGCTCGAGATGAGCAAATGAGGAGAAGTATACTACGGTTCCGGCTTGTTCGCCTCGGTTTGGGGAGGGTTAGCGCAGGCCGACGCGGGAAAGAGCGATGCCGAGCCACTTGTTCAGGATGTGGTCGCGGGAGAGGAAACTAAGCGGAGGAGCCTTCCTGGTGCCAAGGGTGGCCAAAAGGGCCTTGAGCTCATCGCTTCCACCGACCGACATCCCCTTCCTGAGCACGTCGATGGCCAGCAGCTTGTCGCCGGCAGCCTGGTGAACCCGGGCCAGGTTCAGGTAGTGCGCCGGGTTCTCCGGCTCGAGGTCGAGGGAGGCCAGGCAGAGCTCGCGCCCCTTTTTCACCTGCCCGCGCTCCTTGGCGATGCACAGGCCGAGGTAGGAGTGCAGCAACGGGTTGTCCTGAAGCTTCAGCGCCCGCTCCAGCTGGGCCAGGGCAGCCTGGTATTCGCCGGAGGAAAAGGCGGCAAGGGCGCGGCTTAAAAGCTTCTCTGCATCTTCCTGCGGCACAGGCTCCATAGATCAACCCTCCGGGTTAAAGCAGTAACAGCAGATCCTGGTGTCTAACTATCTTGGTGGCGCAGTCGAGATCCCCGCGATAGGCGACGAAGGGGACCCCGGCCCCCTCGGCGGCGCGGCGGTCGACATCCGAGTCACCCACGAAAAGGGCCTCGTGCGGCGCGAGGCCGTAATGTTCCAGCACCTTGAAGAGGGGCTCGGGGTGCGGCTTGGGGTTCTGGACCCGCCCGGCCGTCATCACGCAGCTGAAATAACCATCGAGCCCGAACGACGCGAGCAGGATGTCCATGGAGCTCGCCCGGTTGGTGCATATCGCCAGTTCCACCCTCCCCTTCAACGCGTCCAGGGTCTCGCGCAGCCCCTGTTCCATGACCATGAGCGGAAAGAGTTTCCTGTAATCGATGCCGGCGGAAAAGGCGCGCACCTCGTCCATCCGGCTGTCGCCGGCGAACAGGTACTCGAGCACGTCCTTGTTGCAGTGGGTGTGCAGGATGCGCATGGTATCCAGGTCCGCCCGGTCGAGGGCCGGCTTGTCGAAACGCTCGAGTATCAGGTGATAAAAAGCGTAGTTTGCCTCGAAGGAGTCAAACAACACGCCGTCGCAATCGTAAATGACCGCCTTGATGTTCTGGCTCAAAACTCTATCTCCACGGCAGCCGCTGCTAGGCCTCGGCGTCACCGTCCCGTCCCATCCCTTGCAGGTATTCCTGCCACTCGATGGGAAGCATGTGCTTCTTCTTGTTGTTGCATTCCTTGCAGCAGGGGACCACGTTCCCCTTGGCCGACTTGCCGCCGCGGATGACCGGTACGATGTGGTCCATGGAAAGCTCCGCTGGGGGGAATTTCCCCTGGCACCAGTGGCAGACCCCTTTGGCCAGCCGGTTCTTCCACCACTGGCTGCGCCTCAGCTCGCGCGCCTTCTCGCGCTCGCGTCTGACCTCCTCCTCGGAGACCTCGATGATAAAGTAATCCACTACACCCTCGTATCGGGAGCCGCAGCCCCCTTACCTGCCGGCGCCGGCCCGGTAGCTGTCGATGGCCGCGCGCGCCAGTTCGTCACAGCGCTCGTTTTCCACGTGGCCGTTGTGGCCGCGCACCCAGACCCAGGTGATCCGGTGCGTCTTGGCGAGGGCGAGGAGTTTCTCCCAGAGGTCACGGTTTAGCACCGGCTCCTTCTTCGAGTTCACCCACCCCCTTTTCACCCAGCCGGCGAGCCACTCGGTCATCCCCTTGGCCAGGTACTGCGAGTCGGTGGTGACCACCACCTCGCAGGGGCGGGTCAGCGCCTCGAGCGCCTGGATCGCAGCGCTCATCTCCATCCGGTTGTTGGTGGTCTCACCCTCGGCGCCGGAAAGCTCCTTCACCTTCTCTCCGTAGCGCAGGATGCTCCCCCAACCGCCGACCCCGGGGTTGCCGCTGCAGGCGCCGTCGCAGAAGATCTCAACCCGCATGAGGCCGTCCCCCTTTTTGCTGCAGCAGGGCCGCGATGGCGTCCATGACCCGGTCCACGATCATCTGGTGGGTCTCCTTGCAGTCCTCGAGCTGGTACAGGTCGCTGAAGTCAAGCGGCGCGCCGAAAACGACTCCGCCCCGAAGGCCGACGCCAGGGAACTTCCAGCGGTTGATGCCGCTTAGCGCTGTGGGAATCACGTGAGGCCTGGTGTCGTAGATGATCTTGCCCACGCCGCGGTTCCCCTTGCCGAGCACGCCGTCCTTGTGCCTGGTCCCCTCGGGGAAGAGCATCACCTTCTGGTCGACGAGGAGCGCGTTGATCTGCTTGCCCGCGCGCACGTCGCGACCGCGCCGCACCGGGAAGGCCCCCCAGGATTGGTAGACGAATCCCATGAAACCTGCGAAGAGTTCCTCCTTGGCGGGAGCCCAGAGCATCTGCAACGGGTGGTTGCGGATGACGGCCCAGGGGAGGAACACGGTGTCGTAGGCGGAGATGTGGTTGGAGGCGATCAGGACCCCCCCCTTGGCAGGGATATGCTGGGCTCCCTCTACGCGAAACCGGTTCAACAAGGAGGCGTAGCTGCCGATTACCCAGACGGAGAAAGTAACCCAGAAGCGACGTAGCAGTGAAACCTTCAAGAAGAAAACCTCTTCATCACGTGGAATTTATTAGGAAGAAAGCTGATGTATAGCATGAATGGCGATCCGGGGGCAACCGTTTCCGCGTCAGCGGGGCAGCGTGAAGTAGAAGGTCGCACCGCGGCCCGGCTCCCCTTCTCCCCATACGCGCCCGTTGTGACGGCGCACGATGCGGCGCACGGTGGCAAGGCCAAGGCCGGTGCCGGGGAAATCCCGATAGGTGTGCAGCCTCTTGAAAGGCTGGAATAGCTGACCGGCCAGGCTGCTGTCGAAGCCGGCCCCGTTGTCGCGGATGAAGATGGCGGTCTCCCCTTGCTCGGTGGTCAGGGTGCCCAGTTCCACTACGGGGGTATCCACCTTGTTGCTGTACTTCCAGGCGTTGGAGAGGAGGTTTTCCAGAAGCACGCAGAGAAGCTGGGGATCGCCATGCACCAGGAGCTGTTCAGGGGCGCGGAAGGAAACCGGCCGATCGGGATTATCCTGCTGCAGTTGCGCGGCTATTTCACGGGCGGCGGGGACCAGGTCGAAGGAGGCGCAGGACAGGCCCACCTCGGTGACGCGGCAGAGCACCATGAGCGAGTCGAGCAGCGCCTCCATCTGGAGGCAGCCGTCATGAACCAGATCGACGAAGAAACGGCCGTTTTCATCCAGCTGTTCGCGGTACCCTCGAAGCTCCTGGGCGGAGCTGTAGACCCTGGTGAGCGGGGCACGCATGTCGTGGGAGATGGCATGGCAGAAGGCCTCCAGCTCCTGGTTGGCCTGGTGAAGTTCGGTAGCCTGGTGGGTCAGCGCGGCATTGAGGGCGGCGGTCTCCTGCTCGGCGAGCTTGCGGGAGGTGATGTCGCGAACCACCTCGATGCCAAAGAGCGGCTTTCCGTCGCTTCCCTTCAGTGAGGAGCCGATCAGCTCGACGTACCCTCCTGTGGCAGATGCTTCCGGCCCAAGTTCGGCGCGGTGCACCTTGCCGTCCTGGAAGGAGGCCAGCAGGTGGCATCCGGCGCAGGGCTGGCTCTCCTTGCGGTAAGCCTCGTAGCAGTAGCGGCCGATGTTGTCGCCGGTCATCTGCCGGTGGGCAGGGTTCTGGTAGAGGACCCTGAGATCGGGGTCCTGGATGGAAACCGCTTCCCCGAGGGCTTCAAAGATGCTCTCCATCTTGGCCCGCTCCCGTTGTGCCTCCTCCAGCGCCGCCTGCAGGGCCTGCTCGAGGGCGGCCTCGTTGCGATGGGCGCGGCGGCTGTAGAGGAGCAGGCCGCCGACCAGGAAAAGCACCAGGGCGAAGTCCTCGTGGCTGTCCGACGCCAGCAGATACTCGGCCAACGGCTTTCCGCCGAAGAGCAGGTAATCGATCAGGCCATCGACGACCCAGAACACCAGGACAAGCAGTGCTCCCAGCAGGATCTGAAAAAGGAAGGAGACGAACCCCGGTTCCGAGAGCTTGGCCCACCGGGCCATTCGCCGCACTACGTCCATACACCCTCGATGACTGCCCCGCAGCCGGGACAGGTTCCATTGCAGAGAAGATTCTTTCCCACCAGATAGCCGAGTCTCTTAATTAGCAGGGAGCCGCATAAAGAGCAATAGCTGTTTTCGCCCCCCTCACCCGGCACGTTCCCCTCGTAGACGTAACGCAGACCTGTGCCGCACCTCCGCTCCGACCGGTAAATTAGCGAGCGCAAATATAGCATTCGCTGGTGGAAATTTCCAGCGAAAATTTAAGGGGATGCCGGTTCGACCCGGATATCGTATACATTCCTGCAAACCGTTGTTCGACCAATCTGCGCAGAAATATTTTTTTGCGGTGGCCACTCATTTTACGCAAAGGTCAACGCAATACCGCCGTGAAAGCATACCCTTGTTTGATAACGGGAAATGCATTACAAAACCGATGAGTTACAACGAATTTTCGAGGCCTGGACGACGCTGAAAAATGAAATGTTTTAAAATGGAGGCTTAGGATCAGGTCGTGACGTGAAAGCTAAACTACTGTTTTAGGTAACTTTTTTGAAAAAATACCTCTTGACCAACACGAGCGGTTCTATATATTGTCAGAATCATACTTCCTCCTAGGAGAAAACAAAACATGAAATGCCCGCACTGTGACAACAAAGTAGGAATCGAGATCGACATGCATTCCGATGGTTATGCGAAAGACCTTCTCGAATGCAACTCCTGCGGTACCGTCTGGCTCGAGAAAGCGTCCCAGATCATCACCGTAAGCAAGCAGGCCGCCTAAACGGGAACGGGGGCGCCGCAGGCGCCCCCCCTCTCAACCTCTCCGAGTTTCCCCCCACTAAACGAGAGCAATCTCGGGCACCTCTCCCTCTTCGCTACCGATCAAGCCGCTGAAAAAGTCATCGTAGACCGGAGCCAGGCGCTCCCAGTCGTAGCACGCCACGTGTCGGTCCAAACGCGCCCCGTGTTGCGCCCCGTGTTGCGCCCCCTGCAGCAAGCCCCTGAGCCGATCCAGCAACGACTCCCCGTCCCGGTACAGCACCGCGCTGGTCAAGCCGTCAGGCACGTGCTCGGGGTAGGCCAGCCGGTCCGGCAACAGCGCCCGGCATCCGCAATAGAGCGCCTGCACCACGCTGGCGCCGAAAAACTCCTGCCGCGAGGTCACCGGGAGGATGTCGGCGCGCCAAAGCCACTCGGCATACTCGGCGAAGCTCTTCTGGTAGCCCCACCCCACCACCCTCGCGCCAAGCCTCTCCCGCGCCTGTTTGAAAACAGGCGGAACTCTCCCGAAGGACTCACCCAGAACCGCCACCCGGAACTCCACCCCCTCGTCGGCAAGCCGGTACAGCGCCTCGAAGAAGGGCTCCGGCGCCTTGTCATATTCCCAGCGGTGGTTCCAAAGCAGCAGCGGCACCCCGGTCTCGGCACGCTCCTGCGGCCGAAAGGGCTCGAATTTGCGCAGGTCCAGCCCCAGAGGCAGCACGCGACTCTTGGCCGCGATCCGCTCCACGGTCGAGAGCTCGACGGCATCAGGAAACCGCTTCAAAAAGGCGGGGAGCTCCCCCAAAAAGGAGTCCATGTGGTAACGCGAGTTGAACAGCACCGCGTCGGCGCACAGGGCGCTCACGTAGTTGATGAAGGCGTAGTGCAGGTCGCGCTGCTCCCCGGGGTCGGGGTCGCCGGGAGACCAGGGATAGGTGAGCTGGTTTTCGTGGAAGTAGATTGCGCTGCGGCAGCGGTCGCTGAGCGGCCTGGTCAGCGCCAGGAAGGTGGTCAGGTCGAGCATGTCCGTGGCCAGGATGAGATCGGGCCTCTTCCCTGCCGCCAGGAAGCGGCCGGCAAGGGCGACCGCGCCGCCATGCATGCGCCATTTCCAGTTGCGGCCAGCCAGGGTGAAGAGCTCGACGTCGTGGCTGGAATGGGCGGCGTACTCGGTGGCCCAGGCGGCGTGCGACCCGGTGCAGTAGGGCTCGACGAGGGCGATGTGCATCTGGCGCTCCTATTGGGCCGGGGCGGCCCGGCGATGGTCAGAACATGAAGCGCCGCATGCTGATGTTGAGCAGGATGCCGACCCCGACCATGGAGGTGACCATCGAGGTCCCCCCGTAGGAGAAGAAAGGAAGCGGCACCCCCACCACCGGCATCAGGCCGATCACCATCCCCATGTTGATGACGATGTGCCAGAAGAGCATGGCGGTGACCCCTATGGCCAGCAGCGAACCGAAACGGTCGTTGCATCTCTTGGCGATCCCCAGCCCCCAAAGGATCAGGAACAGGTAGAGGGTGAGCATGAGCAGGCAGCCGAGAAAGCCCCACTCCTCCGCGAAAACGGAGAAGGCGAAATCGGTGTGCTGCTCCGGCAGAAAGCGGAGCTGGGACTGGGTCCCCTGCATGAACCCCTTGCCGAAGGTGGCGCCGGAGCCGACCGCGATCTTGCTCTGGATGATGTGGTAGCCGCTCCCCAGTGGGTCGAGATCGGGGTTCAGGAAGTTGTAGATGCGCTTTTTCTGGTAGTCGTGGAGCAGGAACTGCCAGGCGATCACCACGGTGGGAACCGCTGCGGCGAAGATGGTCCCGAGGGCAGAAAAGCGCACCCCGACGAATAGGAGCATGGTGCCGGCGATGAGGGACACCAGGATCGCGGTACCCAGGTCAGGCTGCTTCATGATCAGCACGGCCGGGATCCCCAAAAGCAAAAGCGGCTGCACCAGTTCCCTGAGGGTGAGCCCCTTGAAGACCGGGTAGCGGCTGAAGAACCGGGCGAAGGTCATGATGATGACGATCTTCATCGGCTCGGAGGGCTGCATGTTGAAGAACCCGAGGCTGATCCAGCGGGTGGCACCCATGGTGGTCTTGCCGGCCACCAGGACCAGCACCAGCAGAACCAGCACGCCGCCGTAAAGCCAGTAGGCGAAGTCCTCGAGCATGTGGTAGTCGAGGCTGCAGACGGTGAGGCACAGCCCCAGTCCCGCCACGATCCAGTAGAGCTGCTTCAGGTAGTAGGGTGTGCCGATGTCCCGGTACGAGGACGAGGCGCTGTATATGTTGATCACCCCGAAGGCGGTGATGAGCAGCACCACCCCTAGCAGGGTCCAGTCGAAGTTGGTGAATAGCCGTCTGTCGAACATCTCTTCCTCGTTTATCGGGTGCCCGCGGCGTTCACTGCGGCCGCGGCGGGTGGAGGTTACTGCTGCGCTGCGCCGGTGGTGTCGGGCTCGGCCACCCCTTCGCCCCCTTCTTCTTCCTTGGGGACCGACTTGGGGACCGGTTTCTTGATGACACCCTTCCCTTCGAAGTAGGCACGCAGGATTTTGCCGGACACCGGCCCCGCTGCCGAGCCGCCGTGCTCGCCGTGTTCGACGATGACGGCAACCGCGATCTCCGGCTTTTCAAAAGGGGCGAAGGCGACGAACAGTGCGTGGTCGCGGAAGCGGTAGGGGATATTCCCCTTGCTGTCGCGCAGCTTGACCACCTGCGACGAGCCGGTCTTCCCGGCCACCTTGACCTCCCACAGCCGCGAAGCGCCGCCGGTGCCGTGGGCCTCGTTGATGACGGCCAAAAGCCCTTCCTTGACGAAGCGGTAGGTCGCGGGCTTCAGGCCAGTCTTCCCCAGCACCTGCGGCGCGAAGTCCTGCAGCACCTTGCCGTCGGAATCGACCACGCGCTTGACCAGATGCGGCCGTAAAATGGTCCCCTCGTTGGCCACGGTGGAGATCATGGAGGCAAGCTGTACCGGGGTGGTGAGCACGTACCCCTGGCCGATGCCGACCGGGAGGGTTTCGCCGGAGTACCACTTCTTGCCGAAGCGCTTGAGCTTCCACTCCTGGGTCGGGATCACCCCGGCCTTCTCGTTCTCCAGGCCGATGCCAAGCGGCGCGCCGAGGCCGAAGCGCTTGGCGTACTTGGCGATCCGATCGACCCCGAGCCGCTCGGCCAGCTTGTAGTAGTAGACGTCGCAGGATTCCCGGAGCGACTTCTTCAGGTCCACGCTGCCATGCCCCTTGTGGTCCCAGCAGCGAAAGGTGGCGTTGCCGAACTTGTAAGAGCCGGTGCACTGGATGGTGGTGTGCTCGTCGATGAGCCCCTCCTCCAGACCGGCTATGGCGGTGATGATCTTGAAAGTGGAGCCGGGTGGGTACATACCCTTGAGCGCCTTGTTCTCCAGCGGGTGGCGCTCGTCCTCCAGGTACTTCTTCCAGACCTCGGGGGGCATGCGACCGGTGAAATGGGCCGGGTCGAAGTCGGGGCTGGAGACGAAGGCGAGTATCTCGCCGGTGTTGACGTCCATGGCGACGGCGGCGCCGGCCTGGTCGCCCAGGGCCTGTTCCGCGGCCTTCTGCAGGTCGAGGTCGATGGTCAGCATGACGGTGTTGCCGACGCTGGAGCCGGTCTCCGCCACGGTGCGCAGGAAGCGGCCCCGGGCATCGACCTCGATCTGGCGCCCGCCGTCGGTCCCGTGCAGGTAGGATTCCCAGGCCCTCTCGATGCCGCTCTTGCCGATGTAGTCGCCGGCGTTGTACTCGCGGTAGCGCTCGCTGTTCAGCTCGTCCTCGGAAACCTCTCCGAGGTACCCCAGAAGATGCGAGGCGAGCGAGCCGTTGGTGTAGGCCCTGATCGGCTTCATCTCGATGTTGACCCCGGAGAGGGCGAGGCGGTTCTCCTCCAGGAATTCCATCTGGTCGCGGGTGATGCCCGAGGCCACCACCAGCGGGTAGTACTTCGCCCTCCCCTGCCCCTTGTTCCACTTGGTCTCGATCTCGGTGCGGTCGAGGTTCAGGTAGTGGGCCAGGTTGTCGATCAGCTGTTCCTTGTTCTTGACGTCCTGAGGGATGACCGCCACCGAGAAGGAGGGGGTGTTGGAGACCAGCACCTTGCCGTTGCGGTCCAGGATGGCCCCGCGGGGGGCCGCCACCGGGACGAAACGGAGCCGGTTGTTCTCGGACTGGTCGATCAGGTCCTCGGCGCTGATCACCTGCAGGTACCAAAGCCTGGACAGGAGCAGGAAGAACATGGCGCAGGCGCCCAGTGAGAGGCCGATGATGCGGCGGCCGCCCCCGTCGTCGTCGGGGAGGATGTTGTTGAGCTTCTTCATCGCGTCTCCTCGACCGGGAGCCTCACCCCGGAAAAGAGGGAGGCGACCAGTGCGTTGACCAGCGCCTGCGGCAGGAGCGCGGGGAGAAGCGAGGCGTACAGGCCGTTGCCGACCGAGAAGACCAGAAGGAGCAAAAGGTTCAAGAGGGCACTCATGATGGTGGCGATAAAGACGACCAGTACGAACAGGGCGCGGTTGTCGGTGTAGAGCCGGTCGGCGAGCTCGGACAAAAGGGTGTAGATGCAGAGATAGGAAAAGGCGTGCAGCCCCAGGTATATCCCGCTGAAACTGTCCTGAAGCAGCCCCAGGGCGAAGACGGCGACGCCGGCGAAGCGGTGCGGCAGCTTGAGTCCCAGGTACACCACGAGGATGATGATCAGGTTGGGCTGGAAGGGGTCCAGCAGGTACCTTGGGAGGAGCGTCATCTGGAGCAGCAGGGCGGCAAGGAGTATGGCCGCTATTTTTAGATAGGCAATCACTGGGCTGACCCGTGTTGGAGAACTCTACTCATCGCGC
Organism: Geomonas diazotrophica; assembly: GCF_019063885.1. NCBI lineage: Bacteria > Pseudomonadati > Thermodesulfobacteriota > Desulfuromonadia > Geobacterales > Geobacteraceae > Geomonas > Geomonas diazotrophica. The sequence continues at coordinate 1,826,960 of NZ_CP077684.1, read as the reverse complement.
TGCTTGACCAGTACCAGCGCCTCTTCCAGCTTCCCGATGTTGACCATCGGGCGGACCTCGATGGTCTGGAACACGCCGTACTCCCCCTTTTTCACCATGGTGACCTCCCCGATGGGGAGCCCCTTCGGGAAGACGCCCCCGATGCCGGAGCTGATCACGGTGTCGCCGACCTTGACGTCCTCGTCCTTCACGGTGAATTCAAGGGAGCAGCGTCCTCCCCCGGCGCCGCGCACCACGCCGCGGGCGCGGGAGCGCTGCACGATGGCGGCGATGGCGCTGGCATGGTCGGTCAGCAAGAGCACCCGGGACGAGTGCGGTGCGACCTTCACAAGGCGCCCGACCACCCCGCCGGTTGCCACCACCGGCATCCCCTCCTGGAGCCCGTCGGCGCTGCCGCGGTCCACCACCAGGGTCTTGAACCAGGCGGAGCTGTCCTCACCGATCACCGAGACGGCCAAGGAGGGGACGGCGACACTCTCCTTCAAGTCGAGGAGCTGCTTGAACCGCATGTTGGCGGCAACCGCCTCGTTGTCGGCGATGATCCGCGCGTTCAGGCGCTTCACGCTGTTTCTCAGCTCGATGTTCTCGCGCCGCACGTCGATCAGGTCGATGTAGTTGTTCCAGATGTCGCTGAAGAATCCGCTTGCGCTGGCCGCGGACCCCGCCACCGGGGCGGTGATGCTCATCACGGTGCGCTCCAGGGGGTTGGCGTGCTCCCTGTTCCTGAGGTTCAAGGCGTAGGTCAGAAAGGCCGCCAGCAGTATCACTGCGGTCATCAGGAAGCGCCGGTAGCGGATCAGAAGGTTTTTCATCGGCCTCAAAAATGGTTTAGGGGGCACGGTGCCCCCTATCGAAAAATGACGATATCAAAATATAGTCCGAGGCGGCAAGGAGCCGCATCAGTCAAGCTGGTAGGGAGAATCGACCAACTCCTCGTGGCGTATCTCGTCGACCGGTTCGCTCTTCCCCTGCCCGGCAAAGAGGCGGTTGGGCGCGTTGAAGACGATACCGTTCTCGGTGCCGATGTTGCGGTAGGCATGCACCACGCCGGGGGGGACCACCACCATGGCGGGGGCGTCTACCCCCGCGTACAACACCTGCTTCACCCCAAAGCTGGGCGAACCGGGACGGGTGTCCCAGAGATAGACCTTGAAATTGGAGGGTCCCAGGAAACAGAAGTAATCGGTCTGCTCGACATGCTCGTGCGGCCCGCGGGCCACGCCCGGCTGGGTCATGGAGATGTAGGACATGACCGGCATGATCTCCGGCTCAAGTTCGTCGGAGCGGAACAACTCCGTCAGCCATCCCCTCTCGTCAAGGAACTTCTTAAGGGGCTTGCAGGTTACGTCGTGAATGCGTCCCTTGTTGAATTGCTGCACCGTGCTCATCTAGTCCGTACCTCCGCCGCAAAGTTCGGTCTCGTTGTAAACCCGCTGCAGATAGTCGCGGTACGACGATTTAGGCGTTTCATCAATGACCTTGGCCATGGCCTTGCAGTCGAGGAATCCCATGCGTAGGGCGATCTCCTCGAGACAGGCGATCTTCAGCCCCTGCCTCGCCTCCAGCGTCCCTATGAAGTGGGAGGCCTCCAGGAGGCTCTGGTGCGTGCCGGTGTCGAGCCAGGCGATGCCGCGTCCCAGGCGCTCGACGGTCAGTTCACCGTGCCCTAGGTACTCCTTGTTGATGTCGGTGATCTCCAGCTCCCCTCGCGGCGACGGCTTGAGCGCCTTGGCGATCTCGACCACGCGCGAGTCGTAGAGGTAGAGGCCGGGAATAGCGTAATTCGACTTGGGCGCCGAGGGTTTCTCAACGAGGTCGAGCACCCGCCCCTCCTTGTCGAACTCGACCACGCCGTAGCGCTCGGGATCCTGCACGTAGTAGCCGAAGATCTTGGCGCCACCGGCAAACTGGGCGACCAGGCGGTCCAGCTCCATCTTGCCGTAAAAGATGTTGTCGCCAAGGATCAGGCAGACCGGGTCCCCGTTGATGAACCGCTCGCCGATGATAAAGGCCTGGGCGATCCCCTTGGGCTCGGGCTGCACCGCGTAGGTCAGGCGGATGCCCCAGCGCGAGCCGTCTCCCAGGAGGGCCTCGAAACGGGGCGTGTCCTGCGGGGTCGAGATGATCAGTATGTCCGAGATCCCCGCCATCATCAGGGTCGCCAGCGGGTAATAGATCATCGGCTTGTCGTACACCGGCTGCAGCTGCTTGCTGGCCACCATGGTCAGCGGGTAGAGCCTGCTCCCGGCGCCGCCGGCCAGCAGTATCCCCTTCTTTATCCCTTGCGACATTGCCACCCTTTCCAAAGCAGAAAATCACATTAACAAAGGGATTTTTCTACCACACCGGCGCCCCTTGCGTCAAACAGATTATCCCCGGCACGGGGCGCCCGGCCTGCCCCGACGCGGCTGCCGGAGCTACAGCAAGCGCTCCTTCATCCCCTCGTCGATGAAACTCTCCTCGATCGCCTCCCGGACCCAGGGCTCTTTGCAGCGGGCGAGCACCACCGCCGCCCCTTCGGCAACGGCGGGTATCTGGCTCCAGAGCGCGTTTCTCAGCGAGCGCAGCCGGCGGGGATCGGGGTTCTTCGTACCGACAAGCTCGCGGCAGGAGCTGCACAAAAGCGCGAGGTTCTCCTCACCGGGCTCACGGTCCGGCTGGTACTCCCAGAGGCGGAGTTCCTGGTCCCCTTCGCACCATTCGCAGCGAAAGCCCGCCCTCTTGCTGACGGTCTTGCCGAAGAGCTGTACTGCTGCCTGATGTTCGCGGTTTTGCTGCGCCCCTTTTGCCATGTGTCTCCTCCCCTCCCTTCCCGGTTGCCCCCGGGCGGCCCAGCACCTGAGTGTAGCAGAATGGCTAACCAGATCAATAGTTTTCTCCGCCGCCGCCTTCCCGCCGCAACCAATTCTAACTGGACAGCGGCCGCACCTTGCGGTTAAAGTTTGCGCCTGACCAATCCGCCGCGTCGCTCCATCGCACCCGAAAGGAACCTCACCGCATGAAACTGCCGCAGCCGCTCTACCAGGGGACCCTGATCCGTCGCTACCAACGCTTTCTGGCCGACGTCGAGCTCGACGACGGCACCGTGGTCACCGCGCACACCCCCAACACCGGGAGCATGATGGGGTGCGCCCTCCCCGGCAACCGCGTCCTGCTCTCCGTGAGCGGCAACCCAGGCAGGAAGTACCCCCACAGCTGGGAGCTGGTGCAGGCCGACGGCGTCTGGGTGGGGATCAACACCATGCTCCCCAACCTCCTGGCAAGGGAGGCGATCCTGGACGGGACCGTCGCCGAGCTTTCCGGCTACGAAAAGATCAAGCTGGAGGTCCCCTACGGCACCGGGAGCCGGATCGACCTCCTGCTCTCCGGGGAGCGCGGCCTTTGCTACGTCGAAACCAAGAACGTCACCCTGGTGCAGGAGCGCTGCGCCCTCTTTCCGGACGCGGTGAGCACGCGGGGGCAGAAGCACCTGAGGGAACTCATGGAGATGGTGCGCCAGGGGCACCGCGCCGTGAACCTCTTCGTGGTACAGCGTGGCGACGGCGACGCCCTCTCGCCGGCCGACGCCATCGATCCGGCGTACGGGGCCCTGCTGCGGGAGGCGGCTAAGGCGGGAGTGGAACTGCTTGCCTACCAGGCGAGGGTGACCGAGAGCGAGGTGCGCCTGAGCCACTCGGTGCCGGTACTCTTGTAGGTCATTGACATCTTTGGGAAGGACGCTAAAGTTATAGGCGTTGTCCCGGGGGGCCAATGAGAACTCCTAAACTCACCATCTTCGCCAAGCAGACCGGCGTCGAAATAGCACCCAGCGAGAAGAGGCAAAACGGCAAACCCGAGGAGGGGCGCGTCGCCTTCAGGTTCTTCCGGCTCGCCTCCGGCCAGCCCCACATCCGTTTCGTGGCCGAACCGTGCGAGGCCTTCGAGGTTTCCAGGAAGATCACGCAACTGCAAGCGTCGGGAGGCAAGGCGACCTTCACCCACCGCTTCGAATCGGCGGAGGGGGAGAGCGTGACCAAGCTGAACGTGGAGAGCTACCAGCGTAACGGCAAGCAGGGGTACGCCTTCTCCATCCAGCGCGGCGAAGAGAGCATCAACGTCCCGGCGCCGGAGGGGGAATTCCTCTTTGCCGCCGAGTTTCTGAGACAGCTCTCCGTGGCACAGTCCTGGGTGGCCTGGACGGAGCCGGAAGCGCCCAAGCGCGATTAGAGAGGTACCGAATGGGTGGGGGAAGGACCGCCGGCAGAGCTAAGCGCGACATCGAAGCAACCGAAAAGACCCGGAAAACGGCGAAAGCGGGACAGCGTGATCAATAAACCGAGCAAGACCCTCTATCTCAGCATCGAAAGCAGGCTTTGCGACGTGGCCCTGGTGGGGCACGCGGTGCGTGGCGTCTGCGCCTGCTCCCCTTTGAAACTCGAAGCCTACGGCGAAATGGAAGTCTGCGTGGTGGAGGCTCTCAACAACGCCATCACCCACGCCTACCGGCGCCAGGAAGGGTACCGGGTCGACACCGCCATCACCCTGCACCACGACCGCATCTCCTTCGAGGTCTCCGACGAAGGGAAGGCCATCGAGGAGTTCGCCCCCCGAAGCCTCGAGTTCGACCCCGAGGTGATCGGCTCCATCCCGGAGAACGGCATGGGGCTCTTCATCATCGAGACCCTGATGGACGAGGTCAGCTACAGCTCCAAGAACGGCCGGAACACCCTCTCCTTCTGCAGGTACTTCACCCAGCCCCAGGCCTAGCCCTGCCCCAGCAAAAACTCGAAGTCCTCCCGCCCGATCGCCACGGGTCCCTCGTTTTCCGCGTCCTCCAGGAGCGCACGGTACAGCTTGAGCTTGCGCTTTTTCAGCTCCATCATCTTCTCCTCGATCGAGTGCCGCATCAAGAGCCTGGTGATGGTGACCTGCCGTTTCTGACCGATACGGTGGGCGCGGTCCGATGCCTGGCTCTCCACCGCCGGGTTCCACCAGGGATCCAGATGGAAGACGTAGGAGGCGCGGGTGAGGTTGAGCCCCCTCCCCCCCGCCTTCAGGCTCAGCAGGAACACGCCCGGTTCCGTCGAGTTCTGGAAATTCTGCACCAGCTCCTTTCGGCGGGCCACCGGGGTGGTGCCGTCCAGGCGTGAGGAGACGATGCCGCGCTGGGTAAGCCCCTGCTGCACGATGTCCAGGAAGGAGGTGAACTGCGAGAACACCAGCACGCTGTGCCCTTCCGCGAAAAGTTCCAGCAGCTGGTCGACCAGGAAATCCACCTTCGGAGAACGGTCGGCGGCGTCGGGGAGGACGAGCCGGGAGCAGAGGCAGATCTGGCGCAGCTTGAGGATGGCGGTAAGCGCTATGATGCGCGCCTGCCCGGCGGAGTTGGAGCTAAAGGCCCGCGCCACCGTCTCCCGCACCTCGGTCACGGTACGCGCGTAGAGGGCCTTCTGCCTCGGGCTCATCTCCAGGTAGATGTCGGTTTCCACCTTCGGGGGTAGCTCGGCGGCGATCATGTCCTTGGAGCGCCGCAGGATGAAGGGGTGGGTGCGCCGGATCAGCGTCTCCAGGAACTCCGCCCCCTCGCGCCCCATCTGCCTGCGGAACTGCTCGTAGGCCCCCAAAAGGCCCGGCAGCGCAAGGTCCATCACCGAGAAGTATTCGCCCAGGTGGTTCTCCACCGGGGTGCCGGTCAGGGTAACCTTGAACCTCCCCTTCAACCTGCGCACCGCGCCGGTGGTCTCCGCGTGGATGTTTTTCACCGCCTGCGCCTCGTCGAAGACGATGACGTGGAAGGGGATCTCGCTCAACACGTCGATGTCGCGCTGGATGACGCCGTAGCTGGTGAGCACCAGGTCGAACCCGGAGAACTCGGCGCGGCGCCCCTGGCCGCGGTAGACGCCTACCTTGAGCGCCGGGTAGAAGCGTGCCAGTTCGCTCTCCCAGTTGAAGATCAGTGTCGGGGGGACCACCACCAGGTGCGGCACATCGGGGGGGAGCTGTGAGTCGATGCCCCCCTCTTTCAGACCGGCGAGAAGCGCGATGGCCTGGATGGTCTTGCCGAGCCCCATGTCGTCGGCCAGGCAGGCGCCGAAACGGTGCTCGTACAAAAAGGCGAGCCAGCTGTACCCGTCGAGCTGGTAGTTGCGCAGGGTGGCCTGCAGCTCCGTTGGGGGCGAGCGCCGGGGGATGCTCTCGAAGCGGGTCAGGCTTTCGAAAATGCGCTCGTCCTCGGGGGAAAGGAGCACCCGGACCCCGTTTCTTCTCAGCGTGATCCAGTCGAGGATCTGCAGGCGCGGCACCCGCACCACCTCCCGCTTGGCGTGGGGTGCGAAAAGCGCCAGGGTGCTGCAGGTCGTCGGGTCCAGCACGAACAGCGAGTTCCCCCTGCGGAAGACGCCCCCCCCCTGCAGCGCGTCCAGCAGTTCCGCCTCGTTGACCAGCTCACCGTCGGCCCGGATCTCCGGGCGCAGCTCGAACCAGTCGATACTGGAACGGGTGGCGTCGAGGGTGAAGGTCCAGGAGGCGGTTTGCAGGTCCTCTCCGGCAAGGGCGAGGGCATAGCCTTCTGCGGCGAGGGCCCCCTTCAGTTCTGAGAGCTGGCGCATCAGGACCTTGCGCTCCACGGAGAAACGCCCCGCTCCTTCTGCCTGCCAGAAGATGTCGAAACCGAAATGCTCGGCCAGAAGCTCGAGTAACCGCCCCTGACGTCCCACTGCTACGGTCACGGCCAGCCATTCCCCTTGTTCGGAGAGCTGCAGCATGGTGGACGGCTGCTGCGCCTGCTGGCAGAAATCGCCTATGATGGCGCGCGCATCCGACCTTACACCGCGCTTGAAGAATTCGGCCCCTTCAAGCACCTGGCGCACCAGCCGGTCGCGCTCGCCAAGGTTCGCGGCGCGAAGGGCGGCGAAACAGGCCTTGATGATGGCGGCGACCCGCTTCTTCGCCTTGAGCGGCTGGGGGAACACGGCACGCCCGGCGACGTTGAAGAAGCGGAAGGCCGTGGGAGAGAGGGAGAAGCTGAGGCCGTCGGCGACACCTTCCGCTACCAGCGAGGACATTTCGGCAAGTTCGAGGATGTTCAGCCGATAGCGCGGCTGCAGCGGCAACGGCGCTGCCGGAACGCCCCCCCGGGAGAGGACCACCCGCCGGGTGAGCTCTTCCTCACTGCCGCCGCCGAGGTCGAATTGGGCCTCGTTGAAGCTGGCTGCGGGAAAGCAGAGGGTATCCTCCTCCTGCGCCGCCCCGGCCTGCTGCGTCTGCGCCAGCCGCCGCCCCAACTCCGCGAAGAGCCGGGTGGCCGTATCGTCGACCTTCTGGATGAGGCCGCGCCCCAGGTCGAAATAGTACCCCTGGTGGATGAACGACTCCTCGCCGTCGAAGGAAACACCATCCTCAAGGGAGAGTCTCGCGTGGATATCCCCGTCGACCAGGTCGAGGTGCAGCATGACGGTGCGCTGCAGCGACGGGTCGAAACAGAGCGGCAGGGGGCCTTGCGGGGCCAGGTAGAAAATCGGGAATCTCCCCCGGAACCGGGACAGAAACTCCTCCACCGCACGGCCGCGCAGAGCCGAGGAGTTAAGAAGCCGCAGGAATTCGCGAATGGACGCCGGCAGAGCCGCATCGAACAGGGCCACCGGAACCTGGTCCAGCATGAGGCGCATGCGCAGCGCACCCTGGTCCCGGTCCAGCACCAGTGCGTAGCCACTCTCGGTTATCGGCGCCGCCTCCTCCCCTGCGACACCCTGAGCCGGCGCGGCTGCCAGGGCGGTGCGGATCCCCTGCAGGTAGTCGTTAGGCAGTTGCAGCATGGGGAAGGAAGCGGGGGCCAGGGCCTTCTTGAGGGTAGCCAGGGCGGCAACCAGGTGGGGGCAGCGGCCGTGGGGGCTCCAGGTGCCGCAGTCGCAGGCGCTGGAGAAATCACCCTGGAGCAGGGAAAGAGTGACGCGGCAGGACACCTCGGCGTCGCGGAGCTCGACCTCGAGGACGCTGCCGTCCTTGTGCCAGCTCACCCCGCGGACCGGCTTCCTCTTGCACAGCTCGAAGCCGTTGAAGAGGTGCACCTTGTCCGCAAGTGCGTATATGCCCGCGGCAGGCATCTGGAAAAGGTGCCGCAGCAGGGGGATGCCCATGATGTCGATCAAGTCGTCTTCTCCCAGCAGGGTCAGCGAATAACGGATCGTTTAAGTTAGCAGAAAGAGATGTCGAATACAACAGCACCCTGCGCAGGAATCGACAAGACCCGGCACGGCGGTCGAACGGCTTGAGGGGGGGCGCTATCTTTTCAGTTCCTTCGTAAGAAAGAGGTACCTGGCGAAAAACCGGGCATGAACGGGGGGGGTGGGCATTGGACGGTGGACGGGATTACCGGCAACGGCTGCGGTTTTGAAGGAAACTCTCGGACAAAAAAAATGGGGGGCGGTTTGAATCCGCCCCCCCAAAAAGGAGACCCAGGAGTGTGTTCCGGGGTGTTAATTAACACTATCGGCCACACATCCCGGGACTTTAATTATTTTTTTCACCTGCCGGATCCCAGGGCGAAGTTGTCGATGATCCACCGGGCGATGCTCCGTTTTTGGGGGAGCGCCGGAGGCATCCGTTCCTTCGTGAACCACCGGGCATCCTCGAGCTCGTCCTCCTCGACGACGATCTCGCCGGAGTCGTAATTGGCCACGAAGCCGGCCATGAGCTGGCTCGGGAAGGGCCAGTTCTGGCTCCCCACGTAGCGGACATCCTTCACCTTCAGCCCGGTCTCCTCGAGCACCTCGCGTGCCACGCACTCCTCCAGCGACTCGCCGAAGTCGACGAAACCGGCCACCAGGCTGTAGCGCCCGGCCGCCCACTCCGGTTTGCGAGCCAGCAGGAATTCGTCCCCCCGCCTGACCAGCACGATGACGCAGGGATGGATGTGCGGGTAATGCTCGTGGCCGCAGCCGCCGCAGCGCTTCCCCCAGGTGGGGGCGATGCGGGCCATCTCGCCGCTGCCGCAGCGCGAGCAGTGACGGCTCAGCTTCTCCCAGTGGAGGATCTGGCGGGCGACGCCGTACAGGGTTGCGATCTGGTCGGGGAGCTCGGTCCAAGGCACGCCCTGCAGCCCCTGCGGGACGTCATCGCTCTTGGAGAGGCTGAAAAGCCGCACCGGTTGGCCGTCCCACTCGCCAAACTGCAGCGCCTGCCCGTTGTCTTCAAGCGGCGCGGGAAGCTCGCCGCGGTAGAGCTCGCCCTCTTGCAGAAGAAGGGTGTCTCCCTGCAGCAAAACCCAGTATCCGGGGCCGCCGGCGCTCGCGGCGTCCGGCTTGAGCTGGGTGAACCTGGTCCTGATAATCTCGCCGTTGAAGGGGAGGTTGACGGTCTCGGGGTATGACATACTTCAACTCCTGTAGCATGGCTGGTTGCTGCGCTGGCGTGCATCATACAGGAACCGGAAGAGGAAGCAATCCCCCTTTTCTTTCAAAGCATTTAACTTGATTGACTTCGCGCGCTATGTTACTTTTTTCGTTCGCAAATACCCAGGCCGCAGCGCGGCCGAAGCAGGAGTGCAAGTGAACCAGAAGAGAAGATTACCGGCAGAGTGGGAACTGCAGGACGGCGTGCTGATGGCATGGCCGCACGAGCAAAGCGACTGGTTTCCCTACCTGGACCAGGTCCGCCCCGTTTTTGCCGCGATCGCGAGCACCATCAGCCAGTTCGAAAAGGTCGTCGTCGCCGCCGACGAGCCCGACCGGGTCCGCGAGGAGCTGCAGGGAGCCGGAGCAGACCTGGAGCAGGTGCGCATCCTCCCCGTCGAGACCAACGACACCTGGGCCAGGGACTTCGGCCCGATCACGGTGCTGGAGGACGGCGCCCCGAGGCTGCTCAACTTCGGCTTCAACGGATGGGGCCTCAAGTTCCCGTCCGATCTCGACAACCGCATCAACAAGCGGCTGCAGGCGCTGGGCGTCTGGAATGCGCCGCTTGACACCGTCGGGCTGATCCTCGAAGGCGGCAGCATCGAGAGCGACGGCAAGGGGACCATCCTCACCACCGAGGAATGCCTCATGAACGACAACCGCAACCCGCACCTGACCCGCGAGGAGCTCGAAGAGGAGCTGCACGGCCTGTTCGGCAGCGACCGGTTCCTGTGGCTCTCCAACGGGTACCTGGCCGGCGACGACACCGACTCCCACGTCGACACCCTGGCCCGCATCTGCCCGGACGACGCCATCGCCTACGTGCGCTGCGACGATCCGGAAGACGAGCACTACCCGGCACTCAAGGCCATGGAGGATGAGATCCTCGCCTTCCGCACCCGCGGCGGCTGCCCGTACCGCGCCATCCCCCTCCCCTGGCCCGCCGCAGTGTACGACGAAGAGGGGGAGAGGCTTCCGGCAACCTACGCCAACTTCCTGGTGATCAACGGCGCCGTGCTGGTGCCTACCTACCAGGACAAGAACGACGCCGCCGCACTGGTTGCCGTCGGCGAGGCATTTCCTGGTTACGAGGTGATCGGGATCGACTGCCTACCGCTCATCCTGCAGCACGGCTCCCTGCATTGCGTGACCATGCAGCTTCCCAAGGGGACGCTCAGGTAGCCGGCGGACGGGTCTGGGCGAATGATTATTCGCCCTTGTACGAAACCGGGGCATCCCCTCTCCCCTTGGGAGAGGGTGGCCGCAGGCCAGGTGAGGGCGTCGCGCAAAACGACATTCCAGCCTGGTGCAACGCCCTCACCCCGGCCCTCTCCCGGCGGGAGAGGGAGGGACATTTAATGACGGAGAAGAACATGGACAAACTGAAAGTAGCCCTGGTGCAGCAGGCCCTTACGGCGGGGCGCGACGAGATGGTGGCCGCCACCACTGCCAGGATCCGCGAAGCCGCCGGCCAGGGAGCGCAGCTCGTGCTCCTCCAGGAGCTGCACACCGGCAGCTACTTCTGCCAGACCGAGGACACCGCCTGCTTCGACCTCGCCGAGACCATCCCCGGCCCCTCGACCGAGCAGTTCGGCGCTCTGGCCCGCGAACTCGGCGTGGTGATCGTCACCTCCCTCTTCGAGCGCCGCGCCCCCGGGCTGTACCACAACACCGCGGTGGTATTGGAGAAGGACGGCTCAATCGCCGGGAAGTACCGCAAGATGCACATCCCGGACGACCCGGCCTTCTACGAGAAGTTCTACTTCACCCCCGGCGACCTCGGCTTCGAGCCGGTGCAGACCTCGGTCGGCAAGCTGGGCGTGCTGGTCTGCTGGGACCAGTGGTACCCGGAAGCGGCGCGTCTCATGGCGCTTGCCGGCGCCGACCTCCTCATCTACCCGACCGCCATCGGCTGGGACCCGCGCGACGAGGCCGCCGAACAGCAGCGCCAGTTGGACGCCTGGGTCACCGTGCAGCGCGCCCACGCGGTCGCCAACGGCATCCCGGTCGTCAGCGTGAACCGCGTCGGCTTCGAGGCCGACCCGAGCGGCGCGGGCGCCGGCATCAAGTTCTGGGGTTCCAGCTTCGCGGCCGGACCGCAGGGAGAATTCCTGGCCCGCGCCGGCGAGGATGAAGAACTGCTGGTCGTCGATCTCGACCTGCGCCGCAGCGAGGACGTGCGCCGCATCTGGCCGTTTTTGCGCGACCGCCGCATCGACGCCTACGGCGACCTCGTCAAGCGCTACCGGGACTAACGGCGTACCTCTCGCCCCCTGCTCTCCCCCCCTCGCCCGCCGGGAAAGTGGCAGGGGTGAGGGTGCCGCAATAGGCAGCATCACGGCTTCGTGGCATCTCCCTCACCCGCCCTTCGGGCACCCTCTCCCAAAGGGAGAGGGGATGCTACATACGAGCCAGGTCAATGCCACATCCAGGCTAGGCCTATGCCACATCCCAGCCGGTCAACGCCATATCCGAGCAAGGCCGGCGCTCCCAACGTCCAGAGGTCCGAACAGGTGACTCAGCCAAAACAACTTCACCCCAAACCGCATGATCTCTTGGCCCGTTGCACGCCCCAACTGTCCGCGCTCGTCCAGCTCCTCTCCGTCATTCACGCGCCTCTTTCCAAGCACGTACTGCTCAACATCGTAAAGAAGGCTGGACTTGCCGCACCTCCGGGACGGAGCTACACCGGCCTGGTCCTCGCCGAGATGCTGGAGGAGTTGAAGAACCTGGGCCTGGTCCGCCACACCGGCGAGGGAATTTCCTGCTCTCCCGAGGTCGCCCACGCCGCGACCCTGCACGCGATCGAGAGCGGCGCATTCGAGCCGATGGTCCGTGCCGCGGTTGCCGAAATCCCCATGGTCTCCAACTGGGGGAGCAACTTCTACCGCCTGTCGGCGCACGCCCTGCGCGACGTGCGCATCGGCGTCTACCGCAAGGATGCAAGGGAAGCCCTGGATGCCGCCGAACGCTACCTGCGCCAGTTCCCCTACGAGGCCCAGCGCAGCCACCCCTTCGACGCCATCTGCTTCCACCCCTTCGACGAGCCGTGGTTCCGCTCCCTCCCCGTGGTGCTGCAGGGGGCGGCGCTGCAGGCGCACCTCACCTCCGCGAGAAGCACCCTGACGCCCGCCGAAGCCCCCTTCCGCGCACTTGCAGAACTGGCGGCACGCCCCGACGTCCCCCATTACCTGCTCGACCTTTATTGCCTGGAGCTGTTGTGGCGTGGCCGCACGTCCGATGCCGGGGCGGCCGCAATCGAGGGGAGCAGTTCCACCCAAATTGCCGTGCTCGCCTGCTGTGCACTGCAGCGCGGCCAGTACGCCCGCTCCCTGGAGCTTTTCCGGTTGGCCCTCTCCGCGTTGCGCAAGGAGACCGGCAAGAGAAAGGCGTACCTCGACGACGGCACCGGCCCGTTCTTCATCCTGGCTCTTCTCGCCACCCAGGAAGCGAAACTCCTGGAGGAGGCCGCGGAATTGTGCCGCTTCATCGCCGCCAAGAGGGAGTGGCCGGACCAGGAGGTGTACCACGTCCTTCAGGGTGTGATCGGCGAGCGGCAAGGTGGGCGCAGCAGCAAGGAGCTCCAGGAGGCGACCCTGCAGCGCGCCCCCCAAAGCCCGCTCCACGCCTTGTTCCGGCTGATGGCGCTCTACTGGTGCGCAAGCGATCAGCATCGCCGCGAGGCCAAGAAGCTTGCCGGCCTGGTGCAGCGGCTGAAGGACGCGGGCCAACTCTGGCTTGCCCGCGAGATCGAGCAGGCGAGCGAGCCTGCCGCACCGTCGCCACCTTCTGCACCGTCACCCTCCCCTGAGGCCGCAGCGACGCCTCTGTATCGCGCCTTGGCCCCGGTCGAATCCTGGCAAAGCTCCATCTCGGCCCTGCTGCGCCTGAACAGCGAGGAGGCGACGGACCCGGCAGCCCCCCAGTCGCGCCTCATCTGGCACTTCGAGGAGTTGCGCGGCTTCTTCCAGATCACCCCAAGGGAGCAGAAGCAGACGCCCAACGGCAAGTGGAGCGGTGGCCGAAATGTCGCGCTCAAGCGGCTGGTCGAGGAAGCGGAGAGTCTCGATTTCCTCAGCGCCCAGGACCGCCTCATCTGCGCCTGCATCAACAAGGATCGCGGCGCCGGCTACTATAACCGTGAGAGCTACGTGTTGGACCAGGACCAGGCGGTGCCGCTCATGGTCGGCCACCCGCAGGTCTACCTCGACGCTGCCGCCTCGGTTCGCCTGGAGCTGGTGCACGGAGAACCGGAAATCCAATTGACCGCGCAGGGGGAGACCCTGCAGCTGCAGTTCTTCCCCCCTTTCCAGCAGGATCAGAAGCTGTACCTCCAGAAGGAGACCCCGACGCGGATCAAGGTCTACCAGGCCAGAAGCGAGCACAAGAAGATCGCAGCCATCATCGGCGCCGGCCTGAAGCTTCCCGCCCGGGCCAAGGACCAGGCGCTCGCCGCGATAAACTCGCTCGCTTCGGTCCTCACCGTGCACTCGGACATCGGCGTCGACTCGGCCGGGCAGATTCCGGGGGACGCCACCCCGCACTTCCACCTGCTGCCGTACCAGGGCGGACTGCGGCTGCAGCTCCTGGTGCGCCCCTTCTCGGACGCGGGCCCCTATTTCCGTCCCGGTGCCGGAGGCGAGACGGTCCTCGCCGAGGTCGAGGGGAAGCGGGTTCAGACCAGGCGCGACCTGAAGCAGGAGGAGGAATGCGCCGCCGCGGCCCTGGCCCAGCTCACGGTATTGGGAGAGACAGAGGAGATCGAGGGTGAGTGGCTGATTCCCGCGACGGAGAATGCGCTGGAACTCTTGGTGCAATTGCAGGCGCTTGGCGAATCGGTCCGGGTTTCCTGGCCGCAGGGCGCCCGCTTCAAGGTAAAACAGACGGTTACCCCCGGACATTGCAAGCTTTCCGTGAGGCAGGCCAAGGACTACTTCGAGCTCGAGGGGGAGGTGAAGGTAAACGAGGGGCTGGCCCTCGACCTGCGTCAGCTGGTGGATTTGGCCCGCAACGCGCAGGGGCGCTTCGTGGAACTGGGCGACGGCGAATTCCTTGCCCTCTCCTCCCAGCTGCGGCGCTACCTCGACGATCTCACCTCCTGCGCCGATCCCCACGGCGCCGCCTTCCGCTTCCATCCCCTCGCCTCCTCCCTGTTCGAGGATTTCGCCGCGGAAGCGGGCGAATTCCAGGGCGACCGGTACTGGCAGGCGCAGATGAAACGGCTGCACGAGGCCGAGGCCTTCAGGCCGCAGCTTCCCGGCACGCTCCAGGCGGAGCTGCGCGGCTACCAGGTCGAGGGTTTCAACTGGCTGAACCGGCTCTCCTACTGGGGCGTCGGCGCCTGCCTCGCCGACGACATGGGGCTCGGCAAAACGGTCCAGGCGCTGGCCCAGATCCTCAGCATGGCGCCGCAGGGCCCGTCCCTCGTGGTGGCGCCCACCTCGGTCTGCCTGAACTGGGAGAGCGAGACCGCCAGATTCGCGCCGACCCTGAACCGCATCGTCTACGGCGGCCCGAAACGATCCGAACTGCTGCAGGGGCTCAAGCCGCTCGACCTCGTCATCTGCAGCTATGGCTTGCTGCAACAGGACGCCGAACTGCTCGAGGCGGTGCAGTGGCAGGCCGTCGTCCTGGACGAGGCGCAGGCCATCAAGAACATGGCGACCAAGAGGAGCCAGGCCGCCATGAAGCTCCAGGGACGATTCAAGATGGTGGCCACCGGCACCCCGATCGAGAACCACCTGGGCGAACTCTGGAACGTGTTCCGCTTCATCAATCCGGGGCTGCTCGGCTCGCTGAAACAGTTCAACGTGAGGTACGCCGCACCCATCGAGAAAAGCGAGGACAAGAAGGCGCGCCAGAGGCTGAAAAGGCTGATCCAGCCCTTCATCCTGCGCCGCACCAAGAACCAGGTGCTCGAGGAACTCCCCCCCAGGACGGAGATCACCATCCCGGTAGAGCTCGGTATGGAAGAAGTCGCGCTGTACGAGGCGATCAGGAAGAGCGCGCTGGACAACCTGGCCGGCGTCGGCAAGGTGGAGGGAAAGGGAGAGCTGCACCTGAAGATCCTGGCGGAGATCATGAGGCTGCGCCGCGCCTGTTGCAACCCGCGCCTGGTGCTGCCGGACAGTGCCATTCCGAGCGCAAAGCTGGCGGCCTTCGCCGAGATCTTGGACGAACTGCGCGAGAACCGTCACAAGGCGCTGGTTTTCAGCCAGTTCGTCGGGCACCTGCAGATCATTCGCGGCTACCTGAATCGCGCCGGCATCCCCTACCAGTACCTGGACGGCAGCACCCCCGCGCCAGAGCGCAAACTGCGGGTGGACGCGTTCCAGTCCGGCGCCGGGGACCTCTTCCTGATCAGCCTCAAAGCCGGCGGCGTCGGGCTCAACCTGACTGCCGCCGACTACGTCATCCACATGGACCCCTGGTGGAACCCCGCGGTGGAGGACCAGGCCTCCGACCGCGCCCACCGCATCGGTCAGCAGCGCCCGGTGACCATCTACCGTCTCGTCGCCAAGGGAACCATCGAAGAGAAGATCGTCGGCCTGCACCAGCAAAAGCGCGGGCTCGCCGACAGCCTGCTCGATGAAAGCGACCTCTCCGGCAAGGCGAGCGTAGAGGAGCTCCTGGCGCTGCTACGGTCAGGATCTTAGCCTTCGTGCAACAATCACCCTCTTTGAGTCACCCGTTATTTTCACATTCAAACTTCTTTCAATACTCTCGTCCCAGAATATAATGAACAATGTTGCTCTGCAGGCGGCAACTGCGACTGCTGCGACTAAAGTTAAATGTCCGCCGGGCCGATAACATTCACTGTGCTACCTGCAGCAGGAAGCTTCAATTCATCAGGCAAAGGCCGTAAACGTGAGCCACTACTTCAACAACTCCCACAACCGAATCAGAACCATCGACCTCACTTTCTCTGCGGCATTGCTGCTGCTGACAGTGATGCTCTTTCTGTCCTACCACATCAGGACGGAACTGGCGGAGACCAACGACCGGACCCAGCATACCTATGATGTAATCATGGCGGTGGACGATCTCAGCAACGGCCTGCTCCAGGCAGAAAGCAGCAGGCGCGCCTACGTACTGACCGGCAACGCCGAGCAGAAGGCCCGTTGCGAACTGTTCGCCCAGAAAACCGAAGAGAATCTCCGCGAGGTCCAACGGCTCACGGTCGACAACGGGGGGCAGCAGCAACGGCTTGCCAAGGTGTCGGAGCTTATCAAAAGAAAGCTGACAATTTTCAAGGTTTCCCTGTCCGAATTCGACCGGAGAGGGTACCTGGCCCCCCAGCAGGCACAGCTGACGGAAGAAGGCACCACCCTCATGACCGCCGTCCGCGTACGCATCGATGAGATCAAGGACCATGAAAAACAGTTACTGGGTGAGCGACGCAGCAAAGAGCATACGACCCTGCTGATCCTGACCGTAGTGGTTCTGTCGGGCATCTCCATCTCCATCATCCTGCTGAGCCTCAGCTACTACATAGCGCGCCACGAGTCGCGCAGCCACCTCGTTGCCACAGGGGATCTGCAGGCCGCCAACAGGGACATCTCCGACTTGAGCAACATGACCCAGTTGCTGCAGTCCTGCTCCACCCTCGAGGAAGCACGGGGGATCCTCTCCTGCTATGGGGAAAAGCTCTTCCCTGACGATGCGGGCGCGATCTATCTGATCAACGCATCGAGAACACTGATGACCGATACCGCGACCTGGGGTGCCGCGAACCTGGCTCCCTTCACCCCGGACCAGTGTTGGGCCATGCGGCTAGGACAGGCGCATGCCACTGTCGCCAAATCCGATGTGAAGTGCCTGCACGTCGAGGGGGGCAGCGGAACGCACCTCTGCATCCCTCTTGCCGCACACCATGAAACCCTCGGGACGCTCTACCTCCACGTGCCCTGGGCAACCGAGCCGGACGAACTGGCCAGGGTGAAGATGAGGGCCACCGGGTTCGCGGAACAAGTGGCGCTCGGCATACGGAACCTGCAGTTGCGGGAACAGCTGAGAGAACTCTCGATACGGGATCCGCTGACGGGATTGTTGAACCGGCGCCACATGGAAGAATCGCTTCTGCGGGAAATCAGCCGGGCAACCCGAACCAAGCAGCCGCTCAGTGTCGTCATGCTGGACATCGACCATTTCAAAAAGTTCAACGACACTTTCGGCCACGAGGCGGGTGACCATGTCCTCAAGGAGGTCGGTCAAGTGTTGCTGAAAAATGTCCGCGACAGCGACATCGCCTGCCGTTTCGGGGGAGAGGAGTTCACCCTCATCCTTCCCGATGCCGACTGTGACACGGCCTTTGAGATCGGCAACCGGATCAGGGACGCGGTGAAAGGGCTGAATCTGGTCGTGGGAAGGCAGCACGTCGGGCGGATCTCCATCTCGGCAGGTGTCGCGGTATTCCCCGTGGACGGAGACACTATCAGGCAGCTTCTGTCAGCGGCGGACGGAGCCTTGTACGAGGCCAAGGAAAAGGGACGCGATCGGATCGTAGGAAGCTGTGCCGCCACCCGGCGACACGGCGACGAGCGGGCCGATGGGTAAGTTCGGCAACCGTTTCCGTTGGTCATAAACGAAGCGGAACCCGGCGGCATCTTTTAGCAGTCGGTACGACTGGTACAATCATGCAGTTCTGCATCTCTTGAGCAAAATAAAGGGGGAAGAGACATGCTTGTATTTCGAAAGATCGCGATGGGAACAGCGCTACTGGCGCTCCTTGGTTCGGCACAGCTGACATTAGCGGGGCAAGGCAAGACAGCCGATGCCAAGAGTGTGGAACGGGGCCGCTATCTGGTACAGATAGGCGGTTGCAACGACTGTCACACCAGCGGCTATGCGCTGGGTGCCGGAAAAGTCGCCGAGGAACAGTGGTTGACCGGCGACCAGCTCGGCTGGAAGGGCCCCTGGGGAACCACCTACCCGGCAAACCTCAGGAACTTCGCTGCGCAGATGTCGGAAAAGCAGTGGATCCGCTTCGCCCAGGCCGCGGAGACCCGTCCCCCCATGCCCTGGTACGACCTGCGCGCCATGTCCAAAGAGGATCTCCGCGCCATATACCGCTATCTCAAGGCCTCAGGCCCCCGGGGCGAGAAAGCGCCCGCCTATTTGCCACCCGGCGCAGAGCCCGCCGGGCCTTACGTCCTTTTCCCCCAGCCGCCGAAGTAACGCCGCTCTGACGGGGCGGGAGCGTTGGCTCCCCCCCGTCTCCACCCAAGCCTCATGTCCAAGTTGAGGCTCCTCTGGCAGGGACCGGCATCTGCCACACCTGGCCGATTCTGCAGTAAAACAGTGAGCTCGTATTCTCGTTGACTTTGCCACGGCGCCCGGTGTATTAGAATAAAATTTCTAATAAACCGGACTACACCTGCAGTTTAACGGAAGGAGCTATGGCGAACCTCGATCTCGGCCCCACCCACCTGCGCAAACACCACTATCGCCTTTCCGCCCGCACAGCGGCCCTCATGGTCGCCTGCTCCCTTCTCTCCGGCTGCATGTGCCTCCTCAAAAACCCGCCCGACAGCGGCGTGAAGTTCTACCAGCAGCTCGGCTCGGTCCAATGCACGGGGGGAGGCAAGACCGTGGCCGAGGTCGAGCGGGACGTCCTCACTGCCGGCATCACGGTCACCCAGACCAGCTGCGGTGTCGACGGCAGGATGTATCCCGCTGTCTGCGGCGCTCCCGACGGTCGCATCGCCATCTTCGAGATTGCTCCGGATCAGGCCCGGGCGGCCTTGGCCATCGGACTGAAACCGCTCACCGAACTCCCCGACGCGACCGCTACCCCCTGCCCGGAGCGCTAACCCTAAAGAATCAGCGGAGACGAGCATGACATCAACAAGTGAAAATCAGCAGGCCATGCTTCGTCAGGTGCTGGGCCTCCCGGTGATCGTGGCGGCCCTGGGCTACTTCGTCGACATCTACGACTTGGTGCTGTTCAGCATCGTGAGGGTCCCGAGCCTGAAGGGGATCGGACTGGCGGGTCAGGAACTGATCGACCAGGGCGTCTTCCTGCTCAACATGCAGATGGCGGGGATGCTTTTGGGCGGCATCCTCTGGGGTGTCCTCGGGGACCGCAAGGGGCGCCTGAAGATCATGTTCGGCTCCATCTTCATCTACTCCCTGGCCAACCTCGCCAACGCCACGGTCCACTCCATCGAGGCCTACGCCCTGCTCCGCTTCCTGGCGGGCGTCGGGCTGGCGGGAGAACTGGGCGCCGGGATCACGCTGGTCTCCGAGGTGCTGCACCGCTCCGTCCGTGGGTACGGAACCATGATCGTCGCCACGGTCGGCGTCTCCGGCGCGATACTCGCCAACTTTGTCGCCAAGCAGTTCGACTGGCGTACCGCCTTCGTCATCGGCGGCATTCTCGGGCTGATGCTCCTGGTGCTCAGGCTGAGCGTGGCTGAATCCGGGATGTTCAAGGGGATGGAGTCGCGGGAGATGTCCAAGGGTAACTTCCTGGCGCTGTTCACCTCCCGCGACCGTTTCGGACGTTTCCTGCACTCGATCCTGATCGGCCTTCCCTCCTGGTTCGTAGTCGGGGTGCTGATCACCTTTTCGCCGGAGTTCGCCAAGGTGTTGAACGTGCAGGGGACGGTGAGCGCGGGGAACGCGGTGATGTACTGCTACCTCGGGCTGGTCGGCGGAGACCTGGCGAGCGGGGTGCTGAGCCAGGTGATGCAGAGCCGCAAGAAGGTGGTTTTAATGTTCCTTTTGATCACGGTCGCCGCGGTCACCGTCTACTTCTCTGCGGGAGGAGTGAGCGCCGGCGCCTTTTACGGCATCTGCTGCCTGCTCGGCTTCGGCATCGGCTACTGGGCCATCTTCGTTACGGTCGCCGCCGAGCAGTTCGGCACCAACCTGCGCGCCACCGTGGCCACATCCGTCCCCAACTTCGTGCGCGGCATGACCATCCCCATCACCATGCTGTTCCAGGTCGCCCGTAAAAGCCTCGGCCTCGAAACCGGCGCCATCGTGGTGGGCGTCCTCACCCTGGCTATCGCGCTCTTCTCCCTGTCGCGGCTGCAGGAGACCTTCCACAAGGATCTGGACTACTTCGAGGAGTTCATCTGACCGGGTCGCCAGGGCGCATACATTACGGCTGGATCATCGTCGCCACCGCGGCGCTCGGGCTCTTCTCCTGCTTCGGGCTGGCGCGCTACGCCTACTCGATGCTGCTCCCCGGGATGCAGGCGGGACTGGGGCTCACCTACGACCGCATGGGCTTCATCGGCACCGGGAACTTCGTCGGCTATCTCCTCTCGGTGCTGGCCGCTCCCCGGCTGATGAAGCGCCTCAAGCCGCGCCGCATGGCCGCCCTGGGCCTCCTGGTCATCGGGGTGGGTATGATGGCGATCGGGGCTTCATCCTCCCTGCTTTCCATCATCGCGCTCTACGCCCTGGTCGGCGTGGGGAGCGGCTTCACCAACATCCCGCTCATGGCCCTGGTGACCTACTGGTTCCGCAGCGAGCAGCGCGGCAAGGCGGCGGGACTGGTCATCGCCGGCAACGGCATCGGCATCATCCTGGCCGGTTTCCTGATCCCCTTCCTCAACCGCAACCTCGGCGCATTGGGGTGGCGCAGCGGCTGGATCGCGCTCGGAGCCATCTGCCTCGCCGTGGCCGGCGTCGCGGCCGCGCTGCTGCGCAACCACCCCTGCGACCTCGGCCTGGAGCCGGTCGGGCGCAAGGTTGAGCCCTCGCCGGAGCAGTTTCTGCGCCACGAGCATAAAGGCGACGGGAGGGTGCTATTCCACCTCGGCATGCTCTACCTGGTCTTCGGCGTCACCTTCATGGTGTACGGCACCTTCATCGTGACCACCATGGTAAAGGAATACGGCCTTTCCGAAGCGCGTGCGGGGTTGTACTGGTCCTGGGTCGGCTTCTTCAGCTTCTTCTCCGGGATCGGCTTCGGCACCCTTTCCGACCGGATCGGCAGGAAGCGCGGACTCGCGCTGGTCTTCGCCGTGCAGAGCACCGCCTATCTCCTGGCTGGAGTGAAGGCGGGAGCGGCCGGCCTGATCGTTTCGCTGATCCTCTACGGCTCGGCCGTCTTCGCCATCCCCGCCATCATGGCGGCGGCGGTCGGAGAATACCTCGGTCTCAACCGCGCCTCGGCCGCATTCGCCACCATTACCATCTTCTTCGGCGTAGGCCAGGTGATCGGACCGGCCGGTGCCGGCATCATCGCCAAGGCATCCGGGGCTTTCACCACGCCATACCTGATCAGCGGCCTTTTGACCAGCGTAGCTATGGTGTCCGCGCTGTTCCTCCCGCCGCCACGGGAAAGGGTCGAGTGACCATGACAACCGACCAGAACCGGCACCTGCTGCGCACCTCCCTTGTCACCGCGATCGCCCCCTGCATCTGGGGCAGCACCTACATCGTGACCACGCAGTTGCTCCCGCCGAACCACCCGCTCACCGCGGCCTTGCTGCGCGTGCTCCCCATCGGGCTGATCATGGTCGCCCTGCAGCGCCGAGCGCCTGAGGGGGAGTGGCGGTGGCGGCTGCTGTTTCTTGGGCTTTTGAACATCGGGGTGTTCCAGGCACTGCTCTTCATCGCCGCATATCGGCTTCCCGGCGGTGTGGCCGCTACCGTGATCGCGACCCAGCCGTTGGCGGTCATCGTGCTCTCCCGCCCGCTCCTCGGGAGCACGCCCACGCGCCTGGCCTGGATCGCTGCGGGAACCGGCGTGGTTGGCGTGGCGCTGCTGGTGCTCACCCCGGCCGCGCGTCTCGACGCCATGGGCATCGCGGCCGCCCTGGCCGGCGCCGCCTGCATGGCCCTCGGGACCGTCCTCACCAAGCGCTGGTCGGCGACGCCACTCCCCATCGCCGCCTTTACCGGCTGGCAGTTGGTCTTCGGCGGCCTGTTCCTGCTCCCCTTCGCGCTGCTCTTCGAGGAGCCTCTCGCGGGCCTCACCGTCAAAAACGTGATCGGGTACACCTACCTCGGCGTCTTTGGCACCGGCATCACCTACATGATCTTTTTCTGGGGGATCCGGCGGCTGCAGCCGTCCGCGGTTTCACTGCTGGGGCTGTTGAGCCCGGTGATGGCCACCGCCCTGGGCTTCCTGGTGCTGGGACAGAGCCTCACGTCCCTGCAGATCGTGGGTGGGATGCTGGTGCTGTGGAGTATCTGGGCGGGTCAGCGGCAGGCGCCGGTCAGGCGCTAGCCGCGAGTCTCGAGGAAAGCCTGCAGTCGGGAGAGGGTAGGCAGAGCGGCTCGTCCCCCCAGGGCGCGCGTGTTCAGGGCGCCGGTTGCGGAAGCGAAGCGCGCCGCCTCCCTCAGGGAGAGCCCTCGCGCAATGCCGAAGAGAAAGCCGCCGTGGTAGGCGTCGCCGGCTCCGGTTGTGTCGATGACCTGGTCCACCGGGTAAGCCGGCTGGTGGAAGGCCTCGCCGTCAGCCGACAGGAGATAGCTCCCCTGCATCCCGCAGGTGACGCCGACCACCCGGGGGCCGCACTGCAAAAGCGCCTGGGCGGCCTGCTCGGGGGAGGCGGCTCCGGTGCAGCTCGCGGCGTATTCTTCCGCTACGATGCAGATATCCACCATCGGCAACAGTTCGCGGTGTTCCGGCCGGAAGCGGTGCGAACCGCCGTCGAAAGAGACCATCACCCCGGCTTGCCGCGCCGCGTGCGCGCCCCTGAGACAGGCCTGCCAGTGCCGTCCGTTCAGGTGCAGTATTCTGGCCGCACGGATGGCCTCTTCGTTCAGCATTGCCACGGGGAGTTCGCCGGAGGTTCCCGGCGTAAAGGTGATGGCACGCGCCCCGTCGTTTTTTCTGACCAGGATAGCGGCCTGCGCAGAGGTGCTGCCGGCGTCGATCGCCACGCCTGCGGTGTCGATTCCTTCCGTATCAAGCTCGGCGATGATCATCCGGCCAATAAGATCGTCGCCCACGAGGTCCAGCATCGCGGTCCGCGCGCCCAGCCGGGCCAAGGCAACCAGCGCTGTGGCCACCGGCCCTCCACCCGCCAACGCCGAAGCATGCGCCCTCTGCACCAGTTCGCTTCCGGGCAGTTCATCTACCACCATGAGCAGATCCATGGTGCAGACGCCCAGACCGACCACATCGTATTTCATAGCGCCCCCCTTTCACGATAAGCCCATTTGCCCGCTCCCCGGGGCGTTGCACCAGCTGGCCGCCGGGAACTTGGTGCCGTAGGCCGAGTCCGGTACATCCCCTCTCCCTCTGGGAGAGGGTGGCCAAAGGCCGGGTGAGGGTGCCGCCCGCTGCTGTTACGCTGCCCGTGGCAAGGCCCTCACCCTGACCCTCTCCCCGGGGGAGAGGGGATGTGGGCGGAAGTGTTGACTGGCAGTTTAAAGCGCCGGCAGCGGTGTCAGATGCAGAAATCGAGCACATCGTCCTGCAGCGCGCCCGCCTCGTCCATCTTTATCATCACGTCGGCGAGCGTGGTGCCGTCCAGGATGCGCGCCATCTGGTCGCGGACGTCCTTCATGACCAGCCTGATGCCGCAGGTCGCCTCGTTGCTGCACTCAGGACACCTGGCATAGGCCATTTCGCTGACGCAGGGAACCGGAGCTAGCGGCCCTTCCATGACCCGTATCGCCTGGCCGAAGGTCACCTTCTGAGGCGGTCGTCCCAGGAAATATCCTCCTCCCCTCCCCTTCCGGCTCTGCAGGATGCCGCTGTTCTTCAGGGTGAGCAGGATGTTCTCCAGGAACTTCTTGGGGATCCTCTCGTCACGGGCCAGGTCCGCTATGAGGATCGGCCCCTGGTCGTACTTGCGTGCCAGGTAAATCAAGGCCTTGAGGCCGTACTTGGTTTTCTTGGATATCATGCTTTCCTCTTAGATCTTCAGCCCGAGCAGGGGCCAGATGAACACCACGGATCCCATGAAGAGGAGCCAGGAGATGGCCATCACCACGGCACCCGCCACGATGATGTCGCGGCTCTTCAGATACCCCGAGGCGTAGGCGATGGCGGTGGCAGGGGTTCCCATGGGAAGGCAGTAGGCCAGGCCGGCGGGGAGCGCGATAGAGAGCGTCATCACCTTGGGATCCATCCCCGTGGTCTGGCACAGCCCCATCCCGACCGGCATCAGGATCGCCACCACCGCGGCGTGGCTGATGCACTCGGTGACGAGGATGGCCACCAGGGAGATGACCGCGATCACCGCAAGGGGAGCGTGCGCGTGGTCCCCCATTCCCTTCTTCACCACCCAGACCGCCGCACCGGTCTTCTCAAGGGCGGAGGCGAGCGCGATGGTGCCGCCGTACATCAGAATGATGCCCCAGTTGACGTACTCCTCGATCATCTGCCAGGAGATCACCTTGAAGGTGAACAAGGCCGCGGCCCCCAGGATGGCTATGGCGGCAAGCCCGGTCTTCTCGCCCAGGAACATCCAGCCGCCGACGGTGACGGCCATGACCAGGGCGGTGAGGATTTCGTCGTAGCAGATCTTCCCCATTTCCAGCCGTTTGCCGTTCAGGAATTTAAGCCCTACTTCAACGTTGTCGAGATCCGGCGGGAAGAACTTGAGCAGGATCGAGAACCCCAGGACGAGCAGCGGCAAGACGATCATGCAGGCCGCGGTGGACCACTCGACGAAGGAGAAATGAAGCCCCGTCGCCTCCTTGAGCAGCCCCGCCGCGAGCGGTGCGCGGGCGCCGCCGAGGAAGGTGGCTATGCCGCCGATGATGCACCCCCAGGCCATGGACATGAACAGCAGGCGCCCGAAGCTGCTCTTCCCTTTCTCCAGACGCAGGGCCGTTGCCAGTTCGGTGACCACCGGGAAGAGCATCGCCGCCACGGCATGCTCGCTCATAATGAAGGAGAGAAAGGCGGACAACAGGAAGACGGTCAGGGCGAGCCGGGCGGGGGTTCTGCCGAACCTGGCCAGCATGGCGCGGGCGAGGCGGGCGGAGATGCCGGTGCCGGTAAGGGCCGCGGCGAGGATGAAGGCGCCGAGGATGAAGAAGACCGACTCGTTGCCGAACATCGAGTAGGTCTTCTTGGCGTCCATGATGCCCAGAAGCGGCAGCATCACCATGGAGAGGAGCGCGGTGACGGCGATCGGTAGCAGACCGGAGATCCAGAAGAAAACGGTCGCGCCAAAGAGCACCAGCGAACGGTACCCCTCGACGGAGAGTCCTTCCGGGGGACTCAAGCGGATCAGGAATGCGATGACGAGCGCGACGGCGGCCATCACCTGGTACCGGGCGGTGCGGTCCAGCACGATGAGCCACAGGGGACGGTTGTCGATCTTCAGCGGTTTGTCCAGGAACTGCTTCGGTTCCATCTGCGGCGGGATGCCCTCGTTGCTCGACTTCAATACCTTCACTCCTAATTAGAGGCCGGAAGATTCGTAAGATTCTGCCACTTCTTTCACCCGGAGCAAGCGTCTCAGATCGGAGCCCGCCAGGAGCCTGCGGTCCTCGATGCTATCGATGAAGCCGCGCAGGACCCCTTTCGAAGCGGCGGGAGCGAAGGGCGAGGTCAGGAAGACCAGCGGCAGGAGCGGCTTGAGCAGCACCTTTTTCTGCTGCCACCCCCGCTGCAGGTGGTTGAAGATCCTGGTGAGCTGCTCGGGTGGGAGTGCGGCGCCTTCGTCGCAAAGCTGCACCAGCGGCACGATTTCCCGCTCCAGCAAGGCATCGATGCCGGCAACGGTGGAACCGGCCGGTTCGCTCCCGGCGCCAAGGGAAGACACCACCGACCAGCGCGGAAAGACGGCACGAGCATGTTCGAGGGAGCGCAGGCGCTCCTCCATCTGCCAGCCGCGCTCCCTGGAGCGGGCATGGTCGTAGGCGTGCAGCGGGATGTCGAGAATGTCGACGCCGGCTGCATAGGCCCGCTCCACCATCTTTTGCGAGGGGCAAAAATCCACCCTTCCCACGAGGTAGGCGTTGAAGTTTTTCTTGATCAGCCGGGCGAGGTTTTCGGCGTTGGGGAAGCGCTCCTCCTCCCCGAAGGTAAGGTGAAAGAGGGCGGCGTTACTCTGGTAGTGGCTGTCGTACAGCGTCTCGATGGTCTGCCGCTCAGGGAGATCCCCCCCCACGTAGAAGACGTTTGCTTCCCGCCGCAACTGGTCGGGGGAATATGGGGAGGTACGAGCGACAAGCTCCCGCATTTTCTTCTGGTCTATCCTCATGGGTATTTTGCCCCTCCGGCAATCAAAGATACTTCACAACATCGTGCGATTTTAGCCACCATACGTAAATAAACCAAAACAGTCAACAAAAATTCCACAATAACCCATCATCATACTAGAGTATTGCAAAACGTCAATATTAACAGCAGCTTGCACCCACAAAGGTACACCGACCGGGGCGCTGCAACAGTACGTTTCGGTACCGCTCGGCCGAAGCTGAAGAGCTGAATCCATTCTCATTGACTTGGCGTCACGGACGCGCTATAGAAAGTGAACCTTGAGCGAGCCGCCGCCCGCGACTAAACCATCGACCGACTGCGTTGCGCAACGCTCAAAGGTTGTTATCCTCATTAACAATTCACCCCCGCTGCCGGCCTGCGGCAGTCGACAAGGCTCTCATGATTTCTCGCATCGATCATCTCAACATCGTGGTACGCGACCTGGAAGCGGCGGCCGCCTTTTTCGCGCTGCTCGGCTTCACCCCCGGCATAAGTTCCGTCCTCGACACCGACTTCCTCGAGAAGCTGACCGGCGTGCGCTGCGCTGGAGGGAAGTTCACCGCCCTGCACCACCCCGGCTCCGACCTCTCCATCGAGCTGCTGCAGTTCGACGCAGGCGGCGACCCCGATGCCGGGATCGGCATCGCCAACCGCATCGGTCTGCGCCATCTCGCCTTCGCTGTCACCGACATAGATGCCGAGGTGGCGAGGCTGCGCGGCCACGGCGTGCAGTTCATCGGGGAGGTGCAGGTCTGGCAGAAGACGGGAAAGAAACTGATCTACTTTTACGGGCCGGAAGGGATCCTGCTGGAACTCGCCCAGTACCCGAAGCCGTAATACACGAGGGGTGCCGCCGGCCATGCCGATCAAAAACAAGACCCCGCGCCACCTGGCCGAATTCGTCTGCACCGAGCTGCGCAAACGCAAAGCCGCCGCGCCGGACGAAAAGATCATCATCGAGCTCATGGAGACCATGTACTACTCAAGCCTTCGCACCGAGGAGGCGGAGCCGGTACTGTTCCACATGGTCTTTCTGGACCCGAGCCAGCCCGATCCGAAGCCTCCGCGCAACCCCGCCCGGGATCGCTGGAGCTATATCCCCTTTGCCGACCCGATCCCCTTCACCGTCTCCAACGTGGTCAAGATCGCCAAGTCCACGGACCTGCGCACCTCCTCGTTCGTGATCTGGCCGGACCGACTGGGCCAGCTCTTCATCTGGGGACTGGTGGACCAGCAAAACCGCTTCCACAAGTTCCTGAACCGGAGCGCGGAGGTCGAGGTCGAGCGTCCCGGTGTCTTCCAGGCCAGCGTCGAGGGGATCGGCATCATCGCGGTCTACATGCGCTACGAGAAGGTGGCGGAACTGAGGGTGAACGAGGTTATTCGCCACTCGCTTGACCTGTTCCGAGAGGGGCCGGTGCGCGACCTATTGGCAGCAGGCATCGACCGATTCCTGGAGGGGGTGCGCAGCCACATCCCGGACGACATCTACCAGGCGCCGGGGGCCGCTGACGAGCTCCATGCCCAGCAGTGGATATCGGTACTGTGCCGGATACTGCTCAGGATCCAGAAGATCAAGAACGGCGGCGCCATCCTGATCACGCCGGAGATCACTCCGGACGACCTGAACGTAAAGTACGGCATCAACTACGACCGGCTCCCCACCTCGCTGCAGTCCAACGCGGTCACCAAGATCAAGTCGGACTTCCTGGAACAGCACCTGCTCGGGCACGGCGAATCCAAACCAAAAGGACTATCCACCGACCAGTTCCAGCAGTTGCGGCGCCTGGAGAAGGAACTGCGGGCCAACAAGAACGAGATCGACGGGGTCATCTGGTTCATCGCCCTGCTGACCCGGGTGGACGGACTGGTGGTCATGGACCCGAACCTCGTGGTGCGCGGCTACGGCGTCGAAATCAGGAACTGGCAGGAGCCGGACCGGGTGTTCATCGCCACCGACCGGATGGGGAGCGAGGCAAAGCTGCGCCCGGTCAACTACAACCACTTCGGTACCCGGCACAGGTCGATGATGCGCTATTGCTGCCAGAACCCGGGCACCCTCGGTTTCGTCATCTCCCAGGATGGCGAGGTCCGGGTCATGACCATGCTCGGCGAGCGCCTGGTGATGTGGGAGAACATCAAGCTGAAGTACTACAGCCACGCCTCAAAGAAAAAAAGCTGAAAAGGAACGCGAGGTATCTATGAAAATCATGAGTCTTCCCCTTTCGCTTTTGCTGCTCCTTGGCTCTTCGCTCGCCCTCGCGGCGCAGACCACCACCCAGACCGCTTCCTCCCGGATCACGGCGGTGACCGTCTTTTCAGACAGCGCCCAGGTGACACGCCAGGCGAGCGTGGCGCTCAAGACGGGAACCAACCTGGTGACCCTGGAAAACATGCCGCAGCTCATGGCCGAGGAATCGCTCCGGGCCGAGGGGAAAGGGACCGGGCGCGCCCGCATTGCAGGGCTCACCGTCAAGAATGTCTTCCTCGATCGCAGCAAGGACCCGCGGGTACGCGAACTCGAGGACGAGATCGCCCGGCTGAACCGGAAGGTGGAAGCGATAGAGGCGCGGCGCAAAGCCCTGGCCGCCCAGCGTGCTTTCGTCGACTCCATCCGCGTCGGCTGGGGGGAACGGATCTCCAAGGAACTAAGCCTCGGCAAACCCACGGCCGCCGAGCTCTCCGAGGCGGTGCGCTTCGTGGGCGACAACACCGGCAAGATCGAGGATGAACTCTACGACGCCGATGCCGCCAAGAAACCGCTTTTGGAGCAGATCGCGGCACTCAGGAAGGAACTGGAACAATACCGGGCCGAGCCCATGAAAGAGGTGCGCTCGGTTCAGGTGGCCATCGAGGCGGAGCGCGACATGAAGTTCGATCTCGACCTCAGCTACCTCGTCGCCCAGGCCAGCTGGGCGCCCGCCTACGACGTCAGGCTCGCGCCGGACGGAAAGGATGCCCAGCTCACCTACCGGGCCCAGGTCTGGCAGAAGACCGGCGAGAGCTGGCCGCAGGTGAAGCTCACCCTCTCCACAGCGAACCCGGCTTCCGGGGGAGGCGCCCCCGAGCTCACCCCCTGGCGCATCTCCTTCTACGAGCCTCCGCGTCCCATTCCCTACCTGAGCCGGAGCAAGATGGAGATCGGCGCCGCTGCCCCGGCCCCGGCGCCGCTCCAGGAACGGGCCTACGGCGCCGCCCCCGCCGAGGACCGGATGGAACCGGCAGGGATCGTACCGGCGGAAGTGGCCCAGGGACAGACCTCGGTCCAGTTCCAGGTTGCGCAGCCGGTGGACGTGCCCGCGGACGGCACCCGTTCGGTAAGCGTGATCGCCGCGGAGAGCGTTCCCGTGGTCGCTGAGTATGTGTCGGTGCCCAAACTCTCCCCCCGGGTCTACCTGAAGTCCACGGTGACCAACCGCACCCCCTTCCCGCTGCTGGCGGGAGAAGCCAGCATCTTCAACGACGCGACCTTCGTCGGCAAAAGCCATTTGAAGACGGTCGCTTCCGGCGAAGAGTTCGACCTCTACTTCGGAAGCGACGACCAGGTAAAGGTGAAGCGCGAAGTGGCTCGGGTAAAGAAGAAAGGAGGCCTCATCGGGGGCAGCAGCGTCACCTACCACGTGACCATGGAGCTGGAGAACTACAAGCAGCGCGCCGTGACCGTGTCGCTCAAGGACCAGCAGCCGCTGCCGGGGAACGCCGAGATCAAAGCAGGCGTCGAGGATGCCTCGCCCAAGCCGTCCGAGTATAAGGAAGACGGGACGCTGGTGTGGAAGGTCGAACTCGCGCCGGCAGAGAAGAAGAAGGTTTCCTACGACCTGGTTATCGAATATCCCAAGGGAAGGGAGCTGTTGGGGCTCGAGTAGCGCCCCTCCCCGCCCTGACGACCTCAACCGTTTTTGCAAAGGAACTGCATGAAATCGTTATGCCTTGCCGTCGTTGCGCTGCTATGCCTCGCATCCGTCTCACATGCCGCAAAAATCGACACCTCGTTCCGGTTTTCCACCGTTGAAACCGAGCACTTCGCCATCCACTACCACCAGGGACTGGAAGGGGTGGCCCAAAAAGCCGCCGGGATGGCCGAAGATATCTACGCCAGGCTGACCCGGGAATTCCAGTGGCACCCTGCGGAAAAGACCCAGGTGGTGCTCATCGACGACAGCGACTTCACCAACGGCCTGGCCATCACCATCCCCTACAACACGATCTACCTCCAGGTGGTTCCTCCCGCCCTCTCCTCGACGCTCGGTGAGTACGACGACTGGCTCAAGGTGCTGTTCACACACGAGTACGCCCACATCGTTTCCGCCGATCCGGCACGCGGCTACTCAAAGGTGACCCGCGCCATCTTCGGCAAGCCCCTCCCCTGGATGGACCCGCTCTCCGCCGTGCTCTTCCTGGCCACGGCACCCCCCAACACCTTCCTGCCGCGCTGGTGGCACGAAGGTATGGCGACCTGGGCGGAGACCAAGTACACCGGCCAGGGACGTGGCAAGGGGAGTTATTACGACATGATCTTCAGGACCGCCGTCGCGGAGGACAACCTCCCCACGGTGGACCAGATCAACGGCGACATGCCCAACTGGCCGTCGGGGCACCTCCCCTACATTTACGGCTACCGCCTGCAGCGCTACATCGCGGAAACCTACGGCAACGACGTCGCCGGGAAGCTGGCGCTGGCCCACGCCGGGCGCGTCCCCTACACCATCAGCACGCCGGCCAAGACAAACTTCGAGGGTAAGACCTACCGCGAGGTGTACCAGGACATGATAGCGTCGCTCAAGGATGAGCAGTCCCGGCGCATCGCCCTCTTGTCAAGGGAGTCCTTCACGCCGCTGACCACCGTCTACGACGACGGGGAAAACCTGGTGGCCCCGCGCTTCTCGCCGGACGGTAGCCGCATCGCCTTCACCAGGCGCGACCCGCACGACCATACCTCCGTCATCGTCACCGATGCCGCCGGGCAGAAAGTGGCCGGCTTCAGGCGCCAGTTGTCCGACGGCAGCCTGAGCTGGTCCCCCGACGGAAAGAAGATCTATTTCACCCAGGCGGAGGTGAACCGGGGCTTCAACATCTACCAGGATCTCTACGTCTACGACCTGGAGAGAGGAGTGAGTACCCGTCTCACCGAAGGGGAGCGCCTGGGCGATGTGCAGGTTTCACCGGACGGGAAACTATTTGCCGGGGTGGCCAGCAGCCGCGGCAGCCAGAACCTGGTCGTGATGGCAGCCGATCCCCCCCAGGGAAAGCTCGTCCCCGCCGCGGTCACCACCTTCTCCGAAGAGAGGGTCTCCGCCCCGCGCTTCTCCCCCGATGGGCGCAGCATCTGTTACGTCCTCACCGACAACGCCGGGACCAGCAGCCTCAGGATCTACGACGTGACCGGCAAGAGCGACCGCCCCCTGTTCAGCGCCGGCAACACCATCGCCTACCCCGCCTGGTCTCCCGACGCTTCGGTCATCTACTACGTGTCCGACGAGACCGGGGTGTTCAACGTCTTCGCCTACGACCTGCGCGAAGGGAAGAGCTACCAGGTAAGCCACCTTCTTTCCGGCGCGCTGCAGCCCGAGCCCGCACCTGACGGGAGCCGTCTGCTGCTTGCCAGGTACAGCTCGCGCGGCTTCAAGATTGCGCAGATGCGCATCGACCGCACCCAGTGGCGCGAGCAGCGCGGGCCCGCCCTCCCCCTGACCCGCGCCCTCCCGGCAGCAACCCCGCAGGCGCCAGCATCTTCCGCAGCCGCCGCGTCTTCGGCCACTGCCTCCCCGGCCTCCCCGGCATCCACAGCTTCGCCGGCTGCCGCTCCCGTGGCTCCCGTGGCTCCCGTGGCTCCCATGGTTTCCCAGGCTTCCCATGCTTCCCATGCTTCCCATGCTTCCCATGCTTCCCAGGTCTTACCGGCCTCCGCCGCCCCTAACGACTACAATGCGCTCAAGACCCTGCTACCGCGCTTCTGGCTCCCCCGCCTCTACGCCGACGGCCCGAACGGCACCGTAATCGGCGCCTTCACCGCTGGCGCCGACGTACTCGGCTACCACACCTATGCCTTGAGCGCCGCCTACAGCGGGGAGCGCAAGAGAGGCTACTACACCCTGCTCTACAGCAACGACTCGTTCTACCCGACCCTGACCTTGCGGGCCCATGCCGAGCCGTTTTTATATGCGGACCTGTACCAGAACGGCAACGACTACTGGGAGCTCAACCGCGGCCTCTCCGTGGAGGCGTCCGTCCCCATCAACCGGCTCGAATCGCACTACCGCCTGCTCGCCGGCTATGAGATCGTCAACCAGGAGGCGCTCACCCCCCTGCAGCCCAACGGCACCCTCTACGGCGTTCCCGTGTTCCAGGGGCGCCGGGACAACCTCTATGCCGGCATCGACTTCGACAACGTGCTCAAGTACCCCTACTCGGTCAGTTCCGAAGAAGGAAGGCGGATCTCGCTCCTGTACCGCTACTACTCGCGCGACCTGGGAAGCGACATCAACCTCTCCGAGTACAGCGCCACCTACCAGGAGTACCTGCGGCTCCCGATCAAGTCGCCCCGGCACCAGGTCGTCTACCTGCGCCTCGCCGGCGCCCTCGCCGACGGCGACCTGCAGTACGGCCAGCAGGCCTTCCAGTTGGGCGGCCCCCCTTCCGACCTGAACAAGTTCCCCCTGCGCGGCTACCCCGTGCGCTCCATGGCGGGGAAATACGTCGCCACCGGCACCGTGGAGTACCGGGCCCCCATCATGTATCCGCTGCACGGCATCGGCACCGTACCCGCCTTCGCGGAGAAACTCCACTGCGCTCTCTTCGCCGACGCGGGCCAGGTCTGGGACGACCACAGATCATTCCACGCCGACGAGACCAGGGTGGGCGCCGGGGTGGAACTGCGCGCCGACCTTACCCTGGGATACTGGGCCAAGGTGACGCCGGCGCTCGGATTCGCCCACGGCTTCAACAAAGGCGGAGAAGATCAGATATACTTCACGCTGTACCTCGGCCTCTAGAGGGGCTTCGCCCGTCGAGTCCGGGGACGCCATAGCGCCAATACGGGAGGACAGGCTTATGAGGATCATAGTGGTGGGAGCGACGGGGACCATCGGCAAGGCGGTGGCGAAGCTTCTGGCGACCGAGCATGAGGTGATCAAGGTCGCATCCAAAAGCGGCGATCATCTGGTCGACATGTCCAGGAAGGATTCCATAGAGAACATGTTTCAGGAGGTGGGGCCGTTCGACGCCCTGGCTTGCGCGGCCGGGGTGGCCCGCTTCGGTCCCCTGCCGGAACTATCCGACGAAGACTTCCAGACCGGCCTCTCGGGAAAACTGATGGGGCAGGTGAACCTGGTTCGCATCGGGATGAATTACATCAACGACAACGGCTCCTTCACCCTAACCAGCGGGGTATTGAGCCACCAGCCCATGCCCGGGAGCGCCTCGATCAGCATGGTCAACGCGGGATTGGAAGGTTTCGTGCGGGCCGCGGCGCTCGAGCTGCCGCGCGGCATCAGGATCAACGTGGTGAGCCCCCCGTGGGTGAAGGAGACCCTGGAGGCGCTGGGGATGGACAGCTCCGGGGGGATGCCTGCGCAGCAGGTGGCCCAGGCCTACTGGGCCAGCATTCACGGGACCCGCAGCGGCCTCGTCATCAACGCCAGGGACTTCATGTAACTGGGCGTACGCAAGAGGGGTAACAACAAAGACGGCCGGTCCTGAAAAGGATGCGGCCGTTTTCCATTCGCCTGTCCCGGGCCTGCCTACGAGGCCGGCTTCTCTTCCGGTTTGGGTTTGTTCTTGTCGTGCAGGTAGCGATGAAGATCCTCCAGGGTGGTCGCCTTACCCAATGCTGAGAGCATCTCCTGCTGGTCGATGATGTTCAACTTCTTCACCAGCGCCGCCTCGATACTCCCTCCGACGTGCACCGTGTTGTCCACCGCCTGCGGTGGCTTCTCTCCCCGGTCGCCTACCACGTAGAAAAACTTCAGGTAGGGGTTGAAACGCATCGCCTCAGGGAGCACCGCGCGCAGCATCTCCAGCGGCACGTTCTTGCCGATCCAGACGGCGCAGTTGTTCTGCGGGTCGCTCACCCACATGTTCTTGGCAGGGACCACCGTGGTGTACCCCTTCCCTTTCAGTAGCGCGGCCAAATCTGCGCCTTTCCCCACGTCGGCGACCTCGACCGTGAAACTGTCGTTCACTGCGGCCCACACCGCAGCCGGAGCGACCCCCCCCATGCTTAAAAGAATGAGGACTAGAAACAGACGGGTGGCGAAATGGAACACGGATTACCTCCTATGCAAAAGTCGAAATAACAGGGACGGTACCTGCCTCAAGTGCTCCCGCCGGTTCGGCGGTGCAGGGCTCAGCCCGCTCTCTCCCCCGGACGGTTACTGAGTGACAGGGGCGACTCGAAGGTCGCCCCTGTCGAAAGGTGCTGCAGGTCCCGTTAGTTCGGGGTCATCTTCAGCCCACGCTCAGGGCGGGAGAAGTTGTGGCACAGCGAGCAGTCGTACCCTTTGACGTTTACATGGTTGTGCATGCTCACGTAGTCGCGCGGGGACTTCTCATTGTGGCACTGCGAGCAGACCACGGAGGTGGGTGCCTTGAGGCCGTAGCCCAGGTTGGTGATGAGCTTGACCTGGGTGGCAGTTGCGTTCGGGTGGCAGGAGGCGCAGGCGAGCACATTGCCTGTTGCCGGCGGCACCTGGTGGTTCAGCACCTGGAGCTCATCCGTGGTGACGTTGGTGTAGGCGGTGGTGCTGGGGATCCCCATGTAGGTCATGCCGTCTTTGACGGACTGGTCGTAGTTGCCGGTTGCGAAGAAGGTGGCGGTGGAGATGGTCACGACCTTGCCGTTGGCCAGAGCCTGGTTGGCGGTCTTGTACTTGAAGGGGAACAACTTGGTGCCGACCGGATCGTTGATGGCGCCAACCGGACGGGAGATCTTGTATGCGTTGGTCGCGGTGTCGAGAACGGCGGCGTTGAGGGCGTTGTTGCCCCAGCTAGTCCCGTTCCAGAAGGCGTACTGGGGAACCAGGTCGTTGGCTTTGGTCGGCATCGGCTCGTAGCGGTTGAGCGTGGCGTTCCACTCGGCTACCTGCCAGTTGCGGTTGGTTTCGGTGGCCTCGGTGTTGGCAGTGTCGTTGGCGTTCTTGGCGTACTTGTTGATGTGGCAGGTCTGGCAGGCGATGCGGGTCACGTGGCGGTTGACGTCAGTGGTGGTGTGGCCGGTGGCGGTGCCTTTGGTCGGGTGACAGGCGGTGGTGGAGCAGGTTACCTCGGTGGTGCTGTCCTCGGGGCGCAGGTCGGAACCGCGGCCGGCAACGCGGTGGCCGACGAAGCTGTGGCATCCCTGGCACTGGATGTTGCCGCCATTGCCCATGGCCATGTGGGTATCGTAGAGGACGTCGGAGGTGGTGCCGGAAGCGAGGGCGATGTCGCCGCGCTTGACGGCGTCGCCGCCGCCCGCCTTGGCATGGCAGCCCAGGCAGTTTTTGCGGGTCGGCTTCTGGCCGGCTTTCTGCACCACGAGATTCATGTCGAGACCTGCAGCCGGCTCGAACAGGCCGGTGGTGGCGTTACGTACACGGCTGTAGGGGGCGTTGGTGGCATCGGCGTGGCACATGAGGCAGTCGATGGAGGCGAGCTGCGCGGAGCTCGGGGTGCTGGTCGCAACCGGCTTGGCACCGGTACCGGCATGGCAGGCGCCGCAGGGGCCCCAGTTGCCCTGGATGTTGATGCAGTAGGCGTTGAGCGCGGAGGAGCCGTCGGTGGCATCGATCTTACCCTGGGTGGCCGGGCCGGTGGTCATCTCGGCAGCGGAGCCTTTCCACTGGTAGTGCACGCCCTGGTACATGGCCTGTGCCTGGCTGGTGTGGCAGGAGGAGCACATGGCGTACCCGGTCCAGGTCAGGGTGGCGTGGGTGGAGGTGGACCCGGAGATGGTGTAGGTCTGCGACTTCACGGTCTCCAGGTTCCCGGCGGTGTCCTTGGAGAAGTACTTCAGCGTCTTCGTGGTGCTGAAAGTCAAGGGCGCGCTGTACACGGTCGAACTGGTGGTCGGAGTGGATCCGTCCGTCGTGTAGTAGGTGGTGGCGGGCTCGTTGACCGACAGGGTCACGGTGACGGCACTGGTGAAGGTGCCACCCAGGGGGGAAGCGGTGGTCGTCGGCGCGGTTTTGTCGGCGACCGGTCTGCCGGCCAGTGCTGCAGGAACGCTGAGCGCCAGGAGCATGGCCAAACAGGTGAGTGCTGCGAACAGTTTTTTCATCCTTTCGTACCTCCTTTGTGGTTGTGCTGGGGGAAATATCCCACCAATTGGGTAAACCCACCCAGCTTGATAAGCAGTGTGCTGTCGACGTCCCCGGTCAGGAACAGGTTGTTGCGACAACAAAACCAATAAAAGTCGCAATCTTAATGAGGCTAACCCGAACAGATCGACTAGGATAATTTCCCATCGCATGGGCAATTACCCCTAGTTACAGCAACAGCCATTCCACTCAGGAATTGGATTATTCAAAAAACGGAATGCGAATGGCTAGTTAAGAACCACAGGAAGGATTAAAAAAAAGACGTGAAATACTGCTACTTGTGGAGGAAATAGGGAGGCTGCGGAGGGGGGTACTGGACCCCCTTTTTAGGGGAAAAGAGAGAAGAATAAATAATTTTAACGGAAGAAACGCTTATCAGGTGGGTGGGGGATTTAACGCTCCAGCACCTCCCTCACCTTGCGCAGCAGTTCAACCGGCTGCACCGGCTTCATGATCAGTTCGACCCCCTCCTTCATGCCGCGGCTCTGGATGAAGTCGGCGGTATACCCGGAGGTGAAGAGGACCTTCGCTTCCGGCTGGATCTTCTTGATCTCCTCGTAGGCCTCGATGCCGTTTTTGCGGGGCATGATGATGTCCATAAGGACCAGCTCGATCCCGTCCTGCTGGGCGGCGAACCGGTCCACGACCTCCTCGCCGTCTTCCGCGAGGATCACCTGGTAGCCGTGCCTGGTCAGCACCATGTCCACCAGGCTGCGCACGCTGGGATCGTCCTCGGCGACGAGGATGGTCTCGGTTCCGGTCTGCGGCAGCGGCTGAGGGTTGAGAACGGATTCCAGCGCCGCCCCACCCTCGAGCAAGGGGAGCTCGATGGTGAACACCGTCCCCTCCCCCGGCTTGCTGCTGACCCAGATGTTCCCCTTGTGCTGCTGCACGATGCCGTAGACGATGGCCATCCCCAGCCCGGTCCCCTTCCCGACCTCCTTGGTCGTGAAAAAGGGTTCGAAGATCCTCCGGCTGGTCTCGTCGTCCATCCCCTCCCCGTTGTCGGCCACGATGATGACCGCGTGGCGGCCGGCCTGGTCGCCGTGGCCGCGCCCCCCCGCATCGCGTACCCCGGTGGCGATGGAGAAGACGCCTCCTCCCGGCATGGCGTCGCGGGCGTTGGCCGCCAGGTTGATCAGCACCTGCTCGATCTGGGCCAGGTCGACCTGCACCGGCAGGGGCTCCGGAAGGATCTCGGTCTTCAGCTGGATGTCCTCGCCGATGACGCGCCCCAGGAACTGCTCGACGCGGTGCACGATCTCCCCCAGGTCGCAACGCTGCTGGTCCATGGCCTGCTTGCGGCTGAAGGCGAGCAGCCCCCGGGTGAGCTGCGCCGCGCGCTCCGCAGCCGCCGAGATCTGGTCCGCCAGGCCGTGCTGCGGGCTCTCCGGGCCGAGGTCCATCTTGAGGATATTGGCGTAGCCGGCTATGACGGTGAGGACGTTGTTGAAATCGTGGGCGACCCCGCCGGCCAACTGGCCGATGGCCTCCATCTTCTGGGCTTGGCGCAGCTGCTCCTCCATCATCTGCCGCTCGGTCACGTCGGATATGGCGCCCGACATCCGGACCGGCTCCCCCGCCCCGTCCCATTCCGCCTGGCCGCGGCAGCGCACCCGCAGGTACTCCCCTCCCCTGGTCCTCAGCCTGATCTCCAGGTCGAAGGGGGTATGCCCCAAAAAGTGCGCGCAGAGGGACTCCTGGACCAGGGGGAGCTCATCGGGGTGCAGCCGGGAAAAGAAGGTCTCCGGACGGTTCTCCAGTTCGTCATCGGCGAACCCGAGGAGCTCCTTCCAGCGGGGGGAATAGTAATACTCGTTACTGACCAGGTCCCAGTCCCACAGGCCGTCGCTGGTGCCTCGCACGGCCCGCGAGTAGCGCGCCTCGTTCTGCGCCAGCCGCTCCAGGTGCTGCTTCAGTTCCACGTTCGCCTGCAGCAGCTGCGAGGTCCGCCTCTGCACCAGCGCTTCCAGGGAATCGCGCTCCTGCCGCAGCGCGTCCTCAGACCGCTTGATCCTCACCATCGCCTTGATCTGGGCCACGAGCTCCGCCTCGTCGAAGGGTTTGGAGAGGAAGGCATCGGCGCCGCACTCAAGGCCCATGACGCGGCAGGCCGAGTCGCTGCGGTGGGCAGTGACCAGGATGACGGGGACGTGCTGGGTCGAAGGGGACGCTTTCAGGCGCCGGGTGGCCTCGAAGCCGTCCATCCCCGGCATCTGGATGTCGAGCAGGATCACGTCCGGCGCCTCCATGGCGGCCCGGCGTATGCCGTCCTGCGCCGACTGCGAGGTGATCAGCTGTGCCTCGGGGAGGAACGTCTTCAACAGCGCACTCAGGGTGAGGAGGTTGTCCTGGTTGTCGTCGATGGCAAGAAGCTTCATGCTCACTGGTTCCTTTCAGGATAACTGCGACACCGTCATCTAAACGGGATTCGCCCCCTGCGGGGCGAAGAAACTCTCCACCAACTCCTGCAATTCCTCCGGGTGGTAGGGCTTGGAAAGGTAGGCCGCGCACCCCGCCGCCAGCACCTTCTCCCGGTCCCCCGCCATGGCACTTGCCGTGAGCGCAACCACCGGGATGGCGGCGGTGGCCGGGTCTTCCTTGAGCCTCTTCAGGACCGCGAAGCCGTCCAGCACCGGCAGGTGCATGTCCAAAAGGATCAGCGACGGCGGCGCGCTCCT
Organism: Geomonas diazotrophica; assembly: GCF_019063885.1. Classification (NCBI taxonomy): domain Bacteria; kingdom Pseudomonadati; phylum Thermodesulfobacteriota; class Desulfuromonadia; order Geobacterales; family Geobacteraceae; genus Geomonas; species Geomonas diazotrophica. The sequence goes on along the minus strand of NZ_CP077684.1, from coordinate 1,787,485 downwards.
GGCCGCGTCGAGCCCGGCGGCTCCGTCGCACGCCTCGACGATGCGGTACTTCCCGCCCAGCGCGGCCTTCAGCGTGACCAGGTTGTCCGGGTTGTCCTCCACCACCAGCAGGGAGCCATCCCCTTCCCACTTCGGCGCCTTCGGCGGCTGGGCCGCGGCGGGTTCCCCCCCCGGCCGGAACAGGTTCACGCTGCCGAGCATCTCGTAGACCCGCTGCAGCAGCTCCTGGAGCTCGACGTCCCCTTTCTGCACCAGCTGGTGCACCTGCAGTTCCCTGAGCCGGTCGTATTCCCCCGGCGAAAGCGTCTTGGCCGTCATCACCATCACCGGCACGTTGGCGGTCAAGCTGCTGGAACGGACCGCCTCCAGCACCTGGAAACCGTCCACCTCGGGCATCATCAGGTCAAGGACGATGCCGTCGGGCACGTGGGACTTGAGGTAGGTGAGCGCGTAGCGGCCGCCGGAAACAGCATCCACGTGGTACCCGGCCGACTCCAGGGCGAAGCGAAGCTGCACCGTCGCGGCCTCGCTGTCCTCGACGATCAGGATCCTGGCGCCGTGACTCTCCTCCCGATTGGGCAGGCGCCACCCCAGGCGCTCCAGGCTCCTGACCAGCTCGTCCAGCACCATCCGGCGCTCCAGGCCGTTCTTGGAGATGATCGCGCTCACCCCGCTGGACAGGCGCTGCAGCTCGCCGTGAGAGAGTTCCTTCGAGGTGATGACCACCACCGGGATGTCCGCCGTACACGAGTTCGACCGCAACCGGTCCAGCACCGCCGCGCCGTCCATTCCCGGCATGAGGAGGTCCAGGGTGATCAGGTCGGGGTGGTCTGTGACCGCAAGCTCGAGCGCCTCGGGGCCGCTCTCGGCCAGGAGCACGTCGAGCCCCTGCTCCTTGAACAGGGAGGCCAGGAAGAACCGGTCGTAATCGCTGTCGTCGACCACCAGCACCAGGCGGCATCCGGCCCCGGTCAGCCTGGCGAAGGCCTCCATGAGCTGTTCCCTGCCGACCGGCTTGCTGATCACCCCGACCGCCCCCAGGGCGACGCCGGTGGCGCGGTCCTCGGAGAGGGAGATGATCATAACCGGTATATCGGCGGTCTCGGGGTGTTCCTTTAGTTCCCGCATGACCTCCCAGCCGTCCATCTCGGGCATCATGATGTCCAGGGTGATGGCGAAGGGGCGGTTGGCGCGGGCAAGCCGCAGGGCGTCCGGGCCGTTGAGGGCGCTCAGTGTGCCGAAACCGGCCTGGCTCAGGTGTGTGGTGATCAGGGACACAGTCTCCGGGTCGTCGTCGACCACCAGCACCGATCTTCCCGAGGGGTGCGGCGCCCGCCACTCCTGCGCCGGTACCGCCGCCAGCGAGGCATCCTTTACCCCGTCGCCCAAGCTGCACTCAAGCGGCAGGCGCAGCGTGAAGACGGAGCCTTGCCCCAGCTCGCTGGTGACGCCGACGTCTCCCCCCAACAGGAGAGCGCTCTTCTTCACGATGGCGAGCCCGAGCCCGGTCCCCTCGTAGGAGCGCGAGGTGGAACCGTCGGCCTGGCGGAACTCGTGGAAGATGCTCTCCAGGTACTGCGGCGCGATGCCGATCCCGGTGTCCTTCACCTCGAAGAAAAGCTCCCGGTCCCGCGCTTCCAGGCGCACGGTCACCGAACCCTGGGCCGTGAACTTCACCGCGTTCCCCACCAGGTTCTGCAGCATCTGGCGCAGCTTCTTGACGTCGATCCGCATCGGGGGGAACGCATCGGGCGCGACCAGCGAGAGGGCGATCCCCTTCTCCCGGGCCAGCACCGCCAGGCTGTCCACCACCTCGGCGGCCACCTTGGCCGGGTCCACCGACTCCAGGAAGAGGTCGAGGCGCCCCGATTCGATCTTGGCCAGGTCCAGGATGTCGTTGATCAGGGAGAGCAGATGCTTGCCGTTTTTCTCGATGATCCCGAGATAGCCTCGCTCCTCCTCGCTGAGCCGCTCGGCTCCCTGCACCGCCAGCACCCGGGAGAGCGCCAGCACCGAGTTTAGGGGGGTGCGCAGCTCGTGGCTCATGTTGGAGAGGAACTCGCTCTTCAGGCGGGTGGCCTCCTCGAGGAGTTGCTTTTGCTGGTCCAGGACCCGGTTGCGGCGGACCAGTTCGTCGGACTGCTGGGCAAGCTCGGTGGACTGCTGCACCAGTTCCTCGGACTGCTGCACAAGCTCGGCGTTCTTGATGGCAAGCTCGGAGGCGAGCCGGCGCACGTCTTCGGCAGCCACCACGCGGGAGAAGGCGGAGCCCAGCGGCACCCGGACCATCTCGAGCGTGTCGTGCACCCAAAGCGGAAAGGGATGCTCGGAAGCGAGCGACACGAAGGCGTGCAGTTCCCCGTCGGTGTCGACCGGCACCGTCACCAGTTCCGCGGGGACGATCTCGCCGAACGGGGTGACAAAACGCAGCCCCTCGCCGGCGGGACCGGGGGAGAAGCGCGTGATCCTGCGCGAGGTCAGCAGTATGCCCAGTTCCCCCTCGAGCTGGGAGCGGCTGTAACGGCGCATCCTGCCGCAGTCGGCCCCGATGGCATGTACCGGGGCGAACCCGTCGCCCTCGCCATCCTGCACGAAGGCCGTCGCCATCCTGGCGCCGGTAACGTCGACGAAGGCGGGGAGCAGTTTCTTGAAGAAGTCGTCCAGGCTCACCGCATCGACCAGGTGCTCGGACAGTCGCGCCAACCCTTGCTGGGCCGCCATCTTCATCTGCAGCGTGTCGGCCATGGCGTTGAACGAGGCTGCCAGCGAGATCTGCTCCAGGGTCCCTTCCGACTCGATGCGCGCTTCGTAGTGGCCGGCGCCCAGTTCGTTGGCGGTCTCGGAGAGCTTGACAAGCGGCGCGCTGATCCCCTCGGCGAGCTTTAGGGCGAAGCCCCATACCAGAAGCGAGATGAGGGCGGCTATACCGTAGGTGACGTAGAGAGCATGCCGGATCGGCGCGAAGACCTCGGAAGAGTCCTGCTTGCACACGAGCCCCCACCCGGTGCGCGGGATGTGGGAGTAGGCGGAGAGGACGTCCACGCCGCGGTAGTCGGTGGTCTGGGCGAGGCCGCTTTGCCCCCCCGCCGCCATCACCGCCGGCTTCCCGGTGAGCTTCACCTTGAGCACCGCGTTGGGGATGCCGCGCAGCTCGACCAGGGGGCGAACCTTGCGGTCGACCAGCACGACCTCGCCGGTCTTGCCCATCCCGGTGCTGTTTTCCATCGTGATATTGAGGAGTTTGCGCAGGTTGTAGCGCACCACCACGGCCCCCCTGCCGGCCTCGGTGCCCCCCCCCTTGATCGGCGCGGCGATGTCGATGCTCGCGTTACCCTCGTTCCCCAGCAGGTACGCCTCGCCGATCACCGGCGCGGCGTCGTTGAGGGAGGTGAGGACCATCTCGGGCCGCGCGACCCGGTGCCCCCTCCGGGCCTGGTCGGTGCTGAGCAGGATGGTGCCGTTTTCCGTGACGATGGAGACGTCGGCGACCGGCTCGTACTCGTCCTGGTAGCCGCGCAAAAGCCGCATGCTGTCGGTGGCGGCTGCGTCGGACCAGGCGGTCGGGTTTGCGGCCAGCGCCTGGGCTGCGACCAGCACCGACTTTCCCGACCCGAGCGTGGAGACGTCGCTCATCAGGTTGTCGAGCATGGAGTTGATCTGGTCCTGGCGCAGCGCCGTGACGGCGGAGAGCTTGTCCAGCATCAGCGACCGGGCCAGTTGCACCCGCTGCGAATAGATTGCCGTGGTGAAAACCGCCAGCGGGACCAGGCAGATCGTAGTGAACCAGAAGGCCAGACGCCCCTTCAGCGTCGGCAGGAGTATTCTTTTCATTTAACACCGTCCGATTGGTCAGTATTGCGGTAGTCGAACCGTTGCAGGGCCAACTGGTCCCCTCTGGCCACGACCTGCCGCATCATTTCAGTATCAAAGGAGCCGCGAACCTTGGCCCAGGGGGTGCTTTCAGGGATGTTTCCCGTGCGCTTCAGGAAGGTGAATTTCCTGTAGAGAAGCCCCTCCTCGCTCAATACCGTCGCCGGGATGCGTGGTGCCCCGGGGACGTTGAGCAGGTCGTTGCGGATAATATTACCCATCGCCTGCCCGGTCACCTGGTAGGGCGCCCCCTGCAGCCGCGCCGCAGATGCGGCGGTCCACTCGGCGGCCTGCTTCAGGCCGTGGGGGGGGCGCATCCAGGCGCAGGCCCTGACCACTGCGGCCGCCAATTCCCGGGCCTGGTCGGGGTGGCTGCGGACGAAGTCCCGCCGCAGGCAGAGGAAACCGTAGCTCACCCCCTTGTGCACCATGTGGAATTCGGGGTGGGCGGCAAAGGCCAGGGTCGGGGTCGGCTCCCACGCACTGAAGGCGTCGATCTTCCCCTCCGCCAGTGCCTTTGGCATTTCGCTTATCTCCATCGGCACCAGCTTGATGTCCCCCTCGGTCAGCCCCTCGTTTTGCAGCGCGCTCAGGAGGGTGAAGTGGGCCGCCGACCCCAGACCGGTGGCCACGCGCCTCCCCTTCAGGTCGCGCACCAGCATCGGTTTCCCGGAAACGATGGTGGCAAAGCCCTGCTTCAGCAGTCCGACGCAGACGAAGTCGCCGCTTGCGGCGGCGGTCAGGGCCGGCATGTCCGCGAAAATTCCCCCCTGCAGTTTCCCCGACGAGAGGAACTCGGTGATGTCCTTCCCCTTGAAGAAGGGATGCACCCGCACTGAGAAACCTTGGGAGGCAAGCCGGGAGGCGAGGACGGAGTCCCGGGCGATCAGTTCCGCCACCGCACCTTCCGGCAGGGTCAACGGCTGCGAGCCGAGGTCGATCACCTCGTCGCCGCCGAAGCGATAACCGGCGTATCTCCCGGCCGCGGCCCCTTCCTTGGCAGCGCCGCCGTCGTTCTCCTTGCGGGAACAGCCACAGAGGCAGAGTGAGAAAAGGAGCGCGATCGCCAGGCATCTCATCAGGGTACGCATCAGGTCCTCCCGGTCTGCTGTTTGCGGTACAGGTTGCCGCATTCGAAGATCCGCACCAGGTGCTGGTGGTAGCGCTCGGGCACGGATTCCGCCTTGCCCAAAAGGAGCACGCCGCCGGGGTTCAGGGCGCGGAACAGGTTGTCGAACACCCTCAGGTAGGCCTGCGGGTCCAGGTACATGAGAAAATTCCGGCAGCAGATGAGATCGAACCCCCCGAACAGTGACTCGGGGGGGGCGTAGGTATGGGGGTCGAGCAGATCGTGACGGCAGTAGCTGATCATGGAGAGTATCTTGGGGGAAATGCGGTAGCCGGTGCCGTCGGGTGTGAAGTAGGTCTTTAGCTGCTGCAGGGTGACGCCGCCAAGGCTTCCCGTCGCGTAGTATCCGGCACGCCCCTCTTCCAGGGCGTCCTCGGCCACGTCGGTGGCGAAGATCTGGACCTTTGGGTGCACGTCGAGCATTTGCAGGGTTTCGTCGATGATGATGGCGAGCGAACAGGGCTCCTCTCCCCCGGCGCAGGCCGCGGACCAGGCGCGCAGGAACCCGCCCTGCGACGAGGCGGGAAGCAGGCTGGACATGATCTGCGACCTTAACAGTTCGAACTGGAGCGGGTCCCTGAAGAAGCTGCTGAACCTGATGCGCAGCATGCAGGAAAGGTAGGCCGGTTCGCCGCAATCGCGCTGCAGGAACTGGTGGTACTCGGACAGACCGGGAAGGCGAAGCTGTTTCACCCGCTCCGCGATGCGCTTTTCGGCGAGGGATTGGGAATAGGAGTGAAAATCTTCCCCGAAATGATCGGTGAGAAACCTCAGTATATCGACTACCGTCTCACCCAAGCAGCTCCTCCAGGAAGATTACTGAACCTCAATGGCCATATTGGACTTGTCGGCATTCTCACAGAGGACTTGAGGTTTATAATAGGCAAATCCCAATTACACCTTTTCACTATCCAAAGTCAATGAGAATCTTCTTCTCAAAACGAAACAAAAGAGTAACTGTTGTAAACAAATTGAAAGAGAGAATTGACGATGCATCGCTACACCTTCTCTCTCTGGGAGAGGGTGCCGAGGGGAGAGGGGTATGAGGGCGGATGCGGCTGAAGATCATGCCTGATGAGGGGAGAAACAAGGGGCGAGGCTGGTGCGGGCGCCACCGAAACGGGACCGCCCTTCTCAATCTTCCGGGCAAGGGCAAAAGCGCGGCACCGGCTTGCCTTCCACGAGGACGGTTTCCAGGAACATCGCCTCGGGACGAACCCAAAGCCCCCCTTCCCCGTAGAGGGGACGGTACACGACCATGGGTTCATCGGTCTCGCTGTGCCTGGCCGTGCCGATGACCTGGTAGTAATTCCCTTTGTAGTGCCGGTAGCGCCCCGGTATTACGGCCATGTTCCCTCCCCTAGAGCGAGGTGTGCTCGGTCCGGGCGATGATCTCGTTTTGCAGTTCCGTGGAGAGGTCGCAGAAGTAATCGCTGTACCCGGCGACGCGCACGATCAGGTCGCGGTTCTCGGCGGGGTTCTCCTGCGCCCTTTTCAGGGTTTCCACGTTCACCACGTTGAACTGAACGTGATGCCCGTCCATGCGGAAGTAGCTCCGCACCAGGCTCGCCACGCCGTCCAGACCTCCGGCGCCGGTAAGGAGCGCCGGGGAGAATTTGAGGTTCAACAGGGTGCCGCCGCTTCTGATGTGGTCCATCTTCCCGGCGGAGCGGATCACCGCGGTGGGCCCTCCGCGGTCCGCCCCCTGCACCGGGGAGATCCCCTCCGAGAGCGGGGTGCCGCGCCGGCGACCGTCTGGGGTGGCGCCGGTGACGGAGCCGAAGTAGACGTGGCAGGTGGTGGGAAGCATCTCGATGCGGTACACGCCGTTCTTCGTGTTGGGCCTGCCGTCCACCTCGTCGAAGAAGGCGTCGAACACCAGCCGCATCAGGTCATCGGCGTAGTCGTCGTCGTTGCCGTACTTGCGGGTCTTGTTCCAAAGGCGTTGCCTGAGCGGCTCGTCCCCGGCGAAATCCGCGTCGAGCTTCGCCACCAATTCCGGCAGGGAGAGGGCGTTGCGCTCGAAGACGTGCTCCTTGATGGCGGAGAGCGCGTCGGTGATGCTCCCTACGCCCACCCCCTGGATGAAGCTGTTGTTGTAGCGGGCGCCCCCCGCGTTGTAGTCCACCCCCCGGCTGATGCAGTCGTCGGTCAGCACGGAGAGAAAGGGAGCCGGCATCTGGGAGGCGTAGATCATCTCGATGAGACGGTTGCCGCGGATCTTGATGTCCAGGAAGTGGGCGAGCTGGGCGCGGAACGCCTCGAAGAGCTCGTCGAAGCTCCCGAGGCTCTCGGCGGCCCCCGTCTTCGGTCCCAGTTGCACCCCGGTCAGCGGGTCCACGCCGTCGTGCAGGGCAAGCTCCAGCATCTTCACCAGGTTGAAATAGCCGGTGAGGATGTAGGCTTCCTTGCCGAAGGCCCCCACCTCGACGCAGCCACTGCACCCTCCGGCGCGGGCGTCCACCAGGCTCTTACCCTGGCGCAGCTGTTCCTCGACCACCGCGTCGGCGTTGAAGATCGAGGGGAAGCCGTAGCCGTTACGCACCACCTTCAGGGTGTGCTTCAGGAAGGCGTCCGGGGATTTGCGCGAAAGCTGGACGTTGCTGGAAGGCTGCAGGAGATGCATCTCGTCGATCACCTCCAAAAGCAGGTGCGACACCTCGTTGGAGCCGTCGGAGCCGTCAGGAAGGAGCCCGCCCAGGTTGATGTTGGCGAAGTCGGTGTAGGTGCCGCTCTCCGCCGCGGTCACCCCCACCTTGGGGGGCGAGGGGTGGTTGTTGAACTTGACGAAGAAGCACTCCAAAAGCTCGCGGGCGCCCTCCCTGGTGAGCGTCCCCTTTTGCAGCTCGGCCTGGTAGAAGGGGAACAGGTGCTGGTCCAGGTGCCCGGGGCTGAAGGCGTCCCAGCCGTTCAGCTCGGTGATCACCGCCAGGTGGCAGAACCAGTAGGACTGCAGCGCCTCCCAGAAGTCGCTTGGTGCGTGGGCCGGGACCCAGCGGCAGTTGGCGGCGATCTTTAGGAGTTCCTGTTTCCGTGCCGGGTCGGTGCAGGCGGCGGCCATGCTCTCGGCGAGCTTCGCGTGGCGCTCCGCGAAGAGGATCACGGCGTCGCAGGAGATGTCCATCGCGGTCAACTGCTCGCGGCGGGCCCAGGCGTCGGCGTCGGCGGCGAAGTCCAGCGCCTCGACGGCCTGAGCGATCTCCTTCTTGAAGTCGAGCAGCCCCTTGCGGTAGATCTTGTCATCCAGCACCGTGTGCCCGGGGGCGCGCTGTTCCATGAACTCGGTGAAGATGCCGTAGCGGTAGGCCTCATGCCACTCCTCGGGGAGTGCGGCGAAGATCTTGTCCCGCAGGCTGCGGGTGCCCCAGTACGGAATCACCGTCTCCTGGTAGGCCTTGAGGCAGGCGCCGTCGACGCGGTAGGAGGTCAGTTCGCGCGAGTTGAGGATGCGCAGGTCCTCGACCGAGTGGCAGGTCAGTTCCGGGTAGGTCGAAACCAGCTTCGGCGCCGGTCCCCTCTCCCCAACCACCAGCTCGCCGTCGCCTATATAGATGGTCTTCTTCTCGCACAGGTAGTGGAAGGACTTGGCGCGCATGACCGGGACGGACCAGCGTCCCTCGTTCTCGCGGTAGAACTCGGTGAGCAGCAGCGCCCGCTCGGCGGAAATGGCGGGCTCGGCGGCGAGGCTTTCCTGGCGCAGTCGTGTTGTTCTTCCGGTCATCTATGCTCCCCCTCCTATCTGCGTGTCCAATCCCCGGGCTGCGAAGAACCGGGCGAAAAGCTCCATGGTTTGCGGTGCGGGCGTCTGCGCGGCCAAGGCCTCGGCAGGCGGCTTCTTGCCAAGGCGCGCAGGCTTGGCGCTCCAGGTGCCGTGGTAGGGGAGCAGCCAGACCTGGCGCACCCCGGCGGCGCGGGCTGCGTGCTCGGCCAGCGCGGCCATCTCCTCTTCCGTGTCGTTGAAACCGGGGATGACCGGGATCCTGAGCCAGATGTTGCGGTGTACCCGCCCGAGCTGTTCCAGGTTTTCCAGGATGCGGCGGTTGCCAAGGCCGGTTCCCTTTTGGTGCAGCGTCTCGTCGGCGCACTTCAGGTCGAAGAGGAAGAGGTCCACCAGCGGGGCGAGGTCGAGCAGGGTCTCGGAAGGGCAGAGAGCGGCGGTGTCGACGGCGGTATGGATCCCCTGGGCGCGGCAGGCGAGCAGGAGTTCCTTGAGAAAGGCGGGCTGGCAGAGCGGTTCGCCGCCGGAGAAGGTGACCCCGCCGCCGGAGTCCTCGAAGAACATGCGGTCCTTCAGGATGCTTTGCAGCACCTCGTCGGCGGTGGTTTCCTTTCCGAGCAGTTCGCGAGCGCCGGTCGGACAGGCCTCGGCGCAGGCGCCGCAGGTGCGGCAGGCATCCCGCGGCTTGAGCCCTTCATGGCAGGCCAACAGGCAGGCGTCGCAGGAGATGCAGCGGTTTTGGGACCAGGCTGTTTCCGGGGTGTGAGTTTGGCTTTCCGGGTTATGGCACCACCAGCAGCGCGCAGGGCACCCCTTCAGAAAGACCGTGGTACGGATGCCCGGTCCGTCGTGCAGAGAGTACCGTTGCAAGTTAAAGACAATGCCCTCAGTCATAGCTCTATCCGCCACCCCACCACCCCTTGCCTGCACTTCCCACCTGACCCGCCTGGTCCGCCGGGTCCGCCACTGGACTACACAACCCTGATCATGAATTCCGGGCAAGCCGCCCCGCAGTAGCCGCACAGGATGCACTCGTCGTCGTCCACCTTGGCCCTGCCATCCACCAGGGAGAGCGCGTTGTTGGTGCAGGCGGGGACGCAGGCGCCGCACCCCTTGCAGAAGGCCTCCATGATGGTGAGCTTGCGGCGCCTCCCCTCCAGGGTATTCCAGAGCGCCTCGTCGGCGCGCCCCTCCTGGAAGAGCGCCAGATTGCCGTCGATCTCGGCCTCCGCGAGCATGCCCAGCGCGATGCCGTGCACCCCGGCGAGCCCCAGCACGTAGCGTAGGCTCTCGCGGGCAGTGGAGATGAGGTTCCCGCCGGCCAGGGCCTTCATGGCGTAGACCCCCTTGCCGGCCGCGGCGCAGGCCGCGATGGCGGCGGCCATCTCTTCCTGGGAGCCGTCGATGATCCCCATGCCGGTCCGGTTGATGAGCGGGTGCACCACCTCGATCTCGGGGTGCAGCACCGACTTCCGCATGGCGCTGACGAAGTGCGAGGAGAGCCCTACGTGGGCGATCTTCCCCTCCTCCTTCATCCTGAGCAGTACCTCGATCACCTCCGGGCGCTCCACGAAGGGATCCGCAACCCGGGCGCCGTGCAGGTGCACGATGTCCAGCCGCTCCACTGCGAGCTCGGTCAGCGCCCGCTCAACATGCCCGCGGGCCGCCTGCGCCGTATTGGCGTGGGTCTTGGTGGCGATGTGAACCTCGCCCGTGAAGCCTGCCAGTGCGGCGCGGATGTGCGGGTAGGTCTGGTAGAGCTCGGCCGTGTCCAGGAGGTTCACGCCGCGCTCCAGCGCGTAGCGGATCAGGCGTCCCCCTTCCTCGGGAGAGAGGGAGGCCTGCAGGGGACCAAGCGGAAGGGTGCCGAAAACGAGGGGATTGATGCTGAGGCCGGTGCAGCCGAGGGCAACTTTCTTCATGTGTTTCCTGTTCCGGGGTTAGTAATGGGGCGGAGGCTCTTCTTCGGAGGGGAGCCTGTTCTCGGAAGCGCTCAGGCCGCGCAGGTGTTCCTTGATGGCCCTCAGTTCCTTGGTGAGCTGGTCGATGACGGCCTGCTGCCCGGTGACCACCTCGTTCAGTTGGTCGATGATGTGACCCTGGTGCATGATCAGCATCTCCATGTCAGTCAGACGCTGTTCCATAGTGAGCTCCTTGTCGTGCCGGTTGTGAGGCTCGCAAAGTTTAACCCGATTCAAAGCGATAGCCAAGATAAAAAACTTCAAAAACCGGACGGATTCTGATAATTTCGCTCACTGTTCCGGCGACGCGAAGTGCCGGGCAATGGAGGTAGCGATGCAGGAAACACCGAAGTCGAGCAGCGAGCGGCACATCGAGTCCATCATGCAGCACCTGGAGCCGGGCACGGACCGGTACGAGGTATTGGACAAGGCGAAGAGGTTCAAGTCGTCCTGGGTGGAGCTTGGCGAGAAGCTGCTGGACGTAAGCAAGAGGGGACGGTTCCGCGAGTGGGGCTACGGGACCTTTGAGGAGTACTGCGTGCAGGAGATACGCATAAAGCGGGGCACCGCCGAGAAGCTCACCATGGCCTACCGCTTCATGGAGAAGGAAGAGCCGCAGCTGTTGGACCGGCGCGAGGAGTTGCGCCCCCTCCCCGACTTCCGGTCCATCGACCTTTTGCGCCAGGCCAAGGAAGAGAAGGGATTTTCCGCCGAGGAGTACGGCGACTTGAGAAAGCGTGTGGTGGAAGAGGAGAAGAGTCACCCCACCGTGCTGAAGAAGTTCAAGGAAGTGGCCGCGCTGAGGGAAGAGCCCAACCCGCTGGTGCCGCTGAAGGCCGCCGTTTCCGCCGCCAAGCGGCTGGACAACGCCCTGCGCCTTTTGGAGAGCGTGCCGCAGGTTTATGTGCAGCAGGTGACAGAGCTTTTGACCCACCTGGAGCAGGAGTTGAACGCCCGCGACCTCGGCGCCGAGACCGAAGCCGGCAACCTGCGGGAGATCTGATCCCTACCGGTAGCTGTCCCAGAACAGCTTCGCCGTCACCGCCAGCACCGAGCAGATGAACACCGGCCGCACGAAGCGGGTCCCCTTGTGGATTACCAGCCTGGCCCCGACCCGTGCGCCGACCGCCTGCCCCGCCCCCATCAGCAGCCCCGCCCAGAGCAGCACGTGCCCCCCTGCCACGAACACCACCAGCGAGACGATGTTGCTCACGAAATTGAAGAGCTTGGTGTAGCCGGTCCCCTTGCGCATGTCGAAGCCCAGCCCGAGCATGATGGCGATCACCCAGAACGAACCGGTCCCCGGTCCGAGAAAGCCGTCGTAGAAGCCGAGCCCCAGTCCCGCAACCGCGTAGAAGAGCCTGCGGGGGAGGCGCGGGTGCACCTCCTCGGCGCCGAGCCTCGGGGTGAAGATGGTGTAGCAGAGGATGGCGAGCAACAGAAACGGGATGCACTTCTTCAAAAAGCCCGGGTCGATCTGCTGTACCGTGTACGAGCCGAGGATGGCGCCTATGGTGGTCCAGATGACGCCGGGGAGCGCGTCGCGCAGGTTGACGGTCCCCGCCTTGACGAAGTGGGCCATGGCGCTGCAGGAGCCGAAACTGGCCTGGAGCTTGTTGGTGCCCAGCGCAGCCTGAGGCGGCAGGCCGAGGCCGAGCAGGACCGGTATGGTGATGAGGCCGCCACCGCCGGCGATGGCGTCGATAAGGCCGGCGACTGCGCCGGTAAGGAACAGGACGGGGAAAAGAACCGGTGAAATCTCCATGAACTAGCTGTCACTCCCCGGCCTGACGTTTTGCTCGTGCCTGCGGTACGCGGTGAAACTCTGACGTGCTATCGATACTGCCAACGGAATCTCCTTCAATGCTATGTTTTGATCGGCTACCGCCCGCGCCACGTGGTACATCCGCTGCCAGGGGATGGGCGCCTCCCCCGCTGCAGCCTTCAGCCAGAGCGTCTCAAGGACCAGCCGCTCCAAAAGGACCGGCCGCTGCTGCTCGAGGACCTGGTCGCACAACTGTTCCAGCACCGTCGCCGTCCTGACCGCTCCTTTGGCGCCGCGGGCCGCCTCGACGACGCGGTCCACAGCACTTCCCTCCACCTTCCAGCTCCCGAACAGGGCGCGGTAGCGGTGCCACCGCCCCGAATCCTCCAGGGCGAGGAGCTCCGCGCTGGCACCCTCCTCGGGGGAGTCCGGTGCGGCAACCTCTTCGGCCAGCTGCCGCAGGGTTTGCGCCGGGTCCGGGTGGGTCCCTTTCCAGTGGCCGCGCCCCAGCAGTTCGGCAACCCGCACCAGCCAGTGCCCGGGCACCCTCCCCGCCTCGGTCCCGGCCGCGATGGCCATCCCCAGGCGGAGGTCGAGGTACTCGCCGGTCGACGTAAGGCAGCAGCGCCGGCTGCGCGCCGCCCGGATGAAGTCCTCCCGGTCCCTGCGGGTCTCCAGCCGCACCACGGTGCAGTCGGCGATGCCTCCCCCCTCCTGCAGCAGCAGCGTGCACCCGGCATAGGCGGCCCGGTCGGAAACGATGACCTGGAACGCCTGCCCCCCGGAACCGTCCAGGCAACTGGCGTACACGGTTTCCTCGTCGGGATTTTCCAGGTGGGCGCACGGCACCCGAGCCCGCCGCGCGTTGCTGATGGTCTGGTCCACGATGCTTCGGGCCGGTTCCGGAAACCAGTTGCGCGCCATGATCAGGCGCCGCAGCGTATTGGGGGTCAGGGTGGCGCCCGCCACCGAGACCAGCATGCGGGCAACCTCCCGGGAGAGTTCCGGATCCGCGTTGAAGATGAGCAGAGCGGCGATCTCGCGCAGAAACGGGGCGTCGGCGGTCAAAAGCTCCCAGGTGAGCCCGGGCCTCAGCTCAGGGTCGTTGACCGCGAACAGTTCCAGGATCTCCTGGGCGCCGGCGAAGGGACAGGTCACCCCGACGGAGGCGAAATGCCGGAGCACGCCGGAGACGAACTCCTCGCTCGAGGCGGCGTTCAGGTCGAGCCCACCCTCCGCCTTCCCCTCCCCCGCCTGGCAGATCGCCTGCAGTTCGGGGATCAGGTTCAACCGGCTGCGCACCAGTATGTCGGTCACCGAAAGGCGCAGTTCCATGCCGCTTCGTTCCCGGTACACCCGCAGCGCGAGGGCGCTCTGCAGCCGCTGCAGCTGTTGCCTCGCACCCGGACGCCCCCCCGCCATCTCCACCTGGTAGAACTCAAGGGTGAGGGAGAGGATCCTCAAGGCCGCCGAGATCCGGTCGTGGTCCGCCTTGGCGGCCCGTCCAAGCGCCGCCAGCAGGGCCGCCAGCTCCTCCACCGCGAGGGGGTCGGCCAGGAGGTGCCGGTGCAGTTCGTCCTGCAGGGAGATGAGGATGGCAATGGGAGCGCTCACCCCGGCCCGCGCGTACAGTTCCACGAGGCGCATGGTCCCCGACGGCTCCCCCTGCCCGGCGCAGGGGGGCTGGGGACAACCGGGGGTGAACCCATGCCGAACCGATTCGGTGAGCATGGTCTCCAGGTCCGGTGCCGGCATGGCACGGTAGAAAAGGTCTCCGGGAAGAGGGAAAGGCCTGCCGCGGTAGGGGACGCCGTCGATCAGCTCCCGCACCTCGCCGTAGCGCCGGTACATGCGCTCCACCCACTCCGTGCGGGAATTGAGGGTGTGCACGCAGAAGTCGAGCAGCTCGTCGGCGTAGGGAACCTGGTAGCTGGAGCCGTCCAGGTAGGGGCCGCAGAAGGGTCCGTCGCCGTCGAAGCCGAGGCAGATCAGCGCCTTCTGCCGCTGCTTCTGGTCCAGCACCAACAGTGCGACCCGGCGGCAGTCGCACCCGGGGGTGGTGCAGTAGCACTCGACGAAGGCGTAGCTCCCCTTCGGGATCCTTCCGCTCTGCGCCGGCAGTTCCAGGGTCATGGTGGACCCGGCTGCATCAGGGAAGATCTGGTGGTACGGCTTCATGCCCACTCCTGCGAAAAAGGCCGCTCCTGCCGGTCGCGGGACCGGTCGGTAGCGGCCGCTGAAAGAAGGCGGTCGTCCCTGCTGCGCTGCGGTTCAGCGTCTCTTGCGCTTCCCCTTCCCTTCCGCGACGAGGATCGCCTCGACCACCGCCTGGAGGTCCTCGTAGGCCCGGACCCCTTTGGGGAGCCGCGCCGACTCGACCGCGCCGTAACCGGTCAGCACCATGAGCGAGGTGCAGCCGGCGTTGAGTCCCGCCTCGATGTCGCCCAGCTTGTCGCCGACCATGTAGGAGCGGGAGAGGTCGATGTCGAGGTCGAGCGCCGCCTGCTCCAGCATCCCCGGCAGGGGCTTGCGGCAGTTGCACTCCACGCGGTAGTCGCCGACGCCGTGCTCGGGGTGGTGCGGACAGAAGTAGCAGGCGTCGATGGTGATGCCGAAATCTCCCAGTTCCTCGTGCATGCGGTCGTGGATCGCCTGCAGCGCCGCCTCGTCGTAGAGGCCGCGCCCGACACCGGACTGGTTGGTGACCACCACCAGGAGAAAACCGGCATCCTTGAGCCGCTGCAGCGCGTAGGGGACCCCGGGGATGAGACGGAAATCCTCCACCCTGCTCAGGTACTGCACCTCTTGGTTGATGGTTCCGTCCCGGTCGAGGAAGACCGCACGCCGCTTGCCCATGGTACCCCTGGCCTTTCCCGCTGCCCTAATCCCGCCGCACCGTCATGAAAAAAGTTCCCGCTCCACCAGGTCGCACAGGATGTGGATCATGGTGATGTGCCCCTCCTGGATCCTGGGGGTGTCGTCGCTGGGCACCACCAGGGAGAGCTCGGCCACCCCCTTGATGCTCCCGCCGTCCTTGCCCAAGAGGGCGATACTGCGGCACCCCAGCCGCTTCCCGGTCTCGAGGGCCAGCTTGACGTTGGGGGAGTTGCCGCTGGTGGAGATCCCCACCAGCACGTCCCCCGGGTTGGCGTGCGCCTCCACCTGGCGCGAGAAGATGCGTTCGAAGCCGTAGTCGTTCCCCACCGCGGTGAGGATGGAGGTATCGGTGCTGAGCGCGATGGCCGGCAGCGCTCGGCGCTCGAGCTTGAAACGCCCCACGATCTCCGCGGCGAAATGCTGCGCGTCGGCGGCGGAGCCGCCGTTACCGAAAACAAGCAGCTTCTTCCCGTCGCGCAGCGCCGCAGCCAAAAGCGAAACGGCGCTCTCCAGGGACGGACAGAGGTCCCTTTCGAGCGCCGCTATGACCTGGGCGTGGGCCTGGAGCTGGGCCTTGATCTCTTCTTTCATCAACCCTCCGCGTGCCGCGGCTCCCCGCAGCGATGCTAGTGAACCCGTGCCTTGATCCGCTCGGTGAGTTCCGAAAACGAGAGGTAGCGCTCGCTCCAGGGAAACGGCAGCCCGTCCACCGCGGTGACCGGCATGGTGCCGGGACGCTGGGCGACCAGCTTCTCGTAGATGCGCCGCTTCATGCCGTCCCAGGCCATGCGGGGGAGCGGCACCAGCTTCACGTTCTCGTGCAGGCAGGAGAGGCCCGACTGCTGGGCCGCCTGGTTCAGGCCGTGGGGCAGAAGCAGCGTGTAGCTGTCTCCGTGGCGCGCCCCCTGGAGCAGCCAGTCGAGCTTCTGGCGCAAGAGCTCCAGCTCGACCCCCTTGGGGACGTGCAGCAGGTAGCTCCCCCCCTCGCCCCAGCGTTCGCGGAACGCGGCCATGCTCCTTTGCAGGGTCTCCCGGCGCCTGAGTTCCGAGCCGAGCGGGACCTCCTCCTGGTGGCTCACCAGGGGACCCGGCACCTGCAAGGTCAAGTACCCCTTCGCGCAGGCGCGCCGGGTGAAATCCTTCAGGCACCAGACCCCGCCGTCCAGCGACTCGTCGAAACCGCCGATCTCACGGTACAGCTCGCGGCGGATCACCATGGCGGCGAAGGAACCGCTCTCCACCTCGCAGGGCCCCGCGCAGGGGTCTCCCGGATCGAGACAGGGGAGCAGGATGCCCGCTTCGGGATGCTCCTGGGCGTACTGCAGCAGCGGGTCGAGCCAGCGCGCGCTGACTATACTGGTGCTGCGCAGCAGGGCCAGGAAGGGGGCCGTCGAGCTCTGGAAACCGCGGTTTGCGGCACGGACGAACCCGATATTGCTGTCGTCGCGCATCAAAAGGGCACGCTCGTCCAGCCCGTCAGCGAACTCCTGCAACATCCTCTCGGTGTCGCGTTCGGAGCCGCAATCGACGATGATAAATCGGGCGTTCGGGGTGTGGTTGATCAGGTTGACCAGACAGTTTCGAGTCTCTTCGGGCCGGTTCCATACGGGTATGATGACGTCAATGATAGCGTCGTTCATGAGGATCCCTCGGGCAGAAACGGCAGATGTGAGAGTCGGAAACTAGGAGCTTACCGCGACGTTGCGCAACAGCGCGAGTTCGTCAAGCACCTTTCCGGAGCCGAGCACGACGCAGGAGAGCGGGTCTTCCGCGGTAACCACGGGGAGGCCGGTCTCCTCGCGCAGGAGCACGTCGAGGTTTCTCAGGAGCGCGCCGCCGCCGGCAAGGACGATCCCCTTGTCGACGAGGTCCGCCGCCAGTTCGGGCGGAGTGCGCTCCAGGCAGTTGCGCACCGCGTCGACGATGGCGGTAACCGGCTCGGAGAGCGCCTCGCGGATCTCGTTGGAGTCGATCTCGGTGGTCTTGGGGATCCCGGAGACGAGGTCGCGCCCCTTGACCTCCATGTGCAGAAGCTGGGTGCCGGGGTACGCCTCGCCGATCTCGATCTTGATCAGCTCGGCCATGCGGTCGCCGATCAGGAGGTTGTACTTGCGCTTTATGTACTGGACGATCGCCTCGTCCATCTTGTCGCCACCCACCCGGACGCTCTTGGTGTAGACGATGCCGGCCAGCGAGATCACGGCCACCTCGGTGGTGCCGCCGCCGATATCGACGATCATGTTGCCGGAGGCCTCGGTGATGGGGAGGCCGGCGCCGATCGCGGCTGCCATCGGCTCCTCGATCAGGTACACCTCGCGCGCGCCGGCGGACTCGGCGCTTTCCTTGACGGCGCGCTTCTCCACCTGGGTGATCCCGGAGGGGACGCAGATGACGATCCTCGGAC
This sequence comes from Geomonas diazotrophica, assembly GCF_019063885.1. NCBI lineage: Bacteria > Pseudomonadati > Thermodesulfobacteriota > Desulfuromonadia > Geobacterales > Geobacteraceae > Geomonas > Geomonas diazotrophica. The sequence continues at coordinate 1,769,761 of NZ_CP077684.1, read as the reverse complement.
GTACCAGGGTCTTTCTGTTGTGAACCTTGTGAATGAAGTAGCGCAGCATCTCTTCGGTGATGTCGAAATCGGCGATGACCCCGTCCTTCATGGGCCGGATGGCCGTGATGGTACCGGGGGTGCGACCGAGCATCTTCTTCGCTTCCATCCCGACGGCGAGGACCTTCTGCTGGCCGTTCGGCATCTTCTGGACCGCCACCACGGAAGGCTCACGCACCACGATCCCCTTCCCCTTGAGGTAGACGAGGGTGTTGGCCGTGCCAAGGTCGATGGCCAGATCGTTAGAAAACATGCCGAAAAGGGAGTCGAAAATCTTAAACATGCATGAACTCCTTTGAATTATCGCAATAACCGGACCCTGCCCGGTGTCAAAGGAGGAAATATAGCAAATGGTACGCACCCTTGCAAGAAAGAAAACCCGCCGGATGTCTGGAGCTGGACTGGGAGAGGTCGGTATACTGCTTCATTCTACCGTTGCTTTTGCGATTAAAGTATATTATGATTCGGCACTCTTGAGTGTGAGCTAGACTCTATTTTTTATCAGCGCAAAGGAGCCGAACCGGAATGCTAGGTGTAATGAGGAAGTACAAGCAATCCATTGTCATCAAGGTCGTATTCGTCGTCATCGTCCTCTCTTTCATAGGAACCATCTTCCTGGTATGGGGCAAGGGCGGCAGTGACGGAAGAGGTGGCAAGAGCTATGCGGCAACGGTAAACGGCACCAAGATATCCCTGGACGAGTTCCAGAAGAGCTACTACCGCACCCGCGGCCTCTACGAGCAGATCTACGGTCGCAGCCTGACCCCGGAACTTGAAAAGCAGATGGGGATCAAGAAGCTCACCATCGACACCCTGATCGACAACGTCCTCATCCTCGACGAGGCGAAGAAGATGGGGGTCAAGGTGAACAAGGACCAGGTTGCCGCAGAGATCGCCAAGATCCCCGCATTCCAGAAAAACGGAGCCTTCGACTTCGGCGTCTACCAGCAGACCCTGAAGGTAAACCGCATCACCCCGAAGGACTTCGAGGAGTCCCAGGAACAGGAGATGGTGCTGCAGAAGACCCGCAACAAGATCAAGGAATCCGCCACGGTGACCGACGCCGAGGTGAAGGAAGCCTTCAAGAAGCAAAACGACAAGGTGAACCTCGCCTACGTCTCCTTCTCCCCCGCCGACGTCAAGGGGAGCGTCAAGCTGACCGACCAGGAGCTCACCTCCTACCTGCAGGAGCACCAGAACGACTTCAAGACCCCGGAGCAGGTCTCCGTCGCCTACACCGTGGTGAACCCTGCCCAGGCGGCCGCCAAGGTGAGCGTCACCGCGGATGAGGTGCAGACCTACTACCAGAAAAACATCGACCGCTACCAGGGCAAAGGGGGCATCCTCCCCTTCGCCGAGGTGAAGGACAAGGCCACCGCCGACGCCCAGAAGCAGAAGGCAGCCAAGGAAGCCTACGAGAAGGCCGCCGAGGCGGTCAACAAGTTCAAGGCCAAAGGCGACCTGGACGGAGCCGCAGCGGCCCTTGGGGGCAAGGTCGAGAAGACCGCGCTCTTCACCGCCAAGGCACCCGCCGCAGCGCTTGCCGGCGAGAACGAGGTTGTCGCCCGCGCCTTCGCCCTGAAGCAGGGTGAACTGGGCGGACCGGTCGAGACCGCCAAGGGGATTTACCTGGTCAAGGTGCTGGACAAGAAGCCGGCCGCCGTACCGCCGCTGGCCCAGATCAAGGGCGCCGTGGAAGCCAAGGCCGTCGAGGTCAAGGCCGCCGACCTGGCCAAGAAGAAGGCCGAGGAAGCGCTGCAGCAGCTGTCCAAAGGCGGCGCCGCCAAGGAGACCGGCAGCTTCGGCTTCGCCCCGACCGGCGTGGTCCCCGCCATCGGCACCTCCCCCGAGTTGATGGAGGCTGCCTTCACCCTGAACGCCCCGAACCAGGCCGCCAAGCAGCCCTTCAAGGTGGGCGAGCGCTGGTACGCCGTGGCGCTCAAGTCCCGCACCGAGGCCCCCCTTACCGAGCTCGCCAAGGATTCCGGCTCCATCAAGGCGGCCCTGCTTCCCAAGAAGCAGCAGGAGGCCCTGGACAAGTGGGTCAAGGGGCTGCGCGAAAAGGCGAAGATCGACATCAACCCGATGGTGCTCCAGGACTAACGGGACTACTGGGAAGTATCACAGCTTACAAGTGCGAGGTGGAGGGTGCGGGTGCACTCTTCACCTTTCACTTTTCACGCTAAGGGCGAATAAAAGGAGAATGCACCAATGACTACACCGGTACTCAACACTGACTTCCCCGGCCTCAAACTTGCCGCACGCGGGAAGGTGCGCGACATCTACGACCTCGGTGAAACGCTGCTCATCGTCACCACCGACAGGATCTCCGCGTTCGACGTCATCATGAACGAGGGAATACCCAACAAGGGGTACGTCCTGACCCAGATCTCCGCCTACTGGTTTCGCCAAATGGAAGACATCATCAAGAACCACATCATCTCCACCGACGTGGCCGATTTCCCCGCGGAGTGCCAGCCCTACGCCGACGTCCTGGCGGGCCGCTCCATGTGGGTGAAAAAGGCCCAGCCGCTGGCCGCCGAGTGCATCGTGCGCGGCTACATCTCCGGTTCAGGGTGGAAGGACTACCAGCAGACCGGTGCCATCTGCGGCATCAAGCTCCCCGAGGGGCTCAAGGAAAGCGACCGTCTGCCGCAGCCGATCTTCACCCCCTCCACCAAGGCAGAGCTCGGCACCCACGACGAGAACATCTCCTTCGAGCAGATGTGCGAGATTTGCGGCAAGGAGATCTCCGAGAAGGTGCGCGCGGTGACGCTCAAGATCTATGAGAAGGCGCGCGACCTGGCCGACCAGAAGGGGATCATCATCGCCGACACCAAGTTCGAGTACGGCATCCACGAAGGGGAGCTGATCATCATCGACGAGTGCATGACCCCGGACTCCAGCCGTTTCTGGCCCAAAGAGAGCTACCAGCCGGGCGGCCCGCAGCCCTCCTTCGACAAGCAGTTCCTGAGGGACTACCTGGAGACCCTGGACTGGGGCAAGACCGCCCCGGCGCCGCCGCTCCCCGAGGAGATCGTCAGAAAGACCGGCGAGAAGTACATGGAAGCGCTGGTGAAGCTGACCGGCAAGGGGATCTAGAGACAGATAAAGACTTAAGATTAAGATTAAGACTAAGATTGAGATTAAGGCAATCGAAAAGGCCCCGCATCGTAGGACGCGGGGCCTTTCTCGTTATGGCAGCTACTTAGTCTTAGTCTTAGTCTTAGTCTTAGTCTTAGTCTTAGTCTTAGTCTTAGTCTTAGTCTTAGTCTTAGTCTTAGTCTTAGTCTTAGTCTTAGTCTTAGTCTTAGTCTTAGTCTTAGTCTTAGTCTTAGTCTTAGTCTTAGTCTTAGTCTTAGTCTTAGTCTCAGCCTATCAGTTTGGCAAGCCGCGACCTCTCCTTCATCAGGCGCGCTTCGCCGTCCTCCAGGGCCTTCAGGAGTCCCTTCTTGGCGCTGTAGGCCATGTCCTTACCGCGATCCAGGATCTCAGAGGCGCGCTCTCCAACCGCCTCGGCCATCTCCCCTACATGATCGGAGAAGTCCTCGACCGCCTCCAGGGCTTCCTCCCCTTTGCGGCGCGCCTTTTTGGCGTAACGCCCGAGCTCCTTGCGGGTTTTCTCGCCGCTTTGCGGCGCGTACAATAGCGCGACCCCGGCGCCTATGATGCCTCCGGCCAGGAGCAGCATCGCCCCAACCATCACCTTGTTGTCTCTTCCGGCCATAGCCCTCCTCCTTCGCGATCGTAGTATTTTTCCGACTGCCATCAAATACTACCCGATGCTGAGGCTTTGCCAAGCAGCGTTCTCATTATTGCTAGGAAGGGCCCCTTGAAGCGTGTATAGTTGATGCGTTACCGAAATCCCCCGTGAGGGACCCGCGAGGAGCAACATGGATCAGAAATACGATGTACTAATCGTCGGCGGAGGCCCCGGCGGTGTGGCGGCCGCTTACTTGTGCCACAAAAACGGCCTGAGCCATATCTTGATCGAATCGGGCAAATCCATTTTCCAGGGCATCGCCAATACCTACCCCGAGGGTAAGAACGTCTACCCTTCCAAACCCAAGGAGAACCCGGAGCCTTTCCTGGTCGAGGAACTGCGCCCGCCTGACAAGCCGGTCACGGTGGAAAAATACATCCAGTACGTGCAGCACTTCGTCCAGCACGAGGGGCTCAACGTACTGACCGACACCCAGTTCGAGAACATCGAGGAAGGGCGCGACTACCTGAAGGTGCACACCTCCAAGGGGACCTTCCAGGCCAGAAAGGTGCTCCTCGCCTTCGGCAGTTCCATTCCCAAGGAACTCTCCGTGTACGGTGACGCCAAGATGGTCGCCAAGGGGCTCGACGACCCGAAGAAATACATCGGCGTGCGCACCCTGGTCATCGGCGGGGGCAACTCGGCCGCCGACGTGATCATCTCCATCCTGAAGGAAAAGAGAAACGCCAACGACAAGGAGCCGGTGTACTGGGCGCACATGGCGGAGACCTTCGACGTGAACAAGGAGACCGCGCAGCGACTGGGCGAGGAGATCCTTTTAGGCGGCAACATCAGGCTGCTCCCCGGCGCCACCCCTCGCATCGGCGAAGTGGACGACGAGGGTGTGGACCGGCTGGTGATCCGGGTCAGCGAGGACAAGATGGCCGGCGGCATCGAGCGTTACCACGCCATGAGCTTCCCGATGAAGAACGTGATCGCCTGCATCGGCAGCCAGGGCCCCACCTCCATCTACGACAAGATCGGCGTGCAGACCATCGCCTGCGCCGAGGGAGTGTGCCAGGTGGCCAAGGAAGGTGATCGGCTGCTCCTGCTCACCGCCGACTTCGAGTCCACCAGGAAGGGAGTCTACGTGATCGGTGGGGCCATCTCCCCCTCCTACATGCGTATCAGCCAGGGCGCCATCCACGAAGAGCGTCATCCCAACCTTATCTACACCGCCGTGAACGACGCGCATCACGTGGTCGAGGCGATCCTCAAGAAGATCAAGAAGTAAGCGCCCCCTTCCCTCTCCGTCCACCCTGGCCCTCTCCCTCCGGGAGAGGGCCAGGGTGAGGGCGTCGCCACGAAGGGACGCACTCGCCTCAAGCAACGCCCTCGCCCCTTCCCCTCTCCCAAAGGGCGAGGGGGTTTCGTCTACGAACGAAAAAAGGGAAGCCCAAATCGGCTCCCCTTCTGCTTATCTAATTACTAATTTCAGCCAGTCCCTAGTCCCTAGTCCCTAGTCCCTGGCCCCCAACAGCCTACTTCATCTCCTCCTTGAGCCCCTCGACCACCGCCTTCACCTCCGCGATCATCTCCCTCGCCTGGGGCGAGTGCTCACGTTTCAGGTAGTTCTCGAAGTGCTTGATGGCCTCCGCGGTGCGGTCCTGGTCGATGCAGATGTTGCCCAGGGTCAGGTAGCTCATGGTGAAGTCGGGGTCGAGACGGATCGCCTCAAGGGTCTCCCGCTCGGCCGCCTCCAGGTCGTCCATATCGTAGTAGAGCTCGCCCAGGTTGAAGCGGGCGGTGGCGTCGGTGGGGTCGATCTCGATGCCGCGGTGGTAGGCCGCGATCGCCTTCTCGTTGTCGCCCAGCCCGTAGTAGAGGTCGCCCATGGCGTTCAGCGCGAATACGTTGGACGGGTCGAGCTCCAGCGCCCTCTGGAAGGCCTTGAGCGCATCGTCGGCGCGCTCCATGGCGTTGTAGACGAGCCCCATGCTGACGTAGCCGTCGCAATCCTTGGGCTGCAGTTCGGTCACCTTGCGATAGCAGCCCAGGGCGTCCTTGTGCTTGCCCGATTCGAAGTAGACGTCCCCCAGGGCGGTCAGACCATCCAGGTCGCCGGGGGCCAGTTCCAGCCCCTTCTTGAGGGCGGCGATGGCGTCATCGACCTGCCCAGCTTCGGAGTATGCCTCGCCGAGGTAGAAGTACCCCTCCGCGTTCTGGGGCTCCAGCGCGGTGCAACCCTTGAAAGCCTCGATGGCCTTGGCGTATTCGCCGGACTCCATCTGCGCTATGCCGTTTGCCAGCTTTTCATCAAAAGTTGTTGCCATTGCCACCTCCACGACTCCAATCGGATTTCATTGGCGCACACTATAACAGGAAGCGCTCCCTTTGCCAACTTAAGAGCGACTCAAAATGCATTAAAACCTTTCACATATCATTTTTCTCATCTATACTGCAGCAATCACACGCTAAAGGGGAAGGCAATGCCAGAGGAGGCTGGTGAGCAACTGGGACTGAGGACACTGGAGGATATCAGCGCGCTGATTCTCCAGTCCCACGATCTGCAGGAGACTCTGGACAACATCGTTAACCTGGTGGCTAAGAGGATGTCCTCCGACGTCTGCTCCATCTACCTGTTGGAGGAGGACGGGGAGACTCTGCGCCTGCACGCCACCCGCGGCCTTTCCAGGCTTTCGGTCGGCATCACCATGAAGGTCTCCGAGGGTCTGACCGGCCTGGCCGTTGAACAGCGCGGCGTGGTCGCCACCGACAACGCCCCGAGGCACCCCCGCTACAAGTACTTCCGCAAGACCAAGGAAGAGAAGGTACTCTCCTTCCTGGGCGTCCCCTTTTTCGAGCGCGACAACCCGATGGGTGTCCTGGTCATCCAGAATCGCGAGGCGCGGACCTTCACCCCCCAGGAGATCAGCGCCGTCTCCACCATAGCCTGGCAGATCTCCAGCATCGTCTCCAACGCCAAACTGCTCGACTCCATCCGCAAGAAGGAGGAGGAGCGCGCCTTCTACGCCGCCGAGGTGGACCGTCTCAGGAAGAACGGCGTACTCAAAGAAGGGGGACGCTCCGCGCGCAAGTCCCCCTCCTCCTCCGCCCTTACCGGGATCGGCATATCCCCCGGCTTCGCCCTGGGCAAAGTCTCCATCCTGCACCACAGGGGCCCCAGCGAAGAGGCGGTCCTGGAACGCGCCCGCCCCCGCTCGGAAGAGCTGAACATGTTCCACCAAGCCCTGGAGAAGGCCCGCATCCATACCATCTACATGGAAAAGCGGATGGGGGAGATCCTCTCCGAGGCCGACGCGGCCATCTTCCACAGCCACCTGATGATCCTCGAGGACCGCGGCTTCATCGCGAAGATCACCGCACTCATAGAGGAAGGGCTCGGCGCCCACCGCGCGGTGAACCAGGTGGTAGAGGCCTACGTCTCCGCCTTCGCCAGGATGGAGGACCCGTACCTGCGCGAGCGCTCCGCCGACATGGAGGACATCGGGCGCAGGATCTGCGACGCCCTGAACGGCCACAGCAGCCACCGCGAGCGGCTGCGCGACGAGCGCATCATCGTGGCGCGCGAGCTGCTCCCCTCGGACCTCGCCATCATGGATCACGGTAAGGTGATCGGCATCGCCACGGAAAAGGGGAACCAGAACGCCCACTCGGCCATCATGGCGCGCGCCCTTGGCATCCCCGCCGTCTTCGGCGTGGAGGGGCTCTTGCAGCGGGTCGGCGTGCGCAGCGAGGTGGTGGTGGACGGAAACTCCGGGTGCGTCTACGTCAACCCGGACCAGAGCGTGAAGCAGGAATACGTGCGGCTGCAGGGCGAGTTCGACCTGAAGCAGCGCGCCCTCGAGGAGATCCGCGACCTCCCCGCCTGCACCCCGGACGGCTGCACCGTCACGCTTTTGGCCAACATCGGCCTCCTGAGCGATCTCAAGGTGGCGCACCTGCACGGGGCCGAGGGGGTCGGCCTGTACCGTACCGAGTTCCCCTTCATGACCCGCTCTTCCCTCCCCTCGCGCCAGGTGCAGGCGGCGGTCTACCGCAAGGTGCTGGAAGGGTTCCCGGGGCTGCCGGTCAACATAAGGACCCTCGACATCGGCGGCGACAAGGGGCTCTCCTACTTCCCGCACCCCAAGGAGGACAACCCGTTCCTTGGGTGGCGCTCCATGCGCCTGTCGCTCGACCGGGAGGACATCCTCAGGGAGCAGCTGGCCGCCATCCTGCTCGCGTCGGCGTCCGGGAAGTGCACCCTCATGTTCCCGATGATCTCGGGGGTGGACGAGGTGCGGCGCATCAAGGCGATCCTGGCACAGGTGAAGGAAGAGTTGACCCGCGATGGAAGGAGTTTCGACGCCCGGATCGGGCTGGGTGTGATGGTCGAGCTGCCGGCGGCGGTGCTCGTGGCCGACATGCTGGTGAAGGAGGTCGATTACCTCAGCATCGGGACCAACGACCTGATCCAGTACACCCTGGCCTGCGACCGCAACAACCCGAGGGTGAGGAAATGGTACGACCCGTACCATCCGGCGGTGCTGCGTTCCATCAAGAAGGTGGCGGATGCCGCCGCGGGCGCGGGCAAGCCGGCGTCGCTCTGCGGCGAGATGGCGGGAGAGCCGATCAACGCGATACTGCTCATGGGGCTTGGCCTGCGCAGCTTCAGCCTGTCGGCGCCCAACATCCCCCGGGTGAAGGAGGCAGTGCGCCGCATAACCCTGAAAAAGGCACGGGAGATCGGCGACCGGGTGCTCGCCATGGAGAGCGCCCAGTCGATAAGGGAATACCTGGAAGCGACCCAGCGGGAACTGGGGCTTTGAAAACGAAGGCCGGGCCCCGCAAGGGACCCGGCCTCTCTACTTTATATCCAGCAGTCGCCGCCGTCGTAGTTCAGCTGATCGGAGCCGTTCTTCCTGGAGCGCAGCTTCGCGTTTTTCACGCACCCTTTCAGCTTGTCAAGCGCCTCGTCTTTGGCTTCGCCAAGCTTCTCGCGGACCTCGCGACCGGTTTTCGGGGTAAAGAGGAGAGCGGCACCCGCAGCTACCGCGGCTCCGGCCAGGAAGGCCAGCAGTGCGGCCTGTTCGCTTTTCTTCGACATGTCGTATGCTCCTTTTGGTTCTGGAAGTTATAACCGGAGAAAAATGTGCAGTCATTCTTATCACATTCCGCAGCGCAATAAAACCCCCAACAACAAATAATGACGCTTTTCCTGCCATCCCGTTTTCTGATTTGAATTGGACAGAATTAGATGCTACTATCCGCTGATAAAAATCCCCAAAGGAGATATGCATGTTTTCCTTCAATAAATCCACTGTGCCTGCCGTTGCCGCCCTGCTTTTGGCCTTGACGCTTCCCGCCGGTGCTCTAGCCGAGGAGGCCGCAGGTAGCGCGGCCAAGGATCCGCTCAAGGAAGCCTCTGAGGTGGCGAAAGAGCAGCAGCAAAAGGCACTGTCCCATCAGTCCCAGCACCCCGCCAACATCGCCGTGCTCCGCGTCAACGGCGCCGTGATCACCAAGCTGGACATGGACCGCGCCCTCAAGGTCATGCTGGCGCAAAGCCAGGTGAAACAACCCTTGGCGCCCGAGGCCCAGAAGGAGGCCGAATCCGCCGTACTGGAGCAGCTCACCTCCGTGGAGCTCCTGTACCAGGAAGCCGCCAAGCTCGAAATACCCGACCTGGACAAGCAGGTCAACGACAAGGTGTCTCTGAACCGCGCCAAGTTCAAGACCGACGAGGAGTTCATCGAAGCCCTGAAAAGCGTCGACATGACCATGCAGGACATGCAGGACTTCACCCGCAAGGACATCGTCATCAACAACTTCATCGAGCAGAAGTTCACCGCCAAGGCGGCGGCCACCGATGCCGAGGCCAAGAAGTTCTATGAGGAGAACAAGGACCAGTACTTCAAGCAGCCGGAAGCGGTTCGTGCCAGCCACATCCTGGTAGGTGCCGACGAGAAGGCAACGCCGGAGGAGCGCAAGCGCGCCAAGGAAAGGGCGGAGGCGCTGCTAAAGCGTGTGAAAGCGGGCGAGGATTTCGCGGCCATCGCCAAAGCCGAATCTTCCTGCCCCTCCGCCAGCCAGGGTGGCGACCTCGGTGCTTTCGGCCACGGTGAAATGGTTCCCGCCTTCGAGAAAGCGGCCTTCGCCCTCAAGAAAGGCGAGGTAAGCGGCGTGGTCGAGTCCGAGTTCGGGTACCACATCATCAAGGTGACCGACAAGCAGGAGGCGGGCGCCGAGAAGTTCGAGAACGTGAAGGACAAGATCACCGACTTCCTGAAACGGCAGAAAGTGCAGCAGGAAGTGTCCAGCCTGGTGGACACACTGAGGAAGACCGCCAAGATCGAGAAAGAATAAAAGTCCGCGGCGGCACATCCAAAGACAGAGTCATCAACGAAAAGGGCCCGGTATACCGGGCCCTTTTTTTATCGTGCTCTCTCTATCCCATCTCCCCTCTCCCTACAAGGCGAGGGGATCATCACCTGCGGCGCTTGCCCATCTCTCTTCTCCCCTCTCCCCCTGGGAGAGGGGCAGGGGTGAGGGCGCGGCATTTGATGCCCGCGAACTGACGTCCCACCCTTTGCGAAGGGGGACAGGGGGATTTTGCTGTTATTTACGCCGCCGTTGTCGGCGGCGGCACGAAGACCCTGGTCGCCAGCTCGCTGTCCAGCATCAGCAGCCCCTGCCCGTTGTCCCCGATCAGCTTGAGCTTCCCGATGATGTCCCTGTCGTTCTCCTCCTCTTCGATCTGCTCGGTGACGAACCACTGCAGGAAGATGTTGGTGGCGTGGTCCTTTTCGGAGAGGGCAAGGTCGGTAAGATCGTTGATCGAGGAGGTGATGGTGAGCTCGTGCTTCAAGGTCTGCTCGAACATGTCCAGCAGGTTCTTGAACTCCTCGGGAGGCGCGGCGATCGCCTGCAGCTTCACGTGCTCACCGCGGCTGTTGATGTAGTTATAAAACTTCATAGCATGAACCATCTCTTCCTGGTACTGAACCATGAACCAGTTGGCGCTCCCTTTGAGTCCGATGGAAGCGGCATAGGAAGACATGGAAAGGTAAAGATAGGCAGAGTAAAGTTCGTTGTTGAGCTGTTTATTGAGAGCGGTGCAAATCTTTTCGGTCAGCATCAGGTTCTCCTCCTTGTAATCAAATAGCACGTAGTCTGGAATATTCGTCTCGATGATGCACGTTCTATGTTACCCAAGGCTGTGCCGTTGGCAAGCAAGGTATACGCGAGGCAGGTAGTGCGGGTCAGGTCCGGGAATCTAGGGTCGACGGCCCCACCCGTGTAGGTAGCGTTTGTAGGCCTTGCTGGCCGGCGTCTTCAGGTAATAAAACAGGGTGCCGAACTCGGCCACGGCCTTCAGGTAATCCGCGCCGCAAACCTTGGATCCCTTGACATCCCGCCATTCTTGCAGCGGAAATTCCACCCAGTTGTCGCTCACCTCGGCGCTGGACAATTCCAGCACCAACGGAAACCTCGCCAGCATCTCCACGTCGAAAATCCAACTGACCTTGAACGGGCTGGAGAAGACGATTTGCAACGCCGTCGAGTTGCGAAAGATCTTGGCCCCGCACTGGGTATCGTAGATGTTCATGCCCAAAAGCAGCGAAGCGAAGGTGGCGAAGATCCTGCCCAGGTAGTGCCTCAGGGCTCTGCGCTTGATCCTCCTGCCCAAGAGCCGAACGCGCGCCCCCAGCACGGCGTCGACCTGGCGCTGCTCCAGTACCACGCAAAACTCGGGGATGACCTCGAGCGGCGTTGCCAGGTCGGCATCCCAGTACCCAACGTAGTCGAAAGCCCCCGCACTCGCCTCCAACATCCCGCGCCGGACAGCCTCCGCCTTGCCGCAGTTGCTCTCCAGATCGATCACCTCGACCTGGGCGGGATTTTCGTCCCTGATGGAGTTGAGTACCTGCAAGGTGCCGTCCGTGCTGCCGTCGTTGACGAAGAGGAAGGACAAGGAGGGATCGGTGTGCAGGGCGGAGAGGAAAGCCTGCGGCAGGAGGCGCTGCGATTCGTTGTAACAGGGGACTACGATCCTTGTTTTTCGCACAGCACCCATCCTGTGAGGCCCGGTATCTTTATCCCAAACCGGCCCGCGGCAAGCAGCATCTTGTTGTCGAGCTTCAGCGCCTGGTGAATCAGAGAAGTTAGCAGCGCCCCCCTTCCCCAACGCCCAACCCCTTCAGAGGAGGCAGCCGAACCAAATAGCTTGAAGAGTACCAGCATCGGCAACAGCAAGGAGGAAAACAGGTAGCCCGAGCGCCGGACCTTCAACCCCGCCCCTTCGACCAGGCGCAGCAACTGCGAGAGGCTGTAGCGACGATAATGTCCGAGAAAGGCGTCGTGCTCGCTGAAGAGGGCTTGGAAAGCGGGCACCGTTATGAGGACGAGGCCCTTGGACGCGAGGTGCCGGTTCACCACGTCCTTGAGAAAAGCGCCGTCCTTCTCGATATGCTCGAGCACGTCCAGAAGCAGGACCAGGTCGAAGTTCCCCTCGTCGGGCAACTCTTTGCGGAAGGAGATACCGGTCTTTCTCGCCGCGAACGCACCCAGTTGTTCCTCGGAGAGGTTGCAGTCAACGGCGGTGATTGATCGGACGGCGTTATCCTTGAAAAGAGTTTCGGCAACGAAACCGTCGCCGCAGCCGACATCGAGGACCCGCACCCCCTCGGCCAGATGCCCCGAAAGGATATCGCGCAAAGCATCCAGTCGGGAGGTCTCCCACGGGTGCCTCTTTTGGTGTCCTGCCTGAGCCTCTTTGAGATCCATCCGACCGTGACCCTGCCTTTGTCAGTCCAGGATAAGATTGCGCCAATGTCTCACATCAGCGGGGCATAAGTCAATGATTGCTGTTTTGTTACAGGCAGCCCTCCCAAACATCCACACCAGCTCTCCCGGTGCATGAGCATGCCCCTCCCCTATGAGCATTCCCCCTCTCCTTTTGGGAGGGGGGCAGAGGATGGGAGGAGAGGCCATCATCGGTGCGGATCGCAGCTTCAACTAACCCTTGTTCGTTCCCATCTTGTCGATGAATATCTTGATCAGGTCGATGGGCACGGGGAAGATGGTGGTCGAGTTCTTCTCAGCCGCGATCTCGGTCAGCGTCTGCAGGTAGCGAAGCTGCAGCGACATCGGTTCGTCCGCCATCACCTTGGCCGCCTGGGCCAGCTTCTCGGAAGCCTGCAGCTCGCCTTCTGCGTGGATGACCTTGGCGCGCCGCTCGCGCTCCGCCTCCGCCTGCCTGGCTATCGCACGCTGCATTTCCTGCGGCAGGTCAATGTTCTTCACCTCGACCGTCGACACCTTCACCCCCCATGGCTCAGTCTGCCGGTCCAAGATCTCCTGGAGTTCCCGGTTGATCTTCTCCCGGTTGGCGAGGAGCTCGTCGAGGTCGACCTGCCCCAGCACGCTCCTGAGGGTGGTCTGAGAGAGCTGGCTGGTCGCGTAGAGGTAGTTCTCCATCTCGACCACGGCCCGCACCGCGTCGATCACGCGGAAGTAGATGACCGCGGAAACCTTGACGGTAACGTTGTCATGGGTGATTACGTCCTGGGAGGGAACGTCCATGGCCACGATGCGCAGCGAAACCCGGACCAGCCTGTCGATGCCAGGGATGATCAGTACGAGGCCGGGGCCGCGCACCTTCTTGACCCGGCCGAGCCGGAACAGCACCCCCCTTTCGTACTCGGGGAGGATGCGGATGGCATTGGCAAGAAAAGCAACTATCAGGAACAGTACCACCAGGACCGGAAACAGGTTCACGACGTTCATGATTCCCTCCGTTTACAGCTCTTATTAAAGCCTGAAAACCCGCCCAAGTATATCGAAACAGGGCCTTACGTCAAATTGCCGTATTGCCAAATCCGCTCATCCATGTTATTGAAGAAAACTCTAACTATGGGAAATTTCCGAATGAAACCGAACATCAAGATACTGCTCATAGAAGACGACGACGGCAGCCGCGAGGCGATGCTCATCCTGCTCAAGGCGAGCGGCTTTGCGATCAAGGGGTGCTCCAGCGGCAAGGAGGGGCTCGACCTGTTGGCCGGCGAGCCGTTCGACATCGTCATCAGCGACCTGTTCCTGCCGGACGTGAACGGCATCGACATACTGACCCGTGTAAAGCAGGACTCCCCGCGCACCGAAGTCATCCTGGTCACCGGTCACGGTTCCGCCGAAACCGCCGTGCAGGCGATGAAAAAAGGTGCCTACGACTACATCACCAAGCCCCTCAACATCGAAGAGCTCCGCATCATCATCGACAAGGCCGTGGAAAAGGGGCAGCTGTTAAGCGAGAACGTCTACCTCAAGAAGCAGTTGCGGGAGAAGTACGAGTTCGCCAACATCATCGGGAACTCGCAGGCCATGCAGCAGCTCTTCTCGCGCATGAAGAGGATCATAAAGACCGATTCCACCGTCCTCATCCTCGGCGAGTCCGGCACCGGGAAAGAGTTGGTCGCCAAGGCGATCCACTTCAACGGCAACCGCAAGGACAAGCCGTTCATCGCGGTGAACTGTTCCGCCATTCCGGAGAACCTTCTGGAGAGCGAGCTGTTCGGACACGTTAAGGGAGCCTTCACCGGCGCGGTGAAGGAGAAGGTGGGAAAATTCGAGGCCGCCAACAACGGCACCATCTTCCTGGACGAGATAGGCACCCTGCCGATGCACCTGCAGACCAAACTGTTGCGCGTGCTGCAAGAGCAGGAAGTCGAGCGGGTCGGTTCCAACAAGCAGATCAAGCTGGACGTGCGGGTCATTTCCGCCACCAACGTGAACCTCGAGGAAGAAGTCGCGCGCGGCAACTTCCGTGAGGACCTATTCTACCGGCTGAACGTCATCCCGGTCCTGATCCCGCCCCTGCGCGAGCGGATCGAGGACATCCTCCCCCTCACCAAGCATTTCCTGGAGAAGAACTGCCGTTCCATGCAGCGTCCCATCATGCACCTGGACAAGGATGCGTTGGAGGCGTTGGAGGCGTATCCGTGGAACGGCAACGTGCGCGAGTTGGAGAACATTGTGGAGCGTATCGTTGCCCTCACCGAAGGCGACGTCATCACCCTGCGCGATCTTCCCGCCAACATAGTCAAGAACTACCAGGAAGGCTCCCACTCCGTGAGCGTCACCCCGGCCGGCATCGACATGGTCCAGGCCATCAACGAGATCGAGAAGCGCATGATCGGCGAGGCGCTGCAGTTGGCCGGCGGCGTCAAAGCCCGTGCCGCCGCCATGTTGAGCATCAACCGAACCACCCTCGTCGAAAAGATGCGCCGCCTCGGCATGCCGATGTAGACTTTCTTCTTGTCGGGAGACAATTAAGTCGTTACATCGACAATTAAGTTGTTACATCGACAATTAAGTCCTTGCGTTTTTCATTAACCAGCTTACCTATTCGAACTCACCACAAAGGCCTCACCCTGGTTGCTGATGCAAAATGGGGGCACTCGCCCTGCCCCCTTATCCCTCTCCTCCTCACGCCCCCCCCTCTTCCAGCCAAATAGCTAGAATGATTTTTTTGCAATTGACCACAATTAAAAAAGGTTATACCTTCGCGGTAGAATGGCGCGGGTTATTGAGCAGAAAACCGCTCATCAAGCCGAATGGAACATTTGTTCCAAGAGACAAGCGATTTAATACGGTGAGTTATGCGAATGATGACCTTTCGTGGTTTTTTATAGGCTAGGATTTTTTTGACTTGAGAGGACCTGTAGAATCACAGTTTTTGGCAGATCAGCGGTTCACGCGCGCGTGAACCGCTCAATAAGTAGTTAGGCTGCATAACTCCGGAGACGTGCCATGAAATTCCATTACAAGAAACAACTAATCATCGTCTTGGTCGTCGCGGTGCTCATCTGGATTTCCCAACCGATCTACTTATATTTAAAGATCGATCCAGTAACGCTCGCACGATCGAATATCCGTGATGTCAGTGAGCACTTGTCTGCAGCACGCGCACAGTTGGATGTTGGCGTTTCGCAGTTTCCTGCTGGTTCTCCTGCCTGGCTACGGGACGCCAGAGATCACGTTGCATACGCCACAGTCAAAGCAGACGATCAGACACGCCTTTTGCAGGTACTTGATAAGGAACGATCAAGCTTGGATAGGGATTCAATACAACCACTGATTGCTTCGCTCGTGGCTATCTTTGGGACGCTTTCGACAGTTGTACTTTCTTGGCGCAAGGACATGCGCGAAGCTAAAGCAGAAATTGAAAAGGCAAGAGATAAAGAACCAAGAATTATTATTCGGTGATACCGCCTAACCCGCCACTGGAGTCGTCTCGCTGACGCTCGCGGCTCAGCGGCGACCCGTTGAGCAATTTATATTCAACGAGGTGTCTATGCAACCAATCCGTCACGGTGCAATAGAGGGCAACATAGCATCAGTGACTGTGACATTCAATGACACGGGCGTAACATCTGTGCTCAAAACCCGACTAGGTAGCGCCTGCCATTTCTTTGATCAATTTCCAGTTGGGGACGACGATATTCAACTCCGTTTGGACTGGTCCGACATAGATCACAATGGCCAACCCACACTTGATGCCGATTTCATTAACCGCGCGACAGGCAAGCACCGTTCAATACAAGGCAGACGACAAGACGCACATCACACCGTTTCCTCACCCGGCGGTGGTCGTTGCTACACGTGGAAATTTGATGGCGTCAGTCATCAGTTCAGCGTTTCGGTTAAATGGCTCTCTTCTGTGTCGGAAAGCACATATTTAGAAGATTTTTGCTCAGCTGAAGTCATCCGTGCAGCAGATCGTAATCCAAAAGAAAGATGAAAGGTCAACTCTTCATTTCCCATATTTGAGAAAAAGCATGGAGTTGCCAACAAGACAGTTGGACGCCGACCGCCCGAAAAGACTGGGCTGGCGGGTCAACTGCCGAGCCGTTATGGCATAAAAAAATAAATGTAAGTTAAAGAAATAAGCAGACACAGGGGGCTAGTTTCCATGCTTAAATATATTTTAATTATGTTGCTTCTTGCTGCCACACCGGCTTATTCCGAGACGGAAGCCAAAGATATTGCCGAGCCACCTCATTTCACCCTCATGGGGTCCATCGGGAATAACTCAGCCATGGCCATGAAGTGCTACGGTGAGGCCCCATTTCAGGAAATTGACTGTGCCTTTACTCAGGTGATGATATCTGCGACCTCCGCAAAGGATTTGGCCGAACGGAAAGTAGAAGCCATAAAGGAGTTGGAAAAGGTTCAACGGAAAGAAATACAGGAGCTGAAAAAAGAATTGTCCGGTACGGGCATGGAGAAATTTCAGAATCGGATGAAGAATGCTACTCCTGAGCAACAAGCATATGCTCAGGACTTAGTATCAGTAATCAAGGCAATTACCTTATCAAAGGACAAAACCTCACTGAAGAAGGCCCTTCTTGACCAGCAAGACATAGAAGGCTCAACATGCTCCATCACACTTAACACCTTTGATCTGCATTTTTCGCGTATTTCGAAGAACAAGTGGCTGTACAACCCCGGACCTACCGGCCTGTGCAATGTCGTTCGTGTTTCCACGCTCGAAAACTCGGAGGCGTACCCAGAATTGTGGACCTATTCCCAAAACACTGTCACTGCCGACAAAGACCCCGTTTGCCAAAAGTGGGTTGAGGTCGGAGCGACAATGGTCACGTCCTGGGATTCACCCAAGGCGTTCAAGTTTGAGCAGTGTAAATACATCCAATTTGGTCATTAAAATTTCTGTCGTGAGCATAACCAGGCTTACGACCCGCCCAAAAGCCAGCGGATCAAAGCCGTACACGTTGTGCAGTTTAAACATCGTGGTCACCTGCGGCCACAACTAACTCCCTCTTACGTCAAAGTGTAAGGACTTTATTGTCTGGGGAATTGGTCGCCTAATGAAAAGTATGCCGGAATTGTAAGAATTTTCCGTGCGGAGTAAGATAACGCTACAAGCGTGAAAACAGGGCCTTGGCGTCTCTTTTTGTAACGATTTAATTGTCTCCTGACAGTTGCTGTCCGGAGACAATTTAAGTCCTTACATCGACAATAGAGTCCCTACCTTTTTAATCCAATCCTGAAACAGGCAAACAATTAAGTCCTTACATTTTTTCAAAAGCCCCTTGAATTGCTACAAATTTTGCCGGAAGGCTGAAAGCTTTAATTCATGCCGCAGCGAGGTGGTTATTGTTTGTCCGACGAGTATCGTGGGGCACAGATCTCATAGAATACCAGAATCCGAATCTTACCTTCTGCATTACTGCTGTCTGAAAACTTTACACTCGAATTCCCCTCTCTCTCAATAATACCTGATAGTTATGCCTATGGCCGAGGAGTCGGTGCTTTGATTCCACTCGAAAACCCCTTTTTTTACAGTCGTGAAACTTTACACTTATGGTCAATGCGCACCCTGTTGTGAATCTGAAATGGCGTGCAACACCGGCCAGGTAGCGAGACGGTAAAATATTTGCAAGATGTTATAAAATAATTTATGTGGAGGGGGCTATAGATGAAAAAGCAGCTATCCACATTACTGGCAGCAGCGCTGACAGCGGCAGTGGCCGGGACAGCCAACGCCACTCTCACCACCATCGGCACTGCAAGCTATCAGGGTGTCAGCTACAACCTGATCTGGGACAACGACGGTCCCAACGGTTCAACGGTCTGGCTGGATTATAGCAACAGCACAAACCTCTGGGTTGATCAGGTATCCTGGGCGTCCGGGCTGGGAAACGTACTCACCAACATCAATACGTCCGGCTACAGTGTCAACTGGACCGACAGCAACTGGCGCTTGCCTACCTCGGTGGATGATCTAACTAATTCGGGGTGCGGCTTTAATATTGCTACCTCCGAGTTCGGGCATCTCTATTACACCGAACTGGGAAACAAAGGGTATTATGACACCAGCGGTAACTATCAACCAGGCTGGGGGCTGGTCAATGACGGTCCATTCCAGCATTTGCAGTCGACCTCGTACTGGTCGGGCACGGAGGCCTCTGGAATTCCGAACTACGCCTGGTACTTCGATACCTACTTTGGCTTCCAGTACGTGGATGGCGAGGACGTGGGCCACGAGGCCAGCCCCCTTCTCCCTGGCATGGCCGTTCGCTCCGGACAGGTTTCAGAGGCCGCGCCGGTGCCCGAGCCATCAACCTTGCTGCTCTTAAGCGTCGGATTTCTTGGACTGGCTAGATGGCGGTTGCACAAACGCGGCCGTTGATTCTTTGGCGCTTTAATCATCCGTTGATCTTCCCGCCGGTCCGCTGTCAGTAGATCATCATCCATCCACCAGGGGATCTAAAATCCCCACAGCCTATCCCCCAGCACCCTAATGACAAAAGGCACCGGCAAAGCCCAGGTGCCTTTTGTCATTAGTTTAGGGAAGCGCTTTTCAGGACTTAAATGACTTCATAGATGCGAACCTCGGGCTGGTCTTGCAGGTATGGGCTAAGTTCCGCCACGACATCTTTCGTGAAGAGTTTGCTCTCGAGGTAGGCTTTGGCATCGGCAACAGTGGCGAAACCGTGCAGAACCTGCACGTCCTCCTCCCTGACGAGCAGTTGCTTCGACTGCGCCCCCTTGATCTGCTTCAGGAATGGTTCCTTGTATTTTTTGTACACTCCAGCGGCGGCGGGCCGATTTTCATCGGACACCTTCAACGTGATCTCGAGATACGCCATGGTGTTCCTCCTTTCCAGTTTTTGCAGCGGTATCGCTGCAGGTAAACATTTTACCAGATTTTGCGAGGCCTCCTTCTCTTCATCCAGCAGGTACCGCCCCCTCAACTGATAGTTCCCGCCCGGCATTCTTGAGATTTTCAGTGCACGTATCGAACGATTAGGGATATCCACCTTTCCCTCCCGATATTGATCGGGTCCTGTCGCCTTTCGGGGACGCCAGCAGTTCGAGCTGTACAGGACGAGCTATCCTTCTTTGACTTATACAACCTTTTAATTTAAGCTAGCCACGTGGAAAGGTAGCGAAGCGTCCAACGATTGGAGCAGGTGATCAACTAGTTGCAGGCGTTCAAGGGGGGGGAGCTGTTGCCTCTTTGAAATTGTCGTTGTAGCCATTGCGCGCATGCATCGAAAGCCAAGGTACTGGAAGAAACTTTAAGATCTAGGAACTAATGATGAGCGAAGTATCTATCGTGCGCTGCGACTTTGAGCGACATGCGGATGCGATACTGGAAATCTTCAACGAGGCGATCTTGAACTCGACCGCGCTGTATGACTACAAGCCCCGGACGCGCCAGTTCATGGCCGAGTGGTTCGAAGCCAAACGGGCGGGCGGTTTTCCGGTAATCGGGATAGAGGACAGCAGTGGAGTGCTGCTGGGATTTGGAAGCTATGGCATCTTCCGAGGTTTTCCGGCCTTCAAGTACACGGTGGAACACTCGGTATATGTGCATAAGGATCATCGTGGTCATGGGCTCGGCCGGACGGTTATGCAAGAGCTGATAGCTGCGGCCCGAGACAATGACGTTCATGCGATGATAGGCGGCATTGATGCGACCAACGCCGGAAGCATAGCGCTGCATGAGCAGCTTGGCTTTAGGCACGTCGGCACGCTACCGCAAGTCGGCTTCAAGTTCGGCCGCTGGCTCGATTTGGCTTTCTACCAGTTGTTGCTAGATACGCCAAACCATCCCGTCGATGGCTGACGCAGGCTAGCCGGTACGTTCCTCGTAGTCGCGATCCACTTCTTCGTAGTCGTGATCCACTTCTTCGCAGTCGTGATCCACTTCTTCGCAGTCGTGATCCACTTCTTCGCAGTCGTGATCCACTTCTTCGCAGTCGCGATCCCCTTCTTTGTGGTCGCAATCACCTTCTTTGTAGCCGCGATCCCTTTCTTTGTAGTCGCGATCCCTTTCTTCGCAGTCGCGATCCCTTTCTTCGCAGTCGCGATCCCTTTCTTCGCAGTCGCGATCCCTTTCTTTGTAGTCGCGATCCCTTTCTTCGTAGTCGCGATCACCTTCTTTGTAGTCGTTATCCCCTTCTTCGTAGTCGCGATCCCCTTCTTCGTAATCGCGCCCCCTATCTTTGTAATCGCTCCTGCGTTCTTTGTAGTCGCTGGTGCGCCTTTGGGCGTGTAAAGGATTTTGTGTAAATGCCCTATCGGCTATGTATCTGGCAATCTTCCTTCGTAGATGATGGATAACAGGATCTAGGAGGGGCAAACATCAAATCGCTTAGGGGAGAATTCGTCGATGTGGATGAGGGAGAGCCAAGAGTCAGTGAGGATGTGGGGGGTGCCGCCGGGAGGGTGTGGGTATGATGGAGGGTGCCTTGGTGGCACCCTCCGGAACCGAAATGTAAATCAGGTGATGGTTACGCTCACGGTAGGGGACCAGGGTCCAGGACCATCGGAACCGTGGTGCCTCATCCTGAAGAAGGTGTTCCCCGCTTCCAGGTTTTCCAGGTTCATGTTTGAGGCATCGGGGAAGATCGACTTGTGAAACCAGTCTGCCTCCACAGAGGGATTGCCTCTATTGATCTGAATCTCGTGATTGAAAGCGCCCGGCATGGTACTGGCGGTAGCAACCGCCCTCCCCTGCTCTGCAGTGTTCACCACGTTCAAATCGTTAGGAGAAACGAGGGGCAATTTTACCCTGGTGTGACTTCTACGCTCCTGGGTCACGGTGAAGCCGGTGGTGAAAAGCGCATCCGGATTACGAATGGAAGCAGCTTCCAGAAGCGGTGCTATTTCCTCCAGGATGACTACCAATTCCTCCATGATCTTGTCCCGCTCCCGAATAAGCGCACGATCTCCATTGCTGGCCGCTCGGTAGGCTGCATCGTAAAGAGCCGCCTTCTCGAAAAATAGTTGCCTGATGAAGATATTGGCCCCCCAAAAATCATCAGAGAAGATCGAGTTTCCGGTCAGGCAATGCTTCACCTTCAGAACTAGTGCGTGGAACTTCGTTGGTGTGAGCCGTCGATAATCTCGCTTTATCCTTCGCTGCACCCCCATTGCCACCTCCTTTGGTCCCGCCTCGGGCAGACCAATTTGTGATTAATTTTCTCTAACGATACAGTAAAATACCTGCACCTCTGGAACCTGTCAAGGCGCAGATTTATTCGTCGAGAAAAATCCGGGCACGCGGGAGGGGAATAATCAAGCAAATCGAAAAGGTCATTATCATATTGAAATCAGCTGACCTTTAGGACAATATGAGGGCGCACGGCTGGCTGGAACCGATCTATTCCGCAAGCGGAGGGGCCCATTGCAAAAGGGGGCCCGATTTTTTCGCGCCCGCTTGCGGTTCCTTCCCCGCGGCTTGATCCGGTGCGGGTTGCTTCCCGAGCAGGAATTGCTTCACTTTTTCAGACAAGGGGACTGAGGTCTCCCCTACCTTGATATCCTGGATGTCCTTGGCGGGTCCGGACAAGGCGACGGTCTGTACCTCACCGGAGGCGTACTTGATGACCAGGGTGTCTGCAAAGGCCGACCCGCTCACGACCAGACAGATGACGGCTGCGCCCAACGATTCAAGCTTCCAGTTCATGGTGATTCCTTTCCGTTTCATGCATTACTCCTTAATATTTTGAGTAGCTTAGAGGATACCACATGTACAACTACGACGAGGATATGACCGACGCGACGCCACAGTTCCGGCTCCCGGAATGGATCGGCTGCGCTCCCTTCGAGGAATACCTGGGGATGCGGATTGAGGAGGCGAAGGACGGACGAGCGGTGCTCAGCATGCCCTTCAAACTGAAACTTGCCCAAGGGGTGGGGCTCATGCACGGAGGGGCGATCACCTCCCTTGCGGACACCGCTGTGGCCATGGCCATCAAGAGCATCCTCCCGGAGGGATCAGACTTCGTCACGGTGGACCTGCATCTCAAGTTTTTTGCCGCGGTTCGGGAAGGCTCGGTACGGGCCGTGGCGCGGGCTATCCCGCAGGATGAGCGCAAGATCGTCGGCGAGGCTGAGATCTTCAACGGCGAGACCAAAGTGGCGGAGTTCAACGCATTCTTCATCGTCAAGAGGAAGGGTGCTCCTTGAATTACTGCGCGTACTCCTTCCAGACCAGGCCGGTTTCGGCGTTGAACTTGGTGACGCCATCGCTGTCCTGCATGCTGCCGGTGAAGGCCTCGTCGTCTTCCCACAGAATTCCGTCCGGCATGAGCACCCTGGCCACCACCCCTTTGCCTGAGATGGTTTTGGCTCCCAACTGCTTCGTCCTCCCGGTCTTGCTCTGTTCATAGATCTTCAAGGTGAACTTGAGGGGGGCCGGCTCTTTGCCTTCGGTTTCCACGGTGAAGGTGTAGATCCCCTCCCCTGCCTTCTCGATGATCGCCTCCCGGGTCTTTTCCGGCGTCTTGACCACGATGGGCGACAACTGCTTTTCGCGCCGGGACTCGCTGCGGGTCATCGCCCTCCCCCTTTTCGACTTCGGGTATTCCTTGAAGGATACGGCGAGCTTGACGTCATGTGCCCCGGCAACAATCAGCTTCAAGTCTCCGTGTATGGAGGGAATCACGATCCCTTTCTCTTCCGGCGGCTTCTCTGAAGGCCTCGGTCCTACCGTTTCTTTCTTTGCCTCGACCGGCTTTACGGGGACTTGCAGTTGCCCGGCTGCGGCCACTGCGGCACGACGGGCCTGCTCCGCCTTTTCAGCGGCCACCCGCTCCCGGGCCAACTGTTCGGCCTGGGCGCGCAGCGCGGCAAGGCGCTCTGCTTCAACCCTCTTCCGCTCCTGCTGCTCCTGCTCCAATCTCTTCTTCTCGGCTGCCGCCAGACGCGCCAGTTCGGCCTTGGCGGCTGCCGCCTGGGCCCGTTCCTGCGCCAGCTTATCCTGCTGGGCCTTCAGGGCGGCCACCCGCTCCTGCTCTGCCTTTCTCTTCTCCAACAACGCCTGCTCGGCGAGCCGCTTCTTCTCTGCCGCGGCCTGACGCTGCTGTTCCGCCTTCTCCGCTGCCAAGCGCTCACGGTCGCGCGCCACCCTCTCCGCCTCGGCACGTTGGGCGGCTTTCCGCTCCTGTTCGGACTTGCGCTTATCCTGCAAGGCCTGCTCGGCCAGCCGCTTTTTCTCGGCCGCCGCCCGGCGCCGCTGTTCCGCCTGCTGGGCTGCCAGTTGCTCCCGTTCCCGCGCCTGTCTCTCCGCCTCCGCACGCAGGGCAGCCTTACGTTCCTGCTCTGCCTTTTTCTTCTCCTCGGCGAGCCGCTTCTTCTCGGCAGCAGCTTGGCGCCGCTGTTCGGCCTTCTCGGCTTCCAGTTGCTGCCGCTCGCGGGCCTCCCTTTCCGCCTCGGCGCGCTTGGCGGCTTTCCTCTCCTGCTCGGCCCTGCGCTTTTCCTGCAGGGCCTCTTCGGCAAGCCGCTTTTTCTCGGCCGCGGCCTGGAGCCGCTGCTCGGCCTTTTCGGCTTCCAGTTGCTGTCGCTCGCGGGCCTGCCTTTCCGCCTCGGCACGCTGGGCGGCTTTCCTATCCTGCTCGGCCTTGCGCTTTTCCTGCAGGGCCTCTTCGGCAAGCCGCTTTTTCTCGGCCGCAGCCTGGCGCCGCTGCTCCGCCTTCTCTGCCGCCGCCTCCCGCTCCTGCAGGGCCTTTTCCTCTGCCAGTTGTTCCCGCTCACGTGCCAGCTGCTCGGCCCGGGCGCGTTCGGTGGCGACACGCTCCCTTTCCGCTTCTCGCTTTTCCTGCTGTTCCTGCTCGGCTTTGGCGACGGCCACACGACGCTCCTGCTCCGCCTTTTCCGCTGCAACCCGCTCGCGTTCCCGAACCAGCCGTTCCTGCCTGGCCCGCTCCGCTGCCCGTCGCTGCAATTCCGCCTGTCTTTTTTCCTGGAATTCCTGTTCCGCTTTTTTCGCCTCGGCAGCCTTCCGCTCCTGCTCCGCTTTCACGGCCGCCGCCTTTTCCCGCTCGAGCGCCAGTTTTTCCTGCCGTGCCTTTTCTGCGGCCCTGCGTTCCTGCAGCGCCTTCTCCCGCGCGATCTTGTCCTGCTCGGCTTTCACCTTGGCCGCTTCCGCCGCTTTGCGTTCCGCCTCTTTTTTCTCGGCAGCCTTGCGTTCCGCCTCCTGCTTCTCGGCGACTTTGCGTTGGCGTTTCGCCTCTTCCTCGGCCTGGCGATCCTGCTCCTCCTGCAATGCCGCTAGCCGTTTGCGCTCGGCCTCCTCGCGGGCCTTGGCCTCCTCGGCCGGATCGGGTGGCGGCGGGGTCTCAGGCTCCTCCACTTCGGCACTGTCGTCCTCCTGCGGCTCGTCTTTCGCCTTTGCTACCAGGACCGGCATCTTCTTCGGACCGGGCGCAGGCCGGTTCGGCTTGCCGGCGGCCATCCTTGCGGTCACCATCTCTACCTGGGGCTCTTCCCCCGTCGCCTCCGCCGCCTCGGGGACCGGGTCCGGCTCTGCCGCGGCATCGGGCCCGGCAGCGGGAGGGGTAACGGCGGCAAGGGCGTTCAGGGGCAGTTCAGAGGCCGTTGCTGTGGGGGCGCTGCTGGCCTTGTCGGGGGTCGCGGTGGCGGTCATGGGGAGGGACGTAGGGGATACCCAAAGGATGTCGAACTTGGCGGTTGTGCCGGTCTGGGGGTAGTAGATCGCAGTCGACGACAGCACGAAAAACAGCAGGGTGTGGATCGCAAGGGAGCCCACGGTGGCCCAAACGATGCCCCCCCGGTCTACCCTTCTGTTCAACCACACGTAATCGTCCATAACTCCGTCAACTCCACTCGATGTCGGGCTTCAACCGCTTCCCGTGCCAGCGGCGTGATTCCTTTCGGCTTCGCTCAGGCCCGGTCTTCCTTGTCGTCCTGGACTGCGGGCTGCACGTTGGGATACTTCTCCATGAGGTACCGGTATTCGGGCACGTTCCTGACGAAGATGTTGGTCACCTTGTCCGCGTAGATCAGTTTCCAGTTCGGGTCGATCAGCAGGTGGCGCGAAAGGACCGTATCCGCAGGGAAAATGATCCACGACATCCGGTATTTTTCCAGTATCGTTTCCCACCCCTGCCTGAAAGTGATCACCTTGAAGTATTCCTTCAGCCTATCGGCGCCGTACATATCGAGCCTGCCGTCGATGAACACCTTGTAGGCCGGCGCCGCCCCGTAGATCAGGCAATCCCCGAATTCGTCGTTGTTGAACATGTTGCCCGGAATCTGCTCACGTTTCAGGAACTCGATGGCGGCCATCGGCTTGATCTTTGGGTCGAACTGAAAATGGATCCGTCCCGAGCCGGCCAAGATTACCACGGCCGCAACCGTCACCAGGGGCCACAGGTACCCCCAGGTGCAGGAATCGATGGAGGCGATGTTCGTCGACCTCTGTTTGAGGAAGCGGGCGAAACCGGACTCGGAGTCGTTGAGCACCAGGGTCAGCCTCTTGGAGACGATGGGCGCGACGATGATGCCAAAGAGCGGAATGTACCGGGCCGAGAAGAGCGACATGTGGGTAAAGAGAAGGACCAGAATGATCTCCACCGGGTTCAGCTTGTACCTGGACAGCCCCACCGTGGCCAGCAGCACGAAAAGGAGCAGCTCGAAGTATTTGATGTAGTACTCGTGGAAATTGGGCGACAGGAACTCGGAGACGCCGTCCATCAGGGCCTTTGACGAGGTGAGTTGGAACGGGAACAGCAGGAGATGGAACCCGTGAGGGTTGACAGCGCTTGCCGCGATGCAGGCGACTATGGCCAGACCAAGGGGGCGCAGTCGGCGCAGGCTCTCATCCCTTTTCTCCCCGCGCCCAAAGAAGGCGTCCAGGGCGTTGCCGAGGAAATACGCGCCCAGCAGGATGAAGCCCCCCATGAAGCCGCCGTGCAGGTTGGCCCACGGGATCATGATCAAAGGCAGCAGGAAGAGGTGGTTCTTCCCCTGGTATTGGTACTGGTCCAGGATGTAGTACCAGGCGACCATGATGACCAGCGAGAAGACGTGCGGCCTGGCCAGCCAGTGCAGTTGAGCGGCGCCGCCCACCAGGAGAACGACGAAGAGGCAAACCAGGATGTCTCCCTCGGCGCGAATCATCTTGAAGAGCAGGAAACAGGAGAGCGCCAGGAAAAAGGCGAAGAAGATGACCACGCCGGTGAGCCCGGAGGCCTGGTGAATCAGCGCCATGATCACCTCGGAGAGCCATTCGTGGGCCGTCCAGGGAAGCGGGGGCGAGAGGAAGGAAAACATGTCCTGGTGTGGGATAGTGTGGGTCCTGAGCATGTACTCGCCCGCGCGGATATGGTAGCCGGTGTCGCCGTCGTTGAGTAGCTTCTTGCCGGAGTACAGCGCGATGAGCAGGAAGAGGGCGATGAAGAGGAAGTCGCCGATGGACGGAAGCAGGAAGCTCTTTTTGTTGTCGCAGTTGCTCAATCGGTACCACCTTTAGCAGTTATCATGGCGGGAGCAGCCCCCGCACTACGCCGCCACCGCCCGGACCAGCATCTGTTTCCCCAACGGCTTGAAGGGAAGCCTCAAATAGAGACGAATCAGAAACGGTGACACGGGCAAAGCGGACTTGACGGTCAGGGGGAGGAAACGGGGAGCGCAGTGGATGACCCTGAAGCCGTGACAGGCGAGGAAGTCGCTGAGGCTGCGGTCTGTGTACACGGTCCTGTGGCTGAAATCGTCGAAATATTCCCGGTAGGCGAAACGGTAGTTGGGCTGAAGGAGGTTCAGGGTCCCCCCAGGGGTGAGCTTGTCGCGAAGCTGGTCCAGCGTCCGGGCAAAATCGTCCTGGTCCATGTGCTCGAAAAGGTTGCTGGCGAATGCGAAGTCGACCGAGCGCTCAGGAATCCGGCTCAGGTCGGTGGCGCTGCCGACGATGGTTTCAACGCCGGGAGCCGCGTGCTGCGGCATCCCTTCCCATAGATCGAGGGCGATGCGCCGGGCGCAGCGGACGTGGTTGATGAAATGACAGTACCCTGCCCCCAGTTCCAGCACGCAGGCCTGCTCGGGGATCAGGGGCTGGAAGTACGCGTCGCAGAGCGTTTTCCAGAGCAGGTCCCTGCGCTGGTCATAGGGGAGGCGTATCTCGTGGTAGCTCTTTATCATGCTCACAGCCGTTTTCTCCATCCGAAGACGATGCCGAGTATCATGCGGGTTCCCACCTTCAGCGCCTTCCAGTTGCTGGAGTTGCCCCCCTTGCTGAAGCCGACCCGGTCGTGGAAGGTGATCGGGCATTCCACGACGGCAAGCCCCTGTGCCAGCGCCGTGTCCAGCAGGTGGGCGTTGAACTCGAGGTTGATCGATGGGTTCAGGTAAGGCAAAAGGCGCTCGAGCGGACGGTTGCGGCACAGTTTGTAGGTGGTCCCCACGTCCGTGAAGGTCCCTCTGCCCAGGTGCTTCACCTCGAGAAGCTTCCCGGCGAAAAAATTGCCGTAGTACATGAAGGTGCTCAACTGGGTGCGCTGCTCCCGCAGTTGCTCGCTTATGCGCGTGCCGTTGACCAGGTCCGCGTGCGGCAGGTAGGCCAGGAACTTGTCGATGTCGTAGGCCCTGAAGGTCATGTCCCCTTCGCACAAAAGGGTGAGATCGGTATCGGTGTAGCGAAGTCCCTCGCGCAGGGCGCGATAGACGCAGCTGCCGTACCCCGGTACCGGCTCGTGCACCACGATGGCGCCGGCCTTCCGGGCGACTTCGGCGGTACGGTCGATGCTGTTGTTATCCACGACGACGACGCGCTGTACCAGCGGATGCGCGGCGAAGTCCTCCACGGCCATCCCTATGCTCAACTCGTCGTTGAAGGCGGTGAGGACGACGGTGAGGCTCTTCTCCCGGGAAGGCGCCCAGCGCACGATACGGTCATTGCGCTTGTAGGGGAGCAGCACGAAGAGATCGCACAGGATAAGGATGAGGCCGGCGACAACCGGCATGCCGCTGTACCAGACAATCCGGTCCACCACCCAAAGCCACTGGCCGTCGACCTGCAGCAACAACCTGAAGAAACCGAGCAGCACGCCGGTCAGGTAGACCGCCAGCCCCAAGCCGGCGACGAGCAACCCGTAGAGGAAGGCGGGGAACCTGGAGAGCCCCCGGGCGACGGTGCTGGCGGAGTTGCAGTCTCTCATTTGCGCCTGAACAGGAACCACTGGTTGGACTCGGCGGCGAGTCGGAAACGTGCTTGCAGCCCCGGCTGATAAATTCTCATCAACCCCTCGTGCATCCGTCCCGGCGCCGCCGGTCGTTTCGGCACCATGACGATGTCGGCGTCCCCGAAGAACCTCTGGTCGGAGGGGCGGTGGCTGTCGCTGAAGGTGTAATTGTAAGCGATCGCGGCCATGCCTCCCCTTGGCTCCGGCCTTCCCAGGGCGTACGGGAAGGGATTCATCATGTCCATGGTCAGGACCCGATCGGAGGATACCGAATTCAGCCGCAGCAGGCGCATGCCGTCGTTCACCGATTCGACGTATCGCCTCCCGTTACTGTCTGGTTCCGCAGGATCGTCGTAGAGCAAAAGGCTCTCCAGGCGCGCTTCGGTGAAGCGTGCCACGGAGCCGAGGTCCGAGGGAGCGGCCTTGCGCACCAAGCCGTAGGCAAGGCCGGTAAGCTGCGTGCAAAAGGACACCAGGAAGAACGCGGTCCCTATCAGGAGGGTGCTCTTCGCCCCGAGAGACACCGGTGTCGCCTCTCCCCTACCGGACATGCCGTTGCAGGCCCGGACGTCGACAGCCACCCAGAGGGCGTAGATCGCGGTAAGCGGCAATTCCGAATACTGCTGGTTGCTGCATAAAAGGAGCATATCGACGGCGAACACGAAACAGCCCTGCAGGACCCCGTGGACCAGGCGCCCCCCGGTTCCCGCCCCACCCTTGGCACGGACACTCTGGATGATCAACAGGAGCACGAACAGAAGGTACATGGCGTTGAGGGAAAACTTGCGGCCCAGTTCGGCATAGCTGAAGCTTTTCGCCCGCGCACCGGCGGCTATGTCCAGGTCCCTGAGAATCGCGCCGAGGTCGAACTGGAGGTACGCCAGGAAGGCGAGGGTCGCCAGGATGAAACCAGCGGCGATACCGGCTAGGCGCTGTTTGACTACGCCCCCCCTCCACAGAAAAGACGCGCCGATCAGAAGGAGCGCCGCAGCGAAGTAATTCGCCTTCAGGAACAGGGTAAAAGCGGCGACCGCTCCCGTGGATACGCCACCGAGCAGTTCCGCACGACTCCCCCGGAGAAGGCCGTCACCCCAGGGCAACGCCTCGATCATCAGTACGCCGAGCAGCGCGTAGCCGTAGCGGTTGTAAAACATGGCGTGGCTCGAGTTGAGCGGGCCCCACCCAAGCGAGTACGGGGAGACTACCAGCAGTGCCAGGTAGAGGCAGACCAGGAACCTGGGCCAGTACGGCACCGTGTCACGGCACAGCAGATAGCCCCAGACCCCGGCGATGCAGGCGAACATCGCGTTGCCGTAACCTATGGCATCGACGGAGTGCTGGGCCGCCGCCATGCCGGCCCCGACCACCAGGAAGGAAAGCGGTCCCCAGGGGCTCGTGAAATCGAGGTGCGGGCGCTGCCCCGTGAATACCCGCCAGCCGTTGTCGAGCAGGAAAAAGATGTCGTGTCCGAACTTGCGGGTGGGAACGGCGCCGATGTAGACCGCGGCCGCACAGATACCGACCAGGAAGAGCAGAAACAACAAAAGCTGGCGAGGAGTGCCGCCGCGGGGGGCGCTGCTGGGACAGTTCATAGGGATCAACGTTCACCGCCAAAGTGGCGCAACCACATCGATAAATTATTCCTTATAAGGCATGATCTTCCGCAGCATAGGTGACATCCCCTCGCCCCTCAGCGAGAGGGCCATGATGAGGGAGTTGCCCAAAGGGCAAGATAACAGCATCCGGCAGTGCCCTCACCCGCCCTTCGGGCACCCTCTCCCGGGGGGAGAGGGGGACTGGCGGGAGGGGAGGCGGCGAGCCCCCGCCCCCTCAGCATTCAGGCGATCTCGATCCTGTTGCCGACGACGGTTGCCGACGGGTCCAGCGTGCCGGCCGGCAGCTCGAGCACGCTGGACGCCTTGGGGTGGAAGCCGGATACACGGTTGGGGGCGAGCGTGACGAGCGCCACCACCCGCAGTTCCCCGTCCAGAAAGGCGACGTCTATCGGGAATTTCATCCCGAAGGTATGGACGCTTTTGCAGGGCTTGATCCAAAGCCCCTGTCCCGGCGGGAGTTCCTCCCTGCCGAGCAGCCCCTTAAGCCTCGCCAGGAAGCTCTCCGCGACGCAGACCGTCCGGGCCAGTTCTCTGCCCGAAGTGTGGTCTATTGCCCTCATCTAGTCGAAGATCTTTTCCGGCAGAAACAGGCGCACCCCGACCGTGCCGACGAAACTGTTGGGGTTGTATTCCTGCGGTGTGCTCTTGATGTTCCCGGCAGGGGCAAAGACCCCCTTCAGTTCGGCGGTGAGAGCGACCCCCCTGGTGGCAAAGTAATCAACGCCCGCACTGACGTGCCCGCCGGTAGTCCACTCCAGGCCGTACCTGCGGTCGGCCACGTTGGTGAATTTCCCCTTGATGAAATCGACCCCGGCTCCGAGGTAAGGGACCAGGGGCTTTTCCGGGGTGAAGCGGTACTGCAGTCCCAGCGAGATGTCGGTCATGGACGCCTCGCCGACCTTCGCACCTGCCGCCTCCACGCGGAGGGTCGGTACCTGCATGATGTCGACTTCGGCGGCTACGTTCTTGCCGATGCCGTAGATGATGCCCCCGCCTGCGGCAAGGCCGGTGTTGGTGTCTTCGACCCCGGTGATGAAGTCGTCCTGCACCGGCATCAGGAAGCCGACCTTGCCGGTCAGGCCGATCCTGCCGTCGATGCCGGTTGCCATGGCGGTTCCTGCAGTGAGAGTTGCGATGACAACCATCAAGAAGATAATTCTGCGCATCATGCCTCCTCTACGACATTGAAGAAAATTAAAGGGTACCCGCCGGAGGGCCGTGTGGCTCCTCCGGATTGGAATCTATCGCTTACGGTGAAGCCTGACTCAGGGACGCAATGAACCCGCCATAGGACAGCATGGAGATTCCGTCGACGGTCGCAGACGCCTCGTAGATCACGGACTCGGCGTTGTATCCCCCCGGTCCGGGAGCCGCCAATGAGACGTTGCAGGTAAATATGGCCATACCGTGATCGTCCGTCGTAACCTGGATTTGCAGCGGATCAATGCCGGGGAAGACAACCTTGGTTCCAGGCAACGGCGGGACCAACTCAATTACGGTATCCGCGTTCCTGCCGGTATTGGATATCTTAATCGACACGGCGACATTGGGGCGGGGAATGCCGTTGTTGTCAAGCACCTGCAAGGGCACCAATTGCTTGAAAGTGTATGGCCCTGCTGCAGTGGCAGGAAGGTCCGCGCTAAGAGTATTGAGTGTACCGTCAGGATCCGTTGCCGACTTCGAGGTGAGGAAGTTTATCACGTAGCTGTTCTGACGCACGACCTCGACAGTGTGATAAGCGATTACCACGGTGTTGTTGACCGTAGTGGTTGATTTCACGATGATGACCGAGCTGGAGGTGGTGTTTCCTGACTTAACGCGGCAGACGGCATTACCGAGGGAATCGGTAAGTACGGAGTAAGGTGTTACGACGGCGTTGCCGGAGAAGTCGACGATGCTCCCCTGAGTTCCCAGGATCTCGAAGGTCACTTCGTTATTTTGCACCGGCTTCGGGGGAGACTGCATGTCCGTGACTGTTGCGGTCAGTATGACGTCGCTGTTGATGCCAACGGATTGCTTGTCGCTTGCCAGCGTCAACCTGATGATGGACGCGGAGAACGGTTGCGTGGTGATCTGCACGGGGGCGATCGCGGTGACCACGGTGCCGTCGATGGTGGCCGAGGCCTGCAGAATGACGGCAGACGTGGAAGCGGGGTTCAGGGCGCGGATGCGGGCGAGCCCCTTGCCGAGGGAGTCGGTGACGGCCGTGGCGGTGATGACCGCTGCCTCTCCCGAGGCGACACTGAAAGCGACCGTCTGACCCACCACCGGGTTGGCACCGGAATCCTTCAGCAATACTTGGACGAAGAATTCCTCGTTGTTGTCAACGACCTGCTTGCTGGCCGCCATGGTCATCGTGTAGTTGACGGTCGAGATGGTGGTCGGCACCACCTGGAAGGGGATGTTGGCCACGACCGCGCTCCCGCTCACCGTGGCGGTCGCCTCGACGATGACGTTGGAGACGGCGGCGGGATTGCCGGCCTTGACTATGGTAGTGGCCTGGCCGTTGGAATCGGTGACCGAATTCGCGATCACCATGGATGCCGGTCCAGCGGCAACCCGGAAGGCGACCGGAAGGTTCGCTATCGGGTTGTTGGAGGCGTCCTTGGCCGTGGCGACGATCACCTGCTCCTGGTTGGGGCTCACCGCGAGCGTGGTCATACTGAGGGACAGCCTGGTGCTGTTGAGGTTGCCATCGGCGGGCGAAACCTGGAAATTGCCGTAGCCCACCACGTTCTTGCTGTTCACCGTCGAAGCCCCCTGGACGATGACGTTGGTTGTGACCGCGGTGGCGCCGGTCCTGACAAAGGCCAGGGCAATGCCGTTGGAGTCGGTCCTGGCCGAAGTCGTCACCGCCGTCGCCGGGCCTGCCGTGATGGAGAAGTTCACGGTCTGGTTGGCGATTGGCGTGTTCGAGGCGTCCTTCAGGACCGCAGTGGCGATCAGCTGTTCGTTGGCAAACGCCGCTGATTTGGCGGGAGTGATTGTGAGGCTGTAGGGGGGTGTACCGGGCGTTGTGCCACCGACAGTCCCGCCGGGATTAAACGGGTCGGCGCTGCCGCTGGAATTTGAGCCGCATCCGGTCAGCGCCAGCATCAACACCGGCAATAGTATCCAAGCCACCTTATAAAAATATCGCATGCCCCCTCCTCATATTGAACGAGCTGATAGCAAAGTTTTGTTACTTCTTGCAGAGCCTGGAATAGATGAGAGCCAGTTCGACCGCGATCACCATCAAAATAGCGCTGTTTAAATCGAAGTGCATGACTTGCCTCCTTGG
The DNA here is from genome assembly GCF_019063885.1 of Geomonas diazotrophica. Lineage (NCBI taxonomy): Bacteria > Pseudomonadati > Thermodesulfobacteriota > Desulfuromonadia > Geobacterales > Geobacteraceae > Geomonas > Geomonas diazotrophica. The sequence continues at coordinate 1,736,104 of NZ_CP077684.1, read as the reverse complement.
TTGTGGTGCAACGGATTATTTGAAAAGTGTCTTACTGATCTGGACGTAGGCCGGCCCGAGGATCACGACGAGAAGAGCCGGAAAAACGAACAGGATGAGCGGAAAGATCATCTTGATCGTGGTCTTGGCGGCGGCCTCCTCGGCCAGCTGCCGTCTCTTGGTGCGCAGGGTGTCGGCGTGAACGGTGAGGGCCTGGCTCAGGCTGGTGCCAAACCTCTCGGTCTGCGCCAGCATGGTGACGAACGACTTGACGTCGTCTACCATGGTCCGCTCCGCCATGTCCTTGAGCGACTCGATGCGCGGCTTCCCCGCCCTGGTCTCCATGCTTGCCACCTTGATTTCCATGGCGAGCGGGTCCTTGGCGAACTGGGGGACCTCCGTCGTCTTGATAAGCGCCGCATCCATGCTGAGCCCGGCGTCCACGCATACGGTGAGCAGGTCGAGTATGTCCGGAAGGGTGTGAAAGATCTTCAACTTCCGCTCGTTGTACTGGCGCATCAGCCAGTAGCTGGGCGCCAGGTAGCCGACTATGACCAGCATTATCGTCACCAGGAGCATCATCCTGTTCAGCTCCAGCCCCTTGGCCATGACGTATAAAACCACGAAGGCGCCCGGGAGAAGTACGGCGAGCAGGATCTTGCAGCCGAAGAAAACGAAGAGGCTCTCCCGCTTGTACCCGGCCGCCACCAGGAGCTTCGTGTACTTCCCCTGCTCCTTAGGCGACAGTTTCAGGGACCTGCCCAATTGCCCCAGCTGGTCGTACCATTTGGGCGTTTCGGAAACCAGCTCGACTTTGCTCACTTCCTGCACTTCGAACTTATCGAGCCTGCCCTGGACCACGCTGCGTCGCGACAGGTACGGGTAGATAGCGGCTACGGTGAGTAGCACGATGGCGATGAACACGGCTGCGGTTATTGCTAAAACCATGGTCGCCCCCTAAATCCTTATCCTGATGATCTTCCTGATGACCAGGAACCCGATGATCTGAAGGAACACCGCCAGCGCAAGCACGTACTGCCCCTGTGTTTCCTTGTAGAGCAGCGACTCGTACCTGTGATTCAGGATGTTGAACACCACGAAGGTGAATGCCGGCAAAACGCCAAGGACGTACCCGGTCATGCGCCCCTGCGCGGTGTAGACCCGGACCTGCCTGCGTATCTTGAGCCTTTCGCGGATGGTCTTGGCGAGGTTTTCAAGGATTTCAGACAGGTTGCCGCCCACGTCGTTGTTGATGGCGATGGCGGTGGTGAAGAACCTGAGATCGAGGCTTTCGATGCGCTCGTTCAGGTTGGTGAGAGTCTCGGTTATCCTGAGACCGAGCAGCTGCTGCTCGTAGGCCGTCTTGAAGAGCTCGCCCACGGGATCCTGGATCTCCTCCCCCACCAGCTGGATGGCGCTGGTAAAGGAGTGCCCGGCGCGCAGCGAGCGCGAAATCATGGTGAGGGCGTCGGGAAACAGTTCGGTGAATTTCTCCAGCCGCTGCCTGATCTTGAAGGAGAGGAAGGCAAAGGGGAGCAGCGATATCATCACCGCGCCGGCCAAGGCTACCAGAAAGGACTTGGACAGCAGCACGATGCAGATGAAGCCGATCACGGTAACCGCCGCGGACAGCATGACAAAGCGGGAGGCGGTCACATCGAGCCCGGCATAATCGAGCTTCTTGTCCAGGTCCCGCGTAAGCGGCACTTTGGCCAGGATCCGGTCCAGGGGCGGGATCTCCCTGATGATCTCCGTGCGCAAATCTTCCGGCATCCCCTGGGCGCCGGTGTCCCTGGCCAGACGCTGCAGGCGCCTTTTGAGCTCGTACTTAGGAGACCTCGTCACCGAAGTAACCCCGAAGTAAATGGCCAGCAACAGGAAGAATACGGCCAGGAAAGTGACGATGATTATGGGTAGCATTGGATCACCCGCCTCTAGTTCTCGAAGATGCCTTGGGGAAGCTCGAAACCGTAGACCCTGAAGCGCTCGGCGAAGGTGGGCCTCACCCCGGTGGCCCGGTAGCTGCCGATCACCCTGCCGTCCTTGTCTATACCCTTTTGATCGAAGACGAAGACGTCGTGCATGACGATGGTGTTACCCTCCATGCCGGTGATCTCCGAGAGTTTGACGACCTTCCTGGTCCCGTCCGAAAACCTGACCAACTGGACCACGACGTTTAGCGCCGCGGCCACCTGTTCGCGGATGGCGCGCTCCGGCAGGTCCATGCCGGCCATCAGCACCATGGTCTCGATGCGGGCAAGGGCGTCGCGGGTGGTGTTGGCATGGACGGTGGAGATGGAACCGTCGTGACCGGTGTTCATGGCCTGGAGCATGTCCAGCGCCTCGCCGCCGCGGATCTCGCCCAGGATGATCCGGTCGGGGCGCATCCTGAGGGCGTTGCGCACCAGGTCGCGCTGGGTCACTTCCCCCCTCCCCTCGATGTTGGGGGGACGGGTCTCCAGGCGGACCACGTGTTCCTGCTTCAGATGCAGTTCGGCCGAGTCCTCGATGGTGACGACGCGCTCGTCATGGGGGATGTACTCGGACAGCACGTTCAGCATCGTGGTCTTACCGGTGCCGGTACCGCCGGAGACCAGGATGTTCAGCCTGGTCCGAACCGCCCCCTCCAGGATCTTCTCCATGCGGGGGTCCAGGGTGCCCAGGTTGAGCAGATCGCTCATCTTGAGTGGATCCTGCCCGAAACGCCGAATGGAGAGCACCGGCCCGTCCAGGGCCAGCGGCGGGATGATGGCGTTGACGCGGGAGCCGTCGGGAAGCCTCGCGTCGACGTAGGGAGAAGACTCGTCGATGCGCCTGCCCACCTTGGATACGATGCGTTCGATGATCTGCAGAAGGTGCGCGTTGTCCTTGAAGCAGACGTCGCTCTTTACCAGCTTGCCGAAGCGCTCGACGTAGACCTGGGAGCTCTTGTTCACAAGGATGTCGGAAATGTGCGGGTCAGCCAGCAGGGGCTCCAGCGGTCCCAGACCGAACGTCTCGTGCTGGATCTCCACGACCAGACGGTCACGCTCGAACTGGTTCAGGGGAACCCCTTCCTCGATGATCAGGTTCTCGATGACGAAACCGATCTCACGGTTGAGCTCGTTGGCACCCAACAGGTCGAGCTTTGCCAGGTCCAGGCGCTCGATGAGACGGCGATGGATGCGGCTTTTCAGGTCCTGGAAAAAGTCCTGGTCGTTGATGGTACCGGGAATCTGAAATGGGTCGTTCGGCATGGATCACACCTCTTTAGCGGCGGGCGGAGCGGCGGCGACAGCTGGCTGACCTGCTCCGGTTGCCGGCGGGGGGCTGCAGTGGCAGTCGCCCCACGTTGCGTGTTAGTGTTTTGCCACCAGTTCGGCCAGGCCCAGGATCGCCTTGCTGACCGGGGACCCCGGGGAGAATTTCACGACCGGCATCCCCTTGTTGATGGAATTGACCACATCGAGGTAATCGTTGGGTATGGTCTGGAAAACGGTATGCCCGAGCACCTTTTCGGCGTCCTTTACCTGGATGTCGGCCTTGGGCAGGTACCGGTTCACGACCAGCTTCAGCCGGTCCTTACGGAGCCCCTTCCTCTCCATGGCGCTGAGGTAGCGCTTGCTGTTTTTGAGGGCGGGCAGGCTCAAGGCGGTGGTGAACAGGATCAGGTCAGACGACTCGAAGATGGACATGTTGCAGCCGGACAGCGGCCCGCCACAGTCGACCACGACGTAGGTGAACACCCCTCTCAAAAATGTGAGGATGCGGTGCACCTGCTCGGGAGTGATGGAGATGGCATCGTCGACCTCGTTTGGTTCGGTGAGCACGAAGGGGCCGGAGGGATGCCTGGTCATTACCGTCATCAGGAAGTTGGCGTCCAACCGGTCTATGTTGCTGGTGACGCTGCTCAGGGTGTAATTGGGGCTGACATCGAGGAAGGTGCTGATGTCGCCGGAGTAGAGGTTGAGATCGACGAGGGCCACTTTCACCCCTTCCGAGGCGAGGCTGGCGGCAAGGTTTACCGCGACCGTCGTGGTCCCCATCCCTCCGGTCGGGTAGTAGACCGAAACGATCTTCCCCCTTGGGGGCTCCTCGGTCTTGGAGAAGATGAAGCGTCCCACCTTCTGCAGGGCGAGCTTCAACTCGTCCTGGGTCAGGGGGCGCAGCATGTACTCGACGGCACCGGCGCGCATGAGCGACAGGATCCAGTCGGAACTCTTCTCCGAGGAGCTGACGATCACCGAGGTCCGGGGGAACTTCGAGGTGATGTGCTGCACCTCCTGCATGCCGCGCTGGATGTCGCTCACCTCGAGGACGACCACGTTGGGCGAGCTCTTCTCGATGACCCTAAGGCCTGCGCTGAAGCTGTCCACCGAGCCGACAATGCTGATCGTTTCCGAAAACGGCTTCAGCGTCGCCTCGATGGATTCCCTGGCGGATGGGTCGCTGTCTATGATGGCTAAACTGATGCGTGGAGACATAGCTGGTCTTTTTCCTTTTGATTCTCGGTACTTTATTTCACCAGGGTCGCCTTGTCGCCAAGGAAACTGGCGGTGGAACACCCCTGGCAGTCGATCCTTTGTATCTCGGCGTAGGCCTCTCCCCCCCCGGCGGTGGTCTTCACGTCTATGACGTCGATCTCGGCGTACTCCACCAGCTTGGTGAAGCTCTCCCCCCATGAAACCGAGGAGGGGCAGACCTCGAATATGGGCACCAGGACGGTCCAGATTTTCGTGCTGGGGTCTCTGGCTGCCAGATAGGCGTCACGCAGGATATCGATGGTCTTGCCCAGACCGTTGTTGGTCCAGAGGGTCTCGCCGCAAAGGCCCAGCGGGATTTCGTGATCGGGATCGTTGATGAGCTTGGCAACGGTGCCGTTAGGGCCAAGCTCGGTCGCCTTCGAGGTGGCCGAAAACTCGGTCCACCCTACCGTGTACAACGCGTTGGGGACACCTGTCGGGTCGACGGCCTTGGTCTGGTTGAAGTACACCTTGAAGGGGAAAGTGGTAACCGAGCACAGGCTCTGGCAGAGGACGATGGGGGCCGATGGCTTGGGGGGCCTGCAGGCGACCGCCTCTGCCCTGGCTGCCATCGTGTCCCAGTTCACCACCTGAGCGAAAAAGGTATCCACCGGCTTGTTGTCGGTGCTGATCCCCGTGCCCGCCTCCGAGGTCCTGCGCGTCATGACCTTCACGGCGTTGGCGACCTTGCCGATGGGGACCACGGGGAGCAGTTTCCTCGTCTTCTTGTCCCAGTACCCCACCACTATGTCGCCGTTGACGCTGTTGGTGTCGTTCAGGTCGACCTTGACCGTTTCACCGGCGGCCTTGTTGCGCTCGGTAAACTGCTTGGCGGTCTGCCGGGCGACCGTGACGTTGGGCAACTGCGACACGCCGGCAAGGGCGCCGGCATCGGCGGCATTTTGCAGCTGTCCCTTGGTCAGGTACATGTGCCCCATGTCCACCGCAAGACCGACGAAAGCGAACAGGACCACTATCATCAGCGCGATGTAGACCAGTGCGAACCCCTTCTGGCCGCTCTTTCTTACTCTCCTAAAGGCATCCATGACAGTTCCTTCTCCTGCTCAGGAGTAAGCTTCTTGTCAGTCGGCAGTTCGGTCTTTACCCCCTGCAGAGTGGGTTTAACGAGCTTGGGCGTTATGAAGAAGACGAGTTCCTTCTCGGTGATGTCTTTGCTGCTGGAACGGAACAAGGCCCCCAGGATCGGGATGTCACCCAGCAGGGGGATCTTGGACATGTTTTTCACCTCCTCCTCCTGCAGCAGTCCCGCGAGTATCAAGCTCTCGCCATCCCGGAGCTCCACGCTGGTTTCGACGGTCCTTGAGTCGATGATGGGATAGCCGTTGACCGGCAGGAACCCCTGGATGCTGCTCACCTCGGCGGGGTTAATCTTCAGGGAGATCATGCCGTTCTCCATGACCTCGGGCTTGAACTTCAGCTTGATGCCGATGGGCTCGTACTTGATGCTCGTGGTGGCCTGCCCGTTGGTGCTCTCGATGATGGCGATGGGGACCTTGCTCCCCGCGAGGAAGTTCCCCTCCTGGTTGCTCTTGACCAGCAGGTTCGGTTCAGCCAGCACCTTGGCGAGTCCCTTGGAGCTCAGGGCCTGGAGCACGGAGGAGATGCCGGCGGGGAAGTAGGAGATGCCGGCCTGGAAGGTGTCCAGCGAGGTAAAGCTGCCGATGCCGCTGCCGGTTCCGACCGCCTTGCCGTCGGGCCCGGCGATGAGGTTGGAAAAACCCTCTGCCGTATTCCCCTTGACCAGGAAGCTTATCCCCAGCTTCTTCAGGGAGGTCTTGTCCACCTGGGCGACCTTCACCTGGAGCAGCACCTGCTGCGGCTCGTTGACCGTGATGTTGTTGATGACCTTGGCGGAGAATGCCTTGGCTAAATCCTGGGCCTTGCTCCTGGTCTGGTCGTTGGCGACGTTGCCCGAGAGCACCACGGTGTCGTTGGCGTACTGGACCTCGATGGTGTCATGGGGCGCCATGTCCTTCAGCTGGCTCTGGATCGTTTCGCGGTCTCCGACCACCCTGAGGTCGAAGAAGGTCGGCACGGGGCGCTCGTCCCCCTCCCCCCTGGTCCAGATGATCATGCTGGTGCTACCAATGCTGATCCCGTCCAGCTTCAGCACGTATTCCGAGAGCACCTCGGGCACCACGAACTTGTTGGTGTTCCCCGTGTCGGTCTCCGAGGTTCTCTTTCGCACCGCGCTGGCGGGCACCACGTTGGAGGCGTCGGCGGTGCCGGGCCTCGCCATGGCAACGGTCTCCTCGACGTCCTTTTCCTTGGCCTCCTTTTTGGTGTTGGCCAGGGTCACCAGCACGATCTTCTTGTTCTGGCTCTTGAAGTCCACCAGGATGCTCTTATAAAGTCCAACCTCCAGAGGTACGCCGGCGTTTGCCGCCGTCACACATGCACAGGTCACCAACAACGCCCAGGCCAGCAACTGCAGTTGTTTTTTCAGGACGATTATCATCAAAGCACCTCATTCGTGAGCTATGTGTCAGCCGATCTATTGAAGAACGAATTCCTTGGTGGTACGCACGCCACCGTCTATCAGCGTCACCGTGTGGCTGGAGCGCGCCGCGGGCGCCTGGGGCCTTGGGGCCGCTTCGGCGCGCGGCTTCTTGACCGCCGGCCGCTTCACTGCAACCTTGGCCACCTTGGCCGGTTTCGGGGCGGCCGCGGGTGCCGGCGTCGCGGCAGGGGGCGGGGCCGAACCGGAAAGCACTCTCGCGATGGTCGCTCCTCTCGCGTCGGTCGGCCCGGTGTCCGCAATGTTCCGCAACAGCAGCTGCAAGGAGCCCCTGCTCGCACCGAGGACGAGCCTCTCCGAGTCGTCGGGGGAGAGGTCGAGGGTGACGGTTGGAACAACCACCGGCTTTCCTTCCTTTTGTTCGGTTATCTGGCCAGTGGCGAGAACGGGTACGTTCTGCAGGATGATCTTGCTGATTTTCTCGGATTGGACGCCCGGAATGGGTGTGGTGAGCACGACGTCGACGCGGTCGTTGGGGGTGATGAATCCCGCCACCCCGGCAACTTCGTTGACGGCAACCGTCACGGCGCGGTGGCCCAGGGGAATGATGTAGGTCATAAAGCCCGACCCCTGCGCGCCCGCCTTGGGTTTGAGCTTTTGCTCCGTGACCGCGTCCCCCTTGGAGATGGCGCGGATGGCAACACGTCCGATCAGGGGCTTGGGATCCAGGGAACTCCCCGGCGGAATGCTGTCCTTGGGCCAGGAGGTGACTTTCAGCTGAGGCTGACCTATCGTGGCGCCGATCGGTATGTCGGCGGCGGCAACGACGATCTGCTGTGGCTGAACCGCTTTGGTCTTGTCCATCTCCCCTTGCAGGTAATGGAAGGTGAGCCAGGCTGCAATTCCTGCAAATACCAGAGCAAGTATCGCAACGACGATCACTGCCTTGGGTCGAGTCATAGCACCTCCTGAAAGTAACCAAAACTATTCATAACGCATCGAAGCTTGAGCCGTGATCAGGTTCGTAATGGGGATGAGCAGAGGAAGCACGGCCTCGAACTTGTCCCAAGTCAGCGTGATGGTAACACTGTCGCCGCTGCTCAGACCCGCCGGAGCAGCCAGTTCGGTGTACGCAATGTCGACAACGACTTCGTTTTTGGGAATGCCGTTGAAGAGCGAGTTGCAGATGCTGCGGTAGACGACCCCGTTGGAGGCAGCGTACTCGCTGTCGGTACAACTCATGGTATGGGTGACGCCGGTCGCCGCCATCCCGTCCGGGTGGAGCGTGGCGTCGAACTTGGGGGTAACGGCTGCGGCACGGGCGCCGGCACGCGCCGCATTGTTGATGGTGTTTTTAAAGTAGAGAAAACGGCCAAACTCAAACAGCCCCATGATCAACAGTATCAAAAGGGGGAGTATTATTGCGGTCTCAACAATCGCCTGTCCTTTTTGATTTTTCATTGTTTTTTCCTAAACTATTTGCCGCGCCATCTTTATTACTATTGGTATTCTTTTATACAATGCAACACAGATGTCAAGCAATCTAATACAAAAAAAGGAGAATCTTTACCCCTGAGAGATTAACTCTCAGCAAAAAAGATTCTCCCTATACAACAAAAGTACAAGCTAAACCTGAAAGCCAAATGGGCGCCTACTGAGTCAGCGCGCTATTCACCGTACTGAAGGCCTCGCAGGTCTTGTGTCCCAGCGCCGTCATTATGACGATGACCACGATGGCGATCAGAACGAGGATGAGGGCGTACTCGACAAGACCCTGGCCCTTCTGGCTTTTCAGGTTTTCGACGCCAGAAAGCAGGTGCAGGTAAAACATTTTGATCCAGTCACTCATGACACGTCTCCTTTTCGATTGAGATAACCCAGCACACAGGCTAAGGCGGCGCTGCTAATCATTTACCGGCGTTTTGCACGCTGGAGTTCACTGTCTCATATGTGTTGTTGAGCTGCTGACCGAAGGCCACCAGCATCAAGAAGATCACCATGGTTATCAGCACCAGCAACAGCGCGTACTCGACGAGCCCCTGCCCACTATGGTTGCCAATGCGCGAGCACGAGCCAATTACAAGTTTTTTAAGTTTATGCATAGACGGTCACAGAGGTCCTGAGATAGCACTGGCAAGTCACCCTGCCACATTTATAATTTAATTATTAATAACTGTCAACAGCACAACCGATCACAAATAAGATTATTATTCTATAATTTTTCAGCACGCCCTATGACTACAAATTAGCATCTTATAATAAATTGCAATTTTCCTAGTTCAGTTATTTATCAGCACGATGCGTGCCGCATCTTCCCTCTGTGAGAGTGATCTCTTAAATTCCGTCTGATTACTGTCAATTAGCGGATTGGGAACGGCCGGGGGATACGACGCTGAACCGGAAAACGCCGGGGAGGTGTAAAGATTGTGTAAAGCTGCCTGTAAAGGAAGTGTAAAGGGGCGACGCTGCCGGGGAAAGCTACTTCATGTTGTCTATGTTGATCCCGTGCTTCTTGATCAGGGCGTACATACTGGGACGGCTGATGTTCAGCTGGCGGGCGGCCCGGGCGATGACGTAGCCGTTTTGTTCCAGCACCTTGATGACGTAATCCTTCTGGGTCGCCCCGGGCTTAGAGTCGGCTTCCGGGACAGGGGCAGGATCCCCCTGGTCGAGTTCCATGCACTCCGGGTCGACCACCCTCCCCGTTGCCATTAAAAAGCCCCTGCGCACCTTGTTCTCCAGTTCCCTGACGTTACCCGGCCAGGGATGGTTGCGGATCGCGTCCAGGGCCTCGTCGGAGAACTCCATGTGCCGGTTCTCGCTGCGGGAGAACTTTTCCAGGAAGTGCCTGGCCAGGCGCACCTTGTCCTCCCCCCTTTCCCGCAGGGGGGGGAGCTTGATGGTGAAGGAGTTGAGCCGGTAGAAGAGGTCGGTGCGGAACTGCCCATGAGCCATGGCCCGCTGCAGGTCGCAGTTGGTGGCCGCCACGATCCTCACGTCTATCTTCCTCGAGTGCGCCGACCCCACCGGCTGAACCAGCCGGTCCTCGAGAAAGCGCAACAGCTTCGCCTGCAGGCTTGCCGGAAGGTCTCCGATCTCGTCGAGAAAGAGGGTGCCGCCGTCGGCGGACTCGAACTTCCCCTTCTTGGTGGCGTAGGCCCCGGTGAAGGCCCCCTTCTCGTAACCGAACAGCTCGGCCTCCAGCAGGGTCTCGGGAATGGCGGCGCAGTTCACCGCGACGAAGGGGCCGTCCCTGCGCGAGCTGAGATGGTGCAGGGACCTGGCGGTCAGCTCCTTGCCGGTCCCGCTTTCCCCGAGAAGCAGCACGCTCATTTCCGTGGGAGCCACCTTCCTGACCATGGAGAACACGGAAAGCATCCCCTGGGAGGTGCCCAAGAACTCCTTGTCGGGGGAGCGGTGCTGCACCTTCAGGAGCTTGGCGTCTACAAACTGGATGATCTTCTGGATGTGCTCGAGGTTGAGCCTGCTCAAGCGGATGTTGAGGCGCTGCGCAAAGGTGTTCTCGATGTGCCGTTCGAGGTAGTTCTTCTTGGAGAAGTTGAGGTAGAGGCTGCACTTGTCGCAGGACCCTTCCCTGGAATCGTCAGGATGGCCGCAGTAGGGGCAGGAATCGGTCGGGGGCAGGTTGTCCCTGATGTGCTCCCAAAGGGCCTGCATGGTGTCCTGGTCGGAGTAGAACAGGCGGACTGCGGCCCCATCTTTACCCTGCCGCACCAGTTTTGCCAGCAGCTCCACCTCCCCCTTGCCCGGAAGGACGGGCTTGATGGCGAAAATTTCGCTCAGCTGGGTGGAAAGACCGACCACCAGGGCGCCGCTCAGGCTGAGTTCCCTGACGGTCACCCGCTCTTCTGGTCTGCCCTCCCGTGCTATGTAGCAAACATTGGAGTCAAGATGCGTGCGGACTCTGACATCAAGTCTCGCCATGCTGCCTCCCAGGAGAACCAGCAACTTCGCTGGACTCTTTAGTTAAAATATGACAATACTATAGACTGACCGAAACGCTTAGACAAGGACAAACTTTCTGGCATAGCGGTCACGCAGGTTCTTTACATGACGAAGTTTTGAGGTAAATCTTACCACGAAGCTACGCATATGACAGTCACGGGGGGCACAATGTTCATTCTGGGGGAAAAGCTGGTTAAGGAAAACATCATTACCCAGTCACAACTTGACGAGGCCCTTGACCGGCAGCGCCGGCTGGGAGGGAGACTGGGGCAGAACCTCGTCGCCCTGGGCCACGTCACCGAAGCGGACATCAGGAAGCAGTACCAGAAGAATCCACCTCCCCCGAAGTGTGTCGAGGACACCGGGCTCGACCTTTCCTTCCTCACGGACCTCGTCCTGAAGCACATCGTCTTCATGGGGGAATTCCGCATGGGGGACGTGGTGGACCGGATCAAGCTCCCCATCACCATCGTGAACCGGGCGCTGGAGGTGCTGAAGCGGGAGAAGTTCGTCGAGATCAAGGGGGCCACGAGCTACGCGTCGGCCACCTACAGCTTCAAGGTCACCGAAGCCGGGCAAAAGCGCAGCCTGGAGCTGATGGACCTGTGCCGCTACGCCGGCCCGGCGCCGGTAACCCTCGACGAGTACCAGGCCATGGTCGAGTTGCAGACCGTGAAGTTCATCACCATCAGCGACCAGACCCTGAGGGAGGCCTTTTCCCACCTGGTCTGCCGGGAGGACCTGTTCCGGCGCCTGGGCCCCGCGATCACCTCGGGCCAGACGGTCTTCATCTACGGCCCTCCCGGCAACGGCAAGACCGCGATAGCAGAGGCGGTGGGGCGCGTCCCCACGGACTTCATCTACGTACCCTACGCCATCGACGTCGGCGGCCAGATCATCAGCGTCTTCGACCCGGTGAACCACATCCCGGTCCCCCCCGCACTGCTTCCCGAATACGTGGATCAGCGCTGGGTACTCGTGCGCAGGCCGGTGGTCATGGTCGGGGGTGAGCTCACCATGAGGATGCTCGACCTCGATTTCAACCGCATCTCCAAGTACTACGAGGCCTCGCTGCAGTTGAAGGCCAATAACGGCATCTTCATCCTGGACGACTTCGGCAGGCAGCAGATAGAGCCGCGCGACATCCTGAACCGCTGGATCGTCCCCCTGGACCGGCACATCGACTTCATGACCCTGCACACCGGAATGAAGTTCGCCGTCCCCTTCGACATGCTGGTGATCTTCGCGACCAACCTCGACCCCGCCCAGCTTTTGGACGAGGCGTTCCTGCGCAGGATCAGGTACAAGGTGGAGATAGACCGTCCCACCGAACCGGAGTACCAGAGGATCTTCAAGATGGTCTGCGACTCCAACGAGGTGCCGTTCAACCAGGAGGCCTACGACTACCTGATCAGTTACTGTTACAAGCAGTACGGCGCCATTCCAAATGCCTGTCACCCGCGCGATCTCATAGAGCAGATCATCGTTGAGTCGCGTTACCACGACCGACCGGCCAAACTCACCAAGGAAAGTATTGAGATGGCATGCGCCAATTATTTTGTTAGAATGGAGACATAAGCAAGCTGCGTCACCTTGAATGTCCATTTTCTGGAGGGGTTCGACACACAGCAGTAGTGGCATCCATTGTCATCCACACCGGTCCGGTCATCTGCCAATGCTGATTTCAGTATGAGAGGATGCCATTACGGGGGAGAGACGGCGATGTTGGTACGCGTAGTGTACGACGAGTTCCAGACAGGAAAGGTGCACGACCACCTTCTCGACACACTGATCATGCAGGGGAAGATCCTGGGGTTCTTCCGCTCCGACGGCTACGTCCGCGTTGGTCACGATCCGGTGAGGGGTTCGGGTGGGACGTATGCCGGGCATGACCGCAGGCGCATCCTGAAGGCCGCGTAAGCGTCCAGACTGCCTGTCACCGGTGCAAAATTTCCTTCGTCACGTCACCGATCCGGCGCTGCCACAGCGGCAGATGCCAAGGGGACGTCTATCCGTCAGGCATCCTTCATGCCCCCCCTCTTCCTGCCGCGCTGTCGCTGCATTTCTTCTCACCTTTAGCTTTTCGCCGGATCCAACCAAGGCACATCCCCCCGCCCCACTTCGCAATGGGTGATTCCGGTTCGCGTGCATTTTGCTCTTCGCCGGCACCTACCAGATATCTTTCCCGAGAATTGCGGCCGTCCCTACCCCCCCTTCTGAAACACCCCCAATCGCCTCTCCGGCAGAGTCTTTTTTTGTCGCCATTGTTGACACCTCGACAACATGAGTTAGATTTAATCATCCTAATTATAAAAAACACATAAAGCCCTTAATCACCTCGCCAGAGGGGTGACGGGCGCGTCCAACGCGGCTGTTGGCGACGTTCCCGCGGCCGCGGCTGGCACATATCCTTCCGCTTTCACAGCATTTATCCAACTAACGGCACCGAGATCGAGAAGACGACCATGATTTCCCACGCGCTCACCATTGTAATGAACGAACTGAACAAGCATCTTCATGATGTCTACAACTCGGTAGATGCGGTGAGTCTCGGCAACGTTTCAGACATCGTCGCCACCGGCGGCAGCGGCACCATTTCGCGCGACAAGTTGTACCTCTCCGCGGTCAACGTGAAGGAGGAGAAGACGCTCAAGAACCTCCCCAATTACGTGCGCGACGAGGCCGCCTTGAAGGCGAGCTACCAGAACCCGCCCGTCTTCCTGAACTTCCTGATCCTGATGACGGCGACCCACACCGACTACATCAACGCGCTCTCGGTTCTCTCCAGGGCGATCCGCTTCTTCCAGTTCAAGAACGTCTTCACCGAGACCACGGTCGACTCCGCCTCGATCACGACGTCGAGCGTTCCCATCAACCCCTTGGATCAGCTGCAGACCTTCAAGCTGATCTTCGACATCTACTCGCCGACGCTTGAGGAGGTGAACCACCTCTGGGGCACCCTGGGAGGAAAGCAGTACCCCTTTATCCTCTACATCATGCGCATGCTCGACCTGAAGTTCGCCTTCGAGGAGAACGAGCAGAGCCTGATCCTCGAGGTGGAGCGCAACATCCATCACAAACCGGCGGTAACGGTATAACCCGTACTCGAACCATCAAAGCCTCGTGAGCTCAAAAGGAGGGAGACGAACATGGCCACACTGTACAAGACACCGGGAGTTTACATCGAAGAGATCCCCAAGTTTCCCCCTTCCGTAGCTCCGGTCGAAACCGCCATACCGGCTTTCATCGGCTACACGGAAAGGGCCGACGATGTCACCCCCGGCGACCTCACCTTGAAACCGACGCGCATCTCCTCCCTGGTCGAGTACGAAAAGTACTTCGGCGGCGCGCAGAAGGAACAGGACATCAACGTGGACGTGCAAGAAACGCAGGTAAACGGCGTCACCACCGATCTGAAGGCGACGGCGAGCCTCACCGAGGCGGCCCGCTCCAAGCACGTCATGTACTACGCCATGCAGATGTTCTTCGCCAACGGCGGAGGTCCCTGCTACATCGTCTCGGTCGCCCCCTACAAGTCGACCTTCGGCGGCGCCCTGGTGGAGACGGAACTGAAGGCCGGTCTCGACGCCCTGGTGAAAAAGGACGAGCCCACCCTGATCGTCTTCCCCGAGGCTCAGAGCCTCTCCATCGCCGACTTCAAGGCACTGCACGACTCAGCACTCGCCCAATGCGCCAATCTGAAGGACCGCTTCGTGATCATGGACCTGCACGGCGACTCCATTTCCCTGTCCGACCCCGACGCGAACCTTTTGAACGCGGTGAACAACTTCCGCAGTAACGGCATCGGGACCAACAACCTGAAGTACGGGGCGGTCTACGCACCGAACATCGACACCATCCTCGACTTTTTGTACGACGACAGCGCGGTCGACGTGACCATCACGACCAACGGTTCCGCCGCTGCTCCGGTGAAACTGGACACGCTGAAGGGGGCCAACAACAGGGTTTACGAGCAGGCCCGGGCCGCCATCACGGACATGGCCTGCCGGCTCCCCCCCTCTTCGACCATGGCCGGCATCTACGCGGCGGTAGACAACGCACGCGGGGTGTGGAAGGCGCCGGCCAACGTGAGCGTCAACTCGGTGATCCAGCCGACCATCCAGTTCTCGAACGTGGAGCAGGATCAGATGAACGTCGACCCGGTGGCTGGGAAGTCGGTGAACGCGATCCGCGCCTTCACCGGCAAGGGGACCCTGGTCTGGGGTGCGCGTACGCTCTCCGGCAACGACAACGAGTGGCGCTACGTGAACGTGCGCCGGCTCTTCAATTTCGTGGAGGAATCGGTGAAGCGGGCCACCGAGCCCTTCGTCTTCGAGTCCAACGACGCCAACACCTGGGTGCGCGTGCAGGGGATGGTGGAGAACTTCCTGACCGTGATCTGGCGCCAGGGAGCGCTGCAGGGGGTGAAGCCGGAGCACGCCTTCTTCGTCGCGGTGGGGTTGGGCAAGACCATGACCGCCATCGACATCCTGGAGGGGCGCATGATCGTGGAGGTGGGGCTGGCCGCAGTGCGTCCCGCCGAGTTCATCATCTTCAGGTTCTCGCACAAGATGGCGGAGTCGTAGAGCGCTTCTCCCCCTGTAGCCTATACCCTCGCCCTCCGGGAGAGGGTGGCCGAAGGCCGGGTGAGGGAGAAGCCACGAAGGGAGTGCAGTGCCAGTTGCAGCGCCCTCACCCCAACCCTCTCCCAGAGGGAGAGGGGGGAGGAAGGAGCGCCCTCACCCCAGCCCTCTCCAAGAGGGAGAGGGGGCGAGAGGCGGACAAGCCCGGCTCCTGTCTCTATGGGAGTGGGGCAAACATCGGAAACCGAATTATTTGGATAAAGGAGGCAATCATGGCGCAAGAGTATCCGTTACCGCGGTTCCATTTCCAGGTCGACTGGGGCGGGGCCAAGATAAGTTTCACCGAGGTTACCGGCCTGGTCATGGAGCGTGAAAAGATAGAGTACCGGCACAGCGACAGCAGGGATTTCAACAAGATCGCCATGCCGGGCCTGGTGAAGAACAACAACATCAGCTTAAAGCGCGGCAAGTTCGAGAAGGACTTCGACTACAACGCCTGGCTCGAGGAAGTGGCCAACGAACGGGTCGACAAGAGGCGCGACATCATCATCCGGCTCCTGAACGAGAAGCACGAGCCGGTGGCGGCCTGGACGGCGACCCGCTGCTTCCCGGTCAAGGTCACAGCTCCCGACCTGAAATCGGACGCCAACGAAGCCGCCATCGAGACCCTCGAGGTCGCCCACGAAGGGCTCAAGCTGATGAAGGTCTAGGACCGGGGCCATGGTCGACTACTACCCCCCGTGGGGCTTCTATTTCCGGGTCGAGTTCGGCATCAGCAGGGACAAGAACGACGTCCGTTTCCAGATGGTCTCCGGGCTCTCGGTCGAATACGACACCGAGGAGTACAAGGAGGGTGGGGAGAACCGCTTCACCCACAAGCTCCCGGTGCGCACCAAGTACGCCGACCTGGTGCTGAAGCGCGGCATGCTGACCGACTCGGAGGTGATCAAGTGGTTCCTGCGCGCATTCCGGGACCGGGATTTCGAGCCGACGGACCTGAACGTCATCCTGATGAACGAGAAGGGAGAGCCGCTGAAGACATGGCGGGTGTCGCACGCGACCCCCAGGAAGTGGCAGGTGAGCGATCTGAATTCGGGGGAGAACGCGCTGGTGATCGAGACTCTGGAGTTGACGTACCGGTACTTTACGGTCGCTTGAACATCAATGCCGTTTGGCTGTGAGCGAGCTGACTGCCCCCTTTGCGGGAGGTTCTTCGAGCGCGGAGGAGTTGGAGAGTTCGTTGTCCACGCAGCGATGAACGCGAACTTACGCCCCCCCCCTTTTGCGAGGGGGGGACGTGGGGGCTCCTGCAACGCTTCGTGGCCAAGTTACCTGGAATTCCTGGCAGCCTACCCCTGCCCCCTTCCGTCAAGGGGGGGATCAATGACCGGAACTTACATGCCCATCGAGATCAAGGAACTGCACATAAAGATCGCGCTGACAAGCTCCCCTGCCCCGCCCGTAAGAACTGGTGAAGGGGCGGCCAGGGAGGCGATCGTCTCCGAGTGCGTCGAACAGGTGCTGCAGGTACTAAAGAACAAGGCGGAACGCTGATGGCGGACAACGGCAAACTGGAAAAGCTCCTGATCCTCGCCTTCGACACCTCGGAGGACGCCGAGCGCGGCACCAAGGCGGAGGCGAAAGAGACCTTCGAGGCGCTGATCAACCCGGAGAGCTATACCCTGGAGTACAAGGTGAAGACCTCGGACGGTCAGGGCCAGGGGACCAGCGGGGCTCAGGCGAAGTACGAGTTCACCCTCCCCGAGGAGCTCACCTTCGAGTTCCTGTTCGACAACACCGGCATCATCGACGGCAAAAAGAACAAGGACGGCGTGAACCAGGACGTGGACCGGTTCCGCAAGATGCTGACCGGCTACCAGGGGAAGTCGCACGAGCCCTACCACCTGAAGCTGGTCTGGGGAAGCCTGGTCTTTACCGGCCGCGCCACGGAACTCTCCCTCACGCACAAGCTGTTCAACCCGGACGGGCAGCCGATCCGCACCGTCGCCAAGGTTAAGTTCAAGAAGAGCATCGAGGATAAAAAGCGCGCACGCAAAGAGGACAAGTCCTCCGCCGACCTCACCCACAGGCGCACGGTGAAGGGAGGGGATACGCTGCCGCTGCTCTGCTACCGGATCTACGGCGACCCCAGGTACTACCTGCAGGTGGCGCAGGCGAACGGGCTGAACAACTTCAGGAAGCTTGTGCCGAACACGAACCTGCTCTTCCCCCCCCTGGACAAAAAGGGAGCGACTCCATGAGCACCGGTTCGACCATCCCCACGCCTGCCACGCCGGACGTCTGCACGGTCGATTTGCTCATGGATGGGGCGGCTGTTCCCGGGGAATACCACGTGATGTCGATAGCGGTCCGCAAGGAGGTGAACCGCATCCCGACCGCCACCATACAGATCCGGGACGGAGAGGCGGCCAAGGCGACCTTTCAGGCGAGCAACAGCGACCTCTTCATTCCCGGCAAGAAGATCGAGATCAAGCTCGGCTACCGTTCGCAAAACGACACGGTGTTCAAGGGGATCGTGGTGAGGCACGGCATCAGCGTGCGCAAAAGCGGCAGCATCCTCACCATCGACTGCCGGGACGAGGCGGTACGGATGAGCGTCGGCCTCAAGAGCCGCTACTTCGTGGACATGAAGGACAGCGAGGTCATCGAACAGGTGGTCGACTCCTACAAGCTCGGCAAAGAGGTTCAGGCGACCATGCCGGAGCTGAAGGAGATCACGCAGTACAACTCGACGGACTGGGATTTCCTGCTGCTGCGGGCCGAGGCCAACGGGATGGTGGTCATCGCCAGCGACGGCAAGATCACCGTCAACGCACCGGCGACGGCTGGCGACCCGGTCGTCACGGCCGGCTTCGGCAGCACCCTGCTGGAACTCGATGCCGACATCGACGCACGCAGGCAGAGCAAGGGGATCGTGGCCAGGAGCTGGAACCCTTCGGACCAGCAGGTCCTTGAGGCGGAGGCCAGGGAACCGGGTCGCTCCTCCAGCGGCAACCTCGCCCCGGGGGATCTCGCGGGCATCATCGGAAGCGATCCGCACCAACTAAGGCACGGCGGGAAGCTCGGGCAGCCCGAGCTGCAGGCCTGGGCGAACGGTAGGCTCCTGACCGAGCGGCTGTCCCAGGTGCGGGGACGGGCGAGATTCCAGGGGTTCGCTGGGGTGGTTCCCGGCAAGGTGATGGAGCTCACCGGCGTCGGCGACAGGTTCCAGGGGAATGTCTACGTCTCGGGGGTGCGGCACCTGGTGGACAACGGCAACTGGGAGACAGACGTACAGTTCGGCCTAGCCACGGAGACCTTCGCGGAGAGCTTCGACCTGAGACCGATGCCGGCAGCGGGGCTGATACCAGCGGTCACGGGGCTGCAGATGGGGGTGGTCACCGTTTTGGAGAAGGATCCGCAGGGGGAGGACCGCATCAAGGTGCGGCTGCCGCTGGTGAGCACGGCCGAGGAAGGGATCTGGGCGCGGCTCGCCACTCTCGACGCGGGAAAGGATCGCGGCACCTTCTTCAGACCCGAGATCGGCGACGAGGTGGTGGTCGGCTTTCTCTGGGACGATCCCCGCCACCCGGTAGTTTTGGGGATGTGCCACAGTTCCGCCAAGCCGGCGCCGGAGCCTGCCAAGGACAAGAACCACCGCAAAGGGTACGTGAGCCGCTCCAAGATGAAGTTCACCTTCGACGACGACAAGAAGGTGGTGCAACTGGAGACCCCCAAGGGGAACCGGCTCACCCTCGCCGAGGACAAGAAGGGGGTCGTCATCCAGGACCAGAACGGGAACAAGATCACGCTGGACGACCAGGGGGTGAGGATCGAGAGCAGCAAGGACCTCACCTTGAAGGCGGCCAAGAACGTGAAGATCGAGTGCGGCTCGAACCTCGACCTGAGCGCCCAGGCGGCGCTGAAGGCGGCGGGGGCCGCCAGCACTGAAGTCTCCGGCGCCAGCACGACCATCAAGGGGAGCGCCAAGACGGTCATCCAGGGGGGGATCGTGCAGATTAACTGAACGGCGGGCGAAGATGAGTAGCTCTGACGAGTGAGAGGCCTGTAGGGGCGAATGATCATTCGCCCTGCCCTTGGCTCGACGGACGCCCGAGCAACCGGAAGGAGAAAACGATGTTGCCTGCCGCACGCGTCACCGATCTCATCGTGAGCACGGCCACCCTCGGGGTGCCGACGCCGATCATTCCGCCGGGGGCATCCAACGTGTTGATCGCGGGACTCCCCGCGGCTCGCATGGGGGACTCCTGCGGCGCGGACGTGATCATCAAGGGCTCCACCACAGTGTTCATCGCCGGGCTGCCGGCGGCACGCATGGCAGACCAGACGGCGGGGGGCGGGGTCATCCTCCCCCCCTGCGCGCTGACCGTCCTGATCGGAGGCTAACAGATGAACCTCGATTTCCTGGGGCGCGGCTGGTCGTTCCCGCCCGAGTTCGACAAGACACTGCCGGGAGTGGTGCTGCTGGAGCAGGAGGCGGACATCGTGGCCAGCCTGCAGGCGCTGCTCTCCACGTCCCAGGAGGAGCGGGTCATGCTGCCGCAGTACGGCTGCAACCTGGACGACCTGATCTTCGAAAGCCTGGACACCGGAACCAAGACGCTCATGGCGGACAAGATCGAGACCGCCATCCTGTACCACGAGCCACGCATCGAGCTGGAAAACGTCAAGCTGGACGACACTCGCGAGCTGGAGGGAGTGGTCCTGATCGAGGTCACCTACCGGGTCAAGACGACCAACTCGCGCTTCAACTTCGTCTTCCCCTACTACAAGCTGGAGGGGACCGACCTCGACCTCGGAGTGACGGTCAACCTTCTGCCGGAAAGCGACTAGGTCCGTATGCCGCAATCTGACGAGTGCAAACAGAACAGGGACGCGCTGAAACCGGTACGGGAAGGTACCAGCCAGGACCAGCGCCTCGCCCTCCCCCTCGACCCGGGTTTTGCGCCGGTGGACCAGCGCGACGTGGCGCACGGCATGGTCTTCGCCAAGGCCTACGCCTCCTTTCTCAACTACTTCAACGCCGACAACGCGATCGACGGCACCTGGGCTCCCTTTTTCGGCAGCGATATCTCGGTGCAGCTCGCGCTCGCGGCGGTGCAGGACGTGGAGTTCTACCGCCAAAGGATCAAGGAATACCTCGACTTCCTGAAGGACCTCGGTTTCGGCTCGGACGAAACCAAGGCGAAGAATTACCTCGGTTACCTTTTCAGCAGCGCCGGGAGCCTGGCACGGGAGCTGGACCGGCTCAAGGACGCCCTTCCTGCGGACGTCGCACTGAAGGGGATGCTGCGCAACCTGGTGGTCAGCCAACTCGCACCGGCGCTGAACAGGCTCATCTCCTACTACAAGGCCGACCTAGCCCTCACCCCGGACACGGAGCGTCTCATCGCGGACCTGCAGCCCGGTCTGGAGCTGTTCGGAACCAGCACCGTCCCCTTCAGCGCGATCTTCCAGGCGGGTCTCGGCAAGGACTGGATCACCGACGGCTCGCCTGACTGGACCGGCTACACAGGCGCCATAGTTGCGGACGCCTCGGTCTACGGTACCGGCATCGAGCCATTCCAGCGCATCAACCACATCGCGACCCACAACCTGTTCACCTCGATCCTGGACCAGTTCCTCAAGGCCTACGTGAAGGTGGCGAGCGAGGGGGAAAGGTCGCTGGAACAAACCCTGACCGGGCGGGACGACCACCAGCCTCACTACGCCCTCTTCCTCGCCTTCCTGCGCCTGTTCGCTTACGCGCGCGACGCCGCCAACACGCTCACGGCGCGCCACCTCGACTTCTACTACCGCGAAATCCTGCGGCTAGAGGAGAAGCCCGCCCAACCCGGGCACGCGCACCTGCTGGCGGAACTGGCCAAGCAGGTCGAGACGCGACTATTCCCTACCGGGGAACTGTTCAAGGCGGGGAAAGACGCCCTGGGCAAGGACGCCTTTTACGCCGCCGACCAGGACTTCGCGGCGAACCAGGCCAAGGTCGCCGACCTGAAGACGCTGTACCGTCACGGTACGGAAAAGGTGGGGGTCATCGTCCCGAGCGACAAGGACCAGGGGCGCCTGTTCGCCTCGCCGGTCGCCAACTCCGCCGACGGCAAGGGGGCCGAACTTACCTCGGTGGACAAGTCCTGGCACCCCTTTCACAACAAGCGCTACCAGGACGGCATGCTGGCGGCGATCGACATGCCCCGCGCCGCGGTCGGCTTCGCCATCGCGTCACACTACCTGTTTCTGGCCCAGGGGGAGCGCGGCGTCACGGTCACCTTCCAGCAGCCGGTGCCGGTATCCGGCGACTTCCGCAACGATGTCACCTGCTACCTGACCACAGCCAAGGGATGGCTCGCTAAGGACCCGGTATCATTCAGCCAGGTGACGGGGGGACTCAGGCTGGAGCTCGCCCTTTCCGGCGCCGACCCGGCGCTAGTCCCCTACTCCGCCGACATCCACGGCTACAACTTCGACACGGACCTGCCGGTCCTGATGGTGCAGCTGAAACAGCAGGACGACCGCTCCTTCGTCTACCCGGCACTGGAGGACGTCACCATCACCGGGTTCGAACTGGACGTGGACGTGGCGAACCTGAAGGCGGCCGCGCTCGCCAACGACTTCGGACCGGTGGACGCTTCGAAGCCCTTCCAGCCTTTCGGCCCTTCGCCGGTCGCCAACCAGACCTTCGTCATCGGCTCGAAGGAAATGTTCCAGAAGAAGCTCACCAGCGCCTCGCTCCTGGTAACCTGGCAGGCCACCCCGGCGCCCTACGGCGGCAAGACGGTGAACGCGGTCACCGAGTACCTGCAGGGAGGAAGCTGGCACCCGTACCGGACGGCGCTGCAGACTTCGGTGACCGGCACGAGCTTCACGCTGTTGGGGGATCCGCAGTCAGCCGATGCGCCCCCCTACCTGGACGCACCGGACTCGACGGAGAACGAGCCGTTCAGCACCGACTCCCGCTACGGCTTCGTCCGTCTGCGGCTGTCCGAGGACTTCGGCCAGGCGAGCTACGAACAGGCGCTCATCGACTACATCAAGCGGGTCACCGATGCCGATCCCAACAACGACGGCACCAAACCGGCCCCGCCGGTGGGACCGGTGGTCACCGGGTTGAGCCTGGACTACTCGGCAGGCCAAGCGGTTACGTTGAACAGCGCCGACCAGGGGCAGTTCCTTAGGCGTCTAGCCCGTTTCTTCAACGTCGCGCCCTTCGGGACGGCGGAACAGCATGGCTACCTAAAGTCCGCGCTCCCGTCGGTGGACAGCGCCATCTACCTGTTGCCCCAGATGAAACACGCCAACCGCGACGACCTGAAGATCCCACAGGGGCAGCCGGTTAAGCACGAGGCGGAGTTCTACATCGGCGTTACGGACCTGAAACCGCCCCAAAACCTCGCCCTCCTCTTCCAGGTGGTGGACGGGAGTGCCGATCCCCTCTCCATCAAGCCTCAGCCGCACCTCAACTGGAGCTACCTGCGGCAAAACGAGTGGATTCCATTCGGCAAGAACCAGGTGAGCGACGGGACCGGCGAGCTGCTCGATTCCGGCATCATCACCTTTTCGGTGCCGCGCGAGGCGTCCGCCGACAACGGCGTTCTCCCCCCGGGGATGCACTGGCTGCGCGCCTCGGTTGCCGGCAACGCCGATTCGGTGTGCCGCCTGATCATGGTAGCGGCACAGGCGCTCAGGGCGACCTTCACCGACCACGGCAACGACCCCGCCTTCAGCGCCACTCCCCTCCCCGCCGGAACCATCTCGAAGCTCGACCAGCCGGACGCGGACGTGAAGGGGATCAGCCAGCCCTTTGCCGGCTTCGGGGGGCGTGGCAAGGAGTCGCCCCGGGACTTCTACACGCGGATCTCGGAAAGGCTGCGGCACAAGGACCGCGCCATCGCCCTTTGGGACTACGAACGCCTGGTCCTGGAAGCGTTCCCCCAGGTGTACCGGGTCAAGTGCCTGAATCACACCCAGTACGAGCCTGACCAAAGCGGCACCGGCATCTACCGCGAACTGGCGCCCGGGCACGTCACGGTGGTCACCATCCCCAACCAGCGCTTCCTGAACCTGCGCGACCCGCTGCGCCCCTACACGAGCCTCGGCCTCTTGGAACAGATTGCGCAGTTCCTGAAGCGGCGCACCTCCTGCTTCGTGAAGCTGCACGTGAAGAACCCGCAGTTCGAGGAAGTCCGGGTGGCCTGCAAGGTGCGCCTGCTGCCCGGGCTGGACCAGTCCTTCTTCGAGCGGCAGATCTCGGACGCGCTGGTCCGCTTTCTCTCCCCCTGGGCCTCTCCCGGCGGCGGCAGCCCGAGCTTCGGCGGCAAGGTGCGCTCGTCGGTTCTGATCAACTTCCTGGAGGATCTCCCCTACGTCGATTGCGTCACCGATTTCAAGCTCTTCCACAGCTACCAGGACGATGACAACAACCAAAGGACCAAGGAGGTGAACGAGGCTTCCGGCTCCAAGGCGATCTCGGTCCTGGTTTCGGCCAGGAAGCACCAGGTCTCCTTTATCGACCCCGCCCTGGACTCCACCCCGGGCGAGCTATGCAGGTGCGCCCCATGACCCGGCTCTCGGCAACCATAGCGAAACAGCCGCCGCTGCCGCCGGAACAGGATTTCTACCGGCTGCGCCGCGAGGGGATCGGCTTCATCGAGCAGATGGCGAGCCGGCTGTGGACCGACTACAACGAAAGCGACTCGGGCATCGCCATCCACGAGGCCCTGTGCTACGCCATCACCGACCTCGGCTACCGTACCGGCTGGGACATCAGGGACCTCCTGGCGCCCGTCGCACCGTCGGGGGACCCGAAGCACCCCTTCCCCAATCAGCCCTTCTTCACGGCCCGCTCCATCCTCACCGTCAACCCGTGGACCGAAAGCGACTTCCGTCGCCTCTTGATCGACCTGGAGCCGGTAAGAAACGCCTGGATCGTCTGCAAGGAGTGCGCGTGCGACACCGCCTATTACGCCTGGTGCGGGGACGAAGGGCTGGCGCTATCCTACCAGGCGCCGGAGCTGGTCGAGCGCACGCCGCTGCGGGTCTGGCCGCTTGGGCTGTACGAGGCGCTTTTGGAACTGGAGGAGGATCCGGACGCGGGCGACCTAAACGACCGCAAAATCGAATCGGTCGCGAGCGTCGCAGATGCGGAGGGAAGCCATTCGCTCATCATCGAGTTGCGCTTCGAGGAGGTCTCGCTGGCCGACCGGGACCAGTGGCAGCTCTTCCTGGAGAGCGACGACGCCTTTGCCGGCCGCAACGGCGCATCGATCGACCTGAAGCTGATCCGCCTGGGAGCCACCAGAAGCTACGACCTCTTGACCGACCCCACCCTCGACGAGGAGGGACGCAACGACTACCTGCGCGGTCACTGGCGCACCATCTTCTACGCCACCTTCGAGATCGGGCTCACCCCTTCCGGAAAGAAGATCGTCCTGCACGCCGCCTTGCGGCTGCTCGGCAACGCTGCGACGAGAGACGCGCTGACCGTGGCCACCCTGAAAGCGATGCTCGAAGAACGGTCTGTCAACGGCCTGATCCAGCGCTACCGGCGCAAGGAGCGCCTCAAGGACGCCGCGGTGGCGTCGGCCAAGCAGGCGCTGATGGCGCACCGGAACCTGGACGAGGATTATTGCCGGGTGCAGGTAGTCGGCATAGAGGAGGTGGCGGCCTGCGCGGACGTCGAAGTGGCGCCCGACGCGGACATCGAACTGGTGCAGGCGCGCATCTGGTTCGAGATCGAGCGCTACTTCAACCCGCCGGTCCCCTTCTACACGCTGCGGGAGCTCATGGACCAGGGGATGCCGGTGGAGGAGATCTTCAACGGCCCGGAACTCGACAGCGGCTTCCTGAGACAGGAGGAGCTCGATGCCGCCGAACTCAGGTCCGTGCTGTGCGTGTCCGACCTGATCAACCGGCTCATGGACATCGAAGGGATCATCGCGGTGAACCAGCTGCAGCTCACGAGGTACGACTCCGAGGGGAATGCGGCCAAGGGGGTCTACGACCCCCTCTTTTCCAGCGACGGCAAGCCGATCTTCGATCCGGGCAAGGCAAGCGGAAACTGGCTCGTGTACCTGTCCGAACAGCACCTGCCGCGGCTGTACCGTAACGCCTCGCGCTTTCTTTTTTACAAGAACGGACTCCCCTTCCTCCCCCGGATGGACGAGGCGCTGGACACGCTCACCCTGCTGCGCGGCGAGGCGGAGCGCCTGAAGAACCCGGGGAGGGGCGACGACCTCGACATCCCCAAGGGGGAATACCGGGATCCGGAGGCCTACTTCCCGGTGCAGTACAGCTTCCCGCTCACCTACGGCATCGGCCCGGACCAGCTTTCCACCACCGCCTCGGCGCGGCGCCGGGCCCAGGCCCGGCAGATGAAGGCGTACCTGATGGTGTTCGAGCAGATACTGGCCGACGCCTTCGCCCAACTCGCCCACACCGCCGACCTTTTCTCGCTCGACCCCGCCGTGAGCCGGACCTACTTTGCCGCCGAGCTCGACGAAGCGACCATCCAGGGGTATTCCGAGCTGGTGAACGGCCTCACCCGGCCCGTTTTGGAGGGAATGCTGGAGACGGCGCAGGAATTCCGGCTGCGGCGAAACCGCTTCCTGGACCACCTGCTGGCCCGCTTCGGCGAGGACTTCAGCGAGTACGGACTGTTGCTGGCGAAGGTCCTGGGGCAGGAGATCGCCCTGGACCAACTGATCAAGGACAAGATCGCCTTTCTCGCCGACTACCCGAGGATCAGCCACGACCGCGGCAAGGGGTTCGACTACCAGCACGACCCGTGCAACCCGGACAACCAGGCCGGGATCAGGCGGCGCATCGCCCTGCTCCTTGGCTACCCCGAGCTCGACCGGCGCATGATCGTCGTGGAGCACCTGCTGCTGCGCCCGAAGTTCCCCGGCGACGCCCTCTACCCCGCCTGCACCGAAGGGGCGTGCAGCACCTGCGGCGCCGAGGATCCCTACTCCTTCCGGCTCACCCTGGTCATGCCCGGCTGGCTCGACCCGTTCCATACCGACCTGGAGATGCGCGGCTACGCCGACCGGGTCATCCGGCAGGAGGTCCCGGCGCACCTGGTCGCCAAGATCTGCTGGGTGGGCAACGACGGCTACGTGGAGGATCCCTGCGACCCGGTGCTCGCCAGGCTGGCCACCCTTTTGGAGCGCTCCGGGCACAAGGCGGACGGGCTCGCGCCGAGCGCAGACGAAGCGTGCGCCTGCGCCATCCTCATCTACCGTGAGTTCTCGCAGGTGTTCAAGGGCTGGTACCAGGACAAGTTCCTGGATCACTTTCACACCGACGCGCTGAAGATGGAGCTGGAACTGCTGTTCGACGCCAAGGTGACACCGGAGCAGATCGCCTGCGTGGTGCTTCCTTTCGAGCTCTGGTCGCAGGTGCTGGCGTCGATGGTGGAACACTTCGGCCACATCGCGCGCTACGGCTGGCAGTACCAGCGCTTCCAGAAAGCCTGGTGCGAGTGGCTGGAGCTGAACGCAACCTTCGACTGGATGGACGAGCGCCTGGAGGAGCGGGTGGAGGCGATCCTGACCCGGAACCTCATGTCGGCAAAGGAGGCGAGGACCGGCACCGGATTCCGGCTCTGCAACTGCGCCCGCGCCCTGCTCACCGCCTTTGGCGTGGAGTTCTACCAGTGGCTGGACGGCCTGTTCCGCTCCGGGAGCTTCTCCCCCGACATCGCGCTTCCCACCTTCCCGATCGAACTGCCGCCGGCATGCGCGGGACTCACCTTCCAGGCGGGGACGCTGGACCAGGTCCGGGCCCTGCTCGAGGAGAGGTATCACGCCTACAGCGAGGTCTCCTACCGGCTGCGCGTGGTGCTCGACCTTTTGGGCGCATTGAGCAACAGCTACCCCCCCGCGACGCTGCACGACTGCGACGAGGGCAACGACAAAAACCCGGTCCGTCTGGGTACCACGGCTCTAGGAAGCTGATCGAGGTGCTGCGCGATGAAACCTTCACAAGATAACTTCCCGGTTTTCGAAATGAACCAGGTCCTCTCCTCCGCCCACTTGAACCAGGTGTTCGACTACCTGGACGAACAGGAGCGGCTCACCCGCGCCGACCTGATCGGCATCGGCATCGTCTGCGGCCTGGAGATCCCGCTCTCCCAGGATCCCGACGGCGGGCTCGCGGTGCTCCTCACCAAGGGGTGCGGGGTCACCTCGCAGGGGTACCTGATCGTCGAGCCGGAGGACACGCCCCTCACGGGGTACCGGCAGTACTCCCCCCCCTCCGATCTCCCCTACCCTCCCTTCATGAAGGACGAGAATCCCTACCCGCTCTGGGAGCTCTTCCCCGCGGGAGAGCCGGATACGGCCCCGATCACCACCCCGGCGGGCTTTCTGTCCGACAAGGCGGTGCTCCTGTTCCTGGAACTGAAGAAGGAAGGGCTGCGCAACTGCGGCATGAACAACTGCGACGACAAGGGGAGCGAGGTTTCCGTCAGGGTGCGCCCCCTGCTGATCGGGATCAACGACCTGAGGGAGATCGTGGCCAAGGCCAACGCCATCGAGGACAGCCTGAGCGTCAGCGAGCTGGCCGAGGCACTCCTGGAGCGGCTGAACCTCCCCGAGCTGCACCTTCCCCGGGTCGACGTCCCGAACACCGCCCCCGCCACCTCCCAGGAGGTCTATGCCGCCTTCCAAGCCGTCTTCACCGGGGAGAAACTGGTGCAGCAGACGGCAACGGCGCTCACGGCCGCCTACGACGCGTTCAAGCCGCTGGTGAAGCAGAAATACCCGGACAACCCCTTTGCCGGTTTCACCGGCCGCTTCGGCTTCCTGGACCACGCGCCGGTCACCACGGCCCAGGTGAAATTCCTGCAGTATTACTACGACCTCTTCGATGACATCTCCCGCGCCCTGCACGACCTCTCCCGCAAGGGGGCCGAGCTGTTCGCGCTCTGCTGCCCGCCCGAGATGCTCTTCCCGCGCCACCTGATGCTCGGCGTGCCCTTCCCGAACCAGGTGAGCAACCCGGAGCTGTACCGGACCCCCTTCTGGCCCTCCCCTGCGCTCTCGGGCGGCGAGGGGCGGCTTCTCGAACTGGAACAGCTCTTCGCGCGCCTGGTGGAAATGGCGGCCCGCTTCAGCGAGGCACCGCCGCTGCCGCTCTCCGGCTTCTCGCGCCTCCCCACCGCCGACGGCACCATCCGCATCACCCCGAGCAGGCTGGGGGACGGGCCGCTCTGCGGCAAGGCGATCCCGTACTACTACCTTTTCAGCGGCGATCCCCCCCTGTACCGGCTCTGGGACCCGGAAAAGACGCGCCGGAACCAGGCCAACCGGAACCTCGGCTACCGCTCCGACTCCTACCAGCCGCCGGCGCCCCCCTTCGTCACCAACGCGCTCAACTACGACCTGGAACCGTTCAACTTCCTGCGCATCGAGGGGCACCTGGGCAAGAACTACCAGGGGGTGATGAGCACGCTCTTGACGCTCAAGTCGCGCTACCGGCTCCCCATCGAGGTGATCGCGCTGAGGACAGGCGCATTCGACGAGAACGTGCCGGTGGACGTCGGCAAAAAGGGGTGCCGTTTCCAGGACCTGGAGGCGCTCTACGAAACGGTCAAGGCTGAGTCGACCTGCTTTCTCTGCCTGGAACTGCAGTATTTTTACTCGCTCCCCTTCGAGTCGCGCTCCAAGATCACCGCGCCGGTCAAACCGCAGCTCGCCCTGCTGGCCCAGTGCGCCCCCGGCTTCCTGGTGCAGCCGCAGACGCTGGGACGCCTGTTCGAGGATTACCTCGCCAACCAGCCCGGCGGCGTGGTCCCGGAGATAGATCCAAACATCATCATCGACTTCCTGAACAGCCAGAACGCGGGGCAGACCAACCTGATCATCTTCTACGTCATCGTCTACCTGGTGAAGCTCTTCGAGGAATTCGCCCCCACCCTGGCGGAACTGGACTACGCCACATTCGAGAAGCGGTACCGGGACCTGATGCGGGTCACCGAGGCCGTGGAGAAGGAGCGGGAGGACGCGGCCGGCGGCATCGAGGGAGCCGTGAACCTGCTGCGCTGGGAGGAGCTGGACGATCGGCTTGAGGCGATCCTGTACCAGTGCCGCCTGGACGTGATCAAGGCGCTGGAGGGGGAATACCAGGACCGGCTCCGCGAGGTGAAGCAGAAGCTCTACCTGGGCGCCTTCCTGCGCGACCACCCCGGGATCCAGCACAAGGCAGGGGTGCCGTTGGGAGGGACCTTCATCGTGGTCTACCACGAGGCGCCACCAAGGATATTAGCGCCGGCTAGAGGCACCGACCTGGGGGGATTGCGCAACAGGCTCAACGTGGAGGGCCGCATCGGGACCGGCAGGGTCACCACCGCGACCTCCCCCTCCGGCACCACGTCGCTGTGCGCCGAGGTGGTGCCGACCGCCATGATGGACGCCTTCGACCGGATCGGCGCGCGCCCCGAGTTCGCCGCGGACCCGGACATACGGATGGTGCTGGGGGCCTTCACCGGGCGGGTCCCCGACCCGGGCGTGGTGCGGCCTCCGGCCAGCGGGGCGGCCGACATCATCGAGCAGGCGGTGCGGGAACTTTCAGACGGCGCCGTGATCGCCGACTTCTACCTCCCCTACCTCTGCTGCTCCGACTGTGCCCCGGTGCAGTTCGCGCTCCCGACGCCACCCCTCGGCTTCACCCTGCAGATCGGCTGCACCAACGCGAACAATCAGGCCGAAATCACCGTCACCCCGGAAGGAGGCGTCGCGCCGTACAGCGTCAAGGTGGACCAGCAGGATTTCCACCCCCTGGAAGGAGCGCTGGCGCTGACAGCGGGGCCGCACACCCTTGCGCTGCGGGACCAGGAGGGGACGGTATCGGCACCGCAGACCATCGAGGTCCCGCAGCGGCTGGTCCTGGGCGAACCGAGGTTCGACTGCATCGGCGATACAGGAGAATACGTCGCGCTGTTCCAGATCAGCGGAGGTACGCCACCCTACTCTGCCAACCGTGGCACGGTGAACGGGACAGGGTACGCAAGCGGCAACCTCCCGGTCGACACCGACATCGAGATCGACATCACGGATGCCCGCCACTGCAGCGCTGCGGTCACCCTCAGGCACTCCTGCGTAAGGCCTTTGGCCTTCACCGCCAAGCCCGGCTGCACCGGTGCCAACGGACAGGCACCGGTCGAGATAGCCGTCACCGGCGGCACCGCCCCGTACCAGGTGCAGGTGGATACGGCGGCACCGTCCCCTCTCACCGGCCCGATCCAGCTTGCCGTAGGGGGGCAC
This sequence comes from Geomonas diazotrophica, assembly GCF_019063885.1. Lineage (NCBI taxonomy): Bacteria > Pseudomonadati > Thermodesulfobacteriota > Desulfuromonadia > Geobacterales > Geobacteraceae > Geomonas > Geomonas diazotrophica. Next base: position 1,705,314 of record NZ_CP077684.1, on the reverse strand, counting down.
AGCGTCAGCGTGCACGACGCCGCCGGCGCTGCCGCCGCGCCCCAGACCGTGGTGATCGCACCGCAGCTCGTCCTCAGGGAGACCGATTTCACCTGCGAGGGGACCGCAAGCTTCCGCTCATCGATCCGCATCGAAGGGGGCACTCCCCCCTTCACGGCCAACAACCGGCAGGTGACCGGTAACTTCTTCAGCACCGACCCGATTCCAAACGGCAACAGCTTCTCGGTTACGGTCACCGACCACAACAACTGCAGCGCCAGCATCCAGGTGCAGCACAGTTGCGAACAGGCCTGCGACCTCCCCTGCGGCGGGGAGTCTCGGCGCTGTGCCTACCGCCTCTGGGTGCAGCCCCCATTCCAGGACGCGCGCTACGAGAGCTACAGGCAGGAGCCTGCGGTGCGTCTGCGCTTCAACGGCAGGGACATCACCCTGCGCACCGACGGGTTGCCGGTACCGGATGCGGGCCACCTGAACGAGAACTTCGACGACGCCATCGGTCGCTACGTGAAAGCGTTGAACGAGGTGGTCAACCAGGCGCTGGTGGAGCAGGCCGGTGCCGCGCAGGGGCGCATGATCCTGAGCTACCAGCCGAGCGGCGCCTACCCCTTCGCCGCCTTGTTCATCGAGTACTTCGCCTGCGACAGCTTCAACCTGGAGTTCCGCTACAGTTTTGCCCGCCCCAACCCGGCCTTCTCCATGATGATCCGTTACAGCAACGAGCCCGATGCCGCCGGGGCGACCTTCGACGGCGCCGTGTTCGTGAACCAGCGTCTGAACAAGGAGACCAGGGTGCCGTCGTTTGACTGCAGCGAGCGCAACCAGTGCACCCATGTCGATTACCACAAGCTCTGCGACGCTCCGCCACCCGACCTCGACATGAACCTTGCGCGTGTCGGCGACAACGGAGTCGCCCTGGAGGGCAAGGTCGGCAACCTGCAGCCCGACGAGGTTGTCGCGTGGGTTTGGGATCTGCCGCTTGCCAACAGCAGTGAGCCGTTCTACGTGGGGGAGAAGGTGGAAGTACAGGTGCAGCATGTGGCAGGGCCGGTGCTGCTGGCGGCGATCACCCGCAAGGGTTGCATTGGAGGCACCAGGAAGGACCTATAAAACCTTTCCCCCTCGCCCTCCGGGCACCCTCCCCCCAGAGGGGGAGGGAATGGTCGCATTACTGAGACAGAGATGGAGCCAGCGCGATGCGGCATGTCATTCAAAAAAGCCACCTGCACGTCGAGTTCGACGGGGCGGAGTCGGAGGCTGCCGGCCTGCAGCGGCGCCTGCAGCGCTTCTGCTACGATTACCTGCTGCCGGTCATGGAGGTCACCCTCAACGAGGAGGTACCCGAGGATGAACACTTCTTCCTGGAAGAGCTGGTCATCGACGCGGGGACCATCCCGGTGGACCGGCTGGAAGCAGACCTGCCCCACTCGGTCCAGGAAGGGGTCAAGCAGTCGTTGCGCGACGGGTTCGTACATCCCCGGGACGGATCCCGACGCAGGAACAGCCTGCAGGCGTTGACCGAAGCCTTCCTGCATTTTCTTGAGCACGGAAGCCTCCCCTGGTGGTTCCAGCTTCCGGCAGGGAAGGAGCTGGAGCAGGTACTTCTGGAGTGCTGGCTGGGCGGAAACCTCAACGATGCGACCGTGACTGTGCTGGAGGAGACCCTGATCCCGCTCAGAGAAGAGCAGGCGATATCGAGGCTATTGCTGCAGTTCTCGGAAAACTTCTGCTCGCTGCTGCTGCCGATGATCGCGCCCCAGGTAGGGATGCGGCTGGGTGCGGTGCTGGAGCGGCTGACAAGCCTGGCACTGCCTGCCGCTGCACTGGAGCAGATCCGGGAGAAGGTCTGGCGCCAAGCCTTCGGCGCGGCGGCACATCACACCGCGGTCACCGAGCACGACCTCATCTCCCGCGCCTTTCCGGAGCTCCCCCGGCCGGTAAAGGGGCGTCCCGAGGTGGTCGCTGCCCTGGAGCGGCACTGGCCGGGAGCGACCACTTCCGCCAAAGCGGACACTCAAAAGAAGCGGAAAAGCAGAGCGCCTTCCGTTCGGGGGGAGCTGCCGGCGCCCCCGAAACAGGCGGCGGATCAGTCGCAACGGGACGATTCTGATGCGGATGGCATCTACATCGAAAACGGCGGCGTGGTTCTGCTGCATCCCTACCTGCAGCGACTGTTCGAGGAACTAAAAGTATGCAGGGGCGATCGCATCATCCACCCCGAGCGCGGCGTCGCCCTGCTGCAGTACCTCGCTTCGGGATCCCTGGACCAGCCCGAGTACAGGCTGGCGCTCGCCAAGGTGCTGTGCAACATACCGCTCCATGCCACGCTGGCGCGCAACGCCGGGCTAACCGAACGGGATGTCGAGATGTGCGACTCACTGCTCGCGGCCCTGCTCGCACACTGGGGAGCCCTGCGCAACAGTTCGGCGGACGGCCTGCGCGGCTCGTTCCTGATGCGACCGGCCAAGCTCGCCCTGCGCGGCAACGACGAGTGGCTGCTGCAGGTGGAGAAGAACAGCTACGACATACTGCTGGACCAGCTCCCGTACAGCATCTCGATGGTGAAGCTGCCCTGGATGCCGAGGCTTTTGTGGGTGGAGTGGAACTAGGAGAGCGGCGATGAAATCGTGCGCGGAAAAATCTTCCTCCAGTTCGACCGGCGCGGCGCAGTTGTCGAGGCAGCCCTTCATCGCTCCGACGCTGCAAAGGAAGCTCACGGTCAGCAAGCCGGGCGACAAGATGGAGCAGGAGGCGGACCGGAGCGCGGATCGGGTCATGCGCATGGCCGCCCCGGGCGGGGGGCGGGAAGAGCTGCAGCGGGCCGGCGAAGGGCGGCTGGCCAGGGCGGAGAGTCCGGACGAGCGGTTGAACCGGCAGCAGGCAGGAGAACCGGCAGGGACGGGGGAAGAGAGGCTCGCGCGCCAGGAAGAAAGAGTGCAACCAAAGAAAGACCGGGTGGAACGCGAGGAAGAGCGGCTGCAGAAACAGGGGAACGAGGAGCGGCCGGGCAGGCAGCCAAAGCAAAAATCCCCGGCGGAAGGTGCCGACGACAGACTGCGGCGTGCGGAGTCGGGATCGGCTCCCGCCGTAGGCGAATCGGTGCAGTCGGCGCTACGGGAGAGCACCTCCGGCGGGGAGTCGCTCTCCAGCGGGGTGCGCGGCTTCATGGAGCCCCGGTTCGGCAACGACTTCAGCGGCGTCCGGGTCCACAACGACGACCGTTCCGCACGCCTGTCGGAGGATCTCTCGGCGCGCGCTTTCACCTACCAAAACCACGTCTTTTTCGCCCGCGACGCCTACCAGCCGGAAACCAGCGAAGGGAAAAGGCTGATCGCCCACGAGTTGAGTCACACGCTGCAGCAAGGCGAGGCTGTGGCCCGGCAGGGAAACCCGCACCGGGAAAGGCGCGACGAACAGGGCCCGCCCCTGATGAGGGCAACCGCGCCCGCCCCCCCCAAAACAGCACCTCCGGCGGCAGAGGGACCGGCCAGCTCCGAGCTGGTCGACCTCTCCTCCTCTATCTTCGCCCCGTCGCAAAAGGTTAAAGACGAGATCGAAGCAACGAAGGACAAGGGGCTGGAAGTACGGGTGTCAGTGAAGGGGGTGACCGGGGAGGGGCGGGTCAAAGTCCGGATGGACGGCAAGAAGAACCTCGACTCGATGGGCAAAGGGACCATGCCCCTGCAGAACCCGTGGACCGACCAGATCGGCGGGATGCACATCAATTTCACCATCAGGAACAACGAAGTCACCGACGGCTATGCCTCGCTGAAACCAAAGGGAGCCAACAGCAACGAGTGGCTGCGTGCGCTGCAGAAAAACTCCGAACTCCTGGGGGGGGTGGGTCTCAAGGTGGAGAAGCTCCCCAAGCCGATAAACAGGTTCGAATCGGGGAAGCTTACCCTCGGCGTCGAGGGGCTGAAGGTGGAGGTCGGCGGCTTCCTGGACGCCAACTTCAACATCCTGGTGGAGAACGTCGGCAAGCCCAAAATAGACGCCAGCGCCACGGTCGACGTCAAGGGTATGGTGAAGGGTGACCTGAAGCTGGACAACACCAAGGGGCCCCTGGCCGGGCAGCTCACCCTCGCGGTGAACCACAAGTCCTTCAGCGGCTCCGCGACGGTCATCTACAAACCGGACGGAACGATCGACATCGGCGGCAAGGCCGGCTACAACGCGGACAAGCTGTCCGGGGAGGTCTCCTTCGTCGCGACCGACATGGATTCCGCGAACAAGTACGCGAAGGATGCCATCGCCGCGGCAGGTGGAAAGGAAAACATCCAGACCGCCGGCCCTCCCCCGCCGGTGCCGGCGCCCAAACCGGAGAAGAAGAACCGCGCCATCGCAGCCACGGGGCAGCTTCAGTTCCACCTGACCCAGTGGTTCGCCGGGACGGTGTGGGTGGTGGTCGACGGACGCGGCCTGCTGACGGTGGTGAGCAAGATCGCGCCGCCGGGGGAGATCCCGCTTTTCCCGCAAAAGAACTTCGACCGGGAGATCGTAAAGTTCGAGGCCAAGGCCTATTACGGGATCCCGGTCATCGGCAACCTGAACCTTTTCGCCAACATAAGCCTCTGGGCGCTGGCGCGGCTGGGGCCGGCGAAGATCTACAACATCGAGATCCTCGGCACCTACTCGACCGACCCGGAGGTCCAGAAATTCATCCAGATCTCGGCCTCCTTCAACATCTCCGCCTATGCCGGGCTGCGCCTGCGCGCGGAGGGGGGCGCCGGGGTGGAGATCGCCTCGCACGATCTGAAGTTCGGTGTCGGCATCCAGGTGGACGTGGGGCTCATGGCCTACGCCGATGCCCGCCCCACCATCGGCTATCGCGACCCGGGCGTTTTCTACGTCGGGGGGACGCTCGATATCGTGGCCCAGCCCATGCTCGACCTGGGCGGGGATTTCTTCATCGCGCTGGAAGCACCCTGGTGGTCGCCGATTTCGGATCATAGGTGGACCTGGCCGCTCTTCTCCAAGCAGTGGCCGCTTGCCGACCCTGTCGGCATCAGCGCCGTCGTGAAGGAGTACGTGCTGGGATCGGGAACCGTGCCGGAGATCGAGCTGAAGAAGCCGGAGTTCGATCCCTCCAAGTTCATGACCAGCATGGTGGACGACAAGCTGCCGGAGAAGTCCGGCGCCAAGGGGAGCGGCAGCGGCAGTTTCAAGGACGACGGGAGCATCCCGCCTCCCACCATCCCGCCCAAGAAGCCGGCACCGAAGAAGCCCGAGCCGAAACCGACCAGGAAGGGAACCCCGCCGCCGGCTGGAACGAAGTCCGCCAAGCCCGACCCCAAGGGGGCCAAGGACCGGGATGCCGCCAAGATGCTCGAGGCTGCGGCCAAGCCCCTCGGGGCGCTGCGCGCCAACGGTCCCTTCACGCGCGCCATGCTGGACGCCGAACTGGGCAAGATAAAGTCTTCCGCGAAGGGCGTCACCTTCGACATCCAGGCCAAGGGGGACAACTGGATCGTCACCCCCAAGGCGGGTGGCAAAGCGGCTAAACCGGTGCAGCTGAAAGGGAAGGAGATCGCCAAGGACGCCAAGGACGGCAAGAAGGAGACCAGGACCGATGCGCAGAAGCAGGCGGACCTGGAGGCGGCACTCTCCGAGGCGAACGCGCTTCTCGACGACGAGAACAAGGACTCTCCCGAGATCACCCGATCCCTTCTGGTCATAAAGGCGAAGTACAAGCTGACCTCGCTGGAACTGGTCGAGTCTCCTGCGGACGAAGACGAGGTCTACGACTCGATCCAGGCAAGCGTCAACCCGAAGAAGGGGACGCCCAGGAAGAAGCGGCTCAAGAAGCACAAGTCGGCGCTGGTCTCCCGCAAGGGGCACAAGTACGTGTTGATAGACGGGTACGACACCAAGGAAGTGATCCGCGACAGCTTCTACGGCAAGAGCTACCGAAAGGATGTCTACGAGTGGCGCGACGAGCAGGTCAACGACCCGGGCAAGCTCAGGCACCGGACCAACCCGAAGCTTTACTGGTGGAAGAACAGGTTCTGGGACAAGACCAAGGCCTACGACGAGGCCCCCACGGTGGACCACAAGAAGCAGGCGGTGGTCGACCACTGGAACAGCGACGGGCGTGACACTTACCAGGAGAAGCGCAAGGATTACTTCAACGACATCAAAGGGCTCGAGGTGGTGCCGTACAGCCAGAACAGCTCCATGGGCGCCAAGCTCCCCGGGAGCTACAAAAAGACGGTGACGATCAACTTCCGCGGACCAGGAGAGGGACGAAAATGAGCATGTTATACCTTTGGCACCCTTCGGTAAGCGCAGACGGAACGGTGGTGGACTTCATCCTGACCCGAGGCGATTCGGACCAGGTGGGGGGCGGCTCCGAGCGATTCGTGGGGGCACTGATCGGCGCGCTCGACCTGGGCGCCGAGCCGCTCAAATGGGGTATAAAGCCGTACCGGTGCAACTACTACAGCGAATACTGGGAGGAAGAAGGGTGGCAGTCCAGGTGGGACTTCGTCTGGCGGGTCACCCTCCACTTCAGGGTGCAGGTCGCGGTCGAGCCGCTCAAGCTCGGGTACCTTGGCATCAGCGACATCGACGACTACTCCCCGGAGGTCGAGAGCTACAAGTTCGAGCCGTACTCCTGCCTGGCAGTCGCCGTGTTCGATTCCGAGAACAGGGCCAAGGACACCGCGCGCAGGCTGATCACCGACAAGGAGCTGACCGCCGCCAGAAAAGAGGTGCCGGCACCCGACCCGGTGGTGCAGGTGGTGCGGGTGCAAAACGGGGAGTTCCATGTGCGGGCGTCCCTCGGGTCGGGGGATGAAACCTTTTTCCGGGGGGCGTACCCCGACACGGTGCTCACCTTCCTGCAGGCGTCAGGAGGCGTCATCCATGCCAAAGCATAGCCGCCACCCACCTGAAAGCGACGATGCGGTAAACCTCGAGCTCGCCCTGGAGTGGCTGAACCGGCTCGTTACCGGCTACCTCCGGGTCCGCCTGGAACATTCCGAGGAGTTCCTCCCCCCTCCCCTGGAGTTCTACAGCGAGGACTCGCCGATCGAGTTGTTCATCAAGAGCCAGGACCCCACCCGGGAGGAGTTCGCCGCGGTGATGATCGCCTTGGCGCCCCACCTGCGCCCGGGGTTCTTCAACAAGATCCTGGGGAAACTGCTCCCGGAAGGGGGTGAACTCCCCGAATTCGGCGGCGTGACCGGAGCGGACCAGCGTTCCATCCTCCCAACCGGCGAGACCGCGCAGTACATCCTGGCCGGGCACGACGTGAGAAAGAGGATCGAGGTGCAGCGTTTCTTCACAAGCGATCACTGGTTCGCGAAGAAGCGGATACTCTGGCTGGAACCGGTGCGTCCGGGTGAACCGGTGATGAGCGGACGGCTCTGCATCGACCCCGAGCTGGTGGAATGGGTCACCCTCGGGACCGTGGGCAGGCCCCGCTTTAGCGCCGAGTTCCCTGCGCAGGCCATTGAAACGGAGCTTGAGTGGGAAGACCTGGTGCTGCATCCCGAGACCCTGCGCCAGATACGCGAAATAGAGAATTGGATCAACCACAACCGGACCCTGATCGAGGAATGGGGGATGGGGAGAAAACTTCAGCACGGCTACCGGGCGCTCTTCCACGGGCCGCCCGGCACCGGCAAGACCCTGACCGCAACCCTGCTGGGGAAATACACCTGCAGGGACGTCTTCCGCGTCGACCTATCGCGGGTCATCTCCAAGTACATCGGGGAGACCGAGAAGAACCTGGCGCTGCTTTTCGAGAAGGCCGAGTTCAAGGAGTGGATCCTCTTCTTCGACGAGGCCGACGCGCTCTTCGGCAAGAGGACCGACGTGCGCGACGCGCACGACAGGTACGCGAACCAGGAGGTCTCCTACCTGCTGCAGCGCATCGAGCAGTACCGCGGCCTGGTGATACTGGCGACCAACCAGCGCAACCATCTCGATCCGGCTTTCGCGCGGCGCTTCCAGGCCATCATCCACTTCCCCATGCCGCGCCCTGAGGAGCGTTACCGGATCTGGTGCAACGCCTTTCCCCCCCAGGTCGAGATCTCCCAGGAGATCGACTGGCGCCAGATCGCCGCCCGCTACGAGTTGTCAGGGGCGGGGATCATGAACGTGATCCATTACTGTGTGCTGGAGGTGCTGGCGGACAAGACGCGGCGGCTGGAGCCGAAGCGGCTGGAGCAGGCGATTTTGAGGGAGTACGTGAAGGAGGGAAAGGTGGTGTAGGGGAGAGGGACAGTTCAGAAATTCCTGCTGTCGTAGGCCCAGTGCAACAAGGCCTGGCGCTGCCTCCTGCGGCAGGTGAGCACCCCTTCGGGGCAGTTGTGCCTGATCTGCGCGATGTGTCTCGTCATCGCCTTCCAGCGCTTGATCTGGCGCGCGTCGTCCGGGCAGCGGCGCCCCATGTAATAGCGGCAGTACCACTGGAACCAGCCGCGCGGGTCGTCGCTGTAGATCCATCCCTTCTCGCGCCAGTAGGAAAGCGGCTTGGAGGCGTTGACGCCGAAGAAGTTGTATTCCGCGACGTGCCGTTCGTGGCAGAGCCTCGCGTTGACGAACCACTCTTTCGGGAACTCGTCCCGGCAGTCGGTCATGTACTTCCCGCCGAAGACGCCCATCTCCAGCATCTCCCTGGGAGTAAGGTCGGGCTTGAACTCAGGATGAAAGTTCTCCCCCACCGGCTCGGTCCGGTAATAGACGTACCCCTGCTGCATCATGTCGTTGACGCATACTCTGATTTTATTCACCGTTACTTGTACTCCCCCCGCAAAGCGGTAAAAATATCCGGACCAAATGTACAATGCGGAGAACGAGTGTCAAGCTGCGGAAATCAGTTGCGTGTGCCGTCCCTGCTTTGATACAACCGCCCCTGTTCCGATCCGCCCCTCAGGCGGACCGGCGATAACCAGTTAGGGAGGCAGCGTCGCCATGATCAGCATCGAAGAAGCGCAACGGATCATCCTCGAACAGGTCGCACCGCTGGAAACGGAGAAGGTGACCGTTTTCCACGCCTTGAGCCGGATCACCCCGCAGGACCATATCGCCCCCTGGGACATCCCCGCCGCCGACAACTCGGCCATGGACGGCTTCGCCTTCCTCCATGCAGGGGTCAGGGAGAACCGGCTCAGGGTGTGCGGCTTCCTCCCCGCCGGCGAGGTGCGCAGCGAACCGGTCCCGCCGGGCGAGGCGGTGAGGATCATGACCGGCGCGCCGATTCCTCCCGGTTGCGATACCGTGGTCGCCATCGAAGACGTCGAAGAGGACGGTGAATGGATCGTGCTGCGCGGCAAGGTGAAGGGCGGAGACCACGTGCGGCAACGCGGCGAGGACATAACCAGGGGCGACGTGGTGATCCCGGCCGGCTCGCTGTTGCGCCCGCAGGAAATCGGCATGCTTTCCGCCATGGGGAGCACCTCCCTCGCGGTGCATCGGCGCGCGCGGGTGGCGATACTGGCCACCGGCGACGAGCTGCTCGAGCCGGGGGCGACGCCGGAACCGGGCAAGCTCATCAACAGCAACAGCTACAGCCTCGCCGCCCAGGTGCTGGATGCCGGGGGAGACCCGGTGCTCCTGGGGATCGCCCGCGACACCCTGGAGGCCACCTGCGACAAGATCCGGGCCGGGCTCAACGCCGACTTCCTGGTGATCACCGGAGGGGTCTCGGTGGGTGACCGCGATTTCGTCAAGGCCGCCATCGAGGAGCTCGGGGGGAGCGTCAGCTTCTGGAAGGTGAACATGAAGCCGGGCAAGCCGCTCGCCTTCGCGACGCTGCAGGGAAAACCGGTCTTCGCCCTGCCCGGCAACCCGGTCGCCGCCATGGTTTCCTTCGAGCTTTTCGTCCGCCCCACCCTGCTGAAGGCGATGGGACACGGGCGGGTCTTCCGGCCGGTGGTCCAGGCCGAGCTGAAGGAATCGACCGCCAACAAGGGCAACCGCCCGCACCTGGTGCGAGGCATCGTGTCGCGTCATAACGGGCGTTACCTCGTCTCCACCACCGGCAACCAGAGCTCCGGCCGCCTCTCCTCACTCATCCTCGGTAACGGCCTGATGAAGCTGGCCCCGGAATCCACCTATCCCGCAGGGGAGCAGGTCGACGTCATTCTCCTGGATCGCGATTTCGAGATGAGCCCCCTGCAGGGGTGATCCCCGTCCCCCCCCTCCTTTCGCAACACGACTGTCGCCATGCCTGCCGCCCGAAGGGGCGGCAGCATGGCCTCGCCAAATGCAGCCTCCCAACAATAGATAATTTCGACGACCGTTTCCTCGCCTACCGAAGCCTCCCTTGCCCCCAACCCTGCGGACTTAGAATTCGGTGCTATAATGAATCCGCCTCCGCTCAGACCTCATTAGCGAAAGTTCCATCTCCACTTTTTTGATTTAGGTCAAGAACCTTAACAAACTCCTGTTCTAGAGTCTCCTTTATCCGAAGTGTTTACAACATCGCCACGCAGTGCGACCGCCGCATCAGCAGGGCGTATCGACACACCAGAAGTTCAAGGAGAGCATCCATGCCACTTTCGCCGTTGACGCCGATTCGTTTTATTCTCGCAATCATGCTGGTGATACCCCTCTCCGGGACCGCACGGGCAGACGGCGGCAAGGAGCTCTTCGACAAGCATTGTGCCTCCTGCCACACCATCGGGGGTGGCGACGGCGGCGGACCCGATCTGAAGGGTGTCGGGGCCAAGCACCCCGCGGAGTGGCTGGTGAAGATCATCACCGATCCCGGCAAGCTGACCGCGGAGAAGGACCCGGCCCAGGCGGAACTGGTGAAGAAGTACGGCTTCGAGATGCCCAACCTCGGGGTGAGCCGCGGCGATGCCGAGAAGATCGTCGCATTCCTGGGGGGTGGTGCCCCCGCGCCCGCTGGCGCCGATAAAGCGGCCCCGGCGGCGACTGCACCGGCCCAGGCCGAGGCACCCCATCAACCGGCGGAAGTGGTGGTCACCAAGGAACTCCTGGCGACCGGGCGCGACCTGTTCACCGGGAAGCAGCGTTTCGCCAAGGGGGGCGCCCCCTGCGTCTCCTGCCACCGCTTCGCCTACCCCGGCATCTACGGCGGCGCCCTTGCGGCGGACCTCACCGACCTCTACGGCAAGATGGGTGAGAACGGGGTGCGCGGGGTGCTGAAGAGCCTCAGTTTCCCGGTCATGAAGAAGATCTACGCGGAACGTCCCCTGACCGATGAAGAGTCCACCGCGTTGATCGCGCTGTTCAAGGACGCCGCTGCCAGAAAGCATGCTGCCAGCGACCCGTACCCCGCGGCGGGTCTCGGCTTCTTCGCCCTCTGCCTCATCGCCGTGCTGCTCTTCAAGAGGAGAACCAAGTAATGTCACACGACAGGATCAAGGACGACTGCTCGGCGCACAACCGCCAGTGGGAGGAGCTTTACCGTAACCGCGCCCAGTACGACAAGGTGGTACGCAGCACCCACGGGGTCAACTGTACCGGCGGCTGCAGCTGGATGGTGCACGTGAAGGACGGCATCGTCGGATGGGAGCTGCAGGCGAACGACTACCCGCAGTTCGACGGCACCATCCCGAACCACGAACCGCGCGGCTGTACCCGCGGCATCAGCTTCTCCTGGTACCTCTACAGCCCGCTGCGCGTCAAGCACCCCTACCTGCGCGGCGCCCTTTTGGACCGCTGGACCGAGGCGAAAAAGCTGTTCGCCGACCCGGTCGAGGCGTGGGCCAGCATCGTGGAGAACCCGGAGTCCCGCGCCTCCTACACCGGACAGCGCGGCATGGGTGGCTTCCGGCGCGGCGACTGGGAGACCGCCACCGAGATCATCGCGGCCTCCAGCATCTACACGGCCAAGAAGCACGGCCCGGACCGGGTGGTCGGTTTCTCCCCCATCCCCGCCATGTCGATGATCAGCTACGCCGCGGGCAGCCGTTTTCTGCAACTCTTCGGCGGCGTCGCCCTGAGCTTCTACGACTGGTACTGCGACCTTCCCCCCGCGTCCCCGCAGGTCTGGGGCGAGCAGACCGACGTGAACGAGTCGGCCGACTGGTACAACGCCTCCTACATCGTCCTGTGCGGCTCAAACGTCCCGATGACCCGCACTCCGGACGCCCACTACCTCACCGAGGCGCGCTACCGCGGCACCAAGGTGGTGGTGATGTCGCCGGACTACTCCATGGCGAGCAAGTTCGCCGACGCCTGGCTCCCGGTCGAGCAGGGGCACGACGGCGCCTTCTGGATGGCACTGAACCACGTGATCCTGAAGGAGTTCTACGCGGAGCGCCAGGTTCCCTTCTTCGAGGAGTACGTCACCCGGTACACCGACTTCCCGTTCCTGGTCGAGCTCACGCCGGACGTGGATAAGGCACCCGGCGCCTGGCGCCAGGGCGAGCTGCTGCGCGCCGCGCGCTTCGAGCGTTCCGCCTCCCTGGAGCACGCCGAGTGGTGCCTGTGCGTCGCCGACAAAAGCGGCGAGGTGCGCGTCCCCAACGGCAGCCTCGGCTCGCGCTGGAGCAAGCAGGAGGGGAACTGGAACCTCGACATGAAGGACGTGGTGGACGGCGCGGAGATCGATCCCGCCCTCACCTTCCTGGGGCAGGAAACACGCAAGGTCCTGTTCCGCTTCGAGGGGGAAAAGGACGCGCTGCGCGAGGTGCCGGTGCGCCGCGTCGCGACGGCTGACGGCGAGATCGTGGTGACCACGGTCTTCGATCTCCTCATGGCCCAGTTCGGCGTCTCCCGGGGGCTCTCCGGCGACTACCCGCACGGCTACGACTCCGACCTTCCCTTCACCCCGAAATGGCAGGAAAAGCACACCGGCATCGACGCGGAAACCCTGGTGAAGATCGCGCGCGAGTGGGGCGAGAACGGCGAGCAGAGCCGTGGGCGCAACATGATCATCATCGGCGCCGGGGTGAACCACTGGTATCACAACGACCTCATCTACCGCGCCGCCATAACGGCGCTGATCCTCACCGGGAGCGTCGGCAGAAACGGTGCGGGTCTCGCCCACTACGTCGGGCAGGAAAAGGTAGCCCCGCTTTCCCCCTGGACCTCCATCGCCATGGCGCAGGACTGGGTCAAGGGGAGCCGCCTGCAGAACACGCCGACCTTCTGGTACATGCACTCCGACCAGTGGCGCTACGACCGCAACTTCGTGGACTACTTCAAGCCGGAGACCGGGGACAAGATGCCCATGCACGCGGCGGACTTCAACGCCAAGGCGGTGCGCCTGGGGTGGCTCCCCTTCGCGCCGCACTTTAACGCCAACCCGCTTGAGCTTTTGAAGCAAGCCAAGGCCGAGGGGTGCGGGGATGACGACGCCACCCGCTCCTGGCTGGTGGACCGGTTGAAAAGCGGCAAGACGCGCTTCGCCGTCGAGGATCCGGACGCCCCCGGCAACTCCCCCAAGGTCTGGTTCATCTGGCGCGGCAACGCCATCTCGGCCTCCGCCAAGGGGCACGAGTTCTTCCTGAAGCACGTGCTGGGCGCACCCAACTCCAGCGCCACCGCGAAGGAGGTCGCCAAGGGGCAGGTGCAGGACATCGTCTGGCACGAAAAGGCGCCCGAGGCGAAGGTCGACCTGGTCGTGGACCTGAACTTCAGGATGGACACCTCCACCCTGTACTCGGACATCGTGCTCCCCGCGGCCACCTGGTACGAGAAGAGCGACCTGAACACAACCGACATGCACTCCTTCGTGAACTGCATGGACGCCGCGGTGCCCCCCTCATGGGAGTCGAAATCGGACTGGAAGATCTTCAGCATGATCGCCAAGAAGGTGAGCGAGCTCGCGGCCACGCATCTTCCGACGCCGGTGAAGGACGTGATCGCGGCCCCCCTTCTGCACGACACCCCGGGCGAGATCGCCCAGCGCACGGTGCAGGACTGGAAACTGGGGGAATGCGAGCCGGTTCCGGGGAAGACCATGCCCAACCTGGCCATCGTGGAGCGCGACTACGTGAACCTCTACAACCGCTTCCTCTCGCTCGGCCCCGGCATCGGGCACCTGGGGTCGCACGGCAACTACTATGATGCGGACGACGAACACGAAAAGCTTTTGAGGGAGCTCCCCAACCGAAGCTGGAACGGCAAGAGCTTCGTCGATCTTGCCGACGAAAAGGTGGTGGCGGACGTGATCCTGTCCCTCGCCCCGGAGACCAACGGCGAGCTGGCGCACCGCGCCTACCGGAACCTGGAAAAGCGGGTCGGCAAGCCCCTGGCGCAGATCGCGGATGGCGCGCGCGAGATCCGGGTGAAGTGGGAGGACGTGACCCAGAAGCCGCGCCGGGTGATCAACTCGCCAATCTGGAGCGGGCTAGTGAACGGCGGGCGCCCCTACTCCCCCTTCACGCTGAACGTCGAGCACCTGGTCCCCTGGCGCACCCTTTCCGGGCGGCAGTCGCTCTACCTGGACCACCCCTACTACCGGGAGTTCCACGAGGGGCTCCCCACTTTCAAGGGGAAACTGAATCCGGCGCTTCTGGACGAGACCGAGGGGGAGACCGGGCTGGTGCTTAACTTCCTGACCCCGCACGGCAAGTGGGGGATCCACTCCACCTACAGCGACAACCTGCGGATGCTCACCCTCTCGCGCGGCGGGCAGGCGGTCTGGCTGAACCACCTCGATGCGGCCGGAGCCGGCATCGAGGACAACGAGCAGATCGAGGTCTACAACGCAAACGGCGTCGTGGTCTGTCGCTCCATCGTCTCCTCCAGGATCCCGAGGGGTGCGGCGGTCATGTACCATGCGCCGGAGCGGACCCTGAACATCAAGAAGTCGAAGAAAAGCGGCAAGCGTGGCGGCGTGCACAACAGCCTCTCCAGGATCCGCCTCAAGCCGACCCTGATGCTTGGGGGGTACGCTCAGTTCAGCTACTACTTCAACTACTGGGGGCCAACCGGCGTCAACCGCGACAGTTACGTGGTGGTCAGGAAGCTCAAGTAAAGTCTGCACGTCTTTGGGGGGGCGACCTGTAGGGGCGAATGATCATTCGCCCAAACCTGGCCGCGCCACCCCACATCGTCACCTTTCAAGGGGCACGCTGGGCAGGGCGAATGATTATTCGCACGTACGGTTACCACGAACGCAATAAAACGCCGAGCGCTGTAAATCCCGATCGTGAGAGGCCGGGCAATGCGGCGATCAAGGAGCCATAAATGGATGTAAGAGCTCAGATAGTGATGGTGTTCAACCTGGACAAGTGCATCGGATGCCACACCTGTTCCATCTCCTGCAAGAACATCTGGACCGACCGCCAGGGCGCGGAATACATGTGGTGGAACAACGTCGAGACCAAGCCGGGTGTGGGCTATCCCAGGCAGTGGGAGGACCAGGAGCGCTTCAAGGGGGGCTGGGTGGTAGACGGCAAGAAACTGAAGCTGAAGGCGATGGGGAAAGGCCCCACCCTGGCCAGCATGTTCTTCCAGCCCAACATGCCCAAGATCGAGGACTACTACGAGCCCTTCGACTTCGACTACGGCAACCTCGCCGGCGCCAAGGAGTCCAAGGACCAGCCGGTCGCAGAGGCATTCTCCCAGATTTCCGGCAAGAAGATCGAGGAGATCCAGGGGGGACCGAACTGGGACGACGACCTCTCCGGTTCGCAGGTGTACGCCGCGAAGGACCTGAACCTCAAGGACAAGAAAGTGATCGAGTCGTACGACTCGATGTTCATGCAGTATCTGCCGCGCATCTGCAATCACTGCCTGAACCCGGCCTGCGTCGCCTCCTGCCCCTCCCGCGCCCTCTACAAGCGCGGCGAGGACGGCATCGTGCTGGTGGACCAGGAGGTCTGCAAGGGGTGGCGTTTCTGCACCAGCGCCTGCCCGTACAAGAAGGTCTATTACAACTGGAACACCGGCAAGGCCGAGAAGTGCATCTTCTGTTATCCCCGCGTGGAGACCGGGCAGTGCAACGCCTGCGCCCACAGCTGCGTCGGGCGCATCCGCTACGTCGGGGTGCTGCTCTATGACGCCGATGCCGTGGAGGCCGCCGCCCTCAAGGGGGACGCGGAACTCGTCGAGGCGCATCGCGACGTGATCCTCGACCCGCGGGATCCGGAAGTGTGCAGGATGGCACGGGAAAACGGGATCTCGGACCAGTGGCTGGATGCGGCGGTCGCCTCGCCGGTCTATGCGCTGGTGAAGGAGTTCCGGGTCGCGCTCCCGCTGCACCCGGAGTTCAGGACCCTCCCCATGGCGTACTACATCCCGTCCCTTTCGCCGGTCCTCTCGACCTGGGGCGATACCCATAAGCTCCTGGAGCATGGCATGATCCCGGCCCTGGAGACCCTGCGCGTCCCGATCGGCTACCTGGCGAGCCTTCTCTCCGGCGGCAACGAGGGCGTCATCGAGGAAGCGCTGAAGAAGCTGATCGCCCTGAGGGTGCAGATGCGGGCCGAGAACCTGAGGCTGCCGGCCGACCCGGCGCTGCTCAAGGAGGCGGGGCTGGACGAAGCCGCTGCGAAAAGGCTGTACCGGCTCTTCACGGTTGCGGGCTACAACGAGCGCAACGTGATCCCCCCCCAGCAGCGCGAGGAGCAGGATCCGGAGCGGCGCAAGCAGGAGGCGGGCTTCGGTATCCTTAAAAAGACCAGGGGAGGAGCGAAATGAGCATGCAGCAGAGTTACCAGGCCCTGTCGCGGCTTTTCGAGTACCCAGAGCAGAGAGAGGAGCTCGATAGCTCCTACGACGCCCTGGCCTCCTACCTGAGACAGAGCGGCATCGAATCGCGCACCCACCTCTTTGGCGAGATGCTGAGCGGCTCCACCCTTTCCGAATTGCAGGAAGATTACGTGGCCCGCTTCGACTTCAACCCGGCGGCGGCTCCCTACCTGGGTCACCACCTGTACGGGGACAACCAGAAGAAGGGGGGCTACATGATCCAGGTGAAGCAGGAGTACGGCAGGTACGACTTCGAGGCGCCGCAGGACGAACTTCCGGACCACCTCGGCGTGGTGCTCGCCTTCCTGGCGCACCTCGCACGCCGCGGCGAGGACCAGTCCCGCCGCGAGTTCATCGAGAAACTGGTACTGCCGGCAATCAACAAGTTGCTCGGCTCCTCGGCACAACGCGATACGTCCCCATGGCTCACCCTGGTCGAGGCGGCCGAGCTCTTGTGCAGCGCGGATTGCCGTGAGGAGGCAACATGCTGAACTCTTTCATCTTCATCGCCCTGCCCTACGCGGCCCTGGCCCTGGTGCTCCTGGTCACCCCGTACCGTTTCCTCAGCAACAGGCTGACCTGGTCCGCCTATTCGACCCAGTTTCTGGAACGAAATATCCTCTACTGGGGGATCAACCCGTGGCACTACGGCATCCTGCCGATCCTTTTGGCGCACGTGGTCGGCTTCGCCTTTCCAGGCGTCTTCAAGCGCCTCCTCGGCAATCCACAAACCCTGCTCGGCGTGGAAAGCGTGCTGCTCGGGCTCGGCATCTTCGCGGTGCTCGGGGTGCTGCTCCTTTTGCTGCGTCGCGTGAACTCGGGGATGCTGAAGCGAGTCACCTTCAGCTCGGACTGGCTTATCCTCTACCTGCTCCTGTTCCAGGCCGGCACGGGGATCTACATCGGCTACTTCATGCGCTGGGGCTCGCAGTGGTACCTGCACACCGCGGTTCCCTACCTCTGGTCCATCGTGGCGTTTCAGCCGCAGATCGAGTACGTCGCCGACCTCCCCCTGGTGTTCAAGCTGCACGCCGCCTGCGCCTTCCTGATCGTGGCCGTGCTCCCCTTCACCAAGCTGGTGCACATGCTCTACCTGCCGGTCGATTTCCTGAAGGACCCGCCGCTTTTGTACCGTTGGCGGTCGAAGTAAGTCGTATTGAACCACGCTCGCCGTCCATCCCCTCTCCCGCTGTGAGTGGGGGAAACCGCAACCTCTGCAATCTGCACTGTGCCATCCCCTCGCCCCCTGGGAGAGGGTGGCCGGAGGCCGGGTGAGGGGTGCTGGCACATGGCACGATGTCGCGTTATTGCAACGCCCTCACCCCCGCCCCTCTCCCGAGGGAGAGGGGGGTGAATGCAACATTTGAGCATTTGAGAAAATCTGGAGGGATGATGTCGTCACGAGTACTGGCAGTATGGACCCCGGAGGATGCGCAGTTCTGGGAGCAGGAGGGTAAGGCGATCGCCTACCGCAACCTGTGGATCTCGATCCCGGCCCTCTTCCTCTCCTTCGCGGTCTGGATGGTCTGGAGCGTTGTGGTGGTGAACCTGCAGTCGATCGGCTTCTCCTTCGACGCGGACAAGCTGTTCTGGCTGGCGGCGCTGCCGGGACTTTCCGGGGCCACGCTCAGGATCTTCTACTCCTTCATGGTCCCCATCTTCGGCGGCAGGGCCTGGACCACCATCAGCACGGCGTCGCTGCTGATCCCTGCGGTCGGCATCGGCTTCGCGGTCAGGGACCCGCACACGAGCTACACCACCATGCTGCTGCTGGCCTTTCTCTGCGGCCTCGGCGGCGGCAACTTCGCCTCCAGCATGTCCAACATCAGCTTTTTCTTCCCGAAGACGCTCAAGGGTACCGCCCTGGGGCTAAATGCAGGACTCGGCAACCTCGGCGTGAGCGCAATGCAATTCCTTGTGCCGCTGGTGATCACCAGCAGTACGTTCAGCGCCCTGTGCGGCGCCCCCCAGGTTTGCGTCATCAAGGGGGGGGCCACCTCGGTCTGGATGCAGAACGCAGGCTTCGTCTGGGTCCCCTTCATCGTCGTCTCCACACTGGCCGCCTGGTTCGGCATGAACGACATCGCCGAAGCCAAGGCGTCGTTCAAGGAGCAGTCGGTGATCTTCAAACGCAAGCACAACTGGATCATGTGCTGGCTCTACCTGGGCACCTTCGGCTCTTTCATCGGCTACTCCGCCGGACTGCCGCTTCTGATAAAGTCGCAGTTCCCGAGCGTCAACCCGATGCAGTACGCCTTCCTGGGCCCCCTGGTCGGTGCGCTGTGCCGTCCGCTGGGCGGCTGGATCGCCGATAAACTCGGAGGGGCGCGGGTCACCTTCTGGAATTTCACCGCCATGACGGCAGCCGCCTTCGGGGTGCTGCACTACCTTCCGAGCCAGGGCAACCCCGGCAACTTCTGGGGCTTTCTGGCCATGTTCATCCTCATGTTCGTGACCACCGGAATCGGCAACGGCTCGACCTTCCGGATGATCCCGGTCATCTTTCTCACCGAGCGCCAGCGTGCGGCTGCGGATCAAAGGCGCGAGGCTCAGGCCAAAGCCACGGCCGAGGCGGCGAAAGAGGCAGCGGCAGTTCTCGGCTTCTGCTCGGCGTTTGCAGCCTACGGCGCCTTCTTCATACCCAAGGCGTTCGGGAGCTCCATCACGCTGACCGGCGGCCCGCAGGCTGCCCTTTACGGGTTCGTGGTTTTCTACCTGAGCTGCATCGTCCTGACCTGGTACTGGTATTCGCGCAGGAATGCGGAGATGCCCTGCTGAGGGGTAGGCTGGGACAGCACCGGGAAAGTATGGTATCTTTCCCCGGTGCCTGGCGGGACAGGGCAAGTTCGCGACAACACTGAAGGTCTGCAGCGTGCAACGCTGCCGGGCCGCCAGAGGGCTACATGATCCTGGAACTTCTGATACCGATGTTGTTTTGCACCCTGCTGGTGGCGGTCCTCTATTCCTGCGTGGGGCATGGCGGCGCTTCGGGATACATCGCGGTGCTGGCGCTGTTCAGCGTGGCGCCGGAGGTCTTCAAGCCGACGGCGCTCACCTTGAACCTCCTGGTGGCAGGCATCGCCACCTTCTCCTTCGCCCGCGCCGGGCATTTCTCGTGGCGCCTGTTCTGGCCCTTCGCGGCGACCTCGATCCCCTTCAGCTTCCTGGGAGGGTACCTCACCCTCCCCTCCCACATCTACCGGCCGCTGGTCGGCGTGTTGTTGCTTCTGTCGGCATCGCGCCTGCTGCTGCAGAAGAACCAGGCGTCTGCCCGCACCACTCCCCCCTCGACCCCGACGGCCCTCGTCATCGGGGCAGTCCTCGGCCTTCTTTCCGGTCTCACCGGCGTGGGGGGCGGCATCTTCCTCAGTCCGCTGCTGTTGCTGTTCAAATGGGGAGAAGCGAGGGAGGTGTCCGCGGTGGCCGCGCTCTTCATCCTGGTGAATTCCTGCGCGGGGCTGCTGGGACACTTGAGCGGGGTGCAGGCGATACCGAGCTATGCGCCGTTCATGGCCGGAAGCGCGCTCCTGGGTGGCGTGGTCGGCTCGCTTTTAGGTAGTCGCCACCTTCCCGTCCCCACCATCATGCGGGTCCTCTCGGTCGTCCTGGCCATCGCCGGTTTCAAGCTATTGCTGGTGTAGTGCCTAATCAGAGGTGAAGGTCGCCTCTCCCCCTGGGAGAGGGGATATACGCACCCGGTGGGCGAGGGGCGAGATCACTTGTAGTCTTTCACATAGTCGGACCTATTGCGAGGGAGTGGACGTACCGGGTGGGCGAGAGTGGAACCTATTTACCAGGATGAACCGACTCTCCCTCTCCCTTTGGGAGAGGGCTGGGGTGAGGGCTATGACACAGGCAACACACGCGAAACTTCCGGATAGCGTGCGTGAATTCGCCAGATCTCTTAGAGAGAAGCAAACGGATGCGGAAAGCCTGCTCTGGCTGCTGGTCAGAAACCGCAGGATGGGCTTCAAGTTTCGCAGACAGCACCCTGTAGGTGGGTATATCCTCGATTTCTTTTGCCACGAGGCCAGCCTTTGCATCGAACTCGATGGTGGGCAGCATGCCGATGGCGAAACGGCGGCGCGTGACGAGCAGAGGACAATGAAGCTGGAAGCACTTGGAATCAGGGTGATCAGGTTCTGGGATGATGAAGTACTGAGGAACACCGAAGGAGTGCTTGAAAAGATTTACTTGGAGTTGGTGAACGGGATGGAACGCGGGTAAGCCCTCCCCCCCTGACCCTCACCCCTGACCCTCACCCGAAGGGCGAGGGGTGGACAGGAACCTTCCGTGGAGCCCAGACGGTGCACAGTACACCTGCAGCAGACAACATCTCCCGCCGTTGCCGCATCTCCCCCTCTCCCTTCGGGAGAGGGCCGGGGTGAGGGCGATGCCTCAGATTGCTCCGCCCCCCTTGGCTTCCCCCCTAGCTGACCACTCCTAGAAGAGAAAAACCAGGAAGATCACGCCTACCACGATGCGATAGATGCCGAAGGGGATGAAGGTGTGGCTGGTGACGAACTTCAGGAGCGCCTTGATGCCGATCACGCCGAAGATGAACGAGGTGACGAAGCCGACGGCGATGTTCTGCCAATCTCCCATGTGGAACACAGTGTAGTTCTTGTAGATGTCGTAACAGGTGGCGGCAAACATGGTGGGAAGGGCCAAAAGGAAGGAGAATTCCGCGGCGTCCTTCCGGTCCAGGCCGAACAGCAGACCGCCCATGATGGTCGCCCCGGAGCGCGAGACCCCCGGCACCATGGAAAGGCACTGAACCAGGCCGATGGAGAAGGCCTGCTTGTAGCTGATCTCGTCCAGGGTGTGGGTGGTCGCCGGCCGGTCCTTCATCCAGAGCTCGATGACGATGAACGCCACGCCGCCGGCGATGAGCATGTAACTCACCAGTGAAGGCTGGAAGAAGGACTTCACCAGCTTGTAGAGCAGGAACCCGATGGTGCCGGTCGGGAGAAAAGCGAAACAGACCTTCTTGATCAGGTCAGGACGGGAGAAGAGCTGCTTGCGGTACACCTCGACGACGGCTAGCATCGCCCCCAGTTGGATGACAACCTCGAAAACCTTGTGCGCCTCGGACTGCTGCAGCTTCAGCAGGGCCGACGCCAGGATGAGATGCCCGGTGGAAGAAACGGGAAGGAATTCGCTCAGACCCTCCACGATACCCAGTATGATCGCCTCGAAAATACCCACGAAATACACTCCTTTGACTGCGCTGGTTCGACAGAGCAAAATAACCGATCGAGCCTGCGTTGTAAAGGGAACAAGCGCCGGGGAGTTTTTCGCGCGACAGGGCTAAGCCGGGAGGAGCAGGGAAAGACCTGGAGCCACGGAGGGACACCCCGCGGCTCCAGGAAGAACGGGTTTCAGTGGTGCAGCTTATCGTAGGCCGCGTAGAGGGTATTCTCCTCGCTGCGCAGCCTCCTGGAGATGGTGGCGAAGAGCCTGCCGAGCGCCTTGGCGAACTCGATGTCGATCACAGCGTCGTCGGCGGAATATTTCTTGAAGAAGGCGATGGCGTTACCGGAGATCTCCTCCATGTCCTTGGCGTAGAAATCCACCGTGCGCTTCAACCCCTGGTCCGCCTGTGCGGCCTTGTTCAGCACCGGGTACAGTTGCGCGTCCTCTTTGCGCAGATGCGCAAGCAGCATTGCCTGCGCTGAGAGCAGGAGCTGGTGCGCCTCCTTGTTGGTGATACTGGTATCCTTAACGCGGTTAAGCATCGCTTCGATTGCCACGTGATCCCGTTTCAACTCATCTATCAACCTTGCCATACGTCACCTCTCCTACTCGCTTTTATGGTCCCATCGGACGTTTCCATTGATCCGAGTATAGGCCTGTCGGGAGAGGTGCGGCTTGATGCAGGTCAAGAAAAGAAGGAATCGGAAATACCGGTGCGCAGACGGCGGAAAACAAAGTTGCCGGCGCGTCGCAGGCCGGAACCGGTGAGGGCGAAGAGCCCGGGGGGGGTGAACAGGCGGCGTGAGAGAATCCCCCTGGCTACGAAGTTCACCAGGCAGACGCCGACCCAACGCTCGACCAGCATGGTCGAGAACTGCGGCTCCGGATAGATGCCGCGCTGGTCGTTGGCCTCCTTGAGCTTGCAGAGCCAGCGGTCAATCCGCTCCAACTGCCGTGCCGCGGGAAGCTCCTGGAAAGGGAGGTGAAGGGGACGGGTGAGAGCGCTCAGCACCTGGTGGATCTCGAACTCCTCGGCGTCGGGATCGAGACCCAGCTCCCGGATCAGGCGCAGCCGCACCCTCCCCGCGGACTCCATCTGCTGCCGGGCATGTTGTGCTGTCACCTGGCCCGGGTGTACCCGGTAGTGCAACAGCACCTCGGGGATGTTGGCAAAACAGCAGTGCTCCATGGCCTGCGACCAGAGCTGGTAGTCTTCGGCGTGGCGGTAGGCCGGGTCGTAACGCAGGCCGTGCTCCAGCAATAGCTTCCGGCGCAGGATCACGGAGGGGTGCCCCACCACGGGGTTGAAGAGCGTGCCGCACCTGATGCTCTCGTGGTCGGCTGCACAGCGGGTGATCCGGCGCAGCTTCGGACCGAACTCCAGATACCACACTCCGCAGACACCCACCTCGGGAAAATGATCCATGAAGTCGACCTGCTTTCGCAGACGCTCGGGAAGACTCACGTCGTCGCAGTCCATGCGCAGGATGTACTCGCCACGGGCAAGCTCGATGCCCCGGTTCAAGGTCTCGATCAGCCCGAGGTTGGCGCCGTTTTGAATAAGCCGGAGGCGCGAATCGGCATAGGAAGCGGCGATGGCAGCACTGGCGTCGCTGGACCCGTCGTCGATCACCAACAGCTCGAACTCCGCAAAGCTCTGCGCGAGGATGCTGTCGATCGCCTCGCGCAGGAAGAGTTCGCCGTTGTAGACCGGCATCAGTACCGTCACCTTGGGCTGGGCGGCTGCAGTCATGGCTACATCCTCGTCCAGGACGCGGGGATCACGTCGCCGGTGTCGTGGCTGGCGCCGGCGAACCAGGTCTGCGGCGCGATCACGATCTTGTCGCGGTTGCGGCAGAGCCAGGCGCCCCACCAGCTGAAGCTGCTGTTGGCGATGATGTGATGCCTGCACAGGGTCATCAGCCGGAGGTCCTCATGCCCCTGCTCCGGAGGGTTGTGCGCCACTATGGTGCAGGGGTGGTCGAGAGGGAAGTTGTCGCGGACCCACTCCGGCTCGTCGGAGAAAATGAAGAAGTGCGGCCGCTCCACCCGGGCTGCAAGGGAGGCGACGGCGCGGGCGTAGTACTCGGGGGAGCAACTGCCGTGGACCGACGAGGCCGAGGGACAGGAGACGTAATCCCCCCTGCGTATGTGCAGCGACACGCTGGCAAGAGCGGGGTCCGCGAGCCGCTCGGCCAGGTCGCGGTTGCGCCCCTGCGGCGCTTCCTTCAGGGTGAGATCGGCGCAGATGGTGTCGCGGATGTCGCAGAAGTACTTCTCGCTCTGCCAGTAACCGTCGAGGTAGGCGCTTTTGCGCGGCGCCAGCAGCGCCGGGTCGAAGTGGAAGTGCCGCTCCGGCAGGTACGACCCTCCAAAAGGAAGGCAGCGAGCCAGCAATTTTCCGAGTGTCCCCTGACGGGGGGCGAGGCGGGCTATCTCAGAGGCCGAGGCGCACTCCCCGGCGATGTTGAAGGGACCCAGGGCGTACTCCCTGGGCGTCGTTCCAGGCAAGGATCCCTGGAACCACCCCAGGTCCAGCTTCAGGGGGACGCCACTCACCCAGGCGAGCCGCCTGGCGGCAGCGTACTGGAACATCTGGTTCCCCAGCCCTCCCATCAATTTCACGATGATCATGGACATGTCCCGTCAGGGCCCGCAAAGGGGCCGGTTGTACTTTTTCGACATCTGCTGGAAATACTCCCTGCTGCACGAGCTACCAAGAAAATCGCCCTTCTTGAAGACGGCCTCGCCGGAACTCAGCACCGGGAGACAGTTCCCCTGCCGGTCAGGGGCATGGACAATTACGCGCTGGTAACGCCCGCGGTTGGCCCAGGAGACGGCGTGCAGCACGAGCAGGGAGAGGGTGATGCACACCAGCAGCTTTCTCTGCGCCGACGTACTTTGCACGCGCAGCACGGAGACGAGGGCGAACAGGGAAACGATCTGCGCCACGGCATAATAGCGCGGTCCCCCTTCCCAGGTGGAAACGAAATAGGCGGCGAACAACAACAGGGAGAAAAGCACCGGCACCAGGGAAAACGCTGACAGGGGCGCCTTCCCCTCGCCTTCGGCGAGCCAGGCGATCAGGATCGGGGCGAATGCCAGGACGGCCAGCGGCACCAGGAAGGAGACGATGTTGAAAGGGACCATCTCGTTCCAGGTGGAGAGGTAGTAGAGCCCGCCAAGAAACAGGAGCCCCGCCCCCCATCGTTCCATGCGGCCGCCGGTAAAGCGCGCCCTGAGGAACAGGAAGGAGGAGCAGAGGATCAGGAGGAGGGCCTGTGCCACGTAGGTCCACCTGGCCCCCATGACGCCGAGCAACTGCTGCAGTTTCGCCAGGTTGAAGATCGACTCGTGTTTCGACATGGAGGACATCAACTGCCACCCCATGATGTAGTTCAGGGGGTCGTCCAGGTAGCTGAACAGGTTCCCGGTCAGCAGTCCGAACAGGCCCAACAGCAGGATGGCAACCGCCCCCCCTCCCGCGCCGCGGGAACGCGCGCTGGACCAGGCGTAGGTGATGCCCGCGAACAGGGAAACGAACAGGACCAGGGACCACTCGTTCTTCCCAAGCCCCGCCGCAAAACAGGCGAGAAAGAGCACCGCACCGTGGCGATAGGGGCGCGCCGGGGGGGAACCGGAGAGCGCGGTCACGGCAAGGGCCCAAAGCCCGAAGGAGCCGATGCCGAAACTGGCGTCGAGCTGCAGTTCCGTTGAACTCACCAGGAGTACCGGCGAGGAGGCGAAGGCGACGAGGAGGGCCAGCCAGTAGTAGAGGTTCTCGTTGCCGCAGCGGTAGAGGTAGACCACTCCGGAAAGGAGCACCAGGAAAAGCGGGAGCGAAAACACCACCCGGAGCACGAAGGCGCTCTCCAGCGGGTCGAGCTTCCCGAAGGGAACCAGTTGCCGCACCACCTTGCCGACGCCGTTGATGGCCTGGTACATCGGCGCCGGGTGCTGCGGAGCCGTCATCTGGTTCACGCCGTCGATGCGAGCCAGCAGGAGATAGTCGGGCTTTTTGACCTCGTTGAGGAACAGGTGGGCGATGATCCCCTCCTCTCCGACCAGTTCCTGGGTATAGAAGGGAAGACGAAGCAGGAAGAAAGAACCCGCCAGTATTAGCAGCGCGAAAAAGAGATGTGGTAGCGGGTATTTCATAAGACTCGCAGGGCGGTCCGGCGACCGCCGGCGCCCGCCGCGTCCCGGGGCGCAAGACCCGGCTCCGAGAGCGGCAAAATTGGTCCACCTATCTATACAGAAAAAGCGGGAAGGTTGCAACTGCCGACGATTTTTACCGAAAACGGCATTTTTAGCATCCCCTGTTACGCCGATGCGTGCTATAAAGGGGAGCCCGCCAGGGCTCATGAAGGGCCGGGGCAGATGACGAGTCGGGAGCATCCATGTTTTTCAAACGCGACCAGGAGGGATCCAGGATCCCCTCATGGAAGAGGTACATAAACGGCCTGCTGGCTGGTGAGATTTCCGCGACCACCCGGTTCTACGACCGGACCATCCAATGGCTCCCCCGGGAGGAGGATTCCGGCCTGCTGCTGCAGGAGCTCCAGTGCGGCGAGAAGTCGGCGCTGCGCGACGAGGCCCGGTTCCCGGACCTTTCCGGCGAGACCGAGAAAAGGACCGCGGTGCTGCTGAACGGTACCGTCAACCACCACTACGATATCCAGGGGCTGCTGATGCAGCTTCACCCTTCCCTGTCCCGGACCTCCCGGGTGATCATGGTGATCTACAACCCCTACCTGGGGTGGCTGTACCGCTTGGCCAACCGGCTCGGCCTGCGCAGCGGCGAGGTGCCGACCACCTTCATCACCAAGGTGGACCTGGACAACATCGCGCAGCTCTCCGGCTACACCATCGTCAGGAGACGCCTCGCGCTTTACTGCCCCTGGCGGCTGTTGGGGCTTGGCGACCTCGTCAACCGGGTCGCACCCTGCCTCCCCCTGCTGCGCTGGCTGGGGCTCGTCTACGTCACCGTGCTGAAGCCGGTGAAGGGGCCGGAGTCGAGACGCCCCTCCCTTTCGGTCCTGATCCCGGCCAGAAACGAGCGCGGCAACATCGAGAACGCGATGAAGCGGATGCCCGACCTGGGATGCGACCTGGAGGTGATCTTCGTGGAGGGGCATTCCAGCGACGGGACCTGGGAGGAGATCCTGAGGGTCAAGGAACTCTACGGCGACCGCTACGACATCAAGGCCATGCAGCAAAGCGGCAAAGGGAAGAAGGACGCGGTGGCACTCGGTTTTTCCAAGGCCAGGGGGGAGCTCCTCACCATACTGGACGCCGACCTCACCATGCCTCCGGAGCTTTTGCACCGCTTCTACGACGCCTACTGCAGCGGACAGGCCGACTTCGTCAACGGCTCGCGGCTGGTCTACCCCATGGAGGGGGAGGCGATGCGCTTTCTGAACCGCCTGGGCAACACCTTCTTCGCCAAGGCCCTCAGTTGGGTCCTCGATGCCAGGCTGGGGGACTCCCTGTGCGGAACGAAGCTGCTGGCGCGCCATGACTACCGCCGGGTCCTCGCGTGGCGCGAGCAGTTCGGGGACTTCGACCCCTTCGGCGACTTCGAGCTCCTCTTCCCGGCGGCGCAGCTCGCCCTGGGCATCACCGACGTCCCGATCCGATACCTGAACCGGACCTACGGCAGCACCAACATCAGCAGGTTCAGCCACGGCTTCATGCTGCTCAAGATGACCCTGATCGGGCTGTTCCGCATCAAGCTGGGAGTGAGGAGAAAGGGTGCTCGATAGCCCGGACCGATACGGCGAGATCCGCGCGGCCATCGAGGGGAAACCGGCCCTGAAGCGCTTCTACCTCGAGGTCTACCGCGAATACCGGCGCGTCCTGGCGCGCTCCCCCGGCACAGGCACGGCGCTGGAGATCGGTTCGGGGGCAGGCTTCGCGAAAGAAGTCGTCCCGGAGCTGGTCACCTCGGACATCGTCCCCTACCCCGGCGTCGACCTGGTGCTGGACGGCACCAGCCTCCCCTACCCCGAGGGGAGCCTTCGCTTTCTCTGCATGACCAACGTATTCCACCACATCCCCGACGCGGGGGCCTTTCTCCGCGAAGCCGAGCGCGTCCTGGTTCCCGGCGGCAGGCTTCTCATCGCCGACCAGCACGTCGGTTTTTTGAGCAGGCCGATACTGCGCCATCTGCACCACGAACCCTGCGACCCGGAGGCCAAAGAATGGGCCTTCCAGTCCGCGGGTCCGCTCTCCGGCGCGAACGGCGCGCTGGCCTGGATCGTGTTCCGGCGCGACCTGCGGCTGTTCCGGGAGCGGTTCCCCGATCTGCAACTGGAGCGCTACCAGCCGCACTCCCCCCTACTCTACTGGCTCTGCGGCGGGCTCAAGAAGTGGAGCCTCGTGCCGTCCTGCGCCATCGACGCGGTCCTCGCCGCGGACCGTCTGCTGGCCCGGTTACTCCCGGACTCGGGGAGCTTCGTCTTCATCGAGCTGGTCCGGCGCTGACACGACCGACACAGTTCCCGCGTCCCCCCTCCCCCAGGCTACGGAACCGCAGTGATGTTCCTTCGCCCCAGGTCGATCACCCCGTGCCTCTTTGGTTCCCCATTCACTATCCCCCGCACCACCCTCTCCCCACAGAACATCTGCGGAATCCTGTAGTTGTCACCCCCGACGATCGTGAAGCTGTTGCAGGGGGATTTGAGGATCTCGGGTTCCAGAAGGCGCAGGGCCCGCACCTGGGCATTTACATGCTGGTCCACGCAGTAATACGAGAAAAGCCGCGTCGGGAAAAGGGAGGCCACCAGCACGGCGCCCAGCGCCAGTCGAGGCCAGAGGCGCTCATCCGGCCAGACCTGCTCCACCCCCGCCACCAGAGTGAAGGTGGAAATGGAAATGAGCGGCAGGTTGGCGAAGACGTGCAGGCCGATGTAGTTGCGCAGAAGCAACGTGTAGACCAGCACCGCCGGCAGCAGGTACGCCTGCAGGGAACGCCGCCTCGCCAGGTTCACGAATGCGAGCGGCAGGACCAGGGCGAAGTATCCCAGGTTCACGTAGAAGTGCTTGGCCAGGGTGATGAGCAGGGAAAAGAGGCCGATGTTCTCGCTGTAGCGCTGGCTCAGGTTGGCCCGGTGCAGGTACTGGGCCAGCAGTTCCCTGGCGCCGGCGGCGAGCCCGCTGCTGGTCCAGGACAAGAAGAACATGACCGTACAAAAGGCGCCGACCACGCAGAACAGGTCACGGAGAAGAACTTTCTTGTCACGGTGCCCCCACCAAAACCGGGACAAGGCGCCGAAGAAGGCGAAGGGGGCGATCAGGTGAATGAAGAACGGGGCAACCAGTGAGCCCAGCCTGAAGAGCCGGGTGGCGGCCGCCGGACGATCGCTGGTGAGGGAAACCGCGGCAGCCAAAAAGCCGATCCAGAACAGGAGCGCGGCGTCGATGAAGACGAAGGAAAGGCAGTCCCTGCCGATGGGAGAGACCAGCAGCACCGGTACGGCCAGGTAGGAAACCCCACTTTTGTTCCTGAAGGCGAAGGCGAGCAGATAGAGGCCGGGGATCGTGTAGAGAAGCGCCAGCGACCTCCCCACCATCTCCGTGTTGCCGAAAAGCTTGATCGCGGCGGCCAGGGTGAGGAAGAAAGCGTTGGGCCAGTGGTTATATTCGGTGATTTTGCCATGCTCCACGTCCACATCCCGCGCCAGGACCGGGTTGGGCCAGACACCGGCGAAGTTGGCAACGGCGAAGCCATGGGCGTGCATGGAAACCACCGACTCCTGGGGCGTGTCGTTGTACGGCCTCCAGTAGTCGGCCCGGCGCAGGTAGAGGATCGCCGCCACGGCGAGCACCGAGACGCAGAAGAACAGCAGTGCCCTCTTGCGCCTCACGCCGTTTTCTCCTCGTGGTATTCCTCCTCCGCGTTGATCCCCCAGATGTTGTCCTTAACGGTGCAGCCGGAGGCGATGTTCTCGACGGCGGCCATGGCGGTAAGCATGGAGTGGTCTGCGTTGTTGTAGCGGTGCATGCCGTTGCGCCCGATCAGGAACAGGTTCTCGAAACGGTCGGTGTAGCCGCGGATGACGTCGAAGCGGTCATAGCT
Source organism: Geomonas diazotrophica (assembly GCF_019063885.1). NCBI lineage: Bacteria > Pseudomonadati > Thermodesulfobacteriota > Desulfuromonadia > Geobacterales > Geobacteraceae > Geomonas > Geomonas diazotrophica. The sequence goes on along the minus strand of NZ_CP077684.1, from coordinate 1,675,415 downwards.
GCCGAAGTAGGCGGGGTAGGCCTTGGGCATGCGCAACACCGTCGAATCGAGCACCTCCGTCGCGTCTATAATGCCGATGGAGGCGAGCTCGGAGATGGCGAAGGAGGATAGCGCAGCGTCCTCCATCCCCCAAAGCTCGTCCCCCTCGTTGCAGAAGTACTCCAGGCCGATCCAGACGGTGTCGGGATCCCTTACCAGGTAGGGGCTCCAGTTGTTGAAGATCTGCAGCCTACCGAGTTTCACCTCGCGCTCCTGGATGTAGATCCAGTTGTCGGGGACGATCCCGTTGACGGTGGCAGTCCCGGTCTCGTTACGGATGGCGAGCCTCTTCAGCAGAAGCCCGACCGTGATGAAGTCGCGGTACTTGAGCCCCTTGGCGACCTCCCGCACCTCCGCAGGAACCTCCTCGCCCAAGGCGGCAACCAACTCCCGGACCGGCATGGTGGAGAGGAAATAGTCGCCGGCGTGGCGCGTCTCGACACCGGTCGCCTCGTCCCGGACCAGGACCGCGCGCACCTCTTCCCCCTCGGCTTCAATGCCGACCACCTTGGCGCGCCGCACCACCTGCCCGCCGTGACGCACCACCCGCTGGGCAGCCTCCTCCCAGATCTGGCCCGGCCCAAGCTTGGGATAGTAGAACTGCTCGATGAGACTCGTCTCCACCTTCTTCGCGTGCAGACGCTCCCCTTGACCGGCCAGCTTGCGCAGGGCATGCAGCAGCGTTTTGGTAACCGAGAGCCCCTTGATGCGTTGGGCACCCCATTCCGGCTTGATGTCCCGGCAGGGGACGCCCCAGACCTTCTCCGTGTAGTCCTTGAAAAAGGTGCGGTAGAGTTCGTCGCCGAAGCGGTTGATGAAGAAGTCCTGCAGCGACCGTTCGTCGCGGATCGGGGCGAGCCTCGCCTTGACATAGCTCACGCCGATCTTGACGATGCGCCAGGCTCCCAGGTTGCGCACCGTGCCGAGGGAGAGGGTGATCGGGTAATCGAAGAAGCGGCGCAGAAAGAAGATGCGCGAGCACCGCCCCCGTACCAGCATGACCCCGTCCGTCTCCTCAGGGTCGGGGGCACTTACCCGGACCGGCTCAGGCTCCAGGATGTCGCGCAGCAGACATTCAGTGGCCAGCGGCACCTGGCGGCCGAGCAGGCGGTCGTCGCGGGCCGGGGCTCCCTGCAGCGGGAAGAGGTTCTGCCACCAGCGCATCACCCGGTCCGACTTGGAGAAGAAGCGATGCCCGCCGATGTCGATCCTGTTTCCCTTGTAGTTGACGGTCTTGGAGATCCCTCCGATGTCGTCGGACATCTCGAAAACGAGCGGGACGACGTCGGTCTTGTCGAGGAGTTCGTAGGCGGCGGTGAGCCCGGCGGGTCCCGCGCCTATGATGATGGCGGTCTTCTTGGACATAATTTCCTTGTCAGGTTAATCGGGGTTACCGGTAAGGTCCCGGTACAGGCGTTCGTACTGCAAAGCGATCTTTTCCCAGGTGAAGCGCTCCTGCCAGGCGGAGTACCCGCAGGCCGCCATCCTCTCGAGCCGGGGGTGGTCGTTGGCGGTCGTCTCGAGAAGTTCCGCCGATGCTGCGACCCGCGTCCTGCTGAAACCGCTTGGCGAGACGTCCGTCGGGAGCAACACCCCTGCGCCTGACCACCTGATGATTTCGGCGGCGTTGCCCGCATCGCTGGTGAGAAAGGGGGTACGTGAGGCGAGGCACTCGTACAGCACGATGGGGGAGCACTCGACGCGGCTGGGAAAGAGAAAGAGGTCGGCCGCGAGGTAGGCGGCCACGGTCGACTCCCGGTCCAGCGACACGACCAAAAGCTTCTTGCCGCTCTTTTTCCAGGCGGGACGCCGGTTGTACAGCGCCGATTTCAGGGCGCACGTCTTGCCGCAGCCGTTCCAGTAGCTGTTGCCTATCATGAGGAAGGTGGTGTCCGTCAGGCGCGCCCGGTTGAAGATCTCGATGGCCTCGGCGTGCCCCTTGAGACCAGTGTGCGATCCCACGCTGAGGATGAGCCTGTGGCCCGCGGGGATGCCGAGCGCCTTCCTGATGTCGAGCGCGGGCGGGGCGAGGAACTCGTCCTCAGCGGCGCCGTTTGGGATCAGCACCGTATTGGTGACGCCGTTATCACGGGCAAAACGGATGTCCCGGTAGTCGTCCGAGAGAAAGACGTTGATGTCGTAGCGCTTCAGGTACCCCGGCATGCGCGCGAAGTAGGCGGCGTAGCGCCTGTCGTGCAAAGCGGAGAACCCGGTGGGGACGAAAACCTTCTTCCCCGCGATCCGGTCCAGCATCGGCAGGGCAAGGTCGGTCGCCCACTGCTGCGCGGCGAAGCTGGTCACCACGTCGAAACGAGAGCCGAGCAGGAAGTCGCGGTAACGCTGCACCTCGCCCCGGTACCCGTTCACCTCGTTCCCCCTCACGTCGAATTCCTCGATGCGAACCCCGTTGTGGCTCACGCTGCGCCCGGCAACCCTGGCGGTCGCCACGGTCACCTCGTGGCCGCCCCTGACCAGGCGCTCTGATAACTGCTGCACCACCTCCTGCATCCCGCCGGTCTCCGGGTGGTACTGGGCTACGGTGTGCAGGATCCTCATGGCTTAAGCCCCAGCATTCTTTTCAGGACGATGATGAGCACGGTGGGTGTCCGCAAGAGCAGGAACAGCGGCAGCGACCCGCCGGTGGCGTTGAAAAGGAACCGGCGCGCCTGCGGTTCGAGCAGGCTCCGGGTGAGGCGCAGCGAGTCCAGGCGCGGCAGCTCCTGCGCGATGCGGCAGACCACCGCGTTGCTCCAGGCGCGATGATGCCCTGCCCTGAAGGCCTCCTCGGACCATTTGTTGTAGAAGGTGAGCGAGTTGACGAACATCCTGGTGTCGTCCTTTTGCATGTTGGAGCCGTGCCTGCGGATCTTCACCAGCTTGCCGTCCACGTAGTCGAACTGGTAACGCCTGGCGAGCCGCAGCCACATGTCCCAATCCTCGCAGGCGCTCAGCGTCTCGTCGAAGAACCCGACCTCCCCCAGCGCCTCACGCAGGACCAGGATGCCGCTGCCGCTGCCGGTCACCAGGTTGGCAGCCAGTATGCGCTGGAAGATGTCGCCGCGGTTCTCCGGATCGGGTTCGACGACGTGGCAGTCGTGCCGCACCACGGAGCCCTCGTCGATGATGTCGTAGCGGCAGTAGACCGCGGCGAGGTGCGGGAAGCTGCTTTCCCGGAACAGGGCGAGTTGTCGCGAGAGCTTGTCCGGGTACCACTCATCGTCGGCGTCGAGGAAGGCGACGAACCTCGAGCTGCAAAGGCGGATGCCGGCGTTGCGCGCCGAGCTGAGCCCTCCGTTTTCCTGGTGGAAGTACCTGATCGGGACCTCCCCCCGCACCCCTCGCACGATGTCGGCGGTAGCGTCGGTGGAACCGTCATCGACCACGATGATCCGCGTCGGCGGATGGTCCTGCTCCAGCACCGAGCGCAGGGCTCTCTCGATGTAGGGGGCCCCGTTGTAGACCGGGATGACCACGTCGACCGACCAGTCGTCCGGGGCCTGGAACGGTCCGCTGCCGTCCGGTTGCGGGGAATGGGATGAGCCGATCATGATGACACCCTTCCATTCCGGCGCAGCGGGACCGGCAGCCGCCGGGACAGCCGCCAGGCCTTGTAGATCAGCAGCGCCTTGACGAGCCTCAGCCGCATCCTGCGCACGGCGGCCGCCAGCAGCGCGGGGTCTTCCGCCTCCCCGGCCAGCGATGCGCCCAGTCTTGTGACCAGCGCGAACAGGGGGGCCGGCTCGGGCTCACCGGTGAGATGCCCGAAGGAACAGTGCAACAGCGCGGCGAGGTCGGCGACGGTCCGGTCATCGGGTGACAGCCCCGAGGCGAAGGCGATGTTTTGTCCGCAGATGCGGACCACGCCGTCAGTGATCCGCTGCGGCGCGGTGCGGCAGATGCTCCCCTCCACCTCGCGGTAGCCGACCAGCCTCTCCGGGAGATTCCCGATCCTGCAGTCGCCGTCACGCACGAACCGGGACCAGAGATCGAAATCCTCGGGCTGCCGGTCGGCCTCGGCCGCGTAGAGCCCCACCCGTTCCTGGACCGACCTTCTCATCATGACGGAGCTGTGCACGAAGTAGTTGTCGCAGAGGAGGTTGAACTTGAGCGCGGCGTTGTCGCAGGGGTGCTGGTGCGCCCTTTCCGTGCGGCGCGAGCCGACGTAGATGTCGGCCCAGGTGCCGAGTAGGCCGCAATCCGGGTGACGCTCCAGAAAATCGACCTGCTTCGCCAGGCGCTCGGGGTAGCTGATGTCATCGGCATCCTGCCGGGCCAGGTACCTCCCCCGGGACACGGAGATGGCGCGGTTCAGACTGGGGGAAAGCCCGCGGTTCTCCTGCTCCAGCAAGCGGATGCGCGGGTCGGCGTAGCGCGCGATCACCTTCGCGCTGCCGTCGGTGGAACCGTCGTTGACGACGATAAGTTCGAAGTCGGTGAAGGTCTGGGCTAAAAGCGAATCGATCGCTTCGGCCAGGTAGGGTTCGGCGTTGTAGACCGGCAGCAGGATACTTACCAGGGGTTGCGGCATGGCTTCACGGCTCCCGTCTCTGCTTGAATTCGCGGATCACCCGGCGGTAAAAGGCAAGGAGCTCTCCGATACGGTCCTCGGAGGCGATCGCGTCGACCTCGCGGCCTACCCCCTGCCGCAGCGCGGCGAGTTCGTCCCCGGACAGGGAGAGGAGCCGTTCCACGCTCACGGCCAGGCTATCGGCGTCGCCGTTTCCAAACAGGAAGCCGTTCACCCCGTCCTTGACCATCTCCTCGAGGCTGGAGCGGTCCGAGGCGATGACGGGTGTCCCAAGCTGGAGCGCCTCGAGGCAGACGTTGGGGTAGTTGTCCACGCGCGACGGCACCAGTACGGCGGCCGCCCGCCGGACGAACGGGAAAAGCCGGGACTTTGGGAGCACCGGAAAAAAGAGGAGGCGCTGCGAGGATTCCGGGCAGCTCCGGCGCAACCGGTCGGCGTACTTGATCCCGTCGGGACCGCCGTCGTCCCGACCGATGAACACCACGGAAAGGTCCGGGTGCCGGGCCAGCAGGCCGGGAAGCGCCTGCACCAGCAGGTCCACCCCCTTGACCCGGTTCAAGGTCCCGAAGTAGAGCAGGTAGCGCCCGGAAGGGGCGTGCGAGGCGCAGAAGGCGTCATCGTCCTCTGCCGAAAGGTCCTCAAGCGGGGTTTTCACCACCTCGAGATCATGGGCCTCCAGGCGCTCGAAGTAATCGGCCATGAAACGGCTGGGGGAAAAGGAGGCGTCGGCGTCGACGACCTGGCGCAACTCCAACCAGTCCAGCAGGTACTCGGAGAACTTCCGCTTGTTCCCCTGGGCGGCTGCGTAGAGCGGGGTGTAGCTGGAGACGCGGCAGACGACGGGGACGGCGCCGTTACCGAGGAGCGCGTAGCCGGGGGCCTGGTAGCTGGAGGCCTGCACCAGGTCGAAGCCCGCCTCGGCGTGCGCGGCGTGAAAGGCCCGGGCGCAGGCGCGGGCCGCGAGGAGGCGCTGCAACAGGGGCATCACGGAGGCGAGGTACGGGATCCTGGACAGGAAGGCGGGGAGCCGGGGGGTGCGCAGCTGGCACACCCTCACGTCACCGTCGCGCCAGCGCGCGTCACGGTCGGAGGTCACCAGGACCCAGACCTCGCAGCCTCGCTGCGCCAGGGCGGCCGCGGTTTTCCTGACGTAGCCGGCGAGCCCCCCTTCGGCCGCCGCATCGCTCGGATACTCTGGCGTCAAGAATGCGATCTTCACGGCGTGCGCTCCTCGAGCCTCGCCAGCAGGTCCTCGATTTGGGCCTGTTCGGGCCACATCTGCCCCGGGTGCCAGTTAAGCTCGCCATCCCAGTGTCCCGGGCAGGAGTGCACCATCCAACTGACGTAGGTGTAGCTGATCTCACCGACTACCGGGGCTCCATCCCGCAGGAGCAGGTCGAGCGCCACCGACTGGGTGCCGAGCTTCTCTGCGACCCGGAAGGCGAGCCTGACCGCCTCCGGGGTGATCAATCCAGGCTCGACCGAAAAATTGCCGCTGCCGCTTGCCCTGAAGTCGCCGGGGCGGTTATGGCGGCGGTAGCCGAAGGCCCGGTTGCCGATGATGGTGACGCGGGTGTCGTAGTCGTTGCCCGGCAGGAACTCCTGGAAGAGGACGTAGTCCTTGTGCAGCTCCCAAGGGTGCGGCTCGTCCAGGGCCAGCAAGGCCCGCAGCGCGTGCTTCACCCTGTGCCTAAGCACAGGGGGGGTCTCGTCGAGGGTTTCCACCCCGTGGCCGAAGAGGCGCTCGATCCAGTGCACCGCCTCCGAGGCGGAAGAGACCAGCCTGACGTTGGTCGAACCGGCGCCGGACCACAGCTTCAGCACCACCGGGTAGCAGGCCTGCGCCGCCCAGGCCAGCGCGGCGCCCTTGTCGTACCAGACCCAGGTGCGGGGGATGGGGATGCCCGCTGCCTTGAGCAGATGGCTCTGGGCGATCTTGTCGTCGTAGTGCCAGCAGGTCTGCTGGTCCGGATAGACGGTGAGCCCCAGTTCGCGCTCGACCACGGGCAGCAGGCGGCGCGCCACCTGCCGCATGTGCGGCGCATGAACGTGCCGCCACATGAAGGCGTCGCACCCCTCGAGCTGCTCCAGTATGTCGGCCCGGTACACGTCGACCGTGCGAACCTGGTGCCCCGCCTCGCTGAGGAGCCGACTCCAGATCGGCGAGGAGGCGTCGCCGGGACCGTAGTCGTCGGGCTGGATGGCGATGGTCATGGCTGCCCCCCCCTGGCGGAAGCGCCTGCTCCCACCCCCTTGATGGGATGGGAGCACCTGGCGACCAGCGGTGTGAGCCGCGAGGTCACGGTTATCGGGGAGAGCTCCGGAACGTACACGTCGTTCATGGCGAAGAGCTCGACCTTCGCGTAGTAGCACCTGAGCACCCAGTAGAATTCGCCTGCGCTCCACTCCCTCACGTGCTGGTAGTAATCGGGGGGGCCGTCGGTGTCGAAGCTCTCGTGGCGTCTCTTGTTCGGGGTGGTCAGGATGGCGCGGTCGGCGAGCGCGCAGCAGCTTTCCAGGAAGGCGTTGAAATCGGAGACGTGCTCGATCACGTCGACTGCGACCACGAGGTCGTAACGCCCTCCCAAGAGTTTCGCCTCCTCCTCGGTGCAGTACTTCACGTTGCTCCTGGCGCGATGCACCCGGGCCCAGGCCAGTGCATCCAGGTCACGGTCCACGCAGACGATGCTGCGCCCGGGGTCGGCGGCGGCCTCGGAGGCGAAGCAGCCGGTCCCCCCACCCAGTTCGAGGATGGACCTCGCCTCGCCGATCAGCCTGGTGCAGGCCCAGTTCAGGGCGACCATGTTGGGCCACTCGAAAAATCCCCCCTCCGCGGCGCGGGCCTCCTTCTCGGCCAGGTTTATGCCGCCGGCCTCCTCCCGCTCCAGGTACGGCACGGCCGCGCCGGCGCTGAGTTCCGCACCGCTCTCCTCGGGGCGCCTCTCGTAGCCCAGCTTGCGCGCCACGTCCTGCGTGAGCGCGGAAACCTTTTCCAGCGTGGTCCTGCGGCTTGGTTCCCTCCAGGACTGCGCCTCCCGCTTCAGTTGTTCCTTGTTGCCGCACCACTCCGCGAACCTGGCGAAGTAGTACTGCCAGATCCTCTCCTCGCTGTAGCGCTCCCGGTAGGCGCGCAGACCGTTTGCGGCGATGCGGCGCCGCTCGTCATCGTGCTCCAGGTAGTAGCGGGTCAGCTCGACGCACTCCTCAACGCTGTCGAAGCCGATCACCTCCTCCCCGAGGGCGAGGGCCTGCCCGGTACGGCACTTGTTGTCGCAGATCTGCAGCACCCCGTTGGCCAGAAGGGCGAAGAAGCGAAGGTTGACCGGCCCCACGCCGTTGTGGAGGTTCCAGCCGACCCTGGCCCGGCGATAGGCCGCCTGGCGCTCCTCGGCACTGACGTACCCTCCCGGCCAGCCACGCCCCCGGAACATCGCTGCGGGAAACTCCCGGGCGAGGAGGTCCAGTCGGTCCCTGCGCCAGGCGCTCTCGCGCTCACCGAAAAAGACCAGCTCAAGGGGACGCTCCTCGGCGAGCACCTGCTCGGGTGTCAGCGAGGCGGGGGCATCATCGCCGACAAAGGCGAGCGGTGCCCAGGCGTGATGGCGCACGCCCCAGCTTTGGTACAGGGGGGCACAGGCGAGGTTGCCGATCAGGCAGGCATCCGCATAAGGGGCGACCGGCTTCGAGAGCCCGGTCGAGGTCTCAGGATCGTCGAAGCAGCCGTACACGTTGAGGCAGTCGAATTCGGCCAGCCAGGCGGGGTGCACGTTGGCGCCGTTGAAATTCCAGAAGACGTCGGCACCGGTCAGCGCCTTTTTCAGGCGGCGCTGCAGTTCGACCAGTTCCGGGTCGCGCGAGCGCCAGCGCCGGTCCAGTTCGTCGAAGTGGTAGCACGGCTTCGGGGTCCCCGGGGTGAGGCAGAATCCCTCGACCTCCCACCCCAGAGCACGGGCCCGCTGCACTATCCCCTCGTGCCACCGGCGCGCCTGTTCAGACCACGCTATGTAACCGAAAACGACCTTCACGCGCTATTCCTCATTTACCCCGGGACCAGGTACAGACCGGTCCAGGAGTCCTGCAGGTGCAGGATCCTGCCGGTCAGGAGCCGGTCGGCGTAGAGCCGCTCCACGCCGGTACACACGTCATTGATCCAGCCGTAGACCTTGGCCAGTTCCGGATTGAAATCGTGCCAGATGACGATGCTCCCGGGCCGGCACCGTTTCAGGACCTTTCTGGTGTCGTGGTAGACGAAATCGGCATCGTGGCAGCCGTCGATGAAGGCGACGTCGATGGGGCCGAAATCGGGCTCCCAGCGGGCAGTGTTGGCGAAGATCTGCCTGACGTTGGCCAGTCCCTTCTCCCTGTAGTAGCTGCCTATCTCGTCGCGCGAGGGGGCGAAGGTGACGTTTCGCCCCCCCTGGGCGATCTCCTCCGGCGGGATGTTCACGGTGTACACCGTGGCTTCCGGCGCGTTCTGCGCGATGAGGCCCGTGGTCCTGCCGTGGGAGGTGCCGATCTCGAGGATGATCCTGGGGGTGCCGTTGCAGCAGGCGCCGCCGATCACCGCGGCGTCCAGCAGCCGCCGGTTGTTCAGGTCTTCGAGGTACTGGAACTCGTGAAAGTGGTCCCCCTCAAGCAGCGGATCGCGGTCCCAGGCAAGCGCCTTCTTGAGGCAGCTGAAGTCGCGCGCCGTCAGCACGTTGGCCGTAAGAAACGAGAACGGGTGCCGGTCCCGGTGCTGGAACATGGATGAAAAAGGAAACTTCACGTCTGGTTATTCTCCGTCGTAAGCCGCACGCGTATGCCTCAGGGGCGTCTCACCGTCTCCCAGTGTAGCGGGAGAGCGAACTTGGCCCGGAAGGTGTCTTCGAGATAGGCCTGGTTGTATTTTCCGGTCAGGGCAACGGTCAGGGGGATGCGCACCCCGGAGATGGGGAGGCAGCTGCGCACGTTGAAAATGGTGGCGCGGATCCTCAGTTCGTACGGGACCGGGCCCAGCAGGTTGGCGGGAATGACCGCCCTGGAGGTGTAATCTCCCGGCTCCACCGACGGGATTCCCTCCCCCGCCTCGTCGTGGAAGCTGCGCAAGAGGAGCGTCTCGTCGCTGTCGCACAGGTCGAAATAGACCCTGAGTCCGGTGCAGCGCCTGAGCACGCGGTAGCGTATCTCGATCTCGAGCGGTTTGTCGTTCTCCACCACCGCCCCCAGCGGCTGTGCCCCCTGGCTCAACCCGATCGATTCCAGTTTGAAGTCGGGGTCCTCCGGGAGCGACGCTATGACCCGCTCAAGGCTTCCCTGTTCGCCGGTGGCGCTGGTATCCCGCAGGTACCGTTCGATCACCTGCGGCGCGGCACCGTCTGCGATCAGCTCCCCGCCGGACAAAAGGATGGCCCGGTCGCACAGCTGCCTGATGGCGCGCATGTTGTGGCTGACGAAGAGGACGGTGCGCCCCTCCCTGCCGACGTCTTGCATCTTCCCCAGGCACTTCTTCTGGAAGGCCGCATCCCCGACGGCCAGCACCTCGTCGACCACCAGGATTTCGGGCTCCAGATGCGCGGCGACCGCGAAGGCGAGCCGGACGTACATCCCGGAGGAGTAGCGCTTGACCGGCGTGTCCAGGAAGCGCTCCACCTCGGCGAACGCAACGATCTCGTCGAACTTCCGTCTTATTTCGGCGCGGCTCATCCCCATGATGGCGCCGTTCAGGAAGATGTTTTCCCGCCCGGTGAGTTCGGGATGGAAACCGGTCCCTACCTCAAGCAGGCTCGCCACACGGCCGCGGAGACGGACGCCTCCGGCGCTCGGCTCGGTGATGCGGCTCAGGATCTTCAACAGGCTCGATTTCCCCGCACCGTTTCTGCCGATGATACCAATCCGTTCCCCCTGCCCCACCTGGAAGCTGACATCCTTCAGGGCCCAGAACTCCTCGCTGTACTGGGCGGCCGCCACCTTTTGCCCGAGCAGCCGCTTGCCCAGGCGCCGGGCCCCCTCGGTGAGCACGTCGCGCAAGGCGGCCTGCCCCGCGCCGCCGCCCTGGTGGCGGATCAGGTACTTCTTGGACAGGTTTTCCACCTTGATCGCGTAGGACATCGGTTACACCACGTCGGCGAAGCTGCGTTCCATGCGCCTGAAGGAGACGACTCCCCCGACGAGAAGCGCCAGCACCAGGAAGATGGAGAGGGTGAAGCCGGGGATGCTGAGGCGCGGGGCCTCACCCAGAATGGCCCAGCGGACCCCTTCGATGACTCCGGCCATCGGGTTCAGGAAGTAGAAGAAGCGCCATGATTCCGGGACGACTGCGCTGGAAAAGCCGACCGGAGACACGAACAGGCCGAACTGCACCAAAAGCGGCACCAGGAAGCGGAAATCGCGGTACCTGACGTTGAGAGCGGCGAACCAGAGCCCTGCCGCAACGGCGGTAAGAAGGGCGAGCAGCAGGAACGCGGGGAGCAACAGCAGGTTAAGGCCGGGTGCCACGCCGTACCAGACCATGAACCCGGCGAAGATGGCACCCGCGACGGCGAAATCGACCAGGTTGACCACCAGCGTCGCGGCCGGGACCAGGAGCCTCGGGAAGTAGACCTTGGTAAGGAGGTTGGCGTTGTCCACCAGGGAGCTGCTGCAATCGGTGAGGGTGCCGGCGAAGAGCTGCCAGGGAAGCATCGCGCTGAAGACCAGCACCGGATAGGGGACCCCGTTGGAGGGGAGGCTGGCCAGTCTGCCGAAGATGACGGTGAAGACCACCATGGTAGTGACCGGTTTGAGCACGCACCACAGGATGCCGATCGCGGTCTGCTTGTAGCGCACCAGCACGTCGCGCCAGGCCAGGAAGACGAAGAGCTCCCGGTAATGCCACAGGTCGCGCCAGTAGTTGGCGACGCTCCCGCCGGCCTGAATCACGATCTCGTTGTCGCTGCCTCGTTCCATGAATTTCCCGCGTCTACTTTTTTGCCGGAAAGAGCCCGGCGATCAGTGCCTCGAAACAGCTGCCGGATTGGGCCAGGGAGTGCCGGGAGGCGTAACCGCGTCCCTGCTCCGCCAGGCGCTCCGCCAGTTCCCGATCGGCGAGCAGCCGCTCTACCCGGTCGGCCAGGGCGGCCACGTCTTCAACCGGCGCCACCAGGGCGTTCTCGCCGTCGCGCGCGAAGCCGACCGCGCCAGTGGTGACCACGGGGCAGCCGCAGGCGAAGGCCTCCAGCACCATGAGCCCGTAGCCTTCAGAGCGGCTGGGATAGAGGAAGAGGTCGGCGCTGCTCATGATCTCCCGCAGCCGGTCTTCGTCGACGCTGCCGAATTCCCGGTGCGGCAGGTCCGGCTCGGCGCAGGGGGCACTTTCCCCCACTGTCCAGAGCTCGAGGTTGCCGCCGCGCGCGGCCACCCGCCGCACCGTTTCCAGGGCCAGGTCGAATCCCTTGCGCCGGTCCGCGCGGGACAACAGCAGAATCGCCCTGCGCCCCTTTTTCGCCGCTACCAGCTCCCGGGAGGGGGCGGGAAAGAAGCGAGCGGTATCCACGCCGTTTTCGGCGACGGCGCACTCGGCCCCGAACCTCGAACCGAACAGGGAGCAAAGCGTATCGGAAACGGTGACACAGGGGATGGACAGGGGACCGAAGGCGAGCCGGTAGAGCCAGCGCATCAAAAGGTTCCCCGGAAACCCGTAAGCGGTCTCGTTGTCGTCCTGGGCGAAGTGCAGCACGCGCCCCCGGTTCCTGAATCGCAAAAGCACGGCGGTAGGCACGATCGTGGCCAGCACCAGGTCCGCATCCTGCCGCTCCAGGAGCGCGCTCGCCAGGGTCCCGAGTTTGCCGGGAAACAGTGGCCTCTCCAGCGTGAACGACGGGTGCAGGGGGAACGCGGTATCGATCAGGTTGCAGCGCAGCGTCACATGGTGGCCGGCCTGGGCCAGGCGCCCGAGGTGCGCGAGCACCATCTTGTCACCTCCCCTGTTCAGGACGCTATGCGCGAAGTAGACGATCCTCATGCCCGCTGGAACAGGGCGTCCAGGTCCCGTGGCCGCCCCTCTTCCCCCGCCGCCAGGTGCACCAGGCGGAACCCCCTCTCCTCCAGGAAGCTGCCGATCCTGAACAGGTTGCCGGAGCACTCCCGGAACACGCTCATCTCGATGAGCACGAGCCTCGTGCGGGAGAGCACCTCCTCGGCTGACTTCAGCACATCGTACTCGCTCCCCTCGGTGTCGATCTTCAATAGGTCGATCTCCCCCACCTCGAGTTCTTCCGCGATCCCGTCAAGGGTCCTGGCGGGGACCGGGTAGCTGTCACGGTAACCGGCGTCGGGCTGCGGCAGGTAGGAACTCAACTGGGTGGACTCGCAGGCCACGTGGAAGAGCACTTCCCCTTCCTGGTCGCTGACGGCGCAGCGGCGACAGTCTGAACTACGCAGGGCGTTGGCGGCCAGCAGCTCGAAAGAGCCGGGGTCCGGCTCGATGCTGATCACCCGGCGCGCAGCGAGGTAGTGGCTGGAGAAGAAGTTGAACTGGCCGATGTTGGCGCCGACGTCCAGCACCACGGGACGCTCAGGGAGCAGGTCCCTGAGGCCGTGCGCGGCGCAGTAAACCCGCTGCAGCGAGGCCACCGCGAGCGGCTCATTGTAGCAGAAGCGCCGGCCGAAAACCATTAATGATTTCGCCCTTCCTCCCCCCACTCCCAGCCTCCCGGCGAGGTAACGCAGGTACTTATGGAACAGCAGCGACAGCTTCGCCGACAGCGGGACCCCCCCGACGGCGAAGATCAACTGGCGGTCCAGGCTCAGGGACCATTTCAGCATCCGCAGCGTGGCGCTCATCGGTATACGATCCAGGCGAACATGAGGGCCCAAAGTACGCTCACCGCGAGGAGCTGTTTGTCCTTCAGAAGGGACTCGGTGGGGTCTCCTCCCAGCCCCGACTTAACGCGGAGGACGAAGCGGAACAGCCCGAAGCAGCAGAGGATCACCGTGTAGACCAGGGCGGGGCGCGTGACCACGTAGAGGGTGTAGGTGACCAGGACCGCAGCGCCGGTCATGGCGAGGAGCAGGTCGAGGACCCCCTCGGGATAGTGCAGAAGCGACTTGCGGTGCGCCCCCGCCCCTTCCCCCAGCGCGTTCAGCTCACCGAGCCTCTTCCCCGTGCTGAGGAACAGCGAGAGCAGGAACACCGACAGAAAGAGCCACGGCGAGACCGGGATGCCAAACGCCTCGCCACCCGCCTGCAACCGGAGCAGGAACCCGGAGGAGATGCAGAACAGGTCGAGTACCGGAATCTCCTTGAGCTTGAGCGAATAGCAGACGGAGATGGCCAGGTAGGCGACCAGAAGGAGCAGGAAAACGGGAGAGACAAGCCACCCAAGCCAGAGCGCCGGCACGAGGAGCAGGACGCAAATGGCGAGCGCGAGCGAGGGGGAGACCGCACCCGACGGGATGGGGCGGTGCCTCTTGACGGGATGATGGCTGTCGTTGTGGCGATCGCAGAGGTCGTTGAGGACATAGGTGGAGCTGGCGGCCAGACAAAAGGCGGCGAAGGGAACAGCTCCCCTCGCCGGCACGCCCGGCGCCAGGATCGCCCCCCCCAGAAACGGCGGGAAGAAGATCATCAGGTTCTTCAGCCACTGCTTGGGGCGCAGCATCACCAGGTACTTGAAAGTGGTCCGGTTCATTTTTCACCTCCCTGGCGTACAGCGGGCGGCGCCACCAGGGCCTTCCGGGATTTAAAGCTGCCACTGTCCAGGTTGGCGATCATCTTCAGGGCGAAGACACGGTTCTCGCCCCCTTTGGCCAGTTCTGCGTAGCGCCCCAGGTAGCGGCGGGCGTGCTCCGCGTCCCCTTGGGCGTAGTAGAGCTTCCCCACGTTATAGTAGGCGTCAAGGTACCCGGGATCGCTCTCAATGGTGGCCAGGTGGTACTTGATTCCCTTCTGGAAGCGGGTGGCCTCGTCGAGCCCCCGGGCTCCCATCAACGCCAACACCATCTCGTGGTACACGGGGATCGGGTTACGGGAGTGGTTGGCGGCCTGTTGCATGGCCTGCTCGTAGCGGGGGTAGTCCTTGCGAGCAAGGTACACCCGGGCAAGGTTCTTCCATGCCACCGGCTCGTTGAAGCCAAGCGCCTGCGCCTTGCGGATGTAACGCTCGGCATCGTCATAGCGCTGATCGTCCAGGGCGACTGCCCCAAGAGACGAGTAGCTCTTGGCGAAGCCCGGGCTGTGTTTCAGGCAGTCCTGCCAGAACGCGGTGGGGTCGCGCCAGAGGGCGGCCCGGTTGATGGTGGGGATGCCGAGCAGGAGCACGCCCCCCAGAAGGAGCCACGCGGGCACCTTGAACTCGAGGAGCACCAGCGGGACCAGCAGCGAGAAGCCGACCATGGGGAGGTAGAGGTAGCGCTCCCCGAACGGGGTCCAAGGGATCCTCCCCAGGTAGGCAAGCAGCGGCGGGATGATCCCTACGAAGACGATGAGCAGCGGCAAAAGCGCCTGGGGGCGGCGGCGCATCAACACCCAGGCGGCCGCCACAGCAAGGGCGCAGGCGGCGAGGCCAAGGGGAAGGTCGTAGGTCAAGATAGTGAAGTTGAGCGGGAACGGGAAGACGAGCTTGCGCAGGTAGAAACCGTACCCTCCCAAGGCGTCCAGCACCGTGGGGTAGGTGTAACTCTGTGCAGCCGTGGCCGCCGCGGCGGCCGTGCCCTCCATGGCCTTGGGGACCTTCTCGACGCCCCCCTTGCTCAAAACCCCCTTGGCGAGGCTCGCCACCCCCCGGTCGAAGTTGAGGGCGGTACCGGCGCGCAGCAGCAGGTACAGGGTCGTGGTCCCCGCGACCGCGCCGAACAGCATCAGCGCATCACGCTTACCCTCCCGGGGAGCGCGGCGGAGCAGGTACAGCGGCACGATGGCGGCAACCGCTATCGAGGACTCTTTGCTGGCCAGCGAAGCGAGGTAGGCTGCGGTGAAGCAAAAAAGCGTCTGCCAGGTCACCTGTTCGCGCCGCTCAACTAGCAGCACCATGGCAAGGATGAAGAAGAAGGTGCACAACAGGTCGGGCCTGGCGGAGACCCAGATAACGGCTTCGCTGTTGAGCGGGTTCAGCAGGAAAAAGAGCGAAGCGATCAGGGCTGCCCGCTCCTTTTGCGGGTGGTCCGCGAAGAAGAGCGACGCGAGCCAGTAGATCAGCAGCGCGTTGGCGAGATGGATGACGACGTTGACCGCGTGGAATGAAAGGGGGGGCAGCCCGAAGATGCTGTAGTTGGCGACGTACGATATCACCACCATCGGGCGGTAATAGGTGCTGGCGCCACCAAAAAGCAGCGACTTGAGGTCGAGGGTCTGCTGGGTGACAAATTCCGTCATCCCCACGTCGTCAATGGGGAGAAACCCCACCTGCAGCGCGCAGAGGTAGGCCAGCACCCCTGCCGCAAGTATGGTGAGGATCGGGAAAATCCTTTCTTTCATTCACGCCCCTGCGCCGAGCGGTGGCTCTTGATCAGGTCCAAGAAGATCTGCTCGAGCGTGCGCCGCTCGGGCTCCACGGACAGGAGCTCGTTTTCGCGGGACAGGGACGAGAGCAGGGCGTTCAACGAATCCCTGGGGATGGAGAGGCGCCATGCGTCCCCTTCCCTGGTGGCGGCGACGCCATCGGGGAGCGAGGGGGAGAGTTCGTCGCTTCGCCTGATCACCACCTCGTAGGAGTTGAAGCTCCCGTCGATCACCGACTTAACCGCGCCGCAAAACTGCAGCGAGCCACCAAGCAAAAGGGCCACGTCGTCGCAGACGCGCTCGACATCATGGATGATGTGGGTGCTGAAGAAGACGGTCTTGCCGCGGGCCTTCAACTGCTGAATGATGTCGGTCACCAGGGCGCGCCCCAGCGGGTCGAGGCCGGACATGGGTTCGTCCAGGATGTAGAGGTCAGGGTCGTGCACCAGGGTCTGGCCAAGGCCGATGCGCTGCACCATACCCTTGGAGAGGCTCCGGATGGGACGGTCGGCGGCATGGGTCAACTCGATCAAGCGCAACACCTCGTCGACCTTCCCGGCGCTCTCCGCGCCTGGGACCTTGTAGTAGCGCGCCACGAACTCCAGGAGCTCGCGCGGCGTCAGGTAATCGTAGTAGGCCGGGTTCTCCGCCAAGTACCCCACCCTGCCCCGGGCCTCGGGGAGGTGGGAATTCTTGCCGTAGAAGGAGGTGCTCCCGGCGTCCGGACGCAAAAGCCCCATCAGGATCTTGATGGTCGTACTCTTGCCGGCGCCGTTGGGGCCGATGAAGCCGAAGACGTTGCCGTGCGGCACCGAGAAGGAGACGTCGTTCAGGGCGCGCACCTTGTGGGTCAGCTTCTTGGTGAAGGTCTTGCTGATCGAGGAGACATCAATGGCGGTCATGCGCTGCTCCGTGCACTGCCAGCTTGCTGGTGGTTTTGATGCGACCGTCGTTGCGGTCGTAGTAGAAGGTCCCGCCGTAAGGGTCGGGAGGAACACCCTTGAGCACGCCACCGGCTACCAGGTCGGCGAGCTGCGCGGGCTTGTGCCCGGTCTCTTTCTCGTACCTCTGCACGGCCTTCTCCAGGAACAAAATCGTCTCCAGCGCCTCGATGCGGGTCTTGATCCCCCTGCGCACCTGGTCGCTGTAGGTACCCTCGTAGACCACCTTGAGGTACTGGACGGCCTGCTCGGTCTGGTTGGCCTCGTAGTAAAAGCGTCCCGCAAGGTTGGAGAGAAACGCCATCTTCGGGTTCAACTGTGCAGCCTTGCCCATGTACTGGGCGGCCTTCTGGTAATCCTTGAGGAAATACGAGTTGTTGAAACCGATAAAGAAAGGCATGTAAAAATCCCATTCCCTCTTCTTGACCCCGCGCTCCAGAATGTGGTTCATCGGCTTCACGAGTCCCGCGTCCCAGGTGAGGATCGCCTGCCCGAAGTAGTAGGAGTCGATGTTGTAGGGGTTGAGCCTTGTGGAGGTGTCGACGTACTTCAGGAGCATGGCGTAATCGGGGGGCTGGTGCAGGTCGAGTATGGTCCCGTAGTAGAAGACGGCGTCGTAAAAAAGGAGCTCCGACAGAAGGTAGCGGTGCTCTAACGACGTGAAAAAGGTAACTTCGAAGGAAGGTCTGTAGCCGAGTCGTTCGGGCGCGGGAGTGGATTTGCGCAGCGCGGTAAGCGCCAGCAGCGCAGGAACCAGAAGCAGCAACCCGATGGCGAGAGCGACCAGACGCCTCATATGAAGTCTCTGCGGGAAAACGCGCACGAGGCGAGGGTGAGCATCACGACAACGTAGCCAAAGCCGTACAGCGAAGTCAAGAGGAGCGCCTTGGGGTCGACAGGGAGCGCATAGATCATCTGCACCTTGAGGTCGAAGGGGGTGAGGTTCGGAAACAGGTAGTAGATCACCTGCACCACGCCGCGCAAAAAGGGCGACATGCGCTCGGCACCTTGGGCCGTCTCGACGAACAGCTTCACCTTCTCCGTGGTCATCCCCACCGCGTACACGGCCAGGGTCAGGATCATGGGAAGAAACGAGGAGGTCGCCACGGCGGAAAAGAACACCAGCACGGAGGCGAGCACCAGGAGTTTTTCCAGGTCGAAGATAAGGTACAGCAGGTAGTTGCCCCAGACAACGGGACGGTCCGGCGGATAGGCGCCGGACATGAGCCAGATCCCCACGCAGTTGAGCGTCCCCATGAGCGCCAGCGAAGCCGCGAGCAGCAGCGAGAGCCCCAGGTATTTCTCCAGGAGATAACGGGTACGCGAGATGGGAAGAGTGGCCACCGAGTAGATGGAACGGCTCTGGATGTCACGGGGGACGAGGGCCGAGCCGATCAGCAGCACCAGCAGGACGCCTATGGCGGAAACGGCGGACAGGGAGAAGGTGGTCGCCGCCGCGGTCACGTCCCGCATGGAGAAGGAACCAAAGATCGGCAACGTGCAGACCAGCAGCAGCGAGACTACGAAGAGCCCCAGCAAAAGGCGGTCACGGAAGCCCCCCTTCAGGGTGGCCAGCGCCAGAGGAAATCTTGCCAGCATTGACGACGAACTCCTGTTCGGGTGAGGTGGAAATAAAATGGGGCATGCAGGCATGCCCCATTCCGACAAGCATTAGGTTGCTTCGATTTACATCGGGCTCCAGTTGGTGAAGACGGACTCGCCGGCTGCGCTCAGGGCAGTCACGTTGGTGTCGGTCAGAGAGAGCGCAACACCCGGGCCGGCAGTACCGGCAGAAGCGGTCGGGGTCTTCTTGTAGATGGTGGTGGAGATGTTGGAAGCAGCGTAAATGGTGTCGCCGGCGGTGTTCTTGGAGGCGATCAGGTAGTTCTGCGGCGAGGTGGCGGCCGAGTCGTACTTGTAGGACACCTTCACGTTGTTCGAGGGCTTGAAGTTAACGCCCGGGACGTTTTCGATGTAGTCAGGGTTGTTCATAGCGAAGGCGACCCCGGCGAGCAGAGCCACTGCGGCGAGGGCAACAGACATCTTCTTCAGCATAATAAGCCTCCTATAAGGTCTAAGTTAGCGTGTGTTTGGTAGCTTCCGCAGCTATTAGTGCGGGTACTCCTGATGGTCGGCAAAGTATGCCTCGAGAGCGGTCTTGACGTTCTTCAGGTCGCTGGCCGCAGCGGTGTTGTAGGACTTGATGCGGTAGGAGGAGAACTGCGGGATTGCGATTGCAGCCAGGATGCCGATGATCGCGACGACGATCAGCAGCTCGATGAGGGTGAAGCCTTTGTTGCTTCTCATTCTGTTGAGCATATTTTTCTCCTTATGGTGATGGTGGGCTTGCCTCTGGCGCGCCGGATTAACTAAGTACGGGTAAGAGCAAATAGCAGGCCAATTGCGCGAAGACCGGAAAAGGGCGTTTTATGGTCGTTTGAGCGGCTCAAAGCCTGAAGTCGGCTGACCAAAATCGGCACAAAGTGACGTTTTTTGTCAATGCGGGTAACTGCCGTGTTCGAGAAAGTAGGCCTCGAGCGAGTTCCTGAGAGTGCGCAGGTCGGCCACCGCGCTCGCGTTATAGGACCTGATGCGGTACTGGGTGATATACGGCACCGCTATCGACGCGAGTATGCCGATCACGGCTACGACGATCAGCAGCTCGATCAGGGTGAAGCCCTTCTGGTCCCTGCGCTTCAATGGCATGTGTTACCTCCGCTCACTCGCCCGTCGGATTCAGTCGGTACAGGTAATGACAGCTGGCACGTTTCAATCATCTTCCATGCCAAACTTCGCCAAACGGTACCGGAAAGATCTGAAAGTCATGCCCAGAAGGGCCGCCGCTCGTTTTTTCACCCCGCCGCTGCGCTCGAGGGCCTGCACCAGCAGGCGCTGCTCCAGGTTGTCGAGATACCCCTGCAGGTCCATGCCGTCCGCAGGAATCGAGACCTCCTCGGCGTCGACGCTGGGGATATGGTAGTTGCGCACGCTGGGCGGCAGGCACTCGGCGGTGATGACTCGGCTTCCCAGGACCACGCAGCGCTCCACCAGGTTCTCAAGCTCGCGCACGTTTCCCGGGAAGGGGTAGTTGAAGAGCGCCAGCAGCGCGTCGGGGGTCACGATATCGCCGGTTCCGGACCAGATCGCGTACTTCTTGTAGAAATGCTCGATGAGCAGAGGGATGTCCTCGCTCCGCTCGCGAAGCGACGGCATCCGGACCTCCACCACGTTGAGACGGTAGAAGAGGTCTTCCCGGAAGGTCCCCTCGCGCACCTGCTCCTCCAGGTTTCTGTTGGAGGCGGCGACGATCCGGACATCGGCCTTCAAGGCGCTCCCCCCCCCCACCCGCCTGAACTCGCGTTCCTGCAGCACGCGCAAAAGCTTCGCCTGCAGTTGCAGCGGCACTTCGCCGATCTCGTCGAGGAAGAGCGTACCCCCTTCCGCCTGCTCGAAGAGACCGGGGCGGTCCGTGATGGCGCCGGTAAAGGCCCCCTTCATGTGCCCGAAGAGCTCGCTCTCGATCAGGGTCTCGGGGATCGCCCCGCAGTTCACCGCTTCGAAGCGGGCGTTGCGGCGCGGGCTGTTGTAGTGGATGGCGCGGGCGGCGAGTTCCTTGCCGGTGCCGCTCTCGCCGGTGATGAGGACGTTGGCCATGCTGTCCGCGACCTTGGCGATCAGGTCGTAGACCTCGCGCATCTGCTTGCTCTTGCCGATCAGCCCGCTGAAGCCGAAGCGCTCCTGCACCTCGGCCTTCAGGCGCTTGTTCTCCTGGACCAGGCTCCGCTTCTCGAGCGCCTTGCGGACCAGCACCTTAACCTCTTCCACCTTGAAGGGCTTGCCGATGTAGTCGTAGGCCCCAAGCTTCATCGCCTCCACCGCCTGTTCGGCAGTGGTAAAGGCGGTGATCAGCAGGACCGCCGTGTCCGGGGAGTCGGCCTTGATCCGGGTGAGCAGGTCGATCCCCCCAAGTCCCGGCATGCTCACGTCGGAGATCACCATGTCGTAGTGCTGGTCGGCCATGCAGGCGAGCGCGTGCTCCGCGCTTTCCGCCTGGTCCACCAGGTACCCCTCGCCATCCAGGAGGATGGCCAGGAACTCCCGCATGCTCAGCTCATCATCGACAACCAAAATCCTGGCACGCATCTAAAAAACCTCGCTGAACTGATCTCACTAAAAATTGAAGCAGCACCTTTCGCTGCGGAACCGGCGCCCCCCCCTGCCCTTTAAGCAGGCAGGTACAGGGTGATCGTGGTCCCTTTCCCCAGGGCGCTGTTGATGGACATCCTGCCGCCGTTGGTTTCCACGATGCGGTAGACCGTTGCGAGCCCAAGCCCTGTGCCCCCCTTCTTGGTGGTGAAGAAAGGCTCGAACACCCGCTTCACGTCTTCCTGGCTCATCCCGGAACCGTTGTCCCTGATGCTTATGCGCACCTCGTTGAGGCCGCCGTTTGCTTTGATGAGGGCGCCGTCGACGCAGATGCGGCCGTCGCCGGTGATGGCCTCCGCGGCGTTCACCAGGAGGTTCCAGAACACCTGGGTGCACTGGTCCTTGTCGAACTGCACCACCAGGTCGTCGGGGAGCCGGTTGTCGACCCCGACCCCTTCCAGTCTGGGATCGGTGGCAAGCAGCGCGCAGAGATCGCCGATCACCCGATGCAGGTTGAGCGCTACCTTGGTGGGCTGGTTGGGCTTGGCGTAAAAGAGGAAGTCGCGCAAAAGACCGTCCAGCCGGTCGGTCTCCCTCAGGATGATGGAAAAAAGCCGCTCGTCCTTCTCGTCCACCCAGGGCCTGAGCGCCACCAGTTGCACCGACCCGCTGATCGCGGCCAACGGGTTGCGGATCTCGTGGGCCATGCGCGCAGAGAGCTCACCGACCGCGGCGAGGCGGTCCGCGCGCTTCAGTTCGGCGGCCATCCGCTTCATCTCGGTCAGGTCGTGCAGGTCGAAGATCGCCCCGGCGACGGCCCCGTCCTTGTCCAAAAGCGGAACGGACTTAAACGACAGGAGCAGCTCCTTGCCGTCGGGCCCCTTGTGCGGGAATTCCCCCTGTCCCGACTCGAAGAAGGTCGGAGCGAAAGCGGCGCAGCCTGGCAGCACCTCGGCCAGGGGGCGGTCGTAGGCGTCCTGCTGGGACACCCCGGTCAGGGTCTCGGCGTAGCGGTTGAAGACGCGGATCCTGCCGGAGGTGTTGATGGTGAGAAGGCCGCTGTCGATGGTCGAGACGATGCAGGAGTTCAGGCGCTCCAGCTCCTCGTAGTCGATCGCCTTCTCCTTGAGCGCGCTTTCCGAGACGCGGGCGCGCTCCGCAAGGTGCCCGGCCAGGAACGCGGTCAGGAAGAAGGAGGCGCAGTGCACAAAGATCAGGTAGAAAAGGTACTCGGCCCCCCACTGCTGTGCCGGGTAGGGGGAGAGCCCTAGCGGTGCCAACTTGCCGTAGTACTGGAAATCCAGGATCGCGCCGTACAGGATGACACACAGGGACGCCGTGTAGTAGGCCTGGGAACGGGCCAAAAGCGCGCTGGCGGCGATGATCGACAGGAAGTAGAGAAAGGCGTAGTGGGAAGTCACCCCGCCCGAGACCAGGATCAGCACCGTGACCAGGATCAGGTCCCAGACGATCTGGAGGTAGGTCAGGGTGCGCACCGTCCGGGGGGACGCCCTGCGCAGCACCGCCAGGGAAAGCAGCGAGAAAAGGTAAGTGGCGCCGATCAGCCGGATCAGTACTTTGCCGGCGACCTCGCCACTTACGTCATAGGTGTGTACGTCAAGATAAACGGTGGTAACCAGGAAGAGGGTTACCACCAGCAGTCTCAGCAGTATGAACCAGAAGACCTTCTTCTTTTCGATCATCCAGCTAACCGCTGACTGCGCCAGCCAGTTTGAAGATCGGCAGGTACATGGCGACGACGAGCCCGCCCACCGTGGTTCCCAGGAACACCATCAAAAGCGGTTCCATCATCGAGGTCAGGGCACCGACGGCGTCGTCGACCTCGTCGTCGTAGAAGTCCGCGATCTTGTTCAGCATGGCGTCCATGGCACCGGTCGCCTCGCCGACGGAGATCATCTGCACCACCATGGGAGGGAATACACCGCATTCCCCGAGCGGCTCGGCTATGGTCTTCCCCTCGGAGATCGACTGGCGCACGTTGTAGATCGCCTCCTCGACCACCTTGTTCCCCGCGGTCTTGGCGACGATCTCCAGGCCGTCCATGATGGGAACGCCCGAGCTGATCATGGTCCCAAGGGTACGGGTGAACTTGGCGACGGAGACCTTGCGGATCAGGGGACCCGCGATGGGGGCCTTGAGGGCGAAGGCGTCGATGACCTTCCTGCCGTTGGCGGTATCGTAGTACTTCCCGATGGCGTACTTGATGCCGAACATGACGGCGATGATCACGACGATGTACTTGACCAGGAAGTTGGAGAGCGCGATGACGAACTTGGTCGGCGCGGGGAGGTCGCCGCCGAAGTCCTGGAACATCTTCGCGAAGGTCGGGATGACGAAGATGAGGATGACGCCCACGACGATGACGGCGATGGACATGATGGTGATCGGGTAGACCATGGCCCCCTTCACCTGCTTCTTGAGCTTCATCGCCTTCTCGATGTAGGCGGCGAGTCTTGCCAGGATTGTGTCGAGGATACCCCCCACCTCGCCTGCGGCCACCAGGTTGACGTAGAGCTGGTCGAAGGCCTTGGGATGCTTCGAGAGCGCGTCGGCGAAGGTCGAGCCGCTCTCGACGCTCTCCTTGACCTTAACCAGGATCTCCTTGAAGGTCTTGTTCTCCTGCTGGTTGGAAAGGATGTCCAGGCATTGCACCAGCGGCAGACCCGAATCGATCATGGTGGCGAACTGGCGGGTGAAGACGACCAGGTCCTTGGTCTCGATCTTCTTGGGTCCGCCGAGTCCCGGGATCTTGAGCTCCATAGAGAGCCCCTTCCCCTGCTCCTTCACGGTGATCCCGGAGAATCCGTATTTCTTGAGCTGCGCCTCCACCATGCCGGCGCTGGCGGCTTCCATCACGCCCTTTTGGACGCTCCCCGCCTTGCTTCTTGCTTCCCAATCAAATTTTGCCATCTATTACTCCTTTCCCGGCGCTGGCCGGGTCTGGCTGCTGCTATCGTTGCGGCGGGCGCCTCATCTGCGAGCCCGAACCGGGGGCGAGCATCTGCTTCAGTTCGTCGGGCTCGGATGAGCGGCCGAGGGCGTCGTCCACGGTGATGAGACGACGGGACAAAAGGCTCATCAGGCACTGGTTCATGGTCTGCATCCCGAACTTCTCCTGGCCCACCTGCATCTGGGAGTAGATCTGGTGCACCTTGTCCTCGCGGATCAGGTTCCTGATGGCGGGGTTCGGTACCATCACCTCCAGCGCCAGAGCGCGCCCCGAGCCGGTGGCCCTGGGGATCAGGGTCTGGGACATGACCCCCTCCAGCACGAAGGAGAGCTGGGTCCTCACCTGGGTCTGCTGGTAGGGAGGGAAGACGTCGATGATCCTGTTGATGGTCTGGGCGCAGGAGTTGGTGTGTAGCGTGGCGAAGCAGAGGTGACCGGTCTCGGCCAGGGTCAGCGCCGCCTCGATGGTCTCCAGGTCGCGCAGCTCGCCGATAAGGACCACGTCGGGGTCCTGGCGCAGCACGTACTTAAGCGCGTGCTTGAAGCTCTTGGTGTCGGCTCCCACCTCGCGCTGGTTCACGATGCAACCCTTGTGCGGGTGCAGGTACTCGATCGGGTCCTCGACGGTGACGATGTGGTCGTGGCGGTTCACGTTTATGTGATCGATCATCGAGGCGAGCGTGGTCGACTTGCCGGAGCCGGTAGGCCCGGTGACGAGGATCAGGCCGCGCGGCTTGTCGCACAGGAGGTTGACCACCGGCGGGAGTCCCAGCTCCTCGAAGGTGAGGATCTTGTACGGGATGACCCTGAAGACACCGGCCACGGCGCCGCGCTGGACGAAGATGTTTCCCCTGAAACGGGACAGCCCCTTCACGCCGAAGGAGAGGTCCAGCTCGTTTTCCTCTTCGAACCTGTGCTTTTGTGCGTCGGTCAGGATGCTGTAGCAGAGCTGTTTGGTCTCGATCGCGGTGAGCGGCGGGACGTCCATCGGGGTGAGTTTACCGTCGATGCGGATCTGCGGCGAGGTATTGGTGGTGATGTGCAGGTCTGAGCCGCCCCTCTCCACCAGTTCCTTGAGCATTTGATGAAAGTTGATCATGAATACCTCGTCTGCTTAGTCTTTCGTGGGGTCAGTCATCGGCCACCGTGACCCTCAGGACTTCCTCGAATGAAGTTACGCCTTCGATGAGCTTGGTGAGGCCTGACTGGCGCATGGTCTTGACCCCGAGGCGCATCGACTCCCGCTTGATCTCGGCGGTGTTGGCGCCGTTTAGGATCAGCTCCCGGATCGGCTCCAGCATCGGCATGACCTGGTAAAAGCCCACCCTCCCCTTGTACCCGGTGCCGTTGCACTTGGGACAGCCGGTGCCGCGGTAGCAGACCACGGACGGGGCCTGCTCGGCCGGGAGGCCGGCGTCGATCAGGGCCTGCACCGGCACTTCCTCGACCACCTTGCATTCGCCGCAGACGCGGCGCGCCAGGCGCTGGGCGGTGATCAGGTTCACCGCGGAGGCGACCAGGAACGGCTCGATGCCCATGTTGAGCAGACGGTTGATGGTGGAGGGGGCGTCGTTTGTGTGCAGGGTCGAGAGCACCAGGTGGCCGGTGAGGGCCGCCTTGACGCCGATCTCGGCGGTCTCGAAGTCGCGGATCTCGCCGATCATGATGACGTCCGGGTCCTGGCGCAGGAAGGCGCGCAGGGCGGCGGCGAAGTTCAGGCCGATGTCTTCGTGCATCTGCACCTGGTTGATGCCGGCGAAGTTGAACTCGACCGGGTCCTCGGCGGTGGAGATGTTCTCGGTGACCTTGTTCAGCTCCGAGAGCGCGGAGTAAAGGGAAACCGTCTTGCCGCTGCCGGTAGGGCCAGTAACCAGCACCATGCCGAAAGGCTTGTGGATCTCCCGCTGGAAGTGCGACAACGCCTCGGGCTCGTACCCAAGCTTGGTCATGTCCAGCTGCAGGTTGCTCTTGTCCAAAAGACGTAGAACGATCTTTTCCCCGAACAGGGTGGGGAGCACCGAGACGCGGAAGTCCATGTCCTTGCCGCCACCCAGCTTGATCTTGATGCGGCCGTCCTGCGGCAGGCGCCTTTCCGCGATGTCCAGCTCGCTCATGATCTTGATGCGGGAGGTGATGGCGTTTTTCAGCTTCAGGGGGGGCTTCATCACCTCGTAGAGGACGCCGTCGATGCGGTAGCGGACCCGGAAGTACTTCTCGTAGGGTTCGATGTGGATATCCGAGGCCTTCTTCTTGATGGCGTCGGTGAGGATGAGGTTCACCAGCTTGACGACCGGGGCGTCCTCGGTGGCGCGCTCCAGGGAGCTGACGTCGATGTCCTCTTCGTCCCCGATGACCTCCAGGTCCTCCATCTCCAGGTCGCTCATGACGTCGGCGAGCGAGGCGCTCTGGTCGTAGAACCTGTCGATGGCTGCCTTGATGGAACTCTCGGCGACCACGACCACTTCGACGTTGTAGCCGGTCATGAACTTGATGTCGTCGATGGCGAAGATGTTACTGGGGTCGCTCATGGCGATGATGAGCGTGGAACCTGCCCGGTTCACCGGCACGATCTGGTACTTGTGGGCTGTCTCTGCGGGAATGATCTTTACGACGGCCGCATCGACCTCATAGTCGGCAAGATTGATGGTCGGAACACCGTACTGTTTGGAGAGAAAAGAGGTGAGATCCGCCTCGTTGATCAGACCATCCCGAACCAAAATGGAGCCAAGACGCAATTGGCCACCCGCAGCCTTTTGTTCCACGAGCGCCTGCTTCAACTGTTCCTTGGTGATCAGGTTGTTTGTGACCAGCAGTTCACCCAGTCTGCTTACGTGCATAGCTACCTCAGGGGGTTAATAACCTGTGAATGGTATTTTGTATTTGCCTTAATGTCAAGGAATTGCTCAAACCTGAAGAACCGCGGTCAGAGCGCTTTCCATGCACCCCTTGGGTGGCGTGGCCCCGGTCCAGATTCTGAAGGCAGCCTCCCCCTGTGCCACCAGCATCGCGAAGCCGTTGGCGCAGGGAATGCCGAGCGAGCAGGCCTGGGCGAGCAGCGGGGTGACCGGAGGCGCATAGACCATATCGTAAATACACCCCCCCGACTTTAGTGAGGAAAGCGCGAGGCCGGGGAAGGAGTCCCCCGCCATCCCCACCGAGGTGGTGTTGACCACCAGGTCGAAGGATCCCATGAAGCCCGGATCGGAGAGAAGCCCGAGCCCCCGGGTCGCGAACTCGGTCTGCGTCAGGCGTGCGGCGACCAGTTGCACCAGCGCGGCGGCCGAGTCGGGAGAGCGGTTGGCGACGGTGACGCCGGCGGCCCCGGCGAGGGCAAGCGAAACCACGGCGCTGCGGGCCGCCCCCCCCGCGCCGAGTACGAGGATGTTCTTACCGGCGGGTTCGAAGGAGAGCTTCTCGCGAAGGGCGGCGATCAGGCCGATGCCGTCGGTGTTGTACCCGGTAAGGCTACCGTCGCGCGCGACCACCGTGTTGACCGCGCCGATCAGCTCGGCCTCGGGGGTGACCTGGTCGAGGAGCGGGATGATGGCCACCTTGTGGGGGATGGTGACGCTGAACCCGGCCACGCCAACCGACTTCAGCCCGGCAACACCTGCGGCGAGACGCTCGGGCGCAACCGGGAAGGGAACGTAGATCCAGTCCAGGCCGAGCGCCTGGAACGCCGCGTTGTGGAGCACCGGCGAGAGCGAATGGGACACCGGCCAGCCGATGATCCCGGTTACCGTGGTCTTTCCCGTGATCGCCATCACTGCACCCCGCTCGCCTTCAGCAGGTCGTCGATCTGCGGCCTGTTCTCGGGCGAGATGGCCGCCGCGGTCTTGAGGTCGCGGATGCCGGATTCCCTCTGCCCCATCTTCAGGCGCATCTCCCCGGACTCGATGAGGGCGGCGGCGTAGATCAGGATCGCCTTGCCGGTGTCGAGGTCGCGGAAGAACATGTCGTGGTCGCCAAGGACGCCGCGCAGGGAGTACATGGGCCAGGCGTCCAGGTCGGGGGGGGACTGCGGCACGTTCGGGCTGTCCAGCCGGAAGGTGATGCCGCGCTGGTGCAGGACGAAGTTGCTGAAGTTGATCGAGTACTTGGTGGAGAAGTCCACGTAGACGGGGCGGCGGCCGGACTGCTCCATGACCGACATGATGAGCGTGTTGTTAGGGGAGCGCTGCTCCATCGGGACCTGGCGCAGCTGGGTGTTCTTGAACAGGCGCGGCATGCTGTCCAGGTACCAGTCGAACACCAGGTGCGGGGTGTGCGGCAGGTCGAGATCCTCGCGCATCCGCTCCACACCCTGCAGGTACCAGAGAGGGAACGCGCCGGAATCGCCCCAGGTGTACATCACCGCGTTCTGCGGCAGCGATCGGAGCGTGTTGCTGGCGTAGTCGAAGGCG
This sequence comes from Geomonas diazotrophica, assembly GCF_019063885.1. NCBI lineage: Bacteria > Pseudomonadati > Thermodesulfobacteriota > Desulfuromonadia > Geobacterales > Geobacteraceae > Geomonas > Geomonas diazotrophica. The sequence continues at coordinate 1,646,930 of NZ_CP077684.1, read as the reverse complement.
ATGTAGTTGTCGTGCTGGTCGTTCTCCACGAAGTTGCGGGCGAAGATGGTGCCCGGCAACGAGAAAAGAAGCGCGATGAGCCCGACGCGCAGCGGCACCGAGTCGGGGAGGCGCTGGGCCGCCTCCTTCAAGAGGGTGAACAGCCCTACCCCGATGAAGACGGCGGAGAGGAGGTACAGCGGCGTGAAGAATTCCTCGGTCAGGAAGATCATCTCCCCCGGGGTGTTGAAGCAGCCGACGATCACCACCAGGAAGGAGCCGAGGGCGATCAGGTAGCCAAGCACAAGCTCGCGCTTCTTGGAGAAGAAGACCGCCAGGCCGATGATCAAAAGCGCCATCCCAGCCGCGGTGAACTCGAAGGGTATGTTGAAGGCGTTCAGCTGCGACCAGAGCAGGCCGAGGTCCCGGTTGGGCTTCTCGTTCGGGTACCCCTTGCGCAGTATGTTCCAGAGGAACTGCTCGAGGTTCTTGGAGTCGCCCCAGTTGAGAACCGGGTGCTGGAAGGCGCGTACCACCAGGTGCAGGTGGATGCCGAAGCCGAGCACGCCAAAGGCGAAGGCGATGAAGAACTCCTTGAAGCGCAGGATGACGCGGTGGTCCGCGGACCAGAGCAAAAAGGCGTAGGTGGGGATCATCAGCACCATGATCTGGTGCGCCCCCGCACCGAGCCCGCAGAGAAAGGCCCCGAGGTAGACGTAGGCGGGGCGTTCGTCTCCGGCGAGAAAGCTCTCCCGCCACAAAAGCATCAGGTAGAAGACAACCGCACATATGAAGGCGAGCAGCGGGTACGGCTTGTCGTGGTTGGACTGCAGCCAAAGCCTCGCGGTAAAGGCGAAGGTGACGGCCGCGGCCAAGGCCGAGAGCTTCACCGTCAGCTCCCGGAACCTCACTCCCCACGAGGTATCCTCCCCCTCCAGGAACTTGACGGTGAGCAGGTAGACACCGTAGCAGGCAAGGCCCGCCGAGACCGCGGTGGCGAAGTTTATCCTGAAGGCGATGCTGCCGATGGGGAGGAAAGTGAAGGGCTTGGCGTAGTTGATGAACAGCGGGTACCCCGGGGAGTGCGCGGCGCCGAGGGACGCGATGGCGGTCAGGAACTCGCCGCTGTCGAAGAAGGTCACCGTGGGGGCGAGTGTCAAAAGGTAGATGAACAAGGGGATGCTGAAGGACAGGATGGCGAAGTGGTCCAGCCTGCCGAGGATTCCGTTATTGTTCACGCAGTTGCTCCTGGGAGGTATTTTCGACGTTCCTGATGGAAAGCTTGTCCCGCCAAAGGCAGCAGAGTCCGGCGACGGTGACCGGGAAAAAGCCCATGGCGTGGAGGACGATGGCTATGCTCAAGGCACGCTCGCTCCCGATCTGAAAGGCCGACAGGGCGGTGACGCAGGCAAGGTGATAGGTCCCGATGAACCCCGGGGAGGCCGGCACCATGACCGCGAAGACGAGGAACACCATGATGAACATGGACGCCGTCGCCGGGAGGAAGACGCCGAAGGCGCGCAGCATCAGGTCCACCGGCCAGATGGCGGTGAACCAGACCAAAAGCGAGCTGACCAGGATGCCGACCACCCCGCGGACGTCGCCGGGCAAGCGGATGCCGGAGATGAAGGAGCAAAGCACGGCCTCCATCTTCTCCCCAAGGCGCGGCGCGACCGGGCGCAAAAGGCGCGCGATCAGACCGAGGGTGAACTCCGTGTGCCGCCTGAGCAGGAAGAGAAAGGTGAGCACGGCCAGGTACAGGGCGAAGGTGACGTAGCCGCCGGTGACCAGCCCGCGCTGGATCCCTTCCATCCCGGCCGGAAGTTTGATGGTGAAGAAGGTGACCAGAAGGACCAAAAGGACGGTGAAGCCGTCGCAGAGCCGTTCCAGGACCAGGGAGGCGAAGACGGCGCTGGTGCCGATCCCTTCCTTGTTTCCCAGGGAGTAGGCGCGCACGAGCTCCCCCAGCCGCGCCGGCAACAGGTTGTTGGCCATGTAGCCGATCAGGGTGGACGTGAACAGGTTGCCCATGCCGGTTTTCTTGATGGGGAGCAGCAGGAATTTCCAGCGCACGGCGCGCAGGTAGTAGCTGACGAAGGTGAGTAGCAGCGCCGGCACCAGGTAGGCGTACTCCAGCCCGGCAAAGGCCTCGGCCATCTTGTGGAAATCGATCTTCCGGAAGAGGAAGAAGAGGCAGAGTGCGCTGATGGCGAGGCCGAGCAAGAGCTTTTTATCTAGTTTTCCTGTGAACATATCTGGCTCCTGTCTCCGGGTCTTGCCGGTTATTGCGGGGTGCCCGCGCTCGGCCGGGCGATGCAGTCCCAGTCGCCGCCGCTCTCCGACGCCACCGGCCGGGCCTCCCGGAGTATCTCGCGGCAACGCTCCACGTCGGCCGCGATGGCGGTTTTCAGTTCGTCGAGGCTGGCAAACCTCTTCTCGCCGCGCAGCCGCTCGATGAAGAACAGCGTGATCTCTCGCTCATACAGGTCCCCGTCGAAATCGAGCAGGAACACCTCGATGGAGAGGCGGTCGTTGCCGAAGGTCGGGTTCGGGCCGACGTTGCAGGCGCCGTCTAGGAGCCGGTCTCCCAGGCAGACCTTGACCGCGTAGACACCGACCGACGGGATCAGGTCCTTCTCGGTCTCGATGTTGGCGGTGGGAAAGCCCAGGCTGCGCCCGCGCTCGTGGCCGTGCACCACCTTTCCGGTCACCGAGAAGTGCCGCCCCAAAAGGAGCGAGGCGCCAGAGACGTCGCCGGCACTCACCAGCCTGCGCACCCCGGTGGAACTGTAGACCGTGGAGCCGTCGGAGATGGGCTGCAGTTCCTCGACGCTGTAGCCAAAGCGCGTCCCGAGTTCCCTCAGAAGTCCCACGTCCCCTTCCCTGCCCCGCCCGAAGGCGTAGTCGTAGCCGATAACCAGCCGTTCCAGGCCGATAGCGTCGACCAGGACCCGTTGCACGAACTCGGCCGCGGGTATCGAGGCGAAGGCCTTGTCGAACGGGATCTCCAGCAGGTAGTCGATACCTGAGCCCTCGATGAGAGCCTCCTTCTCCCTGCTGGTGGTGATGAGGCGCACCTCCCTGTGGGCCGCCACCACCTTCAGGGGGTGCGGCACGAAGGTGATCACCACGGAGACGCCGCCGATCTCGCGGGCGAGCTCCCTCACCCTGCGAAAGATCTCGCGATGCCCGAGATGCACGCCGTCGAAGTTGCCGATGGTCACCACCGGGCGGCGCAGTTTTCCCTTTATGTCGGAAACGTTTTTAAAAATGACCATGAACGGCTTCGATCCTCAGGCCTCGACCGGCTCGACGTCCGCCTTGGGAACCTTCTTCTTCCCGAAAAGGAGTGCGACCCAGATGCTGATCTCGTACATGAGATAGAGCGGGATCATGATGACGAACATGGTCACCAGGTCCGCATGGAAGGCGGCGACGATGGCGCTGGCCAGAAGCGCGTATTTCCTGCGGGTGGCGAGCATCCGGTAGTTGACGATGCCGAAGCGGGCCAAAAGAAGCGCGAGGATCGGCAGCTCGAAGATGAGCCCGAACATGAGGATCAGGCGCAGACAGAAGTTGATGTAGGCGGAGATGTTGTACCAGCTTTGCAGCCCGCTCGCCTCGTAGGAGAGAGAGAAGTTGATGATCACCGGCCAGATGATGATCAAAAAGAACATCGCCCCGGTGCAGAAGGCGAGGGAGGCCGTGGTTACGAAGGGAACCACCAGCCGCCGCTCCTTGCGCGTCAACCCCGGCGCCACGAAGAGCCATAACTGGTGGAAGAGGACCGGGAGCACGATGACCAGGCCGGCCAGCATGGAGATCTTGCACTGCACGAAGAACGGCTCCAGCGGCGCGCTGTAGTTCAGCATGCGAGGCTTTTCCGCGACCGGGTGCTCCTCGCCCAGCTTCATGCGCTGGTACGCCTCAGGGTAGCTCTGCTTCACCTTTTCGTAGAGGGATTTCTTGATGTCGGACAGGTAGGTCTTGCCGGTGAGCGGCTGCTCCACGAACTTCAATAGGTCGGTGGAAAAGTTCCAGGCGACCCCCATACCTATGATAATGGCGAACACGCAGACGATAAGCCGCTTCCTGAGTTCAACCAGGTGCTCCATGAACGGCAGTACCTTTTCTTCAACCATAAAACGCGTTTCTCCTAATTAATGCCGGGGTAGAGCCAAACTAATTCTATACCACAGCGAAGAAAGGCAGCGCAACAGCTTTCAGCGCCGTCTGGATTTGGGGCGTTTACCCTTGATCGGGATGCGCTGGTAGGCGTTGCGCACGTCGGCGATCGGCTCGATGGGACGCTTTTCCAGGGTGCCGACCAGCGCGAATTCCACCTGCTTGCGCGGCTCGTTAACCGCGGCCACCTTCACCCTGATCTTGTCGGCGATGCGGTACATGGCCCGGCTTCGTTCCCCCACCAGGGCATGGCTCTTCTCAAGGTGCACGTAATAGTCCTGGGGGAGCGTGGCGACCGGGACCATCCCCTCGACGAAGAGATCGACGAGTTCGACGAAGAGGCCGAAGGGGGCGACGCCGGTGATGTAGCCGTCGTACTCCTCCCCGATCTTGTCGCGCATGAACTGCATCTTCTTCAGGTCGACCATCTCGCGCTCCGCCTCCATGGCGACGCGCTCCCGCTTGCTGGTGTGCAGGGCTGTCTCCGGGAGTCGCGCCTCCAGGCGGTCCTTGTCCACCCCCTTCATCTTCCCGGAGAGCACCCGCTTGAGGATGCGGTGCACCACGAGGTCCGGGTAGCGCCTTATGGGGGAGGTGAAATGGGTGTAGGACGAGGCGGCCAGGCCGAAGTGGCCGAGATTCTCGGCGCTGTAGCGGGCCTGCTTCATGCAGCGCAAAAGCACCTCGTTGATGAGCCGCTCCTCCGGTTTTCCCGCCACCTCGGCCAGCAGCTTCTGCAGGGCGGCCGGGTTCACCTTCTCGTCCAGCACCGCGAGGGTGTAACCGAAGCCGAAGACGAACTCGGAGAGGTCCTGCAGCTTGACCGGGTCGGGGTTCTCGTGCACCCGGTACAGCGAGGGGACCGGCGTCGACTCGAGGAAGTGCGCGACGGCCTCGTTGGCCGCAAGCATGAACTCCTCGATGATCCGATGCGCGAGGTTCCTCTCCGCGCGCACGATGGCCGTGGTCTCCCCCTGCAGGTCCAGAATGATCTGCGGTTCCGGGAGGTCGAAGTCGATGCTCCCCCTCCCCGCCCGCACCGCGTTAAGCCGGAGCGACAGCTCCTCCATCACCTTGAGATCGGCGACCAGGTGCCGGTTCGCCTCGATCGCCTCGGCGTCCTGGTCCACCAGTATCTTCTTCACCGTGGTATAGGTGAGCCGCGCCGCGCTCTTGATCACGCTGGTGTAGAACTTCTGGTCCACCCGGGCCCCGGCCGAGTCGAAGAGCATCTCGGCGGTCATGGTGAGGCGCTCCACCTGGGGGTTAAGCGAGCAGATGCCGTTGGAGAGCTGTTCGGGGAGCATGGGGATGCAGCGGTCCGGGAAATAGACCGAGGTCCCGCGCAGGTATGCCTCGGTATCCAGTCGAGAGCCTTCGGCGACGTAGTGCGACACGTCGGCGATGGAGACCCAGAGCCGGATCTTGTCCCCCTCGCGCGCAACGGAAACCGCGTCGTCGAAGTCGCGCGCGGTCTCGCCGTCTATGGTAACCGTCAGCCGGTCGCGCAGGTCGACGCGTCCCTGCCGCGCCTCCTCGGTCACCTCCTGGGGCTGATTTTCCGCCTCGGCCATCACCTTCTCGTCGAAGACGTGGGGGAGTTCGTACTTCTTGATCACGGTGAGGGCTTCCACCTCCGGGTCGTTGGCCTCGCCCAAGACCTCGACGATGCGCCCCTCGAGGGGACGGGCACCCGAAGGGTACGAGGTGATCTGGGCCAGAACGATCTGGCCGTCCTTCGCCTTGGAGGCGCCGCCGGACGGGCCAGGGGTGACGAACAGGTCGCGCCCGAGCTTTGGATCGTCCGGGATCACCCGCCCCGCCTTGCCGACCGCCTCGAAGCGCCCGACGATCTCGGTGACGCCGCGCTGCACGAGCGCCGAAATGCGCCCTTCCCTCTTGCCGTCGCGCCTGGTCGACACGACCTGCGCCTCGACGATGTCCCCGTTCATGTATTCCGAGAGGTAGCGCGCCGGGACGAAGAGGTCCTCGCCGCCATCCACGGGCATGACGAAGCCGTAGCCGTCCCGGTGGGTGGAAAGCTTGCCGCGCAGGGTGTCACCGGCACCGGCCACGGTGTAGATGCGGCCGGGAAGCTTGGCGATCTCCCCGGTCTCGACCAGGTAATCGAGCATGTCGTCCAGGCGCCCCCGCTCGTGCCGGGATACGTTGAGGGCCTTGAGCATCTGCCGGTAGGGTACCGGCTCCCCCTTGTCGAGCAGCCTCAGGATCGCGTCTTTACCTTTGCGCATAGAAGAACCTTTTCGGGAACAATAGTGATATCAACATCGTTGGATAATGCAGAAGGGTCGATAGAAAGTCAAGGAGAGGCGGGAAAAGCAATGAATCAATTACTTCCCTGAAGACAGAGTATTCCGCCAAGCGGGTCCACATCCCCTCTCGCGTGGGGAGAGGGATTACCGGGGTCCACATCCCCTCTCCCGTCGGGAGAGGGGCAGGGTGAGGGAGCCGCCAGGGGCGACATGACAGCAGCCGGCACGACCCCTCACCCGCCCTCCGGGCACCCTCTCCCAAGGGGAGAGGGACTAACCCGGGGAAAGGGACTACCCCAGCGGGAGAGGGACTGGAGTGGGATTGACCCGGGGAGAGGGGATTACCGGAAGATCATGCATTGCAACGGTTGCTTTTGAATTGCCTTTTGCGCTCCGGTTCGGTACAAATACGGGGTTAGCCTTTGCAACGACAGGGAGTAGCCATGTTTTGCCGTACCATTGCAGCAGCAGCGATCGTGTTGTACGCCACCCTTCCCGCCTCAGCCGTCAACCTCAACAAGCCCGACGTCTCGCTCAGCGCAGCAGCCCAGCGCATGCAAGTCAAGGATTTCCGTGGCGCCCGCGAGGCCGCCCTTTCCATCAACGACCCGGCGCTTCGCTCCTTCATGGCCGGGATGGCCGCCGCCAAGATGGAACAGTGGGAAGAGGCAGCAGCGCAGCTCCCCGCCGCAGCCGAGGGATACCCGCTGCTGGCCGATTACGCGCTCTATTACCAGGGGCTCGCACTTTCCAAACTGCAGCGCCACGACCAGGCTCTCCCCCCCCTGTACAAACTGCTCAAGGAGCACGCCGACAGCCGCCTGGCTCGCCAGGCCCTGATCCTCTACGCCGACACCCTTGCCGCGGCAGGCTACCCCAAAGAAGCGCAGCAAAGCTACGCCACCTTCGTCGAGCGCTACCCCTCCGGCAACGACTCCATCTCGGCCATCTTCGGTTCCGCACTCTGCAGGATGAAGCTCGGCGACACAACAGCTGCCGCGGCCGTGCTGCGCAACATCTACCTGGTCTACCCCGCCTCCCCCTACGCCGACAAGGCAGCGATCGAGCTTCAGAACCTCGCTGCGGCGGGCATCAAGGCCGAACCCTACAGCGGCGCCGAGCTCTTCAAGCGTGCCGGCACCCTCTACGACCTGGGTCGCCACCTGAAGGCGGCGGAGGCCCTGGCCGAGATTCCGTTGAGCGGCGAAAGCGAGGAGTTCGTCCGCAAGGTGAAGTTCAAGAAGGGGCAGGCACTGTACAAGTCGAAGCGGTACCAGCAGGCCCAAAGCACCTTCAGCTCGTTACCGGCAAACGCCGAGGCCGATCTCTGGCTGGCGCGGACCTTGGACAAATCGGGCAAGGGCGACGAGGCCTTCCAGCTCTTCCTGAAGCTGGCCCAGGACCCCAAGGGGGGCGTCGTGGCCCAGGAGGCGATGCTCGAGGCCGCCTACCTGAAACGCTTCCAAAGACTCTGGAGCGAGGCGGTGCCGCTGTTCAAGAAGTACCTTGTCATGGCGCCCAGCCAGAAAAACGGCAACGTCGTGTGGGAGGCCGCCTGGTGCAGCTACCAGGCCCGTGACTACCAGGAGGCGGCCGCACAGTTCAGGAAGCTGGCCGAGCGGGAGGACCTCCGAGACAAGGCCCTGTACTGGCTGGCGAAGACTCTCACCCTGACCGGCGACGACAAAGGGGCGCAAGCGGCATTGACCGCCCTGGCCTCAGAATTCCCGACCGGATACTATGCGTTGATCAGCAACCAGTTCCAAGCGGGAGACGCGCTGCCGCAGCCCCCGAAGAACATGGCGGAGCTGCTCCCCCTGCCGTCCGGCTTCGAGCGCGAAAAGGCGCTGATCACCCTTGGGCTCTACGAGGAGGCCGCCCGCGAACTTTCTCTTTCCAAGAAGGGGAAGAACCCGGCTGGGATCGCCAGGCTGTACCTGGAGATGGGCAACTACAACGGCGCCTACCATACCATGGCCAACGAAAAGCCCAGGCGCGGCGACAAGGACAGCGCCACCCTCCTCGGCGTGACCTACCCGCTCGCCTTCCGCGACGATGTCGCCAAGAATGCGGCGGCGCACGCGGTCCCGGAGAGCCTGGTGTACGCGGTGATGCGTACCGAGAGCAACTATTTCCCGGCCGCCCTCTCGCCCGTGGGCGCCGTCGGCCTGATGCAGATCATGCCCTCCACCGCCGAGGCGATGTCCAAGGGTGATTCCAAGCGGCTCACCACCCCCGACCTGAACATCAAGCTGGGGACGCAGCATCTGAAGGACCTGCTTGAGCTGTACGGCAGGAACCTCACCCTGGCCGTCGCTGCCTACAACGCGGGCTCGGGGAACGTGAAGCGCTGGCAGAAAGGCTACGGCGACCTTCCCGAGGACGAGTTCGTGGAAAGCATCCCCTTCAGGGAAACACGCGAATACGTGAAGAAAGTGGTGAGCAGCATGCAGATGTACCAGAGACTGTATCGCCTCCCCCCTTTCAAACAGCCCCCCCAGCAGAAGGTGGCGCCGAGGGAAAATCAGGGGAGCAGTCGGCAAAAGATTGCCATGCGCTAGGCTGGACAATAATGAAGGGTGGCAGGTAGTGCCACGCAAGGTGGGTATCAAAAGGGGCGCCTGCCGCGGAAGGCGTGATCACGCAGGCGGGGCGACTTCAGCGAGGCTTCTCTTCATGGGCTGGCAGTAGCATAGGAAGAGTGAAATAGAAGGTGCTTCCTGCGCCTTCGCAACTTTCAGCCCAGATCCGTCCCCCCAGTTTTTCGACGATCTGGCGGGTAAGAGCAAGCCCAAGCCCGGTCCCCCCGTGCCGCCGGGTCAGGGACGAATCGACCTGGGTGAACCTGCCGAAGATCCTCTCCAGCTGGTCATCCGGAATGCCGATCCCGGTATCGCGCACCGAGAAAAGGATCATCCCCTCCTCCCCCGCCGCTCCCGCGGGGCTCACCTTCAGCTCTATCTCGCCCTGCTCCGTAAACTTCAGCGCGTTTCCCAGCAGATTCACCAGCACCTGCCGCAGCCTCCCCTCGTCGCCAGTTATCACTTCAGGCAGCGTCGGGGCGATCTCTGAAATCAGGCGCAGCCTCTTTTCTTCAGCCACCACGCAGACAACTTCCAGCGCCGACTTCACTACTCCCTGAAGCGAAAAATGTTTGTGCTCGAAGGTCATCATGCCGGCTTCCATACGCGAAAAGTCGAGGACGTCCGAGATGATCCTCACCAGCGAATCTGCAGAGCGCTTCGCCATCTCGAGCAGGTTTCGCTCCTCAGCTCCGATATCCATGTCCAGAACCAGCTTCATCATCCCCAGGGCCCCCGCAAGCGGCGTACGCATCTCGTGGCTCATGTTGGCCAGAAACTCGGTCTTGGCCCGGTTGGCGGCCTCCGCGTTTTTCTGAGCGACGGCCAGGCGCTTCCCGGTCTCCAGCAGGGCAGCCTCGTACTGTTTCCTCTCCTCGATCTCAAGCAGCAACAGCTCGTTGCTCTCTCTCAGGGCCGCGGTCCTGTCCTTCACCTCTTGTTCGAGCTGTTCCTGTTGACTCCTGAGCTCCTCCTCGGCGATGCGCCTGGCGGCGATCTCGCCAATCAGTTGCACGTTCAGTTGCTCCACCTGTTCCTTGGAGCGCTCCAGCGTCTCTATAACCTCCCTGTTCTCGTATCGAAGCAGCAGCGAAGTGCGGTTGATCCCGTAGTTATGCAATGAAATCCGCCACAGCAACGCGCCGAACAGGACGACCATGGCGGCCATGACAAAGTGGAAGGTGTCGTTCATCAGGACGAAGTGCAGGGCCAGAGGCGTGAGGGTCGGGACCGCGAACGCGGGGAAAGCAAGCCGCACCGTTGCGAAAGTCGACGATGCCCCGGAAGCCATGCCACCGAGCACGAAGGCGAGGAATACCTGGTGCGCCAGTTCCCCGTTGGTATAGGGAAGCGCCCCGATGCTCCCCCAGCACCCGCCTGTCATCAAAAGCCCGACCAGGAACCTGTTGGCCCAAAGACGAGCCTGCGACGGCTCGCGTCTACTTTTCAGGTAGCCGAAGATGAGAAAGGCTCGCGAGAGCGTGACCGCGAGGATCATCGTCAACCAGATGACCAGGTGGCCTAGCCGCATAACGTCCTTCAGCACGAAAAAAACCAGCACTGAGTTCACGGCCGTCGCCAGCAGTCCAGCAGGCGCAAGCCGGTACAGTTGCTGAACCTGTTCGGGGAAGATCTGCTCCTGGAGCCGATCAAAGTTTTGCAAGCGACTGGAATCCATGTCATTCGCGCCATCTTTACTCATGCGAATTACCTCTGTGCCCTGCAAGAAACCACGAGTATCAAGCCACGTTAACATATCATAATGAACTGCAAATTAAACCGCGGTGACATGGAACCTTGTCGCCCGAAGCCGGAGACACACCTCACGGAGTCCCTGTCGGACAAAAACCAGGTGCGGCGAAAGAGTATGCTTTCCAGGTGATTTGCCGAGGCGTCCCTCCCCCGGAGAGTCGAGGGGCGCCGACCGCCACTTTAGCGCCTGGAATACGACGCGTAACGGACTGTGCCGCTGAAGAGGAAGTGAATGAAAGTTGGTGAGTAACGTGGTGGAGGTAACTTGGGAGGGTCACTTCGTTTGCGGCGGGTAGTCCTGTTCCAGAAATGACAGCAGTAAATCGAGGTTTAACGGCTTGGAGAGGTAGTTGTCCATCCCGGCATCAAGGCATTGCTGCCTGTCTTCCTCAAGGGCATGGGCAGTGAGGGCGATGATCGGGATATGCCCTCCTTTTACCGCTTCCTTCCCTCTGATGATCTTTGTGGCGCTCAGTCCGTCCATCCCGGGCATCTGTACATCCATGAAAATAAAATCGAAACCGTCCTGCTCCCACTTTCCCACGGCTTCGCGCCCGTTGTCGACACCCAGACAGTCGTGGCCCAGCCGCGACAGCAGTGTAACCATCATCTGCCGTATGGTCGGGTCGTCTTCAGCGATCAATATCCGCATGCCGACCTCCTGAACAGGAGCAGAAATGAAGATTTCCAGCCCGTTACAAGATAACATCGGCGCCGCAAAAGTAAAGAACGCTAATCAAGCCCAGTAGGCGGGCAGTAGTCGACCGAAGCAGGCAGGGCTATCTCTGTCACTTCTGATTTTTCGTGAACACCACGGTCATTTCGTCCTTCAGCTCCAACTTGATACCAGGGATCGCCTTCACTGCTTCCCTTATTTCATCGAGAGACTCGAAGCGCATCTGACGCAGTTTTTCCAGGTCGGACGGTTCAGTGCTGCCAAGCCGGGCCATATCCATCTCGAAAACGGTGAGACGGTTGCCGTCGCGATGAGTCGCGTCCGTGCTGAGTATAGTGCCATTCACCTCGACCGCGAGACTGAACTTCATCCCCATGAACATTTCAACAAGCTCCCTCGTCTTCTCGTCTGGTTGACCGGGGGGAGAGTAGATTTCCGGGGCATCCTCCACATCCGAAGCGGTCTGCAAGGGGGGAGTGAAAACTTCAGGAGGATTTTCAGCAACGACGGTCACTTTTTCGGATTGGGCCGGGGACGGCGCTGCATGGACAATGGCAGAGTTTTGTGACTTGGCGAAAACCATGGTCAGAGTCGACGTCGCTCCCTTCTTGAAGTGGAAGCTGACGAAGGGGGTGCCCGGCTCACTGCCGGCTCCGCCTGCACCGAAACCGCTGTTCTTTCGGTGCGGAAGCTTCAGGGCGTTGATATCCCTGAAATTATAGGTTGCCTGGTATCCCTTGTACTCAGGGGTCTCCACACTCTTACCGGAATGGTACGTTACCCCCTTCCCCATAGCTTGCGCCTGTTTCCTGAGGGCGTCGGGTTGGAACACATCGAAGGGGTTGCTCTTGCCGGCGCCGCCACCCAGGCCGCGCATGGCTTCGTCAAGCTTGGCGAGCACCTTTTTGCTCAGCAGCATGGTTTCTTCAACCGTGCCGCTCCCGTCGGGATTAACGCGAACCACCGTACTGACCTGAAAGCAGCCGGTTAACAGAAACAGCATCACTGCTACGATCAGCCGCTGAAATACTTTCATACTTCCCTCCGCTTCAGAAACTGGCTTTACTTCACCTTCCATCATGCCATCGGCTGCCTGACGATCGTTTTCCATTTCTCCGGCGCGGCCCGGCGCATGTCGCCGAGATAAATCTCGTGGTGCTTGCCCACCCTCCTACTGCCACAACTCTCGATAAAGGCATGAACCTTCTCGATGGTAGGCCCTTCTTCAGAGAACGGGCCGACGTGCATGATCTGAGCGACTCTCCCCTCTTCGAGGGCCTCAAACCGCACCCGAGACAGGGCTGCAATCTTCTTCTTCCGCTGCACCTCTTGCGCGGCCTCTTCTACCGATGTCGGGGTGACAAGCTCGGGCTGCATGATCATTGCAGTCCATTTCCAGGCTCCCTTGTCCCCCGTGATGAATGCAGACATATCGTCTGCCCACCAGAGAGCCTGGAGCGGCAGCACTCGGTAATCAATGGCACTGGGTCCCTTCTTGACCATGAACTTGAGCGTGTAGGAAAGCGTGAACAGCGCTTCCACTGCCTCCTTGAAAGCCAGTGAGGTATTCGGGTCGCCTGCACCGTCGACCATGAGGTAGTTCAGGGCCGGTACCTCGACAATCTCCACCTGCTTTGCGGAAGGGGCGTAGAGATGCTTTAACTGTTTCAGGTAGTCGATCTTTGGCATTGCGATCTCCGTTGTCACAGTTGTTCCGGCTCGGCAAAAGAAGAGCCGTGCGACGGCTGTAATGGTATCAGACTTTTTAACCGAACATCACACCGCTCTGCTAAAAAACCACTAAGATAAGAGGCATATTTACCAGTATGCTGAAACACCCTGCAGCAGCCCCGACCACGGTCTTGGTCCGGCTGTGCAGCCCCGGTTTGGGTTATTGACAGCATACTGATTATATGCATAATGATCACCCTGCCGCAGGTTCATTTTGCACGGCAAATCATGCCGTTAAGCAGCAACCGTTACGAGGGAAGAGCCATGGACGAAACGAAGTCCCCCCCCATCGATATCGAAAAGACGGTCGGATTCCTGTTGGCGAAGGCATACCAGCGTGCCTGCCTCATCTTCAAGGAACACTTCGAGGAACACGACCTTACCCCGCAGCAGTTCGGCCTTCTTGGCTTTCTCTGGCGGGAGGACGGCCTCAGCCAGGCGCTGCTTTCAGCAAAAAGCCAGATAGACCGTACCACTATGGGCGGTCTCATCGACCGGCTCGAAAAGGAGGGGTTGGTGGTCCGAAAGACCGACCCGGTCGACCGCCGCGCCTACCGTATCTGCCTCACCGAAAAGGGGAAGGCACTGGAACCGCTCCTGGCCCCCCTCGCCTTGCGGGCCCAGGAGATGTTCATCGCCAAGCTCGAGCCGCAGGAGGTGGAGACCTTGAAATCCCTGCTGGAAAAGATCCGCAATTAGATTTTGGAGCTTTCATGCATTTAGTCATTGTTCTGCTGGCTCTGCTCTGCTGTGGGGAAGCCAACACGGCCCATGCCCAGACCCTCACCCTCAGGGAGGCCCTCGACCGCGCCGCCGCCACCAGCCAAGGGCTCAAATCGGCCTCGCACGAGGTGGAGATCGCCCGCGAGCAGGTGAACGTGGCCCGCTCCACGAGACTGCCACGCATCGACCTGCAAGGGGGCTACGTCGCCCAGGCCAAGGCCCAGGCTTTCAAGTTCGGGACCAACTCCCAGGAGACCCAGGACCCTCGCTATCCCTTCTTCAACTTCAGCGTCTACCAGACCCTGTACGACTTCGGCCGCACCAGGGCCAACGAGGGTATCGCCAGGATGCGCGGCGAGGCAGCGCGTTACTCCTATTCGGGGAACGAGCAGGAGCTCTTCCTGCAGGTCGTGCAGGCGTACTACGGGATCATGACCGCGCAGAAACTGGTGCAGGCCGCCTCAGACGAGGTGGTGCAGATGGAATCGCACCAGAAGACGGCCCAGGCGCTCTTCGACGAGGGGGTGGTCACCAGGAACGACCTGCTGCAGGCGGAGGTGCGCGTCGCCTCCAGCCGCCAAAACGTCCTTAGTGCGCAGAACGAGGTGGAGAACGGTTGGCTGCTCCTGAACTACCTCACCGGCGCGGCACCCGGTTTCCGGGCCGAACTGAAGGACGAGTCGCAACTCCCGCAACTGCCGAGTACGAGCGCTCAACCCGACCTCTCCAGTCGGGGGGAAATCGCCGCGCAGAAGGCTCTCCTCGGCGCAGACGAGTTCGCCGTCACGGAGGCCAAGACCAGCCACTACCCCGAATTCTTCGCCAAGCTGGGCGTGGACTACCTCTCCAACAGCAAGGTACGCGAACAGGCCATCACAGCGGTGACAGTCGGCTTCAAGGTGAACCTCTTCGATGGCCCCGCTTCCGCAGCAAGGGTGAGGCAGGCGGTCCAGGCCCGTTCCAGGGATGAGGAGAGACTGAGGGATCTGGAGGATAGGACGAGGCTCGAATACGCCATGGCAGTGAACGATCTGAAGGTCGCCGACGCCCGGATCAAGGTCGCCGAGAAGGCCATCACCCAGGGGGTTGAGAACCTGCGCATCACCAAGGACCGCTACCAGGAGCACGTCGGCACTGCGACCGAAGTGGTGGATGCCCAGACGCTGCTGACCAAAACCAGGACCGACTACTACCGCAGCGTGTTCGACCTCCAGGTCGCCGCAGCCAGGGTCAAGAGGGCGACTGGCGAGCTGTAACCGCCCCACCAACACCATCGACGGGACTGCGACCCGATGCTCGGCCGCACCCGGTACCGGAGATACGCACATGGCAGATGAAACAACTGAACCGACAACGGCACCCGCAAAGGGCGGACTGAGCAAGAAGCAGCGCGGCGGCATCGTCCTTTTGATACTCATACTGGTCGGCTCCCTCTTCGCCGTCCGCCAGTGGGTGCGCAGCAAAACCCACATAGAGACCGACAACGCCTTCGTAGAGGCCCACGTCCACTCGGTCGCCAGCCGGGTCCCGGCCCTTGTGCAGCGGATCGCCGTGGTGGACAACCAGTTCGTGCACAAGGGGGATCTCCTGGTCGAACTGGACCCGGGCGACTACCAGGCACGACTGAAGAGCGCTGCCGCCTCCCTGGAGATGGCCAAGAACGAAACCTCCGGCGACTACGCGGAGGTGGAGAGTGCGCGCGCCAACGTGGGGCTCGCCGCTGCCCGCCTGGACCAGGCGAACCTCGACCTGAAGCGCGCCGAGGCGCTCTACGCGAAGGAAGTCATTCCCAGGGAGCAGCTGGACCGCGCCCGGACCGCGCAGAAGGTGGCCCAGGCCCAGGTCAGGGAAGCGCAGGAATCGGAGAATCGCGCCAAGGCCATGATCGGCATGTCCGGCAGCGGTTCAAAGGACGCCCGGGTCGCGCAGAAGCAGGGGGATTTGGAGACCGCGAAGCTCAATCTCTCCTACACCCGGATCGTGGCTCCCAGCGACGGCTACGTGACCAGGAAAGGGGTGGAGGTGGGGAACTACGTGCAGCCCGGGCAGGCGCTCATGGCAATCGTCCCCCTGGAGGACGCCTGGATCACGGCGAACTACAAGGAGAGCCAGTTGACCAACGTGCGTCCGGGACAGGAGGTCGACTTCACCGTGGACGGCTATCCCGGCCGCCACTTCACCGGGAAGGTCGAGAGCCTCATGGCGGGTACCGGAGCGGCCTTCTCCCTGCTCCCCCCTGAAAACGCCACCGGCAACTACGTGAAGGTGACCCAGAGGATACCGGTGCGCATCGCCATCGACAGGAAGAGCGACCCCGAGCATCTGCTGCGCGTCGGCATGAGCGTCGTCCCGACCATTCTCACCGGGAAGACCTTCGGGCAGGTGGTCGGGTTCGGGCAGTAGGGGCATGAACAGGGTGAACATCCTCTGGCGGTTAGATGAAGACCTCTGAAGAAAAAAACATCAACAAGTGGCTGATCACCATCACGGTGATGCTTCCCGCCATCATGGAGATCGTCGACACCTCGGTGGCCAACGTTGCGCTCCCGCACATGCAGGGAAGCCTCAACGCCGGGACCGACGAGATCACCTGGGTGCTCACCTCCTACCTGGTGAGCAACGCCGTCGTGCTCCCCATGACCGGGTGGCTGGCGCGCATGTTCGGCCGCAAGCGCTTCCTGATAACCTGCATCACCCTCTTCACCCTCGCTTCCCTCATGTGCGGCGCCGCTCCCTCGCTTGGGCTGCTCATCTTCTTCAGGGTGCTCCAGGGAGCAGCCGGCGGCGCGCTGATCCCGATGAGCCAGGCGATCATGATGGAAACCTTCCCCCCCTACCAGCAGGGGATGGCGATGGCGATCTTCGGCGTCGGCGCCATGTTCGGCCCCATCATCGGCCCGGCCCTTGGGGGGTGGATCACCGACAACATGAGCTGGCGCTGGATCTTCTACATCAACATCCCGATCGGCATCATCGCCGTGGTCATGGCCACCTTCTTCATCTACGACCCGAGCTACCTGAAGCGGGGCAAGGTCAGCATCGACTATTGGGGCCTGGCGCTTTTGACGGTGGGGCTCGGAGCGCTGCAGATCGTGCTGGACAAGGGACAGCAGGATGACTGGTTCAATTCCGGCTTCATCATCGCCTGCTCGGTGCTCACCGCCGTCTCGCTGGCGGCGCTGGTCTACGTCGAACTCACCCACCCGCATCCGATCGTGAACCTGCGCCTGTTCAAGAACGTCTCCTTCTCCGCCGGCAACCTGGTGATGTTCGCCGTCGGCTTCTGCCTGTACAGCTCGATCATGCTGATACCCCTCTTCCTGCAGACGCTCATGGGGTACAACGCCACCATGGCCGGCATGGTCCTCGCGCCGGGGGGGATCGCCACCCTCATCTGCATGCCGTTTGTAGGGGCGATCATCCAGCGCTACGACGGCAGGAAGGTCGTCTTCACCGGGCTTATCATCGCCGCCTACTCCATGCACATCATGCAGGGGTTCACCCTGGAGGCCGCCTACCCGGACTTCGTCTGGCCGCGCGTGGTGCTCGGCATCGGGCTGGCCATGATCTTCGTGCCGCTCACCACGGTGACCCTGGCCACCATTTCCAAGGAGGAGATGGGGAACGCTACCGGGATTTTCAGCCTGCTGAGGAATATCGGCGGCAGCGTCGGCATCGCCATTTCCGCCACGCTGCTGGCGCGCTACTCGCAGTTCTACCAGACCAGCCTGGTTGCCCACGTGAATCCGTACAACCCGCAGGCGCAGTCGCAGATCGCCATGCTGAAGGGGGCCCTGATGGGGCGCGGCATGGACCAGGTGGCAGCGGAAAAGGGAGCCTTCGCCATCATCTACGGCAAGGTCGTCAGGCAGGCTTACATGCTCTCCTACAACCGTATCTTTTTCATCGTCGGGATCGCCTTCGTCGTGATCATTCCGCTGCTGCTTCTGTTGAAGAAGCCGCAGAAGCACCTTCCCCCCGGCGCGGCGCATTAAAGCAGGATAGCGCTCTATCCCTCACCCCTACCCTCTCCCAGAGGGAGAGGGAGGATGGACAGCCCCCCTCACATCACACGCTCCATAGCTTCTATCCCCTCTCTCCCGGGAGAGGGAGGATGGGCACCGGGAGAGGGAGGATGGGCACCCCTCACACGCTTCCTTGCTTCTATCCCCTCTCCCTCCGGGAGAGGGTGCCCGAAGGGCGGGTGAGGGAGATGCCACCACGCGTGCGGAAACAACTACCGATCGGCAACCATAAAAAAAGGCGGGGGAACGCATCCCCCGCCTTTTCTATTTTCACCTGGCCTTGCGGCCGCTATTTCTTCTTATCCGCCTCTTCGGCCAGCCGTTTCTCCTGGGCCTGCCTGGCCTGATCCATCTCGGCCCAATGCGCGTCCCAGTCCTTTTTCCTGATGAAGTACAGACCGACGCTACCCAGCACGATGCAGACCCCGAAGAAGAACTGCATGACCTTGAACCCTTCGGCTACTCCGTAGACCATGCACCCCACGCCGACCAGGCCGAGCAGGAAAGGAGCACTGAAGATGAGGCTGACCAGGGACTGCTTGTCTTTGTTTTCCGCCATTGCTTCCCCTTTTACGTTCTTTGGGCGAGGTTTCTAGTCCTTGCGGCTCATCACCTCGATCAGGTGGTAGCCGAACTGGGTCTTCACCGGGCCGAGCACCTTGCCGACCTCGCCGCTGAAAACCACCTTGTCGAACTCGGCGACCATCTGGCCGGGGCCGAACTCGCCCAGACGTCCCCCCTGGTTCCCCGAAGGGCAGAGGGAATTGGCGCGCGCCACCTCCCCGAACTCCTCTCCCGCTTCGATACGGCTCTTCAAGGCAACGCAGGCTTCCTCGGTCGCCACCAATATGTGACGTGCTGTAGCTCTCGCCATCTCCATCTCCTTTAGTTGATCTGTTGGGGACCGGCTCCTCAGGTGCCTGTCCCCCTAGGTTGTCTTAGGCGTAGCGTACCAGTTCGGACATGTCGCGCACGGCGCGGTCCAGGCCGACCAGGATGGCCCGGGACATGATGGAGTGGCCGATGTTGAACTCCTCGATGCCGCCAATGGCCGCCACTTTCTTCACGTTGGTGTAATTCAGGCCGTGCCCGGCATTGACCCCGATGTCGAGCTTCCTGGCCAGTTTCACCGCGTTCTCGATCTTGATCAGCTCCAAGTTCTCTTCCTTCCAGGTGGGGGCGTCGGAGAAGGAACCGGTGTGGATCTCGATGTAATCGGTGCCGATCTTGTTGGCCGCCTTGATCTGGTCCGGGTCCGGATCGATGAACAGACTGACGATGATCCCCCCCGCCTGCAGCTTCTCGATGGCGACCTTGAGCGCTTCCTGGTGGATCCTGACGTCGAGTCCCCCCTCCGTGGTCAGCTCCGCCCTCTTCTCCGGGACCAGGGTGCAGCATTCCGGCTTAACCGCCAACGCGATGGCGACCATCTCATCGGTGGCAGCCATCTCCAGGTTCAGCCTGGTCTTCACGGTCTGGCGCAGGATCTTCAGGTCGCGGTCCTGGATGTGCCTGCGGTCCTCGCGCAGGTGAATGGTGATCTGGTCGGCGCCGGCCAGTTCGGCGATGGCGGCGGCAGCCACCGGATCCGGCTCGACCCCACCGCGCGCATTGCGCAGGGTTGCCACATGGTCGATATTGACTCCCAGTCTAGCCACGGTTCTCACCTCCCAGGGCATCGGACGCGGTCTGCGCGATCTCGTTGGCCCAATTGCGGATAGTCGCCTCGTCGTTGCCTTCCAGCATGATGCGCAGGAGCGGCTCGGTG
Organism: Geomonas diazotrophica; assembly: GCF_019063885.1. Classification (NCBI taxonomy): domain Bacteria; kingdom Pseudomonadati; phylum Thermodesulfobacteriota; class Desulfuromonadia; order Geobacterales; family Geobacteraceae; genus Geomonas; species Geomonas diazotrophica. Next base: position 1,627,236 of record NZ_CP077684.1, on the reverse strand, counting down.
CCGGACCAGCGGATCAGCACCCTCCCCTCCCCTTTCAACTTCTCCTCGACGTCGTTGATCACCTTGGCTACCTCGGGAATCTGCATCACGTCGGTCTTCTGCGGCAGACGCACGTTGACCAGCACCTGCGGCAGGGAGTGCATCACCAGGGCGAGCTCGGAGAGGCGCTTTTGGCGCCGCTGCATGATGGCGAGCACCTGCAGCGCGGAGAGGATGCCGTCTCCGGTGGTGTTGTGGTCCAGGAATATCATGTGCCCGGACTGCTCGCCCCCGAGGTTGTAGCCCCCCTTCAGCATCTCTTCGACGACGTAGCGGTCACCCACGGCGGTCTTGATCACCTCGCCGCCGGCGCGCTTCATGGCGATGTCGAGCCCCATGTTGCTCATCACCGTTGCCACCAGGGTGTTTTTGTTCAGAGTCCCCTGCCGCAGCATCTCGGTGGCGCAAATGGCCATGATCTTGTCGCCGTCCACCACGTTGCCGTACTCGTCCACGAAGATGACGCGGTCGGCGTCACCGTCGAGGGCGACCCCCAGGTCGGCGCCGTGCTGCTTCACCGCCTCGCTCATCACCTCGGGGTGCAGCGAACCGCAATCCGCGTTGATGTTGGTGCCGTTGGGCTTGACGCCGAGAGAAATCACCTCGGCCCCGAGCTCCTCGAACACCGCCGGTGCCACCTTGTAGGCGGCGCCGTTGGCGCAGTCGAGCACGATCTTCAGCCCGGAGAGGTCCAGGTCCTTGGGGAAGGTGCTCTTCAAAAATACGACGAAACGCCCCTGGGCATCGTCGATGCGGTAGGCCTTCCCCACCTCTTTCGCGGTAGGGCGCAGGGAGTCGATGCGCTTTGAGAAGATCAGTTCCTCGATCATCAGCTCGGTCTCGTCGGGGAGCTTGAAGCCGTCGCGCGAGAAGAACTTGATGCCGTTGTCCTCGAAGGGGTTGTGCGAGGCGGAGATGACCACGCCGGCGTCGGCGCGCATCGAGGAGGTGATGTTGGCGATGCCGGGGGTCGGCAGCGGGCCGACCAGGAGGACGTCCACACCCATGGAGCAGATGCCGGCCATGAGGGCGCTCTCCAGCATGTAGCCGGAGAGGCGGGTGTCCTTGCCGATCACGATGCGGTGACGCTTCTTGCCGTTTTTGAATATGTACGCGGCGGCGCGCCCGATCTGCATGGCCATCTCCGCCGTCATCGGGTAGACGTTGGCCACTCCGCGGACACCGTCGGTACCGAAAAGCTTCTTCATCAGTTTCACCTCTAATTGATTTGTTTGCAGTTACTCGTCTCCCCTCTCCCGTAGCGGGAGGGAGAGCCGGTAGAGAAGCAAGTGGCTATTTCTCCCTGGCGGCCAGCACGAAGCTCGCCGTGGCCGGCGCCACGTGTACCACCTTGATCTCCGGGTCCAGGTTGAACTCGGCCTCTTTCAGCGAAACCTGCTGCAGCCCCGGCTGCGCACCGGCCAGGTCTATATCGCAGCGGGTCTGATGGAAGGGAAGCAGGAACAGCAGAATGCGCGGCCCGGCCACCACCACCTCGACCTCGGCGGGGGCCGCTCCGTCCAGCTTCAGCCCGGCCGGCATCCTGTGCAGATTGACCGGCAGCACGAGCAGCATCTCGCCCGGGCGCTCCAGGATCACGCTGAGCCAGATCAGCACGGACAGGAGCACCGAGAGGACCTTCACCCCCTTGAGCCATTCGCGTCCCTTGACATGCGCCGTCATTTAAGCCACCTCGGCTCGACCAGCCTGCGCAGGGTCTTGCCCAGCGAGGGCATGTCGATCACATCGGTCTTCTTGCCAGCCACGATCACCGAGGCGGTGCCGGTCTCCTCGGAAACGACCACGACTACGGCGTCGACCAGTTCGGTGAGCCCGATGGCGGCGCGGTGGCGGGTCCCGAGGCTCTTGCTCACCTCGAGGTTCTGGGTGAGCGGCAGGAAACACCCCGCCTTGGTCAGCTTGCCGTGCTGTATGATCACCGCGCCGTCGTGGATGGGCGAATACGGCAGGAAGATCGAAGAGATCAGCTCGCTGGTCACCTTGGCGTCGATATCGGTGCCGACCGCCAGGTAGCTGTCCACGGAGATGGCCCGCTCGATCACGATGAGCGCCCCGATCTTCTTCTGGGCCAGTCCCGCCACCGCGAACACCAGCTCGTCGATCACGTCGGACATCTCGACGTCCTTCTCGGTGCGGCTTCTGGCCAGCGTAGCGAACGCCCTGCGGATGTCGGTCTGGAAGATGACCGCGAGCCCCACGACGGACGATGCGAGGATGAGGTCGACGATGAGCCGGACGGTCTGCAGGGAGAAGAAGCGCGCCAGAAGATGCAGGGCGACGAGGCCCGAAAGGATGGCGAGGATGCGCAGCGCGAGCACCCCCTTGAGCAGTCGCGCCAGCCTGGAGACGATCAGTATCGCTAGCGACAGGTCCAGAAGGTCCCGCAGTATGCCTATGTTTTGCAGGAAAGAATTCATCCGCACCGGTCGGGAAGCTGAGCTTCCGGTTTCCGGGTGCGGCTACATGAGCGCCCGCGTCATCAAGGCGACGTCCCTCATGGCAGCCACGTCATGCACCCGTACGATGGTGGCCCCGTGCACGATCGACATAGCGACCGCTGCAGCGGTGCCAAATACCCTCTCTACCCCGTCCCTGCCGGTGACGGCCCCGATGAACGACTTACGGGAAGGACCGACCAGTATGGGACGTCCCAGCGGCAGGAACTCCTCGAGCCGCTTGATCAGTTCCAGGTTCCCCTGGACGCTCTTGCCGAAACCAAGCCCCGGGTCGATCACTATCCGCGCCTCGGGAACTCCCGCTTTCCTCGCCAGGGCGATCGACTCTTCCAGGTACGCCCTGACATCGGCGATCAGGTCGTCGTAGCCCGTGTCCTTCTGCATGGTGTCGGGCATGCCCCGGGTGTGCATCACCACGACTCCGGCATCGGCTGCCGCCACCACGGCGGCCATCTCGGGATCGAACATGAGACCTGTGACGTCGTTGACGATCTCCGCCCCGGCGGCGCAGGCCGCCTCAGCAACCCCGGCCTTGTAGGTATCGATGGAGATCGGAGCGGTGATCCGGCCCTTCAGCGCCTCTATAACGGGAAGCACCCGGTCCAGTTCCTCCTGCAGGGTGACGGCGGGAGCGTTGGGCCGGGTGCTTTCGCCCCCGATATCTATGATGTCGGCACCCGCCCGCTCAAGCTCGCAGGCACGCTCCACGGCGGCCTCGAGGGAGAAGAAGCGCCCCCCGTCCGAGAAGGAGTCCGGAGTCACGTTCAAAATGCCCATGATCTGCGGACGCTCCAGGGACAGGGTGCGGCGGGACAGTTCCCACTCCTGCGCCTTGATCATCAGTCGGCTGCGACAGGCTCGGAAGCGATCTCTTTGCCCTCGATGATGCGGTCGACCTCCTCGCCGGTCAGGTTTTCCTTCTCGATGAGCGCGTGGGAGATGCGGTGCAGGGAGTCAAGGTTCCCCTTCAACAGTTCCTGCACTCGCGCGTAGTTCTGCTCGACGATGAGCCTGATCTCGTGGTCGATCTCGATGGCGGTCGCCTCGGAGTAGTTCTTCTGGTGTGCCATGTCGCGGCCGAGGAAGATCTGCTCGTCCTTCTTGCCGAAGGAAACCGGGCCGAGCTTCTCGCTCATCCCCCACTCGCACACCATCTTGCGGGCGATGTCGGTGGCGCGCTCGATGTCGTTGCCGGCGCCGGTGGTCATGGAGTTGAAGATGATCTCCTCGGCAACGCGGCCTCCCAGGAGGACGGCGATGCGGTCCAGCAGCGACTCGCGGGAGTAGCTGTGCTTGTCCTCGATCGGGAGCTGCATGGTGACGCCCAGGGCGCGACCGCGCGGGATGATGGAGACCTTGTGCACCGGGTCGGCGCCCGGGATCAGTTTCGCGACCAGGGTGTGACCCGCCTCGTGGTAGGCCGTATTCTTCTTCTCCTCGTCGGAGATGACCATGGAGCGACGCTCGACCCCCATGAGGACCTTGTCCTTGGCGTCGTCGAAGTCGATCATCTCGACCATGCTCTTCTCCTTGCGGGCGGCGAGGAGTGCTGCCTCGTTGACCACGTTGGAGAGGTCGGCGCCGGAGAAGCCCGGTGTGCCGCGAGCGATCACGCCGAGGTCGACGTCCGGTGCGAGCGGGGTCTTCTTGGTGTGCACCTTGAGGATCATCTCGCGCCCCTTCACGTCGGGACGCGGTACCACTACCTGGCGGTCGAAGCGGCCCGGGCGGAGCAGCGCCGGGTCGAGGACGTCGGGGCGGTTGGTCGCCGCGATCAGGATGACCCCCTCGTTGGATTCGAAGCCGTCCATCTCCACCAGGAGCTGGTTCAGGGTCTGCTCGCGCTCGTCGTGACCGCCGCCAAGCCCTGCGCCGCGGTGACGGCCGACTGCGTCGATCTCGTCGATGAAGATGATGCACGGTGCGCTCTTCTTGCCCTGCACGAAGAGGTCACGCACGCGGGAGGCCCCCACGCCGACGAACATCTCGACGAAGTCGGAACCGGAGATGGAGAAGAAGGGAACCCCGGCCTCACCCGCGATGGCGCGGGCCAGGAGGGTCTTGCCGGTGCCCGGAGGGCCCATGAGCAGGACCCCTTTCGGGATGCGTCCCCCGAGCTTGGTGAACTTCTTGGGATCCTTCAGGAAGGAGATGATCTCCTCCAGCTCGTCCTTGGCCTCCTCGATGCCGGCCACGTCCTCGAAGGTGATGCGACCCTGGGCCTCGGTGAGGAGCTTCGCACGGCTCTTGCCAAAGGCCATCGCCTTGCCGCCGCCTCCCTGCATCTGGCGCATGAAGAAAATCCAGACCGCGACCAGGAAGATGATGGGGAACCAGGAGACCAGCAGCGAGAACCAGGAGAAATGCTCCTCCTCGGGGCGGGCGGAGACCGCGATCTTCTTCTCGATCAGCTTGTCGGTCAGGTTGGCGTCGGCCGGCTTGAAGGTCCTGAACTCCTTGCCGTCGGCGAACTTGCCGAGGATCTCGTTACCTTGGATGACCACGGAGGCCACGGGGCGGTTCACGTTCTTCACCTTGCCGGTTTCCACCGCTTCGATGAAGTCGCTGTAGTCCAGTTTTTCCTGGGTCGGCTTGGGCTTGTTGAACAGGTTGAACAACAGGATCATCATCAGACTGATAACAAGCCAGAGCGCCAAGTTCTTATAAAATTGATTCAAGTTTCCTCCCGATCAATCGGTATGCTGCAAAGACACGATCTGACGCTGGTTTACCACGACATAGAGCGCGCGTTGCTTGGTTGAACGGTCGCCATTGCCGGCTTCCTTATGAGAACGAAGAAAAAAGCGTTCAAATGAGTAAAAAGGATTACCATAAAGGGTGCAGGTTGACAAGAGCTTTAAGGTGTAATATCAAGAATTTCGACTCGTAAAACCGCGCCAGTCGTGGAGGTTACCCGTCCCTTCTGTGCGACTCTCACCCCTGCCACCCAGACGATCTCCCCCTCACTGAAAACGAGCGGCACCCGGCTGCGCTCATGAAGGGGGAGCTTTTCATTGATGAAAAGCTCCTTCACCTTCTGCGAGCCAGTCATGCCAAGCGGCGTGAAACGGTCACCGGGGGTGAAGGGGCGCACGAGCCAGGGAAACGGCGCCGCGTCCGCCGAGAGGTGGACGATCCTTTTCGACCCGGTTGCCAGGTCGTCGGGACGCTCCACCCGGCGCACCGTAAGCGTCATCCCGTTTTCCAGCCGGTAGCTCCCCTCGCCCGGCACGTCCTGTTCCCATTGCCTTGGAGCCGACGGTGCGGCACAGGTGAAGCTGAGCCTGTCGTAGCAACGCTCGACGCGGAGGTCGCCGGGGAGCTTCAAGCCGGCGTTGGGTCGACATGAACAGGCGAGGCGATCGATCGCCTCGAGGTGCGTGAGCGCGATGCACATCAGGTCCCCGCGCAGTTCGTGCAGCCCGTGGCGATACAGGCGCAGTCGCAGCCCCCGGTGCTCCTGAAGCAGCGCCTCGATGCCGAAAACCACCTCATCGTTTGCAGAGAAGGCGAGCCGGTCGAAGGAGCTGACGGTGAGGTGATCCAGGAGTTCCTCGTCAGCGGCGAGTATCTCCGCGGTGGCGGCCAGCCGTTCGGTGACCCTCGGGTTGTACTTTTTGAGGACGGGAATCAGTTCGTGGCGGATGCTGTTGCGCAGGATCGCGGTGTCGGAGTTAGTTTCGTCGGTACGCCAGGTTAAGCCGCGGCCGTTCAAGTACAGCTCAAGCTCCTCGCGGCTCACCTTGAGCAGCGGACGCTTTACCAGGTTGGCCCCACTGGGCTTCATGGCGCTCAGGCCGGTGGCACCTGCGCCCCGCAGCAGGCGGATCAGGACCGTCTCCGCCTGGTCGTCCAGGTGATGGGCAACCGCGATACCGGTGGCGCCACGGCGCCTTGCCACCTCGTGGAAGAAGGCGTAGCGCGCCTGGCGCCCGGCGTCCTCGAGCGAAAGCCCCTCGGCGGCGGCAAACGATGCGACGTCGACGCGGATGGCAACGAAGGGGAGATGGTAGCGGGTGGCGAGGTCCGCCACGAATTTCTCGTCCGTATCCGACTCGGCGCCGCGCAGGCAGTGGTTCAGGTGGGCGACGATCAGCTTGAGGCGCTCGTCCGCGAGCCGGGTCATGATATCGAGGAGGGCCACCGAATCAGCCCCCCCCGAGACCGCCACAACCACGGTCTCGCCGGGAGCAAAGAGATGTTGGTTACGGACGATGGCGACGAGGTCTTTCAAGCAGTTCGGGCTCCTGGAATCGAAGTGGCGAGTGCAGTCATGGTGGCGGGTTGGGCAGGGCGAATGATTATTCGCCCCTACAGGGGCGGAGGTTGTTTGGTGTCTCGGGAGATGGTAGGGAGAGCCCCCCCACATCACGGCGCCTATATCGGGGAGTCGTCGGCGCTGCCTGGCGACTGTAGGGGCGAATAATATTCGCCCAGCCCAAGGCGGCACCTACTGATATTGCCACTCCCGGCCACCCAACTGCCGCACCGTCGCCACCCAAAGAACGTAGAACGTAGAGTTCGTGGTTGGCGGCGCTGCCGGGCGACTGTAGGGGCGAATAATATTCGCCCAGCCCAAGGCGGCACCTACTGACATTGCCACTCCCGGTCACCCAACTGCCGCACCGGCACCCCCAAAGAACGTAGGACGTAGAGTTCGTGGTTGGCAACGCTGCCGGGCGACTGTAGGGGCGAATAATATTCGCCCAGCCCAAGCGGCACCTACTGACACTGCCACTCCCCGTCACCCAACTGCCGCACCGGCACCCCCAAAGAACGTAGAACGTAGAGTTCGTGGTTGGCGACGCTACCGGGCGACTGTAGGGGCGAATAATATTCGCCCAACCCAAGCGGCACCTACTGACATTGCCACTCCCGGTCACCCAACTGCCGCACCGGCACCCCCAAAGAACGTAGAACGTAGAGTTCGTGGTTGGCGACACTGCCGGGCGACTGTAGGGGCGAATAATATTCGCCCAGCCCAAGCGGCACCTACTGGCACTGCCACTCCCGGCCACCCAACTGCCGCACCGTCGCCACCCAAAGAACGTAGAACGTAGAGTTCGTGGTTGGCGACGCTGCCGGGCGACTGTAGGGGCGAATAATATTCGCCCAGCCCAAGCGGCACCTACTGACATTGCCACTCCCGGTCACCCAACTGCCGCACCGGCACCCCCAAAGAACGTAGAACGTAGAGTTCGTGGTTGGCGACGCTGCCGGGCGACTGTAGGGGCGAATAATATTCGCCCAGCCCAAGCGACACCTACTGACATTGCCACTCCCCGTCACCCAACTGCCGCACCGTCGCCCCCCCCAAGAACGTAGAACGTAGAACACGTTTCAGTCCTTGAGCGTGCACTCCCGCTCCCAGGTGTTGTACCCGTCCCCCACGATGTCCCAGAAGGACTCGATGCGCCCGGCGTAGTAGTCGAGTTCCGAGCACTCCGCCTCGATGGCCTGGAGGAACTTGAGCGAGATGAGCTGGTGGCCGAACAGGAAGCGGTAGAATTCGCGGACCCCCGCCAGGTACCCCTCAATTTCGCTGGCCAGCGGTTCCATGGTGTTGACGATGTACCAGTTGCCGGCGAACTGGCGCACGATCCCGGGGCGTTCGTCGAAGATGCTGCGTCCCTTGATGGAGACCACGAAGTCGCGGGTGAAGTAGTCCGCCGCGCCCGCGAGAGCCGTCGCCTGCTCCGGCGTCATGCCCGTTTGTTGTATCTCCTCGTAGAAGCGGTGCAGCAGGTCGCTCACCAGCTTATCCACCCGCACCTCGTCCTCGAGGGTCGTCGGCACGAAGTCCCTTTTATCAACCTTCAATACGTCGAATGCTTCTTCGCAAAGCTCGGCCATGTGCTCCTCTTGTCTTAAACATGTTCTACGTTCTATGTTCTACGTTCTGCGTCAACGGCTCCGACGTTCAGCATCCTGCCGCAGCGGCCCTACGGAATCAGGCTGCAGCCGGCACGAGATCGAAAAACGTAGAAAGCAGAACGTTTTCTAGCCTTGTTGCCTTCTCGGGTCGAGCGCGTCGCGGATCCCCTCCCCTACCAGATTGTAGGAAAGCACGGTGACCAGGATGGCCACACCGGGAAACAGCGACAACCACCAGGCGAACTCGATGTAGTCCTTGCCCGAGGTCAGGATGTTGCCCCAGCTCGGCGTCGGCGGCTGCACGCCTATCCCCAGGAAAGAGAGGGCCGACTCGGTCAGGATGGCCCCGGCCACGCCGAGGGTCGCGGAAACCAGCACCGGCGACAGGGCGTTGGGAAGGATGTGCCGGAAGATGATGCGCGAATCCGACGCACCCAGCACCCGCGCAGCCAGGATGAAGTCGCGGCTCTTCAGCGAGAGCACCTCAGCGCGCACCAGGCGCGCCACCCCCATCCAGCCCGTGAGCCCGATGATCACCATGATGTACCAGATGGAAGGCTCCAGCATGGCGATCACGGCGAGGATCAGGAAAAAGGTCGGGAAGCAGAGCATGATGTCGACCAACCGCATCAGCACCGAGTCGACCCAGCCGCCGTAAAAGCCGGCGAAGAGGCCGATCACCGTGCCGATGACCACCGCGATGCCGACCGCGACGAAGCCGACCTTAAGCGATACCCGGGCGCCGTACACGACGCGGGTGAAGACGTCGCGCCCCAACTCGTCGGTGCCGAACCAGTGGCTCCCGGAGGGGGGGAGCAGCACGTGCCATGCGTCGATGGTGTCGGGGCTGTACGGGGTCACCAGGCCTGCCGCCACGGACAGCAGAAACAGGACCGCGATCACGACCAGCCCCGCAGTCGCGAAACGATTGCTGGCGAAGCGTTGCCAGAACTCCCGGTATGGGCTGCTCACCTGGTCACGCATGGCACCCCCGGCCACCGAACGTGGTTGCCGTTCTCAATCTTAATCTTAATCTCAATCTGCCGTTCAGCCTCATCATCCCCTCCCGTGCCTGATGCGGGGATCCGCCAGGGCGTAGCAGAGGTCGGCCAAGAGGTTGCCGATCAGGGTAAGGCAGGCGCCGATCACCAGGATTCCCATCACCAGCGGGTAATCGCGCGCCATGACACCCTGGTAGAAAAGCTGCCCCATCCCGGGGATCGAGAAGATGGTTTCGAAGATGACGCTGCCGCCGATCAAGGCCGGAAGCGAGAAGCCGAGCAGCGTGATCACCGGGAGGAGCGCGTTCTTCAAGGCATGGCGGTAGATCACCACCCGCTCCCGCACTCCCTTGGCCCGGGCCGTGGTGATGTAGTCCTGCGACAGCACCTCTATCATGGTGGAGCGCATGTAGCGCGACAGCCCGGCCAGGCTGCCGAAGGTGGCGATGGCGATGGGGAGCACCAGGTGCCTGGCCAGGTCCAGGGTGCGCCACCACCAGGACCACTGGTCGCTCCCAAGCGAGTGGATGCCGGAGATGGGCAGCCAGGAGAGCTTGACGCCGAAGAGGTACATGCACAGAAGTGCCAGCCAGAAGGTGGGCACGGCGAAGCCGACAAAGACGAACACGGAGATGGCCCGGTCCAGCAGCGTGTCCCGGTGCACCGCGGCCATGATCCCGATCGGGAGCGCCAGGCCGAACTCGAGGATCAGGGCGATCACGTTGAGCGAGATGGTGATCGGGATCCTTTCCTTGATCTTGTCCAGCACCGGACGGTTGTCCGGCGCGAAGGAGCGGCCGAAGTCAAGCCGCGAGAGGTTGGAAAGCCACATGCCGTACTGTACGTGCAGCGGCTTGTCCAGCCCGTAGAACTCGCGCAGCCGTGCCCTGGACGCGGCGGAAGCCTTGGGGCTCATGGCGGTCTGCATCTCCACCGGCTCGCCCGGCGCGAGATGAATCACCGTGAAGGTGATCAGCGTGATCCCCAGCAGCAGCGGGATCAGCATCAGTATCCTTTTGATCAGGTAGTTGGCCATAGTTGTCTGAAGTGTTGGATGAGCCCGTCGAGTTCCGGTTGGCCGCGGCACAGCGGCACGTTATCTCACCGTTTCGGTTGTCGTCGATCGTGCACCGCTCAGGCGGTGCTGCCGCCAAATAATATCCTCGTCAAACCCGCGAGAGCATGTCTATTCCGGTTCCGAGAACCGATCAGTCCACATACCACTTGATGAAGTTGTGCATGATCCCGGCAGGAGCCGGCTCGATCCCCTTGATCCTGGAAGTCACCACCGGCAGCGCGTCAGGCACGTAGAGGAAGGTATAGGGCTGGTCCTTGGCCAGGATCTCCTGGATCTGGTAGTAGCAGTCGCGCCGCTTGCCCATGTCGAAGGTGCCCCGACCCTCTACGATGAGCCGGTCGAGTTCCGGGTTCAGGTAGTGGATGAAGTTCAGTTCCTTGGGCCCGGTCTTGGAGGAGTGCCAGACGTCGTACAGGTCGGGGTCCTGGGAGATGGTCCACCCCATGAGCACCACCTCGAACTTTCCTTTGTCGATGAAGTTGGTGAGGAAGGAGGCCCACTCCATGACCCGGATCTTCACGTCGATCCCCACCTTTTTCAGGCGCATCTGGATGATCTGGGCGCATTTAAGACGCTGATCGTTCCCCTGGTTGGTCATGATGGTGAAGCTGAGCGGCTTGCCGTCCTTCTCAAGGATGCCCCCCGCCCCCATGCGGTACCCCGCCTCCTGCAAAAGCGCCTTGGCGCGCGCCGGGTCGTACGCCGGATCGTTCTCCACCTTGGATTTGTAGGCCCAGGTGCCGGGCTTGTAGGGGCCATGCGCGATCTGCCCCATGCCGAGCAGCACACCCTGGATGATCTCTTCCTTGTTGATGGCGCAGGTAATGGCCCGGCGCACCCTGACGTCCTGGAACATCGGCAGGCGCAGGTTATAGCCCATGTAGGTGTAGGCCGACGCCGGGTAGCGGTACTTGTTGAAGCGCGCCAGGAACTCCTTGCCGGTGGTCTGGCGCTGGTACTGCACCGGGGAGAGCCCCATCATGTCGACCCCGCCCGCCTTCAGTTCCATGTACATGGTGGAGTTGTCGGGGATGATGCGGTAGACGTAGCGGGCCAGGCGCGGCGCACCCTCCCAGTAGTTCGGGTTCGCCTCCAGCACGAGCCTCTGCCCGGGGACCCACTCCTTGAAGATGTAGGGGCCGGTACCGACCGGGTTGCGCGAGAGCGGGCTTTTGGTGATGTCCTTCCCCTCGAGGAGGTGCGCCGGCAGGATCGGCATCCCCCACGAGGCGAGCGCAGGGGCGAACGGCTTCGCATAGGTGACCTGGAAGGTGTACTGGTCCGGGGCCTGGGCGCTTTGCACCTGCTTGAAGTCCTCGGCGTAAGCTGTCGGGGTCTTGGGATCGACGGTGACGCGGTAGGTGTAGAGCACGTCGCGCGAGGTGAAGTCGTGGCCGTCGTGCCACTTCACCCCGCGCCGCAGGTGGAAGGTGATCCGGAGGCCGTCAGGGGAAACCTCCCACGACTCGGCCAGGTCCCCTTCGAGCTTCAGATTCTTGTCGTAGCGCACCAGCCCGTTGTACACAAGCCCCGAGATGTCGCTGGAGGAGCTGTCCGAAGCGAGGATCGGGACCAGGTTGGAGGGTTCCCCGATGCTCCCGGTGACGAACTGCGATCCCCCCTGCACCTGCGCCTTATTCCAGGGTGCATCCTGCCCGCAGGCGGCGCAGACCAGGAGGAGGAGCAGGAGGCAGACAGCGCGGGCAAGGCTCATTTTTCACCGGCTTCCTGGCGGCAATGCTTGATCTTCTCGGCGAGCTCGGCGCTCTGCTCGGGCTCCATCTTCTGCAGCTTCTTGTAGAGCGGCAGCGCCTTCTTGAAGGCGTGGGTGGCGCAGTAGACGTCGGCCAGGTGCCCAAGCACGGTGGCGTCGCCGTCGGAGAGCTCCGCGGCCCGCTCCAGTTGTGCGATCGCCTCGTTGTAGCGCTTGAGCTTGAAGTAGGTCCATCCAAGGCTGTCCAGTATGAACCCGTCGTCGGGCCTCAGGCTCACCGCCTTTTTCAGGTAGTTCAGCGCATCCTCGAGGTTCGTCCCCATCTCGGCGTAGGTGTAGCCGAGGTAGTTGAGCGCCTGGGGATCGTCGGGAGTCGCCTCGAGCACCTTCTTCATCATGGTGACGGAGAGTTCCTTCTGCCCCATCTTGTCGTAGAGGATGCCGAGCCGGAACAGCACGCGCGGATCGGACTGCAGCTTCGGATCCATCGTTTTCAGCGTGTCGATCCCGCGCTGGTACTGCTCCATCGACTCGTAGAAGCCGGCCAGGTGCAGGTAGGGCTCGATGCGGGAAGGCTCGTCCCCGATCTCCTTAAGGAGCAGGGTGACCCCCTTCTCCGGCTGCCCCTTTTCCTTGTACAGGTAGGCCAGGTGCCCAAGGGAATCCAGGTAGTAAGGGGACTCACGCGAGACCTTCTTGAACTCGATGATGGCCTGGTCCACGTTCTCCTTCTCCTCGAAGGCGGAGGCGAGGTAGAAGCGGACCTGCTGCGCGTCGGGCTCGACGGCGAGGATGTCCTGGAAAGTCTTGATGGCCTCGTCGTAACGCTCGAGTTCGAGCAGCAACAGGCCGATCTTGCGCGAGGTTTCCAGCGACTTCCCCCCCTTCTGCTGCAACAGGGCCAGGGCCTCCTCGAGGCGCTTCTGCTGGATGTAGAGCTGCGCCAGGTGCTGGATCACGTTGGCGTTGTTGGGGTTTATCTCGAGGAGATCCTTGTAGCTGTCGATGGCGTCCGGGATGAGCCCCTGGGTCTCCTGGGAGATCCCCATCTCGATCAGGGCCTGCTCGAAGTCGGGCTTGAGTTCGACGGCCTTCTTGTAGTAGACGAGCGCCTCTTTGGGGAGCCGCATCTGTTCGTAGGTCTTGGCGAGGTAATAGTACCCGAGCGCCGACTCCGGGGACGCCTTCACCAGCGCCTTCAGCGTGTCCACCGCCTGCTCGTACTCGAAACTCTTCAGGTAGTAGATGGCGATGTGCAGGTAGACCTCTTCCTTGGACGGGTCGAGTTCGATCACCTTCTTGTAGTACTGGACCGCCTCCTTCTCGCGCTGCAGGCTCATCAGGATGTTGCCGCACAACTGCTGCGCCGGGAGCGAACTGGGCTCGATGGCGATGGCGGCCTGGCACTCGGTGAGCGCGTCCTCGGGACGGTTCTGCTGCAGGTAGATCTGCGCCGAGGCGTTGTGCAGAAAGGCGGAGGTGGGATCGGCGGCGATCGCCTCACGCAGCAGGAGCAGGGCGCCATCCTGGTCGCCTTCGGACGCGCGCAGCCTGGCCATGGCGAAGAGCGACAGGTTCTTCGCTTCCCCGGGGGGAGGAGTCGGGGCGATGACGGCGCCCAGTTCGGTCAGCGGTGACGAAACCGAAGCTTGCTCGGTGGCGCAGGCGTTGATCAGCAGGGGCAGGAAAAGGAGCGCTAGACACTTCTTGGTCATGGGTTACCTGTGGCTTCGGTAGATTTCGGGCAAAATCTAAAAAACGCGGCACCCCGGTGGGATACAGTATCCGGGGTGGCGCGGTTAACTACATGAAAGCTAGCATAAATAGGTAGCAGCGTCAAACAACATTTAGCTCCATTTTAGACTGTTGCAGCTCAAACTCGGTATGGTACTATTCTCAAGTGAAATCATCGGCTTACCGGCAAAACGATGGATGAAAAGCTTATAAAATCGTTACTTGAAGCAGCGGCCTACCCAGAGCCGACGGCAGCGGTGCGCCTTGTCGAGACCCACGTCTCCTTCATCTTCATCACCGACCACTTCGTATATAAGGTGAAAAAGGCCGTAGACTACGGCTTTCTCGACTTCACCACGCTGGACCGGCGCCGCTTTTACTGCGGCGAAGAGGTACGCCTGAACCGGCGCCTCTGCCCCGAGGTCTACCTGGGGGTCGTGGAACTGCGCGAGACGGCAGAGGGCGCCGGTTTCAACGGTGGCGGCAAGGTCGTCGACTACGCCGTCAAGATGAAACGTCTCCCCCAGGAGCGCATGCTGGACCACCTCCTCGGGGAGGGAGCCGTCTGCGCCGCCGACATGGTCCGCATCGCGCAGGCCGTGGCCTCCTTCCACGCGGGCGCCGAGCGCTCCCCGCAGATCGACGCCTGCGCCTCGCCCGGCGCGATCGGCGAGAACTGGGAGCAGAACTTCCGCCAGAGCGCCCCCTTCGTGGGGAGCACACTGCCGGCAGGGGAGCTGGCGGGAATCCGCCAATGGGTCGACGCGTTCCTCTCCGGCAACAAGACGCTGTTTCATACCCGTATAGCCGGCGGCTTCATCAGGGACTGCGACGGCGACCTGCATTCCGGCAACATCTGTCTCACCGACCCGGTCTGCATCTTCGACTGCATCGAGTTCAACGAGAAGTTTCGCCACATAGATACCGCCGCCGACCTCGCCTTCCTGCTCATGGACCTTGAGTACGCCGGGCGCGCCGACCTCTCCCGCGCACTGCTGGCGGCCTACTGCGAGGCGAGCGGCGACCGGGGCATGGCGCCGCTGCTCGACTTTTACAAGGCGCAGCGGGCCTTCGTGCGCGGCAAGGTGACCAGCCTGCGCCTCGCCCAGCCCGGGCAGAGCCCGGAAGAGTCGGCAGCCGTGAGGACCGCGGCGCGGCGCTACTTCCGCCTCTCCCGCGGCTACACGCTCCGAGACCGGCTTACCCCGACACTCGTCCTCACCTGCGGCCTGAGCGGCAGCGGCAAGAGCACCCTGGCCGCCGAGCTCAGCCGGGAGCTTGGGCTGGACCTCGTCCGCTCCGACCTGGTGCGCAAGGCGCTCGCGGGGGTGCCCGCCGCCGGCGTCGAGCCGAGCGCAGCCTACCGGGAGGGCATCTACGGAGAGGAGATGGACCGGACCACCTACGGCGCTCTTCTCGTCGAGGCCGAGCGCTCCCTGTCCGGCGGCAGGGGGATCGTGGTCGATGCCACCTTCCGGCGGCGCCAGGACCGGGAGCGGTTCCGGCAACTGGCCGCGCGGCTTGCGGTCCCCTTCCTCATCGTGGAGACCCGCTGTTCGAGCGAGGCCGCCCGCGAACGCCTGGAGCGGCGGCGCCACGATCCCGCCGAGGTCTCCGACGCCCGGTGGGAACAGTACCAGCGGCAGCAGGCCGAATTCGAGTCACCCGCCCCCGGGGAAAGTCTGCTTATCGACAGCGCCCTCCCGGTCTGGGACGGGGCGGACCGGGTGCTCGCCGCCATGGGGTTACTGGCATGAAGAACAACCTAAAGCAAATCGTGCTGCACCGGCTCAAACTGAAGGACACCTGGGTGATCTGCTTCGTCCTCGGCATGGTGATGATGAACTACCCCTTCATCAGCATCTTCAACAAGCCGACCCTCCCTCTCGGGATCCCGCTTCTCTACCTTTACCTGCTGGTCGGCTGGAGCTTCTCCATATTCATCGTCTACCTGTTCAGCCGGGCGGCACGCAAGGACAGCGACACCAGGGGGCATATGTAATGCTGGATGTCAACTGGGTCTGGGGCACCGCCCTGCTCTACATAGCCTTTCTGTTCCTGGTCGCCTACTACGCCGACCAGCGCCAGAAGGCCGGCCGCAGCATCACCGCCAACCCCTGGGTCTATGCCCTCTCCATAGCCGTCTACGCCACATCCTGGACCTTCTACGGCTCGGTCGGCAAGGCGGCCACCACCGGCATAGACTTCCTCCCGGTCTACCTGGGCCCCACCCTCACCGCCTTCACCTGGTGGTTCCTGCTCAAGAAGATGGTGCGGATCTCCAAGGAAAACAACATCACCTCGATCGCCGACTTCATAAGCTCCCGGTACGGCTCGTCCCAGTGGCTCGGCGCGATCATCACCGTGATCACCCTCATGGGGGTGATGCCCTACATCGCCCTGCAGCTCAAGGCCGTCTCCACCTCCTTCACCATCATCACCGGCTACCACGACTTCCACGTCGGCTTCATGGAGCGGGTCTACATCCCCTCCCCCCATCCGGGGCTCTTCACCGCGCTCTTTCTGGCCGTGTTCAGCGTCCTGTTCGGGGCGAGGCACCTGATCTCCACCGAGCGCCACGACGGCCTGGTGGCGGCGATCGCGCTCGAATCGCTGGTGAAGCTGATGGCCATGCTCACCGTCGGCCTCTGCATCACCTACTTCGCCTTCAACGGCATGGGCGACATCTTCCAGCGCATGCACCAGAAGGACCCGCAGCTGCTGGCGCGTCTCACCACCCTCAGCGACCGCGGCGACAACTCCTACGCCTCCATGTTCAGCATCCTGACCCTTTCCATGGGGGCCGTCATGCTCCTGCCGCGCCAGTTCCAGATCATGGTGCTGGAGAACGCGCACGAGTCGCACCTGAACACGGCGTCCTGGCGCTTCCCGGCCTACATGTTCCTGATGAACCTGTTCGTGATGCCCATCGCCCTGGCGGGGGTGCTCATGAACGGCAGCAACGTGGGGGCGGACTACTTCGTGCTCACCCTCCCCATGCAGCTCGGCTACCCCTGGCTCGCGCTGGTGGCCTTTTTGGGCGGATTCTCCGCCTCGGCCGGGATGGTCATGGTCGAATCCATCGCCGTGTCGACCATGCTCCTTAACCACGTGCTGTTGCCGGTGGTGATCAAGCTGAAGCCGCGGGCCTGGTTCCCGCAGCTGCTCATAAACCTGAAGCGCTTCGGCATCGTGCTGGTGATCCTCCTTGGCTACCTGTACCAGAGCGTGGTGGGGGAAAGCTACATGCTGGCCAACATGGGGCTCATCTCCTTCTCCGCGGCGATCCAGTTCGCGCCTGCCCTGGTCGGCGGGCTCTACTGGCCGCGCGGCAACAAGGCGGGCGCCATCGCGGGGCTTTTGGCCGGGTTCGCGGTCTGGTTCTACACGCTGCTGCTCCCCTCGCTGCTGCGTGCCGGCGGCTGGCAGAGCGATTTCCTCATGAACGGCCCCTTCGGCATCGCCCTCTTGCGCCCCCAGGAGTTCTTCGGGCTGAGCGGGCTCGACCCGTACACCCACACCCTGTTCTGGAGCATGTTCGTGAACATCGGCGCCTACCTCTCCCTCTCCATCCTCCTGGGCCAGGGGGAGAAGGAGCGCGAGCAGGTGGACCGGTTCGTCCGCGTCTTCGCCCCCGAGAGCGCCACCCCCCAGTGGGAGACCAAGCGCCTCTCCAAGCCGGTCACCATCGTGCAGTTCGTGAACCTCATGACCAAGTTCATCGGGGAGCAGCAGGCCAACGTCGCCATCACCGACTACCTTGGGGACCGCGAGATCGACGGCAAGGGGGGGGTCTCCGAGTTCGAGCTCCCCAACCTGAAGCGCTTCGTGGAGAAGACCCTGGCCGGCTCGCTCGGCGGGGCGGCGGCGGGCGCCGTGGTGGAAAGCTTCCTCTCCGACATCGGTTCCCGCATGGAGCCGGTCTACGACATCTTCTCCACGGTGCGCACCTCGCGCGACCAAAGCCGCGAGGCGCTCTTCGTCAGGCTGCGCGCCTCGGAGATCATGAACCGCTCGCTGGAGCTGGACATCATCATGGGCGACCTCCTCGAGCTCTTGCTGCGCGAGTTCAAGCTCGACCTCGCCGTGATCCGCCTTTTGAACGAGGAATCGGTGCTGCAGGTGCGCTGCTACCGCGGCATCGGCGGCGACAGGCTCACCGCCGAGGACCGCCTCCTGGAGATCGACACCCACGTCGGCGAGGCCTTCCTCGGGCGCCGCACCGAGTTCTTCAACGACACCGCCTTCATCACCAAGCCGATCGCCAAGGAGATCTTCCGCAGGGAGGGGATCAAGTCCTTCGCCCACATCCCCATCGCCAGCGAGGGGTCCCAGCCGGTGGGGATCCTCTCGGTCTTCTCCCGCTCCATCGTGGGGCTTTTCACCGAGCAGTTCGTGGAGCTCCTGGAGAGTCTCGCCGGCCAGATGGCCCAGGCGGTGCGCATCGTCGAGGAGCGCGAGGCCAAGGAGAGGGAGCGGCGCCAGAAGGAGGCCGCACTCTTGGAGAACGCCAGGGTGACCCGCGACCTGGAGCTCGCCAAGCAGATCCAGCTCTCGCTGCTCCCCGAAAGCCCCCCAACCCTGCCGGGGGTGCGCATCGCCAGCCGCTGCGTCCCCGCGGCCCACGTGGGAGGGGACTACTACGACTTCTTCGAACGGGACAACCAGGTGGTGGACCTCGTCATTGCGGACGTCTCCGGCCACAGCGTAGGCGCCGCCCTCATCATGGTGGAGACCCGCAGCGTACTGAGGGCACAGATCAAGGAGCCGCGCTCGGCCCGGGACCTCCTTACGCTTTTGAACGAGCTCCTCTACGACGACCTCACCGGCGCCGAGCTTTTCATCACCATGTTCTGCGCGAGATACGACAGCGCGACCCGTATCCTCAGGTACGCCAACGCCGGACACACCCGGCCGCTGCTGTTCCGCGCCGGGAACTGGATGGAACTGGACGCCGAGGGGCTCATCCTCGGGGTGGAGAGGAACGTGGTTTTCGAGGAGCAGCGGATCGAGCTGCAGGCGGGGGACCTTCTCTTCATCTACACCGACGGCATCATCGAGGCCGAGAACGCAGAGGGCGAGCTCTTCGGCATCCCGAGGCTTTGCGGGCTGCTCGGGCCCCTGTCGGACCTTGAGCCCGAGGTGCTGATCGAGAAGGTGCTTTCCGAGGTATCTTCCTACGCCTGGCCGCAACCTTTACAGGACGACATATCCATGGTAGTGATGAAAGTTGCCTGAACCGGGGGCGGCGCCACTTGCTAAATGTCGGCGCTTATTGCACAATGAACCTGGCTGTATGCCGTACGGACCTCACAACAAGGAGATGGTCATGAACCTAGCAAGCGAGACGAGGAACGACGTTGTAATCATATACGTCAAGGAGGAAAGGCTGGACGCGCACAACTCGACCGAGCTGAAAAGCGCGGTACAGAAGCTATTCGAGGACGGCACGAAGAACGTCCTGGTGGACCTGAAGGATGTACGTTTTATCGACAGTTCCGGGCTGGGTGCGCTGGTCTCGGGTTTCAAGAACGCCATCTCCCACCAGGGGAACCTGAAGCTTTCCTCTTTGCAGTCCCAGGTCAAGTCGATGTTCGAACTGACCCGCCTGCACCGGGTCTTCGAAATCTTCCCTTCAACAGTGGAGGCGGTGGAGAACTTCCAGTCCTAACTGATCGGGCGGCACAAAGCGAGGCGTCAGATGGAAGGAAACACGATCGAGGTCGACATAAAGGTCCCCAACAAGACGAAGTACCTGAGTCTTATCGGGAAGATCGGGGAGGACATCGCCCGGGAGCTGGAGCGCTACAGCGGCGACAAGGAGGTCCTCGCCTACCATCTGAACCTGGTCCTCACCGAGGCAATGGTGAACGCCATCAAGCACGCCGGCCCGAAGGAGCCGGAAAAGCTCGTGCGCATAGTGATCACCCTGCACCGGGACGACCTGACCATCAAGGTCTACGACGACGGGCAGGGGTTCGACATCAACGCCATCCCGGCCCCCAACTTCGAGGAGTTGGAGGACCGGGGACGGGGGATCTTCCTGATCCGGACCCTGATGGACTCGGTGGCCTACCGGAAAAGCTGCAAGGAAAACATGCTTGAGATGAAGAAGAAGCTCGCCTGAGGTTACCCCCGCCTGCAGCGGTAGCATACCATCGCCGCTCCCAGCAGGAACATCGGCAAGCTCAACATCTGCCCCATCGAAAATCCCCCCAAGAGAAATCCGATCTGCTCGTCGGGCTGCCTGACGAACTCCACCAGGAAACGGAACAGTCCGTACAGCGCGATGAAGGACCAGACCACCACCCCGTCACGATGCACCCTTTTCGAGAGCTGGTACAGGATCAGGAACATCAGCGGCCCCTCGAGGAACGCCTCGTAAAGCTGCGACGGATGGCGCGGCAGCGGGCCGCCGGTCGGGAAGACGATCCCCCAGGGGACGTCGGTGACCCGGCCGTAGAGCTCGCCGTTTATGAAGTTGCCGATCCGGCCGAAGCCAAGCCCGACTGGGGCCGCCAGGAAGCCGATGTCGGCCAGCGGGTAGAAGCGGAGCTTGAACTTCCTGATGAAGTAGAGGCTCGCCAGGAGCGCCCCGATCAGGCCGCCGTGGAAGGACATCCCCCCTTCCCAAACCGCGAACAGTTTCAGGGGGTGGGAGAGGTAATAGGAGAAGTTGTAGAACAGGATGTAGCCTAGGCGCCCCCCGAGGATCACCCCCACCGCGACGGTGAAGATCAGGTCGGCGACCTGGTCCTTGTTAAGGGGAAGCCCCTTTCTCCTCACCCCCGAGAGGATGATGAAGTAGGAGGCGACGAAGCCGCAGATGTACATGAGACCGTACCAGCGGAATTCCAGCGGCCCCAGGCGCAGGAAGACCGGGTCGATGTTCGGGAAGATCATGCTGCATTCTCCAAGGTGATGTTTGTATGCCCGGTCCGGGACCCGCGGCAGGCGCTCGGGGCCCCGGACGGAGGATGGGAGCTACTTCTTGAAATCGGGGGGGACGCCGGCACGGTCCGCGCTTTCCCGCAACTGGTCGAGCTTTTTCTGCTGCGCCTGGACCCGGTCCTCGGCGTACTTGATGCTGTTCTGGATGGCGAGGTACTCGGAACGGGTCATGCGCGAGGTGTCGGCGAGCCTCCCCTTGAGGGTGGCGAGGTCGGACTGCGCGTTGTTCAGGTTGGACTCGGCCTGCAGGAATTCCCTGCGCCAGGCCGCCTCGTCCTTGCCGCCGTAGAGCTTCTTGCCCACCTGGGCCTCGTCCGGCTTCGCCTTGGCGGGCTCCGCCGCGCCCCCTTCGATAACCCTGGGTCCCGGTTCCTCTTCGCCCACCCTTCTCGCTTTCTTGCGGTACTTCTTGGGGACCTGCCCCAGGTCGTCGGCGAAGTTGACCGTACCCCTTTCGTCGGTCCACTGGTAGGTTTCCGCCGCTGCGGTCAGCGGGTAGAGCAAGAGCAACAACACGAGCAATCTCTTCATTTGGGCCTCCTTTTGCGTGCCTACAGTGATCTGCACCTCACACCGGCCTCCCGGCCGCGCGGGGACCGCTAGCCCGGAGGCCACCCCAGCTTGCGCCCTGCCAGCAGGTGGAAGTGGATGTGCCATACCGACTGTCCGGCGCCGGCGTTGTTGTTGTTCACCAGGCGGAACCCCTCCTGGTCGAAGCCCCGCTCGCGTGCGATCGCCGCGGCGACCCGGTGCACGCCCCCGATCAGCTGGTCGTCCGCCGGGGTCAGCTCCAGGGTGTTGACCAAGTGTTTTTTGGGGACGATGAGGATATGGACCGGGGCGACCGGGTTTATGTCCTCGATGGCGAAGAGGAGCTCGTCCTCGTAGACCTTCTTGACCGGGATGGCACCCTCGGCCATCTTGCAGAACAGGCAATCACTCATGGTTTCCTCCAGTTACAGAATAAGAGTTCGAGCCGTGGTCAGGCATCCGCCAAGACCGGAGACTCGCCCCCGCTTCGCTTTTGCAGGTGGATCAGGAACTCCTTGTTCCCTTTGGGCCCAAGGATCGGGGACTCGCAGACGCCCAGGACCAGAAGCCCGAGCCCCTTGGCCAGTTCGGTCACGTTCTCCACGACCTCCTGGTGCTTCTTCTCGTCCCTGACCACCCCCCCCTTCCCCACCTGTCCGCGTCCCACCTCGAACTGGGGCTTGATCAGCGCCACGATGGTGGCGTCTTCCCTGATCAGGCGCAGCGTCGGGGGGAGCACCTTGTCCAGCGAGATGAAGGAGGCGTCGATGACGGCGATGTCGGGGGCTTCGGGGAGGGACTCCAGGTGTCGGATGTTGGTCTTTTCCAGGTTCACCACCCGCGGGTCCTCGCGCAGTTTCCAGGCGAGCTGCCCGTAGCCGACGTCGACAGCATAGACCCTGCGGGCCCCGCGTTGCAAGAGACAGTCGGTGAAACCGCCGGTAGATGCCCCCACGTCGACGGCACAAAGCCCCTCCACCGTGATGGCGAAGCGGTCCAGCCCTTGGGCGAGCTTCAGGCCGCCGCGGCTCACGTAAGGGAGCGGTTCACCCTTGAGGCGGATCTCGGCCTCGAGCGGCACCATGAGTCCAGCCTTGTCGGCCAGATGGTCGTCCACCACCACCTGTCCCGCCATGATCAGCGCCTTGGCCCTCTCCCGGGACGGTGCGAGCCCCCGCTCCATGACCAGCTTGTCCAGTCTTTCCTTTGCCACCGTTACTCCATTATTCCAAAAGAACCAAAGCAAAAGCCTTAACGCAAAGGCGCGGAGCCGCAAAGGCGCAAAGGAAAGCAGGGATGGATATCTAAAGCCTTTGCAGTTCGCGTATTCGCGTTAAATATCAAGCTATTTACAGCTCCAGAATTAACGCTTTGCTTGCCGCTTCCTTGCGTCTTGGCGCCCTTGCGTCTTTGCGTTGAAGCCTTTGCTTTTAATCAGTACAACCCATGCAGCGCCCCGCCCGGGGCGGCGAGCTCGTCCACCTTCCGCTCCACCGCCGGGTCCTCGACAAGCGGGGGGGCGTGGTGCGGCTTCACCCTGGCGTCGATGACCAGGGGACCGCTGCACCCCCACTGCTTGCAGCGGGTGGCGGCGCCCACCCCGTAGATGTCTGCGGCGGGATCGGACCGGGTGAAGGTGACCCAGAGGAAGTTGTTCAGCTCCGCCGAGACGAAGCGGCTGTCATCGCAGACCACGACCAGCGGGAAGGCATCGAGCCCCTCCACGCCGTTCAGCGCCTCGCACAGGGCCTCCATCTGCGCGTCCTGCTCCCCCTTCGCGGTGCGGCAGGCGGGACCCTGCACGGCTATCACGCCGGGAAGGCAGAGGGCGGGCTGCGAGAAGCCGGGGGCGAGCCTCAGCGCCGCGGGAAGCTCGGTCCCAAGCGTGCGCCGCTTTTCCCCGATGGCGGCGAAGACCACCTTGGAGCCACTGTTCAGCCCCGACCCGGAGTAGTCCAGGGTGTCCATGGTGGTGGCGGTCTGGAAGTGGAGGTCGCGGCGCAGGTCGATCCGCTCCAGCACGTGCCGCAGGAACGCGGGGATGTCGTGGATGTCGAGCCCCGGAGCATCCTCGTGCGCGGCTATCATCAGGTACTTGGCCAGGGAGAGCTGCCCCTGGCCGAGCACCGCGTTGGCGATGGTGAGAAGCTCCTGCGGGGTGCGCCGCTCGCTGTAGGGGACGTAGCGCTCGCTCCCGACGGCAAGAAGAAGGGGATGCACCCCCGCGGCGTCCACCGCATGCACCGCCTTCACCCCGGGAATCACGGTGGGGATCAGCGGACCGGTCAGCTCGTGGATGAAGGCGCCGAAGGAGGTGTCTTCCTGGGGCGGCCGCCCCACCGTGGTGAAGGGCCAGATGGCGCCGTCGCGATAAAAGACCTCCTCCACCCGGAGCACGGGGAAATGGTGGGCGAGGCTGTAGTAGCCGAAGTGGTCCCCGAACGGTCCTTCCGGCAGGGTCTTGTCGGGATCGATGACGCCGGTGATGCAGAAGTCCGCCTGGGCCGGGATGGGAAGCCTCCCTTCGCGCTGCACCATCTCGATGCGGTGCCCGGCCAAAAGCCCCGCGAAGGAGAGCTCGGGCATCCCCTCGGGAAGCGGCATCACCGCGGCCACGGTCATCGAGGGGGCGCCCCCCACGAAGATGTTGACCCGCAGCGGCACCCCCTTCTCGATCGCCTCAGCATGGTGGAAGCCGATGCCGCGGTGGATCTGGTAGTGCAGCCCGATCTCCTCGTTCACCCGGTACTCCCCCCCGGAGAGCTGGACCCGGTACATCCCCAGGTTCGAATGGCGCACTCCAGGCAGCGCGGCGCTCTCGGAATAGACCTGGGGGAGGGTGATGAAGGCGCCGCCGTCGTCGGGCCAGGACTTCAACTGGGGGAGCTTGTCAATGGTGGTGCGGTTTTTCAAGATGGGGCCGTCGCTTACGCTTTTGGGGAGCAGGTGCCAGGCGGCGGGAACGGCGCCCAACAGCGTCGCGGGCTCGCGCAGCGCGCAGCGCGGGTCCACCTTGAGCTTTACCAGGCGCTCCACCGCCTTCAGGGTGTCCCTGAAGATGTACCTGGTCCGTTCCAGGGTGCCGAACAGGTTGCCCAGCATGGGGAATGGGCTCCCCTTGACCCTGGTGAAGAGAAGGGCCGGCCCTCCCGCCTGGTACACCCGGCGCTGAATCGAGCCGATCTCGAGCTCCGCGGAAAGTTCACAGTCTATCCTGACCAGGGCGCCGGTACGCTCCAGGTCGGCCACGCAAGATGCAAGGTCTTTATATCCCAACAATTCCTCCGCCACGGTCAGCCTTATTACCGCATTACTTTTAATGCACCCCCGCAGCCAAGTCAACACAAAAGACCCCCGCCCGCGGCCGCACAAAGGAACGCTGTTCCGGACGCCCTTTTTGTGCTAACCTGCGGACCTCACTACTATGCGGGGGAGCCCTCTTGCCACGTTTCACCATCTTCAAAAAGATCCTGGTCATCACGCTGCTGCTCTCCCTGCTGCCGCTGCTGGTCTCCTCGGCGATCCTTTTGGCCAACCTGCAGTCCACCAGCGCCAGGCTTTCCGCCGAGATCAGCGAGTCCGACGACCGGCAGGCGGTGGAGTCCCTGCAGATGAAGGCGCGGGACCTGGCGGAAAACATCAAGGACTTCCTGCACCAGTGCGAGTGCGACCTCCTCTTTCTCTCCCGCTCCCCCCTCTCCCGTCCCGCCCTGCTTGACTTCTACCAGACGAGGCTTTCGGAGGTGTGGCAGCGCGGCGGCAGTTCCACCGCGTCCCAGGGGACCCACGAGTTCCTCCCCATCTACCGTTCCATCGCCCTCATCGACAGAAACGGCAAGGAGCAGATGGTGATCCGCAACGGCCGCTTCGTCCCGGAGGGGGAGCTCACCGACGTGTCTGTCCCCGCCAACACGGAGTTCAAGGGCGAGACCTACTTTCAAAAGGTGCGCGCCCTGAAGCCGGGGGATATCTACGTCTCCCACCTGACCGGCTTTCACGTCGGCAAGCAGGAACAACTGGCCGGCGCCCCCGACCCGGAGAGCGCCTACGACGGCAAGATGTACCAGGGGGTGGTCCGGTTCGGCGCTCCCCTCTTCGACAAGAAAGGGCGTTTCAACGGCATGGTGCTCCTCTCCCTGGACCACCGGCACCTGATGGAATTCACCCAGCACATAGACCCGGGCAAGAACGCCTCCACGCTCTTTCCCTCCTATCAAAGCGGCAACTACGCCTTCCTCTTCGACGACGAGGGGTGGATCATCACCCACCCGAAGTTCTGGGACATCCGCGGTGTGGACCCCGCCGGGAACCTGGTGCCCCCCTATACCGCCCGCTCCACGAAGGCGGACATAGAAAGCGGGCGCATCCCCTTCAACCTCGATCATGCGGGATTCGTCCACCCGGGCTACCCGAAGGTCTCCGCCGCTGTGCGCGCCAAGCAGGAGGGATACGTGGACATCACCAACGTAGGCGGCGCAAAGAAGATCATGGCCTTCGCCCCCATCTTCTACGACACCGGCGACTACGCGAAGCACGGCGTCTTCGGGGGGGTGACCATCGGCTTTCAGGTGGACCGCTTCCACGAGGCATCGCGCAAGGGTGGCAGGCTCATCGACAAGCAGCTCGGCGAGCACCGCCGCACCAGCGCCATCATCATCTTCCTGACCGCGCTCGTCTCGGCCCTCTCCGCCTGGCTCCTCTCCCGCGGCATCAGCGTGCCGCTGCGGCAGTTGACCGAAAACGCGGGGAAGCTGGCGGCGGGCGACTCAGCGGTCCGGGTAGCGGTCAATTCGGCCGACGAGATCGGCGTCCTCGCCCAGACCTTCAACAACATGGCCGACGAGCTGGACCGGCGCAAGGTGAGCCTCCTCTCCACCCTGGAGGAACTCAAGAAGTCGCGGCTGGAGATCATGGACGAGCGCAACTTCAAGGCCAGCGTCCTGGAAAGTATCTCAAGCGGCATCGTCACCTTCTCCCCGGAGGGGTTTCTCACCTCCATCAACCGCACCGGGAGACTGTTCCTGGGCGAGGAGGTGACCGAGGGGATGCACTACCGCGAGGTCTTCAGGGAGTGGTACGGGCTCTGCGAACGCATCGCCGCGGTCTTCGCCAGCAACTCGGGGTACGGCAGGGAGACCTTCCGCTTCGACCACGGCCCGGGCAAGACCCACTTCGACGTCGGCTTCTTCCCCATAGGTCACGACTCCGAGCACGGGCTCACCGTCACCCTGCGCAACGAGACGGAGCGCGAAAACCTGCACGAGGAGATGATGCGCCTGGACCGGCTCGCCTCCCTGGGCAAGCTCTCCGCCGGCATCGCGCACGAGGTGAGAAACCCGCTCACCGGCATCTCGCTCCTTTTGGACGATCTGCACGACCAGGCCACCTCCAACAGCGCGGACAAGGAGCTGATCAAGAAGGCCCTGGCCGAGATCGAGCGGGTGGAAAAGCTCGTCAACGCGCTACTTAACTACTCTTCCCCTGTGCGAGCCGAGTTCAGGGAGTGCGACCTGAACCGGCTGGTGAACGACACGGTCCTCCTGCTGCGGCGCCCCTGCGAAAAGCAGCAGGTGCAGCTCACCGTCGAGGAAGGGGCGGTTCCCCCCTTCAGGTTCGACCCGGAGAAGATCAAGCAGGCGGTACTCAACATCATCAAGAATGCCCAGCAGGCCCTCCCGGACGGGGGGCGCATCAGGGTCGCCACCTCCGTGCAGGATGGGTATGCGGTGATCGACATCAGCGACGACGGCCCCGGGATCGCCGGCGACGACCTCCCCCTGATCTTCGAGCCCTTCTTCACCAGGAAGGGTGCCGGCACCGGGCTCGGCCTCTCCATCACCCAGCGCATCATCGAGGAGCACCAGGGGAGGGTCCGGGTGGAAAGCGCGCCGGGAAACGGAACC
Source organism: Geomonas diazotrophica (assembly GCF_019063885.1). Taxonomy (NCBI): domain Bacteria; kingdom Pseudomonadati; phylum Thermodesulfobacteriota; class Desulfuromonadia; order Geobacterales; family Geobacteraceae; genus Geomonas; species Geomonas diazotrophica. The sequence continues at coordinate 1,599,934 of NZ_CP077684.1, read as the reverse complement.
CGCTTCACCGTCGAACTGCCGCTTGGGCAATGTCCCGCCAGTTCCTCTCCCTCCGGGAAGGAGTGCCCGCAGGGCATGTGAGGGCGCACCTCTGCTAGCTACCCCCTCTCCCTCCGGGAGAAGGTGCCCGCAGGGCGGGTGAGAGCGCACCTCTGCGGGCTACCCCCTCTCCCCCCGGGAGAGGGTGCCCGAAGGGCGGGTGAGGGCGCTGCCTGCTACTGCAATTTTGCCACTTGCAACGCCCTCCCCCCTGCTCCTCTCCCTCCGGAGTGAGAGGGGATGCGGTTAGGAAAAGGAACGTATGGAAAAGATACTGATCATAGACGACGAAGCCTTCATCTGCGAAAACGTGCAGCGCATCCTCTCCAGCGAGGGGTTCCAGGTCCTCACCGCCAACTCGGGACAGCAGGCCCGCGACCTGGTCGCCTCGGAGGAGATCGACCTCGCCCTTTTGGACCTGAACCTTGGCACCGAAGACGGCATCGACGTGCTGAAGGGGCTGAAGGAGATCGACCCGGAACTGCTGGTGATCATCATCACCGGCTACGGATCGGTGGAGAGCGCGGTGGAATCGCTCAAGCTCGGGGCGTTCCACTACATGAAGAAGCCCTTCAAGGCGGACGCGCTCAGGCTGATCGTGAAGCTCGCCCTGAAGACGCAGACCCTGAAGCGGGAGGTGAGAAAGCTGCGACACGGCGACGGCTCCCTCCCCGGCCCGTCCCCCATCATCGGCAGAAGCGACGCCTTCAACGAGGTGGTGGCCCAGGTGCGCGAGATCGCCCGCATCCCCTCGACCGTGCTCATCACCGGGGAATCGGGCACCGGCAAGGAGCTGGTGGCCCGCGCCATCCACGACCTCTCCGACCGCAGGGACGCCTCCTTTGTCGCCATCAACTGCGCCTCGATTCCTGCGTCCCTCCTTGAGAGCGAACTTTTCGGACACGAGAAGGGATCCTTCACCGGCGCCGCGGCCCGGAAGAAAGGGCTCTTCGAGGAAGCGCACCACGGCACCATCTTCCTGGACGAGATCGGGGAGATGGATATGGCCGTGCAGGCCAAACTGCTGCGGGTACTGCAGGAGAAGACCATCCGCAGGGTCGGCGCGGTGAAAGACATCGACATCGACGTCCGGGTCGTCGCCGCCACCAACCGCGACCTTTTGCAGCGCATTGCCGAGAAGAGCTTCCGGGAGGATCTGTTCTATCGCCTCAACGTCTTCCCGATCCACATCCCCCCCTTGAGGGAACGGACCCCGGACATCGCCGCCCTGGCCGCCTATTTCCTGGACAACTTCAGCCGCGCCTTCGGCCGCCAGTTCCGCGACGTCTCCCCCGAGGCGGAACGGCTCATGGCGCAGTACGCCTGGCCCGGGAACGTGAGGGAGTTGAGAAACGTCATCGAGCGCATCTGCATCATGCGTAGCGGCCCCACCCTCCTGGCGGAGCACCTGCCGCAGGAGATCAGGAGCGGCCATTACAGCGACGCCGCCGCCGGCACCCCGGCCAACGCCATAGCGATCCCGGAAGGGCTCGGGCTCGAGGAGGCAATCAGCAGCATCGAGAAAACCCTCATAGAGAAGGCGCTGCAGCAGACCGCGGGCAACGTGCTGCAGACGGCAGCAAACCTGAAGATCCCGCGCGGCACGCTGCGCTACAAGATGGAGAAATACGGGCTGTAGCATCTCCGCGCATGCCCCCCCCCGCGACTCGCCCCCCTGCCGACCCAGGGGGAGCCCCCCCCTACCGCCGCCGTTATCAGAACATCGGTGCACGGCACCGTCCCCCTGCACGCCCCGCACGATTAACCCGCACCAACCATTATTCCGGCAGCATCCGCACAAGCCCCCGACGTTCTAATGTAACGGCGACCGAACCTTTTGGCAGATATCCGCCATCACGGTGGCGGATTCCCGCCATCTTCGTTTCACTCAACCGATATTCTGCCCTAAGCGTAGCACCAATTTCAGCAACTTACCTGGATCAGCAAGTGGCACCTCTGTTGCATTAAAACGATGTATCGTATACGCGCAAGCGGAACGGGGGACGATGCACCAGCCCCTCCGTTTAATTATCGAACACACACCGACGCAGCACACCACCCAAGGAGGAGCATCCATGAAACTCAAAGATTGTTTGAAAGCCCTGGTCACCGTGGCGGCGCTTGCCCTGCCGATGACCGCAGTCGCTGCGCCCGCACCGATCGTGATCAAGTTCAGCCACGTCGTCGCTCAGCACACCCCGAAAGGACAGGCCGCCGACTACTTCAAGAAGCTCGCCGAGGAGCGCACCAAGGGACGCGTGAAGGTGGAGGTCTATCCGAACAGCCAGCTTTACAAGGACAAGGAAGAGATGGAAGCGCTGCAGCTGGGCGCGGTACAGATGCTGGCGCCGTCGCTGGCCAAGTTCGCTCCGCTGGGGGTCAAGGAGTTCGAGGTGTTCGACCTCCCCTTCATCTTCGACAACTACCAGGAACTGCACAAGGTGACCCAGGGGCCGGTCGGGGCGAAGCTCCTCAAGAAGCTGGAGCCCAAGGGGATCCTGGGCCTCGCCTACTGGGATAACGGCTTCAAGGTGATGAGCGCCAACAAGCCGATCAAGGCCGTCGCCGACTTCAGGGGACAGAAGATGCGCATCCAGTCCTCCAAGGTGCTCGACTCCCAGATGCGTTCGGTCGGTTCGATCCCGCAGGTCCTCGCCTTCTCCGAGGTGTACCAGGCGCTGCAGACCGGCGTCGTCGACGGCACCGAGAATCCCCCCTCCAACCTGTACACCCAGAAGATGCACGAGGTGCAGAAGTACGTCACCCTCTCCGACCACGGCTACCTGGGCTACGCGGTCATCGTGAACAAGAAGTTCTGGCAGGGGCTGCCGGCCGACATCCGCACCACCCTGGAAGGGTGCATGAAAGACGCCACCAAGTACGCCAACGACGTGGCCAAGAAGGACAACGACGAGGCCCTTGCCGCCGTCAAGAAGTCCGGCCGCAGCCAGCTGATCGCCCTCACCCCGCAGGAGCGCGCGGCCTGGAAGAAGGCGATGGACAAGGCGCACAAGGACAACATGGGTCGCATCGGCGCGGACATCGTCAAGGAAGTCTACGCAGCAACCGGCTACAACGCGAACTAATCTCTACAGACCTGTACGTCACGGCCGCCGCGGCTTCGCGGCGGCCGTTCACACGAGTTCCAGGAGAAGCCCATCATGATGAAGTATCTTGACCATCTCGAGGAAATCATCATCACCTTCCTCATTGCCGCAGCCACGATAATCATCGCCGTTGCCGTCGGCCATCGTTATCTGTCCGGCCTCCCCATCCCCGGGCTGCAGGACTGGCTGCTTACCATTAACATGAGCTGGGCGCAGGAGCTCTGCATCTACATGTTCGTCTGGATGGCGAAGTTCGGCGCCGCCTACGGCGTCAGGAGCGGCATCCACGTCGGCGTCGACGTCCTGGTCACCCGCCTTCCCGACTCCTGGCGCAAGGTGACCGTGGTGCTCGCCATCCTGGGGGGCGCCCTCTTCACCGGCATGATCGGCTCGCTGGGAGCCAAGTTCGTCTGGGAGAACGGCATGCACTACGCCGTATTCAACAAGCTGGGGATGGATGTGGCCGAACTGATCGAAGGCCCCATCACCCCCGACCTCGAGTGGCCCACCTGGATCGTCTACTGCGCGGTGCCGCTGGGCTCGTTTCTCATGTGCTTCCGCTTCCTGCAGGTCGGCCTCGCCTTCCTGCGCACCGGTGAGCTGCCGCACCACGACCACGCCCACGTCGAAGGTATCGAAGAGATAGGTACCCTGGACTCGACCGAGGCTCTGGAGGAGTACGAGCAGCACAAGTTCAACCACAAGGAAGCCAAGGGGGGTGTGAAATGAGTACCGCTGTAGTCGGCTGGGAACAGTTTTCCAAGAAAAAGGCGGCGACCTGGCTGCTCGGCATCGCCGTGATACTCGGAGCGATAGCGACCCTCGGCAGCACGGGCGTCGTCTTCGCCCTGCTGCTCGCGCTGATGTTGACCGGCATGCCGATCTCCATTGCCCTCGGCCTCACCGTCCTCACCTTCCTCTTCTTCTTCTCGGAAGTGCCCACCGAGGCGGTCGCCATGAAGCTCTTCACCGGGATCGAGAAGTTCGAGATCATGGCGATCCCCTTCTTCATCCTGGCGGGCAACTTCCTGACCCACGGCGGCGTGGCGAAGAGGATGATCAACTTCGCCACCTCCATGGTCGGCCACTGGCACGGGGGACTGGCACTCGCCGGCGTCATGGCCTGCGCCCTGTTCGCCGCCGTCTCCGGGTCGAGCCCCGCAACCGTCGTCGCCATCGGCTCCATCATGATGCCCGCCATGGTGCGCGCCGGCTACCCCAAGCGCTTCGGCGCAGGGGTCATCACCACGTCGGGCTCGCTCGGCATCCTGATACCGCCATCCATCCCGATGGTGGTCTACTGCGTCGCCACCAATTCCTCGGTCGGCGCGCTCTTCATGGGGGGCGTGATCCCCGGCCTCATGCTGGCCACCCTGCTCGGCCTGGTCGCCTGGTGGAGGGCGAAGAGCGGCAACTTGCCGCGCATGAAGAGGGCGACCTGGGGCGAGCGGGCCAAGGCGCTGCGGGAGAGCATCTGGGGGCTCTTCCTGATCGTCATCGTCCTCGGGGGGATCTACTCGGGGATGTTCACCCCCACCGAGGCGGCCGCGATGAGCGCCGTCTACGCCTTCGTCATCGCGGTCTTCGTCTACCGCGACGTCCCGTTCAGCAAGGTTCCCAAGGTGCTGCTGGACTCGGCCAGCATGTCGGCCATGCTCCTGTACATCATCACCAACGCCGTGCTCTTCTCCTTCCTGATGACGCACGAAAACATCCCGCAGCTCATGGCGGACTGGATCCTCGGGCACAACCTGGGCGTGGTATCCTTCCTTTTGGTCACCAACGTGCTGCTTCTTCTGGCGGGCAACGTCATGGAGCCCTCCTCCATCATCCTGATCCTCGCCCCGATCCTGTACCCGGTCGCCATGAAGCTCGGCATAGACCCGGTGCACTTCGGCGTGCTGATCACGGTGAACATGGAGGTCGGCATGTGCCACCCGCCGGTGGGGCTCAACCTCTACGTCGCCAGCGGCATCACCAAGATGGGGATCTCGGAGCTCACGGTGGCCGTCTGGCCCTGGCTCATGGCGATGCTCGGCTTCATGCTGCTGGTGACCTATGTGCCAGCCATCTCGCTCTGGCTGCCGCGCGCGCTGGGGTACTGATCCCGCACACCATTCCGGCGAAACAAAAGGGCCTGTCGATCCGACAGGCCCTTTCTTTACCGCATCCCCATTTATGTCTTTACCCTCCGGCGTGGATGCGTTATCAATGGCAAGTTCCACCACGCCTCTTTCCCTAAGGAAGCCCGCCGATGCTCTCTCTACTCGTTGCAATTTTTCTTGTCGCCTATGCCGCCATTGCTCTTGAGCACCCCATCAAGGTGAACAAATCGTCCTCCGCCCTCCTTGGCGCCGGCCTGCTCTGGTCGGTCTACGCCCTCCTCGGCGCAGACTCACACCAGGTCGTGCAACAGTTGAACGAATCGCTCGCCTCTACGGCGCAGATCGTTTTCTTCCTGATCGGAGCAATGACCATCGTGGAGGTGGTGGACGCCCACAACGGATTCGAGGTAATCACGGCGCAGATCAAGACCAGGAAGCTCTCCACGCTGATGTGGCTGGTGGGCTGTGTCACCTTTTTCCTCAGTGCAGTTCTCGACAACCTCACCACCACCATCGTGATGATCTCACTGATGAAGAAACTGCTCGACCGCCAGGAGGACCGCCTCTTCTTCGCCGGCCTCATCGTTATCGCCGCCAATGCCGGCGGTGCCTGGACCCCGATCGGCGACGTCACCACCACCATGCTCTGGATCGGGGGACAGATCACAACCCTGGCAATCATGAAAGGCGTGCTTGCCCCCTCCCTGGTAAACCTGCTGCTGCCGCTGTCCGTGGTGGCATTCCAGTTGAGAGGACGCGAGGTGGTAGCTCCGGCCATCCGCGACAACGGCGACCTCCCCCAGACCACGAACTTCGAACGCAACCTCATGTTCTTTCTTGGGATAGGGATCTTGGTCAGTGTCCCCGTGTTCAAGACCGTCACCCATCTCCCCCCCTTCATGGGAATCTTGCTGGGGCTGGGCATCCTGTGGCTGGCCGGCGACCTGGTGCACCGCAACAAGGAGGAGATGGACAAGCGGCATCTGACCTTGGCCCACGCGCTCGAGAAGATCGACATGAGCTCCATCGTCTTCTTCATCGGGATCCTGCTCGCGGTGGCGACCCTGGAACACACCCACATCCTCGCCGCGATCGCTAAGTGGCTGGACCACGCTGTCGGTCGCCTCGACCTGATCGTGACCCTGATCGGGATGGTGAGCGCCATCGTGGACAACGTGCCGCTGGTCGCCGCATCGATGGGGATGTACGACCTGGCTCAGCACCCCACCGACAGCTTCTTATGGGAGTTCATGGCCTATTGCGCCGGCACCGGTGGCTCCATCCTGATCATAGGATCGGCCGCGGGGGTGGCCGCGATGGGGCTTGAAAAGATACACTTCTTCTGGTATGTCAAGCGGATCAGCGGCTTGGCTCTCTTGGGCTACTTCGGGGGCATCGCGGTATACCTGCTTCAGATCAGGATACTCGGCTAAGGTCCGGGCGCCGGTCGTCCTACCAGGTCCTGAACTGTCCGGAATCGATGTGAACGAAGCCCGACTGCGGGTAGTAGCCGACCCCTCCGGCGGCGAGCGCGGTGGCGGTGCGCCTGATCCGGTCAAGCCCGACGCTGGGGATGGCGAGGTCTATGGCCATCCCCTTCATGTGCAGGCTGTCCTTGGCCACCCCTTTGGACCTGCTCCTCAATCGGGCGTTGTACTCGGGAGAACGGTAGCCGGAGATGATGTGGATCTCGTTGTCGCCACCGAGGCTGTTGTCCAGCCGGTTCAGGTACTCGAGCACGCGGAGGTCCATTTTGGTGGTTTCGTTGGTAAGGTGGCAACGGAAGATCCAGTTGAGGGCCTGGATGGCCTCGTCGCAGTATTCGCCGAGGCTGTTGCGGTAGGTGACGGTGAGCCTTTCCTTGCAGTTGACGTTGTAAAGGGAGAGCTTCCCCTCGGGCGCCCCTCCCCCTTCCACGAATTTGGCCAGCGCCGATTTGGCTCCCAGAACCGTGGCGGCGAAGAAGGCGGAGGACTTGAGGAACATCCGGCGGCACAACATTTTATCTTTCACATAAACTCCTATAAATCAAAGAGTTAGCGCCGAAACGCTATCCTTTGCTACCACAAAGGGTGCGTCCCTGTCAACCCCTCCCCCTCCCCAGCGGGGAATTTAACTTGCTAATGTGCCCTCCTGTGTTTTGCTCTTTTCTGTCGGCACCCACCACCTCGATCAGGGGGGCAGGGCATGAAAATACCCTACGCGTCCAACACGACGGCGCTTTTGTCCGGCGTAACCTTGGCGGTCATGCTTTCGACCGGCGAGCACCTGACCGGCCCGGTGAGCGCCCTCTGCACCGTGACCGGCGCCATCTGGTTCCCGGTTTCCATCGCGGTCTTCGTTCACGGCAAGCAGACCATCGAGTACAAGATACAGTCGCTGCGCGGAGAGCGTCCCTACCTCGACATCCCCAAGGACATCACGCCGCGGGCGCTGATCTGGTTCTCCTCGACCCTGGCCACCGCATGGGCCCTCAGCCTCCTCTACCAGACCCCCTGAACGCAAAAAGGGGAGTCCGGTGACGAACTCCCCTTCCCTTCATGTGCCGGGATCCCTTCTTTTCGTGCGGTCAGATCACAGCTGGAACGGCGGCTCGGAGTCTGACTCAAGCGCGTTCCTGATCGCCTTGATCATCTCCACGGGTGAAAACGGTTTCTGGATCAGGTGGAAATCCTCCTTCGCCTGCAGGTGGTCCGGCCGGTAGCCGCTCATAAAAACCGCTTTCGCCTTCGGGTTGACCTTCTTGATCTCCTTGAAGCAGCTGATGCCGTCCTTGCGCGGCATGACGACATCCATGATCACCAGGTGAATCGGTTCGTTCTCCTTGTATTTCTCGAGGGCATCCTGTCCGTCTTCAGCAGTGATCACCTTGTACCCGTAGCTGGCAAGAAAGTCGGACAGCATCTCGCGGAGCTGCCTTTCGTCGTCGACGATGAGGATCGTCTCCGACCCCTGGTAGCTATTGTTGATCTTGTTCATCATGATCTCCATGCTACTGATCCAGTCTATCTTGGACCCCTCGGTCCTTAGCCGGTCCGGTGTATTGATCTTCAGGATGAATTCGGTTTCGTAGATGATACTCGAGGCGGAAGTGTTGAGGGCACTGGCTAGGGCAAAGATGGAGACCAGGCTGGGCTGCTGCTTCCCCCCTTCAATATTGGAGATAAACTTACGGTCCAGGCAGCTTGATATGGATAGCTTGTCCTGGGAAAGGTTCCGCTCCCTTCTCAATCTGCGGACCACAATGCCAAAAGCTTCTTCAATAGTCATTAATCACCCTCCACATGGGAAGCTTTTATAGCAAATATTCACATAAATTACTGTAGACAATTACCCCCACAAATTAGAGCCAGTTGTGATCAAAATCCCCCCCGGAAAAGGTGCGCCCCAAAGCGGCCTGCAGCTCCCGATCCGCCCATCGGCCGCACAGCCGACTAGACGTGTTTCCGCATGTTTCGGCACCACGTATTCAATGTGTGCTTCAAAGAGGAGTCAGGTCAAGACATTCCTTCCCACGCGCCACGATTATAGCTCTTCGTCAGGGGGACACGGATCTTGAACATGCCTCTCTCTTCGGCACGGATATATCCAAAGGTATAGATAATTATGCCCCCGAGTATATTCAAATCTTCCCAAGTATCGCGTATCAATAGACCATCTACCATCAGCTACAAAAGCCTGCATCGGCACGGCTTTCGGATGTGCCATAACGATAGATTTTTCATTGATTCGCACGTGACATTACAGAAGGAGGATCTGGAGATGAGAAGAGAAATACTTTCAGCGATCTTTTGCATGCTGATGGCATCGACCGCACTGGGGGGGCAGACCTGCAAGGTCATACCGCAAGTATCTCCGGATAACCAGGACGTCGCCGAGAAGGACGCCCGTGGTCTTGCCACCGTCGTCAAACTGAACGCTTCTCCGTCGAAGGACACCACCGGCTACCTATGGGAACAGACGGCAGGCCCCGCGGTCACGCTCAGCGACCCGACCGCCGCCCAGCCCACGTTCTCCGCTCCCGAGGTCGGCCCCACGGGGGCCACCCTTGTCTTCAAGCTCACCGCCAGCGGCTGCTCACCGCTGCAGCGCGAGAGCCTGACCACAACCGTCAACGTGAAGAACGTTGCCACCAACCAGGCGCCGATAGCGGCCATCTCCGTGACACCTAGTGCGGTGTACGAAGGATCCCAGGTCACCCTTGACGGCAGCGGCTCCTCCGATCCCGACGGCAATCCCCTGAGCTACAGATGGTCGCAACTGAGCGGCCCCGCGGTCACCCTGACCACCGCTGGCGCCGGGGCCACCTTCAGCGCCCCCAGTGACGTTCCCTTCCCCAACGGCACCTCGCTCAGCTTCAGGCTGACCGTCTCGGACGGCTCGCTTACCGGCAGCTCGGACCAGATCGTCAACGTGCTATGGGTGAACGATCCCCCCAAAGCGGGGCTCTCCTGCCCCGACTCAGTGAACGAGGGGGCCCAGGTCACCCTCGACGGTTCCGGTTCCACGGACAGCGATGACGGTATTGCCGGATACAACTGGAGCCAGGTCCTCGGCACCCCCAATGCCACCCTGCCCAGCTACGACCAGACGACCGCGAAGAGCCTGACCTTTGACGCACCTTACCTTGATTCCGCAAACGATACCATGACCTTCAAGCTCCTGGTCAGCGACGTCGGCCTCCTTACCGACAGCAGGCAGTGTTCCGTGAAGGTGCTCGACATCACCGCACCGGTGATCTCCGACCTTCCCTCGGACATCACCGCCGAAGCGACCTCGGCAGCCGGTGCCGAAGTAAGTTTCACGCTCCCAAGCGCCAGGGACAACGTCGACGGCAACCTCGCCGTTGCCTGCGCCCCCGGTTCCGGCAGCAGCTTCCCGCTGGGAACCTCCACCGTCACCTGCAGCGTCTCCGACGCGGCCCACAACGGGGCCAGCGGTAACTTCTCCGTAAAAGTCCAGGATACCACCGCCCCGGTCGTCACCCCACCGTCCCCGGTCACCAAGGAGGCCACCGGTCCTGGCACTGAGGTCGCCATCGGGACGGCGACCGCAACCGATGCGGTCGGCGTGAAGGCCATCACCAGCGACGCACCGCCGACCTTCCCGGTAGGGCTCACCATGGTCACCTGGTCCGCCAGCGACGACGCCGGCAACGTCGGCAAAGGCACCCAGTCCGTGACGGTCCAGGACACCACCGCGCCGGTGGTGACCGCCCCCCCCGCGGTCGTAGTCGAGGCGACAGCCCCCCTCTCTCCCGTAGCCATCGGGATCGCCACCGCAACCGACGCAGTCGGCGTGAAAGGGATCAGCAACAACGCTCCCGCCCTGTACCCCGTTGGCACCACGGAGGTAACGTGGTCGGCTGACGACCAGGCGGGCAACGTGGGCACAGCGAAACAGACCGTCACCGTGAAGGACACCACGGCACCGGTGGTGACCCCTCCGGCATCGGTCACCGTTGAAGCCACCGGCCCGACCATGAGCGTCACCTTCGGGACCGCTACCGCCAGCGACGCGGTAGGCGTCACCAGCCTGACCAACGACGCCCCCTCCGTTTTCCCGGTCGGCACCACCGTGGTCACCTGGACCGCCAAGGATGCCGCAGGCAACACCGGTACCGCCGCCCAGTCCGTCACCGTGAAGGACACCACCGCTCCGACCCTCAACGGCGTGCCCAAGTCGCTCACCCTGATCACCGGTCAGGCCGCGACCTATGACCCGACCGCCACCGACCTGGTCGACGGCACCGTTCCGGTCGTCTGCACCCCGGCCTCCGGCAGCAGCTTCGCCCTCGGGACCACGGCGGTCTCCTGCAGCGCCAAGGACGCCCACGGCAACGGCGTAACCGCCAGGTTCGACGTCAACGTACAGTACGGCTTCAACGGCCTGCTCGCCCCCTACGACGCGAACAAGGCGTACAAGATCAAGAGCGCCATCCCGCTTAAGTGGCAGTTCACCAACAGCAACGGTGCGGTCCTCGCCAGTGCCGGCGCGCAGCCGAACGTCACCATCTACCACGTAAGCGACAGCACCGACACCGACGCCGCCATCACCCTGGATGACGCCGGCGCCAGCGGGCTTCAGTACGACAGCCTGACCAACACCTGGCAGTTCAACTGGAAGACCACCGGCCTCCCCGCAGGCGTCTACAACGTCTACATCCAAAGCGCCCTCACCGGCCAGAAAAACGGCCCCTTCCCGGTAAAGCTCGTAAGGTAGAGGAGCACCAGACGGGTCAAGAGGAGGCGGGGGATTCCCCCGCCTCCTTTTTTGTATCGGCTTGCAGTGATCGGCTACTCGCGGGGGATGGCGACGTTTATCTGCGGGGCGATGTCTCCGGCGAACATGTAGTGCCCGGCGGAGCGAAAAGACGGGGCGGGTGTATATCCGAAGATATAGGAAAATATACCCATCGGCCATGCGGAAATATACCGATCCGGTTATTGTCGTTTTGACTGATATATCTACAATCGTCAAACGTAGAGGAGGGGCAGCCCATGGGACGTTTGGAGAACAGAAGAGCAACACGGTATTACTCTGAGGTTCCCATCGAGCTTGCCGGTGGAACCGGCCTCACTAGAGATTACAGCACCGACGGGATCTACTTCACTACCGACCAGGTCCTCGGCTTGGGCGAACAGGTGCAATTTACCATGTGCTTGACCAATCAGGGCCCTACCCAAATGGTCAAGTTGACCTGCCAGGCAGAAGTGGTCCGAGTGGAAATGGTTCAAGATAAAATGGGAACTGCGGTTGCAATTAACGAATGCGTCGCGGAGTTGCTATTCAAAAACCACGATGCAGCCGACGAGGTCACGACAGCCTGCGCGTCCAAGGAGCCAATCTTTCGATACCAACCAGGGATCCTGTAACGAACGTAACACTGGAATGAAACACTATCTAATGGAGGGCATCATGAAAAGAAATGTATCGACAATTGCTTTAGGTATGTTTTTAACACTGGCCAGCACGGCAATGGCAGAAAAACCGGTCTTGGGCCCCTGTGGCACCAACGGTCCGCTCGGTTCGGTAGACATCTCTCCTTCCTCCTACAGCTACACGCGGACCAGCGTGGACCAGCTCACCGCCTCTTTCACCGTCCTCTCGCCGTCGATAAACGTCACGGGTTCTTGCGACCCCTCGCTCGATTACGTTTATGGGAACGGAGACAGCGGCGCGGACATCGATGTAGAGGTGAGGGTCGCCGATGTCTACAACGGCGACGGCTCCACGCCGAGTCTGACCGAGGATCAGCTTAATGCCCTTAAAAATGCATTCAGCTTTACTCCCTCGACCTTCACGCTCCTTGACCCGGGGAAAGGGAGCCAGCCGGTCATCTTGACCTTCACCAATACCAGTGACGTGCCGGCGGGGGAGTACATCGTCAACATTCAAGCAAAATTGACCAACCCCGAAACTGAAAAGGGGCTCGGTATCGGACCGGCCAACAGAACGTTCACCGTCAACATCGCCGAGCCGCAGCAGGTCAAATTGGACACCCTCCCTCCGCTGGTCACCATATCCAGCCCGGGCAACGGAACGTCTCTGCTGCTCAATGCTCCGTTGCAGGCATCGTTCAAAGCCGTTGACCCCACCGAGGAAGGTGCAGGTACCGGAGTTCATGCTGCTCGCGCCTTTATTAACAGCTGCGCAGAAGCCGTACAGCATGATGTAACGGCCGCTCTCTCCAGCAACTCCCTTCTCCCGGTAGCCGCGGGCCAGGAGGTCACGCTCACGGAGAATGCGATCGCCAACCAGATCGGTACCTTCACCCTGGTGGCCGAGGCTGATGACGCTGCCACCCCGGCCATTCACACCGGCTCGGATGTCAGATCGTTCACCGTAGGCGTGGGCGTAACTGCTCTTCCCCCCATCAGTGTTACAGGGAAGCAGTTCAATCCGACCGCGGATGTCGCCATCAAGTGGGCGATTACCGATAACGCAGGCGCCTTGCTGCCTCCGTTCGCCGACATCATGGCGGTTGTAAAGCTGCCTTCCGGTCAGGTTGCAGCAACCTACGTTGCTGGTGCAATCCGTTGGGAACTCGACGCAGCCGGCAACGCTAGCCAATACATAGCCAACTACAAGATCCCCTCGATAACCGGCACCTACAAGGTTGAAATCTTTGTCAACGACGTTTGCAACGCTCCTGTAAAGCAGGGGGAACTCTCCTTCTACGTAGCGACGCCGGGGGCGCAGAAGAAGTAAGGCAAAAAACTTCCGGCAACTTACACATGTCCGGCAACAAGAAAGGGGGCCCCGTATCACGGGACCCCCTTTTTATCGTGAGCGACAGCTGCTGTGGTACCGCACGTATCTTTGCTGTTCAAGCGGGCAGCATGCAGCAAGGCGGGCCTTACCTGCGACAACAAAAAAGTTGGCGGGGAGTTGCCCGCCTCCTTTTTCTTTTGGTACTCAGCACTTACGCCTGGGTGCAGCGCAGGCCGACCCGAAGGAGGATCATTTTTTTCGTTTGACGAGTTGCCAATAACTGTGCCGTGGGGTATAAGTTGATCCGTTGTTAAATTAACAACAGCTAATCATTTACCGGAGGTAACTATGTTACGTCTCAAGTTCGACCTGGCAGGTAGACCGACGGTGTTCCTCGGCAACTGCAAGCGATACTACACCGGTTTGTGCTTGCTCCCCTTGTACCAAAACGTGACCGACCAAGGCATTGCGCTCGTTCGGGTAAAAGAACTGATCGATGACGCAGATAAGAAATATAACGCTGCCGTCAACTACGACCGCGTGGCAATCGTGTTACGCAACAAGGCGTTCAAAGAACTGATCGACATCTTTAAAAAGATCGCTGCTTATCTCCAGGTTGTTGCAACTGAAGACGACATCCCGGGGCTGCTGCAGGCTGGGTTGGAAGTGGTTGCCCCGCCCCCAAGGAAGAAGAAGTCGCCCTCTGCTTCATCAAATTAGCAGAACCGAACCATCGGATAAAACTATGACTCGTTCCCTCGAATGCGGAAGCACGGCGCCCCGTTCGAGGGAACGTTCTGTTCCGCCCCCCTCCCGCTATACTAATCTGAATCCCCTTCTTTTTCCTTACTCCCCTTAAGCACGATGGCCCAGACGGCATGGCACTTAGCTCCAACCGGTGTGCCCTTAGGCTCTGACGGCATACCACTTAACTCCAAACGGTATGCCCTTAGGTTCCTAACGGCATACCACTTAACTCCAAACGGTATGCCCTTAGGTTCCTAACGGCATACCACTTAACACCAAACGGTATGCCCTTAGGTTCCTAACGGCATACCACTTAACTCCAAACGGTATGCCCTTAGGCTTTAACGGCATACCACTCAACTCCAAACGGTATGCCCTTAGGTCCCTAACGGCATACCACTTAACTCCAAACGGTATGCCCTTAGGCTTTAACGGCATACCACTTAACTCCAAACGGTATGCCCTTAGGCTCTAACGGCATACCACTTAACTCCAAACGGTATGCCCTTAGGCTCTAACGGCATACCACTTAACTCCAAACGGTATGCCCTTAGGTTCCTAACGGCATACCACTTAACTCCAACCCGTATGCCCTTAGGCTTTAACGGCATACCACTTAACTCCAAACGGTATGCCCTTAGGCTTTAACGGCATACCACTTAACTCCAAACGGTATGCCCTTAGGTTCCTAACGGCATACCACTTAACTCCAACCGGTATGCCCTTAGGCTTTAACGGCATACCACTCAACTCCAAACGGTATGCCCTTAGGCTTTAACGGCATACCACTTAACTCCAACCGGTATGCCCTTAGGCTTTAACGGCGTGTCTTCAAGGGCTAACGAAGCGTGGGCCTGTTAAGAATTTTGTGTCAAATGGTGCTTCGGTCCTTGGAAGGGATATGGGCGGGGATCACGTCACCGGTTACTGGCGCTGTCGCGAAGTCCCTGCGCCAGCGGTTGGTGATGGACGATGTGCAGCGTCTTGCACGCACGGGTGATCGCAACGTACAAGAGGTTCCTGTCCGGTTCGGTCTGGCGGTAGTCGTAGGAACTGGGGTTGTAGAGGATTACGTTGGAGAACTCAACGCCTTTGATGGCGTGAGCATGGATGACCTGGACCCCGGGCGTAAATGAAACTTCCCCTTCGGCGTGCAGGCCGGGGAGACCTGCGAGTGCAGCGTGGAGGGCTTTGACATCCGCCTTCTTCTTGCAGATCACTCCTGTTAGCGAGGTCGGTGCAGCCTGCACCAACTCCTCGACGAGTTCCCGAATTTTCGCCATCGACTCGGCGGCATTCTTCGTGGGATGGAAGCCGAGCGCACCGGAATGTGCCTTCGTGGTATCGGCGGTCCGCCCGCTCACCTGGGCGGCGAGATCGACGATCTCCTTCGGACACCGGTAGGATACCGTCAGGTTCTCCTTTTCGAGCCCCTGGGAATGGAGCTGGGCCATGACACTGGAGAACCCTTGGGAGTCAAGGAAACTAAGAATCTGCTGCTTTTCATCGGCGCAGATGGTGAGGCTTCGCGCGGCAGAGGTGGCGGCCACGATGGTACGCAGTTCGAGCGAGGAGAGATCCTGCGCTTCATCGACAACGATATGGTCATAGGCGTTGAGCGCCCCGACGACCACAGTGCCGGCCGGGCGCCGCAGTTGCGCCAGACGGAGCAGGATGCTGGCATCGGAGAACGAGACCACCCGCTCTTTCGCTGCGAACTTCCTCTGGGCCACCTGCTGGAACTCGGTACCGGAGTCCGCGCAGAGCGCGGCGACGACATAATCCTGCATGAGAAAGCGCCACAAGTCGGTGACCGGCTCGATCTTCGTCGTCTCCTTAACGTACTTCGCGAGGAGAGCCGGGACTCTGCTGCTCTTCTTCTGCGCCCCGAAAGGATCGTCAAAGACCGTTTTCAGCGAGTGGACCCCGAGGGCGGCGAGCGCTGTCAGGGACCAGGCGCTGTAGGTATCTACCCGCACCGGCCCAAGGAGGGTGTCGCTGCTTTGTTTGACGTAGTCCCGCAGGACCCTGTTGAACATGAGTACGATGCACCGCTCCGGACGGTACTTCTCCGGCGCGTCGAACATGAGAAACGAGAGCCGGTGCAGCGCCACCGTAGTCTTGCCGGCCCCGGCCGCACCGTTAATGACGACCACGCCGTCCTTGAGCTTGGTGATGGCGCGAAACTGTTCCGGCGAGATCAGGGCGGCGATGGAATCCACCATCCGGTGATCCTCGGTCCGCTCCTTGGTGTCGGCGGTCGACTCGCCGGCCGCGCCGTTTTTGTGCCACGCGCCCCCCCGCAGCTCGTATGTTTCAGAAGGAGTCTCGATGCGGTTCAAGGCCTTTTTCGTGATGGTCACCTTGTCCCGGCGGGTGATCACCCCTTCCCTCTCGACCCCTCTGATGGTCAGCTCGTATTCCTCGCCGATGTCGTAACCTTCGTAGAAAGGGCCGGTGATCTCCGCCTTTCTCCAGTCGATGATGACGACCCGCTGACCGTCCATGAGCGTCTGGTTGCCGATCAGGTACTCCTTCTTGCCGATCCTGCGGTCGTTGTCATGGATGCCGAGAATGCCGAAATAAGGAGAGGCCTGCTGGGCGTATTCATGAAGGTATTTGCGCGGAGAGTGGTGCCCGTGCTCGATCAGCTTCTCAGCCAGATCGTTCTTCTCGCGCCAGTCCACCGAGGCCAGGCGCTGCTGTTCCAGTTCCTTCGTGTATGACTCGTGTCTTGCGATCGTCTGGAGACGGTCGACCGCGTACCGCTCGATCGCCTCATGAATCCTGTCCAGCCGCTCAATTTCCTGCTTTACGATTTCCATCAACTCCCCACAGCATGAACATAAAAAAGCACCCACAGGAAACCCCGTAAGTGCCTCGTAACCTTGATCCTCGAGATAAATCCCAACCGCCCTATCACCCAACGCTCAGGACGACTACATATACCCAGATCCATCTCCTCTTTCAAGCACTTTCTTCGTCGATGTCTGCGCCGATTGGGAATGGGGGGATGAGGAATATGAGGGAACGTTTCGGATCAGCATAAGGAAGACCTGCTCAATCTGCTGAGGGCTGTTTAAGAGATGCACTAGCACAACTATGCGGACACTGGTTGCCACCTTGGGGTCTTGTAAAATTCTCTCACAGCCGTACACTTTCCACGATAAATCAAGGCAGTGGAGTTTTGGGGTTGGCTCCAGCGCCTGAGGAACTGGCAACCTATTGAGGCCACACTGACATAACCTTACCGGAGGTACGTATGGATAACATGGGTCAGTATCAACAGCTTGCTGTCACTTATGCCACAGAATTCGGGACCAAGATCATCGCAGTAATTATCTTCTGGTTGGTGGGGCGCTGGTTGATTGGACTGGTGGGGCGCTTGCTACAAGGAGTTTTGGAAAAGCAAAAAGTCGATGCCACTTTGATGCGCTACATCGGAAATTTCGTTGCCGTCACGTTGAACATCATCCTAGTCGTCGCCATACTTGGTTACTGTGGATTCCAGACCACCACCTTTGCTGCATTGGTGGCTGGTATAGGCATTGCCATCGGCGCTGCTTGGGGTGGGCTGCTCTCGAACCTTGCAGCAGGGGTCTTTCTCGTAGTGCTGCATCCCTTCAAGGTAGGTGACTTCGTGACAGTAGGTGGGGTGACCGGCACTGTTAAAGAGATCGGGCTTTTCGTTACCTCAATCAACACCCCGGACAATGTCCTGACGATGGTTGGAAACGGCAAGATTTTCAGCGACAACATCCAGAACTATACTGCAAATCCGTTTAGGAGGGTTGAATTGAAATGCCAACTGGCCGGTGGTGCCGATCACGTTGCAGCCATGAAACTACTACGGGACAAGCTTGCAACAGTTCCCAACGTGTTATCGCAACCGCCGGTGGAGGTTGAAATTCTTGAATTCACGCTGGTTGGACCTGTGTTGGCAGTTCGTCCATTCTGTCATAACGATAACTACTGGCAGGTTTATTTCGACGGCAACCGCATCATCCGTGAGAGCCTTGCTACAGCCGGTTTCCCAGCCCCCATGCCGGCGCAAATGGTGCTGGTGAATTCAATGAACACCCCTGCATCATAAACCGAAAGAGAGCAACACCACAGATGGGACGCTGAAAACGATAAAAACCGCAATAGGTGGCAAATAGAATTTGCTGATAGGGACTGCTCTTGAACTGTTCCGAAAACAATGCCCTCAGGTTTAGGGGATTGCCGGAGAGACGTGATCCTCTGCCTTTCAACCAGGACGACCTCATCCGGCGAATCGTTCTTGACGTTGTTCGCCCACTGCGAGACAGGGTTCATCTCAAGTGAAGGAGGCGGCCGTGGACATAGAGAAAAGAACATCTGCCAGACTTGCCTTTCACGCAAAGGCATGCATCCATTGGAATAATCAGGATGTAGAGGGGCAAGTGGAGAATGTCAGTGTTGATGGTGCCTTTGTGACTGCGGCTTTCAAGATGCGTATAAACGACGTGGTGGCACTCACCATCAACGATACTCCCACCGTCGGCATAAATGCGAAGGTGGTTAGGTTGACGAACACGGGGATGGGATTGAAGTTTGAAAAGACGCTGCATTTTTGAGAAGAGACCTGACGTTGTTGATCGACGGTGAGGCCGGAAAAGCCTCCATCAGGTCCTGAGGACAAAGTTGGAACAGATGCACCAGGGCAGTTGGACCCGTCGTATTCCGATCTAGCCACGTCGCCTACTCGTCAGGAATATAGCCACAAAAACGATAAAAGGGCCTAGCTATTTCTAGCTAGGCCCTTGATTTTTTTGGCGTCCCCGAGACGATTCGAACGTCCGACCCCTTCCTTTAGCATTTTCAAGGGGTTACGGGCTTAGCCATTGCCCTTGCCTATCTATATTTAGGGGTAAAAGGTCTCACTTCAGGTCACACTTTTACCACCATAACTGCCTTATATCAAGGACAAATATGCCTGTCCACCTCACGTCAAGAGGTCTCACTTTCTAAGACCTCGACAGCATCAGCCAACTTAGAAGGGTTCAGGTGGGCATACCTCTCGGTAATCTGTATGCTGCTGTGACCTAACCACTCCTTAACGACATAGAGGTCTACCCCCTTGTTCACCAGACGTGATGCGCAGGTATGCCTTAACGCATGCATTACGAACTCCTTGTCATGATTGAGTTTCAAATGGTTGCGTGCCCAGTTCCAAGCATATTCAGCCTGATATACCATCATTCTAAAGGGCTTAGGGTTCCCATGCTGTCTACCTTCAAGAATACTCCTAACCCTTCGGGTCATGGGTATGCTCCTGGGACGCTCCCCCTTGTTGATCCATATCGAGATCAGGTTGCTCTCAAAGTTAACATCCTCGTATCTAAGATTTAGCACCTCGGACAACCTGCAACCGGTATCAACCAACACCTCTACCAGTAGGGCAACATCGTGGAAGTAAGGTCGGTTTCCAAGGTGCTCCTCATTACGTAGGCATCTGACAACCTGCTGCACCTCCTCATGCGATAACACCCGAATCCTGCCTTTACGCTCTTTCCTGAGGCGTATGAAGTCACATGGCTGCTTCTTATACTTCAGGATGGTCTTTAAGGTCGCCAAGTACCGGTTTACTGTAGCTACCTGAACACCCGTAACGTCCAAGGTGCAGATTAGCGCCTCGATGGTGTCCTCGGTAATGGAGTCTATCAAGATATCCCCCATAACCTCGACAAGTCCCTGTGCTCGCCGGTAGGTTCCCATAGCATCCTTGTTCGTCTTCCATTTGGCCTCATATGTCTGCTCAATCGCCTTACTGAGCGTTACAGCTACCGGTTTGTTCTGCTGTGCACAGGATACCTCCTGGTGAAGTCTCTGCTTATCTGCAGCTTCCGCGAGCTTCGCGTCACGCTTGGTGTACTTGCCGGTGGACTTATACACCCTAACTCCCTTGTGTATGTAATCCATGTAGAACGCGCCGTTTTTGTTTCTTCTATAGACTGACATGGTGATACCTCCTTTGATTTAGGTACAAAAATAGGAGCTTGCTGGCTCCTTAGTTGACTGCTACTTGGACTAGTGGGATTAATGAGTAACGGACTTGGCGATACGGCTTCGAAATTTGAGATTTGACGGGACTTTAGATGTAGAGGTAGGCTAGGATATGGGTTTGCTTAATTACTGCTTAAATTAGGATTAAAATTAGCTTGATTAAATGTTAGCTTTAGTAGTAGTGTGAGCTAATCTTGTTCCTCCGAGGTCTGCCATGTCGAGATGCACCTATATCAGCTCCTGTCCTTTCCCGAACGACAAACTACCCAAAATGCCTGTTACCACTAACTTTATGGTAGAGAACTACTGCTCCTGGGACTTCGCTAGATGCAGGATTTATAAGACAGCCGGACAATATAGGGCTGAAAACATGTCATACGATGAGACTTTTGAGGACCGGTTCTTATCAGGTAAGATACTGAGTTGGTTGGTTTGTGAGGGGCTAGGCAGGTAGGGAATTACAAAGGTTGCTTGCTTGAGATTACCAGATGGTAAAGTGCTCTCTGGTCCGTTGCTGGTAGGCTGGCTACGTGCTGGATCAACTTGTATCCGTTCTTCATAAGGGAGGTCAGCTCGGTCACCATTTTGAGGATGGTCGGGTAGCTCAGTGCCTTGGTATCTAATGAAGAGTACACATACTGGTAAATCTTGTTCCCGCATGGTCCACATATCACTGTTACCGCTGAGTCCTGAGCAGCCTTAAATCCGGTGGAGGTCAATGTACCATACTTGATCCCATGAATCGTATCCCCTTCCCTTAACGCCCTACCGCAGTATTCGCAATTCATAAATGCCCCCTTTCAGCAAACGAATAGTAGCTGTCACCGATGACGATGTGGTCCAGTACCTTGATCCCTATCATGTCTCCTGCTTCTTGGAGCCTCTGGGTAATGGTCATATCTTCAGTCGATGGTGTCGTGTCTCCAGTCGGGTGGTTGTGCAGAAGGATCACCGCTGCTGCTGACGATAGGAGCGCTGTCTTGAAGAGTTCTCTGGGATGAACAATGCTCTGGTTGAGGGAACCGGTACTTACCATATCGCAACAGACGATACGATTCTTCCCATCGAGATGCAGTGCTATGAAGTGCTCCTTGGTCTCATGCCTCAGGAAGCTGAAGGTGTCGAAGACTTGGGACGCCGATGTATAGCGGGTGTTTGGCTTAAGGTAGTCGGTAATGGTATCGCTGACGGTCATGCTCTGATAGACGGCTTTGATGGTCTTGAGCTTAATGCTACGTGGCTTAGGTGCCGGTACTGCCTCGGGTCCAAACAGGGTGTCGATGGTCATGGTGATTCCTCCTTTAAGTTGCTACATCAGTCGGTCAATCAGCTTCATGGTGATGGCCTTGGGTGACAACTGCTCCCACTTGCCACCGAGGCTTTCCTTGATGTCTTGCGGGGTATGTAGATAGACGCCGTTTATGGGGTCGGGCTCAGGAGCCATGAAGGCATTAAGGCCCATATGTCCATTTCCCTTGTTGATAGTGAGCACGTATATGGCGATGCTCTGGATGAAGACATTGATGGTGTCTCCGGTTCCTCCCTGTAGGTGGTAGTAGTTGCCGTTGTATGCGAGGATCAGGCTGGTTATCTGAATGCTGGCGGTGTCGGTGTCCTGATTGGTGAATAGCTTGATCTCTGGCTTGATCGCGGTCATAGTTGCCTCCTTGGCATAGAAAAAGGCAGACGGTTTATCATCTGCCTCTCGTACAAGTTGAATGGTCCCGCTGTGACACTTGGTGGACGTATCATCCGGTGGGTAGTAGTCTTCATAGACTGCGTGGCATGCTTTGCACCTGAAATAGGCCATATTGTTCCTCCTAATCGTACAGCTGCAAAATGTGTTTAATGAAAACGCTGAGTTACAAAGCATCCTTCCGAGTTATGAAGGAAACGTAGCTGTTATGCTTATACGTAATGCTTACTGGCGGTCGGTGTGGTTATCTTGGTCTGCTTGGTAGGCGTGCTGCTTCTAGGTAATCACTCAGTGACGGTATCGGTTACTCGGTCGTCATCACAACCTGAGCGGTTTAGTATATAGTCGCTGGCCTTTTGGGCCTGCGCTGCTGCATGTATCAGTAACGTCTTGTCGTTCTTAAGGTTACGTAGCCACCCCTGCATGTAAGCGGCACTATTCTCGATGATCGGTTGTTCGATACCAGCATGAGCACATAGGAAGGTAGCTCCCATCTCGGCAACAAGTTCCTCCTTGCTGTACTCGTGACTACCGAAGTATGAAGGCTCAAGAATACCTTTTCGCCCTAACCTGCTCGCATGTCCGGTAGCATGCGTAAGCTCATGCAGGTACGTTGCATAAAAGTCTGCTGGTGTCTCGAATGCTTCTGGCTTTGGCATCTTTACGACATCAAGCATCGGCGAGTATGAAGCTCTGTTACCACCGTAATGGACATTCGGTTTCATAGGCATACCAGCAATGATCTGCTCTGCCTGCTCAATAGGTGTGAACTGGTGGACTATCTCGGTTGTCGGTGGTGGCTCTATACCTTCTATCTGCTCCAGGTTGAATACTGAGTAGTACCTGAGCATGGGAATCTTGCCATTACCATTGACAGTTTCCTCGCCCTCAACATTGGCATCCCTACGGTCCAACCATTTCCAGAACACGACAGGTGTAGACTTCTCACCTTTACGCACAAAGCCGCCTTTGTCCTGGGCTTGCTTGAAGGTCAGCCAGTACGGCGAGCTATAGGGCATGCAGGCAAGCAGGAATACGTTGACACCGCGATAGTCCTTCTTGGTAATCAGGTTCTTAGGTTGATTGCTCGTAGCGTTCCAGGTCTTACGCCAGGGTATGGTCCCTTGGGCTAATAGTTCCATAATGCGAGTGTTGATGACTTCGTAGACGTTCATAGTTAGCTCCTTCGGGGGATAGACGCACGTATCCCATGGTAGGGTTGCAGGCGTGGCTATCCCCCTTGATGGTGGTGTGAGTTGTCAGTTTGTGAGTGGAATAGTCTGGTGGGTGAGTTACTTCTGGAGCTGAGCGGTGACCTTGGCCAATACTTTCTCCTTCAGGTCATCCCTGAAGGCAGGCATATTGTCTTTGATGATCTGATGACCAATTCCAGACACCTCGCGCACGACTGAGGCTTTGACCTTGGCCTGCTGACATGCACGGTCGGATGCTACGATTGCTTTGGTGATGAGAGTTGAAATGCACATGGTGTTACCTCCTTAGCCTTTGTATGGTCAGGCTTCTTCGATTGGCCTGGCTCTATGGCTAAGAAAAAAAGGGGGCAAGATGCCCCCTTTAAGGTAATTGTGCTTATTGATAGGTATTTGGTGAGGTCTTGGTTACTTCTTCTGGAGTGAGGCTGTTATTCTGTCGAGCAGTTTGGCTTTGAGATCGTCACGATACTCCGGTAATTGCTCTTTGATGATTCCATGAGCTATGCCAGCTACTTCCCTGACGATTGAGGCTTTTACGCGGGTTTCCTGCATGATTGCGTCGGTGGATACGATTGCTTTGGTGATGATGGCGGTTAACATGATGTTGCCTCCTTAGCCTTACGTTCTCTGACTTCTGCGAGTGGTCAGGTTGTAGGCTAAAGAAAAAAGGGACAGCGATTGCCGTCCCTTGAGTATGAATATATTTGTAGGAATTAGGGGGGTGGGGTTGTATATAGTTGAAAAGTATGGGACCCTAATTAGTCATACCTCCCCTTGAGGATTTTTCGCGAGGCAGATTTGGAAACGCAAGTCATTGCCTAAGCTTAAGACTTAGTACTCTGGTTCACATGGTAGGCTATGACGCTAATTAACGCACCAAATCCAGGTATAGCTAGGATTGCACCAAGTCCCGAGGTGATTACACTAATTAGCACCATCAAGCCAACAAATGCGAATAACATAAAAAATATATACCCGAAAGAAGTACCACTGTCATTTTTCTCAGGAGTATTGTACAGGCCATTCGACGTAGCGTGAGCATCAAATGATGTTGCATGATCTGGTTCCAGGGTATCAAGGTTTTTGGAACGCAATATTGATAACTGCTGTTTGGCAAAGCCTGCCTCATCTGAGTTTGGGTATGTGGAGATGATCTGCTTATAAAGTGCTACAGCTTGACCATGCGACCCACGCCCACCTTTATAGTGAAGATTATACGCCTTAAACCACATGGTTGATGCATCCATATGCCCCCTCCTCAGATAATGTCCTACAAGCTGAAGTCGTGTACGAGGAGTAATATACCACCATTAATTTGTATTTTCAAGTCATACCAATACAACTCCCAGTCAGTAGAAGACACCTACCCATAGTTGTAGTCTCACCGCAAGGAGACACTGCTATGGAATCGGGTGTTACATCGAGGGATATTGGCTTAAGGATCAAGGCATTAAGACAGCAGGCAGGACTATCTCAGGAGAAGCTTGCAGAAATGGTGGGCGTTACTTTCCAGCAGGTTCAGAAATATGAGAATGGGCAGACAACCCTCAACGTGACCAAGCTTCAGCTCATAGCTCAGGCTCTCAAGGTGCCGGTGGCAGACTTCTTCACCTCAGCACCTACTCAGGGAGTTAGGCTTACAGATGAAGAGGACCGACTTCTTCAGGCGTTTAGGAAGGTAAAGAGCGGGGAACTGAGGGAGTGCATACTGACGCTGGTGGGCAATGTTAATAGAAGAGCAAGATAGCGACCAATGAGGGGTGACGAGCATCACCCCTCATCGGTATTGCCTGATTTGATGGCGCACTCCCAGCGTATCCTGGTGACGAGCACGTGATATACATTAAAGATGAAGCCTTTAAGTATCGCAAATAAGTAAAAAAACCATGTACCCAGAAAGGCATGAAAAAGCCCGCTAATTATTCTTCTGTCTGTATGTAAGGTCGTGTGAATTCCCTTCACTACATGCATAGCAATATACTGCTTGTCAGTAAAAAGTTTAACCAATAAACAGAAAGTTCCAAAAAGCAAATATACGATAAACACATACATAAATGCAAAATAGGTATATTTCAGGTAGCTGATATCATGATCATTGTGCTTTCGAGTTGCCATTAGTCTTAAAAACTCTCGATCCGAAAGACTTGCAAAAATGGTAAACCCTGTAATCAGAAAGCCCAAAATGCTAGCCACAAATGATAGACCGAGATCCGCAAGCCCCCTCACCTTAAGGACATAGCTCGAATGGTTAACATCACCAATAAAGACGTATGACACCATAACTGCGAATACACAAAATGTTAGCAGCAGGTTTACCTTGTTTACAAAGTAGATATGGCACTGTTTGAAGATATCAAAAAGTGATGTCTCCCTTGTAAGGTCCTCCAGCGGGACATTATTGTTCATCAGCTACACCCTTAACGATTAACGCTTGCACCTTCCTGTTGGACTCGTCATCCTGTTCAGTAATCACTAACAACCCAGAATCTTTAACTCCAATGAATGTGTCATACATTTCTTTTGCAGCAGCCCTAATCTTCTTGCTTATGTCAGTGATTGGCACTCGCAATTTAAAATTATTATTGTCACCCTTGAGGTTATCTCCGTTAAGATCCTCACCATTTAAGTTGATATAGGTGTTGCCTTGGCCTGCTGCTGCGTTTAGTTGTTCTAATGCAGATTGTGCATTCAGTCCATCGGAGTTCTGATGCCTTATGATTGTTGATTTGGAGCCAATGTCATCCATCGTCCCCCTAATCCCAGCGAACAACCCATTGAGATCAATTTCAGAGTTGGTTCCGATCAATTTAGCTTCGACCGATTTAAGCTTACGATATTGACCTATAAAGTCTTCCAAGGTCGCCTTGCTAGATAACGGGATTAGGTCAATGCTTGGATATGGATTCTCAAAAGTTATCCGAGCCTTTGTTATACGCTCACCGGACTTAGGAGCAGCCAATCGCCTTTGATATTCCTCCTCAATAAATTGCTTATGTCGTACTGAAATAACCTTTGCAGCTGTAGCCTTAAATGCTACGAAGTCAGGCGCAAAAGCGGTTTCATGGACATATAGTAGTTTATGGTTATTTAAAATTAAGGCGAAGAGTGCAGAGGGCGCAGTTTCAATTGCTTGAACATCCTTAACAATGCCATTATTCTCATCATAGATCTGCTCTCTTGTTAGCTTGGTTTGCTTTACTATCCTGCCAGCTATACACAGTTCTGTACTGTTGTCATCAACGGTAAATACACCTACCTCATGAAAAAAATATCGAGTTGTGCCATACTTTCTTTCAGCTTTACTTTTGAAAGCTGGGATAATGACAGCTTCTGCATAGTCTAAAAGGTTCTTCTTGCCAAACTTGCAAACAAAGTTGCCGAATTCTATGTTTAGTTTTCTTGGCATTTCTCCTCCATGTAATTATCTCATTACAAGATTTGTCCAGTCATACATTTTTCCAACAGGGAGTTAAAGAGGTCTTCAAGCTTACAGCTTGATGTTAACTGAATATGATATGCATCTGAATAAGATTCTAATAGCTCACCAAAGCTGTTTTGTATCTCTATTGGCACTTCAGGTATTTTAACAGAAGTAATCATTGGCAAGGTAAGATACTTAGTTAATCCACCGATAGACGACTGCTTCAGTTTAAACAGATTATTATTCATAATAGTTCTAATGAATTGGTAATTATACAGCCCTGTATTCTTGATAGTGATAACATATGTTCTCTGATACGCATCAAATTTACCTTTGTAGTACTTTACATCAAAGTCACCACTTGCATTATTGCCACTAAGTAACATCGCTTCACAATCAAATGAATATGTATTTATCTTGTACACTTCTTTAGAGCAGGTAAAAAATGGATACACCCCATTTGCAGACGCGGCATTTGCATTTAGTTTGCCAGTAGTTATGTTACATATCTCTCCAAGAGTTGTAACTTTATAGCCTTTTGAATTAGTTACGACATCACCAAACATCTCATCGAACAAAGCAGGTATAAGCTCCTTCGTCTTATCATCAGCTTGTTTACGTAGTTTTCTAAGACTATCAGCCTCATCAAGTATGTTGACTATCTTATGCTGGGTGTCTAGCGGAGGAAGAGCAACCTTAAGCTTATAGGCATCGTTTCGATTAAGACCAGGTACACCAACCATAAGCGAGAGTTTTGACATATTTAGCGACTTTAGAGCGTAGTATAGCCATCTAATGTTCTGCTGGGTTTGCTCTTTGGTGACATAATATGTTGTATCAATGGGGAAGCACGCTTCGCCAGAGTAGGTCACTTCCCCCACGGAGCCTTTTCTGCCAATGATTATTGTCGCACTACTCGTTAGTGGGGCATTATGACTTCCAACTTGACCATTAGAACCAAACACCTTAACAGGGCCTTGAATCCTGACTTTTTCAGGCAAGCTGTTACCGTATACAAACTCGCATATGTCCCCTAGCTTAACAAACTTCCATCCTGTAGGCAGTTGAGGACTCATTTTAACCACCTATCTTAGCCAGCAGAGCATTTAAGCCGGATGTTATCTTGCCCTCAAGCTCAAGAACCTCCGCTATGATCTCTTTTGGGGAAGTATGGTTTGTGGCTTCATGCACCTGGGGCTTATATCTGCTAGCAGTAAGGTTTTCATCGTTTCCCTTGATCTCTTCCCTGGTCGCATACCAGCTATTGCCGCCCACAGGCTTAGTGCCCCATTTAGCGATAAGGTCTGGGATATCGTTTTTGTCAGGCTGCGGGGTACGTTTGTCGTCTAGGCTTAGACCGTCCCCCGATACCTCATAGAACCATACCTTATCGCTCTTGCCTCCACGCTCAAAGATCAGGATAGATGTCTTCACCCCAGCATAGGGCTTGAAGACGCCTGGAGGTAGACTAATAACAGCATGAATTGTGGTGTTATCTAGTAACCAGCCTCTAAGCTTCTTATGCGCTGTGGTCGAGCCGAACAATACACCTTCAGGGACGATGACAGCAGCCTTTCCTCCAGGCAATAAGTGCTTGTAGAAATACTCTCCGAACAAAAGCTCTGTGCTGGCTGTCTTGAGGTCAAAGTCCTCTAAGATAGCCTCTTTATTGACTTTACCTGCAAAGGGTGGATTGGCTAAGATGATGTCGTATTTCTTCTCGTTAGGATTCGGCAGCGTTATAGGGTCATGGTGTCTGACGTTAGCATTCTCCAGACCATGAAGGTAGAGATTCATGATGGCTACTTTAATCATGTCGCTATCGTTATCATACCCAGTTAGAGCATGGTTCTTCAGGAACTCATGCTGGTCTGGCCTAAGATTGTCCCCTACGTGATGGTGCCCCTGCTGTTTGAGGTCAGAGGAAGTGTGCTGCTCTACGATGTGCTTGTAAGCTTCGACTAAGAAGCCTGCTGTGCCGCAAGCTGGGTCTAGTATGTACTGCCCCGGCTTAGGATCAAGAAGCTTAACCATCATCTGAATGATGTGCCTCGGAGTCCTGAACTGTCCGTTGGTCCCAGAGACAGCTATCTTGCTGAGCAAGTACTCGTAAAGATCGCCCTTGACATCCGTATCGTACTTCTGGGTGTTGTTGTAATCCATCTCGTCGATGATTGTAACGACAGACCTCAAGGTAGGTCGATTGTATATCTTGAGATGTGCCTGCTTGAAGAGCACCTTACCAATTGGCGACAGGTTCGGGAGCTCATGGAACTTCTCGAAAGCTTCTGATAACGTATTGTACAGAGGATCACCAGAGAGCCTAGCTACAGTTCTCCAGCTATACTGCGACCACCCCCCAGAGAATAGAGGGGTGTGCTTTCCGCCCATGAGCTTCTGTAGCTGCTCTTGCTCTTCATCCTTCTCAGTCAGGCTCTTAAGGAACATCAGATAGCTTATCTGTTCAACTGAGGTCATAGGGTTGTTGACCCCGCCAGCAAAAAGCTCATTCATGAGCCTGTCTACCTGCTGTTGGAGGTCTGAATTTATGAAATTTACTGCCATATTAGTGCATCCTCGCTAACTTGAATGATGGGCTTTGCTTTATCTGTGTAAAGATTGGCTTAAGCGTATCTCCAAAGGCTCCCAGGTAAACGCCAGCACCTCTAAAGGGTGCGTTATTCAGAAACATATAATCGCCCTTATCGAACTGCTCAGCATACCTAGGGCTTTGAATTAGTTGCTGTGTAAGCATCTTAAGCAGGGCTACCTGCTGGAGATTCAGGTTGTACTCTATCCGTAAAAAGTCAATGAGGTCTTGGAACTGTTGCTGCTCAGTGGGCAGCTTACCTATTCCAAGAGCATCCTTTATGAAGTCTGTTATGTCTGCAAAGATCCTGTAGACCTTAGCTAGATTGGTTTCGTTAAAGTAGTCATTGGGCCTATTGAGAACTTCTGTATTGATAAAGTCCAGCACATCATCGGTGAAATTGTTGGCCTGTGCCGCCTCCATTAGTTCAGGGTGCTGTGTAGCTACCTCCTGTATCTTCTCTTTCCACTTGGTCTGGTAGAGCATCCTATCTACCTTCTCACCTTCAGGGCCGACTTCGATAAACTGGGTCATAACCATAGCGTCAAGAGATTTAGCGACAAGTGTGCCTGTTGGCTGGGGTGGTTCAGGCGGGATAGGTGGCTCTGGAGGCTGTGGCGGCTCTGGTGACTCCGTTCCCTTACCAGTTGGGATCGGTAGGGGAGCCTCATAGTCGTACTTCTCTTCAAAGTATTCGACCACTTCACAGAAATCGTGGATGATAAACTTCGATTTCTCCGTGCCATCAGGGAAGGTATGCTTACGCGTCCCCCTGCCTTTGATCTGGATATAGGTAGTGGGTGATGCTATCGGTCTGGCCAGGACAATGTTTAACACCTCTGGGCAGTCGTAGCCAGTAGACAGCATATCTACAGTCACAGCTATTCTAGGCCAATAGTTTTCACTCTTCCTGAACGTCTTAGCCTTGTCAGAAGCGTTCTTAACCCTGGATGTTATGACCTCAGCAAACTTACCATTACTCTCAGGCACAAGAGCATTAAGCTCCTTAGTCAGAGCAGCTGCATGATCCTGTGACACGGCGAAGAAGATGGCCTTTCCTATGGCGCCGTCAGGGGTCTTTTCAGCATACTTGAGGAACTCCTGGCATATAAGCCTATTGCGCTCTGGGACGTTTACCTTTTTCTCTAGCTGGGAGATAGTAAAGGTATAATCCTCGCCATCAATCTCAACATTCCAGCCTTCATCTGAAACAGACTCTCTGGTGATAAGGGAATAGAGCTTATATATCTTGGCAGGCACGAGATAGGGGCCAGGATCAATAGCGTTGGTTGCATCCTGTATGGTGAATCTGTAGGTAGGCTCTCCAGCCTCACAGCCAAAGTGCTTGTAGGTGTCCCGCATCATGCGGTACTCAAGGGCTTTGGGGTTATTCTCGTTTAGGTGCTCAATATCAATATTCTTAAGGAAGTCTTTAGGGGTAGCTGTCAGGCCGATCCTGGTAGCTTGGAAGTATTCAACAACCTGCCTGGGTAGTTCGCCATAGATTGACCTGTGGCACTCGTCATTGATAACGAGGTCGAAGTACCCTGGGGTGAAGTCTTCCTTGAAGTGTATGTTAAGACTCTGGATCGTAGCAACAACAACGGATGCTCCACCCCATTCGCCCTTACGCCCTGGCTTGTATCTGGCGCTCTTATACTTATCCATAAACGCCAACTGGAAGGACTCCAGGGACTGCTTGGCTAACTCGATTCTGTCTACTATGAAGAGTATGCGTTCAGCTTGATGGGATGCCAGGAACCTATCAATGATGGCCGCAGCTAGGCGGGTTTTGCCTGTACCGGTAGCCATCTCAAGAAGGAAGGCACGTTTACCCTTGTCATAAAGCCTGGCTATAATATCGCTGGCTTCTTTCTGATAGGGCCTGTCTGCTATGCCTTCCTGATGCTCTACCTGGAACAGAGGTTTCTTGAGGATCTTAAGGTCGGCGCGCCTCTGAAGGTCCTCGGGTGAAATAAACCTTTCTATGGGCCTTGCATCCCCCTCGTCAAGGTCCCAGAAGTATAACTGCTCAGAGTTGGCGAGGAAAACATACCTGCATCCCATGGCAAGTGCGTAGCCATGAGCTTGGTCCTTAGCCAAGTAAACATCACCAAAGGAATCAGCCTTAGCCTCCAGGACCGCTAGATTCTGCCCGTTACGGCCCAGCAAAAGGTAGTCAGCATAGCCAGAATCACATGCTTCTTCGGTCCTTACGTTCTTGTGGTGTCCGGTGAGCACCCACCCTGAGTCTTCAAGCTTCTTATTAATTACCAGCCTAGCATCCTGTTCGCTCATATGCAGGCAACTCCGGCAGAATGGAGATGAAATAGACCTGTCATATCTATCAGATTTCGAGCTGCATTACTATTAAAAAGCCCTAGTGCAGATATGGCTCAGGTCCGGGCGCGGAACTCAGAAGTTAAAGGTGCAGGAGCAGCATCGTAGGTTGATCGTGGTGTTAGGCAAGGGTGTATGATGGGGGGGGTAAGGCGGAGTAGGTTTACCCTTCGGTCGGTTCGGCAGGTATCAGGAATCTCGGGGCGCTGGTCCTGGGAGCCTCCCACGCCATACCTCCTGGCGTAAGGTGTCAGCGACCGACCAACCTGCGAGCTGACGGATAGCAGGAAGGGGACCATGGAGCACATACCAGAAGGTAAATTAGCAGCAAAAGGCTCTACGCAGTCGTAACGCAACGGTATCATTACAGAGTACAGTTGTCCCTCTGGGTAATGGTATGAGCCTTAGCAACAACCTACCCCCCCCCTTGGGGGATGAGTAACTAGTGACTACGTAACTAGTGTTCCTATAGGAGCTTGCATGCCATATACAGCATTACAGCTTATACGCTAACATTACTTAAGTAACACTACTAACATGGTATACGCTCATAGCACGTAATCATCTTCATTAAACTCAGGTTCGGACAGTTCAACTCCAACTTCAGTGATACGCTCGTTGTGTACCTTGATAACTACGTTGGTAGTTGGGTCTTCTGCTAGCAGATAGTTAGTGAATCTCCTACCTTGCGGCATGTCAACCCAGGCTAGGTAGTCAGTTAGGATGTCATCTTCCCTGAGAGCTTCTGGTTTCAGTAGTGTTATGTCTTTGGTCTTGGTTTCTATAGGGTTGCTACTGAACTGGTCACCAAGCGCATCAGCAACTTGCAACCTGTAAGCATGATAACGGTAGGCTTCCATCATGACATCGAGCAGAAAGTCTTCTTCGGCTTTGCTGCATATAAAGCTATCATGTACCACCAACACTGGTATACCCCTCTGTGTCATGGTTTGCACAACATTCTCAGCAATGCACGAATCAAGTCGCTGAAGCTTAAGACCTAACTTGCTACAGAACATATCTGCTATGTCTTCATGGTACTCCTTGAACATAGCATATAAATCCTTTAGGTTGGGTAGCTCATCGGGGAAGCTCTGCCTATTCATGTTGATTTCGTACTGTACCGCTTTTATGCATGCTTCTTCGGATTTGCTGTTGATCGCTGCCAGTAACAAGACCTTAAGGATAGGCCTGTGATTCTGGGGATCATCGCCCTTAGGGTAAACGTAGGGTTCCTTACCAAGATCGGCGAAGTTGATCCCCTTCATGGCGTAAAGTAGGTATATGTGCTGGCCTGAGTAGTCGATCTCTACAGTGTAGTCTCGGTTGATGATTATCTTCTTCCGTAGATCCTCAGGTATGTTCTGCCACCAGCCACCATAGAACCTGCCGCCTTTATTGAAGGTGCTCTGGTTAAAGATCCGCCTGACACGCTTATTTGTCAGGTTAATGACCAACCTGTAGTCCTTTGGCTCGCCAGTAACCTTATGTATCTTTGCACGTCTGGCATCTATCCGAGCTTGAATGTCTGCAACGTCAAAGTGGATATCTATATATGTTTTCTCCAACAGCTCGTTATACGTGACAAGTATAGATTTCATAGCCTCGGTTGCTTTGCTATCTACATAATCTATATCCTCACCATCTGCATTGCGCAAGACAACAAGCTCATCGGGCACGTACTTGCCGATCATGTTAAACGTCACACCATTGTCGCCCTCTATCAAGCAGATAAGCTTACTGGTAGCCCTCATTTTAGGCCCAAACGATTGGCCACCTGGTCTGCGATCATGGAATCCATTTACATTATCCACGTAACCCAACTCGATCAAGCCATCAACCGTTCGTATCAATATGTCGTACTTGATAAACAACTGATTATATCGTTGCCCTTGGTTGAAGTCATTCCTATCTCTGGAGTACAGCACCCACATTTCGGGGTCCAGGCAGTATGCGTAGTACAAGTTAAGCAGTACAACAGTAACGTGGTTAATCTCCTTCTTTGTACCTTTGAATCCTAATTTTTCAAGCATCTGGCCTCTGAGTGCAATAACCTCAGGATACTCACTCCACCTGTGGACATCAAACAAGGTGGAATTATTCAACTCATCAAATGTATGTACTATTCTGCCTGACACAACATGCCTCCATAACTCTGACGTTACTTGGTTAGCCTACTAAAAAGCCCTCAAGGTCATGGACCCCAAGGGCTATTCGGTTCGGTATGGCTACAGCGGGTTAGGCTTCGCTGTCACCATACTTGGCAGCAATGTGTCGAGCTATCCAGTTGGCCTTGCCAGCCACGAACTGCGCGACACTATCAGGGGTTTTGGCTACAACATCAGCGAGCCTTGCATTGAAGGCAATCTCAGCATGTGTTTCTCGCTGGCTCTTGACCCTCTTGATAAGGCTCTCGTTGGTGATGGACTTAGCTATACGGTTGAGCTGGGCCTGGCCTTCAGGGGAGCCAGCAAAGGTGTCAACAACGGTTTCAGTGAACAGGGTTCTTACTTCTTCAACAGTGTAGTTGTGAACAGCAGGCATCTTCTTCTCCTTTTACGGTTGCATTACAGGCACATATGCCCCATAATGACAGTGGTTAATGTTCGGGTACCAAGCCTCATTGACCTTGCCCTATCACCTGTTGGCGCAGGTGGTGGGGCTTTCTTATTTACTGTCCTCCTAATCCAGCCTTCCTATATATCTAAAAGCTCGTATGTCCTGGTATCGCTGTTGATACTCAGGTATCTTGAGCACAGATCTAGTAAAAGCCCAGGGATATTCTTCGCTAACTCCTCATATGTTTCATATGGGTCAGCAAAGCTCATCCTCTTTACCCCGTCCTTGTCCTCACCCTCAGCATAGACAAGAAATTTCCCTTTCTTTGTAAGGAAGACAGTCCTCTCTACGCCATAGGTATCGGACAAACGAGCAATCTCAATTCCGTAAAACCTAAACTCTTGGGCGAGAAGCACATCCCGGCTAGGATCATAACTCCCCCTGAAGACAGTACATTCCCGCATCTTTTTGAGTTCACCCTCTTTCTGCAAACATCGCATCCTAAGCGCATCAGCAACTAACTTGCTCACTGATATATCAGGAAACAACTCCTTTGCTTTCTCAAACCACTGTAAATCCTCGTCTGCAACATAGAGGTTCTTCTTATTGGATACCTTCACCTATCACACCCTCCTTTGCCTCGGCCACTAGGGAGATAATACACGAGCTAGGCGCACTGTCAATGTGTTTTTTAAAAAGGCGTATATTTTTTTAGTATGCGCATACAACTTCTGCAAGCGTCCTTAGCGAACGCCTCCCCCAACACCTCGTAATCACTCACAGCTTTATCTAAGGAAGCTTCTTGCGCCCCTCATTATTTAACGCAGCCCTACTCGGTCCTTACACATCTCTTTCAACGGCTCCGCACCAAGCAACCGCAACAAATGGCGTTCGACATACCTGTAATGCGAGGATCACCTCTAAGTGGGTAGTCTTTCCTGTAACGCCAATAGCACCTCTGCCACAATAAGCCTGAACTCCCACAAAACATGCTGGTTACCCTCCGAACGGATTCCACATCCGTTTAAGAACACCAGAATACAGTCAGTTACCAGATTGTGACGGGATTACTTACGTGACTTTGATCGAAAGTGGGGAAATATGGGCTACAATTATCTCTCTGATATGACAGGCTTTTAGGCCCGGTTTGAAATCGTTATCTGCCTTTTAGATAACGATTGAGAAGCGGAACAGGTTGGACAGCTACCTCTTGGCATACAAGCTGAAAATCTCAACCATCACCGCAAGCCAGCCGCAACAATTATCACCATAGCTGCCTACCTGGGACCAGTTGACAAACCACCATGCTCCATCCCAACATCGTCATTTGGGTAACAGGGCTACCCAACCCTACGGTGTAATCCTAAGTGCAAAACACCTCTTACCCCTGCCAAGCAGCAATATCCGTTTCATACTCCAACTGCACCAACGCGTCCAACAACACCTTTGGCTGGTAACGCTTCCCGTACCGTCCACTTGTTATGGTAGCATGAGCGTGCCCCAGGATCTCAGCTATGACAACTTCGGAGATGCCTTTTTGCTTGAGCATGTCTGCTACCGTATGACGCATGCTGTGAAACACTTTCTTCGGGTCTTCAGTGACATAATCCCTATTGTACCTTGCGTACCACTTACCAATCCCGTTCGTGTACCCGTGAAGGCGTATAGACTCCAGGTTCATCCACAATCGAGGTTGCTTGGCTGCCTTTAGGGTTTCGTAGTAGCGAATCAGCCCAAGTTCTACCAACTTCGGATGCACTGGAACCATCCTTGCACTGGCAGCATTCTTAAGCCGCTTGTCGTTAGTATCGTTGATATCGAAGCACCAGTGGTCATCTATCATTACGATATCGTCAATATGGAGCTGGCATATCTCGTTTAACCGTAGACCTGAGTACAGACCGATCAGCGGCACCCAGTAGCGTTCAGGTGTGCCTGTATCATATGGCAGGTTCACCATTATGCTCCTGACATCCTCCAAGCTATAGATGCTTCTTTCTTGGTCTGCCCTCTGCTTTTCTGACAGTTGCAAGCCTGTAGCTGGGTTGTTGGTTATCATCGCTAGCTCGTGGCAATACTTTAGCAAGCTTCCTATCCTGGCCATATGCTTGTTCACCGACTTGATACTTATGCCAGGCCCCTCGTTGGCGGTGACAGCCTGCTTGATCGACTTCCCTGGATTTCGCTTGTAAAAGTGTGGAGGTACGCGTAGCAGAGCGCTCCTTAGCTCAACTAGCATTGGTCTGGTGATCGTGGTAACCTCCACATCACCAAGGAGGTCAACTAGGAGCTTAAAGACCCCTTCTACCTCCAACTTGGTCTTATCGGTCCACCCTGCCTGCTTTTCAGCCGTGTAAGTAACAATGACACTACTCAGCAGGTTCGCCTTGGATGCATTAGGTAGAACTATACGGGTTTGTGGCACCAACTCGTCAACAAGTTGCCGTACCATGTCATCGGACAACATGCCGAAGCGCAATAGAGCATACCCCTGTAGAGCCTTTAGCTCCAGACGATTAGCAGCAAGCCTTGCAGTCTCAGGGTTACGAGTCTTGAGTGAACGCTTTATTTCAGCTGTAGGAAAGTGGTGAGCTAGGTCAGATGGGATATCTAGGCGGAAGTAGTAAATACCGTTACGGAGATATACATGCTTCCTGAAAAAGGAAAGCCCTTGCTTAAAAGGTCCCATAAAAGGTCTCACTTTTAGCAAGGGCTTATTTTAACCAGCAATATCAGCTAGTTATTTTATTGGCGTCCCCGAGACGATTCGAACGTCCGACCCCTTCCTTAGGAGTTGGCTTTTTCTAATAAATTAGCTATTTCAGGCCGTTTCAACCCGTCCCACCAAATCGTTTTTATCCTTGTAAATCAATAGTATATGCGATATAACCTATTCAGGGCGTTTCATTATGACTCAGCCTAGCGCACGGCAAAAAGTTCACTCGAAAGTTCACTCGTTCCAGGGAGCCAACCATGTTCACCGATCGGCAAATCAGGAATCTGAAGCCGGAAAACCGGATCAGGGACATACGCGAGGGGCGCGGTTTCGGCATCAGGATCAAACCCAACGGCGGCAAGATTTTCTTCTACGGCTACGACTCCCCCGTCACCGGCGCCAGACGTTTTCTCACTCTGGGAGAGTACCCGGAGTTATCGCTCGAGGCGGCTCGCATGAAACATGCGGATGTGTACCGGGTGGTCAAGTCGGGTGGGGACCCGCTGGAAGCTGCCCAACAGGAGCAAAAAGAGCTTAAGGAAGCCCCCACCCTGAAGGAACTGGGAGAAGACTACCTGAAGCGCTACGCCCAGGTAAACAAAAAGAGCTGGCATGTGGACAAGCGCATCCTCGAGAAGGAGGTGTACCCGCACTGGGGCCGGCAAAAGGCACAGGATATCACCAAGAGGCACGTAATCGCGCTCCTGGACCGGGTGGTCGACCGGGGCGCTCCACAATCGGCCAACAGCATCTTCAAGGTCCTGCGCAAGATGTTCAACTGGGCGGTCAGAAAGGACATTCTCAAGACCACCCCGTGCATAGGAATCGATATGCCTGCCCCCTTGAGGCTCAAAGACCGGGCGCTCACAGCCGAGGAAATAAGGACCGTCTGGCATGGGCTGGAGAACGGGACCATGATCACCGCGGATGCGATCCGCGCGATCAAGCTGGTCCTGGTGACCGCGCAGCGGCCGGGTGAGATAACCGGCATGCACACCAGCGAGATCGAGAACGGATGGTGGACGATTCCCAGTGAGCGGGCAAAGAACGGCAAGGCTCACCGGGTCCCGCTCTCACCGCTTGCTCTTGAGCTCATCGGAGAGTCTATCGAACAGAACAAAAAGGCGCGCCAGATACCGCAGGACGAGGAGTTCTCAGGTTACATCTTCCCCTGCCCTCACCGCAACAAGGACAAGCCGATCGAGCGTCACGCCCTTAGCAAGGCACTGAAGCGGAACCAGGCCGAGGACGGTTCGGTCTTCGGCGTGGCAGCATTCACCCCCCACGACCTTAGGCGCACTGCGGCCACCTTCATGGCGGAAGCCGGCGAGATGGACGAAGTGATCGACGCCGTGCTCAGCCACTCCAAGCAAGGCATCATAAGGGTCTACAACCAGTTCAAATATGACGCGCCCCAAAAGGCCGCCCTCGAGTCCTGGTCGCGCAGGCTGACCAGCATCATCACCGGCGTGAAGGGAAACGTGGTACCTCTTGTGCGGAAGGTCTCCTAAAGCCCGGTCCAGTGCCGGCAAGTCGTCTCCTGTTTTGTACCACAACTCACTGCTCTACATGTATAAGTGGTACAATATTTTGTACCACAATTGATCTATTTGTGTTAGTTTTGGGGCACAAAAGCCGGAGGCATACATGAGCAGAAAGACAAAAAGCAGCGACGACAGTGTCTATCAGATGCTGGACTCTGAGCGTGCCCGCTGCGAGGCAGTCCTGGAAAGGATAGACCGGGAACTGTCAAACCTGCCCAAGGGCTCCCTGTGCCAGCGACGGGTGGTGAGCAACGGGAAGGTATACCTCTATCCCTGTCTCAAATACCGCGACGGCTCTGAAGTGAAGCTCCTCCACGTCAGCCGGGAGAAGGCAGAGGAGGTGCAAGCACAGGTGGAGAGGAAAAAGCGCCTGAAGCAGGCAGCGAAAGAGACCAAGGTGCGCCTCGCCACCTTGCGGACCCTGCTCGCCCGGAACCCGTATCGCCGCAAGGAGGAGAGGTAAATGGAAATCGTCCTGGACCGGAACCCGTTCCCCCCGCAAGTGAGCGATCTCCTCAAGGAACTGTGCCGGATTGGCTTCTTTCCCCACGGGCTTCTGATCGGCTCTTGGCCGATGCTCATCTACACGCTGCACTTCACCCTGCCCTACGGCTTCGCCACCAACGACGTCGACTTCGCCGTTCACGGCGCTGTGAAAATTCCGTCTGCGTCCGTTCGCGAGGAGATCCCGGAACTTCTGGAGCGTCTCGGTTACGAGCCTATTACCGACTACGACACCGGGATCGAAACCTTCGTGCAGGGGACCTTCGAAGTCGAGTTCATCGGCCACCGTCGCGGTGGAGGATCGAAACCCGCCGCGGTGGTCCACCCCTGGAAGGTATCGGCACAGCTTCTGCCCTTCATCGACCTGCTATTCATCCGCCCCTGCACGGCCAAAATCGAAGACTTCCTGATCACCATCCCCTCCCCCGAGACCTTTTTTCTGCACAAGTTGCTCGTTGCCAGGAGACGCAGCGGCTCGGATAAGGAGTGGAAGCGGGCCAAGGACCTCCAGCAGTGCCGGGCACTCTCAGAGGTGGTCAGGGAGGAAGAAATCAGGCGCATCCTGGGCGAATACCGGATGTCGAAAGGAGTAAAAAAGGACGTTGTCGACTCCTGCGCCGACATCGGTTTTACTCCCCCGGTTTGGCCTGAACGGTAACCTTTAATAGGGCGAAAGCCCCTCGATGTCCCCACAACGGCAAGGCGGGGAAGGGTCCCATAGCCCCGCTGTAAAAAAAGCCTGTGCGGAGGAGGGCGATGCAGCGCGAGCGTAAGCGCCACCTGCAACACGTGCTGGACTGATAAAAGCTGCCGGAACGCTGCTCGGATCGGTCTGCTTTGTTCCACTGTTCAGCGCTTCTTTTTGGTCTCTTTCCTGGTAAGCAGCTGGGGCACCCCGTTAATCCAATCGTAGATCTTTTGTTGTTCCTCGGCACCGTACCGCGCAATTACCTTCTCCACATTGCGTCCGTTGTTCCTCCTTCTGCGCGCTCAACTCCAGTGGCCTCCAGCAATAAAGGGACCCTTGTTTTTGCCCTCTTTGGAGACCTACTTCGTGCGGCGGACAGCGTCGGACGGCGTGGTGCCACGCAAGCGCTCGGGTTTACATGCGGTTTTACCGTTTCTGGCGCCAGAGTGTCCCACGCCGTCCGGCGCGAAAATCCAGGGGATTTCGCGAGGCGGACGGCTGGTGCAGCCCGAAGGGCTGCGTGAGGTGTGAAAGGAAAATCAGCCGAGCGGAGCGAGGCCCGCCTCACCACCACCGGCCCGAAGGGAAAGCACGCCGCAACTTCACCGTGAACGTCCCAGCGCTCAGATCTTAAAGCCCGTGCCGGGAAGCTTCGGTAGAGCTTTCTCCAACTGCTGGTCCCCACCTTTGCACTCCCCGGATCTGCAACACCTGCTCCGGATTTTTGGCTCAGACGCGCATATCAGCGAAACAACATGCTCGAGCGTCAGAGCACTGAGCACCCCGTATCCCGGCTTGAGCACGACCCGTTCCTGTTCGCCGATGTTTTTTTGCAGATCGTGGGCCCGTTTTCGGTGATGCTCCTTTGCTGAGGGTGCGTGATCTCCCGTGCCGGTGCCATCGCTTTCCCACGTGTCGAACTCTTGCCGTCGATCAGCTCCGACCGCTCGAGATCATCGATGGAGTTGGTGAAGACACGGGTCCCGAAACGTGCCCGGGTGACGGCGACGTTCAGCGCGTTGTAGCTCATCCGCCCGTAGCGCACTTTTCCAGCGAGCGGAGCGCCTTCCTGGCATTCACGGCAATTTCACGGTCCTCACGGTTCAGCCATTTGCCGATCTCTAGGAGCCCCGGATCACGCTGTCTGAGAATCTTGGTGAGGTGCGCGTGGCTGACGTCCTCATTTAGGCTCAGCTCCAGCACCTTGCGCAGCAGGTCCCCCGCCTGGATCCCCTGCATCGCTCCGAGTCGCCCGAGAAATGAAGCTTCAACGTGATGCCACTTTGCCGCAGCGCCTCGGTCACATCCAGGAGATGCTCCGCCTGCCTGGCCCCGCGAAAGCCCGCCTCGTACACCCAGAGCACAACCTGCGCCTTCCGCCGTTTAGACATGAGATTCTTTTACCGGCAACTACTCCCCTGTGAGGCTCTCCGTTCGCCATTTGTAGGGCAAATATGGAGGCCGGATTGGCGTTTGTGAAACTGTGGAGGTGCTGGTGGCGATGGACAACTCGCCTCGGGTCGCAGTACCTCCTCCTTGAAACGCTCGACGATTTACAGGGTTGAAGCCTTGGCGGTCCCGGGTCCCCGATGGTGAGCGCGACGCCACGGCTCCCGCTCAGTTCTAGGAGAACCTCGGCCTTCTGTCCGGCCGTCAGCCGGACGCCCTCCCTCTCCTGCCAAAGCTCCATGTACCGGACCTTCTCCGACCGTTGCCAGAGACTGCTCCCCTCCTCGATCCCGCGCAGGTAGTATTCATCCCTAAAGAAGCATCGTCCGCGCGCCCTGTAGCCATCCCGGTGACACAGACATCATTGCCATCTCTCCGGGTTCCCTACCAAAAGCACTACGGTGTCTACACAAAAACGCGAGGATCCATAGGCGTACAGCAACAGAGAGATGCGCATTTCAATGGTACCTCGCAAGCACTTTATTATTGTTATTAATTAACCTTGCATGCTATGCTGCGCCTGGCAAGCGCGATGTATGAGACACCGATTGATTGAAATCAGGGGGAGATGGGTCCGGAAAAGACAATGCTCAAGGATTCGATCCAATGAGAGGGGCCTGTCACTGCTTCTAATACGAAAGTTACCTATATAGGGAATCGGCTCCAGTTGCCAATATAGGTAACAAGTTGCTTATATAGGGAACCAGTATCCTATATAAGCAACTTTTCTAACCGGTCAATAACGAGTTATCGCAGTAATTTAAAGAAGAGGGATTAAATGAAAAAGGAAATCAAAGATAGGTTGATAAAGAAATATGGAAACAAATGCTCGGGGTGTGGCGCAGAAGGCGTAAATTTGGAGGTGTGCCACATTGTTCCGCAAATTCATGGGGGAAGTGATGACGAAGACAATTTAACTTTGTTGTGCTCATTGTGCCATTACAGATTTGACAGTTTTCGCCTTACTGAGGTTGAGTTCAATAATTATCTCTCCTTACTTCTTGAGAATTCCAAGGAGTTCAAGGATGTGCGACAGGAAGAACGACTAGCGAGGGACAAACCATTTAGAGCTGACATTACAGCCAAAAGTAAGGATAACAAGACATGGCTTATTGAATGCAAGAATACACAGTCATTCACCCCAGAAAGGTTACGACAGGCAGTCTTTCAGATAGACAATTATCGTACTGTTACTCGGTTCGATAATTATGTGCTTGCCTTTCCGGGATTGTTGTCTAAAGAGCAGATAGATCAACTATAATCTAAAGGAATAGTGGCATGGGACTTAAATCATATTGCTAATATTTTTAAAGATTAAATAGCTAAGTCCAGACATCCCATTCTTAAAAATATGTTTGCAGCGTTTACTTCTAGGCCAAGTAAATCACCTGAAGAAGTATTTATAGATAAATTAAGAGGATGTGACAAAGGAATCAAGTTTTGGTCAGAGTATCAGAAATTGATAGGACAGATCCTAGAACACCTATTTTGTCCGCCACTTGAACCGCCAATTCTGGAGTTGTCAGACTTTAATGGCGTAAATAGACGAGATTTAGTTCTTCCAAATTACTCTGACAAGGGGTTCTGGTGCTTTGTTAGAGAGAAATATCTTGCTGACTACATTATTGTTGATGCGAAAAACTACAAAAACCCAATCTCTAAGGAACAAATTCTACAGATTGCAAATTACTTAAAAGCGCACGGCGCTGGCATGTTTGCAATAATAGTAACAAGAATTGGCGCTGATAAAGGAGCAATTCTTACGATCAGAGAACAGTGGATGGCTAATAAGAAAATGATCGTAATAATAAATGATAACGACGTCGAGGCTATGCTCCTTGCGAAATCTGCGGGTGGTGATCCTTCGAAAGTAATCGGGCAA
Organism: Geomonas diazotrophica; assembly: GCF_019063885.1. Taxonomy (NCBI): domain Bacteria; kingdom Pseudomonadati; phylum Thermodesulfobacteriota; class Desulfuromonadia; order Geobacterales; family Geobacteraceae; genus Geomonas; species Geomonas diazotrophica. Next base: position 1,557,092 of record NZ_CP077684.1, on the reverse strand, counting down.
AAACTTGAACAGTTCAGGTTGTCAATGTAGGTTTCTGAGGCGATAAACACGGCGCAGACACTGCCGCGGCAAGAAAGCTGCCGCGCAGGTCACGCCGAGAGCCGTTGGCCTGCTACTAAGGGACAAGGAGGAGTCTTTGAAGAAATTTTCACCAAACGCCATTCTTGCACTAAAAGAAGCTTTAACGCACATCTACTGGAAGAAGCAAGACCTCAGAAGTTTTGTATATCATACCGTTGAAAATAAAGTCTTTATTTCGACAATTGATTGGGACAATAACAAGAAAGCTGAAAGTGCCGGAATTCTTGTTGATAGAATGGTAGACCGCCCTGACCTATATGAAAACGATTTACTGAAGTTGTTTGATGTTACGATGCACTTTGATGACTTCGGCCATTTGAAACAATGGGATGATGCCGACACAAAAATAAAAAAGGCTAAAGAAGCTGTTGAGGCATTGAGAAAGCATGCAAGTGGCTATTTTCAACTTAAAGAAGAAAAGGAAAAAATCGAAGCCAGAAGAAATGTCTTTTCAAATATGCAAAAAGAGAAAGAGAGCTTCTCCAACAAGATTAGCGTATTAAAGGACGATTTTATGCGTCTTGTCATGGAGCAGAATGCTCAAAAACGTGGTTTTGCATTTGAAAAGTTCTTGAACAGTCTATTTATGCTGTTCGATCTTGAGCCAAAAGAGTCGTTTCGAATTACAGGCGAGCAAATTGATGGAGCTTTCACCTTTGATGGAAATGATTTCCTCCTAGAGGCAAAATGGCAAGAAAAACCCATAGACCTTGGCGAGCTTTACAAATTTGGTGGAAAGATTGAGGGTAAATTCAAATTGACACTTGGCCTTGCCGTTTCAATTAACGGATTTACAGCGGACTACAACGAAAGTAAGTCATCCACCATGAAGACAATGCTGCTTATGGATGGTGCAGACCTTATGGCTGTTCTAGAAAATCGAATTGATCTTAAGGATATGTTATTTAGAAAGCGACGTCATGCATCTGATACTGGTGATATTTTTTTTAAATTCAGAGATATGTAAGAGGTGCTGTATGAAGTAGCTGTCTCGTGTCAAGGGCAGACTACTTAGACTTGTCCCATAAGCTTCATACTTTCCACGACTGTTATTTTATTCGAAGGAGGCCCGCAATGCGAATACCAATTGTGATAGCTCTTTTTCTCATGACACTCGCTTTAGGGGGATGTGCCTCAACAAGGCAGGAAAAGGTTTCATCCCTCAGCCAAGATCCAAGGCAATTGGAGCCGCTTTCTAGCGTTGAATTTCAAGTGGACATGGTGCCGATCCGGCGAGTCGATCACCGTGGGAGTGTCCCGCCTCAGTCGTTTGCCACATACGGGCAGTGTCAAGTCGACCTACCGATCAAGGAGGTGAAGGAGACGGCATTATCTGCGATGGTGGAGGACAATGCCGGCAAGGTACGCGCCTGTCTAGCCACAGCGGAAAGGGAGCACGTCAATGTCCTGATAATACCGGAGCTCTCCCTCGCCTTCGAGGAGGGAAACCGTCATGCTTTGATAGACGAATTAAAGGGGGCCGCCAAGAGAAGCAACATGGTCATTGTGGCGGGCTCTTACTACGATTCCCAAAGGTACAGCCGTCTGGTTGTGATTGGCCCGGACTGGTATGAGGAGGGGTACAAGGTGCATCCTTCCCGGTACGAGGCATCACCAAGTTACGGTCTCGGGATGCGTTCCGGAGTCGATCTTTTGCTACTCGATACCCCCTACGGCCGGATTTTGCCGATCACCTGTGTGGACCTAATCAGCGATGCCATCCAATATCAGGCGCGGAACCTGGCAAATCGAGGGCAACTAGATGTGTTGGTTAACTTGAATTACAACCCCGCTAGCTGGGAGTTCCTTGTTGAGGCCAACTCAATTGCGAGGCGGCATCCGGTCTTCGTGACCCTGACGAACATTGCTGCTTGGCCGTCAACAAGAGAGACATGTCTTAAGACCGGGGATTCCGGTTCATGTGGAGGAAATACGGCGCTTTTTGGCAGCCTTCGGTCGGAGGCGAAAGATTGCCCGAACTGCATCCAAACCTTGTTGCCCAAAATTCCACCAAGTTTTGTATCAGGAGGAAAGAGGAGTGTGCCGTACGACACCTTGGTTGCGGTTATTCCGCCGTTGGAGGAGGCACTGCTCGTCTATGACCTAAATTTGCGCCTCCTGCGAGAGCCCGCAAACACAAACGCTCCAGACCAGGGTTATCCGAGTATCCGCAATGTGCGCTATGTTCCTTTGCAATAAGGCTCTGCATATCAGAGGAATGGGGACCAGAAGGGGACGCTGTTCTTCATCCTTCAGATCCCAACAAGGTCAGTGGACCCGGTCGCAATAAAACCGCGCCGGGTCACCGCCCAACCGTTGGCCACAAGGAACTTGGTACTTCGATGAACCCTGCGACTATCTTTGTAATCTCCTTAGGCATTATCATCCTCTTTGGCCTACTTGCAGTATTACTTGGCCCGATGTTCGGGTGGCAAATTGCCGCGCGAAATGCAGTGTTCATTCCTTTTACCTCCCGAGTTGAAGCACGAGCCAATCTTAGAGAAGCATTTTCCGCCCAAGGATGGGAAGTTGAGCGTGATGAACCTGACGAGATGACAGCTCGGACCAAGCCAAGCTGGCGTTCGTGGGGAGAGGTTGTGAAGGTTAAGTTTGAAGATAGCGGTGCAACGGTGACATCAGAATGTGCACTCCCGACGCAGGCTGTAGATTACGGTAAGAATAAAATCAATCTTCGGAAGCTAGTAGAAAGTTTGTCGAAAAACAATGTCTGACAAGGCTTCCCCAACAAGGCAGTTGGACCGGGGCGGAGACCCGCCCGGTCAACTCCCGACCCGTTATGCGAGAAGAATGATGAATAAAGATGAAGATGACTACAAGGTAGTCTTTCGAGGAGCAACAATCTCCAAGAAGGAGGCCAAACGGGTCAGTGTTACTCTTTTTTTTGGAATAGTCGGCATTATCTCAATCGGTTTGACGCTCGGCTTGACGAGCAAAGTCTTAGTTTTTGTGCTGTCTTTTGTCCTCGCACTCATCGGGTATTTCGGTATTGCGAAACGAATTTACAAATAATAGAGGGACGCATAACCAGGCGCTCAGACCGCGACCGGGCGCTAAGGCTGCCCGTCAGGTCAAGCGCTGACCCGTTGAGCAGCAAAAAAAAACGCGTTCGTCTGCACGGCAAAAAGTTCACTCAAAAGTTCACTCGGCCAAAAAAAGGGTTACGGCCAAAACCGTAACCCTTTGTATTTATTGGCGTCCCCGAGACGATTCGAACGTCCGACCCCTTCCTTAGGAGGGAAGTGCTCTATCCTGCTGAGCTACGGGGACAAGTCAGACGGACTTTATACAATACAGCCGCCTGTTTGGCAAGATTTTTTATTAAAACTTCAGCAGGGAGAACACCTTGCCCTCGGGAAGCCTCTTGGCTCCCTCCAGGAATTCGAGCTCTGCCATGAAGCAGCACTCAACCAGCTCGACGTCCATGCTGTTGATCATATCGACCACGGCGGCCATGGTACCGCCGGTGGCCAACAGGTCGTCGGCAATCAGCACGCGATCCCCCTTGTTGAAGGCGTCGGTATGGATCTCGAGGGTGTCGGTCCCATATTCGAGGTCGTAGGTTTTCTTGAAGGTCTTGGAGGGAAGCTTGCCCGGCTTTCTCACCAGCACGATGCCGGCTCCCAGCTTGTAGGCAAGGGCGGCGCCGATGATGAAACCGCGGGCCTCGACGCCCACAACCTTGTCGATCTTCTGCCCCACGTAACGGTGGGACAAGAGGTCGACCATGCGCTGAAACGACTTGGCATCCCCTAAAAGCGTGGTGATATCTTTGAAGAGGATCCCCTTCTTCGGGAAATCCGGGATGTTCCTGATGATGCTTTTAAGATCTTCCATATCCAAAACCCGCTCCTTATTTCGCAGTAGTTGCGCCGCGCCCCATTATGTCGGTGGCTTCGACGATCTTTCTCAGTTTTTCAAGTGACTTGGCCTCGATCTGGCGGATGCGCTCGCGGGTCACCCCGAAGCTGCGCCCGATGGTGTCCAGCGTCTGCGGATCCTTGTCGTCCAGGCCGAAACGAAGGGTGAGGATCTTCTTCTCGGCGTCGGACAGGGTCTCGAACCACTGGGAGACCAGTTCATACTTGTTCAGGTCCTCGAGCAGCACAGCCGGCGATATGGTCGAGGTGTCCTCGATGGTGTCGATCAGGAAGTAGTCGTTGTTCTCCCCCATGGGGCGCTCGATGGAGTAGGTCTTCTTCAAGAGCACCATGAGCCGGCGCACGTAGGTGACGTTCACTTCCAGCGCGTCGGCAACCTCCTTGACGCTCGGCTCCCGGTTCATCTTCTGCACCAGCTCCCGGGTCACCCTGAGCATCTTGTTGATGTCGTCGGAGACGTGCACCGGCAGCCGGATGGTGCGCGACTGGTTCACCAGGGCGCGCTCGATCGATTGCCTGATCCACCAGGTGGCATAGGTGGAGAAGCGGCACTCCTTGGAGAGCTTGAAGCGCTCGACCGCCTTGATGAGCCCCATGTTCCCTTCTTCGATGAGATCCAGGAAGGGAAGGCCGCGGTTTATGTAGCGCTTGGCGATCTTGACCACGAGGCGCAGGTTGGAGACGATCATACGGTCGCGCGCTGCCTTGTCGCCCTGGTCGATGCGCGCCGCGAGCTCCTTCTCCTCGTCGGCGGTCAGAAGTTTGGTCTTCTGGATCTCGCGCAGGTACAGCTTGATGGCGTCGTCAAAGTGCTCGACGACGGCGGCCTTGATCTCTTCTTCCTCGACCTCGGCCGGCCCGTCCTCTTCGACCTCCTCTACCTCTTCGAGTTCGAGTGAGTCCGGGTCAGGGTCCTGCTCGCCATCAAGAAAGAGAGGGTCCTTCTCTTCTAAAAGCTCGTCGTTTTCCATGCCAGACTCCTTTGGCGAGGCTTGGTGTTGCCGCCGCCTATGCTACTGCTCGTCGCTCCAGCCGTTTTTGCCGATCAGCTTTACGAAGCGGCAGTCGTCCGCTTCCTCGCGGGTCACGCTCCCGTCGGAAGCCTTCTTTATCACTACGAGTTTCTGGTCCAGGCGGTCCCCGACCGGAATGACCAGGCGCCCGCCCGGCGCCAGCTGCTCTACCAGGCACTCGGGGAGCGCGGGTGCCCCGGCGGTGACCAGGATGGCGTCAAAAGGCGCCTCCTCGGGCCACCCCTCGGTGCCGTCGCCTATCTTCAGGTTCACGTTCAAGAGTCTCAGGCTGTCCAGCGCCTTGCGGGCCTTCATGGCCAGCGGACGGATCCTCTCCACGGTGCAGACCCGGTCGGCCAGGGTGGCCAAAACGGCGGCCTGGTAACCGGAGCCGGTGCCGAGCTCCAGCACCTTCTCCCGCCCGGTCAGGGCAAGCAATTCGGTCATGCGCGCCACGATGTAGGGTTGAGAAATGGTCTGCTTCTCTCCGATCGGCAGCGATCCGTCGCTGTAGGCCTGGGAGGCCATCGCCTCCTCGACGAAAATGTGTCTGGGCAACTCGAGCATGGCGTTGATCACCCGCTGGTCCGTGATGCCGCGTTTCACCAGTTCGGCGACCATCCTTTTGCGTGCTACAGCTGAATTCATTCCCCCCCCGATCTTTGGCAGCGGGGAAATATACCAAATGACGGGCTAAAAGTCCAGCATCACGGCAGTTCCCAACCCTGCAGCTCGCCGATCGCGGCGTGGTTGGTGAGGTCGATGTGCAGCGGAGAAATGGAGACGTGACCGCGCGAAACGGCGTAAAAATCGGTGCCGGGTGCGTCCTGGAAACTGAGGTCGACGGTGCCGATCCAGTAGTAGTTCCTGCCGCGCGGATCGACCTTGTCCACGATGGTCCCTTCGTAGCTGCGCCTTCCCTGGCGGGTGATCTGCGCCGGGAGGAGTTTTCCGGCGGGGAGGTCGGGCACGTTGACGTTCAGATAGGTATCGCGGGGGAGCCCGCGGCGCTGGACGCTTTGCGCCAGGGAGGCCGCGAAGGCGGCGGCCGAGTCGAAGTTTTCGCCGCCGCTGCGGGTGACCAGCGAGACGGCAATGGCTGGGATACCCATCAGGGTCGCCTCCAGGGCCGCGGCGACCGTTCCGGAATAGGTGACGTCGTCGCCCAGGTTCGCGCCGCGGTTCACCCCGGAGATGACCAGGTCCGGCCGGAAAGAAAGGAGGCTGTGGATGCCGAGGTTCACGCAGTCGGTAGGGGTGCCCTCGACGGAGTAGACGTTGTCGGCGATGCGGGCGGCCCGCAAAGGATGGTGCAGCGTGAGTGCGTGGGAGACGGCGCTCTGCTCGCGGTCCGGCGCCACCACGACCACCTCCGCCACTTCCGAAACCCTTGCGAGCAAAGCGGCCAGGCCGGGAGAGTGCACACCGTCGTCGTTGGTAAGGAGAACTTTCACTGTGGGTCCCTCGTGGTCAGGTAAAGCGGTACAACTCCGGATGCGACGCCCCCCCTACCCATCCCGATTCGGCGTCGCGGTGGCCAACTTTAACACATTTTAACAACGCGCGTCAATCAGGCGCCCTTCTTCCCCTTGAACTCGGCGCAGGCCCAGTCGATCTGTGAGAGAAGGCCGCGCAGCGAAGCCACCTCGCGCTCGTCCAGCTCCGCGCGCGAGAAGACGCGCCGCATGGTGCGCATCATGTGGTCGGGATTCTGCGGGTTCAAGTAGCCGATCCGCAGGAAGGTCTTTTCCATGTGGGCGTACATCGGTTCCAAAGAAGCAGAGCCTGCCAGTTCGCGTGCGGCCTTGACCGGCGCAGGGGCGGCCCCTTTCAGGAATTCGTAGCAAAAGATCAGCACTGCCTGGGAGAGGTTGAGCGAGCCGAACTCGTCCGCCGTCTCGATGGTGGACTGCCAGCGGCAAAGCGCCACCTCGTCGGTGGTGAGCCCGCTGTCCTCGCGCCCGAACACCAGCGCCAGCCGGCTGTTCGGCGCGCAACCGGCGAAGCGCTCCACGATCTCGGGAGGGGTGCTGATCTCGGAGCGGTACTTGCCGTGGCGCCTCGTCGTGGCCACCGAGTATTCGCTGTCGGCGATGGCGTCTTCAAGCGAGGTGAAGACGCGCGCGCTCTCCAGAAGGTCGCGCGCGGAGACGGCGAACTTGATGGCGTCCAGGTGATCCACCTGGCAGGGGTTGACAAGGCGCAGGTCGCGCAGCCCCATGTTCTTCATGGCCCTGCACACCATGCCTATGTTTCCGGGACTCTGGGTCCCGACCAAAACGACGGAAACTCTTTCCTTCAAATCCATGCAAATGCCCTTCGTCTCTACTGCGGAATGTGCGACCGGAAGCCGGACCGCGGGCGGCATTAGACCACAACCAACGGGAATTGACAATTGACAATTGAGGGTCGACGACGGAGAACCGGGAGAGAAAAGGTTTCGGCCTCTAACGGTGGTTGTGATTCATTTTGGGACGGCGGGGACGGGACTTGATCCGCTTGAGCCTGGCCCGCGCGTGCCTCTTGCGCCACCTGTGCGCCACGAAGTGGCTGGACCACAGGCAGGCGATGATTCCGGCCAGGGCAAGCATCAGGTACGGCTCGTAGCTATGCAGGTCCTCGATGAACAGCGACGCGGTCTTGCCGAAGAGGTATCCGGCCAGGGAAAACAGGACGGACCAGGTAAGGGCGGAGAGGAAGTTCAGGAAGAGGAAGCGGCGCGAGGGAAAGGTGGTCATCCCGAGGATGACCGGAAGCACGATCCGGAACCCGTAGGTATACCGGGAGACGAAGGCGACGAAGGTACCGTAGCGCTCGATGAGCCGCAAGGCCTTCGCGAATTTCCTGGAGAAGGCGGTGAACAGCCGCAGCAGCTGCGCCCCCTTGGTCCGGCCCAGGTGAAAATAGAACTGGTCCCCGAGGAAGGAACCGACCAGCGCGGAAAGCATGACCAGGTAGACGTCGAGGTACCCCTGGAAGGCGAGAAAGCCCGCGAAGATGAGGATGGCCTCCCCTTCGAGGAAGGTCCCGAGAAAGAGCACCCAGTAGCCGTGCGCCTGCAGGTATTCCCTGAATAGCTCCTGCACAAAAGCTCCAGTTGTGACAGTGGGATGACCGCAGATTCAGTGGCGGACACAACTGGAGAGTATAGCGCGTTATTACTTGCGGTAAACGGGGTTGGTGCCTCTTACTTCGACAGCGGGAGCGTCTTCCAGCTCCTCCAGGTCCCCGGTGTCCCCTTCATACTCGTTCTCGCCTACGGCCCAGGCGTAGAACTTCTGCGAGTCGACCAGTTGTGGCTTGTCCGGGATCCCGTACACCCTGTTCTGCATCCCTTCGTCGTAGAGCCCCACGCAGCCGTGCGAGGCGGGCTTGCCGGGAAGGTCGCGGGCGTGGATCCAGTAGGAGACGTTGTCGGGGCCGATATGGAAGCGCATGGCGTTGTCCATCGGGTACTGGCCGCTCTCGTCCTCGGTCTTGTACAGGGAAGAGGTGTGGTTGCGATGACGGGCATCGATGCGGAAGACGCCGACCGGGGTCTCGTGGCCGGGTGCACCTGTCGCGGCGGGCGCGGAGAACTTGAGCCTGCCGTTTTCGTAGGCGCCCATCCACTGCTCGGTCATGTCGATCAGTATGTACTTGTCGTAGCGCTTGGCCTCGGGATACTCCTGCGGCATGGGGGTGTAGCTGCGGGCGGCGACCATGTCGACCGGGACCTTGATGGTCATCCCGGGATAGACGTGGCGGCGGTCGATGCGGTTGAAGCGGGCGACGGTGACCCAGTCGGCGCCGTAGAGGGATTCCAGGGTTTCCTGCGGCTCGATGAAATGGGCGCGCCAGGGGACCTTGGCGAGGCTCGGATATTCTACCCGGGAGAGGTCTTCCTTGGCCGGGTCCTGCGGGTTGGGTCCGGGCTCGGAAGTTGCGGAGGGGTTGTAAACGACGATGGAAAAAAGGATCACCAGGACCAGAAAAGCCAAAACCTTACGTAACATCTTGCCAGCTCCCAACCGAGAAACGACTAATGGGGCCTTGCGCCCCATTTCGTTCTAATTAACACCTTTGCCCCCGCTCGGTCAAGAAAAAGCGCGTCCCGCCATGACTTTCTGCACCGCGCTGTAGGGGTCGGTGCTCTTGTCGCGCATGCCGGCCAGGATCTCCTGGTACTGGCCGTTGCTCTTGATCGCCCCGAAGACGGTCTCGAAGAGCTCCTCCCTCAGGGTGTCGGTGAAGAGCTTGACGTTACGCTCCTCGATCAGGCGCTGCAACGCCCCCGACTCCTTCAGGTAGACGTGGTGCGCGTCGAACTCCTCCACCAGCGCGTCGATCCCCACCCCTCGCGCCCCCTCGGTCTGCAGCACGCGCGGCGCCCATCCTGCCGGGTCCGGGTGCTTCATCTCCAGCATGGTGGTGAGTTCGCGGGCGGTGCGGTCGGCACCTTCGCGGTCGGCCTTGTTGACCACGAAGACGTCGCCGATCTCGAGGATGCCGGCCTTGATGGCCTGGATGTCGTCCCCAAGGCCCGGCACCATGACCACCACCGTGGTGTGCGCGGTGCTGACGATGTCGACCTCATCCTGTCCTACCCCAACCGTCTCGATGACGACGACGTCCATCCCCATGGCATCCATCACGTTGACCACGTCGGTGGTCGAGCGGGAGAGCCCCCCAAGGGCCCCACGCGTGGCGAGGCTGCGGATGAAGACCCCGGCGTCGTCGGCGTGGCGGTTCATCCTGATGCGGTCGCCGAGGATGGCGCCACCGGAGAAGGGGCTGGTGGGATCGATGGCCACCACCCCGACCAGGAGGTCCTTCTTGCGGTAAGCGGAGACGATCTGGTCGACCAGGGTCGACTTGCCCGCCCCCGGGGGGCCGGTGATGCCGATGATGTAGGCGTTGCCGGTGTGGGGGTAGAGGGTTTTCAGTTCCTCGATGGCGCTCTTGAAGCGGTCATCGATATCGCGCATAAGGCGGGCGGCGGCGCGTATGTCGCCGTCCAGCACGCGTTCGGCAAGGGTCATGGGAGGCTCCGAAATCTGTTCTACGTTCTACGTTCTATGTTCAACGTTCTACGTTAAAAATCGCAGTGCACCAAGTGATACGCCGCGGGCTGCCTCTTTGGCAACTGCGCGGCGCACTTGTTTCATTACCGGGCTCAACGTAGAACCTAGAACGTAGAACGTCCGTTAGCTGTTAGGCGTGGGGCGTTATGTTGTCGCGAACCCAGCCGACGATGGTCTCGGTGGAGGTGCCGGGGGTGAAGACCTCGGCGATGCCGGCCGCCTTGAGCCCGGGGATGTCGTCCTCGGGGATCACGCCACCTGCCATCAGGACGATGTCCGAGGCATCCTTCTCCTTCATGATCTCCCTCACCGCGGGAAGCAGGGTGTTGTGGGCCCCGGAGAGGATGGAAAGCGCGACCAGGTCGACGTCTTCCTGGATGGCGGCGGAGACGATCTGCTCCGGGGTCTGGTGCAGACCGGTGTAGATCACCTCGAAACCGGCATCGCGAAACGCGCGGGCGATGATCTTGGCACCCCTGTCATGGCCGTCAAGACCAGGCTTTCCCACCAGCACGCGAATTCTTCTTTCAGCCATGGCAAACCTCCGATATCAGTAAATTCAATGGAATCTATTTCTCGATGCCGACGCGCGCGTTGACGCCGGCTTTGTAATAGTGCTTGATCTCGCACATCTCCGTGACCAGGTCCGCCGCCTCGATGACCTTCTCGTGGGCGTTGCGGCCGGTAAGCACCAGCTCCACCTGCGGCGGCTTGCTGGCCAAAAGCTCGAGCACCCGCTCCACCGGGACCAGCCCCATGGAGACCGAGCCGTTGATCTCGTCCAGTATCACCAGGTCGTATTCGCCTCCGCAGACCTTCTCGGACGCCAGCGCGAGCGCCTCTGCGGCAAGGTCCTTGTCGGTCTGGTGCGGGTTGTCCTTGTTGACCCACCCCGGCCTTCCGGTCTGGATGATGGTGAGAAAGGGAGCCAGCTTCTCGGCGGCCATCTGCTCGCCGTAGGGCCCTCCCCCCTTCATGAACTGGATCATGCAGACCTTGAGCTCGCGGCCGACGGCGCGCAGGGCGAGCCCCAGCGAAGCCGTGGTCTTCCCCTTGCCGTTGCCGGTATACACCTGAATAAGACCGCGTTCCAGTTTCACGAATCACCTCTGCCCGCAGCAGGGAAATTGACACCGCGCTCCGAGACCCCGCACGGGGAGCCTCAAGAGCGACCGCAATATAGCAACAGCTCACGTAAAGTGTCAAGGCGAAAGAGCCGCAGCTAGAACGACGTTAGCCGAACAAGGGGGGAGTGAACGACCTGCAGGTGGTTCTAGAAATGGTGAACAGAAAGGAGGAATCAGGGTGAAGGGTGCAACGAAAAAGGCCAAGTCATGGGACTTGGCCTTTGTTGTGTCTTTGGTGGGCGATACTGGGTTCGAACCAGTGACCCCTGCCGTGTGAAGGCAGTGCTCTCCCGCTGAGCTAATCGCCCGAAGTGTTCTGTGTATGTAGCAGATGGCTTTTTCGATGTCAAGGGTTGTTTCTCTGCAGTCAACCTGTCCCCAGCAACGTGCAGCGCAACTATTTCGATGCCGTCCGCACTTATTGACCAGCACGCCGGTCCAAAAAATTTCCCTTCCCACCGTTGATGACACTTCCCCTTCCGGCGAATGGCAATCACTTTTACAGGGCAACCACACCGTGCGCTCCATTTATGACAATATTGTCATTTAGATGTCATATCCGGGTAATGCGGCATAACCTAGTATCGGCGCTTTGAGTGAGTATACCCACCGTCGCGTGACGAACCGGTCACCTGGGGAGCAATCCACAATGCCACTTCAGCTGGACTATCTGACCCGGTCGCATGAATCGCGGCGCCGGGACCTTTTGCTGCTCACCTTACTGTTCGGGTTGCTCTTTCTCCAACTTCTCGGCCACTTCCCCCTCGTCGACCCGGACGAGGCGCGCTACGCCGAGATCCCCAGGGAGATGCTGGAACGCGGCGACCTGATCACCCCGCTGCTTAATTACGTAAAGTACTTCGAGAAGCCGGTGCTGTTGTACTGGCTGAACGCCATCTCCTTTTACCTGTTCGGCATCAGTGAATTCTCGGCCCGGTTGGTCTGCGCTCTGAGCGGCCTCGGCACCGTACTTTTCAGCTACCACCTGGGGCGGGAACTCTTCGGCCGCCGGACCGGACTCCTCGGAGCCCTGGTACTTGGCGGATGCACCGGTTTCCTGATTCAGGCGCGGATCAACATCACCGACATACCGCTTACCTTCACCATGACCGTGGCGCTGGGGAGCTACATCCTGGCCGCCCGCGACGCCGACCACCCCAGACCGGGCTATTACTATCTCTTCTACCTCTTCGCCGCGCTGGCGGTACTGGCCAAGGGGCTGATCGGCATGGTGCTTCCCGGCGCGGTCATATTCTGGCACATCGTGCTGACCCGCCGCTGGCGCATCCTGAAGGAAATGCGCCTGGGCACGGGGCTCTTGCTGTTCCTGGCGGTTGCGGCACCCTGGTTCGTACTGGTGTGCCAGCGCAATCCGGAGTTCTTCCAGTTCTTCTTCATCCATGAACACTTCGAGCGCTTCCTGACCAAGGTGCACCGCCGCTACCAGCCGTTTTGGTACTTCATCCCCATCCTGTTCGGCTTCATGATCCCCTGGTCCTTCTTCATCCCCACGGCGCTGCGCAACTTCTGGCGCAACCGGGCCCTTCCGGGGGGAGAAGCGCGCCTTTACCTCGCCCTTTGGGCCATCATCATCTTCGCGTTTTTCTCGAAGTCCAACTCGAAGCTGCCGGCGTACATCCTGCCGGTGTACCCGGCGCTGGCGATCCTGATCGCCGGGGTGTTCGACCGCGCCTTCAACGGCGACTTCCGTCCCCTGCGCCGCCCGGCCCTTGCCTTCGGCTGGCTCCTGGTCCTTCTGGGGTGCGCGGCGCTGCTCTACCCGCTGGTGGCGCACAGACCGCTGGTCGGCCCCATCGGGGGGCTCGTCATCGGCTCCATCTTCATCCTGCAGGGGGCCGTCGCGCTGGCAGCGGTGAAGCGCGGGGACCCGCGGCAGCTCTTCGTGGGCCTTCTCGCCGGTTCCATCCTCCTCTTTCTGACCGCGCCCCACATCGTCTTCCCGCTCTTCGTGGAGCGCAAATCGTACCGCGAACCGGGACAGATCGTCAAAAAGCTCGCCGAACCGGACGCGGTGCTGGTGAGCCAGGGGTTGCGCCAGGGACTGAGCTACTACGCGGAGCGCCGCTGCGTCATCTTCGACGGCCCCGGAGAGATCGAGTTCGGCAGCAAAATCGGCGACCAGTCCGCCTGGTTTTTGAACCGCGACGGGTTCCGTACCCTCTGGAACGGCCCCAAACCCGTGTACGCCATGCTACTGCGCGACTATCTGGACGAGCTCTCGGGCGGCTCCGCCATCAAGCCGCGCATACTGTGGCAGAGCTCGAAGCACTACCTCGTAACCAACAGATAAAGAATTCTGTTCCGGCCGGCCTCTGCCCGCCGGAGACAATCAGCAGCAAAGGAGAGACATATGAAAGTACTGATCCTGGGTGTGAACGGCTTCATCGGCAACGCCCTTACCCACCGCATCCTCACCACCACCGACTGGGAGGTCTACGGCCTCGACATGGCCTGCGACAAGCTGGAGCGGTCCATGGGACACCAGCGCTTTCATTTCCTTGAAGGTGACATCACCATCAACAAGGAGTGGATCGAATACAACATCAAGAAGTGCGACGTGGTGCTGCCGCTGGTGGCCATCGCCACCCCCATCACCTACGTCAAGGACCCGCTGCGCGTCTTCGAACTCGACTTCGAGGAAAACCTCAAGGTGATCCGCCTCTGCGCGAAATACAACAAGCGCGTCATCTTCCCCTCCACCTCCGAGGTCTACGGCATGAGCCCCGACCGCGAGTTCGACGAAGAGAACTCGCCGCTCATGCTCGGCCCGATCAACAAGGAACGCTGGATCTACTCCTGCGCCAAGCAGATGCTGGACCGGGTCATCTACGCCTACGGCGCCCACGAGGGTCTGCGCTACACCCTGTTCCGCCCCTTCAACTGGATCGGTCCCAAGCTGGACTCGATCAGCACCGCCAAGGAGGGAAGCTCCCGGGTGCTGACCCAGTTCCTCTACAACATCCTGGCCGGAGAACCGATCCAGCTCGTGGACGGCGGCGAGCAGCGCCGCTCTTTCACCTTCCTCGAGGACGGCATCGACTGCCTGATGCGCATCATCGAGAACCGCGACGGCTGCGCCGACGCCCGGATCTTCAACATCGGCAACCCCGGCAACGACCTCTCCGTGAAAGAGCTGGCGCACAAGCTGCTCGAACTGGTCAAACAGTATCCCGATTACCGGGACAAGGCAGAAAACTGCCGCATCATCGAGGTCACCTCGGGCGAGTACTACGGCAAGGGATATCAGGACATGCTGAACCGCGTCCCCTCGGTACAAAACGCGAAGAAGCACCTGGGGTGGGAACCTACCACCTCCGTGGACGACGCCCTGAAGCAGACCCTCGACTTCTACCTGATCGAGCAGCGGGAAACCATCCAGCACCTTTTGTAATCTCCGGAGGCCACGTGCGCAGCGAGTTTCTACCCTTTTCCACACCGACCATCGAGGATGCCGAAATCAACGAGGTGGTCGACTCCCTCAAGTCGGGCTGGATCACCACCGGACCCAAGGTGAAGCGCTTCGAGGAGGAGTTCCGTGCCTATGTGGGCGCACCGTTCGCGGTGCCCCTCTCCTCCGCGACCGCCGGGCTGCACCTGACCCTTCTGGCCCTGAAATTCCAGGAGGGGGACGAGGTGATCACCACCCCGATGACCTTCGCATCCACGGTGAGCATCTGCGTCCTGTGCGGGCTGAAACCGGTCCTCGTCGACATCGAGCCGGGGACCCTCAACCTGGACGTCTCCCTGGTGCGCGAGAAGATCACCCCCCGCACCCGGGCCATCATACCGGTGCACTTTGCCGGGCAGCCCTGCGACATGGACCCGATCTTCGAACTGGCCCGCGAGTTCGGCCTAGCGGTGATCGAGGACGCGGCCCACGCCGCCGGAACCGAGTACAAGGGGCGCAGGATCGGCTCCCTCGACAGCGTCTCCATCTTCTCCTTTCACCCCAACAAGAACATCACCACGGGCGAAGGCGGCATGGTCTGCACCCCCGACGAGGCGCTTGCCGAGGAGGTGTCGCTCTTGAAGTTCCACGGCATGAGCCGCGAGGCATGGAAGCGCTTCGCCGCCAGCGGCACTCCCAACTACGACATCGTGCTCCCCGGCTTCAAGTACAACATGATGGACATCCAGGCCGCCATCGGGATCCACCAGCTTCCCAAGCTGGACGGCTTCATCGACCGGCGCACCGAGATCGCCCATTTCTACAACGAGGAACTGGCCGACGTCTCAGAACTGAGCCTCCCCGCGTACGCCCCCTACCCGCAGCGGCACGCCTGGCATCTCTACACGCCGCTTGTGAAGATCGAGCGCCTCTGCATCGACCGCGACGGCTTCATGGCGAAGCTGAAGGAGCTCAACATCGGTAGCGGCCTGCACTACAAGGCGGTGCACCGGCACACATGGTACCAGGCCAACCTGCCGCAGCCCGAAAACTCGCTTCCAAACGCCGACTATGCCTCCGACCGGATCCTCTCCCTGCCGCTCTTCCCGAAGATGACCCGGGACGACGCACGGGACGTGGTCGATGCCGTGAAGGAAGTGATAGCAAGGAACCGCAAATGACCCCCTACCTCTCCATCGTCGTTCCCGTCTACAACGAAGAAGGGAACCTGGACAACCTGATGAAGCGGCTCTACCCGGCTCTGGCCGGGATGGGACGTCCCTTCGAGATCATCTTCACCGACGACGGCAGCCGCGACCGGTCGCTGGAAATCCTGAAGCGGCTGGCGAACGACTACCCCGAGGTGCGGGTGATCGAGTTCAACGGCAACTTCGGTCAGCACATGGCCATCATGGCGGCCTTCGAGATCAGCCGGGGCGAGATCATTGTCACTCTGGACGCGGACCTGCAGAACCCCCCCGAGGAGATCCCCAAGCTGGTCGCGGAAATGGAGAACGGGCACGACGTGGTGGGTACCATACGGCACAACCGCCAGGACTCGATCTTCCGCAAGAGCGCCTCGCGTCTGGTCAACATCACCACCCGCAAGATGACCGGCATGAAGATGACCGACTACGGCTGCATGCTGAGGGCCTATCACAGAAACGTGGTGGACAACATCAACCGCTGCAGCGAGGCGAGCACCTTCATCCCCGCCCTCGCACAGACCTTCGCCGCGAGCCCCAGCGAGATCGAGGTGGCGCACGCGGAGCGAAGCGAGGGGGAAAGCAAGTACTCCTTCTACAAGCTGATCCGCCTGAACTTCGACCTCATGACCGGCTTTTCCGTGGTGCCGTTGCAGCTCTTCGCCCTGACCGGCATCGTCACCGCGCTGGGCGCCGTCGCCTTCGCCCTGTTCCTGCTCATCAGGCGCTTCGTGGTCGGCGCCGAGGTCGAGGGGGTCTTCACCCTGTTCGCCATCCTGTTCTTCTTCATCGGCATCACCATCTTCGGGATCGGGATCGTGGGGGAATACGTGGGAAGGATCTATCAGGAGGTGCGGCGCAGGCCGCGTTTCGTGGTACGCAGGATCTACGGGGGGAGCGATGAAGGATAAGGTCGTCGTCTGCGCCTACCACAACGTCGGCTATCGTTGCCTCGAGGAGTTGCTGCGCCAAGGGGCCGACGTCCGTCTCGTCTTCAGCCACGAGGACTCCCCGGGCGAGGAGATCTGGTTCCAGTCGGTCTGCGGGCTCGCGGCACGCCACGGCATCCCCTGCCTGACCAGCAGCATCAACGCCCCGGAGAACCGCGAGATCCTGGCGGAACTCTCCCCGGATTTCCTGCTCTCCTTCTACTACCGCAACATGATCACCCCCGAGGTGCTGTCACTGGCCGGGCGCGGCGCCCTCAACATGCACGGCTCCTACCTCCCGAAGTACCGCGGGCGCGTGCCGGTCAACTGGGCGGTGATCAAGGGGGAGACTTCCACAGGGGTCACCCTGCACTACATGGTGGAGAAGCCGGACGCCGGCGAGATCGTCGACCAGGAGCGGGTGGAGATCGCCTTCGAGGACACGGCCTTCGACGTCTTCAACAAGGTGACCGAGGCGGCGGTAGAGGTGCTGCGCCGTTCATGGCCGCAGTTGATCGAGGGGAGCGCGCCGCGCATCCCGATGGACCTGAAGGCGGGCAACTACTGCGGCGGCCGCAGGCCCGAGGATGGCCGCATCGACTGGAACCTGAGCGCGGTAGAGATCTACAACCTGGTGCGCGGCGTCACCCACCCCTACCCCGGAGCCTTCACCACCCTTGCCGGCCAAAAGCTCCTCGTCTGGCAGGCCTTCCCTGTCGAGGGAACCGGGGGGCCGGGGCGCGTCGTGTCGACGCAACCGCTTTTGGTGGGCACCGGCAGCGGCCTCTTGGAAATACGGCGCCTTCAGTTCGAAGGGAAGACGGAACTCTGCGCCGCCGACTTCGTCGCAGCCACGCCTTGCCACGGCGCGCTTTTCACCTGAGCCAGGGAGCCTAGACCGCATGCACCAATACGAGCCACAGACCGTAGCCCTCAAGGTCGACGTCGATACCTACTGCGGCACCCGTGACGGGATCCCGAACCTGCTGCAGCTTCTCGAAGCCTTCGGGGTCCGAGCGACCTTCTACTTTTCCTTGGGCCCCGACAACTCGGGGAAGGCCGTGCGCCGCCTCCTCCACAAGGGTTTCCTGGCCAAGATGCTGCGCACCAAGGCGCCGGCCATGTACGGTCTGAAGACCATGCTCTACGGGACCCTGCTTCCCGCGCCGATGATCGGCAAGGAACTGGGGGAGGTGATAAGGAGCGTGCGGGATGCCGGCCACGAAACCGGGATACATTGCTGGGACCACGTGGAGTGGCACGACCACCTGCACCGGCTCTCCCGGCAGGAGGTCGAAGCGGACTTGGGGCGGGCCTTTGCCGGCTTCGAGGAGATCTTCGGCTCTCCCGCCGCCACCTGCGCCGCCCCCGGCTGGACCGTAAGTGCCGCGTCGTTCGAGGTCCAGGACTCCCTCGGCCTTGCCTACTGCAGCGACACCAGGGGGGAGTTCCCCTTCTACCCCGTCTTCAACGGCAAACGTTTCCAGACCCTGCAGGTTCCTTCCACCTGGCCCACCATGGACGAATTGATCGGCGAGAACGGGATAACCGCCGCCACGGTCAACGACATCTACCTGAGGCGGCTGCGTTCCGGGTTGAACGTGCACACGATCCACGCGGAACTCGAGGGGAAAGCCCTCACCCACGCCTTCAAAGACCTGCTCACCCGCCTCACCGGGCGCGGCGTGCGCTTTCTTACGCTCAGGGAAGCGGCCACCGAGTACGGGGCCGAGGCGCCCGACTGCTCGGTGGAAATGGCTTATCTCCCCGGCAGGGCGATGCCTGTTGCCTTGCAGAGACCGGCTCTCTAGGCGCCGCCTTCACCACAACCCGGCCAGCGCTGCCCCACTTCGGCATCACGGAACCAGCGCATGAGCTCCTTGTACGCATCGTCATCGGCGGCAGGGGACCAGGGGGAGAAGTCTTCCTCCTTGAAAGGGGCGTACGGGCCGCACTTCACTTCGAAGATGACACCGCCGCCGTCAAGAGAAAGCACGGCATGCCACCCCCCCGCCGGGATTTCGACGGCGAAGCCCCCCTCCCCCAGCACGGCACGTTCGATCACCACGCCGCCATCGTCGAAGGTCAATACCACGAAACGCCCCCGCAGAGGGATCAGGATCTCCCATGTCTGCCGATGGTGGTGGGGGCGGATGTAGGTGTCGGGCTCCATGGCGATCGCCAGGCGCTGAACCGGGTCGGACAGATCGGAATGAAGGTTGCGATTCATCCGTTTGCGCGGGGATTGTTGCGCTTCGCTGCTGAGGCTTGTGAGATCGTCGAAATCGAGTTTTTTCATGAGGTGCTCCGGTAAGGGTGGATGGGTATGGCGCAGGGCGAATCCGCCGGCTTCGCACCGGCCTGGTTCGCAGGGCTTCGCCGGATGTCCTGGTTAGCCGCGCTGTTTCGTCGGGAGCTACCCCTCGGCCGAGCCGGCCAGGTCAGGGGGGACGGCAATGGTAACCCGCGTCCCCGCTCCCATTTCGGTTTCGATCCTGAGCTCTCCCCCAAGGTATTCGATCTTCCTGCGCAGGTTGAAGAGGCCGAACCCTCCGGAGCGGCTCTTCTTCCTGGCCACCTCCTCCGGGTCGAAGCCGGTACCGTTATCGGTTATCTCGATCACCATGCGGGAGCCGTCGTTGCCGAGCCTGATCCGGGCCAGGCTGCAGTGCGAATGCTTGACCACGTTCAAAAGGATCTCCCGCACCGCCTGGAAGATGGAGGAGCGGACCTCGTACCTGAAGGGGAGCGGGGTATGGTCGTCGACAAGCTCGAAGTTCAGCCCGTAGTTCTCCCTGAGCTCCTCCGCCAGCCACTTTATGGCCGCACCGAGCCCGGCGTTGGCCAGGATGGGGGGCCTCAACTGGAAGGTCAGGGACCGGATGTCCTGGATCGACTGGGAAAGGAGATTGTCGATCTCCTCGGCCAGGCCGATCTCCTTGTCGGAAGAGAGCTCGTTGGCGAGCCACTGCAGCTTCAGCTTCACCAGGATGAGGTGCTGGCCGACCTGGTCGTGCAGTTCGCCCGCTATGCGTTCCCGTTCGCGCTCCTCGGTGAGGGAGAGCTCCTGGGTCAAGGCCTCCATCTTCTTCTGGTGTTCGAGGATCTGGCCTTCGGCCCGCATGCGCTCCTCGACCTCGGCCCGCAAACGGGCGTTGGTCGCGGTGAGAGATTCCGTCCTCGCCGCGACCTGCCGCTCCAGCTCGTCACGGGCGTCCTCGAGGGCCATTTCGGCCAGCTTGCGCTCGGTGATGTCGATGGTGACCTGGATGGCGGATTCCATCCTCCCGCCGTTTACCAGCGGTCCGAGCACCGTCTCGAACCAGCGCGAGGTGCCGGCGTCCCCAAGGCCGGAGACGATGATCCGCTGCGGGAGCCGCTGCGCGAAGGTGCGCTCCAGCGCCGCGCGGTAGACCTCTTTGCTCTCCCCTTCGATATAGTCATACGAACTGGTTCCGATGACCGTTTCGTGATCGAACCCCTCCGAGCACCTGTTGATGAACTCGATGGTCCCGGCGCGGTCGACGTTGGTGACCAGGAACGGGGCGTTCATCACCAGGTTGCGGAACTTGAGCTCGCTCTCGGCGAGCTTCAGTTCAAGATTCTTGCGCTCGGTGATGTCCTGGGCTATGCCGAAGATGACGGTATCATCGTGTGCGACCTCGGGTCTGATCAAGGTGTCGTGCAGCCAGATCCATTCGCCGCTGCGGTCACGCACGCGGTACTCGACGTGCTGCTCACCCTGCCCCCTGGCCCGCACCTCGGCGATTACCCCCATCACCACGCCGATGTCATCCGGATGAATGGACTCTTTCCAGAGCATCGGGTTGTCGTAAAACGCCTGCAGCGGGTAACCAAAGACCTTCTCGACCTGAGGCGAGTAGAAGAGCCCCCCCCGCTTGGTCGAGTAGTTGTAAATGATAGCCGGCACGTTCTCAAGGAGGTTGCGGTAGAGCCGTTCTCCCTCGCGCAGCGCCTCCTCCATAAGCCTCCGCTCGGTCACGTCCTCGAGCAGCCAAAGGGTCCCTTTGGACAGGTCCGGGGGGTAGATGGCCTTGCCGACGTACCTGACCCGCAGGCGGGCGCCGTCCTTTCTTATCAGCTCCTGCTCGGTTTCGTACGGCAGCCCTTGCGCCAGAACGGAATACGCTTCCCTGCCGAGTTTTTCGTAGGCCTCGTCGGATGGATAAAGCTTCCGGGTGGTCTGCAGTTCCATTTCCTTTTTCGAGTACTGGAAGAGCTCTTCCGCCTTGCGGTTGATCCAGACCTGCCTTCTGTCCACGATCTTGAAAATGGCGATGGGTGCGTTCTCAAGGATGATGCTCTGCTCCTGCATCACGCGGTCCAGCTCATCATGCGCCCTTTTAAGCTCGGTGATGTCGCGCGAGATGCCGAAAAGGCCCGAGGGTTCCCCGGTGACGTCGAACAGGGGCCCCTTGGTGGAAAGGAAGGTGACGGTCCTGCCGGACGCGTCGCAAACGACCTCCTGGTAGGTGTTGACCACACCGGACTCGATCACCTTCCGATCGTAGGCCATCACCGTTGCAGACTCCTCCGGCGAGAAGAGAAAGCTGTCGTCCTGGCCGAGCACCTGCGCGGCGCTCTTTCCCACGACCCGTTCGGCAGCGGCGTTGAACAGCGTATAGCGCCCGAGCAGGTCCTTGGCGAAGATGGCATCGGAGGTGCCGCTTATGATGTTCGCCAACAGCATGCGGCTTTCCTGCAGTGCCTTTTGGGTCGACTGCTGCTCGGCAATGACCCGCTGCAGCTGGGCGTTCATCTGCTCGAGCTCGCTGATGCGCCTGCGTGACACCTCGCCGAAGGCCTCGGCTATGGAGTGGCCGGTGTCGACGATGGATTTCCAGAAGCTCAGGACGCCGATCAGTATGCAGATCCCGCCGGTGTACTGCGCCGTTCTCCCCGCCCACCCCATGGGGCTCCCCACCGACTTCTGCAGCAGGACACCCGTGAGCCCCGTGGCGAAGAGCGCCAGGCCGGTCGCGTACCAGCGCAACAGTTCCAACTGCAGCTTCAGGTACCGTTTCAGGGACAAAGCGGCAGTCGCCGCGTAAAACAGGATGGTGGCGGCCAGCACCGCCTTCCCGGTCAGGGTCGGGCCGGCTCCCTGGACGATGAAGGGGGCGGCAAACCCGGCAACCGCGGCTGCCACGATGCCGCCTGAGACCAGGACGACGCCGAGGTAGCTCATAAGGAGCAGGGGGAGTCGGAGCCCGGCGGGAGTGTCCTTGGCACCGAATAGCGGAGCCAGCGCGCCCGCAAAGAGGAGCAGACCGCTCAGCAGGGCTGCGCTGTTGTAGATGGTGACCGTTATGTTGGGTCCGTTGGGCTGACCTATGAACCATCCCGAGACAGCCCCCCCGGCCCCCAGGGCCAGCATGCCGCAACCGAGCATGAGCAGGGGGACGCGTCCGACGGCCAGGAACAGCCTGGTCGAGATGAATACGATGAAGAAAGGGATGAAGGCGAGGAAGACCGTGTTGAGAACCGGCAGCAGTGCCGTCGGCTCCAAAACAGCCTGCGGCTCCGCCCAATAAAGCGTGGCTATCAGTGTGGCGAAGCAGGTGAGCAGCGGCGCCGCGATGTTACCGAATCTGAGCATAACTAACCACCGTTAACAGCGTCCTGCAGGGCGAACCTGAACGTGACGTAACAATTACTGACTAATCGACTCGTTGACTGTGCATCTTGATATCGTTTTGCTTCTTTGTAGCCGTTTCGCCGCCTCTACTGAGAGGAAACCGCCCCTGGCGGTCAGCACAAAATATCAATACAACAAGCTTATTACAACGAAATAATCTCGCGGGAGCCCCGTCCCTATTGCAGCATCCCCCGCTGCCATGACGTCGCAAAAGAAAAGGCCAAGTCTTGCGGACTTGGCCTTTTCCTGTGTTCGGCGGCGAAATGAAAGCCTAACCTTCCCGTTTGGGAGCCGGCCGGTGGGTGATGTCCCGGTCTATCCCCCGGAAACCGACGAAGGCACCGTTCCCGTCGAAGATGGGAACGGCGCTGGTCTCGAGGAGCACCTCCTTGCCGTCTTTGCGGAGGTTGACGTTCTCGAGGTTGTCAAACGGCTCCTGCCGGGCAGCGAGTTCGCCGAAGATCATGAGCAGCCGGTCTGCCTCGTGTGCCGGCATGAGGTCGAAGGGGGTCTTCCCAACCACCTCCTCGGGGGTGTAGCCGAGCAGGTCGAACACCTTTGGACTGACATAGGTATAGACGCCATTGGCGTCCACCTCCCACACCAGGTCCGAGGTCACCTCAACCAGCGCCTTGAAACGTTTCTCGCTTTCACGCAGTGCCCCCTCGACCTGCTTCTGCCGGCTCACGTCCAGCATGACGATGCGGCACTCGCGGTGTTCCTTGGATACGGCCGACTCAAGCAGCACCGGCGTTCCGTTGTGCAGCCTTACCTCGCAATTGACGCCGTCCCTGCGACAGCAAAGGCGCTCCAGGTAATCGAGCAGGGCCGGGCGGTCCTCCTTGACCACCAACTCCAAAAAGTCCTTCCCCAGCAGCACCACGCGGTCCCGCTGCAAAAGGGCGCAACAGGTAAGGTTGACCTTTTCAATGCGCCGCCCCTCCCCGATGGTCAGGTAGCCTACCGGGGCGAAGTCGTAGAGTTCGGCGTACTGGGCCAGTGCCCTGTCCAGCTGGGCGTAGGCGTCGAGCAGCTGCTGGTTTTGCCGTTCCAGTTCCTGGTTCTGAGCACTCAGATCGTCCATGGTCGCCCCGTGTCAACTCCCCGTCAGAACTTGAATCTGAGCCCCATCGTGGCGTTGTGCGACTGGACCTCGAACTCGGTATTGATGAAGGACGCCTTCGAGGTGCCGAAGTAGCGGTAGGCGAGGTCGAGGGAAAGCTGCCGGTTCAGGGCGACCTCCAGGCCGCCGCCCGCCTGGTAGGCGAACACCACCTGGTCGTCGGCCTCATAAAGGAAATCTCCAGCACGGCTGAACACGTCGTTCAGGTGCAGCGCGGCGAAGCCTATGCCCCCTCCAAGGTAGGGGGTGATGGGGCTGTCGTTGTGCAGGTCGATGAACGCGTTGGCCATGAAGGCCGTGGTATCGACGCTGCCGTCCGCGACCCTGAACCGCTCACCGGTGTCCCGGTCGGTGACCGCGTTGAGCTGCAGGTCCTTGTAGGAGATCTCCCCTTCGAGACGCATCATGCCGAAGTCGAAGCCCAGGGCACCCCCTACGTTCAGGCCGGGATCGAACTTGATCCGGTCGTTGAAGACGGTGCCCCCACCGAAGCTGGTGGCGTCGACGGTCTCGGGGACGGTCACCCCGACAAACCCGGCGACGTACGGTCCCGGGCGGGGGGGAGTCGCCATAGCGGCGGCGGGAAGGGCAAGCAAAGTCAGAACGAGAATGGCGAGCAGGTTCTTTTTCATGGGCTTCCTCCTTGTGTGCGGCAGGTCTCTTTGATCGCATCGACATCTTCACAGCAAACGACGAAAGTATACAGCGTACCGGCCTGCTTGTACACACTCTCGTTGTTCACCTCGCTTTATGACGCATCGCTACGCCGGCACCGGTTCAGTTCTTACCGGTGCCGTTAAACGACATGGCCCTCACCGTTGCCAGCGACTCATCGATAGCCGAGAACAGATCGTGGTAGTCGACCGGCTTTTCTATGTAGTGGTCGAGCTTGAAACCCGCCCCTACCGAGTGTTCCAGGGTAGCTCTTCCTGCATCAGCGGTGATGAAGATGAACTGCACCTGCGGCTTGATCCCCCTGATGGCCTGAACCATGGCGACCCCTCCCATCTCGGGCATGTTGACGTCGGTGATCACGATGTCCACGTCCCGTTCCTTGAAGAGCTCCACCCCCTTCCTGCCGTTCTCCGCGGTGCAAAGCTGCAGGTCGCCATACTTGCGCCGCAGCACGACGGAGAGGATCTCCAGGGTGTCCCGATCGTCTTCTACAAGCATCAGCGTGGTTGGCATGTCAAACCTCTATCCTGAATTGGGCGCCCCCGTCCACGTTGCACGCGGTGAGGACGCCTCCCATATTCTTCTCGATGATGGTCTTGGACATGAAAAGCCCGACACCGGTGCCGGCCTGGGGCCCCTTGGTGGTGAAGTAGGGGTCGAAGATCCGGTCCATGATCTCTTCGGGTATCCCGCCGGCGTTGTCGGTCACAGTCAGCACCGTCCTCCCCGCTTGTTCCGCGATACGGACCCGCACGGTCGGGGCGACCACCGCGCGCTCGGCGATGACGTCGCGCGCGTTCAGCAGGACGTTGAGCAGGACCTGGGCGAACTCGTTGGGGTATCCCTCGATGGTGGGGTCACCCTCCTGCTGCACCTGCAAGGAGACCCCCAGGGACTGAAGGCTGCCGTCGACCAGCGACAGCACCTTGGCGACTTCGTCGGAAACCTTGAAGCGGATCTTCTCCTTGTCCGGCCTGAAGAAATTCCTGAAGTCGTCGATGGTCTGCGACATGTGCTTCACGATCTCCATGGACTTGGCCGCGTGTTCCTTCAGGAACTCCCGGTCGAGCTCTCCCAGCTCGTGAAACAGCAGGGGCTGCTGCACCAAAAGCCCCAACGCGTTCAGCGGCTGGCGCCACTGGTGGGCGATGTTGCCCACCATCTCCCCGAGGGCCGCCTGACGGCTTTGCTGGGTAAGGAGCTGTTCCTGCCGGCGCACCTCCTCCATGGCCCGGCTCCGCTCGACGGTCTCGAGCCGGAGCTCCTCGATGGTGAGGGAGAGCTGCCGCTCCGCCTGGTCCCTTTCCTCGGCCCGGCGATGCAGCAGCTGGGAAGCCTGCACCAGTGCCTCCGCCAGCTCGGAGGCCTCCTTGGAGTCCGTGCCGATCGCCGTCGCCACCTCGCCGCGGCCGATGGCCAGCGCCGGCTCCACCAGCGACTGGATGTCCTTTGCGATCCGGCTCGCGATCCAGGAAGCGAGCAGTATCCCCAGCAGGGATATGGCGACGCCGACGCCCACCGCCCAGCGCATCCAGCTGTAGATCTCTCCGAGCGCGGTTTCGGTGGGGACCGCGACGGCGACCGTCCATCCCGTGAAGGGGGATTTGGAAAAGGCGGAAAAGGTGGGCACCCCCTGGGAGTTTTTCAGGCTGATGGTCCCCTCGTTGGCCCGCGACATGGCCGTGCGGAGATCCCCGGTGATCTGCCTCCCCACGAATTCGGCCAGGTTACGGGTACGGGCGGTGATCACCCCGTTGCGGTCCACCACGGTCCCGTACCAATCCTTGAACACGTTCTGGCTTTGCAGCACGGAGGAAAGGACCTGCGAGGGGAAGGACATCGAGAGGTCGTAGGCGACGACGCCGTCGATGACGACCGGCACGTCTATGGCGATGACGGCGCGCTTGGTGACCGCGCCGCGAAAGAGGTCGCTGACGATGGGCTTCCCCCCCTCGAAGATGCGGCGCACCGTGTCGGGGTTGTTGCGCTTTGGGAGCCTGCTCCCGAGGGGACGGTAGGTATTGACCAGTTGCTGCCCGGTGCCGTCCGCAACGATGATGTCGGCGCCGGGGTAGTTCTTGAGGATTTCCTTGCTCTGCTGGTGGAGGGCGACGAAGTCCCCCTTCCTGAAGGACGGCGAACTGCCGAGTGCGGTGAGGGAGGCCTGCACGTTGGCGAGTTCCCGATCGACCGCCATGCTCATCCCCCTCGCGTTCTCGAGCAGGTCGCGGCTCACCTGGTCCAGCTTGGTGACGTAGGCATGACGCGCCATCAGGGCGGCTATCAGCCACACCGGGAGGACGCAGGCGGCAACCAGGGTGGACAGCTGGCTGCGTATTGTGGGTTTTCCCTGTCGAAACATCAAGTTCCTTACTCCACCCCCCAGGTCTCACTCCCGCGGCGTGGCGCGTTTCATTCCAGCATCTCGGTGAGTATGGCATCGAGGGTCTTACCCTCATAAAGGCTCTCCAGTAACTTGTGCAGGGTGGTCTGGATGCCCTTGTACTGGCAGTTGGCCACCAGCTGATTCTCCAGGATCTGCAATTGGTCCCGCGTCATTGACACCTCCCCATTCTCATTATGAAGTTGCAGAGAGTAATTCTGCCAAACACCGAGTCACTGTCAATGAGGATCGACCCCATCTGTGCCAATACCATGTCATCCCCTCGCCTGCAAACGCCTGAACCAGGCGAGCACCGCCTCCGCCGACTGGGCCCCGGCCAACTGCTCCAAAGATTTCCCGTTGCGCAGCAGATGCAGCACGGGGATGCCTCGCACCCCGAAACGTCCCGAGAGCGCAGGGCTTTGCTCCGTATTTACCTGGACCACCACGGCCTCCCCGGCAAGGAGTGCCGCCACCTTCCGCACCGCCGGTGCGAATGATACGCAGTGCGGTCACCAGGGGGCCCAGAACTCGGCGATTACCGGCCCTGGGTACGCGGCGATGAAGGCATCGAAATCGGTGTCGTTGAGCTCGCGGGGACGGCTGTAGAGAGGCGGGAGTTTGCCGCGGCAGTTGCCGCACACCCCGGCCACCCCCTCCTTTTCCTGGGGGATGCGGTTCAAGGCGCCGCAGCCGGGACATCTGAGCTGGAAGGATGACATATGTTACCTCCTTTGCGAAGAGTCTGACCTGGTGAATTCTACCATCACGCCGGCCGTCCATCCCGTTCCTTTCGATACCAGCCGCATTCTGCGTTTCACATTTGCCAGCTTTCTGGTATGTTGGGACGTTCCAAAATCAACCGGAGGTTTTGCACCGTATGAAGTACCGTATCCTTTTCCTGCTCCTTGCCATCGCCCTATTGGCCGCACCGGGCGCCCGGGCCGTCACCCCTGCCGCCAAGCCGGCCCAGCCCGCCGTCAGCCAGGGGGTCAACGTCCCCATACTCCTGTACCACCGCTTCGGGCCCACCGTGGCCGACGGGATGACCATCAAGACCTCGGTCTTCGAGGAACACCTCAAGTACCTCAGGGACAACGGCTACACGGTGATCCCGCTCAGGAAACTGGTGGACTACTACCTGAAAAAGGGTCCCGCGCCCGCCCCCAAATCGGTGGTGATCGTCGAAGATGACGCGCACAAGACCGTCTTCAGCGACATGCTGCCGCTGGCGAAGAAGTACAACGTCCCGGTCACCGTCTTCGTCTACCCCTCCGCGATCTCCAACGCCAAGTACGCCATGACCTGGGAACAACTGAAGATCCTGCAGAAGAACGGCTTCGACATCCAGTCCCACACCTTCTGGCACCCAAACTTCAAGCACGACAGGAAGACGATGCCCCCCGCCGAGTTCGAGAAGTCGGTGCAGACCCAGCTCAAGAAGTCCAAGGCGCGGCTGGAAGAGAAGCTGGGGACCAAGGTGGACCTCCTGGCCTGGCCCTTCGGCATCTACGACGACTACCTGCTTAAGAGGGCGGCCGAGGCGGGCTACGTCGCGACCTTCACCATCGAGGCGCACCACGCCGGTCCCGGCGACGTGGCGATGAAGCTGCCGCGCTACCTCCTGATCAATGCGGACCAGGGAAAATCCTTCGCCCGCATCGTCGAGGGGACCGCTCCCAAGAGAAACCTGGTCTACTGACCCGGCAAAACAGAAGCGGCGCACGGCAAATGGCGCCGGCGCCGCTTTCAAAGTCACACCCTCGGTGAACGGTTACATGGAAGACAACAAAGGGTCCCAGAGCTGCAAGAAACACCCCTGCCCTGACTGCACCTTCTGCCAGTGGTGTTCCGACGACAGGTGCAGGATGTGCCGGGGCAAGCATTGCGCAGGAAAGAAACTCTCCAGTGCCGAACAGATCGCGCTTTACGAAGCGCTGAACCAGAAGAAGCCAGCCTAGAGCCACCCCCGTTTCAGCCCCCCCCTTTCAAATCCCTCAAGTACTCTTTCCTCGATCCGAATAGTAGCTTGGGTCAGATGTCCGTCCCCTGCCGCACCGCCACGTTTCTGACTGCCACCCGCGCTTTCACGCCGCACAGTGCGCGGAAAAGGGAGGCCAGGTACCTGAAGGTCACCACCTTGTGGAAGAAGGACTGCGTCATGCCGTAGCAGAGCTTGCGCAGCCTGGAGGGGTTCCTGCTACCCAAAAGGAGCGGGCAGTAGTCGGAGAGCTGCACCGTGACCCGCCCCCCCTCCGTGCCGGCCGCGCTCAGCAGGGAGAACATGCCGCTGTCGCATTCCCCGGGCTGAACCAGGAGTCCTCCGCTGATGCAGAGATGGGCCGCCTGGGTCCCCCGGTCCTCCTCGAAGCGGGCCGCGCTGAAGGCGAGCAGGGCGCAACGGGTCCCGGTGATCCGGAACTCGACGCCGCTCGGGTCCTGGACGGGGGTGATCAGCCCCAGGGTGCAGCGCCGCACCACCTTGAAGTAGTGCTCGAGCAGGAAGGTCGGGGTGGCCCGCAGCGCCGCCTCGGCGGGGATATCGATCCACTGCACCGAATAGACGGAGGAGTCGGGTAGCAGTATCTGCTGGCAGCAGATTTCCAGTTCATGCTGTAGGGGCTCGGCCATGAAGGCTCCGGGTGATGCAGCGAAGTTGGCGGCGAAGGACAACATAGCACAGAGTGGGCCCGGTTGGCTACGGAGCAAGACGGATAGAGGTTTCAGCACGCCCCTTAAGGGAGAGGTTCATGGAAATAATAGAGTGGTCGGAAAGTCTGTCGGTGGGGATCGGCAAGGTGGACGAGCAGCACAGGAAGCTGATCCAGTTGATGGAGGAACTGGACCGGGCAATCAGGAACAACGAGTCTGCCGACGTGGTGGAAGATGTCCTAACCAACCTCTTCAACTACGCACAGGCGCACTTCGCGGTGGAGGAAGAGCTGTTCCGCACCCACAAGTACCCGGAGATGGCGCTGCACGAACTGGAACACCAGCGTTTCATCGCCAAGGCCTTCGCCTTCAAGGAGCGGCTCAGTTCGAAGCGCCCGGGGCTCGCCCTGGAACTTTTGAACTTCCTGTCCAGCTGGGTGCTGAACCACATCGAGCTCACCGACAAGCGCTACGCGAAGTACCTGCGCGACTGCGGGGTGAGCTGACCCTCCCCTTTCACCACTTCACGGCGATGACGTACTTCAGGTAGCGTCCTTCGGGGAAGGTCACGGGGTAGGGAAAATCCTCGGGCTGGCCGCTGAAGGAAACCACCTGCAGCTGGTCCCCCCCCTGCAGCGCGCCGCGGCGCAGCTCCTTTAGGTAGTCCGCCAGGTCCACCTTCTGATGGTTTGAGGAGGAGATCAGTAACCCTCCGCCTTTGAGCAGCTTGAGCGCCGCGGCCACCAGGTCCGAGGTGCCGCCGCGCGTGGTGAAGCGGCTCTTGGCGGTGGTGGAGAAGGAGGGGGGATCCATGAGGATCACGTCGTAGACCTTCTTCTGCCGGGCCAGCTCGTCCAGCACGGTGAAACAGTCCCCCACCAGGAACTCGTGCCGCTTCGGGTTCAGCCGGTTCAGCTCGAAGTTCTCCCGGGCCTGCGCCATGTAGCCGGCGGAGGCGTCGACGCTGGTCACCAGGCTCGCCCCGGCCGCGGCGGCGGCAACCGAGAAGGCGCCGGTATAGGAGAAGAGGTTCAGAAAGCGCTTTCCCTTGACCCGCGCCATGAGGTCGCGGCGGTTCTTGCGCATGTCGAGGAAGAGCCCGGTGTTGAGCCCGCGCTCCAGGCTGACCCGGTAGGTGAGTCCGTTCTCGCGGACCAGCAGAGGCTCCGCCGCGGCCGTTCCCGCAAGCAGGCGGCCGTACTTCTTGTCGTCGCTCTCCGATTCCAGCTCCCGGGTGTTCTGGGGGCGTCCCTTCTCGTAGATCCCCGCCGGCGCCAGGAGCTCCTCGAGCGACTGCGTCACCAGTTTCAGATGCCTGCGCCACCCCGAGCAGTAGACCTGCACCATGAGGTAGTCACCGTAACGGTCCACCGTCAGCCCGGGTAGGCCGTCACCCTCGCCGTTCACCAGCCGGTACGCGTCCGAGTCGTCCAGGTCGGCGTGGTTTTTCCGCAGCGCCACCGCCCGCTCCAGACGCGCCTGCACCCAGCCCCGGTCCAGGCGCATCCGCTCCCGCGACAGGACCCGGGCCACGATGCGGTCCTTGGGGTCCAGAAGTGCCGCGGCCAGGAAGCGCCCGGCGCCGTCCACAAGCTCCACCAGGTCCCCCGCCTCACCCGCGGGCCACTTCCTGGTATAGGCATCGGCGATGATCCACGGGTGCCCCAGCTCGATCATCCGCACCGACTCGTTTCCTACCACGCACTGTCTGGACATGTGACTCCTTCTAAAAACTATGCGCTACGCCTCGCCCACCGCTCCAGACGGGGGTAGCGCCCTCGCCGTCCGCGGTTGGGGGGCGAATGATTGTTCGCCCCGACAGATCGTGGTGCGCGCCCCTGCGCCCCGAGGGCACGGGACGGTTGCCATGCCGGATCGACAAAAAACAGGGGCGGCGATCCCCCGCGGGATGCCGCCCCTTTTACTCAGATTGTGGCGCTCTGCTAGTGGGTGACCTGGCCGGCCTGCTCGGCCGCCATCGCCTGGCGCGCCTGCTCCAACGCGTCGAGCTCCTTGAGCTTCTCGCCCAGCCAGTAGTGCAGCTCGCGTGCGGTCTGGTGGTTCACCACGATGCCGTTGATCACCTGGCGCACGAGGCTGCGCCCCAGATCCGACGGCTCGACCTCGGTCTCCGGACCGATCTGCCCCGCCTGGGTGATCTCGTGGCTGATGGCGTTCGGCAGCGGCTGGCGCTCGAGGTAGAAGTTGATGACCAGTTCACCGCGCGGGGAGATCCCGCCGTGCGCACCGTTGACGTAAACGGGGTTGTAATCGTAGGTAAAGATGTATTTGAAGGTCATTTCGTTCTGTTTTTTCGACATTACAATCTCCTTTGTCCGGGTGTCATTGAATTTTGAGCACCGCTCTTATAGCACGGAGCGGCCGCTCAAGGCAAACACTGAATGTAAGGGGCGCTAATCTTTGAACCGCCCGGCTCAGGCATGGGCCGTCTTGGAGAGGTAGTAGTCGTAGTTCCCCTCGTAGAGCCGCATCTCGCCGTGATCGACCTCGATGACCCGGTCCACCAGCTTGCGCAGGAAGTGGCGGTCGTGGCTCACCAGGATAACGGTCCCCTGGAAGCTCTCCAGGGCATCCAGGAGAATCTCGCGGGAGCGGATGTCCAGGTGGTTGGTCGGCTCGTCCAGCACCAGGAAGTTGACCGGGCGCGCCAGCAAGGTGGCGAGCACCACGCGGCTCTTCTCGCCGCCGGAGAGGTTCTCGATCCGCTTGTCGACGTCGTCCCCCTGGAACAGGAAGGCTCCCAGCAGGTTGCGGATCACGCCGATGGTGGCCATCGGGATGACGTCCTGCACCGTCTCGAAGATGGTCTTCTTGGGGTCGAGGACCTCCATGGCGTGCTGGCTGAAATAGCCGAGCTCGACGTTGGCCCCGAGGTTCACGCTCCCCTCGGTGGCTTCGGTCTGGCCGGCGACGGTCTTAAGGAAGGTCGATTTGCCGGCGCCGTTCACCCCGACCACGGCGATCTTGCTCATGCGCTTGATGACGCCGGTGACCCCCGAGAAGATCGGATGCACGCTGCCGTCGGGGTTCGCCCAGCTCTTACCAAGGTTGTCCATCACCACCACGTCGTCGCCGCTTCGGGGCGGGGTGGCGAACTCGAACTTGACCACCCGCTCCTCGGGCGGGATCTCGATGCGCTCGATCTTCTCGATCTTCTTCACCCTCGACTGCACCTGAGCCGCGTGCGAGGCACGGGCGGCGAAACGGGCGATGAACTCCTCTTCCTTGGCCAGCATCTCCTGCTGGCGCTTGTAGCTCGCCAGGAGCTGCTCGCGGCGGATCTCGCGCTCCCTCTCGTAGAAGTCGTAGTTGCCGCCGTAGGTGGTGACGGTCTTGTTGGCCACCTCGACGATCCGGTTCACCACGCGGTTCATGAAGTCGCGGTCGTGGCTGGTCATGAGGAGCGCGCCCTTGTACTCGCTGGCGATCCACTCCTCCAGCCAGATGATCGACTCGACGTCGAGGTGGTTGGTCGGCTCGTCCAGTAACAGCACGTCGGGCTGCAGGGTGAGTATCCCCGCCAGGGCCACGCGCATGCGCCAGCCGCCGCTGAAGGACTCCACCGGGTTGTGAAAGCGCTCCGGTCCGATGCCGAGACCGGTCAACACCTCCTTGGCACGCGAATCGAGGTCGTAGCCCCCCCTGTGCTCGAACTCCTCCATCGCGGAGCCGTAGCGCTCCAGGAGGGAGGCCATATCGTCGTCGGACATGGGAAGCCCCATCTGCTCCTCCATCTGCTTCAGCTCTGCGGCAAGGCGCACCGTCTCGGCCGAAACCGCCATCACCTCTTCCAGCGCCGAACGCCCCGCCATTTCCCCGATATTCTGCGAGAAGTAGCCGATGGTGGTCTTCTTGGCCAGGGTGATTTCGCCGGCGTCGACCTCTTCCTCGCCGGTGATGATCCTGAAGAGCGAGGTCTTCCCCGCGCCGTTGGGACCGACCAGGCCGGAGCGGCTGCCGGGAAGGATCTGGAAGCTGGCATCGCGGAACAGGACCTGCGAGCCGTGCTGTTTGGTTATGTTGGACAGATGGATCATGCTTTCTCCCTATGCTGAATTCGCAACTTTTCAGCGTTAGCACGAAGCCGCAGCAGTGACAACTTAAATTTTGTCAAGGATCACCCGTTCTTTGGTACTGCGCGCAGGGGAGCAGAGCGCGCCCTGGGTCATTTCGCGTAATAACCGAACAGCGACTGTTCAAATACCGTACAGGGAGCAGAGCCCGCTCCCTTCCGGCTCCGCGCCGGAGGGTGCTCGCAGTCGTACAACGACCCGAAATGACACGGCTTTGTTCTTAATGAGAGATAATGTCGCAGGGGAGGTTTTTGGGCGTTGTTTGTGCTACAGGCAGGGAAACGAAACTGATCCAACAGCAGGAGGGGGATTTATGAACATGTTCGGCGCACTGATGATGACCGTCACCATGACCATGACCGCAGTCATGCTGCCTCGCATCTACATGTCCTGGATCGTCGCGGAACGGTACTTCCTCGAGGGGGAGATCGAGCAGCTGATGCAGCTTCTCGTCGAGCAGAACAGCTGGGTGTGGCGCCAGTTCGGCTGCGGCGCGGCGGCGGTCGCCATGATCTGGATGGTGCGCAACTCCCCGCACGACCTCTCCATCCCGGCCTCCATGGAGGCGGCGCTCGCCTTTTACGCCACCATCTCCCTGCTGTTCGCCGTACTGGAATCGCTCATCGCTCAGAGGGCTTCCGGCTTCCTGGCGCTGGTCCCGATACGTGCCAAGATAGCCGAGGAGGACTAGCGCCTCTTCAAGGCCTCGACGCCGCGTCGCAGCAGGTTGGCCAGGTAGATGGCCACGAACATGATCAGGGCGACGTTGACGAACCGGGTCCAGATGGGATCGGCAGAGATGCCGCTCCTGCCGAAACTGTCGTAGAGATACCAACCGCTCAGCAACGCCCCCACCACGGCGCCCGCGACTACGAAGGGGCGCCGTAGCTTTGACACCTCCCTTATCTGCTGTGGCACCATGCTCTCCCCCTTCAGTGGTAGTGACGCTCGCCGAACAGGGCGGAGCCGACCCGCACCAGGGTGGCGCCTTCCTCTATGGCGGCCTCGAAATCGCCGGACATCCCCATGCTGAGTTCCCGCATCTCCACTGCCGGGATGCCCGCCCGTCTCACCTCGTCGGCCAGCTCGCGCAGTTTCCGGAAATAAGGACGTGCCCCCTCGGGGTCATCGAAGAAGGGGGGCATGGTCATGAGCCCCTTCACCCTGAGGTGCGGCAGTTGCGCCAGCTCGCGCACCAGGCCGATGAGCTCTTCGCTGCTGGTCCCCCCCTTGGTCTCCTCGCGGGAGATGTTCACCTGGACCAGGATGTCGCACGCCTTGCCCAGGGCGCCCCACTGCCGGTCGATCTCGCGGGCGAGGCTCAGGCGGTCCACCGAGTGGATCAGGTCGACCTTGCCGGCGATCTGGCGCACCTTGTTGCTCTGCAGGCTCCCTATGAAATGCCAGCAAAGCCCCCCGGGAAGCTCTGGCTGTTTCGCCACCAGTTCCTGGACGTAATTCTCGCCGAAGATGGTCTGGCCGCAGGCGAAGGCCTCGGCTACGGCCGCGGCAGGCTTGGTCTTGGAGACGGCGACCAGGCGCACCTCCTCCGGATCGCGGCCGCCCCTGGCAGCCGCCTGCGCGATGCGCTCCCGGATCTCCTTGAGATGTTCGGCAATCTCTCCCATCGCATCCCCCTTCGCTTTACAGCGCTCCCAGCACCCTGAGCTTTTCGACCACCTCGCACAGCGGCAGCCCCACCACGTTGGTGTAGGAACCGTCGATCTTTTGCACCATGTGCGCGGCGCCCCCCTGGATGGCGTACCCCCCCGCCTTGTCGAAGGGACAGCCGGTGGCGATGTAGGCCTCGATCTCCTCGTCGCGCAGCTTTTTGAAAAAGACCTTGGTGCGCACCGCCTCCACCAAGGCGCCGTCGCGCTCGCGGTCGTAGATGGCGAAGCCGGTCACCACCTCGTGGGGCACCCCGGAGAGTTTCTTCAGCATGCGCGTGGCGTCGGCGTGGTCCTTGGGCTTGCCCATGATCTCACCGTCGCAAAGGACGATGGTGTCGGCGCCGAGGAAGAAGCGTCCCTCGGTCTTTTCGGCAGCGGCCCGCGCCTTTCCCTCGGCCAGGCGCAGCACGTGGTCGACCGGTTCCTCGCCGGGGAGCTGGTCCTCGCAGATGTCGGCGGGGAGGACGCGGAAGCTGATCCCCGCCGACTCCAGGAGCTCGCTGCGCCTGGGGGATGCGGAGGCTAGTACGATGGGTGTTGCAGACATGTTTTCTCCTTCATCGCGGAAACTGTAGGGGCGAATAATCATTCGCCCCCCTTGGTCGCGCCAGTGGCTCTCGTGCATCAGCGGTGGTCGGGGCAGCGGCGGCTGGGCGAATGTTTATTCGCCCCTACGAAACCGTCGTTGGCCGGGCTCTGTTCTACCACGCTACTGACGGTGACGGGGCAGCGGCGGCTGGGCGAATGTTTATTCGCCCCTACGAAACCGTCGTTGGCTGCGCCAGTTCTACCCCGCTACTGACTCGGCCGGGCAAATGGCTGTTTGTTATTCGCCCCTACGACGGCGGCAGAAGCGGAAGATGAGGACGACCGCCAGCACCACGGCGACACCCATGATGGTCTTCCAGTGGGTGCCGGTGGCTAGACCGTAGATGACCAAGGCCACCCCCATCACGAAGACCAGGGCCTCCAGCGAAAGGAGTCGCCCGATGACGCTTATTTCCTGCTGTTCCTTGTTCCCCGTCATGACACCCTCCTCGGCGCGCCTCGGGG
The DNA here is from genome assembly GCF_019063885.1 of Geomonas diazotrophica. NCBI lineage: Bacteria > Pseudomonadati > Thermodesulfobacteriota > Desulfuromonadia > Geobacterales > Geobacteraceae > Geomonas > Geomonas diazotrophica. Next base: position 1,521,054 of record NZ_CP077684.1, on the reverse strand, counting down.
AGCGCTGCGGCGGCTACCCGTTCACCTCGGGGAGCCACTTCTCCAGCGCCTCCAGGCCTCTTTGCGCCAAAAGCCCGCGTTTTTCCTTCTTCTTGATCCGCCCGACAAGCGGCGGAAAGAGCCCGTAGTTCACGTTCATCGGCTGGAAGTGCGCCGCCTCGGTGTTGGTGATGTGGCGCGCCAGGGCGCCGATGGCGGTTTCGGCGGGGGGGACGACCAACGCCTCCCCTTTGGCAAGCCGCGCTGCGTTGACGCCTGCCACGAAGCCGCTGGAGGCGGATTCGACGTACCCCTCGACACCGGTGATCTGCCCGGCGAACAGGATCCGGGGATCGCTCTTCAGCTGGCAGGTTGCCAGGAGAAGCTGCGGCGCGTTGATGAAGGTGTTGCGGTGCATGGAGCCAAGCCGCAGGAACTGCGCCTGTTCAAGCCCCGGGACCATCCGGAAGATCCGCTTCTGCTCGGGCCAGGTGAGCTTGGTCTGGAAACCGACCAGGTTGAACATGGTCGCCTCCCGGTTTTCCTGGCGCAGTTGGATCACCGCGTAAGGCTCCTCCCCGACGCGGGGATCGGCGAGCCCCACCGGCTTCATCGGGCCAAAGCGCAGCGTCTCCACGCCACGGCTCGCCATCTCCTCGATCGGCATGCACCCCTCGAAGTGCACCACCTTTTCGAAGCTCTTGGGCTCCACCTTCTCGGCGGCCAGGAGTTCCTTGACGAATTCGTGGTACTGCTCCTGGTCCATCGGGCAGTTCAGGTAGTCGTCGCCGTCCCCCTTGCCGTAGCGGGAGGCGCGGAAGGCCTTGTCGTAGTCGATGGAGTCCGCGGCGACGATGGGGGCGATGGCGTCGTAGAAGTAGAGGTAGCTGCCGGCCAGGCGGCCGATCTCCTCAGCCAAGGCGCCGCTGGTGAGCGGTCCCGAGGCGACCACCACGATCCCCTCCTGCGGGATGTGGGTCACCTCCTCGTGCACCACCTCGATATTCGGGTGCTCCTCGATCTTGCGGGTGATGTAGGCGGAGAAAAGTTCGCGGTCCACGGCCAGCGCACCGCCGGCGGGGACCTTGGTGGCCTGCGCCCCCTCCATGAACAGCGAGTCCAGGCGGCGCAGTTCCTCCTTCAAGAGCCCAACCGCGTTCTCCAGGGAATCGCCGCGCAGGGAGTTGGAGCAGACCAGTTCGGAGAGCCCGGGGAGGTTATGCGCCTCGGAGTACTGGTTGGGTTTCATCTCGTACAGGCGGACCTTCACGCCACGCTGCGCCGCCTGCCAGGCCGCCTCGCATCCGGCCAGTCCGCCGCCTATTACCGTGATCTGCTGGGTCATTCAGTCTCCTAAATCTTTAAACAAAAACTTTAACGCAAAGGCGCAAAGTCGCGAAGGCGCATAGATACAAGCCGCAAACCAAAATCTTCTATTTAACGTGAAGCCGTAAAGACGCTAAAACAAGCCGATAAACCAAAAGCGATTAATTTAACGCAAAGACGCAAAGGCACAGAGACGCGAAGAAACCAGCAAAACTCTTAAATGGGAAACCAAACCCGTATTTCCCTTTGCGCCTTTGCGGCTTGGCGCCTTTGCGTTGAAGCTTTTGTTCTTTGTGCCGCCAAAATCAAAGCGGGGTCCGAAGACCCCGCGTACGCTATTCATAGCTGCGCTAAAGGGGACAGGCACCTGCGGAGCCAGTCCCCTCGCACCTACTCCTTGTTGCTCTGGTAGTCGCACCCTTCCTTGGGACACTTCAGGAACTCGCCTTCGCGCTTGTAGACCTTCTTCACCAGAAGCGGGAAACCGCACTTGGGACAGGGCTTCTGCACCGGGAGGTCCCACAGGGCGAACTTGCACTCGGGATAGCGGTTGCAAGAGTAGAAGAGCTTGCCGAAACGGGACTTCTTCTCGATCAGCTCCCCCTTGCCGCAGGAGGTGCAGGTGATGCCGGTTCCCTTCGGCTTCACCAAGGGCTGGATGTTCTTGCAGTTGGGATACGCGGAACAGGCCAGGTACTTGCCGAAACGCCCGTCCTTGATCAGCATGTGGCTGCCGCACTTGTCGCACACCTCCTCGGACACCACCGGCTCGACCACCTCGCCGGTCTCCTTGTCCAGCGGACGGATGTAGCGGCACTCGGGATAGCCGGTGCAGGCGTAGAACTTGCCGAACTTGCCGAGTTTCACCACCAGCGGCTTGCCGCATTCGGGGCAGACCTCGTCGGTCGCCTCGGTGGTCAGGTCGGACTTGCTCACCTCCCCTTCCTTCAACTTCAAAAGGTTGATGAAGGGTCCCCAGAACTCGTGCAGCAGCGGACGCCACTGCTTCTCGCCGCGCGACACCATGTCGAGCTGCTCCTCGAGGTTGGCGGTGAAGTTGTAGTCGACGTACTGGTTGAAATGGTTGGTCAGGAGGTCCGAGACCACCATGCCGACGTCCTCGGGGAAGAAGCGCTTCTTGTCCAGGCGCGCGTACTTGCGCTCGATGATGGTGTTCATGATCGAGGCGTAGGTGGACGGGCGCCCGATGCCGTACTCCTCCAGAGTCTTCACCAGGGTCGCCTCGGTGTAGCGCGGCGGCGGCTGGGTGAAGTGGCGCTCGGGCAGCAACTGCTGCAGCTTGAGGATGTCCCCCTCGGCCATCGGCGGGAGCGTCCCTTCCTTCTCCTTGTCCTCCGCCTCGTCGTCGACCCCCTCGATGTAGAGCTTCATGAACCCGGCGAAGCGGATCACGGTGCCGGCGACGCGGAAGCGGAAACCTGCCCCGGCGGTGATCTCGACGGAGGTCTGGTCCAAAAGCGCCTCGGCCATCTGGCAGGCGACGGTCCTCTTCCAGATCAGATCGTAGAGCTTGAACTGGTCCGAGGTGAGGAACTTCTTCACCTCGATGGGGGTCTTGGAGATGTAGGTCGGGCGGACCGCCTCGTGGGCCTCCTGGGCGTTCTTGGACTTGTTCTTGAAGAAGCGGGGCTTCTCCAGTGCGTATTCCTTGCCGTAGAGCGAGGTGATCAGCTGGCGGGCGTCCTCGAGGGCCACGTTGGAGAGCGCCACGGAGTCGGTACGCATGTAGGTGATGAGACCGACCGCGCCCTCGCCGACGTCGATGCCCTCGTACAGCTTCTGGGCGGTGGACATGGTCTTCTTGGCGGAGAAGCCGAGCTTCCTGGCCGCTTCCTGCTGCAGGGTGGAGGTGGTGAACGGCGGGGACGGGGAGCGCTTTCTCTCGCTCTTGGTGACCTTGTCGACCCGGTACTCGGGGTTCGCCGGCGTCCGCACCACGAGCGGCGTCGCGCCATCGTCCCCTTCCTGCTTGGGGAATTCGCCCTTGCCGCCCAGTTTCTCGTAGAGCCCGAAGGCGACCTCGCGGTCGGGGATGTCGAACTTGCCGAGCTTCTTGCCGTGGGCCTCTACCAGCGTCGCGGTGAGCCCCTGCTTCTTCGCGGTCTCGAGCTTCGCCCCGATGGTCCAGTACTCCTGCTCCTTGAACGCCTGGATCTCCTTCTCGCGCTCGCAGATGAGCCTCAGCGCGACCGACTGCACGCGCCCGGCGGAGAGGCCGTAGCGGATCTTCTTCCACAGAAACGGCGAGAGGGTGAAGCCGACCAGGTAGTCCAAAATCGAGCGCGCCTGCTGCGCGTCGACCAGGGGCTCGGAGATCCCGCGCGGGTGCTGCACCGCGTGCACGATGGCGTCCTTGGTGATCTCGTGGAACACCACCCGCTGGATGTCGAAGGGAACCTTCTTCTTGCCGTCGAGACCGAGCGCCGCCAGCAGGTGCCAGGAGATGGCCTCCCCCTCGCGGTCGGGGTCCGTCGCCAAGAGCAGCGAGGAGATCCCCTTCATCTCCTTCTTGATGGCGTCTATGTGTTTCTTGCTCTCGGGGAGCACCGCGTACTTGGGCTCGAAATCGTGCTCCACGTCCACGGACCCCTGCTTGCTGGGAAGAGCGCGCACGTGGCCGAACGACGCAAGCACCTTGTAATCGGGGCCGAGAAATTTTTCAATGGTCTTCGCCTTGGCGGGAGACTCGACTATGACGAGATTCTGAGACATGTGTCCACCTGGGTACGGTATTGGTTCAGACGACCGCAAAGCGCTTGCCGGGAAGCTGGGTGATGATCCCTTTCATTTCCAAGCGAAGTAAGGTAGCGGAAACCTCGCCGGCTGTCAACGCGCTCTGTACGATGATTTCGTCGATCTGCAGCACGCCCTGGCAGAGCAGGGCGTAAAGCTCTGCCTCTTGCGGGGTGAGCGGGAAGGAGGGGGGCTTTTGCAGGGGGTGCGTCGCCTGCGGCTCTATGGCAAGCTCCTCGAGGATGTCCTCCACCCGCTCCACTAGTTTGGCCCCCTGCTTGATGAGGCCGTTGACGCCGCGGCTGCCGGACGTGGTCACGTTGCCCGGGACGGCGAAGACCTCTCGTCCCTGCTCCAGCGCGTATTGCGCCGTGATCAGCGAACCGCTCCCCTCCCCCGCCTCGACGACCAGCACGCCCCTGGCAAGGGCGCTTATGATGCGGTTGCGCCGGGGGAAGTTCTCGGGGAGTGGGGAGGTCCCCATGGGGAACTCGCTGACCAGCGCCCCCCCGTCGCACAGGGCGCGGTACAGGGCGTCGTTCTCCGGCGGGTAGATCACGTCGACGCCGCAGCCAAGGACCGCGATGCTGCGCCCTCCAGCCTTCAGGCACCCCCAGTGGCTGGCCGTGTCGATGCCGCGAGCCATCCCGGACACAACCGTCACCCCCTGTTCCGCAAGCTCCCTGGCGAGGCGGGTCGCGGTGCACAACCCATACTGGGAGGCGTGCCGGGAGCCGACCATGGCGACGGCGGTCTCGCTCCCCTGGAGCGACCCCATGAGGCAGAAGAAGGGGGGAGGGTCCGCTATCTGCATCAACAGGCGCGGGTAGCGCTCGGAGAGGACGTCCACCACCTGGACGCCTGCCGCCTGCACCTTCTCGCACTCGGCCGCGGCCTCGTCGCGGCAGTCGTGCTCCGCAATCGATCGGGCGGCCGCAGCGCTCACCCCCTTCACGGAGCAGAGCTCATCGAGGGAGGCCTTGAGGGCCTTCTCGGGGGAACCGAAGTGCGCCAGAAGCCGCAGGAAGGTGACGTTGCCCACCTGCGGCACCGATTTCAGCGCGAACCAGTAGTAGTGATCCATGGGGTTACCCCCTTTGGCGTCACCTGCTCTTTTTCATCTCCACGCGGTCGCCGCGGTACACGGTGTCCACGCTCTTCACGATGACGGCGGTGGAGCTGTTCATGCCGGTGGAGACCACCACCAGGGCGCCGACCACCTCAACCGGGAGCTTCTCGATCTTGGCGTTGGCGTAGCGCTGGTCGGGCACCACGTCGCGCACGATGTAGAGCATGTTGCCCGGCTGCACCCCCTGGGCCTTGCCCAGGTCGAGGAAGACCACGTCGTTCACCGCGAGGGCGGTGTTGCCGGTCTGGGTCTGCACGATGTAGCCGGTCAGGTCGCGGTCCGCGGACTTAAGCGTGATGGTCAGCTTGCGCTCCTGGTAGGGGAGCAGGAAGGAGCCGGCGCTGATTTCCTGGAAGGACTTGGTGACGATGGCCCTGGAGGCCTTATCCTCGAGCTCGGAGAGCTGCAGCTCCCCAAGCGGTATCACCTGCTGCCCGAGGATGACGTTGGTGACCGGATGGCTCACCGGGCCGATCTTCTTGAAGACCTGGTAACGGTCGCCGGGGTTCGCGCCGTGGACGCGCCCGATGTCGGTGTAGACGATGTCGTCGGTCCCGGCCATCTCTCTGTTCTGGTGCAGGGAGATCACGGTCCCGGAGGGCTGCATGCCGTTCTCCATCAGGAACCCTTCGCTGCCGTTCACGGCGAAGGTCGCCGGCTGCGGTTCCTCGCGCAGTTCCTGGGGAGGGGGCGCCTGCTTGGGCAAGGCAGAAACCGGCAGCTGTTCGATCTCGATGCGATCCGAATAGATGCGGACCTTCTGGCCCGGGTAGATGAAATGGGGGTTGCCGACGGCCTGGTTGTTGGCCCAGACGTTGGGCCAGTAGTAGGGGTCCTTCAGGAAGCGCTGCGACAATCCCCAGAGGGTGTCGCCGGGAACGATGGTGTAGATGGTGGGTTGCTCCTGCGCCGCCGCAAACGGTACGGTAGCGGCCAGGCCCAGTAAGAGCAGTGCCAGACAGAGGTGTTTTTTCATAGGCTCCTTTAGGGGCACGCTCGCCCCACCCTCCTCCTCGCCCTAACCCGGCGGCGAGGCGTGCAAAATGATACAGCGCTCATGACATCAGTAACCGGAACGACGACCAACCATTCATTAGTTTTCGGGACCCGTTTCGAGGGGTAGAGCGGAAAAAGGGTGCCGAATAAATTCGTAAAACCGAAGACTTAGACGATCGCTCTTTCGGGCCGACAACCCTTGGTACCGGAAAAAATTTAACATAATTAAAGCCTTTTGCCTATCAATGTCAAGGGGAAAGCGCCTTTGGGGGGTTCCCTTGGCTGCCCGGTATGTGCTAGGTTGTCCCGGTGCAGGGGACGCCGTCGCGGCGCGAATGCCGTTCGGCGGCGAAACGCCCACAAGGAGTATGGCTTGACTGGTAGCGATAGGGAGCTGGAGACGTTGCAAATGGCTGAGGCACAGGGGGAGCGGCGGGTACGCCCGAGGGTGAAACCGGAGCTGCTGGCGCCTGCCGGCAACATGGAGAAACTGAAGGTGGCGATCCGCTACGGTGCGGACGCGGTCTACCTCGGGGGGAAGGCCTTCGGCCTGCGCAACCTGGCGGGAAACTTCACCAGGCTCGAACTCGACGAGGCGGTGGCCTACGCGCACCGGCACGGGGTGAAGGTCTATCTCACCGTGAACGCCTTCGCCGACAACGACGACCTCCCCACCCTGGAGCGCTACCTGTCCGAGGTGGCCGACATCCCCTTCGACGCCTTCATCGCCGCCGACCCGGGTGTGGTGGCACTCCTCGCCGAGCGCTTCCCGGGGCGCGACATCCACCTCTCCACCCAGGCCAACACCACCAACTGGCGCTCCGCCCGCTTCTGGCAGGCCCAGGGGGTGAAGAGGGTGAACCTGGCGCGGGAGATGTCCCTGGACGGGATCAGGGAAACGGCGCAGCGCTGCGACCTGGAGCTCGAGGTCTTCATCCACGGCGCCATGTGCATCTCCTACTCCGGGCGCTGCCTCCTCTCCTCGGCCATGACCGGGCGGGACGCCAACAAGGGGGAGTGCACCCAGCCCTGCCGCTGGAACTACTCCATCGTCGAGGAGACCCGCCCCGGCGAGTACTTCCCGATCCACGAGGACGAAAGCGGCACCTTCATCTTCAACTCCAAGGACCTCTGCCTCATCGAGCAGCTCCCCGCGCTGGTCGAGTGCGGCGTCGATTCACTCAAGATCGAGGGGCGCATGAAGGGGATCTACTACGCGGCGAGCGTGATAAGGATCTACCGCGAGGCGCTGGACCGCTACTGGGAGGACCCGCAGGGGTACCGGCTCAAGCCGGAGTGGCTCGAGGAGCTGGCCAAGGTCAGCCACCGCGGCTACACCACCGGTTTCCTGCTCGGGAAGCCGCGCGATGTCGACCACGAGTACCTCTCCACCTACGTGCGCAACTTCGAGTTCGTGGCGCTGGTGGAAAAGGAGGTGCCGGGGGGGGTCCAGGTCATGGTGCGCAACCGGCTCCAGTCCGGGGACGTGCTGGAACTGATCGGCCAAGGTGCCCACTTCACCCGCTTCACCCTGACGGAGATGACCGACCTGGAGGGGATCCCTCTCGCCGTTGCTCATCCCAACCAGCAGGTGATACTCGCCGGCGTGGAAGGGGGAGGCGAGTTCGACCTGATCAGGCGGGAGAAGACGGGGTAGCCCCGGCCGCCACCACCCTGTTCCTGCCGCTGTTCTTGGCGCGGTACAAAAGCTGGTCCGCGCACTCCAAGAGCGCCTGGGCCTCGCCCCCGTCCTCCGGGTAGGAGGCGACCCCGACGCTCACCGTGACCCGCCCGAGGGGCTGGGTCTCCCTCCCCGCAAACGGGTGCTCCGCCACCCGCGCCCGCATCTCCTCGGCGGCCTTCACCGCCCCCTCCTTGCCGGTCTCCGGCAGCAGCAGCACGAACTCCTCCCCGCCGTAGCGCGCCGCCACGTCGCAGGCCCGGGAGTGGGACATGACGATCCGGGCCAGCCCCTTCAGGAGCCGGTCCCCGTCGGGGTGCCCGTGGGTGTCGTTGTACTGCTTGAAGTTGTCCACGTCGAAAAAGATCAGGCTGCAGCGCTTGTCGAAGCGCTTGGAGCGGGCCACCTCCTGCGCCAGCGCCTCCTGGAAATAGCGGTGATTGTATAGCGAGGTGAGACCGTCGCGCACCGCCATCTCCTTGAGCGCCCGGTTCGCCTCCTGCAGCTCGAGGTTGGCCCTGGTCAGCTGTTCCAGGAGCTCCCGGTTCTGCGCCACGAGGCGCGCCTTCTCCGCCGCCCTCCCCGCCACCGCCGAGATCAGGTCCAGGCTCTCGAACGGCTTCACCAGGTAGTCGTAGGCGCCGGCCCTGAGGGCCGTCAGGGCGCTGTCCAGCGAGGCGTGGCTGGTCATGATCACCACCTGGGTGTCCGGGTTGTGGCTCTTTATCTCGCTTAAAAGCTCGATGCCGCTCATGCCGCTCATCCTGATGTCGGTGATCACCAGCGGGTGCGACACGGCCCGGAACGCCTCCAGCGCCTCCTCCCCGCTTGCCGCCTCGGAAACGGTGAACCCGTCCGCGGAAAGCACCTGCGACACCACGCTTCTCAAGGTCTCCTCGTCGTCGACGACTAGTAGCTGCATGTCCGTCCTCCTCTATGCCGCGTTCGCGGCGGCAGGCGTGGGGAGGGTGATGATGAAGGTGGTCCCCCCCCCTTCCTCGCTCTCCAGGCGGATCTCGCCGCCGTGGTCCTTCACGATGCCGTAGCTCACCGAAAGCCCCAGCCCCGTCCCCTGCCCCGCCGGCTTGGTGGTGAAGAAGGGGTCGAAGATCTTGGCCTGGATCTCCCTGGGGATCCCGGGGCCGTTGTCGGAGACGCGCAGCTCCAGCGCCCCCTCCTCCAGCCGGCGCGCCGAAAGCCGCACGAGCCCCGCCGTCCCCCCCATGGCCTGCTGTGCATTTATCATCAGGTTCATGAGCACCTGCTGCAGCTGGTTCGCGTTGCCGCGGCAGGCCGGCAGCCCCTGCTCCACCTCCATTTCCACCTTCACGCTGTTGATCCCCAGCTGGTGGTCCACTATGGCCAGCGCGTCCGCGACCACCTGGGCCAGGTCCACCTCACCGAACTCCACCTGTTCCTGCCGGGCGAACTTCAGGAGGTTTTCGATGATGGTCTTGCAGCGCTTGGTCTCCTTCTCGATGATGTGCAGGTTCTTCTCCAGCGGGTGGCCGCTCTCCACGCCGCGCAGCGAGAGCTGGGTGATGCCGAGGATCCCCGCCAACGGGTTCTTTACCTCGTGGGCGATGCCCGCCCCGAGCGCACCGAAGGCGGCCATCTTCTCCGACTGCACGAGCTGGCCGTAAAGCTCCTTCAGCGCCTGTTCCCGCTGCTTTAGCTCCTGCGCCATCCGGTTGAACGATCCCGCCAGTGCGCCGATCTCGTCCCGGGAGAGGGCGGGGACCGCGATCTCGAAGCGCCCCTGCCCTACCATCTCGGTCGCCTCGGAGAGCTTCTCGATGGGGCGGGTGAGCCGTCGCGACCAGAACTGGCTCAAGAGTGCCGCCCCCCCCAGGAGGACCAGGGAGAGGACCAAAAGATCCACCAACAGGGCCCGGGAGGTGAGGAAGGCGGCGCTCTTTGGGATCTGCACCCCGACGGTGACCCCAGCGAGCTCGGTGCGGGAGAAGCCTCCCACCATGGCGCGCTCGCCGTTTAGGTACTCGAGGGTCAGGCCGCTCAGCCGCGGGGTGCCCCGCACCTTGCCCCACCACCCCGTCTGCGGGGAGGTGCCGATTTTGCCGCGGTCGGCGTGGGCCAGGTACCGCCCCGAGGCGTCGACCAGGAAGGTGTCGAAGACCCGGGAGCGGCTGGCGACCCGCTGCAGCCGATCCAGGCGGATCACGCCGGAGGCGACCACCGGCTCCTCCCCTTTCGCGGCAGACTCGGCTATGGTGAGGGTCAGGGTGGGGAGCCCGGGGGCGACCGTGGAGAATTCCAGGCGCGGTCCCGACTGGGGCTGCATGGGGGGAAGCGGGTGCCGTTCCCGGTAGGACAGCAGCTGACCCGGGGTGATGCCGGCGCCTGCCAGCGCATCCCGGTCGTAGACGTTCTGCTCGCCGTCCGGGCCGCTTCTCGTCACCATGACGAACTCGCCGAACTCCTCGAAAAGCCCCTGCAGCGCCTGCTCGCGCCCCCCCATTTCCCGGTCCCCCATCAGCCGGGAGAAGAGCCTCAGCTTCTCGGCGTACCCCGCCACCAGCATGTTGGTCTCCTCGGCCGTGTGCAGCACCATGGTCGAGGTGAGGTCGTGGATGTAGGCGGTCTTGTCCTTCTGGAACAGGTTGGCCATGGTAAAGGTGATGAGGCTCAGCACCACCGAGACCACCAGGAGTTGGGAGAGGAGCATCTTGAACCTGAGCGGGAATTTCAGTCTGCTTTGCATGTAAGGCCTCCCCTATTCTTTGCCGTACACCACCCGGGAGGCGTAGCTGGCATTCCCGGCCTGGTCGACCGCCTCGACCCTGATCAGGTTGACACCGGACCTGAGCTCGAGCTCGTGACTGAAGCTGCCGTCGTCGGCCATGGTCGCCGCAGACCCGTTCACGTAGACCGAGGAGCCGGGCTGGCACCTTCCGGCGAGACGGAATCCCCCGACGCCGACGGTGGAGGGGGGGAAGTCGACCCGGAGCTCAGGGGGCGCCAGGAGCTGCAGGAGCCGGCAGCGCCCGGTCCTGCTGAAGGGGCCTTCCCTCCCCTCCTCGACGCGGCTCACCCGCCAGTAGTAGCTCCCGGCCTCGAGCGTCCCCGCGCTGAACTCGCTGCCGTTCACCCTGCTGTCCAACAGCACCCTCCCGAAGTTCGGCTCCCGCGAGAGCTGGAAGTGGTAAACACCTTCGCCGCCGGTCCAGTTGAAGCGGACCCTTGGGGGGAGCTCGCGGAAGCGGTAGAGCAGGTTGTCGTTTTTCAGCCTGGGGGAGGCAGGCAGGGGAAGCGGCGGCCCGAGCGGCACCCCGCGCCTGAGCGTGATTCCGAAACGAGCCGGGACCCTGACCACCCTGTCCTCCCCCCGGACCCGCACCTCGCCGGCATGGACGGTAAGGCTGGTGGCGTTTTCCCCGAGGGGGGTGAAGCTGAAGCGGGAAGCGCCGGGCGTTACCCTGGCCAGGTGCCCGACGGCGGCGACCTCCAGGCGCACCCTCTTCGCAGCGGAGAAGCTCCCCCGCAGTTCCCCCTCCACGTGCACACGGTACGATCTCGGTTCCCCCTCCACCGTCTCGTTCAGGCGGGTCACCACCACCATGGAGTTGCTCCCCATGGCGAGGAAATCGCCGGGGGCGAAGGAGATGGTGGCGCCCGAGCGGTCGAAGGTCTGTATGGCGTCGCGGTTGTACAGGAGCATCCCCTCGCTGGCGTCCCCCCAGGCGACGGAATCGCCGCGCCGGCAGCGAACGTCCCGCACCAGCGATTGCAGGGCCGCCTCGGGGCGTTTTACGCCGCGCGCAAGGGGCGAGGGTTCGCCCCGGTCCGACACCAGCTCCTTCAACGGGGTGCCCGAGGGGAAGACGGCGAACAGGAGCACGATGAAGAGCCAGAAGAGCGCCAGGACCAGCAGCAGGGCGACTCCGGTCTCGGCGGCCACGCCGGCGCATTTCCTCAAGCGGCCTTTGGGGGTCATGGCTGCACCCCGACCGGCGCGACCAGCTGCTTCTCGGAGCGAAGCCGCAGGTTGAGCAGTCTGGAGCAGCCGACGCCGTTTCTCACCACCATCCCCAGCACCCGGTCTCCGCTCCCCAGCGGAAACTCGACGGCGAAGGCCCCGAGGGAGGTCAGGGGGAGCTCGCGGCCGTCAAGCTCAAGCCGCTCTCCTTCCCCTGCCGAGCCCGAAAGCCGGCAGAGGATGGCGCCGTCCGCGGACACGCTGACGCCGGAAGCGGAGGCGCCGTACCCGACCAGGACGGAGGGGGGGGGCTGCGCCACGGTCAGCTCCGGAAGCGGGAGTTCGGTGGCGAGGAACCTCCCCCGCGAATCCCCCATCTCCACCTTGAGGCGCGCGGTCTCCCCGGGAAGGGAGGTTTCGTAGCGCCCCAGCCGGTCCACCGGGATCTCCCGCCCGTTGATCGTCACGAAGGGGCGGGTGCGGTACCTGTCGTCCGGCTCGGTCGGCCGCAGCTGCTCGTAATCCCCCTTAAGCTCCACGCGGCGGTTCAGCCGGCGCCCGGGGGTGGTGACGTTGTCCGCGACCGGCCTCGACTTTCCGTACCAGCGCCGCAACAGGCGCGCCGGGGCGATCCCCTCCGCCCGCACCAGGTAATCCGCGGCCGCGTCGCAGCGTCTTTTGGAAAGGGCCATGTTGTACTCCGCGCTGCCGATGCCGTCGGTGTGCCCCTCGACGATCACCTTCTCGCCGGGGTGCTCGCGCAGCACCCGGGCCGCACCGCTCAGGAGGCGCTTGGCCTCGGTGGTGAGGGCGGACTTGTCGAAGACGAAGGCGCCCCCGGATAGGGTCAATAGCACCGCCTCGCGGCGGTTGACGCCGAAGAGCTCGCGGCCGGTCCGGAAGACGGAACCGTCCAGGTAGGTGACCTGGAGCTGGCATTGGTAGATTTCCCCCTGTTCCACCTTGCTCCGGTCGGTCTCCCCTTCCCAGGCGATCCGTTTCGGGGGGGGGCCGTTGCCCCCCGTCTTCCTGATTTCCGCTCCGGCGCGGTTCAAGTAAACGAGGCTCCAGCAACGGACCTGGTCCGGCTCCTCGACGCTGGTGAGAAGGCGCAGGGGGGCGGCGAACCTCCCCCCTTTGAGGTCCAGCGAGGCGAGCCGCTCCCGGGAGAGGGTGACCGCGGTGGAGGGAAGCCGGGCCGCCTCCCCGTTCACCAGCAGGGTGAAGAGTTCGGCGCTCCCCGAAAGAAGCAGCGGCTCGTCCAGGCGCTCCAGGGTCACCAGCACGGCGGGGAGCGGCTCCGGCTCCGGTTCCGGAGCGGGCGTTGGAGCCGCCACCGGCGCCGGGGGGGGAGGAGGCAGGGGGAGGAGCCTTGCATCGGCCGATTCGAACATATCCTCGTCGAACTTCACCTTGACCCCGAAGAAGGGGCCCTCCCCCCGGAAGGTCTCCCCGGTCAGGTCGCGGTCGTCGAACCGGGCGTAGTTGTAACCAGCGGCAAGCACCACGTTGCGGTAGACCCGGTAACCTGCGCTACCCACCGCTCCGAGGGAGTGCATCCCGGCGTCGTACTGGTTCAGGAGCTTCAGGTAGGCGGAGAGCTCCCAGCGCTCGGCGAGGTCGTAGGAGAGCCCGGCGAGGACCAGGTCGGTGTAGCTGTTCCAGCGCCCCCCGGTCCCTTCGGACCAGCTCACTTTCCCGGCGTATTTTCCCTGTGCCGTCCACCGGCTCACCAGGCGGTAGGTCGGCTCCGCCGAGACGATCACGCTGCGCAGGTCGGGGCTTCCGGCCAGCGTCCCCCGCTTCTCCACCTTGTAGCGCACCAGGGAGAGGAGCTGGAGCGGGTTCTCCGCCAGCGGCCGGAAGGCGCCCCCGAGGTAGCTGTCCGCGGTGACGTCGTTGCCGGCATCGGCGTCGCGGTCCCAGAGGGAGGCCTTGGCCAAAAGGGTGAAGGAGGGGTTCAACCGGTAGGCCGCATGGGCGTCGTAGAGCGAGGCGGTCTCACCCGGACCGGTCCTGATCTCGTAGCGCCCGGTGAGCTTCAGGTCCCGGGGACGCAGGTATTCCCCCGCCAGGGTGAACGCGGTGCGGGTGCCGCCGTCCCCCTGCACCGTCTGCACCCGCTCGAAACCGGAGTTCACGAAGAGCCCCTGCGCCAGGCGGTAGCGGCTGTTCAGCCCCAGGACCGCCTGCCCGCGCTCCCCGGAGAGAGAGTCTTCCAGCTGGTAACCGGTGCGCGAGGAGAGGCTGAACCCGTCCTGCTCAACCAGCTTGCTGTGCAGGTCGATGTTGCTTTGCTCGGTGCTCCCGAGGACGCCGCTGGAAAGGGAATAACCGGTGGTGAGGCGCATCCGCTCGGAAAGCCTGCTCTCAAGGCCGAAGAGGGTCGCGTGCCGCAGAAGCGGAGAGCCCTCCTGGTACTCCTCGGTGATGAAGGCCTTGGTCCGCTCGCTCAGGCGGTAGTCGAGCTTTGCGAAGGTCTTGGACTGGTATTGCGCGATGCTGGAGGGGGAAAGGAGCTGTTCGCGCCGCAGCGTGGCGTCGAGCCTTGGGGTGAGGCTTCCCTTGACCCCGCCGTAGACGAGATCCGACTCCCCGCTCCTCCCCTCCTTCTCCTCGCGCAGCAGCTTTACACCCGCATCCGCGTCCAGCAGGGAGAACTTCCTCGTCACCCCGAGCTCTTTACCGACCAGCCTGCGCCGTGCGGTCTCGTCGCGCTGCACGAAACTCTCCGCGAAGACGAGGGTGTTGCCCGGCGCCCGGTAATCGAGCCGACCGCCGTACTTCTCGGTACCTGTCTCGCTGCCGCTCATGGAAGGGTTGAAGAAATCGGCATCCACCTTGCGGTAGTAGAGCCCCAGGGAGACGGGCTCGGCCGGTCGCAAAATGAGGTCCGTCTTCCAGGCGCTCCCCCTTCCCTTTTCCCAGCTCTCGCTGACCGCTCCTTCGCCTTTCACCGCGAGCCAACTGCCCAGGCGCCATCCGGCATCGAGGCCGTAGAGGGAGCTGTTCTTGAAGGCGTGCTCCTCGACGACCGCGGTCCCCCCGAGGTGGGCGCCCTGGTCGGTGCGTAACTCGGCGCGCCCGCCGTAGACGTAGCGCTTCTCGCCCCCCCCCTGGGCCTGGTAGGTGATCACGATGGTGACCGGGTTCAGGAACTGGTCCAGCGAAGGGACCGGCTCCTTGAACAGGATGGTCCCCGCGAGGTAATCGATGGAGTAGTCGGCGTAGCGGACCTTTTCGGTGACGGATATGACGCGCTCGGAGTGGTAGCGATCGCGCACCTCGATGCGGACCCGCTCGCTGTTCTCGAAGACCGGCCTTCGGGAGAGAAGGTAGTGCCCGGAGGTGCCGTTTCCCGCGATCTGGTCGCGGACGATGGTCTCCTCGGTTCGGCTTTCGAACCCTTTCAAGGCGAGATGTTCCCGGTTCACTTCGAACTTCGCCCCATTGAGTGCCCGGTCGTAGCGGGAGAACTCGTTTTCCGAGAGGTCGGTGCGGTAGTCCCCCTCCATGAGATAGGAGCGGCCGGATTGGACCTTCAGGTACAGCTTCCCCCTGGACTCCGCGTCGTAGCCTATGTCACCGGCGTCACCGTAGACGGGGTAGTATCTCTCGGGGTCGATGGTCTGGAACACCCCGTCGCGGCGCTCCTTGTCCGAGTCGTAGGCGGCGGTGAGCCGGTAGTCGCCCAAGAGGGTGCCGCGTGTGTAGAAGGCGAGGCGCTCCTCGTGGAACAGGCCCGCGTCGCCGCCGGCCTTGCCCCCCACGGTGGCGCTGCCCAATCCGACCAGGAGCCAGTCGGCCGGGAGCGAGGGAGCCTGGTGAACCGTGGGGACCAGTGGAGACGCGGGTGTCACCGGGGTAGGCGGAGCCGCCCCGGCGGCGGCAGCGTCCGGGGGCGTGGGGGTCGCTTGAGCGGGCACCAGGGCGAAGTCGCCCCGCGCCGGGCCACCGAAGGGAACGGTCACGAACTGCGACCACCCCACCCCGGCGAAGGCGGTGTTGTACGGCAACGAGCGCAGGGTCGGGTCCAGCGTGCTTCGGTCTATCTTCAGCACGTGGTCGCCGGAGGCGATCCCGGTGAAACTGTACTTCCCCTCGGCGTCGCTGAACACGAACGAACCGTCCTCCAGGTAGATCCTGACCCCGGGCTCCCCCGGCTCGCCGGGGTCGGGAACGCCGTTGCCGTTGCGGTCCCTGAAGACCCTCCCCATGATCACCGCCTTATCCCCGAGAATCGACGGCCGCACCTTGACGGCCGCACTGGCGGGGGGGGCGATGCTGGTAGTCCCCGCTTCCGTTACCCCGGAGGCCCGGGCCCAGTTGACGCTGGTGCCGACCGGGACTTCGGCGGAAAGGACCAGCCGGTAGGAAAGCACCTTGCGCCCCCCGGGTGGCAGGGTCCCCACGTCCCAGCTCAACCGCTGCGCCCCCCCCACCGGGTCTGCGACGGCGAAGCCGTCCAGGTGGCTCGACCCCTTCAGGTACCGGAATCCCCTGGGTATGCGATCCTCCACGGTTACGTGCTCCAAAAGCGCCGCACCTACGTTCTCCACCCGCACGGTATAGGGCACGATGTCCCCCGCCTCGGCAACCGCACTGCCGGCCTCCTTGCTGACCAAAAGGGCGCGCGCCAGCACCGTGTTGAAGGTGCTGTTGCTGAGGGTCGGCGTCCCGCTCAGGCTGCTGGTGACGCCGGCGGTGTTGACGATGGGGGCGTTGCCGGGGGCGTCGCTGCGCACCGCGGCGCGAAATGCGACCGAGCCGCTGAAACCGGCGGGGAGCAGGGGGAAGTCGAAACGCAGCGACCTGCTGCCGGCGTCGTAGTTCACGGTTCCAGCCACTCCTTCGGGGAGGGCTGCGCTCCCCTGCTGGTACTCGAGGAGCTCGTCCAGGGGGTCCACCACCAACACGCCGGTCACCGGCGAGGCCTCCCCGTTATTCAGCGTGAGACGGTACGAGAGGACGGTACCGGGCAGCACCGCCCCCGCTGGGCTCACCGTCTTCAACACGGCGACGCTGCCCGGGACGGGAACCTGCAGCTGGTCATTGACGCTGCTGCTTCGAGCCGGAATAAGCTGCGAGGTCGCCGAAAGGACGATGGTCGCCACCCTCCCCTCGCTTCCCGCGGCGGGAATGGCCCGCAGCACCAGGTTCACCGTCCCCCCCGCCGGCACGGGCCCCACGACCTGGACCCCCTCGGAGTTCGCAGGTACCGGCGTGACGCCGTCGGCCAAGTAGAAGCGCAGGGCGGGTGCCGGACCGGATTCCGTTACCCCGGACTGCAGCACCGCCTTCAACTGGAAACTGTCGGGGAAGTTCCCCCTGTTGGTGAGAACGTGCTGGAAATCAACCGGGACCCCCGCCTTGGCGGTCGCGGTTCGCGGCGGGACCAGTTCCGGGTCCGCCAGGTCCCTCACGGTGATCTGGGTCTGGTTGGAGCGGGCCTGCCGCGGGGCCGGCGTCGCGAACCGCGCGGCGAAATCGTGGCTGATCACGGTTCCCGACGGGGTGAGGCAGGGCGCAGCGCCGGGGAGGGCGAGCGCAAGTGCCACCCCGAGGAGGCCTGCCCGGATAAGTCTCCCTCCCATCTTACGCCATCCCGGGACCATCATCAGTTTCCCCGATCAATGCATTACCTTATTGGCGACGATCCTTCCGCTACCCCTCTCCCACCGGGAGAGGGTGCCCGAAGGGGGTGAGGGGCTCTGCCGCCGCGGTCATTCCCCTCGGCAACGCCCCCACCTTCCCCCTCTCCCGGGGGAGAGGGGCGCGGCGCATGTGGCGGAAGACATGCATGACGATGCATTATTGAATTTGTGCCTTGAAGAACAGATAGATGGTCTTGCCGGGTGACAGGCTGCCGCCGGTGCCAACGGTGGCCCCCTCTCCGAGCTGCGCGGTCAGGGTCCCGTCCGCTATCCGCGCCAGGCCGCATTCCGTCGCCGGACAGGGGGCCCCTTCCCCGGTAGGGGCCAGGGATAGCAAGAGCGAGTCGGGCGCGACGGAGAGCCCGGGGGGGATGGGGCTGTCGATGGCAACGGAGGTGGCCGGGGCCGATCCGCCGTTGGTGACGGCCATCCGGTACTGCAGCAGGTCCCCAGGCACCGCATCGGCGTTGGCAGCGAAGATCCCCCCCCTGGTCAGGTTGCGCACCCCCTCGCTCACCAGCACGACGGGGGCGACAGCCGTGGTGTTGACCCGGTCGGTCCCGCTCGCCCCATCCCCCGATACGGAAAGGAGCGATTCACCGCGCGCCCCGTCGCTGCCCGATTCCGGGACGGTCACCGCGAGGAAAAACCGGTAGGACGCTCCCGGCGCCAGGTTGCCTGTTCCCGTGGAGCCGCGGCTCTCCCCCCCCTGGCGTATCCCGTCGCCGGCCGTCCCCCCCCCGGCGCCGTCGTCGGCGAAGAGCTCTCCCCTCCACCCCCCCGGCAGAGTCACCGAGAGGGCGAAGGCGTTGTCGCCGTTCCCCACGTTGGTTACCGTGTAGGGGTAGTTGACCACGGTGCCGGGAGCCCCCGAACCGTCGGGGGGGGCTGAAACGACGACGGCGGCGGTCCCGAGGCAGGCGACGGTCTCCGTCTTCGCCTGGTCCACCGCCAGCGGATCCCCGACAGAGACCGCGGTCACCGCCACGCGGTAGCTTGCCCCCGGGGTGAAGGCCGTCGGGCTCACCCGGACCAGCAAGACCTGCGACTCCCCCGGCGCGAGCAGGGCGCTTAGATACCCTGCACCGGACAAGGCCGCTTCCCGGTCGACGCCGGCGGCGTCGAGGTAGCTGACCGCAACAGCACCCCCGCTCCCGGGACCGGTGAGCAGGGAGCGGTCCGGCTGGTCTCCCGCGTTCTTCAACAGGACCCGGAACTGGGCCGGGAGCCCGGGATAGGCTGGCTGCGAGCGGGATTGGAGGACCGCCGTGCTCTCGTAGACTCCCCCCCCGAGATAAGCGGCATCGGTTTCGCTGGCAAGGCGAACCATGAGGTCTGGCTGGCACGCGGCCAGGGCCCCATTTCCCATGAAGAACAGGAAAAACAAAACGCAGCAAAGCTGCGCGTGCCGTCGGAACGGGACCTTAGAGGATGCGGTTGACTTATTAGAACCATCTAATATCATGTCTTAGAAAATATCAGACGTCGGCGCATAGGCAACCGGGGGAAAGAAAATTTGTCTTTTCCCCCTTCAAATGGTATGAACGAAAACCGGGCCGAAGGGTCCCGAGGGAGGAATGATGGAAACCGCCAACCGCTACTACCAGCTGGCCAATCGCGACATCGTCTACATGAAATACATCCTGGAGGCCCACGAGGGGCTCACCACCATGAGCACCGTCGACGGCAAGCGGGGCATCGTGCGGGTCAACTACCCGGTATGTTTCGCGGCTGAGGTGGACTCCATGATGCGGGCAGTGGGACAGGAGATAGTGGTCACCGAGGTGACCGAGGCAGGTGAGCCGTGCTCGAAAGCGTAGACGCCAGGGCAATCCTCAAGCGTGCCCTCGCCGCGGGGGGGGAGTTCGCCGACATCTACTACGAGGACGGCGCCTACACCTCCGTGCTGTGCGAGGACGGCAAGGTGGAGCGGGTGCTGTCGGCTGCGGACCGCGGCATCGGGATCAGGGTCGTTTCCGGGTTCTCGACCGCCTACGCCTACACCAACCAGCTGAACCAGGAGTCCCTGCTGCAACTGGCCGACACGGTGAGCCGCGGCGTGCGCGGCGGCGTCCCCCACCCCGATTTCAACCTCTGCGTCCCTAAGTCGGCGCTGGGGTACGCGGTAGCGGTACCTCCCGACCAGGTGGAGCTGGCGCAGAAGGTCGCGCTGGTAAACCGGGCCGACCGAGCCGCACGCGGCTTCGACGCGCGGGTCCGGCAGGTGATGGCGGTCTACCGCGACGCCCGGGTGAAGACCCAGAGCGTCAACTCGCTGGGGGAGTTCCACGAGGAGAGTTCCTGCTCCACCGTGTTCCTGGTCCAGGTGGTGGCCCAGGACGGCAAGGTGACCCAGACCGGGTACGAGCCGGTGGGGGCGGCCCGCGGCTTCGAGCTCTTCGACACCTCATCGCCTGAGGAGTTGGCGCTCAAGGCCGCGGCGCGGGGGGTGATGATGCTCGGAGCGCGGAAGTCGCCGGCGGGACAGTTCCCGGTGGTCCTCTCCAGCGAGGCGGGGGGAACCATGGTGCACGAGGCGATCGGCCACGGCCTGGAGGCGGACCTGGTGCAGGCGGGAAGCTCGGTGTATCGGGGGAGGATCGGCGAGCAGGTCGCCTCGGAGCTGATCACGGTCATCGACGACGCCACCATCCCCTACGCCCGCGGCTCATTCGGTTTCGACGGCGAGGGGACGCCGGCCCGGAAGACGGTGCTGGTGGAAAACGGCATCCTGAAGGGGTACCTGTACGACCGGCTCTCGGCCATGAAGGAAGGCTGCGCTTCCACCGGCAACGGGCGGCGCGAGTCCTACCGCAACCGTCCCATCGTGCGCATGACCAACACCCTGATCGCGCCCGGTAAGAGCGATCCCGCCCTGATCGTGAAGAGCGTAACCAACGGCCTCTTCGTCAAGCGCATGGGCGGGGGACAGGTGAACACGGTGAACGGCGACTTCGTCTTCGAGGTTTCCGAGGGGTACCTGATCGAAAACGGCGTGGTGGGCGAACCGGTCCGGGGTGCGACCCTGGCGGGGAACGGCCCCGAGGTGCTGCGGCAGATAGCCATGGTGGGCAACGACCTTGGTTTCGGCATCGGCACCTGCGGCAAGGACGGCCAGGGGGTGCCGGTCTCCGACGCGCAGCCGACGCTCCTCATCCCGGCCATCACCGTCGGCGGCGCACGCTGAATCGAAAAGGGCGCGTAAGGGTCGCACCCGCGCGGCCTACCGCCGCCTTACCTCCCTTTCCGCTGCGCCAATTCCTCCTGCACCCTCTTCAGCACCGGCCATATCTCCTTCCCGGCCCAGATCTGCGGGTTCGACGGCGTCTCGCCCCGCTCTTCTTCCCACTTCCTGATGGTGTCGCGGCTCTTCTCGAAGGCGTCGGTGAAGCTGAACGTGTTCCTAAGCGCATCCCCGACGAACGCCTCGCCGAACCAGGTGTAGTTTTCGCCGAAGCCGCAGCCAAAGGACTCGTGGGTCGCGTCGGCGGCGGTGATCAGCAGGCTGCCGTCATCCTGCAGGGGCTGGATGAACCCTCCCGAGAAGCAGGCCGACACCACCACGACCTTGTACCTGATCCCCGCCTTCTGCAGCATGCGCCGCAGCAGCTCCGGCGTGACCTGTTTCAGCTCCAGGGGAGGGTTATTCACCTCCAGTTCCTGGTCTCGCGACCCGTGCGAGCTGAGGTAGAGGAAGAGGACGTCCTCGTTGCGGTTCATCACCTCCCCGACCCGCGCCAGGGCGCGCTCGAGGTTGCCGACGGTGGCGAAAGGGAGCGCGGTGGCGCTCTGCGGGTTGTTGACCAGGAGCACCGAACGACCGGCGGTCCCGAAGCGGCTGTCGAAGAGCTGCCGGGTCGCGCTCAACTCCTTCAAAAAGACGTCCTGCGAGGCGTCCCCGGCAAAACCGACGAAGTAGAGATCGCTGTGGCCGGGACGCCCGTGGAGCAGGGAACGGAGCTGTTCTTCCAGGAGCCGGTTCTGGGCGGTGAGCACCTCGTCGGTGAGGGAGAGTTCGCCGCTCTCGTTTCCCCCCTCCTTGCTGACCCAGAGGTCGCCGCGCTGGAAATAGTAGAGCGGCGCAGCCACCAGCAGCAGGAACAGCAGCACCAGCCGGAGGCGACGCCCCAAGCCGCCGGGACCATCCAGGCGCAGCAGGAATACCAGGGAGGCAGCGACCCACCAGCCGAAGAAGCGGTAGTAGTGCGGCGCGGCGAGGTAGTCCGAGAGCCACTCGAAGGGGCGCCACTGGGCGAGCCATTCCAGGATGCCGTGGCTGACTTCGATCGGGATGCTGAAGGCGACCAGCGCGGCGGCGAGGCCGGTGATCGCCTTGGGACGGTGCACCACCCCACTTGCCGCCGCCCCGAAGAGCAGGAAAAGCGGCAGGTAGAAAAGAAAGTACGGTATCGACGAGAAAGAGAAATTCCCGCCGCCCCCGACCAGCAGTAAGGAAACCAGCAGGTTCAGCACCAGGTCCGCGGCGACCAGGACCACCAGGCCGGCGGGCGCGGATGAGAGCGGCTCGAAGCCGGAGCGCAGCAAGAGAGCGCCCCGCAGACCGCCGTAGAGGTCGGACCAGAGCCTGGCAAGGGTGTTCCTTACCGTTACCGGCTCCTGGGGAACCCCGTCGCGGGGAACGCCTTCGTTTTCTTCCGAAGCGGTGCCGGGTGCAGTTTCGGCAGGTGGTTCGGCGGGACGGTTCGGTGTCGTGTCTGTGGGGCGATCCTCATTCATGGTCGTGCATCATACCACGATGGCGCCGGTTTGGAAGAGTCTTTAGCACCACCTTACTTGATTTTATTAACTTTTTAGTTTTTCAATCGCCCGCAATCCTGCTACCATTGCAGCGCGCTCCCCGGCTCGCACGTATCGCCGCCGGGATGCCCACTCTCAATCAAGAGGTTTCAGCATGCCTACCAAGAAATGGAGCAAATCGAGCTGGCGCTCTTTTCCCGCCCTGCAGCAGCCGGTGTGGCCGGCAGGGCCCGCACTGGACGAGTCGCTGAAAACGCTGTCGCAACTGCCGCCGCTGGTTTTCGCCGGCGAATGCCAGACACTCAAATCGCAACTGGCCGAGGCCGTCGAGGGGAAGGCCTTCGTGCTGCAATGCGGCGACTGCGCCGAGGATTTCTCGCGCTGCACCGGGCCGGACATCCGGGAACTTTTGAAGGTCATCCTGCAGATGTCGGTGGTGGTCGCCTACGCCGGCGAGAAGCGGGTCATCAAGATCGGACGGATGGCGGGCCAGTACGCGAAGCCCCGCTCCTCCGACACCGAGCTCGTGAACGGGGTCGAGCTCCCGAGCTACCGTGGCGACATGGTGAACAGCCCTGAGCCGACCATGGAGGCGAGAACGCCCGACCCGCGCCGGATGCTGGAGGGATACTACCGGGCGGCGGCCACGCTTAACCTGGTGCGCTCCTTCACCCTCGGCGGCTACGCCGCACTGGACCGCGTGCAGGCCTGGCACCGCGCCTCGCTGGACGCCCTCCCCGCCGGCCAGAAGTACGAGGACCTGGTGCGCCAGATCTGGAAAACCATCAACTTCATGACCGCGATCGGCCTTGATCCGCAGCACACGCCGCAGTTGAACCAGGTGACCCTGTACACCTCGCACGAGGCGCTGCTGCTCGACTACGAGGAGGCCCTCACCCGCATGGATTCCACCACCGGCGGCTGGTACGACTGCAGCGGCCACATGCTCTGGATCGGGGACCGCACCCGGCAGCTGGAGGGAGCCCACATCGAGTTCCTGCGCGGGGTCAAGAACCCGCTGGGGATGAAGATCGGCCCCAAGTACGACATCGACGACATCAAGGCGATCGTGGAGCGGCTGAACCCGGAGAACGAGGCGGGCCGCCTCACCCTGATCACCCGTTTCGGCGCCGACAAGGTCTCCGACTACCTTCCGAAACTTCTGGGCGAGATCCAGCGCGAGGGGTACCGGGTGGTCTGGAGCTGCGACCCCATGCACGGCAACACCTACCAGAACGAGTTCGGGCAAAAGTCCAGGAAGTTCGAGGACGTCCTGCGCGAGATCAAGACATTCTGGGCGATCCACAAGTCCGAGGGGACCGTCGCGGGAGGGGTGCACCTCGAGCTGACCGGCGACCACGTCACCGAGTGCACCGGGGGGAGCCGCCAGCTTCTGGACAAGCACCTGCACCTGAACTACCAGACCAACTGCGACCCGCGCCTGAACGCGGAGCAGAGCGTGGAGCTCGCCTTCGAGCTGGCCGAGATGCTGCACCCGTGCAAGTAACCCATCCCTAGCGAGGTTTGCCATGAGAATCGAAATCAGCTCAGCCCAACCGCTTGAGTATGCCACCCCCGCCCTGGTCATCGGCTGTTTCGAGGACGAGCAGGACAGGCTCCACCAGGCATGCGACTCCGCCCTGGGGGGCCTGCTCGGCCGACTGGCGCAGAGCCGCGAGTTCACCGGCAAGAAAGGGTCCACCCGCCTGCTGCACACGCTCGGCAGGCTCCCCGCCGAGCGCCTCGTGCTGGTCGGACTGGGGAAGAAGAAGGATTTGAGCGCCGAGCGCCTGCGCCAGGGGGCGGGGAACGCCGTTGCCGCGCTGCGCGGCGCGCGCGTCGCCTCGTTCGGCAGCGCCCTGCATCTCGCCGCCCCCCTCTATGACGCCATCGATAACGCGACGATCGGGATGCTGCTCGGCAGTTATAGCTTCGAGCAGTACAAGACCAAGGAAAAAGAGGAGCGCTTCGGCTTCGACACCATGACCGTGCTCCTGTCCCCCGACCAGGAGGCGGCCGGGCGCCAGGCGCTGGAACGGGCACAGATCATCGGCGACGGCGTCATGCTGGCGCGCGACCTCGTCTCCCACCCCGGCAACGTGGTGACGCCGGCCTACCTCGCCCAGGCCGCCCGGGAGCTGGCCGAGCGCAACGCCCTCGACTGCCGGGTCTACGAGCTCGGGGAACTGGAACAGATGGGGATGAACGCCCTGGTCGGCGTGGGCAAGGGGGCGGCCATCCCGCCGCGCCTGATCGTGCTGCAGTACCACGGGGGCAAGGGGCGGCCGGTGGCGCTAATCGGCAAGGGAATAACCTTCGATTCCGGCGGGATCTCGATAAAGCCCGGTGCCGGGATGGAGGCGATGAAAACGGACATGGCAGGAAGCGCGGCCGTGCTGGGAACCCTGGAAGCGGCGGTACGGCTCAAGTTGCCGGTGAACCTGGTGGGGATCATACCCACAGCCGAGAACATGCCCGATGGCAACGCCTTCAAGCCGGGTGACGTCCTCACCTCCTGCTCCGGGACCACCATCGAGATCACCAACACCGACGCCGAAGGGCGCCTGATCCTGTGCGACGCGCTCCACTTCGCCCGGAAGCAGTTCAAACCCGCCGCCATGGTGGATCTGGCCACCCTCACCGGGGCCTGCGTAGTCGCCCTGGGGCACGAGGCGAGCGGCCTCATGGGTAACGACCAGCGCTTGGTCGACGCCTTGAGGCGGGCCGGCGAAGAGACCGGCGAGCGGGTCTGGCCACTGCCGCTTTGGGATGAGTACGGCGAGGTGATGAAGAGCGACATCGCCGATCTCAAGAATGCCGGCAGCAGGGACGGCGGGGCCATCAGCGCCGGGTGGTTCCTGAAGCAGTTCGTCGGAGAGACCCGCTGGGCTCACCTCGACATCGCCGGGACGGCCTGGAACGACAAGGCCCGCCCCTACGGCCCCAAGGGGGCCACCGGCGTGGGCGTGCGGCTGCTCGTCGAGTTCCTGCAGGCCAGGTGAAGTCAGGTTCCGGTTTCTCCGGAAAGCATCGTCCTTTGTCCCTCCCCCTCCCACGACGGGAGGGGGGCACGCCCCCCAGTCCCCAGTCCCCAGTCCCCAGTCCCCAGTCCCCAGTCCCCAGTCCCTAATCCCTAGTCCCTGATCACAAGCCCAGCCTTGCCTCCCGCAGCCTTGCCTCCCGCAGCCTTGCCTCCCGCAGCCTTGCCTCCCCCAGCCGTGCCTCGACCGGCACCTTCAATTGACATCCCCCTCGCGCCCGCTAATCTATAAAAGTTTTTAATATTAAGACCGGGCCAGGGAGCCCCCCATGCCCAAAACATTCTCCGTGATGACCTACAACGTCCACAGTTGCATCGGAACGGATCGAAAACTATCCCCGCTGCGCATCGCGGAGGTGATCGACCGATGCAACCCGGACATCGTCGCTCTGCAGGAACTCGATGCGGGGCTGCCCCGCACCCAGATGATAGACCAGGCCCATCTCATCGCCATGACCCTGGAGATGTCCTTTCATTTCCACTCCTCCATCCACCTCAAGGAAGGGGGGTACGGCAACGCCGTCCTCAGCCGCGGCGACGTACGGTTGATCAAGGCGGGCGCGGTTCCTACCGATCCGCTAAACCCCTCTTTCGAGCGCCGTGGCGCGGTCTGGGCCGAGGTGACCCTGCGCGGCCACACCATCCAGGTGCTGGCCACCCATTTCGGGCTGAACCGGGGTGAACGGGTGAAACAGGCCCGGGCCATGACCGGTCACGAGTGGCTGGAACACCCCGAATGCGTGCGCCCGGTGGTCCTTTGCGGCGACTTCAACGCCATGGCAGGTTCCTACGTCTATCGGCTGCTTACCCGGCAATTGCACGACGTGCAGCGGGGCGTCAAGGGGCGCCTGCCGCGGGGAACCTGGCCGTCGCAGCTCCCGTTCATACGCATAGACCACATGTTCGCCTCGCGTGACCTGAAGGTCCGCCAGGTCTGGGTGCCGCGCACCCCCCTCACCAGGGTCGCCTCCGACCACCTGCCGCTGGTCGTCACGCTGGAGTTGCCATGAGCATCCTGAAACCGGGCACCAATTGCATGGGGATCTACGAAGTCGAGGAGACGGGGGTGCTGGTTGATGCCGAGGACTACTACCGCGCCTTCTACCACACCGCCCTCGCGGCGCGAAGCTATCTGCTGCTGGCCGGGTGGCAGTTCGACTCCGAGGTCCGCCTCTTGCGGGGGAGGGAGGAACACGGCTCGGTCGGCGACACCCGGTTCCTGCAATTTTTGGAACGGCTCTGCCAGGTGAACCTGCAGCTGCACATCTACATCCTGGCCTGGGATTTCAGCGCCGTCTTTTCCCTGGAGCGGGAGTGGTTCCAGGACATCATCTTCAACTGGACCACCAACAAGCGCATGCATTTCCGCTTCGACAGCGTCCACGCCACCGGGGCCACCCACCACCAGAAATTCGTGATAGCCGACGGCAGCATAGCCTACCTCGGCGGCATGGACATCTGCTCCTCGCGCTGGGACGACCGCCGTCACCTGAAGGAGAACCCGGACCGGGCCGACGTCGACGGCACCAGGTACGGCTCCTATCACGACATCCAGACCTACCACACCGGAGAGGTGGTCGGGGTCCTGCTCGCCCTGTTCCGCCAGCGCTGGCGCGACTCCGGTGGCGGAGAGCTGAAGCTGCCGCCTGCGAGAGCCTTGCGCCAGGTGCTTCCCCCCGGCGCCTTTCCCATCCCTGCGACGAGGGTGGCGGTCTGTCGCACCGTCGCGCGCACCCCGCTCACCGACCAGCGTGAGATCCACGAGATCCGGCACCTCTTCGTGGACGCCATCATGGCGGCGCAGAGGCTGATCTACCTGGAAAACCAGTACTTCAGCTCCCAGGTGGTGTTCTGGTCGCTGGTGGCACGGATGAGCATGGCGGACCGCCCTCCCCTCCAGATCATCATGCTGCTCCCGGACCGGCTGCCGCTCACCGAAGAGCTGTTCCTGGGGCTCCCCCAGATGCGCATGATCCGTTCCCTGCAGCGGGTTGCGGAGAAGACCGGACATACCCTGAGCGTCTACTCCTCGGCCGAGATGGACCACGGCACCAGGAAAATGACGTTCATCCATTCTAAGCTGCTCCTGGTCGACGACCGCTTTGTGACTATAGGCTCGGCTAACGCCACCAACCGAAGCATGGGGCTGGACACCGAGCTCAACGTGGCCTGGGAGGCAGGCCTGTGCGGGCGGAAAGAGGAGATGACGGCCGCCGTGCGCTGTCTGC
The DNA here is from genome assembly GCF_019063885.1 of Geomonas diazotrophica. Taxonomy (NCBI): domain Bacteria; kingdom Pseudomonadati; phylum Thermodesulfobacteriota; class Desulfuromonadia; order Geobacterales; family Geobacteraceae; genus Geomonas; species Geomonas diazotrophica. The sequence continues at coordinate 1,493,572 of NZ_CP077684.1, read as the reverse complement.
GCGCCTCGCTCCTTGCCGAGCACGCCGGACTTTTGGGCTCGGGCGAGGAATGGCGCTTCGAGGAGGTGGAGAACCTGAGCCGAAACCTCGAATGCCTGGCCGACGACCGCGCTGCCCGTCTCTGCCGCTACCAGCCGGACACCACCTTCGAGAACAGCGACCTCCCCGACGTGCTGGAGCCGATCCAGCGGGTCGTGGACCCGGAGCACCCGATCGGCAGCGAATTCATCTTCGAGAGCCTCACAAAATCCGAGCTCGGTTCCTTCGCAAGGGGTATATTTAAATTAAGCCAGATGATCATCGGGCTTTAGAAACGCTCAGGGAAAGGAGGATGCGGCCATGACAGACGAGAGAAGAGAGACGGGAGTGGAAATGGACGACCACGCGTGCGGCGTCAGGGTCTGGAGTCCGTCCTGTCAGCGCAACGTGTACATCAATGAAAGCGACAAGTACCTCTGCGCCACCTGCGGCACGATAGAGGGGTTGACCCACGAAATGCACCACGAGCACTTCCCTCACCTAAGCGGCGACAGCGACCAGATGAGCTAGCGTCTCTTTGAGAGGCGGCGCATAAAAAAGGGGCGGCATAAAAGCCACCCCTTTTCATTTTCCGCAATGCAGCCCCTCTCGCCAAGCGCCGGGAATCACCTCCTAGCGCGGCAGTCCCGGCCCTTCCCCCGGCCCCACCGATTCAACCCTCGGCACCACACCCCTGAAGAGCAACTGGGCCACGTCCCGCACCTCCTCGGCGCTGACGGCGGCGATACCCTCCAGGGACAGCTCGATCGGTTCCGGCGCTCCCAGAAGGGACGTGGTGTTGGAAATCCTGCGCACCTGGGTCTCGCAGTCGTCCAGCGCCATGAGCCTCGCGCAACGGATCTGCTCCTTGGCGGCCGCCAGGACCTCCTCGGTCACCAACTCGTCGCAAAACCTCAGCACCTCGCCGTGGCAGACGTCCACCGCCTCCTGGGCCCGTTCCGGGCCGGTCCCGGCGTAGATCATGAGGCCGGCGGAGTCGGTGTAGGAGGACATCATGGAGTAGACGGTGTAGGCGAGGCTCCTGCGCTCGCGCACCTCGCGGAAAAGGCGGGAATTCATGCCGCTCCCCAGCACCTGGTTCAGGACCGCCAGCTTGTGCCGGTGCTCGTTGCCGGCGGGGGGGAGCGGATACCCCATGTAGAAGTGGGTCTGTTCCATGGAGCGCTGGTAATGTACGTTCTGCCCCACGGCGACCCGGTGCTGCGGGTCCGCTTTTTTGGTGCGGGGCGTGCCGGTCGGGAGCTCGCCCAAAAGGCGCGCAGCCTGTTCCACGACCAGGTCGTGCTCGACGTTGCCGGCCACCGAGACGATGGTGGCGTTGGTCAGGTAGTTGGCGAACTTGTACTCCATCAGGCGCTGGCGCGAGATGGCACCGATGGTTTCTGCGGTTCCAAGGATCGGCGTCCCCAGCGGATGCCCCTGCCAGAACCCCTGGTGGAACTGGTTGTAGATGAACCGGCTCGGGTTGTCCTGGTTCATCAGGATCTCCTGCAGCACCACGCCGCGTTCCTTCTCCACCTCCTCTTCGGGAAGTGAGGAGTGGACGAACATGTCGGCCAGTATCTCGAAGGTGGCCGGGATGATGGAAGCGAGCGAGGTGGCGTAGTAGAAGACCTCCTCCTGGCTGGTGTAGGCGTTGGCCCGTGCCCCGATGCTGTTGAATTCATCGGTGATCTGGTCGGCGCTGCGGCTCGGGGTTCCCTTGAAGAGGAGATGTTCGATGAAGTGCGAGGCGCCCCCGGTCTCGGGTTCCTCGTTGCGGGTGCTGCTGTCGATGCGGATACCGATCGCTGCACTCTGCATTCCCTGGATCTGCTGACTGACCACCCTCACCCCGTTGGGGAGCGTGCTGAGGCGAAGCTTGGGGTAAGTCGACGAAGTAGACATAAAGGCTCCTTAAAGCTACGGAATCGTTTTAGTTTCGATGTCAGCAATTATAACACGTGCGCTTTAAGGAAAAACAGTCCGGGAAAAAAAGAGGCCCGCCGGTTTTCCGGCAGGCGCTCTCCCCTCTTTCGCTGCTAAAGCGAAGGCTACTTGAAGTCGGGGTAACGGGAGAGGACGAAGCCTCTATCCTTGGCGTCCTTCTCGTGGCAGCCGAAGCAGTCCCGCTTGCCGTCGAGGCCGGAGGGCTTGCCGTCGGGGGTGAAGCCGACGAAACGCCAGCCGCCGGTCTCCTGCTGCTTCTTGTCCCGCTGCATCATCACGATCATGGTTTTCTTCCCCGGCACCTGCTTGCCCCCCTCTTCCTTGATGGAGTAGTTGACCGCGACGAAGCGGCTGCCGTCCGGGTAGTTGGCGCCGCCGGTCTTGTAGGTCGGCATCGCCTTCTTGTTCACGTAGATGTAGTGGATCCCGTAAAACATCGATTTCTTGTCGGTGATTACCCTGGCCTTGCTCTTTTCCCAGCTCTCGTAGTTCCTGGGAAGCGAGCCCTGGTCGGCGGCGCAGGCCGCGCCGACGGCACTCAGCAAAGCCGCGAGGGTAAGGATGGATAACGTTTTTTTCATGTCAGGCCTCCGAAGACTGAATAGTTGGTCCTTGCGTGGGACGGGACGGGCGAATGATCATCGCCCTACTGGGATACCACAGCGCGTTGGCGCGTTCAAAGTCCGGGTTTGTTTTTATTTGTCAGTGACGCGTCCGGCGGCGCCAGAACCGGCCGGGGACCAGGGGTAATCGGCAAGATGGTCGGCAAGCTCGTCCTTGTGGTAGCGGTCCAGCCTCTGCCGGAAAAGCACCAGGGTCATCACCACCGGCAGCGTGAAGATGAAAACCCCGGTGAGCCCCATCAGGTTCTCCCCGATGTAGAAGGTGACCCCCAGGTTGAAGGCGATCACGCAGAGGTAGAGGAAGGGTCCGTACAGCGCGCGGTACGGTGCGGCACCTACCCCGGCGGGACGCCCCTTGCCTGAGCCGATCCGGTCGATCGACTGCAGGACCAGGACCAGCAGGGCGCTCACCAGCCACCAACCGAAGTAGTTGGACATAGGAATGCCGAAGTGGGTGCCCACCTCGCGGTAGCCGTAGATCCTCCCGAGGAACCACCGGCTTCCCTGCAGCGCCACGGGGTCGGTGACGATATCGAGGAACACCTGAAACAGCGAGCCGAGCAGCAGCACCGCGAAGGAACGCCTGAGCCGGCCGGTCTCGAGAAGGACCAGGTCCCCCTTGATCCGCTTGACCGGCGCCAGCACGAAAAGGGCGGTGGCGTAGCTGCAATAGGTCAGAAAGACGTAGGAAAGGGAGTCGAAGAAGGGAACGCCGGCGATCCAGAGCTCACGGTCCCGGGTCACGTCGACGTAGTAGTACCAGCCGTAGGGGAAGCCGTTGTTGATGGAGGAGAACTCCGAGGCGAAGGCGACCAGGTAGCCGCACACGGTGAACAGGATGGTCTTCTTCCACCCCAGGTGCAGAACCGCCGCAACCAGGTAGACCGCGAAAAAGGCGAAGACGTAGGGACGCATGATGACGGTCCCCACGGCGATATCGAGGATGTGGGTCATGCCGGGCAGGCCTCCAGTTAAACGGGTGCATACGCAAAGCAGGGGCGAACATGGTCCGCCCCTACCGCACCTCACGATCCCCCCTCCAGCCGGAGGGGGTCAGCTATCCATTAAAACAGGGTCCCCACGATGCTCCCAAGGACGGAGATGGGACCGGTGTCGCCCAACCCCTCCATGGCGCGCTCGGCCTTCTTCAGCGTGGCGGTGGTGTCGCGGTAGAGCTGATCCTCGTTCACCAGTTTCCCGATGGTTCCCTGGCCGGAGTTGATCTTCTGGGTGATCTCCTTCACGTTCTTCGAGGCGTCGCGCAGTTCGGTGTAGAGGGAGTCGTCCTGCACCAGCTTGCCCAGCGTCCCTTCGCCGCGGTTGATCTTGGCGGTGATTTCCTTCACGTCCTTCATGCCGGCGTTGAGATCCTTGACCCCCGACCTGAGATCCTTGATCAGGGCGGAGGTATCGTTGTACACGGTCTCGTCGTTCACCAGCTTGCCCAGGGTCCCCTCCCCCTTCTCGATCTTGTTGGAGACCACCTTGAGGCTGCTGACCGCGCTGGAGGCGTCGTCGAAAAGCTTCCTGTCGTTCAGGAGCATGGCCAGCGATCCTTCGCCGCGGTCCATCTTGCCGGTGATGCTGCTGATGTTGGCGATCGAGTCCCTCAGGTTGCCGCGGTTCTCGTCCAGCATCCCCGACACCTTCTTCAGCACATCCTCCTGGTTCTTGTTCAGGTTGTTGATGAGGACTTTGGTGTCCTTCACCACGTCCGAGAGGTTGTCCACGATGATGTCGATGTTGGCGACATCCTTGCCGCGCACCGTCCCCCCTTCCGGCAGGAGCGCGGCGTCCGGCGACCCGAAAGAAAGCCCCAGGAACTGCCCCCCGAGGAGGTTGGTGAGCCTCAAGCCGGCAACGGTGTCCACCTTGATGCGGGTTTCCGGTTTCACCTCGAAGTCGATCTCGATCTTGTCGTTGAGCACGATGATCTTGGTGATCCGCCCGACGTCGACCCCCGCCAGGCGGACCGGGTCGCCCACCTTGAGACCGGTGATGCTGGTGAGGTAGGTCCGGTACATGATCTTCCTCTCGAAGGGGTTCCATTTCTCGCCCACCTCGAGCAGCACGCCCAGGATGATGAGACCGAACACGAAGAACATGCCGACCTTTTTCTCGACTGACAGAGCCATATATATCTACCTCCGGAACAAAAGCAAAAAAGTGCTACATAAGAAGCCTGGTCAGGACGTAATCCGCGACCAGGATCAGCATGAACGAGAGCACGACCGACCTGGTGGTGGACTGCCCGATCCCCCTGGCGCCCCCCGAGGTGGCGAAACCGACGTAGCAGCAGACCAGCGCGATGATGCCGCCGAACGCCATGGACTTGGTGAGGCCGATGCCGATCTCCTTCATCTTGAGCGCGGCGGTGAGGCTGTCGTAGTAGGTCGCGTAGGAGACGAAGATCTGCGGGTGCAGATTGCTGATCAACGCGCCGCCGATGATGCCGATCAGGTCCGAATAGAGGACCAGGGCCGGCACGCAGATGATGCAGGCGATGAAGCGCGGCATGGCGAGATAGCGGACCGGGTCGATGTCGAGCGTCTTGAGGGCGTCGATCTCCTCGTACACAGTCATGACACCCAGTTCGGCAGCCATGGCCGAACCGCAGCGCCCGGCTACCAGGAAACTGGTCATGACCGGCCCCAGTTCGCGCACCATGGAATGCCCGACGATGGCGCCGATGATGTTCTGGCCGCCGTACTTCTGCAGCTCGACGCCGGTCTGCAGTGCGAGCACCATCCCGACGAAGAAGGCCATGACCGAGGCGACGGGAAGGGTGTCCCAACCGATAATGGCCATCTGGGTAAGGATGCTCGGGATGTTGCGGGGCGCCTCGCGTATGAAGTACACGATCTTCCCCATGAGGATGGTCATCTCCCCCAGCACCTGGTAGAAGTAGAGCACCCTCTTGCCTAGCGGTTCGAAAACTTGGGTCACTTATCCCCCCATTTCACTCCGAAGGGGAGCCAGAAGAGGCTCAGCTCCTCCTGTCCGCCGTCGCGCTTCAGGCTGACCAGCCCCTTCAGAAATTTCAGCTCCCTCTCCTTGTCCGTGTTTTTGTAGGAGATGAACGGGAAGAGCTCGTAGGCGAGGTCGTCGCCGCGCCTCTCGTGCCAAAACAGGTTCCAGAACAGACTGGAGGTGGAGTTGCCGGCCTCGTCCCAGCGCCTTTGGTACATGCGCCACAAGGGCGCCCAATCCTTCTCGATCCCTTCCTTGTCAAGGATCGACTCGACGGGCGCGGGGAACGAGAAGGAGGAAACTCCGTCGCTGTTCTTACGATACAAGAACAGCGGCCACATGGTGGTGCGGCGCCGTTGGTTGCCGTCTTTGGGCCAGTACTCACGGTTATCGCGGTACAGGAAGAAGAGCACTCGGTCCTGGTCCTGGCCGAAGCTCTCCGATTTCAGCTCCTCGTGCCTGTACAACGGCCACAGATACCAGCTCTTCTCGCCGCCGGTAAAGGTCTCGTGCGAGTAGAACGGGAGGAAGCTGTCGCTGTTCTTCTTCTCGCCGCGTATCTTGGTGACGAAGGGCCAGAAGTAGTCGGTCTCCTCCTGCTTCTTGCCGCGATCCTCGGTGTAGCCGAAGAAAGGCCACAGGTAGCTGCGCGAGGTCTTCTTGGGCGAGTCCGTGGAGGCGTAAAGCGGGAAGATGAATTTCCTGTGCGTAGGGTTGTCCGTGTTAAGCCCGGTGCTCTCCGAAGTGTAGAAGGGCCAGAGCACGAAGCGCTTCTCGTACACCCCGGTCTTGTGCGACTGACCGTACAGCGGGAACACATCGAACCCGGACTCGTTCTCCCCCGAGGTGGTAGCGAAGAAAGGCCAGAGGTAATGCCTGGTCGTGGTACCCCTCTTCACGGTGCTTCCGTAAAGCGGGAACAGCACGAAGTGGTACTCGTCGCGCCAGAACCGGTCGTAGATATCCCCGTAGATCGGGAAGAAGGCACGGTAGCGCCCATGCCGCTCCGAGTCGCCCGAGATGTAGAACGGAAAGAGCATGGTCGAGCGTTCCCGTTCCGCGTCCGGTTCCTGTTTCCGGTAGCTCGAGGTCCTGAAGAGCTGCAGCACCTCGAAGTTGTCAGCCTCGGGGGTCTTCTCCTGCGTGGCGACCGGATAGAGGTAATAGGACGAGGAGGCCTGCTCCTTGGCGTGGTTGGTCCTGTAGAACAGCGGACGCAGGGCGATGTCCCTGTCCTCCCCGTTTTTCTGGTACTTGAACAGCGGACCGAGGATGGCGAGGTTGCTGAAGCGCTCCTTCGGGCTCTCGCGGTAGTCGATCAGGGGCCACAGGGTGAAGATGGTCCCCTTCTCATCGGCCTCAGGCTTCTGCTCAGGCTTCTGCTCCGGCTTCTGCTCCGGCTTTTGCTCCGGCTTTTGCTCCGGCTTCTGCTCCGGCTTCTGCTCCGGCTTCTGCTCCGGCTTCTGCACGGGTTGAGGCTCAGGCTGAGGCTGAGGCTCGGCGTGGGCCGCGGGTGACAGGAACAGCAGAGCCGAAAGTGCAGCTATGGACAGGGTAGAACGAGTCATGTACCTCTTACAAACCGTTATATATTGGGTTGGATTTTGGATAGTAACTGCTGCAATCAGGCATAGTCAATCAAAATATAGTCTGCACGGGGCACAGGATTGGTTATACACCACCGCTCTCTGTAGAATCGACGCACCCTTGGGCTCCATTTCCAAGCCCTAGGCGAAAGTTATGCCACTTATCCAGGAAATGTCCAGCTCCCTAATGAAAAACAACGAGGCAGGAAACCTCTGTCTCCTGCCTCGTTGTATGATGTTGTGCTTTGATGTCGGGTCGAATCAGTACTTGCTGTCCGCGTAGTCGACCCAGCCGCCGGCGAGAACCAGCGCCTTATCGAAAGGAGAGATTTCGAACTGCATCGACTCCTCCCGACCGCCCCCCTTGATGGTGAGGGTGGAATTGGCGACGTCCACCTCGATGGCGGCGTCGGCAGCACCCGCGTAGCTGAAGAGCTGGTCGATCTTCTCCGGGGTGAGTTCGATGGCCGCCATGCCGCAGTTGAACATGTTCTGGCGGAAGATCCTGGCGAAGGACTGGGCGATGACCACGTTGATGCCGTTCACCTCGAAGACCCAGGGGGCGTGCTCGCGGGAGGAGCCGCAGCCGAAGTTGGCGCGGGTCACCACGGCGCCGGCGCCGTAGGTCCTTTCGCTCTTGGGGTCGAAGCCCGGGAGCTTGAGATCCTCCAGGAGGTAGGGCTTCAGGTCTTCCTTGGTGATCTCGGTCAGGTACTTGGCCGGGATGATCTCGTCGGTGTTTATGTCGCTACGGTCCAGGAAAAGGGCCGGGCCGCCAAATTTTTTCATATCGGTCTCCTAGTCTAGCGGGGAGCTGCCCGCGTATTCGTTGTCAGCTGTCAATGGTCGCTGGTCAATTGGCGCGTTCGCCGTCAATTGTCAATTGTCCACTGTCAATTGCCTAGAGGTACTTGCGCGGGTCGGCAAGCTTCCCTTCGATGGCGGAGGCGGCGGCGGTCGCCGGCGAGAGGAGGTGCACCATCCCCCCCTTGCCCATCCTGCCCATGAAGTTGCGGTTGGTGGTGGAGGCGCAGACCTCCCCCTCGGCCAGGACGCCGTTGCTCATGCCGAGGCAGGCGCCGCAGGTCGGGTTGGTCACGCAGAAGCCGGCATCCATGAAGATCTGGATCAGCCCCTCGGCGACCGCGTCCTTGTAGATCTGCGGGGTAGCCGGGGAGAGGATGCCGCGCACGGTCGGGGCGATCTTCTTCCCCTTCAGGATCTGGGCGGCCACCCTCAGGTCCTCGAGGCGGCCGTTGGTGCAGGAGCCGAGGTAGACCTGGTCCACGGGGGCGCCGGCCATCTCGTCGATGCTCTTCACCTGGTCCGGCTTGTAGCCGAAGGTGCAAAGCGGGGTCAGGTCGGAGAGGTCGAGGTCGATCACCTTGTCGTACTCGGCGTCGGCGTCGGAGACCCACTTGCTGTACTCGGCGACTGCCGCTTCCTTGGAGGCGAAGGAGTCGGAGATGAAAGGCCAGAGGTACTCCACGGTGACCCGGTCGGGGGCGCAGATGCCGGAGGTGCCGCCCGCCTCGATGGCCATGTTGCACAGGGTCATCCTGGACTCCATGGTCATGGCGTCGACGATCGGACCGCCGAACTCGATGACCCGGTCGGTGGCCCCGTTCACGGTGAGCTCGCCGATGACGCGCAGGATGGCGTCCTTGGCGTAGACCCCTTTGGGGAGTGTGCCGTTCAGGTTGATCCTGATGGTCTTGGGTTCGCGGAAGGCGCAGACCCCCTTCAGTATCCCCACCTCGAGGTCGGTGGTGCCGACGCCGGCGGCGAAGGCGCCGAAGGCGCCGTGGGTGCAGGTGTGCGAGTCACCCATGATCACGGTGTTGCCGGGACGGATGAACCCCTTCTCCGGGAACAGGGCGTGGCAGACGCCGTTGGCGCCGATGTCGAAGAAGTCCTTGATGTCGTGGCGCCGCGCCCAGTCCCTGAGCATCTTCGCCTGGGTGGCGGTCTTTGAGTCCTTGCTCGGGGTCACGTGGTCGATGACGGCCTTGATCTTGGTGTTGTCGAACACCCGGTCCTTGCCGCGCGCCATGAGGTCCGCGATGGCGATCGGGGTGGTGATCTCGTGGCACATCACCACGTCGATGCCGAGCACCTTGGTTCCTGCAAAAGGCTCATCAACCAGATGGGCCGCGAATATCTTTTGAGCCGTAGTCATACCCATAAATTGCGCTTCCTTTTAACGGTTGGAATGGTTTTTCACAGGTGCCAAGATAATAAAATAACAGCAACAAATCAAACTAATAATTGTTCAATGTTATTAAACATTTGCCTGTAGATATACCCGTGCTATAATGGCCCCCTCAATTCAACAGGGAGCCCGGTATGCAACTTCGTTTCAACAGAACAAACAATGAAATCGACCAAATGATCGATGCACTGATGGAGAAGGCCGGAGGGGTGCACCACCCCGAGCAGACGCGCGAGATGATCATCGCCGCGCTCAAGGCTGGACAGGACACCAGCTACCTGGCAGACCTGAAGCTTTTGAGCAACACCATGAAAGAGATGCGCTACACGACCACCGTGTTCGCCCCCTACCGCCAGAAGAAGAAGGTGACCATCTTCGGCTCGGCCCGCACCCTCCCCGAGGAACCGATGTACAAGAAGTGCATCCAGTTCAGCCGGCTCCTGGCCGACAAAGGGTACATGATCATCACCGGCGGCGGTGGCGGGATCATGCAGGCGGGCAACGAAGGCGCCGGGAGCGAGGCGTCCTTCGCCGCCAACATCAAGCTCCCCTTCGAGCAGAGCGCCAACCCGATCATGCTGAAGAACCCCAGGCTGATCACCTACAAGTACTTCTTCAACCGCAAGGTCGCCTTCGTAAAGGAATCCGACGCCATCGCCGTCTTCCCGGGAGGGTTCGGGACGCTGGACGAGGCGATGGAGGTCTTCACGCTGGTTCAAACCGGAAAGACATCGCCCAAACCGCTGGTCCTGGTGGACGACGAGGAGGGATACTGGGAGCACTTCTTCCGTTTCATCAAGGAGCGGCTGCTGGTTATGGGCTTCATCTCGGCCGAGGACTTCTCCATCTTCACCATCACCAAGAGCTACGAGGAAGCGGTACAGGTCATCGACGACTTCTACACCAACTATCATTCTATTCGCTTCGTCAACGGCGAGCTGATCATCCGTCTCAACAAGATTCTTTCCGCGGAGCAGATCGAGATGCTGGAAAACGAGTTCCCCGAATTGAGAATGGAAGGGAGCCGCATCGAGCTCATTAGTGCCCGCCCCGAGGAGGCAGACGAGCCGGATCTCCTTGATCTGCCGCGCATCGCCTTCCGCTTCCACCACCAGCACTACGGGCTTCTCATCGCCTTCATTAGGAGGTTAAACACCTTTTAGTAGAGACGCTTAGAAAAAAGCGTTTTGTAAATATTTTCTTGACAAGGTTATTACACGATGTTAATTTTTATTCCAGCAGCTAGTTCTGGAAGTTTGCCGCGCCGAAAAGCCAAAGGGTTACCGCCACTTTGTGCCATTTCCAGCCCAAGAACCTTCCGGAAATTGCAGCATCAAACGTAGATCCGGCAGAGTCCCGGAGGTTAGAAAAGGAGGCAGGAAAATGGCACAGGGCAAAGTTAAATGGTTCAACGACGCGAAAGGATTCGGCTTCATCGAGCAGGAGAACGGCGAGGACGTGTTCGTGCACTTCTCCGCAATCACCGGGGAAGGCTTCAAGTCCCTGGCTGAAGGGGAGGCGGTCTCCTTTGACGTGACCAACGGGCCGAAGGGTCTGCAGGCTGCCAACGTCAAGAAGCTGGGCTAAGATCTAGCCTCGAGCGTCAAAAGGCCCCGCCGGGATTCCGGCGGGGCCTTTTTTTGTTGTCACACCCGGCACCCCTGTAAACTCTACGGCCTTGCACGAGGCGCACGATGCCCCCCTGCTGCGCACACAAGACCTGTAGGGGCGAATAATCATTCGCCCGCCTCTTCACAATAACAACACACCATATGTCCCCCCCTCGCCCTTCGGGAAAGGGCGGGGCTGAGGGCGAACTCAGGCCGCAGCAGCCTCCCGCGCCCTCCCCTTCAGGTAAAGTACGCCCCAACGCAGGGACGCCGCCAGCACCAACAGCAGCAGCGCCAGCGCCGCCGCCGGGTGCTCGACCGCGAAGATCAGCGGCAGCAGCAGGCAGCGCACACCGCTCCTCATCCACCCGTGCCGGCTGATGACGTCCGCGATCGGCGGGCTCAGCCGGTAATACGCCGACACGAAGAGACGTCCGGGAGCGTTGGTCATGAGGTACCGGTCGCGGAAGGCCCGCAGTTCCGCCACCTTGGGATGCAGGTAGCTGCCGTAGGCCGCCGTCGCGATGAAGCACCCTCCCCCGCCGCCACCTCCGCCGCTGCTCACCTTGGGCTCGGTGGGGGTCGAAGGAGTGCCGTCGGTGCTGAAACTCACCTGGTGATTGTCGACGTCGGTGGTGTTGGCAACCACCAGCACCACCTCGTCCGTCGCCGGGTTCAGAGATCCGAATCCGGTGACGGTGTATGAGGTTCCGCCACTGTTGGCAGCAATCTCGCTTACCGTCCCGCCGCTTCTCTTCAGCACCGCCACCTGCGCACCGCTGGTTTTGGCAACGGTGAGGGTGAGGTCTGCCACGCCGGCCGACGGGACGAACCTGTGAAAGGCGAAGGTGTAATGCGGCATGGTGACGACCTGGGAAGGAACCGGGTAGCTCGAATAGCTGGCGGCGATGGTCGCAGCCGGAATCCTGTTGAGGTCGGCGGGGTGGCTGGACCAGCTCCTGGCGTAGACCCGTTGGGCAAAGCCGACGAAATCGGCGGCAAGCGAACTACCGTACGAACCGACCAGCACCGAATTTATCACCGGCGGCATCTGCACGTCACCGGCGGCGGTCTTCGGGTTGCTGCTCGGACTGAGAGTGCCGAGCTTTTCCCAGATGGAGCGGACCACGGAGGTGGTCTGAGTGTCGTGCATCTCGGTCAGGAAGCGGTTGAAAATCCAGCGGCCGTACTCCGAGCCGCCGTTGAGACCGGCGTTGAGCGAGATAGTGGCGGCAAGGGGCACGTAATCGGTCAGGTAGCTGTAGCACTGGTTGACGGAATCGTAGACCTGGTCTTCCATCCAGGTGGAGGTGGCCTCGCCGTACCAGATGTCGAAGTAGTAGTTGTAGCCGAATTGGATGGCGTGGTTGAATTCGTGCGCCGCGGTGATCTGCAGCATCTGGTCCGGGGTGTAGAGACCGTTGACGGTGAACATCGGGTCCGTGAACGCCTTGTCGATCTCGATGGAGCTCCCCACGGAGAGATTCGGAGCGGTGGGAGCGCCGTCGTCGCTTGTGAAGCCGTAAGCCCCCTGGGGGATGAGGTCGAGCAGGTAGACGTCGTACCGCGAGCTCACCGGGGGGGGGCGGTACCCCATGGTGGTGACCTCGGCGGCGTAGACCTCCTCGAAGACGGCGGCCACGCGCTCCACGTGGTCAGGCACGCCATCGGCGTCCGCATCGGTCAGGTCAGGGGCGTCGGCGCCCGTGGTGGTGTAATGGACGGTAAAGTGAGCTGAACTGTAGCTCGGCGACGAGGTCGGAGAGGTCTGCCCCGAGAGGGTCGGCCTCCCCACATATTTGGCCAGCGTCTTCTGGGTGGCCGGCTGCAGGGAAGTGAAATCCCGTTTAAGGCTGCGGTATAAATCGGTGCGGCAGCGTTCCGCGTGTTGGCCCTGGAGTCCGACCACGCTCTCCAGCGCCTTGGCCAGCTGTGCCTGCTGGCCGAACTTGGAGAGGTAGTAGTCGTCAAGCGACGCGGCGGAGGCGATTGCCGGGAAGAGAAGTGATAAGCAGAGCGCACGCACAGATCTGAGTTTTGCCACTAGTCCACCATCCTTTTCCCCACGCGCAGTGGGATAAAACTGATTTTGCCGTTTTCCACATTGACCTCGACTTTCTGGTTCCCGACCCGGTAGCTGCCGGCGGGAAGGGGCGTTACGAAGTAACCCTCACTGTCGGTTTGCGCCGGGCTCGCCGGCTTCTCGCCAGCCCAAACCGGGACCTCCAGCATGGGGACGGGATGGTACCCTCCTGCCGGTTTCAGCTTTCCCCCGTAGGACTGCACGTAGCAGATGCCGACCAGCGCACCCGTCCCTTCGGGCAGTTTCATTTCCTTGATCCGCTCTTCCCTGGTTTCGACCACCGGAAGGAACCCATCCCTTACGGCCACAAAGGGTGACAGCGGCGCAGGCCTGCCAGGGACGAAGGCAGTACCGTTGAAATAGAAGAAGGACCAAAGCTCTGCCGGCCTCTTGGCAAAGCCGTGCGCAGCCAGACAGGTCAGGGCTAAAGTCAGAGCGACGAGGCAAAAGCGAAGGCCACTGGACATGTTTTTCACCTTGTTATGGATCGGACGGTGCCGCAAAAGTTTTAGAGAAATGAACTGTAACATTACACATGTAGAAAAACAATCACAGTAAAAAAATGTAAAGAACCGGCGAGCCGGGCAATCTCCTCTCAGGCAATTTCAGCACAGTCGATCAAGCCGTCATCGCCGACAGGGCGAAGCGGAGAAACAAAAGCCCCGCACTCACAGCTTCAAACTGCAAGAGCGGGGCTTCCTGTTCCCTATGGGGAGGTTGGCTTAGAGAGACTCTACGTCGCGGTCGGTCGCGAAGTAGAGACGGTTGAGGGCGTCGATGTAGGCCTTGGCCGACGCCTCGATGATGTCGGTGGAGGAACCGCGGCCGACGACGGGGGTGCGCTCCCCTTCGGTGATGCGCACGGTGACCTCACCAAGCGCATCGGTGCCGCCGGTGATGGAGCCCACGTTGTACTGCAAGAGCTGCGCGTCGCGCTTGGCGAGTTTCTTGATCGCCTTCAGCGTCGCGTCGACCGGGCCGTCGCCCAGTTCGGCGGTCCGCACCTGCATGCCGTCGATCTCCATCTGCACGGTCGCGGTGGCGACGGCGAAGGAGCCGCAGGTCACGGTGATGTGGGAGAGCTTGTACTTCTCGTCGATCTTCTTGGTCTGGTCGGCGACGATGGTATCCAGGTCCTCGTCGTAGACCTCCTTTTTCAGGTCGGCGAGGGCCTTGAAGCGGGTGAAGGCCTTGTTCAACGCGTCCTCGTCCAGCTCGTGTCCCAGCTCCTCGAGTCTCTTCTTGAAGGCGTGGCGGCCGGAGTGCTTGCCGAGCACCAGGGCGCTCGCCTTGAGGCCGACCGACTCCGGGGTCATGATCTCGTAGGTCGACTTGTCCATCAGCATGCCGTGCTGGTGGATCCCCGCCTCGTGGGCGAAGGCGTTGGCGCCGACGATGGCCTTGTTCTGCTGTACCGCGATCCCGGTCACCTGGGTCAGGAGCCGGCTGGCCGGGGTGAGCTGTTCGGTGACCACGTTGGTCTTGAAGGGGAGGATGTCGCCGCGGGTCCGGATGGCCATGACGAACTCCTCAAGGGAGCAGTTGCCGGCACGCTCGCCGATGCCGTTGATGGTACACTCGACCTGCCCCGCGCCCGCCTGGACGGCGGCGATGGAGTTGGCCACCGAGAGCCCGAGGTCGTTGTGGCAGTGCACCGAGATGACGGCGTCGTCGATGTTCTTCACGTTGTCCTTCAGGTACTTGATGATGTTGAAGTACTCGAAGGGGATGGTGTAACCGACGGTGTCGGGGATGTTGACCACGGTGGCGCCCGCGTCGATGACGGCGCCCACCACCTCGGCCAGAAACTTGAGATCGGTGCGGACCGCGTCTTCGCAGGAGAACTCCACGTTCCCCGTGTAGGAGCGTGCCCTTTTCACCCCTTTCACCGCCGCCTCCAGCACCTGGGCCGGGGTCATCTGCAGCTTGTACTTCATGTGGATGTCGGAGGTGGCGATGAAGGTGTGGATGCGTCCCTTCTCCTCGGCGTACTTAAGGGCCTCCCAGGCGCGATCGATGTCCTTGAAACCGGCGCGGCAAAGGCCGGCGATCTCCGGCCCCTTGATGGTCTGGGCCACCTTTTTCACCGCCTCAAAATCCCCTTCCGAGGCGATCGGGAAACCCGCCTCGATGACGTCGACGTTCAGTTTCTGGAGCTGCTTGGCGAGGCGGAGTTTCTCCTCGATGTTCATGCTGGCGCCCGGGGACTGCTCCCCGTCTCTGAGCGTGGTGTCAAAGATCTTGATGGTCTTCGGTTCCGTGTTGTTCACTTGCGCTTCCCCCTTGTGTGGTTGTACTGCCTCGTTAGCCTACCCTCCCCCGCCTGCTAATTAAAACAGACGGGGTGGTAAAAACCAGCAGGCCGAAATAAAAAAAGCCTCCGCCCCAGTAAGGGGCGAAGGCTTTTGAAAGCTTCCGCGGTACCACCCTCATTCATCCGTCAACGACGGACCTCTTGCGCCCTTTACGCGGGCCAACGACCACGGCTACTACCGGCGGTTCCCGTTTCAGAAATAGAACGACCGTTGTTCACCGTGACGGCTCCAAGGCGAGTTCACCTGCTTCCTCACCGGTTTGCACCAACCACCGGCTCTCTGTAGGGGAAGGGAAAGGCTACTACTCCTCATCACTGCCTTTAGTTTCGGGAGATAATAGAAAAGGCGCCGACGGCTGTCAAGCGCTTTTTGTTTTATTTTCGTGCAGCCGCTACTAAAACGGCGTTGTCGCTATGACAACGCCGTCATCTTTTGAGCCGACGAAACCGCAATTTGATGTCCCGGCACGAAGTCCGGTTTTGCGTAGAACGTAGAACGCAGAACCTGACTAGTGGTTCTTCTTCACCTCGTGGCCGCGGTTTATGGCGCGCTCCAGGCGGCGCCGGCGCGGGTAGGTGATCACGAAGCCGATGGGACCGGAGAGGATGTAGCAGATGAAGATGGTGAAGAGCATGATCACCGGCTCCGCCGCGATCACGATCAGCAGCAGTATCGCGAGCACCAGGATGGCGAAGGGCTGCCGCTTGATGAGGCTCGGGTCCTTGAACGAGTAGTACCTCACGTTGGAGACCATGAGCAGTGCAAGGAAGTAGATCAGCACCAGTATGGCGAGCTTGTTGTAGGAGGCGGGCCACCCCATGTGGTAGAAGAAGAGGACCGTGGCGGATACCATGCTGGCCGCAGCCGGCGTCGGAAGGCCGACGAAACGCTTGCTCTCCACCGTCTCCACCTGGACGTTGAAACGCGCGAGCCTGAGCGCCGCGCAGGCGAGGAACAGGAATCCGGCCAGCCACCCCAGTCGCCCGAAGGGCTTCAAGGCCCAGCAGTACATGAGAAGCCCCGGCGCGGCACCGAAGGAAACCACGTCGGCCAGCGAGTCGAACTCGACGCCGAACTTGCTGGCGGTCCCGGTCAGGCGCGCCACCTTGCCGTCCAGACCGTCGAAGATGGAGGAGGCAAGGATCCACAGGGCCGCGGTCCGGTAATCGCCGTTCACGGTGGAGACCATGCAGTAAAAGCCGGCGAACAGGCTCCCGGCGGTGAACAGGTTGGGGAGGACGTAGATCCCCTTGCGCATCCCTTCCCTTTCTACTTTCGGTTTCTCCTCGCTCACGGCAGTATCCCCAGTACGGTTTCACCGGCAACGGTTTTCTGTCCCATGACCACGTCGATGCGGGTGCCAAGCGGCAGGTACACGTCGAGCCGCGAGCCGAAGCGGATCAGGCCGTAGCGGCGCCCGCGGTTCAACAGGTCTCCGACCTTGGCGTAGCAGACGATGCGCCGCGCGATCAGGCCCGCCACCTGGACCACCACCATCCTGAGACCGTTTTCGGTCTCCAGCACCAATCCCTGCTGCTCGTTCTCGAAGCTGGCGCGCTCGTCGCGCACGTCGTAGAACTTGCCCTTGGTGTAGAAGGCGTCGGCCACCTTCGCCGTGATCGGGGCGCGGTTCACGTGCACGTTGAAGACGGACATGAAGATGCTGATCTTCTCCATCTCGGCGCCGGTATGGGGCTCGGTCACCTTGCCGAGGAAGATCACCTCGCCGTCGGCGGGAGCCACCACCACGTTTTCACCGGCGGGGGTGCTGCGCTCGGGGTTTCTGAAGAAGAAGACGGAGAACAGGGCGAGCAGCACGAAGAGCGCCGCAAGGATGAAAAAGCCGAAATGCAGGAACTGACCGAGCAGCGCCAGCAGTGCCGCGACTGCGGCGAAACCGGCAATGAAGGGGTACCCCTCGACTGCGACCGGGGTATGTGTGTTGCGCATCTAGTACCTCTTGTTGAGTAGTCGTGCGGGAACAGCGGGAGCCGGGGAGGCTCCGGGCGGAACCGGGACAGAAAAAGGCCGTTTCCGGGCCCCTGCGCACCAAAGCGGGAGTATAGCCCGAAAACGGCCTTTCATGCAATAAAAGAAGCTACTACCCCTTCCAGGCCTTGGCCCCCCGCCCGATCACCACGGGGCCGGTGCTGACCAGTTCCTTGAGTCCCAGGGGGCGCAAAAGTTCCACCATGGCGCTCACCTTGGCGGGAGCCCCGGTAGCCTCCAGGGTGTAGGATTTCGGGGTCACGTCGATGACCTTGGCGCGGAAGATGTCCGCGATCCTCAGCACCTCGGCGCGGCTTTGCTCCTCCGCGGAGACCTTCACCAGCACCATCTCGCGCTCGATGGCGTGCTCAGGTTCGAAGTCGATCACCTTGATCACGTCGATCAGCTTGTTGAGCTGCTTGGTGATCTGCTCGATGATCTGCTCGTCGCCGCGGGTCACCAGGGTGATGCGGGAGAGGGCCTCGTCGTTGGTGGGGGCCACGGTGAGCGAATCTATGTTGAAGCCGCGCCCGGAAAAAAGTCCGACCACGCGGGAGAGAACGCCGAACTCGTTCTCGACCAGAACAGCAATGGTATGTCTCATGTTAACCTCCTAGGGCAATTGGCAAATTAGCTGGCAAGCACCATCTCGGTCAGCGAAGCGCCGGCCGGGACCATCGGCAGCACCTTCTCCTCGCGTGCGACCTTGAACTCCATCAGGACGGGCCCGTTGGTTGCGAACCCTTTCTTGATGACCTCGTCCACCTGCTCCACCTTGGTGGCCTGCAGGCCGGTGGCCCCGAAGGCCTCGGCGAGCTTTATGAAGTCGATGGGGAGTTCCATGCAGGTCGAGGAGTAGCGCTTGTCGAAGAAAAGCTCCTGCCACTGGCGTACCATGCCCAGGAAGTTGTTGTTGAGGATGACGATCTTTACGTTGAGACGGTTCTGCACGATGGTGGCGAGTTCCTGCATGTTCATCTGGAAACCGCCGTCGCCGCAGACCACAATGACCTGGCGCTCGGGGAAGCCAGCCTGCGCTCCCATGGCGGCGGGGAGGCCGAAGCCCATGGTGCCGAGGCCGCCGGAGGAAAGGAGCGTCCTCGGGGCGGTGAAGCCGAAGAACTGCGCGGTCCACATCTGGTGCTGGCCGACGTCGGTGGCCACGATGGCGTCCGGGTCGGAAAGGGCGCGCAGCCTCTGGATCACGTACTGCGGCTTGATCACGGTGCTGGACTGCTTGTAGGTCATCGGGTGCTTGGTCTTCCACTCGTCGATCTCGGCGATCCAGGGGGCGAGCGCGGCCTGGCAGGCCTTGGCGTCCGGCCCGATCTCGTCGGCCACCTTCAGCATCTTGGCGAGGACGTCGCGCACGTCCCCCACGATGGGGAGGTCGACGCGGACGTTCTTCTTGATCGAGGTCGGGTCGACGTCGACGTGGACGATCTTGGCGTGGGGCGCAAACGAGGCGATCTTGCCGGTGACGCGGTCGTCGAACCGGGCGCCGATGGCGATCAGCACGTCGCAGTGAGAGACGGCCATGTTGGCGTAGTAGGTGCCGTGCATCCCCAAGAGCCCCAGGGAGTTCGGGTCGTTCTCCGGGTAGGAGCCAAGGCCCATCAGGGTGGTGGTGACCGGTATCCCGAGGCGCTTGGCGACCGCGACCATCTCGGCGGAGGCGTTGCCGAGGATGACGCCGCCACCCACGTAGATCACCGGCTTCTTCGCCTGCATGATCATGGCGACCGCCTTCTCGATCTGCTTTGGGTGACCTTCAACGGTCGGCTTGTAGCCGCGGATCTCGACGCTGTCGGGGTAGTGGAACTCGGTCTGGGCGATCTGGACGTCCTTGGGGAGGTCGACCACGACCGGGCCGGGGCGGCCGGTGCGGGCGATGTAGAACGCCTTCTTCATGATGGTGGCGAGGTCTTTGACGTCCTTCACCAGGAAGTTGTGCTTGGTGCAGGGACGGGTGATGCCGATGATGTCGGCTTCCTGGAAGGCATCGTTGCCGATCAGCGCGGTGGGCACCTGCCCGGTGATGATCACCATCGGGATGGAGTCCATGTAGGCGGTGGCGATGCCGGTGATGGTGTTGGTGGCGCCGGGCCCCGAGGTGGCGATGGCGACGCCGACCTTGCCGGTGGCGCGGGCGTAGCCGTCGGCGGCGTGGACCCCGGCCTGCTCGTGCCTGGGCAGGATGTGCCTGATCTCCTTGAACGAGAAGAGCTCGTCGTAGAGGTTGATAACGGTCCCACCGGGATAGCCGAAGATCGTGTCGACCCCCTCCCGTTTGAGACACTCCAAAAGGATGCGTGCTCCGTTCAGCTTCATGTATTACCCCCATGCCGCGGCAGAAACCTGCCGCTATTGATCGATCCCGCGCTCGGTAAGCGCCGGATCACTAGTAATGAAGACTTCCCCTGAGGCCGACCCTCCCCGGTGAAAGGAGGGCCTCCCTCTGCCCCTTGGTAAAGGGGGTCGGGGTTTTATTCAGCGGTGGTGATGGCGCCGGTGTGGGCGGAAGTGACCACCTTCGCATAGCGGGCGAGCCACCCCTTCTTGATCTTCGGCTCGGGCGCGACCCAGCGGGCACGCCGGCTGGCCAGCTCCTCGTCGCTCACCAGGAGCTTCAGGGAACGGGACGGGATGTCGAGTTCGATCTTGTCGCCGTCTTCGACCAGGGCGATGGGACCGCCCACGGCCGCCTCCGGGGAGATGTGACCGATGCAGGGACCGCGGGTGCCGCCGGAGAAGCGGCCGTCGGTGATGAGCGCCACGGAATCGCCGAGGCCGAGCCCCATGATGGCCGCGGTCGGGGCAAGCATCTCCCTCATGCCGGGCCCACCCTTGGGACCTTCGTAGCGGATCACCACCACGTCGCCGCTCTTGATCTGGCCGTTCATGATGGCGGCCATGGCGATGTCTTCCGAGTCGAAGCAGCGGGCGGTGCCGGTGAACTGCATCATCTTCTCGCCCACGCCGGACTGCTTGACCACGGCGCCTTCCGGGGCGATGTTGCCGAAGAGGACGGCGATGCCACCCTCTTTCTTGACCGGCGCGTCCACGGAGCGGATCACGGAGTCGTCCACCCCTTTCAGGCTCGCCGCGATCTCCTTGGTGGAGAGCCCCATAAGGGTCGGGCAGTCGTGGATCCTGTCGCCCAGCTGCTTCATGACGCCGGCCACGCCGCCTGCGGCGTCGAGGTCCTCCATGAAGTGCTCCCCCGCCGGGTTCATGGAGGCGATCTGCGGGGTCGTTTTGGAGAGGATGTCGAAGGTCTCAAGCGGCAGTTCCACACCCGCCTCGTGCGCGATGGCGAGGAGGTGCAGCACGGTGTTCGAGGAGCCCCCAAGCGCCAGGTCAACGCGGATCGCGTTCTCGAACGCCTCGCGGGTCATGATGGAGCGCGGGGTGATGTTTTGGCGCACGAGGTCCACGATGCGCTCGCCGGAGGCGAAGGCGATGCGGCGCTTGAGCGCGGAGACCGCGAGTGCCGTGCCGCAGCGCGGCAGGCTCATCCCCATGGTCTCGGTGAGGATGGCCATGGTGTTGGCGGTGAAGAGCCCCTGGCAGGAGCCCATGCCGGGGCAGGCGTTCTCCTCGCAGCGGGCGAGCTCCTGGTCGTCGATGACGCCTGCCTTGTAGCGGGCCATCGCCTCGAAGGTGTCGGTTACGAAGGAGTATTTCCTCCCCGCGTCGCCGCGGCCGCTCATCATGGGACCGGCGGTGACCACGATGCAGGGGATGTCCAGGCGGGCCGCCGCCATCAGCATGCCCGGGGTGATCTTGTCGCAGTTGGTGAGGAGCACCAGGCCGTCCAGGCGGTGCGCCTCGGCCACGGACTCGACCATGTCGGCGATCAGCTCGCGGGTGGGGAGCGAGTAGTGCATCCCCTTGTGCCCCATGGAGATGCCGTCGCAGACGCCGGGGATGCCGAAGAAGAAGGAGTAGCCGCCGCCGGTGTGGACCCCCTTCTCGATGAAGCGCTCGAGATCACGCATCCCCACGTGCCCCGGGATGAGATCGGTGAAGCTGGTGGCGATGCCGATGAAGGGTTTCCCCATCTCGCTTTGCGGCAGGCCGGTTCCTTTCAAAAGGGCGCGGTGCGGGGTGCGCTCCAGCCCTTGGGTGATCATGTCGCTACGCATGCATTTCTCCCTGACGCCGGCGGGGAACCCTGTTCAGGTTCGCCAAACCGGCTGTTGGTCTTACCAAAAGCTCAATAGTTGAAAGCAGTTACCGGGAACGGTAGGAATGGACACGATAATACATTAAAACCAAGCTGTCAACCGGCTAAAACGGCGTTAAAGAGAGTCGCGCTTTCTCTTGGCGATCTCCGCCTCGGAGGCGCGCAGGTAGGTGGGGTTCAACTGGGCAAGCGGGGTGAACTTCCCCTCGCGGGCGGTTTCGCGCGCGATGACCGCGCCGGCGCTGGCGCGCGGCAGGTTGGTGTGCCAGGGAGGGAAGATGGCGAGCTCTCCCAGGGTGTCCCGGATCAGGTCGCAGTAGCGGAGCGCGCCGTCGCCGACGAAGATGGTGGGTTCCCTGACCAGGGCCAGGAAGTCAGCGGGGGAAAGCACGGCGTCAGCGACCACCGCGTCGGGAAGGGCGCCGCAGCGGTACAGCGCGCCGTAGACCTCCCCCTTCCTGGCGTCGAACAGGGGGGCGACCTGCGCGGAGCTGTAGGGAAGGTTCATGGCGAGCATGGCGAGGGAGGAAAAGCCGACCACCGGCTTGCCGGTGGCGAGGGCGAGCCCCTTTACCGTGGCGATGCCGACGCGCACGCCGGTGAAGGAGCCGGGGCCCAGGGAAACGGCGAGGCAGTCGAGCCCCTCGGGGGCGAGCCGGGCGGCCCGCAGGAGACCCGAGATGGAGTCCATGAGGCGCCCCGAGTTGCTGCGGTCCTCCCCAAGGAGGCACTCGCCGAGGAGCGTCGCGTCGTCGCTGAGCGAGACCGAGGAGCAGTTGCTGGAGGTATCGACGGTGAGTATCTTCAAGGAGTTACGCCTTGCTCGCGATCATGCGCGCGATGTCGTTGTAGAAGGCCAGCATCATCAGGCTGATCAGGAGCACGAGCCCCACCTGCTGCGCGATCTCGCGGGTCCTCTTGCTGAGCGGCCTTCCGGTCACAAGCTCGATGAAGAAGAAGGCCAGGTGCCCCCCGTCCAGGATCGGCACCGGCAAGAGGTTCAGCACGCCCAGGTTCACCGACAAGAGCGCCACGAAGGCGAGGAAGCTCACCCCCCCGGCCGCCGCCTGCTCCCCGGCCATCTTGACGATCATGATCGGGCCGCCGATGTTGTCCAAGGGGATCGCGCGCTCCACGAGGCGCACCAGGGAGAGCACGGTCAGTTCGATCACGTTCCAGCACTGGGTGCTTCCCTTGACGATCGCCTCGCCGGGAGGGAAATGGTCGACGACGGTCTCGCCGGCGGCGACCACGCCGATGACGGGATGGGTCACCGATTCGCCCAGGAGGTTCTTGCTGGTGCGCCGTTCGGGGACCATGGTGAACTTCAGGAGCGACTTGCCGCGCTGCACCTCAACCTGCACCGGGGCGGCGTTCCCCTCCACGATGATCCTGGCGAACTCGTCCCAGCGGGTCACCGCCCTGCCGTTCACGCTCCTTATGGCATCGCCGGTCAGGATCCCGGCGCGGGCGGCCGGCTTGTCCGGGAGCACCTCGCCCACCTTGGTGGTGACGGCGGGGACGCCCAGGAACATGTAGATGACGACGAAGATGACGTAGGCGAAAAGGAGGTTGAAGACCGGGCCGGCGGCGACGATGAGGATGCGCTGCAGCACCGGCTTGTCGGCGAAGGAGCGCTTGCGGTCCTCCTCGGTGAGCTCGACCTCCTCCCCCTCCCCAACCATCTTGACGTACCCCCCAAGCGGCAGCGCGGAGAGCAGGTACTCGGTCTCGCCCACCTGCTTGCTGTACACCTTGGGACCGAACCCCAGGGAGAACTTCTCGACCCCGACCTTGAAGGCCTTGGCGAACAGGAAGTGCCCGAGCTCATGTATGAAAATCAGCGCCCCGAGGGCTATGATGGCGAAAATTATGCTCATGTGGTCCCCTCTAAAGTGTGCCCGGGGGCACGCCGGCGCCTCGCCACTGCGGCGTTAAGGCGGCGGACGAGGCGGTAAAAGGTTAGTTGGTGCAGCCGAGGAGCTCCCTGGCGGTCCTTCTTCCCCAGCGATCGGCTTCCAGCACCTCTTCGATGGAGTACAGGGACCGGGGGGTGTGCAGCTCCATCACCCTGGCGATGGTCTCGGAGATGGCCATGAAGCCGATCCTGCCGGACAGGAAGTTCTCCACGGCGATCTCGTTGGCCGCGTTCATGACGGCCGGCATGCTTTCTCCCGCCTGAACCGCGTCGTAGGCGAGCTTCAGCGCCGGGAAACGGTCGGTGTCCGGCTTCAGGAAGGTGAGCCCCGAAAGCTCGGTGAGATCGAGCGGCTTCACCCCTGAGGCGACGCGCCCGGGATAGGTGAGGGCGTAGGCGATCGGTCCCTTCATGTCGGGCACCCCGAGCTGCGCCATGACGCTGCCGTCGATGTACTCGACCATGGAGTGGACGATGCTCTGGGGATGGATGTTCACCGCGATCCGCTCCACCGGGATGTCGAAGAGCCAGCGCGCCTCGATCACCTCCAGCCCCTTGTTCATCATGCTGGCGGAGTCCACGGTGATCTTCTTCCCCATGCTCCAGTTCGGGTGGTTCAGCGCATCCGCCACCGTGGCGCAGGCGAGCTTCTCCTTGCCCCAGTTGAGAAAGGGCCCACCCGACGCGGTAAGGATCACGCGGTGGATGTCCTGGCTGCGGTGGCCGGCCATGGACTGGAACACCGCACAGTGCTCGCTGTCGACCGGGTAGAGGCGGACGTCCTTCTCCCGCACCATCCTCATGATCAGGTGCCCCGCCGTGACCAGGGTCTCCTTGTTGGCCAGCGCCACGTCCTTGCCGGCCATGATGGCCGCCGCGGTGGGAACGAGTCCCGCGGCCCCCACGATGGCAGCCACCACCATGGTGGTCTCTGCGGCGGTCGCGGCCGCGATGAGCCCTTCCACGCCGTGCATGATCTCGGGTTTTTTACCACGCAGCGAACGGCTGAGAGCCTTGGCCTTGTCGGCGCAGAGCACAGAGACGAGGTCGGGCTGGAAGGTTTCGATCTGCTCTTTCAAAAGCTCCAGGTTGGATCCCGCGGTGAGCGCCACCACGCGGAACTTGTCCCGGTGGGCGGCAACGACCTCGAGAGTGCTTGCCCCGATCGATCCTGTCGAGCCCAAAATGGTAAGATTTTTCATTTTCCCTCGCAGATGCCTCAAGTCAAGTGGCGCGGCAGGCTAACTAACGGATTTTTTTGCCGAGTTTGCCGGCGGGTTGCACCGGAAAAAAGTACGGACGCAGCGGCCGTGCCTAAAACAGGAAACTGGCGTAATAGTAAGCTGCCGGCGCCGCGAACAAAATCGAATCCAGCCGGTCCAGGACGCCTCCGTGGCCGGGGATGATGGAGCCGGAATCCTTCACGCCGCAGCTCCGCTTGATCAGCGACTCGAACAGGTCGCCCAACTGTCCCAGCGTGCCCAGAAGGAGCGCGGCGGCGAAACAGTCGCCCAGGGCAAGCTCGGGGAAGAAGGTGAACTTGGCGATGAGGGCGCCGATGACGCTCCCGGAAAGCCCCCCGATCGCCCCCTCCACGCTCTTCTTGGGGCTCACCGCGGGGTAGAGGCGGTGCTTCCCCAGGGAGGAGCCGACGTAGTAGGCGGCGCTGTCACCCGCCATGACGATCACCATGATAAGGAAGAGCCAGGAGACGCCGTTGGGGAGCGAACGGACCAGCACCAGGTGCGCCAGCAGAAGCGGCACGTAGAGAAAGCCCATCAGCACAAGGGCGACGTCGGGTGCGGCCTGCTTGACGTCCTGGAGCCTGAAAAGGGCGACCAGGGTGAAGGCCAGCACCAGGGCGGTGAGCGTGAAAAGCGGCAGTACCGGGTTCGTGGAGAAGACGGCGAACACGGCGCAGGCCCCTGCGACCGTGGCGACCCTCCCCTCCCCCCGGCGCTGCGGCAGCGCCATGCGGTAGAACTCGTCCAGCCCCAGAAGGGCCAGCAGGAACACCAGCAGCGAGAACTGGAACACCGACGCCTTCAGGATGAAAACAATCACGAGGGGCAGCAGGACCGCTGCGGTGGCTAGTCGTTTGATGGCGGACTCCTTCGGGGCGCACCCCGGAAATGGTCTAGGACGGCGTCTCTGCCAGCTGCTCGCTGGTCATGCCGAACCTGCGCTCTCTGGACTGGAAGTCGCGGAAGGCCCGCGCCAGCTCGTGCTTGTCGAAATCGGGCCAATTGACATCGGTGAAGTAAAGTTCGGCGTAGGCAAGCTGCCAGAGCAGGAAGTTGCTGATGCGCATCTCCCCGCTGGTCCTGATCAGGAGGTCAGGGTCCGGTATCCCCGCGGTGAAAAGGGACCGGGTGAAGGCGCTCTCGTCGATCTGCTCGAGATCGAGCCTTCCCGCGGCGACCTCGCCGGCGAGCCTCTTCGCGGCCGACACGATCTCCTGGCGGCTGCCGTAGGAGAGCGCCAGGGTGAGCAGCATGCCGCCGTTGCCGGCCGTCTTGTCGATGGTGTGCTGGATCTCCCGGCTCACGTCCTCGGGGAGGTCGGCGCGGTTGCCGATCACGTTAAAGCGGATGTCGTTCTGCATCATCCGCGCGGTTTCGCTCCGGATGTACTGCTTCAACAGCGCCATGAGCGCCTTGACCTCGGTCTTGGGGCGCAGCCAGTTCTCCGCGGAGAAGGCGAACAGGGTCAGGTAGCCGATCCCCAGGCGCGAACACTCCTCGACGATGACCCGAACGGTCTCCACACCTTTTTGATGCCCAACGATCCTGCGCAGCATGCGCTGCTTGGCCCAGCGGCCGTTGCCGTCCATGATGACGGCGAGGTGCTTCGGGAGTTTCTTCGGGTCTAAGCTGTTGTCCATGAGCATCCTGAAAACAAAAAATCCCCTTGAATCGGGGGGTTCACTTGAGGGAGCGGCGGCAGCCGGACGGCGACGATCAAGGGGGAGCGAAGCTCCCCCCTGATCTGTCGGTCCTTAGACCTCCATTACCTCTTTTTCCTTGTGGGCCAGCACCTCGTCGCACTTGGCGACGTACTTGTTGGTGGAGTCCTGGACGTCCTTCTCGGCGCGCTTTAGCTCGTCCTCGGAGATCTGCTTGTCCTTCTCGAGCTTCTTCAGCTTGTCGATGGCGTCGCGGCGGATGTTCCTGAGGGCCACCTTGGCCTCCTCGGCGTCACGCTTCAGCTGCTTGACGATGTCCTTGCGGCGCTCCTCGGTGAGCGGCGGGAGGACGAGGCGGATCACCTTGCCGTCGTTGGCCGGGGTGAGCCCCAGGTTTGAGTTCATGATCGCCTTCTCGATGGGGCCGATCATCTTGTTGTCCCAGGGAGAGATGGTGATGGTGCGCGCCTCGGGAACGGCAAGGGAGGCCACCTGGTTCAGCGGCGACGGCGTCCCGTAGGAATCGACCTTGATCTCGTCCAGAAGTGCTGTGCTGGCGCGGCCGGTACGGACCTTCTGGTAGTCCTTCCTGAGCGAATCTATGGACTTGTCCATGTGGACGTGCATATCGGCGATGACATCCTTTATCATGCTATTCTCCTTCTTTGACGATGGTGCCGATCGGTTCGCCGTTGACCACCCGCACGACATTGCCGTCGGTCGTCACATCGAACACGATAATCGGAAGGCTGTTGTCCATGCAGAGCGAGATCGCGGTGGCGTCCATCACCTGGAGCCCCTTCCTGAGGACCTCCAGGTAGCTGAGGGTGCCGTACTTGGTGGCGCTCTTGTCCTTGTTGGGGTCTGCGGAGTAGACGCCGTCCACCTTGGTCCCCTTGAGGATCACGTCGGCGCCGATCTCCATGGCCCTGAGGCTCGCCGCGGTATCGGTGGTGAAGTAGGGGTTGCCGGTACCGGCGCCGAAGATGACCACCCTCCCCTTCTCCAGGTGCCTGATGGCGCGCCGGCGGATGTAGGGTTCGGCGACCTCGGCCATGCCGATGGCGGATTGGACGCGGGTGTCGACGCCGACCTTCTCCAGGGCGTCCTGCATGGCGAGGGAGTTGATCATGGTGGCGAGCATCCCCATGTAGTCGGCGCTGGCGCGGTCCATCCCCTTGGAGGAGGCTGCGACGCCGCGGAAGATGTTGCCGCCGCCGATGACCAGGCACAGCTCGACGCCGAGATCCACCACCTGCTTCACCTCGCGGGCGATCGCGGTGATGGTGTTCGGGTCGATGCCGTACCCCTGTTCGCCGCCGAGGGCCTCGCCGGAAAGCTTGAGAAGTACTCTTTTGTAATAGGGTTCTGCCATCGTAGTCACCTTGCCTTTTCTTGACGGCAAATAGCCTTCACGCAGAACAGGTTCCGGGGGGGCTTGCCTCCCCGGTGCGCCCGCCCGGGCGAGAACCTCCCGCGCAGGGCCGTTTGCCTTGCTGCAGATAAAAAAAGAGCCGCCCATTTTCATGGCCGGCTCCCGTTGGAACGTCTTACACGCCGGCCGCCGCGGCGACCTCTGCCGCGAAATCGCTCTCCTTCTTGGCGAGCCCCTCGCCGAGTACGAACTTGGCGAAGCGGCGGATGCTCATGTTCTCGCCGATGGAAGCGATGGTCTCGTTGAGGACCGTCTGGATGGTCTTGTCCGGGTCCTTCACGTAGGCCTGCTCGAGGAGGCAGATGTCGCCGAAGAACTTGTTGATCTGCCCTTCGAGGATCTTCTCGATGATGGCCGCCGGCTTGCCGCTCTCCTTGGCCTTCTCGCGGTAGATCGCCTTCTCGCGCTCGATGAGCTCTGCCGGCACTTCCTCGCGGCGTACGTAGAGCGGGGAGGCGGCGGCGATGTGCATCGCGATGTCCTTCACGAAGGCCTGGAAGTTCTCGTTCTTGGCCACGAAGTCGGTCTCGCAGTTGACCTCGACCAGGACGCCGATCTTGCCGCCGGCGTGGATGTAGGAACCGACCAGACCCTCGGTGGCGGCGCGGCCGGCCTTCTTGGAGGCGGCGGCCAGACCCTTGGTACGCAGGTAGTCGATCGCCTTCTCGTGATCGCCGTTGGTTTCGGTCAGGGCCTTCTTGCAGTCCATGAGGCCGGCGCCGGTTACTTTCCTGAGTTCGTTTACCTGTGCAGCTGTAATGCTCACGTTATCCTCCACAGTCACCCGCGCCTCGCGGCGCGGGTTTCTTAGTCATTGTGTTATTGAAAGGTGTTGCGGTCGCCGCGGACGGGGAGGCTTAGGCCTCGGCGGTAACCTCTTCAGCCACTTCCTCGCCCTCGGTGGAGAACTCTTCCTCGGCGCCGGTCTGGAGACGGGCGTTGCGAGCCTGGGCACCCTCGAGGACTGCATCAGCCATCTTGCTGGTCAAAAGGCGGATGGCGCGGATGGCGTCGTCGTTGCCCGGGATGACGTAGTTGATGTCGTCCGGATCGCAGTTGGTGTCGACGATGGCGACGACCGGGATGCCGAGTTTCTTGGCTTCGCTGACGGCGATCTCTTCGTTTTTCGGGTCAACCACGAACAGCACGCCCGGAACCTTGCCCATGCCCTTGATGCCGCCCAGGGTCTTCTCGAGCTTCTCGCGCTCCTTGGCGAGCTTGAGCTGCTCTTTCTTGGTGTAAGCCTCGATGGTGCCGTCAGCGATCATGGCGTCGAGACGCTTGAGACGGTCGATGCTCTGCTTCACGGTGGAGAAGTTGGTGAGCATGCCGCCCAGCCAACGGTCGTTGACGAAGAACTGCCCGCAACGCAGCGCCTCTTCGGCCACGGAATCCTGTGCCTGCTTCTTGGTGCCGACGAAGAGGATGGTCTCGCCTGCCTGGGCCGCGTCGGTGACGAAGCTGTAGGCGTTCTTGAAGAGCCTTACGGTCTTCTGCAGGTCGATGATGTAGATCCCGTTACGTGCGCCGAAGATGTACGGCTTCATTTTCGGGTTCCATCTCTTGGTCTGGTGCCCGAAGTGGACGCCGGCTTCCAGCAGTTCTTTCATGGTGATGTTCGACATTTTTTCTTTCTCCTTTTGGTTTTCCCTCCGCCACCCATTAATACCGGAACCCGCTGGGCGGGCACCACCGGCACGGCTGCAATGGCGTGCGAATTTTAAACAGCAAACTTATATAGCACAGGGTAGAAACGAAGGCAAGGCGAAAACCGCCTCACGAAAAGCAGCAAAGACGCCAGGCCGACACCTTTGACAGGGATAAAAACGGGTCAAATGGATAACCCAAAAACAGTACCCTCACAGGAAAGGCCTCACCTTTTGCCTTTCATCCCTTTTATCCCTTTCATCCCCGTCAGGTTGTGCTCCTCTGCCAGTTCCCAGAACGCCTTCACGCTCGGTCGCTGCAGGTTCCTCTTGCTGGTGCAGAGCCCTACCTCGTAGGGCTTCAAGACCGGCGCGTTGTCCAGGACAACCACCTCGTCCCGAAACGGACTCCGCTCGAGGACCAGTTGCGGCACGATGCCGACCCCGCACCCCAGGCGAACCATGGCGATGATCGCCTCGTTGCCGGAAACCTCGGAGGTGATGTTGGGAGTGATGCGGTGCTCCTTGAGCCACTGGTCCAGGCGCCGGCGCGAAAGCCCGGTCTGCGGCAGCACAAGCGGCGCCCGGGAGAGATCGAGACGGTCCCCCTCGACCGGCACCTCGGCGGCACCGGACCGCCGCGGCGCGATGAAGATCAGCGGGATGGTGACGATGGGGAGAAACTGGATGTTCGCGCGCGCCCCGTCCGGAAAGGCCGCGACAGCCAGATCTATCTCGCCGCTTTGCACCTGGGACACCGCCTGCTCCGCGGCACCCGTGCGCAGCTCCAGCTGCACCTCGGGGTACTTCTCCCGGTACGATTCCAACAGCTCGGGAAGAAGGCCGTACACCGCGGTGATCGATGCGTAGATGGAGAGGGAACCGGCCACGGCCTGCTCGTTTTTCACCGACGAGCGCAGGCTTTGCCATTCGCTGAGGCAAAGCCGCGCGTAGGACTTCAGGCGTTCGCCCGCAGGCGATAGCGTGACCGTGCGGTTGTCGCGCAGAAACAGGGGCTGCTCCAGCTCCTCCTCCATGCGCTGGATGGTGCGGGTGAGCGCCGAGGGACTCAGGTTGCAGGCCTGGCTGGCCCGGCCGAAGTGCCTGAGCTCCGCAACCGCAAGGAATATCTCCAGCTCTCTAAGATCCATGTGAACCCTCTGCCTCTATATAAATGCACGCGTGCCGCCCCCTCCCCCTCCGGGAGTGGGTCGGGATGAGGTCATACCCGCGACCTCGCCTTCACCGCCCGCGCCACTTATTGCGCGACACGCAACACAATATGCACAACAAATCAATTTACGCAACGTGAAATTTGGTATACATTCGCCACACTTTCACACCACCGACCGCGAGTAACCACACCACACTATATATTCAGGAGGGAAAGATGGGACAGAACTACTTCAACACCCTGCCGCTGCGGCGCCAGCTGCAGGAACTGGGCACCTGCCGCTTCATGGACGCTTCCGAGTTCGCCAACGGCTGCGAGTACGTGAAAGGCAAGAAGATCGTCATCGTCGGCTGCGGCGCACAGGGGCTCAACCAGGGGCTCAACATGCGCGACAGCGGGCTTGACGTCTCCTACACCCTCAGGAAAGAGGCCATCGAGCAGAAGCGCCAGTCCTACCTAAACGCCGTGGACAACGGCTTCAAGGTCGGCTCCTACGAAGAACTCCTTCCCACCGCCGACATCGTCATGAACCTCGCCCCGGACAAGCAGCACAGCAACGTCGTCGCGACCGTCATCCCGTTCATGAAGCAGGGCGCCGTGTTCAGCTACGCCCACGGCTTCAACATCGTCGAGGAAGGGACCCAGATCCGCAAGGACCTGACCGTGGTCATGATCGCCCCGAAGTGCCCGGGCTCCGAGGTGCGCGCCGAGTACAAGCGCGGCTTCGGCGTTCCGACCCTCATCGCGGTGCACCGCGAGAACGATCCCAACGGCGACGGCCTCGAGATCGCCAAGGCGATCGCCTCCGCGCAGGGTGGCGACCGCGCCGGCGTGCTCGAGTCCTCCTTCGTCGCCGAGGTGAAAAGCGACCTCATGGGCGAACAGACCATCCTCTGCGGCATGCTGCAGGCGGGCGCGCTCCTTTGCTTTGACAAGATGACCGCAAACGGCATCGCCGCCCCCTACGCGGTCAAGCTGATCCAGTACGGCTGGGAGACCATCACCGAGGCCCTCAAGCACGGCGGCATCACCAACATGATGGATCGCCTCTCCAACCCGGCCAAACTGGTCGCGTTCAAGCTTGCGGCCGAGCTAAAGGACATCATGCGCCCGCTGTTCGAAAAGCACATGGACGACATCATGAGCGGCGAGTTCTCCCGCACCATGATGGAGGACTGGGCCAACGACGACGTAAAGCTCCTTACCTGGCGCGAGCAGACCGGCCAGACCGCCTTCGAGAAGACCGAGGCGGCCGGCGAGATCTCCGAGCAGGAGTACTTCGACAAGGCCATCCTCATGGTGGCCATGGTGAAGGCCGGTGTCGAGCTCGCCTTCGAGACCATGGTCAACACCGGCATCGAGCCGGAGAGCGCCTACTACGAGTCCCTGCACGAGACCCCGCTCATCGCCAACACCATCGCCAGGAAGAAGCTGTACGAGATGAACCGCGTCATCTCCGACACCGCCGAGTACGGCTGCTACCTCTTCTCCCACGCCTGCGTGCCGCTGCTTAAGGATTTCATGGCCGAGGTCGGCACCGACGTGATCGGCAAGGGGCTCGACGTGAAGGACAACAGCGTCGACAACCAGCTGCTGGTCGCGGTCAACGCCGAGATCCGCAACCACCTGGTCGAGGAAGTGGGCGCCGAACTGCGCGCCGCAATGAAGGGTATGCAGAAGATCGTGTAAGTCTTCAAGGCAGGGATAGTCAGGACAAAAAAGGCGCTCGTTTGAGCGCCTTTTTTGTTTCGTCGATCCCCTTCCCTTTGCGGGAGGGGGAGCTTCTCATTCGCCGACGTTCGGGGCCTGCGCCTCCGAGGTGCCCGTCGCCGGCGCATGGGTCGCTTCCAGGATGCTGCTCAGAAGGTAGACCATGGGCTTGATCACGTTCTCGTCGCTCCAATAGGCGGAGTGGTTCGCCGGATTCCATGAGGTCAGGATGTTGCCGACGCTCACCTCGATGTCCTCGGAGACCGATGCCGAGTAACTGAGACTGAGCGGCTTCAGCGGCCACCCCAGCACGTCATCGGAATCGTAGAGGTTCAGCCACTTCGCCTTTTTCCTGAGCGGCTCGGCGAGGTGCCGGGGGGGAAACTCGATGCAGGCGAGGTTCTCCTTGTCCACGCAGAAAAGCGGGATGTTGCTCCCCAGCGTGACCAGGCCGGTGAGCGTTTCCATCCGCTCGAACGGGGTGCTTCCGTAGCGCTCCAGGTCGTACCCCTTCTGACGGTCCCAGATGTAGTTCGACATGAACACCGACCCCATGGAATGCGCCACGATGACGAGCGGCTTGTCCTGGTCGCCCAGTTTGGCACGCAGCTGCTGGAGCCCCTGGTGCACCACGCCATGGATCCTGTGATAGAGACTGTCGGTGCGGCTGCCCAAGGCGTGGTAGGAGCTCATGGTGCCGAAGGCGTTCAGGAAGAACTTGCGCAGTTTTGCCCAGTTCAGGTCGTTGTTCGCCGCCAGGTCGACCCAGATCTGGTGCTCCCTGGCTGACAGCAGCGGAGCCCAGTAGACCCCCTGCCAGGCGATCTCCTCCCGGTTCAGACCGCGCCCGGAGATCCTCTCGCGCAGTTCATAGACCATGTCGTGAGCGAAATCGTCGGCCAAAGTCCCCATACCATGCACAAGCAGCACACCCACTTTCTTGTTCATGTATGCCCCCTTTCGCGCCCCCCCATTGGAACAGGCGCACCGCGCGTCCCCGCACCGGCGTTGTCTACGCCCCCGCTGGGGCATCCACCGCAAATCGCGCTTTAATGTAGCAACACAAAATATAACTGGTTAATTCGAGGGTGCAACCCTTGCCCGGTCATGAGGGGGGGAGAAAGACCAAACGCAAGGAAGCGAAGGGGAGCCTTGCGCGCAGGGGACCGGCACCGTTTCTAGAAAAACCTTGTCAATAGTGCGGGAAAAAAGTAGTCTGCCGTGAACAAAAAGCACCCCCTGAAGGAGTCAATAAATGAAACGCCTCGTAAAGATTCTCTCTCTGTTGATCGTCCTCGCCGTACTGACCGCGCAGCAGGTGGGTGCAGCGGACACCAAGCCCAAGGAAATACCTCTTTCAGGAAAGGTACTGGAAACCATGGACGGCGGCGGCTATACCTACGTGAACCTGCAGAACGGGTCGGAAAAGGTGTGGGTCGCCATCCCGCTTACCAAGGTGAAGGTCGGGCAGCAGTTGTCGCTCATGCCCGGCTTCGAGATGAAGAACTTCACCAGCAAGGGGCTGAACCGCAAGTTCGACAGGGTTATCTTCTCCGGCGGCCTCGCCGACGCGGAAAAGATCGAGATGAGCCCGTCGGCCATCAAGGCCGTGCACCAGGGGGTTCCCGGAGCCCAGCAGGACGCTGCCAAGGCGGCACCGGCACCCGCCCGCGCGGTTGCTCCCGCACCCCTGGCCAAGAACCAGAAGGTGACCAAAGCCAAGGGTCCCAACGCCTACACCATCGCCGAGATCTACGCCAAGAGCAAGAAACTGGAGAAAAAGCCGGTGGTGGTCCGCGGACGCGTGGCGCGGGTAGCGCAGAAGATCATGAAGAAGAACTGGATCCACCTCGTGGACGGCACCGGATCGAAGGCCCAGAAGACCGACGACCTGGTGATCACTTCGAAGAACCTTCCCAAGGAAGGGGATGTGGTAACCGTTTCCGGCATACTTTATAACAACCTCGACTTCGGCTCCGGCTACCGCTACAACGTCCTCATCCAGGACGCCACCTTGAAGAAGTAAAGGTCACCGCCCCGACCTTCAGACGTCTCTTGGCACCCCCTCCCCTTGCGGGCCTGCGCGCCGAAGCGCCACGGTCCGCCAAGGCGGGAGGGGGGCAGGGCGGCGAAGCCCCGGTCCTGCCGGCGTCGAACGTCGCAGTCCCCTTACTACTACCGCCGCCGGCCTACCCTCTCCTGCTTCTCACTTCCTCGTTGTACTTCCGCATGTTGGCGCTCAACTCGCCGGTGAGCGCGAAATAGTCGTCTATCGCCCGCCCCAGCAGGAACTCCGCCTCGTGCCTCGCGTCCATGTGCACGTACAGCTCCGTCTCGTGCGCCGCCGAAACGTCCCGGCGCGCCCCCCCCTTGGCCGGTCGCAGCAGTTCCAGGACCGACCGAAACGGGCTCTCCTTATCGCCTCGGTCACGCAACCCAAGCAATTGCCCCAGTATCTCCTCGGCGGCCCCGGCCAGGGTGATGATGCTGAAGAGCTCCTTCTGGGCGAAGAACAGCAACAGCGCCGTCTCCAGTTGCTTCGTGGCGATATCCTGCTTGTGGTGTTTCTCTATGTTCACGGCTCCCCCTGTGGCGGTTACTTGGCCCAAACGGAAAAGGGCCGCGCTCCCTGGGGAGGCGGCCCTTCATTATTACCAGAAACTACGAGCTTTGCAGCAAGGCTTAGGCCTTGGTGATCACGACTTTCAGGGTGGCGACCACTTCCGGGTGAAGCTTCACGGCTGCGGTGAACTCGCCCAGGTGCTTGATCGGCTCGGCAAGCACGATGCGCTTGCGGTCGACTTCCACGCCGGCGGCTTTGAGCTGCTCGGCCAGTTCCATGTTGGTGACGGCGCCGAAGAGCTTGTCGTCAGCACCGGCCTGGTGAGCGATGGAAAGGGTGATCCCTTCGATCTTGGCCGCGATCAGCTTGGCAGCTTCGAGGACCTTGTTCTTCTTGTACTCGAGGTGGCGCTTGGCGTGCTCGAGGGCCTTGGCGTTCTTCTCGGTGGCCTCGATGGCGAAGCCCTTGGGCAGCAGGTAGTTCCTTGCGTAGCCCGGTGCTACCTTGACGATGTCGCCGATGTGGCCGAGATGTTCTACGT
The DNA here is from genome assembly GCF_019063885.1 of Geomonas diazotrophica. Classification (NCBI taxonomy): domain Bacteria; kingdom Pseudomonadati; phylum Thermodesulfobacteriota; class Desulfuromonadia; order Geobacterales; family Geobacteraceae; genus Geomonas; species Geomonas diazotrophica. Next base: position 1,458,135 of record NZ_CP077684.1, on the reverse strand, counting down.
TTTCTTTGAGAATGACCTTCATGTGTTGCCTCCTAGCCTGGTTGATTACAGGTTTTCCTGTTTATTGGGGGACCTGAAGTCCGCCCAGAGATCGAATACGCCCAGCGCCGCCACCGCCAGCACCATCATGGGCTGAAAGATGAGGAGCAGGCTCGCCAAAAGTCTTATAAAGACCGGAACCTGGAGCTTACGGAAGAAAAAGCTGATGATCGCGAACCCTTGCACAGAGTACACGGCGCCCAGAACGATCAGCACGTTCAGGGAGGCGAGGTGCACGATGGGTTCCGGCACGAGGGTGCCGAAACCGGACACGATCAAAAGCCAGACCAGCGGCTCCGGGTTCTTGTACTTCCTGAAGTCACCGACGAACAGCGGCATGCGCAGGCGCGCCGCTATCCCGGCCAGCAGCATCAGGTTCATGCAGGCGATCATCCCGTAGGCCACGGTGACCAGCGCGGGGTAGATGGTGACAACCAGCTGTCCTGCCTGGGACATCGAATCCTGCAGCGCCTTGAGCTCGTCCCCCTTGACACCCGCCTTCTGGTAGATCTGCGAGGTCTGGTTGATGCTCGTCTGCACCCCTTTGCTGATCTTGGCATGCAGGTCGGCCCCCGTCGCCATGCCGTACACCACCGCCGCGACCAACAGGACCGCGATGGTCACCGCCACCGAGTAGATGACGGAGCGTGCTCCCCCCTTGTTCCTGAGCAGGAACTCGGGAAGCGCCAGGGACAGCACGCCGGCCTGCAACAGATAGACGGCCGTCGCGGCCGGATCACCGACGCCGAGAAGAATGGCGCAGCTGGCAAGGACAATCGCAAACCCGGTCACCCTCCCCCGCTTGACCGCGTAGAACGCGGCAGGAGCCGAGGCAAAGAGCCCGGGAATGGTGCCGACCACGGGGAGATAGACGAAAGCAAGGAAGAGCGTCACCGTAGCGACGCTCCCCTTGATCACATCGAAAATCTTCCCCTGCAACGGATTCACCGTCAGCGGCACCTAGGCGGTTGCGTGGCTGCCGGCAATCGGAAGCAGCGCGATGTTCCTGGCGCGCTTGATCGCCTCGGTGATTTCCCTCTGGTGCTTGGAGCAGTTGCCGGAAATGCGGCGCGGGATGATCTTGCCGCGCTCCGAAACGAAATAACGGAGGGTGCGGGGATCTTTGTAGTCAATGGTAACCTGCTTGTCCGCGCAGAAACGGCAGACCTTACGACGCTGGAACGGACGCTTCTTCCTCGGCCCGCTGCTGGTTCTCTGGGGTGCTCTTTCGTCAGCCATCTTTTATTCCTCCACCGTAGTAGTCGTTTCGGCCGGAGCCTCGGTAGCAGCAGCAGCCACTTCCTCGGTCCCTTCCTCGGCACTCTTGGCCGGAGCGGCTGCCGGGACAACCACTTCCTGCTCGAGCTTAACGCTCTGGTACCTGATCACCTTGTCGTCAAGGCGCAGACGGCGCTCCAGCTCAGCGATCAGCGGGGCATCGGCGTCGAAACGGAGGTAAAAGTAACGGCCACGCGGGTTCTTGTTGATCGGGTAAGCCAGCTTCCTGGTGCCCCAGTCTTCAAGCCTCTTGAAATCGCCGTTCATGCTGGCGATCACGTCCTGCACCTTGGTGGAAAGAGCTTTGATCTCTTCGTCACCGAGGTCCGGCTGGACGATGTAAATCGTCTCGTACATCCTGCTCATTGTTAAGCCTCCTCACGGTTAATTTAGCCCCGGTCCAACCCGGAGCAAGGAGATACGGCCCTAAGGCCGTTCTGGTGAACGGTACTTCTTACTACACTTATGAAAATTTGACAAGGGAAAAAGAATCAGATTAAGACAAAGATTAAGATAAAGTTCCAGCCCCTGTCCGCAATCCCGCCATGGCGGCCGGGTCTTCTTAATCTTAATCTCAATCTTTATCTGCTTTTATACATTGAACCTGAAATGCATGACGTCGCCGTCCTGCACCACGTACTCCTTCCCCTCCAGGCGCATCAGCCCCTTTTCCTTGGCGCCACTCTCGCCGCCGGAGGCGATGTAGTCGTTGTAGGAAATCACCTCGGCACGGATGAACCCCTTCTCGAAGTCGGAGTGGATAACGCCCGCGGCGCCGGGGGCCTTGGTCCCCTTGGTGATGGTCCAGGCGCGCACTTCCTTGACCCCGGCGGTGAAGTAGGTGATGAGCCCGAGCAGCTCGTAGCCGGAACGGATCAGGCGGTCGAGCCCGGATTCGGCGAGCCCCATCTCCTCGAGGAAGGCCTGCTTCTCCTCCCCCGCCAGCTCGGAGATCTCGGCTTCGATGGAGCCGCAGATGGTGACCACGCCGTTTCCTTCCTTGGCGGCGAACTGGCGCACCTCGTCGACGTAGGGGTGTTTCCCCTCGAGGTCGTCTTCGGCCACGTTGGCGACGTAGAGCACCGGCTTCGCGGTCATCAGGTGCATGTCGCGCAGGATCATCCGCTCGTCCTCGTTCTCGGGGAGATCCCGCGGCGAGAGCCCCTTCTCCAGGGTCGCCTTCACCTTCTGGCAGAACTCGACGTCTTCCTTGGCCTTCTTGTCGCCGCTTCTCGCTTGCTTCTCGGTTCGCTGCATGCGCTTTTCCACCGTATCGAGGTCGGCAAGCGCCAGCTCGGTCTGGATCACCTCGATGTCGCGCACCGGCGAGACGCTGCCGCTTACGTGCACCACGTTCTCGTTCTCGAAGCAGCGCACCACGTGCAGGATCGCGTCCACGGAGCGGATGTGCCCCAGGAACTTGTTCCCCAGTCCCTCACCCTGGCTCGCCCCTTTTACAAGACCGGCGATGTCGAGGAACTCGACGGTGGTGGGGAGGATCCGCTCCGGGAGCACGATCTCGGCCAGCTTGTCCATGCGGGGATCGGGCACCGAGACGATGCCGACGTTGGGGTCGATGGTGCAGAAGGGATAGTTGGCGGACTCGGCACCGGCCGAGGTGAGCGCGTTGAAGATGGTGGATTTCCCCACGTTGGGGAGACCGACTATGCCGCAGTTGAAACCCATGTGTGTTTCCTTTTAGCTTAAATCAACCCGCTTCAACGGGGCTGAAGCCCCTCGAGGGGGTATCTCTGTCCCCCCTCTCCCAAAGGGCGAGGGGGTCTTGGTCTCGATGTTATTCTCTATCCGGGTCTCGGCTACTTCGCGTTGAAGATGCTCATCGCCTTGGGCATCCCCTCCTTGATTGCCATTTCCATGGCGTCAAGGGAGGTGTCCAGCACTTCCAGCAGCTCGTTCATCTCCTCTTTGGCGAAGTTGGTCAGGACGAAGTTCACCACATCGCCGTGCAGCGGCCGGCCGATGCCGACTCGCACCCGGGCGAAGGCGTTGGAGCCCAGCTCCTGCCCCAGCGAGCGCAGGCCGTTGTGCCCGCCGTGCCCGCCCCCTTCCTTGAGCCGCACCTTGCCGAACGGGATATCGAGGTCGTCGTGGATCACGATGAGATCTGACAGGGAGAGCTTGTAGAAGCGGAGCGCCTCGGCCACCGATCGGCCGGACAGATTCATGAAGGTCTGCGGCTTGAGGAGATAGACCCGCTCGCCCGCCCAGCTGCCGTCACCGGCAAGGCCGGAAAACGCCTTCCTGGTGACGGCGATGTTGGACAGGCTCGCCAGACGGTCTAAAACCATGAAACCCGCGTTGTGGCGGGTCCATGTGTACTTGGGCCCGGGGTTGCCGAGCCCTACGATCAATTTTGCTGCCATAAGGATCCTGGACTAGGCAGCGGCCTCTTCCTCGGCAGTAGCCTTGCGGCCGAGGATGCTGACCACCGGAGCCTTCGGATCGCTCAGGATGGCGGCGCCCACCGGCGCGCTGATGTCGCCCACGTGGATGGAGTGGCCGATGGCGAGCTCGGTGACGTCGACGTTGATGTGCCCCGGGATGTGAACCGGGAGGCACTCGACTTCAACGGTGTGCATCGCAAAGTCGAGGAAGCCGCCTGCCTTGACGCCGGTCGGGGTGCCGACCAGGTTCAGCTTGACCTGTACCTTCACCTTGTCGGCGAGGTTGATCTTGTGCAGGTCGACGTGACGTGCGTGGTTCTTGAGGGAGTCGCGCAGCAGGTCAGCCACGATGACGTTGGCGCCTTCCAGTGCGGCTACGCCCTGCAGGGTCAGGATGTGGTTGCGGCCACCTTCGCCGGCGATGGCTTCGGTCAGTTCCTTCAGCCCGAGCGAGATGCAGACCGGCTCGATACCCTTGCCGTACACGACGGCCGGAACGCGGCCGGCGGCGCGCAGACGACGGCAGATCCCCTTGCCGGTTTTTTCCCTCAGTTCAACATTAAGCACCTGCTTACTCATACATCCTCCGATGTCAATCTTGGTATTTGATCTTCCAATGACAGTTTATATTTTAGTACTACACGAAAAGGGAGCTGACGGATTCGTCCTCGTGGATGCGGCGGATCGCCTCGGCCAGAAGGTCTGCCACGGAAAGCACCCTGAGCTTGTCGGTCTGTTCCGCCTTCTCGCCCAGCGGAACGGTGTCCGTGATGACGACCTTCTCGATGACGGAATTGTTGATCCTATCGATGGCCGGCCCGGAGAGGACCCCGTGGGTGGCGCAGGCGTAGACGCTGGCGGCGCCGTGCTCCTTCAGCGCCAGGGCTGCCTGGGTCAGGGTGCCGGCGGTATCGATCATGTCGTCGAGGATGATGGCGGACTTCCCCTTCACGTCACCGATCAGGTGCATGATCTCCGCGACGTTGGGACCGGTGCGGCGCTTGTCGATCACGGCCAGGGTGCAGCCGAGCCTCTTGGCGAAGGCCCTGGCGCGCTCGGTACCCCCCGCGTCGGGGGAAACCATGACCAGGTTGTCCAGGTCGTCGGCGAAACGGCTCTTCAGGTGGGCCAAAAGCACCGGTGCGGCGTAGAGGTTGTCCACCGGGATGTTGAAGAAGCCCTGGATCTGGCCGGCGTGCAGGTCGATGGTGACCACCCTGTGCGCGCCCGCGGTGGTGATCAGGTCCGCCACCAGCTTGGACGTGATCGGGGTCCTCGGTGCAGCCTTGCGGTCCTGGCGCGCGTAGCCGTAGTAGGGGATCACGGCGGTGATGGTCGCCGCGGACGCCCTCTTCAGGGCATCGATCATGATGAGCAGTTCCATCAAATTGTTGTTGGTCGGGCAGCAGGTGGACTGAACCACGTAGACGTCACGACCGCGCACGTTCTCGCCGATCTCGACCATGATCTCGCCGTCGGAGAAGGTCCTGACCTTCGCCTTGCCCAGAGGGACCCTGAGGCAGTCACAGATCTTCTCTGCCAGAACCGGATTGGAGTTACCGCTGAACACCCTGATCTTGTTTTCCATCAATGCACCGGCCCTCTCTACTTTTTTCTTTTTAAATTGGCTGCGCGTGCACCACTCGCGACGGCGGGGCAGCCTGCATCCAAAACCCAGGAAACGCTACTTAATACAATAGTTGCCGGGTGAAGTCAATGGAAAACCTACCGTGACGGGGCTCCCTCCCCCTTCGCGCAGGCGAGTTCTGGCCGGCGCCAGGAAGGACCATTCGCGCGCCGCGGTCAAAAAGTTCCGGCACAACGGAATGTTGACAAAAAAGACTTCAGCTAGTAAGGGATCTTGACGATAAGATGCCTGGCGAACATCACCGATGTGTGCGAGGAGGGTACCAAGATGGAACAGCGGCGATTTCACCGGGTCACATACAGTGCGCCTGGAGAATTGGTTCATCATGACATCAAATATCGTTGCCGCCTGGAAAACGTCTCCCTGCGCGGAGCCCTTATCAGTGCCGACGAGTGCCTCATGGTGCCTCTCAACGAATCCTGCAGGCTCACGGTCCCCCTCGAACCGGGCACAGAACCTTTGACCCTCACGGTCAGCGTGGTGCACTGCTTCTTCTCGATGATCGGCGTGAAGTTCACCGGGTTTACCGGCGATTCGGAACTGAGACTGCTCGAATTACTGAAGCAGAAGACATCGGAGCCTGACAAGCTGATGCAGGAGTGGGAGAGTCTCAAGAAGGGAAAATCAGTTGCGGAGGAAGACAGGGCCGGCATGCCGGAACCGGTGGCGGCCACCTACTGATCACCGCGGCGCTAGCCCCGGCTCAATGCTTTGCGGGGCCTTCCTCCGAGCCTTGGGGAACGCGCCGCTCGTAGGGGAGGCAACTGTTTATATTGAGCACCTCCTCGGCCAGGGCGAGGCTCTTGTACCTCAGGGAGACCTGCTCCAGTTTGTCCTTTAAACGCAACAGGACATCGATACTCTCGGTCTTCGCGTATTCGTTGTACAACTGCATCACTTCCTTGAACACAAGCTCCAGCGACTCATCCAACGAGGGAGCGGGGCCCGGCACCGGCGCTTCTACGCCAGCGTCCCCTTTGGTCCAGTGCTGACGGACCTCCTCTTTGAACCGTCCCAAGATAAGCCGGTCGATCTTGTACTTGGCATTACCTATTTCAAGGATGCTTCTAACCATGCCCTCTCCCGATACAACTCGAAATCATTAAAAAGAAGACGGCGCAACGATCGCCTCCATGAAGTAAGATTTCGGCAACTGCTCGGGAAACTTTAGTGTTTTTGACTGCAGTATCTGCTTTCGATTAGAAGAAAAAGCCCCGACAAAGCAAAAGCTCCCTTGACACGGTTCCAGCCTTGCGCTATCGTTCCAGCAAATTTTCCAGATCCACATACGATACACGATAATACTAAACCATCCGCGAGGATGGGACGGAAAGCCTACTGGGTCTCACCGAGACAGCCGGGTCGCCGAAATATCAGACTAGATATTCGGCCCCGGCTTTTTTATTGCCCAAAACCCCGTATTCACCTTTGCTTTGACTCCACATTCATGTGGCCAGCCGGGCGAAGTGGTACCCCAGGAGGAACTGACATGAGCATGAAATCGTTACTGAGCGTCTTGGCGGCAGGAGCCGCATTCGTTCTGCTCGGAGCGGCAACCGCCCCGACCGCGCAAGCCGGATCCGTCGGCGTCAACGTCCAACTGAATGGCTACATCCCCGCCCCGCCGGGAGTCCACATCTATTACGAATCCGGCCGCCCCTACTACGTCGAAAACCACCAGCGGGTGTACCTGAAGCAGAAGGAAAAGGAGCATCACGACCACGGTAAAAAGAAAGGGCACAAGAAACATCATCGCGACTGAGAGCATAACTCCCCACTGACAGGAGGATAGCACCATGCGAGAGAAACGTTCTGCCTTACGTATCATGATCCTTTTCGTTTGCGCCGTTGCCACGACCCTTTTGTACCTGAGCGGCTGCGGCGGTGGCGGCAGCAGCGCCGGCAAAGGAACCCTCAAGCTCGCCATCACCGACAAGCAAAGCGACGACTTCCAGAACCTCGTCATCTCCGTCAAGGAGATCAGGGTGGTCCCGGCCGGCCACGAGAACGCCGCCGATGACGACCCCGCCCTCCCGGTCCTGGCAAGGTTCAACCCGCAGGAAAAGGTCATCGACGTGATGACCCTGCAATTCGTCCAGCAAGCCCTGGGCGAGTTGGTGCTCCCGGCCGGGACCTACCGCCAGATCCGCCTGGTGCTGTACCCCAACCCGAACGGGAACCAGGCGCCGGTCAACTACCTTACCCTGAAGAGCGACCCGAACACCAAGATCCCGCTGACCACCCCGAGCGGTCAGCAGTCCGGGCTCAAGATCCTCGGGCCGATGGAGGTCAAGCCCGGCGTGATCAACGCGGTCATGATCGACTTCGACCCGAACACCGCGGTGGTCAAGCGCGGCAACACCAACGAGTACAACCTCAAACCCACCGGCATCAGGCTGATACAGATGGCGGACGTCCTGACGCAGTTCGGCTCCATCATCGGCAACGTCAGCAGCACCCTCCAGAATTGGAGCAGCGCGACCGTTTCCATCAAGCGTCGCGGGTCCATCAACGACACCACGCCCATCGCGTCCGGCCAGATCTTCGCCGGCTATACCAGCGGCAAGTGGCAAGCCCCCTTCTCGGCCTTCGTGCCGGCGAGCGAACCGGGGTGGGGCTACAAGGCCTTCGTCAACTCCAACGGCTTCGCGCTCTACTCCTCCGCCGCAGTACCGGTGGTGCAGGGACAGGCCAGGGACCTGGGTGAAATCGTCCTGGTTCCGCAATAAGAGTGCCATGAAGTGCCCCGGTCCTCGCAGAGGAGGACCGGGGGCGCATTAACGTAGAGGAGATGAAAGTGTATGCCTATAATTGAATGGAAGGACTGTTATGTGGTTGGCATACAGGAGATCGATCAACACCACCAAAGCCTGGTGCAGTATCTCAACAAAACCTATGACCACTTCCGTGAGGGGCACCCGTTGGACCCCTCCGTGCTGGAGATCCTGATCGACTATTCCATGCAGCATTTCGGTTGCGAAGAGCGCTGGATGGAGAACTCCTCCTACCCAAAGCTCGGGCCGCACAAGGAGGAGCACCGGCAATTTCGCACCAAGATCTCCCAACTGAAGAAAAAACAGCCCCTCGACACCAAGGCATCCGTCGAGCTGCTCTGGTTTCTCTGCAACTGGGTCACCCACCACATACGGGAAACCGATGCGGACTTCGGCAGGTACCTGAACTCCCAGTCCCGGCGCGGCTAAAGGGGAGCTGCGAACCGACACATATACCTGGAGGCAAGCCGCCGCGGGGGCATCGATAAGCGATAATACTCAACCATCCGCGAGGATGGGGCGGAAAGCCTACAGGGTCTCACCGAGACAGCCGGGTTGCCGAACTATCACCTGATATTCGGCCCCGGCTTTTTTTTGGTCCGCACCTGGAATATAAGGAATATTATATTTTTAAATCAACCGCTGCGCGAGAACTCGCGTCCTCCCCCTTGTGAAGGGGAGACTGAGGGGGTTTGCATTGGTTGGATCCACAATCTGCACGGACGCAAAGGAGGACAAGAGCATATGAAAACGATGAAACTATTGGCAGCAGCTGTCGCGGCTGTCGCAATGTTCATTTCCGTCACGCCGGCCTATGCCGGGAAGGAGTCGAGAAAGATCGAGGACTGCATCGAGGTGGTCAAGGCGATCAAGGCCATCCCCGAGGATGGGATACCCCCGATGCTGCTGAAGAACGCGCAGGGGATCATGATCATTCCTGAAGTGCTGAAGGTCGGCTTCGTAGTCGGCGGCAGGTACGGCACCGGCGTGCTGACCGTACGCGACGAGAAAGGGAACTGGAGCGATCCCGTCTTCGTAAAAATAGCCGGCGGCAGCCTGGGGTGGCAGATCGGTGCCGAGTCGACCGACCTCATCCTGGTCTTCAAGACTAAAAAAGGAGTGGACGGCGTCCTCAGGGGCAAGTTTACCCTCGGAGCCGACGCATCTGTGGCCGCAGGGCCGGTCGGTCGAAGCGCCGAGGGGGCGACCGACGTCACCCTGAAAAGCGAGATCCTCTCCTATTCTCGCAGCCGCGGTCTCTTTGCCGGTATCGCGCTCAACGGCGCCGCCCTGATGATCGATGACGATGCCAACGGCGCATACTACGGCAACCTCGACCCAAGGACCATAGCGGCCGGCCAGGCCGGCAAGCGCTCCCCGGAAGTAAAGCAGCTGCTTGACCTGCTGTAATCCCCCCACCAGACCAGAAGGCCGCCCGTTGCCCTCGTGGCCGGGCGGCTTTTTTTTGCTGCACGCTAAACCGACGACGCTCTCATTGATTCCAATTTCTTCAAGGCTAATCCCGCTCTCCCCACAAAGATATTAATCACGTTACGCCCCACTTAACTAATGAATGGCTCGCGAGGGTTTCAGCCGCTTGCAAACCGCCAAAACGTGCCCTAGACTTCGTGAAATCCTGCTAATGCTGGCCGCAACCTGCCGGAGAAGAGGAGAATAGCCATGTCCTACATCACTGTATCAGCTGACGTTAAAGGTAAAGACTCCACCTGCCTAAGCAACGTTCGCCGCTGTGCTCGTGGATTGGCGGATTTGGAGCTGTACAAGAACGGCCCCATCCCTATTAATATCGTGCAACAAGCTGTAGATGAGTATGATGCAGCGCACGAAGAGGGTAAATCCGGTAATCGTTCACAGATCCAAAGGCGTAAAAACGCACGCAAAGTCGTCACGGAAATGTTCAAGAAAATCGTCTCGTTCTTACAGTCAGTAGCGACAGAAGAGGATATCCCCGCTCTAATGCAAGCCGGGTTCAACGCCCATGTTCCGGTGTACCGCAAAAAGACAGCACCGGCACCTATGGCAGGTTAAAAAAGACCACATCACTTCGTCAGGCCCAAGCAGCTAAAGCAGGCTAAAATGAAATCCCCCCCGAGGAACCGGCCTATGGCGTAGTTCCCGGGGGGGCTTCCTTCCCAGCCGCTGCGTCAACTCCTCTACAAATACGCCCCCGGTGCCCCCCCATCTCTGATTTTCGAGTTCGAAACGCCTCACGACAGTGAAGGTACCCGTCGCAACAGTGTTGATGACCATCGTAGCAATGTTGATGACCATCGAAACGGTGTTGATACCCATCGTAGCAATGAAGATGACCATCGCACCAATGTTGATGACCATCTAAACAATGTTGATGACCATCTAAACAATGTTGATACCCATCGCAGCAATGTTGATGACTATCAAAACAATGTTTATGACCATCGCAACAATGTTTATTACCATCGCAACAGTGTTGATGACCATCTAAACAATGATGATGACCATCACAGCAGTGTTGATGACCATCAAAACGATGTTGATGACCATCGCAGCAGTGTTGATGACCATCGCAACGATGTTGATACCGGCCACAACGGTGTCGCCTCTGACGGCCCACATCACGGCTTGACTCCCACCTGGGCCGCGATACCATTAGCATGTTTTAATTTTATTCCGTCGCAATGCCCGGCACTTCTAACCTCGGAGGGATGAACATGACTGTTGGCAACGCCACTTTGGAGAGGCTCTTTCGCAAAATTTCGAACGTTTCCATGCTGCTCACCGATCGCTGCAATTTGCGGTGCTCGTATTGTTTCATCGACTGCACGCCTGCCAACGATTCAAGGATGTCGCTCGACACCGCAAAGGAGATAGCCCGTCTCCTGGTCGCGAATTCCCAGTACCCACAAGTAGTCCTGCATTTATACGGCGGCGAACCGTTGCTGGTCGAGGACGCCTGGATCGCGGAGTTCGTCGCCTATGCCAGGGCGCTTGGCCAACAGCAGGGCAAAGGAGTGATCTTTCCCCTGAGTACGAACGGGACGCTGCTGGATGAGGAGCGCATGGTGAGGCTGCACGACCTCGGCGTCTCGTTCTCGATAAGCTGCGACGGGCCGCCCCATATCCACGACGCCTGTCGCGAGGGGGGAGCGAAGATCCACGAACTGTTCGGGGCGGCACGCAAGCGGAACATTCAGGTGGGCGTGGTCACCACCATAAACAGGCACAACTGCGACAGGATGCCGGAAGTAATGGAGTATCTGCGTGAGCAGGGGGTGGCGGGGATGATCTCGAACTTCGTGGTCGCGCAGGGACGTGGCGATGCCGAGCAACTTTCAGCGGACCAGATGTACCGGAGCACCGTCGCGATGATAGAGCACATGCTGAAGACCGACTTGTCCGTGGACGACATGAGGATCGGGAGACTCGCCTACCAATTCCTCTGCGCCAACCATGGCAACGCCTCCCAGCCGCAGTGGAACCGCTCCTGCGACTCGGCGGAGGACAAGGTCGGCATAGATGCAGAGGGGAACATCTTCGTGTGCGGTGGAACCAGGAACAGGGATTACCTGCTCGGCCGGTTGGGCGAGGAGATCGACGAATGCGGGGTACAACGGCTGCGCGACAACTTCCCCAGGAAAGGAACATGGTATATCCGCTGCTTCGATTGCAAGGCCAACCACTTCTGCACCCACGGCTGCCCCATATCCTGCGACCTTTCCGAAAACTTCCGGGAGAACCATTGCAACTACACCAGGCAGATGTGGACCTACTTCGGCAACAACCCCGATCAGGCCCGGAAGCTTCACGAGATGACCATGCGAAAAATGCAGCAGTGCATGAAACCACCGACAGCGACAGACGGCGACCACCGATGTCAGATCGAGGTCGGAGCACAAGGAGGAGAGTAGCACCTGCTGTCCAACGCGTAACCACAACAGGAAAAAGGAGGATGAACATGATTACCAGAGGACTAGACGGCACTTTTTACGAGATTCCTGACGACATGGCCGACCAGTACAAGGTCCCCCCAGAAGAGGTCCAGGCAAAACTTGGATCAGGATGCGGGTATTCCCAAAACGTCCAGATGGGAATGGGGCAGCAGATGATGGGTCCTCAGAGCAGCGGCAGCCCCCAGGGGGTGGTGATAAACGTCATCAACCCCACCGCCGTGCAGAACCCGATGATGGGCAGCCAGCAGCCCCCGCAACAGCAGGGATCGAAGTCCTTCCTGCAGAGTGCAGGAGAAGGAGCCCAAGCAGAGGGCGCCGCAGGACAGCTGACCGGGACCTGTTATAGCTGCTACAGTTGCTACTGCTACAGTTGCTACTGCTACAGCTGTTACTGCTACAGGACCTGCTACAGCTGCTACGTCCAGCCGGTCTAGACGCCGGCGACGGCATCTCTACATCATCCACACGATCATGAGAGAAATAGACGTATCGCCCGAGGGATTGGCCAGAAGGCCGATCCCTTTTCATTATGCAAGAGGACCTGCTCGAGATCCTTGTGGCGTCGTAAAAACCATTCAGCAGGGTCACCCTTGCTCCCAGATTTAATCGTTTATAATCCACCTCTCAATTGACATCTCAGATGGCGGGTATAAAGAAAATCTTGAGTACGCATCAGTAGTGATCCCAATCAAGGAGGAACTGCCCCATGTTAAAAAAACTCGGCTATTTCCTGCTTTTAGGTGTATCGCTGACTGTCACGGCTGGCTGTGCAAACCGTGCCACAGGGACACTGACTGCCGGCGTAGATTTGGGCAAACTCAAGACCTTCTATGTCGTACAGGCGCCCGACGACAAAAGGAACACCTACCAACTCATCAAGGAAAATTTGGAAAAGCGGGGATTCGGCGCAACCACCGGTCCAGAGTTGAAGCCACCATACCAAAGCGACGCCGTGGTTACCTACGCCGATAAGTGGATGTGGGATATCACGATGTACATGCTTGAGCTTACCATCATCTTCCGGGATCCTAAGACCGACTTCCCCTTAGCCACCGGCAATTCCCTCCACGCCTCCCTGACCAGAAAACCTCCTGCGGATATGGTTGATGAAGTACTGACCAACATCTTTAACGCGAAGCCGGCTAAATAAGGAGGACGCCATGCGCCAGAGAGATGGAAGTCCCGAAGACGCCACACTCATATCGAAGCTACTGATTCTCTTTCTCTGTGTCTCCGCGCTCATGGTTGCCGGTTGTTGCACCACGGCAACGCACGAAGGGATGACCCCGACCACCTTTGAAACAGGAGCGAAGAACCAGAAAACGGTGGGCGTTGACGTGGGAGGGGGCAAGGAACTCGACGAGTTGGGGAGGACACGGATATCGAACGAGGAGTTCAAGAAGGCGCTGCTGGCCGCCATAACCAAGTCAGGTACTTTTTCACGGACCGTTGAAGGCAAGGAGGGTGACTACCTTCTCTCGGTGATGATTTTCTCAATGGAGCAACCGGTTTTCGGGTTGTCCTTTACCGTGAAGATGGAGGCTGGTTGGACGCTGAAGCGGGTCGCCACCGGCGAAACGGTGTGGCAGGAATCGATCAAATCTGAACATACCGCAACAACGGGGGATGCATTTATCGGTGCCACCCGCCTGAGATTGGCGACAGAAGGCGCAGGGCGGAAGAACATCAGTCAGGGGCTTGCGAAAATTTCGAAACTAAGCCTCTGATACCAGTGTAGCCATAGAGGTGGTACGGCTTTAGAGGCACAGTCATCGAAGCAACCTATGGCATGGTTGGGCCATATTACTCAGACAACCGTGCCGAAGAGCTTACCGACGCCAGCGGTTAGTCCCATTGCTAACGCCCCCCAGAAAGCGACACGAATTGCACCCTTCACAATAGGCGCGCCACCGGCGTATGCTGCGGTTGCCCCCAGTATGGCTAAAGTAACCAGCGCGGTCGCAGATAAAACCTCGGTAACCCAGGCTGTAGGAGCGAGCAACAGAGCTACTATCGGAACAATGGCACCCACCGCGAAAGAAATGGCAGACGCGAGAGCAGCTTGAACCGGCCGAGCCCGTAGGGTCTCGGTGATGCCTAGTTCGTCACGAGCGTGTGCCAAAAGTGCATCGCGGGACGTCAGCTTTTCTGCTACCAGGCGTGCTAACGGTTGATCGAGACCTCGGCTCACATAAATTGACGTCAACTCCGCGAGTTCGCTCTCTGGTTGAGTCTGTAGCTCGCTCTTTTCTCTTTTAATGTCTGCGCCTTCAGTATCAGCCTGCGATTGAACCGAGACATACTCGCCGGCCGCCATTGACATAGCTCCAGCTACCAGACCGGCTACACCGGTAAGCAGAATACTATTTTGTGGTGCTCCAGAGGCAGCAACGCCGACGACAAGGCTTGCGATCGAAATTGTTCCGTCATTAGCACCAAGCACGGCGGCTCGAAGCCAACCAATTCTGTTCGATTTGTGAGATTCGCCTTGAGGTCGCGGCATTATAAGAATCTCCATGTGTCTTACAGGCGGCGCTTGACTACCGGGCGACGCTTTATCGCCTGGTCATGGTCTGAGCGTCTGGTTGGGGGTAATTCTACATCAGATCGGGACTCGATTCGAGTCAAGAGACATCATGGTTACTCTACTTTGACCCGACTCGCTGATGAACGGTTATTGGTAACTACTCCCGGGAAGGAAAAGGGCATGGGCAACTTTATGAGGCGCTGATATGGATGAAAAAATCCGACCGGTCGCCTGATGTTGGCGAGAAAGGTAGAACAGAAGGGACGTGCGGGCTGTTAGACGAAAATTGGCTTGGGGCACCGGGATCTAAGCAGGTGGAACCGTTCCTTGCTCCAGTAATTCCAAGACTCGGTGATTGATGACATCGATGGCCTGGGTGGTCCGACCTGTTGGAGATGTGGCAGGTATCACCGCTTGTCAACACGCCGAAGGTTGACAGTTGCGAGCTGGTCGCACCGCTCTGTAGACGCGGGAGCATCCGCCTGCCGAGATTTTCTGGAGAGCTGCGGAACAGGAGCGCAGGAGGAGCGGGCGAATCACGGAACTGAGCGGAGGCCGGATGTAGAGATTGGCGCTTTGTTGCTAGTCACCAAGGCTCGAGCGAATGGCTTGAAGAAAGTCCGCAGGGGTGAAGGGTTTTGGGATGAGACTAACTCCATCGGGCGCTGGTTGATCTGAAGCATATCCGCTCATAAGAAGAACTTTGACGGATGGAGTGATGGTCCTCATTATCTTGATGCTCGACAAACCGTCCAGTCGAGGCATAACAATGTCTGTTACGACGAGCTTTATTTCTTGTACGTTGAGCTTGAATTTTTCAAGTGCATCTAAGCCATCAGCGGCCTGTATCACTTTATAACCGTGGCAAACCAGGAGGTCATGAAGCATCGACCGGATTTGGGCCTCGTCATCGACGAGAAGGATCGTGTGTTCGCTGGCAGGTTCTCCCTGTCTCATACTACTCCTCCTGTTCAATCCATGCTTAATCGACCGCTATATGTACATCAGCAAAAAGAAGCCAAAGGCTGCAGACACCTCTGAGGCTTCCTGCGTTTGAGAAGCGCGAATTTGAGTCAAAATGGTATCAACGCCCTGCAAAATCTCACCAGATGTGTTTCAGATGGAAGATTTGCAACAACGCCTCCACGAGAAGCTTGAGCGGGAACGCCAATATATCGTGACTTTGTTCTAATGTAAACATTTCTAATTCGTTACCTTACAGAGGTTCCTGATTTGGCGCTCATTGAGGATGGAGGAGAAGCAGAGGCTGATACGGGGCAAATGGGGTTGGGGGGCGTGGCGGGGCCGGGAAGAAAAGGGTCAGCCTGGAAGAGCAAGGTGTTGCAGCAAGAAATAAGCACAATAAGTTTCTTCAGGAGCTTCTGGCTGGGGGCGTTTCCCCTCCTGATGCAGCATCTGAATGCGTACCCAAAACGGTCACGAAAAAGGTCACCAAAGTAGAAACGGGCACTTACCTAAAAAGGTAAATGCCCGTTATTTTTGGCTGGGGCGCCAGGGATCGAACCTGGGAATGACGGGATCAAAACCCGTTGCCTTACCGCTTGGCGACGCCCCAATGATTTGTTTTTTTCCTACAGCGTCTGCACAGCTTCCGCGAACCAGCCTCGCTCCGCCGCTATCTCCGCTGCGGCCTTGCGGGCTACTGCCTCGTCCTCGAATATACCGAAGACGGTGGCGCCGCTTCCGGACATCAAGGAACCGCTTGCTCCGGCTGCCAGCAGCATGTCCTTCAACTCGTTCAGAAGCGGATGCTTTCCGCAGGTAACCGGCTCGAGATCGTTGGACAAGAGCTCGGCAACTTCTGCCGCGCTGCCGTACGAACCGCGAATTATAGTGGCAGCCCCTTTCGCTGTCAATATTAAATTTTGGTAGACCCAGGCGGTAGAGACATGGATCCCGGGATTGACCAGGACCACCCACAGTCTCGGCATCGACTCCATGGCGGTGAGCTTGTCCCCGATCCCTTCTGCCAGCGCGGTCTTCTTGAAGATGAAAAAGGGTACGTCGGCCCCGAGCTTCACACCTATCTCCATGAGCCGCTCGTCGGAAAGCCCCAATCCCAAAAGCTGGTTCACCCCCATGAGCACGGTCGCGGCGTCGCTGCTTCCCCCACCCAGGCCGGCCGCCACCGGGATCCGCTTGTCGATGGCGATGTCGATGCCTATCTCTTTTCCGGAAAGCTTCAAGAGTGCCTCGGCCGCACGCCAGGCGATGTTGCCCGGCCCGTCGGGCACCCCCTTCTTGCCGCAGGTGACGCGGATGCCCGGAGTCTCGCTCAGGGCGATGCTGATCTCGTCGCAAAGGCCGACCCGCTGCATGACCATGCGCAGCTCATGGTAGCCGTCCGCCCTCTTCCCCAGTACGTCCAACCGGTAATTCACCTTGGCGGGCGCCAGCAGTTGCAGTTTTTCCACGATTTGCTCCTTACACCCCACAAAGGGACGCGATTTATTGATCTTTCATCACTTCGCCCAGAACGCAGGTGGCGTAGGCTCCGCGCGGCAGGGAGAAATCGAAAAGCAGATCCCCCCCATCCTGCCGCACCGATGCGGCCGAAAGCGGTACGCGCAGAGGGCGGCGCTCACCTTCCATGCGCAGCCCACCGGAAAGGTTGAAGCTCTCCGGTGTCAGCCCCTCGGCTGCCAGGATCCCGGCTTCCAGCTCACCTTGTGCACCCTTGGCTTCCATCATGGTGCAACCGAATATGGGGCCGGTCGCCGAAATCTCGAAGGTCTCGACCCGCGGCGCCTCGGCGGCGGCATCCTGCACCAGGAAACAGGCGCCGTTGTCATGCTTGAAGGCGATGTCGCCCTCTTCGATCCGATCGAGTCGCTCCAGCCTCTGTTCCAGCACCATGTCAAACAACGAGGACTGGAATGCGGAGAGGTACAGCCTTTTCATACGCGGCTGCACCGCGTGGAAAGCCTTCTCGTACGCGTCGGGACGCTGCTGCAACCGTCCGAGCAGCTCGCGCTCGGTCCGGAAGTGGCCGGGAAACAGGTGGAGGCTTTCCGCTAAATCTCCCTGCCGGTAAGCCTCGATGGCCTGACGCCAGCGTTCGTCGGTCACCTGCGCGGGGTCACCTATCAGGGTATCGACCGCGGCCTTGAAGTCGCGACGCAGCATGGCGGCACCGATGGCGTGGCTGTTCCCCTGCACGCCGTAGCGCTGCACGCCGAACCGGTTGGGTACGCCGCGAGTCGTCAGGACGGCAAGCACGGTCTCGGCCTGCGCCAGCGCCCCGGCTGCAACATCGCGAACCCTGATCTCGAAGCGGTTGCCCTTCAGGTGACCAAGCCTCAGCTTGTTGCCGTGCAACACGGCGGAGAGCACCTTGATCCCCGGAACTTCGAGCGCGCGCACCTTCTCCGGCGCAACGCGGGGGATGGAGACGCTCTGGCGGGTGATGCCCACTGCGTCCTTCATGCCTGCGTAGCCGATGTCGCGCTCCTGCACCCCCAGCGCCTTGGCGAGACGGCGCACCGCTTCGAGGGTGGCGATGCCGCGCTTCTCGATGGCGACGTAGCAATGCTCCCCCTGCCCGCTGGGGAGGTACGCCGGAATCTCCTCGACGATGAAGTCCTCGGGGGTGTTCTTTATAGTGCCGCCGGTACCAGGTACCTCGGCGGTTAGATATCTCTGCACCGCTCCTCCATCCCGAACGTTTTATCGATCACGGCATCATACTCAGTCGGGGACCCCGTTTCAACTGGTTTTGTCACGGCAGCCAAATCGTCTTCCCTTCCTGATTTTGCCGAGTTCCTGCACGCCGATCCTGACAGATTCCCGCGACCGCTGCCCAAGTTACCTCGGAAGCGAGAATCTTCACCAACGGTGACAGCGAATGCCACGTTTACCCAGAACAAACTTTTTTTCAACCAGAAGCAAGATCGATTTAGCAAATGCCGTCGTCGCTGATATACTGGTTTCGAAGCAGTTATATCGAAGCTAAAGGGGAATGAAGCATGACCAGCAAGGCCAGTGTCAGAAGAAGCGCCGCCAGTGAGCTTTCCGAAAACCGCAAATGGCTGAGAGAGCAGATCAATCCTTACTTCTTCACGTCGATGCAGGACGAGCCGGAAGCACTGATGCTTCTGGAGCGCGAGCTTCGTTCCCTCAAGACCAACAGGCGCCTGATCCTGGCCGACCGCGACAAGAGCCTCATCCTGGCCAGGGTGAACGAGCCGGGATCCCTGTACGACTCGCTGCGGCACTTCCAGGACCGGGAGATCTCCTATGCCATGATCACCCACTCCGACGCCCCCATGCCGGAGATGAGCCAGGCCCTGGAGATTCAGCGCTTCGAGTTCGACCGCAAGAGCAACGAAGACATCCAGGCCTGGAGAGAGGTGCAACTCCCGCAGGGGCTGATGCGCAGGACCGCCGCGGAACTGCGCAGCACCTACCCTGAGTTCGACCTGAAAGAGTTCGACCGACTGCTCAAGATCCTCTGGCTCAACAACGAAAGCTACGTGAAGGTGGCCTCGCCGCTGCGCGTGGCCCAGGTGCTGCAGCTGCTGCAGAAGTCGAGCCGCAGCGGCGGCTTGTACCTGCACGTGGAGCCGACCCCGGACGTGAAGACATCGCGGGTCCATTTCGCGGTCGCCAACCCGCCCCAGAAGGAGTTCCTCCTGCAGCTCATGGAGGTGTTCAACCGGCTCGACCTCGGCGTGAACCGCGCCTACTGCCTCACCATCTCCAACGGGGTCCACCCCTATTTCCTGGGGACCTTCCTGGTGAACCGACGCTCGGGCGAGGTGCTGGAACCGGGCTCGGAGCTGTTCCGCAGGCTGCAGCAGGAGCTCTACAACACCCAGATCGTGTCGACCAAGAGTCACACCTACCGCGAGTTCGTCACCAACAACGTGATGACCGGAGAGGAAGCGTCCCTCGTGAACGCGTTCATCGCCTTCTGCCACACGAACCTCGCCCACAACCAGCCGGACCGCTTCGGCCCGGACGACGTGCAAAACGCCTTTCACGCGCACCCCGAGATGTCGCTGCAGCTCGTGAAGCTGTTCAAGGCGCGCTTCGACCCGGCCATAACCGAGAGCCATCCGCTCTACGGCTCGATCCTGGCAGAAACGGTGCAGGCGGTGAACGACTACAACACCGGTCACCGCTACCTGGACGAGGTGCGCCGGGCCATCTACCGCTGCTGCCTCATCTTCATCACCCATACCCTGAAGACGAATTTCTTCGTGCTCGAGAAACAGGCCTTCGCCTTCCGGCTCGACCCCACCTACCTCACCGAGCTCGGACCGGCCTTCACCGCCGACCTGCCGCAGGCCCTTCCCTTCCGGGTCACCTTCTTCTTCAGCCGCTTCGGGTTCGGCTACCACATCGGCTTCTCCGACATCGCGCGCGGCGGCTGGCGCACCGTCATCGCCCGCAACATGGACGACTTCATCACCAACTCGAACACCATCTTCAGGGAGAACTTCGTTCTGGCGCACACCCAGCACCTGAAGAACAAGGACATCTACGAAGGGGGCTCAAAGCTCGTGCTGATCCTGGACTCCTCCGACCTGCAGCGGGGCGGCGAGCGCCAGATGGAGAACTGGCGGCTGTACAAGCTGCAGCACGGCGTCACCAACGCCTTTTTGGACATCTTCGTCACCGACCACGGGGTGGCGAGGTCGCCTGCGGTGGTTGATTACTACCGCGAGGACGAGCCGATCGAACTGGGACCTGACGAGAACATGCACGATTCCATGATCGAGAACATCGCCCGGATCTCCAAGCGGCGCGGCTACATCCTTGGCATCGGCATCATGTCCAGCAAGGAGGTGGGGATCAACCACAAGGAATACGGCGTCACCTCAACGGGGGTGGTGAAGTTCGCCGAGATCACCATGGCCGAGTTGGGGATCGACATCTACCGCGATCCCTTCAGCGTCAAGTTCACCGGCGGACCCAACGGAGACGTGGCGGGCAACGCCATGCGCATCCTTTTGGAGCGCGCCCCCCACGTGGCGATCAAGCTGATCCTGGACGGGACCGCGGCGCTGTGCGACCCCGAGGGGGCGGATCGCAAGGAGCTCGGGCGCATCGTGCTGCAGCAGGATCTCGAGGCCTTCGACCCGCAGGCGCTGCACCCGGGTGGTTTCCTGCTCTACCGCAGTGGCAGCCGGCGCGACGGGCTGCGCGAACTGTACCGGAAGGTGACCAGGAGCGCGGAGGGGCTGAGGGAGGAATGGATCTCCACCGACGAGTTTTCCAGGGTCTACGCGAGCCTCCCCTTCACCGTGAAGACCGACCTCTTCATCCCGGCGGGGGGGCGTCCGGAAAGCATCGACAAGGACAACTGGCAGAGCTACCTGCTGCCCAACGGCACCCCTTCCGCGAGCGCCATCGTGGAGGGAGCCAACTCCTTCATCACCCCCGAGGCGCGCGTGCAGCTGCAGAAGAAGGGGGTCATCATCATGCGCGACGCCTCGGCCAACAAGTGCGGCGTCATCTCCTCCTCCTACGAGATCATCGCCAACCTGCTGCTCACCGAGCCGGAGTTCATGGCGCACAAGGAGCGCTACGTCCAGGACGTCCTGGAGATACTGGAGCAGCGCGCGGCGGACGAGGCGCGGCTGATCCTGAAGCGGCGCCGCGAGCAGCCTGGGCTTCTTTGCACCGAGATCTCCGACGCCCTAAGCGGCGAGATCAACGAGCACTACGCGACCATCTACCGCTTCTTCCAGAAAAGGCCGCAACTCTGCCTTCAGCCGATCTACAAGAAGGCGATCCTCTCGCACCTGCCCAAGATGCTCAGGGAGGAACCCAAGTACGCGAAGCGCATCAGGAACCTCCCGCAGAAGTACCTCTTCGCGATACTCGCCGCCGAGATCGGCTCTTCGCTGGTCTACCGCGGCGACCGGGAGGCGGATTTCGAGGCGACCCTCAAGGGGCACCTGATGCGGATGTTCGGGGAGTAGGCTGCGCAGGGTCAGACGCAAAAGAGGGGGGCCCTAAAGTCAGGGTCCCCCTCTTCTCGTCTTGTCCGCCTCCCTACTTCACCTTGTAGTGCATGAAGTAGATCTGCTTCCCTTCGGCCATGAACTTGCGCATGTACTTGGAGAGGTGGTAGCCGGGGAACTCGTGGCGGTACAGGTCCGGGAGGAACTGGTTCTCCAGCGCGGTCACCCCGGGGAGGGCGTTGGCGACGTCGATGCCGTAGTCGTCGAAATCGGTGGCGAAGAAGAAATCGGCACCGGGGACCATGTAATCGAGGAGGAATTCGATGAACTCCTTGTTCACCAGACGCCTTTTGCGATGCCGTTTCTTGGGCCACGGGTCGGGGCAGTTGATGTAGATCGCGGAGAGGCTCCCCTTGGGGATGCGCTCGGTGACGAAGGCGCGCGCCTCGTCACGGACCACGCGCACGTTGCCGACGCCGTGGCGGTCTATGCGGCGGCAGGTCTTGTCGCACCCCTTGTTGTAGAAGTCTATGGCGATGAAGTTGGTCTCCGGCTGGTCCAGCGCGGTCTTCAGCATGAAGTCACCCACGCCGCAGCCGATCTCCAGGGCGAGCCTGTTGTCGTTGCCGAAAATGCCCTGCCAGTCGGGAGGGGTGGGAAGGTCTTGAAGTCTAAGGTAGTTGGGGGATTCGATGTGGATGAAGGATTGCGTCATCTGTACCTCTTGCGTTTTTTGTCGCGGGGAACATAACACAAAAAACCGCGGCACGCAAAGCCGCAAAGCCGCAAAGGCATCAGGCACACGCAAAGACGCGAAGGGGCTAAAGAAGGAAGACGAAAGAAAAACCCGTTGGGTAACGCAAAGCGCAAAGGCGCTAAGAAGGCAACAACACACGCCCAACACAACCCCTAACGCAAAGACGCCAAGGCACCAAGACGCCAAGAAAGGCGATGCAGGGAAAGGACAGACACAGCTCATATGTTTCTTCGCGACTTTGCGGCTTTGCGTTAAATAATCTGTATTTAACCCACACCAGGAGAGAAGACCCTACGGAAGGAGATCAGGGGGAAGACGGGGGAACAGCCACGCTTTTGTCTTTGCGCCACAGCGGCTTGGCGTCTTTGCGTTAAATGCTATTTATTTCATACTACCCCTGCTCTCCTTTCTGTCATTGCCATTTTAGTCACAACATGCTAATTGTATCCGGTTGAAATAAGGCAAAAAAGGAAAACACAAACATGAAATTTTCAGAGCTGCAGCTGCCGGAACTGGTCCAGAAAGGCATCGACGAAACCGGCTTCACCGACTGCACACCGATACAGGAAAAGGCGCTGCCGCTTGCCCTCACCGGCAAGGACGTCGCGGGCCAGGCCCAGACCGGAACCGGCAAGACCGCCACTTTTCTTATCTCCATCTTCACGAGGCTTTTGAGCCAACAGAAAACCGGCGCCGAGCACCATCCCCGCGCACTGATCCTGGCACCGACCCGGGAACTGGTCGTCCAGATCGAGAAGGACGCCCAGTCACTCGGCAAGTACACCGGCTTCAACATCCAGGCCATCTACGGCGGCGTGGACTACATGAAACAGCGCGACGCGCTCAAAGCCGGCGCAGACATCGTGATCGGCACGCCGGGACGCCTGATCGACTACCTGAAGCAGAAGGTCTACTCGCTGAAGGACGTCGAGGCCCTGGTCATAGACGAAGCCGACCGCATGTTCGACATGGGCTTCATAGCCGACCTCCGCTTTATCCTCCGGCGCCTGCCGACCTACGAGAAACGCCAGAACCTCCTCTTCTCGGCCACCCTGAACACGCGCGTCATGGAGCTCGCCTACGAGTTCATGAACATGCCGGAAAAGGTCTCGGTGACGCCCGAGCAGATGACCGCGGAGCGCGTCGAGCAGGTACTCTACCACGCCTCCAGAAAAGAGAAGTTCCCCCTGCTGCTCGGCCTGCTGCGCAAGATGGGCATGGAACGCACCATGATCTTCGTCAACACCAAGCGGGAGGCGGAATACCTGCAGGACCGCCTGAACGCCAACGACTTCCCCTGCAAGGTGATCTCGGGCGACGTGGAGCAGAGAAAGCGGATGAAGATCCTTTCCGACTTCAAGGCGGGCGCGCTCCCCATCATGATCGCCACCGACGTCGCCTCGCGCGGCATCCACATCGAAGGTGTATCGCACGTCATCAACTACGACCTGCCCCAGGACTGCGAGGACTACGTGCACCGCATCGGCCGCACCGCCCGCGCCGGCGCAGAGGGGATGGCGATCTCGCTGGCCGACGAGGACGGCGCCTTCTACATCGAGGCGATCCAGGATTTCATCAAGCAGAAGATCCCGACCGAATGGGCCGAGGACGACATGTTCGTCCACGACTACAAGAGAACGGCCAGGCCTCCCCGCCGCACCGACGACAAGCCCGGCGGCAGGGGCGGCAAGCCCGGCGATCGCGGGGGGAAACCAGGACGCGGAGAAGTTCGCGGCAGAGGCGTCAAGTCCGGCCCCGGCAAGGAGAAGGCCGAGCAGAAGGAAGCCAAACCGGCTCCGGTGGAAAGCGCGCCCGCAGGTGAGTCCGCCACAGGTGATGCCGCGGCCAAGCGCAAACGCCGTCGCCGCAAGCCCAAGGCCACGACCGGCGAGCAGCAGCCCGAGCAGCCGTGACCGGAAAGGGACGTCCCCCGCGCAAATACTCCCAGGCGGGCAGGGTCCACGACGTGATTCGCCTCATCGAGGCGCGTCACGGCATCTCAGTGGCCGAACTCGCCGAGGAGACCGGTGTCAACAAGCGCACCATCCACCGCGACCTGGTCGCCATCCAGGAGGCGGGTTACCCGCTCATCTCGGACTGGCAGGACGGCGAAAAGGTGTACCGCTTCCTGACCCGCTTCAAGGACGTCCCTCCCATCAGCTTCACGCTGCAGGAGCTGATGACCCTTTCCCTTCTGCGCTCCCAGCTCGACCTCCTCAAGGGGACCCCCTTCATGGAGGAGATGCAGAGTGTCTTTCGCAAGGTGAACTCGGTGCTGCCGCCGCGCCTTGCCGCGCACATGGAGCGCATTGCCGAGGTCTCACTGCCGCTTTTGCAGGGCAAACGCGACTACTCGCGCTGCGCCGACTACCTGCAACAGATCCGCAACGCCCTTCTCTACCAGCACACCGTCGTCATCTCCTACCGCTCTCCCGGGCGCCCCGAAGCCGTCGACTACCGGGTCGATCCCTACACCCTGCTCTTCCAGAAGGGGGGCATCTATCTCCTGGGCTACGCGCAAGAGCGTGAGGCGCTGCGGACCTTCGCCGTCGAGCGCATCTGCGGCGTGGAGCCCTTGAAGGAGCGCTTCGAGATACCGGAAGGGTTCCATCCCGGCCAGGCGCTGGGAGAGGCCTTCGGCATCGTGGCGGAGCCCCCCATGGACGTGGTGATCCGTTTCTCCGCGTCCATCGCGCATGCCATCAGGGACCGCGTCTGGCACTCCTCCCAAAAGATCGAGGCGCAGCCGGACGGCTCGCTTGTTTTGAGCTTCCACGCCGGCGGCAAGATGGAGATCCTCGCCTGGCTTCTCTCCTACGGCGCCCACGCCGAACTCCTGAAACCTGCAGCGCTGCGCTTCGAGCTGGCAGAAATGGTCCAGGCGACGGCGTCCCTCTACCACAACGGTCAGTAGCCTCCCGCCCCCCAGCAACTGTTTCTTTCCTCCAGACGAGAGCAATGCCTGTCTTGAGGGACCACGGATTGACAATATGTATCCCGAAGGATACAGTCAAGGTATGCCAGAGATCCGGAAGACGGACACCTTCAAGAAGTGGCTCGACAACCTGCGCGACCTCGACGCCAAGGCGCGCGTCCTCGTCAGAATCGAGCGGCTGGCCTGCGGTAACGCAGGAGACATCAAGACAGTCGGTGATGGTGTATCTGAATTACGGATAGACTATGGCCCCGGCTACCGGGTTTACTTCACAAAACGCGGCAACCAGGTCATCATTCTTCTTGCCGGCGGTGATAAAAGCAGCCAGTCCCGCGATATCAAAAGAGCGCTGCACCTAGCGCTGAATCTTTAGGAGCTGAAAATGACGAAAACAACCACAAGTCGCTATGACGTTGCAGAACACCTTAGAACTCCCGAGGAAATGGCGGCATACCTGGAAGCCTGCCTGGAAGAAGCCAATGGTGATGCTGCGTTCATAGCAAAGGCTCTTGGTGACATTGCGCGTGCCAAGGGTATGTCGCAGGTGGCACGTGAAGCCGGTCTTTCACGCGAAAGCCTTTACAAGGCGCTCTCTGGAGAACGTGTCCCCAGCTTCGACACGATCCTGAAAATCATTGCAGCCTTGGGCCTCAAGCTGCACGCAGAAGCGCGTTAAGGCAGTTATCTCGACGACGTTTCCTTTATAGATCATGCACGCCCGAACAGCTGCGACCATCCCTCCCCGCTTGCCTCTCCCGGGTCTTGGCCGGATCGTTGACCGTCCCTCCCCCTGCCGCGTTGACAACCATTTTCGTTCCGTATATAAAAAGACCTTCAGATTCAGGAGGGCTTTTAATGGCAGAGGCAGCAGCAACGACGAAACTGGCAGAAATCATACTCAAACGAATCCGCTCCCGCGGTGACATCACCTTCGCCTCCTTCATGGAGAGCGCTCTCTACGAACCCGACCTGGGCTACTACACCTCCCCGGGGCGCAAGGTGGGCGCCGAGGGGGATTTCTACACCAGCATGAACGTGCACAGCGCCTTCGGCCGCCTGATCTCCCGCGAGATCGGCCGGTTCTGGGAGCTCCTCGGCTCGCCGGACTCCTTCACCGTCGCCGAAGCCGGCGCGGGTGGCGGCCAACTGGCCCAGGACATCCTGGACGCCATCGCCGAGGAGAATCCCGCCTGCTACGCCCATCTCACCTACCGCCTGATAGAGAAGGAGCCCTCCCTCCAGCAGGCCCAGGCCGCGCGCCTCGAGCGGCACGCCGGGCACCTGGCCTGGAGCTCTCCGCAGGAACTGGCCGGCGGCGCCCTCAAGTTCACCGGCTGCGTCATCTCCAACGAACTCTTCGACGCCATGCCGGTACACCTCGTCGAGATGACGGATGATGGGCTCAGGGAGGTCTTCGTATCGGCGGACGCCAACGGTTTCCGCGAGCGGCTCCTTGCCCCGTCCACCCCGGAACTGGAAGCCTACCTGCGCAAGTTCGACGTGCGGCTCATGCCGGGCCAACGTGCGGAGATCAACCTGGCCGCACCCGCCTGGATCGCCTCCGCCGCCGCAACACTGGAGCGGGGATTCGTCCTTACCATCGATTACGGCTACCTCTCCGAAGAGCTCTACACCCCGCAAAGACGCAACGGCACACTGCTTTGCTACCACAAGCACAGCACCAACGAGGACCCGTACCAGCTGGTCGGCGAGCAGGACATCACCACGCACATCAACTTCAGCTCGCTGATCGAGGCGGGCAACGATGGTGGACTGGCAGCGGTCTGGTACGGCGAACAGTACCGCTTCCTCATGGGCGTGGGGCTGATCGAGGAGCTGATGAAGCTCGTGGCGCAGGCGAAGGACGAACAGGAGAGCCTGAAACACCGGCTCGCCATCAAGAAGCTGATGCTCCCGGAGGGGGGGATGGGCGACACCTTCAAGGTGCTGATCCAGGCCAAAGGGGTAGAGAACCCGCAGCTCCTCTGCATGAGGAAATGGGGGATGGGGCTGTGACCCGCCACCCCGGCCTTCGCGAACAGGTAAAGGCGATCGTTTTCGACCTCGATGGGACCCTGTACCAGGAGGAGCGGCTGGGAGAGGAGGTCAACCAAAGCGCCGTCCTCTACGTGGCGGACCTTAAGGGGGTCTCTGCCGCGCAGGCGCAAGCCCTCCTTGAGGCAACACGCGCTGCGGACGGCGCCGCGGGGACGCTGAGCCACGCCGTCATGACCCTCGGGGGGACCCTGCAGGAGCTGCATAGAAGGTTCGCCGCCGACTGCCATCCCGAAAGGCTTCTAAAGCCGGACCGCCGTGTCCGCGAACTGCTGCAGCTTCTGTCGACCCGCTTCCGGCTCCACCTCTACACCAACAACAACCGCGACCTTTCCGCACGGATCATGACGCAGATCGACGTGAACGGCCTGCTGGACCGGGTGTTCACCATCGAGGACTACTGGATCCCGAAGCCCGACCGCAGGATCGTCGAGGACATACTCTCGAAGATCTCCTGCCGTCCGCAGGAGACACTCTTCGTCGGTGACCGCTACCGCATCGACCTGGCGGTTCCCGAATCCCTTGGGTGCCACGTCTTCGAGATGAAGAGTACGGAAGAGCTGCTGACACTGGCGGATCTGGTACACTGATAGCGGAATAATGAGACAGAGACTCGGACCGGTTTAACATAAGAGAACGAGGAGCTAGTCATGACACACCGCTTGGAAAAAGACACCATGGGGCCCGTCGAGGTCCCTGACGGCGCCTACTACGGCGCCCAGACGCAGCGCGCAGTGAACAACTTCCCCATCTCCGGGCTCAGGCCGCACCTGGCCCTGGTGCGTGCCACGGTCAGGATCAAGAAATGCGCGGCCATCGCCAACATGACCACGCACAGGCTGCAAATGGATCTGGGCGAAGCCATCGTAAAGGCCGCCGACGAGGCGCTGGCTGGACAGTTTGCCGACCAGTTCGTGGTCGACCCGTTCCAGGCCGGCGCGGGCACCTCCCACAACATGAACGTGAACGAGGTACTGGCCAACCGCGCCAACGAGATCCTCGGGGGGAAACTCGGCGAATACGCCCGCGTGAACGCCAACGATCACGTCAACATGGCGCAGTCCACCAACGACGTCTTCCCCACCGCCATGCGGCTGGCGGCGCTGGAACTGGCACAGGAGCTCGACAACGAGCTGCGGGATCTCTCCGACGCCTTCGCCCGCAAGGGGATCGAGTTCGACCACATCCTCAAATCGGGGCGCACCCACCTGCAGGACGCGGTGCCGATCCGGCTGGGGCAGGAATTCAGCGCCTGGTCCATCGCCATCGCCAACAACCGCTCAGGCCTCGAGCGCACCTTCGCCGGACTCAGGGAACTGGGGATCGGGGGGACCGCGGTCGGGACCGGGCTCAACGCCGAGCAGGCCTTCATCGACCTGATCGTCGAGGCTCTTGCGAGAGAGACCGGCCAGGAGCTGACCCGCGGCGAGAGTCTCGTGGAGCGGATGCAGAACATGGATCCCTTCGTCGCCCTCTCTTCGAGCGTCAAGGGAACCGCGGTGAACCTGATCAAGATCGCCAACGACCTCCGCCTGCTCTCCTCGGGACCGCGCACCGGCCTCGCTGAAATCAACCTCCCCGCCATGCAGCCCGGCTCGTCGATCATGCCGGGCAAGGTGAACCCGGTGCTCCCGGAGGTGACCAACATGGTCTGCTTCCAGGTCATGGGGTGCGACCTGACCGTGGCGCTGGCAGCCCAGGCCGGGCAGCTGGAACTGAACGTGATGATGCCGGTGATCGCGTTCAACCTGCTCTTTTCCATGGAGATCCTGAAGAACTGCCTGCACCAGCTGACCACCCTCTGCGTCACCGGTATCACAGCCAACGAGGAGCGCTGCCGCACCTTCCTGGAGCAGTCCGTAGGGCTCGCCACGGTGCTCGCGCCGAGCATCGGCTATGCCGCGGCGGCCGAGGTCGCCAAGGAATCGGCCAGGAGCGGCAGGAGCATCCGGGACGTCATCCTGGAGAGGGGCATACTGACCGAGGAGGAACTCGTAGAGGTGCTGGCACCCTACCCTCTCACCACGCCCGGCGTGCACGGCAAGGATTAAAGGCGAACCCGCACCCCGCGCGGCGGGGTGTCGGCGGGCTTTGCAATTATTGTAAAAATCCTATAGACTCATACCATTCCAAACCAAAGTTCACTGGAGGAGTACATGACCGAAGAAGTAAAAGCAATTCTGGAAAGCATCAGGCCGGCGCTTCAGGCCGACGGCGGTGATGTTGAACTCGTAGAAGTAACCGACGACGGCATTGTCAAGGTGCGACTGGTTGGGGCCTGTGGCCACTGCCCGATGTCCACCATGACCCTCAAGATGGGGATCGAACGGACCATCAAGGACAAGATCCCCGGCGTCAAGGAAGTTGTCTCTGTCTAACGGGTACCCCCCTTAGTCGTAACACCCGAAGCGCGGAAGTAACCGGTTGACGTTATTTCCGCGCTTTTCGCTTTTGGATCAGGCCTATGTCCAGCGTGCGGCGAAAAAGAAAGCAATTGCTGTTTCAAACCGCGAAGTTCTTCGATTTCTTCCGGAGAAACACCGAGGCGGTTTCGTTTTTCGGCAACCGCGCCACGCTGTACCGCTACGGCTCCGAATTCTTCACCGCGCTCCTGGAGGCCCTCCCACTGGCCCGGGAAAGCATCTGCCTGGAGTTCTACACCATCGCCGACGACGAGACCGGGCGCATGGTGGCCGACGCACTGATCGCCGCGGCCTCGCGCGGGGTCCGGGTCTACGTGCTGTACGATTACATCGGCTGTTTCGAGACCCCTGCCGCCTACTTCAAGAGGCTCGCCAAGGGAGGCGTCAACTGCGCCCCCTTCAACCCGCCCCCCTTCAGCCGGGGGATCGCCTGGTTCGACAAGCGCGACCACCGCAAAATCGTCATCATCGACGGCTGGTGCACCTTCACCGGCGGCATGAACATCGCCGACGTCTACTCCGGCTTCGGGAAGAAAAAGACCAAGTGGCGCGACGTGGGACTGAAGATCGAGGGAGAGGCGGGAGTCGAGTTGCTGCGCCTGTTCCGGGAGACCTGGACCGGGGAGGTCGGCGTCCCGCCGGCAGGTACCGACCCCCCCCCCCTTCCCGAACTTGACGGCGATGCGAAAGTCATGGTAGTGAACGGCGGACCGCACCTGAAGCGGAGCTTCATCAGGAGCGCCTTCAGGGTAGCCATCGCCGGCGCCTCCGAAAGCGTCACCATCGCGAGCCCCTACTTCATACCGGGACCGCGGGTGGTGAGGTCGCTTCTCAGGGCGGCAGGGCGCGGGGTGCGGGTGCGCTTGCTGCTTCCCTACAAGAGCGACGTCCCCCTGGTGCGCCTGGTGAGCCGGACCTACTACGGCCAGCTTTTGAAAAACGGCGTCGAGATCCACGAGATGGACCGCGCGGTGCTCCACGCCAAGGTGCTCCTCATCGACGGCAACTGGACCATGGTCGGCTCAGCCAACATGGACCTGAGGAGCTTCCACAGGAACTACGAACTGAACGTGGTGGTGGACAGCCGCGACTTCGGCGCCCAGGTCGCCGACATGCTGGAGAGCGACTTTGCCGGGGCCCGGTGCATCGTGCTGCACGAGCACGAGAGAAGGGGATGGCCGGTGCGCGTCCTTGAGCGCCTCTTCAGCCCGGTCGCCTGGTTTTTGTAGCACAATCGAACCTGATCGGAACGGGGCCAAGGAGTCGAGGGTTTCGCTGAAAGCCTCCCCTCTTGGCCTTTACCTGTTTATTCACCCGGAGTTATCTACATGATCGACAAGGACACCCTGAAGCGGCTGGAATTCGACAAGATCCTGGAAACCGCCGCAACCTTCGCCCACTGCGAGGCATCCCACTACGGTACCCTCGCCATAGCCCCGCTTCACAGCCGCCAGGAGATGGAACTGCGCCTGGGACTCGTCGACGAGATACGGAAGCTGACCAGGCTCGGCATAGCGCTGAAGCTCGCCCCCTTCGAGGACATCACCCCGCAGGTGAAGGCGGTCCGTCCCGCCGGCGCGGTCATCGCACCGATCGCACTGCAACGCTTCATCCCCACCCTGCGGGTGATGGCCGCGGTGGCCTCCCAGCTCGCCTACCGCACCGACGTCCCGCTGCTGCTCTCGGAGGCCGGCTGCATCAGCGGCTTCCCCGACCTTTTGAACCCGCTGGAACACACGGTGAACGAGGAAGGGGAGATCCTGGACACGGCCTCCCGGCTTCTGGCGGACATCCGCGGCCGGAAGAAGGGGCTCACCTCCCGCATCAAGAAGCGGCTCGAGGAGATCGTGCGCGAGCGGCACACCGCGATCTTCCTGCAGGACGACTTCATCACCCAGAGGTCGGGGCGCTGGGTCATCCCGGTGCGCATGGACTCCAAAGGGATGGTCCCGGGGGTGGTGCACGACGTCTCCAACTCCGGCGAGACCGCCTTCATGGAGCCCCTCGAGATCATCGGCCTCGCCAACGAACTGGAGAACCTGGTGGCCGACGAGCGGGCCGAGGAGATCCGCATCGTCCGGCAGATCTGCGACTGGATCAGGGAGGACGCCGAGGAGCTCCTGCGGCAGTTCGAGGCGCTGGTCGAGCTCGACATCCTGAACTGCATCGCCATCTTGAGCGACCGCCTAAAAAGCGAGACCCCGGTCATCGCCGACACCCCCACCATACTGCTCAAGTCGGCGCGCCACCCGATCCTCACCCTGATGGGGAAGGATGTGGTCCCCCTGGACCTGGAACTGGCCTCGGAGAACCGGGTCATGGTTGTCACCGGCCCCAACACGGGGGGGAAGACCATCGCCATCAAGAACGCGGGACTCCTGAGCGTCATGGCCCTTTGCGGCATGCCGGTCCCCGCCCTCCCCGGCACCATCCTGCCGCTGGTCAAGAGCATCCTGGTCGACATAGGGGACGAGCAGTCCATCGAGGAGAGCCTCTCGACCTTCTCGGCCCACATCTCAAAGATCTCCAGCATCATCGAGCAGGCCGACCGCGGCGCCCTGGTGCTGCTGGATGAGCTCGGCACCGGCACCGAGCCGGGACAGGGGGCGGCCATCGCCTGCGCCGTGTTGAAGGAGCTACAGGACAAGGGGGCGCTGGTGGTCGCCACCACGCACCTCACCGAGATCATCGGCTTCGTGCAGCGCGAAGCGGGGATGGTGAACGCGGCCATGGCCTTCGACCGGCAGAAGCTGGCGCCGTTGTACCGGCTGGCCGTGGGGGAACCCGGCGAGTCGCATGCACTCGAGATCGCCAGCCGTTACGGGCTCCCGGAGCGGGTGGTGCGCTTCGCACGGGGGATGATCGGCACCATGGAGGCTGACTTCCATGCCCTGTTGCGCGATTTGAAGGAGAAGCGCGAGCAGTTGGACCGCACCCTTACGGCGCTCTCCGAGCGCGAGGAGAAGCTGACCCGGGCCGAGCAGAACCTGGTGGACCGGCGCGACGAGGCGGCGAGGCTCGTGCAGGACGCCCGCGAGAAGGGACTCCTGGAGGCACAGCAGATCATCTCCAAGGCCCGCCGCGACGTGGCCGCGCTGATCGACGAGGCCAAGCGCGAGAAGGCACGCGAAGCCAAGGAGAAGCTGGACCAGGCGGCACGCGAGGTCGAGGCCGCGCTGGACGGGTTGCACCCGGAGGAGAACGTCGCTCCGGAACAGGTAGCCGCCGGGGACATCCTCTTCGTCAAGCCGCTCAACTGCGACGCCACCATCCTCTCGGTCGACCACCGCGCCGGAAGGGCCCGGGTGCGCGCCGGGAGCATGGAACTGGACGTCGCCCTCATCTCCCTGTTAAAGCCCAAGGGGAAAGAGCCGAAGAAGGTACGTAAGCAGCGCGCCCGGCAGCAGGAGGCCGACTCCGCCCCGCAGGGGCCCGCAACCAGCATCAACCTCCTCGGGCTGCGGGTGGAGGAAGCGATCGGCGAGCTGGAGCCCTTCCTGAACCACGCCTCGCTGGAGCAGATCTCCGAGGTGCGCGTCGTGCACGGCAAGGGGACCGGCGCCCTGATGAAGGGGGTGCGGGGCTACCTGGCCGGCCATCCGCTGGTGGCGGAGTTCCGGACCGGGGAGCGCTTCGAAGGGGGCGACGGCGTGACGGTGGTGACGCTGCGCTAGTGTTTTGCAATCAAAAGTGACCGCGGAGGCCTTATGATCATTTCCATCATTGCTGCCATGTCTGACAACAGGGTGATAGGCGCGCACGGGAAGCTTCCCTGGGACATCCCCGCCGACCTGGCTCGTTTCCGAAGCCTCACCATGGGACATGCGGTGCTGATGGGGAGAAAGACCTTCGAGTCGATAGGTCACCCGCTGGACGGGCGCAAGAACATCGTGCTCAGCAAGAGCATGGGGAGGACCGAGGGGGTCATCGTGGCCCGCACCCTCCAGGAAGGGATCGCGGCCGCCGAGGGGGACGAGGAGCTGTTCATCTGCGGCGGCGAGGGGGTGTTCCGCGAGGCGCTCCCCTTGTGCCAGAGGATCTACCTCACCGTGGTGCACGGCCGCTACGAGGGGGACGTGCACTTCCCGCAGCCCCCCTGCTCCTTCATCGAGCTGCACCGGGAGGAGTTCCTGGAGGGCTTCCCCCCCACGACCTACCTGGTGATGGAGAAGGTGGACCAGATCCAGCCGGGGAGCGACGTGTTCGAACTGCGGCAAAAGGGGGTCGAGGCGTTGAACCGCCAGCTCTACTTCCTGGCCCGCTGCTGCTTCGGACAGGCCCAGGCCCTGGAAGATGCCCCGGAAACCGCCTCCGATCTCGCCTTCAGCCAGGCCAAGAGCGGCGGCGACTGCCACGAAGCCCTCAAGCTGGCCGAGCAGGCGTTGCGGGCCGCCCCGGACAACCTGCGCGTCCGGTTGAACCTGGGGCGGATACTGATCCTGACCGGCGAGAAGGGAAAGGGACTGGAGACCCTGCGCAAGGGGGTACAGATGGGCGGGGGACAGGAGTTCTACACCGAGCTCGCCAAGTGCGGCACCAGGGGGACTCCCCCCATCAAGTCCCTTCCCCGAAGCCACCCGCTGAACCGGTATCTGGGGATTTTGATGCACAGGCTGAACATGCGGGGCTAGTGAGGCGTGGGCTGCCCAAAACCGCCATGGCCTACACTGTAGGGGCGAATAATCCTTCGCCACCCTCGCACGGGCCGATGACAACACGGGGCTCCAGGGCTGGGCGAATGATCATTCGCCCTTACAGGTCGTGCATCCCGCCCCCCGCATCTTTGTTGACTCGCCACCTGCCGCAATGGTACTTTCCCTCCATGAAAAACGCCGAGGCCGAAGGGATAGTGCTGCGCCTCACCGACTTCGGGGAGGCGGACCGCATCGTCACCCTGTTCACGCTGGAACAGGGTAAACTGCAGGGGGTGGCGCGCGGCGCCAAGCGGAGCAAGAAACGCTTCGCCGGCGCCCTCGACCCCTTCGCGCACCTGAAGGTCCAGTTGCACCTGGGCCACGGCCTCCCAACCATCTCCGGCGCAGACATCGTCGGCATCTTCCCCGGCATCCGCGCCGACCTCGCCAAGATCGGCTGCGCCGCCTATGCCTGCGAACTGGTGGAGCGGCTCACCCCCGAGGAAGAACCGAGCCCGCGCCTGTTCCGCCTTTTGTACTGCTACCTGGAACGCCTGAACGACGCCCCCGCCTCACCCTCCGACCGCCGGTTCTTCGCGGTGAACCTCCTGAAGATACTGGGCTACCAGCCCGAGTTGCAGGTGCGCGGCGTCTCAGAGGAGACCGCGTCCCTGCTGGCGCGCGCCATGCAGACGGGGCGCTTCGGCGCCGTGCTCTTTCCGGACGCGCTCCTGCACGAGGCGGACCTCCTCTTGAACCCCGCCATCGACCTCCACCTGGACCGGGAACTGAAGTCGCTCGCCTTCCTGAAGGAGTGCTGCGTGTGACGGCTGCAACCGGCCGGAACTGCAGCGCACGGGCCACGATCGTCATTCCAACCAGTCAATTTTGTTGACCACAGCGCCGGTTACGGGTAGAATTCGGCGTTTCAGTCAAACCCGCATGCGCCGCTGCACCATGGCGCAGCTTAGTTGTTTTTGAGGAACTGTATGAACCAAGCGGAGATGAGAAAACTGCCGCCGCAGAGCATCGAAGCCGAGATGTCCATCCTGGGAGGGATCCTGGTGGACAACGAGGCGATCAACCGGGTGCTCGAGGTCCTTACCCCGGAGGAGATGTACCGGGAGAGCCACCGCAAGATCATGCGCGCCATGATCGAGCTGAACGAGCGCGGCGAGCCCTGCGACCTGATCACCATGACCACCATCCTGCGCAAGAAGGGTGAGCTGGAAGAGGTGGGAGGCGGCGCCTACCTGGCCACCCTGGTCGACTTCGTCCCTATGGCGGCGAACATCTCCTACTACTGCAAGATCGTGAAGGAGAAGTACATCACCAGGAAGCTCATCTCCGCCGCCACCGACATCGTCAGCAACGGTTTCGAGGACAAGGTGGAGGTCGAGGAGCTCCTCGACTCGGCGCAGAAGGTGATCTTCGAGATCTCTGAGAACAAGCTCCGCCCCTCCTACTACAAGGTCAGCGACATCCTCAAGGACACCATCAAGAACATCGAGCTCCTCTACGAGAAGAAGGAGCTGGTGACCGGCGTCCCCACCGGGTATACCGACCTCGACAAGCTGACCGCGGGCTTTCATGCCGGCGACCTGGTCATCATCGCGGGACGTCCGGCGATGGGGAAGACCACCTTCGCCCTGAACGTGGCCCAGTACGCGTCCGTGGACTCGGAGAAGAAGTTCCCGGCCGCCATCTTCTCCCTGGAGATGCCCAAGGAGCAGCTGGTGGAGAGGCTTTTGTGCTCCGCCTCCCGGGTCGACCTCACCCGCCTGCGCTCGGGCCACCTGCAGGAAAACGACTGGCCCAAGCTGATCAAGGGCGCCGGGCTTTTGCACAACTCCAAGATCTTCATCGACGACACCCCGTCGATCACGGTGATGGAGCTCCGCTCCAAGGCGAGGCGGCTCAAGGCCGAACACGACATCGGCATCATCGTCATCGACTACCTGCAGCTCATGCGCGGCGGCGCCAACAGCGAATCGCGCCAGCAGGAGATCTCCGAGATCTCGCGCTCGCTGAAGGCGCTGGCCAAGGAACTCTCCATACCGGTGATCGCCCTGTCGCAGCTGAACCGAAGCCTCGAGCAGAGAACCGACAAGCGCCCGATGATGAGCGACCTGAGGGAATCGGGGGCAATCGAGCAGGACGCCGACATCATCATGTTCGTCTACCGCGGCGAGGTGTACGACAAGGAGAACGAGGACCTCAAGGGGAAGGCCGAGGTCATCATCGGCAAGCACAGAAGCGGCCCCATCGGCACCGTCGACCTCGCCTTCCGCGGCGAGTTCACCCGCTTCGAGAACCTGAGCAGCAGGGAAGAATACTAGGCTGTTTCGTTCCCTCCCCGAAGGGGGAGGGTCAGGGAGGGAGAACGGCTACCTATCCCCCTCCCCTTCTCCACCTGCGGGGGGAGAAGCACACCAACATAGAAAGGAACCTAGATGAGCAGATACCATGCAATGACGGAAGTGCCGGCGTGCGCCGGATATAAGGAAGGGGACGTGCTGTTTCTCTGCGGCGAGCTGTTCGGCCGCGGCTACGCCAACGGCATCGTGGACGAGGCCAGGGCGAAGGGGATGACCGTCATCGGCGCCACCGTCGGGAGGCGCGATGCGGACGGCACGCTCCGTCCGCTCAACGAGGAAGAGCTCGCCACCGCCGAGGCGGGCCTCGGGGGGAAGATCATCAACATCCCGCTGGAGGCCGGTTTCGACATGGAGCCCGGCCAGGACGGCGTCTCTCCGGTGGACCGTTTCAAGGGGGTCAAGCCGGACGACTGGGGCTCGATCAAGCTCGACCCGGCGGAGATCGAGTACTCCAAGAAGCGCGGCACCGAGCGCTTTTGCAAGAACCTCACTGCCGTCGTGGCAGAACTGGAAAAGATGATCCCGGCCGGGAGCAACCTGCTCGTGGTCCACACCATGGCCGGCGGCATCCCGCGCGCCCGCGTCTTCATGCCGATCCTGAACAAGCTCTTCAAGGGACAGGGGGACCGTTTCCTCTCCTCGGAGGCGTTCTGGAACTCCGACATGGGGAAACTGTGCGAGGCAAGCTTCAACGAGGTGACCGCGGACACCTTCCGTTACCTCATCGACGCCACCGCCGGTCTCAGGGAGAAGCACCAGACCAGCTACGCGGCCTACGGCTACCACGGCACCGCCGTGCTCATCGACGGCGTCGTCACCTGGCAGTCCTACACACCGTACCTGCAGGGGTGGGCCAAGATCCGCCTGGAAGACATCGCCATCGAGGCGTGGGAAAAGGGGATCAAGGCGACCGTCTACAACTGCCCCGAGATCCTCACCAACTCGAGCGCCCTCTTCCTCGGCGTCGAGAACTCCCTGTACCCCCTGATGGCCGCGCTGCGCGCGGAAGGGGTGGAGTCGGTGCTCAAGGAGTGCCAGGCCCTTTTGCGCGAAGGGGTGACCATCGACGATCTGCTGCAGATCGCCAACACCTACCTCACCTCGGAGCTTGTGACCAGCACCCGCGACTTCGAGAGCTGGCCGCAGCACAACAAGCCGGAGCAGCAGGAGTACATGCTGAACACCTCCGCCGAGCTGATCAGCATGAACGCGGATCAGAAGGAGATCGTCTGCGCCGTGCTCTCCCGCGCCGTGTTCCAGGGGGTAGGGAGCCTCATGTTCAACAGTTCCTGGCAGCCGCAGGCGCCGGTCTTCTGGCTCAACCACGACGTGATCGCGAAGACGCTGGCGAAAGGGTAATCGGCAGGCAATCGGGGGGCGTATTTCGCCCCCTTTTTTTACAGGCAAATCCCCTCTGTCTCCCCTTTGCAAAGGGGAAGACGTGAGGGCTCGTGCGGCGCTTCGTGGCAGATTTGTTCCACTTTCCCCCTCATCCTAAACGCTTGTTGGTACCGAAGTAGGAGTACACGTGGCACACAAGGTCCTGCTGGTCGATGACGTGAGCATGTTCCTGGAACTCGAGAAGGACTTCCTCTCACTCTCCGCGGTCGACGTCTTTACCGCCAGAAACGGCGAGGAGGCACTGTGCATCTGCCGGGAACAGCACCCGGACCTGGTGATCATGGACCTGCACATGCCGGTGATGGACGGCGCCGACTGCTGCCGCGCCATAAAAAAAGACCCCCGACTCTCCACCGCGGTGATACTCACCGCTTCTGAAGGGAAGGAGGCCGATCGCCAGCTCTGCCTTGAGGCGGGCTGCGACGATATCCTCTTCAAACCATTGGATCGCCTTATTTTCCTGGAGGCAGCCCGCAAGCACCTGCCCGCCGTGGACCGGCGCGACAGAAGGGGGAGCTGCCGCTTCAACGTGAAGTTCCGTGCTTTCGGCCTCACCCTCTCAGGCTTTTGCATCAACCTCAGCCAAAACGGCCTCTACCTCGCCACCGACGTCGACCTCGAACAAGGCACCCAGCTGGAACTGCTCTTCGTGCTGCCCGAACCGGTGAGCACCGTCATCCAGACCAAAGCGCGAATCGCCTGGCTCAACACCAGCAAGGCCCGCAGAAAGAGCACGCTCCCGGAAGGCTTGGGCGTCCAGTTCATCGGGATCTCCGAGACCGACCGCGAGCGGATCGACCACTACGTCAGTACCCTGCCCCCTACCTCACGAGTTTAGAAAGCTTCTTGAACTCCTCGGTACCGGCGACGCGCAGCAACTGGAACAGGACCGACTCGGTGGAAGTCATCACCGCACCGGCCTGGGTCATGGTCTGCAGCGCGATCTCCCAGTTGTGCTTCTTCCGGCTCATCACCGCATCGACCACCAGGTGCACCACGTAGCCGCGCGACAACAGCTCCAGCGCGGTCTGCAGCACGCAGACGTGGGTCTCCATCCCGGTCAGGATCACCTGACGCCTGCCGTTTTTCTCCAGCGTCTCCAGAAAGCCCTCGCCGCCGCAGCAGCTGAAGGTCATCTTCTCCAGGCTCGGCGTGCAGAGCTTCCCCTTCAGGGAGGGGACAGTCTCCCCGAGCCCCTTGACGTACTGCTCGGTGGCGAGGGCGGGGATGCCCAGCTCGGCCGCCGCGTCGAGGAGGATCGAGATGTTCCCGGTCAGTTTCCCCAGCACCTTCTCGTCCATGGCGCGGCAGAGCTTGTCCTGCACGTCGACCACCACCAGTTGCGCACTCTCTCTTTCCAGAAAAAACCTGTCCATCAGGGTCGTCATGGGAGCCTCCTAGAAGCAGATTAAGATAAAGATTAAGACTAAGGGGAAGAATAGGAACGGTTCTTCTGTATCTTTGACTCAGCCTCAGCCTGCCTGTTACTCCTTGCGCAGTTCGATCCCCAGCTCGGTGATCTTCTTCCTCAGGGTGTTGCGGTTTATGCCAAGGATGTCCGCGGCGCGCACCTGGTTGCCGCGGGTCTTCTCCAGCACGAAGCGGATCAGCGGCCGCTCGACCTGCTCCAGCACCATGGCATGCACGTCACCGCTCTCCATCTTCTCCATGTTGGAGAAGCAGCCGCGCAGCTTCAGATCGACGATCCCCTCAAGCGACAGTTCCTCCCCCTTCCCTTCCCCCTGGCGGCTCCTGAGACCGGGGAAGTCGGAGGCGACCAGGAGCGGGTCGGGTGAAAGGATGACCGCCCTCTTGATGGTGTTCTCCAGCTCGCGGATGTTGCCGGGCCAGTTGTAGTTGCTGAGGAGCTTCACCGCGTCGGCGGAAGTGCGCTTGAGCGGCACCTCCAGCTCTGCGCAGATCTTGCCGAGGAAGTACTGCACCAGCAGCGGGATATCCTCCTTGCGGTCGCGCAGCGGCACCAGCTGGATCGGGATCACGTTCAGGCGGTAATAGAGGTCCTCTCGGAACTGCTTGTTGCGGACGCTCTCCTCCAGGTCCTGGTTGGTCGCGGCCACCACCCTGACGTCGACGGGGATGCTCTGGTTGCCGCCGGTCCTCGTGATCTCGCGTTCCTGCAGCACCCTGAGGATCTTGGCCTGCAGGTCGATGGGCATGTCCCCGATCTCGTCGAGGAAGATGGTGCCGCCGTTGGCCTGCTCGAACTTCCCAAGCTTCCTCTCGGTGGCGCCGGTGAAGGCCCCCTTCTCGAAACCGAACAGCTCGCTCTCCAGGAGTTCCTTGGGGATGGCGGCGCAGTTGAGCGGGATGAAGGGCTTGCCGAGCCTTTTCGAGTTGTAGTGGATGGCGCGGGCGATAAGCTCCTTGCCGGTACCCGACTCCCCCTGCACCAGGACGGTGACGTCGGAAGGGGCCACCTTGCCGATGGTCTTGTAGATCTCGCGCATGGCGGGGGAGTTGCCGATGATGGTCTTCTCGAGCTGGTAGCGGTCGGCCAGCTCCTCCTTCAGCAGCGACACCTGGGAGGTCATCTCGCGCGCCCGGCTCACCTTCTCCACCACCGCGTCGATGACGCCGAGGTCGAAGGGCTTGGTGAGGTAGTCGTAGGCGCCGCGCTTCATCGCCTCGACCGCGTTCTTCATGCTCGCCTCGGCGGTCATGATGACCACCATCAGGTCGGCGCGCTCCTCCTTGACCCGGTCCAGCAGCTCGAGCCCGGTGACTCCCGGCATCTTGATGTCGAGGAGCGCCAGGTCGTAGACGTTCTCCTTGATCAGCTTGAGCGCCTCGTTGCCGTCCTTGGCCAGCTCGACGTTGAACCCTTTCTTCTTGAGGGCCTTGGAAAGGACCCAGCGCATGCTCTCTTCGTCATCCGCGACCAGTATGTTGTTGATCGACATATAAACTCCTAGAAACCGTTCTATGTTCTACGTTCTACGTTCTAAGTTGAAACCTGAAGCGGCGCTGCTTCAAACTTAGGTAGAGCATAGGACGTTAGACTTATCTTTGCCGTTTGTGCTCGTATGCAAGATCCCGTGAACTCGCAGAAGCCTCATTGCTTCTGACGTAGAACCTGGAACATAGAACGTGGAACGGCCGTTATTGTACCAGCGGCAGCATGACGGTGAAGACGGTGCCGCGGGAGGGACCGGAATCGACCCTGATCATGCCGCGGTGTTCGGACACGATCTTCTGGCAGATGGCCAGACCGAGCCCCGTCCCCTGGGACTTGGTGGTGAAAAACGGGGTGAACATGTTCTCCAGGACGTCGGAAGGGATGCCGGGACCGTTGTCGGAGATGTCGATGGCAACCATGCGCGCCCGCCGCTCCCCCTTCTGGGTCAGGGCGTAGTCGGCCAGGACCCGGCTGGTCACCTTGACCACGCCGCCGGTCCCCACGGCCTCCATGGCGTTCTTGATCAGGTTCAGGAACAGCTGGGTCAAGAGGGCCTCGTCAGCCAGTATCGGGGGGATGCTCGGGTCGAAGTACTGCTGCAGGTAGAGCTCCTTCCCCTCGCAGGCGTTTTTCTGCAACAGGACGATGTCGGAGAGGACCCGGTGCAGGTTCACCTTGCCGAGCTTAAGACGCCCGGGGGAGGCGAGGCCGAGCAGCTCCTCGACGATCAGGTTGACCCGCTGCACCTCCTTCAGCATGACCCGCACGTACTCCCTCAGGTCTTCGTTGTCCGGGAACTCCATCTCCAGGAGCTGGGCCGCCCCCTTGATCCCCCCCAGCGGGTTCTTGATCTCGTGGGCGAGCCCCGCGGCGAGCGCGCCCAGCGAGGAGAGACGGTCCGCCTGGCGCACGGCGCTCTCGAGCTCGCGCACGTTGGTGAGGTCGCGCAGGAGCACGATGGTGCCGATACGCTCGCCGTTGGAGCTCAAAAGCGGCGAGGTGCTGGTACCCACCGGGGTGATCCGCCCTCCCCTTTTGAGCACGATGTTCTCGTGGTCGGAGACGGACATCCCGGTGCTGACGGTCTTGGCCACCAGCTCGTTGAGGGCGGCGTCGTCCTTGAAGATCTCGCTGAAGAGATGCCCCAGCGCCTGGCGCCTGGAGACGCCGGCCAGCTCCTCGGCAGCAGGGTTCACGAGCGTCACGGCGCCGGTGTTGTCAAGGACGATGACACCGTCGCCCACGCTGTCGACCAC
The DNA here is from genome assembly GCF_019063885.1 of Geomonas diazotrophica. Lineage (NCBI taxonomy): Bacteria > Pseudomonadati > Thermodesulfobacteriota > Desulfuromonadia > Geobacterales > Geobacteraceae > Geomonas > Geomonas diazotrophica. The sequence goes on along the minus strand of NZ_CP077684.1, from coordinate 1,415,826 downwards.
ATTCGCGTAATAGTTCTCCAACCGGTCAGCCATCAAAGAACTCCTCCATCGCCCCGACAAGCTCGGCAGCATGCTCGATCCGGTTCACCGCGGCACGGAACTGCGCGGCTCCCGGAAGCCCCTTGGAATACCAGGCAAGATGCTTGCGCATCTCCATCAGGGCCACCCTGCCCCCCTCGAACTCGGTGAAGAGCTCGAAATGCCTGCGGGCAACCGCAAGTCGTTCCGCCACCGTCGGCGGCACCGGTACCTCGCCGGCCATAAGGGCGAGCGCCTCCCGGAACAGCCAGGGATTCCCCATCGCGCCGCGGGCTACCATCACCGCATCGCAACCGGTTTCCTGGATCATGCGGACCACGTCGTCCGCGCTGAAGAGGTCGCCGCTGCCGATCACCGGGATCTTCAGGGCACTCTTCAATTCCCCTATCTTCGCCCAGTTCGCCTTCCCCTCGAACATCTGGGCCCGGCTCCTGGGATGCAGGGTGATGGCGTCGCACCCCTCTTCCTGTGCGATCCGCCCCACCTCGAGGAAGGTGTCGTCGCCGCAGACCCATCCGGTCCTGATCTTCACCGTGAAGGGGAGTGCCGTCGCCTTGCGCACGCAACGGACGATCCGCCCCACCTTGACCGGGTCCTTCATGAGGGCGCTGCCGGCGCCGGTGCCGACCACCTTCTTCACCGGGCACCCCATGTTGATGTCGATCAGTTCTCCGTACCCCTCGACCAGCCGCGCCGCCTCGGCCAGCATCTCCGGCTCGTCGCCGAAAAGCTGCATGCCGATCGGGCGATCCTCGGGGGTGGTCTTCAGCAGATCGAAACTCTTGCGCCCCTCCCTGGTCAGGCCGTTGACGCTGACCATCTCGGTAAAGGTGAGGGAGGCTCCCCCCTCGCGAGCGATGATGCGCATGGGGAGGTTGGTGATGCCGGCCATAGGGGCCAGAAATACCCGATTCTTCAAGGTAAGAGAGCCGATGGCCACGGTGTTTTGCATATGTGATAACTTCCTTATCTGCCTAAAAAATGTGCATACTAGCAACTAAGAATTTAAAACGCAAGGGTTTTTTATGGCGGGCGTATACGGAAAAGAGGGGAATGCATCAGGAAAATCGGACATGGGAGAGGGAAAATTCGAAGGACGACCCCGTTTGTTGGGGCGAATAGTTATTCGCCCCAACAAAACCCCGCAATCGTCAGCCACTGTAGGGGCGAATAATCATTCGCCCCCCCCCGGCTAATCCCGCCGCAACAACGCGTCGATCCCGGTTAGCCCCTCGAGTGCCCCGCAGGGAAGGGAGAGGTGCGGTGCGCGGACCTGCGGCTCGCGCGGGTTGATGCGGATCACCCGGGCGCCGGAGAGGGAGCCGATCCGCTCGCTGGCGGCTCGCACGGTGGGGATGGCGGTCCCGGCCCCCAGCTCGACGACCACGACGCGCCTGCCGGATTGGCGGGAAAGGAACTGCCGGAAGCGCTCCTGCTGCCGCGCGGTGCGCTCCTCGATCCAGGCGTAGTCCCCGAACATGAGGATGTTGGGACGCGCCGCCCTGCCGCAGCGGGGACAAAGGGGCACGTGGTCGGCGCGCATGGTATCCTCGTCGATCCGGAACTGTTCGCGGTTGTCCCAGATCCGGTTGCAGCAGGGACCGGTGCACTGCAGGTGATGGATGGAGCCGTGGAACTCCAGGACGGCGTCCCCGGCGAAACCGGCTTTCTGGAACTGGCCGTCCACGTTGGAGGTGGCGACGAACAGCTCCAGGCCGAAGCGGGCGGCCCAGTCAAGCAGGAGCGCAAAGCCGGCGTGGGGGACCGTGGCGCGGTAGAGGTTGGTGCGGTGGCCGTAAAAGCCCCAGCCGAAGGCGGGGTCGCGTTCGAAGTGTTCCGGGTTGGCGGCGTCGACGAAGCTGATGCCGAGGCGGCGGTACAGGGGATAGGCGCTCCAAAAACCGGTGTCGCCGCGAAAGTCGGGGAGGCCGGAATCAACCCCCATGCCGGCGCCCGCGGTAACAACGAGCGCCTGTGCGCCGGCCACCGACTCGGCCGCTTCCCTAAAGAGTGCCGCGAGACCGGCGGCCACGCCTAGATCCCCACCTTGACCGGGACCGGCTTCAGCACCCGCTGCAGCTCGGAGGGAGGGAGGGAGACCAGGAAGCCGCGGCTGCCGCCGTTTATGTAGACGAGCGGCAGGTCGAGGATGCTCTCTTCGATGTAGACCGGCATCGGCTTCCTGGTGCCGAAGGGGGAGGTCCCCCCCACCATGTAGCCGGAGTGGCGGTTGGCGGTGTCGGGGGTGCAGGGGGCGACGCTCTTGACGCCGATGGCGCGCGCCAGTTCCTTGGTGGATACCTGGAGGTCGCCGTGCATCAGCACCACGAGCGGCGCCTTGGTCTCGTCCTCCATGACGAGGGTCTTGATCACGCTGTGCTCGTCGACGCCAAGCTCGCGCGCCGACACGGCGGTCCCCCCCTTCTCCTCGTATTGGTAGGGGTGCTCGCCGAAGGCAACCCCCGCCTGCCGCAGTACCCGGACGGCAGCCGTGACCGGCGACTTCACCTTGGCCATTGCAGTTCTCCTTGAACAGATTTGATTTCGCTAGTAAAAAAGTCACTTGCCAGGCACGGACATACCGGCTATAGATTAATAGCACGTCCAAAGCAGCTTAACAACCGTGTAACTAGGGTAACTTGTTATGGGAAATGAGAACCAGCGGCCGGCCAAAGTACTGGTCATGGACGACGACGAGATGGTCCGGTTCGTAGCGGGGGAAACCTTGAAGCGCTACGGTTTCGAGGTCGAGTTCGCCAACGACGGCGCCCAGGCCGTGGAGATCTACCGCGAGCGGCACCAAGCGGGCGACGCCTTTGCCGCCGTGATCCTGGATTTGAACATCCCCGGGGGGATGGGAGGGCAGGAGGCGATGCAGCGTCTGCTCGAGATAGATCCCGGCGCCAGGGGGTACGTGTCCAGCGGCCGCACCGACGACCCGGTCATGATGAACTACCAGAGCTTCGGCTTCAGCGGCACCATCGAGAAACCATATTTCTACCTGAACAAGCAGCTCATGGAAGAGTTCAGCAAGACCCTGCGCGGCCCCGAGCAAGCATGACCGGATTGGAAAACTACCTCGCCCTGCTCTCCCGCGTCGACGAGATCTGCCGGCGCACCTCGGAAACCTTCAGCGCATACATCACCTGCCGCGCAGGCTGCGACGCCTGCTGCCGCCATCTCTCCATCTTCGCCGTGGAAGCCGCCGCGCTCAGGAAAGCGCTGCGAGAGCTCCCTGCCGAGCAGGCCGAACTGGTCCGCGCCAAGGCCCGGGAGACACGGGAAGGCTCCCCCTGCCCGCTGCTCCATGACGGGCTCTGCCTGCTCTACCAGGCCCGGCCGATCATCTGCCGCACCCACGGCCTTCCGCTTCTGCTCTTGCGCGAGGGGGAAAGGTCGGTCGACTTCTGCCCCGAAAACTTCCAGGGGCTCCCCAGCATCCCCGGCAGCGCCGTCATGGACCTGGAGCGGCTGAACATGATGCTGGCCACGGTCAACGCGCTGTACCTGCAGTCCTTCCCGGGGCCGGAGCGGCTCACCATGGCTCAGGCGCTTCTCTCAGATTGACTTTTCCCTCGACTTCAGGGTATATGGCCCGGTGCGAAAGATTTCGCGGCGCCGCCGTCATGCGTGAACCGGACGCTGGCGCGGGGGGTCTGGGCGCATATACTTTACGAGCTGCAAAAGGAGAGGCAACAAGATGAAGGTGAGCTACAACACATCCGGGAGCTGCGCCTCCCGGATCGAGATAGAGATCGAGGACGGCGTCATCGTCGCCACCAGGTTCGTGGACGGTTGTGCCGGGAACACCCAGGCGGTCGCCGCCCTGGTGCGCGGCATGGAGGTGACCGAGGCCATCAAACGCCTCAAGGGGATCGCCTGCCAGGGTGACACCTCCTGTCCCGACCAGTTGGCGAGAGCCTTGGAGCAGTCGCAATGCAGCACCAGACCTTCCTAGACGGGGGCGTTATGGAAATCTTCGGCGGGTTCATGATGATGATGAGCATCATCGGCTTCTTCCTGGTGGTGATCTGGTTCATCCTCCCCTTCGTGATCTTCAACATCAAGGGACGGGTGGACCGCTCCGCTGCGATGCTGGAGGAGATGGACCAGCGCCTGAAGAACATCGAGCGAATCCTGCAGGATTATCGCAACGTCGAGGAGCAGCGCCCGCTCGACCCGCCGCTGTAGCTCTCGCCCCGGACGACGACTCCCTTCTTCACCGATCCTCCCCCTCACCGGGGGAGGGTGTCTCCCCCTTCGAACTTCCTTAAAAACCTGTCATATCCCTTGCCAACACCGGCTTTTTTCATTATCATGTGCCGCTATGTGTCAAGCGGCAGACTAGAGAAGCTTAATCTGCCGCAGTCGACAGCAAGGAGAGTTCATGGGTTTACTGGAAGGGAAAAAAGCACTTATTTTCGGTGTAGCTAACGATAAAAGTATCGCCTGGGCCACCGCCGAGGCATTCCACCGCGAGGGGGCCGAGGTGGCCCTCGCCTACGCGGGCGAGGCGGTCGCCAAGAGGGTGATGCCGCTTGCGGAGAGCATCGGCTCCAAACTGGTGCTCCCCTGCGACGTGAGAAGCGACGAGGAGATCGCGCGCCTGTTCGACCAGGTGCGCGAGGCGTGGGGGGGGCTGGACATCCTGGTGCACTCGGTCGCCTTCGCCAACAAGGATGAGCTCAAGGGCTCCTTCCTGAACACCACCCGCGAGGGGTTCGCCACGGCGCTCGACATCAGCGCCTATTCCCTGATCGCCATGGCGCGGGAGGCGGCACCGCTCATGCAGGGGCGCGACGGCAGCGTGATCGCCATGACCTACTACGGGGCCCAGAAGGTGTTCCCAAACTACAACGTCATGGGCGTCGCCAAGGCGGCGCTGGAGGCAAGCGTGCGCTACCTGGCCGAGGCGATGGGACCGGAAGGTACCAGGGTGAACGCCATCTCGGCGGGTCCGCTTAGGACCCTTGCTTCCGCCGGCATCGGGGGCTTCGGCCAGATCGCCGGGCACGTGGCCGAGAAGGCGCCGCTGCGGCGCAACATCTCGCAGGAGGAGGTCGGCAACGCCGCCCTCTACCTCGCCAGCCCGCTCGCAAGCGGCGTGACGGGCGAGATCCACTTCGTAGACTGCGGCTACAACATCATCGGGCTGTAGCGGAGGCGCGCCATCAAAGGACTGCACGGTAACCTGACAGGACTGAAACCGAGCCAGGTAAAGAGGCTTGAGAGGCTGCACCGCCGCCGGGTGAAACCGGGTGAGGTGGTTTCCCTGGAACTGGCCCGGGAACTGGCTGACATCTCGCTGGAGATCAGGCGCCAGCTCGGCGTCCTGGTGAGCCGCATCGGCGAGATCGCCTACGTGGTGGTGGGGGATGAGCGCGGCATCATGATCCCCCCCCTGGAGGAGTACCCGCTCGGGAAGAGGCTTTTGCGCGGCGTGCGCCTGGTGCACACCCACCTGAAGGGAGAGGTCCTCTCGGACGACGACCTGACCGACCTCTCGCTTTTGCGCCTGGACCTCATCGCCGCCCTGCAGCTCACCCAGAACCCGGACCGCTTCTCGATCCAGACCGCGGCGCTCATCCCGCCCGACGGCGGTCCCCTCCCCTACCACGTGGAGCCCTCGGTCCCCTTCCAGAAATACGACCTCGACTTCAAGGGGTTCGTGGAAACCCTGGAACAGACCATGGAGCGCGGCCTCAAGGAAGGGAAGGTGGTCGCCAGCGGCCAGGAGCGCGGCATCCTGATCTCGGTGACCCAGCGTCCCATGGAGGAGGCGGTCGATTCCATCGAGGAGCTGAAGGAGCTGGCCCGCACCGCCGGGGTCGGCGTGCTCGACACCGTGATCCAGCGCCCCAAGGAGTTCAACCCGCGCTACCTGTTGGGGGAGGGAAAGATCCGGGAGGTGGTGATCAAGGCGCTGCAGTACGGGGCCACCATGCTCGTCTTCGACCAGGAGCTCTCCCCGGCCCAGGTGCGCTCCATATCCGAGCTGACCGAGCTGAAGGTCATCGACCGCAGCCAGCTGATCCTGGACATCTTCGCCCGGCGCGCCACCACCCAGGACGGCAAGGTCCAGGTGGAGCTGGCCCAGTTAAAGTACCTGATGCCCCGGCTCTCCGGGCGCGGCGTGCAGATGTCGCGGCTCATGGGGGGAATCGGCGGGCGCGGCCCCGGCGAGACCAAGCTGGAGATCGACCGCCGCCGCATCCGCGACCGGATCGCGCACCTGGAGCGGGAGCTGAAGGAGCTCTCCAACGGCCGCTACCAGCGCCGCCAGAAGCGCGTGAAGGCGGGGATCCCCATCATCTCCATCGTGGGGTACACCAACGCCGGCAAGTCCACCCTCCTGAACACCATGACCAAGAGCGAGGTGTTCACCGAGGACCTCCTCTTCGCCACGCTGGACACGTCGTCCCGGCGGCTGCGCTTCCCGATGGACCGGGAGGTGATCATCACCGACACGGTCGGCTTCATCCGCAGCCTCCCGAAGTCCCTGATGGGCGCCTTCAAGGCCACCCTGGAGGAGCTCAAGGATGCCGACCTCCTGGTCCACCTGGTCGACTGCAGCAACCCGCGCGTCGAGGAACAGATCAGCCAGGTGAACGCCATCCTGGCGGAACTGGAGCTCTCCCAGAAGCCGACCCTCCTCGTGTTCAACAAGATGGACCTGCTCCCCGACCTGAAGAAGGGGGACCCCCTCGCCTTCATGAAGGTGCGGCAGCTTACCCGCAAGTACGGCGCCATCACCATCAGCGCCTCGGACAGAAAGAGCCTCGAACCGCTCTTGAAGGAGCTGCAGCAGCGTTTCTGGCACGATGTCGAGGATTACCGGGCTCCGGGGGAGCACCACGAGGAATTCGAGGAGTAGACCGGCGCTCCCGATCCCGCCGGCAGAGGAATCGATCTTTTCATGGACCAGCAAGCCATCATCTACGCCCTCGACCTTTTGGGCACCGTCGCTTTCGCCGCCTCGGGGGCGCTCGCGGGCGTGCGCCGCGGCATGGACCTCCTGGGGATCATCGTGCTCGGCATCGTCACCGCCACCGGCGGCGGCGTCATCCGCGACGTACTTTTGAACGACACCCCCCCCTTTTGCTTCAAGAACGAGCTCTACCTCTACCTGGCCGTCGCCGCGTCGATAGCGGTCTTTCTCACCCCCAGGAGCTTCGAGCGGATGAACCGCGCCATGCTCCTTCTGGACGCCCTGGGTCTCGGGACCTTCCTGGTGATCGGGACCTCCAAGGCGCTCCAGTTCAACCTGGGGCTCATGGGCGCCATCATCATGGGGGTGATGACCGCCACCTGCGGCGGGCTGGTGCGCGACCTTTTGAGCAACGAGATCCCGCTCATCCTGCAGCGCGAGATCTACGCCTCGGCCTGCGTGGTCGGGGGCGCCCTCTTCTATTTCCTGCACCAGACCACGCTCCCCTCCCAGGTGAACCTCACCGTCTCCGCACTCACCGTCATCACCATCCGCTGCACCGCCATCATGAAGGGGTGGCAGCTGCCGCGCGGCCAGGCGCTTTAGCCCGATGCCGAGGCGGAGCGCCGGGCTGATCATGTACCGCGTGAGAAACGGCGCGCCGGAGCTCCTCCTGGTGCACCCGGGGGGGCCGTTTTGGGCCCGGAAGGACCTGGGGGCATGGTCGATTCCCAAGGGGGAATACCTGGAGGGGGAGGATCCCTTGCAGGCTGCCCGGCGGGAGTTCCGCGAGGAAACCGGGCACGAGCCGAGCGGCAGCTTCATCGAGCTGGACCGGATCAGGCAGCCCGGGGGAAAGCTGGTGCGGGCATGGGCCTTTAGCGGCGACTTCGACCCCGCGCACCTCGTCAGCAACACCTTCACCATGGAATGGCCGCCGCGCTCCGGCAGGCAGACCGAGTTCCCCGAGGTCGATCGCGCCTGCTGGTTCGGCATCGACGAGGCCCGGGAAAAGATCCTCCCCGGCCAGCTCCCCCTGATCGACCAGGTGGCCGCCTTGCTGCGGTCGGCCGGTTGATCAGCCACTCCCGCCGTCCAAAAAGCTCACCTCCGCGCGCCGCCCCCTTTTTCTTTGAGACACCGCCGTTACCAGCCGAACAGTCTCCTCCCGGAATATAACAACGCCGCCCCCCACCACCGCAAGATACCCTACTTTTTTTCTTGTATACACTTAAGTCGTTGAAGGCATTGCCGATAGGGGATGATGGTACCTTACAACGACGCCGCTTTTTCCAGAGTCTGCAGGCCTAGTTTTACCAGGCAAAACACTTGCGGGCGGTTGCCGCCGTCCGGAAAACGAAGAGTGACACAGGGGGGAAAGATGAAGATTCAGGACATGAAGATCGGTGCACGGCTAAGCGTTGGTTTCGGTGTGATCCTGTTACTGCTCCTTGTCATCGGGGCCATAAGCGTCGTCGGCATGCTGAAAATGGATTCCGGCCTGGAAACCATCGTCAAGAAGGAGTACGCCAAGATCAAGCTGGCCAACGATGCGGCCAAGAGCGTCACGGCTATCGTTTCCAGCGTCCAGAGCATGCTCCTGGAAACCGACGCGGCGGCACGTCGCGAGGACAACAAGAAGATCGACCAGGCGCGCCAGCAGTACAAGGCGTCCATGGAGAAGCTCGAAAAGCTGGAGACCACCGGGCAGGGGAAGGAACTCATCGCCAAAGCGAAGCAGACCCTGGACAACGCCCGCAAGGCCAACAACCAGGTGCTCGAACTCGCCCTCGCCGGTAACAGCGCGCACGCCTCGGCCGTCTTCGAGAAGGAGGCGGCGCCCCTGCTTGCCTTGATCGCTCCGGCCTTCAACGAGCTGGTTCAATACCAGGAACAGGGGATCGAGGAACGCTACCTGAGCGCCGCCCAGGTCTCCTCCCGGTCCCGCATCATCGCAGTTTCCCTGGCTTTTCTGGCCATCGCCATCGGCGCGCTGATCGGCTTTTGCATCACCCGCAGCATCAGCCGCCCGGTACGGGCCCTCTCCCGCTGCGCGGACAAGCTCGCGCTCGGAGACGTCGACGTCGAGATCGACACCGAGGGTAACGACGAGATCGCCATGCTGGCCCGCTCCTTCAAGAACATGGCCGACAACATCAAGGAGGCCTCGCTCGCCGCCGAACGGGTCGCCCACGGCGACCTCTCGGTCCAGGTGACCCCGAAGTCGGAGCGCGACCTGATGGGCAAGAACCTCTCGACCATGATCGCCACCATCGGGACGTTGAGCGCGGAGATGAACGAGCTGATCAAGGCTGTCAGGGAGGGCAAGCTCAGCGTGCGCGGCGACGCCGCGGCCTTCCAGGGGGCCTGGGGCGAGCTCCTCACCGGCCAGAACCGGCTGATCGAGGCGTTCGTGCAGCCGATCGACGTCACCTCGCGCTATCTCTCCCGCATCTCCAAGGGTGACATCCCGGACAGGATAACCGACACCTACTACGGCGACTTCAACGACATCATCAACAGCCTGAACCTCCTGATCGATGCCAACAACGATGCCACGAGACTCGCCAGGGAGATCGCGGAAGGAAACCTGCTCCTCGAGGTGAAGCAGCGCTCGGAAAACGACGGACTGATGCAGGCGCTCGCCACCATGGTGCAGAACCTGACCCGCGTGGTCACCGACGTGAAGAACGCAGCCGACAACGTCACATCAGGAAGCCAGGCGCTCAGCTCCACCTCGGAGGAGATGTCGCAGGGGGCGAGCGAACAGGCGGCCTCGGCCGAGGAGGCCAGCTCCTCGATGGAGCAGATGACCTCGAACATCCGGCAAAACGCGGACAACTCGCTGCAGACCGAGAAGATCGCGGTGAAATCCGCCACCGACGCCAGCGAAAGCGGCGAGGCGGTCGCAAGGACGGTGGCGGCCATGAAGGAGATCGCCTCCAAGACCTCGATCATCGAAGAGATCGCGCGCCAGACCAACCTTTTGGCCCTGAACGCGGCCATCGAGGCGGCGCGGGCGGGGGAACACGGCAAAGGGTTCGCCGTGGTCGCCTCGGAGGTGAGAAAGCTCGCCGAGAGGAGCCAGAAGGCGGCCGGCGAGATCGGGGATCTTTCCCTGACCTCCGTGGAGGTGGCGGAGCACGCCGGGAACCTGCTGCAGATGCTGGTCCCCGACATCCACAGGACGGCCGAGCTGGTGCAGGAGATATCCGCGGCATGCAAGGAGCAGGACACCGGCGCGGAGCAGATCAACCGCGCCATCCAGCAGCTGGACCAGGTGATCCAGCAAAACGCCGGCGCTTCCGAGGAGATGGCGTCCACGGCCGAAGAGCTCGCCTCCCAGGCCGAGCAGCTGCAGGGGACCATCGCCTTCTTCAAGGTCGGTGCGGCTGCCGTCGAGCGGAGGCAGCCTGCGAAGGGGGCCCCCACTGCCAACAAGATCGGACACCAGAAGCTGACCCGGGCCGGTGGCCCGGCCGCGGGCTACCCCGGCATCCAGATAAACCTGGACGGGAGCGAGGAGAGCCTGCTGCAGGCGGGTTTCGAAAGGTACTAGCGGCTCGGGATTTCCGACAACAAGAAAGGCGGCCTTAGCGGCCGCCTTTTCTATTTCAACGATGCGGGGTGATCGTCACCCCCCCCGGCCCCCCTTCCCTTCCCTCCAGGTGGCAGGAGAGCTTCAGGAAGCGCCCCGCCACCAGCAGGTTTGTGGCCAGGTGCCTGGTGACGCGCGAGGTGCGAAAGAACGAGCTTCCCGTGCCGCGCACGAGGTAGAGCACCAACTGGTCGGCGAGGTGCGGGTCGATCGGCTCGCCGCTTTCGTGGTGCTCAAGAAACTCGCTCGCGGCCTCGGCGCCGACCGCTTCGGCGGGCTTTCCCCTCTCCCCCAGGCCGGTGAAACCCGCCACGGCATGCTCGTACTCCCCCTTGATGAATATGAAGGTGCCCTGCCCGAGGATACTCACCTCCCGCGTCTCCATCTCCATCGGCAAGCCGCGCTCCAACCTCCCCTTGAGACCGGCGAGGGCCGCCTGGAGCTGCCGTTCGGCTATGTGCCTGGGGAGGTTGCCGACGGCTGATACGATGCGCAGCCGTGTGAGCCTTCCCCTTTCCCGGACCAGGCAGGGGGCGAGGACTTCGGCCGGCTCCACGAGGCAGCCGATCCTCCCTCCCCCCTTGGGATAGAAGCCGAAGGAGTGGGCGACGGTTTCGCCGCGCACCCCCAGGCGGACGATGCTGGGCCAGAAGATCTCCTCGAAGTAGTTCCAGGAAGGACTGAAGGGGACATGGGTGCCGCCGGTCACCGTGACGCGGCTTGCCTTGCGGGCGGCAAGCAGGGGGGGGATCACGGTCTGGAGCACCAGGGTGGCCGAGCCGGCCGTGCCGATATCGAAGCTGTATTCTCCCGGGGTGATGCTGTCGGGAAGGAAGCTCAGCTCCGGCGAACCGAGCCGGTCCCCTACCACGTTGGCCGCCGCGATGCGCGATGCGGCCTGCACCGCCATCAGGTGCTGCCGCATCAGCCCCGACTTGGACCGGTTCTTCCTGATGTTGTAGATGTGGAACCCCTGCCCGGTGAGGCAGGAGAGGCTCAAGGCGCTGCGCAGCACCTGCCCTCCCCCCTCCCCCATGCTCCCGTCGATCTCGATCATGGCGCCACCGCCTTCAGTAAAGGAACATCGGCTTGCCCAGCACGTGCCGCACCCTCGGACGGTATTCGACGGAATCGTAGAGCTCGGCCACGTCCACCCTTTTCTCCCCCTGCATGATGGTGCTGATCGGGATGTGCCGGTAGGTCCCTCCCTGCATGGCCACCATGCGCCCGGACATCCCCTCGCTGATCAGGTCCATGGTCATGTTGGCGTAGTTGTAGGCGACCATGAGGTCCAGCGAGTCGGGTGCGCCGCTGCGCATGAGATAGGAGAGCTGCTGGTAGATGATGTGGGAGCCGGTCAGCCGCTTCACCGCCTCGCTCACCACCACGCCGATCCCCCCAAGCTTCTTGTGGCCGTAGGCATCCTCCTGGCCGTACTCCACGATCTGCCCCCCCACCATGGACGCCCCTTCCGATACGGTCACCATGGCGTAGTTGCTGCGGTTCCCCTTCTTGTCTTCTTGCAGCAGCAGGGAGAGCTTCTCGACGTCGAAGGGGACCTCGGAGATGAGCGCACGGTCCACCCCGGCCAGGTAGGCCGAGATGAGCGAGGTCTCCCCGGAGTTGCGGCCGAAGAGCTCCACCACCGCGATGCGCTCGTGAGACCCGGCGCTGGTGCGCAGGTTGTGGATGAAGTTGACGCTCCTGGTGACCGCAGTGGAGAAGCCGATGCAGTAGTCGGTGCCGAAGACGTCGTTGTCCATGGTCTTCGGGATGGCGACGATGGGGACCCCCTCGCGGTTCAGGCGTTCGGCGTAGCTCAGGGTGTCGTCTCCCCCGATCGGTATCAGCACGTCGATGCCCAGGTGCTCCAGGTTGGCGAGGATGTGCTGGGTGAAGTCGTGAGTCCCCGAGACCGCTGGGTCGCAGTCGGCGCCGCGCAGGAAGACGGGGACGTCGCCGGCTGCGACCTTGCCCGGGTTGGTGCGGCTGGTGTGCAGGAAGGTCCCCCCGGAGCGGTCCACGGTGCGTACCGCGTGGCGGTCCAGCGGCATCACGGCCTTCTCCCAGCTCTCCGGATCGTCCCGGTTGTAGCCCAAAAGCCCTCCCCAGCCGCGCCGGACGCCGACCACCCGGTACCCGCTTTCGGAGGCGCGCGCGACCAGGGTCTTCAGGGCGGGGTTTAGCCCCGGCACGTCGCCGCCGCCGGTCAGGACGCCTATGGTCTTCTGCCTGTCTGCCATGGCAATCTCCTTTAATGATCATCGTTAAAAAACTTTCACATTATACCGGAGCGGCGGGTCATTTCAAGGCGGCCGGAAACGCTCTACTGCTCGCGCTTGGCGGGCGTGAGCCTGGAGATGAAGCGGGACATCTCGGAGGGGAGCATGGGACGGGCGAAGTAGAAGCCCTGCATGAGACGGCAGTCGATCGAGGTGAGGAAATCCTTCTGCGCCTCGTTCTCGACGCCTTCGGCGATCGCCTCCATGTCCAGGCACTTGGACATGAACATGATGGTGGTGGCGATGGCGGCGTCCTCGGAGGAGGTGACCACGTCGTTCACGAAGGACTTGTCGATCTTCAGTGCCTGGAAATGGTAGTGCTTGAGCGAGGAGAGCGAGGAGTAGCCGGTACCGAAATCGTCGATCTGGACGTTGACGCCCATGCGCTGCAGCCGCTCCAGGACCCCTACCGCCTCGCTTTCGTAGATCATCAGCGACTGCTCGGTGATCTCCAGGGTGAGCCGGTCCGGGGGGAGGCCGCTGTCGTGCAGCGCCGCCTCGATGGCCTGCTCCAGTCCCTCGTGCGCGAAGACCGTCGGGGACATGTTTACCGCCACGTTCAGGTCCAGCGCCTCGTCGCGGTACCAGAGCGCCGCCTGCCGGCACGCCTCCCTGAGCACCCACTCGGTGAGGGGCCAGATGAGCCCCCCCTTCTCGGCCAGCGGCACGAAACTCCCCGGCCCCAGCTCCCCCAGGTGAGGGTGGCGCCAGCGCACCAGCGCCTCGACCCCGACCACGCGCATGGTGGCGGTATCGAGCTTGGGCTGGTAGACCAGGAACAGCTCGTCGCGGTTGATGGCGCGCAGAAGACCGTGCTCGAGCTGGATCCTGTGGTCGTGCTCCTCGCGCCACTCGCCGCCGTACAGGCAGAAGGTGGAACGCCCCTGCTGCTTGGCCTGCCCGAGGGCCAAATCCGCCATCTTGAAAAGCTGCATGGGATCGTCCGCGTCGGAGGGAAAGAGGGCGATGCCGATGCTGGCGCTGGTCCTCAGGGTCTCCCCCTCCACCTGCACCGGCTCCGAGAGCGCGTCCAGCACGCGCCGGGCCATCACCGCGGGTCCCTCGGGCATCTCGGGATGGTGCAGCAGCATGGCGAACTCGTCCCCTCCCACCCGCGCCACGATGTCCTCCCCGCGCATGGCGCAGCGCGTCAGGCGGCGCCCGGTCTCGGCGAGCAGGGCGTCGCCGACGAAGTGGCCGCGCCGGTCGTTGATCAGCTTGAAGCGGTCCAGGTCGAGGAAGAGGAGCGCCACGCTTTCGCTCCGCCTCTTGGCGAAGACGATGGACTGCGCCAGGAAGTCATCGAACGCCTGGCGGTTGTACAAACCGGTGAGCCCGTCGCGTACCGCCTGTTCCCTGATGCTGAGCTCGGTCGCCCGGTGCCGCGCCTCTATCTTCGCGGTCAAGAGGTAGATGATGGCCGCCATGGTGAAGACCCCCAGCAGTTCGAGGCCGCCGGAGGCGAGGTATTTGAGTAGGGGATGGCCCGCGAGCAGCAGGCCGAAGATGAGGTGGGCCAGCAAAAGCCAGCTGATGCTGGCCAGGATGTAGATGCAGGCTACGGTCGCCGGCGAGAGGCGCCCGACCCAGTTGCGCAGTTTGCCCAGCGTGCCGCCGTCCATGGTCGCTCCTGGTAAGTCGGTGAAATCACCGTCTCAGTATAGCGCCTTTCAGGTGGTGAGGTAGTAGGTGATCTCGTTGTGCCCGACCAGGAGTTCCAGCCCGGCCAGGGAGGGAGGCGCGCAGGGGGTGGCTTTGCACTCCTCGATGAGGCGCCAGGCGTGCAGGGTCGATTCGGGGGTGAAGTAGAGGTCGAGCCCGCCGTCCTGCGCGTCTTTACGGAACAGGGCCATGGTACGGGGACCGCCGGCCGAGCGGAAGAGCGCGGTGAAGGCGTCCTGGATCGCGGTAGCCTTTCCGGCCGAGATATCGCCGGGGCCCAGGAGAAGGTGGTGCCATTGCATGTTCATGCTCTCTCCCATCGCTTGCCAATTTTTGCGCGGCGGCGCTACATAGCCGGCGCAGGAGCCGACCAGTTTCTCGTGGATCGCGTCCAGCATCTCCGCCTCGTCGGTGATCCCGGCGGCGGCGCCCAGGTTCAGGGCCAGCGGGAGGAGGCCCAGGAGCAGGTTGCGCATGTTGCCGCACCCGGCGGAGCCGCCGAGCACCTCGGAAACCTTGCGCTGCAGGCCGCGGCCGATGACGAAGCCGTTCAGCCCCGCCATCTTCGCGGAGACGTTGCGGCAGTCGGGGGTGGGCGACATGCGGAAATCGGCCTCAGCCGAGATGATCTTCATGGTGGCGACCTCGACCCGCACCTCGAGGAGCACGTCGTGGAAACGGTCCTTCATGGTTGCGGTGAGCAGCGCCGTGCCGTCGGGTTGCTTCAGCAGGCGGTACGAGATGTCCCGCTGGAAATCTTCCATGGTGTTCAGTTGCATCGGTACTACCTTTCCGCGATGGGTTGTTCGGACCGAAGCGAAACGCTCGCTGCGGCACTGTGGAGAATTTGGGGGCACTCCCCCGGCGAGGAAGGGTGTCCCCGTCCTTAGAGGTAGACGAGGTCGTCGGGGAGGTCGCTCAGCCTGACACCCCCCTCGTCGGTTACCGCGAAGGTGTTTTCTATGCCGATGACTCCCTTGCCCGGGAAGACGAACTTGGGCTCGATGGCCAAGGTCTGACCTGCCTGCAGCGCCACGTTGAACCCCTGTGCCAGAACGGGGAACTCGTCCAGCTCGAGTCCCACGCCGTGGCCGACGAAACGCGCGTTCTCGCCGGGAGCACCCATGAAATGCTCGGCAAGCCCCGCCGCCTGGGCCATCTCGGCGGCCTTGAGGAAGAGCTCCTCGCAGATCGCCCCCGGTTTGAGATGCTCCGCCAGGTACCCCTGGATGGCCAGCGCCGTCCGGAAGGCATACTCGAGTTCGGGCGCGAGCTTGCCGATCACGAAGAACCTGGTCATGTCGATGATGTAGCCGTTGAAGACGCCGGTGTAGTCGATGAGGATCGGGGCGTTGACCGGGATGAGGGCGGCGGAGGCCCCGTGCGGCGAGGCGCTGGACATCCCCTGCCCGGTGACCGCACCGTCGAAGAAGCCGGTGGCGCCGGCGCTGGCCGAGGAGACTGCCAGCCCCTGGAAGAGCTCCTGGTTGAAGGCGCGCATGCGCACGTACCCCTCTCCCCCGGCCTTTCTCAGCCGGTACTCGAACTCGGCCGCGAGGTCAACCTCCCGCATCCCGGGCTTCAAAAACCCGGGCACCTCGCGGAACACGCCGGCCAACTGCCCGCCGCAGTGGCGGATCTGCTCTAGTTCCCACGGCGACTTCACCGACCTGATCTCCCGGTTGATGGCGGAGACGTCGACGAAGTCGCGGCCGGGAAGGAGCTTCAGGTAATAGTTGTACTGCTGCACCGGCGCCACGTCGAAGGTGAAGCCGACGCTGCGCACCCCCTCCTCGAACTGCGCCGGAAACTCCTTGCTGGAGGGGAAGGGACGGGTGTCTTCGATGCAGCTTTCCTGTATCCCCCTGGCGAAGCTCTTGCGCACCCAAAGGCGCGGCTCACCCTCGGCGGGAACCCAGAGGGTCGAGTTCTGCCGGGTGCCGGAAAAATAGTAGACGTCGATCGGGTGGATGAACAGGGCGCCGTCGATACCTTTTCCCCGCAGCGCCTCTTGCAGCCTCGAGATCCTCTGTTGCGATTCCTGCCTGGTCAGCATCCTTCCTCCCTGGGTTTGCCGGCGGCTAGCCGAGTGTGAAGAAAAAAGTGGCGCCTCTGCCGGGCTCGGCCTCGGCCCAGATATGGCCGCCGTGGCGCTGGATGATGCGCTGCACGCTCGCCAGGCCGATGCCGGTCCCCTTGAAATCGTCCGAGTCGTGCAGGCGCTGGAACGGCTTGAACAGGACCGAGGCGCGGCCCATGTCGAACCCGGCGCCGTTGTCCCGCACGAAGAAGGCCTCCTTCCCCTGGTGCGGCACCGTGCCGAACTCCAACCGGGTCTCCTCCTTCTTGGCCGAGTACTTCCAGGCGTTGCCCAGGAGGTTGTCCAGCACCACCCGCAGCAGTTGGGGGTCGGCATCGGCCTGCACCCCCGGCTGGACCACGCACTCCGCGCGGCGCTGAGGGTCGGAGAGCCTCAACTCGGCAAGGATCTCCCCGGCCAGTTCGCTCACGTCCACCTGCTCGCGGTTCAGGGGAACGCTGTAGCGGCGCGAGAAGTTGAGCAGGGTGTCGATGAGGTGGTTCATCTTGATGCTGCCGTTGATGATTTCCTGCACGTAATCACGGCACGGCGGCACGAGGTTCGGCCCGTAAAGCTCGAGGATCACCTGGGCGAAGCCGTAGATGGCGGTAAGGGGTCGCCGCAAGTCGTGGGAGACGGTGTAGTTGAAAGCCTCGAGCTCCTCGTTGGCGGTCTCCAGTTCGAGCGCCCGCGCGGAGAGATGGGTATGGAGCACCTCGATCTCCTCCGCGGCCAGCTTCCTGCGGGTGACGTCGGAGATCATGGCGAAGGAGCCCGCGAAGGCGCCGCTTTCGTCGCGGATGGGCTTGGCTGACACGCTGACCCAGACCCTGGTGCCGTCCTTGCGCACCAGGATGGTTTCGTAGTGCTCGGAGACGCCGTTCTCGCGGCTGCGCTGCCGGGCGGCGGTCTCGTCGTGCAGCGCGTCGTCCACGAACTCAAGGAAGGGGTGCCCCAGCAGCTCGGGCACCTCGCATCCCAGCATCTCGGCGAACTGCCGGTTCAGGTAGACGAGGCGGCCGGTGCGGTCGGCGGCGACGATGGACTCCTGCGAGGTCTCCACGATCATCCGGTAGCGGGCCTCGCTCTCCTTGAGCGCCTTCTCGGCCGCCTTCCACTCGGTGACATCGACCATGACGGCCAAAGACCGGACGATGTCCCCCTCTGCGTCCCGTTCGGCGGCGGCGCTCAACAGGACGTCGATGACCTCGCCGTTTTTCTTGACCAACTGGTAGTCGATGTTGCGGCAAAAGCCGGTGCGGAAAAACTCCGGCAACACCGTCTCCATGGCGTAGCGCCGCGACTCCGGCGTCAGGAAGTCGCTGGAGCGGCGCCCGAGCACCTCCTCGCGGGAATAACCGAGCACCTCCGTCCAGTAGTTGCTCACCCCGAGCAGCAGGCCGTTGCGGTCGATGGAATGCAGCATCACGGGCGTGTCGTTGTAAAGGCAACGGAAGCAGCGCCCGCCTTGGTCCTGCTCCTCCAGGGCCTCCTGATGCTCCTTCAGTATCCGGCGCAAAGCGGCGTTTTCGGCCTGCAGCCTGGCTACCTCGGCCTGGAGACCTCCGGTTGTCACTTCGTCGTTCATAGCAACTCCGGCACTGGACGTAACGTTGGTGTGAGTTGTTTACGCTTTGTGGAGCTAACTGTCAACTGATTTCAGTTTGCAAAATGACCGGTATCGGGAAGGCAACCTGGCGATTCAACAACGGTGTTGTCCCTGGTCGGTTTTTTTGTATACAGGATCAACCCCGCTCTTTATTTCCGGAAAAAAGTCTGCTAAGGTAGCTCCTGCTTTACGTGCACGTAAACCCAGCAAGGAGAAACAGAGTGCCCAATTCAACCGTACTGAAAGCTTGTGAGCAGACCGAGATAGACCTGAGCGGCGCAGCGGACTGGGTGCCGTTCGACGCACCGGCCCTGGTGGGAGACTCGCTTCGATTCGTCTCCGGCGACTCCAGGGGCGACCGTTTCCGGGCCCGCTACTACCGCGACGCGGAAAAGCATCTGCATGCCCGCTTCTGGCTCGGCCCCGAGGCGGAGGGACCTCCGGGGCACGCCCACGGCGGTGCCGTGGCGGCCATCATGGACGAGGCACTGGGGCTCGCAGCATGGGCGGCCGGTTACCCGATCGTGGTCGGCAACCTCAACGTGAGTTTCCGCAACATGCTGCCGCTCAAGAAGGTGGTGACCGTGGAAAGCCGGGTCGTCTCCGTGGAAGGGAGGAAGATCATGGTCCATGGCCGCATCTTCCGCG
Organism: Geomonas diazotrophica; assembly: GCF_019063885.1. NCBI lineage: Bacteria > Pseudomonadati > Thermodesulfobacteriota > Desulfuromonadia > Geobacterales > Geobacteraceae > Geomonas > Geomonas diazotrophica. The sequence goes on along the minus strand of NZ_CP077684.1, from coordinate 1,396,980 downwards.
GCGATACCACCTTCGCCGAAGCGCAGTGCCTCTGCATAACCATTCCCGGCAGGTAGACCAGCTTCAGGACTCCGCGGCGGCATAGCCGCCGCGGCTCCCCCTCTCCCCCCCGGTCGCATTTCCCGCACCGGGATCTTGCTGCGCCAGCGCCGCCCCTTCTTTTTCGCAGAATGCACGCTCCAATTTCCCATTTATTTTCCCGCACAGGTTACCGATAAATCTCCCTGACAACCTCGTGGCTCACCAGTGGGCCTCATCTGAATCTGCAGCGCGCCAACCACAGGCAACAGGCTGTAAAGGGAGAATGGAATGAGCATCAAAAGGTTCAAAGACTGGAGCATCTCGGCAAAAGTACTGAGCATCTCACTGGCCACCGTCGTAATCATAGCGGCGGTCAACTTCTTCTACCTGCTCCCCGCCCTGGAAACGAAGATCCTCGAGGAAAGAGAGGATACGCTTAAGGCGGTGGTCGACCTGCCGGTCGAGTTGATCGCGGAATACGACCAGAGGGCCCAGAAGGGGGAATTTTCCCTGGACGAGGCGAAGAAGCGCGCCAGGGAGCGGATCAAGCAAATGCGCTACGCGGGCAACGAATACTTCTGGATCATCGACCTGAACGCGGTCATGCTCATGCACCCTATCAAACCCGAGCTGGACGGCAAGGACCAGAGTGCCGCCAAGGACCCGACCGGGAAGCTGCTCTTTTCCGAGATGGCTAACGTTGCCAGGAACAACGGGGGAGGCATCGTGCAGTACCGCTGGCCCAAGCCCGGCTCGACAGTCCCCGTCGAAAAGCTTTCCTACGTCAAACTGTACAAGCCTTGGGGGTGGGTCGTCAGTACCGGTCTCTACATGGACGACCTGCGCCAGGTGATATCAGAGATGCGCTGGAAGATAGCCGCCCTCACGCTGGCGATTGCGGTGGCCGTTCTTCTTCTTGGCTACATGGTCGCGTCCCGGATCAGCAGGAACATCAACAAGCTGATCAAGGTGGCCGACGAGTTGGCGCTGGGGAACGTGGATGTGGTCATCGAGAGCGACTCGCAGGACGAGGCCGGCAACCTGGCTGAAGCCTTCGGCAAGATGGTCGACAACATCGCCGAAGCCGCCCGGGCTGCCCAGAAAGTGGCGACGGGAGACCTGTCGGTCCAGTTGCAGCCAAAGTCGGAGAAGGACGTACTGGCCGTGAACCTCAACGTCACCATCGCCGCGGTACAGGCCATGGCCGCCGACGCCAACATGCTGGCAAGGGCCGCCATGGAGGGGAGACTCACCGAGCGCGCCGACGCCAGCCGGCACCAGGGAGAATACCGCAGGATCATCGAAGGGGTGAACGCCACCATGGCACGCCTGGTGGGGCTTTTGGACACCATGCCGGCACCGGCCATGATCATCGACCGCGACTTCAGCGTCTTGTACATGAACGAGATCGGTGCCAAGGTGGGCGGCAAGACCCAGGCACAGGTGGTCGGCACCAAGTGCTTCGACCACTTCAAGACCAGCGACTGCGGGAGCACCAACTGCGCCTGCGGCAGGGCGATGCAAACCGGTGCGAGCGCAAGCTCCGAGACCGATGCGCACCCGGCTGTTGGACTTGATCTGGACATCGCCTACACCGGGCTCCCCATACGTGACGAGTCGGGAAAGGTCATCGGCGCCTTCGAGGTGGTGACCGACCAGACCGCGGTCAAGCAGGCCGCCCGCCTGGCCAGGAAGATCGGCGACTATCAGGAGCAGGAAACCAGGAAGCTGGTGCACGGCCTGGACAAGTTGGCCAAGGGGGAAGTGGACTTCTCCATCAGCACGGCCGAGGGGGACGCCGACACCGGTGCGGCCAAGGAGATCTTCGATTCCCTCGCCGCCGCGGTGAACGGCTGCGTCGAGGTGATCAAGACCCTGGATGCCGACGCCGCCAGCCTGGCCCAGGCTGCAACGGAGGGAAGGCTCACCGCGCGCGCCGACACTCGCAAGCATCAGGGTGCCTACCGCAACATAGTCCAGGGGGTCAACGACACCCTGGCCACCATGGTGGGGTTCATGGACAACATGCCCGCCCCTGCGATGATCATCGACAACGATTACAACGTGCTGTACATGAACCAGCTGGGGGCGAAGGTGGGGGGCAAAAGCCAGGCCCAGGTGATCGGATCCAAGTGTTACGACCACTTCAAGACCAGCGACTGCAAGACCGCCAACTGCGCCTGCGCCCAGGCCATCGGCACCGGACTGGAAGCGACCCGGGAGACCGACGCCCATCCTTCGGCCGGGCTCGACCTTGACATCAGCTACACCGGCGTCCCCATCAAGGACAAGGATGGCAAGGTGATCGGCGCCTTCGAGGTGGTCACCGACCTTACCTCCGTGAAGACGGCGGCCCGCCAGGCGAAGAAGATCGCGGACTACCAGGACCGCGAGACCAGGAAACTGGTGGAAGGGCTTGGGAGGCTCGCCCTGGGGGACGTAACGATTGCGCTGCGGACGGAGGCGGCCGACAGCGACACTGCCGAGGTGAAGCACACCTTCGACACTATCGCCGAGGCGGTCAACAGCACGGCCAAGGCCAACCGCAACATCGCCGAGGTCGCCAAGCAGATCGCAGCAGGGGATCTGACCCTGAAGCTGCAGGAACGTTCTCCCGAAGACGAGTTATTGATCGCCCTGAGGGCCATGATGGAGAAGTTGAACGAGGTGGTGACCGACGTGAAGGGCGCTGCCGACAACGTGGCCTCGGGGAGCCAGGAACTCTCCTCGAGCTCGGAACAGATGTCCCAGGGTGCGAGCGAACAGGCCGCCTCCGCGGAAGAGGTCTCCTCCTCAATGGAGGAGATGACCTCCAACATCAGGCAGAACGCCGACAACGCGCTGCAGACCGAGAAGATAGCGGCAAAATCCGCCAAGGATGCCAAGGAGGGGGGCGAGGCGGTCATGCACACCGTAGGTGCCATGAAGGAAATCGCCGGCAAGATCTCCATCATCGAGGAGATCGCGCGCCAGACCAACCTGCTGGCCCTCAATGCCGCCATCGAGGCGGCACGCGCCGGCGAGCACGGCAAGGGATTCGCAGTGGTGGCGAGCGAAGTGAGGAAACTGGCCGAACGGAGCCAGAAGGCGGCTGCCGAGATCTCGCAGCTCTCCTCCAGCAGCGTCGAGATCGCCGAGCGAGCCGGCGAGATGCTGACCCGGATGGTTCCCGACATCCAGAAGACGGCGGAACTGGTCATGGAAATCTCGGCGGCCTGCCGCGAGCAGGACACCGGCGCCGAGCAGATCAACAAGGCGATCCAGCAACTGGACCAGGTCATCCAGCAAAACGCCTCGGCCGCCGAGGAGATGTCCTCCACCGCCGAGGAGCTCTCCAGCCAGGCAGAGCAGCTGCAGGATTCCATCTCCTATTTCAAGGTGGAGGACACTGAGCGCGGCGCCAGGCGACTCCCACCCGCGCGCCCGGTCCAGGAGGTCATCCAGCCGAAGGGCAAGCAGGCACGCAAGAAAACCCTGACCCAGTCGGTTCCCCTCTCTCAGCCGCCCCTGAAGCAGAAGGCCGCTGCGGGCGGACTGACATTGGAGATGCATCAGGACGATTCCGATTTCGAGAGGTTCTGATCGTACGTGACATGACAGGCAGCTGCCGACTTCCCTCGGCATAGAAAAGGCATAGAGGCAGCACCGAGAGGTGCTGCCTCTTCCTTTTGGGGTGATTTTTCTCTTCAGTAAAAATACCCGATGCCGATAACAAAAACTGTTGACCGAAAACTATAAGGAAGCCCGATGCCACGGGCAGTCAGTCATTCATGGAAAAGACACCCTTCGTAGTGCTGCTGTTTCTCGCCATAACAGCTCTTTTCGCATTGAACCCCGGTATCCGCAAGGCAAGTCAACAGGGCGGTTGTGAAATCTCCATCTACCAGTACTCACAGCTTCATGCCGCGATGGAACGGTACCCCGAGATCGCAGACATGGCGCTCGACGAACTGTCAGGAGAACGGGTGACCCTGTCTCAGTACAACAGGGTCATGCAAACAGTCCATGTGATCAGGCTCAAGGAGGCGCGGGGCATGACCGCGCACAACGACAGGTTCCTGCCAGTCAGAACGCTCGCCAAAAATTGAATCAAAAAATTATTGATTATTTTTAATTTGACCGGTATTATTTTTTACGCCGAGTCTGAAAGACTATGAGGGACTGCCTCGCGTCGCCTCTCTCTAACGCCTCAACCTCGACCACTTGGTCGCATTACTCATAAAAAGGAGACACCATGAGCAAAATGATCCGCAACATCATCCTCGCAACAGCGGCTGTAGCAGCATTCGCGGTTCCGGCATTAGCCGAGAGCACCAACTGTACGGTGACCGCCCCGGAGATCCGTCTTCGCAAGACCGCCAGCAAGAAGGCGAAGGTGATAGCAGTCCTCAAGAAGGACGCCAAGGTGACGGCGCAGAGCTGCTCCGGCGGGTGGGTCAAGGTCGCCTCTGATGACGGCAAGCTCGCAGGTTACGTGGGCGGATGGGCGCTCTCCTCGGCCGCACCGGTCATGGTTGCCTCGACCGAGCCGGTCCCCCTCCCCGCGAGCCCCGCACCGGCGGCTGAAGCCGCCAAAGAAGTGCCCAGCAACGAGAAGCTCGCCATGCAGATCACCGACCTGCGCCTCAAGGTACTCAACGTCGAGCGCGACGTGGACTTGATGCGCAAGGACATCAAGAAGATCAAGGTTGCGATGAAGCACAAGAAATAAGTCCGATGGGGACCGGAAACGGTCCCCATTCCGCCCCCCCCCCGCTCCCCCTCTCGTCTCACCGTTTCCTGCCCTTCCCCGCTGTCGCGCTTCTAAAGATTGCCGTTCCAGCACCGATAAGGTGCAGACGCAGCATACCCGGCAACATAGGAGCAGACGATGAAAGGCTTCACAACGGCAAAACTGTCCACCAGGTTCTTCGGGGCCATGCTGGTCCTCAACCTCTTCACCACCGCGGCCTTCACACTCCACACCTATTACAGCGAGAAGAAAGAGATCCTGGGCGACGTAGACCGCGAGCTGCGCACCTGCGCCGAGGGGGTGCGTCTTGCCGCTGATCCCTACCACGCCAAAGCGGCGACTGCCCCCCCGAACCGGGCCGAATTCGATGCCCTTAGCGACCGTCTCACCGCCTGGGCCAAGGCATCGGGGTTCAACTACATCTACACCATGGTGCAAAAGGACGGAAAGATCGTCTTCTCTTCTTCCAGCTACACCAAAGAGGAAAAGGAGACAGGGAAACAGAGCAAGCTCTTCGATCCTTACGAGGACGCCAGCCAGGGGCTCAAGGACGCATTTCAGGATCACAAGCTGCACTACGACCAGTATTCCGACAAGTGGGGGACCTTCCGCTCCATCTTTTTGCCGGTGCGCTCTGCTGACGGCACGCTTTACGTGATCGGCGCCGACATCTCCATGAGTCATATCGACGGTGTGCTGCGCGGCCTGCTGGTGAACTGCCTGCTGATTGCACTGCTCGTTTTCGTGGTGGGAGGAGGGGTGATGCTGGTACTGGTGAGGTCGGTACAGCGGACCATCGGACAACTGGCGCGCGGCGTGAACCTGATCGCTCAGGGTGAGCTGAAGACCCGTATCGAACACGAGGGGAGCGACGAACTGGGGCTGCTGGCTTCGGACATGAACAGGATGGCGGAACACCTGAAGGACGTGGTGGCGCAGGTGAGGAACTCGGCCGAGGAGGTCTCCCAGGCGTCGGGTCGTTTCAGCGAAACGGCACTGCAGATGGCGGCCGGCGCGGACCAGGTCTCAGGCCAAGTGGGATCCGTGGCCACCGCCGGCGAAGAGATGGCTGCCACCTCGTCCGACATCGCCCTCAACTGCGCCGGCGCCGCCGACCTGGCCCGCCATGCCAACTCCACCGCGTCGGCCGGTGCCGCTGTCGTCGACGGTGCCATCGGCGCCATGCACTCGATCGCCGCACGGGTCCGGGAGTCGGCACAGACCGTGGGTGGGCTGGGGACACGCTCCGAACAGATCGGCGCCATCCTCGGGACCATCGAGGACATAGCCGACCAGACCAACCTGCTGGCGCTGAACGCCGCCATAGAGGCCGCCCGGGCCGGCGAGCAGGGGCGCGGCTTCGCCGTGGTGGCCGACGAGGTGCGGGCTCTCGCCGAGCGTACCACGAGGGCGACCAAGGAGATCGACGGCATGATCAGGCTGATCCAGCAGGAGACCCGAAGCGCCGTCGATGCCATGGAGGCCGGTGTGGACGAGGTGGAGAAGGGAACCGTCGAGGCGGGGAAATCGCAGCAGGCGCTACGCGAGATAATGGAGTGCATCGCAGAGGTGACCATGCAGATCAACCAGGTGGCCACCGCAGCCGAACAGCAGACCGCGACCACCCACGAGATCTCCGGGAACATGCAGCAGATCACTTTCGTGGTGCAGCAGACAAACCGGGCCGCCCACGACTCTGCGGACGCGGCTGCGTTATTGAGCCAGAACGCGGAACAGCTCCAGGCAAGGGTGCGGCAGTTCAGGATCGACTGAAAACGCGATAACCTGCCCAGTTCACGGCTCGCCCTCCCCCGACTCGGGGTCCTTTGCCCGACGAGGCGCGGTCGGCAGCATAAGGAGATAGACGGTGATGCAAGCCGCTATGAAGAGGAGCAGGATCCGCAGCCACGCCGCTGCCACAAAGACGAAAGCGGTCACCGGGAAGGAAACCCAGATGGCACCGATCACCAGGCACTTGACGCGGAGCGGGATCGAGCCGTGGGCAAGGTACTCCTTCAACATCGGTCCGAAGTGCCTGTGTTCAACCAGCCAGGTATGGAAACGCTCGGAACTGCGGGAGAAGCAGATCACGGCGACCAGCAGGAAGGGGATCGTCGGAACCAGGGGGAGGAACAGGCCCACCCCCCCGGCGGCAAGCGAGAGCACCCCCGTCCCGATCAGCAGGTAGCGCAGCCATTCGCTTTTCACCAGCCTGACCTTCAGGTGCCGATGCTGCATCGTATCCTCAAAGACGACTGCGCTGCGGCGGTGAGCCGCAGGTTGTAACACGCCGGGGAACGAAGTGAAATTACCTGCTTAATTGTAAGCGAGCCGGCCCGGTTTTAATATGAGAATTGTGAAGCCGGCTCCCGGGGTGGACACAAGGCAAGGAGTTTAGCACAAGGCCGAGTGATCGTGCGCCTGACGCTCTTGCCGGGCGACAGGAAAGTTGACTATCTGCGGGTGGTTCTGCCACAATCGCCGAATGGAAATTTTCGCGATCATAGCAGAGAGAAGGATCCAGGAAGCAATCGAGCGCGGAGAGTTCGACAACCTCGCCGGGCGCGGAAAGCCGCTGGTGCAGGAGGACCTCTCGGCCGTCCCTGAAGAGTTGCGCATGGCCTACAAGGTCCTCAAAAACGCCGGATGCGTGCCTCCGGAGGTGGAGTTGACCAACGAGGTGGCCTCGCTGCGGCGGCTGATCCTGGAGATGGAGGAGAGCGAGGAGCGGATGAAGAAGGTGCGCGAACTCAATTTCAAGCTGATGAAGCTGGAGATGACCCGCAAGCGCCCCCTCTCGCTCGACCTGCTCTCCGAATACCAGGGCAAACTCCTCGACAAGCTGCAGGGGTAACGCATCGCTTTATCTTTATCCTTGAAATGATCCCCCCCGTTCGGTATGGTGCCAGTGGTGGCCACCCGTTCCCGCACTATAACAACACCAAAGGAAACCCTAGATGGAAAAACTAGACGAGGCGCTGGTAAACCTGCGCCAGAACATGAGCGACGGCAAGAAGCAGTGCGAGTTCTACGACCTCTTTCTCAACTCCTCCTTTTTCGTGCCCATTCTCAGCGAAAGTGAGCAACAGGAAGAATCGGGCGGCGTCATGCCGCTGATCACCGAGGCTGACGGCAAAGACTACCTGATGCTCTTCAGCACGCTGGAGCGCCTCCATGCCTGGGACGCCACGGTCCGCTACTTGGAGGCCCCCCGGTTACCTGCTTGCACTCAGGACTGTGGAGCCGCTCAACTGGGCGCTCAACGCCGGCACCGACTATTCGAAGCAGTTCCACCCGGAAGAGATCGCCTGGCTCAGGGAGTCGGTCGAGCGCTGTAACGCCGAGGCGGCGGGCGGCCAACAGGCTTGATGAGCTTCCCGGGCGGGGTCTCCGCCCGTTGAAGATAGATCAGCAAAGGGCAGCCACCCTGGTTGCCGTTTGCCAATAAGAAAGGGGCAGCCACGCGGTTGCCCCTTTCCCTTTCTTACTCTTTTCCATCCCCGTTCTTATTTCGGACGTTGCACCACGGTCGGTTTCACGCCCAGCTTCTCCAGTTCGGCCCCCTTCCGGGCTGCATCCTTCTCGCTTTTGAAAGAGCCAGCCGTCAGGCTGAAGGTGGAAACCTCGACCGCTGTCGGCCTGAGTTCGGTGGTGATGCCAAAGCCGGCCAGTCGAAGCTGCTCGTCTACCGCACCGACCTTATCGAAGTATGACCCCGCATAAACGTTGAACTTGCCGCTCTTATCCTGAAGCATGAAATTATCGGCCTTAGCCTTGCGCAGTTTTTCCATCATCTTCTCGGCGGCTTGGTGTTCGGTGTACTCGCCGGCATGGATTCGGCTCATCTGCTCTTTCTTCTTGGGACCGGGCGCCACTACCGGTTTCATCCCGGCACTTTTAATCTTTTTCTTGATCCCAAACATCTCGGACTTCAGTACAAAAGTGCCGAAATCGAGGGTGTACGCACCTGTGGCGGAAGCAGCGCCTGCCGATGCCACCTGCGGCTGGGACGGCGTCGAAACTGCAGGTGAAGGAGGCGCAGGAGCTTGCGTCGCAGCTTTGTCCACTGCAGGTTTCTTGTCAGCCAGTTTCTTGCTTTTGGCAGCCGCCGTTTTCTTGGCAGGAGCCTTCTTAGATGCAGCTTTCTGGACGGCAGCTTTGTCGGCAGCAGCTTTGTCGGCAGCAGCTTTCTCAGCAGCAGCTTTCTCGGCAGCAGCCTTCTCGGCAGCAGCCTTCTCGGCAGCAGCCTTCTCAGCAGCAGCGTTCTCGGCAGCAGCTTTCTCAGTAGCTGCTTTTTCTATCGCGGCTTTTTCAACTGCAGCCTTTATGGCCGCCGTTCTCTCGGCTACCGCTTCCTCGATGGTAGTCGGTCTGGCAACTGGGATTTTTGCGCCCCCTACCTGGCCGTCTGCCGTTTTCCCAGCAACGGCCTGTTCAGCAGCCACTCTTTGAGCCGCCACCCTGTCAGCGGACAATTTTTCAGCCATCGACTTCTCAGCAGCGGCCTTCTCGGCAGCAGCCTTCTCGGCAGCAGCCTTCTCGGCAGCAGCCTTCTCGGCAGCAGCCTTCTCGGCAGCCGGTGGAACTGGTTCAGGCTCTGCCAGTTGCGGCGGCTGCTGACTCTGGTCCTGCACCATCTTGAGCAGGCCGGGTTCCAACTTATCTGACGCCTTCGGAAAATCCTTCAGCAGCGTCTTTAGAGTGCGGACCGCCTTCTCTTCCCTCGAGGTCGACGCATAACACTTCGCAAGCATCAAAAGCACTTCCTCCCGTTGGGAAGTGCTGGGATATTTCTTCAGGATCCTTTCAAGCCAGGTGGAGGCGAAATAGTAACTGTTCTCCTTGTAGTGGTTCCTGGCCTGGGTAAACATCGACGCTTCGTCGGAGTCGGCGAAAGATGCGGAAGGAACAATCAGACAGGCCAGTAAGACTGCCACTAACAGCATGCGCATGGTACTCATTCAAAGCCTCACATGTTTCAATAGAGTCTACAGTCTAGGTATGGTTGAGACAGAAGCTAGGGGCAATTTAAAATTCTGGCAAGATTAGTGTACATGAAGGTCAATGTCAAAGAATAATTTAAGGAACATCTGACAGAAGAAGGCTATCAGGACCACTCTGTGACTGTCGGTATCGCCCCACCACCGTTTTGGTAAAATCCCAACGTGACAGTTGCACATCTTTGAGTACAATCTTGCGATATGAAAAGCATCGAGTCATGGCATGAAGAGCAATTTCAGTCAGAGATGACTTCCGGGGTAGTTGAGGCCTTAGGCAAAGGGCCCGACGCCGCAACGGTAGCGCGAGCGGTAGCCGACTGCGCCGATGCCGCAGAAGGTTTCTGTGTCGATCGCCCATTCGCCTGCGCTGCCGGCTGCCCGCACTGTTGCGTCCTCAACGTTGCCGTATTACTCCCGGAGGCGATGACCATAGCGCTATGGCTGCGCCAAAAGCTTCCGGGCGCGGAACTGGCCGAGCTGCAGAAGCGCCTTGCCACACACCGCTCCTGGGCACGTTGGATGGACGACGAAGAACGCATCCTGAAGCGGATGTCCTGCCCGCTGCTTGACGCTCACGGCGGCTGCAGCGTCCACCCCGTGCGCCCTCTCGCCTGCCGTGCCATAACCTCGCTGGACAGCCAGAGTTGCAGTGAGGCCTTCTTCCCTGTGGTGACCGACGAGGACCGCCTGGTTCCCGCCGACCTGTTCAGGAAGGCGGTCTTCGACACGGCCTTCACCGCCCTCGCCTCGGGACTGCGCCTGGTCGGCCTGGATGACCGCAGCATCGAGCTCGGCACCGGAGTACTCGCCTTTCTCGAGCACCCCGAATTAACGGAACGGTTCCTTGCCGGCGCCAAGCTACCGCAGGCGCTTTGGCAATAATTCCCCGAGAGAGAGCCCCCAAACAAGAAGGGACCAGCCTTAACGGCTGATCCCTTCTTCTGCTTGACCTGCTGCGCCTGAGTCCGACTAGCCTCGGGGATCCTTGTCGTACCCGAGCCCCTTCCAGTCGATACGCCCATTCTCACCATGGCAGTTCTGGCACCTTAAAGCCTTGTCCTTGGGCACCACCATGTGGTTCAGCGACCAGACCGTGGTGGTCTCGATCCAGCCGTACTTACCGCTGTAGGGCAGACCGGCTGCGGTCATGCCTGCGACGATGGCCTTGTTCCAGTCGAACCTTACCGAATAGGCGCTGTCGCTTTCGGCGGAACCGATGATGTTGGGGACGGCGACGATATTGTTTTCCAGGTCATAGGGCTGCTTGGCCCGCATCACCTTGAAGGGGAATATCCTCGAGTCGGGATCGCTGCGGTTCCCGCGCGGCGTCGAGAGCCGGACCACCTTCGTGGGATCGATCTTATCCCCCATGAAGACCCGCTCCACGGTACCGTTGTACCACATCAAGGTCGGGGTCAGGTCCTTACCCAGCACCAGGTCTCCCCTCGCCTTGTCGTAAATGTTGAGGGCGTCGCCGCCGGCCTTTTGGTCCTTGCCCGCCGTGGACCAGTCCCAGGAGAGCACGGTGGGGCTGCCTTTGGCGTAGGTCGGGATGTGGCAGGTCTGGCAGGCAACCCTTTTCATGTGCTTGTTGAGAATGGCGATCTTGTGCAGGTCGCCCTTGTGGCAGTCGGCGCACCCCATGGCGCGCGGGCCGGAACCGGGGGAGACGGAGATCGCCTCCCCCTTGACGTCGTGGTTCGCCGCCTGGTGGCAGGATTCGCAGGTGAGCCCTTTCGCTCCCATGTGCACGTCAAACTCCGGGGTCGGGTTATCCAGGTTGGCATCGAGGTCGCCGTGCTTGTAGTTTTCCCCGCCGCCGCTATAGAAATGGCAATTGCCGCAGGCGGCGCGGCTCGGCCGCGAGATGGACCGCGCCGAGAGGACCAGATCCACCGGTTCCCATACCTTGCCGGCAGGATATTCCTTGTGCTCGCCGGGGTACACCGGATGCCCGGCCCCGAGGGCGAACTTCTTATAGGTGCCGCTCGTGTCGTGGCATACCAGGCAATCGATGTTCTCAGTCTTGGTGAAGTCGAAGGTACCGTCCTGCCAGCCGTAGCCGGCATGACAACTGGTGCAGCCGGGGAGATTGGAGGGGACGGCGAGGCAGAAGGAGTTACCCAGCGCGTTTTTCTTGCCGTAGTCAACGGTCTTGCCGTTCAGGGTCTGATTTTTACTCCAGTTCCAGTGCACGGTATGGGTGATCTGGTTGGTCAGCTTCTCATGGCACCCGGTACACGCCTTGGTCACCTCCGGCCCGTTCTGCAACGGTCCGGTGAAAAAACGGTGGGTGCCCTGCAGGGCGGCATCCGAGGTGGAAGCACAGGCCAAAGCGAGAAATAACAGCAGGTATTTCCTCATGTAAGAGACCTCGCGATCTGGATGTTTGGGCAGATGTTCCGGGCAAGAGCAGGGTCGGCAGGATCAGCCGTGATGGCTCTACCCCTTTTTTACGGGCGAACACATTATATTTGATGGTTGGTCTAGTCAATGACAAATTGCTTTCAGCAGTTACGGCACCCGGACTGGGCCGGCTCCTGCCCCCGGAGAGCCGCTGCCAAGCGGTACAGGTGAGCTGCACATCGCAACGAAGCTGCTACAATTGTCAACTTGTCGTCCATTCGGTCCACAGCATGCGGAGGAGAGGTACTATGCCAGTTCTTGCCACTGTATTAGGCCACCCACGAATCGGTATCGCGAGAGAGTTGAAGAAGGCACTCGAGGCTTACTGGAGCGGCGCGACTCCGGCGGAGTCGCTTCTGGCGACCGCGCAGGAGATCCGTACCCGGCACTGGTCCATCATGAAGGAGGCGGGGCTGGACCAGGTTCCCTGCAACGACTTCTCCCTCTATGACCACATGCTGGACATGGCCGTTACCGTCGGAGCCATACCGGACCGGTTCCAAAAGATAGCAGATCCCTTGAACCGCTACTTCGCGCTGGCCCGTGGAGTCCAGGACCGCGGTGCCGACATAGACCTCTCCCCGCTGGAAATGACCAAGTGGTTCGACACCAATTACCACTACATCGTCCCAGAACTGGACGCGGACCAGAGCTTCGTCCTGAATCCCACCAAGATCTCTGCGGAACTCGCCGAGGCACAGGCCCTCGGCATAACGCCTCGTCCGGTGCTCCCGGGCCCGGTAACCTTCCTGAAGCTGTCCAAGTACGCCGACGACGTCGCCGCCGGCCTGGACACCCTGGAGCTGTTGCCGCGCCTGCTCCCGGCCTACGAGGAACTGCTGGCGCTTCTCGCCGGCCACGGCGTGACCTGGGTCCAACTCGACGAGCCCTGCCTCTGCTTCGACCTGGACCCTGCCAGCCAGCAGGCGTACCGTACCGCCCTGACGCGACTGGCCGGGGGAGCCAAACGTCCCGGTCTGCTGGTGGCCACCTATTTCGGCTCCATCGGCGAAAACCTTGGGCTGGTCACCGATTCGGGATGCGAGGCGCTGCATCTCGACCTGGTGCGCGCCCCGGAAGAGCTCGACGGCGTGCTTGCGGCGCTGCCGGCCGGGATGAAGCTGTCGCTCGGGGTTGTCGACGGACGCAACGTCTGGCGCGCGGACCTGGAGCAGGCCCACCGCACCGTCCGACGGGCCGTCGACGCCCTTGGGAGCGAAAGGGTCATGGTCGCCAGCTCCTGCTCGCTGCTGCACGTGCCCGTCGACCTCGACGCGGAGACCAGGCTCGACGCGGAGCTGAAGAGTTGGATGGCGTTTGCGGCACAGAAGGTGGCCGAGGTGCGCCTGCTGGCCGATGCCGCCGAACAGGAAGAACCGCAGGATGCAGCCTTCGTACAGGCCGGCGCCGCGCTTGCCCGCCGTCGGGCTGCCGCAGCCGCCGACAACCCGGCGGTCCGGCATCGGGCGGAACAGGTGACTGAAGCCATGACCAGGCGCGGCACCCCCTTCGCGGAGAGGAGCGCCAGGCAGAAGCGTCGCTTCGACCTGCCACTGCTTCCGACCACCACCATCGGCTCCTTCCCCCAGTCGAGGGAGGTGCGCGAGGCGCGCTCCAAGTGGCGCAGCGGAGCGCTCGACAGCGAAGGGTATCAGGATTTCCTGCGCGCAGAGATCAGGCGCTGCATCGAGAAACAGGAGAAGCTCGGGCTGGACGTGCTGGTGCACGGCGAATTCGAGCGCACCGACATGGTCGAGTACTTCGGGGAGCAACTGGACGGCTTCGCCTTCACCCAGAACGGCTGGGTGCAGAGCTACGGGTCGCGCTGCGTCAAGCCGCCGGTCCTCTACGGCAACGTGGCCCGCCCCCGTCCCATGACGGTGGAATGGAGCAGTTTCGCGCAGTCGCTCAGCAAGCGCCCGGTGAAGGGGATGCTCACCGGACCGGTCACCATCCTGCAGTGGTCATTCGTCCGCAACGACCAGCCCCGCTCCGAGACCTGCAGGGAGATCGCGCTTGCCTTGCGGGACGAGGTGGCCGACCTGGAGCAGGCGGGGATCTCCATGATCCAGATGGACGAGCCCGCCATACGGGAGGGGCTGCCGCTGCGCCGGCGCGACTGGCCCGAGTACCTGGAATGGGCGGTGGCGGCCTTCAGTCTCTCCACCGCCGGGGTGAGCGACGAGACCCAGATCCACACCCATATGTGCTACTCGGAATTCGGCGACATACTCCCCTCCATCGTCGCCATGGACGCCGACGTCCTATCCATCGAGTCCTCGCGCTCCCGGATGGAGCTGCTGTCCCACTTCCGGCAGTACGGCTATCCCAACGACGTCGGCCCGGGCATCTACGACATCCACTCGCCGCGCGTTCCCACCGTCGAGGAGATGACGACGCTTCTGGGTCTGGCGGCGGAAGTCCTGCCGGCGGAGCGGCTCTGGGTGAACCCCGACTGCGGCCTGAAGACCCGCGGATGGCCCGAGATCGAGGCGTCGCTCGCCAACATGGTGCAGGCGGCGCGGCAGATCCGCCTGCGGCTCACCCCCGGCTAACGGGAAGCGTCACCAAACAGCAGAGTACCAACGCAAACGAGGGATCAGCCGCATCGGCTCATCCCTCGTTCCTTTCCGCACCCGCGGCACCCGCCACAGCGGGACCGCAATCGAAATTCAGCTTAACGCGCCTTTGCGCGTGCTCTTTTTTTCTTTGGGCAATGAGGCGATCTTCTTCTCCTTGGGCAAAGCCGTGCTCTTCTTGACCCTGGGCAAAGCAGCCTTTTGCGGTGCCTTCTGCTCCTCAGCGCGTACCGGCTGGAACGAACCCGGCTCTGCCGGCTGCAGGTTTCCAAGGTGCGAGCTGACGATCTTTCTGACCACCCCATCGTTGAAGTGGATGGTCACCCGTGTCGGGAAGACCTCGACGACCTTGCCGACCCCCCACTGGCTCGCTCCACAGTGGCTTACTACGTCCCCACGTTTGATGGACATACCTCTCCCCTTACTGTTGACGGCATAAAAAAGATAGCACTCCGGGTTGACACCCGGATACGAGGTTGGCTGCGGGACAGTGTCTGGATAGCCGTGTACGGGCACGTGGGCCGAGGAGGTGTGACGCCGAGGCAGAAGAAGCGGCCGGATTGCGCTGTACGTGGCTATGGCGGTGGCGCGGGTGGCCGAGATCGGCAGGAAGGGCAGACAAGGATGTGGCCCCAAGATTGAACCAAGGGGCCACGTCCGTGAAAGGAGCCGTACGGGGCGGATCAGGCAGAACCAGTCGCCCCGCCGGGGGTGTGTTTACTAAACCCTTTTGACGTTGGCAGCCTGGAGCCCTTTGGGGCCCTTGACCACGTCGAAGGTCACGCTATCGCCTTCAGCCAGGGATTTGAACCCGTCGCCGCTGATAGCGGAGAAGTGGCAGAATACATCCTCACCGTTCTCCTGCTCCAGAAAACCAAACCCCTTGCTGTCGTTAAACCATTTTACAGTACCGTTTGCCATGTGATTCTTTCTCCAAGTGTGTTGCGAATATGTCCGGATGATTCCGAATCCTCTGGCACCGTAACAGGTTTGTATTCACAAAGCAAGCTATTTAAATACGTGATCTTTGCTTACAAGACGGGAATTTTGCTATTTTCGGGAGCCTTGAATCAGACGTGAGCAGTGCAACTAAATATAAATATAGCGAGCGTATTCGGTGGTTTACCCCCTACAAATATTATAAATCCCACAAAATACATAATATTGTTGCTATTTAAATGGTGGTAATCCAGTATGGTTTCGTCTTTTTAAGCAACCAAAAGGCGAAAAAAGACACGCTTCATGTCGTTGCGCAGACGTTTTTATAGGGAGGCCCAATGGCAAATACCAATTTCAAATTTCAAAAGCGGCAGAAAGAACTGGACCGGAAAAAGAAGCAGCAGGAAAAAGCGCTGCGCAAACAAGAGAAAAGTGACCCCGAAGACGAGGCCGGCGTCCTGCCGGAAGAGATTGCCGATGCCGCTCTGTAGCGGGTTCGGGAGAGCAGGGTCACAGCGAGAAAGTACATAGGTATTTAATGCAACAAACATTCTGGAGGTTGCAGGCTGCGCTTTTCTACAGCCTCACCCTGGCAGGGGCCCTTATCCCCGCCGCAGCATTGCAACGCCTGGGGGGCATGGTGGGATACGTCCTTTGGAGCCTTCTCCCGCGGCGCCGCGCCATCGTCATGGACAACCTGAAGCACGCCCTCCCCTACCTGAACGAACACCCGCTCTGGCGCCCCCCCGGCAGCCAAGCGACGTCGATCGCTTCCGAGAACTACGCCAACCTCGGCAAGTCCCTCATCGAAATCTGCCAGCTTTACCACGGCCGCGGCGACCACCTCATCGCCGGGATCGAGCTGCGCGGCCTGGAGCACTACGAGACGGCCCGCGCGAAGGGGAAGGGGATCATCTGTTTCAGCGGGCACTGCGGCAACTGGGAGCTCATGGCGCTCGCCTTCAGCCGTCTGTTCGGTGACGGAGTCGTGGTGGCCAGGCGCCAGAACAACCCGTTCTTCAACCAGATGGTGGAGCGGATGCGCATGAGCTATCGAAGCCGCGTGATCTACAAGAAGGGGGCATTCAGAGGGATACTCTCGGCGCTGAGATCGGGCGAACTGGTCGGCATCCTGGCAGACCAGGCCGCCGGGCCGGAAGATGGAGTACTGGTGACCATGATGGGGCGCAAAGCCTGGGCGACCAAGGCGCCTGTTCTCATCGCCCGTAAAAGCGGTGCGCCGCTTCTCCCCGTGTTCATCCACCGCGAGGGAGAACGCCACGTCATCACCTTTTACCCCGAGCACCATTTCAGCGGGGACATGAGCGACCACGGTATCCAGAAGGAGACCCAGGCGCTGTCACGCTACGTGGAGAACTTCGTGGCGGCCCATCCCACCCAGTGGTATTGGATGCACCGGCGCTGGAAACGGGCCGGAGAGGCGAGCGCCTGAAAATATGAGCAACAAAAAGGGATCAGCCGCCGGCTGGTCCCTTTGCTTTTCTGCTTCACGTCTTGTCTGCTGCGCCCTACTTCCCGCCCTTCACGACATGCAGGCTCCAGGGGCCGCGCGTTGCTATCTGCAGGACGGTTTCCTCGTCCACCCAGCCGTTATGCACCTTCTTGGGCGGGAGCGCGAAGTAGCTCCCGGCCGGAAGCACGGTGGGGTTATCCTGGGTCACCCCCATGGCAAGCTTCACTGTCCCTGATATCACCGTCACCCGTTCCACGTTGTCATGGTAGTGAGGCGCGATCTTCGCCCCGGCCGGGAGCTTGAGCCGCGCCACGAAAAAACCGCCCTTGGCCATATCCCCTTCCAACACGGCCATCTGCGCGCCGGGTATCGCCGGCGGACCGGCCTGCCACTGAATGTCGGCGGGCACCGTGATCACCTGCCGCACCGCCGCTACGCCACCCTTCTTCTCTGCCGCCACTCCGACGGCGGCCAGGGAGAAGAAGATCATCACCAGGAACATCATCGTCCTTTTCATATCTGCCTCCTCGACAGCTGGAGAATCAGCCGTATTTACCTACCTGTCTCCTATTGTACGGTCCCCCCCATGCCAGTGCCAGACAATTCTCCCGAAGGGTCCGGCACCCGAACGCTCCCGAAAAAAATTCTTTACAACGTATTACATTATGAATAAAATTCGCAGCGGAAGGTGTAAACAAGAATGTTCGACGAAATAGACATCCACATACTGGAGATTCTTCAGGAGAAGGCGAGAATCCCCAACGCGGAGGTGGCCAGGCAGGTCGGCATGGCCCCTTCGGCAGTCCTGGAGCGGATCCGCAAGCTCGAGGAGCGGGGGATCATCGAAGGGTACGAGGTGAGGCTGAACCCCGCCTGCTTCCACCAGGGGCTCTCCGCCTTCGTCCAGGTCGAGACGGACGGAACCGACGCGCAGACCGCGACGGCGCTGGCCGCCATCCCCTCGGTGCAGGAGGTGCACCAGGTGGTCGGCCCGGACGGCTTCCTGGTCAAGCTGAGAACCGCCGACCACACCACCCTCGCCAGGATCCTGCAGCAGATCCGCCCCCTGCCCGGGGTGAGATCCATGCGCACCCAGGTGGTCCTGGAAACGGTGAAGGAAACCAGGAGGGTCGACCTCACGGAACACAACGGCAACGGCCGTCACTCTTAACCACGAACCAGTACGCAGCTACCACCATAGAAGGAGAACCAAAGTCATGCCGATGTCCGCTTCTTTCAAAGAACGTCTGTTCCCACGGATCCCCGCCATCCAACAGCATTTCCAGACCCCGTTTCACATCTACGACGAGGCGGGCATCCGCGAGACCGGCGCCAGCCTCATCAAGGCCTTCTCCGGCATCCCCGGCTTCCGCGAGTTCTTCGCGGTCAAGGCGCTCCCCAACCGGGAGATCCTGAAGCTCATGAAGGAGATGGGCTTCGGCTTCGACTGCAGCTCCATCCCCGAACTGATCCAGGCCCGCGAGCTGGGCGCGAAGCCGGAAGACATCATGTTCACCTCCAACAACACCAGCCCCGAGGAGTTCGAGTTCGCCGCCAAGGACGGCGGCTGCATCCTGAACCTGGACGACATCTCGCTGATCGACAAGGTGCCGGTCTTCCCGGAGCTGATCTGCTTCCGCTACAACCCCGGCCCGCGCCGCACCGGCAACGTCATCATCGGCAACCCGGAAGAGGCGAAGTACGGCGTCTCCCACGAGCAGGTGGTCGAGGCGTACCGCAAAGCCCAGGCGCGCGGCGCCAAGCGCTTCGGCCTGCACACCATGGTCGCCTCCAACGAGCTTGACTACACCTACATCGTGGAGACCGCCCGCATGGTGCTCGAGGTCGCCCAGGAGGTCGAGGCGGCGCTCGGCATCACCTTCGAGTTCGTAAACATCGGCGGCGGCTTCGGTATCCCCTACCGTCCGGAGCAGAAGGCGCTCGACCTCCCCACCATGTCCAGGGAGATCACCTCGCTCTTCGAAGACTTCCGCGCCCGCCACGGCCATGCGCCGGCCATGTTCATGGAGAGCGGCCGGTTCATGACCGGCCCGCACGGCGCCCTGGTGGCCACCGCCATCAACAGCAAGGACACCTACAGAAAGTACATCGGCCTGGACGCCTGCATGTCCTCGCTGATGCGCCCCGCGCTGTACGGCTCCTACCACCACATCGACGTCGTGGGTAAGGAGGGCGTTGAGCGCAGCGAAGTGTACGACGTGGTCGGCTCGCTGTGCGAGAACAACGACAAGTTCGCCATCCAGCGCGAGCTTCCCCCGATCGAGGACGGCGACCTCGTGGTGATCCACGACTCCGGCGCCCACGGACACGCCATGGGCTTTCAGTACAACGGGCGGCTGCGCCCCAAGGAGCTCATGCTGCGCGCCGACGGCCGGGTCGAGCTGATCCGCCGCGCCGAGACCGTCGAGGACTACTTCGCCACCTACAACTTCGAGCCCTGCGTGCTGAAACCGTAGCGGTTCCGTGGCGAACGGGTGGACGTCTCACTCCTCCCCTTCCACAAAACTAAAAGGCACCCCGCTCTTTGCAGGGTGCCTTTTTTTTCTTTCCGCATGGCTGGCAAGTTTACCGCGCCGCCTCGGCTCATCCGGAGGTTTGCGCCCGCTCCAGGAAGGCCTCGGCCTCGGCGGCCGGCATCGGCCGCGCGTGCAGGTACCCCTGCACCTGGTCGCACCGGCAGGACAGCAGCTTCTCTTCCTCCCCCTGGCTTTCCACCCCTTCGGCTATCACCTTGAGCCCCATGCTGTGCCCGATGGCGACGATCGCCTTGATGATCCCCACCGCGTCGTCCCGGACGGTGACGTCCCTGACGAAGGACTGGTCGATCTTGATCCGGTCCACGGAGAAGTTCTTCAGGTAGCTAAGCGAAGAGTAGCCGGTCCCGAAGTCGTCTATGGAGATCTGCACCCCAAGCGACTTGAACATGCGCAACAGGGCCACCGATTCGGCCGCCTTCTCCATCAGCATGCTCTCGGTCAGTTCCAGGTCCAGGTACCGGGGCTCAAGCCCCGCCTCGAGGAGCGTCCCCACCACCATCTCGGAAAACCCCTCCTGCATCATCTGCTTTATGGAGACGTTGACGCTGACGCTGACGAGGTACCCATCCTGGTGCCACTGTTTGCACTGGGCGCAGGCCTTGCGCAGCACCCAGGCGCCCAGTTCGTGGATCAGCCCGGTCTGCTCTGCTATGGGGATGAAGCGGTTCGGCGCCACCGCGCCCAGGGTTTCGTCCTGCCAGCGTGCCAGCGCCTCCATGCCGACCACCTTCCCATCCCGAAGATCGAGCTGCGGCTGGTAATGCAGCGTGAGCCGGTCATTTTTCAGAGCCTCGCGCAACGCTGCCTCGATGGCCGCCCGCTCCTGCGCCTTCTGGTTCAGTCCTTCCGAGAAGAACTGGTACCGGTTCCCCCCGGCGCTCTTGGCGGCGTACATGGCCAGGTCGCCGTTCTTCAGCAGGGTCGGGATGTCGCCGCCGTCCTCGGGGAAGAGCACGATGCCGATGCTCGCACCGGAATAGATCTGCCGGTTATCCACCTCGAAAGGCTGCTTGCCCAGCTCGATCAGCTTCTGTGCGAGCTTCGCAGCCCCATCGGGCTCCGGCACATGGCAGCAGAGCAGGGCGAATTCATCCCCCCCCAGCCGGGCGAAGGTGTCGCTCGCCCTCAGGATGCTCTTGAAGCGCAGCACCACCAGTTGCAGCAGCTGGTCGCCCGCGTGGTGCCCCATGGTGTCGTTCACGTCCTTGAAATGGTCCAGGTCGAAGAAAAGGATGGCGAACATCTCGCCGTAACGCTTGGCGCGGGCGAGCGCCTGGGAACAGCGATCGTAGAAGAGGGTCCTGTTGGCGAGACCGGTCAGCTGGTCGAAGTAGGCCAGGTTGTGGACCTCCTGCTCGGCCTGTTTGCGCAGGGTGATGTCGTGGCTCAGGCAGAGGAACCGGTCCCTTTTCCCCTTGAGCTCCAGCATGGTTGCCGACAGGGTCACGTGTATCGCCCGGCCGTCCTGGGTCAAAAGGCTCGCCTCCCGTTCGACCAGCCCTTCCTGGCGCAGCACCGCCGCGATGAAATCGTTCCCCTGGTCGAAATCCACGAACAGCCCGGAGAAATCCCTCCCGACCAGATCCTTCTTGGCGAAGCCGAAAACCTCTTCCGTCGCCCTGTTCACGTCCAGAATCGCCCCCTCGCAGGAGACCACGGTGAGCGCCTCGGGCATGGTGGCGATGATGCTGTCCAGGTACCTGTTGGCGGAATCGAGCTCCTCCTCGAAGGCCCGCAAACGCTGCACCATGGTGTTGAAGGAGGCCGAAACCGCCGCGATCTCGTCCCGTTCAGTTACCGGAACGGCCACGTCGCGCTTGCCGGCCGCCACCGCTGCGGCAGCCTCCTTGAGGGTACGGATGCGGCGTGACACCTTCAGGGAAATCGCCACGCTCAAGAGCAGGGCCGCGGTCAGCGCCACGATGGAGAGGACCACCGATGAGACGATGGCACTGGAGACGCTTTGCAGCGTGCCGGCGACGTGCCGGTGCAGGTCGGCCATCTCCCGGTCGTGCGCCACGTTCACGGCCTCCAGGAACGTCTTTTCCGCGTTTTCGAACCGTTCCTTGGCCTCGATCAACCGCGCCGTCCCCCCCCCGGCGTCGACCACGGCGATATACTCCTGCGACCCCTTCAGCAGCGACTGCCCTGCCAGCTCCAGCGCCGCGGGCATCCTTTCCTCCCCATGCACCAGGACCCTTGTGCAAAGATCCAGGCTGGAGAGAAAGCTGGTGCGCCCTTGGGCGAGAAGCCTCACCTCTTCCTCCTTGGCCTCCAGCTCCTTTTTCCCCTCCCCGCCGGCAGGGTGTACCGAGGTGAGGAAGGCGTACTCCATCGATGAGGAGACGATGCGCAGTCCCGCGTAGCGCAGGTCTTTGAGGGCGAGCAGGTGCGGGATGACCTCCTTGTTCACCTTGTAGAAGCTGTCCCTCACCTTCTGGGCGCCCGATATCCCCCCGATGGAGATCAAAATCGTGGCACAGATGATGACAAGATAACTCAGCAGCAGTTTAAGCCAAAGTTGCATGCGACTCCCTCAGGTACGAAGACTGGATCTCTTCAGTCACACCTATCGGCATCGCCTGTCAAAACCTGAGCGAGGAAGTGCGGAGGGTGGCTTGATCGAAAGGGAGGACGTGACGCGGGGAACGGGAGCCCCCGGGGGGGTGGGAGCGGCTACTAGTGGGCGAGCACCCTGTCGAGCACCTCGGCCACCTCCGAAGCCCGGTACGGCTTCGCCATGGTGGCCTTGAACCCGAACTGGGCGTAGTCGGACATGACGGGGTCGTTGGAGTATCCGCTGGAAACTATGAGCGAAGCGAGCGGGTCCATTTCCAGGATATGCCGCGCGGCCTCCTCTCCCCCCATCCCGCCGGGTATGGTGAGGTCCATGATCACCGCGTCAAACGGGGTGGCGGATTCCCTGGCGGCGGCATAGAGGGCTATTGCCTCGCTTCCGTTCGCGCAGCTTTTCACCATGCAGCCAAGACTCTCGAGTATCGCGCAGATCAGATCGCGGATCATCTCCTCGTCGTCCATAACCAGGATGTTCCGCTGCGGGATGGCGGCCACGACCGTCGCGGCGGGAGGCGGTTCCGGCACGACCTCATGCCCCTCTCCCTTCGCGGCCGGCAGAAACACCTCGAATGCCGTCCCCACTCCGGGCCGGGAGTGAACGGTGATGTAGCCGCCGTGCCGGACGATGACGGAGTGCGCCGAGGAGAGTCCGAGTCCTTTGCCCCCCGCCTTGGTCGAGAAGTACGGGTCGAATATCCTCTTCTGGTCCTCGGGGGAAATCCCGCACCCGGTGTCGCTGAAGGAGAATTTGACGTACCTCCCCGCCGACAGGGCCATGCTGTTACCCTCCTCCAGGATGACGTTGGCCGCGGTCACCGTGAAGGTGCCCCCCTGGGGCATGGACTGCAGGGCGTTGATGACGATGTTGCTGAAGGCCTGGTGCACCTGCCCTTCGTCCACCTCCAGCAGGTAGAGGTCCGTGGGGAGGTTCAGCACGCTCAGGACGTTGGAGCCGCGCAGCACCAGGGACACCGTCTCCTCGACGAGGTGCCTCACCGCCACGTTTTTCTTGATCGGCTTTCCCCCCTTGGCGAAGGTGAGCAGCTGGTTGGAGAGCTCGGAGGCCCTCTGACATGCCTTTTCCGCCTGCTTCAGCAGTTTGTGCACCTGGGCGGCGTCGTCCAGGGTCATCTGCGCCAGGGTGATGTTCCCCATGATGCCGGTGAGGATGTTGTTGAAGTCGTGGGCTATCCCTCCCGCCAGCACCCCCAACGATTCCAGCTTCTGCATCTTGAGCAGTTCCTGCTGCGACTTTTCCCGCTCGGTGATGTCGCTGTTTATTTCCATGATGCGCCAGGGACGCCCCTGTTTGTCCCGTTGCAGCGCCCACCTGCTGCTGACGACGATGCTCTCCCCCCCGGAGGTCGTGTGCGAAAGTTTCCCCTCCCAGCGCCCCACACGCAGCAGGTCCTGCACGATCTCCTCCTGGGGTTTCGGAAAGACCGTCTGCAAGAGGGTGTGAATGACCTGTCCCATGGCCTGGGCGGAGTCGTACCCGTATGTCGTCGCCGCCCCCTGGTTCCAGTAAAGGATGGTACCGTCGAGCTCCAGCAGGATGATGGCGTCGTGGGCGAGTTCGAGCAGGTCCGACTTTTCCCGCAGCACGTCCTCGTTTTTCATCCGCTGCGACAATTCGAAGCTGAGGGCATCGGCCATCTCATCGAAGGAACCGCCGAGGCTTCCCAGCTCGCCGCCCCGGACCTCCTCGCCCACCCGCACTCGCAGGTCCCCGGAAGCGAGGCTGCGCGAGGCGCTCTCCAGGGAACTTATCCGGTTCACGATGAGCCGCTTGCTGAGCCAGATGTTGAGGGCGAACACGAGGACCAGGACTAGGAACATGACGGCCAGGTTCAGTGCCAGCTGGTGGTTGGCTTCGTGCAGGAGGATGTCCATCGGCGTGCCCCCCCGCACGTAGGCGTAGGGAGGGAGTTCCGGAGAGATGCGAATCTTGCGGTAGGCGGACAGGCGCTGGATCCCGTCGCTGGAGGTCAGCCTGATGACCCCCGTCTCCGGACCGTTTTTCATCTTCTCGAACTGGTTGCTGCGGTCGGGGGTCCCGACGAACTTTTCGGCGCCCACGGTACGGTAGATAAAGATCCCTTTGTGGTCGAAAATGCCGAAAGAGGTTCCCGGCGGGAGCTTGCTCGGCTTGAGCAGCGTGCCGATGTAGGTCAGGTCGATACCGAAAAGGATGGCGCCGTCGAAGGCGCCACTGTCGTCCTTGAGGGGGTAGGCGAAATTGAGGATCGGCTTGTTGCTTGCCTTGCCGACCGTGTACTCGCCGGGGGAGAAGCGACCGCTACTCCTGGCGTCCTTGAAGGCTTTGCGGTCCGCGAGGGAAATCGGTTTTGCGGTCGGCAGGGCTGTGGCCCAGGTGAGGCCGCTACGGTCGACCATCATGATGTTGGCATAGCTTGGACATCTCTGCCGCAGTTCCGCCAGCACCCGATTCACGGCGGCCGCGTCCTTTTGGCGGACTTGCGGCATCAGCGACAGCATCTCCATCAACTGGCGGGATGCTTCGACCTTGCTGTTGAGCTCGGAGGCGACGTTGTCAAGGAGGTAGGTCGTGGCGCGGGTAGCGATCCGCAGGTCGTCGGCGCGCCCCTCCATTCCGGAGTAGATGATGAGGCCGACCGAGGGGAGCGCCATGATGGTCAGCATGAACGCTATTAGAAGATGAATCGGCAGGGATTTTAACCAGTTCATTATCGCTCCGTTTAGGGAATCGTCGCAGTATGAGACAGCGACGTCTCTCTTAACGACTTGCGCATCACTATATGCAGAAGACTAAGTGAAAGCAGATCCAATGTCAAAAACCTAAAAGCGGGATCTTTTGAAGAAACCAAGTCAGAATGGAGCAATAACTGTTGATGAATCGAAAATCAACACAGATGGCAACGAAGGATCGCCTCACGCGAGGGGGGGACCCAGGGCAGGTCCATCCCTTGTCTTTTGGTGCACCGCTCTCACGTCATCATCCCCAAAATGTAGGCAAACAAGTTCCTGCGCGCGAAGCCCCCCCCGGACGACAATACTACGCAAAGCGGTCATAATTGTTTGGAGCAGCCGTGGTGATAATCACCTGTATTTAGACGATGGATACATGATAAAATCAAATCGTAGCAACTGATATGCAACCGAAAGGAGGAGCAAGACAGCGGCGCAAGCCGGGAGGTAGGCCATGAGATCCAGTACAAGGGATACATCAAAAGGCGTGCTGCACGAAACAAAGGGCAAAGTAAAGGAAACTACCGGCAAGATATTCGGGAACGTCTCATTGGAAGCCGAAGGGAAAGCGGAAAAGATAGCAGGCAAGGTGCAAAAACACGCAGGCAAGGCTGAAAAGAGCATCGAAGACGAACTCGATGCGGAGAGGGGCCGTCGCGGCAAATACTAACCCGCGCGACCGACAGGCATGACCGGAAGGGGACGGCGTTAACGCCGTCCCTTTTTCATTTGAGGGTTGCCTTGCAGCGGGCACACCGCTAAAGCGGGGTACCGCAGTAAGGGCAGACCTTGCAGGCCGGGTCGAGATAGCGCCCGCAGGGGGGGAAGGTGCACTGCTTCGGCTGCTTCCTCGCTGCCGGCAGCGGCTGTAACTCCTCGGGATCCTTCAGCGGCCTGCTCGGTACCGGGTCGCTCTGCGCCGCCTCCTTCAGAGGAAGACACTCCAGGGCTTCCTGCATCTGCAGGCGACGCTTTTCCACTTTCTTCGCTTTCTTCAATTTACCGTTTTTCGACATGAGGCATCCGTGAGCAGATATAAAAAGGGGTTACCTGACGGGTAACCCCTCACAATGGTTGCGGGGACAGAGGCGGCTGCTGTTTGCGTCGCAGCCCGGTCCGCAGCTATAGCACACTCACGGGACGGAAGCAACCCCCGCCCGCCGGCACCCTGCTAAAGCTAAAGCTTGAATTGACGCACCAGGCGCTCCAGTTCCTCCGACTGCAGGGCCAGCGTGGAGGCAGCGGCGGCGGCATCGTTCACCCCTCGCGCGGTCTGATGCACCACGTCGGTTATCTTCTGGATGCTGCGGGTGATCTCGTCGGTGGTGGAGGTCTGCTGCTGGGCGGCGGCGGTGATCTGGCTGATCTGGCTGTTCACCTCGCTCACCTGGGCGAGTATCTCCTCCAGGGCTTGCCCGGAGCGAGCCGAAAACTCGGCACCCTTCCCCACCTCGGCCACCCCTTCCTCTATGGCCGCAATTGCACCCCGCGTCCCCCCCTGGATCGCCTTGATCATCTCGCCGATCTCCCGGGTGGCGCTGGTGGTCCGCTCGGCCAGGGCCCGCACCTCGTCGGCGACCACGGCGAACCCCCTCCCCTGTTCCCCGGCCCGGGCCGCCTCGATGGCGGCGTTCAGGGCCAGGAGGTTGGTCTGGTCGGCGATATCCTGGATGGTGCGGATGATCTGGTCGATCTGGTCGGAGCGCGCGCCCAGGTCCTCGACCGTCCTGGCTGCCCCCTGCACCCTGCTCGCGATCCGCTCCATGCCCAACGTGGTCTGGCGCACCACCTCCGCGCCGGAACCGGCGGTCTGGCTGGCGCGTCTGGAGTTGTCGGCGGCGCTCACGCAGTTGCGGGCGATGTCTCCGGAAGTGGCGGCCATCTCTTCGCTGGCAACCGCCACGGCGTTGGTCTGCGCAGCGGCGTCGTCGGTACCGGCCGAGATCCGCTCCGCGTTCTCCTGCAGTTGGTGCGAGGTGAGGGCCATCTGCTCCGAGTTCTGCTGGATCTGGCGGATGATGTCGCGCATGGTGGTCTGAAGCGCGTCGATCGAACGGATGATGGTGCTGATCTCGTTGTTGCGCTTGGCGGAGATGGGTCTGGTCAGGTCTCCGTCTATCATCGTCTTCAAAAAGGCGATGATCCGCTGCAGGGCATCGTTGACCGACCAGAACAGCAGCGCGCTGAAGAAGGCACCAAGGACCAGGAACACCGCGGTCGAGACCACCGAGAGGGCCAGGGAGAACGATCTTCCCGCCACAACGGCGAAGACGATGCAGAAGCTGTAACAGATGCAAAGCAGGATGATCCGGGTGCGGATCCGGAGATGGAGGTAGAGATCGAGCAGAAAGTTCATGAGCTGTCCCCAGCGGTTCGTTTCCATTCACAGCAAAGCGGCCTCGATGCCGCCTGCTTGTACTAGGCACCTCTTCGGAACCATAAGCCCGATGCTTTAGGCGTTTATCCCTCTTTTTTCTTAAGAAAAGCCTCATCCGACTCTTTACTGAAGGCCGACTCAGCCTTCCGCGTGGGACAGCGGTCACCGTTTTCTCTTAAATCCTTTCCCGCTTCACGCCGATACAAGTAACAGCGTCGAATCACTCTACCCAGAACACCGACCACACAAGGCATGAAAGGAGTTCTGCCGATGCAAGCGATCTGGTACTGCTATCCATTCCTGGCTGACTACACATTTCTCCCGGCGTCCACCCATGAGTACACAACTGAGTAACAGTTGTAATCACGTGTATGACAAAAAGGCGCCGCGCCGCGTGAGTATTAGAACATACACACCCCGGAACCTCCTGTATTTGCGAGCCAATCGCCCCCGACAGCCGTATACGTTTCACATGGCACGGTAACTGCTGATAACCGTTGACTCATTCGTCCGAACACTACCCCCGCAAAGGTTGCATCATGAAAACAATCGGATTACCAAAGAAGCAGGGGATGTACGATCCCCAGTTCGAGCACGACGCCTGCGGCGTCGGCTTCGTCACCAACATCAAGGGGAAGAAGTCCCACGAGATCGTCCAGCAGGCGATCACCGTCCTGGAGAACCTGGACCACCGCGGGGCCGTCGGCAGCGAACACAACACCGGCGACGGCGCCGGCATCCTGATCCAGCTCCCCGACGCCTTCTTCCGCAAGGTCTGCCCCGAGGCCGGCTTCGAGCTCCCTGCCCCCGGCGACTACGGCGTGGCCATGCTCTTCACCTCCCCGGAACCCACCGAGCGCAGCGCAGCGAAGCACATCTTCCAGCGCATCATCGCCGAGGAAGGGGTCGAGGTGATCGGATGGCGCGAGGTGCCGACCGACAACTCCTCGCTTGGAGACACGGCGAAGGCGGGCGAGCCGCTGGTCCGCCAGATCTTCTTCAAGCGTGGCGCCTCCTGCCCGGACGAGGACTCGTTCAACCGGAAGCTCTACCTGGTGAACCAGAGGGCGATCCACGAGATCCGCGACCAGGAGGTCGATCCGTACTGGTACGTGGCCAGCATCTCGACCCGCACCATCGTCTACAAGGGGATGCTGATGCCGGCCCAGCTGGACCAGTACTATCCCGAGCTGCGCGACCCCGCGGTCGAGTCTGCCATCGCAGTGGTCCACTCCCGCTTCTCCACCAACACCTTCCCGAGCTGGGACCGCGCGCATCCGTACCACTACCTGGCGCACAACGGCGAGATCAACACCCTGCGCGGCAACGTGAACTGGATGCATGCCCGCCAGTCCATGTTCAACAGCGAGCTGTTCGGCGACGACATCAAGAAGCTCTTGCCGGTCATCAACACCAACGGCTCCGATTCGGCCATGTTCGACAACTGTCTCGAGCTTTTGCTCATGACCGGCCGTTCCCTGCCGCACGCCGTGATGATGATGGTGCCGGAGCCGTGGGAAAACCACGAGACCATGAGCAAGGAGAAGCGTGCATTCTACGAGTACCACTCCTGCCTGATGGAGCCGTGGGACGGACCCGCCGCCCTCACCTTCACCGACGGCCGCATCATCGGCGCTGTCCTCGATAGAAACGGCCTGCGTCCGTGCCGCTACTACCTCACCGACGACGACCTGGTCATCATGGCCTCCGAGGCAGGCGTCCTGCAGGTGCCGCCCGAGAAGGTCATCAAGAAGGGCCGCCTCCAGCCGGGCAAGATGTTCCTGGTCGACACCGAGCAGGGGCGCATCATCCCGGACGAGGAGATCAAGAACGGGCTGGCAACAGCCAAGCCTTACGCTGACTGGGTCAAGGTGAACCACCTCCCCCTGGTTGACCTTCCCAAGGCGAAGGGTCAGGCAGTCGAGGAATCCCCCCTGGTGCAGCGGCAGAAGGCCTTCGGTTACACCTTCGAGGACCAGGAGACCATCATAGGGCCCATGGCCACCGACGGCATCCAGCCGCTTGGCTCCATGGGGACCGATACCCCGCTCGCGGTCCTCTCGGAGAAGCCGCAGCTTCTTTACAGCTATTTCAAGCAGCTCTTCGCCCAGGTGACCAACCCGCCCATCGACCCGATCCGTGAGGAGATCATCACCGCGACCGCGGTCAGGATCGGCTCGGAAACGAACCTCCTGAAACCCTCCTCGACCGGCGCGCGCGTCATCCGGCTGGAGCACCCGCTCCTCACCAACGAGGAGCTCGAGAAGCTGCGTGAACTCGACCGTCCCGGTTTCAAGAGCGCGACCCTGTCGCTGCTGTTCAAGGCGGCCGACGGCGCCGAGGGGATGGAGAAGGCGCTCGACAGCCTGTTCAGCAGCGCCATCCGTCACATTGAGATGGGGACCACCGTCCTCATCCTCTCCGACCGCGGCGTGAACGAAGAGTACGCTGCCCTGCCGGCCCTTTTGGCCGTGGCCGGCCTGCACCACCACCTGATCCGCACCGCCACTAGGACCCACGCCTCCCTGATCCTCGAGTCGGGTGAACCGCGCGAGGTGCACCACTTCGCGGTGCTCCTGGGGTACGGCGTCACCGCCATCAACCCCTACCTCGCCTTCGAGTCCATCGAGGACATGATCCAGCAGGGGATGCTCCCCGGGCTCGACTACAAAAAAGGGGTCAAGAACTTCGTCAAGGCCTCCATCAAGGGGATCGTCAAGACCATGGCGAAGATGGGGATCTCCACCATCCAGAGCTACCGCGGCGCCCAGATCTGCGAGGCGGTCGGCCTGCACCAGTCGCTGATCGAGAAGTACTTCACCTGGACACCGTCCAGGATCGGCGGCATCGACCTCGACGGCATCGCCCAGGAACTGCTGATCCGCCACAGAAAGGCCTACCCGCAGCGGGTCCCGGCGGATCCGACCCTGGACCCGGGGGGGCAGTACCAGTGGCGCAAGGAGGGTGAGGAGCACCTGTTCAACCCGCTCACCATCCAGTCGCTGCAGAAGGCGACCAGGACCAACGACTACAAGGAGTTCAAGGTCTTCTCCAAGCTGATCGACGAGCAGAACGAGCGTATCTACACGCTGCGCGGCCTGCTCGACTTCAACACCGACATCCGCATCCCGGTCCCCATCGACGAGGTCGAGTCGGTCGAAGAGATCATGAAGCGCTTCAAGACCGGGGCCATGTCGTACGGCTCCATCAGCCAGGAGGCGCACGAGGCGCTCGCCATCGCCATGAACCGCATCGGCGGCCGCTCCAACACCGGCGAGGGGGGCGAGGATCCGGAACGTTTCACCTGGACCAACGAGCTTGGCGACTCCAAGAACAGCGCGATCAAGCAGGTCGCCTCCGGGCGTTTCGGCGTCACCAGCAACTACCTCACCAACGCCAACGAGCTGCAGATCAAGATGGCGCAGGGCGCGAAGCCGGGCGAAGGTGGCGAGCTGCCGGGGTCCAAGGTGTACCCCTGGGTCGCCAAGACCCGCCACACCACCCCGGGCGTCGGCCTCGTGTCGCCGCCGCCCCACCACGACATCTACTCCATCGAGGACCTCGCGGAGCTGATCCATGACCTGAAGAACGCCAACCGCCGCGCGAGGATCAGCGTCAAGCTGGTCTCCGAGGTCGGGGTCGGCACCATCGCGGCCGGCGTGGCCAAGGCCCATGCCGACGTGGTGCTCATCTCCGGCTACGACGGCGGCACCGGCGCCTCCCCGCTCTCCTCGATCAAGCACGCGGGTCTCCCCTGGGAGCTCGGTCTCGCCGAGACCCACCAGACCCTGATGCTCAACAACCTGAGGAGCAGGATCATCGTCGAGGTGGACGGCCAGCTGAAAACCGGCCGCGACGTCGCCATCGCCGCCCTTCTAGGCGCCGAGGAGTTCGGCTTCGCCACCGCGCCGCTGGTCACCCTGGGCTGCGTCATGATGCGCGTCTGCCACAGCAACACCTGCCCAGCCGGCGTCGCGACCCAGGATCCGGAACTCAGGAAAAACTTCTCCGGCAAGCCCGAGTACGTGGTCAACTACATGCGCTTCATCGCGCAGGAGGTTCGGGAGATCATGGCGGAACTCGGCTTCCGCACCTTCAACGAGATGGTCGGCCGCGCCAACCGCCTGGAGCCCAAACGCGCCGTCGCCCACTGGAAGGCCCAGGGGCTTGACTTCAGCAACGTCCTGTACCAGCCGCAGACCGGCATCAAGGGAAGCCGCTACTGCACCGAATCGCAGGACCACGGCCTGGACAAGTCGCTCGACATGACCAGGCTCCTGGAGATCTGCAAGCCCGCCATCGAGAAGGGCGAGAAGGTGAGCGCGGAACTCCCGATCACCAACATCGACCGCGTCGTCGGCACCATCGTCGGCAACGAGGTCACCCGCGCCCACGGCGCCGCCGGCCTCCCCGACGACACCATCAGGCTCAAGTTCCGCGGCTCCGCGGGGCAGAGCTTCGGCGCCTTCGTACCCAAGGGGATGACCCTTGAGCTCACCGGTGACGTGAACGACTACCTCGGCAAGGGCCTAAGCGGCGGCACCATCGTTGTTTACCCCCCCGACGGCTCCCCGTTCAAGGCCGAGGAGAACATCATCGCCGGCAACGTCGCCCTCTACGGCGCCACCAGCGGTACCGCCTACATAAGCGGCATCGCCGGCGAGCGCTTCTGCGTGCGCAACTCCGGCGTCGACGCCGTCGTGGAAGGGGTGGGTGACCACGGCTGCGAGTACATGACCGGAGGCACCGTCGTGGTCCTTGGTGAAACCGGCCGCAACTTCGCCGCCGGCATGAGCGGCGGCATCGCCTACGTCCTGGACAGCGCAGGGGACTTCAAGGAGCGCTGCAACACCGAGATGGTGGCGCTTGAGCAGCTTGACGAGAAGGACCTGGAAACCCTCCGGGAAATGATCCTGCAGCATGCCAAGCGGACCGGCAGCGCACGCGCCACGCGCATCCTGCACGACTGGAAGACCCACGCCCACAAGTTCGTCAAGGTGATGCCGATGGACTACAAGCGGGTACTCCAGGCACTCGAGCGCGCCCAGGCCTCCGGCCTCACCGGCGATGACGCGCTGGCTGCCGCCTTCGAAGAGAACGCGCACCAGGCCGCACACTAAAAGCAGGTCGAGGTCAAGGTTGAGGTTGAGCTAAAACTCACCCTCGGCCCTGCCCGGCCTCGAGCCCGATTGAAAAAGCAGGAAGGGATTAAGGCTGGCAGAACCTCTCGACCTTAACCTCGACCTCAACCTGATTTTAAGGATAGAGCTATGGGAAAACCTACCGGATTCATGGAATACAAACGCGAGCTCCCGGCCGACCGCGAGCCGCTTGAGAGGCTAAAGGACTGGAACGAGTTCCACCTGCACCTGCCGGAAGATCATCTGCGCACCCAGGGTGCCCGCTGCATGGACTGCGGCATCCCGTTCTGCCACACCGGCATGCTGGTGAGCGGCATGGCCTGCGGCTGCCCCATCAACAACCTGATCCCCGAATGGAACGATCTGGTGTACCGCGGCCTGTGGAAGCAGGCCCTGGCCCGGCTGCTTCGGACCAACAACTTCCCCGAGTTCACCGGCCGGGTCTGCCCCGCCCCGTGCGAGGGGTCCTGCACCCTGGGCTCCATCGACCCCGCGGTCACCATCAAGAACATCGAGGTGAGCATCATCGACCGCGCCTGGGCGGAGGGGTGGATCACCCCGAACCCGCCGCAGGTGAGGACGGGCAAGAAGGTCGCCGTGGTCGGTTCCGGCCCGGCCGGCCTCTCTGCCGCCGCCCAGCTCAACAAGGCCGGGCACCAGGTCACCGTGTTCGAGCGGGCCGACCTCCCCGGCGGGCTTTTGATGTACGGCATCCCCAATATGAAGCTCGACAAGCGCGAGGTGGTGCTGCGCCGTGTCAAGATGATGGAGCAGGAAGGGATCAACTTCGTCTGCAACACCGCCATCGGCGGCGCCGACTACCCGGTGGAGAAGCTGCGCGGCGAATTCGACGCCGTGGTGCTTGCCACCGGCGCCACCCTCCCCCGCGACCTCCCCATCGACGGGCGCTCCTTAAAAGGGATCCACTTCGCCATGGACTTCCTGACCGCCAACACCAAGGCGGTCCTGAACGAAGGGGCCGAGTTCATCTCCGCCGAAGGCAAGGACGTGATCATCATCGGCGGCGGCGACACCGGCACCGACTGCGTCGGCACCTCGCTGCGCCACGGCTGCAACTCTGTCACCCAGCTCGAGATCATGCCCCGCTTCCCCGACACCCGTTCCGACGACAACCCGTGGCCGGAGTGGCCGAAGGTCCACAAGGTCGATTACGGCCAGGAGGAAGCGGCAGCCAAGTTCGGCGCCGACCCGCGCGTCTTCGTCACCACCGCGACCAAGTTCGAGGGTGATGCACAGGGGAACGTGACAGCCGTGCACACGGTCCAGGTGGAGTGGAAGCAAAACGAGAAGGGGCAGTTCATACCGGTCCCGGTTCCGGGAACCGAGCAGGTCCGCCCCGCGGGCCTCGTGCTCCTGGCCATGGGCTTTCTCGGCCCCGAGCAGGAGCTTCCCGAGGCGCTCGGGCTCGAGCGCGACCCCCGCAGCAACATCAAGGCGGAGTTCAACCGCTACGCCACCAACATACCGGGCGTCTTCGCCGCCGGCGACTGCCGTCGCGGCCAGAGCCTCGTCGTGTGGGCCTTCAACGAGGGGCGCGGCGCGGCCCGCGAATGCGACCGCTTCCTGATGGGAGAGACCGAACTCCCGTAGTCGCATCACCGTATCAATGCTAAAAGGCACCCGGAAAACCGGGTGCCTTTTTTTATGTCCCCGCATGCCTCTTTTTTTGTTCGCACCGAAATGCTGCACGAGCCCCAACGTCCCTCCTTTGCGAAAGGGGGACAGGGGGGATTAGTTAGAATCACCGCAACTTACTTCTGGCTCGCCGCCCCCGCTGCAACGAAAAAGGCACCCGGAAAACCGGGTGCCTTTTTTCATGCTGCTCTTCACAGCCTGCTCCGCCTCGGGCGGGCGGGGTGCCTTAGCGGGGCGAAGTGTTCACTTCCCCTTCCCTTTATCGTGGGGGACCGTCACCGTCGTTGTCTTGGTGGTCGTTACCCCCGCCGCGTCGGTTACCGCTACGGTGATGGTGTATTTCCTCCCGTCCGCGTCGTTGGCGTTTCTCCAGGACTCCAGCATGATGGTGCCGCCGAGCTTCAGGTTCTTGTAGGCGATCTTGCCGTACTCGTCGCTCACCGATACCGAGACCGACTTGACCGGGGCTCCGCTGCCGGTCACGCCGCCGCTGATCTTCACCGGCACCATCTTGTGCTGGGGAGGCCACAGGACGCTGGGTGTCGCGGTGAGGGTGATCTGGGGCGGCTTGGTGGCACGGACGACGGTCGCCGTCGCGGTGACAGCGTTGCCGGCCGCATCGGTCGAGGCGGCACTGATGAGGTTGCCCCCCTCGGCGAGTCCGGAAAGATCCGCCTGCCAGGTGGTGTCGGTCGGGTAGACGATCTCCCCTACCGTCGCCGTGGCGCAGACAACGGTCACCGCCGTCCCGGCTTCCCTGATCCCGGTGATGGTGAGGCCGGTCTGGCTGGTCGGGCTGACCGGGGGATCGATGCCCAGTACCGGGGGGGTGATGTCATAGATGACGTTACGCTGCACGGTCGTCGAGGTGCCCACCTCGTTGGTCGCGGTGACCACTATGTCATAGGTCTTTTCCTGGTCCAGGGAGACCGTCTGCTCGTAGCTGCCGTTGACCACGGGGGGGGTGAAGGTTTCGCTGTCCTTCTTGATGATGACACCGACAGCGGTCAGAGAGTCGGCCACCGACCCCTTGATGGTGAGATTGCTCTGGTTGATGCGCAGGTCCTGGTTGGGCGCGTTGATCGACAGGGACGGCTTCTGGTTGTCATAGAGCACGGTCCGCTTCAGCGTGCTCTGGTTGCCGGCCAGGTCCGTGGCCGTCACCTCGATGGTGTTGTAGCCGGGGATCAGGGAGAGGTAGGCGCTGAAGGCGGCGCCGGTCTGGGCGGCAGCCTGAACGTTGTCGCCGAGCCTGACCACCACCCTCGAGGTCTCGTCCACGCTCCCGCCGACGGTGAGCAACGCGGAACCGGTCATGCTGTTGTCGGCCGGGCTGCCGATCGCCAGGGCGGGCGCCGTCTGGTCCAGGGTCACCGTGCGCGTTTCGCCGCTACGGTTGCCGACCTGGTCGATGGCCGCCACGGTCACCGTGTTGGCCCCGGGTTTGAGCGCCAGCGCGTAGGTGAAGCTCCCGTCCGCGTTGAGCGGGACGGGGTTGCCGTTGATGCTGAACTCCTGAACGACCGTCTGGTCCGTCACCGTGCCGGCGATGTTGAGGATGTCATTGTTGGTGTAGCTGCCGTCGCTCAGGGTGGACAGGGCCAGGGTCGGAGCCGCGGTGTCGATGACGAAGTTATCGGTCTTGACGTCGCTCACGTTTCCTGCCAGGTCCCTGGCGAAGTACCTGAGGGTTGCCGAGGTCGTGATGGAGATGGGCGCGACATAGACGCTGTCGCTTGTGGTCGGCACCGAGCCGTCGAGCGTGTAGTAGATCACCGCAGGCTCGCTGGCGCTCAGGGCAGCGGTCTGGGAGGAGGCGTAGGCGCCGCCGCTCGTGGTCGAGCTGACCGTGGGGGAGGTGCGGTCCACGATGACCGTCGTTGCGCTGGGGGCGCTCTGGTTGCCGGCCGCGTCGACCGCGCTGGCCGTGATGACGTTGCTCCCCTCCTTGAGGCCGGTGACCTCGACGCCCCACGTGGTCGCGCTCGGGTAGGAGACCGGGCCGATGCCGGCCCCGGCGCAGCTAACCGTGACTGCCGAGCTGTCTGCGCTCCTGGTACCGGTGATGATCTTGCTGGCGGCGTTGGTCGGCGCCGGCACCGGATCGATTACAGGCGCAGCGGGGGGAGTGCTGTCGATGGTGAAGGCGAGCCGGTAGGAGGAGGCATTGGCGAAACTGTCGGTCGGGTTGATGACGCAGCTGTAGGTCCCCTCGGGGAGGGTGGACGCCGGGGTGAACTTCACGGTACCGCCGCTGCCGGCACCTGAGCTGCTCCAGGTCCCTGCGATCTTGGTGCCGGAGGCGTTGGTCAGCGCGGCGCCGCTCAAGGTTGCGGCAAAATCGAGCGAGGAAAAGGCGTCCGAGAGGGTGAAGCTGACCGCGCCGGGCGCGGTCTGGAGGAGGGCGTTGGCTGCCGGTGCGGTCGCCGTCACCGCCGGCGCCGAGCTGTCCAGGACCACCCTCTGCGTGACCGGCGCGCTGCTCAGATTCTGTCCGTCCAGCGCGGTAACGGATACCGAGTTGATCCCCTGCGCCAGGGTGTAGGTCGTCTTCCAGGTGGTGCCGGCGTCCAGGGGAACCAGGGTGGCGCCGTTGACCACGACGGCGGTATTGGCGGGCTTGGTGCCGCTCAGTGTTACGGTTGCCGCGGAGGTCGCGGACGGCAGGGGAGAAACGGTGGGAAGCCCCACCGCAGCGGCAAGGTAAAGGCCCTGAATGTCACCGGCGGAAAGGGCGCTGCTGTAGACCAGGGCGTCATCGATGAGGCCGTTGAAGTACTGGATGCAGTCGGAGTTGCGGCCCAGGTTGAGGTTGGCAGATCCCAGGAACAGTTTGGGGACCGTAGAGGTTTTGCCGGCGACCTCGACCCCGTTCACGTAGAGTTTCAGAACGCCGTTGTCGAAGGTCGCCGCGACATGCTGCCAGGTATTGGGGGTGATCGGCGCGTTGGTAGTAACCAGGCGATCGTAGCTTGTGCCGTCCTTGCTGATGTCGGTGCGGATGTTACCGGTGGGAGCCAGGCCGATCTGGTAGGCATAGCCACCGTAACTGAACTTGCTGATTATCTGCCGGTACTGGGTGACGTCGGACGGTTTGATCCAGGCGGCCAGCGTCATGCCGGAGGTCAACTTCAGGCTGGGGCTGTCGATAACCGAGACGTAACTACTCGAGCCGTTGAAGCTCCCGGCCCCGGTGCCGACCTTGACGTCGGTGCTGAAGGTAGGCGCGTTCATGGGGTAGCCGTTGTTCCCGTAGATGGACGAGCCGTTCCAGTTCGCGTCCAGCTTCCACCAGCCGACCAGCGCCGCCTTGTTGATCCGCACCAGCTGCGACTTGGCCGGTGCCTCGACGTTGCCCGCCAGGTCGGTCGACCTGACAGAGAGGTAGCTGTCTCCGTCGGTGTCCAGCACGAAGGGTGCGGAGTACGGCTGCCAGGTGACGCCGTCAAGGCTGTAGTCGGTCCTCGCCACCCCGGCGCCGCCCGCGTCATCCGCGGCCGTCAGGGTCACGGTCACCGCGGATGCGTACCCCCCGCCTCCTCCCCTCACGCCGGCGACGTTGATCGTCGTGGTTGGTGGTGTCGCGTCAATCGCCGCCAGTGCCGGCGCGCTGCAAAGCGCCAGCAGTACCGAACTGCCTGTCATCAGACTACGAACCGTGCTCATAGTTGACTCCTCCCGTAGGCTTTATTTCATTGCATGACATTTGAAGCCCCCTCCCCGCCTTTTTCGTGTAAGGGAGGAGAAATCGGCCAAAAAAAGAAACAGCCCGCCCCGGAAAGGGCAGGCTGGCATGACGAAGATAAACTCCCGCTACAGAGTCACTTCGACGGCCCCTCTAACCAGCTGCGCTGGATGGTGGCTCTGTGCCACACGGTTACCCGTGCTTTACCCTTTCGGCGACTTCCCGATTCGCTCACCCCCTGCGACGCACTGTTGCCTGGGGGATTGAATCGCGACTTAATTTTTACGAGAACGAACAACTGACGCGACCGCCCTTTGCGAGCGTTTGTTTCAGGTCACCCTGCCTTGCGAAGGCTCCGCAATCACCTGAAGAAAGAGCGCAAAAAAAAAGGAGCACTCTCAGTTCCGAAGATGAGAGTGCTCCTTTTGCCAATACGTTCCGGGTGCCAGGATGCATATCCATCTCTTCGGCAACCCGGCTATCCTCTGTGATAAGGACCCGTGGCTTTGCGTCACCAGATTACTCTGGTTTTGCCCGTTCGGAGAACGTTTTTTAAGTTGTATGCAGAGATGTATCACAGTAATCGCCAAATGGCAAATGTTTTTTTATGACAGAAGTCACTTCTCATCCTGTTCGCAACTTTTTATGCCTGTGCGAGGCAGGCAGAGACACTCTCAGCCTAAGGTAAAAGCGCGCCGGGCCCCTTTTATGACCACGGCCTCCGCGTTACCTCCTCACGACTTTCGCGAGTGTGGCGTGCCACAATACTGGGGACCGACGACTGTGGCATGCCACAACTCTACGCGCCTCATTAAACCGTCTGGCTACCGGCTTCACGCTGGACAGCTACGGCACTCGCCCATTAAAGGCATGCGACTTCGGCAACTTATACGAAAGCTGCCCCGGCGGGACATTTTTTCCCCTTCCGGAGGCCTGATGGGAACGGATCGTGTTT
The DNA here is from genome assembly GCF_019063885.1 of Geomonas diazotrophica. Taxonomy (NCBI): domain Bacteria; kingdom Pseudomonadati; phylum Thermodesulfobacteriota; class Desulfuromonadia; order Geobacterales; family Geobacteraceae; genus Geomonas; species Geomonas diazotrophica. The sequence goes on along the minus strand of NZ_CP077684.1, from coordinate 1,358,150 downwards.
ACGAGATACCCAAAAACGACACTGGCACGCGCCGGTCCATATCGGACGACACGGGAACAACAAGCACGGAGGGAGAAGCCATGACTGCACAGGCCAATTACACCAGCAGCGATTTTCACCGCATACGCCACATGTACCGCTCCTCCACCGGGATCACGTTGGGGCACCACACCAAGGACCTGGTGTACAACCGCATGTCGCAACGGGTGCAGGGCACCTCTGCGCAGAACTTTTCGCAGTACCTGGACCGGCTGGTGGTCGACAGCAAGAACGAGTGGGGCGCCTTCACCAGCGCCCTTGGCTCATCCCCCTGCTGTTTTTTCCGAGATGCTGCGCATTTCGCGATGCTGAAGGAGTACCTGCAGGTCCTACGGACCCCCGGGGCGCTGCTTTGGTCTTGTGCCGCGGGCACGGGGGAGGAGGCATACTCGATGGCGATGACCGCCCATGACGCGCTGGGGGGGGACGTACGATCCATGAAGATTCTCGCCACCGACATCGACCTCTCGGCGCTGGCCGTCGCCGAGGACGGGGTATATCCTGCAGACCGGTTGCGGCACCTTCCCCAGCAGTACAAAGAGAAGTACCTTGTCCGGCTCGCCTGCCGCGAAGAGGCCTACCAGGTGGTGCCCGAGATCCGGCGCATGGTCTCCTTTCTCCCCTGTAACCTCGCAGCGCAAGAATGGGTGCTGAAAGGGAAATACGATGCCATCTTCTGCAAGGAGGTCTTTGACCACTTCGATCCCGCGACACAGCAGGGGCTGGTCGGGCGGATGGCGGGGATGCTGAAACCGGGCGGGCTCCTCTTCATGGGCGAGACTGAACCGGGCCTCGGCGGAGATCAGCGCTTCGAGCATAGGGGCGAAAAGGTATTCTCTCTCAAACCGCACTTCCTTGGCGGCGCCCCTCAGGGGTAATCCCGGCTTCCACCCCAAAGGCGCTGCGCGCAGTGGCGGCGATGTTCGCGCAGCACCTGCCGTCATTCGTCTCGTGCTCGCCGCGGCCAAACCGGCTGGCCTCCCGAGCTTTGAAGGGCATTGCCGGGGCCGTCGCCACCAGCAATTTCCCTCCCCTTCTCCCCGCCCCCATCCTCTTCTCCCCTCTGCCCGGCAGGGTTACACCCGCACCTGCCGGGCAGGCCTTCTGACCCCACAAATTTATTCTGTTCTGACCCTACTCCTGGGGGCAATTTTCATCTAGCCTAACGCAGGCGTCGGCGGGGAGCCCGATCCCCGAACTTTCCCGAGAGCACCTGCTCCCTGACCTGGTCCTGGAGCTGCCGGTAGAGAGGGGCTTTCTGGTTCTGGCCCAGGATGGACATAAACTCTTGCAGTCACGCCGTGTGGCTGCGCAAGATCACCAACAGGAGGTAGAAATGATTTCCGAAAAACTGCTCGAAATTCTGAAACAGGATGGCGTGGTCGCAATCGCAACCTTGGGGGAGAACGGACCGCACCTGGTCAACACCTGGAACAGCTATATCCGCATCTCCGACGAGGGGCGCGTCCTCATTCCCGCAGGCTACATGCACCGGACCGAGGCCAACGTCGCCTTCAACCCGGAAGTGCTGATCACCGTGGGGAGCAGCAAGGTGCAGGGGCTGCACGGCCCGGGCGCGGGTTTTCTGATCAAGGGGGAGGCCGCATTCATAACGTCCGGACCCGATTTCGATCAGCTAAAATCGAAGTTCGGCTGGCTGCGCGCCACCCTGGCCGTCACCCCCGACTCGATAACCCAGACCTGGTAGAACTCCTGCCGCGGCTGCAGCCACCTGCAGCCGCTTTTTTTTGTCCAACTGCGGATGCCTGCGCTGGTGAGGTTCTCCCGGGCCTTGACAGCATTAAATATTAAACTAATATAATTTACCCGAAAGCCAGGGCGCTCCCACCGTGTTCCTGACCTGCCCCGGGGCGGCGGAACAAACCACTCCGCCGGCTCCATCAAGTACATCTCTTGCCTCCACAGCCATGTTGGGCCTGCGCGGTCGCCGCATTCTGCCGCCGCGGAGGGCTTTTTTTGTTTCTGAAAAAGAAGGTGCTGTGGAAACAGCGCGAAAAAAGGAGGTGATAAAGGCGTATCGGCTCGTCAGACTTTGATCCCAATCATGCAAAGGAGAAGCTATGAGCATACCATTCGCCCACAAGCCATTCACCCTCAGCAACCCCGACGGAACCCGCATCGAAGTCCAGGGATGGGGAGACCAGAACTTCGCCGTATTCGAAAGTGACGGCTACACCGTGGTGCCAAATCCAGAGACCGGTTACTATGACTATGCCATGCTGGCCCAGGATCAGGCGTCCCTGATCCCGTCCGGGGTCCGGGTAGGGAGTGCGGATCCGAAAAGCCTCGGACTCCAGCCTGGCCTCCGCCCGACTCCGCACGCCATCCGCGGTCTGGCGCTGGCCGGGCAGCAGGCGCTCGGGACCAGGCGGCGCTGGGAGATCCGCAGGGAAAACAGGAGGACCGGACTGCAACAGGCGTTGAAGCTGGCAGGTCCGTTGACCGCTCCCCCCTCCGAAGCCCGTACCGGCGCCTACACCGGTCTCTGCCTCCTGGTCAGGTTCCCCGACGTCCCGGACACCATCCCGCAGCAGGAGGTCGCCGACTTCTGCAACAAGCGGGGGTACAGCAACTACGGCAACAACGGCTCTGTCTACGACTACTACCTCGACAACTCCGCCGGCCGCCTCCAATACACCAACATCGTCCCACCCTACTACACCGCGAAGCATCCTCGGGCCTACTACACCGATCCGGCGGTGCCGTGCGGCGTGAGGGCGCAGGAGCTGATCCGGGAGGCGCTCGACGACCTGAAGGCGAAGCAGTTCGATTTCAGCCGTCTTAGCAGCGACGAGGACGGATACGTCTACGCCCTCAACGTCTTCTACGCCGGCGGCTTGGTCAACCAGTGGGCCAAAGGCTTGTGGCCGCATTCATCGGCGATGGGCGGATACCAGGCCGGGAGCGGCAAGACCTTCTCGGACTACCAGATCACCAACATGGGCGACGAGCTTTCCCTCGAGACCTTCTGCCACGAAAACGGCCACATGCTCTGCGATTTTCCCGATCTCTACGACTACGGCTATGAGTCCAACGGCAACGGCCAGTACTGCCTGATGGCCTACGGTGGCCCGGATCCGAAGAACCCGGTGAGCGTCTGCGCTTACCTCAAGTACAAGGCGGGTTGGGCGACCCAGGTGACCAGGATCACCGACGGGATGACCGCCACGGCGCCCGCTGGGCAGAACCGGTTCTTCCTCTACGGGGTCCCCAACCGGCCGACCGAGTACTTCCTCCTGGAAAACCTGCAGCAATCCGGACGCAACGTGGGGCTTCCCGATGCGGGGCTGGCGATATGGCATGTGGACGAGCTCGGCAGCAACAACTGGGAACAGATGAGCCCCTCCCAGCACTACGAGTGCGCCCTCGAGCAGGCGGACAACCAGTTCCACCTGGAGCGGCGCGCCAACTACGGAGACGGCAACGACCTCTTTGCGGCGCCTGCCGCGGCCCAGTTCACCGCGGCGACCGCGCCGAGCTCGAAGTGGTGGGATGGTTCCCCTTCCGGCCTCAACATCGTGCAGATCTCCCCTCCCGCGCCGGTCATGACCTTTACGCAGGCCGATACCGCAGCGCCCTTCGCCACCCAGCTCTGCCAGGTCAACAACGCCGACGGCCGCCTCGAAGTCTTCTCCATCGGGACCAACAGCGCGCTGTACCACAACTGGCAGGTGGTCCAAAACGGCGGCTGGCACGGAGGGGTCGCCCTGGGGGGCATGGCCCGGCAGGTGGTGGCGGGACGCAATCAGGACGGCAGGTGTGAGATCTTCTACGTCGGGACCAACAGCAAGATCTATCACAGCTGGCAGGTGGCCCCCAACGGCGATTGGATCGTCGACCAGCCGCTGGGCGGAGCGGCAAAGCAGATCGCCGTCGCCAACAACGCGGACGGGCGGCTGGAGATCTTTTACATCGGCACCAACGACCAGATCTACCACAACTGGCAGACCAGGCCCAACAACGGCTGGAGCGGCGAATGCCCGATGGGAGGTGCCGCCAAGCAGATCACCGTCGGCCGCAACGCCGACGGGCGCCTCGAGATTTTCTACGTCGGCACCAACGACCGTATCTACCACAACTGGCAGATCGTCCCCAACGGCGGGTGGAGCGGCGAAGCGTCCCTTGGGGGACTGGCGAAGCAGATATCGGTCGGCCGCAACGCGGACGGGCGCCTCGAGATCTTCTACGTCGGCACCAACGACCGGATCTACCACAACTGGCAGACCGCGCCCAACAGCGGCTGGAGCGGGGAGGCGGCCCTGGGCGGCCTGGCGAAGCAACTCACGCTGGAAAAGAACGCAGACGGGCGGCTGGAGCTCTTCTACATCGGGACCAACAACCGCATTTACCACAACTGGCAGACGAGGCCCAACAACGGCTGGAGCGGAGAGAACCCGATGCTGGGGATGGCGAAGCAACTCACCGTAGGGCGCAACGCCGACGGCAGGCTGGAGATATTCTACGTGGGGACCAACACACGTATCTACCACAACTGGCAGACGCCCCCCAATAACGGCTGGTGCGGTGAACAGCCGCTGTAAGCAGACGACCGGCGCCGGCGCAGACAACTGCCCGGCGCCGCCATTTACGGAGGAGACATGACCTTGACTACTGAAGGGACGGAACGATACGCGTCGGACTACCGGATGCAGCAACTCGGTGTCTTTCGCGTCGAGGACGGGGTGAGGTTCCGGGCGTGGCTTCCTTTTGCCGGGGACGTGAAGCTCGTCCTTTACGACGACGACCGCAACGAGCGCATCTACCCGATGCTCAACGAGTGGAACGACTGCTGGTCGGTGACGGTTGCCGGCGTGAAGGAGGGACAGCAGTACGTCTATCGTGTGGACGGAAGGGACAAGAGCGATCCGAGGGCGCAGGCCATGGTCGGCGCCGCGGACAACTCCATCGTCCACCTGGGGGAGTATGAGTGGAAGGTCAACGACTTCCGGATGGCGCCCTGGAACGAGCTGGTGATCTACCAGATGCACACCGGCACCTACCCCGACAAGACCGTGGAAAGCTCGGAGCTGCTGAAGGGGGTGCTGGACGACCTTTGGTATCTGCAGAAGCTCGGGGTCAACGCGATCCAACTGCTGCCGACCACGGAGTTTGCCACCGAAAGATCGTGGGGTTACAACCCTGCGGGGCTTTACGCCGTCGAGGCGGACTACGGCGGTCCGCGCGCCCTGAAGCAGTTCGTCGACGCCGCGCACGCCCGGGGTATCGCGGTGCTCATCGACGTGGTGTACAACCATCTCAACCCCGCAGGACCGAAGTCGTTGTGGCAGATCACCCCGTGGCAGCAACCGTTCTCCGTAGGAGGCGGTCCGCTCCAGGAAGGTGGCGGCGTCTACTTCTACAACGATCCGCGCGCCGTCACCCCCTGGGGCTCACGCCCCGATTACGGCAGGCCCCAGGTCCGCGACTACCTGCGCGACAACCTGATGATGTGGCTTTTGGAGTACCGGATCGACGGGGTGCGCTTCGACTCCGTGGTGAACATACGCAACGCCAAGGGCAACAACAACGATCCGGCCAACGACCTGCCCGACGGCTGGCGTATGCTGCAGGAGATGAACAACTGCGTTCGGGCCGAGCACCCCAGACGCAACCTGCTGACCATCGCGGAGGACCTTCAGGGGAACGAATGGATCGTCAAGGATACCGGCAGCGGCGGTGCCGGTTTCGGTGCCCAGTGGGACGCTGCATTCATCGGTGTAAGCCGCGACCAGCTCGCAAAGACCTGGGACGGCGACCGGAACATGCACGAGGTCCGCAGGATAATCGAGGGGCGCTACGGCACCGACCGGTACCAGCGCGTCGTCGCCATCGAGACCCACGACCAGGCAGCGCATCTGCGGCTCACCGACTGCATCGACTTCGGGCGGGTCGACGAAAGCTGGCTGGTGCGCAAGCGGATCGGCCTCGGAACCGCCCTCATGATGACCGCACCCGGGATGCAGATGTTTCTCCAGGGGCAGGAGCTTTTGGAGTGGCGGAAGTTCGGAGACGACCGCGCGGTCAGCGGCGTCGATTGGAACCGCTTCTGCGAGATCGACAAAGAGTGCCGAAGCTGCCTGAACAGCCGGCTCAAATGCCTCTCCGCGACCGGAGGTCCCTGCGAGAAGGCCATCTCCTGCAGCGATTGCCCGGACCTGCCGGAGCGGTGCGCCCCCGAAGGGAAATTCAGCGGAACCTTCCGGCTCTACCAGGACCTGATCCGGCTGCGGAGGAACTGGCACGACAACACGAGAGGGCTGCGGGGGCAACACCTCAACGTCTTCCATGTCAACGACGCCGACAAGCTGGTCGCCTTTCACCGTTGGGATGCGGGGGGCGGGGGGGACGACGTGGTCGTCATCCTCAACTTCGCCAACCGGTCCTACGACAGTTACACCTTGGGGTTCCCAAGAGGCGGGTTGTGGCAGGTTCGGTTCAACAGCGACTCCCGGGATTACGACCAGGGCTTCGGGAATCACGCAAGTTTTGCCACCGAGGCGCACCCGGCAAGCCGCGACGGCTTGTCTTTCCAGGGGAGCATCGGGATCGGTCCTTACAGCGCGCTGATTCTCTCCCAGTAACACCGGCTTTTGCCGCCAGAGCAATTCTTGGGGCTCGCAGATTCTGCGAGCCCCTTTTTTCAAGCCGGGATCCGGATTCTCAAACACCACTTCCGCTATCCAAACGGGTCACCCCTTAGACACAAGGCCCCTGTGACGGTATTATTTACAGCTGCAGGCCAAGTTAACGGTTTTGTCACACTAAGAAGGAGGGGGAAACCATGGAGGCGGAAAACAAATGCCCGGTAACGGGCGCAACCAGCTCCCCGGCGGTCGGCGGTCGCACCAACCGGGACTGGTGGCCGAACCAGTTGAACCTGAGACTCCTGCACCAGCATTCGCCCCAGTCCAACCCCATGGACGGGAGTTTCAACTACGCTGAGGCCTTCAAGCAGCTCGACCTGGAGGCACTGAAACGGGACCTCTACGCACTGATGACCGACTCGCAGGAGTGGTGGCCGGCCGACTACGGTCACTACGGGCCGCTCTTCATCCGGATGGCTTGGCACAGCGCCGGGACCTACCGCACGGGGGATGGCCGCGGCGGCGCAGGATCGGGGAACCAACGCTTCGCCCCCTTGAACAGCTGGCCGGACAACGTGAACCTCGACAAGGCGCGCCGGCTCCTTTGGCCTATCAAGCAGAAATACGGCAGGATGATCTCCTGGGCCGACCTCATGATTCTCGCCGGCAACTGCGCGCTGGAGTCGATGGGGTTCAGGACCTTCGGCTTCGCCGGAGGGCGCGAGGACGTATGGGAGCCCGACGAGACCTACTGGGGCGCAGAGACCGAGTGGCTCGGAGACAAACGTTATTCCGGTGAGCGGGACCTGGAAAATCCGCTCGCCGCCGTGCAGATGGGGCTCATCTACGTCAACCCGGAAGGGCCGAACGGCAACCCGGATCCGGTCCTCTCAGGGCGCGATGTCCGCGAGACCTTCAAGCGCATGGCCATGAACGACGAAGAGACGGTCGCTCTCATCGCGGGCGGACACACCTTCGGCAAGTGCCACGGAGCCGGGAATCCGGTGCATGTCGGACCGGCACCCGAGGCCGCCGGCATCGAGGAGCAGGGGCTTGGCTGGAAGAGCAGCTTCCGCAGCGGCAAGGGGGGAGACACCATCGGCAGCGGACTGGAGGGGGCATGGAAGCCGCAGCCGACGCATTGGGACATGGGGTACCTGAAGGTGCTTTTCAAGTACGAATGGGAGTTGGTCAAGAGCCCGGCGGGCGCAAACCAGTGGGTCGCCAAGGACGTTGCCGAAGAAGACATGGTCGTCGACGCCCACGACCCGTCGAAAAAACACCGCCCGATGATGACCACAGCCGACCTCTCCCTTCGCTTCGACCCAATCTACGAGCCGATTGCGCGGCGCTACCTGCACAGCCCGGAAGAATTCGCTGACGCCTTCGCCAGGGCGTGGTTCAAGTTGACCCATCGCGACATGGGGCCCCGCTCCCGCTACCTCGGCCCCGAGGTGCCGTCCGAGGCACTGATCTGGCAAGACCCCGTCCCCGCAATCGATCATGAGCTGGTCGACGAGCGGGACATCGCGCAGCTCAGGAAGCGGATCTTCGCCTCCGGTCTGTCCATCCCGGAACTGGTCTCCACCGCATGGGCGTCGGCAGCGACTTTCCGCGGTTCCGACAAGCGCGGCGGGGCTAACGGAGCGCGCATCCGCCTCGCCCCGCAGAAGGACTGGGAAGTCAACGAGCCGCCCCGGCTGTCGGCGGTGCTTAAGACCCTCGAGGAGATCCGGAAACAGTTCAACGACACACAGGGCGCCAAGAAGGTTTCCCTTGCCGACCTGATCGTCCTGGGCGGGTGCGCGGCCGTCGAGCAGGCAGCCCGCAACGCCGGGCACGATCTGAAGGTACCCTTCACACCGGGGCGCACCGATGCCTCCCAGGAGCAGACCGACGTCTCTTCGTTCGCGGCCCTCGAACCCGCAGCCGACGGGTTCAGAAATTACCTCAAAGCCCGATACTCGGTGACCCCGGAGGAGCTGCTGATCGACCGGGCCCAGTTGCTGACGCTCACCGCTCCCGAGATGACGGTGCTGATCGGTGGCCTTCGCGTCCTGGAAGCGAACTTCGCACAGACCAGACACGGCGTATTCACCAACCGGCCGGGCGCGCTTACCAACGATTTTTTCGTGAACCTGCTCGACATGGGTACGACCTGGAAGAGTGCATCGGAGGCAGGCGACGTCTTCGAAGGGCGGGATCGCAGAACCGGTGAACTGAAGTGGACCGGCACCCGTGTCGATCTCGTCTTCGGTTCTAACTCCCAGCTTCGGGCTCTGGCCGAGGTGTACGGCTGCCGTGATTCCCAGGAGAAGTTCGTGAGCGACTTCGTTGCCGCCTGGGACAAGGTCATGAACCTCGACCGCTTCGATCTCGCCAAACCTTGATGCGCCGGCGACGGCACCCTCGTGTTCACCCGAGCCGGTGGTTATGAAAAATTGCGCTCTAAGCGAAACGGTTCAGGAATCCCCTGAACCGTTTCCTTTTTTAGCCTGCAAGGAGTCATCCCTTCCAGGGCAAGGTCTATGACTGAGGCAGGGGCATTTCGAGGGGGCCGTTTTCCCTCTCATACGACACAATGTTTGTTCTTCCCATCCATCCTGCGCCCCTTCTATAATTAAGGCAGTCCCGACAGCACAGCGACCTTATGTAAAAGTGCTACCCACCGGACCATGATCACATGGGCCGGTTGTGAAGGAGGGAGGACATGAAAGACATCATCGACACACTGAAGACGGACGGTTCCTTTCAGACCCTGCTCTCGCTGCTGGAGAGCGCCGGGCTGACTGAGAGGCTGCACGGCGCTGGAGCCTTTACCCTGTTCGCTCCCGATGACGAGGCATTCACGCGCGTGAAGGTGGAAGTCATCGCGGCCGACAAGGATAAACTGGCCTCACTCCTCGCCTATCACGTCGTCAAGGGGGCGCACAACTCCGCGCAGATCGCTGAGAACGATCACCTTTTAACAGAAAGTGGCAAATCGCTCAGTGTCCGTACCCAAGGGGGGCGCCTTGTGATCGACAACGCTCAGTATGTGCGGACCGACATAACCTGCGGCAACGGTTTGATCCAGGTCATCGACAACGTCTTCCTGCCCGAGTTTTCCGGCTGGTACTGCGGCGGCTGCTGCTGACACTTGGTTTTCGTCCTCGTTGATTTCCTCTTGCTAACGCTTGTGCGATGGTAGTACGCTCAGGTGCGCCCACAGGTCTGTCAATTCATGTTCAGGCGGGAGCGCAGAGGTGTCTCAGATAGCCTTTACTCCACATTCCCTTTGATTTCGTACGGCACTGCATGACTTACGCCCTCCCATACACCCGCCGTTTCCTGCCGGTTCTGCTGCTGGTTCTGTGCATGCTCACGCCCTGCTCCGGTTGGGCTGCAGCGGCGGGAACCATCGTCGTCGGCGGCGACCACAACTATCCCCCTTACGAATTCCTCGACAAGGACGGTCACCCGGCCGGCTTCAACGTCGACCTGACCCGCGCCATCGCGGAGGTGATGGGAATGACGGTGGAGATCCGCCTCGGTCGCTGGGAGGAGATCCGGAAGGCACTGCAGAGGGGCGATGTGGACATCGTCCAGGGGATGGTCCAGGCGGAGGTACGGGCCAGGGACTACGACTTCTCACCGCCGCACTCGATCATCAACCAGTCGGTCTTCGCCCGCCGCGGCGCCAGGACGGTGCAGAACCTGAGCGACCTCAAGGGGAAAGAGGTCTTCGTGCAAAACGGCGGCATGATGCACGACTACCTCCTGGAAAAGAACGTGGGAGCCGCCATCTTCCCCGTCGACACCCACATCGACGCGCTGCGCCAGCTCGCCGCCGGCAAGCACGACTACGCCCTGGTCGGCAACCTCCCCGGACTCTACCTGAGCCGCGAGTTCGGCCTCTCCAACATCGTGCCGGTAGGCAAACTGTTCGCCGGTCAACCGTATTGCTATGCCGTCAAAAAGGGCAACGACCAGATCCTGTCCCAGTTCAGCGAAGGGCTCGCCATCCTGAAAAACACCGGGCGCTACCAGAAGATCCACGACAAGTGGCTCGGCGCACTGGAACCGCCTACCGTCTCCTGGCGCAGGATCGTCACCTACGCCGCCATCACGGCGCTGCCGCTGTTGCTGCTGCTCAGCGCCATCGGCTACATCAACCGCAGGCTCACCAAGGAAGTCGCACTCCGCACGCAGGAGATGCAGTTGCAGCAACAGCAGCTGATCCAGGCGGACAAGATGGCATCTCTCGGCATCCTGGTCTCGGGCATTGCCCACGAGATCAACAACCCGACCGGGCTTTTGCTCTACAACCTGCCGGTATTGAAGAAGATCTTCCGTTCGGCCGAAGAGCACCTGGAAGAGAGGTTCCAAAAGGAAGGGGACTTCCTGATCGGCGGGATGCGCTACTCCCAGTTTCGCGAGGACATCCCGTTGCTCATCGACGAGATGCTCGACGGGGCCACACGGATCAAGCGGATCGTCGAGGACCTCAAGGACTTCGCCCGCAAGGACACCTCGCAGATGGACCAGTCGGTGCTCTTGAACGACGTGGTCCGGGCATCACTGAGGCTCGTGGAAAACTCCATCCGCAAGACCACCGGCAACGTCGTCACCGAGCTTGCCGAAGGGCTCCCGGCGGTCCGAGGCAACGCGCAGCGGATCGAGCAGGTGGTGGTAAACCTGATCCTCAACGCCTGCCAGGCGCTCCCCGATCCGGGAAAGGGGATCTATCTCACCACCGGCTACGATGCCGAGCGCAACGAGGTACTCCTGCTGGTCCGGGACGAGGGGGTCGGCATCTCCAGCGAGGATCTGCCGCGCATCGCGGACCCGTTCTTCACCACCAAGCGCGAGGCGGGGGGGACCGGGCTCGGCCTCTCGGTATCGGCGTCCATCATAAAGGAACACGAGGGAACCATGGTTTTCGAGTCGCAGCCGGGCGAGGGAACCACGGTGCGGGTGGCACTGCCCGCCCTTCAAGGAGCATGACCATGATCGACTCACTGACCCCGGCATTCGAGATCCTCCTGGTGGACGACGAAGAGGCGTGGCTGCGCAGCATCAGCATGACCCTCGCCATGTCGGGAGGCATAAACAACGTGGTGCGCTGTTCCGATAGCAGGAAGGTCCTGGAGTTGCTCCGGTCCCGCCCCATCGGCCTGGTCCTATTGGACTTGAACATGCCGCACCTCTCCGGACAGGATCTCCTCCCCGCCATCATCGAAGAGCACCCGGAGGTCCCGGTCATCGTGCTGAGCGGGCTGAACCAGGTTTCGGTCGCCGTTGAGTGCATGCAGAAGGGGGCCTTCGACTTCTTCGTGAAGACCGTGGAGGAGGAGCGGCTGATCCAGGGGATCCACCGCGCCGTCCGGATGATCGACCTGCAGCGGGAAAACCGCGAGATGAAATCGCGCATCCTCAGCGACCGGCTGGAGCACGCCGAGGCCTTCTCCGACATCCTCACGGCGGACCGGGCCATGCTCTCCATCTTCCGCTACATCGAGGCGGTGGCCGGCAGCAGCCAGCCGATCCTGATCACCGGTGAAAGCGGGGTCGGCAAAGAGCTGGTGGCGCGGGCGGTCCACAGGGTGAGCCGGCGCCCCGGCCAGCTCGTCTCGGTCAACGTGGCGGGGCTGGACGACCAGATCTTCAGCGACACGCTCTTTGGCCACACCAGGGGCGCCTTCACCGGGGCCGAACTCCCCCGCAGCGGCATGATCGAGCGTGCGGCGGACGGGACGCTGTTCCTGGACGAGATCGGGGACCTGGCCATCACGTCGCAGGTGAAACTGCTGCGCCTTTTGCAGGAGGGGGAGTATTTCTCTCTCGGCAGCGACGTGCCGAAACGGATGAACGCGCGGGTGGTCGTGGCGACCCATCACGACCTGGCCGCCAAGCAGGCGGCAGGCGAGTTCCGCAAGGATTTCTACTACCGCCTGTGCGGTCACCACATCCACATCCCGGCGCTGCGGGAGCGCCCGGACGACATCCCGCTCCTCTTCGACCACTTCCTCGAGGAGGCGGCCCGGGAACTCAAGAAGAAGAAGCCGACCGTCCCGAAGGAGCTGCCGGTTTTGCTGACCAACTACTCCTTTCCGGGCAACGTCAGGGAGCTGCGGGCGCTGGTCTACGACGCCATGAGCCGCCACGAGGCGCACATGCTTTCCCTTGAAACCTTCAAACGGGTCCTCGGCATGGACCTGAACCGGCCGGTGCGGCTCAACGAGCAGGGGCAGCGCAGCGTTTTCGTCCCAACCGAACCGCTCCCCGCCCTGCACGAGGTAAGCGATCTCCTGGTCGCCGAGGCAATGCGCCGGGCCGAGGGAAACCAGTCCATCGCCTGCCGGCTGATCGGTGTTTCCCAACCCGCGCTGAGTAAACGCCTCAAAAAGACTGGGGATTCTTCACCGTAATCACCATCACCCAACGCAGTTTTACCCTCGCGCGCCGCCTCCGCGGCCGGGAGGGGCTCCGCGTCCCTTCCCTCCTGGCAAACCCCTATAACCTGCCCCCCTTCTATAACCTCCCCGAAAAACGCCCCAACCAAGGTTAATCACACGAGTATTTGCCTCACGAGCCCGCTTTTCCGCCTGCAGGTTATACCCCCCTACCCCTCCCCCGCCACCCTTTCACTCTTCAAAGGTAGCGCAATTACCGCAACTTACCGTTTCAGCGCGATGTTGGCAGTTGTCTTGCTATCTGCGAAGTACTGCAGGATGTAGAAAACTATTTTATGGGAAGCTGTGAAATTGGGGACCACGATGCAATTCAACTTGAAGGAGAACGCGGCATGAAAAAGAACAAACTGACCCTCTACATCCTGGTGGCGATGATTCTCGGAATCGTCGTCGGCTACTTCTGCAACGTTTCAGCGCCTGACGCCAAGGCGGCCAAAACCATCGCAGGGTATTTCGACATCATATCGGCGGTCTTTCTGCGCCTGATCAAGATGATCATCGCGCCGCTGGTCTTTGGCACCATCGTCTCCGGCATCGCCGGCAACGGCGACTCCAAAGCGATCGGTCGCATCGGGATGCGCGCCATGGCCTGGTTCCTCTGTGCCTCGGTGATCTCCCTGGTGCTGGGCATGGTGTTCGTCAACCTGTTCCAGCCAGGCGTCGGCACCTCCCTCCCCGCCCCGGCAACCGGCGCTGCCACCAACCTCAACGTCGCCGCCCTCAATTTCAAGGATTTCGTCACCAACATCTTCCCGACCAGCTTCCTCGATGCCATGGCGAAGAACTCGATCCTGCAGATCCTGATCTTCTCCGTTTTCTTCGGGTTCGCCATCGCCTCCTTCAAGGACGACACCACCAAGACCGTGGTCGCCTTCGTGAAGGAACTGGTGCACATCATGCTCAAGGTGACCGACTACGTCATGCGCCTCGCTCCGCTCGGGGTCTTCGCCGCCATGGCTTCCTGCATCACCGTCCAGGGGCTCGGCGTGCTGACCACCTACGGCAAGTTCATCGGGAGCTTCTACATCGGGCTGGTTGTCCTTTGGGCCGTGCTGATCGGGGCCGGCTACCTGTTCCTGCGTAACTCCACCTGGACCCTGCTCAAGATGATCCGCGAGCCGATGCTGATCGCCTTCTCCACCGCGAGCAGCGAGGCCGCGTATCCGCAGACCCTGGAATCCCTGGAGCGCTTCGGGGTTAAGGAAAAGGTCTCCGGCTTCGTGCTGCCGCTCGGCTACTCCTTCAACCTGGACGGCTCCATGATGTACCAGGCCTTTGCCGTCATCTTCATCGCCCAGGTCTACAACATCGAGCTTTCCATCTCCAAGCAGATCGCCCTCCTGCTCGTGATGATGCTGACCAGCAAGGGGATGGCCGGCGTTGCGCGCGCCTCGCTGGTGGTGGTTGCGGCGACGCTTCCCATGTTCAACCTGCCGGAGGCGGGCCTGCTGCTCATCATGGGCATCGACCAGTTCCTCGACATGGGGCGTACCGCGACCAACGTGATCGGCAACAGTATCGCCACCGCCGTCGTTGCGAAGTGGGAAGGAGATCTCGGGGCGGAACCGGAGACGGAGGAGGACGAAGAGATGGTCCTCGCCGCGCTCCCGGTGCAGGATTAGCAACGCAGTTAACAGATGGTTCTGAGTGTAGGAGGTTCTGAGTGTAGGAGGAGTTCGGCGCCCGACCTCTACTGTTACAGGCGCCAGGTGAGAACCTGGCGCCTTTTTTATGCAAAGCCTTCTTCATTGGCATCCTGGCTCTTTGGAGATCGACACTGAATCTCAAAAAAATTACCGAATTGGGGTACAGTTTGGTGTACGTCCTTCGTAGGTCGAAAGGGGGTAGCCATCATGTCTGCAACCGTGGTCAAAACTGACCCCAGTTTCTGGCAACGTCCTATCGCCGCTCTCTTGGAGCAGTTGGCCGCGCCCCCTGATGGACTGGACAGTACCGAGGCGGCCCGTCGCCTGGTCCAGTTCGGCCCCAACCTTATCCATGGGGAGCGCAAAAGGTCTCTGATCCTGCAGTTTCTCGTGAAGTTCCGCAACCCCCTTGTCATAATCCTTCTGACAGCCAGCGCATTGTCCGCATTCACCGGTGACGCCACCAGCTTCTTCATCATCGGCACCATCGTCCTCATCAGCGTCACCCTCGATTTCGTCCAGGAATACCGGGCCGGACAGGCAGCGGAACGCCTGCGCCAGTCTGTGGCAGTACGTGCACAGGTGCTGCGGGATGGCAAGCCATCGGAGATACCGATTGCGGGGATGGTGCCGGGGGATGTTGCACTTCTCGCCGCCGGCGACCTGATTCCCTGCGACGGACGCGTGCTGGAGGCAAAGGACTTTTTCGTAAACCAGGCCCTGCTGACCGGGGAAGCTTTCCCCGTAGAAAAGGCACCGAGTGAGTTACCTGAAGAAACCGATGTTCTCGTCGCAGGGAACACGGTGCTCTTGGGAACGTCCGTGATAAGCGGCACGGCCAGGGTGCTTATGTGCCGCACCGGTCAGGACACCGAACTCGGCGCCATCGCCGACACCCTGCTTGCCAAGCCCCCCCCAACCGCCTTTGAACAGGGGACCCGCCGTTTCGGACTTCTCATCATGCGCATGACGGTGCTGCTCGTATTGTTCGTGCTGCTGGTCAACGCCTTCTTTCACCGCCCCTGGCTCGAATCGTTCCTTTTTGCAGTGGCCCTTGCCGTGGGACTGACCCCCGAGCTTCTCCCCATGGTTGTCTCCGTGACCCTGTCGCGGGGGGCCCTGCGCATGGCGGCCCAAAAGGTAATCGTTAAAAGGCTGGCCTCGATCCACAACCTGGGCAGCATGGATGTATTCTGCACCGACAAGACCGGCACCCTGACCGAGGCCCGCATCCATCTGGAACGTCACCAGAGCCCCCTGGGCAAGGAGAGTCGACGGGTCCTGGAATTGGCCTATTACAACAGTTACTTCGAAACGGGATTGAAGAGTCCCCTGGACGACGCCATTCTCGAGCACACCGAGATCGACGCGAGCGGCTGGCAGAAGATAGATGAAGTGCCGTTCGACTTCGAGCGGCGCCGGATTTCCGTGCTCTTGGACAACTCCACGACCAGGATGCTGGTGGTCAAAGGGGCTCCCGAAGACATCCTGCGGCTGTCGGAGCACTACGAGGGGGAAACGGAAGCGGATCAGCGTCCGCTGGACGCCGCGGCGCGTCAGAGTATCAACGCGCAATTCGAGGCGCTCAGCAACGAGGGGTTCCGGGTATTGGGAATCGCCACTCGGCAGGTCGGCCCCGCCCACCCCCATGCCGTGGTGGGCGATGAAGCGGATCTGGTCTTTGCAGGCTTTGCCGCCTTCCTCGATCCACCCAAAGTGAGCGCCAAGGCGGCCCTGGCCGGACTTGCCGCCGATCGGGTCGCGGTCAAGATCATCACCGGGGACAACGAACTGGTGACCCAGCATATCTTCGCGCAGCTCGGCCTTCCGGTGACCGGGGTACTGACCGGCTCGGAAATCCAGCAGATGGATGACATGGCACTCGCCGCGCGGGTTGAGCAGGCGAACCTGTTCTGCCGCGTGCCCCCTGCGCAGAAAAACCGGGTCATCCTGGCCCTGAAACGGCGGGGCCACGTGGTGGGGTATCTCGGCGACGGTATCAATGACGCCCCGTCCCTTCATTCGGCGGACGTGGGCATTTCCGTGGACAGTGCCGTTGACGTGGCCAAAGCGGCGGCGGACATGATCCTTCTGGAGCAGGACCTGGAAGTGCTCCATGCCGGGGTCCTCGAAGGACGCCGCACCTTCGGCAACATCATGAAATACATAATGATGGGCACCAGCTCCAATTTCGGCAACATGTTCAGCATGGCAGGGGCCTCGATCTTTCTTCCCTTTCTTCCCATGCTGCCGGTTCAGATCCTCCTCAACAATCTCCTCTACGACGTATCGGAACTCCCTATTCCGCTTGACCGGGTGGATGACGATTACCTAAGCCATCCCCGGCACTGGGACATGAACTTCATCCGAAACTTCATGCTGGTGATCGGACCGGTCAGTTCGGTCTTCGATTTCCTCACTTTCTACATCATGCTGACGGTTTTCCATGCCGGCGAGGCGCTGTTTCATACCGGATGGTTCATCGAGTCAATGGCCACCCAGGTGCTGGTCATCTTCATCATCCGTACCCGGAAGAACCCTTTCAAAAGCCGCCCCAGTCCCTGGCTGATCGCCTGTTCGCTCATTGTGGTGGCGCTGGCGGGTGCGCTGCCGTTCACCCCTGCCGGCGTGAGTCTTGGTTTTGTGGCTGTGCCGGGATACTTTTTTCTGATACTTGCCGCCATTTTGCTCGCCTATCTGCTGGCGGTGGAGGGCATGAAACGGTGGTTCTTCCAGCGCTTTGTCACATAGTGAAGCGCGTCGAGCGGGAAGGTCCGCGCTCCACGTTACAGGCGCTCCCCTCCCCCCCAAAAAACCTCATTTGCTGTCAATCGAGGCTTTGTGTTCATTTTCGCCCCTTCACCGGCACGAACTGAACCTCGTTTGCAGGCCATGAGGCCGCAGGCCGGCCGTTGGCTCTCCGTCGTGCATTTTATTCGATTCATGATATAAAGAAAATGCGCTATCGACACCGCAGGCAGGATGCCGGGGCCTTTTGATTACCGCCCCCGGTGAAAAGCGGCACGCTGCTTCATGCTGTTTTTTCAGTTTCCCGGCCTTCCATCTTGAAATCGCCATGTCGGTGCCTTTTACCAACGGGTCAGGATTCAACGCCGCAACGTCCTCATTTCCACCATCATCCCCTACCTGTTCATCTTCCTGATGGCTGCTCGTATCGCTCTGGGAGGGAAAAATGAAGGTCCTGTTCGTCTACCCGAAGTACCCGGATACCTACTGGAGTTTCAGCTATGCAATGCCGTTTATCGGGAAAAAGGCCGCGTTTCCTCCCCTGGGCCTTCTTACCGTTGCGGCGCTCATCCCAGACAGCTGGGAAATGAGGCTGATCGATCTCAACGTCGAGGGGCTTTCCGATGATGACCTGCAGTGGGCCGATTACGTGTTCCTCAGTGCCATGACGGTCCAGAGGGAGTCCGCACGTGAAGTTCTGAGCCGATGCGGCGCTCTGCGGATCAAGACCGTTGCCGGAGGCCCGCTTTTCTCGACATGCCATGACGAGTTCCCGGAAGTGGACCACCTGGTGCTCGGCGAGGCCGAGGTCACGTTACCGCGTTTTCTGTTGGATCTCGACCAAAAGACGCCGCAGCGGCTTTACCTCCCCGACGAGCGCCCCGACCTTTCGTGTACGCCGATCCCGCGATGGGCGCTGATCGACATGCGCAAGTACGCCTCCATGAACATACAATATTCAAGGGGATGTCCCTTCGACTGCGAGTTTTGCGACATCACCGCAATGTTCGGCCACAACCCGAGAACCAAAACCACCGAACAGGTTATAGCCGAACTCGAGGCGCTCCACTCCAGGGGATGGCGCGGTGGGGTTTTTTTCGTCGACGACAACTTCATCGGCGATAAACGGAAGCTGAAAAACGAGGTCCTCCCGGCGATGATCTCCTGGATGGAGGAGCACGGACACCCGTTCTTCTTCTATACCGAGGCATCCATCAACCTTGCGGACGACCCGCGCCTCCTCGAGTTGATGGTCGCCGCCGGGTTCCAGGAGGTCTTCATCGGCATCGAAACCCCGGAACCTGATTCCCTGAGGGAAACGGGCAAACTGCAAAACCACGACCGAGATCTCCTTGCCTCGGTGCGCTATATCCAACGGGCGGGGCTTCAGGTGCAGGGAGGCTTCATCGTGGGTTTCGACAGCGACTCGCCGGCCATCTTCGACAAGCAGATCCGCTTCATCCAGGAAAGCGGCATCGTTACGGCCATGGTGGGAATACTGATGGTCCTGCGGGGTACCAAGTTGCATAGCCGGCTCGCCAGCGAAGGAAGGATCATCAGCACTGCCAATGGCAACAACACCGATACCACCCTCACTTTTGCCCCGAAGATGAGCCCACAGGTGCTGATAGAAGGCTACCAGCGACTCGTGAGGACCATTTATTCCCCGGATTATTTCTATGAGCGCCTGATGACCTTCCTGAAAGAGTACCGGCTTTCGGGACCATCCCCGTTTTCCACGCTGCAGTGGCGTGACATCAGGGCATTTATCAGATCCATATTTTTTCTGGGGATTCTGGGCAAGGAGCGGCTGCATTATTGGAAGGTTTTTTCCTGGACGCTCCTCACGAAACCGCGACTACTCCCGTTGACCATAACGCTGACCATCTACGGTTTTCATTTCCGTACCGTTTCCGACCAGATCTGCTCCCCGCCGCGCAGCGACCGGTGAAAGTGCCGGGTGTGATCAAGGGGAGGGTCTCGGGAGAACGAGGGGAGGCATGGGCTGCGCAGTTCGAGCCAGACGGAACGTCTTCGCGACCGCCCGTGACGGAGCCTGGGCATTCCGGTTTTCCTTCGATCTGCCGATGGCCACTTTCGCTTCGGGGCGAAGCAGGTATTCCGCCACCAAGGCGGTCGGAAACGGCAGGAAAGTCACAAGCATCAGCACCAGACCGTTCAAGTACAGGAAAGTGTGATCGCTTGTCCGGACGAAAGTGAAAATCCGGTGGTGGTTCACCCACTTGGCAAGGACCGTGACAAAGCTCGTCACGAAGGCAAGGTAATGGGGCCACAGCGCCAGCAAAGCGGAACCCAGGCTATGACCGGCACCAAGGTCGGAAGGAGTGGGCACCTTGATGGTCAGGACAAGCAGGGTTATGGCGATGGCGAAAACTCCGTCGCTGAACGCCTCAATGCGCCCGGTTTCATTTCCTGCAACACTTTCGGTCATGGTCTCCTCTGCTGTAAGCCAAGACGTTGCCACCGAAGCACTCACCCAAAGCTTCCATCCAAGCCGGCACAGGATTTCCCGCGTGCCAAAAACTCTGAACGTCACACCTTGTTGTCTGGTACCGACGCACTCAGTTTTCAGCTTTTAACGGAGACGTAACACTCTGTTGTCACGACAGTTGAACATTATAACTGCCTGGGAACGTGTTACAATGGGACCAACAGACAATAGATGGAGCCTGCGGACTGATGAGTGAGGACAAATCCATCCCATGACGCGCACAAAGTACACAATTCTTGTGGCGGATGATGACCCAAACGATCGGGTGCTCATGGAACGAGCTTTTAAGACCAGCCTCGTAAAAGCAGAACTGCGATTAGTGACATGTGGAGAAGAAGCCATTGCATACCTCAGAGGAGAAGGAGTGTTTGCTGACCGTTCAAATTATCAGTATCCCTCATTCCTTCTCACTGACTTGAAAATGTTTCCCGGTGACGGTTTTTCGATTCTCGAATTCCTGCAGGGTACCCCAGAATCTGCCATCATTCCCACCATCGTACTTTCATCGTCAAATGACTTGGATGACGTCAAGAAGGCTTATACGCTGGGAGCCAGCGCCTATATCGTCAAACCGCAGGATCCCGGCCAGTTGGTTGAACTGCTGAAGGTAATCGCAGCATTTTGGCTGATTTGTGAAGTGCCTGAGGTGGATGAGGCCGGCCGGCGGTTGCAGACAACCTGCCAAGGGAAATTGGGTGAAAGGTTCGCTAAACGATAGTGGAGGGGGGACCTGCATCGGCACAACAAAAAAGCCAGCTAGCTTTTAGGCCAACTGGCTGAGTTTGTTTGGTTGCGGGGACAGGATTTGAACCTGTGACCTTCGGGTTATGAGCCCGACGAGCTACCAGACTGCTCCACCCCGCGTCATGAACAACTCGACCTTTATACTACACCGGCCGAACCAAGTCAATGTAAACATTTGGACAAAATCAACAGGGATGAAGGAGATTCATTCCTGTTTGCTTATTTCTTGCCGCAAAGCCTTTGACGCACGACTTCAAAGAGAAAAATCCCTCCGGCTACGGAGGCATTCAACGAGTTCACTCCTCCCTGCAGCGGGATGCTGACCACTTCGTCACACCCCTTCCTCACCAGCGGGCGGATCCCCTCCCCCTCCCCACCTATGACGAGGGCCACCGGACCGGTGAAGTCTTGCTGGTAGAGGGTGTGCTTCGCGGAGCCGTCGGCTCCGTAGATCCAGAAACCGGCTTTCTTCAGACTCTCAAGCGCCTGCGAGATGTTGGTCACCTGTGCCACGGCGACTGTCTCGGTCGCGCCGGCGGATGACTTCTCGACTACGGCGGTGACGCCTGCGGCGCGGTCCTTGGGGATGACTACGGCGTTGGCGCCTGCGCAGGCGGCGCTCCGAATCAGGGCGCCCAGGTTGTGCGGGTCCTGCACGCTGTCGAGAACCAGGATCAGGCCATCGCGCGTCCCGTGCAGTCCTTCCAGCACGTCGTCGAGATCGGCGTAGGGGAAGGGCTCGACCTTCAGGGCGACGCCCTGGTGGTGCTCGGTGCCGCACAGGCGGCTCAGGTCGCCCTTCTCGCGCTGCCGCACAGGGACCTTCTTCTCGGCGGCCAGCTTTAAGAGCTTCTCCAGGCGTTTGTCGGCGCTGGTGCCGGCGACGAAGAGCTCGAATATCTTCCGCGAGCCCCTGAGAGCTTCCATTACCGGATTCAGCCCGTAGATGATTTCTTCTTTTGACATATGTGTCCTCAAAAAGGTGGAGCTTCCGGACGTGAGTTTTCTGCTCACGGGAAGCTCCCTCGATGATGCAATGTATCAGCGCAATGCGTAAGGGGGGCGAATGATTATTCGCCCCTACAGGTGAACCTCGCCCGTCGGTGGTTAGCCGGCGACTATTTCGTCGACGATCTTCTGGGCGGCTTCGGCGGGGCTCTGGGCCGCGGCGATGGGACGACCGATGACCAGGTAGTCGGAGCCTGCCTTGACGGCTTCGGCCGGGGTCATGATGCGTTTCTGGTCGTCGGCGGAGGCGAAGCTCGGACGGACGCCTGGGGTGACCACCAGGAAGTCCTTGCCGCAGGCTTCCCTGATCAGGCCCACTTCCTGCGGGGAGGCGACTACACCGTCGACGCCGGCGCTCTTGGCGAGCTTGGCGAGCTTCACCACCATCTCGGGGACCGGGAGGTCGATGCCGATGCCACGCAGGGTCTCTTCGTTGGAGGAGGTGAGCACGGTGATTGCGAGGACCTTGGGACGCGCGGCGCAGCCGCTGAAGTTCTTGTCCAGTGTCTCCATGGTCTTGTTCATCATCTCGTAGCCACCCATGGCGTGCAGGTCGCAGAGCTGGACGCCGAGGTTGGCGGCCTCGAGGGCGGCCATGGCGACGGTGTTCGGGATGTCGTGATATTTCAGGTCGAGGAACACCTCGCCGCCGCACTTCTGGATCATGCGCACCGCGGCGGGGCCGCAGGCGGTGTAGAGCTGCTTGCCGACCTTGAACATGCCGACATGCTGGGAAAGGAGCTCGGCCCAGTACTGGACGTCGCTGAATTCCTTCACGTCCATGGCGAAAATGATCTTCTTGATTGCTTCTTCTCTAGTCATAGTCAAATCCTTAAAATCAGGGTTTATGCCTGCAGTGCCTCTTTGACGGCGGCTTTCACCTTGGCTACGGCTTCGGCGATGGGCAGGATCTCCACCTCGCCACCCCTTCTCTCCTTCAGCTCAACTTTGCCTTCTGCCAGGGTCTTGGCGCCGACCACGATCCTCAGCGGTATGCCGATCAGGTCGGCGTCCTTGAACTTGAAGCCCGGACGCTCGTCGCGGTCGTCGAGCAGCACTTCCACGCCCGCTTCCAGAAGCTCGTTGTAGATCTGCTCGGAGGCGGCCTTCACTTCGTCATCTTTTGCGGAAAGCGCGGATACGATGCAGTGGAACGGCGCGATGGGGATCGGGAAGATGATGCCGTTCTCGTCGTGGTTCTGCTCGATGCAGGCGGCCACGGTACGCCCGATGCCGATGCCGTAGCATCCCATGAAGATGATCTGCTCTTTGCCGTTGGCGTCGAGGAAGCTCGCGTTCAGCGCCTTGGAGTACTTGGTCCCCAGCTTGAAGACGTGGCCCACTTCGATGCCGCGCCAGATCTCCAGCTTGCCGCTGTCGCAGCGCGGGCAGGGATCGCCTATGACCACGTTCCTGATGTCGACGTACCCGTCGACGTTGAAGTCGCGCCCGATGTTGACGTTCTTCAGATGGGTATCGGCGGCGTTGGCGCCGGTGACGAAGTTGTGCATCCCCTGCAGCGAGAGGTCGGCGACGACCTTCACCTTGCCGGCCAAGCCGACGGGGCCCGCGTAGCCGGTGGGTGCGCCGGTCACCTTGAGAACCACGTCGTCCTCGGCCATCTCGAGCTCGGCGGCACCCAGGTGGTTCTTCAGCTTGATCTCGTTGAGATCGTAGTCGCCGCGCACAAGTGCCACGACCGGCTCGCCGTCGGCGACCAGCACCAGGGTCTTCACCACCTGGGTGCTGTTCACGCCCAGGAACGCGGAGACGTCTTCAATGCTCTTCTGGCCGGGGGTGGCGACGTGTTCCATCGGGCGCGGGTCGGCGTGTTCCACCGCCTCGCTCCTTCTGGTTTCCGCCTTCTCCATGTTGGCCGCGTACTCGCAGCAGGAGCAGGAGACGATGGCATCCTCGCCGGAGTCGGCCAGCACCATGAACTCGTGGGAGTAGTTCCCCCCGATGCTGCCGGTATCGGCCTCGACGGCGCGGAATTTCAGGCCGCAGCGCTCGAAGATGCGGCGGTAGGCCTTGTACATCTTCTCGTAGGAGACGTCGGCACCGGCCTCGTTCACGTCGAAGGAGTAGGCGTCCTTCATGATGAATTCGCGGCCGCGCATGAGGCCGAAGCGCGGGCGGATCTCGTCGCGGAACTTGCCCTGGATCTGGTACAGGTTGATCGGCATCTGACGGTAGCTGCGGATCTCCTTGCGGATCAGGTCGGTGATGACCTCCTCATGGGTCGGCCCCATGCAGAACTCGGCGTCCTTTCTGTCCTTGAAGCGCAAAAGCTCCTTGCCGTAGAACTCCCAGCGCCCCGATTCCTTCCAGAGTTCGGCCGGCTGCACGGCGGGCATCAGGAGCTCGATGGCCCCTGCCCTGTTCATCTCCTCGCGGACGATCTGCTCCACCTTGCGGATGGAGCGCAGCCCCAGCGGCAGGTAGTTGTAGATGCCGGCGGCAAGTTTCCTGATCATGCCGGCGCGAAGCATAAGCTTGTGGGAGATGACCTCCGCGTCAGAGGGGGTTTCCTTGACGGTGGGGATGAAATACTGGGAATAACGCATTAGGTTTACCTCTGAGTGAATTTAAAAAGCAAAAAGCAGAACCGTCAGCCAGGGAGAAAATCTGAGAAGTTCGGAGAAAAGCAAAAGACGGAAGGGGTTTTACCTCAAGCTTCTTTTGACTCTCTCAGAGTTCCTGAGATTTTTTCCCGGCCAATGGTTTTAAGGTTTCAGCACTTCCTCAATGAGCGCATCCGCGAGCTGATCCTGGGGGACTTTGCGCAGGATCTCGCCGTGCTTGAAGAGAAGCCCCTCCCCCCTGCCGCCGGCGATGCCGAAGTCGGCTTCGCGCGCCTCGCCGGGTCCGTTCACGGAGCACCCCATGACCGCAACCGTGATGTTCCGGTCCAGGTGCGCCAGGCGGCGCTCGACCTCCTCGGCAACGGGGATGAGATCAATCTGGCACCTGCCGCAAGTCGGGCAGGAGACGAAGTTGATGCCGCGCTGCCTGAGCCCCAGCGACTTCAAGATGTCATAGGCGACGCGCACCTCGTGCACCGGGTCGCCGGTGAGCGATACGCGCATGGTATCGCCGATCCCCTGGTGCAGCAGGATGCCCAGGCCAACGGAAGACTTGATGGTACCGGAGAAGATGGTACCGGCCTCGGTGACGCCGATGTGCAGCGGGTAGTCGACCGCCTCGGAGAGGAGCTGGTAAGCTTCCAGCGTCCGCAATACGTCGGAGACCTTTATGGATATCTTGATCTCGCGGTAGTTGAGCTCTTCCAGGATCCGCACGTGCCCCAGGGCCGACTCGACCATCGCCTCCGGGGTCGGATGCCCGTACTTGACCAGGAGCTCCTTCTCCAGAGAGCCGCCGTTCACACCGATCCGGATCGGGATCTGCCGCTCGGCGGCAGCCTTGACCACCTCGGCAACCTTCCAGCGCTCGCCGATGTTGCCGGGGTTGAGACGCAGCCCGTCCACGCCGGATTCCAGCGCCTTGAGGGCGAGCTTGTAGTCGAAATGGATGTCGGCGATGAGCGGCATGGGACTGCCCGCCTTGATGGCGGCCAGGGCCTGGGCGGCATCCATGTCGGGTACCGCGCAACGCACGATCTCGCAGCCTGCCTCGGCAAGTCGACCGATCTGGTCGAGGGTCGCGGCGACGTTTCTCGTGTCGGTGGAACACATGGACTGCACGGAACAGGGAGCGCCACCACCGATCGGCACGTTCCCTATCTTTATCTGCCGGGTGAGTTTTTTCATAGCGGGACATACTAGCTAAATCTATGGGGAAAAGCAAGGAGGATCACCCCTCGTCGTCACCGCGGACGGCAGCGGCCGCCGATAAATTCCTGCGCCACTAATTAGCTAGAGGACTATACTGTCCCTATTGCAGACAATAGACACAGGAGGTAGCTGTCATGAGCAAATTGGATCTGCTGAATCCAACCAACAGCACGGTCATCTTCATCGATTTCCAGCCTCAGATGACTTTCGGAGTCTCAAGCATAGACAGGCAAACCCTTTTCAACAACGTAATGCTGCTGGCCAAAGCCGCCAGAATCTTCCGCATCCCCACCATCCTCACCACCGTCGAGACCAAGAGCTTCTCCGGCAACATGTGGCCCCAACTCCTGGACATCTTCCCGGACAACGACATCATCGAGCGGAACTCCATGAACTCGTGGGACGACCCGAAGTTCGTGGAAGCGGTGCAGGCGACCGGGCGCAACAAGCTGATCATGGCGGCCCTTTGGACCGAGGTCTGCCTCGCCTTCCCAACCCTCGATGCCATGAAGGCGGGCTACGAGGTCTACGCGGTGGAGGACGCTTCGGGAGGCACCAGCGTAACGGCACACAACGCGGCCATGCGGCGCATCGAGCAGGCCGGAGCGGTGCCGATGACCTCGCTGCAGGTACTGCTCGAGTACCAGAGGACGTGGGCTCGCAAGGAAACCTATGACGAGGTGATCGCAGTGGTGAAGGAACATTGCGGGGCCTACGGGCAGGGGGTCGAGTACGCCTATACCATGGTGCACGGCGCGCCGGCCAGCCGCACCGTTTTGCCGAAGTAGCCCCCCTTGTCCCCTCGCCCTTCGGGAGAGGGTGGCCGAAGGCCGGGTGAGGGAGGTGCATGCTCCGCTTCTGTCGCTTCGTGGCACCCCTCCCCCCGCCCCTCTCCCAGAGGGAGATGGAGAGTGGACTGAGCATATTGACGAAACAGAGACGGTGGTGCCGCATGGGGGCAGGAAGCGTGCACCAGTGGAAGAAGGTAAAAGGGCTGTACTTCCGGCAGGCAGGGGCTCGGTCACTGCCTGCTTCTCTTTGAGGAGGCAAGACATGAAGGGACCAGACCTGATTATATATAACGGCAGGCTCAGCACGCTGGACCCGCACATCCCTGAGGCTTCGGCCATTGCGATGAGCGACGGCAAGGTGAAGGCCCTGGGCGGCGAAGAACTGGTCGCCACGGGGGACGACCACACTCAGTTGATCGACGCCAAGGGGCGTCGGGTGATCCCGGGGCTGAACGACTCGCACATACACGTGATCCGGGGGGGACTGAACTTCAACATGGAACTGCGCTGGGACGGGGTCCCGTCGCTGGCGCTGGCCTTGGAGATGCTCAAGGAGCAGGCAAGGCACACCCCGCCGCCGCAGTGGGTGCGGGTAATCGGCGGCTGGACCGAATTCCAGTTCGCCGAGCGGCGCATGCCGACCCTTGAGGAGCTGAACCTCGCGGCGCCGGACACACCGGTCTTCGTCCTGCACCTGTACGACCGCGCCCTGGTGAACCGGGCGGCGCTGCACGCGTTGGGGTACGGCAAGGATACGCCCGACCCTCCGGGGGGGATGATCGACCGGGACAGAAACGGCAACCCGACCGGGCTCCTGATCGCGAAGCCGAACGCCATGCTGCTCTACGCGAGCCTCGCCAAGGGCCCCAAGCTTAATTTCGAGGACCAGGTGAACTCGACGCGCCACTTCCTGAGGGAACTGAACCGGCTGGGGCTCACCAGCGCCATCGATGCCGGCGGCGGCTTCCAGAACTACCCCGACGACTACCGTGTCATCGGTGAACTGGCCAAGGGCGGCGAACTACCGTTGCGCATCGCCTACAACCTGTTCACACAGCATCCCAAGGGTGAGCTGGGGGACTTCTCACAGTGGGTAACGATGACCGAGCCGGGACAGGGGGACGACTTCTTCCGCATGAACGGCGCCGGCGAGATGCTGGTGTTCTCGGCCGCGGACTTCGAGGATTTCCTGGAGCCGCGCCCGGACTTGTCTCCCACGATGGAGGAGGAGCTTGCCGCGGTGGTGCGTCTTCTGGCTGAAAGGCGCTGGCCTTTCCGGCTGCACGCGACCTACAACGAGTCGATCACGCGCTTTCTGGACGTGTTCGAGGCGGTGAACAGGGAGATCCCCTTCAACGGGCTGCGCTGGTTCTTCGACCACGCCGAGACCATCACGGCAGGGAACCTGGAGCGGGTCAAAGGGCTGGGAGGAGGCATCGCCATTCAGAACCGGATGGCCTTCCAAGGCGAATATTTCCTCGACCGCTACGGAGAGGGGGATACCTCGCACACCCCGCCGGTGCGCAGCATGATGGCGCTGGACATCCCGGTGGGCGCCGGCACTGACGCGACGCGGGTGGCAAGCTACAACCCGTGGCTGTCGCTGTACTGGCTGGTGAGCGGACGCACCATCGGCGGAACCCTGCTCTATCCCGAGGCAAACCGTTTAAGCCGCACGGAGGCGCTCAGGCTGTACACCGAGGGGAGCAGCTGGTTTTCCGGCGAGGAAGAAAAAAAAGGGACCCTGGCCCCGGGGGCCTTGGCGGACCTCGCGGTCCTTTCTGCGGACTACTTCGAGGTCCCGGAGAAGGAGATCAAAGGAATAGAGGCGGTGCTGACCGTGGTCGGGGGGAAGGTTGTGTACGGCGGCGAGGAGTTCGGCAACCTGGTGCCGCCACTACCGGTGAGCCCGGACTGGTCGCCGGTGGGGCGTTACGGCGGCTATCACCGCGAGGGGGCGACGGCGTCCCTTCCGGCGCAGAAACAGGCTGAACCGGCGCACCGCCACACGCGCATCTGGCTGCCGCGACAGCGGCGCTTCTGGGATCTCGGCTGCGATTGTTTCGCCTACTAGGGCATCAGCGGTGCGCAAACACCCCGAGCAACTCGGCCTGCGCCAGGATCTTGCCGCGCATGGCGCGGTCGAGTTCCAGCCTCGTGCTGTTGGAGGGGAGGTCAAGGCGCTCGGAGAGTGCATAGAGGCGGAAATAATAGCGGTGCTGGCCTGAGGGGGGACAGGGGCCGCCGTAGCTTTTGCGCCGCCAGCTGTTCACCCCCTGCTCCGCGCCGTGCGGCACCCTCCCCTGCACGATCTCCCTGGTCGTCGGCTCGATGTTCCAGAGCACCCAGTGCACCCAGGTGCCGGCAGGCGCATCGGGATCGTCCATGACCAAGGCGAGCGACTTGGCTTCTTTGGGGACACCGGCGATGGCAAGCGGCGGGCTGGTATCGGAGCCGTCGCAACTGTAAAGAGATGGGATCTTGCCGGCATGTTTGAAAGCGGGGCTGCTCAGTTTAAGCCGCACCTCCTCGGCCTGCACCGATACCGCAACGAAGGCTGTCAGCAAAATTAACCAAAGGAAAATCGTCTTCACCCCACCCATGGTCGCCTCCAATCTATCTTTGCTTGGCAGTCCATCCTCGTACCCTGTATTCCCAATACCTGCCGTAAGGGATTACAGGGTCCAGTCTAGCGGCTTAAAGTCAGCCTGCAATGAATTTCCTGTGACAATTCGGCGGTTGACAGGAATGCCGTTTCCCTTTAAACAAGAGGGATGAAAAATAAAAGCGACGCACCCAAAAGAGATAGAGTAAAGCATCCCTCAGGAGCTGGAAAGCCTGGGCAATCCCTTGCAGCTCGCAACTCCACCCCTGGAAACACCGCAACTACGGCCGGAGCCCATCCCTCCAAGACAAAGCCTGCAGGTCCCGCTGCGGCATCCTTTACCGGCAAAAAAACACGCCCAGCCCCTGCAAAGCCGCGCGACCAGCGCGATCCTGAATATTTCAAAGCTCCCCGGGCTCCTGAAAGCAAAGCGGCCGCCAAGCCGGCCCGGGTCGACAAGGGGGCACGCCCTGAGCGCGAGGAGCGGAAGCCCGCCCTGAGAAGCGGTCAGGTGCTGGAGCTCCACATCACCTCCACCAACGACGAAGGGTTCGGCGTCGCCAACCACGAAGGGACGCGAGTTCTGGTGGCAGGCGGTCTCCCCGGTGAAGCGCTGGTGGCGAAGATCACCTACGTAGGGCGCAGGGAATCCTTCGCCAACATCATCAAGACCATCAAAGCCTCTCCGGACCGCAACCCCTCCCCCGCCTGCAAAATGGGCAGGGCCTGCGACGGCTGCGGCCTGATGCAGATGCGCTACCCGGCCCAGCTTACCTGGAAGAAGGGACTGGTCACCAGGCAGATCCGGAAGTTCCCGTCGCTTTCCGACGCTGTGATCCACGATACCATCGCCTCCCCCAGTGAGCTCGGCTACCGCAACACCGCCAAGCTGGTAGTTGCGGGAAAGAACAACGATCCGGTGATCGGCATTTACCGACGCAACAGCCACGACGTGCTGGAGATCGCCGACTGCAACCTGCACCATCCGCTGATCAACAAGGTGGTCAAGGCTGCCAAGGCGGGGATCAAGAAAGGTAAGGTGCAGATCTACAACCCCAAGAGCGAGATGGGGCTACTGCGGTACCTGGTGGTGCGCGTCGCCGAGCAGAGCAACAAGGTCATGGTAGTCTTCGTCACCACCGACGAGGGATACAACGAGATGCACCACCTGGCCAAGTTCATCCAGCAGGCGGTGCCTGAAGTCGCCGTGGTGGCGCAGAATATCAACACCTCGACCGGCAACGTGATCTTCGGCCACAAGGACCGCTCCATTACCAAGGCGCAGACGCTGAAGGCCTACATCGGGGACAAGAGTTTCAACCTGTCGCCGCACTCCTTCTTCCAGGTGAACAGCGGCGCGGCCCGCATCATCTACGAGAAGGTGCGCGAGTTCGCCCGCCTGACCGGCAAGGAGCGGGTGATCGACCTCTACTGCGGCATCGGCGGCATCTCGCTGTTCCTCGCGGACAAGGCACGCGAAGTCGTGGGCATCGAAGTCGTGGATGCGGCGGTCGCGGACGCCAC
Organism: Geomonas diazotrophica; assembly: GCF_019063885.1. Taxonomy (NCBI): domain Bacteria; kingdom Pseudomonadati; phylum Thermodesulfobacteriota; class Desulfuromonadia; order Geobacterales; family Geobacteraceae; genus Geomonas; species Geomonas diazotrophica. The sequence goes on along the minus strand of NZ_CP077684.1, from coordinate 1,327,676 downwards.
GGCCAACGCGGCCATGAACCGCGCCGACAACTGCAGCTTCGAGGCAGGCGACGCGGTGCATCTCATCGACGAGATCGGACAGGAAGGGGGCGCCGACCTGATCGTGCTGAACCCGCCCAGGAAGGGTTGCGACGAGAAGGTGCTGAAGAGCGTCGCCGCCATCAAGCCGCAGAGGATCATCTACGTCTCCTGCTCGCCTGAGACCCTGGCGCGCGACCTGGATATCCTGTCCCGGCTCGGGTACAAGACCCTGGAGGTGCAGCCGGTGGACATGTTCCCGCAGACGGTGCATGTCGAGGATGTGGCGCTGCTGGAAAAGGCGTAAAGGCGGAGACAAAGCCTCACGCTAACGCAAAGCCGCAAAGGCGCAAACAAAATCCATCATCCCCTCTCCCCCTGGGAGAGGGTGGCCGAAGGCCGGGTGAGGGCGCTGGCGCTGCCAAGTCCCTCCTTCGTGGCAACGCCCTCACCCCGCCCCTCTCCCGGGGGGAGAGGGAGGGAACCGAGGCTTTCTTGGACCAGATGATCTCGCAACTGAAAAGGTTTTTCCCTGAACGCCTGCACTCTTCGATCTGCCTGGTCGGTGGGATGGTGCGGGACGTCTTGCTCGGAATCGATTGCCAGGACGTGGACCTTGCTGCGGCGGTTCCCGTCCCGGAACTCACCACCCTGGGCTTTCGCCTGGTGGAGTCGAAAAGCACCCCCAACATCTACTTCCGGTTCAAAGAACCCTTCGGCAAAATCGAGGTGACCTGGCTTCCCTCGCTGGACGCCCTCCCCGACGACCTCTCCCGCCGCGACTTCACCGTGAACGCCATGGCGATGTCCCTGGACGGCCGGCTCAACGATCCCCTGGGCGGGAAGCCGGACCTTGAACGGCGCGTTCTGCACTGCTGCAGTCCCACCAGCCTCACCGATGACCCCCTGCGCATCCTGCGTGCCTTCCGCTTCGAGTGCGAGGGGTGGCGGCTCGATGCTGAGGCTGAAACGATTTTGAAAAGCCGGGACTGGACAAAGGACCTGCAGCGGATTCCGGTGGAGCGTTTCTCCCAGGAGATGCTGAAGGCGATTGGGAAGGAGGATCCCGCCCGCTTCTTCCGCCGCATGCTGGAGTTCGGCATCGGCGCCAACTTCCTCCCCGAGATCTTCCGGATGGCGGATATTCCTGCCGGCCCGCCGCAGCACCACCCGGAGGGGGACCTGTTCACGCATTCCCTGCAGGTACTGGAACGGATGGCGCAACTTACGCCGGACCCGACCGGCCGTTTCTGCGCCCTCTTCCACGACCTGGGGAAGCTCTACACGCCGCAGGATCTCCATCCCAAGCACCACGGGCACGACGCTTTGGGGGCGGAGCAGGTCCCAGCCTTCTGCAAGAGGCTGCGCCTGCCGGTCGCGCTGCAACGCGCGCTGCAGGCAACCAACAGGCTGCACAACAACGCCAACCGGTGGGAGGAACTGCGGTATTCAACCAAGATCAGGCTGGCGCTCGATGCCATCAAAGGAGGGATCCAGGATTTCCTGCCGTTGCAGGTGGCGGCGGACTTTCATGCATCCATGCCGGGATGGGAGGACGCGCTGGAAGTGGCGAAGTTGAACGCGGCGCAGCTGGGAATAGACCCAGACCTGCTGAACAACAAGGAGGTACCGCCCGAGAAGCTGCAGCAGATCATCATGCAGCACCGGGTGGAGCGGTTGCTCAGAGGCACCGGAGCATAAAACCTTCCCCTCCCCCCCTCCTCCAAGCCTCCTCATTCCAGGCATCTCCCCATCAAGAGAAGGTTGCGGAACGCTACATTCTCGCTGTCCCCCCCCCCGCGGCTCCTTGCCGCAAATCCTTATTTTATTTTCGCCGGGTCAACGGCGCGGTCGAGGCCCAGCTTGAGCACAGAGCTGTCATAGATCATCTCGAACATGTGCTCTATCCTGAAGAAGGCTGCCAAAACTGCGGGATCGAAATGGGCGGCGGGGTTGATCCGGTTGTCACCGTTTCTGAACACGTCCAGGGTTTCCTCGTGGGTCATGGCCCCCTTGTAACTGCGCCGGGAGCGCAGCGCATCGTAGACGTCGGCCACCTTCACGATGCGACCGGAGATCGGGATCCTCTCTCCCTTGAGCCGCTTGGGATAGCCGGTGCCGTCCCAGTTCTCGTGGTGCGAGATGGCGATTTCCCTGGCGATCCTAAGCCTGGGGGAGTCCCCTATGATCTCGGAGCCGTATGCGGGATGCTGGCGCACCAGCTTCATTTCTCTCGGGGTCAGCCTCCCCTCTTTCAGCAGGATCTCGGTCGGGATGCGGATCTTCCCCACGTCGTGCATCTGCGCAGACAAGGAGATGTCGTCCACGAACTCGGTATTGAACCCCATGTTGGCCGCGAGCGCCCCGGCATAGCGGTTGACCCGCACGATGTGGCGCCCGGTATCCGGCTCGGCGGCCTCACAGGCCCGTGCCAGCGCGTGGATGGTGTAGTGGAAGGCATGTTCGGTCTCGCGCATGCCGTTGGAGACGGTGAGCAGCGAACCGATCATCACGGCGGCGCTTCTGAGCACGTCGGCGTCGTACTCCGTCACATGCCCCGCGTAGTTGAAAGCTTCGATCACGCCGCGGACATCGCCACTGATGCGGCAGCTCACAAAATTCAGGATGGGCTCTCCCATGGCCGCCACCACCTGGGGGTGGAAGAAGGTCTGGAACTCCTCGATGCTGGCGCAGCTGTCGGACCAGTTGAGCGCCACCGCCTCGCTCCCCCCTTCGACCATGAGCAGGCTGCTCGCGTAGGTGGAGCCGGGTTCGATGGTGATCTGGTCGGAGCGCTCCAGCAGTTCGCCGTGCTGCAAGTGGAAGACACGGCCGTTGCAGCAGACCGCCCCCGGTCCTTCGTTGGCTATAAGTATGCCGTGGGGGCCGCGACGGCCGTTGCCGCCAAGCAGTTTCCCGAGCACTTCGTGGTACAGTTCGTCACTGTTGAACTTGCGGCGGGTCAGGTCCTTCAGCGCCTCGTCGGTCAGTCCGATGAGATCCAGAGTCTGTCTGAGGGCAAGGTGACACAGTTCCTGGGGCATGCATTCTTCCTTTTTGGCCGCGGTTATGAGTAGTCTCATGTTTATAGCTGATGGCAAGGAAACTTCAACGGCTTAATAAACTTAACCCAAAGTCGCCACCCAGCAAAGGCCCTAAGAGTTGGACGGTAAAAATAGACGCAGACCAAAGAGTATCAGGCTTCTATCTTAGCTTTGCGACTTTGCGCTCCGCGCCTTTGCGTTAAGGCATTTGGTGTTTGTTTTTTGAATAAAAAAAGGCCCGGCTGTGAGGCCGGGCCTTTCCTGTGTGACTGGAAGTCAGGACGATTAGGCGCGTGCTGCCATGGCCTTCTCGTAGCCCATCTGGAACGCCTTCTTGTTCAGCTCCATGAAAGCCTCCGGCACGCGGGCCAGAACTGCCTTCTCGGCGCCTTCCTTGGTGACCACACCGGTCAGTGCCACCATGGCGCCCAGCGCCACGATGTTGGCCACGATCTCACGGCCGACTTCGTTCTTGGCGGTGTTGATGATCGGGAATGCAACGGTGTTGAAGTTCCCTTTGGGGATGTTCTTCACCAGGTCGGAGTCGATCAGCAGAACGCCCCCTTCCTTCAGGTCGTGGGAGTACTTGTCGGCCGCTTCCTGGGTCAGTGCGAGCAGCGCGTCGACCACGGTGGCTTTCGGGTAGTCGATCATGGTGTCGGAAACGATGACCTCCGACTTGGATGCACCACCCCTTGCCTCGGGGCCGTAGCTCTGGGACTGAACTGCCTGCTTGCCGTCGTAGATGGAAGCGGCTTCTGCCATGATTACGCCGGCGAGGATGAGACCCTGCCCACCAGCCCCGGAAAATCTGATTTCATATCTCTGAGACATCTGAGGTTCTCCTCCTTTGTTATTTCTTGGCGCGCTCAATGACCTTCGCGTATTCGTCGGTGTAGTTCGGACGCTCTTCCTTGTACAGAACGCCGGTGAGGATCTTGCCTTCGAGCTGCTCGGCAGTCATCTTCTCGGCGGCCTTGACCGGAACGGCGATGTCCTTCAGGCGGTTCATCATCTCGATGACCGACTTGAACTTGTTGCGGCGACCGTAGGTGGTCGGGCAGTCGTCCAGGATCTCGACGACGGAGAAGCCCTTGTGCTGGATGGCTTCCGCGATCAGCTTGTCGATCTGGGTCGCGTGGTACGCGGTGCCGCGAGCGACGAAGGTGGCGCCTGCGCCGATGGCGAGCTTGGCGACGTCGAACGCCGGGTCCGGGTTGCCGTACACGGTGGTGGACGCCTTGGCGCCAGTCGGGGTGCAGGGGGAGAACTGGCCGCCGGTCATGCCGTAGATGTTGTTGTTCATGATGATGTAGGTCATGTCGATGTTACGACGGCAGGCGTGGATGAAGTGGTTGCCGCCGATCGCGGTACCGTCGCCGTCGCCGCCCACCAGGATGACGTTCATCTCCGGCTTGGCCATCTTGACGCCGGTTGCGAAAGCGGCGGCGCGGCCATGCGCGGTGTGCAGGGTGCAAAAATCCATGTAGCCCGGGAGACGCGATGCGCAGCCGATGCCGGAAACGATGGCGGTGTTGTCCTTCTGAAGACCAAGGGTGTCGATCGCGCGGATCAGGCCCTTCATGACAATGCCGTGACCGCAGCCCGGGCACCAGATGTGCGGCAGCTTGCCGGGACGGATGTACTTATCGTAATCAAAAGACATGTTACTTAACCTCCTTGATCTTTTCGAGGATCTGCCCCGGGTTGATCGGCTCGCCGTCAACGCGGAAGATGCCGTGGACCGCTGCTTTGCCTTCTGCGCAGCGCTTCACTTCACCGGTGCACATGCCGAGGTTCATCTCCGGAGTGATGAACGCCTTCACCTTGCCGGCGAGAGCGGCGATCTGCTTCTCCGGGAACGGCCAGAAGGTCTTGATCCTGAACAGGCCGGCCTTGATCCCCTGCTTCCTGGCCTCGTTCACTGCGAAACGGGCGGAGCGGGAGGTGGAGCCGTAGGCAACGATGGCGACTTCGGCGTCGGCAAGTTCGTACTCTTCAAACTGGACGATGTCGTCGATGTTGGCGTCGACCTTGCGCACCTGGCGCTCTTCCTCGGCCTGAACCCAGGCGGCCTTGGTGGTCGGGAAGCCGTCCTGCCCCTTGTTGAGGCCGGTCACGTGGAAGCGGTAGCCGCTGCCGAAAGCTGCCAGCGGCGGCACGTCGCCGAAGCTGGTGTCGTACGGCTTGTACTCTGCCGGCGGGACGCTCGGAGCGGTCCTGTTGATGACTTCCAGCTCGCCCGGATCGGGGAACACGATGCGCTCACGCATGTGGGCTACGATCTCGTCCGGCATGACCATAACCGGGGTGCGGTATTTCTCGGCCAGGTTGAAGGCGCGTACGGTTTCTTCGAAGAGCTCCTGCACGGAGGCCGGGGTCAGGCAGATGGCCGGGTGGTCACCGTGGGTACCCCATTTGGCGCACATGACGTCGGACTGGGAAGGACCGGTGGGCATACCGGTGGAGGGGCCGCCCCTCATGACGTTAACGATGACGCACGGGGTCTCGGCGATGCAGGCGTAGCCGATCAGCTCCTGCTTGAGGGAGAGGCCCGGGCCCGAGGTCGCGGTCAGTACTTTAGCGCCGGTCAAGGAAGCGCCGATGACGGAAGCCATGGCACCGATCTCGTCTTCCATCTGGATGAATTTGCCGCCGATCTTCGGAAGCTCGACAGACATAACCTCTGCCACCTCGGTGGAAGGTGTAATCGGATAACCGCCGAAGAACGTGCACCCGGCGTAGAGTGCCCCCTGTGCGGCAGCTTCGTTCCCCTGAAGGAATGCAACTTTTTTAGCCACTTTCTTACCTCCTAAAATTGTTTACGATACTTTGATTGCAAAGTCAGGGCATCTAAGCTCGCACTGCATGCACTTGATGCATGCCTCAAGGTTCTTGACGCTTGCCACAAAACCCTTCATTTCCAAGACCTTGGTGGGGCAGAATTCCACACAGATGTGGCACCCCTTGCAGTACTTCTCGATGATCTCGATGTTCGCCGGTGTTTTCTCCATCAACGTAGCTCCTTTGACAAATTGCCTTCGCAGGCTGTGCAAATTGTGGGTATATAACACATAGTGTTTACAAAATGCAAGTGCTCGGATTTTGGCCCAAACAGCATGCTTTCGTAAAAAGGGGGTAGAGAGGGGAAACCTCCCTACCCCCTGGTAGTACCACGTAAGCTGCCTCTTACTTCATGGAACCAACGAGTTCCTTAACGGCGGCAACCGACTTGTCCATCATGGCCTGCTCTTCGGCATCCAGTTCGAACTCGAGGATCGCCTCGACGCCGTTCTCGCCAAGGACGCAGGGAACGCCGACGTAGAAGCCTTTCACGCCGAACTCGCCGTTCAGGTATGCGCAGGTCGGGAGAACGCGCTTCTGGTCCTTGAGGATGGACTCTGCCATGCAGATGGCGGAGGAAGCCGGGGAGTAGAAAGCAGAACCGGTTTTCAAGAGGGCGACAACCTCGCCGCCCGCACCGCGGGTCCTCTTGACCATGGCGTCCATGACTTCCTTGGCCTTAGCCTTGTCCTTGTACTTCTTCTCGAGCAGTTCCATGACCGGGATGCCGTTCACGGAGGCGTAGCGCACCAGCGGCACCATGTCGTCGCCGTGGCCGCCCAGGGTCATCGCGTTCACGTCCTTCACGGAAACGCCCAGTTCCCAGGCGATGAAGGTCTTGAAGCGTGCGGAGTCGAGGACGCCGGCCTGGCCGATGACGCGGTTGTAGGGGAAGCCGGTGATCTTCTGGCACAGGGTGACCATTGCGTCGAGCGGGTTGGAGATGACGATGACGAAGGAGTTCGGCGCGTGGGCCTTGATCCCCTCGGCAACGGAGGTCATGATCTTGGAGTTGACCTCGATCAGGTCGTCACGGCTCATGCCCGGTTTGCGCGGCAGACCTGCGGTAACGATGACCACGTCGGCGCCCTGGATGTCCTCGTAGCTGTTGGTCCCTTTCAGGCAGCAGTCGAAGCCGTCAACCGAACCTACCTCGGCGATGTCCAGCATTTTGCCCTGCGGCAGGCCTTCCACGATGTCGAACATCACCACGTCACCCAGTTCGCGCAGAGCTGCAAGCTGAGCAAGTACGCCGCCAATCTGACCACCACCGATAAGTGCGATTTTCTTACGTGCCATGTCTTTGTTCCTCCGTTAATTAAATGTGATGTCTGTCGTACACGGAAAACTACTGTTTACGCTTCTTAGACGATCGAGTCAATGATTGCGTTCAGGGTTGCGCTCGGACGCATAGCCGCTTCGGTCTTCTTGTCGTCCGGGTGGTAGTAGCCGCCCATGTCGACCGGCTTGCCCTGTGCGCCGATGAGTTCCGCGTTGATCTTCTCTTCGTTTTCCTGCAGTGCCTTGGCGACCTTGGCGAACTTGGCGGCGAGGTCGGCGTCCTTGGTCTGGGCGGCGATGGCCTCTGCCCAGTACATGGCGAGGTAGAAGTGGCTGCCGCGGTTGTCGATCTGGCCTACCTTACGCGCCGGGTTCTTGTTCTGATCCAGGAACTTGGTGTTGGCGACGTCGAGGGTCTCGGCGAGGAGTGCTGCCTTCTCGTTCTTGAAGGTGGCGGCCAGGTGCTCGAGGGAGACGGCCAGTGCCAGGAACTCGCCCAGGGAATCCCAGCGCAGGTAACCTTCCTGCTGGAACTGCTGCACGTGCTTCGGAGCGGAACCGCCCGCACCGGTTTCGAAGAGGCCGCCGCCCGCCAGAAGCGGAACGATGGAGAGCATCTTCGCGGAGGTCCCGAGCTCGAGGATCGGGAACAGGTCGGTCAGGTAGTCCCTGAGGGCGTTGCCGGTCACGGTGATGGTGTCCTTGCCGGCCTTGGCCCTGGGGAGGGTGAACTTCATCGCCTCGACCGGGGACATGATGTGCAGCTCAAGCCCGGTGGTGTCGTGGTCTTTGAGGTAGGTGTTCACCTTCTCGATCATCTGCGCGTCGTGGGCGCGGTTCTTGTCGAGCCAGAAGACGGCCGGGGCGCCGGTCGCGCGGGCGCGGCTGACGGCAAGCTTGACCCAGTCGCGGATCGGGAGATCCTTCGCCTGGCAGCCGCGCCAGATGTCGCCCTGCTCGACCTGGTGCTGGATCAGCACTTCGCCGGCGGCGTCGACTACACGCATGGTGCCGTTGAGCGGCGCGACGAAGGTCTTGTCGTGGGAGCCGTACTCCTCGGCCTTCTGAGCCATGAGGCCGACGTTGGAGGTAGCGCCCATGGTGGTCGGGTCGAACTGGCCGTTTTTCTTGCAGAAATCGATGCATTCCTGGTACCACTCGGAGTAGCTGGTGTCCGGGATGGTGCACTTCACGTCGGCGAGCTTGCCGTCCGGGCCCCACATCTTGCCGGAATCACGGATGACGACCGGCATGGAGGCGTCGATGATGATGTCGTTGGAGGCGTGCAGGTTGGTGATCCCTTTGTCGGAATCGACCATGGCCAGCGGCGGCTGCTTGGCGTAGGTGGCCTGGATATCAGCCTCGATCTCGGCCTTCTTGGCGGCCGGGAGTTTCTCGAGTTTCTTGTAGAGATCACCAAGGCCCAAGTCGGCGTTGACGCCGATTTCCTTGAAGGTCGCCTCGTGCTTCTCAAAGAGGTCCTTGAAGTAGACCGTGACGAAGTGCCCGAAGATGACCGGGTCGGAGATCTTCATCATGGTGGCCTTCAGGTGCACGGAGAAGAGGATCCCTTTGGCCTTGGCGTCGTCGATCTGCTCCTGGATGAATTTCCTGAGGGCACGCACGTTCATGAAGGAGCCGTCCAGCACCTCACCAGCCTGCAGCGGGAGCTTCTCCTTGAGCACGGTCACATTGCCGAGATTGTCGACGAACTCGATCTTGGCGGTGGTGGCCTCTTTCAGGGTCACCGACTTCTCGCTGTGATAGAAGTCGCCAGCGCTCATGTTGGAGACGTGGCTCTTGGAGTCGGAGGACCAGGCGCCCATCTTGTGCGGGTGCTTCTTGGCGTATTCCTTGACGGCCTTGGCGACGCGGCGGTCGGAGTTACCTTCCCTCAGCACCGGGTTGACGGCGGAGCCGAGCACCTTGGCGAAACGGGCGGCCAGCGCCTTCTCCTCGTCGGTCTTGGGCTCTTCCGGGTAGTTCGGGATGTTGTACCCCTGGCTCTGCAGTTCGGCGATGGCGGCCTTGAGCTGCGGGATGGAGGCGGAGACGTTGGGGAGCTTGATGATGTTGGCTTCCAGCTTCTGGGTCAGTTCGCCCAGGTAGGCCAGCTCGTCGGCGATCCTCTGCTCGGGGGTCAGGTTCTCGGGGAAGTTGGCGATGATCCTGCCGGCCAGGGAGATGTCCCTGGTTTCGACCTCGACGCCGGCGGCCTTGGTGAAGGCGTTGACGATGGGGAGCAGGGAGTAGGTTGCCAGTGCGGGGGCCTCGTCGATCTTGGTCCAAACGATCTTAGTCTGTGTTGTCATGATCTCTCCTTGGTTTTTATGCGAAGTGCACAAAATACAAAATGGTGGGCAAAGCCACGCTGCCATCGCCCGACATGGTGTTTTATTAGCCTGCGGGAGCCCGTCAACAACCTGCCGCCCATCCCCCGGGAGGGGTCTTCGCGGCGACTCTCGAAATATATAAAGGATTATGGGATGTTAGCAGGATATTCTTGGATTTCAAATTTTGTATACAGTATACAAAACGTTTTTCACTGTCAAGGGAAAATCTGGTTGAAGTTGGAGAGGATTTAAAAGGGCGCGCGGCGGTGCAGAAAGGGGGTCCGCCGGGGGAGGCGCGGGGACGGGACGGGGAAAAAGCGAGCTAAAACGCGCAGTGGCGTAAAACCATTGGTAAAAAGGAAAAGGGGGATGCCACCGCGGCGAAGACGGCGGCGCCTTTTGCCGAAAGGCGCCCCGCCCTCTCCTTCCCGCTGAAAGAAGGAGACGGCGCAGTTTCGACAAAATAGCGTTCAAAAATACTGTCTAACGAAATGGCGCGGCTCAGTGCAGAGGGTGTTCCTGGGCGTAGCGCCGGGCCTCGGCGAAGTCGTCGCGCCCGACGTTCCTGGGAACGCGCAGCACCTGGCCCGGCCAGATGTGCTTGGGGTCGCGGATCTGGTCCCGGTTGGCGCGGTAGATCAGGGGCCAGAGGTTGCGATCCCCGTAGACCTCGGGACGCGAGGCGATCAGCGGCAGGGACTCGCCCCTGCGTACGGTCCATGAAGCGACCTGGACGGGCTCCTTCACAACCGGCCGGACCTTGCGCCGCTCCGCCTCGGCGGCTTCGCGCTGCGCCTTCTCGGCGGCCAGCGCCTTGGCCAGGCGCTCCTCCTCCAGGCGGGCCAGCCGCGCCAGCTCGGCCCGTCTGCGCTCCTCGGCCAGGCGCGCCGCCTCGGCGAGCCGGCGGGCCTTTTCGGCGGCCACCTCCTGCGCCAGGAGATCCCCCTTCAGAATCGTCATCTGGAAGTAGCGGTCTGCTTCCTCCTGCTCGCTCTCCATGAGGTAGGCGTCCCCCTTGAGGAACGCCTGCAGCACGCTCGCGTACTCGGCCGGGCGCAGCCGCTCCCCGCCTTCGAGTTTCAGCTGGTCCAGCTTGGCGGCGGCTTCATCGCGAAAACGCGGCGGCTGCGTTGCGCAGGCCGCCGCTGAGAGAGTGAGCAGCAGGATTATGAAACGGGCGAAAAGCCTCAATGAGGTGACGCCTTACTGCTTCGCGGCGAGACGGATGCCCAGGTCGCGCAGCTGCAGGGTGTCGACGCCGGAGGGAGCCTCTGACATGAGGCAGGCCCCCTTCTGGGTTTTGGGGAAGGCGATGACGTCGCGGATCGAGTCGGAGCCGGTGATCAGCATCATCAGGCGGTCCAGGCCGAAGGCGATGCCGCCGTGCGGCGGGGTGCCGTACTCCAGGGCGTCCAGCAGGAAGCCGAACTTGCTGCGCGCGTTCTCCTCGGAGAGCCCCAACATCTTGAACATCAGGGACTGCACCTCCTCCTGGTGGATCCTGATGGAGCCGCCGCCGATCTCGTTGCCGTTCAGGACCAGGTCGTAGGCCTTGGCGCGGCAGCGGCCGGGGTCGCTCTCCACGTACTGCAGGTCCTCGTCCATCGGCGCGGTGAACGGATGGTGCACCGCGGCCCAGCGTTTCTCCTCCTCGTCCCACTCGAGCAGCGGGAAGTCGGTGATCCAGACGAAGCGGTACTCGTTGGGGTCGGTGAGCCCCATCTTGGCGGCCAGGTGGTTCCTGAGCTTGCCGAGGGAGTCGTTGACGACCTTCGGCTTGTCGGCCACGAACAGGAGCAGGTCCCCTTCCTTGGCGTCGAACGCCTTGTCCATGGTGGCGATCTCTTCGGCGGTGAAGAACTTGGCGATCGGGGACTGCCACCCTTCCGCGGTCATCTTCACGTAGGCGAGACCCTTGGCGCCGTAGATCTTGGCGAACTCTGTGAGATCGTCGATCTCCTTGCGGCTCATGGCGCCGGCGCCCTTCACGTTGATACCCTTGACGATGCCGCCGCCTTTCACCACGTCGGCGAAGACCTTGAAGCCGGATTCCTTGACGATGTCGGAGAGCTCGACCAGTTCCAGGCCAAAGCGCAGGTCGGGGTTGTCAACGCCGAAGCGGCGAATCGCCTCCTGGTAGGTCATCCTCTGGATGGGGAGCTCGACCTTCACGCCGCGCGCCTCGGTAAAGATGCGGGCCATGAGCCCTTCCATCACCGTGATGATGTCCTCGCGGTCGATGAAGGACATCTCGCAGTCGATCTGGGTGAACTCGGGCTGGCGGTCGGCGCGCAGGTCCTCGTCGCGGAAGCAGCGCACGATCTGGAAGTAGCGGTCGAAGCCGGACACCATGAGGATCTGCTTGAAGAGCTGCGGGGACTGCGGCAGGGCGTAGAACTCGCCCTTGTTGATGCGCGAGGGGACCAGGAAGTCGCGGGCCCCTTCGGGGGTGGATTTGGTGAGGAATGGGGTCTCCAGCTCGAGGAAGCCGTTGTCGGTCAGGTAGGAGCGGGTGAGCTGGGCCACCTTGGAGCGCAGGATCAGGTTCTGCTGCAACTGGCCGGTCCTGAGGTCGAGGTAGCGGTACTTCAGGCGGATGTTCTCGCTGACGTCGACGAAGCCGTCCAAGGTGAAGGGGAGCGCCTTCGAGGGGTTCAGGAGCTTGCACTCCTTGACCAGCACCTCGATCTCACCGGTCTTCATCTTCGGGTTCACGGTCCCTTCCGGGCGGGCCGCGACGGTCCCCTTGATGGCAAGGACGAACTCGTTTCTAGCGCTCTCGGCCTTTGCGTGCGCGTCGGCGTTTCTCTCCGGGTCGAAAACCACCTGGGCGATGCCGTCCCTGTCGCGCAGGTCAACGAAGATGAGCCCGCCATGGTCGCGCCGCTTGGAGACCCACCCCATCAGGACCACATCCTGACCGATGTGCTCGGCCCTCAACTCGCCGCAATAACTGGTTCTCTTCCAATCGCCCAGAAAATCTATCATGTAAACCCTCCTTGGTTTTATCTGCAGGGAAATAAATCGCGTAACTATACCGAAAAACAAATTTTGCTTCAACCAAAAAGCTCCCCCCTTCCGCGGCAGGACGGGAGGGAACCAGTCCGCGACACAGGCCGGGCGAGGCGTCCCCCGGAGGCAGAAAAGGCCCGGCAGAGTGATCTACCGGGCCTTTGGGTGACTTTGGCTGCCTATTCTACTCGGAGCCGCGCATGGAAACATAGGCGGAGCAGCGCTTCTGCGCGAAGTCCAGGTGCTCCAGCATGGCGTCGCGGGCGCCGTCGGGGTTGCGGTCGCGGATCATCTCGTAGACCTTCAGGTGGTGGTTGAAGAGCAGCTGCTGGTCCTCCTCGGTGAGATAGACCGCGCGCCAGACGTCGCGCTGGAACTCCTGCATCGCCTCGAAGATGCTCTGCATCATGTGCGACCAGACCACGTTGTGGGTGGCGCGGGCCACCAGCATGTGGAAGTGGGCGTCGAAGTCCTCGGAGTGCTTCAAATCCTCGAGGTTCTTCCTCATCCCCTCGATCACCGCCTCGATACGCCGGATATCCTCGGGTAGCGCGCGGGTGGCCGCGTACCACGCGGTCCAGGACTCCATCCCCTTGCGGACCTCGATGACGTCGAGGGCCCGGTCGCCGTCGATGCGGATCAACTCGGTGAGCGGCATGGCGGCCGAGTTCTCGACCAGGGAGCGGACCAGCGTCCCTCCCCCCTGGTAGGTCTCAACGAGTCCGGACGAGGTGAGGATGTTGAGCGCTTCGCGCACCGAGGGGCGGGAAACGCCGAACAGCTCGGCCAACTCGCGCTCTGGAGGGAGCTTTTCGCCCGGGTTGAATTCGCCCGCCAAAATCGAGCTGCGGATCTGCTCCGCGATCTGCGTCGACACCTTTTTGGGTTTAATCGGCGTAAATTTCATGAGGCACCGATACTACATTAGAGTGGCTAAGGCAACAAAATTTTTAGGCTCTGGCCGAGCCGACAGCGTCATTTTGGCGCACATGCCGACCTTTTCCCGGCCGGCCGTGCCCCTCCCTTTCAACCGTTGAGGCTCATCTGCAACAGCTCGGTCAGGTGGATCACCTTGACCGGCGGGGTGGCCTCGGCGAGCGCCTTTTTCAACTGCAAAAGGCAGCCGGGGTTGCTGGTGATTAGGTAGTCGGCTCCGGTCTTCTGGATGTTCTGCACCTTGCGCGACAGCACCCGGTCCGACATCTCCGGCTTCTCGATGTTGTAGGTGCCGGCCGACCCGCAGCAGGCATCCGCCTCGGGGAGCTCTCGGAAGTCGATGCCGGGGATCAGGTTGATCAGGGCGCGGGGCTGGCTGCGGATCCCCTGGCAGTGGGCGATGTGGCACGGGTCGTGGTAGGTCACCTTGAGCGGCAGGGGCTTCAGCTTCTCTTTCAGCGCCCCGGCCTCGGTGGCCAGAATCTCGGAGATGTCACGCACCTTGGTGCTGAAGGCGGTGGCGGCAGCTTCGCCGTCCAGGTGGTGGCCGTACTTCTTCAGTTCGGCGCCGCAGCCGCCGCAGTCGGTCACCACGAAGTCGAGCTCGTGGGACTGGAACAGGTCGGTGTTGAAGCGCGCCGCCTCCTGGAGCCCGACCAGGTCGTGCCCGAGCATGTTGGGGGCGCCGCAGCACTTCTGCTCCTTCGGCGTGACGACCTTGTACCCCAGGGAGGTGAGGAGTTCGACGGTGGCGAGGCTCGCCTCGCTGAAGATGAGGCTCATGACGCACCCGAGAAAAAAGCCCACCGTCCCCTTCTGCTCGCCGACGGCCGGGGTGACCTCGCTGATGGTCTGGCGCAGCGGGGCATCGGGGAGCTTCGGCAGCAGCCCCTCCATCCTCCCCAGCGCCGCAGGGAACACCTTCAAAAGCCCCAGCGAACGGACCACCTTCTGCAGCCCGGTGCGCTGGTAAACCCTAAGCGGCGCCGTCGCCGCCTCCAGGCGGTCCGGGTGCGGCACCAGCTTTCTCAGGACCATATCCTCCATGACGGAGAGTCCCGTTTCCTGCTTTCTCTCGCAGCGGAACTCGGCCACCAGCTCCCCCGCGTTGACGCCGCAGGGGCAGGCGGAGGCGCAGGCCTGGCAGTCCAGGCAGAGGGAGACGTATTCCAGGAATTTCTCGCTCTCCACCAGTTCCCCCTCCTGGAACTTGCGCACCAGCGCCACACGGCCGCGCGGCGAGGCGGTTTCCAGGAAGGACTCCTTGTAGGTCGGGCAGTGCGGCAGACACATGCCGCAGCGCATGCAGTTGATCAGTTTGACGTAATCCATGAGAACCTCGGGTTAAGGTTGAGGTTGAGGTCAAGGAGAGGCAATGCCGAAGGCGGTAGGCCCGAAGGTCTTTGCTCAACCTCAACCTTAACCTCAACCTGTTTAAAATATTTTCCCCGGATTGAGGATGCCCCGGGGGTCGAAGGCCCCCTTGATGCCGCGCATCACCTTGAGACCGGATTCTCCGACCAGCTTGGGGAGATACTTCTTCTTGGCCACGCCCACGCCGTGCTCGCCGGTGATGGTCCCCCCCATGGCGATGGTCGCCTCGAAGATCTCCCCGAAGGCCCTGTGGGCGCGGGCGATCTCGTCGGGGTTTCTCTCGTCGGTGAGACAGGTGGGGTGCAGGTTGCCGTCGCCGGCATGACCGAAGGTGCCGATCAGGAGGTCGTACTTCTTCGCCGTGTCCTGGATCAGCTTCACCATGGGGGCGATGCAGCTCCTCGGCACGGTGGCGTCCTCAAGGATGGTGGTGGGACGGACCCGGGCCAGGGCGGAGAGCGCGACGCGGCGCGCGGTGGCGAGCTTCAGCGCCTCCTCGGGGGTGGCCGCGGTCTGGAAGAAGGAGCAGTGGTGCCGCTCGCAGATGTCGCGGATGCCGGCGGCATCCTCCTCGACCTGGGCGGGGTGCCCGTCCACCTCGATGAGGAGCACGGCGTCCACGTCAAGGGGGAGCCCGACGTGGGCGTACTCCTCGACGCACTTGATGGTGGTGCGGTCCAGGAACTCCAGGGTGGCCGGGATGATGCGCGCCGCGGTGATGTGCGAGACGGTGAGCGCTGCCTGCTCGAGTTGCGGGAAATGCACCAGCATGGTCTTCTTGGTCTGCGGCTTCGGGATCAGCTTCACGGTGATCTCGGAGAAGACGCCGAGGGTCCCTTCCGAGGAGACGAGGAGCTGGTTCAGGTTGTACCCCGCCACGTCCTTGACCACCTTGCCGCCGGTCTTCAGCACCTCGCCGTCGGCGAGGATGGTCTTCAGCCCCATGACGTAGTCGTCGGTGACCCCGTACTTGAGCCCCCTCAACCCCCCGGAGTTCTCGGCGACGTTCCCCCCCATGGTGGAGATGTTCATGCTGCCGGGGTCGGGAGGATAGAAGAGCCCCTTCGCCTCAACCTCACGGTGCAGGGTGGAGGTGATCACGCCGGTCTCGACGGTGGCGGTGAGGTTTTCCTCGTCGATCTCGAGGATCCGGTTCATCCTGCTGGTCTGCAGCACGACGCCGGAGTCGAAGGAGATGGACCCGCCCGAGAGGTTCGTCCCTGAGCCACGCGGGGTGACACGCACGCCGGCGCCGTCACAAAGTGCCATCACCTTGGCTATCTCCTCGGAAGTACCCGGAAGCACGACCACCCCGGGGCGGCTCTGCAGCTCGGGGGTCGAGTCGTAGCCGTAGCAGGCGAGGGATTCCGGATCCGAAAGGGTGTACTGCGCCCCCACTATCTCGCTGAGGGCCTTTATGAAGCTATGTTCCATGGCGTTTCTTCCTTTCTTTCATGTGAGGTTGAACCGTTAGCCGCTGTCGCCGCTAGCGCAGGAAAAGAGGCAGATAGTAAGGGGCCACCAGCGCGGTGAACACCGCCGCGATGGCCATGGCGACCCCGCCCATGGCGCCGGCGGTCTCGTTTTCCAGCAGCGCCACCGCGGTCCCCTGCCCGTGCGACACGGTCCCCAGGGCAAGCCCGCGCGCAACCGGGCTCTGCACCCGGCACAGGGTGAGCAGGAGGGGCCCCGCGATGGAACCGATCATCCCGGTGGCCACCACGAAGGCGGCGGTGAGACTCGCGTCGCCTCCGGTGAGGCGGGAGATTTCCACCGCGATCGGCACCGTTACCGACTTGGGTCCCAGCGAGAGGAGCACGCCGTCATCGAGGTGCAGCAACCGTCCGCCAACGAGCGCCGCCGCCATGGTGGTAAGGGAGCCGGCGGCGACACCGGAGAGGACCGGAAGCGCGTACTTCTTCAGCACCTGGCGGTTGTGGTAGAGCGGCAGCGCCAGCGCCACCGTGGCCGGCCCCAGCAGGAAGGTCATGGCGTCCTTCGCGGGTCGGTAATCCTCCAGCGTGAGTCCGGTCGCCTGCAGCAGCGCGATGATGGCCACCGTGCTCAGAAAGACCGGGTTCAACAGCGGGTTCCGGTAGGTGAGGAAGAGCCAGCGGGTGGCCAGGTAGGTCCCCAGGGTGAGCAGCACGAAAAGGGTGAAGAGGGGCAGGTTCACGGCTCCCTCCTGCGTTGCAGCATTTGCACCGACACCCCTGTCACCGCGGCGCCTGCCAGCGCGCTCACCAGCAGGATGGCCAGCAGCGCCAGACCGCTTTGGCGCACCAGGGGACCGAAGGACATGAGCCCCACCGAGATCGGGATGAAGAAGAAGGCGAAGTGCTTAAGAAGAAAACCGCTCGCCGCCTCGATCAAGGCGGGTTTTACCAGGCCGCTCGCCAGCAGGGCGAACATAAGCAGCATCCCGGCCACGTTGCCGGGGAGGGAGAGATGCAGGACGCCAACCAGGTACCCCCCCAGGCGAAACACCAGCCAAAGGAGTACGGTCTGCCAGGTTATCTTGATGAGGTTTGTCGCCATGCCATGGGCCCTTCGCGGTTTTCAGGTGGTCCCGGCGCCGGGAATCGGAAGCGGGGAGTTGCACGTGCAAGGACCGGTTCCAGCCGCCCCCCTGTGCGCAGGAATATCCCCGGGAGGTGCACCCTCCCGGGGATTGCTGCCGTCTGTCAGGGGATCATCCAGGGGAAGACGTAGGCCTGCAGCGCCACGATGATGCCCATCATGGTGGTGAGGAACAGGGCGTGCTTTAAGGTGAAGCGGAACAGGTTCCCTTCCTCGCCGACGAGGCCGGTGGCGGCGCAAGCTACGGCGATGGATTGCGGGGAGATCATCTTGCCCATGACGCCGCCGCTTGTGTTGGCGGCACCGGTCAGGAGCGGGTTCATGCCGAGCTGCTCCGCGGTCACCTTCTGCAGGCCGCCGAAGAGGACGTTACTGGAGGTGTCGGAACCGGTCAGGAAAACGCCCAGCATGCCCAGGAACGGGGAGAGGAACGGGAACATGGCGCCCGCCTTGGTGAAGGATATCCCCATGCTGGTGGTCATGCCCGATGCGTTCATGACGAAGGCGAGACCGACCACGGAGGCGACGGTGACCGCGGGCCAGCGCATGTCGTACAGGGTCTTACCCAGCACCTGGAAGAACTGGCCGACGCCCACGCCGCAGATGAGAGCGGAGATGATGGCCGCGATCAGGATGGCGGTGCCGGCTGCGGACATGAAGTTGAAGGTGAACTTGGCGGGCACCTTGGCCGGGAGCTGGTCGGTGAGGGCCTTGTCCAGCGCCTTGAACTGCGCCTTGTCCACGGCCTTCGCTTCCACCAGTTCCTTCTGGATCTTTTGCAGATCCTTCTGCTTCTTGTCTACCGCGTCGTAGGCGGCCAGCCGCTCGGCGGTGACCACCGGCTTGCCGGCCGGGAGGCTCTGCTCGACAACCAGCACCTTATCCTCGAGCGCCTGCAGTTCGGTGAGGCCGGCGGCCAGGGTCCCCTGCTTGGGATCCGCCGGGGAGAGAAGCGCGGCCTGTTTGGCCGCTTCGGCCTTGACCGCGGCGACCTTCTTGGCGCCGTCTTCGGGCTTGGAAACTTTCTTCACGATGGCGTTATCCAAGCCGGCGACGGGAATCACGAGCTTGCTCTTGTCGAGAGAGGTCTTCACGGAAGGAATGCCCCAAACGAGGACCATGATGGTGAGAACGAGGTAGGGAGCCCAGGCACGGAACACTTCGGCTCCGGTGTAGTCGTGGCTCTCCTTGCCGCTGAACTCCGGCTCGTGGTCGAAAGTCCAGACCGTCGCCGGCTGCCAGAACTTGAGCAGTGTGACCAGGGCGGCCAGGGTGAGCAGCGAAGCGGTCACATCGGGGAGGTAAGGACCGAGGTAGCTCGCGGTGCCCCACTGGGCCAGGGCGAAGGTGACGCCGCAGACGACGATCGCCGGCAGCACCTCGATGGTCTTTTTCCAGCCTGCCATGATCATGATGACGTAGAACGGGATGAAGATGGAGATGAAGGGGAGCTGGCGCCCCACCATGGTGGAGAGCTTCATGAGCCCGGCGTCGTCGTACCCCATGACACCGGCGAGGGCTACGACGGGGATGCCGATCGCGCCGAAGGCCACCGGAGCGGTGTTGGCGATCAGACAGACGCCTGCCGCGTAGAAGGGACGAAAACCGAGGCCGACCAGGGTAGCGCCCGCGATCGCGACCGGGGTGCCGAAGCCCGCGGCCCCCTCGATGAAGGCACCGAAACAGAATGCGATCAATAGTGCCTGCAGGCGGCGGTCACCGGTCAGTCCCGCCAGCGAGGCGCGGATGATCTCGAACTGCCCACCCTTGACCGTGATGTTGTAGAGGAGGATGGTGGTGACCACGATGTAGAAGACGGGGAAGAGACCGAATGCGGCGCCGTGCAGGGTGGCGAGTCCGGCCAGTTTCGCCGGCATCTGCCATACGAAGATGGCGATCGCGAGGGCGGAGGCGACGGCCAGGGGACCTGCCTTGTGGGCCTTCATCTTGAACACGGCCAGACAGACGAAGATGACGACGAGGGGGATGGCGGCAACCAGCGCGGACATCGCGAGGCTTCCCGCAACGGGGGTGTAGCTCTGAATCCATGGCATGACTGTAGTTCTCCTTTGGTTCGTGATGCTGGTATGGGCGGCAAAAGAAATGACTATCTACAATGAATTGAATGAAAGGCTCGGACCGAACCTGCACTTAACTGACGCCCACTGCTGGCACATCGGAGAACTGGGCAATCAAACCAAGTTATACATTTTGGTAAGGCCAATTAACCACCTTTTCAAAACGGTGTCAAGTTATTTTGCATACGCTATATAAATAGCTTTACTCATGCGAGTTTTTCGACTAGGATTATTTGGCCATATGGTAATATCTCTTTTATCATATACCCTGCCTGCCACTCGCCGAACGAACGTATGAGAGGAATGAGCAGCAGGTTCCGGGGAATTTAAAACAGCTTTACCCTCGTCAAAAACGGCCGATGCAAAACGGGCCGCAATGTGCGCAGCGGTAAAGACCCAAACGATGGAGGAAGAACAGCATGTACGAGCAATTCAAGGCCAGGGCAGTCGGGGTCGGGGCGGAAGTGCATCGCGTCGCCACCTGCAGTGACGCTGTAGAATTCGTCCTCTCCTTCTTGAAGCAGGAAGGGGTCTGCGAACGTCCCGGCAGCTACGCGGTCTGGGCCAAGGGGCCGTTTCTGGATGCGGTAGGCCAGGGGCCTCTCGCCGGGGTTCCGGGGCTCGGCTTTGAGGTGACCAGGGAGCGCGCGGCACAGGCCAAGGTCGGCATCAGCGACATGTCCTTCGCGGTGGCCGACACCGGCTCCCTGGTGCAGGACCAGGCTGCGCCGGACCAGCGCCTCGCCTCGGCACTTACCGCGATCCACATCGCGCTCGTACCTTCAGGCAACATCGTGGCCGACAAGGGCGCCCTCTTCACCCGGATCACCCCCAAGAACAGCCGCTACATTGCCTTCATCACCGGCCCCAGCCGCACCGCCGACATCGAGCGCGTACTGACCATCGGCGTGCACGGGCCGGAGCGGCTGATCGTACTGTTCGTTGACGAGCTGGGAGGGGAGAAGAAATGAAACAGGAATTCAAGGCATCCATCAACCGGGCGCTGAACGACGCCAACCTTACCGGCGCGCTCGGCAAGTTCTCCGAAGCCTACAAGGTGAACCGCACCAAGGCCTACGAGGGGATCGACTTCGAGGAGCTGCGCGGCCGCATCGCCGAGGCGAAGTCCGCCGCGGCCTGCCATCTGGACGAGGTGGCGGAGACCTTCCGAAAGAATGCCGAGGCCCTCGGGGCCAAGGTGTTCCGCACCCGCGACCCCGAAGAGGTGAAACAGTACATCCTCAAGGTGGCGCGCGACAACGGCGTGAACAACGTGGTGAAGTCGAAGTCGATGGCCACCGAGGAGATCCACCTGAACCAGGCCCTGCTGAAGGAAGGGATCTCGGTTGCGGAGACCGACCTCGGGGAATGGATCATCCAGCTCGCCGGCCAGACCCCGTCCCACATGGTGATGCCCGCCATCCACATGACCAAGGAGGAGGTCGCCGACATCTTCAGCAAGGAAGTGAACGAGCGCCTCGACACCGACATCCCGCGCCTGGTGAAGGTGGCCAGAAACGAGCTGCGCCCCAAGTTCCTGGCCGCCGACATGGGGATCTCCGGGGCCAACATCGCCGTCGCCGAAACCGGCAGCATCGTGCTGGTGACCAATGAGGGTAACGCGCGCCTCGTGACCACCCTCCCCCGCGTCCACGTGGCACTGATCGGCGTCGAGAAACTGGTGGAGAAGTTCGAGACCGTGGTCCCCATCCTGGACGCGCTCCCCAGGAGCGCCACCGCGCAGCTCCTCACCAGCTACGTCTCCATCATCACGGGCCCTACCCCCAACGACGACGGCTCCATGAAGGAGCTGCACATCATCCTGATGGACAACCAGCGCAGCGAGATGGCCAAGGACCCGAAGTTCAAGCAGGCCCTGCAGTGCATCCGCTGCGGCTCCTGCCTGAACGTCTGTCCCATCTTCCGCCTGGTGGGGGGGCACGTCTTCGGGAAGGTCTACACCGGCGGCATCGGCACCATCCTCACCGCCTGGTTCGACGAGCTGAAGAAGTCCGAGGATATCCAGGGTCTGTGCATCCAGTGCGGCAACTGCACCCAGGTCTGCCCCGGCAAGCTGGACATCCCCGAGATGATCATGGAGATCCGGCGCCGTCTGGTGCTGGAAAAGGGGCAGCCGCTGGTGCAGAAGGCCATCTTCAGCGTGGTGAACAACAGGAAGCTCTTCCACGGCATGCTCCGCGCCGCCTCGGTCGCCGGCAAGCCGTTCACCTCAGGGAAGTTCATCCGCCACCTGCCGCTCTTTCTTTCTGATCTCACCGACGGGCGCAGCCTCCCGGCCATAGCCGATAAGCCTTTCCGCGACATCTACGCGGGGATCGAGCAGCCCAAGGGGAAGGAAAAGGCGGTCTTCTACGCCGGGTGCCTGATCGACTTCGCCTACCCCGAAACAGGGGTCGCCCTCGTGAAGCTGCTCAACAAGGCGGGGATCGAGGTGGCCTTCCCCGAGGAGCAGACCTGCTGCGGTGCGCCTGCCCTCTACAGCGGCGCCTACGAGGTGGCCGCCCAGAACGCAGCCGACAACATCGAGGCACTCTTGCAACAGGACGCACAGTACGTGGTGTCCGCCTGCCCAACCTGTACCGTTGCGCTCGCCCACGAATTCGCCAAGACGCTCGAGGCGGTCGGGCGGACCGAGTGGCTGGACAAGGCGAGGAAACTGGCGGAGAAGACCGTCGACCTCTCGACGCTGGTGAAGCGCCTGGTGGACGAGGGTCGCCTGAGCTTCCAGGAAGGGGAACAGTTGGGCAAGATCACCTACCACGACTCCTGCCACCTGAAGAGGACGCTGAAGGTGTCGGAACAGCCGCGCGAACTGCTGCAGCAGGCGGGGTATGAGCTGGAGGAGATGTTCGAGTGTGACATGTGCTGCGGCATGGGGGGATCCTACTCCATGAAGCTCCCCGAGATCTCGGCTCCCATCCTGAAGAGAAAACTGAAGAACATCAAGGATACCGGCGCCTCCCTCGTGGCGATGGACTGCCCCGGCTGCGTGCTGCAGATCAGCGGCGGGTTTGACCAGGACGGCGCCCCGGTACGGGTGAAGCACACGGCCGAACTGCTCGCCGACCGGCTCAAGGGGTAACGTTCGGCGCACACAGGTGAAAATGGAAAAGCCGCTCGAAAGAGCGGCTTTTCTCGTTACAGCGGACTACACCATCCTTGTTACGCCTTCAACTTGGCAGCCTCCGGTTTGCTCAACAGCGCCTTCACCGCGCCGATGACCAGCATGGCCGCGGGAACCATCTGTCCCGCCACGATGACGGCGGCAAAGCCCATGAAAGCCCAGACAAGGATGCCAGGCTCGTCCGCCTGCGCACCGTTGGCTGCAAAAGCCGATGTTGCCGATGCGACTGTTGCGATGATCGAGGTAATAGGTGCTCTCGCTTTCATGACATCCTCCTTTTAGGATCGGTCGTTAGCCTGCTGGACTCATGAAGAGCATCAAGCGTGCCAGATATCGACCAGCACCCCAATTACCGCGCAACAACCTGAAATAAAAGCTGTTTTTAAAGATGGACCATACAGGTCGCAACGAAGGGCCGTCACGATAGTATGTTTTTTTCATACACCCCGGCACCCCGTTTCCAGCCCCGCGCCTTCCCCCTCAAAGACAACAATCTGATAATACAGGAATTATCGCTTCTTCAGGGGGTGTATAACCGCCACATGCGGCCGCCGGGGAGCTGTTCAACCTTTCAAACGAAGAGGGCGTCCTCCACCTGGAGAACGCCCCCCCTGTTCCAGCTCAAAGACACTCGGTGATCATCTGGCCTTGGTCATCTCGACCTCGATGCTGATCGTTACCTCGTCGCCGACCGCGACACCGCCCGCTTCCAGCATCTTGTTCCAGGTCAGACCGAAATCCTTCCTGTTGATGGCAGTGCTGGCCGCGGCGCCGCGCCGGATGGTCCCCATCGGGTCCTTGACCTCGGGTGAAAGCCCCTCCACGTCGAGTACCACCGGCCTGGTCACCCCGTGCAGGGTGAGGTTGCCCAGGACTTTGAAGCTGCCGCCGCTCCCCCTGGTCAGCCCCGTGGAGACGAAGGTCATGGTTGGATACTTGGCCACATCCAGAAAGTCCGGACTTTTGAGATGGGCATCTCGCTTGGCGACACCGGTATCGATGGATGTCGTATCGATGGTCGCCGTGACCGAGGACCTGGTGAGGTCGCGGTCATCGATGTTGACCACACCCGAAACCTTCCCGAATACTCCCTTGACGTTGGAGACCATCAGGTGCCGGACCTTGAAACCTATGCTGCTGTGATCGGGGTCTATGTTCCAGGTGGCAGCCGAGGCGAGCACAGGTGCTGCAAACAAAAACGCTGCCGTGAACAAACCGGCGACCCGGGCCGCTGTTAATCTGATCATCGTTACCCTCCTCTGTGTCGCTTGGCGAAGCCAGACGACGCTGTGATGTCACGCAACACGACAATGATACCATTAGGGTCCTGTTTGTCGACAATAAGAATGGCGCTTTGCGTGCTCGGAAGACGGCGGCAGCCGCGTCAGGAGTAGGAGGGGGTTCGGAAGGATGCGGTGAGGGGAACCGGTGAAGATGGTGTGGTCAGGCGGCGGTAAACCTCCCGCCGGAGCAGGAGGCCAGGGTCGGATCAGGCGTTGGCGCCCCTTCTCTCGACACCGTTGTACGGCTCGCGACGCGGGGTGCGAACCGGATCGACACCGACACGGACCCAGCCCGACCTGCGCCTGAAACTGGAGATCGTGCCGGACTGGATCAGTTTGTCCAGCATGAAGTCTTTGACGTAGTCATACTTGTTGTCGTCGTAGCTCACCTGAATAAGCATTACGTCCTCCACACCTCGAGATGGATGCCGCGATGTTTCTTTGAAACGAGGCGCTACCTGACCCTATCGGCAGCAAAGTTTAACACAGGCTACTGAGAAAGTCCAAATTATAAGCCGCTTTTCGAAACCAACGTACAAGACAAACGGCATTGCTGAAACAGCAACAGGGGAAAACCGCTTGGCTTTCCCCTGTACTGTATCGACAGCAAAAAAAAGAACTTTAAAAAAGAGTGAGGTTACTCGCCGAGGTAGGTGTAGGACTGCAGCGTCTTGTCCAGCAGCTCCAGGAAGTGGCTGCTCTCCTCGATGGACACCTTCTGCAGCGAGACATCCTTCTCCAGGTTGTTCCTGACGCGCTTCAGTATCTCCTGGGCGTCGTACTGCACGTACTTCAGGCTCTCCCAGGTGGCATCGCCGGTGATCACCGTATCGATCTTGTAGTTGGTCTTCTTGTTGAAGGTTATGTGCACCGCGTTGGTGTCGCCGAAGAGGTTGTGCATGTCGCCCAGGATCTCCTGGTAGGCGCCGATCAGGAAGAAGCCGATGTAGTACTGCTCGTCCCCCTTGATCTTGTGCAGCGGCAGCGCCTTGGTCCTGCCGTTCTCCCCCACGAAGCTGGTGATCTCGCCGTCGGAGTCGCAGGTGATGTCGGCGATGGAGGCCAGCACGTCCGGCTTCTCGTCCAGGCGCTGGATCGGGACGATAGGGAAGAGCTGGTCGATGGCCCAGGAGTCCGGGATTGACTGGAACAGCGAGAAGTTGGCGAAGTAGGTCTGCCGGAGGCTCAGCTGGAAGTTCTGCAGCTCGTCCGGGATCGGCTTCATCTTATCCACGATGGAGTTGATCTTCCTGATGATCTTCGAGTAGATCCACTCCGCGTTGGCGCGCTCGGCCATGTTCAGGTAGCCCAGGTTGAAGAGGCTCACCGACTCCTGGATCAGCTGGATGGTGTCGTGGTAGTCCTCGCGCAGGGAGTGCTTGTCGATGCTCTTGTAGATGTCCACGAGCTTCTTGACCGTCGGGGAGAGCTTCTCCGTCTCGGTGAGGATGAACTCGAAGTCCGGCATGAGCGTCTGGGTGTTGTTGTTCAAGACGTCGGTGATCAGTACCGAGTAATGCGCGACCGTGGCGCGGCCGGACTCGGAGATGATGTTCGGGCACGGGACGCCGGCGTCGTCGCAGATGTTCTTCACCTGGTAGATGACGTCGTTGGCGTACTCCTCGAGCGAGTAGTTGACGCTGGAGAAGTAACTCGACTTGGAGCCGTCGTAGTCGACGCCGAGGCCGCCGCCGATGTCCAGGAACTCGAGGTCGACGCCGAGCTTCCTCATCTCGGCATAGATCCTGGTCCCCTCGATCAGGGCGTTCTTGATCTTATCGATCTTGGTGATCTGGCTCCCCACGTGGAAGTGCAGCAGCTTCACCGTGTTCAGCATGCCGTTTTCGCGGAGCATGTCGATGGCGGCGATGATCTCCGAGATGCGCAGGCCGAACTTGGCGTCCTCGCCCCCGGAGGTGGACCACTTGCCGATCCCCTTGGAGGAGAGCTTCACGCGGATGCCGAGTTTCGGGGTAATCCCGGTGCGCTTGGCCACCTCGACGATCTTCTCAAGTTCGAAGAGCTTCTCCACCACGATGGTGATGTCGTAGCCGACGCGGGTTGCGAAGAGCACGGTTTCGATGAACTCGGTGTCCTTGTAGCCGTTGCAGATGATGGGGAGGTTGCTGCCGGTCACCATGGAGATGGCCGCCACCAGCTCGGGCTTGGAGCCGACCTCGAGGCCGATGTTGTACTTCTTGCCGAAGTTGGCGATAGCCTCGACCACCTGGCGCTGCTGGTTCACCTTGATCGGGTAGAAGGTCTGGTACTTGGCCGGGTAGTTGTTGTCGTGAATCGCGTTCTTGAAGACGCGGCTGATCGAGGCGATACGCCCCTCCAGGATGTTCATGAAACGCAGAAGGATCGGCGGCTTGATCTTTCTCTTGATCAGGTCGTCGACCAGCACCTTGAGATCTATCGAGTATTTTGAATTGGGGGTCGGGTGCACGCAGACGTTACCCTTCTTGTTGACCGAGAAGAGTTCGGCGCCCCAGTTATCGATGTTGTAGATCTTGGAGGAATCGTTGATGGTCCATTTAGCCATTTTCAGTTCACCATGTTCAGCAAAGTGGGATGTTGACAGTCATCACGACAAACGGTTCTTGAAATCTTCATAGCCGAAGCTGCGCACGACGCGCAGTTCACCGGTCTCGGGTTCGTAGGTACAGATGTGCGGCAACTGGATGCCGTTGAAGGTGGTCGTCTTGACCATGGTGTAGTGCGACATGTCCAGAAACGCCAGTTTCTCCCCCGGCACCAGCTCATGGTCGAAGGACCAGTCGCCGATGACGTCGCCCGCAAGGCAGGAGGGGCCGCCCAGCCGGTAGTCGTGCCCCTTCTCCCCCGGGAGGAAACCGTCCTGGATCTCGGGACGGTAGGGCATCTCCAGGATGTCGGGCATGTGGCAGGTGGCCGAGACGTCCAGGATGGCGATGTCCGCCTCGTTGTGCACCACGTCGAGCACCTCGGAGACCAGGATGCCGGTGCCGATGGCGATCGCCTCGCCCGGCTCCAGGTAGACCTCGAGGTCGTACTTCTCCCGGTAGTAGCGCACCAGCTCGACCAGGGCGTCGATGTCGTACCCCTCGCGGGTGATGTGGTGCCCTCCCCCAAGGTTCAGCCATTTCATCTGGGGCAGGAACTCTCCGAACGTCTCCTCGAACACCTTGGAGGTCCGCTCCAGGGGCTCGAAAAGCTGCTCGCACAGGGTGTGGAAGTGCAGTCCCTCCACGCCGGCGAGCGATTTGCCCTCGAACTCGGAGCGCAGGATGCCCAGGCGCGACTTGGGGGCCGCGGGGTCGTAGATCGGCGTGTGCCCCTCGGAGTGCCCCGGATTCACCCGGAGGCCGATGGAGACGCGGCCGGCGTACTTCTCCCACATGGGGCGGAAGCGCTCCAACTGGTTGAAGGAGTTAAACACCAGGTGGTTCGAGGTGGTGAGGAGCTCCGCCACGTCGTTTTCCTTGAAGGCCGCGGAGAAGCTGTGCACCTCGCCGCCGAATTCCTCGCGACCAAGGCGCGCCTCCCAGGGGGAGCTGGCGCAGATCCCGTGCAGCGTCTGCGCGATGATCGGGAAGACGCTCCACATGGAGAACGCCTTCAGTGCCAAAAGGATCTTGGCGCCGCTGCGCTTTTGCACCTCGTCAAGTATGGCCAAATTGTGGCGCAGCCGCCCCAGGTCGACCACGAAGGCCGGGGACGGGGCGAGCCGCGTCATCTCTTGCACGTGCAGTCTGGTCACTTACAGTTCCGCCCAGTCGCCACCGTCGACTACCACGGTGGGGAGGCCCATGGGGCCCAGTTTCTCGATGAACGGCTCCGGATCGAACTGCTCCATGTTGAACACGCCTTCGCCGCGCCACTTGCCGGTAAGCATCATGACGGCGCCCACGACCGCGGGCACGCCGGTGGTGTAGCTGATGGCCTGGCTCTTCACCTCGCGGTAGCACGCCTCGTGGTCGCAGATGTTGTAGATGTAGACCTGCTTGCGCTTGCCGTCCTTGATGCCGCGGGCGATGACGCCGATGCAGGTGCGCCCCTTGGTGAGCGGACCGAGGCTGCCGGGATCAGGCAGTACCGCCTTCAGGAACTGCAGCGGAACGATCTTCTGGCCGTTGAACTCCACTTCGTCGATGCGGGTCATGCCTACGTTCTGCAGCACTTCGAGGTGCTTCAAGTAGTTATCCGAGAAAGTCATCCAGAACTGCGCCTTCTTGATGGTCGGGATATGCTTCACCAGCGACTCCATCTCCTCGTGGTACATGCGGTAGATGTTCATCGGGCCGATACCGTCCGGGAAGTCGAAGACGCGCTTGGTTGCCAGCGGCGAGGTCTCGACCCAGTCGCCGTTCTCCCAGTGACGGCAGGCAGCGGTCACCTCGCGGATGTTGATCTCCGGGTTGAAGTTGGTGGCGAAGGGCTGGCCGTGGTTGCCCGCGTTGGCGTCGATGATGTCGATCTCGTGCACCTCGTCCAGGTACTTCTTGGCCGCGAGGGCGGTGTAGACGTTGGTGACGCCCGGGTCGAAGCCGGAGCCGAGCAGGGCCATGAGCCCCTTCTCCTTGAAGCGGTCCTGGTAGGCCCACTGCCAGCTGTATTCGAACTTTGCGGTGTCCAGCGGCTCGTAGTTGGCGGTATCCAGGTAGTCCACGCCGGTGGCCAGGCAGGCGTCCATGATGGTCAGGTCCTGGTACGGCAGCGCCACGTTGATGACGAGCTTGGGCTGCTCGCGCTTGATCAGCTCGATCAGCTCCGGCACGTTGTCGGCGTCCACCTGGGCGGTACCGATCGGGAACTCTATCTGGTCCGCGATGGCGCGGCACTTGGATTCGGTGCGGGAAGCGAGGGTAATGGCGGTGATCACGCCGGTTGCCTGGGCACACTTATGGGTAACAACCCCGCCTACGCCGCCTGCCCCGATAATCAATACTTTGCTCATTTGACTAGCTCTCCTTCTTATCAATAGTAAAACGTTGGGGGTGTCACAACCCAGAGCAGCTTCGCCGCGCTCTTTCCTACATTCTTGACTGCATGTTTGCGGTCCGAGGAGAAGTAGAAGCATTCCCCCTTGTCCACCGTGTACAGCTTGTCATCCAACCGTAACTGCACCTTCCCGGAGATGACGAAACCGAACTCCTCGCCCTCGTGGATGGGCTGTTCGTCCATCTCGCCGCCGGGATCGAGCGTCACCAGCACCGGGTCCATCTCACGGTTCTGCGCGCCCGGCACCAGGAGTTCCACCTTGACGTTGTCGCCGTCGTCCGTCGCCTGCACCCGGGCATCTTTACCGAAGACGATGTCCTGGTCGACTTCCTCGCTGAAGAACTCCTGCATGCTGATGCCGAGGACGTCGACGATGTCCTTCAGCGTCGCGATGGACGGTGACGTCGCATCGTTCTCCAGCTGCGAAATGAAGCCCTTGGTCAGATCGGCGCGGCTGGCCAGCTCTTCCTGAGTCAGCGAATTGGCCATCCTGAGCCTCTT
Source organism: Geomonas diazotrophica (assembly GCF_019063885.1). Classification (NCBI taxonomy): domain Bacteria; kingdom Pseudomonadati; phylum Thermodesulfobacteriota; class Desulfuromonadia; order Geobacterales; family Geobacteraceae; genus Geomonas; species Geomonas diazotrophica. Next base: position 1,298,264 of record NZ_CP077684.1, on the reverse strand, counting down.
CAACCTCTCACCGATTTTCAAGTGTCCTCCCCGGTTTAGTAACAGTAAACCTTTTGTATTTTGGCAATGTATTGCGTTGCCCGGATTTTGTCAACAAAAAGTTTAGTAATGGTATACTTCCTGTTTAACATTTAAAGTTCATTAATTTTACAAATCAGGCAAGCGCCTGAAATGGCGCCGGTTTACGGCATAGCGGGGGCAGATTAAGCCGTATACTGACAGCTCGACAGCCTGCGCTGAAAAGCCCGGACATGATCTCCCGCCCCAGCCACCGAAGCCACCTTAGCGTATACCGGTTCACGCTAACTAGCTGTTGAGCCGTGACTTTTTTTATGCTACTACTCGTTGATCGGCACACCCTCCTCTCTCCTGCGCCGAGGCAAACTTCAGACAGAGGAACCAGCATGAACCTATTAGATGGCAAGAAATGCGCCGACAGCCTGATTGCAGGGATCGCCAAGCAGGTTGCGCGCCACGTAGATGCGGGTCTCAGGAAACCGCACATGACCGTGATCCTCGTCGGCAACCATGCCCCCAGCGAGTCCTACGTAAAATCGAAGATCACCACATGCTCGCTTTCGGGCTTCGACAGCAACCTGATCCGCCTCCCCGAAACGGTCTCGGAGAAGGAGCTTCTCGCCTTGATCGCAGAGATCAATGAGGACAATTCTACCGACGGCGTCATCGTGCAGCTGCCGCTCCCCAAGCAGATCAACGCCCAGCGTGTCATCAACGCGATCTCGCCGGAGAAGGACATCGACGGTTTCCACCCCACCAACTTCGGGCGGATGGCCCTGGGGCAGAAGGCGTTCCGTCCGGCGACCGCCTACGGCATCTGCAAGCTGCTGCAGTTCTACCAGGTGCCGGTAGCAGGGAGGCACTGCGTCGTCATCGGGCGTTCCAACATCGTCGGCAAGCCCATCTCCATCATGCTCTCCAACGACTTCGACATCGGAAACGCCACGGTTACGCTCACCCACATCGAAACGCCGCGCGAGCTGCTGCTCGAGGAAACCCGCCGAGCCGACATCGTCATCGTCGCCGTCGGGATCCCCGGGTTCATAACCCCTGACATGGTGAGGGACGGCGTCACCCTGATCGACGTCGGCATCAACCGCCTGGAAAGCGGCAAGATCGTCGGCGACGTGGCTTTCGACGCGGTCGCCCCCAAGTGCGAGTGGATCACCCCGGTTCCGGGCGGCGTCGGCCGCATGACCGTGGCCGCGCTGATGATCAACACGCTGGCCGCCTACCAGAACAACTTCGAGCTGGCTTAACCCTCCCCCACGTCCCCCCTTCCCTCTCCTTCCGGGAGAGGGTGGCCAAAGGCCGGGTGAGGGAGTCACTTGCGGCTGCAATGTCGCTTCGTGGCGATGCCCTCACCCCGTCCCTCTCCCGGGGGGAGAGGGAATTTGAGAGCCGTCAATCAAAAAAAAGGGTCCCGGCATTTCCGCCGGGACCCTTTTCGTTACCATTCAGGTTCTTCTTATCTTGCTGTTATCCCTGTTATCCCTGTTATCCCTGTTAAATGGCTTCTAGAGAATGAACTGCGAGATGGTGTAGGCGACCACGGTGGAGACCCCCACGCCGATCAGCCCCGGGATCATGAAGCTGTGGTTCAGGAGGTACTTGCCGATCCTGGTGGTGCCGGTGCGGTCCATGTTAATGGCGGCCAGGTCGCTCGGGTAGAAGGCGAAGAAGAAGTAGGCGTAGCTGGCCGGCATCAGCCCCAGCAGCAGCGGGATGGGGAGGCCGAGGGCAAGGCCCAGGGGAAGCGTGATGGCAAGGGTCGCGGCCTGACTCTTCACGAAGGCGGAGATGCAAAAGGTTGCTATGGCGAAGGTCCAGGGTGCCATCTTGACCATGATGCCGATGTTGTCGACCAGGTACTTCTTGTTGGCGCTGATGAAAGTATCGCTCATCCACGCGATGCCGAAGATGGAGACTACCGCGATCATGCCGGCGATGAAGACGCTGGAATGGGCGATGTCCTTCGCCTTTACCTTGGCGGCGAAGAGGATGAAAGCGCCGTAGGCGAGCATGACGAACTGAACCACGGTGGTCATCGGGACCGGCTTCTTGTCGGCGGCCAGCGGAAGGAGCCAGGGGAAGCTGGCCATCAGTATGATGGTGCCGACACCGGCGAAGAAGAGCGCGACGGAAAACTTGGCGACGGTGGAGATCTTCTTGTCCAGCGTGGTCACATCGGCATCGAGCCCCTTACGGAATTCGGGATCCTGCAGACGGGCCTGGAATTCGGTGTCCTTGTCGAGGTCGAGGCCACGGTTGAAGCTCCAGGCTGCGGCGGCCAGCACGCCGATGATGCCGGCGGGCATGGTGACCGAGATGATGTCGATCAGCGTCACGGGGTGCCCGGCCTTGGAGGCGAAGCCGAGGAAGAAGGTGACCGCAGCCGCCACCGGACTTGCCGTGATCCCCATCTGGGAGGCGACGCTGGATATGGCCATGGGGCGCTCAGGGCGGATCTTCGTCTTGATGGCGACGTCCGAGATGACCGGCAAGAGGGCGTAGACGGCGTGGCCGGTGCCGCAACAGACCGTCAGGAAGAAGGTCGAAAGCGGGGCCAGGATGGTGACGTACTTGGGATGGGCGCGCAGCAGCTTCTCGGTCAACTGCACCAGGTAGTCGAGGCCGCCCGCCACCTGGAGTGTCGCCGAAGCGGTCACCACGGCAAGGATGATAAGCATGACGGCGATGGGGGGCTCGGAAGGGGCACTGCGGAAACCGAGCACCAGCACCGACACGCCAAGGCCGCCGATGAGCCCGAGGGCTACGCCGCCTTTGCGGATGCCTATCAGCACCGCGCCGAGTACGAGTATGAATTGGATCCAGAACATCGCTGCCATGACAACCTCCTATGCTGCTTTTGGTTAGCTTGGGCGAGGCCCTCATTGGCCTCGCGTTCGTTATCTAACCGTGGTAGAGCAGACTTGATGCCAGGATCGCATTTTTTATTAACTAGCTGTTTTTACATGACAAATAACCACACAAGCGCAGAGGCGCCGAATGAAAGGCCATAACCTGAGGCTATGGCGCCAGGATCATCGCCCTTTAAATACACGTGATTTCAGCTAGATAACTCCTGATATAACGCTGAGTTATCATTATAACCGCAGGTTATCGCTGTTCATGAGAGCGGTCCGTCTGGAGGTCATGCAGAGGCAGGAGCTTGCGATTGGAACACAAAAAAGTGTTCCGCCGCAGCTGGTTAACGGACACAGCCCCTCCCCCCGGAGGGGGGAGGGCGGGAGGGTGGAAAGCGCTAAGAGTGCATCATCTTCAACCGCTTGCTGAGGGCGGGCTGGGATATCCCCAGCAGCCTGGCGGCGAGGGTCTGGTTGCCGTTGGCGCGGGCCAGCGCCTCCTGGACCAGGAAAGCGGCGGCATCGCTGAAGGTGGGGAGTTCTTCGAAGTCGCTGAAAGGATTCTGTCGCGGGGGAGCGGCGATGGAAGGACCCGCCTCAGCCTGGGCCGACTCGACGGCCTTCACGAAGCTGTCCATGGAGAGCATCCGGTCGCGGTGCACGCTGACCGCGTCGAAGACCATCGCCTTCAGTTCCCTGACGTTCCCCGGGAAGCTGTAGGTGGAGAGAAACTGCGCCAGCCCCTTGGGAGGCGTCGGCTTCTTCTTGCCAAGGGCCTCGGCGGCCTCGCATAGAAAGTGGTCCAAAAGGAGCGGGATGTCGCCGCGCCGCTCCCTGAGCGCGGGGATCTGCACCCGGTGCGTGCGCAGGCGGTAGTACAGGTCGCGGCGGAACTTCCCTTCTCCTTCCTTCGCCGCAAGGTTCTGGTGCGTGGCCACGATGATGCGCGCCTTGAGGCGCTTGGGCAGGTCGCATCCCAGCGGATAATATTCGCGTTCCTGCAGCAGACGAAGGAGTTTCACCTGCGAAGGGATGCTGAGATCCCCGATTTCGTCCAGAAAGAGGGTCCCGTCGCTGGCCTCCTCCACCATGCCCCGCCGAGCCTGGTCGGCGCCGGTGTAGGCGCCGCGCACGTGCCCGAACAGGGTGTCGGCGAAAACGGTGTCGTCCAGCCCCGCCACGTTGACCGTGACCAGCTTGCCGCGGCAGCCGCTCAGCCGGTGCACGGCCTGGGCGATCAGCTCCTTCCCTACCCCGCTCTCCCCGGTGATCAGAAGCGGTTGGGGACTCTTGGCGACCGCCTCGATATACGCGAAGACGTCCAGCATGCCACGGTCCCCGGTGACGATGGCGGAAAAGGCCTCGGGGTGCGACAGCTCGCGCGAGATCAGGCGGCTGGAAACCTCCTGGAACTCGCTGCGCATCTCCACCATCCGTATCGCCCGTGAGACGCTCCCGACGATGCGTTCCTCCTCGTCGGTCTTGACGCAGTAGTCGAAGGCGCCAAGGCGCATGCAGCGCACCGCAGTCTCCAGCTGGTTCAGGCCGCTCAGGATGATGACGGCGATGTCCGGGTAGCGCTCGGCGATCTGGGCCAGCACCTCCTCACCCGAGAGATGCGGCATGGTGAGATCGAGCATGACCAGCCCGATCCGTTTTTCCTCCAGTATGGAGAGGACCTGGCGGCTGTCGCTGCAGGTGGTGATGTTGTTGACCCCCCCGGCGGTCTCCAGGGTGAGGGTCAGGGAACCGAGCCAGTCGGGTTCGTCATCGACTAATAGAACGCCGAAATCGGGATAGAGAGTCTCGGTCACGCGTCAACCTCCTTGTGATAGGCGGGCAGGGTCAGGGTGACCGTTGTGCCACTGCCGTCGGATTGAAACTCCAGGGTGCCGCCGTGCTCCTTGACGATGCCTGCCGACACCGACAGCCCGAGCCCGGTCCCGCCCTGGTCCTGCTTGGTGGTGAAAAAGGGGTCGGTCAGGCGGGAGAGGTGCTCCGGTGCAATGCCGGTCCCCTCGTCGCGCAGTCTCACCACCACGTTGTCGCGGAAGGCATCGTGCCAGGTAATGAGCTCGATGCCGTGCTCCTGGTCGGGGAGCGCCTGGCACGCGTTCAGGATCAGGTTGACCAGCACCTGCTCGATGCGCTGCCGGTTGCCGCGCACCCGCGGCAGCCCCTTGCGATAGCCGACGCTGAAGTTGCGGGTCGCCTTGCGGATGGTCGGCTCCACCAGCCTGACCGCCGCCTGGGCCGCGGTGTTGAGGTCGATGACGTCGTTGCCGCTGGTGGTGTCCTGCCGCGCGAAATCCTTCAGGTCGTCCACGATCCTCTTGATGCGCTTGCCGGCGTCCTGGATCTTCGCCAGCGACTTGGGCACCTCCTGGCGCATGCGGGAGTAAGGGAGCCCGCCGCAGGTAAAGTCGCCGTTTTCTTCGAAGTAGCGCTCCAGTATCTTGGTGGCGTCGGTGTGGAAGCGTTTCAGGATCGGTGCCTCCAGGAGGATGATCCCGGTCGGGTTGTTGATCTCGTGCGCCACGCCGGAAACGAGTACCCCCAGGGCGGCCATCTTGTCCGCCTGCACCAGTTGCTGCTGGTTCAGCCGGAGCTCCTCCTCGACCTGGCGACGCTCCGCTATCTCCCGGGTCAGGTCCGCCGTGCGCAGGGCCACCTGACGATGCAGCGTGCGCGACCAGAGGGCAAAGCCTCCCAAAAGAAACACGAGCGGCACCACGACCACCGCCGCGTACTTCACAATGGTCCACCAGTCGATGGGAGCGGTGTCCACCACCCCCAGCCATTTGTTGTGGATCACCTCGTACTGGCCGGTCTTCTTGAGGATGGCGAGCCCCTCGTTGAAGCGCGACAACAGCTCGGCGTTTCCCTTGTCGACCGCGTAACAGTAGCGGTGGGTTGCCACGTTGCGCACCACCGGAACCAGGTTGGTGAGCTTCAGTTCTCGGATCATGTACATGCCCGGAACGATGGCCACCACCGCGTACTCGATCTTACCGGAGGCAACCAGGCGCAGGGCATCGGCGGGGGTGTCGGTCAGGGTGAGCTTCTCCCCCAGCCCCTGCCTGATCAGGTAGTCGTGCATGATGCCGCCGCGATGCACGGCGACACTCTTCCCCTTGAGCTCCTCAAGGGAGTTGACCGAGGGGTTGTCTTTCCGGCCGAAGATGGCGTGGTTCACCACGGCGTGCGGCACGGAGAAGTCGACCTCGTCCGAGCGCTCCGCTGAGTAGGACATCCCCTGCAGCACGTCGACGCGCCCGGACTGGAGCGCGTCGCGCATCTCCGCCCAGCTTCCCAGGCGGAACTCCACCTTCATCCCCATGACCTCGGCTATGGCGCGGGTCAGGTCGACGTTGTAGCCGGCGGGCTGGCCGGAGCGGTCGATGAACTCGTAGGGGGGGTAGTCCCGGTCGCCGCCGACCACGACGGTGCGGGTCTGGGCGGCAGCAACATCACCGGCTGCCAGGAGTGCAGAAGGAGCGGCGAGAAAACAGAAGGTGAAAAGGGCGAGGAGAAGGGAGCCCCTCTCCCGCCAACCTGCGGGGAAAAGTTGCGTTAGTTTCGCGCGTATGCGGCTGGTCCGAAGCGGACGTTCTTCCATGGTCTCATTCCGGCACGGTCGGTGCCTGTTGGTGCTGCTCCCTGACCTCGATGCCCGCGAAACGGAGCAGTTCCGCCTCGACGTCATCCGGGGTTCCGGGCTCCTCGAAGCTGATCCGCCCCGCCTTCCCGGCACGCAGCTCGCGCAGGAAGGTCTCGGCCGCGCGATGCACGTCGACCACGCCGCCGCTCATGATGCAGCCAAGGCAGCGCCCCACCGCCTCGACCACCTCGTGGGGGGTATCCGGGAGTTCGGCCAGCTTGTAGCGCTCCTTCAGGAGCTCCGGGTAACGGCGCATCATGTAGGCGGCGGCGAAAACCCCGACGTTGGTGTAGTCGAGGGCGTTGGCACCGATGGCGCCGCTGGTCGCCAGCCGGTACGCGCCACCCTGGTCATCCATGGCGGGCCACAGAAGCCCCGGGGTGTCGAAGATGAGGATCCCGTTGTTGAGCGGGATCTGCTGCGGGCGCATGGTCACCGCGGGGCGGTCTCCCACCTTGGCGATACTTCTCCCAGCCAGGGTGTTGATCAGCGTCGACTTGCCCACGTTGGGGATCCCCACCACCATGGTGCGGATCGGGTAGCCCGGGTTGCCGCGTTGCGGCACCAGCTGCTTGCAAAGCTTCACCAGGCTCTTTGTCTCGGGAATGTTCTTCGCGACCAGCGGCAGGGCGCGCACGCCCGCGCTCTTCTGAAAATGCTGCACCCAGGCGCGGGTTACGGCCGGGTCGGCAAGATCGTTCTTGTTCAGCACCTTGATGCAGGGCTTGTTCCGGCGTACCTGCTCCAGCAGGTGGTTCGAGCTGGAATACGGGAGGCGCGCATCGAGCACCTCGATGATCAGGTCGATCTTGCGGACCAGCTCCGAGATCTGTTCGAGCGCCTTGCTCATGTGGCCGGGGTACCATCTAATCGTCATCTATATTTCCTTGGCAGTACTGAAATCACGTCACGAGGCGACACCATAGCACAGTTGCCGCTTAAAATGCCACACCGCTTCCGCCGCCTTGCCTTCTCATGTGTATCGTTGGCCTCGGCTATTAATATTAACCCGATTGACTCAGGTTGCCAGCGAGGCTAGCATTGCCAATGTTAAAAAATTCATATCTTTGGAAAGGAGCAGGTTTGCCGGCGGCGGAAACAGCCGCAGCAGGAGAACGAGCGATGAAAGAGCTACTGGCGGAGGCGATCAGGTTTACGGTGAGCAGGGAGAGAAACAGCGAGATGCTGTATCGAAGGGGAGCCATGGCTGGAGAAGTGGTGCACAGGAGTTTCTTCGAGCGTCTGGCGCAGGAACGATCGCGGTACATCGATGCCCTACTACAACAATTGTCCCAGCCAGAGACGGCGGACTCCGATGCGTGGGGAGCCCTGGCGCGCGCCGCCTCTAGCGGGGAAAGGACGACCGCGCCCTTCAGCCACCTGCACCAGGCGCTGCTCGACAAACGTTTCAGCATCGACCTTTACGCGACCTTTTGCCGCTCTTTCAAGGAGCCTTCACTATGCAGGTTCTTCGAGGCCGCACTGGCTGCCGCCCGCAGGGAGTTCAAGCTGATCACCGCCGAATACCTCAAGGGAGGGGGTCGCAGCGAGGTTCCTGCCTCATCCCGTCCGCCGCGGCGCAGCCACCAGCGGGGCGAACTCCCCCACCGTCCCCCCAACCCCCATTCGCAGCTTTTCTTCGCCATGCAGGACTGCGGCAGACAGTCCCGCATCGGCTGATGCTCGAGACTATCCCAGCCGACCTCAGGCTGCCTCGGGCGCCATCCCGGGCAGCCTCCCCTTGTTGATCCTCAGCACCAGTCCCGCCGCCAATAGGCAGATCATCCCCGAGAGCAGGAAGGCGATCATGTAGTCCCCGAGGTAGGTGCGCACCGTGCCCGCGAAGGTCGCGGCCAGCGCGGCTCCCACCTGGTGGCTGGCGAAGATCCAGCCGAACATCACCCCGACGTTCTCCCTGCCAAACGCATCGGCGGTGAGGCGCACGGTGGGGGGGACGGTGGCGATCCAGTCCAGCCCGTAGAAGATGGCGAAGGCGGAGAGGCTCCACTGCGGCCCCGAGAGCGCGAAGGGGAGCCCCAGAAGCGACAGCCCGCGCAGGCCGTAGTACCAGCAGAGGAGGTAGCGGCTGTTGTAGCGGTCCGAGAGCCATCCCGACAGGGTGGTGCCGAAGAGGTCGAGGATACCCATGAAGGCGAGCAGCCCCGCCGCCCTCACCTCGGGGATGCCGTGGTCCACGCAGGCGGGGACCAGGTGGGTGCCGATCAGGCCGTTGGTGCTGGCGCCGCAGATGAAGAAGCTGCCGGCCAGGAGCCAGAAGTCGGTGCTGCGGACGCCGCGCTGCAGCCCCGACAGGGCGACGCGGAAGGGATTTTCCCCCGAAGCGGGCGGAGCCGGCTCGTCCCCAGCGGAGCCGTAGCGCGAGGTTCCCACCTCGTGCGGGTGGTTGCGCATGATGAAGATGACCAGCGGAAATACCACGAGGGCGGCCCCGGCGGTGGCGAACGCCGCGCTGCGCCAGCCGTGGTGGTGCGACAGTTGGGCCAGCAGCGGCAGGAAGAGCAGTTGCCCGGTGGCGGCGCTCGCCGTCAGCACTCCCATGACGGTCCCCTGGGACTTGTTGAACCACCTGCTCACCACGGTGGCACTCAGGCTGTAGGCGGTCATGCCGGCCCCGCACCCTACCACCACGCCCCAGATCAGCACCATGTGCCAGGGGCGGGTCATCAAGGTGGTGGAGCTTACCCCGACGGCCAGCAGGAAAAGCGCGATCGCCATGGTCCGGCGCACGCCGATCTTGTCGAAGAAGGCCGCGGCGAAGGGCCCCATCAGGCCGTACAGGAGGAGGTTTACCGAGACCGCCAGCGAGATGGTGGCGCGGGACCAGCCGAACTCGTGCTCCAGCGGGACGATAAGTATCCCGGGGGTGGACCTGATTCCGGCCGTCGTGAGCAGGGTCAGGAAGGTCACGGCCATGATGAGCCAGGCGTAGTGGAATTTTCTCGACGTTGCCATCCGTTCTCCCCTCCCCTATTCGGACTCGGCTGACTCCTCAACCGAAGCGTCCTGCCCCATCAGCTCTTCCAGGGCCAGCGCCAACGCCCCGAGCTGCCGCACGCCGTCGGCGCCCAGCCGCTCCTCGATCAATTGCTGTGCCTGCTGCCAGCGCGGCCGCGCCTGCGTCACCGCTCCCCGCCCCGCCTCGCTCAGGCTCACCCCCCGCTCCCGCGGGTCGGACGAGGGAGCCTCCTCGACCAGGCCCGCCCGCTCCAGGGCCTTCAGGTTGCGCACCAGCGTGGTCCGGTCCAGCCTGAGCATCCTGGCCAGGGTACTGACGCTGACCGCTCCGGCCCGGGACAGGTTCGCCAGCACCGAGTACTGGGTCACCTTGAGCCCGGCCGGCTGCAACGCGTCGTCGTACACCCTCGTAATGGCGCGCGAGGCGCGACGCAGGTTGACGCAACTGCAGACGCTCGGCTGATCGGTCGGACTCTTTTTCACTCTTCTCAAAGCTTCCTCTTTCATTGCATCCATGACGCCTCCAATGCGTGCATATACACGCATATAACATCGAGGGGTATGCAGTCAAGCTTTCTTCGCACGTCGATGCGGGAGGCGTCGCCGCCGGAACAAAAGATGGTAAAGTTAAACCTTTCGCGCCTCAGCCCCAACGCCTTCACGAGAGCTTCAGCAGCGCCATGGCGGCGCCGCCAGCCGCCCAAGACGGAGAACGATCATGTCCGACCTCACCGATCACTACCAGCCGCTCCCGGGAACCGAGGGGGTCCCCTCCCCTCCGCTCGAAGAGATGGAAAAACTCCGCCAGGGCCGGGGTTTCTCGTACCGGCCGCGCACCCGGCACATGCTCCCGGGGGGATGGGCCAGGTACACCAACCGGCTCTTCCTCGAGACGAGCCCGTACCTGTTGCAGCACGCCCACAACCCGGTGAACTGGTTCCCCTGGGGGGACGAGGCCTTCGAACTGGCGCGACGGCTGAACCGGCCGGTCCTGGTCAGTATCGGTTATGCCACCTGTCACTGGTGCCATGTCATGGAGGAGCAGTCCTTCGAGGACGAGACCATCGCCGAGTTCCTGAACCGCAACTTCATCGCCATCAAGGTGGACCGCGAGGAGCGGCCGGACGTGGACACGGTCTACATGACCGCGGTGCACGCCATGGGGATGCAGGGGGGATGGCCGCTCAACGTGTTCGTCGCCCCGGATCGAAAGCCCTTCTACGGCGGCACCTATTTCCCTCCCAGCGACTACCCGGGCGGTCTCGGTTTCATGTCCCTGCTGCAGCGGATCAGGGAAAGCTTCCTCGCCGCGCCGGAGCGGGTCAGCCGCGCGGGGGTGCAACTCACCGAGGCGATCCGCACCATGCTGGCGCCGACCGTGGGAGAGGATTCCTGGCAGGAGGTCTCCCTGGACCAGGCGGTGAGGCTGTACCGGGACAGGTTCGACGACAGAAACGGCGGGCTGGTCGGCGCACCCAAGTTCCCCAGTTCCCTGCCGCTGCGCCTTCTGCTGCGCCAGCACCTGCGTGGCGGCGACCGCCAGCTGCTCTCCATGGCAGAGCTCACCCTGCAGCGCATGGCGGCCGGTGGGATCTACGACCAGGCCGGGGGCGGCTTCCACCGGTACGCGACCGACACCGCTTGGCTGGTACCTCACTTCGAGAAGATGCTCTACGACAACGCCCTGCTCACGATGAGCTACCTGGAGGGGTTCCAGGCCACCGGGCGCGCGGAGTTTGCCAAAGTGGCGCGTGAGATCCTGCGGTACCTGCAACGCGACATGCAGGCGCCGGGGGGGGGCTTCTACAGCGCGACCGACGCGGACAGCCTGAGCCCTGAGGGTCACCGAGAGGAAGGGGTCTTCTTCACCTGGACCCCGGAGGAGCTGACCGAAGCGCTGGGAGAGGAACGGGGGAAACTGGTCGCGGCCTGCTACGGCGTGACGCGAGGAGGGAACTTCGAGGGGCGCAGCATCCTACACCGCGACCGAAGCGTGGCTGAACTGGCGTCCGAGTTGAAGCGCTCCGAGCAGGAGCTCGAGCTCATGCTGTCCGACTGCCGCGAGCTCCTGTACCGGGCCCGCGCCAAGAGGCCGCTGCCATTGCGGGACGAGAAGATCCTGGCATCCTGGAACGGCCTCGCCATCTCGGCTTTCGCCCGTGCCGGGCTCATCCTGGCCAACCCCGACCTGGTCCAGGTCGCGGCCGAGGCGGCGGCGTTCATGCTGCAGAACATGATTCAAGAGGGGAGGCTGCGCCACAGCTACCAGGAGGGGGTGGCCAGGGGGGAGGGATTCCTGGACGACTACGCCTTCATGATCGCGGGACTCATCGACCTTTTCGAGGCGAGCGGCAAGGTGCGCTGGCTGGAGCGGTCGGCCGAACTCTGCGCGGCTGCCCTGGAACAGTTCGAGGACCGCGAACTGGGCGGCTTCTTCATGACCGGACCGTACCACGAGCAGCTGATCTCGCGGGAAAAGCCCGCCTACGACGGCGTCCTCCCATCGGGAAACTCGGTGATGGTGATGAACCTGCTGCGTCTGAACAGCCTCACCGGCGACCGGTGCCTGTTGGAACAGGCCGAGCGCGCCCTCTCCGCCTTCGCGGCGCAGCTCGCCAGGTCCCCTATCGCACTCTCCGAGATGCTCCTTGCCGTCGATTACCAGCAGCAGATCCCCAAAGAGGTGGTGATCGTGGCGCCGGCCGGCAGGCCGGAGGCGGCCGAACCGTTCCTTGAGGGGTTGCGTCGGGTGTTCGTCCCGAACCGGGTACTGGTGGTGGTGTGCGAGGGAGAGGAACTGGAACAGGCGGCGAGGTTAATCCCGCTTTTGGAAGGGAAGCATGCGGAAGCTGACCGAGCGATGGCATACCTGTGCGAGAACAGGAGCTGCCGCCGCCCGACCAGCGACCCGGAGGAGTTCTACCGGCAGCTCACCGGGACGGGCTAACGCTCATCCCTTTTCCAGTAGGGTGCCTTGACCGGCATGATCCAGCGTACCCCGCCGCGGGGGTCCTCGGTGTCGCCGGCATAGCGGGGGATCAGGTGGATGTGCAGGTGCAGCACGGTCTGCCCAGCCGCCACCCCATCGTTGATGCCTATGTTGAAAGCGTCGGGGGCGTGCTGCTCCAGGAGCAGTTCCCGGACCTTCCCCACCAGGTCTAAGAGCGCAGCCTGTTCCTCGGAGCTGATGTCGAAGAAGGAGGCGACGTGCCGCTTGGGGACCACGAGGGTGTGCCCCAAGGTGACGGGGAAGCCGTCGTAGAAGGCGAAGGCAAGCTCGTTTTCCAGCAGGACCTTGCCAGGATCGGGCCGGCAGAAGGGGCAGGTGGCTTCGGTGCTCATGGCGTCTATACGAATTCCACCTTGCCCGCCGCGGCAGTTACCACGAAGACCTTTTCGTTGTTGCTTTCAGGATCGCAGGGGAAAACGATGAAGGTCGCGCGCGCCGGCGAAAACCCCTGGGTGTAGCCGACCAGGGTCTCGCCGTCTTTGAAGGAAACCTTGATTTTCTTACCCAGCCCCACCCTCTCCACGTCCAGCCGTTCCTGGTACTCCGAATTTCCCTGGAAGTTCTTCACGAAGAAGATCGCCTTCAAAAGCTCGACGTTCACCTCGTAGCGCTTCCCCGTGTCCGCCTCGGTCAGGTGAAACAGCCCCTTGTTGGCGGCGAGGTCCTCGGTGGTACCCTTAACGACCTTGCCGTCGGCATAACGAACCACAATCTTAGCTATCACGCGCAACCTCTCACTTGGTAATAGATACAGGTGCCGGTTTCCCGTCAAACACAAAAGCATTCCCCTACTACCATAAACGACGAATAATTTGAAGTGGTTTTGCTTGCATCACAGCCAATGGCGCGGATACGAGCGGTGATAGACGACGTTGTTGGTGAAGCAGGCGACCGTGAGAAGAATGAGCGTCCCGGTCAGAACCGGGAGCAGCACGAACCCAAGCCCCGCCCCCCCCTGCACGCCGATCAGGGCGGTCGCCCCCCCCGGTGGATGCGTGGTGTGGGTCAGATTCATGAGGAAGATGGAGGTGGCGACGGCAAACGCCATGGATAGCGGCGTCGAGCCGAAGAGCGCGACCACGACCACCGCAACCAGGGCGGACACGAGGTGCCCCCCCACCAGGTTGCGCGGCTGCGCCAGGGGAGACTCCGTAGCCCCGAACAGGAGCACAGCAGAAGCACCGAGAGAACCGATCAGCAGAGGGTGGCCCAGCAGGATGGTCACCTCGCTGATGGCAAGGAGCCCGGCCGTCGCGCTCAGAAAGCTCCAGGCCGCGTAGTAGAGGGTCATGGGTGCGCGGGTACCGCGCAGAGGGGCACGGCACCTCCGCGACACCCGCGCCAGCCTCTTGCGTATGGCAACCTTTCTCCGCATCACTACGGAAAGGCGTCGTTTCATCAGATTATGTCCTCCGGTTCGAATGGAAAAGGGGGCGGCACACCCAGGCGCCGCCCCCCCGAATCGCAATGCTATTTGCCCGCCAGCGGGTCCTTTATCTCGTCCTCAGGCTTGAACATCAGTTTCTTCACGCCGCGGTTGTTGAGGTATTTCGCCAACTCCAGGTCGACCTTGGCAGGCACGTCCACCCCAGCCTTGGTCAGCATCTCGCGCAGCAGCCGTTCCGCAGCGGCGGCGTGGTTCAGGGCATCGCCCAGGACCCGCTGCGCCTCGTCCGGGTTGTGGAAGCCGACCGAGTTTTCTGCCCCGATGAAGACCACGCGGTAGAAAGCCTCCTCGTAATGGTCCTTGGCCTTTGCGTAGAGCCCCTGGTCGAGTTCTTTCCCGAAGGCCCGTGCCTTGTGGGCCATCTCGAAGAGCTTGGCATCCGTGGCGGTGGCGTAGCCGGAGCGGATGAACTGCGACATGACGCGGTCCTGGATGGCGAAGATCTTCGCGCGCATCTGCTCGGGGGAGTCGTCATGACACTGCTTGCACGCCTTCAGGTCGTTCTTGAGCGGGCTCATGATGCGGTGGTCTGACACCTTCTGCCCGGCGACGTCGGTGGCCGGCATGTGGCAATCCGCACAGGTGACGCCGGCCTGCCAGTGCACGCTGTTGTTGGAGAAGAGCTCGAATTCCGGGTGCCTGATGAAGGCGAGCTTGAAGCCGGTGACGCTCTGGGTCCACTCACCGCTCGGCTTGTTGCTGCGCAGCTTCTTGATGATGTTCTCGATGGTGATGCCGCCCCACTTGCTCCCGTCCCAGGGGAAGAAGACGTCGGTGGATTTCATGTCGGCATCCTTGGGGATGCTGTAGGTGACGTGACACTGGGCGCAGGCGAGGGTCCTCAGATCCTGCCGGGTCAGCTTGGACTGGTCGACGCCCAGCTTTTCCAGCCCCTTGCCCAGGGTGAAGCCGCGCGAGATCTTGAGCGAGAGATCGCGGTTGTCGTGACAGTCGATGCAGGCGACGCCGAGGGTCTGATCCGCTTTGGGGATCTTGCCGCGAATTTCCTGGTAGGGTTTGGCGAAGTAATCCCTGCCGAGCTGCCTTTGCAGGGTCGGAGCGTAGGGGGTCTTGCAGGTCAGGCAGGAGCCGCCGGCCTTGTAACGCCCCGGATCGACATCGAGCTGGTCCTGCACCATGTAGAAGTGGCCGCGGGGCTCCTTGTATTCGGTCCCGAAAGCCCAGCCGTTGTAGAGGAGCCCGAGGAAGGGGTACTCGTCGATCTTGTCGGGGTTCGCCTCCCCGACGTCCCACCCCCTCTTGTACCGGCTCTTCCCGGCCGGCGTCGGCTCCGAGGTCTGCTTCCAGAGCTGGTACTGCTTGGGGTAGAGCTTACCCCACTCGGCCGGGTCAACCGTCCCGTCCGCAATGGCCGGGCGCACCTCGCTCAGCTCGATCTTCTTCGGGGAGCAGCCGGATCCCACCAGCGCCAACCCCGCCACTGCCATGGCGACACATCCTCGCAGCATCTTCATCAACATTCTCCTCCAGTCTGATTTCCCGCCTTGCGCAGCAGCCGCCGGCACGGGTGACGATCTGACACAACCTTCAGCAGGGAGCGTGCCACGGCGACGGTCAACCGCAAATCATGAGAATCCCGTTCTTTTGAGGATGATGCGGGAGGAGAAAGGGTGGTGCTTGGGTAACGCGACGTTACCTACCGGTAACGTTTCATCTTCTTCCAGAGTGTCTTGCGGGAGATCCCCAAAAGGCGTGCGGCCTCGGCGCGCCGGTTGCCGGAAACAGCCAGCGCCTGCCGGATCAGCTCCTCCTCCTTGTCGTCAAGCTTGGTGGAAAGGAGTGAGCCCTGCGCAGGACGGTGCGGCGGCTCTGACTCCTCCGCTTGCGCTGCAAAGCTGCCCTGTCGGAACTCGGCAGGAAGGTCGTCGATGGTGAGGGTGTCGCCGCTGCAAAGCGCGGTGGCGCGCTCCATGGCGTTCTTGAGTTCCCTGACGTTGCCGGGGTAGCGGTGGCTCAAAAGCGCCTCCTTCGCCTCCCGGGAAAGCCTCAGCTCCGGGCGCCCCATGTCAGTGGCGAAGCGGGAGAGGAAAACGGTGACCAGGGGCAGGATGTCCTCAAGACGCTCCCGCAAAGGAGGAAGCTCGATCGGGATCACGTTCAAGCGGTAGAACAGATCCTCCCGGAACTGCCCCGCCGCGACGTCGTGGCGCAGGTCGCGGTTGGTGGCGGCCACGATGCGCACGTCGACCTGGATCTCCCGGTTCCCGCCGATGCGCTCCACCGTCTTCTCCTGCAAGACGCGCAACAGCTTCGCCTGCGCGGAAAGTGGAAGTTCACCGATCTCGTCCAGGAACAGGGTGCCGCGGTGGGCCTGTTCGAATTTCCCTTTGCGCTCCTTGAAGGCACCGGTAAAGGCCCCCTTTTCGAAACCGAAAAGCTCGGACTCGAGCAGGTTTTCCGGGAGGGCGGCGCAGTTGATCTTGATGAGGGGGGAGCCGCTGCGCCGGCTCTTGCCGTGCAGCTCGCGCGCTACCAGTTCCTTCCCGGTGCCGCTTTCTCCGGTGATCAGGATAGTGGAGTCGAGCGGGGCCGTGGAGCGGATCATCTGGAAGACCGGTTGCATGGCGGGGCTGCGGCCGATCATGCCGCCGAAGGAGGATTCGCTTAACAGCTGGTCGCGCAACACCGAGTTCTCTTCCTTTAGGTGTTCCCGCTCGGTGATGTCCCTGCTCACCATGAGGGTGCCGACGAAGCGGTCCAGGGCGTCCTTGATGGGGTAGTAGCTGTTCTCGAAGATGCGTCCCTTGACCTCGAGAGGACGCGTGTGGAAGGCGAGGGTGCCGCCTTTCAGGCTTTCGAGGATGGCGCCGATGCGGGGCCGGGCCGGAGGCGAGTGGATCGCCAGGAGGTCGCGCCCCAGGTAGTTGGCGGCGTCGATGCCGCGGATCTGTTCAGCGGCGGCATTGACACAGACGATCTTGTTGGTGTGGTCGGCGAAGATGATCCCCTCGCCCATACTGGTAAGAATGGCACGGTAGACCGCATTGCCGGGTTCACTCTCAGTTGTCGTCATCACGCCCCCTTGTTACCGATTGGTAACGTCGATGTTAGGCGTTTATGGACGGAGCGCCTTGACTGAGATCAAAAAGTTCAAAGCTGAGGAAGGATTTTTTGTACAGCGGCGCTGCGGAGCCGAGAGAGAGGGGAACGAGGGACCCGGGAAGGTCCCCCATTGGGTCGATTACTTGCTTATGGCGGGGGTACGCTCTTTGATGACCGTGTCCCGGTCAGACATCTTGACTATCAGCGAGGCGCAGTTTCTGGTTGTGCTCCATTGGTACATCACGCACCTCCTTCAAATATCATCACATAAAAAGCCGGATTCTCGCCCCGGTGAGCTAGGCTTCGCTTTGCGCCCCCTGCGCCTGGGCAAGCAGATCGCACGCGATGGTATCTTCCGGGTTCAGCATTACCGCCAACTTCAACTGCTCCAGCGCCTCATCCCGCTTCCCTTGTTGAAGACAGGCGTAGCCGTAGTCACGGCGCAGGTTGGGCAGCGAGCTGTTGAGTTGCAGGGCGTTGGCGTAGTGGGCGAGCGCCTGCGGGTCGTTCTTGCTTGCCAGTAGGTTTGCCAGGGCGTGATGGACCTCGGCTATCGCAGGATTCGCCTCGATCGCCTTCTGGTAGAGCTCGCGAATCGTCTCCGGGTTGCTCTCCAGGGCCTGTTCCGCCGAAGCCAGTCCGAAATAGGCCGGCGCGAGCTGATCGTTCAGTTCGATGGCGCCGCTGAAACTCTTGCGGGCGGCGGTGAAGTCCTTCTTGAGCAGGTAAATGTAGCCCAGGTTGATCTTTACCAGCGGCGCCTTGGGGTCCAGCTCCAGGGCCGTGCTGCAGTGCTGCAGAGCTTCGTCCAGCCGGTTGGCACGCAAAAGCGCCGCTCCGTAGTTGTTCTGGCACCCGACGTGGGTAGGGACCAGCTTGACCGCCTTTTCGTACTGAGCGATGGCCTCGTCGTTGCGCCCGAGGTCCTGCAAGAGCACTGCGTAGGTGTAGAGGGCGCCGAAGTGATACGGTGCGTGTTTGAGCGCCCCCAGCAGCACGGACTCGGCATAGTCGTAAATGCGCAGGTCGTGCAGGGTGTCCCCCAGCTTGTGCAACACGTGAGCGTTGTCGGGGGCAAGTCCGGCCGCTACCTCAAAGCAAACCGCGCCCTCGCGGATCTGTCCTTCCTTCTTGAGCAGGTCCCCGAAGGCGGCCACCAGCTCGGTGACCGCAGGGCGTTTCACCGTCGCGGAGTCGTCCGCGAGCAGGTTTGCCAGTTCGGACACGACGACCCGGGAGATGCTGTCACCAGACTCCGAGATCCGGCCGCTCATTTCCCGCAGTCCCTGCACCGCCTCCTCCAGCTTGCCGGTCTCGGCCTTGATGGCGGCGGCGAAAAACAGGGCCAGGAAGTCGTTCGGGTCCCTTTCCGCCATGCCGGCGTAGGCGGAGAGCGC
Organism: Geomonas diazotrophica; assembly: GCF_019063885.1. Lineage (NCBI taxonomy): Bacteria > Pseudomonadati > Thermodesulfobacteriota > Desulfuromonadia > Geobacterales > Geobacteraceae > Geomonas > Geomonas diazotrophica. The sequence goes on along the minus strand of NZ_CP077684.1, from coordinate 1,279,825 downwards.
CGGCTCCAGCTCGCCGCGCACGTGCATCGACAGCGCCGTAATGAAGTTGATCTCCTTGACCGGTGCAGTCCCCCTGCCCTGCGCAGAGTCTTTACCGAACATCTTGCCGAATATGCCCATGATCGTGATCCTTTTGGCGCGCCCGTTTCGCGGCGTCCGCCCGGGAGAATTCTCGCGCCGCAATTGTAATAGGATTCTGAAGTTATTCGAGACTGTTTCTGTCACCCGCTCGCGCCGCACGTGCGACGAAATGACTAGGGCGCGTACTTCCACAGCACGTTGGTCATGCCACCGGGGACGTAACCGCCGAAGGCCCAAACCGTGCCGTTGACGACCCATGACGCCGAGCCGAAGATCCTGGCCGGAGTGTTAGCTGCCGAGGGACTTCCTTTTGTGCCATACACGGGGGACTGGTTTGAAGTACCATTGCCGGCAATGAGTTTCCAGCCGACACCGTCGAACTTCCAGAGGTCGTTCATCTCCCCGTTGTAACCGCCGTCCACACCGAAGCCTCCGTAGAGCCAGAGGCAACCGTTGCTGTCCATCCAGAAAATGGAGCCGGATCTCGCCCCGGGTCTCGCGGTGGCAGCATTGCCATATATGCCGACCGAGTTGAAGACATTGCTGCCGGACACCCAGGTCCAGTTGCCGCCGTCGAATTTCCAGAGATCGCTCAGGAGTCCGTGATTGGTACACCCCCCGAAAAACCAGGCGTCACCCTGCGGATCGACCCAGGTTTTGGTGATGTCCCTGCCCCACGGAGCGTTGGACGGCGATGCAAGGCCCAGCGTTCCGTAGTCAGACAGATCGTTGGCTATGGTCGTTCCGGAAACCCAGGTCCAGGCAGCGCCGTCGAAACACCACAATTCGTTCAAATGCCCCAGGACTCCGGCGGCATCTTTGCCCGAACCTCCGAAGAGCCAGAGACGACCGAGGCGATCGACCCAAGCCACGGCAGCCTCCCTCGCGCCAGGTTTGTTGGTGGCGGATGGGAATCCCTTGAGGCCGTACACCGCGCCGCCGTCAGCCGTCGTGTCACCGGAGACCCACGTCCAGGCTGTGCCGTCGAATTTCCAAAGGTCCCCCAGGTAGCCTTGCACTCCGTTCGCGTCCTTGCCGATGCCCCCGAAAAGCCAGAGGTTGCCGCCGGCATCGGTCCAGGTGGAACCGCAGTCCCTTGCTCCAGGCTCGTTGGACCCTGCCGGCACACCTTTTGTCCCGTAGGCGCCGGAACGGTTTGACAGGTTCCCGCCCGCGACCCAGGTCCAGTTAGCGCCGTCGAACTTCCACAGGTCATTCAGGTGCCCCGTCGTCCCGGTGGAATCGATGCCGTAGCCACCAAAGAGCCAGAGGTTGCCGCTTTTGTCGCTCCACGACATGGCCCCACCTCTTGCCCCGGGGCAATTGAGCGGGCTTGCGACACCTTTGGCGCCATAGGTTCCGACTCGATTTACGGTGCTGTCTCCGGACACCCATGTCCATGAACCAAGGGTTGCCGGCCCGGTGTTGCTGTCCGCTGCGGTAAAGTTCCTCTCGATGACATCAGCAGTGCCGACCGTTACCGAATGAACGGACGGAGTAAAGAAGTAACCCGTCTTTGCTGCTGTCACCTGGTAGGTGCCGTTATTTACGGCGGTGAACCTGTATATGCCGTTTGAATCGGTGGTGGTCGTTGAGGATGATGAACCAGTCAGCATGACGACGGCACCGGCCACAGCAGTACCGCCTGAAGTACTAACTTTGCCTGACACTGAAGGAGAGCTGTTTTCGACACTCTTGCTGCTGGTTGAACCACCGCACCCCGAAAGGCAGAGAAAGCAGAGCAAATAAACAAGAAACTTCACCTAACCTCCAGATGGTGCCACATGATCATTTTGGAAGTTCCAGTATCCTGGATACTTCATTCGAAGATGCTTTCCGTCCGGCACATTAACACGTACAGTTAATTTCGATCAATGTAATATTTCCTATTGCGGCTTCCCCGGTGCCGGACTCAGCTGCAAAATCAGGAAGGATCTCCCACCGTAACGGCAGGCTCTGCGGCAAGCATTCCCCCACTAAGACAACCTGGTACCATGCCGCGCTGCCTAAGGAGGCTGCCCACGATGGTCACAGATCACAACCTGTTCTCCGAAACAGTCGAAGAGCTGACCGGGGCTCCGGAGCGGGACTGGAACAGATGCGACTGAAAATGCTTTCCTGATTGGGGAGGGACTTCAAGCTGAGGAGATGGAAGTAAGCCACGGCTATTGCGAAAGTTACTGGGAAAAACAGAAACAGTAGGAGCCGTGTTGAACCAATCGTCTAAGAGAATTTGCATACGGACGGGCAGGTGCTAAAATGCTGCAGACACAATTCCGACTAAGCATCCCATGACAGCAACTCACTTAAATAGGTCACGTGCTTATGGATACATCCGATTACCAGGAAATTCGCGGGTTGTTTGACCATTACATCCGGATGTATTCGACCCGCGACGACCTGCTCACCACCTATTTCAGTGATGATTTCTCCGGTATTACCGGCAGCGGCGATTATCTTGTCAAGGATAGGGATGCCTGGATCGCGGTCACCCGCCAGGATTTCGCCCAGGTCAAAGATCCAATCAACATCGACCTGAAAGACCTCTCCATCCAGCTGTTGGCCGAGACCATTGCCGTTACCAGCAGCACCTTCGTTATCCACTTACCCATCGAAGAACATATCCTTTCCAAAAAAATAGCCCGCCTGGTGCTTATTTTCCGCAAAGAATGCACGGGATGGAAAATCTGCCACAGCAGCATTTCGGTCTCTTTTGGCGTAGCCGACGAGGGGGAGATCTATCCGCTCAAAGACCTGGAGGACCGCAACCGGCACCTGGAAGCAGTCGTCGCGGAGCGGACCGGCCAGCTTTCCGAGGCGAACACCAAGCTGAAACAGGCCAATGAAGACCTGGCCAGGGAAATCGAGGAGCACAAGCAGTCTCAAATAGCCAACGAGAGACTGCTGTTGCGACAGCGCGCCATTTTGGACAACCTGCCGATGATGGCGTGGCTCAAGGATACTGAAAGCCGCCTGGAGATGATCAACGAGCCGTACGCCCGGGCATGCGGTCGACCGGTCGAAGAATGCATCGGCAAGACCGACCTGGAGTTGTTCCCCCGGGAAATGGCCCAGAAGTTCCTCTCCGATGACCGCGACGTGTGTGTTTCGGGGGTGAAAAAACATCTTGAAGAGCTGATACCAACCACCGACGGTACCAGGTGGCACTTCACCTGTAAGACCCCTCTTTTTGATGAGGTGGGGCGGACAGTAGGGACCACGGGTGTCGCACTGGACATAACCGAACGAAAACAGGCGGAAAAGGCGCTGATCGAGAGCGAGGAGCGTTTCCGCTCGCTGATGGAGAACATACCCAATGTGGCAGTCCAGGGGTACGCGCTTGACGGTACGGTGCTCTTCTGGAACCGGGCTTCGGAGATCCTCTATGGCTACAGTGCCCGGGAGGCGTTGGGCGCGAACCTCCTGGATCTCATAATTCCGGCTGAAATGAAGGATGGCGTCAGAGAAGCAATCAGCCAGATGTACGAAAGCTGCAAGCCGATCCCGCCCGGCGAGTTACTCCTCAAGCGCAAGGACGGCTCTCTGGTGCCGGTTCTTTCCAGCCACGCCCTGCTGAGCCCCGTGGGGCGCCCCCCGGAATTTTTCTGCCTCGATGTCGATTTGACCGAGCGCAAGAAGGCGGAGGATCTCCTCTCCTACGCCATCTCCTTAACCGACGCCTCCCTCGAATCTACCGCCGAGGGTATCCTGGTCGTGAACCGAAATGGCGAGATCGCGCGTTGGAACAAGAAGTTCGCCGAACTTTGGAAGGTGCCGGAAGAACTGCTGGTTACCGGCGTCAAAGACCCCGTGCTCGCCCACATTACTGCCCAGATGTCCCAGCCGGACCGGTTCCTGGCCAAAGTCATGGAACTCTACGAGCACCCGGACGCTTCCAGCCAGGACTTGCTCGCGCTAGCCGATGGGCGTTTTTTCGACCGTTACAGCCAGCCCCTGGAGATAGGCGACGAGATTGTTGGCCGTTTCTGGTCCTTTCGCGACGTGACGGAACACAAGAAGCACCAGCAGGAGCAGCTAAAGATCGAGAAGCTGGAGTCGCTCGGCCTGCTTGCCGGCGGGATCGCCCACGACTTCAACAACATCCTGACCGGCGTCATGGGTAACATTTCCTTTGCGCAGATGTTTCTGGACCCCTCCCATAAAGCGTGCAAGCCTCTGGAGGAGGCGGAAAAAGCGTCGCTGAGGGCCACCGAACTCGCCCATCAGTTGCTGACCTTTGCCCGCGGCGGCGAACCGATCAGGAAGATTATTTCACTGCAACACATCGTCAACGAATCGGTCGAACTCGTACTGAGTGGATCAAACGTCAAGGGGTTCATCGATATCCCGGATACGACCCATGCGATAGACGCGGATGAAGGTCAACTGAGCCAGGTCTTGCACAACATTCTCATCAACGCCTCGCAGGCCATGCCCGGGGGCGGTACGCTGACAATCAGCGCCCAAAACGAGACCATTGCCGGATCTAACACCCTTTCGCTTCCTCCCGGAAGCTACGTCCGGCTGTCCATCACCGATCAGGGGTGCGGCATGCCGGAAGATGTGATGGCAAAGGTCTTCGACCCGTACTTCACCACGAAATCGGCCGGCAACGGGTTGGGACTGGCTTCCGCCTACTCCATCATAGCCAGGCATGGCGGACACATCGGGGTCGAATCCGTGGTCGCCCAGGGAACCACCTTCACCATCCACCTGCCATCCATCGGAGAGACCTACTCGTCCCACAACGCCGAGACCGCTGCGAAGAGTCGTGCCGAGCAGCATAACGGCGGGTCGATTCTGGTCATGGATGACGAGGCGATGATCCGGGCATTCGCAGAAAGGATGCTTTCTGAGTTGGGTTACCAGGTGACGACCTGCAGTGACGGCGCGGAGGCCATAACCTTGTACAAACAGGCCCTGCAATCGGGATCTGCTTTCACCGCGGTTATCATGGATCTGACCATACCCGGCGGCATGGGAGGAAAGGACGCTGCACAGCAGATTCTTGCCGTCGATGCCGCTGCCAACCTGATCGTATCAAGCGGATATTCCAACGACCCCATCATGGCGGATTACCAGGCCTACGGTTTCAGCGCGGCAGTGGCAAAGCCCTACAGGATTAACGACCTCGGACAGATACTGATCTCGCTGCTAAATCGCTAGCGCCCCGCATGTTGGTCGATTTCCGAATCACCCGAATCATTCAGGTACAGGACCGCCACGAAGGCTCAATAAAAAACAGCGGGACCACTTGTTCTCACACCCCGATGTCCTCATTCCAAAGCTGTGGTTTTTCTGCGATAAACCTGCGCATCAGATCGATACATTCCTCACTCTGCAGCACTTCTATTTGCACGCCGCGGGAGTGTAGCAGGTTCTCCTCGCCCATGAACGTTTGATTTTCACCGATGACGACTCGAGGGATGCCGTACAGCAGGATTGCGCCACTGCACATGGGGCATGGCGACAGGGTCGTGTACAGCACCGACTCCCGGTAGACGCTGGCCGGCAGTCGTCCGGCGTTTTCCAGGGCATCCATCTCGCCGTGTAAGATCGCGCTCCCTTTTTGCACCCGCCGGTTGTGGCCTCTTCCCAGAATTTTACCGTCATGCACCAATACCGAACCGATTGGAATGCCCCCTTCGCCCAGCCCCTGCCTGGCTTCCTCAATTGCTGCCAGCATGAATCTGTCCATAAAGATCACCTCAGTTTTGTTGGTAAGGAGGTCCCTTTGCCGTTATTTCTCTAGGGGCGTGGGAACCACCGCGTCTTCCCGCTCCGTGGCCAGCGCCAGCACCGGGTCGCCGTAGCTGTCCGCGACCATGGTGTCGATTTTACCGAGGGCATACCAGCGCCGGAAGGCTTCGATGAAGACGATCGCCATCAGCAGCATCAGGATGACGGACAGGCTTGCCAGAAGATAGAGCCCCTTGGGCAGAAAGTTCCGCGTGATGTTGAGATATCCCGCCCACATGCAGATCGGCATCATGAACAGGCCTGGCCCGGCGGTGATCCAGGCGTATTTTGCCTTGCCGAGCCGGATCAGCATGGTGGTGCCAACAATCAGGGCGCAGGTGGCCAGCAGCTGGTTGCTCATGCCGAACAGCGGCCAGATGGTGGAGATGTCTCCGGTGTAGACCAGGTAGCCCCAGGCGGAGGTAAACAGGGCACTGGTCAGGATAATGCCGGGCGTCCACCCGTTGTCGCCGAAGGGGGCATAGATCTTACCGAGCATTTCCTGCAGCAGGTAGCGCCCCACGCGGGTGCCGGCATCCACGGCGGTCAGGATGAAGACCGCCTCGAACATGATCGCGAAGTGATACCAGTACGCCATCATACTCTTCATGAACGGCACGGACGAGAAGATGTAGGCCATCCCCACCGCCAGGGATACGGCGCCGCCGGGTCGTCCCTGGACCTGCTCGCCGACCTCCCGTGACAGCTCCGGCAGGTTGACCGGAATGAGGCCAAGCTTGGCGTACGCGGCTGGGGCGGCATTGATGGCAAAATAATCGGTTGGCAACAGTACGCAGGCCGCGATCAAGGCCATAACGGCGACAAAGCCTTCCACCAGCATGGCGCCGTAGCCGACAAAGAGGACGTCGCGTTCGTTGGCGATCATCTTCGGGGTGGTGCCGGTGCCGATGATGGCATGGAAACCGGACAGGGCGCCGCAGGCAATGGTAATGAACAGAAACGGAAAGGCGGCGCCGGGGATGATGGGACCCCCACCGAAGAAGTACGGCGTAATGGCAGGCATGTGCAGATCGGGGTGAACGAAGACGATACCCAGTGCAAGGGCGCCGATGGTGCCGATCTTGAGATACGTGGAGAGGTAGTCGCGGGGCACCAGCAGGAACCAGACCGGCAGGGTCGAGGCGGCAAAGCCGTAGGCCGGCAGGATCAGGGCGAGCTGTTTCTTGGAGAAGGTGAACAGTCCCGCCAGGGTCGGGTCGGCGGCCACGTAGGGGCCGGCATAGATGGATAGCGCCAATAGCACAGCGCCGATGATGCTCCCCCCCTTTATGTCCCCGGGGCGGATCTTCTGCATGTAGATCCCCATGATCATGGCGATCGGCATGGTGGCGAAAACGGTGAAGGTCCCCCAGGGGCTGTTGAACATGGCATTGACCACGGCTATGCAGAGCCCGGCCAGGGTAAGGATCAGGATGAAGAGAACGGCTACCGAAGCCACCTTTCCCGCGCCCCTGCCGATCTCGGCTTCGGCGATAACCGAGATGCTTTTCCCCTTGTGCCGCACCGAGGCGAACAGCACAACCATGTCATGCACCCCGCCGGCCAGGACTGCACCGATCAGAATCCAGAGCGCGCCGGGCAGGAAGCCGAACTGGGCCGCAAGCACCGGCCCCAGCAGAGGACCGGCCGCGGCAATGGCGGCGAAGTGGTGTCCGAAGAGGACGTACTTGTTGGTCGGCATGTAGTCGTGACCGTCCCTGCAGAAAACGGCGGGAGTTTCCCGCTCCCCGCGCAGGTTCATGACCTTGTTGGCAAGGAACAGCCCGTAGCATCGGTACGCAATGGCGAAGAGGCACGCTGCTGCAAAAATCAGGGTCAACGAGTTCATTGGATCTCTCCGTCAGTTGGAAGCATATTGTGCGGTGCTCTTTACCGATTTGATCCCGACCGAAATGGTTGAGCCGTCGCCCTGGCCTTGTTGTTTAAGTCGAGCATCCGGAATGAATCGATCGGGAAGCTGGTTTCGCAGACCGTATCCGACATTTCGGGGTCGGGACACGAAAGAGATCCTGCGGAGAGCCCCACATCTCCAGCATGTATTTTATCGGGGCATCGCCGAGAAAACTTAAACTGTTACCCCTAAACTTCAAACCATGTGGGAGAGTAGAGCAGGTTCTGGCGCAGGATGTTGCAGATTTGGAGGGGGTTTTGATAATACCGGTGTTTTCTGCCGCACCACGACCCGCCATATATGGCAGTTATGTCAAACACGACGGTCCCAGGTAGCGCGGACGTTCTCCCCTCCCTCCGCCGGATTGAGATCATGCCTGCAGTTTCAAACCTTTGCAGGCAGAGTGTCCACGGGGATTCTCTGGCATGCTAGTTGTAAAGAACCCGATATAAAAAGGTATTGCCTAAGCTTCAGTAACCACAACGAGAGGAGAAACGAACCATGAAGACAAGAACCGTATCCATCTTGCTGGCAACCGTCGCTTTGATGGCACTTAGTATCTCCACGGCCTTCGCCCAGATGAAGCATATGCCGATGGACGATCAAGGACCGGGATATGGACGGATGATGGAGCCCGGCAAAATGGGCGACATGACGGCGATGTGCCTCGAGCATGCGGAGAAGCTCGGCCTCACCGATGACCAGACCATGAAGATGAAGCCTCTGCACCGGGAAATGCAAAAGAAGCAGGCACGGTTCATGGCGGACCTGAAAATTGCGGAAATCGAACTCGCTGAAATAATGGAGGTAAAGGATTTCGATCTGGAGAAGGCCACGTCAGCTGTCAAAAAGATTGAAGGGATAAAAACATCCCATCATCTGGAAATGCTGTCGGCTATGAAGCAAATGCGGGCGATCCTGACGGACCAGCAGTTTAAGGAAATGATGAAGATGGCGCCCATGAAGATGAAGATGGGCGAGGGGAAACCCGGCGCGAAACACATGAAGAAACGTAGGTAGCCCGGAAGCCGCTAACGTGGGCGGCCTGGTACTCGAACCAGTGAAGGGGTGATCCCCCTAAAAGGCCTTTGGTACCGCCAAGGGCTTTTTCGTTTTCCGGTTCAGGAATTCAACCGTTACCTCAGCACCGTGGGCGTTCTAGTAATAAAAGTACATCTGCCGTATAATCGTGGTATGGAACAGGAATAGAACTTTTACGTAATGCAACCTTACTACAAGGAGTAACATCATGAGTAAAGGCCAAGACAGCAAGAAATCATCCAAAAAGGAGCCGGCAAAAACACAAAAAGAAAAGAAGGCCGACAAACGGCTCAAAAAAGAGGAAAAAACCTCTGGCGTAAAGCTCACGATCGTACACAGTCCGTCTTGATACTGTTATCGAAGACAGCGACAGTCCGCGGTACTTTACCGCCTCTTGACAGCCACCGCGCTGCCGCTCTTCTTCCCTCCGAATTTCACACGCAACGGGTCTCCTCCAGCCTGCTCTTCACGTAACAAACCGTCTATAACAATAGGAGAAATCATGATCCTCGCAATAGTGGTTACCTGTGTCTTTTGTGCCGCGGCCCTCGCCCTCCTGAACAAGGGGCCGATGGACCGCCAATCCAAGCAGAGCACGGCCTACTGGGCGCGATTCGAAGGTAAATAGACCATATACAAATCGCATCTCCTTCGCAGCATGGAGCCTCCTAGTCGGCATCAACCCGCTACGACTCGTCAAGCTGATGGGACATGCTTCGAAACAGATGGTTTATGAGGTGTACGGGAATTACGTGGAAGGGCTGCAAGAGGGCGGGGAGAGAGTCTTCGACTACCTGGGGCGCGACTTCGTTATACCCCGGAAAAGCAAATCCCCGATTCCGTTTGGGACGGAACCGGGGACAGTTTCGAAAGGTTCGCTCTAAACACCTGAACCTGTTGTCGTTAATTGGAGCGGGAAACGGGGTTCGAACCCGCGACTTCAACCTTGGCAAGGTTGCACTCTACCACTGAGTTATTCCCGCTCAGCAGAGATCAGCTTTATAGCAAAACGGGTTTGCGCAGTCAACCCAAAAATTCCGCCTTCGGGCGGTTTTTTTCGCCGGCTCGGAAAAAGGCCGCTGCATCGGCATCTTTCGCGGATCGGCTCTCCTGGCGGGTTCGCGGTACCGCGCTACTTGCCGGTGAGCAGCTTGCGGATACTTTCGTAGATTTCCTTGGGCACGAAGGGCTTCATCAGGATACCCTTGGCTCCCGCATCGAGAGCGGCCTGGGTGTCGCAATCGAAATCGGAGGCGCTGGCTATCAGAACCCGGGCGTTGGGGTCCAGGGCGAGCAGGTCCTTGGTAGCATCGATGCCGTTTTTGTCTGGCATGTAGATGTCCATGATCACGATGTGCGGGCGCAGGGCGCGGTACCTCTCCAGGGCCTCGGCGCCGTCACCGGCCTCCCCGACTACGGTGAAGCCGATCTTCTCCAGCACGGCGCGCAACACCTGGCGAAAAAACATTTCGTCATCGACGATGAGAATCCTCACGTCCTTCAAAGCCATGCCGACCTCCGCACGCTGATTCCACAGCCACTTCTATTTAGCATCCTCTTATACTTTTTTTACAGTCAAAAGTCAAAATGCTGTCTCACTTTTTTTCAATCTGTCAGCCGGTACAGTGCCGCCACTGCGTGGCTGCCGTAATAGTGGCAGATGCGCTCGAAACGGAAGGGCGTTAATTCCCTGTCGAGTTGATCATGGGTGTAGCTCCTAGCATTGCAGTCACAACTGTAATAATGCTGTAGCAGCGATGCACAAGGAACTATATCGTCATGCCTGCTGTTGACTTCGATGAGGAATAAACCTCCTTGACGCAGATTGGCCACGACGTTTTCCAAGTACTGCTTTCTGCTGTTCCGCGTGGCGAGGATGTTGAAGACGAAGGTGGAGAGCACCAGGTCCACGCAAAGCCCCGCCCGCGGCAATTCACCGACCGTCAGAATCCCCGCCAGTCTCCCCGCCTCGGGATGGACCGCGAGCGCCTTCACCTGCTCAGGGACATCGGCCGCATACACTTGGAACCCCTCCCCGGTGAGATAGAGCGCGTTGCGCAGCCGACCCGCACCGTAGTCGAGCACCCTGCGTACCTGGGCGAGCCTGAAGAAGCGTGCGTATCGGATCACACTGCTGGCTGGTCTGATCATGTCGCCTCCCGGGAACCGGCCGCAGCTGCCGATACTCCAGCAACCTGCGCGGCCGGTGTCGTTTTTTCACCCGGTCAATTGTATAGCAATCCGGAAAAAGATTAATCGATTCAAATTTTCTTTTCCGCGACACAGCCGTTTACGATTTTTATCAAAAATGGGTTGACACCCGGTCGGCGCGTTATTATTATCATGCCCTGTAAAGGGGAGTAGCTATCGGCCGGAGAAATGGCCGACTTCTGGTTCGTCAAGACGGTGGCAACACCCGGGCCCGAGGATAATTCTTAATAACAGCAAGACCTTTACCTGTAGCGAGCAGTCGCCCCGGGTAAAGGTCTTTTTTTTTATCGGCACTCGGCGCCGCCGTGCTGCAACGGCGCCCTTTGCAACAGGCAAAGACCTGAAAGGAGAGGGAAAAATGGAACAGAAACAATACATGACCCAAGTAAAGAAAAAATCCGCCAGGAAGAAAAAGGAGCCCAAGGAGCCGGTACTGAAGAACGTGGTGTCGCTCAGGGTGAGTGACCAGGAGAAGCGCCTGCTGGAGCGTCTCACCAAGGCAACCTCGCTCAACGTATCGGACCTGGTGCGCGAGGCGATCGGCTTCTGGCTCGCCAAGGGGCTCCCGAAGGGGCGCATCCGCAGTACCGCAGGAAGGATCCCGGTGCAGCCGCTGCAACTGGCCGGCAACTGAACCAACCAACACACAGGAGAATAACCACATGAAACGGAACATCGCCAAGGCTTTTGCACTCTTTGCCGCAGTATTGCTGCTCAGCTCGACGGTGCTGGAAACCAGCGCCCATGCCCGCGCAGCCGGAGGACGCTCCATCGGGAGCCGCGGTACCCGCAGCTACTCGACCCCGGGTACCACGTACCGCCAGTCCACCCCGTCCCAGCAGTCGACCCCCTCCCCCATGCAGCAGCCGCAGATGCAGCAACCCTCCGCAGGTGGCGGCTTCCTGCGCAGCATGGCCGGCGGCATCGCGGGCGGTCTTTTGGGCGGCATGCTCTTCAGGGGGCTCGCCGGCGCAGGCGGGATGGGATACGGCGGCGGTGGCATCGGGCTCTTCGACATCCTGCTGCTGGCCGGCATCGGCTACCTGATCTACCGCATGGTGCGCAGGCGGCGCGGCGAGGCGCAGCTGCAGAGCGTCTCGACAGGCTACGGCTCCCAGGGGTACGACGCCTACCAGCAGAGCGTCCCGGCTTCCTACCGCGTGGAGGAACCGGCCCGGGACGACGTCCAGACCGGGCTGTCGCACCTGCGCCAGATGGACCCCGGCTTCGACGAGGGGCGCTTCAAGGACCTGGTGATGGACAACTTCTTCAAGATCCAGGGGGGGTGGATGAACCGCGACCTGCAGGCGCTCTCGCCCCTGCTCACTCCCGAGATGCAGGGGGTCTTCCGCGAGGACATCGAGCGTCTGCTGCGCGAGGGGCGGGTGAACCGGCTGGAGAACATCGCGGTGCGCAGCGTGGAGCTCGCCGAGGTCTGGCAGGAGGCGGGGCAGGACTACGTCACCGCCCTCATCTACGCCAACCTGCTCGACTACACCACCGACGAGCGCGGCAGCGTGCTCGAGGGGAGCAAGACCGAGCCGGTCAAGTTCGAGGAGTACTGGACCTTCACGAGGCCGGTGGGCAACAACAGCTGGCGCCTCGCGGCGATCAACCAGAAATAGGGCCAGCAGAATAAGATCAAGATTGAGATTTAGATAGAGCAAAGATGCAAAAGGGCGCCCCCATCCGGGGGCGCCCTTCTATTTTTGACACTATTGCCTGTTTTCGATTCCGCTATGTTGCTACTCCAGTCTCTCTTAATCTAAATCTTAATCTGAATTTCGGTCCAACACCTCCCTGACCTTGTGCAGCAGCGCCATCGGCTGCACTGGTTTCATGATCAGGTCGACGCTCTCGTCGAAGACGCCGCGCTTTTTCATGAAGTCGGCGGTGTAGCCGCTGGAATAGAGGACCTTGGCCGCAGGATCGATCCTCCTGATCTCCTCGAAGGCCTCCCTGCCGTTTTTCCCCGGCATGATCACGTCCATCAGCACCAGGTCGATCCTGCCGCGGTGCTCCAGGAACTTCTGCACGCAGTCGCCGCCGTCCACCGCCAGCACCACCCGGTAGCCGTACTTTTTCAGCAGCGACTCGACCAGCCCCCTGACGCTGGCATCATCCTCCGCCACCAGGACGGTCTCGGTCCCCGGCACCGGCGCGGCCAGATGCGGCTCGCCGGCAAGCGCCCCCGCTTCGGCGGCGGCCTCGGGGAGGTAGATCTTGAACGTGGTCCCCTCACCCGGCTCGCTGTAGACGTTGATGAATCCCTTGTGCTGCTTGACGATGCCGTACACGATGGACATCCCGAGCCCGGTCCCCTTGCCGACCGCCTTGGTGGAGAAAAACGGCTCGAATATCCTGTCGCGGGTGGTCCGGTCCATGCCGTTGCCGGAGTCGGAGACGATGATGCAGGCGTAACGCCCCGGGTCCCCGTACCCCTGGGACCTGGCGTAGGCCTCGTCCACCTGCTGCCAGCAGGTCTGGATGGTGAGGGTACCGCCGTCGGGCATGGCGTCCCGGGCGTTGGTGGCGAGATTCATCAGCACCTGCTCCAGCTGGCTCCCGTCGGCGCAGACGTGCACCTGATCCTGTGCCGGGTTGAACTGCAGTTCGACGTCCTCCCCGATGATGCGCAGCAGGAACTTCTGCACCTGTCCCACCAGCGCGTTCAGATCGAGGGTGCGCGGGTTCATGACCTGCTTCCGGCTGAAGGTGAGCAGCCCGCGGGTGAGCTGCGAGCCCCGCTCGGCGGCCGCGATGATCTGGTCCACCTGCTCGTGCTGCTGGGTGCTGAGCGAGCCGTCCAGCCCCAGGAAGTTGCCGTAACCCACGATGACGGTGAGGATGTTGTTGAAATCGTGGGCGATCCCCCCCGCCAGGTGCCCGATGGCCTCCATCTTCTGGGACTGCCTGAGCTGCTCCTCGAGGTGCTTCTTATCGGTCTGGTCGCTGATCACGCAGGCGATCCTGGTGTTGCCCCCCTGGTCCTCGACCGGCGTGTAGGTCACGGTCACCGAACGCACCCCGCGTTCCGGGAAGGCCTGCTCCATCTCGAAGCGCACCGACTGCCCGGCCAGACAGGCGTCCAGGTGGTTCTTGATCTGGGCGAAATGCTCCTCGCCCACGACGTCGAGCACGGTCCGCCCCACCACCTGCTCTATGGTGAGATTGCGGTAGCGCAGGAAGGCGCCGTTGGCCATGCGGTAGCGGTAGTCGCGGTCCAGGACACAGATCAGGTCGCGGGAGCACTCGATCACCTTCAGGTACTCGAGCAGCCGCTCCTCGGAGCGCTTCTTCTCGGAGATATGCTGCGCCTGCTGCACGTTCTGCACGGCCATGCGGGAGAGCTGCCCCGCGATCTGGTACAACGCCTCGCAGACCTTGCGGAACTTTTCCCGGGACATCCGGTTCACCAGGGAGAGCGCCTCCCGGTAGGCGGCGGGGTCGGCCCCGATTTCGTCGGCGTAGGCGGCCATCTTTTCCAGGTCAGCGTCCTCGTCAAGCACCTGGCCGACGAGCCAGTTGCCGACGTGGTGCCCCCCGACGCTGATGGTGGCGCAGCCGTCCCACAACCCGGCGCTCAGGCAGGGCTGCATGCCGAGGCCGTCCTGGCTGGCGCTGCCGAGATAGCAGCTGGAGCGGGTGCAGTTGGCGAGGCCGCGCTCGGTCTTTCTCACGATGTCGCTGCACAGGGAGCAGAAGTTGCTCGGGCGGGTGACCGGGCGCCCCGCGGCGTCGGTGATGATCGATGCGACGCCGGAGGCCTGCGCGAAGGCGTCCTGGATCGCCTGCAGCTCGTCCAGGTCGAAGAGGTCCTCCATGGAGATCGCCTCGATGTGCACCATCGGCTCGGTGAGCACGGCCAGCCGGTGCTCCAGCGCCTCTTCCATCCTTTTGCGTTCCGTGATGTCGCGCACGACCGCGTAGTCGTACTCGGTCCCGGCGTAGCTGAAGTAGTTGGCGGTGACCTCCACCGGCACCAGGCGGCCGTCCCGGGCCAGGTGCGTCCCCTCGAACTGGAGGCTCCCCCGCTCCTTGAGCGTCTCCCAGGTTTCCCGCCACCGCTCGGCATCGCACCCCGGGCGCAGGTCGCCGATCCGCATGGACCTGAACTCGGCCTCGGTGTAGCCGAGCATGGCGGTCGCGGCCCCGTTCACCTCGCAGATCCTGCCGTCGGGGCTGATCCAGTACCCCGCGTCCTTCATGTTGTCCATGGCGAACTTCTTGAGGTTCAATTCCTCGAGGTGGTTCATCGCCTCCAGCTCCTGGGCCATTCGGGAGCTGGCGATGCCGAGCAGCGTCTCGATCAGGGCGGGGTTTTGCAGCGGCGAGCGGCTCATGATGCCGAGCAGGCCGATCCCCTTTCCTTGGGCATCCCAAAGCGGAGCCGCCGCGTACCCCTGCACCGCCAGGTCCCGCAGGATCCCGTCTTCCGGGAACAGCGCGCTCACCTCCCGGGGGTAGACGCAGACGTTCTTCCCCATGACGTTGTCGCAGGGGGTGCCGGCCAGCCGGTAGGTGATGTCGCTGCCGCCCCCCGACCGGGCGTAGAAGCCGTGGGTCCGGGCCGAGCCCCCATCCGGGGTCAGTTGGGCCACGAAGGCGTAGTCGACGTCGAGGCAGTTGGCCAGGTAACGGTTGATGCCGTAAAGGAGCTCGTCGGCGCGCTGCCTGGCGCCGCACTCGTTGATGAAGAAGAGCGTCTCCTCGATCATCTTCCGGTCCGCCGCCTGCTTGACGAGCTCGGCCGTCTTTTTCCGCACCTGGAGGCGGAGCAGCACGATGAAGACGCCGGCAGCGGCAAGGAACAGGATCAGGCCGGTAAGGGTCGGGGTCAGCCAGCCGGGCACCACGTGGAGGGAAGCGGCGTCGCCGTGAGACCAGCGATCCAGGGCCTTGTGGTAGGGAGAGCCCTCGGTGCCGCGCCATCCCGTCAGGTAACGGTCCAGTGTGGCGAGGAGGTCGGCGTTGCGCCCCTTCCCCGTGGCGAGGAAGATGTCGAAGGGGTTGAAGATGATGCCGGAGGAAACCAGGCCGTACTGGTACTGCTTGGCGGCGCCGAAGGTGTTGTTGACGACGCCGGCATCGACCCGACCGGCGGCCACCGCCTGGAAGATCTCCTCGAAGTTGCCGTACTCAACGAAGCGGCAGTTGATGCCGAACTTCTCCACCATGTTGCGAAAGCTCGCCCCGTTGAAGTCACGCTTCATCACGGCGATCTGCTTCCCCTCGACGTCCTTGATGCTGTTCAGGTTCGCCCTGCGCGGGACGTAGAGTTCCCCCCAGACGGTGAGCAGCGGCACCTTGCCGTAGTCGAGGAACTGGGTCCGCTCGCTGGTCCAGGCGACGCTGGTCAAGAGGTCGACCTCGCCGTTTTTGATGCGGGAGATCCCCTCGGCCCAGTCGCCGTAGACGTATTGGATGCGCCACCCCTCCCTGCGCGCGATTTCGGCAAGGGTGTCGACGTAGAAGCCCTGGATGCTGCCATCCTTGGCCTGGAAGATGCCGGGGTAGAAGTTGAACGCGGCGACGCGCACCGTCTGCTGGGTAGCGGCGGCAAGGCGGATCTGGAGGGAGAGCATGCCGAACAGGCACGCGGCAAGGAGGATGAAAAAGCGTCGGGTAACGAACTGCACACGAACTCCGGAGTAACCGATGCCACGAGACGGAAGGACTGCGGTCCCGGCCTCCCTCCCGTCACAAGGGAAACCGGCTATTTAGGGCGAAGCGATCATACAACGGCGCCGGGTCGGTTGTCCAGAGGGAGAGCGTTGTCGCTCCCCGCTCCCCGCCCCTCGCCCGGGGCGCCGTCAGGGCGCCTCTTCGGCCGACTTGAAGATGGCGGGGATGTCGAGGATGAGGGCCACCGACCCGTCCCCCAGGATGGTGGCGCCGGACATACCCTCGACCTGCTGGTACATCCGCCCCAGGGACTTGATCACCGTCTGGTGCTCCCCGATCACCCAGTCCACCACGAGCCCCACGCGTTTCCCCTCCAACTGGCAGATCACCACCTGCTGGATGGCCGGGGCCTTCCCCTCGATGCGGAACATCTTCCGGAGCGGGACGTAGGGGACCAGCTTCTCGCGCACGAGCAGTATGTCCCGCCCGTGCCCCTGCTCTATCTCCTTCTCGGTGAGGAGGATGCACTCGTCCACCATGGCCAGCGGCATCACGAAGCGGTCCTTGCCGATCTGCACCAGCAGGCTCTCGATGATGGCCAGCGTGAGCGGTATCTTCAGCGTGATGGAGGTGCCCCGGTCCGGTTCGCTCTTCACGTCGATGCTGCCGCGCAGCCCCTCGATGGCCTGCTTCACAACGTCCATGCCGACGCCGCGCCCCGAGACGCTGGTGACCTTGGCCGCAGTCGAGAAGCCGGGGGCGAAGATGAGCTGCCAGATCTCCCGGTCGGACAGCTCCGCGCCGGCGGGGATGATCTTGCGCTCCATCGCCTTGGCCCGGATCGCGTCGACGTTCAACCCGGCGCCGTCGTCGCGGATGGTGATCAGCACGCTGTCGCCGGAGTGTACCGCGGCGAGGTGGAGGCTGCCGACCCTCGGTTTTCCCTTGGCCAGGCGCTGTTCCGGCGTCTCGACGCCATGGTCGATGCTGTTGCGAATGATGTGCACCAAGGGATCGTTCAGCTTCTCGATGACGGTCTTGTCCAGCTCGGTGTCGGCCCCCTCGGTGGTCAGCTCGATCTCCTTGCCGAGCTCCGCGGAGAGATCCCTGACCAGCCGCTTGAACTTGGAGAAGGTGGCGCCGATGGGGAGCATCCTGATGTCGAGGGCGTTGTCCCTCAGGTCGTTGGTGAGCCGCTCCACCTCCTCGGCCACCGAGACCAGCTCGGTATGTCGTTTCAGCTCCTGGGCCACCAGGCTCAGGCGCGCCTGCACCGTCACCAGTTCGCCCACCAGGTTCACCAGGAGGTCGAGCTTGTCGGCGCTGACCCGGATGCTGGAGGCGGCCTCCTGGGTCTGGGTCTGGGCATGGCGCTCCTGGCGGATCTCCTTGACGTGCTGCTGTTCGACCAGGGCCGAGGTGATGGTTGCCGCGTCCACCATCCCCGCCTCGAGCGCAAGCTCTCCGAATTTCTTCTGTTTCCCCAGCAGGTGCTGCATCTGCTGTTTTGTCAGGTCGCCGCGCTCGACCAGGATCTCGCCCAGCTTCTTGTACCCCGCCTCCGGCTCGACGCCGGTGCCGTCGTCGATGACGGCGACGCTCAGCTCGCAGGAGTCTGCCATGAAGATGAAGACGTCGTCGATCGCGTTCCTGCCGGCGCTGGTGCTGAGGATCACGTCCCAGTACATGTAGCAGAGTTCCGGGTCCAAGGCGTCCAGGGGCCGCATCTCGCAGGTGTTGGCGACTATGTTGCACGGCCCGAGCTCCTGCAGTTCGCGCAACAGGGTCAGCGGGTTCCCGCCGCTTGTGAAGATCTCCGGCTCGGGGCGGAAGCGGATGCGGTAGGTGACCGTCGGCGCCGGCGGGTCGGCTTGCTCCTCAGGCGGGCCCTGCCGCCCCGGCTTCGGCTCCGCGTCCTCCTGCTCCGGAACCAGGGCGCGAAAGCCTCTGATCACCTCGTCGTTACGCTGCAAATCCGCCGGTGTGCCGCTTTCGGCGGACTCCAGCATGTCCAGGATGCAGTCCCGGGCGGCGAGGCTCAGGTTGACCAGTTCCTTGCTCACCGCCAGTTCGCCGTTGCGTACCAGGTCGTACACGGTCTCGACGTTGTGGGTGAAAGAGGCGACGTCGTCGAAGCCGAACATGGCCCCCGACCCCTTGATGGTGTGCATGGTCCTGAAGACGCGGCCGACGATGCCGAGATCGTCCGGGTTCTCCTCCATCTCGAGAAGGGCCTCCTCCAGGTCCGCCAACAGCTCCCTGGCCTCGTCCTTGAACGCCTGGGCAAAAGCATCACTCATACCGTCACCTTGTCCGTATCGATGCGCCAGATGCAGGTCCCGTCCACGTCCTGGACGCACCCCTTGAGCCGGGGCAGCCCCGCCACCTCGGCTATGGCCGCGAGGGCCTCGTTGCGGCCGGTCAACAGGTAGGGGATCCCCTGCGCCACCGAGGTCCTGTGGCAACTGCACAAAAGCTGCAGACCGGTCACGTCGATGGCGGTGAGCCCCACCAGGGAAAGTTCCACCGTCTTTCCCGCCGCAAACGCCTGCAGCAGCCGCTCCCTGAGCTCGCCGACATTGGCTATGGTCATCTCCCCGGAGAAGGTGACCAGGGTGCGCTCCTTCTTCTTGGAGATCTTCACTTGTGCCGCTTCCATAGCATCCTCACCCAAAGTCCCGGGCGGCCTGTTCGGGCCGCCCGGGGATTGTCGCTGCTAGAACCTCTCGAAGTCGCTGTCGCCGTCCATGTCGGCCAGGACCAGGTCGTGCCCCATGGCCTTCTTGGCCTGCGCGCCCGACCTCTGCTTCAGCTGCTTCACCTCGCTCTTCGCCGCCGACCTGGTGAGCTGCTTGGGCGCCGCATGGTGCTCCCGCGCCGCCATGTCGACCTTGAAGAAGGAGATGGTCGACTGCAGCTGCTCCGACTGCGAGGAGAGTTCCTCGGCGGTGGAGGCCATCTCCTCGCTGGACGAGGCGTTCTGCTGGATCACCTGGTCCAGCTGCTGGATCGCCTTGTTGATCTGCTGGGCGCCGGTGTCCTGCTCCTTGCTGGAGGCGTTGATCTCCTGCACCAGCTCGGCCGTCTTCTGGATGTCCGGGAGGATGGCGGAGAGCATCTCGCCGGCCCGCTCGGCGACCTCGACGCTCGACACGGAGAGCTCGGAGATCTCGCCCGCGGCGACCTGGCTCCTCTCGGCGAGCTTTCTCACCTCGGAAGCCACCACCGCGAACCCTTTGCCGTGCTCCCCGGCGCGGGCCGCCTCGATCGCAGCGTTCAAGGCCAGCATGTTGGTCTGGCGCGCGATCTCCTCGATGATGGAGATCTTCCCGGCGATGTCCTTCATCGCCTGCACCGTCTCGGCGACCGCCTTGCCACCTTCCTTGGCGTCGTCGGCGGATTTCACCGCGATCTTTTCGGTCTGCTGCGCGTTGTCCGCGTTCTGCCTTATGTTGGCACTCATCTCCTCCATGGAGGAGGACGCCTCTTCGGCCGCGGCCGCTTGCTGCGATGCCCCCTGCGACATGGACTGGGCGTTGGCGGAGAGCTGGACGCTGCCGCTGGCGACGTTGTCCGCCGCCACCTTCACCTCGGTCACCACCTCGGTGATCTTGCCGACCATGGCGGAGAGCGCGTGGATCAGCTCGTCCTGGGCGCTCCGCTCCTTGAGGGAGACCATCAGGTTGCCGTTAGAGACCTCCTTGGCAGCGTCGGTGATCTTGTTGATCGCCTCGATCAGCACGTTCAGGTTGGTTTTGATCAGGTTGTACTGCCCCTTGTACTCGGTCACGATGGCCGGGGGCATGTCACCCTTGGCGATGCGGTCCACGTAGTCCGCAGTCACCATGAGCGGGTTGACGATGTTGGTGACCGTGTCGTTGACGCCGGAGACCAGCTTGTGCCACCCCCCGACGAAGAGCGTGGCGTCGGCTCGCTGGTCCAGCCTCCCCTCTGCCGCCGCCTGGATGATGATGTCGGTCTGCTGCAATAGCTCGTTCATCATCTTCACCACCGCGTTCAGGTTCTCCTTGATGATGTTGTACTGCCCCTTGTACTCGGTCACGATGGCGGGGGGAATGACACCCTTGGCAACCTTGTCCACGTAGTCGGCGGTCACCATGAGAGGGTTCACGATGTTGGTGACCGTGTCGTTGACGCCGGAAACCAGCTTGTGCCACCCCCCGACGAAGAGCGTGGCGTCGGCTCGCTGGTCCAGCCTCCCCTCTGCCGCCGCCTGGATGATGATGTCGGTCTGCTGCAATAGCTCGTTCATCATCTTCACCACCGCGTTCAGGTTCTCCTTGATGATGTTGTACTGCCCCTTGTACTCGGTCACGATGGCGGGGGGAATGACACCCTTGGCAACCTTGTCTACGTAGTCGGCGGTCACCATGAGCGGGTTCACGATGTTGGTGACGATGTTGTTCACCCCCATGACCAGCTCCTTCCAGCCGCCGATGAAGAGCTCGGCGTTGGCACGCTCGTCAAGCTGCCCGTCGGCCGCCGCCTTCACCACCTTGTTCGCCTCGATCAGCAGGTTGTTCATGATGTCGATGCAGTTGTTGAGGTTCAGCTTGATCTCGTTGAAGTCGCCGTTGTAGTTGTCGGTGATCCTGGGGGGGATGTCCCCCTTGGAGATGCGGTCCACGTACTCCGCCGCCACGTTCAGCGGCCCGATCACCGCGTCCAGGGTCTCGTTCACCCCGGCCACGATCTTGCGGAAATCACCCTGGTGCTTGGTCGCGTCGGCGCGGGTGGCGAGTTTCCCGGCCACGGCCGCCTGCACCAGCATGTCCGCGTCGGCGATGAGCGCCTTCAGGTTCGTGCGCACCTGCTCGATGGTGTCGTTGATGAACGCCTTCTTGCCCGGGAACTTCTCCAACTCCGCCTCGAAGTTGCCGCGCCCGAACTCGGCGATGCAGGCCATCGCCTTCTTCTTCACCGCGATGTGGCCGTTCACCATGTTGTTCACGCCCGCCGCCATGTCGCGGTAGACCCCCTGGTAGTTGCCGGCGGCGATCTGCGCGTCGATGTCGCCCAGGTCGTGCTGTTTGGACATGTTGTTCATGTCTGCGATCAGCGCATCCAGCGTGTCGATGCAGACGTTGAGGTTGTTCTTGATCTCGTTGAAGTCGCCGTTGTAGCTGTCGGTGATCCTGGGCGGGATGTCCCCCTTGGAGATGCGGTCCACGTACTCGGCCGCAACGTTAAGCGGCCCGATCACCGCATCCAGGGTGTCGTTCACCCCCGAGACGATCCTCCTGAAGTCGCCCTGGTGCCTGGTGGCGTCGGCGCGGGTGGCGAGTTTTCCGTCCACCGCCGCCTGCGAGAGCATCGCGGCGTCGGCAACGAGGGCGTTCACCGCGTCGATGCAGACGTTCAGGTTGTTCTTGATCTCGTTGAAGTCGCCGTTGTAGCTGTCGGTGATCTTCGGCGGCACGTCCCCCTTGGAGATGCGATCCACGTACTCCGCGGCCACGTTCAGCGGGCCGATCACGGCGTCCAGGGTGTCGTTCACCCCCGCCACCACCTTCTGGAAGTCTCCCTGGTGCTTGCCGGCGTCGGCGCGGGTGGCGAGCTTTCCAGCGATGGCCGCGTCGGAGAGCATGGAGGCGTCGGCGACCAGGGCCTTGATGGAATCGACCATCTTCTGCATGGCGGCCATGACTGAATCGCTGGAGACCCCCTTGAGGTCGATGGCGACGCTCATGTCGCCCGCGGCGACGCGGTTGGCCACCTCGCCCACCTCTTTCGGGTCGGCCCCCAGCTGCTTCTGGACGATCCTGGTGATGAAGAGTCCGAGACCGACGGCGAGCAGTATGCCGACGGCGATGAAGATCAGCATGGTGGTCGTGGCGGTTGCCGCCACCTCGGCGTTGCCGGCGGCGGTCGCTTTGCCCTGCTTGAGCTTGGCGTCTACCAGGGCCTCGATTGCGTTTTGCTCCTCACGCGAGGCCTTGCTCCCCGCTCCCCTCATGACCGCCTGGGCCTCAGGGATCTTCCCCGCCTTGGCCAGCGCGATCATCTGGTCCACCATGGGGCCGTAGACCGAGCGGGTGCGCTTGAATTCCTCGAAGAGCTTGCGTCCCTCGTCCGTCATAATGGTCTTCTCGAACTCCGCCGAGACGGTGTTGATCTCTTCGCGGAACTTCGCGATACGCCCGATCTTCTCCTGCTGCTCCGTGCCGGTCGTGTCCATCATGTCCCTGAGATTCACCCGCATCCTCTGGAAGGAAGTGGAGATGTCCTGCAGGTGTGCCATCGGAACGGTGACCTTCTCGTACAGCTTGGCGTCGGCCTGCTCGATCACCCGGATTTCCCTGATGCCGAAGTACCCTACCACGCCCGCTACGATGGCGACCGCGATAAAGCCCGTCATCAACTTGGCGCCCAGCTTCAAATCGTAGAACCACTTCATGCCTACCTCCCTTGTGCCTTGCGTTATTTCACAGATCCCAATGGTGTCCCCCGCCAGCGCGGAGGGGCCGTCGTCTCAGTTCATCTCCGCCCCCAGCACGAACTCCAGGCTCTTGCGCAGCATCTCGTGCGCCCCCTCCACTACCGGCTGGTCGTGACCGGAATATATCCTCTGTATCTTCAGCGCGGTGAGCCTCTTCAGGGCCTCGATGTACTCCCGGCAGTAGCTCCCCCCCGCCGCCAGCACCCTTATCTGGGTATCGCCTGAGAACAGCGCCTGGAGCGAGCGGGCGTAGAGGCAGACGGAATCGTCCGAGTGTCCGGGAGTATGCAGCACCTCGAGGAAGTCATCCCCCGCCTTGATGAACTGCCGGTCGTGGAGCACCTCATCAACCAGGGGACCGTGACCGTAGGCCAGGACCCTGCAACCGAACGCCTCCTTCAGCGCGGCGACCCCGGCCGTGTGGTCGAAGTGGTTGTGGGTGAGAACCACCTGCTGCACCGGCTCCTTGCCGAACCCCGTGGAGAGCTCCCGGATCTCGGCCAGGATGAAATCGTCCACCCCGGGATCGATCAGGGTATTGACGTCCTCGATCCGGTTCCAGTCCCCCAGGATGAGGTACGAGTTGCAGCTGTAGGTCGCGGGACTCTTCTTCAGGGGGACGATCTTCATCGGCTAGCCCCCGACCTTCTTGAACAGCTGGGCGTCCGGCACCACCTGTTCGAAGAGATGAGCGACTTCCTGGGGGAGCTTCTGGGTGTTTTCGGTGGCGAGGTAGGCGCCGGGGGCGAGGGCTTCGTGGAACATCTTGAAGACCTCGACTCGCTCCCGGTACTGGAAATGGAGCAGCACGTTCTTGCACACCACGAGGCAGTAGTCGCTGCCGGGGGCTTTGAGTGAGAGGAGGTCGTGGTACTGGAAGTTGATCCGGTCGCGCAAAAGCGGCACCACCCGGTGATGGCCCGGCTTGTCCGCTGGTTCGAAGTACTTTTCGAAGAGTTCCACCGGGGTGCGCTGCAGTTCTTCGTAGGGATAGGTCGCCGCCTTCACCACGTCGCCGAAGTTGTTGGCGCTGTCATAGTCGGTAGCGTCGATGCGCAGGTTCTTGAAGCCGAAGGAGTTCATCTTCTGGGCGAAGATCATGGCTATGGTGTAGGTTTCCTGCCCCAGCGCGCAGCCGGCGTCCCAGACCTTGATGCGGCTTCGCCCCATCGCGTAGCCGATCATGTGGTCGGCCGCGTGCTCAAGTGTGGGCTGGTCGCGCATGAAGAACGTGAATGCCATGGAACGCTCCTGACTATAAAGGTTAGCGAAACGACCGCTACCATAACTCCCATCAGTGTCATTTATCGGAACCCGGTTCTATTCCTTGAATGTTGTGTTTACACTTTTCGGTTATTTTTTTCTAATCGCACTGACAGAAGGCCGGTTTTCGCATGGAAACCGCAACCAGTGACAGAAAAAAACCGCCTGTGACTGTCGCCGGGCGGTCCGATACATGAAAAAAGCCCCGTCTCCATGCGGAGGCGGGGCTTTCCTTTTTTGCCGCGGTTGTCTTCGCCGCTATTTCTTGGGCTCTTCCTTCTTGGCTGCCGCCATGGCGTCGGTGAGGACCTTGACCCCCGCCTTGGAGGCGGCGATGGAGCCGGTCAGCGATTCGCGGGCGAGGTCGGGGTTGTGGAAGCCGTCGGAGTTCTCGGCGGTCCAGTATTCCCAGAGGACGTGCGCCTCCTCGTGCTTCGCGCGCGCCTGGTCCAGGACGGTCGGGGCAACCCCCATACGCTGCGCGGCGGCGTAGGTGTCGATCAGCTGCCCGAGCCAGTACTCGGCCTTGCGCATCTTACCCTTCACGTAGTTCTGCACCGCGTCGATCTCGTAAGCCTTCTTGGCCACGCTGTCTTTGGGGTGGCAGCCAAGGCACGCCTCCTTGACGTGGTTCTTGGGACGGATCACGCCGTGGGAGGAGAACTTCTTGCCGTTTTTGTCCTTCTTCTGCGGCATGTGGCACTGGTGGCACTGAACGCCCGCCTTGTCGTGCACGCTCCCCGCGTAGGTCTCGGCCTCGGGGTGCTGGAACTTGATCAGGCGCGCGCCGGTCACGGCGTGCTTGAAGTCGAAGAAGTTGAGATCCTGGTAGTGCTTTAAAAGCTGCAGCGAGTTCTTGAGCGGGAAGTGGTTGGTGCGCAGGTCGTCGTACTTCACCGGCTTGCCGTCGCTCCACTGGGTGCCGGCGTTGCAGTTGTACTCGACGTGGCACTGCGCGCACATCATCCTGGAGTCGGTCTTTTGCATCACGCCGATCTTCCTGAAGCCGCGGAAGTCGATCACCTTCAGGTCGGTGGCGCCGTTCTTGGCGAAGATGTTCCCCTTGGGGTCCTTCTCGACCGCCTGGATCAGGGCGTCGCGCACCACGCGCGGCTGGGTGCCGTGCGGGTCGTGGCAGTGCACGCAACCGACCGGGTTGTTGGTGTCCTTGGCGACGTCGACGATGTTGGAGGTGCGGTCCCACTTCGCCTTGGGATCCTTGTCACCCATGAACTTCCACTTCAGGAGGTGGTCGGAGGTCTTGCACTGGATGCAGGTCGGGTTGCCGGCCATGGCGGTCTCCGGGAGCTTCTTCCCGGTGTCGGTCAAGACGTCCCAGGTCTTGCCGGTGGAGGTCACCCCTTTCCACCCCTCCTTGAACTGGAAGCGCCCACCCTGGAAACGGTCCACCACGAACTGGTCGATGACCATGAAGGCGTGGCCGCGCGGCTCGTTATGCTCGATGGTGAAGCCGTGCCCGGCGAGGAGTTTGTCCTGCATCGGGGAGCGGCCGGTGGGGGTTCCCTTCTCCTTCCTCGCCGCCGCCTCGTAGTTCACCTCGAAGAAGCTGTCGTACTGTGCCTTGTGGCACTTGCCGCACAGCGTTGCGTCTATGACGGTGACCGGCTTGTTCTTCTCCGGGTCGCTCATGTGGGCGTCCAGCTTGTCGTGGCACACCTTGCAGGAGAGCTTGGCGTGCTTGGACCCTTCCTTGAGCGCCTTCACCTCGTCGTGACAGTCGTAGCACTTGGCCCTGCCGTCGTTGGCCACCTGCACCGGCTTGGTTTTCGCCGCGGTGGTCAGGGCGGGGATCGACAACAAAGCGATCGCCCCGGCGATTGCCGCCGTCACAGCCACATTCTTCTTGAGCATCGTTTCCTCCTTCAGTAGTGTATGGGTTTCCGGCCGCCTGCACCGATTACAGCCCCTCATGGCCCGCACCGCAAAAACGCGCCCCATTCATGCACGAAATGGTGGGGAAAATATTTGACGGAAGTCAATTTTCCGCAAAAACCCTCGGACGCCTCCCGTTAAAGTTTGAATCTTCCCACGATCCCCTGCAGATCGCGGGCGACGTTGGCCAGCTGGCCGGCGGTGTCGGCGCTCTGCTGCGATCCGCGGGCCGCCTGCTGCACGACCGCTGTGACGTTGTGGATGTTGGAGCTGATCTCGCCCGTGGTCGCCGTCTGCTCCTCGGCCGCGGTCGCGATCTGGTTCACCTGCCCGGTGACCGCGTCGACCTGCTCGAGGATCCGCCTGAGCGCCTCCTCGAGCTGCGCCGCTTCCTCGACCCCGCGCTCGGTCTGCTCCACCCCCTGTTCCATGGAGAGGATCGCCGTGCGTGTCTCGGTCTGCATGGCCCGGATCATCTCGGAGATCTCCTTGGTGGCGCGGGTGGTGCGCTCCGCCAGGGCCCGCACCTCGTCCGCCACCACGGCAAACCCCCTCCCCTGCTCCCCGGCGCGGGCCGCCTCGATGGCGGCGTTCAGGGCCAGCAGGTTGGTCTGGTCCGCGATGTCCTCGATGGTGGCCACGATGGCGCCGATCTGCTCGGAACGCTCCCCGAGCGAGGAGATCGCCTCCGCGTTGCTCCGGGTCAGCTCGCCGCGCTCCCTGATCCCGTGCACGGTGGCCGTCAAGACCGAGAACCCCTGCCGGGTGGTGCCGGTGGCCTCCCTGGAGCTCTGGGCGGCAAGATGGCAGTTGCGGGCGATGTCCGAGGCGGTGGCGGCCATCTCCTCGCTCGCGGTGGCCACGCCGACGCTCTGAGCCGCAGCCTCCTCCACTGCCAGCGAGATGGAGCCGGCCGTCTCGGTCAGCGTGACGGCCCCCCCGGCGAGGCGCCCCGAGGCGTCTGCGATCTGCTGGATGATCCCCCGCACGCTGGCTATGAAGGTGTTAAGCTTCGCGGCGAGCTCCCCGAGCTCGTCGCGCCTCGCCCCCACGTCGATCCTCGCGGTGAGATCCCCTTCCCCTTCGGCGAGTTCCGACACCCGCTGGCAGAGGAGTCCAAGCGGGGCAAGGAGCCTTTTCAGGAACACCACCATCACCGCCAGGCCGACCACCAGGAAGAGTGCGCCGATCAGGGCCAGCACCGCGAACTGGCGCCGCACCGGCGCTGCCACCTCCTCGTGATCCATTGCCACGCAGAGATACCAGCCGGTGGCCGGGACCCGGGCGAAGGACATCACCATCTTCTTGCCGTTCAGGCGGTAGGAGAGCTCCCCTGTCGCCTTGCCGCCGAACTCCTTCTCGATGTTGGAAAAGTCGGGGGAGAGCTCCTGCAGCTTCTTCTTCATGGCGTAGTCGGGGCTTGGGTGCGCGAGGATCCTTCCCGCCGCGTCGGAAAGAAAGGCGTACCCGGTCTCCCCGAACTTGACGCCGAGAACGGTCTTGGTGATGAAGTCCAGGGTGACGTCGGAGCCGTAGACCCCGACCAGGGTGCCCCCATCCACCATGGGGCTTATGAAGGTGATGATCCCCTTGCCGGTCGAGGCTGCGATGTAAGGCTCGGTCAGGCCCGTCTTCAGCTTCTTTTTCCCCTCCATGTACCAGGGGCGCTTGCGCGGATCGTAGTCGGCGGGGGGCTTCCAGTCGTCGGAGTAGATCACGGTGCCGTCCTCGTACCCGGGGTGGGTCTTGGAGAAGCCGCCGGCGGCGTTGTTGGTCTTGATGACGTTCGAGATGTAGGCGGGGTCGGCAGGGTGGCGGGCCAGGTCCTTGGCACCGGCTTCCACCACCGCGAGCTTTGCCTGGATCCAGGTGTCCAGGTTGGCCGCGTTCTCCCGGGCCAGCACGATCATCTTGTCCTGCAGCATCTGGGACATGATCCGGCTGGAACTGACAAAAGCTGCCGCGACAAGAGACGTGATGGCAATGGCGAATACAGCGACCACCGTTAGGTTCACTTTCGTTCTAAGGTTCATGACCTCTCCTTGTTTGGACGGATTGCGATGAAGGAGTTAACCTAGTGCCCTATCGGTTGGAGGGTCTGTTACTTGAGAACGCATTCAGATTTAGCGGTGGAATGGTCAGATGCAACACGGCATTATGCCGCGGCGCTGGGGGTAATGACAAAAAGAGGTGGGACTGAGACGGTGAGTGACGGGCTTGTACCAGTATCTGCGGCTTTAGAAGTTAGCAGGAACCAACGCGCAAGGGAAGGGATACCGGGCAGACGGGAAGGGGCCGGACAGGGGGGGCGGACCGCAGGGGCAGAAGGGATCATCCTGGCGGCGCCAGCCTCCCCCCTGCGGGGATCAGCGCCTGTCGCAGCGCCCCCAGCAACTCTTCGGGCTTGACCGGCTTTTGCAGGTAGGCGCCGCCGCCGCCGATCCCCTTCTCGGACATGACGTCGGCGGGATAACCGCTCATGAAGATCACGGGAAGGCCCGGGGCGAGCTGCCGCACCCGCTCGCAGAGTTCCCTCCCGTTCATGCGCGGCATGACCACGTCGCTTAGCAGCAGTTGCACGCTCCCCAGGTTTTGCCGGAACAGCTCCAGGGCCTCCTGGCCGTTGCAGGCCGTCAGCACGCGGTAGCCGTGCCGCTCCAAAAGCAGCCGGGTCATGTTGCGCACCGTCTCCTCGTCCTCGACCAGGAGCACGGTGCCGCTCCCCGCGCCGCAGCGCCCCTCGGCGTCCCCGCGTTCCCGGCAGGGGCGCTCGCCGGACAGGGGGAGGTAGATGCTGAAGCTTGTGCCGGCACCTGGCGCGCTCTGCATGCGGATCGCCCCGTTGTGCTTCTTTATGATGCCGTAGCTTGAGGAGAGCCCGAGCCCGGTCCCCTTCCCCACCTCCTTGGTGGTGAAGAACGGCTCGAAGACCCGCTCCTGCACCTCCTTGTCCATCCCGGTGCCGTTGTCCGAGACGGTGATCACGGCGCAGCGGCCGGCGGGAAGGTCCTCCCCCTCCGGCTCGGCGACGCCGGTGGAGATGTCGAGCACCCCTCCCCCGGGCATGGCGTCGCGGGCGTTCACCGCCAGGTTTATGAGTACCTGCTCCAGCTGGCCGCGGTCGGCCAGGCAGCAGAGTTCCTCCCCGCAGACCCGCACCACGAGCTCGATCTCCTCGCTGATCAGCCGCGACAGGCTCTTGTGCAGTTCCGCCACCACCTGGTTCAGGTCCACCGTCTCCAGGTGCACCTCCTGCTTTCTGCTGAAGGCGAGAAGGCTCCGGGTCATCTCCGCGGCCCGCTCCACCGAGATCATGATCTCGCCGGCCATGGCGGCGGTCTCGCTTTCCTCCGTGTTGATCTGGATCAGCGAGGCGTATCCGGCGATGACGGTCAGGATGTTGTTGAAGTCGTGTGCGATTCCGCCGGCCAGGGTGCCGACCGCCTCCATCTTCTGCGACTGGCGCAGTTGCTCCTCCAAAAGCTTGCGCTCGCTCACGTCCTTGATGAGGCAGGCCACCCGCTCCACGCGGTCGCCGTCGAAGACGGGGGAGAAGGTGACCAGCAGGTGGCGCTTTCCCTTGTCCGCGTAGTGGTGGCTGTCCTCGTAGCTTAGCTCGTTGCCGGCGAAACAGGCGTCGATCTGCGGCTTTATCCGGGCGAAGGTCTCCTCCCCGATCACCTCCGGGAGGGTGCGGCCGATCAGGTCGGGAAAGCGGCTCCTGCGGCACTCGAGGTAGGCCTCGTTGGCCATGAGGTAGCGGTAGTCGCGGTCGAAGACGTAGATGAGGTCGCCGGTGCACTCGAACACCTTGCGGTACTCCATGAGCCGCTGCTGCGCCCGGTTCAGCTCCTGGACCTTCTGCTCCAGCGTCCGGTTCACCAGCACCAGTTCCTGGTACAGCGACCGCGCCTCCCCGTGCACCGGGTACGAGAACATCCCGTATTCCATCCCCTGCTGATCAGAACCTGGCACTATCCCTCCACGACGACCTTCATTTCATTGAAGTACAAAGGCAGGGCGCCTGCGTCGGCACCCGAATGGAACAGAGAAAATCCCGCGTTACCCTCCCGGCCGCCCATAGGCGTAGAGGGCGAGCGCCGCGGAGTTGGCCAGGACCGTGAACCGGAACGCCAACTGGAAGGAACCCTTTTGCGACTTGTGGTGCAAGAGGCGCTGCGCCAGGAGCGCGCCCGGCCACCCCCCGAAGAGCCCGGCCAGGTGCAGGGTACGCTCGCTGATCCTGCGCGCCCCCCGTATGGCGGCACTTTTGTCCGCGGCGTAGAGAAAAAAGGCGGCCAGGCTCGACAACAGGTAGGCGCTAAGAAGCGGCGCCGGGAGGAGCTCCAGCCGGACCAGCGCGCAAAGCAGCAGCAAGAAGGAGGGGCCCCACAGGTAGGAGGGTGGCTTCCGGTGCTCTTTTGCCTCGGCGTATCCCATCGACGGTGCTCCAGGCTGCAGCCGCACCTGCGGCAGAGCCGTCAATCAAACGTGTTTCCGGTCATGAGGCGTCCGCAGTCGGTTGCGTCGGACGAAGGTGGGTGAAAACGGGGAGCCTGCCACGCTGTGGGAGAGATAGACAGGTCACGCTACTTATACAAGATGGCACCACCACTTTCAAGCACTATTGAAGGAGTTCTTCACCTATGAAAAAAGGAGAAGCGTGGTTCCCCGTCCGGGTTAGATAAAATTCCAATAGCTAAAAAACTCCAATGCATGGCATAATGCCTCCCCATGTCCTGGTGATTTTCTTGACTGAAGTTCTCACGGTGCGACGAAGAAGGTTCCGCGAAAAGTTCTCAAGGACGGAGCGTTCCTTCCGATGATGAAACTAAACACTTCATCCTGTTTGCCAAAGGTCTGCATCCTATGACAGAGCTGCGACAGTTTTATCGGGCCCCATCATCGAAGAAGGTGGAGTTGGTGCACCACGGCGAGTGCCTCAGCGGGATCCTGGAGAACATCTCGTTCAACGGCGCTCTGCTCCACCTGTGCCACTCGCCCGGGCTTCCCGGCGGGACGGGGTGCCTCTTGCGCATTCATCTCGACCCCGACCCCGAGCCCCGTCCCCCCCTGCAGATCTGGACCGAGGTGGTGCACGGCTACGACGACCTCCTGGGCGTGAAGTTCGTGGATCACGACGTGGACGGCAGCGGCTGCATCGCGCTCCTGATGGAACTGATGCGGGAAGAACCTGACCAGGACCGGGATGACCTGGACCGCATCCGCGGCTACCTCGCCGACTACTGCAACACCCCCTGACCCCGCGCAGGACGCTTTGTCACGCTACCCTACGAGGAGCGCACCATGAAACCTGCCCAAGCAGCCAGACGCAAGGGGTGGGGCACCCTGCTCGCGCTGGCCTTCTCCCTGGCGCTCGCGCACCCCGCCCTGGCGCTGGAGCACGCCACCATCCAGCTCAAGTGGCTGCACCACTTCCAGTTCGCCGGCTACTACGCGGCGCTGGACAAGGGGTTCTACCGGGAAGCCGGGCTCGACGTCACCATCCGCGAGGGGGGCCCCGACGTCGAGGTCGAGGACGCGGTCACCTCGGGACGCGCCGACTTCGGCGTCGGGACCTCGGCGCTTTTGCTGCATCGGGCCCACGGCGACGACCTCGTGGTGCTCGGCCAGATCTTCCAGCATTCCCCCGCCATCCTGCTCACCCCCCGCAAGACCGGAATACAGAAGGTGGCCGACATGAAGGGTCGCCGCTTCATGTACTCGAACCAGCACGGCGACATGCTCGCCCTCCTCAAGAAGAACGGCATCGAGGAGAAGGACATCGTCAAGGTGGAGCACCGAGGCGACGCCCGCGACCTCGTCGCCGGCAGGGCCGACGTGATGATGGCCTACAGCTTCAACGAGCCCTACATCCTGGAGCAGGCGGGCGAGCCCTACCTGACCTTCTCCCCGCTCACCTACGGCATCGACTTCTACGGGGACAACTTCTTCACCACCCGCGCCAACCTCACCTCCCGCCCCGCGCTGGTCAAGGCCTTCCGGGAGGCGACCCTCAAGGGATGGCGCTACGCCCTGTCGCACAAGGAGGAGATCGCCGACCTCATCCTCGCCAAGTACTCACGCGAGCGGAGCCGCGACTGGCTCCTGTTCGAGGCGAACCAGATGGAGACGCTGATCCAGCCCACCCTGGTCGAGCTCGGCTACCAAAGCCCCACCCGCTGGCGCCACATCGCCGACACCTTCTCCAGCATCGGGATGCTCCCCGAGGGGTTCGACCCGTCGGGAATCATCTACGAATCGGGACCCGGTGCGAGCCACACGCTCCTTTGGGGGGCGCTACTGATCTGCACCGCGGTGATCGCCGTCCTCTTTGTCATCGTGATGAAGTTCCGGCAACTGAACGCGGTGCTCAAGGGTGAGGTGAGGGAGCGCAAGGCGGCCGAGGCGGCGCTAAAGGAGAGCGAGGAGCAGCTGAGGGTGATCTTCGACACCTCGCAGGCCGGGATCATCCTGGTCGACCCGAAGGGGATCATCCGCTTCGCCAATAACCGCATGGCGGAAATGTTCGGCTGCCGCATGGAGGAGCTGATCGGCTCCGGCTACACGAGCCACCTCCACCCCGACCAGCTGGAGACGGGGAGCGAGCTGATGCGCCGCATAATGACCGGCGAGCTGAAGGGGATCACCACCGAGCGCCACTACCTGTGCGGCAAGGGGGGGGGATTCTGGGGGTACCTCTCCGGCAGAAGGCTCGAGGCGCCGGACGGAGAGCTGCGGGCGCTGGTGGGGATCATCTCCGACATCTCGGACCGGATCGAGGCCGAGGAGGCGCGCGGCAAAGCGCTCATGCTGGTGGAGACGCTGCTGGCGCAGTCGCCGCTGGGGATCCTGGTCTACGACGGGGAAAGCGGCGACTGCGTCAGGGCGAACCAGGCGGTCGCCGACATAACCGGCGGCACGGTCGAGGAGCTGCTGCGGCAGAACTTCCGGAAGATCGTCCCCCTGTGCGAGGGGGGGATCGTCGAGGCGGCGGAACGGGTCCTCGCCGACGGCCAACCGTGCCCGCTGGAAAGCGAAGTCACCACTACGCATGGCCGGGAGGTCACCCTGCGCTTCCAGCTGGCCCGCTTCGACGTGGAGCAGCGCCACCACCTGCTGCTCCTGGTGCAGGACGTTACCGAGGAGAAGCGCCTGGACCGCGAGAACAAGCGCATCGAGACCCAGATGCTCAACATGCAGAAGCTGGAGAGCCTCGGGGTCCTGGCGGGGGGCATCGCCCATGACTTCAACAACATCCTGACCGGCATCGTGGGGAACATAAGCTTCGCCCAGATGGTGCTGGAGCAGGCGCACAAGGCGAAGGGGCCGCTGGACAAGGCGGAGAAGGCGTGCCAGAGGGCGGCGGAGCTTGCCGGGCAGCTCCTCACCTTCGCCCGCGGCGGGCAGCCGATCAAGAAGGTTTTCTCCGTGAAGCAGCTCGCCGGCGAATCGCTCTCCCTGGTGCTGCGGGGGACCAACGTCAAGGGGAGGATCGAGATCCCGGATACGCTCGACATCGTCGAGGCGGACGAGGGGCAGATGAACCAGGCCTTCAACAACCTCATCATCAACGCGGTGCACGCCATGCCCGGCGGCGGCACCCTGACCGTAGCGGGAAGAAACGAGCTCATGGAGCAGGAGAACCGGCTGGGGCTCGCGCCGGGGCACTACGTGCGGCTCGATTTCAGGGACGAGGGGTGCGGCATCTCGGAGATAGACCAGAAGAAGATCTTCGACCCCTACTTCACCACCAAGGCCAGCGGCACCGGGCTGGGACTCGCCTCGACCCACTCCATAGTCACCCGGCACGGCGGGGTGATCCTGGTGGACTCGACCCCGGGACGGGGCGCCACCTTCACCATCTACCTCCCTTCACTGGGGGAGAGCGCCGCCGACCTGGTCCGGGAGCAGGAGACGGATGAGAGCCCTGCCGGGGGGGGGAGCGTGGTGGTGATGGACGACGAGGAGCTGATCCGCGATCTCGCCTGCGCCATGCTGGTCCAGCTCGGCTACCACGCCACCGCCTGCTGCGACGGGGCCGAAGCGGTGGAACTGTACCGGGCGGCGCTTGAGAGGGGGGAGGGCTACGATGCGGTGATCATGGACCTGACCATCCCGGGGGGGATGGGGGGGAAGGAGGCGGCACAGCGGATCCTGGAACTGGATCCCGAGGCCCGCCTGATCGTGTCGAGCGGCTATTCCAACGACCCGATCATGTCCGACTACAAAAAGCACGGCTTCAGCGCCACCCTGGAGAAGCCCTACACGGTGAAGGAGATCGCGCGGGTGCTGACGGGGGTGATCCCCGCCGGCGGCTAGCCCCCCTCCGGCGCCCCCAGAAGCGCCGAGAGCCTCCCCATCTCCCGGGCGTGCACCAGAGCCAGCACCTCGTCCCCCGGCTCGAGCACCAGGTTGCCGCGCGGCACGATCAGCCTCCCCCCCCTGATCACCGCGGCGATCACGCTCTCGGCCGGAAGCGGGAGCGCCATGATCGCCCGCCCCGCCGCACCCGAGCGGGGATGCACCTTCTCCTCCACCAGGGAGTACTCCCCCGTCCTCAGCTTCAAGAGGGTGGTCATCTCCCCCAGCGACAGCTCCTCAGCGATCAGGTGGGAGAGGATGTCCGCCTGGTTCAGCGCCACGTCCACGCCCATCTGCGGTGTGAAGAGCCAGAGGTGCTCCGGGTCGTTCACCCGTGCGATCACCCGCCTCACCTTGAACTCCGCTCGGGCGAGCCCGGCCACGACCAGGTTCGCGTCGTCGCTGCCGGTCACCGCGGCCACCACGTCCGCCTCCCGCACCCCCGCCTGTTCCAGGGTGCGCGGGTTGCTGCCGCTCCCCTCGAACAGTTGCACCCCTTCGAGCGCACGCGTCAGCGCAGGTATCAGCTCGCGCCGTTCCTCGACAAGGCACACCCTCTTCCCCCCCCGGGCCAGCAGCCGCGCCAGGTGCGCCCCCACCTTGCCACCCCCAACGATGATCACGAACATGGTCCCCTCCTTTTACGGCAGGCCGAGCAGGTGCTTCAACCTCCCCGACGACGAGGTGAGCAGGGCCAGGTGCACCCGGTCCCCATGCTGGAACAGGGTCCCCGGGGTTGGGATGAGCGTCCTCCCTTCCCTGGTGACGGCGACGACCAGGATCTCCCCCACGAGGGCCAGTTCCCGGACGCTGCGACCCGCCAGAAGCGGCGGCAGGTCGACCTGCACCAGCTCCACCTCCCCCCCTCCCAGGCTCTGCACCGGTTCGACCGGCGAGTAGCAGAGGAGCTCGACGATGCGGCTCACCCCCCAGGTGACGTGCGAGATGGTGGGGAGCCCCAGGCGCCGGTAGGCTTCGGCCTTCCCCGGGTCGTACAGGCGCGCCACCACCCGGGGGACCTTGAACAAGAGGCGCGCCGCCCGCGCGCTCACCACGTTCACCTCGTCGCTTGCCGTGAGCGCGGCCAGGGCGTCGGCCCTCTCGATCCCCGCACGCAGCAGCACCTCCCGGTCGAACCCCGCCCCGACGACCCTGGTCCCGTCGAATGAGGGGGGCAGCCTCTCGAAGGCCGCCTCGTCGCGGTCCACCACCGCCACCTCGTCCCCGCGCCGGGAGAGCGCCTCGGCGAGCGCACCCCCCAGCCTGCCGCAGCCGATCACTATCATTTTCATGTTGCACCTCCAGGTGTCCCCTTGGCCGCACGCCTCGCCTCCCTGCTTCTTAGCCACCATTTGCGTCCCTCCTCGGCGAGGAAGAGGAGCAGGGGGTAACAGGCGATCACCCCCCAGAAGCGGGGGGGAAGCGCCGCCACCTCGAAGAGGCGCTGCAGCGGGGGAAGGTAGACCAGGGCAAGGCAGAATAGAAGCTGGAACGCGATCCCCGCCAGCAGGAAGCGGTTGCCGAACAGGCCGATGCGGAACACGGAGAACCGCTCGCTGCGACAGCAGTAGGCGTTCCCCGCCTGCGCCCCGATCACCCCGGCGAAGAACATGGTGCCGGCCAGCACGTAGACCCTGCCGTCGTGGGAGGCGAGGCGCTCATGGTAGGGGACGAGATCCAGACGCGGCAGGTGACTCAGATCGCTATAACCGTAGCTCCCGTACAGCAGGAAGAAGCCGGTGAAGCAAAACAGGGCCATCAGCGACCCGAGCCAGACGAGGGCCCGCAGCAGCAGCGCCCGGTTCACCAGCCTCTCGCTGCGAGGGCGCGGCGGCCGCTCCATGATCCCCGGCTCCGGGGGCTCCGTGCCGAGGGCGAGGGCCGGGAGGAGATCGGCCCCGAGGTCGATGGCGAGCACCTGCATCACGGTGAGGGCGAGGGGCACGTTGAGCGTGATCTGCAGGATGAAGGGCCAGGCCTCGACCATGTTGCTGGTGAAGATGTATGTGACGAACTTCCTGATGTTGGAATAGACGGCCCGCCCTTCCTCGATGGTGTTGACGATGGAGGCGAAGTTGTCGTCGAGGAGGATCATGTCGGCCGCCTCCTTGGCGACGTCCGACCCGGAAAGTCCCATGGCGACGCCGATGTCCGCCTTCTTGAGGGCCGGGGCATCGTTGACACCGTCGCCGGTAACCGCCACGATCTCGCCCCTTTGCTGCAGCGCGCTCACCACGCGCAGCTTGTGCTCGGGGGAGACGCGGGCGAAGATCACCTCCCCGGCGAGGACCTGGTCCAGGGCGCCCTGGTCCATGGCGTCCAGCTCGACTCCGCTCACCAGCCGACAGGTTTCGTCCCGCCCGAGCACGCCGATGCGCCGAGCCACGCTCTCCGCGGTAAGGCCGTAGTCGCCGGTCACCATCACGACCCTGATCCCGGCGCTGTGGCACTTCTGCACCGCGCTGGCCACCTCGGGGCGGGGAGGATCGTTCATGGCGACCAGCCCCAGCAGGGTGAGCTCCCTTTCCACGCTCTGCGCCGTGTAATCCGTGAGGTCCCCCGGCAGGCTCCGCTCGGCGACGGCCAGCACGCGGTACCCCTGGCGTGCGTAGGCATCCACCTGCCCGAGCACCTCCCGCAACAGGGGAGGCTCCAGGGGGAGCGTTGCCCCGTCCCGGGCCAACGAACTGCAAAGGGCCGCCACCTCGGCCGGCGCCCCCTTCACGAAGGCGGTCTCCCCCTCCCCCTCGCGGTGCACGCTGGTCATCCTCTTGCGCACGGAATCAAACGGAAGCTCGCGCAGCCGGGGGAGGAGCGCCCCCTGCGCCTCGGGATCGATCCCTCCCTTGCGGGCGGCGACGATGAGGGCCCCCTCGGTGGGATCGCCGATGATGCACCAGGGCTCCGACGCCTCCTTCGGCTCGACCAGGCGGGCGTCGCTGCAAAGGGCCGCGGCGGTGAGCAGGCGCTTGAGGCCTGCGGCGGGGGCGCCGCCCCCGCCGATCTCCCCCCGCGGGGCGTACCCCACCCCGGAGACCTCCTGCACCGCTGCGTCCACCCAGAGTTCCCGCACGGTCATCTCGTTCTGGGTCAGGGTCCCGGTCTTGTCGGTGCAGATCACGGTGCAGCAGCCAAGGGCCTCGACGGAGGAGAGCTTCTTCACCAGGGCATTGCGCTTGGCCATGCGCTGCACGGCCATGGCCAGGGAAAGCGAGACCGTGGGGAGGAGCCCTTCCGGCACGAAAGCGACCACCATGCCGACCGCGAAGATGAAGCAGGTGTGCAGCTCGCGCCCAAGCACCGCGACCGAGAGCACGAAGAAGAGCGTGCCGACGGCAAGCGCCAGCGCGGTGACCACGCGGGTCATCCGGTCGATCTCGACCTGCAGCGGCGAGGGGGTGTCCGAGGTCGTGGTGGCGAGGTGGGCGATGCGGCCGAACTCGGTGCTCATCCCGGTGGCGCATACCACGGCGCTACCGGTCCCGGCGACGGCGGAGGTGCCGGCGAAGACCAGGTTGGGGAGTTCGGTGCGGGAAAGGGGCTGCCCGGTAATCGGGTCCGCGGTCTTCCTGGCGGGATGCGCCTCGCCCGAGAGGGTGGACTGGTCCACGCGCAGGTCCCACTCCTCGACCAGCCTCGCGTCGGCCGAGATGCGGTCCCCCTGGATCACCCGCACCAGGTCCCCCGGGACCAGCTCCGCCGCCGGTATCTGGCGTTCCTCACCGTCACGCAGCACGTTCGCCTGGGCCGGCAGGAGTCTTTTCAACGCCTCCACCGCCTGCTCGGCGCGGTGCTCCTGCCAGAACGAGAATACCGCGTTGATGAAGATGACCGCCCAGATGGCAAAGGCGAGCTGCGGCATGCCGCCCAGGTAGGCCATGACGCCGCCCCCCCAAAGGAGCAGCGCCATCAGGTGGGTGAAATTGGAGAGAAGTTTCAGGTAGAGGGGTTTTGCCGCGGCGGCGCGGATCGCGTTGGGGCCGTAGCGCACGAGCCTCGCCGCGGCCTCCTGCGAGGAGAGCCCGGCGGCGGAAGTGCCGAGGGCGGCGAAAAGCTCCGGCACCGCGAGCTCGTGCCAGGGGAGGTTGTCGGGGAGTTTTTCGGGAAGCTTGTCTTGAGCGCCGTTCATCGTCACGCCCCGGCCCACCGCCGTTCCGGGGCCGAGATCACAGGGACATGTCAGAAAGAAAGCGGACGCTTCAACTGTAATGGCAATTAGAGGGGAGTCAAATGGGCTTTCATGTGAAAGGGGCGCCTCCTCTCAGGGCGCGGGGAGGGTAAAGCTGAACACCGATCCCTTCCCCTGCTCGCTCTCCACCCGCACCGTGCCGCCGTGGGCCTGCACGATGTGCTTCACGATGGAAAGCCCGAGGCCGGTGCCGCCGTTGTCGCGGCTTCTCGCCTCGTCCACCCGGTAGAAGCGCTCGAAGAGGCGCGGCAGGTCCTTCTCCGGGATGCCGATGCCGCTGTCTCGCACCGAGATGCGCACCAGGTCCCCCTCGCGGGAGGCGGAAAGCTCCACCTTCCCTCCCGCCTCGCTGTACTTGATGGCGTTGTCGAGCAGGTTGATGAGGACCTGCTCCAGCCGGGCACGGTCGGCCTGCACCTGCAGCCCCTCCGCCACATCCGAGTAGCCCAGCGCCACCCCCTTTTCCTCGCCGCGCTGCGCCACGAGGAGCATGGCGTGCCGCGCCGCGTCCGCCACCGCGATCCGCTCGGGCTTCAGGGCCACCTCGCCGCTCTCCAGCTCCGAGAGGGCCAGTAGGTCGCGCACCAGGCCGGAGAGCCGCTCGGCGTGGTTCAGGATGATCTGCAGGAAGCGCTCCCCCCGCGCCGGGTCGCTGGCCAGGGCACCCGAGAGGAGGGTCTCGGCGTACCCCTTGATCACCGTGACCGGCGTTCTCAATTCGTGCGAGACGTTGGCGACGAAGTCGCGGCGGATCCGCTCCACGCGCTTCAGGGCGCTGATGTCATGGAAGACCGCCACCGCGCCCGCAAGCTCCCCCTCGTCGAGCAGCGGCACCCAGTGGACCAGGGTTTCCCTCCCGCCGGGAAGCGAGATCTCCTGGTGCCGCTCCCGCCGCTCGGAGAGGACCTCCCGGCAGGCGGCGTGCAGGTCCGGGTGCCGGCTGATCTCCAGCAGCGGCCTCCCCTGCACCTGCTCCCCGGTGCCGAACAGGGCGCGAAAGGCAGGGTTCACCAGGGTGACCACCGCATCCGGGTCGGTCACCATCACCCCCTCCCCCATTCCCTCCAGGATGGCGTCCAGGCGCCCTTTCTCCGAGGAGATCTGTTCCAGTTGCTGCCTGATCCTGCCCGACATCTCGTTCATGACCCGCGCCAGTTCGCCCAACTCGTCGTTGCTGCTGATGGCGATCCGGGTGCCGAACTCGCCGCGCCCGATCCGGTTGGCGCCGGCGGCGAGCTTCGTGAGCTTGCGGGAGTTTATGTTGGAGAGGAAATAGGAGAAGAGCAGGGAGGCCAGCACCGCCACCGCCAGGGTTGCGCCGAGGCTCCTTCTCAGGCGCTCCTTGGCCAGTTCCAGCTCCGAGAGCGGCAGCGCCAGGCGGATCACCCCCTGGTCGCCGAAGGACGCGGCGACGTAGAGCATGTCGATGTGCAGGGTCGCCGAGTAGCGCACGGCGCTGCCGATCCCTTCCCGGAAGGCCGCCATCACCTCGGGGCGGTGCCCGTGGTTCTCCAGCCCGGACCACTGGCCGGGCTCGAGCCCGGAATCGGCCACCACGCGCCCGTCGCCGGCGATCACCGTGACGCGGGATCGGATCGCCTTGGCCAGCGACGTCGTCAGTGCCGGCGCGTCGCGGTCGAGGTCGCGGATCTCCTTGAGCGCCATGAGCGAGGCCACCCGCGCCTGGTCCTGGAGGTGCTCCCGGGTGTCCTTGGTCATGGAGCGTTCCAGGCTCCCGGAGAGGTAGAGGTAGAGCCCCGCGCCCAGGAAAAACACGAGGGCCAGGTAGGACGCCATCAGCTTCCAGCGGAAGCCCCCTCTCATGCCTCCTCCAGCTTGTAGCCGAAGCCGCGCACGGTCTTGATCATCTCGCCGGCCGCCCCGAGCTTGGTGCGCAGTCGGGTCATGTGGGTGTCGACGGTGCGGGTGTCTCCCAGGTAGTTGTAGCCCCAGACGTTCTGCAACAGGAGCTCCCGGCTCTGCACCCTCCCCAGCCGCTCGGCCAGGTTCATGAGGAGCTTGAACTCGGTGGAGGTGAGCTGCACCTCCTCGCCGGCGA
Organism: Geomonas diazotrophica; assembly: GCF_019063885.1. Taxonomy (NCBI): domain Bacteria; kingdom Pseudomonadati; phylum Thermodesulfobacteriota; class Desulfuromonadia; order Geobacterales; family Geobacteraceae; genus Geomonas; species Geomonas diazotrophica. Next base: position 1,238,988 of record NZ_CP077684.1, on the reverse strand, counting down.
CCTCGACCCGGTGCCCCTCGGTATCGATGTGGAGCACGCCCAGCGTGAGCTGCGCCGACTTTGGTGCCTGCTCGCTGCTGCGGCGCAGCACGGCGCGCACCCTGAGCATCAGCTCCCGGGTGGAAAAGGGCTTCACCACGTAGTCGTCGGCCCCCATCTCGAAACCGACCACCCGGTCGATCTCCTCCCCCTTCGCGGTGAGCATGATGATGGGGATGGAGCCGGTCTGCTCCCCCCCCTTGAGCAGGCGGCAGACCTCGGTCCCCAGCATCCCCGGAAGCATCAGGTCGAGCAGGATCAGGTCGGGCCTGTGGCGGCGTGCCTCGTTGAGCCCCGAGTTTCCGTCCCCCGCGATCAGGCAGGTGTACCCCTCCTGTTCCAGGTGGAAGGCCACAAGTTCGGCCAGGTCCCTCTCGTCCTCTATCACCAGTACTGTCGGCATGCGTGGTTCCTCTCGCGGGCTCTCATGTGAATTGGCAGACAGCAGCATATTTAACGACTCCGCACGGGATGTCAACGATTATGCACCCATGGAGCGCGGAGGACGCAGAGAAAGCCCGCCCGGGAGGGGCCGGGTCCCCCGCATGGGATCAGGCGCCCGCGGTTAAATTGGTGTTTTTTAACTTTGCTCGGTTATACTGCACCAATGTGTTTTTCCGAGCGAGGCTGCCCATGAGCCCGGAATCGTTCGCCATCGAGTACGCGGAGTACGACTGGCGGCTCCAGGGAGAACCGCAACGCCAGAGCCAACCCGCTCGCGGCACCGCCGCGGCGCAAGGAGCGTGAGATCTGGAGGACCCGGCATGAGACAGGCGAGCGTGGAACGGATCGAGGTCAACTGCTATCGCATCCCCACCGAGGAGCGCGAATCCGACGGGACCTACCGCTGGGAGGATACCGTCCTGGTCGCGACCCACCTGTACTCCGGGGGGGAGAAGGGGTTCGGCTACAGTTACGCCTCCCCCGCGGCGGCCACCCTGATCAAGGACAAGCTGGCCGACCTGCTGCGCGGGCGCAACGCGCTGGACATCGCCGGCTGCTGGGTCGCCCTGACCGGGGCGCTGCGCAACCTGGGCCAGTCCGGCATCGGCATGCTGGCGGTCTCGGCACTCGACGCCGCCCTCTGGGATTTGAAGGCCCGGCTCCTCGGGGTGCCGCTGGTCTCCCTCCTGGGGGAGGCGCGCGAGCGGGTGCCGGTCTACGGCAGCGGCGGCTTCACCTCGTATCCCGTCGACAAGCTGCAGCGGCAGCTATCGGGCTGGGTGGGACAGGGGATCTCCCGGGTCAAGATGAAGGTGGGGCGCGACGCCAAGGCGGACCCGGAACGGGTGAGGGCGGCCCGACAGGCGATCGGGGCGGAGGCGGAGCTCATGGTGGACGCCAACGGCGGCTACAGCCGCAAACAGGCCCTCGCCCTCGCCGCAGGCTTCGCCGCCGACGGGGTGACCTGGTTCGAGGAGCCGGTGCCGCACCGGGACCGGGAGGGGCTGCGCCTGGTGCGCGACCTGGCGCCGGAGGGGATGGAGATCTCGTCGGGGGAGTACGGCTTCGACCTCCGCTACTTCCTGGACATCCTGCGGGACGGCTGCGTCGACGTGCTCCAGGCCGACGCGACCCGCTGCGGGGTGACCGGGTTCCTGGAGGCGGCCGCCCTCTGCAGCGCCTGGGGCCTCCCCATGTCGTCCCATTGCGCGCCGGCCCTGCACCTGCACCTTTGCTGTGCCGCGCCCCCCATTCGCCACCTGGAATACTTCCACGATCATGTCCGCATCGAGCGGATGCTTTTCGACGGGGTGATCGAGCCGTGGCACGGCACGCTTGCGCCCGACCTGGAGCGGCCGGGCCACGGCCTCGCGCTCAGGGTTGCGGAGGCCGAGAGGTTCGAGATCTGACGCCCCAGAGGAGGAGCGATGAGCGAAGCAGAAAGAAAGGGAGACCAGATGCTGAACGCGAAGGCGCTCGAGGCCGACCTGCGCGCCGTGGTTGATGGCGAAGTCCGTTTCGACAGCACGAGCCGCGCCCTCTACGCGACCGATGCCTCCAACTACCGCCAGGTACCGGTCGGCGTGGTGCTACCGAGAACCACCGACGCCGTGGTCAAGACCATCGAGGTCTGCCGCCGGCACGGCGCCCCGGTGGTCTCGCGCGGCGGCGGCACCGCCCTGTGCGGCCAGACCTGCAACGTCGCCGTGGTGATCGACCACTCGAAGTACCTGCGCGGCATCCTCGAGATCGACCCGCAAAAGAGGATCGCACGGGTGCAGCCGGGCGTGGTCCTCGACCAGTTGCGCGACGAGACCGAGAAGTTCCACCTGACCTACGGGCCCGACCCCGCCACCCACGACCACAACACCTTCGGCGGCATGATCGGCAACAACTCCTGCGGCATCCACTCGGTGATGGCGGGGCGCACGGCGGACAACGTGCTGGAGTTGGACCTGGTCACCTACGACGGGGTGCGCATGACCGTCGGCCCCACCAGCGAAGAGGAGCTGGAAAGGATCATCGCAGAGGGGGGGAGGCGGGGGGAGATCTACGCCGGTCTGCGCGAGATCCGCGACCGCTACGCCAGGGATATCCGCCGCCGTTACCCCAGGATCCCGCGCCGCGTTTCCGGCTTCAACCTGGACGACCTCCTCCCCGAAAACGGGTTCAACGTGGCGCGGGCGCTGGTGGGAACCGAGGGGACCTGCGTCACCGTGCTGGAGGCGACCGTGCGCCTGGTGCACAGCCCGCCGTCGCGCACCCTGCTCGTTTTGGGGTACCCGGACGTCTACAGCGCCGCCGACGACATCGGGGCCCTGATGGAATTCGCACCGGTCGGTCTGGAGGGGCTGGACGAGCTCCTCATCAAGTTCATGAAGAAGAAGAAACTGCACCCCGAGGACATCGAGCTCCTCCCCCCGGGGAAGGGTTGGCTCCTGGCGGAGTTCGGCGGCGACACCAGGGAGGAATCAGACCGCAAGGCGCGCCAGGCCATGAAGAAGATCGGCAAGCGGGACGACCCTCCCAGCATGAAGCTCTTTTCCGACAGCAAGGAGGAGAAGATGGTCTGGGAGGTGCGGGAATCGGGACTCGGCGCCACGGCCAACGTCCCGGGGGTGCCGCTTGGGTGGCCGGGATGGGAGGACGCCGCCGTCCCGCCGGAAAAGGTGGGGCCGTACCTGCGCGATTTCCACGCCCTGTTGCAGGAGCACGGCCTGATCGCCTCGCTCTACGGCCACTTCGGCGACGGCTGCATCCACTGCCGCATTTCCTTCGATCTCTTCACGCACCAGGGGGTGCAGAACTACCTGGGCTTTCTGGACAAGGCGACCGACCTCGTGGTCCGCTACGGCGGCTCCTTCTCCGCCGAGCACGGCGACGGACAGTCCAAGGCGATGTACCTGGAGAAGATGTACGGCCCCGAACTCCTGGAGGCGTTCCGGCGCTTCAAGGAGCTCTGGGACCCGGAGTGGAAGATGAACCCGGGCAAGGTGGTGGAGCCCTTCCGTCCCGACCAGAACCTGCGGCTGGGCCCCGAATACACCCCCTGGCAGCCGGAGACCCGCTTCCGCTTCCCCAACGACGACGGCAGTTTCCCCCGCGCGGTTCTGCGCTGCGTGGGGGTGGGCAAATGCCGCCGCACCCACGACGCCTTCATGTGCCCGAGCTTTCTGGCCACCCTGGAGGAGAAGCACACCACCCGGGGGCGTGCGCACCTGCTCTTCGAGATGTTCCGGGGGGACTTCGTGGCCGACGGCTGGCACAGCAGGGAAGTGCTCGAATCCCTGGAATTCTGCCTCTCCTGCAAGGGGTGCAAGACCGACTGCCCGGTCAACGTCGACATGGCCACCTACAAGGCGGAGTTCCTGCACCACCACTACCGGCACCGGCTCCGCCCGCTCCCCGCCTACTCCATGGGGCTCTTCGGCATCTGGGGCTCCCTGGGCGCGAAGATGCCGGCGCTCGCCAACTTCATGGGACAGGCACCGGTGCTCTCGGGGATCACCAAGGCGTTGGGCGGCATCGCCCCGGAGCGGAGCATGCCCCGCTTTGCAGATGAAAGCTTCACCTCCTGGTACAAAAGCGGCAGGCACGGCGGCCGCAGCGAGGGGCGGCGCGTCGTCCTCTACCCCGACATCTTCAACGACTGCTTCTTTCCCGAGACCCTCAAGGCGGCCTTCGAGGTTTTGACCCGCTACGGGTACCAGGTAATCGTCCCGAAAAAGCGCCCCCCCGTCGTGCGCCCCCCCATCGACTACGGCATGCTGGCCTACGCCGGGAAGAAGATCCTCGAGGCGGTGCGACTGCTGAGCCCCTACGTGCGCCAGGGGATCCCGGTGCTGATCCTGGAGCCGAGCACGGCCGCCGTGTTCCGGGACGAGCTGTCCGAGCTCTACCCGCAGCACGAGGATGGCAAGAGGGTCACCGGCCTCACCGTCACCCTCTCGGAGTTCATGAAGAAGGAAAGTCTCACCCCGCCCAGGCTTTCCGGGACCATCGTGTACCAGGCCCACTGTCACCAGAAGGCGCTGTTGAAACCGGAGGCCGCCCACGAACTGTTCAAACAGATGGGGCTTACCGTGGTCGAGCCGCAGCAGGGGTGTTGTGGCATGGCGGGCTCGTTCGGCTTCGAGAAAGGGAAGTATGACATCTCCATGCGCATCGCCGAGATGGGGCTTCTCCCCGCAGTCAGGCAGGCCTCGTCCGGCGACTACATCGTTGCCGACGGTTTCAGCTGCCGCACCCAGATTCTGCAGGCGACCGAGCGAAAGCCGCTGCACCTGGCCGAGTTGCTTCTTCTCGCCCTAAACCGCCGCCGGTAACCGCCCCACCTGGGATGCGGGCCGTGCGGTCCGCATCCCTCCCCTATTCCCGTCCACCTTATCGATTCCCCGTCTCCATTACCCATTCTTCCCATTCTTCCCATGTCACGATTCTCATGCTTCCCATCGCCCCATTTATAGTGTAAACTTTTTTTACCGAACGATCGTTCGGCCACTAAAGGACTGATGCCTCACTCCCGGCAGTTGCAGCATGAAACGGTGAAGCACCCGCCCGCAATGTCACAACGAAAGAGAGGAGTAAGTCATGCCATCGAAAGCAAACACGACGGTAAGGATGTTCGGCCTGCTGCACACCTTCAGGAAAGACCGCGGTCTTCCTTCCCAGGCCGAGGTGACGGTTCCCGAGGAGGGATGTCCGGCGGAGGCGATAGCCCGCGACCTCGGGCTTCCCATGGAGAAGATCGAGGCGGTCTTCGTTAACCACAAGGCCTACAGCCTGGAGCACGAGGTGCATCCGGGCGACCAGGTTGCCTTCGTCCCCACCGGAGTCCCCGGCCCCGGCCGCATGATGCTCGGCATCCGCCACGCCCAGCAGAACTAGCTCACTCCCCAGTCACATCCGCTTCTCTTGACAGGGGGCGCCGAAAGCAATCGCGGCCGCCCCCTTCTTTCATCTCCGATTCTTTTCACAGCCACTGCTTGCGACATCTCCCGCGGTTCATCCACCCCCCCGGTAGATTCATCGATCTTCCCGGCGCAAGCAGTCATGTCTGCCCGAGGAAGCGGCGCACCCGCTCGTCAACCACGGGAGCGACCGGAACGGCATCCTTCTTCGCCATGATCAACACCCTGACGTTGGAGCCCAGATCATCGTCCAGCAGCAGCCCTATGATGATGTTGGCGTCGGGATGGACATTCTCGTGCACCACTCTCGAGGCATCGTCGAAATCGTCCATGGTGATATTGGTGGAACCTTTCACGCAGACCAGAAAAGCGCCGTGCTGGCTCGGCTCCCCCCCCTGTTCCCGGATACTTTGCACGGCCTTTTCTGCAGCCAGTGCCGCCCCCCCTTTCCCGCCGGCCAGTCCCACACCGAGGCAAGTCTCGCTGCTGCCGTCGCGCAGTATCGCCACCACATCCGCAAAGTCGATGCAGATCAAGCCGCGCTCGGCGATGATCCGCGTTAAGTCCTCGATCATGGTGGTTGACAAAAACTCCTCCAGGGCAAGCTCCGCCATCATCCGGGGGGCATCCGGGTACAGCGGTTTCAGATTTCGGTGCGAAACGAGGAACAGCGCATCGACCAGTTGCCCCACCTCCCGCAGGGTTCCCAACACCTCCGGAGTGGAAGCCAGAGATGATCTGGGCACCACGGCCACGCACAAGCGCACAGAGGACAACCCACGTGCGACGGTTGCGGCACGCAGGGTATCACCGGCGACAGTGACATCATCCATCCCGCTCACCACCACGACCAGGTCCACCGGTGGCATGGCCCGCTCCTCAGCCGCGAGGTACGACAACGGCTCCAGGAGTGGGAGCCGTTGCATCAATCTGCCGATCATCCGTAGGCCGCTGGGCCCCGCTGCGGCCACCCCGACGCGTGCCCCCAGCTCCGTTTCAGGCTCTATCCTCATCTCGACGCCTCCTTGTCACGATCAGGATATCCTGCCCATACGTCAAGAAACGTCGCACCAGGCGCCGAAGGTGCGGAGCGCCCAAACCCCAGCGTCACAATCCCCGCAGCAGGAGCTACAACGGCTCCCAGAGGGACGCTTCTTTTTGATAACTGGGCTAGCATAGAGCCAGCAGTTGCGCTGGGAACCCAGAGGGACCGTACCCTAGCCGGCGCTACTTGAGAAAACTCCTCTCGGCATCTGCAACAAGTTCAGCAAATAAGGGATGAGCGTTGCGCAGCTTTTCCAAGGCATCTGCTATCGGCTGCAAGGCGTCTACGATCGTATCATTTGCGTAAGCATCAGCCAGGGCCGTTGCATCAACCTTAAACGGTATAAATAACTTACCATTGCTCGTCTGCCTGAAACCTATCCCGATCAGGCTGTCGTAGTTCCGATGATTCTGGCAGAATTTCTTCAAGTCCCCGACCTTCGGATTTCCTATGTACTTTCTTTCGAGGGCAAAGCTGAACCCGGCCTGCGTCGCCGTTATCCCCAAAATCGGAGAAATGTGGTACAGGTATTCATCGAGCACTTTCCCATCGTTAATATAGTCAAGGCAGTAATAAGCTTTGAAGTCTTCCTTGGTTCCATCCTCCGCCCACTCCAGCGGAGCGAACCACACCTCATCTTCCTCCCAGAGGTCGAAACTACCCGTCCACTTTTCATGCTGGGCGGGCTTTTCGATCAGGGCGCTGATCTCAGAATAAACCGCTGGTCCGACACTGTCTAAATATTCGCGAAAGACCTCTTCAAAGACAAACATGCTCTTAATGATGAGACTTCCAGCTTCTTTGCTGCCCATGGGACCTCCTAGAATCCGGTAATATGTTGTGCAAACTGGGAAAGTAATGACCTTGAATTGCTGCCAGGGGTAAGCAACCTCGCCTGTGCCCTAAAGACATGCGCAACATCTTGCCAGGTGATATTGACTAGGAATGGGTCTTGGATACTGGCCCGTTTCCCTGGCAGAGTCAAAAACAACACTCCGTAAGGGCGCCCTCCTCCTTTTTGTCGCGCGATTTTGAGGTAACGCTTCAACTGGTCGTTAGTCTCTGCAGCGTAAACCTTCACCTCAATAAACAGGAGGAAAGCTTCCCCCTCAATTTCTATGTCCACCCTGCTGGTGCGGTCGCCGGACGCACATGATTCCACATGCACCCAATACGGTTTTGCACGGACCTTCTCTGAAGAAGGGAACCCGGCAGGCATATCAACAACGGCATCAAGTATAAGAGAGAGCAACTGGTTGCCTTGTCCGTGCGCTGCATGACAGTCGAGAAACCAAGCCAGAACCGAACTGACACGCACCTCGTCAGCCCCAAGGCCTGCGGCTTCCCACACGTTAGCAGCCTTGCCATCCCTTCGTTGGACCTGAAGTTCCCTTAAGAGGGGTGCAAAATCTGAGAGAAAGCTTTTTAGAGCAGCCATGTTCAGCGGTCTGACTGGTGCATCCAAGTGCCGTCGCTGACACGAGTTCCACTGTTCCACAAAGTTCGATAGGCTGGAATAAAGATCATCTTTTTGCCGCGGTGATTTCCATTGATCGAGGAAAACAGTGAGGTCCGCTTGAATCATTGACCCTCCATGAATTGCAGGCTGAGGCGGCTTTGTCACGAGGCAGGGTGCCGGTCACTATCTCATCGTCTCATCACCCGAACGGCTTAACTTTTATTCTAGCCCTGCCTCCTGCGGAAAAAGGTCAGTGGCTTGATAAGGTTAGGTCTCTGCCATCTATGAAATGCTCTGCGTTATCTCATCCGTCCCACCCGCTCCTCAAGTAGTGATGGCGGGACCGCGACGGATGCATGTGGCCTCGCCGGATTTCCTCAGATTCTCTCCGTGGCCAACGGTTTTCGGTTTGCTAGAATTGCAGATTTCCCCGGATTTTCTCCGTGGCTAATGGTTTGCGTCTTTGGTCGTTCGCCGTGTTGTGGTACCGTTGCTGCCCATGAAGACGTTTCTTGTCCCGCATCTCATCTGTCCCACCTGCCTCCCCAAGGAATACCCGCTAACCGCAACCATTGTGAGACCTTCACCAGCGAGACCCTCCTCGCCGTCCGCTGATCCTCTGCCCCCTGCCTCCTTTTTCCGAGAAGACTTCCCCATTAATCCGCTGTTTTGGTGACTTCCCCGGATTTTCTGTCAGTCGTGCCCAAGCGGAACCCCGCAACCTTGCGATTTTCTCCGTTGGCCAACGGTTCTCCCTTTGCTAGACTTGAACCTCGTGTTTTTGATTCCGGTCGCATGAGGTGCCGACATGCCCAAGGGTAGCGAGATGGATGCCGTCGTGGTGGGCTCCGGGCCGAACGGTCTGGCCGCCGCCCTGACCCTGGCCAAAGCCGGCCTCTCGGTCACCGTCGTCGAGGGATCCGCCACCATCGGCGGGGGAACCCGCAGCGAGGAACTCACCCTTCCCGGTTTCCTGCACGACGTCTGTTCCGCAATCCATCCCCTCGGCGTCGCCTCCCCCTTCTTCAAGTCGCTTCCCCTGTCCGAACACGGCCTGGAATGGATATACCCGCAGGTGCAGCTCGCCCACCCCCTCCCCGACGGGGAGGCCGCCCTGCTGTTTCGGGACCTCGACGAGACCGCCTCCCTCTTGGGACGGGACGGCTCTTCCTACCGCCGGCTGTTCGCACCGCTCATCGAGCGCTGGGACGACCTTGCCCCGGACCTGCTGGCCCCCCTGCACGTCCCCCGGTACCCCGTCCCCTTCGCGCTCTTCGGCATGAAGGCGCTCCTCCCCGCGCAGCTGCTGGCCCGGCTCGCCTTCAAGGATCCCCCCGCCCGCGCCCTCTTCGCCGGGATGTCCGCCCACGCATTTCTGCCGCTGCAGCAACCGCTCTCGGCGGCCTTCGGCCTGATCCTCGGGACGCTCGGGCACGTGGCCGGCTGGCCGGTCGCCAAGGGGGGCTCGCAGAGCATCGCCGCCGCCCTGGCCTCCTGCCTCCGCACGCTCGGGGGTGTGATCGTCACCGGCTGCCCGATCAAAAGCCTCGCCGACCTCCCCGCGGCCCGCATCATCCTTTTCGACGTCAGCGAGCGCCAGTTGGAATCCATCGCCGGGTCACGCCTTCCGGCCGGCTACCGTCGCAGGCTGCAGCGCTACCGCTACGGCCCCGGCGTCTTCAAGATCGACTGGGCACTGGACGGGGCGATCCCCTGGACGGCGGCCGGCTGCCGGCGCTCTGCCACCGTCCACGTCGGCGGGACCGAGGAGGAGGTCGCCCGTGGCGAGAAAGAGATCTGGCGGGGGATCCATCCCGAGCAACCGTTCGTGCTGGTGGCACAGCCCACCCTGGTGGACCCCTCGCGCGCGCCGGACGGAAAACACACCGCCTGGGCCTACTGCCACGTCCCCCACGGCTCCACCTTCGACATGAGCGACCGCATCGAGTCCCAGGTGGAGCGCTTCGCACCCGGATTCCGGGACCTCATCCTCGGGCGCCACACCCGCAACTGCCTGGAGTATGAAACATACAATGCCAACATCATAGGAGGGGACATCAACGGCGGGGTACAGGACCTGCGCCAGTTCCTGGCCCGCCCCACGCTCCTGGCGCCGTATCGGACGCCGCTTCCCGGCGTTTACCTCTGCTCCTCGGGAACGCCCCCCGGCGGAGGCGTGCACGGCATGTGCGGCTACCATGCAGCGCGCCTCGCTCTCGCGGATTTGAAGTAACCCGAAAGCGGTTACGCGAAGAGCGCCAAAAGAAAGGCGAAACCGGCAGGTTTTGCAGTTCCTCGCGAAGGATTTTTCTCCGCGTGCTTTGCGGATACTCCGTGTTCTTTGCGCAACCGCTTCTGGTTTCTTTCCTCCCGCGGAGGACTTATGAGTGACGACGGTTACTGGATCATCCGGCTCATGCTGCAGCGGGGACTGGGCGTCATCTACCTGATGGGTTTCCTGGCAGCCTTGAACCAGTTCCGCGCCCTGTGCGGCGACCGCGGCCTGGAACCGGCGCTCCCCTTCATGCGCCTGGTCCCCTTCCGCGAAGCGCCGAGCCTCTTCTACTTCCTGCGCGGCGACCGCGCCTACCTCCTCTTCTCGCTGCTCGGCGTTTTCCTGTCGCTGCTCGCGGTGACCGGCATCTCCGAGGCCGGCGGCACCGTCTGGTCCATGGCGGTCTGGTTACTGCTCTGGGGCATCTACCTTTCCTTCGTGAACATCGGGCAGACCTTTTACGCCTTCGGCTGGGAATCGCTGCTCCTGGAAGCCGGGTTTCTGGCCGCCTTCCTCGGCCCCTCCAGAGTCGAGCCGGGGTGGGCGGTGATCTGGCTCTACCGCTGGCTCGCCTTCCGCGTCATGTTCGGCGCGGGGATGATCAAGATGAGAGGGGACAGCTGCTGGCACGACCTCACCTGCCTCGATTACCATTTCGAGACGCAGCCCATGCCCAACCCGCTCAGCCGGCTCTTCCACCGCCTCCCTCCCCCCGTGCACAAGGCGGGGGTGCTCTTCAACCACCTGGCCGAGCTGATCCTCCCCTTTCTCTTCTTCGCCCCCCAACCCGTCGCCGGGATCGCCGCGGCAGGCTCGCTCCTCTTTCTCCTCTCCATCATCGTGAGCGGCAACTTTGCCTGGCTCAACTGGCTTACCGCCGTCATCTGCCTCACTCCCCTGGACGGCTCCCTCATCGCAACCCTCCTCGCGGTGCGCCCCCCTCCGCTTCTCCCCCAGCCGCCGCTGTTCCAGGCGCTCACCTGGGGGCTCGTGCTCCTGGTCGCGGCGAAGAGCGTACAGCCGGCCCGCAACCTCTTCTCCAGGCGGCAGATCATGAACACCTCCTTCGACCCCTTCCACCTGGTCAATACCTACGGCGCCTTCGGCAGCATCACCAAGGAACGCTACGAGATCGTGCTGGAGGGGACCGCAGCGGAAGACGCCCGGGAGGAGTCGCAGTGGCGGCCCTACGAGTTCCGCGGTAAGCCCGGCGCCCCATCCCGCATGCCGCCGTTCGTGGCACCATACCACCTGCGCCTGGATTGGCTGATGTGGTTCGAGGCGATGCCGTCGCAAGGGGGGCACTCGCGCTGGTTCGTGCAGTTGGTCATCAAGCTGCTCCAGGGGGACCCGCAGACCCTGGGGCTCCTGCGACACAACCCCTTTCCGGAGGCGCCGCCGCGTTTCATCCGCGCCCTTTACTACCGCTACAGCTTCGGTGACAGGCAGTGGTGGGACCGGGAACTGGTCGGAGAATACCTGGTGCCGGTTTCCCTGGAGCACCCGGTTTTGAAGCAAGTGCTTGAAAGGTATCGAAGAAGGCTGGAAAGCTAGCCGCCGGCTCGCTGCAACCGCCAAGTTGCACGGGGGGTGATCTCCCCTGGACCCGGCCTCTCTTGTAGCGCAGAAAATGTTACCGGCTAATGCCTTAGCCGTTGCCGGCGTTGTATTAACAAAATATAATCACCTTATCGGTGCACGACTGACGGCAGCAAAGGAGGTCATCGATGAGGACCAGAATTCTCGCCGCGGCAGTTCTGATGCTGTTGCTTTTGCCGGTATCCTCGCAGGCCCATCTCTACGATTACGAGTACGTGGGAGTCCCCTTCGACTGGTTCGGCGGAACCACCTACAGCCCCGCCAACCACGTCACCATCTCGCTTCTCACCGACCATCCCCTGAGCTATGGCGAGCGAGGTTTCGCCGAAAACCAGAGCTCGGAGATGATCTCCTTCATCATGTCGGACGGCTACCAGACCCTGAAGCTTAGCGACGACTGCAGCTCGGAGCTGCAGATCTTCGACGGACTCAAAGTTGACGGGACCCCCATCGGCTGGTGGATCTGGCTGGAAGACGACCTGCGCGCCGTCGGCAACACCGTGTACTCCGAGAATTCCCCGGACGGCTCCTACGACATCGGCATGAACGGTGCTGATTTCGGCCGGAATTTCAACGACGGGACCTGGACCGTGTCCGTGAAGTGCGGCGACCCCAGTCCCGTCCCCGAACCCTCCACGGCACTGGTGATGGCCGCAGGCGTGGCCGGGATGTGCGGGGCCACCTGGTGGCGCAGAAAAAGCACGCGCTGAAAAAGTCCGCGACGAAACCGAAGTAGTTTCTGACCAGTTTCCCTCCGGGGGAGCTGGTTTTTTTGTGTTTTCTGGTACACTCGCGTGGTGGCGCCGTCGCCCGGCGCGCTGTCCGGCATTTCACGGGGAGGGTTTTGAGATGAGACGATCGATTTTGGGAAGCATGGCGACCTCGGCGCTCGCCGCCATAGGGAGTATCGGCTCCCGGCTGCCGAGGATAGACGAGCAGGCGCCGGAGTTCGAGGCGGACTCCACCGAGGGGGCGGTAAAACTCGCCGATTTCGCTGGAAAAAAGCACGTGCTCCTCGCCTTTTACTACGCGGATTTCACCCCGGTTTGAACCAGCGAGATGCAGGCTTTTCAAAAGGAGTTGCCGCTTTTTGAGAAGCAGGACGCCCAGGTCCTGGGCGTGAGCAGCGACACGCTGGCAACACACCGGGAGTTCGCCCGGGAGCACGGTCTCTCCTTCCCCCTGCTGTCCGATGAAAAGGGCGACCTGCAGAAGCTTTACGGTGCGGGGCGCGCCACCTTCGTCATCGACAAGAGCGGCGTGATCCGTTACATCCATCGGGGCTTTCCCGACACCGCCAAGCTTTTGGAGCGGCTTGCCAAGCTGCAGGAAGAAGGGGATGTCACGCGATTGTAGAATTGGGCACAAAAGCCTGTAACCTCCCTCTGGTATGTTCGCCGCAAACGTAACCAGAGGAGATTGACTTATGTGGAGAGAAAACAGTGTCGACCTGAAGCTGAACCGGTTTTACGAGATGTCCGCGCGCGCGGTGCTGTGCCTGCTGATCATCGCCATCCTGCTTGCCATCGTAGCCGGTGTGGGGTGCACGCTCTATGATCTGCGCCTGGTCTTCCAGGAGGACTTTCACGGCGCCTCGAAGCAGATCATGGTCGACCTTTTGACCGTGCTCGCCATCATCGAAGTGCTGCGCACCGCGCTCGCCTATTCCACCGAAGGGCGGGTGAAGGTGACCTATATCATCGACACCGTCATCGTCACCGTGCTGACCGAAGTGATGGCTTTCTGGTACAAGGACATCGACTGGCAGGAAGTTGCCATGACCATCGCCCTGGTGCTTTCCCTGGCCTTGATCCGGATCGTGGCGGTAAGGTTTTCGCCGGCGGGCGCACGCAGGGAGCTGTAGCGGATGGGAGAGGAACCGAACGTCAAGCGCAGGGGAGAGCCGGTAAAAGTCAGCTGCTATGCCGGCTACAAGGCAGACGAGCGTCCCACCTCGTTCACGTGGCGGGACCGGACCTTCACCGTCACCGGGATCCTCGATCGTTGGTACGACCGAGACGGCAATTACTTCAAAGTGCAGGTTGAAGATGGTGGGCAGCACCAGTTGAGGCACGACCTGAATGACGACCGTTGGGAGTTGTTGCCGCCCCGTGACGAATGACGTTCCCCGTCATCTCCGGCTTATACATTTCAAGCTCAGCTCCCTAAGCCGCCTGCGCGCCTCTTCATCGTAGGCCTGCTCCGCCGCCCGTTTCGGGCTCCCCTGGTCGAAGTAGAGCCCGCTCTTCCCCTGCAGCTCGTCGTCCACCGCCAGCCGTTCCAGGTAGCGCGCCCCCTCCTCGACCGTGGTCCTCGCCGCTCCGAACCACTCCCGCACCATCTTGGTATCCATCAGCGACGCGGGATGCATTGCGTTGACCGTGATGCCGGTCCCGGCCAGCTCGTGCGCCAGGTCGAAGCTGAACATGATCAGCGCCAGTTTGCTCTGGGCGTAGGCGCGCATGCCGTCATACCCCTTCTCCAGCATCACGTCGTCGAACACCAACTCCTGCTGTGCGACCGAGGCCACGTTGACGACCCGCGCGCAGCCGACCTCGTCCGCCCGCCGCCGCAGCAGCGGCAAAAGCCGGTACGTGAGCAGAAACGGCGCCAGGTAGTTGACCGCGAAGCGGAGCTCGAAGCCGTCGGCGCTCAGCTCGCGCCGCTTCGGTTCGGGCCCGGCCCCCACCCCGGCGTTGTTGATCAGTACGTCGAGCCCGCGCCAGTCGGCGGCGATCGAGTCGGCCAGAGCCTCGACCTCGCCCAGCGAGGAGAGGTCGGCGTTGTAATAGTGCAGCCGGTCGCTGCCGGTAGCCTCGCTTATGGCGGCGACCACCCGGCGCCCTTTCTCCGGGTCCCTGCCGTGCAATAACAGCGTCGCCCCGAGGGGGGCAAAATCGGTGGCGACCTTTTCACCAAGGCCGTCGGTCGCGCCCGTGATCAGTATGACGTATCCTTCCAGGTCCTTCATGGCGGACCTCCTCGTGAGGCCTACTGTTCTCCTGTTCTCAATTCATGGCGTTGGCGCCGGCCGCCCAGACCGCCAGCCACTGCTGCTGCGGCGTCAGGCTGTTGCCGTGCTGGACCAGGACCCCGTCCTCCCGCTGGTAGCTGCAAAACCATCCCGGCTTGTCGGCGCCGGGAAAGGTCGGAAAGTCGCCGGGGTGCTCCCTGGCATCGTAGGGTGCCGAATAGGTGCCGTCGTCCTTGGGAGGCCGGCAGCGTTCGTCCCCCACGTACCACTTCGTTTCGGCAGCGGCGAGTTGCACTCCCAGGAGCGCGATGATGGCGAGTATCCGTAACATGCTCTTCATGATTCACAACCTTTCCTGTCGCTTCCGGCACCCGCGGCGACGCAGCAATCCGCGCCCCCGGGGTGCCGGAAGCACATGTGTTACGATTTGATTTCCTTGGGCATCTGCGCGAAAGCTGCCCTGGCGCCTTCCCTGATCTCCTCGGGGCTCAGGTCCCTGGTGTGGGTCGCCAGCATCCAGTTGTAGCCGAACGGGTCCTGCAGCGCTCCGGCCCGGTCTCCCCAGAACATTTCCTGGACCGCCATCTTCTCGGTGGCTCCCGCTTCAAGCGCGCGCCTGAAGGCCGCGTCGACGTTCTCCACGTAGAGATAGAAGCTGATCGTCGAACTTCCCAGGGTTTCCGCACTCTTGCAGTTTTCACCGGGACACTCGTCCCCCATCATAATGATGGAGTCCCCGATGAGGAGTTCGGCGTGCATGATCCCCTCCCCGTCCGGTCCCGGCATGGCGTATCTCTCCACGGCTCCGAAGGCGTTCCGGTAAAAGTCGATCGCCTTGCGGCAGTCCTTGAACATGAACATCGCTGTGACACTGTTAAATCCTTCCGGAATGGGTCTTATCATGATAAACCTCCTATCTGTCAGGTATTTCCACCTACCCGACCCTCTCAGGATAGGATTCGGCCCAGGCGATGTCAATAGCCGAGCCCCCCTGGTCCAGACTGCACCGTCCCGGTTTGCCGTGCGCCGGGGCGGCTCCGGATCCGGTACAGCTTCCGGCAGTTCACTACGACACGGCCGCAACTAACCCACCCGCCAAATCATATATAAAGGTTGACCGGCATCTGCCGAAAAGTTATTAACTGTTACCCGCCCCAGTTGACGCATCTATCACCCGATTAAGGATGGCGAGATGACTTGTATCCGATTGGTTGCAACAGCTGCCTTTCTGCTCGTAACAGTCCTGTCGACGCTCATCTGCACCGCGGGACAAGCCGAAACGGGCGTCGCACTGACCGCCGAGGAGCAGCAGTGGCTCCAGCGGCATCCCATCATAAAACTCGCCCCCGACCCCGACTTCAAACCGATCGAGTTCTTCGACGAAAATGGCCAGTACCAGGGCGCCTCCGCCGACATGATCCGGCTCCTGGAACGAAAGCTCGGCATCACCATCACCGTGGTCCACCTGAGCAACTGGGACGAGGTGCTGGAGAAATTCAAGGCTCACCAGGTGGACCTCCTGGGTGCCATGGTGCGGACCCCGAACCGGGAGAAGTTCGCCCTGTTCACCGACACACTGGTCGCCGTCCCGGGTGGCATCTTCGCCCGCAGCGGCTCGCGGACCAACCTCACCCTCGCCGACCTCAAGGGGAAAAAGGTCGCCGTCGTTTCCAATTACGCCTCCCACGACATACTCCGCACCAGGTTCCCTGACATCAGGCTCGAAGTGGTTCCCGATGTCTCCACCGCCTTGGCCAAGACCTCCCTGGGCATGGTCGATTTCTACGTGGAGAACATGGCCAACGCCACCTTCTATGCCCAGCAGGCCGGCATCACCAACCTGCAACTGGCCGGGAAGACCGATTTCGACTACCGCTGGGGGATCGGGATACGCAAGGACTGGCCGGAACTGCAGGGAATTCTCAACAAGGGGCTCGCCGCCATCGGCAAGGAAGAGCGCAGCGGCGCCCTGCAAAAGTGGCTCTATGTCGACGACCTGCACTGGGCCCCCAGCAGGACCTTCGTCATCGGAGTCGTCGCGGCCCTGCTCGCCCTGCTCCTTGCCGCAGCCGCCTGGGCCAACTACGCGCTGAAGAAGGTGGTACGCAGCCGGACCGCGTCGCTGCAGGAGGAGCTCGGCGAACGGAAAAAGGCGGAAGAGGCCTTGAAAGGCTTGTCGGTAGAGCTCGAGGACCGGGTCCGCTCGCGCACCGCGGACCTCGAAAGGGAGATCGCGGAGCGGACCAGGTCCGAGCAGGCGGTCGCCGCGAGCGAATTGCGCTTCCGACAGCTGTTCCAGAACGTGGCCGACCCCGTCTACATCGCCGACCAGACCGGGAAGATCCTGGCCGCCAACGACCAGGCGAGCCTCGAGCACGGCTTCTCGCACGAACAACTGCTCGCCATGAACGTCGGCGACCTCGATGCCGTCAACTGCGACGCCGACAAGGTGGCCGACCAGATCAAGGCTTTCCCCGCGTCCGCGCCGGTCACCTTCGAGACAGTGCACCGCCGCAGCGACGGGACCACCTTCCCGGCGGAGGTGAAGGTGAGGCGGATCGAGTTCGACAAACGTCCCGCCGTCATCGGTGTGGCCAGGAACATATCGGAGCGAAAGAAAGCCGAGGAGGAGCGCATCAGGCTCGAACAGCAGCTGCTGCACGCCCAGAAGCTGGAAAGCCTCGGCGTCCTCGCCGGCGGAATAGCCCACGATTTCAACAACATCCTCACCTCCATCATCGGAAACGCGGAGCTGGCCCATCTCCGCCTCGGTCCGTCATCTCCCGCCCTGGAGAACCTGCAGCGCATCGAGGCGTCGGCCGTGCGCGCCGCCGACCTGGCCCGGCAGATGCTCGCCTATTCGGGCAAGGGAAGGTTCGTCATCGAGTCCATCGACCTGAACCGCCTGCTCCAGGAGATGGGACACATGCTGCACGTCGCCATCTCGAAGAAGGTCGTGCTGAAGTACCACCTGGCGGAACAACTGCCGGCGATAGAGGTGGACGCCACCCAGATCAGGCAGATCGTCATGAACCTGGTCATCAACGCCTCCGAGGCCATCGGCGACCACGACGGCGTCATCGCCGTCTCGACCGGCTGCCTGGAATGCAGGGAGGAGTACCTAAAGGACGCCTGGCTGATAGACCCGATCCCTGAAGGCTCCTACGTCTCCCTCGAGGTCTCCGATACCGGCTGCGGCATGGACAAGGAGACCCTGGCCAGGATATTCGATCCCTTCTTCACCACCAAGTTCACCGGCCGCGGCCTCGGGATGGCGGCGGTGCTCGGCATCATCCGCAGCCACAAGGGTGCCATCAAGGTTTACAGCGAACCGGGGAAGGGAACCTGTTTCAAGGTGCTGCTTCCGGCGGCGGCAGGGGAGCCCTCGGAGGGCGTCGTGGAAGCGGAGCCGGTCCTCTGGCGGGGCGAAGGGGTCGTGCTCCTCGTGGACGACGAGGAGAGCATCCGGAGCACCGGCAGCGAGCTCTTGCGCGAGCTCGGCTTCGAGGTGATCACTGCCGCCGACGGCTGCGAGGCGCTGGAGATCTACCGCAACCACCCGGCCATCGCGCTGGTGCTCTTGGATCTCACCATGCCTCACATGGACGGCGAGCAGTGTTTCCGTGAGCTGCGCCAGGTAGACCCGGCGGTACGGGTCATCATGTCCAGCGGGTTCAGCGAGCACGAGGTGTCGCAGAAATTCGCGGGCAAGGGATTGGCCGGGCTGATCCAAAAACCTTACAAGCTCTCCTCGCTGCGCGAGGTCTTAAGGGCCGCCTCCCCTGGGGGGGGCCCTGCGTGACGGCCTCCGCGTCCGAATCGCGCCTGCCTCTTCCGCGCGCATTGAATTCGGCAATAATTTCTGTAAAGTTAATCATCCAGCCCGCCGGGCCGGGAGCGCACCTCAGCGAACCGGGGAACACAGATGCCGACAGACAGCATCCAGCCAAAGGAAAGTGCAGTCGCGTCGCTTCAGGGGGGGGCCTCCTGGGGCAAAGCGGTGAACCTGCTCCCCTACCTGGTCCTGACCCTCTCCCTCCTCATGACCTTGTTCTTCTGGCGCCAATACGACCGCAGCCTCACTTCCCGTTTCCAGACCGCCTTCCAGGACAGAACCGAGGAGATCATGGTCCGGTTCCTGAACCGGATGATCGATGACGAGCAGGTCCTGCGGGGAGCCGTCGGTCTCTTCAACGCAAGCGACGAGGTCACCCGCGATGAGTGGCACCGCTACTCCATATCGCTCTCCCTGGACAGGAACTATCCCGGCCTGCAGGGGCTCGGCTTCACGGAAGTGGTGCTTCCCAAGGACAAGGAGCGCCATATCCGGCGCATGCAGGCGGCGGGTTTTCCCAGCTACCGGATCTGGCCCGAAGGGGAACGGCCGGTCTACACCGCCATCGTCTACCTGGAACCGTTCGACTGGCGCAACCAGCGGGCCTTCGGCTACGACATGTTTTCCGAGCCCAACCGCCACGATGCCATGGCCATGGCATGCGACACCGGGGATGCGGCGCTGACCAACCCGGTATTCCTAGTGCAGGAAACGGAGCGGGACCGCCAAAAAGGGGTGCTGATGTACCTCCCGGTGTATGACCGGATGCTGCCGACCGCCACCCTGGAACAGCGCAGGGACGCGCTGAAGGGCTACGCCTACAGCCCGATCCGCATCAGGGACTTCATGTGGGCCACCTTCCCAAGGCCGTCGCAGGACATCGGCTTCCGGATCTACACCGAGAGCAGGGCCACGGCCTCGGCCCTGCTTTTCGACAGCGTCTCGGACTGGAAGGTGAACCTCCCCCGGAACTACCGCCCGGATTTCCGGGCCAGCCGCACCGTGAAAAAGTTCGGCCGCGAATGGCTCTTCACCTTCCAGTCACTCCCGAACTTCGCGCTGGAGCAGGGAAAAAATCAATCCCGCAGCTACCTTGCAGGCGGGCTCGTCGTCAGCGCCCTTTTGACCGTGATCGCCTTCATGCTCCGCAACGCCCGCACCAGCGCCATCAGGGCTGGGCAGGCCCTTAGGGAAAGCCAGGAGCGCTACCGCAAGATCTCCGAGGACAGCCCCGCCTACATCTGCACCTTTCTACCCGACTGCACGCTCACCTACGTGAATCCGGCGCTCGCCAAAAATGCGCGCAGGGCCCAGGCTGAACTGGAAGGGCGAAACTTCCTGGATTTCCTGCTCCCGGAGTACCGCTTGCCGGTACAGGAAGCCCTGAACGACCTGACCCCGGAACAGCCGACCGAGACCATGGAACTCGCCATCTTCGGCCCCGGCGGCGGCGTCATCTGGCATCAATGGACCAACAGGGGGATCTTCGACGAGCAGGGAAGGCTCGCCGAGGTACAGGCGGTCGGTCAGGACATCACCGAGCGCAAGAAGGCCGAAGAGGAACGCATCCGTTACGAACAGCAGTTGCTGCACGCCCAGAAGATGGAAAGCCTCGGCGTCCTCGCCGGCGGCATCGCCCACGACTTCAACAACATCCTCATGGCGATCATCGGCAACGTCGACCTGTCGCTGATGAAACTTCCCGAGGAGTCACCCGTCGCTGAAAACCTGCGCAACATAGAAACGGCCGCAAACCGCGCCGCCTACCTCGCCAAGCAGATGTTGGCCTACTCCGGAAAGGGGAGGTTCATGATCGAGCAGACGGACCTGAACCGGCTGATCGAGGAGCTGCGCCACGTGCTGGAAACCGCCGCCCCCAATGCCGAATTGAAGCTGGACCTGGCGCGGTCGCTCCCCGCGGTAGAGGCGGACCAGAACCAGATACGCCAGATACTGATGAACCTCGTACAAAACGCCGCCGAGGCGATAGGGGACCAAAAGGGAGAGATCATAATCCGCACCGGTTCCGCGATTCTGGACCAGGAGAGTCTGAAGAACCTTATCCTCGGGGAGAACATGGCGGAGGGGCGTTACGTCTTCCTCGAGGTGTTCGACACAGGTGCCGGCATGGAAGAAGAGGTGCTGAAAAAGATCTTCGATCCCTTCTTCACCACCAAGTTCACCGGCCGCGGTCTCGGCCTCGCCGCGGTCCACGGCATCGCCCGCGGGCACCAGGGGGGGATCCGGATCTACAGCGAACCGGGAAGGGGCACCACCTTCAAGGTGCTGTTGCCTGCCACCGAGGCCGCCGAAGCGGTCGCGGCGGAACCGGTCCTTGACGACTGGAGGGGTGAAGGGAAGATCCTGCTCGTGGACGACGAGGAGACGGTGCGCAGCATCGGCATCCGGATGTTGAGGGAGTTGGGTTTCACCCCGTTGACGGCCTCGGGCGGGGAAGAAGCGTTGTCGCTTTACCGGGAGAATCCCGACATAAAGGCGGTCCTCCTCGACCTCACCATGCCCGGGATGGATGGGGAGGAGGCGTTCCGGCAGCTGCAGCTCATCGACCCGAAGGTGCGGGTGGTCATGTCCAGCGGCTTCAGCCAGCAGGACGTGGTGCAGAAGTTCGACGGCAAGGGCTTGGTCGGCTTCATCCAGAAGCCGTACACGCTGAAAGTGTTGAGGGAAGTGATGCGGAAAGCCCCATAGTGCAACATCGAATGGGGGTGCTGCAAATGCCCTTCTCGTAGGCCGCCGGTGCGCCGGCGAGGCTCACCCCCTGGGATGCTTGACCCGGTTCGCCTCGTTCTTGTGATAGACATCGAAGAAGATCACGCTGTTGTCCCCGACCTCCCGGCAGAAGCCGCATTTATCCTCCAGCTTCTTCCCCTCCTTCCTGCACTGTTCGCACCAATGGTAGATGAGCCGGTAGTCACGGCGCCCGACGTACTTCTTGAGCTTCCCCTGGTACTCCCCGTGCATCCACCCGTCGGCGTCGCCGGGGTTGTCCAGGAGCCGGTCGATGACGTGAAGAATTCGGTCGTGGCCGGGGGGGTCATGTTTTTGAATCTTGTCCATCTTGGCCGCGAAGCCGGGGGTAGGAAAAAAGGAAAAGGGAGGCATGATCTCCTCTACCGGCGGGGGTGCCGGTCGTTTATTTTGGGGTCTGAAGGCAAAAAGCTAGGTCATGGTCACGAGCAGCGGATGATCGAAGCCCGCGTCGGAAATGACGCGAAGGGCCTGGGCGCTTCCCTGCAGCGCGGCCCCGGCCAGATCATGCTTTCGGCACAGGTGCACCAGGACCCCGAGGTTGCCGTAGAGAGCGAACCCGAGGCGGGCGCGCATCTGCTGCGCCCCCGCCTCCTCCAACTCCTTGCCGCTTTCCTGGAGCACGCCGACGTAGTGGCTCGGGAACGAGACCACCTTTCGATCCAGTCCGGCGAGAAATGCCTCCCGCTCCCCCGGGGCGATCTTCGCAAAATCGGCGCCGCACCAGGCGCTTTCGCGGGTGGAGATGAGCGAGCGGCAGGTCAGGGGACGAACCGGGTAAACGCTGCACCCCCCCTCGGCGTTCAGCAGGGGACAGAACCCCATCTCGTCCCGGTGCAGGCGCAGGTACTGCGGCAGTTCCCGTACCCCCTGCACGAGGTCGCGCAACGTCACGGCGTACTTCTCGACCCCCTTCCCCTGTTCCTCATCCAGGTGCCTGGCCACGGCCAGCGCCTCGGCGAAACCGGTGTGCACCGCGAGGCTGCAGCAGTTGCGGCATCCCTTGCCGCAGTAGACGCTGCCCCCGCCGGAGCGGTAGTCGTCAACCCAGGAGCGGACGAACATTTCCAGGAACATCTGCTGTTGCTTTGCCTGGTCGAGCAGTTGGGTCAAGGTTTCGCTTGTGACAGTCATAGCATCCCTTCGTTGTCGCCATACTGGCAGAACATCTGCTTCTGCCGCGGACATTGCCGCAGAGCTTCAGCTCATAGCATATCGTGGCAGATTGGGCAAGTGGCGTGAACACCCTCTTGCGATACCGCTGGCGTCTGATAACATTTGCAGCAGTTAATGTTAAAGGTCGTTTCGCTACGGGGGGGACGTCATGAAAAAAGTGGCTCTGTCGATGTTGCTGCTGCTGTTTTGGTACGGACCTGCGCGTGCCGACGACTGCGACTGTCGGCCCATCGAGTACCAGCAACTGATGACCATGCCCGTGAGTGAGATTCAGGCAAAAATGGAGCAGTATGAAAGGCTCAAGGAGAGGTATATCCACGGCGGTTCGACGAACTGTTTTTACACCTGCGCCACCGCATACGAGCAGCTCCACGACGCCAAGGCGGAGAAGGAGAGGGAAATGACGAAGGACCGTGCCGCCAGGCGCGCAGCTGAGCAGGGCAGCGTGCTTCATCGACACCGGTCACCCCGCTGACGCGGCCAGCCCCCTTTCGCCTGCTCAGTGGTCCAGTATCTCCCTGACCTTGCGCAGCAGCTCCATCGGCTGCACCGGTTTCATGATCAGTTCGATCCCCTCTTCCGACACCCCTCTGTTCTGGATGAAGTCCGCGGTATATCCGCTGGAATACAGCACCTTCACCCCCGGCTGCAGCAGCGAGATCTCCTCGTAGGCCTCCTTGCCGTTCTTTTTCGGCATGATCATGTCCATGAGGATCATGGCCACCTTTTCCCTGTTTGCAGCGAACTGCTCGACGACGTCCTGCCCGTCCACCGCCTCGATCACCTGGTAACCGTACTGGCTAAGGATGGATACCACGAGCCTGCGGACTTCGGAATCGTCCTCGGCCAGCAGGATGGTTTCGCTCCCCCCCGTCGGGGCCTGCCCATGCACTACCTGGTCATCCGCCTCGCCCGGTCCGGCCTCCTTCACCGGCAGGTAAATCCTGAAGGTGGTCCCGTGCCCGGGCTCGCTGTAGACGTTGATGATCCCGCTATGCTGCTTGACGATGCCGTAGACGATCGCCATGCCGAGGCCGGTCCCCTTGCCGACCTCCTTGGTGGTGAAAAACGGTTCGTAGATCCTCTTGCGGGTCTCCTCGTCCATGCCGCCGCCGCTGTCCGACACCGTTACCACGGCGTAGCTTCCCGATTCGGCCCGCCCAGACTCGTGGTCGAAGGGTGACTCCACCGCCTGCAGCCCCGTCTCGATGGTCAGCAGTCCCCCCTTGGGCATGGAATCGCGGGCATTGGTCGCCAGGTTTATCAGCACCTGCTCGAGCTGCCCCACGTCGGCGTGCACGATGAGCTGGTCTCCGTAGGTTACCGTCTTCAGGTGTATGTCCTCCCCGATGACCCTGAGGATGAATTTCTTGAAGTTCTCGATGACCTCGTTCAAGTCCACAGGTTCCAGGTGGATGACCTGCTTGCGGCTGAACGCCAGCAATCCCTTGGTAAGTTGCGCCGCTCGTTCGGACGCCGACAGGATATGGTCTACCCATTCCAGCTCTGCCTTGCCGAGGCTTTCGTTCATCCTGAGCATGTTCCCGTAGCCGGTGATCACCTGCAGGATGTTGTTGAAGTCGTGGGCGACGCCGCCGGCCAGCTGCCCCACCGCTTCCATCTTCTGCGACTGACGGAGCTGCTCTTCGAGGTGGATGCGCTCGGCAAGCATCCTGGAGACCTTTATCGAGGTGAAACTGAGCGTGGAAACCATCTTGGTGAGTTCGGCGTAGAATTTCATCCCCGCGTCAGCCGCTTCGCGCGTGAAACGGGGCACCCGGTCAAGGGCGGCCAGGTACTCCGTCTCGTCGAACCCGAAGCGCCTGGCCTGCTCGCGGAAAAGCTCCACGTCGGGCGGCTCGTCCTGGTAGAAGAACTGCCCGATGAAGACGTTGCCGACATGCCTTCCCCCCACCTCGATAGGGGTCACCATGTCCCACATGTTGTTCTTGCAGCGATAGCGTCTGTAAGTCCCCACGGGCACCCCCGCCGAAAGAACGGTGTCGCTTTCCAGGCAGTTTTTGCAGGCATCGGGATGGACCCTGTGGAACTTGGTGCAGATGTCCTGCCACCCTACCGCGACCAGCACCTTGCCGGAGACGTCGAGGACCGCCCCCAGCATCCCGGTTATCCTGTAGAAATCCTCCATCATGGCCTTGAGCATGTCGCAGTCGATGATATCCGAGAGCTCCAGGGTGCCGATGTCACCTTCCGGTTCCAGGATCGCCTTCAGTTTGTGCCGGACGGTCTCCTCGCTCTGTTTGAGCGCCACCTCGGCCCTTCTGCGTTCCTCGACCTCCTCCTCCAGCATCGCGGTCTGCTCCTCGAGGAGCGCCGTCTGCTCCTGCAGCGATTCCTGGGCGATCTCCCGCTCCTGCAGTTGCTCTTCGAGCTCGACGCTCTTCTTCTTCAGCTCGTCCTCGAGATGCTTGAGTTCCGTGATGTCGGTGGATATGCCGCAAAGGCCGTATACGGCCCCCTCCTCGTCCTTAAGCGGGAGCTTGACGGTCCAATAGCTGCGCGGCTGCTCGTTTTCGGCTGCCAGGTTGGTCTCTTCCCTTTTGACCGTGAGCCCCTCCTCGAGCACCGGCCGATCGCTGACGATTATCTCCCGGACCGATTCCGGGGAGAAGAACGCGGCGTCGGTCTTCCCCACGATCCTGTCTTCGGGTTGGCCGAACAGTTCGCAGACCTGGCGGTTCGCGTAGGTATAGCGGTACTGGGTGTCCTTTATGAAGATGTAGGCGCCGACGTTGTCGAGGATGGTGTCCAGGCGCAGCTTGCTCTCGCGCAAGGCGGCCTCGGACGCTTTGCGTTCGCAGCTGCGCCTGTAGAAGAAATAGGTGGCGAGGCACGCTACCAGGAGCGCGAAGGGGAGCAGGTACTTCAACACGTCCTGGAAGGTCGGCTCCTTGGTTTCGTAGACGCCGAACCACTTCTGGTACAGCTCGTCATAGTCGCCGTCAGCCTTGGTCAGGGCGAGCCCCTCGTTCAGCAAGGCGAGGAGGTCCGAATCCCCTTTGTGCACCCCGAAGGTGAACTTCTGTGCGTAGCCCGCCTTGGCTTCCAGGGCCCGCACGTTGTCGATGCGGAGTTCCCGCAGCGTCTGGAGTCCGGCCAGCTTGCTGAGGAGCATGGCGTCGTGCTTGCCCGAGGCAAGGAGCGTGAGCCCTTCCCGGGCGTCGTTGACCAGCACCAGTTGCTTTTGCCATCCCTTGGAGATGGCGTACTCGTGGGCCAGGTCCGATTTGAACACGATGATGGACTTACCCGCCAGGTCCGCCTCTGAGTTGATGCGGGAGTCTCCCTTGCGCACGAAGATGGCGCCGTTGACGGTGACGTGGGGGACGCTGAAATCGGTGTAGCGATGCCGCTCCTCCGAGGTGGCGATGTTGACCAGGACGTCGACCTTGCCGTCCTTGAACTCCTGGAGCAGTTCGCCCCACGGCCTGACCCTCAGGGTATATTTGAGTCCCTCCTCTTTGGCGACCTTTTTCCAGAGTTCCACGGCAAAGCCGCCCGCAGTATCGTCGGTACTGCCGGTGGAGAAGGGAGGAAAATTCTCCTCGCTTCCTACCACGAGCGTTTTCTGAGGGTGGTCGGCGGCCGGTGCCGTTGCAACGGAGGCGATGAGGCATACGATGAGGATGATCAGACGTTTGAGCATTCCCGGTCCCTTGGTCGACGTGAGGCTTAGGGTTAGATAATTCGCTGTCTCAGGGAACTGACAGAAGCTGCAGTGCGTCAATTAATGAAAGACCAAGATAAGATAACAGAGAAAGCGAACTCGTAAAGAGAGTTCGCCTTTCCTGATGAAAAATAGGCAGGATTCAAGGAACAGGGATGCAAACAGGGATAAAAGGGATAAAGGGGATGCAAGCCTAAGCAAAGGATTCTGGTTCACCCCAAAGCACGATGCCTTTCATTGCTTTATTCCTTTCATCTCTTCATCGTTTTTATCGTTTTTATCGCTTTCGCTTTCATCCCTTGCATCGTTTTTATCGTTTTTATCGTTTTTATCCCTTTTATCCCTTTTATCCCTGTTGTCTTGCTTTTTGTCCCAGTTCAGGCGAGGGGCAACCGAGGTGGTACCCCTGTGCGTAGTCGATGCCGACGCTTTGCACCGCCTCCAGGATTTCCTCCGATTCGATGTATTCGGCGATGGTGCTGATGTTGAACTCCTTGGCGAGGATGGCGAGCGTCTTCACGAAGGCCATGTCCCGGTAGTCGTTGAGCATGTTCCTCACGAAGACCCCCTCGATCTTCACGTAATCGATGGGGAACTGCCGTATGTACTGGAACGAGGAAAAACCCGACCCGAAATCGTCGATGGCGAACTTGAACCCCTGGGACTTCAGGTCGTAGACGAACTTCTCCAAAAGGGTCAGGTTCTTCACCGTTTCCCGCTCGGTCAACTCGAAGACCACCCTGCTGCGGTCGATGTGGTACCTGTCCGCGAGGGCGATGATGTTGGGCAGGAACTCGCTCAGGATCATCGACTTCGGGGAAAGGTTCACGAAGAGGTTCCCCTGGTACCCCTGCTCTTCGACCGTGGCGAACGCCTTCTCCAGGAGGATCGCGTCGAGCCTCCCCACGATACCGAGGCTCTCGGCGGTTTCGATGAAGTCGCTGGCGGCGATCACCTCGCCGTTCACCTCGATGCGGCAGAGCACCTCGCAGCACTCGGGCTGGCCCGGTCCGAGCGCGACGATGGGCTGGAAATACGGCATCACCCTGCGCCCGTCGACCGCTTCCTGCACCATCCTCGCCTTTTCCCCGACCATCCGGAACACCTCGACGACGTCCTCTGCGGTGGGGATGCTGACCCGGTTTTTACCCTCCCCCTTCGCCTTGTAGGTCATGTTGTCCGCGAACAGGAACAGGTCCTTTTCCGTCACCGCGTGCAGCGGGAAGAGAGCGAGTCCGATGGAGGCGGTGGCCCTGGCCTTTGCCGCATCCGGGGTGGTCACGTAGAGGTCCTCGGTGATGTTCCTGATCCTCGCGGCCACCAGGGCGGCCTGCTCCTCGTCCGCCTCGGGAAGCAGGATCACGAACTCGTCCCCGCCGTAGCGTGCGAAGATGTCCCCCTTGCGCAGTGCCTGCTGGACCGCCGCGGCAAAGGCGGCGAGGTAGCGGTCGCCGATGGAGTGCCCCCAGGTGTCGTTGATGTGCTTGAAGTTGTCCAGGTCTATCACGAGCAGCGCGAAGCTGTAGCCGTGCCGGTCGGCCCGGCCGATCTCGTAGGAGATCAGCTCCCAGAACACCCGCTGGTTGAAGAGGTTGGTGAGGGGGTCGCGGGTGGCGTAGTACTCGAGGTCCTTGGTGTACTTGTGGATCGCCTTAATGGAGCCGATCACGTTCAGGAGCGTGGTCAGGATGCTGTCGATCACCAGGCAGCGGGTCGAGTTCCACGCCGACTCCGACTGGACACCGATCCCCACCACGCCGCCGATCTGCGGGGAATCGAGGATCAGCGACTTGGTCTGCAGGTCCAGGGTGCCCTGCTCCAGGACCAGCTCGGTATGGTCGGATGCGATATTGTGGATCACCTGCAGGGTGGAGCTCTCCGCCAGGCGGGCGTTCTCGCTGCGTATCTTGCGCAACACCTCCAGCTCGACCCGCTTCCTGGTTTCCTCGCTCGGCCGGGCGCGCCAGAAGACCTCGATGTCGTAGAGCTCCTCGCCGACCTGGAAGATGCAGAACAGCATGTAGGCGTCCACCACCTGGTTGATCTCGAGGAGGAGGCAGGCGACGTGCTCCTTCCAGTCCCGGATCACCTCGGACGTGATGATGAACTTCTCCAGCATCCGGATCTCCAGCTCCAGGATCTCCTTGTCCACCGACACCGCCCGTATCTTGTCCACCAGTTTCGAGACCTCGCCGAAGATCCGGTCCAGCTCGGTGAAGCCGGGGGCCACGTCGGAGAACTCGAGGCGGGTCAGGTCGCGGATGCTGTTCACCTGGATCACCTTGTCCCCGAGCTCGTTGATGGAAGGGACCACCCGGGCGTTTACCAGGCGCGCGATGAAAAGGGCCATCAGCACCGGGATGGGGGAAAGCAAGAGGAAGAGTAAGAACAGTTTGTGCCGTGCCTGCCGCAGCATCGGCCCGATATCCTGACGCACCTTCAGCGCGCCGAGCAGGGTTCCGGTGCGGGCGTTGCCGTGACAGCCGAGGCAGTTTTCAGCGGCGAAGAGAGGAAAGATCGCCTCTACCACCCGCCCCTCGCCCCGCTCGAGGACGGTGCCGCTTTGGAACACCTGCTCCACGCCCGGATCCGGGGGAAGCTCGACCCGCCCGTAAAGCGCCTCTACGACCGGCGTGCGGTACAGCTCGACCGAGTGGCTCCCAAGCGCACCGGTCCCGCTCGGCATGTTGTAGAGGCTCAGGAGTTCCTGCCGGGTGGCCCCCTTCCCCATCAGCAGGGGAATCGAGTGCTGGAACTGCTGCGCCTGGTCGTAGGCGAGCCTCGTGGCGCTGCGTTTGACGGTGTCGAGGTAGACCAGCGAGGAGATGCCGAGGACGGAAGCGAAGCTGATGAAGGAGACGGCGAGGGACGATGCCAGGATGAAGGTTCTCAGGGAGAGCCGGAAACCGCGGCTGACCTCGGTGGTTGATGCGCAGGACTGCAGCTCCGGGACTTCACAATTTTCTTCGATGGCGATACAGGATACGTTTTCCAATTTAAACAGGACCTTTTTTGTCTTATTTGAAACTGGAAAGGTTTATATCACGCGACTTGGCTCATAGCAAGAAATTCCTATATTCAGCAATCATGCTAAGTGGATATCTCAAAAGAGTTGCGACGTTCCGCAATTTTTTGCGGGTCCACAAGCCGCCGCACGCCCCCGCCCCCCCCTTTGCGAAGGGGGGACAGGGGGGATTTGCCTCGGTTCAGGTTCTCCGCACGTAAGCGCCCAGCCCCGCGTCGAAGCACAAGGCCGGGCGCCACGAACTCTTTCCACCGCGGAGTTCCTTACGGCGTCTTGACGATCTTGGTGAAGAGGTAGTCGTTGGCGGCCACCGGCGTGTGGCAGCCGAAGCACTCGGCGACGAAGCTTTTATCCTTGCCGTAAGGCTGCAAATTGTTGCCGACGAAGCGGGCGAAGCCCCACCCTCCCGTGTCCTTGTATTTCTTGGCATCCTTCACCATGAACTCGACTTGCACGAAATCGCCCGGCTCGGTAGCCACGGGGAACGACGGGTGTTTCTCCGCCTTCCAAGCCACCTTGGCCAGGACAGTGCCATCAGGGAGCGGTTTGGTTCCGGCTTTCAAGGCTGCCACAGCGATCTCGTTCCCGGTTATGATCCGGATCTGCCCCTTGTCCTCCCGGTAGGAGGGACCGACTACCTTCCAGGACATATAGTCGGGATAGAGGGCGATGCCGTTGGGAGCGATCGGACGGTCCGCTGCCGTGACCGAACCGGCTACCGACAGGGCCACGACACAGGCAAGCAACTTTTTCCTCATAGCTTCCTCCTTCATGCAAGATGATCAGCGTGCACCTGACACAGGTGATCAAGTTGGACCGGACCCGGCAGACACAGGCGACTTGGAAACAATAGCAAAAAGTTGTCCCGCGTAAAGAAGACGCAGTCGATTCAGCTGGCGCATGACACAGTGACGGCCGTTTCCGCGAGGATTCCTGAGTTGATCCAGCCGGGCTATCTCTTCGCCGGGTCGCGCTCTGCGTCGCAAGTTGAGCGTATTTTGCTCAAGGTGCTAAAATACGAAGATACATTCGCACCTGAACTCGATTGGTGCGGGATAACGAGGTGCACCATGACTGACACGACACTCCGCGACCGGGCATCCGGCGCCATCATGGGCGCGTTCATAGGGGATGCCATCGGGCTCGGCCCCCATTGGTACTACGATCTAACCGAGTTGCATAAAGACTACGGCGAATGGATCAGCGGCTACACCGACCCGCGCCCCGGGCGCTACCATGAAGGGCTCAAGGCGGGGGAATTGTCCCAGGCGGGACTCATCCTCAAACTGCTTCTGGAATCGCTGGTTCACTGCGGCAAATACGACCAGTCCGACTTCTGCCGCCGCATGGACGAGGAATTGCTGCCGCTTCTGGACGGGACTCCGATGAGCGGGCCGGGAGGCTACACAAGCCAGTCCATCCGGGAATTGTGGCGCCGACGGGTGGAACAGCAGCTCCCCTGGGGGCAAACCGGCGGGCACGCCGACACCACCGAAGCGATCGAACGAACACTGGCCCTTGCCGTGCGCTATGCGCTGGACCCGTCCCGGCTCGCCGTCACCATCGCCGACAATGCCGCCCTCACCCAGAACGACGCCACCATCCTATCGATGACCGTAGCCTACGGCGCCGTACTGGGACAACTGGTCCAGGGGAAAGCGCTGGACGCCAAGCTCTCGGGACGGCTGATGAAGCTGGTCCATGACGGCGCCCTCCCCTTCCATGCCGTCACAGGCGACGATCTGCAGCCGCCCCGCGCCGGAGCCCCGGACCCACCGCGCGCTGGTAAGTTCGCCTCGCCCGATGCGCTGCTGACCCCTTCCTACATGGCAGCGGCCGCCGCCGATCCGGAGATACGCATCGAGCCCGCCTGGAAGGTCTCCATCGTCTACGGCATGCCCTGCGCCATCTACCACCAACTTCCCGCCGCTTATTACCTGGCGGCGCGTTTTAAGGACGACTTCGAGTCCGCCCTGCTGCACGCCGTCAACGGCGGCGGCCAAAACCAGGCGCGCGCCATACTGACCGGAGCGCTGGTTGGGGCGCAGGTGGGGCTGTCGCAGATTCCGCAACGCTTTCTGGACGGCCTCACCGATTGCACCACACTGTGCAGCCTTGCAGCCAGGCTGGCCGCGGACGCGAACGGTCCTGATCGGACCTGAGGGGTGAAACCATGAAAACGACCACCTGTGCCGAACTGAGTGAACTGTTGTCCGCCGGCGCCCTCGTCATCGACGTCATGACGCCCGAAGATTACGCCGCCTGCCATCTGGCCGGCGCACAGAACGCCTGCATCTACGAGATGGTGTTCCTGGACCGCATCGCGGAGCTCGTTCCCGACCGGAACACCGAGCTGATCCTGTACGACGCGACCGGGAGCAGGCTCACCGCCGAGGTCGCGCGGGACCGCCTGTTACAGGCGGGATATCGAAACGTTTCGGTCCTGGAAGGAGGGCTCGCGGCCCTGAAAGCGGCGGGACTCCCCGTCGAGACCGGGACGGACCCATGCCCCGAGGCGGGCGTCGCGCATGGCAGTTACTCGATCGACAAGGAAAAAAGTTCCCTGGAATGGATCGGGCGCAACCTGAACAACCGCCACCACGGCACCATCGACGTGCAGGGGGGTGAGCTGGTCATGAGCGACGGCAGGCTGGTTTCCGGGTCCATCGTGCTGGACATGACCAGCATTCAGAACCGCGACCTGCAGGACCCGTACTGGCTCGATCTCCTAGTGCGGCACCTTAAGTCGGAGGACTTCTTCGCCGTCGAGCGCTTCCCCACCGCCTCGTTCCGGCTCACCCGCTGGGAGCCCGAAAGTACTGGAGCGCCCGAGGCGCCCGAAGGAACCGCCATCGGAGAACTCACCATCAGGGGGGTCACCCGTCCGGTGGGCTTCCCCGCCATAGTGGCGCCCCAGGAAGACGGCAGCATCAAGGCGCATGCACACCTCGACATCGACCGAACCCTCTGGGATGCCGGGTACGGCTCGGGAAAGCTCTTCGAGCGCCTCGGCATGCATCTCGTGCACGACCTGGTCACGCTGGAGCTGTTCGTCCTGGCGGTTAAGAAATGATAGGGAAGGAAGGAATAGCGAAGGGGGGACAGGGAGGACAGGGGGGATTTGCCTCGGCAAAATCAGCTCGAAGTTGCCCTGTTACTGCGCGTCGCTAGGATCGCTGAACGAGGCATCCGCTTCGGCACCCCGAACCCCGTTGCAGCTGCACAGCTTGCAGCCGCCCGCATCGGCGCAGGGGCGATGCACCACGTTGTACAGCACGAACAGGATGGTCCCCATGAGCACGGCGGCCAGGAGGTTGGTTCCGCCCAGGACGTCCTCGGCCTGGAAGACATGTCCCGCCAGCGATACCCCGCGTAGGTCCGAGGCCGCTGCGGCGAGTTTCCCAAGCCCGAAATAGAGGATGGTGCCCAGGGCGACAGCCGTTAACGCGTTCATGCCCTTGGTAACCATGTAATGGCAGGAGAAGGCGGCGCGGCGCTCCGCCAGGCAGATGATGGCACCGGTGACGATGGAAAAACCGGCGCTGGGAAGAACGAGGTATTGGACCAGTTCGATGGTCGACTGGTTGAGGACGGCCGCCTCGACCCTTTGGGAAGACGTCGTGTAGATGTGGAGCAGGTAGAGAAGAGAGGCGCCGCTTCCGGCGAGGATTGCTGAGGAGAGCATGTGGGCCTGTTTGAGGGCCGCTTGCATGGCGGCGTACAATCGCAGAGAACGCATCATGGCATCCCTAAACGCCGTCGCGCCACCTCGCGTGTCGACGGCTGCAGAACCGCAGGCCCGGTCCGGGCCCCATGTAATTCGATTCTTCGCGTAGGGGAATTGCCTGGATGCATCGGAAGGTGCAGGTTCCCTCTCGCCTTGCCGATAGCGTATACACTATTTCCTTTAATAAGTAAACAGCAAAGGCTCCGAGCCGGGAGGTGGCATATCCCGGCCGGAGCCTTTTACGCTTTTGCAGCGGCCTCACCGGCTATTTCAGCGGCAGGTAGATGTCGGTCACCAGTTCGTGTTCGGCGACGTCCGGAACCAGGTTCAGGTAGTGGAAGAAGATCGGGAAGTCCCGCAGCTCCTCCCCGCTTTGGGGGAACCAGTCGCGGCAGAGGGGATAGATGGTGTCGCCGATCCGGTCATGGGATCCGAGATGGCGCACAACCGCGCAGCGGCCGCCCGGGATCACGCCGTTTTCTACCCCCTGCGGGTTCTCCGGCACCGGTTCCGACACCGTGCCGCAGATGTCGAAGCGGAACCGTTCGGGCTCGGTCACCGCGGGATCGTCGTAGGCGATGCCGAGGGTAAGCGCCTGCTTCACCGGCGAAAGCCCGCTCTCTTTGCGCCACTCGATGAACTTCAGCGCCGAATCGTTCAGCTTCTCCGGCGCGCCGCGGTGGGCCAGGACGGCGATCCGGGTCTCGGGGAACTCCACGATTTTTACTTCCATGTCTTCTCTCCTTTGCATGGGCGGCGGCCGGAAGCGTTCCTTCCAGGGCTGCCATTTCGGTGATTTTCTGAATTGAGAGGGGGACTGGCCAAACACCTGCCTGAAGGCGCGGGAGAAGGCCTCGGGACTCTCGAAGCCAGCGTCCAGGGCGATATCGATGATCCGCTCCTCGCGGCGGTAGCAGAGCCGGTACGAGGCGTGCTTCAGCCGCATCTGACGGATGAAGGCGAAGACCCCCATGCCGGTGTAGAGCGTGAACTGCCGGTGGAAGTGGAATTTCGAGAAATGCGCCACCCGGCTCAGTCCCTCGACCGTCAACGGCTCGTCAAGGTGCCGCTCGATGTACCGAACGACCCTGTCAAAGCGTTGCGCGTATGCCTGTGCCTTGTCCATGTGCCTACCGTCCCCTCTCGATTCGCAGGTGATCCTACCCGAGAGTCGGAGAGAAATCCTGACCGGAATTGCTCAATGCGGCGAATATAGCACCCGTCCCCTCTTTTTGGCGCGCGAACTTCAATTCCCGAGTTTCAAAAGAAAATTTGAGGAGATGTGCACGACTTTTTGAAGTTGGAACGTCGCGGCGGAGCGTTGTCGCATTTTTTTGGTGCGAGAACTTCGATTTTAATGTTCCAAAAAATATTTTTGGAAGTTATGCACGACTTTTTGAAGTTGAAACGCCGCGTCCGAGAGTTGTCGCATTTTTTTTGTGCGAGAACTTCGATTTTAATGTTCCAAAAATTATTTTTAGAAGTTGTGCACGGCTTTTTGAAGTTGAAACGCCGGGCCGGAGAGTTGTCGCATTTTTTTTGTGCGAGAACTTTGATTTTAATGTTCCAAAAAATATTTTTGGAAGTTGTGCACGGTTTTTTGAAGTTGAAACGCCGCGCCCGAGAGTTGTCGCTTTTTTTTTGCGCGAGAACTTCAATTTTAATGTCTTGAATAATATTTTGTGAAGTTATGCACCACTTTTTAAGTGGAAACCTGGCGATAAACTCAAGGTCCTGTCTTTGCGAAGGAGTCGGGGCCTTTTGGCTGCTGTTGGCCAGGAAGTGTTGCAGGAGAACTCGAGTTCCCCCCTTTGCGAAGCGGGGACAGGGCGGATGTGCTTTTTGGAAGGACAAGCAGCTTCGGTCTGCCGCAAGCCGGCAGACCGAAGCGGGGAATTGGGAAAGGTAATTACAACACGATTATCGAAACAGCCTGTGACCACGGCCCAGGCCCCTCCGGCCCATCGGTCCTCATCCTGACGTAGTACCTGTTGGCCGGCTCGAGGTTTTTGAGGATGATCTTGGCGCAACTGGCGTGGTGTCCTCCAGGGTTGTACCAGCTCGCCTCAGAAGTCGGTTCACCTTTACAGAGATTGATCAGGTACGGCCCGCCCCCCCGAACGTGACTGCCCTGGACGAGAATCCATCCCGTTTTCCCTTTCACATGTTTCACGTCGAGACGGATCTCCACATTTTGCCGGGAGGAGTGCGCCTTGCGTGAATTCTTGTGGGCGGTTTCCTTTGGCGGCAGCTTGATGGTGTGGAGGATGCTGGGATCCCTCCGGTGGATCGCGATGGTCTTCATGTAACTGACCGAGCCCAGCACGTCGAGCTCGCAAAAATCCCGCACTTTCTGGCGCTGTTCCCTGAACAGGACGTCTCCCCTGTCGGCCCCGGCGCTCAGTTCCTTCATGGCCAGCACATGCTCCCTCAACGTTTGTCCGCAACAGACGTGTGCGGGCCGGTTTTCGTTGTAGAGCGAACTGGCATCCAGGGAATCAGCGAGCTCAGTAACGGTGACGAACAACTGGGGGAAAGTCTGCTTTCGGAGATTGGTATCGACTGAATCGTACTCCTCGACCATAGTAGCCTCCCGAACAAAAGATTAGTTTTGTCCAATATAGCAAAGGCTGTAATCTCGTCAAGCGCCGAAAATTATTCCCTCATCATCCGGCCTCCCACGCTCCGGGCGGGAGGGGGATGCCCATGAATATGAAAGGCTCCAGCCGCCGTTTTTCAACGGGCGAAGCTGAAGCCTTTTTTGCAGAGGTCGTGATCGCCGGTTCCCTTCCCACCTGGGAGTCCGCCCGGATCCTCATTCCGTTTAGGTCACTGGCGGTATTTATACGTGCTACCGTCAACCCTTATCACGGCTGATATCTTGATGTTGCAATGATTCTCGATTTCTTGAATTTGTTCAATTGCGTAGTCACCTATTGCATCCTGCACCTCTTCAATTTTGAAAAACAGGCTCAAGCCATCATCAAATTCTTCATTAGTTACGCCGTTAGACCATTCTATGAACCTTGAGCGCTCGGCAGGTGATAGTTTCGTTGCCAAGATGCTAGTAAGAATTGATTTGCTACCTGCCATGTCGTCCCCCTTCAAAAGTGTATTTAACTCGCCAAGCAGGACTTCAGCACCCGCAGAATAGTATATCTCTACTACGGCCAGTCGACCAGTTGCACAGCATCCCCGACAGCCAATCCCATGAGTCCCGTGAGGGGGCATTGCTGAGATTTGGATATTTGAGCAAAGGGGTTGTGCCTGCAGACACGTATCAGCGGTAAGCGGAACGGTGCCCTTGCAGCGGCTTCAGCAGCCATGCAGTTTTGCTGGCAGGAGCCTTCAGCTCGGTTTGGGAGGCTCATTGTTGGGTTGGTACCACTTGTCCAGGTGGCTTAAGACAAAATCATAAGAATGCTGACCGCGCAGAAAGTTATCCGCCTCCCCCGCCTATTGAACGTCCGTCCTTCCTGCCTGTAGATGCTCCTAAAGATGCCCCTTGTGACTGAGCCGGGCTGAAGCCACATCAATTTGGCGCTTGCACCATGTACCTCTTAGAGAGCTCAAGAATAGGGGAATTGTGCCGATATGAGAGGGTGACACCATCTGCGTCAGGCATTAATTCAGCCAGACTTACAGGAGATCCTATGAACAAAATGATTTTGCCAATACTTTGTTGCCTGCAGCTGCTTTTCCTATCGTCTGACGCTTATGCCAATGATGGCGGAATCCTCTATTTGGTAAATGACGTGCAACCTTTTTCTTCAGCTGATACGCGAGTACTTGTCAACAAAGATGGGCAGGCTTTGGGGGATTAAGCTAGACAAGGCGCCTGGAAGCTACAGAAAATTTACTGGAAGCAATTACGTGTACTGCAATACTAACAATCAAGTATGCGGATTGATCGACAGACGTGGGGATTGGGTTGTCGCCCCGAGCAAGATGGAGATTGAAAGCAATTCAATGTACGACCAGAGCAGCGCCTACGCGGTAAAGGTGGGCGATAAATACGGTGCAATAGACTCTACAGGCAATATTATTGTGCCTGTTGTATATGAGAAGATGTCTATATTTTCCAACAATAGGGCTGTATTCACGTTCAAAGGTAAGTCAGGTATCGTCAACAGTAAAGGAGAGATTTTGGTTCCCGCGGCATTCGACCTGCCGACTTTCTCTAGCACTGAGAGCGGCTTGACCTTCTTCAAGAAGAAAGGCAAATACGGCGTAATCGACCAACGCGGCAACATTAAAATAGCCGCAGTGTACGAAGATGCAGTGTATACGAATATTTCTGACAAGGCGCTACCTGTAAAATTTCACAAAAAGTGGGGAGTTGTCGACTCTTCTGGGAAAACAGTGATTCCTTTTAAGTACGATGACATTTCACTGACACCAGATGGTTATGCCCTAGTAACTGTCAATAACTTAAAGGGAGTTATTCGTCTTGACGGAAAATGGGTAAAGAAACCATGCAAACTGAACTTCACTGCCCAAGGCTTTGCTCAAGGGTTAATGGTGATTGAGTCTGAAGGTAAGTACGGATATATGGATACGAAAGGGGAAATCATTATAGAGCCGAAGTACGACGATGCACGCCCTTTTTCGGGAGGGCTTTCACCAGTGCAGATTGGGGCTCTTTGGGGCATTATTGATCTGACAGGAAAGCTGGTATCAAAAGTTATCTTTGAATACGTTTTCGATACCTTTGAAGATGGAGTGCTGCTGGTCACCATAAACGGGAAGGAACAGCTCCTAAATAGCAAGCTTGAATGGGTCTGGCCCAAACAGTAAGGTATGCGCTGTAGCGGTCTGCACCAGCAACTGGAACTGGCGCTGATTGACATAGGGACGCCCATGATTTTATGCGTTTCTTCCGAGACTGTGGAAATGAGTAACACATTATTTTAAAGCCATGAGGGAACGTTGCTGTGATTTTGATATTTGAGCAGAGGGTTGTGCTTGCAGGAAAGTCGTTCAATCGTCATTCCGACGGCCAGCAAAACAAAAGTCAAAATCCCAATAACGCGTTCCCATGTCCTGCCCTACCGTCTTCATAACCAACCAGCGAGGGCGTCAAATGTTAAAATCTGAAGAACGTCACCCTCGCGCACCGGTGGGCAACCTTTCTAAAAACAAAGGCTTCGGTCGGCTCATAAGAGCCAACCGAAGCCTTGGCGAAGGTTGTTGAGGGTGGCGGGAATCTCACTCTACATTATTATGTTGAAATAATTCAGGAAAAATCAAAAAAATGCCAAAATTTGTACCCCCAGATACCCCCAATTTCCGCCGCTGCAATCCGCTTCAATTTGGGAACCCAACCCGGAACCGGAGTCTTTTTTGTCCCCACATTTTTTCCACGCTGCGCGCTCTGCAGCGCGAAGGGTTTCCACCCGATGCAGGCAAGCTGAAGGCTACTAGTTTTATGTGGCGCAGAGGGGCTGCAGAACCAGTTGCAAGACCGGTAGTTGTCCAACCCGGGTATTGGGTGGCAAAGTCAGTACAGCACCAACAAGACTGGCCACCTGCAGACACTCAGGAAGTTCTAATAGTCACAGAGGTTACCCCATTGCGGGATCAGTAAATTCCCCAATCGCTCTCCTCATCTCGTAGCTTTTCTTTTTCTACCATTTTATCTAGGTAGTCAATTCTCCTACTTACCCAATCTCGTACCTTTTCTCGTGGATGAGATTTTACAGTTTCGAGAGCGGCTCGTTCCATTTCATAATGTGGAACTAGTGAACCTGTCCACCCAAAGGATCCCATATTCGCCGACAATGCAGACAGAACCTTGTCATCATCGCCAAAGTTGTCTAGCAGGTATTTTGTATTTGGTGTAATCAAATAATCCCCCTCACATTCCATGATTACCTCTGTTGCCATTGCAACAAACTCTGGGGCAATTTCGGGGCTACCATTACACCATTCTATTAACAAATCCTCGGGTAGTTCGGTAAGGATGCTGGACTCTTTTTCTTCAAAACGGTCGCCTCGCTCGAAAAGCTGCAGCAACTGATATCTCATCAACCTGTTGGCATTTTTTATCGCATCAGCCACAAGTGGCCACACCTCTCGCCCATAAAGCTGGAAGATTTTTCGCATCACAGGTTTTACATAATGCAGGAGATCGCCATAATCCATCTTTTCATTACAGCTATTCATAATCGCTTTTATTACAGACTTAGCAAATTCGTCTCCTTCAGTATTCAATAGATGATTGACCATTGTCTGCCAATGATGCATTTCTAGGCGAATCTGCCTATTCTTATTATTCAAGCTTAGATCTTTTGCGAATGTAGAAAATGTTTGTTTGCAATATCTCCACTTTTCCTTGTCGTTGAGACAATACATCGACAGAATGTCAAATGCCACCCATTTACTCTCATGTGATACAG
Source organism: Geomonas diazotrophica (assembly GCF_019063885.1). Classification (NCBI taxonomy): domain Bacteria; kingdom Pseudomonadati; phylum Thermodesulfobacteriota; class Desulfuromonadia; order Geobacterales; family Geobacteraceae; genus Geomonas; species Geomonas diazotrophica. The sequence goes on along the minus strand of NZ_CP077684.1, from coordinate 1,199,625 downwards.
CAGCAAGACTGAGAACAAATGAACAAACGGAATCATGAGTGAGATGCTCAAGCGGCCGTCCATAGCTGAAAATGTTAGCAGCTGCAGCGGGTATCTTCGAAGTAGCTATTAGCTCGACGACTTGAAGCAGTTGCTTTTCGTCTGCCTGACCTGACGTGAGCAGTTGTGGATAGAATTTTTTCCAGTTATCCATGTCGTACAACTTTTCAACAATAGCTTTCCACTCTTTTGCATCGTTTTGAAAAATACCAGTCAAAATTCCTTGCAATAGACTAAGGTTAGGTGTGCTTGCACTTTCTGTTGCCTGTATAACTTGAGTTAATACAGGCTCCCACCGGTTTGCTGCCTGGACCAGAGTCAGTCCGAAGAGGTAACTTTGCCTCTGTTCGCCAGTAACTAGATTGTCTATATGCGGAAGTAAGGTCACTAGTTCGCTAGCCAGCTCTACTGCAAGCCCTTTCGCATTTTCTGCCGCTACATCAACGTAATGACCATCTTCAAGTGCTTCGTGTTCAAAAGGTGCATTTGTTACGAGCAGACTCAACTTTTGGGCCAAATCGGAAGGGGTTAAAATACCTATCCACTCTTCTAGTTTTGCCTTTCCCTCAGCAGGCATCGTACCACCTTCATACCGCAAACTGTCTTTTATGTTTTCTAACGCTTGAGGCCAGACTGGCCCTTGAGCGGCTACAACTGTATTTATGGCAGTGTCGAGAATCGAAACTCTTCCGTTCATCATTAGTCCGCGGATGTTGTGAGCTATAGCATCTTTTGCTTCTGAAGCGAGTGATCCGCCTTCTTCGACAACTCTGCATAAACGTACCAGAGCTTGCTCCCAGTAGTTATAAACCTCGCCCCAGACTTTTGGCTTCCATTCTTTTAGAGGTTCTCCGCTGCCTTGATATTCAGCTCCTAACATCCGAGATCCACCATGTGTGTCGATTACCTTATCTAACGCTCCAATAGCCAGCCGCATGAAGACATCTTTGCCTGTCGAAAGAGCAAAATCAATAACTGATAGTCTTTGATCTGGATTAGCTTCAGTTCCCGACAAAAAAGACCTGAATAACTGTTTAAACAGTCCGGTGGCATTGTTGCTCCAACTTTCATTTTCTGCAGCTGCCAACAGAAGAAGTGAATGGGCTGATTCCTCGAAGCACGCTTCATGAAAGCACAGCTTTTCTAACGCCCATACCAGATTGCGACGAACATCACCGTCTATTGCTACCAATTCTTCTTCCGTCATGGTTTTAAGCGTTTCATGCAAAGCTTTACTAGTGGCCTCAGGGTTCACCTCCACAAAGGAGCGAAAGAGACGTGAACCCCGATCAGATAGGATCACTTCCGCTTGCCCAAAAGGGCTTTGTGAACCACAGAGTCCCTCCGTTAAGGCCTTTACCTCTGGAAGAAAATCCAGACGTGCTACCTGGTCACAAAAACTTTCAAGGAGAGAGCCAGGCATTTGAGAATTCACCAATGCCATTTGTCTTTCAGGTCGGGTTCTTCGCCACCATTCAGCTGCTAACCTTATTGCCAGAGGCTTTGGTACCAGCTTTGCGTATCGGCCCCTTCTATCGATAAGGCCGCGCTCCTCGAATCTTTTGATACAGTCAAAGAATTGGTCCAGGTCAACTTCTACAATGTTTTGGGCAATAAATTGAAATTCCGGGGAAGCCTCATCATCCAAGCCAAAACGATCGAACAATGCACAACCCTTTAGAATTCTTTCATCCCTATCGTTGTAATCTCGACCTCCCCACAACATTTTATGAGCTAGGTCATCGTCCGAAAGTCTCCCCATTTCCGGCTCTTGTTCTAGTCGTGCATCTGCTAGCAAGACTGCCATTTGAGGGAAGCCTTGAGCAAAACTAATTATTCGATCTAGGTCAGAAATTCGATCACCATAGACTGGCTCTAGCATCTGCTTAATGTGTTCATCTGACATCTGCTTGACTTGCACCACAGCAGTTTGATTGGCTCGATCAAAGTTATAATCAAGTGTGAGTAAACTTAATTTACTATCAGTCCTTTGAATTTCTCGTCTTAACTTTTCGTGCAAGGAAATATCACAGTTATCAACTACAACAATACCCTCAAGTCTGCACTGGACCCAATCTGTTACAAGGCCAAGAATTCCAGGGTTTGCGCCTGAATCTACGTAGACTACTCTTTCACTTAAATCATCATGCTCCTCGCAATTCCTGAATATTTCAAGTGCGAGTCGAGTCTTTCCTAGGCCAGAAAGTCCAATAATGCGTGCACATTTTGTCGGAATGGCAAGTAAGGTACGCAGGCTATTAATGTCCCTGCTGCGGTCCTCGTCCCCGACGAATGGAAAGCTTTGATACTCTCTATGCTTACTCCAATCCTCCCACGTTTTCAGGCCTCTTTCCAGTGGACGACCAACCCAGTTAAGAACTGCAACTATTGCGGCGATGTATTTATTGACCCAACCTGTAATTTTAGCGGCGTCATATATATCAATTGTAGCTGTATCAGCGTACGGCTTCGCTAAATGCCTCAATGTTTCTCTTATATTCTCAATTCTCATTTCTTTTTGCTGCTGATTAAGCTCAAAGTTATGGAATATTACATAGCTGGCTCCATTGCCAAGAGCATTTTCAACCATAGGCTTTATAGATCCATCAGGTCTTAAAATTTCTTTTCCGCATTCTGCCGGTGGCATGTAAGTCGCTTTATTTTGAAATTGGACGAAACAGGAGGGAAGAAAGTCGGTGTTTTGGGGATCGGCATTCCATCGAATTCGACCGTCTTCACCACCGTCTGCCACTGTTATGTTTAAAGCAACTTCAACAGCTCTCTCAGTAATGCCTGCCGCCCTCGCTTCGAGGTGAAGTAGCATCTTGAGCAGTCGTGTCAATTGTATGTCATTCAGGCTAACTATGTCAGTAGACTCAACATGGAAAAGTGTTGCCACAAAATCCTCCTAACGACCATATTGCAAAATGTCAAAAAAAGAGAACGTTGAATACGCAATTAAACAAAGTCTCAAGACGCCCGTGCGGTGTCTCCATCTTTTTCAAAGTCTATGAACAACAGTTCTGCTTTTTCTCTGTCGTTCTTAAATTTAAAACCCCACCTGTTCTCCATAAAGGTCAGTAACTTCATACCTCTTTCATATATCTCCTTCGGCCCCCACGTTGATTGCTGTGATACTTCAATCTCAGAATGAGATCCATCTGAGTACCCGTTTCTGGACTTCTGGCCTGCAGCATTAGTTTTCACTCTTTTCTTTTCAGAAAAGGTGTCGTTTTGCAGAGAAGAGTTGATAGCCATTGAAAGCAGCAACAGGTTGCCGAGGGTGGCAGTGTAGTTTTTGCGTTCCTCGGAGCTTATCCCTGCACTTCTAAACTCTTTAATCCAAGCTCGCAAGACCAAGGGGACACGTATAAGAATATAAGTTTCTTCCCCTGAGTACGACTCCCCGTCCTCATCTCTCGTCTGTTAAGGCACAGTCCACTCGAAGCTCTGCATCCAGTTCACGCCTCCGTCACCTCCGTCCGAACCGTTGTACTTGTAGGTGAACTTCAGCTGCATGCCTGGTTCCACAGGTATCGGTAGCTTCACGCTGAAGGGAAAGATCCCATCCTGTTTGACCTGGCGCGGGATGACGAAGCAGACGTTGCGCGCTCTTGTTTGGCCCGCTGCATCGACTGCCGCGACCCAGATCTCGATTCCTTCCATGAAGGCATAGCGGAGATTTTTCGCCACTCCCTCCACTACCGTTTCCATTCCCGCCTGCTTGATCTCCCACGCCAAGGTCATGTCGAACTGTGAATAGTGATACGGCAGGGACTTCAACCGTTCACTGTTCACATCGCTGTGCGTCGTGCAGCCGCTGCAAAAGATCGTCAACAGAAACAGCCAAAGTTTTCGCATTTACCAGTACCTCTATGGTCAGGGCGATATGATCGTACTCTTAGCGGACTTCGCCAGACTCTCTCAGCTGCATCTAGTTTCATCTTCTCTGCGCGCTTTAAACAGAGACCTTTAACCAATCGGAGAATTTAGCAGATTTCTAATGCACAAGCAATCAGGGATTTCAGATGTTTGTACTATTTCTGAGGGAGGGATCGTGGGTGTCAAGACAGGAATGGTGGGGATAAAACGCGGTGTGCAACCGATGGAAGTGATCTTGCCGGAAGGGGTAACGGCGGTCACCCCTTCCGATTCTTGCTGGCAAGGAACCGGTACAGCGGAACCGGCATGAAGATCTTCCCGATTCTGCGGGAAAGAAATGCCGCCAGCAGGAAAGGAATAATGAGGGTGTGCTCGTCGGTCATCTCCATGATGATGATCACTGCGGTGAGCGGTGCCTGGATGGCCCCGGAGAAGAAGCCGACCATGCCGAGAAGTCCGCAAACCTTGAAGTTCTGTAGGTGGAGTAGTTTTGCAACGGTGAATCCGAAACCGGCCCCGATGGAAAGGCAGGGAGAAAAGATGCCGCCGGCAATTCCGGAAAGGTAGGAAAGGACAGTGGTTGCGAACTTCGCTATCCCCAGTCCGGCGGGCCACTGTTCTATGGAGGAACTTTCGAGGAAACTACGGGTGACTTCGTAGCCCGATCCGGCCGAGGCGCCGTCGGTCAACAGGCCGATTGCAGCGCAGACAAAGCCGCAATAGAGCGCCCTCTTCCACGGCTGAGGAGGGAGGCCGAACACCTCCGGGAAGGCAAGCAGCCGGGCGAATGCGCCGCCCATGATCCCTCCGACAACTCCGAAGATGAGCGTTTCCGGAACCAGCAGGGTCGGCGTGAGCATGACTGCGGGATGACCGAAATAGAGGTAGTTCCCGGCTATGGCCATCGCCGCGATACCGGAAATGATGACGGCTAACATCACCATTTCCCGAAAACGCCCGAACGCCCCCTCGGTCACTTCCTCCAGCGCAAAAGCAATACCAGCGAGAGGCGCATTGAACGCCGCCGCGACTCCCGCCGCGGCACCTGCCGTCAGGAAGATCTGAAAATCGACTTGGGGGAGGACCTTCCGTGTCACCCGCCCGAAAAAAGCAAAGACAGAGGCTGAAATCTGAACCGTAGGGCCCTCGCGCCCGATCGAAGCTCCGGCAATGATGCCTACGCAACTTGATATCACCTTTACCACTGCCGTACGTAACGAGACCAGGGGGCTGTGCCACGGGGGTTCATGTTTGTCGTCACCGTGCGCCCGGTCTATGGCTTCCAGTACCTGGGGGATGCCGCTGCCGCGAGCCTCCGGTCCGAATTTCTGGACGATCAAGGTCGCAGCGACGAACAACAGCGGTGTGGCAGCGGTCATGAGATAGGAATGACCGTGAAATAAGGTGAAAAAGAAGGACTGCGAAGCGGAAATGAGACGTGCGAAAAGAACGGCAGCACATCCGACCAGAAGCGCAGCGGTCCAGATCGTGGCCTGCATGAAGCTTTTCTCGCGCAGCTTCCTCAGGTAGTGCAGGTAGCCCTTCGATTCAAGGGGCTCGTTCTCCCCTGCCCCGTCGTGTTCTTCTTTGTTCATCGTCGAAACCTTCTGAGTCAGAATGGTTTTAGCCTGCATGCAGCTCCTTCGGCGGTAAGTAGTGTCGCGACGCCGACGCGGCCGGATAGTGTTGCTTCTTTTGTTCAGAAAGTCAAGGGGGCCGGGAGGGGCGTCGCGGGAATCAGAAGTGCTTTTTCCTGAAGGCAAGGCCGGAGCAGGATTTCAGATACTTTTCGAAGGCTGCGGCTTTGGCTTCGTCGGCGAAGGCATGGTAGGTGATGATCTTCCAGGGGCGGTATTGGGAGGTGTGGGGGGATTGGCCGGCGTTGTGGGAGGAGAGTCTTGCGTTGACGTCGGTGGTGAGGCCGATGTAGTGCTGGTCGGGGTGGGGGATGCTTTGGAGGTAGTAGACGTATTTCATGGGGGGGGCCTCCACGCAGGGGGGATTAGGGAGATTTTATCTTAGATCTTTGGGGATGGCAATTCCACCTTCGTTAGACGCCTGGCGCAGCCAGGCAACTACGGTGAACTATAGTCAGGAAAAGACTACGGGCGTGGAGACACGCCCGAAGGTAATGGAGTTGGAAACCAGCGGAGGCCCACCTTCGTTAAACGCCTGGCACGGCCAGGCAACTACGGTGGACTTTAGACAGAAAGACTACGGGCGTAACATCACGCCCGGGTGTAATAAAAGACTGCAAAAGGTGGAGGCCCACCTTCGTTAAACGCCTGGCACGGCCAGGCAACTACGGTGGACTGTAGGCAGAAAGACGGCGGGCGTAACATCACGCCCGCGTGTAATAAAAGACTGCAAAAGGTCGGAGGCCCACCTTCGTTAAACGCCTGGCACGGCCAGGCAACTACGGTGGACTATAGGCAGAAAGACGGCGGGCGTAACATCACGCCCGCGTGTAATAAAAGACTGCAAAAGGTCGGAGGCCCACCTTCGTTAAACGCCTGGCACGGCCAGGCAACTACGGTGGACTATAGGCAGAAAGACGGCGGGCGTAACATCACGCCCGCGTGTAATAAAAGACTGCAAAAGGTCGGAGGCCCACCTTCGTTAAACGCCTGGCACGGCCAGGCAACTACGGTGGACTATAGGCAGAAAGACGGCGGGCGTAACATCACGCCCGCGTGTAATAAAAGACTGCAAAAGGTCGGAGGCCCACCTTCGTTAAACGCCTGGCACGGCCAGGCAACTACGGTGGTCAACCTCCGCAAAAGACAAGGCTCCGGTCGGCTCGTTAGAGCCAACCGGAGCCTTGGCGGAGGTTGGTGGAGGTGGCGGGAATCGAACCCGCGTCCGAGAATCGTACACATAAGGCGTCTACATGCTTATACCTGTTTTTACTTTAGCCGCTCGGGACTCCACAGGCCGGGATTCCCGATTGCCGATTCCGCTAAATTTCGCCGCAGGGCCACGGACTCTCCCTGAAACTATCCCACTGAATGACGTTCTATCCTCCCACGTGGGAGATGGTAGGTAGAACGTTAGCAGGTTATTAAGCTGCTAAAGCGTAATCGTAATTGTCGGCGCTTAATGCGTCCCGGATTGTTTAACGAGCCACCCGGACCTCGGCATGCAACCTTAGCTTCTTACCCCCGTCGAAACCTTTACACCCCCGTAAAACCTAAAATTTTAACTTAGTCCCTGTCCCTGGATCCTCGGTTTCTTTCTTTCAGCGCGACCACGACGTCGCGCCGCATGTCCTTCTCCTTCATGACTTCACGCTTGTCGTAGTTCTTCTTGCCCTTCGCCAGACCCAACTCGGTCTTTACTTTGCCATCTTTGAAATAAACTCTGAGCGGAATCAGCGTGTAGCCCTGCTCCCGAATCTTGGAAAAGAGCTTGACGATCTCTTTCTTGTGCAACAACAGCTTCCGCATACGGTCCGGATCGTGATTCTCACGGTTGCCGAAGTCATACGGGTTGATGTGGAAGTTGTGCAAAAAGGCTTCGCCGTTCTTCACCATGGCAAAGGAGTCGTTCAGGTTGGCCTTGCCGTTGCGCAGAGACTTAACTTCGGTCCCCTGCAACACCATGCCGGCCTCGTAACGCTCTTCGATGAAGTAATCATGGAAGGCCTTCTTGTTGTTGCAAATCAGCTTCTCACCCATAAGGGGACATCATATCAGATTACCCCGCAAATGGACAGGGGGAAAAACCGGTACAAAATCCGGGCGAGACACCCCCCTCCGGACCACGGCTTAGTGACAACAAGCAGACGTGAAGGTGAAGAATCCTACCCCTTCTGCAATGACAGTGACGGGAAGTGCTGTATAATCTGAGTCTGAATTCGGCATCAAAATTTAAACATCACTCACTGGGCAGATCCGGAATGAATAGACCACTACCAGCAGGCGAACCAGGACAAGAGAAGGACAGTTTCTTCAGTAGCCTCGTCGCCGGAATCATATTGGTCAATTTGTTTGTCTACCTCATCGTCGGAACCTCCCTCTACAACAGCCGCAAGCACTACGACAAGCTGGCTGAAGTCACTACTCAAAACCTCGCCAAGTCTCTCGAAGCCAACGTCTCCGACATCCTCGACAAGATGAACATCGTCCTTTTTTCCGTCGCCACCGAGACGGAAAGGCACCTCTCCTCGCGCCGCATCGACAAGGCGTCGTTGAGCTTGTTCGCCAGGGAGCAGATCCGGGTGCTGCCGGAACTGGATAGAATTGTCATCGCCGACAGTTCCGGAACGGTGCTTTGCGGCAGCGACAACACGGCGAACTCGGTTAACTTAAGCGATCGCCAGTATTTCAGCAGACTCAGAAGCGACCCCGACCTGCAACTCGTGGTGTCGAACCTGCTCAAGGGAAAAGTCACGGGCCAGTGGAGAGTCGCCGTCGCCAGACGCGTCAACAACCCCGACGGCACCTTCGCGGGCGCGGCGATAGGGACCTTCGACGTCACCTTCTTCGACAAACTTTTCTCTCACCTCGATATCGGCAAAAACGGCGCGGTCGGCATCAGGGACGCGGAGTTCAAACTGATCGCCCTGAACCCGAAGGGGAAAGAGGCCGCCAGCCAGATCGGCTCCGACGTGGTGTCGCAAAAGACGCGCGACATGGTTCGTGCGAATCCGGTCACCGCTACCTATAAGACCGTGTTCGCGCGGGACAACATGGAACGCATGGTCACCTTCCGCAAGGCTGCCAAATACCCCTATTACATCTTCGCCACCCTCTCACCCGTCGACTACATGACCTCCTGGCGCAAGGAAGCCGTCGGGGGGCTGGTACTGTTGCTGCTGTTCACCTCCATGACGCTGATTTCGGCGCGCTTTCTGTACAAGAGCAAGGTCAATGCCCTGCTCCACGCGGAGGCGAAGCGCTACGGCGACGAGATGAGACAACAAAACGAGGAACTGAACGCGGCAATCTCGAGGGTCAAACGCCTGGAAGGAATCATCTCCATCTGTTCCTACTGCAAGAAGATACGCACCGAGGAACAATCATGGGAACAGCTCGAAAAGTACTTCAGCGAGCATTCCGACGCCATGTTCAGCCATGGCATGTGCCCCGATTGCGCGGCAGAGCAGCAGAGGATCTTTCGCGAGGCGGCCTCTTCCAAAAAGGACCCCAACGATTATCACTAAACCTGTATCGGCAACCTGCCGAATTACTATCCTATAGCGGTGATCACTCGAAACAATACCGACTCAGACCAGGCGGTGCTACTAGATGCTTTCCCGACTCTTCACGACCCGACGATACGCGCTGGCAATAAGCTTCTTCTGGGTGCTCTTCATCGCCGTCTCGCTGGCTTGGTTCTACGTACAGTACAGAAACAACCTCTTTGAACTCGCCAAGGCGCAGGCCCGCATCGCCTTCGAGAAGGACCTCCTCTACCGCAAGTGGGCTTCCCAACGCGGCGGCGTCTACGTCCCCGTCACCCCCGCGACTCCGCCCAACCCGTACCTCTCCGACATCCCGGAGCGAGACATCAAGACCCCCTCGGGGAAGGAGCTCACCCTCATCAACCCCGCCTACATGACCCGTCAGGTCTTCGAACTGGCCGAGACCGAAAAACAGATCGCCAAGGGACACATAACCAGCCTGAACCCGATCAGGGGTGCAAACGCCCCCGACCCCTGGGAACGAAAGGCGCTGGAGGCCTTCGAAAAGGGGGAGCAGGAGGTGAGCGAGGTGGTCTCCGTCGAGGGGCACCGCTTCGTAAGGCTCATGCGGCCTTTCAAGGTGGAGAGTTCCTGCCTGAGATGCCATGCCTCGCAGGGCTACCGAAAGGGGGACATCCGCGGCGGCATCAGCGTGACCGTGCCGCTGGCCATCGTCTCGGCAGGCTCCAGCCGCATACTTGCCACTACCACGGCCACCCTCCTCTTGATGGGCATCGCGGGGGTCGGCCTGATCCTGGCCGGGGCCTCCCGGGTCTCGAAGGATTCGGCCCGGCTGGAGGAGAAGAACGCAGAACTGTTGCACGAGGTGACCGAGCGGGAGATCACCCAGGAACAGCTCAGGGAACAGACCGTCCTCCTGGAGGAGGAAGTGGCGGAACGCGAGGCGGCCCAGGAGGAGGCCGTGGCCAACCAGAGGAAGCTGCGGCTCATCATGGATTCCACCCATGCCGCCATCTACGGCATAGACACCACGGGCAGATGCACCTTCGCCAACAAGACCTGCCTTGAGCTCACCGGTTACAGCCTGGACGAGTTGATCGGCAGGAACATGCACGACACGATCCACCACACCCTCCCCGACGGGATGCCCGCGCCGGTGGCCAAATGCAAGATCTTCCGGGCCTACAGCGAAGGAGAAGGGTGCACCGTGCGCGACGAGGTGTTCTGGCGCAAGGACGGCACCTCCTTTCCGGTGGAATACTCCTCCTACCCGATCCTCAACGACGGGGTGATCGAAGGCGCCGTAATAAGCTTCCTCGACGTGTCCGAGCGCGTGAAACTGGAGGAGCAACTGCGTCAGGCGCAGAAGATGGAGGCCGTCGGGCAGTTGGCCGGAGGGGTGGCCCACGACTTCAACAACATCCTGCAGGTGATCAGCGGCTACGGGAGCATCCTGAAGCTGGATGAGAGGCTGGACGACCGGCAGCAGGAGGAAATCGACCATATCCTCTCCGCGGCAGAGAAGGCGGCACAACTCACCAGGGGGCTGCTCGCCTTCAGCCGCAAGCAGGTGATCACGCTCTCCCCCGTCAACCTGAACGACATCGTCGAGAACGTCCGGAAATTCCTGGCGCGGATCATAGGCGAGGACATCCACCTGAAGACGACCCCGAGCGAGGCCCCCCTGTACGTCATGGCCGACCTGGGACAGCTGGAGCAGGTCCTCTTCAACCTGGCTACCAACGCACGCGACGCCATGCCAAGAGGCGGGGTACTCGCCATCGAAACGGGGAGCCAGGTGGTGGAGTCACCGCTGGACCAGGAATCGGGCCTGATCAGGCCCGGCAGCTACGCGGTATTGACCGTCACCGATACCGGCTGCGGCATGAGCGCGGAGACCTGCAAGAGGATCTTCGAGCCGTTCTACACCACCAAGGAAATCAGCAAGGGAACGGGACTGGGCATGGCCATCGTCTATGGCATCGTCAAGCAGCATAACGGCTTCATCAACGTCTACAGCGAACCGGGACATGGCACCACCTTCAGAATCCATCTCCCCATCTACCATGCCGAACGGGTCATGGACGAGGAGAGCGCCAAGCAGGCCGCGCCGCCGCGGGGGGGGAGCGAGACCATACTGCTCGCCGAAGACGACGAGGGGGTACGAAACCTGGTCCTGTCCGTGCTGACACGCTTCGGGTACCGCGTGATCCAGGCGGTGGACGGCCAGGATGCGGTCGAGAAGTACAGCGCGCACCGGAACGAAATATCCATGATACTCATGGACCTGATCATGCCGCGCAAAAACGGCAAGGAAGCCTACGACGAGATAGCGCGGCTGGACCCTGAGGTAAAGGTGTTGTACGCCAGCGGCTACACGGCGGATTTCATCAAGAACCGCGGGGTGCCCGAGGAGGGGATCGACCTGATCATGAAGCCGATTCAGCCGATGGAGCTGTTGCGGACGGTACGGGAGGTCCTGGACGCATGAAAAGGCGCGGCGCCTCACCCCGCATGGAGTGCCTTACGGCCGCGCTGTTCCGGCGAGGTAAACCTGCTCCAGGCGCCCCCTGGCCAGGACGGTGGACTCGATCCCGGCGCCGGCGTCGTGGTTGCAGCCGCCGAGGACCTGGAAGTCGGCTCGTTTGCCGGCTTGCAGCGACCCGGTGTCGGCGTCGATACGCAGCGCCCGCGCCCCCCCAAGCGTTGCCATGGTGAGCAGCTCCTGGCAGCTGAAGACGCCGGGGGCAACCTGCTGGAGGAAGTTGATCTCGTCCCAAAGGGAGAGCGAATCGTTGCTGGCAAGCGAGTCCGTGCCGAGGGCCAGTTGCAGCCCGGATTCCTTCAAGAGCTTGTGCGGAGCGCAGCCGACGAAGAGACGGTCGTTGCTGCGCGGGCAAAGGACGACGCTTACCCCGCGCTCCTTGAGGATGGAGACGTCGTTCGGGGTGACGTGGACGGCGTGCACCGCCAGGGTCGCGGAATCCAGGACGCCCAGCTCGTCCAGGTAGCGCGTCGAGGTGGTGCGCATCGGGTGCGGCAGGTACTGCTCCCAATGCGCCATGGGGTAGAGCAGTTCGGCGATGGCGCCGCTGCTGTCGTGCATGAAGAGGGCTTCGTCGGCCGTCTCGGAGAGATGCACCGCCTTGGGCGCCGAGATTTTCTCGGAGAGGGCCTGCAGGCAGCGGAACAGCTTTCCGGAAACGGTGTGGGGGGTGTGCGGGGAGAGGCCCGGGAGGAGTCCCCCCTGCAACGTCTCGAGCGTCGCTTCAATCCGCGCCACCAGCGTGTCGCACAAAAGCGGGTCGTGGCCGATCGCTTCCAGGAAGAGCCTCCCGGTGAGCGGTGTGTCGCGGTACAGGGGAACGAGCGAGAGGTCGGAGAGGATGTCGCCCACGGCGGTGGTGCCGGATTCCAGGCAAAGCCGCATCCCTTCCCGGACCGAATGCTCCAGATCTCCCGGTTCCAGGGCCCGCTTTATCTTCACCACCTGCTGGATCCACTCGACGTAGCGCTTGGGGAGGTAGTCGAGCTCTTTGCGCAGCTTCCACGCGGGGAAGTGGGTGAGTTCGAGGTGGGTGTGGGCATTCACCAGGCCCGGCATGATCACGGACTCGTGCAGGTCGGTGACCGGAGCGGAAAACTGCGCACGGAGCTCGTGGACCTTGCCGACCGCGACGATGCGCCCGTCTTTCACGGCCAGGGCACCGCCCGCTATCGGCGGAGACGAAATCGGCAGCAGGTAGGAAGCGGCGTAGATTCTCATTCGGACCCCCCAAAAGCTCTTGCCACAGAGGACACAGAGGAACATGTGCCCCGTGAACTTGCAACAGAAGCAGTTTAACAGGTAGTGGGAGGTTAGGCGAGAGGGAGGTGCGCGAAGCAAATCCCAAATCCCCCCCGTCCCCCCTTCTCTTCTATTCCAGACCGGACCAATAAAAAGGACGCTGACGAATTACCTTCGTCAGCGTCCCTGTCGTTTCTTCAAAGCGGTTGCTAGTTCTTCCAGTGCACGCTCTTCAGGGTCGCCTGGCCTGCGGCCTCCTTGCGGGTGGGGAGCATCCTGTTTTTCTCGTCGACGAAGACCAGTTTCGGCTCGTGCGCGATCGCCTCGGCGTTTTCCATGTTGACGAAGCTCGCGATGATGACCAGGTCCTGCGGCGCCACCAGCCTCGCGGCCGCGCCGTTGATGCAGATCACGCCGGAACCGCGCTCACCCTCGATGGCGTAGGTCTCGAAACGGCTGCCGTTGGTGACGTCCCAGATGCAGACGGCCTCGTAGGGTATGATGTCGGCCGCTTCCATGAGGTCGAGATCGATGGTGATGCTCCCCTCGTAATGCAGGTCGGCACCGGTGACGGTGGCGCGGTGAATCTTGCTCTTCAGCATCTTCCTGTCCATATCCTTATTCCTCCCCTAGTACACAGTTGTCGATCAATCTTACCGGGCCGACCCGCACGGCCAGTGCGAGCAGCGTTCTCTCATCCGCTATCTGCAACGGGAGCAGGGTATCCTGATCCCTGAACTCCAGGTAATCGAGCTCCGCGGCGCTCTCGGCCTCGATGAGGGCGAGCGCCTTTTGCCGCAGGACCGCCACTGCGCGCTCGCCGCCCCGGAAGGCCTCGCGGGCGGCCGCGATGGAGCGGGAGAGGCAGAGGGCCTGCCGGCGCTGTTCCGGGTCGAGCCGCGCGTTGCGGGAACTGAGCGCCAGACCGTCGGCCTCGCGCACGATGGGCATCCCGACGATCTCGACGTCGAAGTTGAAGTCCTGCACCATGCGCCGGATCACGGCGAGCTGCTGGAAGTCCTTCTTGCCGAAGAGGGCGACGCTCGGCATCACGATGTTGAAGAGCTTGGCGACCACGGTGGTCACGCCGCGGAAATGGCCGGGACGGCTCGCGCCGCAAAGCTCGGTGGTGAGCCCCTCGACGTTCAGGTAGCTCTGGTAGCCGGCGGGGTACATGTCAGCGGCCTTGGGCGCGAAGATCACGTCCACCCCGGCTGCGGAGGCGACCTTCCGGTCGCGCTCGAAGTCGCGGGGGTAGCTGTCCAGGTCCTCGTTGACGCCGAACTGGGTCGGGTTCACGAAGATGCTGACCACGACGGTCTTGGCGCGCTTGCGCGCCTCCACCATGAGGGACGCGTGCCCCTCGTGCAGGTAGCCCATGGTGGGCACCAGGGCGATTTCGCCCCGCCTTTGCCGGGCAAACTGCTGCATCTCGGCGACGGATTCGATGATTATCATTTGAAACAATGCCTTTCTTCGGGAAATGCGCCGCCCTTGACGTCGGCGATGTAGTTGGCGACGGCCTCGCCGATGATCGGCGCGAGCTCGGCGTAGCGCTTGACGAACTTCGGGGAGTACTTGCTGCAAAGCCCCAGGATGTCGTGGATCACCAGCACCTGCCCGTCGCAATGGGGACCGGCACCGATACCGATGGTCGGTATGGTGAGTTCCTCGGTGATCCGCTTGGCAAGGGCCATCGGGATCCCCTCGAGGACCACGGCGAAGGCGCCTGCCGCCTCCACGGCGCGGGCGTCCTCGACCAGTTTCTCCGCCTGTGCGTCACCCTTCCCCTGCACCTTGTAGCCCCCCATGCGGTGCAGCGACTGCGGGGTGAGGCCGATGTGCCCCATCACGGGGATGTCCATGGCGGTGATGGCGGCGATGGTCTCGGCGACGTTGACGCCACCCTCGATCTTGACCGCGGCGGCACCGCCGTCCTTCACCAGCATCCCCGCGTTGAGGCGGGCGCTCTTCAGGTCGGTCTGGTAGGAGAGAAAGGGCATGTCGGCCACCACGAACGCCTTGGGGCGCGCCCGCATCACGGCTCTCGTATGGTAGACCATGTCCTCCATGGTGACCGGCAGGGTGTTGTCGTAACCCGCCACCACGACCCCGACCGAATCGCCGACCAGGATCATGTCGATGCCTGCGGCGTCGATGAGCCCGGTCATCGGGAAGTCGTAGCTGGTGAGGACCGTTATCTTTTCCCCTTCCGCCTTCATCCTGTGAAAGTCGAGAACGGTTTTGGTCTTTTGCATCGTTTATGCGGCTCCTGTGGTAATGGCGATCCGGGAAAAGCCGGGCGAATGGTTATTCGCCCCTACAGCGGGTCACTCGCCCTGGCCGGCATTTCCGTATACGGGTAAACAGAACAGGGTACCGGCGGATTCGGGGCGAGCCGGCCAAGCCGTCCTGAGCCCTGTCCCGCCTTTCGGGCAAAAAAAAACGTCTCCGGCAGGGAAGACGCTGTATAAAGGAGCGTGCGCACACGATTATGGCGCAGCTTCACTCAGCTTATCGCTTCCCGTACCGGTTCCTTGCGAAATCCAGGCGGTATGTACGTGATGTCGGCGCTCTTGGCGGCTCCACTTGTCGATAGCGGGCCAAACGCCGTTAGAAACTAACACAACCGTTGCGGCAAAGTCCAGACTTTTCTGCCTACTCGGCGCTCGCCCTCATCTGCTCGAGGTCCCTGACCACCTGGCTGCTCTCCTGCTGGCGCTGCTCGATGCCGTCGAAGATCGCCTCGGCCATCCTGGTGACGTAGTCGATGCTCCCCTTGATCTCGCCGCTGTCCGCGCTTTGGCGCCCGGCGGCGTTGACCATGTCGTGGCTCATATCCTTGACATCCTCGAGGGCGCTCGCCACGGCCTTGGTCGCCTGCCCCTGCTCCTTGGAGGACTTGAAGATCTGCATGGTCATGGAGCTCACGTCCTCGATGGAACGGGTCACCAGCTGCACGCTGGTCGCCTGCTCCTCGGTGGCGAGCTTGATCTGCTCGGTCATGTCCAGCGCCTTCTGCGAGCTCTCCAGGATGCTTCCCAGCGAGGCGCCGGTCTGCTGCCCGAGCTTGACCCCCTTCTTGACCAGCTCCTTGGTGTTGGTCACGTTGTCGGCCGCGGTGCGGGACTCGGACATGATCTCCTCGATGATGCCGGTGATCTCGCCGGTGGAGAGGCCGGTCTGCAGCGAGAGGTTCCTGATCTCGTCGGCGACGACGCCGAAGCTCTTGCCGTACTCGCCTGCCTGCGCCGCGATGATGGAGGCGTTGAGCGCCAGGAGGTTGGTCCTCTTGGTGATGTCGTTGATGACGCTGACGAACCCTTCGATCCTGCCGCTGTTGGCGCTCAGGCGCTTGATCCCCTCGTAGGAGAGATCGACGGAGCGCTGGATCTCGGCCAGGGCGCCTACCGTCTCCTGCACGATGCGGGTCCCCTGCTCGGCGTGCTCCTTGACCCGGCTGGAGAGGCTGTGGGAGTGCCCGGTGCTCTTCTCCACCTGCCTGAGGGTCGAGGTGATCTGTTCCATGGCGGAAACCGACTTGTACACCGAGTCGGAGAGCGCGTCCATGTTCTGGGTGATCTGGTCGGTGGCAACGGAGATCTGGGCGGCGGAGACGCTGGCGCTGTCGACCGATTCCATGACGCCGTGGCTTGCGGCGTCGATCTTGATGGCGCCCCCGGAGAGGGACTCGGCCGCGTTCATCAGGCGGTAGAGATTGGAGGAGAAGTTCTCCCTCTTTTGGGCAAGATCGGAGAAGGTTCTTCCCAGTTCCAGGGTGAGCCGGTCGATGGACTGCAAGAGGCTGATGCGCATCAGGGCCGCGGCCGCCTGGTCGGCGAACAGGCGGATGGTGTCGACGTCGGTATCGTTGAGGGCGCGGTGGCTCTTCTTGTTGTCCAGGCCGAACACCCCGATGGTCTCACCCTTGAGGATGATGGGGCAGAGGATGAAGGTGGAGGAGCGCAAAGGCTCGATGGAATCGTAGGGGGACTGCAGCAGGTACTCGGCGGGGTACTTGGAGATGTCTTCCACGAAGTAGACCTGCTTCTCCTGGAAGCTCTTGTAGATGACGCCGGAACGGGCGTCGAGCGGGACGGTGACCTCGGGTCCCACGGCGCTCTCGTTGCCGGCGCTGACGGCGAAGTAGAGGTTCTTGCGCTCGGCGTCCACCATGAGGACGTTGACCCGCTCGTACCCAAGCACCTCGTGCAGCCCCTCCACGCAGAGCGCCAGCACGTCGTCGCTGCGCATCGCCTTCTGGATCCGGCTGCCGATCTTGTGGAAGTTCTTGATGTTGTTGTCGAGCACCTTGTAGCGGTTCTCGAAGAGTTTCTTCTGTCCGTCGACTTCCTGGACCAGCTGGTCCAGCTTTTGACCCTTTAGGTGCAGCTCGTCGATGGCACGGCCGATGAAGAAGCCGACGACGGCGAGCACGACCGCGGTCCCAACGCCCATGTAGACGTAAAGGGCCATGCCCTGGGCGCTGTGGGTCATCTCCGAAAAGAGCTGGGAGCTGAGGGGGAGGTTGGGGTCCGAGAACAGCAAAAGACGCAGGATGATCCATCCCAGGGGGGCCATGGACCCCATAAAAAAGCCGGCAAGCGCGTAGAGCTGGCTCCTGTTGGCTCCGGCGATCGGGTTCTTCATATGTAAACCACCTCGTTGCGTTCTTTGCCGCTGGGTGCGGCCGGAGAAATTTTCCGCAGTCTAGTTCAGAGATTAGGCAAAGTCAACCATATCCTTAAAGCTATCTACCCAGCATGATTCCCAGTGCCTCGGCATGCCGCACCATCTCACCGGCGGGATCGATGAGGTTCAGGCTGCGCACGGCGTCCTCGATGGGGACCGAGGTTATGCGCCGCCCCTTGAGGCAGACCATCTGCCCGAACAAACCGGCCTCGACCAATTCCACCGCCTTCACCCCGAACCTGCTGCCGATACAGCGGTCGAAGGTGGAGGGAGTGCCGCCGCGCTGCAGATGCCCCAGCACGGTGACCCTGATGTCCATCTCGAGGACGCCGCCCAGTTCCCGGGACAGCGCCTCCCCCACCCCGCCCAGCCTTTCCACCACGGATTTGCCGCCGGCCGTCTCCTTGAGCACCCGGTTTCCACCCTTGGGATAGGCCCCTTCGGCGACCACGACCACGCTGAAGCGCCGGCCGCGTTTGCAGCGCTCGATGATGGCGTCGCGGATCCTGTCGATGTCATAGGGGATCTCCGGGATGAGGATGACGTCGGCGCCGCCGGCGATGCCCGATTCGAGGGCGATCCAGCCGGCGTAGCGTCCCATCACCTCGAGCACCATGACGCGGTGGTGGCTTTCCGCGGTGGAATGAAGCTTGTCGAGGGCGTCGGTCGCGGTCTCGAGGGCGGTGTTGTAGCCGAAGGTGACGTCGGTCTCCAGAAGGTCGTTGTCGATGGTCTTTGGCACCCCCACGATGGGGATGCCGCGCCTCATCATCTCCTGGGCGATCTTGAGGGAACCGTCCCCCCCCACGACGACCAGCGCGTCCAGGCCGAGCTTGACGATCCGGGAGCGGACCTCGTCGGAGACGTCGACCAGTTCCACCTTCCCCTCGCGCATGATGGGGAAGGCGAAGGGGTTGCCGCGGTTGGAGGTGCCGAGGATGGTGCCGCCGCGCGGCAGGATGCCGCGCACCTCTTCGAGTCCCAGAGGCCGGCACTTTTCCGGGTGGAGGAAACCGTCGAAGCCGTCCTCTATGCCGACCACCTCCCAGCCGCGCCCGACCGCCGCCTTCACCACCCCCCTGATCACCGCGTTCAGCCCCGGGCAGTCCCCGCCTCCGGTCAAAATACCTATCTTCGTGGTCATCGTCCCCCCTACAGAAAGTCAAAAACTGGAATTGGTAACGCAAAGCCGCAGAGGCGCAAAGCTGTGAAACAGATGAGATCCAAGGCCAAAAGCTCTAACGCAAAGGCGCAAAGGCGCCAAGACGCTAAGCAGAAAATCGGGATTGGAACCCAAAGACCCCAAAAAAGGAACTTCTTTTTGTTAACGCAAAGACGCAAAGGACAAAGAAACAACTGGTGGAAAATCCAAAACGTATTGTTTATCTCTTTGTGTCTCCGCGGCTTTGCGCCTTTGCGTTAAAGCCTTGTTTTTACGCCTTCAGCGCATCGAGTATGGCCTGCGGCTCCAGGCGGTTGCGGGGATCGCTGTCGGCATAGCTGGTGATGATCCTGCCGTCCCGCCCCACCACGAAGGTGCCGGGCATGGGGAGCTCCCAGGACTCGTCGGCGTTGAACTCGGGAAGGTTCACCCCAAGCCCCAGGTAAAGATCGCGCACCCATTCGGGAAGCCGGTACACGAGACCGTAGCGGCGTGCCACCACGTTGCCCAAATCGCTCAACACCTCGTACTGCAGGAAATTGTTCAACAGCGTCGCCTGCGACTTGTCCGGGCCCTGCGGCGAAATCGCCATCAGGGAAGCGCCGCGCTCCAGTATCTGCGGGAGGATCTTCTGGTAGGCCCTCAACTGAAGGCTGCAGTAGGGTCACCAGATCCCCCGGTAGAAGGTGACCACGGCGGGGCCGTGCGCGAGCGCGTCGGCCAGCGCGACCGGAATCCCCACCGCGTTGGGAAGCACGAAGTCGGGGGCCGTTTCACCCCCCTTGGGAACCTCGGCCGTGATCACCTTCTGCGCGATCTCGGCGTAGGCACGCTCCAATTGCGCCTTCACCTCCGGGAGGAACCCCTTGCCCTGTTCCAGTCGTTCGATCTGAGATCTGAGGTCCTGCTCCATGCTGCACCTCCGATTTTTTTCCCGCTGTCGCCCGCTTTTTACCAGCCGCGCCAGCGATCCATTGTACGCGGATTCGGCAAAACGTCAATGTTTCTCCGCAATTCGGCGGCAGCGGCACAGATTCAGACAATCGAATATTTTTGACGCAGGTCATAAACAATTTGAGGCGGGAGGGGTATTGTCAGATCATCAAGAACACGGGAGGAAGCAGATGGAATTCAAAAACGGCTTGGGCGATACGGCGATTCAAAACGTGATAGCGAACCACCCGGAGATCGGGGAGATCCTGAACCGCTACGAGATCGGATGCGTCACCTGCAAGGTCGGCATCTGCCTTCTCAAAGATGTGGTTTCCATCCATGGTCTGACTCCGGAGCAGGAGACGGCGGTGGAAAAAGAGATAAATGACTATTTGGACGCAAAAGAGGAAAATCGCAGGGTCGCCTAGAAAAATCGAAACGGCACACGCCACAACCAAAACGAAGACAACCATATAAAAGGGAGAAACGAAAATGGCACATGCAGGATGCGGCTGCCCCGGCAGCATGGCAAGGGTTATCGAGAGGAACGAGGCAACCGAGAACGAGAGCACCGTGAAGGCGGCTTCCGAGCTCAGGCAGTGGCCGGTGCAGCTGCACCTGGTCCCGCCGACCGCACCGTGGTTCCAGGACAGCGAGATACTGATCGCCGCCGACTGCGTGGCCTTCGCCCTGGGGAGCTTCCACAGCGACCTGTTGAAGGGCAAGGCGCTGGCGATCGCCTGCCCGAAGCTCGACGACACCGCCCCGTACGTGGAGAAGCTGGCCCGGATCTTCAGCGAGAACAACGTGAAGAGCATCACCGTCGCGATCATGGAAGTCCCCTGCTGCCGCGGCCTCGACGTGATGGTGCGCCAGGCGCTGGCCCAGTCCGGCAAGGAGATCCCGCTTGAGACCGCGGTGATCGGCATCAACGGTGAGAGGAGAAACTAGGTCATGAAACAGGACATCACCCAAAGGCTAAAGGACGAGCACCAGTTGATACTGAGGATGCTCGCCCTTCTGGAGAAAAACGCGCGGCTCACCGAGGAAGGAAGCTTCAAGAATTACCAGTTCTACCTGGACGGTGTGGACTTCATCAGGAACTACGCCGACCGTTTCCACCACGCCAAGGAGGAGGATGTCCTGTTCGAAGCGCTGGTGGCAAACGGCATGCCCCGGGAGAACAGCCCGGTGGCGGCCATGCTGATGGAACACGACCTGGGGCGCTCCTACGTGAAGGGGATGGAAGAGGCGGCGACAAGGGCGCTGAAGGGCGAGGCCGGGCAGGAAGAGGCCATCGTCGCCAACGCCAGGGGGTACCTGGACCTTCTGCGCGAGCACATCGCCAAGGAGGACGACATCCTCTACCCGCTCGCCGAGCGGATCCTTCCCGAGGGTGTCCGTCACGGCATCGTCGCCGGGTATCAGAAGGCTGAGCAGAAGTCGGAGACGGGATTCGAGGAGCACTACCGGAGCGTGGTGGAGAAGTACGAGAGAGGCTGACGGACATCTAAGCCTAAGTTCTATGTTCTATGTTCTACGTTCTAGGTTCTACGTTCTAGGTTCTACGTTCTAGGTTCTACGTTCTAGGTTCTACGTTAAACGCAGACCTGAAGACGGAACACGGAGAAACCACGGAGGTCACGGAGTAAGGAAATAGTTCGGTCCCCCCCTGAACTGCCTTTACTCTGTGGCCTCTGTGGCCTCGGTGTCATCTGTGGTAACGCCTTAAAAAAGAAAGGGCGGGGATTCGATATCCCCGCCCTTTCTTTGTCCTGGCTGCTACAAGTCCGTTACTCGAGGTTGTCCTCGATCCTGATGTAGGTGCTCTTGGCTCGGATCACCTCGAAGGTGTCGATCTCGGCCAGTGCCTTCCTCACATCCTCCTCGCGCGCCTCGTGGGTGGTGATCACGATGGGGACTTCGTCGGCGCTCCTGGCACTTTGCAGCATGGAGGCGATGCTGATGCCGCGCGCCCCCAAGGCTCCGGCGATGCGGGCCAGTACGCCCGGACGGTCAAGGGCCTGGAAACGGATGTAGTACTTGTTGACGATCTCGCCGATCGGCTTGATCGGCAGCGTGGTGACATTGTCGTCCAAAAAGCCCAGCGGCGAGCAGCGGCGGGTGATGCCGGCGCACAGGTTCCGGGCGAGATCGACCACGTCACCGACGACGGCGCTCGCGGTGGCCTCCATGCCGGCACCGCGGCCGTAGAACATGACCGGACCGACGAAATCGCCGGTGAGCCTGATGGCGTTGAAGACGCCATGCACGTCGGCCAGCGGGTAGTCGATGGGGATCATGGTCGGATGGACGCGCGCCTCGATCTGGCCGCCGTCCATCTTGCCGATGGCCAGAAGCTTGATGCGATAACCGAAGGTGTGGGCGAAGTCGACGTCCTCGGAGGTGATCGAGGTGATCCCCTCGGAGTAGACGTCCTTGAGGTCGATCCTGGTGCCGAAGCAAAGCGACAAGAGCAGGCAGAGCTTGTGCGCGGTGTCGACCCCTTCGATGTCGAAGGTCGGATCGGCCTCGGCGTACCCCAGTTCCTGCGCGCTCTTCAACACCTCGGCAAAGTCGGCGCCTTCCTGGGTCATCCGGGTGAGGATGTAGTTGCAGGTGCCGTTCACGATGCCGAGCACGGTGGAGAAGCGGTTGCCCGCCATGTTCCCCTTGATCGCGGAGAGAACCGGGATGCCTCCACCCACAGCCGCCTCGAAGAGGACCTCGACGCCGTTCTTCTTGGCCGCGGCGTAGATCTCCTCGCCGTGCACCGCCAAGAGCGCCTTGTTGGCCGTGACCACGTGCTTGCCGTTGCCGATCGCCTTGAGGGCGAAGCTGCGTGCCGGCTCGTAGCCGCCGATCAGCTCGATCACCACGGAGATCTCCGGGTCGGTGAGCACGTCGTCGGCGTTCCGGGAGAGCGTGATCCCCTCGGTGCAGACACCGCGGTCGGTGGTGATGTCCAGGTCTACGATGGTCTTCAGAGAGATCCGGGTGCCGGTCTTCTCTGTGAGGAGGGTGGAGTTTTCCTTGAGCAGCTTCACGACGCCGGCACCGATGGTGCCGAAACCAAGCAGGCCTACCTTAATCTCTTCCATATTCCCTCTTTGATCGATTTCAGATTTAATTTCAAAGGCATTGAACAGGGATAAAAGGGATCAAAGGGATAACAACTGAAGCACATCACCTGAAGCAAATCCCCCCTGTCCCCCCTTCGCAAAAGGGGGGACGTTAGGCAGAGTTCTCATCCCGGGTTCCAGTTTATCCGGTTTCGGTTTAACCCGTTTTATGCTTGAACGGGTTATCCGGTTCATGGTTTATCCCGTTTATCCCTTTTATCCCTGTTATTTATGTTTTCCTGTTTATCCGGTTTATTCCTTGTCGGTCACCGTGGAGGCGATCTCGTCCAGGATGCCGTTCACGAAGGAGGCGGAATCGTCGGCGCCGAACTTCTTGGCGACCTCGATGGCCTCGTTCATGGTGACGTTCTTCGGGATGTCCGGACGGAACAAAAGCTCGAACACGGCCAGGCGCAGGATGTTCAGATCCACGCGCGCCATGCGGGCCATGCTCCAGTGTTTCGATTTCTCGGCGATGCGGCCGTCGATCTCCTGCAGGTGGCTGGCAACCCCGGCGACCAGCTCGGACGCGAAGGCATAGGCCTTGGAGTTGGCCGAAAGGGTCGGGTCCTCACCTTCGCCGAAGCTCTCGACGATGCGTTTGAGCGTGATGTTCGGGTCCTGCGTCACCAGGTCCTTGGAGTAGAGCGCCTGCAGCGCCAGTTCTCTACCTTCTCTGCGTGTGGTCAATTATTTCATCTCCCTGAACAGGTTTGCGGTTTCGATCACCGTCACGGCGGCCTCGAATCCCTTGTTGCCGGCCTTGGTCCCGGCACGTTCGATGGCCTGCTCGATGGTGTCAGTGGTCAGTACGCCGAAGGCGACGGGAACCCCGGTCTCCAGGGAGACGTGGGCGATCCCCTTGGATACCTCGGAGGAAACGTAGTCGAAGTGGGGGGTGGAACCGCGGATCACGGCACCCAGGCAGATCAGGGCGTCGTAGCTGCCGGTTTTGGCCAGCTTCTGCGCGGCAAGCGGGATCTCGAAGGCACCCGGCACGCGTACCACGGTGATCTGCTGGTCATCGGCGCCGTGGCGCACCAGGGCGTCCAGCGCCCCCTCGAGGAGCCTTTCCCCGATGAAGCTGTTGAAGCGGCCGACCACGATGGCGAACTTGAGCCCTTCGGCGTTCAGCTTTCCCTCTAAATATTTAGGCATAATGACTCCAATCAAAGATTAAGATTAAGATTAAGATTAAGACTAAGACTAAGACTAAGATTAAGACTAAGATTAAGACTAAGATTAAGATTAAGATTAAGACTAAGACTAAGACTAAGACTAAGACTAAGACTAAGACTAAGATAAAGATAAAGATAAAGATAAAGATGAAGACCAAGTTACAGAGGGGATTCCTCAATCTTAATCTTTATCTTTATCTGCCTTTCAGGATTCCTCAATCTTAATCTTTATCTTTATCTGCTTTTCAAGATTCCTCAATCTTAATCTTTATCTTTATCTGCTTTTCAAATGTTTTCCAGCAGGTGCCCCATCTTCTCCCGCTTGGTCTTCAGGTACTTTTCGTTGGCTTTGGAGGGCTTGATCTCGATGGGCACGCGCTCGACGATGTTGATGCCGTACCCCTGAAGACCGATCAGCTTCTTCGGGTTGTTGGTCATCAGACGGATGTTCTTAACACCCAGGTTGACCAGGATCTGCGCCCCGATGCCGTAGTCGCGCAGGTCGGCCTTGAAGCCGAGCGCCAGGTTCGCCTCGACGGTGTCGTGACCCTGGTCCTGCAGCGCGTATGCTTTGAGCTTGTTGGTGAGGCCGATGCCACGCCCTTCCTGGCGCATGTAGAGGACGATCCCCTTTCCTTCCTTCTCGATTTGCCCCATGGCGGCGTGCAGCTGCTCCGCGCAGTCGCAGCGCACGGAACCGAAGACGTCGCCGGTCAGGCACTCGGAGTGCACGCGCACCAGAATCGGCTCGTCACCCTTGACGTCCCCCTTCACGAGGGCCAGGTGCTCGAGCTTGTCGATGTCGTTTTCGAAGGCGACGGCGCGGAAGCTGCCGAAGGAGCTGGGGAGCGCCACGTCGACGGAACGGCGCACCAGCGACTCGTGCTTCAAGCGGTAGGCAACCAGGTCGGCGATGGTGCAGACCTTGATGCCGTGCTCCTTGGCGAACTTCTTAAGCTCCGGCATGCGCGACATGGTGCCGTCTTCGTTCATGATCTCGCAGATGACGCCTGCAGGCTCCAGGCCGGCCAGGCGCGCCAGGTCGACCGATCCCTCGGTCTGACCGGAGCGGACCAGGACACCGCCGTTTTTCGCGCGCAGCGGGAAGATGTGCCCCGGGCGCGCCAGGTCGGCGGCCTGGGCGTTGGGCGCCACAGCGGTCAGGATGGTGTGGGCGCGGTCCGCGGCGGAAATGCCGGTGGTGACCCCCTTCTTCGCCTCGATGGAGACGGTGAAGGCGGTGCCGAAGGAGGAGGTGTTGTCCTGCACCATGGGCGGCAGGTCGAGCCGATCGCAGCGTTCCGCGGTCATGGTGAGGCAGATCAGACCGCGGCCGAAACGGGCCATGAAGTTGATGGCCTCCGGGGTCACGCACTGGGCCGCCATGGTGAGGTCGCCTTCGTTCTCGCGGTCCTCGTCGTCTACCAGGATCACCATCCTCCCGGCTCTGATTTCCTCAATGGCTTCCTCTATGCTTGCTACAGACATTATGTAACCTCTCCTCGTTCAGTATCGGTCGCCGTGGAAGCGACGGCTGTCACGGTCCCGGCGCCGATTTGGTTGGACAACAAACCTTAGGGCGTAGACCATAACAAAATTTTCGTCCAAGTGGAAGCAAAAGCAGCTAGATAAAGCCGTTTTTAGCCAGCAGGTCCAGGGTAACCCCGCCTTCTTTCTCCTCTCTTCCTGCCAGAAGGCGTTCGAGATAGCGGCAGAGCAGGTCGGTCTCGATGTTCACCTCGTCCCCTACCCTCTTGGAGAGAAGCGTCGTCTTCGCGGCCGTGTGCGGGATGATGTTGACGCTGAAGCTGTCCGGGCCGACGCCGTTCACGGTGAGGCTGATGCCGTCGATGGCGACGGAGCCCTTGGCCGCGATGTATTTCGCGAACTCCGCGGGGAACCTGAAGGAGAAGACGATGTTGTTCGCCACCTCGCGGCGCTCGGTGATGGTGGCGACGCAGTCGACGTGGCCGGAGACCAGGTGGCCGTCCAGCCGGTCCGACAGGCGCATGGCCCGCTCCATGTTGAGCGGCGCCCCGCCTTTGAGGTTCTTGAAGGCGGTGCGGTCGATGGTCTCGGGGGAGACGTCGAAGGTGACGGCACCGCCCCCTTTGCGGACCACCGTAAGGCAGGCGCCGTTGACGGCGATGGAATCGCCGATCCGGATCTCGTCCGGGGGGAGCGAGGTCTTGACGGTGAGGCTCCCCGACGCGCCGCGGCGCTCGATGGATACCAGCTCGCCTACTGTTTCAATCAAACCTGTGAACATAAAACCTCTTAACGGCAGTTCTACGTTCTACATTCTATGTTCTACGTTTAAACCAAACCCATTCGTGACATCCGCAGGAGACATCATGACGTGCATGGCAAACACGTAACTTAGAACCTAGAACTTAGAACCCAGAACTTAGAACGTAGAACGTAGAACATGTTTCTCTGGGCGTTTCATCCTCTGGGCGTTCCTTCCACCAGGAGGTCCACACCTATCCGCTTTACCTTCACGTCTTCCAGCCGGATGGCGTCGGCCATGAGACGGACTCCTTCGCCGGCGAAGAGCCCCATGCCGGCGCCGCCCACCAGTTTCGGCGCCAGGAACAGCATGCAGTGGTCGATCAGCCCTTCCCTCAGGAAGGCCCCGGCCAGGTGACTGCCACCCTCCAGCAGGACGGACTGCACGCCGCGCTCGCCCAGCTTGACCAGGAGGTCGTCCAGGTCGACGCGCCCTTCGCGCTCCTTGCAGACCAGCACCTCGACCCCGTGCGCCGTGAGCGCGTCGATCCGCGCCGGATCGGTGCAGCAGGTGGCGATCACGGTCTGCGCCTGCGACTTCAGGCTGAACAGGGCCGCGTGCCGCGGAATCCTGAGCGTAGAGTCGACGACGACGCGCAGCGGGTCCTTGCCTCCGGGGACCCGGCAGGTCAAGAGCGGGTCGTCCTTGATCACGGTGCCGACGCCGACCATGATGGCGTCCAGCCTGCCGCGCAACCGGTGCACCTCGCGCCGAGCGGCATCGCCGGTCACCCACTTCGAATCGCCGCTTGCCGTGGCGCTCATGCCGTCCAGGGTGAGGGCGCTCTTCAAGACCACGAAGGGACGCCTGCTCTGGATCCACTTTATGAAGGGACGGTTCAGCTCGCGGCTCTCGTCCCCCAGAAGCCCCACCTCGACCTCGATGCCGGCCTCCCGCAGCATCCCGATGCCGCGGCCGGACACCAGCGGGTTGGGATCGACCATGGCGACGAAGACGCGGGCCACGCGGGCCTCGATGAGGGCCTTGGCGCAGGGGGGGGTCTTGCCGAAATGGGAGCAGGGCTCGAGGGTCACGTAGGCGTCGGCGCCTTGGGCGAGCGCACCGGCCTCCCTCAGGGCATGGACCTCGGCGTGCGGGGTGCCGGCTTTTCTGTGCCACCCCTTGCCGACGATGGTGCCGTCTTTCACGATGACGCAGCCGACCGCCGGGTTGGGGGCGGTCTTGCCGACTCCCTTTCTCGCCTCGGTAAGCGCCAGCCGCATCATTTTCAGGTGGTGAGCAGACATTTCGCTCCTGGCACTCGGTATCTCTAATCTCCCTCTCCCCCTGGGAGAGGGGCGGGGTGAGGGCGCTGCAATGGCCGCTACGCTTTCCTCTATGGCGATCTCCCTCACCCGGCCTTCGGCCACCCTCTCCCGGGGGGAGAGGGGTGATCGGACGTGGCCGGGACACCGGGAGCTATTTCTTGAGGAGGTCCTGCAGCTCCACCATGAACTCGTTGATGTCCTTGAAGGAGCGGTACACGGAAGCGAAACGGACGTAGGCGACCTGGTCGATGCCGTGAAGTTCGTTCATGATCCATTCGCCCAGGGTGGTGGTCGGGATCTCGCGCTCGCCGCTCTCCTGCATCCGGGTCTCCAGGCGGTCCACCAGCTTCTCGATGGTCTCCACCGAAACCGGCCTCTTCTCGCACGCCTTCTGCAGACCGGCCACCAGCTTCAGGCGGTCGAAGGGCTCGCGCCGGCCGTCACGCTTGGTTACCAGGGGGAGCACTTCCTCGATCCGCTCGTGGGTGGTGAAACGCTTGCCGCAGGACTCGCATTCGCGCCGACGGCGGATGGCGGCGCCCCCCTTGTCGGGGCGGGAGTCGACTACCTTGCTGTCGCTGAAACTGCAGAAGGGACATTTCATGCTTGCGGCTCCTCGTACTTCTCGACGATGACCCCAGACTCGCGGATCATCTCCTCCGCCAGCTGGTCCGGGTACCCGGAGAGGTAAACGACCCGCTTGATCCCGGCGTTGATCACCATCTTCGAGCAGATGATGCAGGGCATGGTGTTGCAGTACAGGGTGGCCCCTTCGATGGAGGTGCCGTGCTTTGCGGCCTGGATGATGGCGTTCTGCTCGGCGTGCAGGCCGCGGCAGAGTTCGTGGCGCTCACCGGACGGGATTCCCATTTTCTCCCGCAGGCAGCCGATGTCCAGGCAGTGGGCGGTACCGGATGGCGCACCGTTGTAGCCGGTCGCGAGTATGTTCTTGTCCTTCACCAGCACGGCACCGACCTGCCTCCTCAGGCAGGTGGAGCGCTTGGCGACCAGACGCGTGATCTCGATGAAATATTCATCCCAACTCGGACGCACCATAACTAGCCCCTCTCATGTGAAATTTGGCCAGAATAGCCGTTTTCGCGGGCCCGGTCAAGCGGCGTGAGAGTACGGAGGGACCGATTCACATGAGGACGATGCCGTCGCGGAGGCAACCGCCAGCGTTTTGGGGGACGCGGCGAGAGCGACCTCCGGTTCGCCCTGGCTTGTGTGGAGGGCGAAGAGGGCGACGGCGCCAAGCCCGATGGTCCCCGCCGCATGGAACACGGCGACCAGTCCGAAGGCCCCCTGCAGGAGCGCGCCGAGAAGCGGCCCCGCGGCGAAACCCAGGTTGAGGGCGGCGTTGAAGGTCCCCACCGTCACCGCCATGCCGTGCCGCGCCCCCTCCTCCACCAGGAGCGCGCTGCTCGCCGGCTGCGAGACCACGCTGCAGACGCCGATGGCCAGGGTGAGGAGCAGCATCTGGTAGAAACCGGGTGCCGCAGGGATGAGGAAATAGAGCAGGGATACGGCGCTCCCCCCTGCCAGCACCAGCAATCGGCGCGGCGCGCGGTCCGAGAGGATCCCCATCGGGCGCAGGAGCAGCGTCATGGCGACGGTGCCCGAGGCGAGGACCAGGCCGCTGCGCACTCCGGTCAACCCCAGCTTGCCGGTGAGCAGGATGGGAAGAAAGGCGCCGGTAAGCGAGATCCCGAAGGCCCTGCCGAAGATGAAGGCCAGCAGCGCCCGGTAGCTGCCGGGGGCACCACTGCGCCAAAGTTGCGGGGCGCCGGTCCGGGCATGGCGCGGGGCGTTGCCGGCGAAGCGCCCGCCGCCGGGGATGCCGCGCAGGGCGGCAAAGAGGGCGATCACGCACAAGAGCGCGACCGCCGCGAAGACCCCCGCAAAGCCCCCGCAGTCCTTGAGTATGCCGCCGGCAAGCGGCCCAAGGCAGAGCGCGCCGTAAAAGGAGATGTCGAAGGTGGCGAGGACGGTGCCGCGCTCCTCCTCCCCAGCGCAGCTTCCCACCAGCGACAGGAGCACCGGGCGAAACAGGGCGCAGCTCACCCCCTGCAAAAGGCGCAGCACGGTGAGCGCCGCAACCGAGAGGTTCAACAGGTAGCCGACCGACACCAGCAGGTAAAGGGCGAGGCTCAAGAGCACGGCCTTTCGGTAGCCGACCCGGTCCGACCAGGCGCCGAGCGCCGGGCCGCACGCTATCTTGGAGAGGGAATAGCAGACCAGCGGCAGCCCGAGCATGAGGCCGCGGGCGCCGAGGCTGAAGAGATAGGTCGAAAAGAAGGCGTCGGCGATGCCGAAGCCGAGCGTTACGGCGAAGTTCACCAGGAACAGGGTGCCCAAAAGCTTGCGGCCTCGCATCGTTTTCACCCCCGTGCGGTCAGAAACGCCTCGAAGGCCCGGTCGTGCACGTCGATGTGCTCCAGCCAGAGACGGCGGATCTGCTCCAATTCGTCGGCCGGCGTCCCCTTCCCCATCGCCAGGCGGTAGCGCAGCTTCGCAGTCCCTATGCTGATCGACTGGTGGCACAGCCGGTGCTCCCTGGCCTTCGGGAAGGCCACCAGTTCCATGAAGCTCTCCTCCGGGCCGATGTGGGTGAGAGTCGCCGTCACCAGTTGGTCGAGTTCCCCGCTCACGTCGCAGCTCGGCTGTCGGCGCAACTGCTCCAACATCCGGTTCAGGCGGTCGATGATGCTGCGGTAGCGGCTGTCCCACTGCCGCGCTTCTTGGGACGGGTCACGCACGGTCGGAGTGAGGAGCTGGCTGTTCTTTTCCATCGTTTTCTTCCATTAGACTATTGAGCATGGGCTTCGCACATGCGTCCACCTCCCCTCTTCCCCTGGGAGAGGGTCAGGGTGAGGCGTTGCCAGGGGCAAGATAACCGCGGCGGGCAGAACCCTCACCCGCCCTTCGGGCACCCTCTCCCGGAGGGAGAGGGACCAGCGGGAGATCATCGCCAATCGGGTTTCATGAAGGCGGGGGGAGCACACCCCCCGCCGCCACTGCTGCGATGTCCGGCCGCCGCCGGAGCATCCGGGTGTTAAAAGGTCATCTGCCACTTGGCGCCGGCGATCAGGGAACGCGGCTCCTTCTGTCCCAGGGAGTTCTTGAAGTCGTTCAGGTAATCGACCTCCGGGACGATGTTGATGTGCTTGCCCAGGGCATAATTCATGTTCACGAAAGCGGCCATGCGGGCGTCGGCATGCGCGATCGGGTTGTCGTCGATCACGTAGGACGCGCCGGTGTAGAGCATGGCCCGGTCGCTCGCACGGTACCCCACCTGGCCGAAGCCGCCGTAGGTGTGCGAGTTCTTGCCGTGCAGGGTGTCGTAGTAGGCGCCGTTGGCCTGGCCCGGGTTGGCAAGCGT
Source organism: Geomonas diazotrophica (assembly GCF_019063885.1). Taxonomy (NCBI): domain Bacteria; kingdom Pseudomonadati; phylum Thermodesulfobacteriota; class Desulfuromonadia; order Geobacterales; family Geobacteraceae; genus Geomonas; species Geomonas diazotrophica. The sequence continues at coordinate 1,168,744 of NZ_CP077684.1, read as the reverse complement.
GTTGCCGGTGCCGTTGCCGGTGGCGGTGCTCATGAGGTCGCCGGTGTTCTGGCCGGTGAAGACGTTGTAGCTGAACTCGACCGGGGCGAGATCCACCTTGCCGTGGAAGAAGGCGAGGTAGGAGTAGATGTCATGCTTCAACGGGGTGGAGTTGTTGGTCGAGCTGGTCACCTTGTACCAGTTGCCGGCGACGCCGCCGCCGTAGGTCCAGTTGTTCAGCTTCCCTTCGTAGCCGACCACCATCTTGGGGAGCATGGTGTCGTAGTCGGTGTAGGTCGCGGCGTAGCTGTTGCCGGTCTGGCTGTAGGCCGCGGTCACGTCGGCGTTGGGGGAGACGTTGGTGGTGTTGTTGGCCTGGTTGCCGACGCGCGGCTGCATGGCGTCGACGTAGAAGCCGTTGTTCATGGTCACCTTGATGTTGGCGTAGCGGCCGTCCCAGAGCGAGCCGTAGCCGTTGAAGCCGCCGTCGCTGTCCCAGACCTGCTGGGAGCGGAACACGTAGGGGCTCGGCGTCTTACCGATGCGCAGTTTCCCCTCGCCGAAATCCCACTCGCCGTAGAGGAGCCGCACTTCCACCCCCTTGGAGTACGCCTTCGGGTTGTAAAGCCCGATCTCGGCCACACCAGAGTATTCCCCGTCCTTCACCTTGACGCCGACGAAGCTGTCGCCGAAGTTGTCCAGGCTGAAGTCGCTGTCGTGTCTGGCGGCCCCGGTGGCCGGGCTGTAGAAGGAGTTCTGGGTCCAGAAGGTCCCCAGCTTGATGTTGCCGTAGGCGTTGAGGTCGATGGCCAGGGCGGGTGCGGAGCACGCCATGGCGGCAGCGAAGGTCATGGCGGCTAAGTTCATCTTCTTCATGGTACTGTTCCCTTTCGATTGGTAGTCGTTGATTTAGTTGCAATACCTGCGTCTGCCGTGGCGGGGTCACCGCCACGGCAGGAAAAGCGCTACTTGGTCATGCCTGCGTACTTGAGGGCGTTTTCCGCCGCGATGCGCCCGGAGTTGATGGCGTAGCCCGCGGTGCCGCCTCCCAACAGCAGGTCGTAGCTGTCGCCGTACATGCCGCCGGAGTCGGTGCCGACCGCGTAGAGGCCCGGGATCGGCTCGCCCTTGGCGTTGAGCGCCTCGGTGTTGCCGGAGATCTTCACACCACCAAGGGTGCCCAGGTGACGCGGCAGGAGCTTGACCGCGTAGAAGGGACCGGTGGCGATGGGGCGGAGGTACTTGGACTTCTTGTTGAACTGGCTGTCCTCGCGAACGGAGGCGGACTTGTTCATGGTCTCAACGCTCACCTTCAGGATCTTGGGATCCATGTTGAGCTGCTTGGCCAGTTCCTCGATGGAGTCGGCCTTGAAGGCGAAGCCGCGCTTTCTGGCCAGCTCCTTGTTGAAGGACTCGTCGAACTTGGCGAGCTTGGTCCCCTGGAGCACCCACTCGCCCAGCGGCATCTCGATCCCTTTCTCGACGGCCTGCTTCCTGGTGGCCTCGTCGAAGATGGAGTAGGCGGTGCCGCCGATCCTGGTGATGGCGTTGCCGGCGTAGGGCCAGAACTCGACGCTGGACTCGTCGACGTAGCGCTCGCCGCGCGGGGTGACCCAGAAGTAGGGCTGCACCGCGAGGGCGATCATCTGGTCGGCCGGGTGGAAGCCGGGGAGGCCCGGGCGGTAAGCTTCGACGGTCCCCATCCCCTCAAGCTGCGCGCCGACCTTCTCGGCCATCCTGATGCCGTCCCCGTCCTTGCCGATGTTGCCGACCGGGATCACCTCCGGGTACGCGACGTACTTCTTCATCATCTCCTTGTTGTTGGCGAAGCCGCCGGTGGCGATGATCACGGCCTTGGCCCTGATCTTCAGCTGTTCGCCGGACTTATCCTTGGCCACAACGCCGACCACCTTGCCGTTGTCGGTGATCAGGTCGGTGCCCGGGGTCTCCAGGAGGATCTTGCCGCCGTGATCCTGCACGTACTTCTCGAAGACGTTGATCATCCTCTGGCAGTGAAAGTCCCTGGGGTTCTTGTCCGGGTAGTCCGGCCCCGGCGCGATGACGTGCCAGGTGAGCGGGCCGCCGAAGCCGCCGACACCGACGTACTCGATCTTCACACCCAGGTCGTCGAGCCAGTCGATGGTCTCGGCGGACTTGTCCACGAAGTTCTTGGCCAGGGCGCCGTTGGCCTTCCAGTGGCTGTAGTTCATGATCAGCTTGAAGGCGAAATCCTTGCTGACGTCGATGCCGATGCGCTTTTGCTGCTTGCTCTCGGCTGCGAAGACCCCTTCGCAGAAGCTGCCGGTGCCGCCGACCTTGGCCTGCTTCTCGAGCACCACCACCTTGGCGCCCTGCTGCAGTGCCTGTACCGCGGCCGCCAGGCCGGAAGTGCCTGCGCCCACCACCACTACGTCGGTCTTCATCTCCTTCTCTGCCATCGCCGGAGCGGCGAAGGCGAAAAGGGCGACGAACACCACCGCCATACCTCGAACTCTCCTCATCGATTCCTCCTCTTTGATTTCCCCTCAGGGGTTGGTGAGACGCGGGGTCGCCGCGTCCTGAACAGTTCGAGCTACTTGTCCTTGAATTCGAAGTCGCTGTGGCACTCCAGGCACAGGTATTCCGAAGGTGCGTGCACCCGGTGGCACTTGAGACACGCCATCCTTCCCAGGTGGGAGTCATGCGGGTTGTTGTGCATCCCCTTGGTGCGCTCGGCGACCTTGTCGTAGCCGCCGTGGCAGTCGAGGCACGCCTCGATCCCTGCCGCCGCCGTCGGCTTGTCCGTCTTGTGGCAGTCGGCGCAGCCAAGCCCCTCGGAGGCATGCTTTCCCTTGATGTCCGCCGCAAAGGCCTCGCTCCGGGTCCGGAACAGCCCCGCCCCCAGGGCAGCCAGCAGCGCCAGCGATACGAAAAATTTCTTACCCACCTTGAACCTCCTATTCGTGTTGTGCGCCTTTACTCGCGGGGGCCAGAGCCGCGGAGCGGGCCCCGTTGTGTCGACGGGCGGCAAAAAAACTCGCCTTGCATGGGTGAATAGCAGCGAGCGTGCCACCAGAAAAGAAATGCGAAAACGGCAACTTGCAACAAAGTCACGTATACAGCGTGAAAAATGCCTATCATTATGATAGTGTGCTTTATTATTCTGGTAGGCAGCTAGGAGGCGGGGATGCAATCGGCGGATCTGGATTTACGGGAGCTACTTTCCTTTCGTCCCGACGGGGGGACCATGTTCTTCATGGGGCGCAGGGCGATCATCTTCGATGCCGTCGCGCTGGGACTTTTGCGCAAGGAACTGATCAGCTCGCTCGGCGTGGCTGCCGCGCGCAGCATCCTGACCAGGTTCGGCTATGCCCACGGCAGGATGACGGCGGAAAGCCTGAAGCAGGAATTCCCCGACCTCTTCGCGGACAGCTGGACCGGGCCGAAACTGCACATGCTGCAGGGGATGGTCCGGGTGGAGGAAAACAGGCGCAGCGACGGAAACGACGACCAGCCCCTGGTCCAGTCCTTCTGGTACGACTCCTACGAGGTGGAGCAGCACCTTTTGCACCTGGGGCTTTCCGAAGAGTCAGTCTGCTGGACCCTTACCGGTTTCGCCAGCGGCTACGTCTCCTATTGGAGGGGCGAAAAGGTGTACTTCATCGAGGACCGCTGCTGCGGTAAGGGGGACGCGGTCTGCCACGTCGAGGGGAGAACGAGGGAACAGTGGGGCGAGGCCCTGGAACCGTATCTCCCCTATTTCGAATCCGAGACCGGCGACGAGGTGTTCCAGAACCTGGCCAAGGCGTTGCGCGATACCGAAGAGCGCCTGAAGAAGCAGCGGCGCCAGATGTCGTGCCTGAGTGCGGGGGCGGAGGAATTCGGCTGCATCACCGCGCGCTCGAGCGCCATGCGGCAGGTGGTCGAGCTGACCCGGCGCATCGCGCGCGTCGATTCATCGGTGATCGTGACCGGCGAAAGCGGCGCAGGTAAGGAGCGCATCGCCCGGCTGATCCACGAGGAATCGGCCCGCGCCGGGCGCCCCTTCGTCGCGGTGAACTGCGGCGCGCTTACCGAAACCCTTTTGGAGAGCGAGCTCTTCGGCCATGCCAAGGGGGCGTTCACCGGGGCGGATCGGGACAAGATGGGGCTCATCGAGGCGGCAAACGGCGGCACCCTGTTCCTGGACGAGATCGGGGAGGTCTCCCAGTCCATGCAGGTGAAGCTGCTACGGGTGCTGCAGGAACGGGAGGTGAGACGGGTCGGGGAGAACCGGTCGCGGCAGGTGGACATCAGGGTGGTCGCCGCCACCAACAGGAACCTCTCCGACGAGGTGAGCAAGGGGAACTTCCGGCGCGACCTGTACTACCGGCTGAGGGTGATCGAGGTGCGGGTCCCTCCCCTGAGGGAAAGAAACGAGGACATCCTCCCCCTGGCGCGCATCTTCCTGGAGCAGGCGTCCAAGCGCGCCGGGCGCAAGGTGACCGGGTTCACGCCCAAGGCGGCCGACCAGCTGCTGCGCTACACCTGGCCGGGCAACGTGCGGGAACTTCAAAACGCGGTGGAGCATGCCGTGGCGCTTTGCCTGGACACGAGAGCCGACCTCGAGGACCTGCCGGAAGAGCTCAGGTCCGCGCTGCCAAGGCCGGGGATCGTTGAGTCGGTGCGCCCGCTGGAAGAGGTGGAGCGGGAGTACATCCTGGCGGCTTTGAGGGCGACCGGAAACAACAAGTCGCGCACGGCGGCGGAGTTGAACATCGGCGTCGCAACCTTGTACCGAAAGCTCGCCGAGTACGAGAAGCAGGGGTTCCTCCCCCACTAGGCGGGGCGGGAAAGTTCTTGCCCCCGGCGCCCAAAGAGTGTAAGAAGTACCTCTTTTTTTGGAGGAGACCGTTTTGACTATTCACGCAACAGACACACCACAACTTCTTGAAATCGTTGTTGAAGAAAGCGGGCTGCCGCGCGGCGGGGTGCTCGCCACGGTCTCGCTTTTGAACGAGGGGGGCACCGTCCCCTTCATAGCGCGCTACCGCAAGGAGCAGACCGGCGAACTGGACGAGGTGCAGATCCGCGAGATCGAGGACCTGCTCAACTACCACCGCGAACTTGCCGAACGCAAGGCGACCGTGCTGAAAAGCATCGAGGAGCAGGGGAAACTGACCCCGGAGCTCTCCGCGCGCATCGCGACCTGCCGCAAGAAGACCGAACTCGAAGACCTCTACCTCCCCTACAAGCCCAAGCGCCGCACCAAGGCGACCATCGCCCGGGAACGCGGCCTGGAACCACTGGCCCAACTGGTACTGGCGCAGGAGTTGACTGCAGGCTCGGCGGCTGATGCCGCCGCTCCCTTCGTCAGCGACGAACTGGGGGTCCCCGACGCGGCTGCTGCCTTGGAAGGAGCGTCGCATATCCTCGCGGAGCAGCTTTCCGAGGACGCCGACCGGCGCGCCATGGTGCGCGACCTCACCCGCGCCGAGGGGATCTTCGCGTCGCAGCTTTTGAGCGAGGGGGCGGATCGCGAAGGCAAGTTCAAGATGTACTACGAGTACCAGGAGCCTCTCAAAACGATACCGTCGCACCGCATGCTCGCGATGAGACGCGGGGAGAAGGAGGAGGTGCTGCGCCTCACCCTGCTCGCGCCGGAAGAGGAGATCGTGGCGCGGCTCAGGGGGGGGCTCATCAAGCGGGAAAGCATCTTCAAGGAACTGCTCGCCGCAGTCGCCGCCGATGCCTACAAGCGGCTCATCGCTCCGTCCATCGAGGTCGAGCTGAGGCTGGAAGCGAAGACCAGGGCCGACGAGGCCGCCATCGCGGTCTTCGCGCAGAACCTGAGAAACCTGCTGCTCCTCCCCCCGGCGGGCGGCAGGAGGGTGCTGGGCGTCGACCCGGGCTTGAGGACCGGGTGCAAGCTGGCCGCCATCAGCGAGACCGGACGTTTCCTGGAGCAGACGACCATCTACCCGCACACGGGCGGGCCGAAAGCGGAGAGCGCCGGCGCCGAGTTGGTGCGGCTCGTTGAGCGCCACGACCTGCGCCTGATAGCCATCGGCAACGGCACCGGTGGCCGCGAGACCGAGGTCTTCGTGCGCGAGGCGCTCCGTTCGGCGGGCGTCAAGGCCGAGACGGTCATGGTGAACGAGGCGGGCGCCTCGGTCTACTCTGCTTCCGAGATCGCGCGCGAGGAGTTCCCGGAGCTGGACCTCACCATCCGCGGCGCCATCTCCATCGGCCGCAGGCTGCAGGACCCGCTGGCGGAACTGGTGAAGATCGATCCCAAGAGCATCGGGGTCGGTCAGTACCAGCACGACGTGAATCAGTCGCTCTTGAAGAAGGCGCTGGACGCGGTGGTGGAATCGTGCGTCAACTACGTCGGCGTCGACCTGAACAGCGCCTCCTGGGCGCTCCTCTCCTACGTGGCCGGTCTCTCCGAGAGCCAGGGACGCGCCATCGTGAAGTACCGCGACGAGAGCGGCGCCTTCCCGACCAGGCAGGCGCTCCTGAAGGTGCCGCGCTTCGGCCCGAAGGCCTTCGAGCAGGCGGCGGGCTTCCTGCGCATCCGCGGCGGAGAAAACCCCTTGGACAACAGTGCGGTGCACCCGGAGAACTACGGGGTCGTGGAACGGATGGCGGGCGATCTCGGCGTTACCGTGGCCCAGCTCGCCTCCGACCCCGCCCTTTCCGCCGGGATCAAGCTGGAGCGCTACGTCACCGACAGCATCGGCCTCCCCACATTGCGGGACATCCTGGCCGAGCTGAAGAAGCCGGGGCGCGATCCGCGCGAGCAGTTCCAGACCGCGACGTTCCGTGAGGACGTGGTGACCATAGCCGACCTGAAGGAAGGGATGATCCTGCAGGGGGTGGTGACCAACGTCGCTGCCTTCGGCGCTTTCGTCGACATCGGGGTGCACCAGGACGGGCTCGTGCACGTAAGCCAGCTGTCGCACCGCTACTGCAAGGACCCCAACGAGGCGGTCAAGGTCGGCGAGATCGTCAAGGTGAAGGTCCTCTCCGCCGACCCGCAGACCAAGCGCATCTCCCTATCCATCAAGCAGGCCGAGCCGGAGAAGACACCGAAGAGTGCGGCGCCGAAGAACCAGCCGAAGGCGAAGGAACAAAAGCCTGCCAACGACCTGTCGGCGTGGGAGCGTGCCGGGTTCAGGGTCAGGAAATAATCATTTTCTCCGTGGCCGATGCGTTGTTTTTTTGAATAAAAAAGGGGCTGCCGGATATGAAAACCGGCAGCCCCTTCTTTTTTCTTGCTCTTTCCGATGCTATCTAGCTAGGCGCTTCTCAAAAGCTTGCGGCCGGTCTTGAAGACCACCTCAACCTTGCCCGCCTGGCAGGATGCCACCACCCCGGTCCCGAAGGTGGGATGGCTGATCAACGTGTTGGACTTGAACTTCCCTTCCATGCTGTAGGGAACCGCGAGATCCGGATCGAGAGGGCGGATCATCTCGTCCCAGATCGCCTCGTCCGATATCGCCGGTGCCTTGGCCGCCCTTGTCCGCGGCGTCTTCACCTCTTTTTCAGCCTTTGCTCCCTTCACGGTGGCGGCCTTAGGTTCTTTTACAGGACGATGGTTGTGTTCGCTGCCGCAGGTGTTGCATTTCACCCGCACCACCTGACCCGCCACCATCGCGACGATGGTGTGGTTCAGCAGTGCCTTGCAACGCGTGCATTGCGAGTCGACCATGTCTCCTGCCGTTAAAGCTCTTCTTTCCATTGGGCCTCCCTGACCTTTTTATGCTCAAACAAAAAGGGCTTAACCGTAGGCGGCTAAACCCTTCCCATGCGTTATCTGATCGCGGTGACAGTCCCCCGCTCATCTGTTACGAATCGTTGGTTTAAGCGTTCCTTCTATCGTCAATGTGCTGTTGAAATATAAGGGATTTCGGCCTGCGATGCAAGGGAAAAAACCCGAAGCAAAGCCACGCTGGGCGCGCCACTACGGGAACCCCCGTCAGTTGGCAGAGGTGCGGCGCCTGCAAAAAATCAGGCGGGAGACCATCACCTCGAGCAGGATGGCGAGGTAAGCCCCGACGACGACGTCGCTCAAGAAATGGTAGTTGGTGGCAACGAGCGCGGCGGCGAGCAGGATTGCGGTTACGATGCCGATGGGGCGGCTTTCTGGGTAGAAGCGCCAAACAGCGGCCAAAAGGGCCACGATGACCAGCATGTGACCGGAGGGGAACCCGTCGCAGTACTCCTTCATCTGGAACCAGTGGAAGCCGTAGTCGCCCGGCTCGTGCAGCCAGTAACGGGTGTTGGACCGCCCGAAGGCGATTTTCAACAGAGCCTTGACAAGGTAGGAGACCGGCGCCAGCCAGACCACCTCTTTGGCGAGCATTGTGGCACGGTCGAGGATGCCCCTGCCGTAGCGGAAAAGGTAAAGCAGGCAGGAGCCGACCGTGGCAACGACGACCACGGCGAGCAACAAGTCGGGAAGCTCGGCAGTGGCCCTGACCCAATGCCGGTTGGCATAGAGATAATCCCTGACGAAAACGGCAACCGGTATGTCGAGGTAAAAGACGCAAAGGACCGTCCAGGGTACCAGAAGAGCCCCGATCGCCGCCAGCCTGCGGGATGTCCTGTCATTCACATCGGTCATGCGGATCCTGCCGTATCGTCTTGATGTCGAACACGGCTACACCTAACACAGATGCGATCCGATATGAAGCCGAATTTGCATCAGCTGCTCACTGACAGTTGCGAGCGAGGCACTGGAGACAGTTCCTGAAGGTGCACACGCCGCAGGCATGTTCCATCAGCACCGGGATGTTGTTTGCCTTGGCCACCTGCATCGCCTCGATCTTCACGCGGTGCGACACCTTGTTGGTAAAGATCACCATCGCGTCAGCCTTCTTGAGCTTTGCGGCTATGTTCGTTTCGGAGGTGCTGAAAAACTGCAGCGTCATGCCGGCGCGTTCGGCCTCCTCCATGTAGTGTTTTCCCAGGCGGTCCATCCCGCCGATCAAAGCTATGCACATCTCGCCCTCCCCCCGAGGCGCGCACGCCTCGGTTTTGATATTCACTTTCACGATACTGCCAAAAAAGGGGGCCGCTCCTGCAGGTACGAATCTGCAACAGTGGTGGAGCTGTTTCTCAGGCAATCGAGCGGGCTGCACCCGGCAGCCAGACGCGACGACATCCTGCTGCGGCACTCGCGGTGGCATTCCGCAAGGCGCAGACTCTGCTCCGGTTTGCCGAAGATCTTCCAAGGGCCCTGGCAGGTGAAGGCAAGCTGCGCCCACCCCATGAAGCCGACCACGTCTTTCAGCGGATAGCCGAGAAAGACGCCGATCTCGTGAGGGAACCCCTCCCCCACCACGCGCGTCTGCAGTTCGTCCAGAACCTCGTCGAACTCATCGACGTTGCGGTAGCCGGCCTTTCCCAGGATGATGCGCACGCTTTTCTGGGCGAGCAGGCCGCCCAGTGCCTCCTGCGAGTAGAGCAGGAGCAGGATGGAGGAACCGCGGTCGTCGAGGACACGCACCTTGAGCCCGCTCTGTTCGAGGAGTACAGCACCATGTTCTTTCCAGAGGAGATAGAGGTTGCGACCGCAGGAACGGTTCTTGTTGGCAAGGCAGACGAGGTTTGCCGGCTTGGCGCCCTGCAGCACCTCGGCAAGTTCCAGCGCCAGGAAGGAGGCGAGACATTCTTCGTCGGTCGGGTAAAGTCCGGCAAAATCCTGCCAGGCGGCCCTCGACAGGCGGGTCGAATCGGATGAGCCGACGCCGTTTACCGCTGACAAATCCTCTTTAACCCCAACAGCACCGCTCATATCCCCTCCACAGCCCCTGACAGTGGCTTCCGCCTGATTCACAACACGTTACCCGCACTGACTGAATCTTTTCAAATGGTCACCGCGGCGATAATGAAAACTGTTATCAGTTTTATAAAGAAGATCCCGCCTTATGTCAACAGCTAAATTTGAGGAAGTTTTTTTGGAGCGGGATGGGATGGATACAGCAGGGTGAAGGTGGGACTCCCGTTATGAAAGTCGCCCCGACCTCTGCTGCCGCCAGAGACCGAGGCGTGGGCCTTTTATGTCAGTTGCCCCAAGGCTCAGTGAGCTGCAGCGCCCTTTTCAGAGCGTCATCCGCAGCGGCGACGTCGTCAGGTTCGCCCAGGAGGGCCTCAACCCATTGGTTCAAACCATGAATACGACGCACCTCGGGCAGGGAGGACGTGAGCAGCGACTCCAGTTCCGAGCTCTTGTCCTCGAAGTCGATGTCGAGATACCACAGGGCCAGGACGTACGAGGCTATCCCCTGCTCCGACTTGAACCCCTTGCTCTCCGCCAGTTCGGTGGCGCCGGCAAGGAATTGCCAGCGCTGGCCGCGCTCGATCTTGTGGTAATCGTTCAAGTCCCGCATCAAAGCGGCGTCCAGTCGCTCCAAGAACGCAGCCCGCGCCACGTCGTTTACTTGCTCAGTTCTGATTTCCATGACACCTCCCCAATCCTCTGATAGCCCCAGGTGATGCTCCTTCTGTCATCACGCGAGGCGGTGTCGGTAAGGAAAAACTTTCTTGCCGTTCCCGGGTCATTTTCCTCTGCAACGATCCACTCTAGCGGTCCGAAAAACTCTGCCGTCTCCTCGTCTGTGCATCTGGGCAGGTAATTTCTGAGGACCGACGGGTCATAAAACCTGAAGTAATAAGCCTTGCCGGTCTCGTCCGACACATGGAACAGGCGGCGAAAATGCTTGCGCAGCTCCATCATACTGCCGTTACTCCCGCCGTAGATCCCCCAATGCCTGCCCCACCCCTTGGCCAGCAGCCAGTCGGTGAAAGGGCAGCCCCGCCGGAGATATACCAGGTAGGGTGCGACCTGTGCGAGATCAGGTTGCAGCGGGCCTCGCATGAGGCAGAAGTACTGTGGAGCGAAAGACGAAAGAATGTCAGGGAGATCCGGCACCATCGCCCCATCGAGGATACCGAAGACGCTGCTGTGTCCCGTGCTGAAAAGTAACTCGTTTAGGCGTTGCATCATCATTCTCCTAAAGCGGCCGACCGGCCTTCACACAGACGGTCACCTTTCGCACAAAGGATTATGTTCCGCAGCCGCTCTCTGGAATGATTTGGTTTGCGGTCCAGCCTGGATCGGCATCTCCGGCTTCCCGGCGCCCATGTCGTCCATGCCGGGTTTTCCCGCTTCTTTTGGCGGCTTCGGCTGCTCCGGTGATGCGCCGAGGCAAGAGGCCGGCGGCGCCCCGCTGGTCAGAATGTTGCCGACTATGGTAACTCCCGCGGGACTTACCGTGATGAAGTTGCCGCCCACCCTCAGCGACACCTGGGTTAAAGACTCCAACACCACGCTTTTCGCCGCCTGAATGTGTATATCCTCCCCTGACTGCAGGGCGTACTTTGTTGTCACCTTCAAGTGAACGTCGGCGCCCACCGACAGGGAAAGGTCGCCGCCAACCTTCTGGTGCAGATCTCCTGCGACCTGCAGGTGCTGATCGCGGGACACCTTCTCCAGCCGGTCCCGGTCCACTACCAGGTGGCGGTCCTGTCCCACCCACTCCAGTGAGTCCACCTTTACCAGGTTCACCTGCTCCCGTTCGGCGTGAAGGTACAGATGCTCTTCTCCTTTTTTGTCCTCGAAGCGCAGTTCGTTGTGCCCTCGTCTCTCCGGCGTCGAAAACGACTTGATACAACTTCTGGTCTTTTGCTCAGGCAACTGGTACGGCGGCAGATTCATACCGTTATAGAGCTGGCCGATGATGATGGGCCGGTCCGGGTCGCCTTCCAGGAATTCCACCACGACCTCCTGCCCCACCCGCGGTACGAAGAAGGCGCCCCAGCCGCTGCCGGCCCAAGGGTGGCTCACCCTTATCCAGCACGAACAGCTGTCGTCCCGTTTCCCCGCACGGTCCCAGTGGAAGTGGACCTTCACCCGGCCATGCCGGTCGGTCCAGATCTCTTCCCCGGGAGGCCCGACGACGACAGCGGTTTGCGCCCCCTGGACCACGGGCTTTGGCGTCAGACGCGCAGCACGGTACGGCGTCGGATGAGGGATGCACTTAAAGCTGTTCTGGTAACTGGATACGCAGTCGGTGGCGTAGCCTTCCACTGCCTCGTGCTTTACCGACACCAGGAGGAACTCCTTTCCGTCGAGATCGGGACCGCAATGATCCCTGAGTTGGAAACGGTAGCCACTGGCAAAGGCACGGCAGTCGCTACTGCCAACCAGGACCGTTGCGAAGGTTTCTTCTTCCTCCATGCGGATCTTTGCCAGTCGATCGCCGGTCGCCTTGTCACCAAAGCATCCGGGGGCGTCGTAGATGTCGCATTTAGCCGCCTCTGCCTGGGCTGCACCGGGAGCCTCCGATTTCAAACTGGTGTTGGGAATGGTGAAGTTGTAGTCGTTCAAGGCGTATTTGGCGGGATGCATGTGCCGCGTGATCTCCAAAGAGGTGATGACGTCTTCATGCCTTGTGCCCGTTGCGTTAGGACGCGATGAAGCGTGCTGCTGAAACGGGCACGGGCGGTTTGCGTCCGGGGAATCAGCGATGATCATGGTGTGTTTGCCGTCTTCATGCCGGAAGAAATAGAAGAGCCCCTCTTCCTCAAGAAGCCTGGAGACGAAGTTGAAGGTGGTTTCGCGGTACTGGACGCAGAACTCTCTTTTGTCGTAACTCCCCCGCAGATCGAAGCGGTACCAGGAAAAACCAAGGGTGTCGAATACCTGCTCCACGATCTCCGGGGTTGAGCGGTTTTGAAAGATCTTTATGTCGGCGCACTTGCTGAGGGTCCAGAACCAGGAAACCAGGGTGCACCTGTAAAAAGAGAAACGGCGATCTTCTACGTCTTCGCCGCTCGATCTGACGTGTGAGAAGCTTGAAATGATCCCGTTCAGGTACCTTTTGCTGCCGTTGGCCAAGGCTATGGAGACAGTTGCGTTGCTGCCCGGCAGGGCTTCGAGCGGAATCGCGTGACGTTCAGACAGCAAAGACAGCTCGAAGTTGAAACTGCGGGAGATCCCCTCCTCTCCCGTTAGATCCGTCAAGAGAAGGGCATCTTCACCCAGTGAGGTGCATATGGAAATGAGCCTGTCACGCTGTGTGAACGCCATGCGCTACACCTCACCTGTTATGCGACAACGACCCATTTTGCTTTTCGCGTCTGGCCCGCACCTCTTCCGGGCTCGACGCAGGGAAAACCGCGCCGCGCGCAGCCATCATCTCCTTCAGATGAAGCACCTTTTTGTACGTGGGGCTGCCGGGGATGAACTTCTTTAGGTGGAACTCTACGGAGTATGCAGGCGTCACGCCATTTTTGGTTTCTACATGCACGGATGCGCCGTGTTGGAGCAACTTCTCAGCCATTTCATAGTCCTGGCAATCCATTGCGGCCATCATCACCGTATAACCTGGGCCATCGGGGTAATCTATAGGAGCGCCTCGCTTCAGAAAGAGTTCTAAGCATTTCCAGCATTGCTGGTTCACAGATCCGAAAAGGATGTACTCGATGGTTTCTTTGCGGAGGGAAGTAATCGGCCTCAGATCCAATAACAGAGAAATGATGTCGAGGTTTTCTAGAGTCATCGCAAACAGGAAAGATCTTCCGTATCCCAATGCACTCAATTCAGGGTCTGCACCTACTGAAACCAGAACTCTCACGGCATCCTTATTGTTTGCAGCAATCGCATAATGAAGCGGACGCAAGCGATTGTACTTGTTCTGCAGAGGCCCCTCATCATTTGGATTTGCCCCTTGGGCCACTGCAAGTTTGGCTGAACGTAGATCCCCTGCCAAGGCTGCATCGACCAAGGCCAATGTTCTTTTGTCTGAGAAATAATAGGCGGGCGCCTTCAATTTAAACGTCGGTGCGGCTTGTGCGGTTGTAGTCAGCATGGCTATTACTCCTATAGTCAACAGTAAAATGAACGAAGTTTTCGTCATTGGGCCCTCCTTTTGCCCCTGCAACTGTTGATTGCTGCTTCATCTGACGCCTTATTCTTTTCAGTTGAATTAATTATCTCATCCATTCCGTGTAAGTAAGTTGCGTAATCATCGTTAGGATCAACCTTCTTTTCATGTTGAAGCTGGTGAAAATAAGATTTGTTATGAGACGGTAGAATATATTTTTTGACCCCGACGGCATCGTTTGCTAGGAGTGATAGCCCTTGCGACCCTATTAGATCTTCCTGAGTGGTAGTAAGCACTTCGCCCTTAATTCTTATCGCAGTGATTTTCCCAGCCTCCGCTGCCACATGGTTCGCGTCCTGCGAGTATCGTGCTACGGTAGCGGGATGTAAGCCAGCAGCATTGTACGTTGAAGCAATAAGACCGCTTCCACCTTGGGCTGCACTGGCTAAGCCTCCGCCCAGCGAATGCCCGACGATCTGCATATCTGCAGCATTCGCAGACAATCTGTTTCCAATCTTTACAGCCTGGCGGTAATAAGGGGCTTCTTGATTTGCATCTTGGTTGAAGTTGTTCTCCCAGTCTTCAGCGGAGGCAGTTGACCCTCTGAAAGCCAATACAGCAGGAGGCTTCGAGAACGCCCCCCACACCGCAGGGTCCTTAATATAAACAGCTGCTCTGAATTGGCTTCCTTCCGGCGTCAGCATGTTTTCGGATAGCCCCATCGCCTCAAGTTGCTCCGCCGTTGGCTTCAGGAAGCCCGGCGGCGGGTTATCTCGTAGTTCCCGGGGGGCTTCCGGATCATTTGCCAGGTACACGTGCTTCGCGCACCGCATGTTTTCCACTTCATCCATGTCTTTACGTAGGCGCGCGGCTTGAGCCGCATGCCTTGGGCAGGCGACGATTTCACTACTTACCAATTGCAGACGCTCTCTGCGGCGTGCAGCCTTTGCGTTTGTTATGCATTCCTGACTGGCAGAGATCGGCAGTGCGGAAAAATCACCAAGTATGGACTGTCGTGCCACCATGTACTCGTGCTGGCGCATGGCATCGGTTTTCCGGGCAGCGGCTTCCTGCAGTTCCTGCGACTTCTTGCGCGCTAACTCTGGCGCCAGTGCCCTCTTTATCGCATCTGCATACATGGCTTCCCCACTTTTACGAAGCTGTCAAATTCGAGACTTCGTCGGGATCGATGGTCACGAACGGGTCCGCATCGAGCACGGAGCCTGGTGCTTTGAGCCAGGTGGAACGGCCAAGCCTTGCTGCATCGGTAGTTGCCGCGCCGAGTATGCACCCGGGAACTTCCTCTCTCCTCAAAATGAGCCGGACCTCGATTTCGCATTCGGGTCCCACCAGGAACGTGACCAGTGAAACCAGCTGCTTCAGTCTCAAGTGTGACGACAGGTCAATAAGGTCTTGGAAAGCCATAGGCCCCAGACAAAGCCGGAAGGTGGACTGAATGTCGCAGGTCTGGCCGCCACAGACGGCGTCGACACCTAGGAGGCAATTGTTCTGGCCCAGCATGGTCTGGTCCGACGGCTCCAGGTTGACTGTACGCGGCACAAAAGGCTCGACCTCGGCATCCACGCCGAGCAGACTTTGCACGATTCGGGCGATCGTGCCGGCTGACGCCGTCTGCCGACTTGCCAGGCCGCAGAAGTGAAGCAATGCCTCCTCCGATGCTGAGAGCTTTTCCCGGAGTCCCTCGGTCCCGAGTCCAAGAAAGCTGAAGAGATGATTGGGGACGACATCGCTGTTATCGCTTTTCTTCTGTGACAAAAGCGAGTTGCGCTTCCAACCACGGTAAAAGATGGAGATGAGGCGGTGATGAAAGAGGTCATAGAAGTCGCCCATGGCGTGATCGTTCACCCTCTCCCGCTCCAAAAGCAGTTCATGGTACCAATGCGGCAACACTCCGGACGGACCGATCAGCCCCATCAGGGCAACTTCAACTTTGGCAGATCCGTCCTCACCAAAGGTAATCCCGGTGACGTCGCCTGTCGGGAACGCAAAACCTTTCCTAACTGTGAAGCGAATCTTTTCCGTGTCTGGCGATGAGGGTGCTTCTACCTCGTGGCGGCCCCGATACATCCTTTCGAGCAGGCGGACGGTCGCAAAGAAACCGCTGCCAGTCGGATTCGGCGCAGTCCCTTTCACAGCAGCACCTTGTCGCCGGTTCGGGGAGGCCACCGGTTGATGACCGCGTCGTTGCTTGCGCTCACGGCCACAAGCTGCACGAATGAGTTGACCGCCACGTACTGCCCCAGGAACCTCTCGAGAATGGAGGCGAACAGGTAAACGCCGCTGCCGACGTACCTCTCTTCGTCGAAGACCACGGTCACTTCCAACCCGCGGCAGAATCCTGCTCCTATTCTCCTGGTAACCGTTCGGGACCTTACCGACACGATGCCGCTTATCTGGTGCCGGGTGGCAGAGGACGAGGCAAAGTCATACAGCGACAGGAGTTGCCTCAGCGCTCGGGCACCTCCTTCGACAAGGGAAATGTAGTTCAGGGAGAGATGGGAGATCAGACGGCGTTGCTGCCCCCCATCGAGGAACGGACGTAGAGAGGGCGTCGGTTTGAGAAGGCAGTTGATGAAGGCGAGTGGTGCGGTAGATTCGGTGTCGAAATCTCCGGCAGGATCCCCGAAAGGAAGCCTAACTGGGAGGTTGCGGTTGGAGCAGGTGACTCGGACCAGAAGCGTTTCTTCCAACGGAACAATCGCAGTTTGGAGAAGCTCGCAAACGGAAAGAAACACGTCGGTTCCGCCGTCGTGCAGGCGCGATGCCGGCCGCCGCTGCATCTGCCATAAGCCTGCACTATCCTCCCCGCCGTCCCCTGAGAATACGGGGCGATACTGCTTTACCTCACCGGGGGAAGTTGCCTCGGTAGCCGTGACTTCATCTACACTAAGTACCTCGAGGGCGCCCTCACGTCTCAGGTCGGGAACGATCCTGTACTCGCTCTTGCCGTGGTTGTGCCTGATCGGCTCCGCTATCTTCTGGAAAGCGTTGACGACGGGGGTCGCATAGAGACAGAAAGTCTCTGCCCCGACCGCCATGGACTCCGGCGCAGCGGTGTCGAGGTAAAAAAGCAGGTCAATCGCATCACCGAGGGCCGCATCTTTCCATAGCACCGACAGCCCGCTGAGATCGATGAAAAGGAACTTGTGCGGAAAGGCGAAGTACTCGAGGAGCAGCCGATACCCCGGGAAAGATTGCTCAGGGTACGGCAGAAGGTCCTCGTCTGCAGCATAACCGACAGGTTGCAGACAACCGGGTGACAGTTGCAGGGAATCAGCGACCGATGCACCGGCCGGCACATGTTCAACACGGCAAAGGTGATTCAGCAGTAGCTGGTACAGCGGGAAGACGTGCTGGGGCTGGCCGTTCAGGTAAAAGCGCAGCGTGTCGCACGAAAAGCCGGCGGCGCCGTGCAGCAACAACCGAACCCGCACCACCTGCTGTGCGCCTTTTACCAGCTTTACAGGCGTCTCCAACGACGCATCGATGACCTCAACGGGCCGAAGGACGACAGGGTAGGCAGTCCTGAATTGGCAGGGCACGCCGTCAACCGGTTTGGAGAAGAGAGGCGTCCCTTTGGCGATCTCGTACCCCCCCTGCGGCACGTTCCTGAAGAGTGGCGCGAACTTCACCACCGCGCAGGACGGGATCGGAGCCGTCAGTTGCGGATAGACAACCTGCAAAAGCGCCTGGGTGATCTCCGGCAGCCCATCGTCGATCTTGCACTGGATGCGGGCGCAGAGAAAGGCGAAAGCCTCTATCAGCCGCTCGGTGTGCGGGTCCTCGCACTTGCCCGGCTCAAGCAGGAGCCTCCCCGCCACCTTGGGATACTTCCTGGCGAAACAGCTTCCCATGTCGCGCAGGTAGCTGAGCTCTCTTTCGAAGTAGTTGAGGATGTTATCGGGCATAGTCGATCACGAAAGGATGGTATAGCTGCCGCTGTTGATGTCGAAATGGGTGTCAAAGGCTGTCGGGAGTGCTACCGCCTCGACTTGCAGTAACGCCTCGATCCGGAAGTTCAGGGCCCGCTCTCCCTGCGCCGGTCCTAAAGACACCGTCACGTCCTTCAGTCGCGGCTCGAAACACTCAAGGAGCCTTATGATTTCCAGGCGAATCGCCTGCTGCACACGGTGTGAGCGCGGGTTCTCCAGGCTGAAGTCACGGCTGCCATAACCAAGAATCGAGTACTGCAGGTGGGAAACGAGGGGGACTGGCACTTGCGGGGCCAGCCCCCTGTGCGGGTTCAGAGCCCGGAAGGATCTGGTATTGAAAAGGTTCTCCAGATCGCGCAGCACCGAGTCAATCAACGACTTCACGCTGCTGCGGGAGGAGCAGGCGATGTCAGCCGGACAATCCGGATCGCCGTCGGTGAGCCTGTCCAATAAGGACTTCACTGCTTCCGGGTGGTATCGCATGCACCCTCCAGCCATCTGGCAGATTGCATCACACTTTCTTGTTGGTCTCGAGGTTCCACCCTGACGCCACCTGCCCACCGCCGGAGCCGTCGGAGCGGTTTTGCTGGGTGTAGGCGAGTTCGATCTTGCCGTAGTTGAAGGCGATCTCCTCGACGGGAATGGCTTCGCCGCCGTGTGCGCTGCCGCCCGGGCGGTTCAGGCTGATGATGACGTTGCTGAGCTTGTATTCCATGTATTTCAGCTTGTCCCCGCCGGCGCGGCAGATTTCCAGGGTGACACTGGGGATATGCTTGCCGGTGGCGCAGGCCTCGAACAGCTTGGGGCTCGCCTTGTCCAGCACCTTGACGATGCTGAAGTCGGAAAAGCTCGCCCTCTCGGCGGAGGCTCCCCCGGCGCTGCTCGCCGTGCCGGAGGAGCGCTGGCTGACGGAGAAGTTGTAGGAAAGGACCTCGATCCACTCCTTGTGCCTGTCATCGTTACTCTCTCCCGGGATCCCTTCTATCTTCAAAAACGCATCGAAAGCCATGAGGCATCCTCCTTTTCATGGTGGTCTTGACTCAGTTCAGCCCGTCCGGGGCGAGGGCAGGTTTGCGACGAGCCTTAGAGAAATGGTGAGCTCATCGAGCTGATAGTGCGGCTTCAGGAAAGCGACGGCCCGGTAGCATCCCGGCCGCCCCGGCTGATCGAATACCTCGACGCGGGCCTCTCTCAGCGGAAAGCGGGCTTTCATCTCCTGTCCCGCATCGTCGTCCAGCAGCACGTACCTGCTGATCCAGCGGTTCAGATAATCCTCGACGTTTTTCCTGGTCCCGAAGCTGCCGACTTTGTCCCTCATCATCGCCTTCAGGTAATGGGCAAAGCGGGAGACTGCCAGGATGTACTGGAGTTGGGCGGAAAGCCTCGCGTTAGCGTTGGCGGCATCGGTATCATAGAGTTTGGGCTTGTGTACGCTCTGGACGCTGAAGAACGCCGCCATGTCGGTCCCCTTGCAGTGCACCAGGGGGACGAAGCCGAGATCGGCGAGTTCCTTCTCGCGCCGGTCGGTGATGGCGATCTCGGTCGGGCACTTCGCTGCCAGTTCCCCTTCCCCCGTATCGAAGGTGTGGATCGGCAGATCGGCAACCGCCCCTCCCCCTTCCACGCCGCGGATCGCCGCGGTCCAACCGTACCTCGAGAAGGCGTCGGTGATGCGGCCGGCAAGACAGTAGGCGGCGTTGCCCCAGAGATACTTGGCGTGGTCGCCGCCGGTAACTTCCTCGAGCTGGAACGACTCGACCGGATCGCTATCCGGTCCGTACGGCAGCCGCATCAGCACATGCGGCAGGCAAAGTGCTACGTACTTCGCGTCCTCGGACATCCGGAAGGAACGCCACCGGGCGTAGTCGGCTCCCTGGAACACCTTGGCCAGATCCCTCGGTCCGTCGAGTCCGGCATAGCTTTCCACCCCCAAGAGGGTCGAAGCGGCCGAGGTGATCAGCGGAGCATGCGCCGCCGCGGCAACCTCCGACATCCGGGTCAGCAGCGACAGGTCTTGCGGCGTGTTGCCGAACTCGTAGTCCCCGACCAAGCAGCCATACGAGGCGCCACCGAAACTGCCGAACTCCTCCTCGTAGACCTTCTTGAAGAGCGTCGACTGGTCGAACTCGGCCGCCTTCTCCATGTCCTTGGCCAGCTCCTGCTTGGACGCGTTCAGCACCCGGATCTTCAAATTGGTCCCGGTTTCCGCCTGGTGCACCAGGTAGGTGAGGCCGCGCCAGGAAGCCTCCAGTTTCTGGAACTCGGCATGATGGATGATCTCGTTCACCTGGTCGTTGATCAGTCGGTCGATCTCGGCGATCCTCCCATGGAGCATCCGCTCGGTGTCACCGCTGAACACCATCTCCCCTGCCAGCACCTGCTGTACCAGTTCGACCAGCATCTCCTGCGCGTATCCTCGCTGCTCTTCGCAGCGCGCAAGGCGCCCTTCGGTGGCGATGAGTTCGAGCAACTGCGGGGCTGGCTGCGGCGCGTCGAACTGCACCTGCTTCTCTCTAGTGAGCTCTTCCATGCCTCCCTCCTTTTCAGGCGCTCTCGCCGTCGGTTCCGCCGCCGCTGTCGGGGCGGTGGCAGATAGACTTGAGGGCGTCGCCCGCGAGCAGGTCCTGCAGCAGCTCATCGAGCCGGTCGTTGCCGTCCAGACGGAGCAAAAGGTCGGAAAGCCGACGTCGCGCCTCGACCAGTCTCCGAAGCGGCTCCACCTGTTGAACCACGCTCTCGGGGTGGAAGTCATCCAGGTTGGAGAAACGCAGCTCCACACCGAGTTGCGATCCGTCGCCGCACAGCGTGTTGTCGACCTTGAAGGCGAGCCGCGGCCTCATCCCCTCCATCACCCGGCTGAAATTGTCCCTGTCTATCTCCACGAACTTCCTTTCCCTGAGCTTGGGCGGTGGGCTGTCCGGCATACCAGACAGATCGGAGAGCACTCCCACGACAAAGGGGATCTCCTTTACCTCCACGCCGTCGTCGACCTCGACGTCGTAGGTGATGCGGACCCGAGGCGCCCTCACCCGCTCCAGCCTGTGTTGCACACTTTCCGAAATAGCCATGGTCTCTCCTTCTGCCGCCTCCTAGTGGGAGTACGGCATCGCCTTGGTGACGTCGAGCAGACAGATGCGACGGAACAGCGCCTGCGAGAGATCGAGGTCGCACTCACGAGGACCGCCTGCCTGAAGGCACTGGTAGTAGGCGACCAGCACCTCCGCGACCCAAAGCGGCGACTCCCAACGCTCCAGGTGCAGTTCCTCGATAATCCCGTGCAGCTCCTCTATGATGGGGCGGGCCAGGTCGGACCTACCTGCCTTGAGGCACAGCTTGCCCATCAGGAGCCTGACCCGGTTTCGATCCCGGATCGAGTCGGCGCCGTTGCCGGAGTAAAGGAGCATTGCCAAGGCCTCCTGCAATCCCCCCGACTCGAACCTGGCCAGCGCCTCTCCCCACAGGGAGTGCTCGGGCAGCCCCGCCACCGATGCCACTGAAGCGGCTGCGGGAAGATCCGACACTTGCCGAACCGCTGCCTTCTCCGCGTGCAGGTCGTTCAAATCTCCGGTGATCGCCGCCTCCGCCCCCCCTGCCATCGGGGCGGTTGCGTGATTCTCTGCCTGTTCCCGATACAGCGTGTCGACGAGCATCCTGCAGTCATCTACGGCAGAGGAAAGCTCGTAAAGACTCGGTGCCGACGGAAATTTGTCATCGAGCACCTTTGCCAGGCGCTGAACTCTTTGGCTACACGCGGCGAGCCGTTCGCAGAGCGCCGCGGCATACCCCCCGCTGGAGCGTGCGACTGCGGCATCGAATTCTTCGGGACTTACGGCGGACTCCGCCAGCAACTGTTCCCGGCGGCTCTTTTTGTCCTCGTCGACCTCGCCATAGCGGTTCCTCACATCCGCCTCGGAGCCTACCTCCCGTGACCGCCGCCATTCATGCCACGAGTATCCCGGGGTGAGCTCCGGGTCGGTAAGCGGGATCTGCCTGACCTGCAAGGCGACTTTCCCGTCCAGGAATCGAAAAGGAGTGGCCCGGTACTCGAGATCACCCTCCTCCGTCTGCGGATAAACGGTTTCCCAGAAGAGCTCCGTAAGCCCGGTGGTCAGCTCCAGTCCCAACTCCAGACCGGCAAAGCCTTCGGTCACCGTGAGGGCTTCGGCCAGCCATGCCGCTATCTGCAGATCCTTGCTCCTGGTGCCGAGGACTGTGGCCGCCAGGGAGATCACCTTGTCCCAGTTCGCCTGCTTGACGTCGTGCTGCCAGTCTCCCATGGCGACTGCATCCTCACAGCGGCGCGCCTCCATGATCTCCTCGTAAACCGTCGTGTAGCGAAGGTCGCTTCCGGCGGGGCTTTCTGAGGAGATGGGCAGTAACAGCTTCTCGACGGAAAGATCCCTGATCATCGGCTCCTCCTAGTCCCAGCACTCCGCGATTTTCACCGGAACCCTTGCCGGCAACGGCTCGGCCTGCTGTGCCGACAGGTCGCCTGCACCGAAGAGCTGGTAGTTGACCTTGATGAACCGCACCCCCAACCGTTCCAGGACTTCCTTTTCGCGCGGGAAATTGCGCGGGTAAAAGGTGTGCCGTCCGGCCGGGAAGTCGCGAAGGAATTCGGGAAAACCGCGGCTGCCGGAATATCTCCTGGTGAGGGTGGTGTCGCCTACCTCGATCTGCAGCACGACATCGCTGCAGGCCTCAGGCATGTAAATGAACGGCCTACTCACCGGATAATTCATGTTGACCATGGCCTGCACGCCGGTGGCGCAGTGCAGCTCGAGCCGCGTCCCCTGGGGTTTGATGCGTGCTTCGGCATTGGCATCGGTCGGCAGTCCCTTGATGGTGACCTGGTACACCGGCTTGGGAGTGCCGGCAGCGGCGGCAACCTTGGCCCTCCCCCCCTGCGCCAGGAACGAGTAAAACTCAGGCTTGAACGGAATCGCCCCTCCGAGTGCGGACTTCGGATAGTAGCCGCGTGCAGGGCTCCAGGCGATAAAGGGGTTGGCGTAATCGCCGACGTACTTCCAGACCGGCCCGTCCTTGCCGAGCAGGTACTGAAGGGTCTGGGGGTCGCGGCTTCCCTGTACCTCCTTCAGCACCGTCTGTTCCCACTGCGCCTGGAGAGCGCAGGCAGTTTCCATGCGGATGTAGGTACCGTAGAAGGTTATGGGGCCGTAGACGAGACGGGCGAAGGTGTCGTCCCCCTGCCCCTGCACGAGGAGCTGGTTCAGCCGCTGCGCGGCTTCTGCCGCCTGGAACAGGGGTGACTTGCCGCCTTCACTGGAATCGCTGAAGGCCTGCAGCGCCATCCGGTGTGCCAGAGCCCTCGATTTAGCCACCGGTGCAATCCGCGCCACAGCGTTCAGATACTCCCTGGCCGGGTTTGCCCCGGGATCACCGTCAGGAAGGCCGTCTTTTTTCCCACCCAGCCTGCCGATGGAACCGGCTACCCTGCTTGCCTGTCCCGCGAGGGAGGATGCGACCCCGCCCGGGCCGGCACCTTTCAAGGCCTGGAAACGGTACAGCCCCGCGATCCACACCGGCAGGGGGTCCGAGCCGTCGAAGGGCTGCAGCTCGGAGAGGGCGCGTCGCATGAAACTGAAGTAGGGCCCCTGCTCCCCCGCCATGGCGGCCGCCGCGCTTTGCCACTCCCTGGGCGCGAGCAGGCGGTGGGCGCCATTGGGCAACTGTGCCGCGAAGGTCTGCCAGGCGTTAAAAGCGGCCTGGCGGTAGCTGCGCCAGAATGCCCCCCGCGCCCGTTCCACCGCACTCCGGTCCGGGTACGCCGCGCCGAGTTCCCCGAGCAGGGCCGTGATGCGCTCCCTTCCGTTGCGGGTGAAGGAGGGCGCCAGGGCGAACTCGTCGGGAAGAGACCTCGATCCTCCCCAGAAATCCCTCAGGGAAATCGGCGCGCCCTTTTCCTCCTGGTTCACGTACCCGATGACCCAGCCGAAATCCCCCCCTTTCAACAGCACCAGGCGTTTGAGCAGCAGTTGCAGCCGCTGCAACTCCTCCGCGATTTGGGCGGGATCGACGAGCCAGGCGACGTAGGAGAGGTAAAGAGTCCCGCCGGCGGGATCCGACCACCCCTGTGCCTGCGATGCCAGCACCCGGTATTGCGGAACCGGTCGGGCCGCCATATCGGACGGATCCTCTCCGGCAAGCCGTGCTTTAAGGAGGTTGCAGCGCCGGCTCAGGTGCAGGACCAGCCCGCCGTAGGCGGAATCAGGGAGGGCCGGAGAAAGAGCGTCCAGCGTGGCCGTCATCTCCGCGTCGAACGGCGCCAGCAAGTAGCTGCGGTATTGCTGGCAGTAACGCCCCTTCAGTGCCTGCTCGACCTGGTCGCTGCGGCTCAGGCCGAAGCGCGGCACCCACCAGTTCCGGTTCTTCTGCTCCACTTCGACGATGGCACGGCGCATGGTTTCAAGGGCGGCAAGATCGGCGGCGGTGTCGCCTTTGAGCTGAGGAGCGCCGACTGCAGCGGCCGAAGCCTGCCGCAGGACGCCGATGTTTTTGACGAAGGCACAGGTGAGCATGGCGCAAAGTGAGACGCCGACCAGCAGCCAGCCGACCAGGGCCAGGTTGCCCGAGAGATGCCGCCATTTCAAAGCGCGGGCGCTTGGGCTCCAGAGCCCGCGGTCCCGCGGCAGGACTTTCTCGAAGAAATCGTGGAGAAAAGGGGCGCGAGCAACCCCGGCGGAGTGCATCTCGCCGGCGACGGCGGGTGAGGAGCTTCGGAGCGGGAGCGCGCTGCACAGGTAGATGCCGCGCAGAAGCGGGGTTTCCTGGTAATGGTTCCGACCAAAGGCGGCAGGCATGAATAGATCGAGACCTGGGCGCAGCGATCGCAGCCGGTCAGGTAAGAGCAGCAGGCGCCCCGTCGGAGGCGTGGGCGAATGGCGATGCAGCAGCAATAGCCGCAACATCCCTAACCCTCGATCCACCGACAGCGAGAACCTCTCCAGCAGGCGCGTTACATCGGCATCGAGCTCGCGATTCAAAAGCCCCATGGGCTGGTCCAGGCTCTCCGGCGGCAGTTGCCCGCAGAACTCGCTCATGCCGCTTACCAGGTCGCACTTGGTGATGAGCAAGTAGACGGGAACGGTGACGCCCAGGTAGCGGATCAACTCCTCGATGCGACAGCGCAACTGCCGTCCCTGTTCCTCCAGCTCCTCCAGTTCCCCCTGCTCGCGGGCCGCAAGCCTATCGGCAGCGACGGTCACGATGACGCCGTTTAGGTACTCGGTCCTTCTGTACCTTTTCAGCAGCGACAGGAAGGCGGACCACTCTTCCCGGTCGGTGCCGGGATCAACCGGGACCGCATAGCGCCCCGCGGTGTCTATCACGATCCCCTGGTCGTAGAAGTGCCAGGAGCAGTTGGCCGTCGCCCCCTCTTCAGTCCCCTCGGAGAACGGAGAGAGCAGGCGCGCCCCCCGCACGGCGCTGGTCTTGCCAGAACCGGTCGCACCCAGGAGCAGGTACCAGGGGAGGACATGCAGAGGATCTCCCTCCTGCTTGAGATGTGAAGACTTCAGGGTACGGACCGCCGCCCGAAAGCTCTGCTGCAGATCGAGGATCCGGTCCTGACGCACCGTTTCCGCCGACGACGGGTCAATGCGGACCGATTCCTCCCGCGCCGGCTGCGCCTCGGCGGAAGCCGGTTCCTGCTGCGCGGGGCGCTGTTTCCCCCGCTGCAGGAGCTTTTTGAGCCCTTCCAGCGCCCCCCACAAAAGCAGCACGATAAACGGAAGTAGGATACCTATGCGCCACGTCCAGGGAAGCAGAGGAATCATTACGATGGTTATCAGCGTGATTGGGAGCAGCGCCGCGCCGAAGAGCACGTATTTGCAGTAGGTGAGCACGGTGTACTTCACGACGCACCTCCTCCGCTAGAGGTTCGGAAGGACCAGACCGTTCAGCACGTATCGGTACACGAGGTACAGGACGACAAACAGGATGACGGGTGCCGCTACCAGCACCGCCGACCACGGGGTGGTGGCAAAGACGGGCTGTCGCGCCCTGACTGCGGTGGCCGGAAGGCCCGGCAGGGAATCGGGAAAGAGCGTAAGGCCATCCAGCGCAGGAACGGTGTCCGCTCCACCCAGAAAACGCTTCAGATGAGCCGTCCTCAACTGCTCCAGCAAATACTCCCCCTGCTCGCCGATGTAGCGCCCCCGGAACCCCAGGGCGAGGCAGATGCAATAGACTTCGTGCGCCTCCTTTTGCTCCCCCAGGGCGTCCAACCGCTCGAACGCTTCGACGCCGGCGTCGGTGGTCTTGTAAAAAAGCCGCTGCAACTGCTCATGCTGCCAAAGTTGCCGGTCGGGCCACTCAGAGGCGAGCAGTGTTTCGTCGACCCAGGCACAGACGATGAACCGCGCCTGGTCGAACTGCTCGGGATCGCACCCCGCCCCCTGTGAGAGCGCTTCCGATTGCGCCAATAGCTGCCTTATCTCCCCCTTTAACCGGGCATACTCGGTTGGGCATTGCGGCAGCGCGTTACGGAACTCGACGACATGGGCCAGCAATGGCATGAAGCAATCGATCACTCTCATGGTCAGCCCCTGGTGACGATCATCAACTCTGCCTCAAGGTCGTCCGGTGCCTGATCCCAGAAGAGAGCGACGTTGTTCCATTTTTGCACCAGCTCCCAATGTTCGGAGCGGCTGTCGATGGCGAAGTACAGTGACGTGGAGCGGCGCGGCAGTTCCTGGGGCGGGTTGGGCAGGGGCTCCAGGGGGATGCCCGGCAGTGCCTGGGCGATCAGGAGAGGAAGGCGTTCACGGACGGCGAGCTTCGCAAGGCCGGTGAGGGATTCCTGGACCGAGGCGGGGTCTGCTTCGGTCGTAATGGCAAGATAGAAGCGGTTTTTGTCCTGGAGATGGGAGGGCCTGAGGTCTGCACAGTAATAGCTGCCGTCGTGGCAGAGCCTGAGGGCATACTCGGGTCCTGCGCAGACCTGATCCAGGAGCTTCAGGATCAGATCGTGGGCCTGCGAGAAGCAGTCCGCCAGGTCGAGGTGGCTGTACTCCGGCAGAAACCGGCTCCGCTCGCCCCCCGATTCGCCTGAGCAGGCTACGGACTCGGAAAAGCAGGAGAGCTCGGCAACGAGTTGCGCGAGAACACCGTACAGGTGCCAGGGGTGGATGTCGCGGGCCTGGATGAGGTGGTCGAGCTGGGCGAGGTGACGGTTCAGCGTCCTGAGGGCGAAGAGGTAGACCATGTCCTTGGACCCGAATTCCGCGCTGTGGACGCCGCGCTGCTTCTTGCCGCTTTCCAACCGGCGGGAGCGAGCTGCGACCAGGTCCCGTATCACCCGCACCAGGTCCGCCAGTAGCGGAACGGCAGCAATGGTAAGACAGGGGGGGATGAAAGCGGGTGAGATTTCGATCTCGTCCCCGCGCATCTCAAGCCTGGTGAGGGGGATCAGCAGGTAGTCCCCCAGAAGCTCCAGCTCGCTCTCCCAGAACAGCTTCAGAACGTGGTCCAGCTGCCTAACTTCCGCGGCTGGACCGCCACCGTGCAGGTCCGGGCAGGGGCTTCCATCGACCGCGACCTGGTACCGGGTTTCGGAGGTCGCCGAGGAACGACCCTGCTGATGACGAACGGCAACGTTTTCCGCCTGCTCCTGCCATTTCTTCAGCCCCAGATAGACGGCCACCGGGGCTCCCTTCCCTACCCCCTCCTCGGGGAGCAGGCGCGATTCGACAACCGCGTTGCCCGGTAGCTCGATATAGGTGCCGTCGGGAAAGAGGAAGGCGCCGCTGGTCAGTTCGAGAGAACGGAGCCCCTTGGAGACGATCCGGACCTCGGCCCGGCACACCCCCCAGAAGTGCGGCGCGAGATGCCTTTGGTACGGGATAAACAGGGAGTGCATGCCGCGCTCGGCAAGCTGGAAGTGCTGCGGCTGCAGGAACATACCCTGGTGCCAGAATACGCCTCGCTGCGCCGTGTTCATTCCACCCTCGCATTGGTTATTTCCTGGGCTCCAAGGTCCAGGTGCAGTAACCCCTGCAGCGCTTCGGCAGCGTCGCGGGATGGTACGGCGAGCAGTTCAGTAACCTTCCTCTTGCCGAGGCTGTAATAGCCGGTCGCGAGTCCCAGGTAGCGAGTTCCCTCCCCCTTGTCGCAGCTCTGGCTGAGGGCCTGCCCCGGTTGTACAACCAGGAGTTTTGCGTTCACCACCGAAGCGTCGAAGCGGCCACATTCGAGAAGTTTCGGGACGCCATCCTTGTTCTGAGCCAACTGCCTGAATCCATCCGGCTCCTTGAGCTGGTACAGGCAGAGGAGCAGGGCATGCGAGCTCCTGTCGTAGCGGTTGAGCTGGGCATCCGCCTGGACCCTGAGCCGGATCACCCCACCGGGCGACGCGGACGCACCGTTTTCCGCCAGCCGCATGTTCATGGTGCAGCCTGCCAGCAAACCAAGGACTGAAGCAGCGAGTAGAATCCTGCACATGGCCACCCCCCATCGCGCGCGTGGGCATGCCCGGACGGCACGCTTCCGATGTCGCGCCCAAGGACAACGGAGAGGTTAGCATAAATTTAATAACTGCAAACACCGGGGGAGGATTTTAATTTCTGCCACGACGAACAGCTGGTATGGTATAAACGATGCTGGTTTGGGAGGTAAGGAAAGGGGTTGTAAAGCGGAGTCAGCAGAGATGCCAGGTTTGTTGGCGGACGACATAACGGGGATCATCCTGGTGGGGGGCAAAAGCCGCCGCATGGGACGGGACAAGGCTTTTCTGGAACTGCAGGGGAGGCCGCTCTTCGAGCGGGTGCTCGACCTGTTCCGGGAATGTTTTCCCAAGGTGATGCTGGTAGGCGATCGGGGAGAGCGCTTCGCAGGCTACTCCCTCGACGTCATCCCCGACCTCATCCCCGGCAGCTCCCTGGGCGGGGTCTACACCGGCTTGTCCGGCGCGGACAGCGAGTGGATCTTCGTGTCGTCCTGCGACCTCCCCTTCCCCAGCAAGGCGATCCTGCAGCACCTCTGCTCACTCAGACAGGGGTACGACGCCGTGGTCCCGAAAACCAGGCACGGGTATGAGCCGCTCTTCGCGCTGTATTCCAAGAGATGCCTGGAGCCGATAAGGGAACTGCTGGAGGGGGGCGAATGCTGCGCCTACGCCTGGTATCCGCAGGCGAGGGTGAAGGAGGTTGACCCTGAAGCCATCGCGCATCTCGACCCGGCCGGCACCGCCTTCCTGAATCTCAACACACCGGAAGACGTTATCAATACAGGAGGAATCACATGACGGTAAAGGCAGTATCCTTTGTGGCAAAATCGGGCACCGGCAAGACGACCCTGCTGGAGAAGGTGATCATTCACCTGAAAGAACGCGGATACAAGGTGGGGGTCATCAAGCATGACGCGCACCGTTTCGATATCGATCATCCCGGCAAGGACAGCTACCGGCTCACCGCCGCCGGCGCCGACACCATGCTTATCTCCTCACCGGAGAAGCTCGCCATCATCAAGAAGCACACCCAGTCCCCCCCCATCGAGGAGCTGATCGAGACCTATTTCGGCGACATGGACATCGTGGTTACCGAAGGTTTCAAGAAGAGCGGCATGCCCAAGATCGAGGTGAACCGTCAGGAGAGGAGCACCTCCTTACTCTGCCGCGGCGAAAACTACGATGCCACCCTGATCGCGGTCGCCAGCGACGCCGAGCTCGAGCTCGACGTCCCGGTGCTGGACCTGAACGATCCC
Source organism: Geomonas diazotrophica (assembly GCF_019063885.1). NCBI lineage: Bacteria > Pseudomonadati > Thermodesulfobacteriota > Desulfuromonadia > Geobacterales > Geobacteraceae > Geomonas > Geomonas diazotrophica. The sequence continues at coordinate 1,139,238 of NZ_CP077684.1, read as the reverse complement.
TGCGCCGTCACCGATTTCATCGAAGAGACCTTCCTCCAGTAACACCCCTTCCAGGAACTGACGCAAAAAGGGGGACCAGCAGGTCCCCCCTTTTTGTTTTCCCATAGTGTGTATCCCACGAGGGCGCCGGCCTCTCCCCCGAAACTAGAGCGCCCCCGTGCGTTGAAGCTTTACCACGTTAGGACTCATGCTTTCTTCACGTACTCGGACTTCAACTGCATGGCGCCGATGCCGTCGATCTTGCAGTCTATGTCGTGATCGCCGTCGACGAGACGTATGTTGCGCACCTTGGTCCCGACCTTCACGACCGACGAGGAGCCCTTGATCTTCAGGTCCTTGATCACGGTGACCGAATCTCCGTCCTGAAGCACGTTGCCGAAGGCGTCACGAACCACGCTCTCCGTATCCGCACTGTGCGTCTCGGCCTGGGACCATTCGTTGCCGCACTCGGGACAGATGTAGAGCGCGCCATCTTCGTAGGTATATGCGGAACTGCAGGAGGGGCATTCGGGTAGGGTTGTCATGTGATTCCTCTTCAAACCTTTGATGTGCTGGACCAAAGAAAAACCCCGGCTGCCTTTCGGGCTACCGGGGTTCTGGTGATTAATTGGAGCGGGAAACGGGGTTCGAACCCGCGACTTCAACCTTGGCAAGGTTGCACTCTACCACTGAGTTATTCCCGCTCAACAGAGATCCTGTTTATAGCAAAAGCCGCCTCCACAGTCAATCCCTTTTTTTAATGACACGAAAATTTTCATCCGCCAATGCGCTAAAAGTCGTATCATATCGCACACCATCAGCTATACTCGTCACATGAGAAAGGATGACAAGATACGTGGGATGATTGCTAGCGAGGCGGCCCGGCTCATGTACGAGGATGGAGTCCGTGAATACCGCGACGCAAAACGAAAGGCGGCCAAGCGGTTCGGCCCTGAGAAGGCGCTCTCCCTGGGTTCCCATCTCCCGACCAACGCCGAGATCCATGAGGAACTCGCCCGCCTGATCGCGACCAGGGAGGAGGAGGTCCTGCCTCAGCGGCTGCTGGGGCTCAGGGTCACCGCCCTCTCCTACCTGGAGCTGTTCGAGGAATTCTCGCCCTACCTGGTCGGCTCGGTCCTATCCGGCGCGGTCACCGAACGCAGCGACATCGACATCCACCTTTTCTCCGACTCCATAGAAGCGGTGGAAAGCCTCCTGCGGCAAAGCGACATCCCGTTCCAGACGGAAACGGTCCCCATCAGGAAGGGAGGGGTGATCAGGGATTACACGCACATCTACCTCGAGGACCAGGGAGTCGAGATCGAGTGCTCGGTGTACCCGGCGGATGAACGACGCAACCGCACCAAAAGCAGCATCACGGGGAGAGCGATGGAACGGGCCAGCGCCGCTCAGCTCAGAAAGCTCATCGGCGCGACTGCCCGCGCGAACGAGGCCTGATTCCCGCGCCCTGCCGCGACCGATTACGAAAGGGCAGACATCGGAGCGCTCGAGTGAGTCCTTCACCTGCAGATAAAATCAGATTTGAAAAGGAGACCCCATGGAGAACAGAAAAGCGGAGCTGATCGAAACGTTGCTCCCCAAGGATACCAATTCTTACGGTAACATCTTCGGCGGCGTGATCATGAGCATCATGGACAAGACCGCCGGCGTGGTCTGCTGGCGTTATTCCCGCAAGCGGGTGGTGACCGCCTGCGCCCAGCGCATCACCTTCCACACGCCGATCAACGTCGGCGAGGTGATCTACTCCCGGGCCACCATCATCCACGTGGGGCGCACCTCCATGGAGGTCGAGGTGGAGGTGGAAGCGGAGAATGTCACCGACGGCAACAAACGGCTTGCCGCCAGCGGCGTCTTCACCATGGTTGCGGTCGACGAAAACTGGCATCCGGCACCGGTGCCTCAATGGCAGCCGGTTACCGAGGCGGAACTGGAAAAATGGCGCGAGGTGGAGAAAAGGAGAAAAAAAGGGTGAGTTTCCGGATGTCCCTGCTGCTGATGCTGCTGTTTCTGCCTGGATGTGAAACGCTGAACGATGCGATGATCCGGTACACGCTCAAAGAACCAGGACTGAGCGGGAGGATCAGCGACCAGATCAGAGAAGGACTGAAGAAACGGGAACAGGCACCGCCGACGGCGAGACCTCAGGAAACCCCACCCCCCTTTATGGATCAGGGGTAGACAAAAGGCGCGGGGGTGCGGGGGATGGCGGATACGTCGAGATGGGCGATTCCCCACTCCAGAAGCTCCGCCGGCGCCGCATCCTGCAATTCCGGCGGGGGAGCTTGCCCGAGAAAACGGAGCGCCGCGAACAGCAGGCGCCCCCCCTCCCGATCCAGGTCACGGCCGGCAGCGAGGGAAACCGCGTTGTCCCGCTTGCTGAGCTTCGCGCCATCAGGGCCGGTTACCAGCGGCAGATGGTAGTAGGAAGGGGTGGGGAAGCCGAAGATGCGCTGCAGGTAGATCTGGCGCGGCGTCGAGGCCAGCAGGTCAGCCCCCCGCACCACCTGGTTCACCCCTGAGGCGGCGTCGTCGACCACGACAGCCAGATGGTAGGCGTAGGGACCGTCGGCCCGGTGGATCACGAAATCGCCGCAGGATGCGGTGAGATGCTGGCTGTAGCGCCCCATGATCCCGTCATCGAAGGAAATCACCTCGTCGTAGACCTTGATCCGCAGCGCACGTTCCACCTTTTCGAGCGGCAGTCCATTGCGACACAGCCCCGGGTAAACCAGCCCATCTTCGTGGGGGGCCGAGGCGATCTGGGCTATTTCGCTCCTGGTGCAGCCGCAGGCATAGGCGAGACCGCGTCGCTGCAGTTGCTCCGCGGCGGCCCGGTAATGCTCGGTCCGCCTGCTCTGGTACAGCACCTCGCCGTCCCATTGAAAGCCGAGCTTCTCGAGGGTCGCCAGCATATCGTCGGCGATGCCCGGCACCACGCGGGGCAGGTCCAGGTCCTCCATACGTAACAGCCACAGCCCCCCCGCCCTCTTGGCGACCAGGTAGCTGCCCAAGGCGGCGACCAGGGAGCCCAGGTGCAGCGGTCCGGTTGGAGACGGCGCGAAACGGCCGACCTGCTTTTCCGTGTCTGATGCGGTGGATGTCAAGGGTTCACCAGGAGCGCCCCCGCCCCAGGGAAAGCCGGGGCGGGGGCAGCTTTATTAGAGGAAAGAGCAGCAGTAATCGGAGACGGCGGTGACCTTCAGCTTGAAGCTCGAGTTTTCAGGAACCTCGAAGGCCTCGCCACCCTTGACGGTAACCCAGTCGGGGGAGCCGGGGAGCAGCACGGTCATCTCGCCGGACATGATCTCCATCAGCTCAGCGGAACCGGTGTTGAAAGTGTACTCGCCCGGCATCATGATGCCCAAGGTCTTGCGCGACCCGTCGGCGAAGAAAATGGTACGGCTGGTCACCCCACCGTCGAAATAGACATTGGCCTCTTTGACGACCGTTACGTTGTTGAACTCAGACACAGTAACCTCCCTCAATGGTATGAAATCGGGCGCAAACCCTGTAGTACGCACTCCGGCGGAGGCTAGCCGCCTCTACTTCTCCCACTCGCCGCTCTCCCAACGCTCCAAGGCGGCCTGGGCACGAAAGCCCATCAGTCCTGGCTCGCGGGCGATGACAGTGAGCGTCGCCACGCAGCGCTCGGGAGCTTCCCCCATGGCGTAGACGGCCACCATGCCGGCAACGACGGGATCGGGGTCTTCAAGCAGGCGGAGCAGTTCGGCCACCCCACCTTCACGCTGCAGAGCGCGGTAGTAGCGGGTGAGATCGGCGACTTCGGCGGCGGCCAGGTCCTCTGCCATGACTTCCAGGGCCTCGGCATGGCGCACGGCCGCCTTGGCAAACCACCCCACCAGCTTTGTCACCTTCTCATGCTGCTGCAACCCTTCCTCCCGGACATGGCGGCCTCTCGTCTGCCGGACCGCGAAGGCTGAAGGTAGCAGTTTTTCCCTGTGTCTTCAAGGATAAAGACTCCACCCGCTGCCTTTGAGTCGTCCTACTCCACAGGTAATCACACACCCAGAATCCTGCGGTTACTGGGTTTCCTATTGCATTGACAGGAATTAAGACGACCTGTATAGTCCCGCCTAATTAGCTTACCGTTACTGTAAGGAGCCTTTGAATGCTTAAGAAGCAAACAGTACCCGCCTTGGCCATGTCGTTTCTCGTGATGATGAGTAGCGGCTGCACTCACAACATGAGGATCACCAATGCCGATGACTATTTCATTCCTCCCGCCGCTGTGCCTAAGCAGACAGTAAAGCTCGGCGTGACTTCGGCCAACAGCAGTCAGCCCCAGAACAGCCGGTACATTTCCGCCATAGTCGATGCTTTGCAGAGAAACAGTGCCGTCGAGAGGGTCATCTATCCATACACCGCGGCGAACAAGGACCAAGCCGATGCCGTCATCGACCTGTCCGTCAACCCTCGTTACGACGGCAAGGGCTCGAACTTCTTCGTGAACTGGCCGGGCTTCCTGATCTTCGCACCCGCCATCTGGGGCTACGGCTATACCGCCGACATAAGCACCGAGGCCACCATCACCAATCTGAAGAACGGCAAGTCGCAACAGCTATCCGTCCCCGCACATTACGAGTTCAGGCAGGCTGAAATCGACAGGACCTGGACCGAGGTCGGCTGGTTCGAAGTCGGGATCATCCCGCTCATCGGTGGCATCGCCTTCACCGGCTATGACGATGATCTCACCCCCGAGTTCATCAAGAACGTGGGGCCGAGCTACGGTCCGTACGTCGCCACCAAAACCACAAAAGCCGTCTTCGACAGCCTGGGCTACTGAGCCAAGTCAGCAAAGAGCAGACGCAAAAAAGGCGGGGGAAAATCCCCCGCCTTTTTTGCTGCCCGTGTGAGCAAACTGCTTAGATGTCGAAGTACAGGGCGAACTCGAGCGGTACCGGACGCATACGAACCGGGTTGACTTCGGCTTCGGTCTTGTACTCGATCCACTTGTCGATGACGTCCGGGGTGAAGACGTCGCCCTTGAGCAGGAACTCGTGGTCGTCCTTGAGCGCGTTGAGCGCCTCCTCCAGGCTGCCCGGAGCGGACGGGATGGTGGAGAGCTCTTCCGGAGACAGACCGTAGATGTCCTTGTCCAGCGGCTGGCCCGGATCGATCTTGTTCTCGATGCCGTCGAGGCCCGCCATCAGCATGGCGGCGAAGGCGAGGTAGCCGTTGCAGGACGGATCCGGCGTACGATACTCGATCCTCTTCGCCTTCGGGTTGTTGGAGAACATCGGGATACGCAGGGAGGCGGAACGGTTACGGCTGGAGTAAGCCATGTTCACCGGAGCCTCAAAGCCCGGCACCAGACGCTTGTAGGAGTTGGTGGTCGGGTTGGTGAAGGCGCAGAGAGCGCGGGCATGCTTGATGATGCCGCCGATGTAGTACAGAGCCATCTGGGAAAGCCCGCCGTATTTGTCGCCGGCGAAGAGGTTGGTGCCGTCTTTCCACAGAGACATGTGGCAGTGCATACCGGAGCCGTTGTCGCCGTAGAGCGGTTTCGGCATGAAGGTTACGGTCTTGCCATTGCGGTTCGCGACGTTCTTGATGACGTACTTGAACCACTGGAGCTGGTCAGCCATGTCGACGAGCGAGGAGAAGCGCATGTCGATCTCGGCCTGGCCGCCGGTGGCGACCTCGTGGTGCTGGCACTCGACGCGGATGCCGACCTTCTGGAGCTCCATCACCATCTCGTTACGGAGATCGTTCTGGGAGTCGGTCGGAGCTACCGGGAAGTAGCCTTCCTTGTGGCGCGGTTTGTAGCCGAGGTTCGGGAACTCTTCGCGGCCGGTGTTCCAGGCGCCTTCCACGGAGTCAACTGCGTAGAAGGAGGAGTTGGAGTTGGAGTCGTAACGGACGTCGTCGAAGATGAAGAATTCGGCTTCCGGTCCGAAGTATGCGGTGTCGGCGAGGCTGGTCGACTTAAGGTAGTTCTCCGCCTTCTTCGCGATGTTGCGCGGGTCGCGGGAGTAGCTTTCCTTGGTGATCGGGTCGAAGATGTCGCAGATCAGGGAGAGGGTCGGCACCGCGGTGAACGGATCCATTTTTGCGGTGGTCGGATCCGGGAGGATGATCATGTCGGAGGCGTGAATCGGCTGCCAGCCACGGATGGAGGAGCCGTCGAAGCCCTGGCCTTCCTCGAAAGTGTCCTCGCCAAACTCGCTCATCGGCACGGTGAAGTGCTGCCAGATGCCGACGAAGTCCATGAATTTGAAATCGACCATCAGCACGCCGTTTTCTTTGGCGAACTCCACTACTTGTTTTGGTGTCATCTACTGTCTCCTTTCGAATTAAGTAAAGAATCAGCCAATTAGAGAGCGTCCTCGCCCCTCTCACCGGTCCTGATCCGGACTACCTCTTCAACGGGGGTGACGAAGATTTTACCGTCGCCGATACGCCCGGTCTTCGCGGCCTGCTCGATGGCGTCAACGACCTTGCCAACCACTTCGTCAGAGACGATGATCTCCATCTTGATCTTAGGAATGAAGTCAACGACATACTCGGCGCCGCGGTAAAGCTCCGTGTGCCCTTTCTGGCGACCGAAGCCCTTCACCTCACCGATGGTGATCCCCTGGATGCCGATCTCATTGAGTGCTTCTTTCACTTCATCAAGCTTGAAAGGTTTTATGATTGCTTCGACTTTTTTCAAGGCAGTTATCCTCCGCTTGTCGTTCAGTGCGCCGCGAATTATAGATACCTTGCCGTGGAATTGCAAGTTTTAATAAACCGCGGGCTGATGGTTGGTAACTCTACTGCAAGACTTCGGCCAATCGGCAGGATGCCAGCACCTGCGTGACATTCCATCAACTTAGCCAACCAGGTTCACTATCCGATATCGAAGAGAGCAAGGCCGCTGCCGAAAAACTAGGCAAACAGTTGCTTACAATATATCCGGTGAGCCCTCGGGCTTATTAAACGTTTCTTGTTAAGAACAGTTCTAGCGAGGTACCCGACTGTGGCAAAGCTAAAATAGGAGCCCCCGTAAAGAGGCTCCTACTATCAGCCAGGTCAAGATCCAGAGATTACAGAACGAAAAGCATTTCCCTGTAGGTCGGCAGCGGCCAGTATTTGGCAGCTATGATCTTCTCCAGCGCATCGCCGGTGGCACGCAGTTCAAGCATCTTGGTAAATACGTTTGCCCTGAATGCGGCTGCCTGCTTCTCGGCATCGGCAATGTTCAGGGCGTCTTCAAGTGCCTTCTCAAGCGCCTTGGTATTGGCGCTCATCGCGGCCAGTTTGTCGCTGAGCTCTTCCAGCAGTTCCTTCTGGGTGGAGACATCCAGCTTGCCGGAAACGGCGGTAACCGCATTGATCGACGATGCCACAGTTGTCGCATACTCGAGGGCGGTGGGGATGATGCTGTGGTTGGCCATGTCGATCATGGTCAGGGCTTCGATGTTCAGGGTCTTGACGTACTGCTCGACCATGATCTCGTAACGTGCATGAATCTCTTTTTCGTTGAAGACGTTGTGAGCAGCGAACACCTCGACCGCTTCCTTGGAAACGAGCTCCTTGAGCGCGTCAGGAGTGCTGGGAATGTTCGGCAGGCCGCGTTTCGCGGCTTCCTGCACCCACTCGTCGGAGTAGTTGTTACCGTTAAAGATCACGCGCTGGTGTTTTTTCGCGGTTTCCTGCAGCAGTTTGTCGAGGTCGGCATCGAAGTCGGTGGATTTCTCCAGCACGTCGGCGAATTCCTTCAGCGCCTGGGCAATGATGGTATTGATGATGATGTTGGGGCCCGAGATGGAGAAGGAGGAACCGAGCATCCTGAATTCGAACTTGTTGCCGGTGAAGGCGAACGGCGAGGTCCTGTTCCTGTCGGTGGCGTCCTTGGGCAGCGCGGGAAGGGTGCTTACGCCGATGTCCATGTGACCGCTCATGGAGGACGATTTCGCTACGCCCTTAACGATCTGGTCGATGATGTCGGCAAGCTGCTCGCCGAGGAACACGGAAATGATCGCCGGAGGCGCTTCGTTGGCGCCAAGGCGATGGTCGTTGCCGGCATTGGCGCAGGAGCAGCGCAGCAGCCCGGCGTAGGTGTCGACGGCCTTGATGGTGGCCATGAGGAAGGTGAGGAACTGGGCGTTTTCGTGCGGGGTGTGACCCGGCTCGAGCAGGTTCTGGCCGTCGTTGGAGCTCATGGACCAGTTGTTGTGCTTACCGGATCCGTTGACGCCCGCAAACGGCTTCTCGTGCAGCAGGCAGACCATGTCGTGCCTGAGGGCGACACGCTTGAGAACTTCCATGACCATCTGGTTGTGGTCGGTAGCGATGTTGGTATTTTCGAAGATCGGCGCGATCTCGAACTGGCCAGGTGCCACTTCGTTGTGCTGGGTCTTGGCGGTAACGCCGAGCTTCCACAGCTCTTCGTTCACTTCCTTCATGTACCCCAGCACTCTTTCCTTGATGCTGCCGAAGTAGTGGTCTTCCAATTCCTGCCCTTTCGAGGACATGGCACCGAAGAGGGTCCTGCCGGCCATCATCAGGTCGGGCCTTTGCAGGTAGAAAGACTTGTCGACCAGGAAGTATTCCTGCTCGGCGCCGACAGTCGAGGTAACCCTGGTGACATCGTTATTGCCGAACATCTTGAGAACGCGCACTGCCTGCGTGGACAGCGCTTCCATGGAACGGAGCAGAGGGACCTTCTTGTCCAGGGCCTCGCCGGTGTAGGAGCAGAAGGCGGTCGGGATGCAGAGCGTGACGACGTCGGCCTCTTCCCTCAGGAAGGCAGGGGAGGTGCAGTCCCAGGCGGTGTAGCCCCTGGCTTCAAAGGTCGCCCTCAGGCCACCGCTCGGGAAAGAGGAGGCATCCGGCTCACCCTTGACGAGTTCCTTGCCGGAGAACTCCAGCAGTGCCCCGTTCTCTGTGGGCGAAAGGAAAGCGTCATGCTTTTCCGCGGTGATGCCGGTCATCGGCTGGAACCAGTGAGTGAAGTGCGTTGCGCCTCTTTCAACTGCCCACTCTTTCATTGCCGATGCGACAACATCCGCGATAGAGGGATCCAGCGGCAGACCTTCGTCGATGGTTTTCTTGAGGTTCTTGAAAACAGCTTTCGGCAGTTTGTCTCTCATAACGGACTGGTTAAACACGTTTTGCCCAAACATCTCCACGGTACAGCCTCCTTTTTATGCAGCGGTGTCTAAAAAATAAGCAGAATGCTTATCAAGCAGAATGAGGTTCCAATGACTTACAGGATCATTGCGTCAGGTCTTCAATCTGTAGCAAGAGAAGTGCCCAGTACAACACCCTCCTGATTAATATTTACACACCACTGCGACCGCTGGCGCAGCTGATGTCTATTCCGCGTTCTCGCGGCAGTTCAGGGGCGGCACCTACCAGACAATGAGCGGCGAGCGGGTGAACCTAGTCACCACTTGCCAAGAGCCGGCTGGCATACTATAGTACGGCTTGCTGTAAGCACGAGAGCAGGCAGCCCAGAGTTTAGGCAAAGGATTTAGGTGAAGAAACAGGCAATCGCACTACGGTGGAAGGGAAGATCACGGCTGGCGGGTGTACTGCTGCCTGCATCCTTTCTTTGCGCGCTCTCCGTCTCCCCTGCGCAGGCGGACTTTTTCCGCTACACCGACGAGAGCGGAGTTGAGGTCTTCACCAACACCCCCACCACCAGCGGCGCGGTCCGGGTGCTGCGCGAAGCTAAGCAGCCAAAGCCAAAGGCCAGGATGCAGCAGGCTCCCCCCGTTTCCGCGTCCGGCAAGGAAGCTCCGGACCTTGGCGGGCTGGATGCCAAACTTCCCGTGCAAGGGGTGATCACGTCGGGGTACGGCATGCGGCACGACCCGATCGATGGCGGCCTGAGGCATCACAACGGCGTGGATATCGCAGTGCCGACCGGCACCAGGGTGAAGGCGATTGCGGCGGGGAGGGTGATCGAGAGCGGAGTGCACGGCGGCTATGGAAACCTCGTCACCGTCCAACATGCCGACGGCATGGTTTCCATGTACGGGCATAACTCGCAGCTCGAGGTCAAGATAGGGGACCAGGTGGAGGCGGGGCAGACCGTGGCGCTGTCGGGATCCACCGGAAGGTCGACGGGGCCCCACGTGCATTTCGAACTCTGGAAAAACGGCATCAACGTGACGCGGAACTACCTCGACAACGGCGCCGGCATACCCGAGGTGACCGGCAGCATCAGAAGCTACCTCCACAAGGACGGCTCACTGGTCTTCACCAATATCAACTGAGGCAATTGACCAGAGCCACTTTTCCTCAGGCGTGACCTTCCGCCACATGCGTCCACATCCCCTCTCACATTCTCTTCTTCACATGCCTCGTCGCCTGAGCGTTCCAGGGGTCGTCAGGCCAGGGATGCCTCGGGTAGCGACCTTTCAGCTCCTTGCATACCTCACGATAAGCCCCGTTCCAGAAACTTTTCAGGTCGGCGGTGACCTGGATGGGACGCCTGGCCGGTGACAGCAGGTGGATCAGGACCGGCACCCTTCCCCGCGCCAGCCTCGGCGTCTCGGCCAGCCCGAACATCTCCTGGAGCTTCACCGCCAGAAAAGGTTCCCCCTCCGCCGGGTACTCCAGTGAAACGCGGGACCCGCTGGGGACCTGCAGGTGGGTGGGCGCTTCCCGTTCCACGAGCTGCTGCTGCCGGTAGTCGAGGAGGGCCTTCAAAGGCTGCAGCAGATCTACCTTGGCAAGCTGGGCCAGGTTCCGCACTCCCTGCAGGTATGGAAGAAGCCACTGTCCGGCGCTCTCGGCGAGGACCTGATCGGAGAGGTCGGGAAGGTCCTCTTCGGGCAGCGCCCGGGCCAGGAACCGCACCCGGTTCCGGTACTGGGCGGCCTGGTCGCTCCAGTTCAACCCGCCGATGCCGGCCCCCGAGAGAATCCCCTGCAAAAGCGCCGCGGCAACCTCTTCCTTCTCGGGAACCGCCACCCGCTCCGAAAGGACGACGGCACCCAGCCGCTCCTCGTCGCGTGCCACCACCCTCCCCTCGCGCTCGTCCCAGAACACCCTGCGTTCCCGCGTTATGGCACCCGCGCATCCCGAGCGGACCGCCTCCAGCGAAACCGCGCTGGCCACGTGAATGTCCCCTTCGCCCGCTCCCCCTTCGACCTCGACGGCAACGATGAAAGGTTGCGCCCTCAGGTTGCTGCGCGGAGAGAGCTTGGCACCGGTGCCGTTGGCCATCAGGTAGCGTCCGGAGCCGGAACTCCTCTCGCGCGCCACCCGATCCGGGTAGGCCATGAGGAGCAGCCTGCCGACGATCGCCGCATCGGCACGCAAGGAACCGTCCGGCACGCCGAGGGCGCCGCGAAAATAGGCGGCCAGGCGTTCAACCGTCCGCGCACCCTGCGGGTCGCGTCGTTCGTGCACCGCGTCCAGCCGGTCCAGCAGGTCGCTTTCGGAGACGCTTGCGCTGCCGCGCGGCATGATATCACGCTCGGAGAGGACGGCAGCCAGCATGCATGCGATCTGCGCCTGGCCAGTCGCGATGGAGCCGATCAGCATGGCGGCTAGGCGCGGGTGCATGGGGAGCGCCGCCATCTTGCGCCCGAGCTCGGTGATCGTGCCGCGCTCATCGAGAGCGCCCAGCGCTTTCAACAGCGACCGTCCCTCGGCAAGATGGGCGGGCGGCGGGGCATCGAGAAAGCTCAGCGAGGCGGGGTCGGCCACCCCCCACTGCGCCAGGTCGAGCGCCAGGGGAGCCAGGTCGGAAACCTTGATCTCGGGGGGAGTGAAGGGAAGGAGCGTGTTCTGGGTGTGCTCGCTCCAGAGGCGGTAGCAGACGCCGGGGGCGACCCTGCCGGCACGACCGGCGCGCTGCTGGGCAGAGGCGGCGGAGATGCGCATGGTGTCGAGGCGGTTGAGGCCGGTGGAAGGATCGTAACGGAGCTGGCGGGAATAGCCCGTATCGACCACCACCCGCACCCCTTCGATGGTGAGGCTGGTTTCGGCGATGTTGGTGGCGAGCACCACCTTGCGGCGGTCTCCTGGAAGGATGGCCCGCTCCTGGGCGGCGAAGGGGAGGTCGCCGTACAGGACCGCGATCATCACCTGCGAGCCGACCTGCCCCTGCAGGATGCTTTCGCAGCGCCTGATGTCCCCCGCCCCCGGCAGGAAGACCAGGACGTCCCCTTCGGTCTCGGCCAGTGCCTTCATCACCCCCGCGCAGGCCGTTTCGGCCAGCCTCGTCGCGGGCTCGGTCTTGAGATAACGGACGTCGACGGGGAATTGGCGCCCTTCGCTGGTAACCAGCGGCGCGCCCCCCAGGAGCCTCGCCACCGGATCGGCGTCGAGCGTCGCCGACATGACCAGCAGGCGCAGGTCCTCGCGCAGCCCGAGCTGAACGTCGCGGCACAGGGCGAGGGAGAGGTCGCAGGTAAGGCTTCTTTCGTGGAATTCGTCGAAGATGACCGCCGCCACGCCTTCCAGAAGCGGGTCGCTCTGCAGCCGGCGGGCCAGGATTCCCTCGGTCACCACCTCGATGCGGGTCGCCTTGGAGACCTTGCGCTCGAAACGGATGCTGTAGCCGACCGTTTTCCCCACCTCCTCGCCCAGACACTGGGCCATGTAGCGGGCGGCGTTGACGGCGGCCAGGCGGCGCGGCTCCAGCATGATAACGCGGCCGCCGTCCAGAAGCGGCGTCCTGAGCAGGGCCAGCGGTACCCGCGTGGTCTTGCCCGCACCGGGAGGCGCCTGCAGCACGGCGACGTTCCCTTTTTGCAGTGCCGCGAGCAGTTCCGGGAGTATGGTGTCGATGACGGCCGGTTTCAACATGGGATCAGACGAGCAGACGCAGCCCCTCGAGGTCGACGCCGGAGAGCGAGTTGACCACGCGGCAGGCACCGGTCAGGCGCTCCCTGGGGTAGCTGTTGGTCACCGCCAGAACCTTCAGTCCGGCCCCGGTCGCCGAGGCGATGCCGGCAGGGGTGTCCTCGACGGCGATCGAACCCGCCGCATCGACCTTGCCGGGGAAGCTTTCCTGGAGCCGCTGCACTGCGAGGCGGTAGCTTTCGGGATCGGGCTTGCTCGCCGCGACCTCGTCGGCGGTCACCTTGACGTCGAACGCCTCGGTCAATCCGAGCTGGCCCAGGATCGGCTCGATGTCGCTTTTGAGGGCGCCGCTGCAAAGGGCAAGGGGGAGGTTGCCGGAGATGGAGCGGATCAGCTCAACAACGCCCGGGTACGGTGCAACGCCGCCAGACACGATCTTCAGAAAGGCCTCGGCCTTCCCCTTGATCAGCTCCTTGAGTTCCTGGTCGGCAAGCGCCCGGCCATGCACCCGGAAGGCCTCGCGGAAGGCGTCGCGGTCATCGAAGCCGATGTAGAGATCGAGGTACTCCTCCCAGGAATAGCCCAGGCCGAGCGGTACCAGCAGTTCCTGGAACGCCTTGTAGTGCAGCGGCTCGGTATCCACGATGATCCCGTCGAAGTCGAAGATGACTGCCTTCAGCATGCGAAGCTCCTTAAAGGTGAACAGCGAGATGTTAAAAAAATGCCGGTTAGCAGCTTTCCGCTGTAAAAGTACCCCATTGGCAAAAGGGGGTTTAGGGGGATTTGCTTTTGCTTGGGGAAAGACAAATCCCCCCCTTTGCAAAGGGGGAAGCGGCAGGTAGCGGAAGATTGTCGCTAATCGGCCTTGTCCTCATCCCCTGCGGGAGGGGGCAGAGGGCCGGGGCCGGGTCTAGAACTTGCCGACCAGCGCGACCGCGGGCGCGCCGTCCATGGAGAAGGGTGCCACGGTGACGCTTCCGGCGGGGGCGGAACGATACCTGGTGACGGCAGCGCCGGCAAGCTCCCCTATGGCCGCGCCCAGGACCACGTCGCTCGCCCAATGCTTGCCCTGGTACACCCGCGAAAATCCTCCCAGGCCGGCGGCGGCATAGCAGGCCGCCTTGCCGTAGAAGCTGTCAATTTTGGAGGCAGCCACATGGGCCAGGGCGAAGGAGCTCGCCGTGTGCATCGAGGGCAGCGAGTCGTAGCCGTCCTTGAACTGGAAGGGGCGGTAGCTCGAGTTGTTGTCGGTCTGGTACGGGCGTCCCCGCCCGATGACTCCTTTGAGAACGAAGGTGGCGCCGTCGGCCAACAGCAGCGCCTCCCCCATCTCCTCGCCCAGTTGCATGACCTTCACCTGGTCCGTAAAGGCACCGGTGCCGTAGAAGGCCGCGGCGACGCCCAGGTGGAGCAGCGGGTTGCTCACCGCGTTGCCGGCATCCGTGATCCCCCTCATCACCCCGTGATGTGAACCGGAGAACTCTTCCCTGATGTCCTCATCAAAGATGTAGGTAAGACCAAAGAGACCGGCGGTCACGAAGGTTCCGGTGAGATAGGGATCGACCGGCCCTTTCAGAAAGAGTTTCCCCTCACCTGCGAAGCGGCCGGCCTCTTCCTTGATGGCGGTCACGCTGGTGAAGACATTTTCGGCGGCATAAAGCGGCGTGACGAGCACCAGTTGGCAGATGGCGAGCCAGAAAAGGAGCAGGACGGGTAATGCGCCAGCCAGGAGGCGGCGAGAAACGGTGCGGAGATTTGGTTCAGACTGCTGCGCTGGCGAGGTGCTTCCTGTAACGGTCCCTGTCCTGGTCATCGACTTTCTCCGTTCTGTATTTATCTCACTCTTCGAGCGACTTGGGAGGGGACGGCGACCACTGACGCTACGGCAGCCTGGTCCGCGGGGTACAGCTTAAAAAAAAACAGCGCCCTGCTTCTGGCGCTGTTTTTAAGGTGGTGATCCCAAGGGGACTTGAACCCCTGTTACCGACGTGAAAGGCCGGTGTCCTAACCACTAGACGATGGGACCTGATTATGTAGCAGCTTGCAATGAAGCTGGGGATGGTATGGCTGGGGTACAAGGATTCGAACCTTGGATGACGGAGTCAGAGTCCGTTGCCTTACCGCTTGGCGATACCCCATCGCGAGAGACCAGTTTAATACCAGAACTGAGACGCCAAAGTCAAGCTTCTTTTTTCGCCCTGGCCGCCTCGGCTCCGGTTTCTATCGCCTTGACGTTGGCCGGGATGAACCTGTGGTTGCGCTCCGGGAGCGCCTGGGACAAGGCGGCAGCCAGGGACGTGACCTGCACCGCATCGGTAAGGGCGGCGTAGGCACCCAGAGCCACCATGTTCACCATCCTGGGATCGCCCAACTCGGTTGCTATCTCGTTCATGGGGACCGACACGATCTCTATGTCGGTGCGCCCCAGGGAAGAGACGTCGACCAGGGACGAGTTGGCGATGAGGACGCCGCCCGGGCGAACCCGCGCCCCGAAACGCTCCAGCGACGCCTGGTTCAGCACCACCAGCACCGAGGGCTGCCCCACCACCGGAGAGCCGACCGCGCCGTCGGCGATCACCACCGTGCAGGTGGCGGAGCCGCCGCGCTTCTCGACCCCGTACGCCGGGAAGTAGCTGACGTTCTTTCCTTCATCTAGCGCCGCATAGGAAAGCAGGTTGCCGGCCAGAAGCACCCCCTGGCCACCGAACCCCGCTATCAAGACATCTTTACGCATCCGCGTCCCTCCGAACCTCGTTCAAGGTATGACATTTCTTCTGCGTTCTCATTCGCTTCATCAGATCCCCCTCTCCCGCCGGGAGAGGGTGGCCGCAGGCCGGGTGAGGGCTGGGCCACGCGCAGCGGGTCAGCCGATTGCAGCGCCTCACCACGCCCCTCACCCAAGGGGAGAGGGAGGAAGTCCCGTCCCCCTACTCTTCCTTCTTAAACACGCCCAGCGGGAAGTAGGGGATCATCTCCTCCCCTACCCTGGCGTTGGCCTTCAAGGGGTTCATGCCCCAGTTGGTGGGACAGGCGGAGAGGACCTCGACGAAGGAGAACCCCTTGCCCTCGACCTGGTAGCCGAATGCCTCGCGGATCACCTTCTTGGCCTCCAGGACGTGTTTGGGGGAATCGACTGCTACACGAGCGGAGTAGGCGACGCCGCCCAACTGCGCCAGCAGCTCCGCCATCCTGATGGGGGAGCCGTCCTTGGACTTGTCCCTGCCGTAGGGGGAGGTTGACGTCTTCTGCCCCACCAGGGTGGTCGGGGCCATCTGGCCACCGGTCATGCCGTAGGTGGTGTTGTTCACGAAGACGACGGTGATGTCCTCGCCGCGATTAGCGGCGTGAATGATCTCGGCGGTGCCGATGGCGGCCAGGTCGCCGTCCCCCTGGTAGGTGAAGACGAAGCTCTCCGGTTTGGCGCGTTTGACGCCGGTGGCCACCGCGGGCGCCCTGCCGTGGGGAGCCTCGACCACGTCTATATCGAAATAGCCGTACAAGAAGACTGAGCAGCCGACCGATGCCACGCCGATGGTCCGGTCCTGCACCCCGTAGAGGTCCATCGCATCGGCCACCAGGCGGTGGATGGTGCCGTGGTGGCAGCCGGGGCAGAAATGGGTCTGCACGTCCTTCAAACTCTGCGGTCTTTTGAAAACCTGTTGCATATGGATCAACCCCTCTCCCGGCCTAGCGCGCCGTCCCCTCGTAGTTCTTCCTGATCACTTCGAGCAGCTCCTCCGGTGACGGAAGGGAGCCCGCTCCCGGCGGCCTGCCGTAGAAGGAGACCTGCGCTGCGGCACCAACGCTGAGACGGACGTCCTCGACCATCTGTCCGGTGTTGAGTTCAACGACGAGCACCTTGCCGGCTCGTCCCGCGGCTTGCGCCAGCGCCTTCTCGGGGAACGGGAACAGGGTGACCGGACGGAACAGCCCCACCTTCATCCCCTCCGCGCGCGCCATGGTCACTGCGGTGTGGGCGATCCGGGAGACGGAGCCGAATCCGGCGACGATGAGGCGGGCGTCTGCGGTCTCGTACTCCTCCGAGATGCACTCCTTCTCCTTCATCACCTGGTACTTGGCGTGCAGGTGCCAGTTGTGGGCCTCCAGCTCCCCGTCGCCCAGGAACAGGGACTTGACCACGCGCTGCTCAGCCCCGCTCTTGCCGCGCACCTCCCACCCCTTGGCCGGGAGCTCGCGAACCGGACGCGGGTTGGGAACCAGCGCCTCCTTCATCTGGCCGATGACGGAATCGCCGAGGAGCATGACCGGGGTACGGTACAGGTCGGCCAGGTCGAAGGCGTGCATGGTGAGGTCGTACATCTCCTGGACGGAGTTGGGGGCGAGGACCGGGATGTGATAGCCGCCATGGCCGCCGCCTTTCACGCATTGAAAGTAGTCCGACTGGGAGGCGTCGATGCCGCCGAGACCGGGACCGGAACGGGATATGTTGATGATGACCCCGGGGAGCTCGGCTCCGGCCATGTAGGAGATCCCTTCCTGCTTAAGCGAGATGCCGGGGCTCGAGGAGGAGGTCATGGCGCGCGCACCGGTTGCGGAGGCACCCAGCAGCATGTTGATAGCCCCTATCTCGCTCTCGGCCTGGATGAACTCGCCGTTCAGCCCGGGCAGTTCGCGGGAAAGGTATTCCGGTATATCGCTTTGCGGTGTGATGGGATATCCGAAGTAGTAACGGCAGCCGGCCTCTACTGCGCCCATGGCAGCGGCCTCGTTTCCCTTGACAAAAAGCCGTTTAGACAATTGACCCTCCCACGGATCCTGCCGACCGAGGTGAAGCACCGAGGTGGAACACCGAGGTCAACGCGGCACGGTCGCTGCCCGCGCGGCGGCCGGTCGCTCAATCAGCAGGTAAAACTGATTATTAAAGTGTTAGCGGAAATGATTATTTGAACACGGTTATGGCAACATCGGGACAGATTTCGGCGCAGAGAGCACACCCGGTACACTGCTCCAGATCGGGAGCCTCGGCCGGAGCATACCCCTGGATATTGACCTTCTCGCAAAGCCTGATCAGCTTCTTCGGGCACGCAATGGTGCAGATACCGCACCCCTTGCAGCGCATTTCGTCTATTACAATTCTCCCCATGCCTTAAATCCCCTCATTGTCTCCTGGCCTACTCCGACCATGCAATCAGCGCTGGAAACTAGCAGAAATTTGTGAAGCCAGTCAACTTTTTTGTTTACACTTGTGATTTATCACTTGCTTTTGAACCTGTGTATAGTTTAATAATAAGCGTCTAATTTGCGCACCTTAAAACTCTAAAAGGAGGAGCGAAACGATGGCATCATCACTGCTCGAATTGACGGCAAGCATAGTCTCTTCACATGCCTCGGTTACAGAGATGTCAGGCGAAGATTTGCTTCTTGAACTGCAGAAGGTGCACGGCGCCCTGCAGAAGCTCGAAGTGGAAACCGGTGAGGGGGTGGAAAGGGGCGAGGGCAAAGGGCCTGCCGTTCCCCTGAAAAAGGCGTTCCAGCCTGATCAGGTGAGCTGCATGCTCTGCGGCAAGAGCGGCATGAAGACCCTCGCACGCCACCTGGCACAGGTGCATGGCATCAAGCCCGGCGAGTACCGCAAGCAGTTCGGTATTCCCAGCAACCAGGCCTTGACCGCGAAGAACTTCTCCGAGGCGCGCAGGAGGATGGCGCAAGAGAAGGGGCTGGCGGACAACCTGGCGAAAGCGCGCGCCGTACGGGCGGCGAAGTTGGCCGCCAAAGGTGGTGCCGAAAAAAAGCCCGCGAAGACGCCGCGCGCGCCGAAACAAAAGCAGCAGATGAGCGCGTGACACGACATGCGATGATGCCTGCTTGCTTTCAGTGGGACGGTTCGGGTTTTCCGGAGCCGGAACGGGACGATTCCGGCGGGAGCTGCCCGGTCTGACGACTCCCCGTGCTTGCAGCTTTGAATATATGTGAAAAAAGCCGCCTCCCAGGCGGCTTTTCTTCTGTTGGACTGCCGGCTCAAGAGAAGCTTCACCTGCGCGGTGCGGTCTTTCTCCTTGCCACTACTCCCGTTTTCCTGGGGCCGCGTCCGGTGCCGCTTGGGACAGTCTTCCGCCTGAGTTTCGCCACCTCTTCGGCGCTCAAATGCCTGAACTCCCCGGGCTTCATGTCGCCGATCTCGAGGAAGTCGTAGCGCGACCTCTTCAGACGCACCACGTTCAGCCCCACCGCCTCGCACATGCGCCGCACCTGGCGGTAGCGCCCCTCGTGGATGGTGATCGATATCCAGGAGTTGTTCTCGCTTTCGCTCACCGGAAGCACCTTGGCGGGGGCAGTCATGCCGTCCTCAAGCTGCACCCCTTCGGTGAGCTTCCGGATCTGCTCAGCGGAGACGCGGCCGCTCACCCGCACCAGGTATCCCTTGTCAACCTCGTGGCTCGGGTGCATCAGCATGTTGGCGAACGCCCCGTCGTTGGTCAGAAGCAACAGACCTTCGGTGTTGTAATCCAGACGCCCCACGGGGTAGACGCGTTCCTTGATCCCCTTCAGGAGGTCGGTGACGATGGGACGCCCCTCGGGGTCCTTCATGGTGGTCATGTAGCCGACCGGCTTGTAGAGGAGCAGGTAGACCCGCATCTCGGTCACCAAAATGGGCTTGCCGTCCACGGTGATGGTGTCGCTGTCGGGATCGGCCTTGGTTCCCAGCTCGGTGACCACGACGCCGTTCACGGCCACTCTCCCCGCGGCGATGATGGTTTCAGACTCGCGCCTGGAGGCGATTCCGGCCTGCGAAAGTATCTTTTGCAAACGCTCCTGCATCTGTTCTCCTTACCCGGATCTTCCCGGTTTACTAAACGAAGCTACTCATAACATGGTGCTGTAGCAACCGCAAGCTTTAAGCCTTCGATGCCCGTGCCTGCCATCGCCGCCAAAGATTATAGATTTCCAATCACACTTTGATACCCTTGCTTGGTTTGAGATCGGATACCCCGGCGTCGCGGCGCCACGACTTACCCATCACAAAGGAGACTCCCGCACATGACCAATCCCTACCGAAGAAACGGCCAGCAGTACCTCTACTTCTCCCAGAAAACAGGCGACAGCGTGTGCGTCATGGACATCGGCAAAGACAGGCCGAGGTTGGTGGAGACCATCAAGGTGGGCATCCAGCCGGAACGGCTCGTCACCAACAGGAGCAAGACGCGGCTGTATGTCGTTAACCGGGGATCGGACAGTATCAGCATAATAGACACGACGACCGCCCCCATGGGGATCATTGCCACCCTGTCGCTGGGGGCGGAACCCTACGCGGTATCGGTGGACCCCGAACAGACCAGGGTATTCGTCAGCTGCGGACCGATGGATGCCGGCAGCATCAAGATCGTCGACCTGACCGTCACCCCCCCGGTGCTGAGAAGCACCACGCCCGTGCGGGGCATAGTGTTCCGAGGCATGGCAGTGTC
The DNA here is from genome assembly GCF_019063885.1 of Geomonas diazotrophica. Classification (NCBI taxonomy): domain Bacteria; kingdom Pseudomonadati; phylum Thermodesulfobacteriota; class Desulfuromonadia; order Geobacterales; family Geobacteraceae; genus Geomonas; species Geomonas diazotrophica. Next base: position 1,119,046 of record NZ_CP077684.1, on the reverse strand, counting down.
GCCTGACGGCAAACGCCTGTTCGTAGCCGGCGGCCTCAAGGACGACACCATCAACGACAGCCTCTCAGTCTACGACATCACCGGCAGCACGCCGGTACTGATAGCCGCCGTGGCCGGGCAGAACGAAAGTCCGGAATTCGTCTACGTCAACCCGACAGGCTCGTTTGCCATCGCGAGCTTCAGGCAGGGGGGGGTAAACGTCTTCGATGCGGCCGCCACCCCGCCGGTGCTGCTGTCGACGGTAGGCAGCGGCGAGGTGAACGGCTCGGCGCTGAGCCCCGACGGACGCCTGCTTCTCATGGGCTATGCCGAACCCGCAGGGGGACAAGGGAACTACGCGGTTTATGACGTCTCGACCATCCCCTTGGGCACCGGCCTCTTTTTCACCAGCGCCTATGCGCCCGGGCCGATGACCTTCAGCGCTGATGGGGCGCGGCTGTACATGGTGAGCGGCAACGAGCTGGTAACCTTCGACATGACCATGCACCCGCCCGAAGTGGCAAACCACGTCACGGTTACCGGACCGGCAGGAGGCATCACCATTTGAGATCAGTGCAATTCTGGTTATTGCCTTGTTTCCGGCAACCTGATAAAAAGGTGGGCCGCCATCGGCAACCGAAACGCCAGGAAACAAGGAGTAGCAACAGATGGATACCAGACACACAGCACTTAAAAGAAACAAGACCATTGCCGGCGCCCTATTGGTGGGCGCCGCGCTGCTTTTCATCGTGGCACGGCTCAACCACGGCACAGGGGCCTGGGGCTGGGTCGCCGCCTTCGCGGAGGCCGCCATGGTAGGCGCTCTCGCCGACTGGTTCGCCGTGGTCGCGCTGTTCCGGCACCCGCTGGGGCTCCCCATACCGCACACCGCCATCGTGGCGGAAAAGAAGGAGAGCATCGCCGACAACATGGGGCGCTTCATCCAGGAGAAGTTTCTCGCCACCGATGTCCTGGTAGAGCGGATGCGGGAATTCGATCCGGCCGGGCACCTTTGCAACTACCTCCTCTGCCGTGACAACGCCGAGGGGATGGCCAGGGGCATCTCCCGCGTCCTCTCGGAGTCCATCGAATTCCTCGAGGACGAGCGTGTCAACAAGGTGGTGAGCGCGGCCCTAGGCGAGCGCATCGATAAATTCGACGCGGCCACCTCGGCTGGCAACCTCCTGGAGGGCCTGAGGAAGGAGAGCAGGCACCAGGTGGTGCTCGACGAGCTATTGAAGCGCCTGGGGGGGTGGCTGGCGACGCCGGAATCTCAGGAGAAGGTTGCGGTTGCCCTCGACAACTGGGTGGATGCCGAGTACCCCCTTTTGAGCAAGTTCATTCCGAACCGTCCCCAGTTCTCCCGCAACGCCGGCGAAAAGATCGTGCAGAAGGTGAGCGGGTTCCTGGACGCGGTCAACGCTGACCCGACCCACGAACTGCGGCACGAATTCGACCGTGCAGTGGGCGATTTCATCGTGAAGCTGAAACACGACGAGGGGATGAGGACCAAGGTGGCAGAACTGAAGCTGGAACTGGCCAACAACCAGCAGATCTCCCACTACGCGAAGAGTTTAGTCGGCGACCTGAAGAACTGGATGGTGCAGGACCTGGATCGGGAGCACTCCAACATCCAGAAGAAGGTTGCCGACGCGGCTGTGGCGCTGGGAAACACGCTTTCCCATAGCGGCGAGCTGAAAGATTCCATCAACGAGCACCTGGAGGGGGTGGTGAAAAGGTACGCAGGCGATCTGAGAAGCGGCCTCGCCAGACACATCTCCGGGACGGTGAAGGAGTGGGAGAACGAGGAATTCGTGAACGAGATCGAGCTCAGCATCGGGTCGGACCTGCAGTTTATCAGGATGAACGGAACCCTGGTAGGGGGCATGATCGGCATCCTGCTGCATGCAGCATCGCTGCTTCTCGACTGACCCTTCTGATCGCGGCACCCAAAAGGCCAAAGCTGCAGGCCTTTCAAGCGGAGCGGCCACACGAAGAGACGAAGTAAAGAAGGGGGCACGGCTAACATGGCCATGCCCCCTTCATTCCATCATCACATCACATCATCAGTTCATTACTTCAATTCACTACAGCATCGCGTCATGCTGCTCCAGGGCAAATACCCAGTCCGACCGCAATCTGCTACGTTGAACCAACCGACCTCTCCAGATATGCATACCGAACCAGAATTGGCGGGCCGGAGATGTACTCTGACAATGAACCAGGAGTAGACGCAGCAATTCGCGACACCAGCATTTGGGGCGCCGATAGACCACAAAAAAGGCGCACCCCGTTTACGGGGTGCGCCTTTTTTTAAGTTATTTAAACAGACAACTACTCGGCGAAGCGGCTCATCTTCCTGAACTTCTGGTAACGCTGCTCGATCAGTTCCTCTGCGGGAATCGCCTTCAGCTCCTTCAGGTTCCTGGAAAGGGCCTCGTGCAGATTCTTCGCCATCGCCTCGTGGTCACGGTGCGCGCCGCCGGCCGGCTCGGGAACGATCTCGTCGATGACTTCGAGATCCTTGATGTCCTTGGCGGTGAGCTTGAGCGCCTCGGCGGCCTGGGCTCCCTTGGTGCCGTCGGACCAGAGGATCGCAGCGCAACCTTCCGGGGAGATGACGGCGTACACCGAGTGCTGCAGCATCAGGATCCGGTCGCCCACGGCGATGGCGAGCGCGCCGCCGGAGCCACCCTCGCCGGTGATCACGACGATGATGGGCACGGTGAGGCGGGACATTTCCCTCAGGTTCCTGGCGATCGCCTCGGCCTGGCCCCGCTCCTCGGCGCCGATGCCGGGGAAGGCGCCCGGGGTGTCGACGAAGGTGATGATCGGGAGCTTGAAGCGCTCGGCCATCTCCATCAGGCGCAGCGCCTTTCTGTACCCTTCCGGGTTGGGCATGCCGAAGTTGCGGAACACCTTCTCCTTGGTGTCGCGTCCCTTCTGGTGCCCGATCACCATGACCGGCTCGCCGTCGAGCCTGGCCAGGCCGCCCACTATGGCGTGGTCGTCGCCGAAGTTGCGGTCGCCGTGCAGTTCGACGAACTCGGTGAAGATGAGGCTCAGGTAGTCGAGGGTGAAGGGACGGTTGATATGGCGGGCCACCTGGGCCGTCTGCCAGCGGGAAAGGTTGGCAAACATCTCTTGGCGCATCCTCTCGGCCTTCTCCTCGAGTTTGGCGACCTCGGCGGAGAGATCGACCCCTTCGGTGGAAAATGCCAGCAGTTCCTGGATCTTCTTGTCCAGTTCCGCCAGCGGCTTCTCAAAATCAAGATAGCTTTGCTGCAGTGCCATATATCTCTATCTCCTTGGTTTCAAATAAAAATAACCACATACGTCCTGAGGCTACTCGAAGGACACGGCATTATAGCCGAAGAGGTTACTCACTTCCACTGTTAATTCTTCGCTGGCCGCCACTTTGTATACATCGGAGAGCCGGATGGTGACTCGCGAACTGTTCTCAATGTCAAGGTGCAGGAAGCTGCGGCAGATCCCCTGGTACCGGGAGATGATCTCTTTGAGCGTCTTGAGCTTCCCGGGATCGGCCTCCTTGGCGTCGATGGTGAAGTTCACCCTGCGTGTCTCGCGCTCGACCAGGTCGCGCAAGAGAACGATGTCGCTGGCCATGATCTTGGCCCCCTTCTCGCCGTGCTCGACCGTGCCGGTTACGTGCACCGGGTCGTCGCCCTTGAGGAACTCCGAGCAGCGCGCATAGACGTCGGAGAATACCACCACCTCCAGCGAACCGATCAGATCCTCGAGGGTGACGAAACCCATCCGGTCCCCCTTCTTGGTCATGATCTCCTTAAGGCTCGCCGGTACTCCGCAGATCTTCACCTCGCTCTTGTCCTTCGCCTCGTTGATGGTGAAACAGTCCACCGTGGAGAAGCGGCGCATGTCGGCCACGTAGCGGTCCAGGGGGTGGCCGGTAATGAAGAAACCGATCGCCTCTTTCTCGCAGCCGAGCCGGTACTTCTCGTCCCACTCCGGGATGTCGGGGAGCCGGTTACCCGACCCGGTGGAGCCGCGCTGGATTTCGGCCATGCCGAAGAGGGAGACCTGGGCGCTCTCGCGCTCCTGCTGCACGCGCTGTCCCTGAGCTGCGGCGTCATCCAGGACTGCCGTGAGCTGTGAGCGCTTGGCCCCGGTGCAGTCGAAGGCGCCACTTTTGATGAGCGCTTCTATGACCCTCTTGTTGCAACGGCGCAGGTCGACCCGCTCGCAGAAATCGAAGATGTCCTTGAAAGGCTCGTTGCCGCGGGCTTCCAGGATGGCCTCTATGGCCCCCTCCCCCACGTTCTTGACGGCACCAAGGCCGAAGCGCATCGCGGTGTCGAGCACCCGGAAGGAGCGCAGCGACTCGTTGATGTCAGGCGGAAGCACCTCGATGCCCATCTCGCGGCAATCGCCGATGCTCTTGATCACCTTGTCGGTGTTGCTCATGTCCTCGGTAAGGAGGGCTGCCATGAACTCGACCGGGTAGTGCGCCTTCAGGTACGCGGTCTGGTAGGCGACGAGCGCGTAGGCGGCGGAGTGCGACTTGTTGAAGCCGTACTCGGCGAACTTCGCCATGAGGTCGAAGATGGCGGCGCACTTCTTGGAATCGAGGCCCAGCTTTTCGGACCCCTCCATGAACTTCAGGCGCTCCTTCGCCATCTGCTCGGCGTCCTTCTTACCCATGGCGCGGCGCAAGAGATCCGCGCCGCCCAGCGAGTAACCGGCTAAGGAACGGGAGATCTGCATGACCTGTTCCTGGTAGACGATGACGCCGTAGGTGTCCTTGAGGACCGGTTCGAGCTGCGGCAGGTCGTAGACGGTCTGCTTGCGGCCGTGCTTTCTCTCGATGAAGTCGTCCACCATGCCGGAGCCGAGCGGGCCCGGACGGTAGAGGGCGCAGACCGCGATGATGTCCTCGAAGCAGGAGGGCTTCAGCTTGACCAGGAGCTCCTTCATGCCGCTGGACTCGAGCTGGAAGACGCCGGTGGTGTTGCCGGCCTGCAGAAGCTTGTAGGTTTCCGGATCGTCGTCCGTCAAGAGCGTGATGTCGAAGTTGGGATCCTTGCCGTTACGGATGTGCTTGCAGGCGTTGTCGATGACCGTCAGGTTCTTGAGGCCGAGGAAGTCGAACTTCACCAGGCCGACCTTCTCCACGTACTTCATCGAGTACTGGGTGGTCAGCGAGCCGGTCTTCTGGTCCTTGTAGACCGGGCAGAATTCCTCCATCTGCCTCGGTGCGACAACGAGACCCGCGGCGTGGGTCGAGATGTGGCGGGCGAGTCCTTCCAGACGCAGGGCGACGGTCATGACCTCGTTCACCTTCGCGTCGGCCGCCATCAGCTCCTTTATCTTGGGCTCCTGCTCGATCGCCTTGTCCAGCGTGATGCCCAAAACCTCGGGGACCAGCTTGGCGATCTTGTCCACGTCGGCGAAGGTGAGGTCCAGGGCGCGCCCCACGTCGCGGATGACGCCGCGGGCGGCCATGGTACCGAAGGCGGCGATCTGGCACACCTTCTCCCTGCCGTAGCGCTCGACCATGTACTGGATCACCTCTTCGCGGCGGTCCTGGCAGAAGTCGACGTCGATATCCGGCATGGAGATACGTTCGGGATTGAGGAATCGCTCGAACAGCAGGTTGTACGGCATCGGATCGATGTCGGTGATCCTGATGCAGAAGGCGACCAGCGAGCCGGCCGCGGAGCCCCTGCCAGGCCCGACGGGGATGCCGTGGTCTTTGGCCCAGTTGATGAAGTCCGCAACGATCAGGAAGTAGCCCGGGAACCCCATGTGCTTGATACAGTCCAGCTCGATGCGCAGGCGGTCGTGGTAGGCCTGCTCCTGCTCGGGGGTCAGGTTTGGGTACTTGATCTTGATCTTCTCGAGGCGCAGCTTGAGACCTTCGATGGACTCGCGCTCCAGCTGCTGGTCGAGAGTCTCCCCCGGCGGCGCCTCGTAAGCCGGGAAGTGGTAGGTCTTGAAGTCGAACTCGTAGTGGCAGCGCTCGGCGATCTTGACCGTGTTTTCCAGCGCCTCCGGGCAGTAGTGGAAGTCCCGCGCCATCTCCTCGGGGCTCTTCACGTAGAACGCCTCGGTGGTGAAACGCATCCGGCTCGGGTCGCTCATGGTCTTGCCGGTCTGGATGCAGAGCAGGATCTCGTGCGCCTTGGCGTCTTCCTTGTTGAGGTAGTGGCAGTCGTTGGTGGCGACCAGCGGCAGGTTCAGCTCGCGCGCGATCTCCATCACGCGACGGTTGGCGATGGTCTGCTCGGGGAGCCCGTTCTCCTGGATCTCCAGGTAGTAGCTCCCCGGGAACATGTCCGCGTACCAGATGGCGGCGGCCTTGGCCTCGTCCATCTTGTTCCTGCCGGCGAGATAGGCGATCTCGCCCTGGAGGCAGGCGGAGAGGCAGATCAGGCCTTCCCGGTGCTTCTCCAGCAGTTCCTTGTCGATGCGGGGGCGGCGGTAGAAGCCATCCTTGTAACCGGCGGAAGTGAGGTAACAGAGGTTCTTGAAGCCGGTCATGTTCTCGGCCAGCAGGATGAGGTGGTAGCTGGTGACCGGATCAGCCGCGGTGGGGGCTTTCTTGTCCAGGCGGGAGCCCGGGGCGATGTAGACCTCGCACCCGAGTATCGGCCTGATTCCCTTATCCTGGGCCTTCAGGAAGAATTCGAGTGAGCCGAACATGTTGCCGTGGTCGGTAACGGCCACCGCGGGCATGTGGTATTCCTTGGCCTTTTTGACCAAGTCGCCGATACGGATGGCGCCGTCCAGCAGGGAGTACTGGGAGTGGAGATGGAGATGTACGAAATTGGCTGGTGCATCCATAAATCGAAGGCCCTAACTAAAAGCGAAACTGATTGATTTGAAAAGACAAAAGGAGCCGTGACTCAGCGGGCTCCAGTTGCTGATGAACAATAAAAATAAGGGAAGTTTTAGCACTAGGCGGCTGTCGATGTAAAGGCCAAAGTATGCGCCCCTGTTGACAAACAGGGAGGATATAATTTAATATCAAATCATACAAGGTCAAACAGTTTGGCTTTCGTAAGGATTCGTGAAACTTAGGCAGGAGGACGCCATGATCACCATCAGAAGAGCAAACGACAGGGGCCACGCCGACCACGGTTGGCTCAACACCTACCACACCTTTTCCTTCGCCGACTATTACGACCCGCGTCACATGGGGTTCAGGAACCTGCGAGTCATCAACGAGGACCGCGTCAGGCCGGGCGTGGGCTTTCCCACCCACCCGCACAGCGACATGGAGATCATCTCGTACGTGCTGGAAGGTGCGCTCGCGCACCGCGACAGCATGGGGACCGGCTCGGTGATACGCCCCGGCGACGTGCAACGGATGAGCGCAGGCACCGGCATCACCCATAGCGAGTTCAACCACAGCAAAGAGGAGCCGCTGCACTTTTACCAGATCTGGATACTGCCGAAGCGGGCCGGGATCACCCCGAGCTACGAGCAGAAGTTCTTCTCGGATGAGGAGAAACGGGGGAGCCTCAGGCTGATCGCCTCACCGGATGGGCGCGACGGTTCCGTCACCATCAACCAGGATGCCAGGCTGTACGCCACGCTCCTGGACGCCGGCGACGAGATCGTGCATCGCCTACCGGCGGGACAGCACGCCTGGGTGCAGTTGGCGCGGGGGAAGGTGTTGCTGAATGGCCATCTTCTGGAGGCAGGAGACGGGGCGGCGGTCAACAGCGAAGAACTGCTGCGCCTGACGGGGAAGGAGGCGAGCGAGTTGCTTCTTTTCGAACTGCCGTAAGCGGCTGGTACGATGCAAACACCAACGCGGCAGGACAGCCCCCTGATCGAGTCGGGAAGCCAGTCCTGCCGCGTTCTGTTTTGGGACCCCGTCCCCCTCCGGGGGAGGGTGGCCGATGGCCGGGTGAGGGAGCCGGCACTGCAGCACTATCTTGGTACACCGCCCTCACCCCACCCCTCTCCCAGCGGTAGAGGGAGAGGGGGCAGGAGGGGGAGTTTGCTGTCGGGTAAAACTGCCCTTGAAAGATTAGGCCCCGCCGGTCATGGCGGCCTGGATGCTCGCCGCATCGAGCGCCACTTCGTCCTGCGTACCGCCGTCCATGTTTTTCAGCGGCGCGGTGCCGCGAGCCAACTCGTCGCCGCCGATGATCAGGGTGAAGCGGGAGTTGAACTTGTCGGCGCGCCTCATCTGGCTCTTCAGGCTTTTGCCTTCGTAGTCGATCTCGACGGCAAAACCCAGGCGCTGCAGGGCGCTCATCAGTCGGAACGCCTCGGGATGCGCCTCGTCCCCAAGTGCTGCGATGAAGAGATCCGGACGGCGCGAAAAATCCTTCTCGGCCAAAAGGAGCGCCACGCGCTCGACGCCCATGGCGAAGCCGATACCGGGGATCTGCGGACCGCCGATGGAGGAGATCAGACCGTCGTAACGACCGCCGGCGGCGACGGCGCTCTGCGCCCCCAGCATGGTGGTGACCATCTCGAAGGTGGTCCTGGTGTAGTAGTCGAGGCCGCGCACCATGCGCTGGTTGATGCTGTAGGGGGTGCCGACCAGTTCCAGGTGTTTCCTCGTCTTGTCGAAGTGGTCGCTGCACTCGGCACAGAGGTGGTCAAGCATCGAAGGCGCCCCCTGGGTCGCCTCCTGGCAGCCGGCGGATTTGCAGTCCAGCGCCCGCAGCGGGTTGGTATCGTAGCGACGTTTGCAGTCGTCACAGAGCTTGTCGATGCGGTCGAGCAGGAACTTCTTGAGCGCCTCGCGGTAAGCGGGACGGCAGCAAGGGCAGCCCAGCGAGTTGATCTGCAGCGAAGGCTCGGTAAGCCCCAGTTCCTGGAAGAAATGGGTCAGCATGGTGAGCACCTGCGCGTCGACCGTCGGAGCGGCGACACCGGTGATCTCGGCGCCGATCTGGTGGAACTGGCGGTAGCGCCCCTTCTGCGGGCGCTCGTAACGGAACATCGGCCCCATGTAGTACAGGCGCGCAACCGGGTCCAGGGCGTGCATCTTGTGCTCGACGTAGGCGCGCATCACCGACGCGGTCCCCTCCGGGCGCATGGTGACCTTGTTGCCCCCTTTGTCCTCGAAGGAGTACATCTCCTTTTCCACGATGTCGGTGGCGTCGCCGATGGAGCGGCAGAACAGCTCGGTCTTCTCCAGGATCGGGATCCTGATCTCGGAAAGCCCGTAAAGCTCGAAAACCCGGCGCGCCGTGGCCTCGATGTGCTGCCACTTCTCGACCTCGCCCGGGAGGATGTCGTTGAAACCTTTAATGCCGGTGATTGCCACGATTAATCCCTCTCTTCACTCACGAAATAAAAAAACCGAACGACTTAACGCAGAGCCGCAAAGCCGCCAAGGCGCAAAGAAAAACTGACGCTGGGGGGGGGGGAAATCAAACCTAAAGCGTTGGGTTCACCTTTGCGACTTTGCGCCCCTGCGTCTTTGCGTTCAGTCTTTTTGGAAACAAAAAAAACCGGCGTAGACTACTGTCCGGTCCGTTGCAACGTTTTGTCGCCACCGCGCAGGTCAGGGAGGCGTGGACAGCCGTTCCGCATGGAAGGCCCGGTTCTTGCCGGCGCTCTTGCCGCGGTACATCGCCTGATCCGCCATCTCCAGCAGTTCCGCCTTGCTGGTGGCGTCATCGGGGGCGCAGGCGTAACCGAGGCTCACGGTGAGCTTGATGGCGAGACCGTCGGCCTTGGCAAAGGTATGCGCCTCGATGGTCTTCCTGATACGCTCGGCCACGATCGCGGACCCGTCCATCCCGGTCTCCACCAACACGATGGTGTACTCGTCGCCACCGTAGCGGATCACCGCATCGACGTCACGCACGCTCTTTCTGACCAGCGAACCGACCTCGCGCAGCACGCGGCTGCCGATCAGGTGGCCGAAATTGTCGTTCACCGACTTGAACAGGTCGATGTCGAGGAAGAGGATGCCGAGGTTGGAACCGTAGCGCTCGCAGCGCTTCAGTTCCCGCTCCAGCACCACGTCCAGGTAGCGGTAGTTGTACAGGCCGGTCAACTCGTCTATGTAAAGGAGATCCTTGGCGATGTTGTAACGTGCCGCGTTGTCCAGGGCCAGCGAGCCCTGGTCGAGCAGGAAGGAGATGTGTTTGCGGTTGATGTCCCTGGGCAGCAGGACGCCCGGGTCGTTGAACAGGATGATCACCCCCTGCAGCTCGGCCTTCTGCCGCAGGTAAACGCACATGGCCTCGGTGACTCCGTTGCCATAGTCGGCGTCCCCCGGGAGAAAGTTCCTCAGGAGCAGCAGGTTGGAGCTGCCGTCATCCCTAAGATCGCACTCGCTGATCACCGCCTGTCCCAGCAGGTGCGCGTTCAGCTCCTCGATCCCCTTCAGCTCGCGCAGCATGAGCTGACCGTTGTCGCTGAAATAGCCGAGCGCCCGGGTGACACCCACTTCCTTCACCACGGCATCGGTGAGCATCGAGTAGATACGGTCGAGTTCGAGGCAGTTGGCGATGTTCTGGCTCACCTGGAACAGGTTGACCAGTCCCTTCAGCTCGAGGTTCTCGTCCAGGAGCCTGCGCTGCTCCATGCAGTGGGCTACTATGTGGCGGAACTCGTCCTGGTTGATGGGCTTGATGAGATAGTCGGTGGCGCCGTTTTTAAGGGCGTATATGGCGGTTTCCACGTTTGCATGCCCGGTGACCATGATCACCGCAGTAGCGGGATCGAGCCTCTTCACTTCGGAGAGGATGTCGAGGCCCGAGACGTCGCGCATCACCAGGTCGGTGACGACCAGGTGGTACCCCCCCTTGCCGATCATTTCCAGCGCCTCTTCCCCGGAGGCGGCCACTTCGACGCTATAGCCGTCTTCCTTGAGCAGATCTGTATAGACCTCCCGGAAAAAGCTGTCGTCTTCGACTAAAAGAATCCTCTCCATGCAACGGATCTCCTGGAATGTCGGGTTATACGCGGGACAATGCCAGCATAAACTAGCAGATAGGACTCTTGAGTGTCAATTAAAATGCCCCCAAGGGGTCGATAATATAACAACACCGTCCGCTTTGCAGTCCGCCTCGACCGTGCCTTCAAGGTCGGTGCGGCAGATCCTGACACCGTGGCGTTGCAGTCGGTACAGCGTTGCTGGCGCAGGGAGATGGAAAGCGTTCCGGTACCCTGCGGAAATGACCGCGGCAGTCGGCTGCACCGCGGCTATGAACGGCTCGCAGGATGAGTACCTGCTGCCATGGTGCGCCACCTTCAACAGACTGCACCGTCGCAAGCCTCCCCGCTCAAGAAGCTCCTGCTCTTCCCTGACGCCGATATCGCCGGTGAAAAGTACGGATGTCCTGCCGTAGGTCAGCCTGAACACCAAAGATGCGGCATTCGCGTCCGCCTGCAGCGCCGTACCGGCAACCGGCCACAGCGTCTGCAGCTGCACGCCCCCCACCTGCAGGGGTGCCTTTTCCGCTCCAAGCTCCCGCACCGGGACGTCGCGCGCGGCAAGAACCCATTTGAGCTGCTGCAGCTCGGGAGAAGCCAGCGTCAGGGGGTGGACGAGGAATTGACCGACCTCGTAGTTGGCCGCCAGGTACAGCACACCCTGCAGGTGGTCCGGGTGTCCATGGGACAACACCAGGTAGTCGATGCGCCGCGCCGAGAGTGCCCTCAAGGCCGGCAGTAACAGGCGCGATCCCACAGGGGTACCGGAGTCCGTGGCGTTGCCGCCGCCATCAACCAGCATCCACTTGCCGTCCGGAAGGTGAACCAGCGTGGCATCCCCCTGCCCCACACTGAGGAAGTACAGCCGGAGGGTTCCTTCCGTCGCCCGGGCGGGGGGTACCGCACGAAGCACGAGGACGACCATCAGCGGAATCCCGATCGCTGCACGCCAACGTTTCGATTTGAAGAAGGTGATCGCGCAGAGGACGAGGCATGCCAGCAGGAGGTCCAGGCGGTCCGGGATGTACCCGGTGATAACCGGCGCCCGGGACAACTGCTCGACCAGCCGATCCGACCAGCGCACCAGGGCGGCGGCAAGGTGCAGCAGCACGGCCGCGGGCCTTTCCCACAGGCAACTTACAACCAGGGCGCTGAAGCCGAGAACAACCGCGCCGTAGCCCATGAGCGGCACGACCAGGAGATTGGCAACCAGTCCCACCAGCGCTATGCGCTGGAAGTAGTAGGCAACATGGACCGAGGTGGCCAGTATGGCAGCCACTGAAGCGATGAAAAGCAGCAGCAGCCACCACACAACCCTTCCCGCCTTATTTTCGGGGTGGGCGAGGGTCGGCGTCAGGACGGACAGCCCCCAGATGGCCAGGAAGGAGAGTTGGAATGAGACGTCGAAGGCGGTTTGGGGTGCGCAAAACAGCATGGCGCAGGCGGCCAGCATGATGGTGTGGACCGGATCCACTTCGCGCTTCAATCGCAGCGCCGCCACCACGATACAGATCATCAAGACGCTGCGCAGCGTAGCGGGAGCCTGCCCGGAAAGGAATAGGTAAAAGACCACCATCGGCAGGGATGCCAGCATGACGAGCGGCCTCAACTTGAGATGCAGGGCGAGCCACTCCGAACGCCGGGCCAGGTAATGGAGGAATTGGCACAGGGACAGGAAGAGGATGCCGACATGGAAACCTGAAATGGAAAGGATATGGTTCACCCCGCAGCGCGCAAATGCCTCCTGCAACTGCTCCGGAACGTCCCGCCTGTCTCCCAGCAGGAGCGCCTTCAGGACTCCCCCTTCTGTCCACGGCTCCACCCTGGTGACGAAGTTCCCCAGCCTCGCCGCCAGCAGGTCGATGTCGTGCAGCCACCCCGCTCCCGGGCGCAGCAGCACCAGGTCCTCCGCGGCAAGGACGAAACCGGTGGCGTACACCTGCTGGTAGGCCAGTCTGCGCACCGAGTCGGATTCGCCGGGCAGCCCAAGGTTGCGCGGCACCCTGATCCGCGAAGCAAACCTTATCCTGTCACCGGTGCTGAGTTCGGCCCGCCCTTCTTTCACGTAGACCAGCAGACGCCCCGATGCCCGCTGTTCCTGGCCGGCAACGCTCACCCCTTCTACCTGCAGATAAACCCTGCTCCCTCCGGTCATGGTCGGCTCAGGCCGGCAATCCAGCACCCCCTCGATCGCCACCGGCCGGTCGGAGGCAAAGCGCTCCAGGCCGGGCCGCGGCCTCAGAAGCGGCTGCAGCGACAGTTGGCCCCACGCGAAAAAGAGCAGGGCGAGGGCGAGCAAAAAGGGGAACCGGGAACTCACGAAGGAGGCGGCGAGAACCGCGACAAGGAGGGCTGGCAGGACCCAGGTGGGCGGGAAGGTATTGAGCAGGTGTGTGGTGGCCAAACCTGCAAGCGATGCAGCCAGGGGCACCAGCAGAGGTCTCTCCAGAGGTCACCTCCCCGCTTCAGGGTTGTGAGCACCATCACAAAAAAATTAAAAACAACACACGTTATAGCAGATGGCACGTGTTGCACAACGAAGCCTGTGCATTCCACTCCTGCTGTTCAGACTTCGCAACGTCCTCAACCACCCGTAATTGCTATAGAATTTCACAACGCAAAGACAGTCTTGTGCAGGTTTAGCACAGACAAGGCATCTCGATGCCTCGCTGGGAATGCGCTGCAAGCAAAGAATTTACTATGAAATTTCAATGACTTACTGCAAGAAACCACCCCGGGACACTTTTGGTACGCCAGTTGAAAAAGAAGAGGAAAACGGCACGACTACCGGGAGGACATCATGGCACACAGAGATCGCAGCACCAATGAAAGGTCCGGATCTTACGCTTATACCATCATGGAAGTACGCCTGAGGAAGAAGGGAGCACCGGAGGGAACCAAGGATGACCTCCGCTTCATGACCGTGGACAGCCACTGGGACACCTTGCGTTTCGTGCAGGACAACATGGATCAGTGCGTGGGGAACGTGGTGCGGCTCAAGCGGACCGAACCGGTGCGCCACACCGTGAATGAAAGCGCCGAGCTCTTCCAGAAGAACCTGGAACCGCTGGTCTCTTCCCTGGCCGCAACCCATGGGCAGGGGGTCATGGACAAGCTCTCGGCCTCGCTGAAGAAGGCCCTGCTGCTGATGGTCATGGAGCGCTATCAAAGCGACCGCGAGACGGCCTGCCGCGTGCTCGGCATCTCCCGCGAGAAGCTGGAAAACGAGTTGAGACTCTGCGGCGTCTCCAGGTAGTCCGCTAGTAGTATTCCTCTTGATAAGAAGGGATTTCCGCACACCAGCGGGGGTCCCTTTTTGCTTGTGCGATTGCTGCGTCGACCGTATCGATCAGGCGCTGCCGGTCTTTCGGGTAGCTCCCGGCGAGCTCGAGGAAGTTCGAGACGTGGTTTGAGCGCAGGATGGTCCCCTGCGGCTCGAGCCCCTCGAGAAGCACCTTCGTCTCCAGCAGGATCTCGCCGTGGCTCAAAGGCTCGATCAGCTTGAGGAAGTCGTCGTTGTGACGCTGGAACATGGTGAGCAGCGAAAAGTACTCAGGTGAAAGGGCGGTGATCCATTGTGCCGTTGCGGCGGCATGTTCGGCGCTCCGCTTCCTCCCGGCAAGCCCCAGGATCGCGGTGACCGACAGCTTCATCCCGGCAGCCATGGCCTTTCGGCACTGCTCGAGCATCTCCTCCGGCGTGAATCCCTTGTCCACCAGGCTGAGCGTCTCGGCGTCGCCGCTTTCCAGGCCGTAGTAGAGGATGCGCAGCTTCCCCGCGCGCAGCACCTGCAGTTGTTCGAGGCTCTTGCCGCTCAGGCTGTTCGGCGAGGCGTAGGCGCCGATCCGGGTGAGGGAGGGAAAGACGGCGTTCAGTTCCTCAAGGATCCGCTCCAGCCCGTTTTGGGGGTAGATCAGCGCGTCGCCGTCGGCGAGGAAGACGCGCCGGACCGCGTCCCGGTAGCGTGGAGGTATTGAGCGGATCTCTTTCATGACCTCGTCCAGAGGTCGCACCCGGAAGCGCTTCATCTTATACATGCCGCAAAACTTGCAGCGATTCTGGGAACAGCCGATGGTGATCTGGAAGATGAGGCTGTGCGCCTCGGAGGGGGGACGAAAGAGGGGCTCATCGTAATTGAAGAAGTACATCGAAGCTCCGCCTGAAAAATGAGGTTTGCAAAAAGGGGGGCGACTCACGTCGCCCCCCTTCCCTTTTTTCCAATATGAAACCGGCCGCCTTCTAGGCGAGGCGGTCGGCGTACATCGGGAAGCGTTTCATCAGCGCGTTCACCTGGGTCTTGACCGCGGCGAGCTTGGCTTCGTCGTTGACGTTGCCCAAAACATCGGCGATGAAGCCGGCTACCTGCTCCATCTCGGCCTCTTTCAGGCCGTGGCTGGTGGCCGCCGGGGTGCCGATGCGGATACCGGAGGTGATGAACGGCGAACGGGTGTCGAACGGTATGCCGTTCTTGTTCACGGTGATGCCGGCGCGGTCGAGCGCCTCCTCGGCGACCTTGCCGGTCAGCTCGGTCTGGGAGAGATCGACCAGCATCAGGTGGTTGTCGGTGCCGCCGGAGGTGAGCTTGAAGCCGCGGCTGGTGAGGCCGGCGGCGAGCGCCTGGGCGTTCTTAACGATCTGCTGCTGGTACTGTTTGAACTCCGGAGTGAGCGCCTCTTTGAAGGCGACCGCCTTGGCGGCGATCACGTGCATGAGCGGGCCGCCCTGGATGCCCGGGAAGATGTTGGAGTTCAGGGTCTTGGCCCACTCTTCGCGGCACATGATCATGCCGCCGCGCGGTCCGCGCAGGGTCTTGTGGGTGGTGGTGGTCACGAACTCGGCGTAGGGAACCGGGCTCGGGTGCAGGCCGGCAGCAACCAGGCCGGCGATGTGTGCCATGTCCACCATGACCACCGCGCCCACCTTGTCGGCGATACGACGGAAGGCCTCGAAGTCGATGATGCGCGGGTAGGCGGACGCCCCCACAACGATCATCTTCGGCTTGTGCTCGACGGCGAGACGCTCGCACTCCTCGTAGTCGATGGTCTGGGTCTCCTGGGAGACGCCGTACGGGACGATGTTGAAGAGTTTACCGGAGAAGTTGACCGGGGAACCGTGGGTGAGGTGGCCGCCGTGGGCGAGGTTCATCCCCAGCACGGTGTCGCCCGGCTTCAGCACGGAGAAGTAGACGGCCATGTTGGCCTGGGAACCGGAATGCGGCTGGACGTTGACGTGGTCGGCGCCGAACAGCTCCTTGGCGCGCTCGATGGCGAGGTTCTCGACCTTGTCGACCTCGTGGCAGCCGCCGTAGTAACGCTTGCCGGGGTACCCCTCGGCGTACTTGTTGGTGAGAACCGAGCCCTGCGCCTCGAGCACCGCGGGGGAAACGAAGTTCTCAGAGGCGATCAGTTCGAGGTTGTACTCCTGGCGCTCAGTCTCGTGCCTGATGACTTCCGCCACTGCCGGGTCGAATGTTTCCAGTACTGACATGTCTGATTTCTCCCTAATCTGAAATTGCTGGTGAAATGAGAAAACGGGACTCTGGGAGTCCCGTTCTTTGCTTAGATCGTGTGTCTTACCCGTGCTGCCGCCGAACCGCCTTGGAAAGCAGCATCATCCCTTCAGTTCGCGCTCCAGCTGGGTGATCTTGTCCAGGCGGTTCTGGTGTCTGCCGGCGGCGTACGCGGTGTCAAGCCAAGCCGTCACCATCTCGCGGGCCTTCTGGGTGTCCAGCACGCGGCCGCCCAGCACCAGGATGTTGGCGTTGTTGTGCTCCTTGGCCATGGTCGCCATGAAGACGTCGGTGGCCAGCGCCGCCCGGATGCCGGGGAACTTGTTGGCCACGATGGACATCCCGATGCCGGTGCCGCAGACCAGGATCCCCTTCTCGGCGCTACCCTCTGAGACGCGGCGCGCCACGGCCACCCCGAAATCGGGATAGTCGACGGAATCGCCGTTGTGGGTCCCCAGGTCCTCGCAGGGAAGCCCTCGTTCTTCGAGCAGCTTCTTTATCTCGTTCTTCAGCTCCAGGCCGCCGTGATCACTACCGAGAACTATCATCCTTACACCTTCTTGAAGAGCAGCGACGCGTTGGTGCCGCCGAAGCCGAAGGAGTTGCTCATGGCGTACTCGACCTTCGCTTCGCGCGCCGTGTTCGGTACGTAGTCCAGGTCGCACTCGGGGTCAGGATCGGTGTAGTTGATGGTCGGGGGCACGACCGAGTTCGTCATCGCCATCAGGGAGAAGACAGCCTCCACGCCGCCGGCGGCACCAAGGAGGTGGCCGGTCATCGACTTGGTGGAGGAAACCATCAGCTTGGTGGCGTGATCGCCGAAGACGGTCTTGATGGCCGTGGTCTCGCCGACGTCCCCGAACGGAGTCGAGGTGCCGTGGGCGTTGATGTAGTCGACCTGCTCCGGGTTTACGCCCGCCGTGCGGAGCGCCATCTTCATGCAGCGCGCCGCCCCTTCGCCGCCGGGGGCGGGGGAGGTCAGGTGGTAGGCGTCGCCGGAAAGGCCATAGCCCACGATCTCGCCGTAGATCTTGGCGCCGCGCGCCTTGGCCGCCTCGTACTCCTCGAGCACCACGATGCCGGCTCCCTCCGAGAGGACGAAACCGTCCCTACCCTTGTCGAACGGGCGCGAGGCGCCAGCCGGGTTCTCGTTGTTGGTGGAAAGCGCCTTCATGACGGAGAAGCCGCCGATACCCAGAGGGGTCACGGTGGATTCGGTCCCCCCCGCGATCATGGCGTCGGCGTCGCCGCGCTGGATCATGTGGTAGGCGTCCCCGATGGAGTGGGTGCCGGTGGCGCAGGCGGAGACGGAAGAGACGTTCGGGCCTTTCGCCCCGTACTTGATGGAGATGTGCCCCGGAGCCAGGTTGATGATCAGCATCGGGATGAAGAACGGGGAGACCTTCTTGTACCCCCCCTCCAGCAGCGCGGAGTGGTAACGCTCGATGGCCGGGAGCCCGCCCAGGCCGGCGCCCACCAGGACGCCAACGCGCTCGGCGTTCTCCTCGGTGATCTGCAGACCGGAATCCTCCATGGCGAAGTGAGCCGCGGCCAGCGCGTACTGGATGAAGAGATCCATCTTCTTGATCTCTTTCTTGTCGATGAAATCCTCAGCGACGAAGTCCTTAACCTCGCCAGCGATCCTCACCGGCAGGTCGGAGGCATCGAAACGGGTGATGGGAGCGATGCCGGACGTGCCGGACACCAGTGCGTCCCAGTTCTTGCCGTTACCGGTCCCCAGCGGGGAGACCACGCCTACCCCCGTGACAACAACTCTTCTCATACTCTGAACTCTCCTTAGGTACTGTTGACTCATGGCCGCCCGGAGGCGGCATGAAAAAGGGGAAGCATAACTCCCCCCTCTCTACTAGGTGTGATCAGTGATGTAGTCGATTGCGTCCTGAACCGACTGGATTTTCTCGGCGTCCTCGTCGGAGATCTCGATTTCGAATTCCTCTTCAAGGGCCATCACCAGTTCAACGGTATCCAGGGAGTCGGCGCCCAGGTCGTCCATGAAGGAGGACTCGTTGGTCACCTGAGCCTCGTCAACACCAAGCTGCTCAGCTACTATCTCTTTAATGCGTTTCTCGATCGAAGCCATTCAATTACCTCCATTTGATTGTAACGTTAGACGTTATTTGATTTGTTATGCCCAAGACTGCTATTTCATAGCATGAAACGTAGAATTTGCAAAAGGTATTTTTGGCGCTGAAAGTAAAAACAACGCCGCTACCCGGCTCACATGTACATGCCACCATTCACCGAAAGAACATGGCCGGTAACGTATGCCGCGGCGTCGGATACGAGGAACAGGACCGCCCCAGCTATGTCGTCCGCACTCCCGAGCCTCCCCATGGGAATCTGCTCCTGGAGCGCTTCCCTGGTCTTTTCGGAGAGCTCCGAGGTCATGTCGGTCTCGATGAAGCCGGGAGTCACCGCGTTGACGGTGACGTTTCTCCTGGCGAGCTCCTTCGCCACCGACTTGGTGAGGCCGATCATGCCGGCCTTGGAGGCGCAGTAGTTGGCCTGACCCGGGTTCCCCATCTCGCCCACCACGGAGGAGACGTTGACGATCCGGCCGAAGCGAGCCTTGGACATCAGCTTCGCCGCCTCGCGGGTGCAGTTGAAGCACCCCTTGAGGTTCACGTCGAGGACCGCGTCCCAGTCATCTTCCTTCATGCGCAGGAGCAGGCCGTCCTTGGTGATGCCGGCGTTGTTGACCAGGATGTCTACCTTGCCGAACGCCTCCACCGACTTCTTGAAGAGGTTCTCCACCTCGGCGACCACCGAGACGTCGACCTTGACCGCCAGGGCCTTGCCGCCCGCGGCGACGATTTCATCGGCGGTCTTGGCAGCGCCCTGCTCGCTGGTGGCAGTTACCACCACGGCGGCGCCCTCTGCGGCGAGTTTCAGGGCGATGGCCCGGCCGATGCCGCGGGAGGCACCGGTGACGACTGCTACCTGTCCGTTCAGGCTCATTACGCGACCTCCGTCATGGCTTTTACGCCTGCTGCGTCCTGCACGTTGGAGCAGGCAGCTTCCTTGTCGATCCTCTTCACCAGGCCGGCCAGCACCTTGCCCGGGCCGATCTCGACGAAGTTGGTGACGCCTGCCGCGACGATGCTCTGGATGATCTGCTCCCAAAGGACCGGGGCGCACACCTGCTCGACGAGGAGCGGCTTCACGCGGGCGGCGTCGGAGTTTGGTTTCGCCTCGACGTTACTGACTACCGGGGCGGTGATCGCGCCCACCTGCACCGACTCGAGCGTCTGGGCCAGGCGGTCGGCGGCCGGCTTCATCAGCGCGCAGTGGAAGGGTGCGGAGACCGGAAGCAGCATCGCCTTCCTGAAACCCCTCGCCTTGGCGATCTCGATGGCGCGGTTCACGGCACCGGTGTGGCCGGCGACCACGATCTGTCCCGGCGAGTTGAAGTTGGCCGGGGAGACCACCTCGCCCTGCGCTGCCTCGGCACAGATTTCTCTGAGCACGTCGGCCTCGGCTCCGAGGATGGCGGCCATGGCCCCTACCCCGACCGGCACCGCGTCCTGCATGAAGCTGCCGCGTGCCCTAACCGTCCTGAGCGCATCTGCGAAGTCCAGCGCGCCGGAGGCGACCAGGGCCGAGTACTCGCCCAGCGAGTGGCCGGCCAAGTAGGACGGTGCGATGGGGCATTCCTGCTTGAGCAC
Source organism: Geomonas diazotrophica (assembly GCF_019063885.1). Taxonomy (NCBI): domain Bacteria; kingdom Pseudomonadati; phylum Thermodesulfobacteriota; class Desulfuromonadia; order Geobacterales; family Geobacteraceae; genus Geomonas; species Geomonas diazotrophica. The sequence continues at coordinate 1,098,979 of NZ_CP077684.1, read as the reverse complement.
CCTGAATGCGGCCACGCTGGCCGCCAGGATGGCCGGCTGGGTGTTCGCGGTGAGTTTCAGATCCTCCTCGGGCCCCTCGAAGCAGAGTTTCGAAAGGGAGAAGCCGAGCGCGTCGTCGGCCTCCTCGAAGGCGACCTTGGCGGTCTTGAAGTTATCCGCCAGATCCTTCCCCATCCCGGCGTGCTGGGACCCCTGCCCCGGGAAGATGAATGCATAGGATTGCATAGGTAACCTCTTTTCTTTAATTAACAGCGCGGCTTGGACAGCGTGTCACAGCTGCCGGCGCCCTCACCCCTGCCCCTCTCCCGAAGGGCGAGGGGAGGCGTTTTACCAGCGCACCAGCGCGGAGCCCCAGGTGAGGCCGCCGCCGAAGGCGTCGAGCAGCAGTAGGTCGCCTTCCTTCAGACGCCCGGCGCGTACCGCCTCGTCCAGCGCGATAGGGATCGACGCAGCCGAGGTGTTGCCGTAGCGGTCCAGGTTGACGAAGACGCGGTCGCCGGTGATGCCGAGGCGCTTGCCGACGGAGTCGACGATCCTCTGGTTGGCCTGGTGCGGGATGAACAGGTTGACGTCGGCGGGGGTGAGACCGTTGGCCTCGAGTGCCTCCATGGCCACTTCGCCCATGGAGCGGACGGCCAGCTTGAACACCTCGTTGCCCTGCATCGTCAGGAAGACCAAGCCGTCGTCCACGTTCTGGTGGGTGGCCGGGTTGCGGCTGCCGGCCCCCTTCTGGTACAGGATTTCCCAGTAGTTGCCGTCGCTGTGCATGTGGGTGGAGAGGATGCCGTTCTCGCCTTCCTGCGCCTCGAGCACCACGGCGCCGGCGCCGTCGCCGAAAAGCAGGCAGGTGTTACGGTCGTTCCAGTCTACTATGCGGGAGAGCACCTCCGCGCCGATCACCAGGGCCTTCTTGACCTGACCCGAGACCATGAACTTCTGGGCGGTGGCGAGGGCGTAGATGAAACCGGAGCAGGCGGCGGAAAGGTCGAAACAGAAGGCGTTGGTGGCCTTGATGGCCTGCTGCACGATGCAGGCGGTGGCGGGGAACGGGAAGTCCGGGGTGAGCGTGCCCACCACGATCATGTCGATCTCCTCCGCCTTTACCCCGGCGGCGGCCATGGCCCGCTCGGCGGCGGCGATGGCGAAGGTCGAGGTGTACTCCCCCTCGGAGGCGATGCGGCGCTCGCGGATACCGGTCCTGGTGACGATCCACTCGTCGGTTGTGTCCACCATCTTTTCCAGGTCGAAGTTGGTCAGCACTTTCTCCGGCACGGCGGAACCGGTACCGGTGATTCTCGGTCTAATCATGAAGCAACCCTTTCTGTGGCGTCCGGATTTTGGCCGGCACGCTCGCGAGGCTCGCCGGGGAAACTCTCGTTGAGTTTTTCGGCCATGCGGCCGTTTACCCCTTTGAGTGCGTATTCATGGGCAAAGCGGATTGCGTTCTTGATTGCCTTGGTGTTCGAACCGCCGTGGCAGATCATCCCCACGCCGTTGATCCCAAGCAGAGGCGCACCGCCATACTCGGCATAGTCTACGGTCTTCTTGAAATTATTGAAAGCCTTGCGGCTTAGCAGGTAGCCGATCTGGGAGAGGAAGCTGCGCTTGATCTCGGCCTTGAGCATCTTGCCCACCGCCTCGGCGAGTCCCTCGGACAGTTTCAACGCCACGTTGCCGACGAAGCCGTCGCAGACAACGACGTCGACGGAGCCGTTGAAGATATCCCGCCCTTCCACGTAACCTATGTAGTTGATTGGCTTTTCGCGCAGGAGGGCGCTGGTTTCCCGGGTGAGTTCGTTCCCCTTGCTATCCTCCTCCCCGTTGGAGAGCAGGCCGACCTTGGGCTGGTCGACTCCCATCACGAACTTGGCGTACACCTCACCCATGACGGCGAACTGGACCAGGTGGATAGGCTTGCAGTCGACGTTGCCGCCGACATCGAGAACGAGGGTCTTACCGGTAACGGTAGGAAAAAGTTGGGCGATTGCAGCGCGGTCGATCCCCTTCATCCTTTTCAGGACGAACATGCCGGCCGCCATGGTGGCGCCCGAGTTCCCCGCGCTTACCACGGCGACGGCCTCGCCTCCCTTTACCAGCTCGAAGGCGACGCGGATCGAGGAATCCTTCTTCTTGCGCACCGCATCGGAGGCGGAGTCGTGCATGCCCACGACCTCGGAGGCATGCCAGACCTCGATGTCCAGCCCCTTGCAGTCGTGGTGGGCCAGCTCGGCTTGCACTTTTTCAACGTCTCCAACCAGAGTTACCGGGATGCCGAACTCTCTGGCCGCAGCTACTGCACCTTCTACTTCAACATGAGGGGCGTTGTCGCCCCCCATTACATCGACAGCAACTCTCATATTTCCCCTAGGGAGCGGATTCCGAACAGTCACGGCTTAGATGGAACGAAATCCTAGAGCTCTTCAGCCTTCAGCACCTGACGCCCTTTGTAGGTGCCGCAGGACGGGCAGACGCAATGCGGAAGCTTCGGGGCCTTGCACTGCGGGCAGGTCGAGACGGTGGGAGCGGTGAGGAAATCGTGTGCACGCCTCATGTTCTTGCGCGACTTGGAGGTCTTCTTCTTAGGTACAGCCATGGTGTTCTCCTTTTTACTTTTCTATCATGATCTTCTTCAGGGCGGCCATTTTCAGATTTATCCCGCCGCGATCGCAGCCGCATTCTCCGGCGTTCAGGTCAGCTCCGCACTCGGGGCACAGGCCGCGGCACGTCTCGCTGCATAACGGTTTATAGGGTACTTCCAGCATGACCTGCTCGGCGATCTCGGGATCCATTTCGATCTCGTCGCCGCTGTAGGTGGCCGAAACGAGTTCCTCGTCGGAAAGCTCGACTTCCTCGTCCAGCTCCTCACCCTTGCTCTCGGTGTAGAAGATGGTGAAGTCCGAGGAGATGGGGAGATCGTACTCGACGAGGCAGCGGGAGCAGGTGAGGCGCACAGCGCTCTCCACCTTGCCGGCGGCCCTCACATGGTCGTATTCCCAGATCGCGGCGACCCGGGCGTTCACCGGCGCGGTGAAGACACATTCACCGGCTTTTTCCATCGCTACCAGGGTCGGGAAGTGTGAGGCAGGCTCCGACTCCGAGAGGTCGAGCTGCTTCTTTTTCACCTTTTCAATCTCTATCTTCAAAGGAAGATCTCCCCTTTTTCAAAGTTTCCCAGTATATAGATGGCGGTTTTTTTGTCAAGGTAAATCTAAAGAGAGCGGCGGGGCCACAGGCAAGGCTTCAGCCACTGACAGAGCCGGCAAAAAGGGGCTCTCTTTGCCTTCTTCGCCCTACCAACCGAGCCGATAGTCGACGCTCACACCGCTGTCCGAATCAGACAGCACCCCCAACCGCTGGGCCGCACTCTCCACCAGGTAGTCGAGGGCACGCCCTCTCTTTTTGGCCGGCCGGATCAGCCTCGGCTCGCCCTCGATCCCTCCCAGCCGGGCGGCCTCGTCGATCGCGTCCTGCATGGAGCCGATCCGGTCCACGAGCTTCAGGGCAAGCGCCTGCTCCCCCGAGAAGATCCGGCCGTCGGCGATGCTCCGCACCTGGGCCTCCGGGAGCCTCCTCCCCTGCGCCACCGCCTTCACGAACTGGCCGTGGGTGGAGTCGATCACCCCCTGCAGCATCGCCTTTTCCTCGTCGGTCATGGCCCGCGCGGGGGAGCCTGTGTCCTTGAACTTGCCGGTCTTGATGGTGAAGGCCTTCATGCCGACCTTGTCCATCAGCCCCTGCAAGTTGGAGAACTTCATCAGCACCCCGATGCTCCCGGTGATGGTGCCGGGGTTGGCGTAGATGAGGGAAGCAGGTGCCGAGACGTAGTAGCCGCCCGAGGCCGCCACGCTTCCCATGGAGACGACCACCTTCTTCGCCTTGGCCAGGTCCTTTACCGCCGCGTAGATCTCCTGCGACGGGCCGACCACGCCTCCGGGGGAATCCACCCTGAACACCACGGCCTTCGCGTGCTCGTCCTTTTTCATGGCCCGCAACTGGCGTATGGTTTCCTGCCCGTCGACGATGACCCCTTTCAGCTCGACGACGCCTACCCCGTCCCCCCCGGCGAGGGTGTCATGGTCGCCGACCAGGGAGTTGACGATGGCGACGCAGGCGCCGAAAAGAAGGACCAGGCCGAAAACGAAGGCGGCGATCCACAGTAACAATTTCTTCATGACTCCTCCGTCTCTTCCATCTGCAGCCGTTCACTGTAGGGGCGAATGATCATTCGCCCGCCTTTACCGCATATGATAACCTCGGCATCTCACGCCATCGGAAGTGACCGGGCAACGGTGCTGGGCAAATAATTATGTGCCCCTACAACAACTCAACCACCACGGGAACTATATATACAAGAGGCGAATATCGTTCGCCCGGCCTCTGCTCACTGTCACGATGAAAGTGATGAGCGGGATAATGAACAAGGGCGAATGGTTATTCGCCCCTACAGGATCAAACGTTTACAGCTTATTTTGCTTGTCTTTTGCCATTACTCTGTCCTATATCTGAACAGTAGAGACAGGACAAACCGGTAGGCGCAACGCCAACAACTCTACACTATGCAGGCGACTGCGCAAAAGCAAATATGACTTCAGGCGGACCCGTCGCTATGCCGTGTTCGCCTTAAAGAGATGCGGAACGAAGAGGCACTATGAGAGTACTGGTAATCTCCGACAGCCACGGCAACTACGCCCACGCCTTCAGGGCGCACGAACTCGCCGGTCCGGTGGATCACATCGTTCATCTCGGGGATGGCTGCGAGGATGCTCGCATGATGGAGGAAGTGCTGGAGGTGCCGGTACACCGGGTCGCGGGGAACTGCGACCTGGATCGGCACGTACCGGCGGAACTCACCCTTGAACTGGGGGCATGCAGGTTCCTGCTGACCCACGGCTACCGTCAGCACGTGAAGAGCGGACTGTCCCTTCTGATTAACAGGGGAATGCAACTGGGAGCGTCGGTGGTGCTGTACGGCCATACCCACTGCGCCGCGGTCCACTCAACCGACGGCATGCTGCTGGTGAACCCGGGAGCCCTGAAGGAGGGGCTGCCCGGGAGCTACGCCATCGTCACCATCGAAGGGGGCACGGCAAAGGCCGAGATCTTCCCTCTCTAGCAGCCGCAGCCGCAGTTGTGGCAGACTTTCCGGTTCTCGGCATCGGGAGCGACGGTCTCCGGCGCGAAAGCGATGCGGTTCACCGCACGCCGGATGTCCTCCTGGAGGTCAAGGCGCGGACTCTGGCCGATGACGTGTCCGATGCAGATGTTGCTGATGCCGTCCGACGGAGAGGCGATGCGAATCGAATTCAACAGGTCGCCGTAGCCGTTCACCTCGATCACCTGCCCGGGGCCCTCCCCCAGTTCCAGCGTGATGCCGAAGCGCTCCAGCTCCTGGGCCAACTCGGCGAAGAAGATATCGAAGGTAAATCCCGAAAGGATCGCTTCCCACTCCGGCTTGCTCTTGCTGCGTCCGTAGCAGGTCAGTCTCATCTGTTTTGCCATGCTGTGTAACTCCTAAAACCAAGGGGCCAGGGGTGGTGGCCAGGGACTGATGAAAACCATCCCCTACCTTCTCAACGCCTGTCCCTGTAATATTTTTTCTCCCGCTGCAGCGATCAACCAAGTCCCTAGTCCCTAGTCCCTGCAATCAACTCCCCGCGGCCTTTCGCTGCATCGAGCTGAAGATCATATCCAGCACCGCCTTCTGCTTTGCCTCGTACTTGTTGAGAACCGCCAGGCAGGTACCCATGGGAAACTGCTCGTGCAGGTAATCTGAGTCCCGCCCGGAAAGGATCACGATCCGGTTCTTGTCCATCCCGACCGACAGGGCGTAGCTGAAAATCTTGGAACCGTCGAGGGTCGGCATCTCCAGGTCCACCAGCAACAGGTCGACCTTCCCCTGCTTCAGTATGGTCAAGGCCAACAGCGGTTCGGTACACGTTATCACGTCCAACAGCGGGTAGAGCGCATGTATCTTATCCCTCAGTGCTCCCACGAAAGCGGCGTCGTCATCAACGATCAGAATTTTTCCCATCCATACCTCTATGTATCTATTTAAGCACCCGGGTCGCAGCGGTGAGCACCGGGAAGGGGACGTTCAGGTCAAGCAGCCGCGCGGCTTTCAGGTTCACGATCAGGTCCACCCGCTTGGGCGTGGCGACCGGCAGGTGCGACGCCTTCTTCCCGCTCAGGATGCGCGCCACGTACTCGGCCGCGATCTGCCCCTGCTCGACAGGGTCTGCCTCCAGGGAGATGACGGCACCCTTGTGCGCCGCCCCCGGCATCTGCGATATCACCGGGATCTTCAACTCGTTGCAGCGATGGACGATCTTCTCGAAGTAGCGGCTGCCGGCGGTGCATTCGGTAACGTAGACGCAATCGACCCTGGTGGCGAAGAGGGTGGCCAAAGCCGCATCCAAGGCGGTCGGAGAGCCGACGTTGGTTTCCACCAGCACCACCCCCGATTGGGCCGCGATCTTGCGCGCCTCCTTTAGCTGCGCCAGGGCTCCTTCCTCGCGGTTGGCGCAGATGATGCCCAGGGTCTTGATCGACTTGAGCTCCATGGCCGTCTTGATCAGCGTGACCAAGGGAACCTTGGAACTGACCCCGGCGCTGTTGCGCCCGCTGGAGGTCATGCTCTTGGCGATCCCCGTCTCCACCGGGCCGTAGACGTCGGCATAGACCACCGGGATGTCCTGGGCTTCGCGCAGGGCGGCCAGGGTGGCGGAGGTACCGTAGGCGACGATGACGTCCGCGCCGATGGCGTTGAATTTCCTTACGCTGTTGGACCACGAGATGAGGTCGGGGTTCGGAGTCTGGGTGATGACCTCGACGTTGCTCTGATCGTATCCCTTCTGCACCAACGCCTTCACGAAGGCCTTGTGGGCATCCCGGTAGCGCGGCAGGTCGCAGGTCAGCAATGCCGCCACCAGTTTTCCGGCCGCACGGGAGTCCGCCGCGGGGATCACCGCGCAAAGCAGCAGGAGCAGAAGTATGGAACGGACCAGTGTCTTGATACGTTACCCCTTGGTCACCACTTGGCCGCCAGGCCTGCTACGATGGCGTGGACGGTGCCGCTGTAACTCTTGTACGCGGACTTTAGCTCGTTGTAGTCGTTCAACGTGTACTCAAGCGTCGTGGACAGGACGCTCGAGAAGCGGTACTCACCCCGTGCGGAAAGGGAGCTGATGACGGTGTCCTGTTCGGTTATCGCCTTGATTCCCGTCGTGCTGCCGGGGATCACCGTGAAGGTGGTATCACTCGGTGTAAAGGCGGCCGCAGACCTGATCTGCTGCGCCGTTACCGCGAGGTCGCACTTTTCTCCCAGGGTGTACGAGGCGTTCACGCCGTAGACGTGGGACCTGCTGGAGAACTGCGAGGCGGCCTCGCTGCCGTTGAAGACGCCGGTAAAGAGGATCCCCTGCTCCACCTCCTGGTGCAGGTAGGAGTAGTTGGCCCCCACGGTCAGTTTCGGGATGGGCACCCACCACACGCCGATGTTGGCGTTCTCGCTGTTGCCGCTACGGGAGGTCAGCGGGGCGAGCGAGTAGCTGAGGGGCTGGAAGGGGTAGTTTATCAGGAACTTATCGATATCTTTGTTCTCATCCCGGCGCAGGACGGCGTGGCTGGTGAGCCCCCAGCGGTTGTTGAGCGCGTAGGTCAAAAGGACCTTCGCCTCCTGCCGGTTCTGGAAGGAAGCGCCGTAGCTCGGGTTGTCGGTGGTGGCGTAGCTGTAATGGACGCTGCTTCTGAGCCCCTTCACGGGGCGGTAATAGACCGACAGCGACCCGGTATGCGTCGCGGTGCTGTCGGGCAGGGCCCAGGTCGTCGACGAGGGGACCGGGCTGACCTCGCTTCTCCTCTGGAAATCGCCGCGGTACTCGCCGACCAGGGCAAGCTTGAGGCTCGGCCGGTAGGATACGGTGCCGGTTACCAAGTCGCGGGTGGTCTCCACGGCCGGTTTCGCCAGCACGGGATCCACGTAGGAGTTGTTGGTCAGCGGACCGCGATTGCCGTGATCGATCTCCTGGCGCCGGTACTTGAGGGCGAAGGTGTAGGTCCGGCACGGCGTGTAGACCAGGTCACCGGCCGCGTTCTGCAGATAGACCTTCATGCGCCGGACTCCGGTGGTATCGCTCAACTCGGTCAGGTTCTCGCGTTGCTCGAAGCTGTAAGAACCGGACCCGACCAGACCGCCCGCCAGGGAGGAGTGCAGCTTGATCGTGTGGGAAAAAAAGCTGCTGTCGGGGTTCTCGTTGTGCTGCCGCAATCCGCCCAGAAAGTCCGGTGTGCTGTCGATGGCGTTACGCGGCTCGTAGGAGGCTACCGGGGTGGAGAGCCGGTCCTCGAAGTAGCGCACCTTGAAGTCGTAGACCAGATCGACCGGGCCGAGGTGGGAGTCGAGCCCCACGCGCCCCTCCTGGATCTGGTGGTCAACGCTGCGCGGCTGGGCATAGAGGGTGTTGGTCGTTCCCTCAAAGGCGGTGTCCGCGAAGCGCTGCTGGATGGTCCCCTCCTTGACGTAGCGCCAGTAGCCGAGGTTCACGTGCAAGGGGAAGTTGTGCAGCCGGTAACGGAAGTCGGCCCGGTCCTGAACCACGCTCACCCCGTAATCTCGCACGGGATCCTGAACCGCACTGTAGGTGGCCGGAGTAGGCCCGTCGTTCCTGCCAGCCTGGAAACTGGGGGTGAACAGGAGCTCCCGGTCCATGTTGTGGTACAGGGATTCCGTCCTCAGATGCAGGCGGTAGTCCCCCCGGTAGTCCATGAGCAGGTCTCCGTGGTAGTCGTTCTCGTTCAGGTAGAACCCTTCCAGCTCGAGGTTGGTGTCCTTCTCCATGTGCCGGTAGAAGAGCCCGCCGCTGCGGCTGGACTTGAGAAAGCCGTACTCCAGGGCCCGGGCGCGCTCCCCCTCTCCGAAGACGAAGTTGTAGCCCAAAGCCCCGCCCTTTCGTTCCAGCACCTCCACCTGGCGCTCGTCCTCGGGAAGTGGTCCCCCCTCGATTACGTGCGGCTGCACTTCGGGTCCCTGGACTGCCGGATACGGCAACGCCTCCCCTCCGGCAGGCGGCTGGTCCGCAGGCACGGGAGCGACGGCATCCCCCTGCTCCTCTTGGCCCGCAGCGGTGCCGGCCGGTTCGTCGGCGGGAGCGTCCTTTTCCGCCGCCGTAGCCGCCTCCAGGTTCGCGGCCGGAACCGGCTCCAGTTCCGCCGCAGCCACGCCCCCCACGGCCAGGAGCAGAAGCAGCAGAGGCGAGACGAACGTTGATATGAGTGGTTTTTCCACCATCCGGCTCCTTTCCTTTACTGGCGCAGCGTGCCCCTGCCGGTTATGGCCGGGGAGGGGGTATCGGTGCCATGCACCTGGGAATGACAGTCCGTGCAGCGGTTGACGAAAAGTTGCTTCAGCCCCGGCGTGCTGGTGGCCAGGTGCCCGGTGTGGCACTGCAGGCACAGAAACGGCATCGCGGCATTGAGGAGGTTGTTGTTAACCGACCCGTGCGGGGTGTGGCAGTTCATGCAGTTCTCGGTGACGTCGCCATGCTCGAAGGCGAAGGGGCCCTGCTTTTCCATGTGGCACCTGGTGCAGGTTTCCTTCGGGGTGTTCCCCCTGAGCAGGCGGTCCTGCGTCGAGCCGTGCACCTCGTGGCAGTCCACGCAGAACATCTTCTTCTCCCGCAACGGATGGTGCGAGAACAGTGAGTTCTCCGCCTTTACCTCGGGGTGGCAGGTAAAGCACATCTCGGACATCTGCTGCCGGCTCACCTTCTGCTGCGGCCCCTGGTGCAGCTTGTGGCAATCGAAGCAGCTCACGTCGTGCAGCGCGTGCGGACTGGCGTTCCAGTGGGAGAGCACGGGGATCGAGGCGGCCGAGTGGCACTTCAGGCAGATCAGGGACTGGGCCTGGGGCGGGAGGTGCATGATGTCCAGGAAGGTCGTGGTGTCGCACTTCTTCTTGAGGCGGGTGTTCTCCTCGCGGTCGTCGCCCAGATGGGCGATGGCGAGGCTGCCGGGGCCGTGGCACGATTCGCAGTTGACCAGCGGCAGGCCGGTCTCGGGCTTGATCTGCTCACCGTGGACGCTGTGGCTGAAGTCGTCGGTTATCTTGTCGTGGGCGTGGCACTTGGAGACGCAGTTGTTGGTGCCGACGTACTCGGCATCGAGGCGGCCTACGATCATCTTCTCGTAGTCGCGAATGGGGAGGATGGGTTTGCTCTGTTTGAGCTCGGCGCAGGAGACCGACAAAAGGGGGAAAAGCGCGATGAGGATCAAGAATTTGCCGCGGCGCAGAAGACGTGCTGACATCTATTCCCCCCTTATCCCCTTGGTCGTGGTGTAGATGAAGCCGCGCACGATGGGATTCTCGCTGTTCTTTATCTCGCGCGGCGTGCCGATTTCGACCACGGAGCCGCCGTGCATCATGGCGATCCGGTCCGAGATGTACAACGCGAAGTTCAAGTCGTGGGTCACGATCACGGTGGTGTTCCTGGTACTTTCCTTGAGCTTCAGGATCGTGTTCGCCAGTTCGTCCGTGGTGACCGGGTCGAGCTCCGCGGTCGGCTCGTCGTAAAGGATCAAGTCCGGGTTCATCGCCAACGATCGCGCGATGGCCACGCGCTTTTTCATACCGCCGGACAACTCGGAGGTGCGCAGCTCCTCCTTCCCCACCAGCCCGACCATCTCCAGCTTCTGCTTGATGATCTCGCGGACCTGCAATTCCTTGCAGACCCTCTTCTCCCTGAGCCAGAGCCCCACATTCTCCCCGACGGTCAGCGAGTTGAACAGGGCCGAGGACTGGAACACCATGCTGTAGCGGTAGTCGTGCGCCGCGGGCTTGGCCCCCGCCCCGAAGATGGGGAGGTTGTCGATGTAGATCTCGCCGCTGTCCGGGGTCTCAAGCTTCACGATGTGCTTGAGCAGAACGCTCTTGCCGGTACCCGACGGTCCGATGATGCAGAAGGTCTCCCCCGCCTGGATCTCGAGGTTCACGTCCTTGAGCACGTGGTTGGGCCCGAAGGACTTGTTCAACTGCTCGATCCTGATCCCCACGCCCCTGGTGTCGTGCAGGTTGACCGGCTGCTGGCCGTTCTCGGAGTGAAAGAAAGACCCGGGAAGGCCGTGTTTTAGCTTCTCGAACATCGGTATCCTTTTGAGAACGAAGTGTCATACCGGCCACCGCGATAAGACCGGCTTTGCCAGTAAATTCTGCCACCTGCCGTTGCAAAGAAGCGCGCACATACTACCAGAGTTGTGAGGCCGCTGGCAAGGGGGAATATTTGAGGACACTTAACGTTTACACAATCTTCGTCGGACGCGTGAGAATCAGAAAAGGTAGGGAGAAGGATTGTCGAATTCACGCCTGATCCTGAAGATGTACAAGTTCATGAGGATCAGGGCAATGGACGCGAGCAGCGTCGAGGAAAGGAGATCCCCCTCGGGGACGGGAGAGTCGGCCAGACGGGCGTACTCGGCCGCGGGGATCAGGTAGAGGTTCGCCCAGGCGTTGCAGATGTCGAACAGGTTGTAGCCGATCAGCAGCCAGACGGTGAGCCGCTGCCGCTTGAGCACCCCGAGCAGCAGGTACAGCGAGATCAGGCTGTCGGCGAGGACGAAGCGCTGGGCGGTCCCCCCCTGGTACAGGGTCCCCATGAAGGGGAAGGGGTTGCCGTAGCTGGAAAAGCAGAGCATCAGCGAGAAGGAGGTGAGCAGGACCAGGGGCCAGAGCGAGGCGGGGCGCCTGCCGCTTTCATACGACATGGATCACCCCGCCGTTTCCGAAACCAAAGCGCAACGAGCAGCTCAACATTTCACCACCTTGACGTGCTCCTTCAGCATGCAGCGGTCCATGACCACCTCGAGCCCGGCCTCGCGGGCGCGCCGCGCGGCCTCCTCGTGGACCACCCCTTCCTGCATCCAGATCACCCTGGCCCCCTTGGCGATGGCCTGCTCCACGATCTCCGGCACGAACTCGGAGCGGCGGAACACGTCGACGATCTCGACCGGCTCGGGTATCTCGGCGAGGCTCGGGTAGCTCTTCTCGCCGAAGACCTCGTCCACGGCCGGGTTCACGGGGATAATGCGGTAGCCGGCGCGCTTGAGATAGGCGGCGACCTCATGACTGGGCTTGCCGGCGTCGGGGGAGAGCCCCACCACGGCGACGGTACGGTACTTGGTCAGAATTTCCTTGATATCCGGAACTTGCATGGGCACCTCCCTTGAGACCAGAGTCAGGATGCGTTGTTGAGATTGCGCGGCACTGACCGCGGGCGCCGCTGAAAGCTAAGCGGTGCCCCTTCTCTTGTCCTTATCAGCGCTCTTCGCGGTTGTCTTGCGTTCGCGTGACCGCTTTTGTCAGTTCACCGTTTGCGCATCCCGCTCACGGCGACAAAGAAGAAGATTACCACCATTACGCCGGCGATGAAGATCCAATCTGCCGGGGTCAATCCGAACATAGTTCCTCCTACTGTTCCAGTTGCTGCAGCGTGGTCTTCGCCTCTTCAAAGTCAGGGTTGATCTTCAAGGCTTGGCGCAGGTAAAAACGTGCATCCCCTGCGGCGCCGAGATCCTTGCAGCATAGCGCCAGCAGGTACGGGATCTCGGCCATGGGGAACTCCAGGGCGAACCAGGCGTCGGCCATGACATCGTTCAGGATGGCGGTCGCCTCCTGGTAGCCGCCGTCCTCGCGCAGGGCCATGGCGCCCGCGATGGCTTCGAGGTAATCGACGGCGGGCACCCGGGGCACCTCGCCCCGCTCGATCCTCTCCAGGCGCGCCCTCAGCTCGGCCTGGGCGGTCGCCTCGACCTGCGGCATCAGCGCGCTCCAAAGGGAGGCAGCCTTGTCGTACTTGCCCAGGAGGAAAGAAACCTCCGCCAGGGTGGTCAGGCAACGGGGCTGGTCGCCCCCTAGCTGGCGCGCCCGGTCCAGGTATCCCTCCGCCTTGAACAGGGTGACCGTGGAGAGGTGCAGCGCCGAGAAGCGGCAGGCCTGCTCCAGCAGGGTCGCACCGATCTCCAGCGGGAAGTGCGCGTTCTCCGGCTCCATCAGGGCGAAGATGCGCAAAAGCTTCACGCGCCGCTCCAGGTAGGGAACCTCCACGTCCTTTTCCCCGAGCATCAGGATGTGGCTGGCCAGCTCGGACACGTAATGGGGATACCCCTTGAGCATCTCCGCGTAGAGTTCGCAGTAACGGCAGCCGGGATCCATGCGCAGGGCCTGGTACACCCCTCGCCCCACGGCGTCGTAGCCGGGGAGCTGCCCCTCGAGGGCTTTGTAGTCGTCGTCCAGAAGCGGAATCGGCTCCGGCCCGACGGTGAAGACGACCTTGCCGTCCAGCCCGCTCACCTCCGTCCCCTGGGGGGGGCGATAGTAGGTTATGCCCGTGAGGGGGGTCATTTCTCTTTCCATGAAACGCACTCCTTTTTCCGCTAACGCTCCCGTCCCGGGAACGTGTTGACACCGGCGTGCACGCCGATGGTCTTGTAGATGCGCACCTCGTCCCATGGTTCGTCGAGGATGCCGTCGTGGATGGCCCAACTGCGCCCCTGCACGCTTTTTTCCATCCCCGGCCGACGGAAAGGGGTGGAGCCGTCCAGCCTCTGGTACAAGACTCCGCCCGGGGCGAAGCCGGAGTCGATCTCCTGCATCAGCCTCTTGCCCACGGTGTAGTCGAAGCCGTACTTCTCGTAGCGGATCGCGTTGTCGTAGGTGAGGGGCTCCCCGACGATGAGCTGCATCCCCAACGCCGCGGTGAACCGCTCCAGAAGCGGCAGAAACTCCCCGAACATCCTCAGGCCGCGCCGGGTCTGGTTCGGGAACAGCCCGGCGTCCATGGCGCGCTTCTCCTCCGCCAGGTTGCGCCCAAGCGTCGCGAAGAGGTTGTTTTTGCCATGCTGGTCGAGGTCCACGTCGAAACGGGGCGCCGTCGGGTCCGCTATGGTGCAGAAGGAGAGTTCCATCTGGCCGTGGTGTGTGTCGCACAGCTCCAGGAAGAACACCGGGTCACGGTCCTCGGGGGCGCGGCGGGCCACCAGGCGCAGGAAGCGAAGCCCCTGCGGCGCGATCACCTCGACGCTCCCCCTGCCCCGGATCAGCTCCAGCAGTCGCTCGGGCAGAAGTCTGCCGTAGATCGCCTCCTTCTCCGAGGCAGGCAACCGGTTGATGTCGTAAAGGGAGAAGAGCTGCCTCCCCCCGCTGTCCCTCAATACCTCATGTCTGGTATCGTTTGCCATAGTCGCCGATAAGGACCGGGAAGATGTTGTCGCGCACGTAGGCGATGCTCTTCTCCACCGCGTCGAGCGCTCGGTTGCGGTCGTCCTCTTCCGCCCAGTGCATGGCGTCGAGCAGCATCCGGTGCGGGTAGCCAAGCTGCGAGATCAGCTCGACGAACGGTGCGGGGAGGCGCGGGGGGAGTTCCCGGTCGTTCATGATGCCCCAGGCGATGGTCCAGGCCCTGGCCACGTTCATCTGGTCGTAGCCGCCTCCCCCCACGGCGACCCACGGGATCTCCAGGGCGCGCAGCTTCCTCATGATGTAGGAGTAGGCGTGGGTGGTCACCTCGAGACGCGTGAGCGGATCGGTCCTGAAGGTGTCGGCGCCGAGCTGGGTGAAGAGGACGTCGGGGTCGAAGGCCGCGATCAGGGGGAAGGCCACCTCGTCGAAGGCCTTCATGAACAAAGCGTCGTCGGTGTGGGCCAAAAGGGGGAGGTTCACGCAGTATCCCAGCCCCGCGCCCTCCCCGGTCTCGTTTTCAAAACCGGTCCCCGGGAAAAAGTAGACCCCGCTCTCGTGCAGGGAGATGGTGAGGACCCGGTCGTCGGCGTAGAAGGCGTTCTGCACGCCGTCGCCGTGGTGGGCGTCCAGGTCGAGGTAGACCACCGTCTTCCCCTGCTCCAGCAGGTGGTTGATGGCGACCACGGCATCGTTTAAGTAGGAGAAGCCCGAGGCCCGCCCGGCCTGGGCGTGGTGGTACCCTCCCAACGGGTTGAAGGCGGCGGCGTAACCCTCCTCGGAGACCAGCCGCGCAGCCTCCAGGGTGCCGGAGACCCCAAGGCAGGCCCAGTCGTAGACGCCGGGGAAGACCGGGTTCTCCACGTCACCCAGCCCGTAGCGGAAGTCGGCCCTGGGCTCGCCGGCCGCGCTGAACTCCCGCAGCCGCTCCAGGTACTCGGCGGAGTGGGCGCCCAGCAGCTGCGGCTCGCTCACCGGGCGGGGACGCACCTCGGTCATGGCGGGCAAGTCCAGCAGTCCGTAGGCGTCCATCAGGTCGCGCGCCAGACGGTAGCGCTGCACCTTGAACGGGTGCTGCTCGCCGTAGCAGTACCCGGACAGGTCGGTACAGGCGATGAGTGCGGTCTTGCGCGGCAACTGTCCACCTCCGGCGAAAATTCTGCACAAATTTACCTGCTGACCGTTTACAGGTCAACCTTTAAATCCTGCCCACGCCTTAAGCACCAATGCCTATTTTCCGGGCATCTTTCCGCCGCACTCTCATTAGCCCCGGACCGTCCCGCTCGTAATTTCAAGGGCATAACGGCTTGGCAGACTGCTTGCTTGTGTCTGGCGTTCTCCAACGACGGGGAGCGAGATACCAACGGAGGTAGTAAATGAACGGGATGTCAACGATGACGACTCTTGCCAACAGTAGCGATGTACTTTTCCTGATGCTCGGGGCGGTCATGGTGTTCGCCATGCACGCTGGATTCGCCTTCCTCGAAGTGGGAACGGTGCGTCAGAAGAACCAGGTCAACGCCTTCGTGAAGATCCTGACCGACTGGTCCGTCTCCACCGTGGTCTACTTCCTGGTCGGCTTCCCCATCGCCTACGGCATCAGCTTCCTGAAGCCGGTGAAAGAGCTCCTCGGGCCGAACCAAGGCTATGACATCACCCACTACTTCTTCCTGCTCTGCTTCGCGGCCTGCATCCCGGCCATCATATCCGGCGGCATCGCCGAGCGCGCCAAGTTCTGGCCGCAGGTAGTGGCAGGAGCCGTTTTCGCCGGCCTCACCTACCCTCTCTTCGAATCTCTCATCTGGGGCCAGAACTGCTCCGCGCTGCAGGGGCTCTTCAAGCAATTCGGCGGCGCCGAGTTCCACGACTACGCCGGCTCCGTGGTGGTGCACTCCATCGGCGGCTGGCTGGCCCTTCCCGCGGTCCTGATCCTCGGGCCGCGCATGGGGCGCTACCTCAAGGGTAAATCCCACCCGATCCCGATCAGCAACATTCCCTTCCTGGCCCTTGGCTCCTGGATACTCGCCATAGGGTGGTTCGGCTTCAACGTCATGAGCGCCGGGCACCTGGACAAGATCTCCGGCATCGTCGCCGTCAACTCGCTTATGGCCATGGTGGGCGGGGTGCTGGCGGCCCTCATCGCCGGCAAAAACGACCCGGGCTTCGTGCACAACGGAGCACTCGCCGGGCTCATCGCCGTTTGCGCAGGCTCGGACATCATGCACCCCCTCTTCGCCTTCGTGACCGGCGCCATCGCCTCGGTGATCTTCGTGTACGGCTTCCACATCGAGCAGGAGAAACTCAAGATCGACGACGTCCTGGGCGTCTGGCCGCTGCACGGCATCATCGGCTCCTGGGGGGGTATCGCCGCCGGCATCTTCGGGCAGGAGGCGCTGGGCGGCCTGGGTGGCGTCACCATCGTCTCGCAGTTCCTGGGCTCGCTCTGCGCCATCGCCTTCGCCCTGATCAACGGCTTCATCGTCTACGGCCTTCTCGCCAAGACCGTGGGGATCAGACTCAGCCAGGAGGAAGAATTCGCCGGTGCCGACCTCTCCATCCACAGCATCGGCGCTTACCCGGAGGAGCACATCCGCTAACCCGGTACGGACGTTCCCGCTAAGATCGAGGCCCCCAAAAGGGGCCTCTTTTTTTTGTTTTGTATTTTCACGGGAAGAATGTATTATTTGCGATGTTAATAAATTCTAATTACCGTAAAAGGCGTACCTTATCATGAAGATACCCTTGGGGCAGTTGCTGGTTCAATCCGGCATCATAACGGTAAAGACACTGGATCGGGCCTTGTCGCGGCAGAAGAGCTGCGGCCTGAGGCTTGGTGGAGTGCTCCTGGAGATGGGAGTGATTACCGATGAGGAACTGCTCGAGGCGCTGGGCCAGCAGTCGGGACTGGAGACGGTTAAGAGGATCCCGCTCGACCACTTCTCGCCGGAGCTCCTGGCCCTGGTTCCCGGCGAACTCGCCATGGCGAAGCAGCTGTTTCCGCTCAGGCAGCAGGACGGGGCACTGTTTGTCGCGGTGGGGGACCCGCTGGACGGCGCGACGCTGCGGCAGTTGGAGCGCGGCAGCTCGCGACGCATCGTGCAGTTGCTGGCTACCCCGGACGAGATCAAGAACGCGGTGAAGCTGTATTACCGCCAGGCCCAGGCGCTCGCGGAAATGAAGATCCTGCTGGTGGACGACCCGGCGGCCATGAACTGCGATGTTGAAGGGGCCCTCAGGAAGGAGGGATACCAGGTCTTCATCGCGCGGGACGGGGTGGAGGGGCTGAAGATCGCTTTCTCCCAGAAACCCGACCTGATCCTGTGCGACGCCACCTCCCCGAGGATGGACGGCTACGCCCTGATGCGCGCCATCAAGGCCAACCCAGCCAGCGCCGGAACCCCGATGATCCTGCTCACATCAAAGGCATCTCCCGAAGAGGAGCACCGTGCCCTCAAGGCCGGGTTCCATGACTTCATCGCCAAGCCGGTGATGACCATCCGCGTGGTCTCCCGCGTCAAGCGTGCTTTCGAGATCATGGACAAGTACCGCGAGCCTCAACCGGCTCCCCCCGCCTGAGCAGATTCGCCCAGCTTCCCGGCAGCACCGCCTGTTGCTGCCGGGATCCCTTCCTAGGAATTCTTTCTCCTGGTCAGCTCGATCAACGCATCGGAAAATTTCCCCAGCGCCTCCTTCAGTTCTGCGTCTTTCACGTTCAGAGGCGGTATCAGACGGACCACGTTGCGTTTCAAACCGCAACCGATCAGGATCACCCCCTTGGCCAGACACTCGTCGATCAGGTTTTGGCAGAGCCTGCCGTCAGCGGCACCCGCCTCGTCCACGAACTCCACCCCGACCATGCACCCCATCCCCCTTACCTCGCCGACGCTCGGGTTGTGCATGGCCACCTCCTGCAGGTAGGAAACCATCTTGGCGCCGGCCACACAGGCGCGATCCAGGAGCCCCTCGTCCTTGATCACCCGCAGTGTAGCGAGAGCGGCGGCGCAGGAGACCGGGTTCCCGCCGAACGTCGAGCCGTGGGAGGGGGAATCCCATTTCGTCATGAGCTCTTTAGAAGCGACCACCGCCCCCAGCGGCAGACCGGAGGCGAGCGCCTTGGCGGTGACCAGGATGTCCGGGTGCACCCCGGCATGTTCGCAGCAAAACCACTTCCCGGTCCGGCCTATCCCGGACTGCACCTCGTCGAAGATGAGCAGGATGCCGTACTCGTCGCAGATTTTTCGCAACCCCTTGAGGTAGGTCCTGGGAGCCGGGTAGTACCCCCCCTCGCCCAGAAACGGCTCGACGATGATGGCAGCAACCTCCTCGGGGGGTATCTGGCGCTGGAAGAGCCGGTCGATCTCCTCGAGGCATTTCCCGCCGCAGGCCTCGGCGTTCATGCCACAGGAACAGATGAAGCAGGCTGGATAGCTGACCTGGTACACGGAAGGTAACAAAGGGTGGTAGCGCCTGCGGTAGGCTGATGAGCTGCTGGTAAGTGACAGTGCCCCCATGGTGCGGCCGTGGAAGGCGCCGGTGCAGGAGATGATGGCCTGGCGGCCGCTGGTGTAGCGCGCCACCTTCAAGGCTCCCTCGACTGCCTCGGCACCGGAATTGCCGAAGAAAAGCATGTTCAACCCGTGGGGCGTGACCGAGACGAGTTCTTCCGCTGCCGCGATGGTGGCTTCGCTGTAGTAGATGCCGCCGGCATGGAGATACCGATCGGTCTGCTCATGGACGGCCTGTATCACCCTGGGGTGGTTGTGTCCCAGGTTGAGCACGGCCAGCCCTGAGGAGAAATCGAGGAAGCGCCGGCCATCCTTGGATACCACCTCGGTCCCGCTGCCGTGGGCAATGGTGATCGGGTAATAGTGATGCGCCGGCGGCGCCATGACAGCCAATGCCCTTTGAACCAGCCTGTCGTCCTCGATCATCGTGCACCCCCGAATCAACATTAACGAAGACAAATGAAGAGTAGATGATAGCAGAGTCATGAGGGTGCGCAACACCACCCTTAATCCCTACGGAGAACTTTTTTCGCGGCTGTTGCAAACAGAAAAGATTAGACTACACTAACGTCTGTGCCAAAAACGCCGGTCAAAAAACCAATGAAGGACAAAAAAAGGAGGGGCGATGTACAAGGAAAAAAGAAACTTCGCCAGGCTGGCCTTACACGCGAAAGCGAACCTCCACCAGGGAGAGCGCACCATCGAGGGAGAGGTCGAAAATCTCAGTATGAAGGGTGTGTTCGTGACGGCGGCACGGAAGCTGGAACTCAACGACACCGTGGCCGTTACCATCTATCATACGCTGACGCCGCAGGTGCTCTGTGACTTGAAAGCGAAGGTGGTCAGGGTCACCGACCAGGGGATGGGACTCCAATTTGAAAAGACCCTTCTCGACTGAGAAGGGTCCCGATATACCTGCCTGCAAAGGGGGAGTTGGTCGAGACGTAGCGCCTCAGCAGATGCGCGGCAGTTGTTCCCCTGCCAGCATCTCCACTCCCCTCACTCCACCAACGACGGTTTCCATCTGCACCTTGCCGGACGAAGTCCCGGTGACCTCGCCGATGACGGCGGCATCCTCTCCGAGAGGGTGCCGGCGCATCACCGCCAGGGCCTCCTCGGCCCGTTCCGGCGCCACGAATGCCAGCAGTTTCCCTTCGTTCGCCACGTAGAGCGGGTCGAGCCCGAGGATGGAGCAGACCCCCTTGACCCCCGGGTTGATGGGGAGGCTCTTCTCGTCCAGGGTAACGGTCACCCCCGACTGCAGGGCGATCTCCTTAAGGGTGGTCGCCACGCCGCCGCGGGTGGGGTCGCGCAGCACGTGCAGCGCGCTCCCCAGCGGCAAGAGGCTTGTCACAAGGCCGTTGAGCGCGGCCGAATCGCTTTGGATGCCGCTGTCGATCTCGAGCCCTTCCCGGGCCGAGAGGACGGCGATGCCGTGGTCGCCGATGCAGCCGTTGACGATGACCTTGTCGCCGACCTGCGCCGAGGCGCCGTCGATCTGCAGGTTGTGCTCGATAGCCCCGATGCCGCTGGTGTTGATGAAGATGCGGTCCCCCTTGCCCTTCGGGACCACCTTGGTGTCGCCGGTGACGATGGCGACCCCGGCGGCCTCAGCCGCCTCGCGCATGGAGGCGAGGATGCGGGCGAGCTCCTCCTTGGAGAAACCTTCCTCGAGGATGAAGCCGACGGACAGGCACAACGGACGCGCTCCCATCATGGCTAGGTCGTTGACCGTGCCGTTGATGGCCAGATCGCCGATGTTGCCGCCGGGGAAGAAGATCGGATCGACCACGTAGGAGTCGGTGCTGAAGGCGAGCTTGATGCCGCCGATGTTGAGCAGTGCCGCGTCGTTCTGTCCTGCCACCGGCACGCTGGAGAGTTGCGGGATGATCAGTTCCTCCAGTAGCTGGTGCGAAAGCCTGCCGCCGCTGCCGTGGCCCAGGAGGATGAGGTCGTTGTTCAAGAGGTTCTCCTTTTTCTGTCGGACTTGTCTGACGGGTCTGACCAGTCGGACAGGTCAGAGTCGGACTTTTTTTGCCGGCCTAGCGGCCGTACTTGTACGCGGCGGCGCAGGTCCCTTCCGAGGAGACCATGCAGGCGCCGACGGGGGACTCGGGCGTGCACTTGCCGCCGAAAAGGGGGCAGTCGAAGGGGGAAACCTTCCCCTTCAGGATCTCGCCGCACAGGCACCCCTTGTGCTCCTTCAACTCCTCCACCTGCACCGGTATGGCCAGCTCGGCGTCGAAGGCGGCGTACTTGTCGGCGATCCTCAGGCCGCTCCCCGGCAGCACGCCGATGCCGCGCCAAGGGGCGTCGAACGGGGTGAAGACGTCGGCCAGCATGGCCTGCGCCTTGGCGTTTCCTTCCCAGCGCACCACGCGCGAGTACTGGATCTCCACCTTGCTCTCGCCTGCAAGCGCCTGGCGCACCAGCAGCTCCACCCCCTGCAGCACGTCGGCGGGCTCGAATCCGGTCACAACGCAGGGGACCTTGTACTCCTCGCACAGGAAACGGTAGGCGTCGGCGCCGATGATGGCGCTGACATGGGCCGGGCAGATGTAGCCGTCGACCTGGAGCTCCGGGTCGGCCGACAGGATGGCCATCGGCTGGGGCATGGTCTTGTGCGAGGCGAGCACGAAGTAGTTCGTCACCCCCTGCGCCTCGGCAGCCAGGATGCTCCCGGCGATGGTGGGGGCGGTGGTCTCGAAGCCTACGCCCAGGAACACCACGCGCTTCCCCGGGTTCCTGGCCGCAATCTGCACGGCGTCCAGCGGCGAATAAACGACCCTGATGTCGGCACCCTTGGCGCGCTCCTCCATGAGCGAGGAGCTGGAGCCGGGCACGCGCAGCATATCGCCGAAAGTGGTGATGACCACGTCCGGGAGACGGCACAGGGCGATGGCCCGGTCGAGGTAGCTGTTGGGGGTGACGCAGACCGGGCACCCCGGGCCGGAGATGAGCTTCACCTGCGGGGGGAGCAGGCTTCTCAGGCCGAACTGGTAGATCGCCATGGTGTGCGTGCCGCAAACTTCCATGAAGACCAGCGGCTTGTCCAAGCCTTTGGTCAGCTCGGCGATGCGACGCGCCAGCCCCTGCACGAGTTCCTTGTCGCGAAAGCTGTCCGAATAGTTCATCCCATCAACTCCGGCGAGTAGACTTCACGCATCAGTTCCAGGGTCGCCTTGGCGTCCTCCTCGTCCAGTTTCGAGATGGCGAAGCCGGCATGCACGATAACGAAATCGCCGACCTTCACTTCCTGGTCCAGCATCATGAGGCTCGCCTCGCGCTTCACGCCGTCGACCTCGGTCATGGCGAAATCGCCATCAATGCTGATCACCTGCATCGGTACACCTACACACATCTTCAGACTCCTTTTTACAAATGGCTGAACCGGCAAAATATCGTTGTAGATCCCCCCTCCCGTCAAGGGAGGGGAGCGCGTCCCTGTAGGGGCGAATAATCATTCGCCCCCCTTAGTCGCACCTGCGCCGTTCATGGCATGCGCGGTGGTCGGGGAACGGGCGGCTGGGCCATCCCTTATGTTTCCTGAAGAAACCTGGCGGCGATGACCGCCTGGCCCAGGGCAAGACCGCCGTCGTTTGGTGGCACCAGCCGGTGGCAATAAACCTTGAACCCGGACGCGGCAAGCTTGTCCGCCACATCTTCGGTCAACAGCCGGTTCTGAAACACACCGCCGGAGAGGACCACCCGATCCTGCCCGCTTGCCGTCCTGATCCCACCGCAGACCTCCACGATTCCCGCGGCGACGGTGCGGTGGAAGGCGCGGGCGATATCGGAGCGGTTCCTGCCGGTGGCAAGATCGGAACAAATCGCCGCGACGGCCGGGCCGAAATCCAAGACTCCCCCATCGGTCACCAGGTACGGGTACGGCTCGCTCGGACTCCCCGTCTCCGCCAGCGCCTCCAGCTCGATGGCGGCCTGCCCCTCGTAGCTGATCCGGTGCCGTACCGAGAGGAGTGCCGAGACGGCATCGAAGAGCCTGCCGCAGCTCGAAGTGAGCGGGGCGTTGATCCCCTTCTCCAGCATCTTCAGAAACAGCGGGCGGTCACCCTCCTGCACCTGTCCGCAGACGGCGAGCGGCTGGCGGAACAACCCGTCGCCGTGCAACCGGTACAGCGCCGAGAGCGCCATGCGGTACGGCTCCTTCACCGCCGCGTCACCCCCGGGCATGCGGAGCTGGGCGAAGTGCCCACGCCGCTCGAAGCCTTGGTAGCCTCCCACCAGGAACTCGCCCCCCCAGATGGTGCCGTCGCTGCCGTAGCCGGTCCCGTCCAGGATCACCCCGATGGTCTCTCCGTCCAGACCGTTTTCGGCCATGCAGGAAGCCATGTGGGCGTGGTGGTGCTGCACCGCGACACAGGGCAGTCCCAGCCCCTGTCCATAGACGGTGGAGAGGTAGTCCGGGTGCAGGTCGTGGGCGACCAGTTCGGGGCCGATTTCCAGAAGACGCTGCAAGTGCACCGCACTTTCCTCCAGCGAGGACATGGTGGCTGCGTTCTTCAAATCACCAATGTGCTGGCTCAGAAAGCCCCGGTTTCCCCGGGTGAGGCAGAGGGTCGCCTTCAGCTCCGCCCCCAGCGCCAGCACGCTCGCCTGTTCGCCCGGAAGCGCCAGCGCCCGCGGCACGTAACCGCGCGAGCGGCGCAAAAAGAGTGGTTCGCCCCGGTAGAGGCGGATTACGGAGTCGTCGGTCCGGGTGTGGATCTCGCGATCGTTGGTCAGAAAGAGGTCCGCGATCCCCGAGAGCATCCGGAGCGCCTCGTCGTCGCGATAGGCGATCGGCTCGTCCGAGAGGTTGCCGCTGGTCATCACCAGCGGTCCGCCAAAGCCGTGCGCCAGCAGGTGTTGCAGCGGGTTCCCCGGGAGCATGAAGCCGAACCAGCCGTTGCCGGGTGCCACTGGTTCCGCTATCGGCGTCTGCGGCCGCTTCCGCATCAGGACGATGGGACGTTCCACGCCCGACAGGAGCCTTCCTTCCAGCTCGGAGCACTGCACGAAGCTGCGCACCGAGTCGAGGTCGGCCGCCAGCATTGCGAACGGTTTTTCGTCCCGCTTCTTGCGATGGCGCAACAGCCCCACCGCTGCCTCGTTGCAGGCATCGACCGCCAGGTGGTACCCCCCCACCCCTTTCACCGCGACGATGCGCCCTTCCCTGAGCGCGGCAAGTGCCCTCTCAAGAGGATCGCCGGCGACTACGGCGCCGGCGCGATCGACGAGACTCAGGCGGGGCCCGCAGACCGGGCAGGCGTTGGGCTGGGCATGGAAGCGGCGGTTCAGGGGATCGTGGTATTCGGCCAAGCAGTTGTCGCACATGGCGAAGCCGGCCATGGTCGTGGCAGGGCGATCGTAGGGGATGCCAGTGATGATCGAGTAGCGCGGGCCGCAGTTGGTGCAGTTGATGAACGGGTAGAGGTAGCGCCGGTTGCCGGGGTCGAAGAGTTCGGCCAGGCAGTCGTCGCAGACGTTGCAGTCGGGAGAGATCTCGCCCCCCGTCCCCGCCTTGGCGCTGTCCAGGATGACGAATCCCTCCCCACCTGCAGGCGCGAGGTTCTCGATCTTGAGCGATCCGATCACGGCCAGCGGGGGCGCCTCGTCGCGCAGGGCGTGGCAGAAGGCGAGCAGGTCGCCCCCCTCCCCTTCCGCTTCGATCTGGACCCCTTGCCCGGTGTTGCGCACCCATCCGGAGAGCCTGAAACGCAGGGCGAGACGGTACACGAAGGGGCGGAAACCCACCCCCTGCACGATGCCGTCGATCTCCAGGCTGGCGCGCTCGCGTGAAGTCATCTCGTTACCGAAAGGTCCGGGCTAGGCCTTGGACCGCTCCATCCCTTTCTTGAGCCAGGCGTACCACTCGTCCATCCCCTCACCTGTCTTGCTGGAGACCTCGAGGATATGGATACCCGGGGAGACGCGGCGCGCCATCTCCTTGCACTTCTCGACGTCGAAGTCGAGGTACGGGAGCAGGTCGACCTTGTTGAGCAGCATGATGTCGGCGGCATGGAACATCTGCGGGTACTTGAGCGGCTTGTCCTCGCCCTCGGTGACGCTTAGGACCACCACCTTGTGGTGCTCGCCGAGATCGAAGGAGGCGGGGCAAACCAGGTTGCCGACGTTCTCAATCAGGAGCAGGTCCAGGTGGTCCAGGTCGAAGCTCTCCACGGCGTGCAGCACCATGTGTGCATCGAGGTGGCAGCCGGCGCCGGTGTTGACCTGCTTCACCGGGACGCCGGTGGCGGCGATGCGCATGGCGTCGTTATCGGTCTGCTGATCACCCTCGACCACCGCGCAGCGGCAGGTGTCGGAGAGATCCTTCAGCGTCCGCTCCAGGATGGTAGTCTTGCCCGAACCGGGTGAGGAAACGAGGTTCAGTACGAACAGGCCCTTCTCCCGGAACAGCGCGCGGTTGCCCGAAGCCATCCTGTTGTTCTTGGCAAGGATGTCGGTCTCGATCACGACCTTTCGGGCAGGCTGCTCCTCGCCGGCATGCTTGTGGTCATGCTGGTGTTTATGCCCCTCTCCGTGCTGATGGCCATGGTCATGGTCATGCCCGTGATGGTGGTCGTGACCGTGGTGGTGCCCATGGCCGTGTCCGTGATGGTCGTGGTCATGATCGTGGTCATGATCGTGGTCGTGGTTCGGGCCGCAGCCGCAGTCTACGCACATATCGGTTCAACCTCCGGTCTAGCCTTCTTTCTTCTCGTTCTTCTCGTTGATCTGGACCACGTCCTCGCCGTTCATGGCCTTCTTGAAGCCCCTGATGCTGCTCCCCAGCGCCTGTCCGAACTGCGGCAGTTTGCTGGGACCGGCCACCACCAGGAGGATGACGGCGACGATGCACAACTCGGGCAAACCAAATCCAAACATATCGTTTCTCCTTTTCACGCTGATCCGCTGACCGAATCAACTGTTTTCCCAACATCCGTCCACATTACCTCTCCCGCTGGGAGAGGGTCAGGGTGAGGGAACACAGCCGACAGAGCCCTCACCCGCCCTTCGGGCACCCTCTCCCGGAGGGAGAGGGACGAGAGCTAAGCAGCTTTTCTTCTGAGTTCCACACCGACTTTCGCCAGTTCTTCAACGACGAGCGCGGCCACCTTCTCGAGCCCGGCCTGAAGCGGCGGGGTGAGCTGGTCGCCCGGGTCGAGCGACTTCGCCACGATGCCGAAGAAGGTGAGGTCGGGTTTAGGGGCGTCGCGCATCTCGGAGATCAGGAGCATCTCCTGCAGCCCGATCTGGTGCGGCGACATCTTCACCGGGATGTTCTTCAGCATGATATCTTCGCGCTCGTAGCGGAAGATGTCGCCCGGCTCCCCCTTGGCTTGCACCACGTCCACCAGGATGACCTTGTCGGCCTCCTCGAACTTGAAGTGCACCATGATGCCGAGGGTCCCGCCGTCGTAGAGTTCGACGTTGTCCGGTATCTGGTAGTGCTGCTCTAAATGTCTGACGAAATGTACGCCGAACCCCTCGTCGGAGAGGATCAGGTTGCCGGCGCCATAGATGAGGACCTGCATGTAACCTCCAGAAAAAAAGAAAGGCCGGGGGGAAAACCAGGGGCTAGAGGCTAGGGACTGGGGGCTAGCAAAACCAGGCTCTAAATTAAACGAGTAAAGGCGGCGGCACAAGCTTTTTTCGCTGCTGCGCACCCCTTAAGCCTTTTGATTTTGCCCTGTCTTTACCGCCCCCAACCCGAACATCCCTAACCGCTTGTCTTCCCGTCCCGGCCCTTGATTCGGGGAGCCGGGGAGCGGGAACCAGTCGCCTTTTCCAGCCCCTAGCCCCCTCTCCCCAGCCCCTGTTTTTCTACAGCACCTTCACCTTGGTGATTTCCGCCCCTTCCGGGTCCACGGTGTGGACGGCGCAGGCGATGCACGGGTCGAAGGAGTGGATGGTACGGAGCACCTCGAGCGGCTTGCTGGCGTCCGCGATCGGGTTCCCCATCAGGGACGCCTCGTACGGCCCCATCTCGCCCTTGTCGTTTCTGGGCGCCGCGTTCCAGGTGGAGGGAACGACGGCCTGGTAGTTCTCGATCTTCTTGTTCTTGATCACGATCCAGTGGGACAGGGTGCCGCGCGGTGCCTCGTGGAAGCCGACACCGCGGTACTCGCCTTTCGGGATCACGGTGTGGTTCGCGTAGGTCTGGTCGCCGGACGCGATGTTGGCGATCAGCTTGTCCAGGTTCTCCAGCGACAGGTCGGCCATGACGTGGGCGCGGGCGCCGCGGCAGAAGAGACGGCCCATGGTGGAGTGGATGTCCTTCAGGGAGATCCCCAGGGTGGATACCGCGCCGTCCACGAGTTTCTTCACCTTCGGGTTGCCCGCGGCGTAGGCCGCCATGATCTGGGCCGGCGGGCCGACCTGGACCGGCTTGCCGTCGAGGGTCGGAGCCTTGCACCAGGAGTACTTGCCGTTTTCCTTGAAGTCGGTGTAGTCCGGCTTGGTCTCGCCGTCCCACGGGTGCAGGGTGCCGTTACCCTCGTACCAGGCGTGGGTTACGTTCTCCTTGATGTTCTTGATCAGGTAGTCGTCGCGGTGATCCTTGACCATCCTGATGCCGCCGATGTTGCCGCCCATGACCACGCCGCCCGGAAGCATGAACTTCGTGTTCTTGGTGTCCTCCGGGAACTCCGGCACCGCCATGTAGTTGGTGACGCCCGCGCCGTACTTGAACCAGTCCTTGTAGGCGCCGGCGATGGCGAGGAGGTCCGGGTAGTAGACCTTCTGGACGAAGTCGCGGGTCTCTTCCATCAGGGTCCGCAGGTAAATCAGGCGCTCCATGTTCAGGGTAGCGATGTTCTCGGTGTTGATCGCGGTGGCGACGCCGCCGACCACGAGGTTCTGGATGTGCGGGTTCTTGCCGCCGAGGATCGCGGTGGCCTGGGAGGCCTTTCTCTGGTAGTCGAGCGCCTTCAGGTAGTGGGCGACCGCCATCAGGTTCACTTCCGGGGAGAGTTTCATGGCCGGGTGACCCCAGTAGCCGGTGGCGAAGATGCCGAGCTTGCCGCCTGCGACGAAGGCCTTCAGTTTGTCCTGGACCGCCTTGAACTCCTTCTCGGAGTTGCCCGGCCAGTCGGAGATGCTCTGCGCGATCTGCGCGGTCTTCTTGGGATCGGCCTTCAGCGCGGAGACGATGTCGACCCAGTCCAGAGCCGAGAGGTGGTAGAAGTGGACGATGTGGTCCTGTACCGAGTGCTGCGCGATCATGATGTTACGGATGTACTGTGCGTTCAGCGGCACCTCGACGTCGAGGGCGTGCTCGACGGCGCGGATGGACGAGATGGCGTGCACGGTGGTGCAGACGCCGCAGAAACGCTGCACGAAGCTCCAGGCGTCCTCCGGGGCGCGCCCCTTGAGGATGACCTCGATGCCGCGCCACATCTGGGCGGAGGACCAGGCATTGGTGACCTTGCCGCCGTTTGCTTCGACATCGATCCTCAGATGTCCTTCGATTCGGGTGATGGGATCAAGCGTGATTCTAGACATTTATTCCTCCAAAAGGCTAATTGCTTAATTAATGTTAGTGCGCGTGCGCCTCGGTCTGCGGCAGCGGCTTCTCCGCCCCCTTGTGCTTCTTCGCATGCCCCTTCTTCTTGTGTCCGCCGTGCAGGTCCATGTTGGGGAGGACCGGGAACAGTGCCACGAAGACCTTGTAGCCCAGGATCTCCAGGGCCACGATGCCGACCGTGATCATCACCTCGGCGAAGGAGGGGAAGTACTTCCAGCCCTGGCCCGGGTTGAAGCCGATCAGGTAGACGTTGAAGCGGTACAGGGCGCCGCCCAGAACGATCATGGATGCCGAGATGAAGAGCCAGCGCGCCGACCTTCTGCACTTCTTGAAGAATAGAATCAGCGAGCCGCCGGCGACCAGCAGGAACTCGGTCATGAACCAGCCGGAGTAGAAGTCGCCCTTCAGCGCCGCGTGAATCTGGCCGCGGTAGGAGAGGTCGCCGATCACGACGGTAAGCCAGATCACGGTGACGAACGGGATCAGGCCGGCCAGGCCGGAGAGTTCCTCGATCTCGAAGGGACGCTTGAAGGAGTAGCTCGAGATGATCGACTCGAGGATGGCGATGGAGTAGCCGATGAAGACGCAATTCAACAGGAACAAAAGCGGCAGGAAGCCGGTGTGCCAGAGCGGATGCAGCTTGGTCGAGGCGATGAGGAGCAGGCTCCCCAGCGAGGACTGGTGCATGGTCGGCAGCGTGATGCCCAAAACGATGAAGAAGATGAGGACCTTGTTCAGTCGCGGGTTGAGCCAGGCGGCCCCGAGGCGCACCATCTCCAGCTTGTCTTCCATGGTCTTCTTGTCCGGCGCGATTTTCGGGTGCAGCCAGTTGCGGATCGCGTTCATGCGGTCCCACTTGCTCTTTTCGATCGAGGTGAGGATCGCCGGGAGGAACTCCAGGATGAGAACAGTGGAGTAGGCCATGACGCAGAGGGCAACCTCGAACATGGCGGAGTTGGCCTGCCACTTGCTCGGGATGAAGAAGTTGTAGGCGTTCCAGGGACGGCCGAGGTCGACCATGACCGAGAAGCCGGCCAGGCCGTAGCCGAACATGGAGGTGAGGATCGCGGAGCGGATCATCGGGTGGTACTGCATCCGGTTCCGGATGTAGACCAGGATGGCGACCGCGTAGCCGCCGCAGGCGATGGCGGTGCCGGTGGCGACGTCGTAGGTGATCCAGATGCCCCAGGGGTAGCCGTCGCTCATGTTGGAGACGGCGCCGATCCCCTTCACGTAGCGCACGCCCACGAAGTAGAAACCGAGCAGCACGACCGAGAGGAGGATGAAGAAGGATTTGGTAAAGATCTTACCTTCCAGCTTTTGGAATTCTTCGCTGTGTCCCATTACTTATCCCCCTTCTTGTGATCGTCGTCGTGCCCTTGGTGTTTCTTCATGTTCTTCACCGCGATGAAGCAGAGGGTGCTGTACAGGGCAACCGGGGCGATGAAGCCCTTGTAGATGGTGTGCTGGATCTTCTCGGAGAACTCGGCCGGCGCTTCCGGCTTGATCTCGGGAAGACCGAGCTTGTTGAACGGCATGGAGGCCAGGTAGAGGTGGTTGGTGCCCCCCCCTTCATGCTCGCCGTAGACGTGGGCCACGTACTTGTCCGGCGCGTCCTTCAGCCTCTGGTGTGCCTCCTCCAGGAGATCCTTCCTCTTGCCGAACTTGATGGCGCCCGCCGGGCAGGTCTCGGCGCAGGCCGTGATCCCCTTCTCGCGCAGGTTGGTCGCCTTGCACAGGTCGCACTTCACGATCTGCGGCACCGCCTTCTCCCACTGGAACTTCGGGATGTTGTACGGGCAGGCGATCTGGCAGTAACGGCAGCCGATGCAGGTGTTCTTGTTGTAATCGACGATGCCGGAGATCTTCTCCTTGGTCATGGCTGAAACCGGGCAGACCGAAACGCAGGAGGGTTTCTGGCAGTGCATGCAGGAGTACTTCACGTAGCTCCAGCGCTTCTCGCTCTCCTTGAAGAGCTTGATCAGGGTACGGGTCGAGCCGGAGAGATCGCTCGGGGCATCCCACAGGCCGTCCTCGTCGAACTTCGCCTTCTCGTAGGAGAGTGAGCCGTAGTCGGAGTTGACCCTCTTGCAGGCCGACATGCACGCCTTGCAGCCGACGCACTTGGTGGCGTCGTAGAGCATGCCGAGTTCCTCGTTGTTGACCTGGAGTCCCTCGTTGGCCAGGGCGTTACCCGCGCCGCAGGCGAGAAGCCCCGCGCTGGTGGCGCCGGCCAGCTTCAGGAAGTCGCGTCTACTTGTCTTTTTCATGGGCATCCTCCTGCGCCTCACCGCCCGGAAGCTTCTTGGCGAGCATTGCGCCGGCGCCAAGTGCCGCACCTGCCGCGAGTCCGACGAAGCCGGTGGTCAGCGGGTCCGGACCCTTCCCTTTCTCCTTCAGGTCGACCGGGGCGTAGCTGTCGAACGGCGTAGGCTCGTGGATCTGCACCTTCTCGGCAATGGCGGTCTTGAAGAGGATATCCGGCTCGGTGCAGCCGATGCAGGGGTGACCGATGGAAACCGGCCAGGCGCCGACGTCGTTGAAGCGCTGCACGGAGCAGTTGGCGTAGGTGGCGGGACCCTTGCAACCCAGCTTGTAGAGGCAGTACCCCTGGGCGTGGGTCGGGTCGCCGTAGGCCTTGGCGAAGCGGCCGGCGTCAAAGTGCGGACGACGCTCGCAGTGCTCGTGGATCCTCCTGCCGTAGGCGAACTTCGGGCGGCCCAACTGATCGAGCTCGGGCACCTTCTTGAAGGTCAGGTAGTACAGCACGGTGGACAGGAAGTTGTAGGGGTTGGGGGGGCAGCCGGGGATGTTGATGATCGGCTTGTCCTTGATGATGTCCTTCACGCCGACCGCGCCGGTCGGGTTCGGGGAGACGGACTGGATGCCGCCGTAGGAAGCGCAAGTGCCGATGGCGATGATGGCGGCTGCGCCTTCTGCCGCGTGCTGCAGCGATTCGAGGGCGGTCTTGCCGGAAACCTTGCAGAAGATGCCGTTCTGCTTGGTCGGGATGGCCCCCTCCACGACCAGGATGTACTTGCCGTGGTTGGCCTTCATGGAATCGTGCAGCGCCTGCTCGGCCTGGTGGCCGGCGCCGACCATGAGGGTCTCGTGGTAGTCCAGCGAGATCATGTCCAGGATCAGCGTGGAAATGGTCGGGTGGGACGAACGCAACAGCGACTCCGAGCAGCCGGTGCACTCCTGGAAGTGAAGCCAGATCACCGCAGGGTTGCCGTTTTTCTCAACGGCCTCGGCCACCTGCGTATGCATGGCGAAGGGAAGCCCCATCATCGCGGTGGCGGTGACACAGGCCTTCATGAAACTCCTGCGGGTGACCCCTTCGCAAAACATCTCTTCTTTCATAACAAGCCTCCTCGAGATAAATCAAACCGCACGTATACGGCAACACCCGTGCCAATCGAGTAAACAAAATTTGAAAATGTAATACACTGGAATCATTGGCCAAAAAAAATGGCGCCCGCGGAGGTCCTCCGCGCTGCGCCTTTGGTTGCTTCATTTTGTTGGGTACTTCTGTCCCGGTTTTGTATCATTTTGTCCCGAGCGTGATACAAAACGGATCAGGCAAGCTCCAGTTCCTTCACCCTCAGCTCCTCACCCGAGACGACGGAGAGACCGAAGGCACCGCACCCGGGGCAGGGGGAGAAGAGGCTTTGCAGCGGGAATTCGCCGTGGCAGGCAGGGCAGCTCCCGCGCCCTGGCACCTCTTCGATGGTCAGCTTGGCCCCCTCCAGCAGGGTCCCCTTGCTGCAGGCCTCGAAACAGAACTCCACGCTCTCCGGCACCACACCGGATAGCTCCCCGATCTCGAGAACCACCTCCACCACCTTGCGCCCCGCCGCGTGTCCCTCGCAGATCTCCACCACGCTCTGGGTTATGCTCATCTCGTGCATGCCCGCCTCCGATTTTAATGTGAAGGGATGATAGCAGATCGGGCCGCGCAGCAAAAGGGACTTTTCAGGTTATGCACGACTGCAGCGTGAAGTAGAAGGTGGCCCCCTTGTCGATCTCTCCTTCGGCCCAGATGCGCCCGCCGTGGCGGTTGATGATGCGCTGCACGGTGGTGAGGCCGATGCCGTTTCCGGGGTATTCGCTCGAACTGTGCAGGCGCTGGAAGGCGTGGAACATCCGCTCGGCGTTGGCCATGTCGAAGCCTATGCCGTTGTCCTTCAGGAAACAGGTCTTGTCCGAGGCGCTCTCCTGCGCCCCGAACTCTATGCGGGCGGCCTCCCGCATCTGGGTGAATTTCCAGGCGTTCCTCAGAAGGTTTTTCATGGCGATTTCGAGCAGGTTATGGTCGCCGAAGGTGCGGATCCTGGGCTGGATCACGAATTCGACCTTGCGCTGCGGGGTTCCCTGGGCCAGGTCGGCCGCGGTGTCGCTGACTATCTCGGAGAGGTCCACCACCTCCCGCTTCAGGTTCAGGTAGGAAAGCTGGGAGAGCTGCAAAAGTGCCTCGATCAGGTCGTTCATGTGCTGGCTGGACTTGAAGATGCGCTCCAGGTAATCCATCCCCTCCAGGTCGAGCCGTCCGGCGTACTGCTCCTGCAGCGCGCGGGTGAAGCCGCAGATCCTCCTGAGCGGCGCGCACAGGTCGTGGGCCACCGAGTAGTTGAAAGCCTCAAGGTCCCGGTTGATGGATTCCAGCCGCTCGGTCTGCTCGGTGAGCAGGCGCTCCACCTGCTGGGTCAGCAGGCTGATCTCCTCGTTGTTAGGGCGCTCAAGGAGCATGTTGCGAATGGTCTCCAGCGAGTTATGCACGGCCGACTTGAGATCGACCGCGTAAGACGCGTTCAGCATGCTCGACGCTATTTCCTTGTCTATGCTCAAAAAACGCCCCTCCCCGTTGTTCCTCTTTGCCTTGTACGTGTCGGTCATGGGGCACCCCCTGTTGACCTTGCCCCCTTGCGGGGCTCGCCATGTGACGTCTTTCCCGGTGCACCTGGAAGCGGCCGCGGCCGCTTCCCCGAACAGACGTCCCTGCTACCCTGTAAAGATCCCATTTTTCGCCATTGCGACTCGATCCGTCCTGGTACATCAGCAGCAACCGTGCCCATGCCCCCCTCCCGATCTGCCCGCGACATTCCGGCCACTTACCCATGCCGGGTACCAAGCGCGGCGCTGGGACAGGCAACAAAGGTTTACCGTTTTGGTGGCTGAGGGCGCCGAGGCCTTGCTGGCGGCGGATCGGAGGCAGGCAACGTTTGTGGCAGGTGCAACTTCCGTTGCAACCGGTTCAGGCCGACCTCCTCCTGAGCCGGTTGTTGAGGGCTTGCCTGGAGATCCCCAGCAGAGTCGCGGCCTCGCCCTGATTGCCGTTGGACATCCGCAGCGCCTCGCTGATCAGGTGCGACTGCGCCTCCTTTATGCTGGGAAACCCGTTGAAGATGACCGTGACGATCTCGTGCCCCTCAACGGTGAGTCCCTTGCCGGAGGGGGCGCTCATGTTGGTGCGGAAGGCCGCCAGCGAAAGGGGGCCCTTCTCGTGCAGGGCGACTGCGTCGTAGACCATGGCCTGCAGCTCGCGCACGTTCCCCGGGAAGTGGTACCGCTGCAACAGCCGCGGCAGCTCGGAAGGGTACCATGGTCGCTTTTTCCCCATCTGCCGGGAGGCCAGGGTCACGAAATGTTCCAGCAGCAAGGGGATGTCCCCCTGCCTCTCCCTAAGCGGCGGGATGTGGAGCCGGTGGCAGCTCAGCCGGTAGTAAAGGTCTTCGCGCAACTTCCCCTGCTCCAGAAGCTGCTTCAGGTCCCGGTTGGTGGCCACCACGATGCCAGCGTCCGTTTTCGCCGCCACATCGCAACCAAGCGGCAGGTACTCGTGCTCCTGGATCAGCCGCAGCAGTTTGACTTGGGCGCCCTCGCGCAGGTCGCCGATTTCGTCAAGGAAGAGGGTCCCCCCCGCAGCCTTCCTGATCAGCCCCTCGCGGTTCTCCTGGGCGCTGGTGAAGGCCCCCTTGCGGTGGCCGAACAACGTGTCGGAGAAGACGGCATCGTCAAGCCCCGCCACGTTCACCGTGACCATCGCCCCCTTTTTCCCCGAGCAACGATGCACCGCCTCGGCGAAGAGCTCCTTGCCGACGCCGGTTTCCCCGGTGATCAGCACCGGCTGCCCGGTATGGGAGACCGCCTGGGCCCGTTTCATGAGCCGCAGCATCTGCGGGTCCTCGGTGACGATGTCGGGGAAGGGCATGCGCCGCCGACGCAGCCGGTTCTCGTCCTCGGATAGCCCCAGCGCGCGTTCGATGGCAGCGAGGAAGAGCGCGTTGTCGATCGGCTTCAACAGGTAGTCGCAGGCCCCGGCACGCATGCAGGAAACCGCCTGCCCCACCTCGGCCAGGCCGGTGATGATCAACACCGGCAGATGCGGAAATTCCTCGACCAGGCGGGGCAAAAGATCACGCCCGGTTACGGTGGGAAGCGCCAGGTCCAGGACCACCAGGGCCGCCTCGTTGCGGCGCAGGTAGAGAACCAGCGTCTCGCCGTCGTCGAAAGTCAACACAGGCCCGACGCCGTGCCCCTGCAAAAGCGCCCGGTAGATCTGCAGCATCTCCTGGTCGTCATCCACCACCACTACTGCCGGCGTCGCTTCGTTGCTTTTCATGACCAGCCTCTCTGCCTTAAGGCGTCGCTAGACCTGGAAGTAGAGGGTCCCCCCCTTCCCTGCCTGCTCCGCGCTCCAAATCCGCCCCCGATGCAGGTTGATGATGCGCTGTACCGTGGCGAATCCGATGCCGCGGCAACTTCCTTCCGGACCGCTCCCGCCGCCGGTCGCCTCACACAGGCTCGCGCTCAGCCGGGGGCCGTTGTCGCTCACATAGCAACTGCGCTCCCCCTCGACCTGCGCGGTGCCGAACTTGATCACCGGGTGTTTGACGCCGATGGTGCAGTGCCAGGCGTTCCCCAAAAGCTGCTCCATCGCCAGCCGCAGCATGTCCTTGTCGCCGGTGACCGTCACCCCATCCTCGATCCGGAAATCGACCGGGCGTTGGGCGTGGTCGCTTAGCTGGGCCGCGATCTCCGATGCCATGGCGCTCAGGTCCACCTCCACCGGCTGCAGCTCCGCCGCGGTCAGCGCGGTCATGCGCTCCAGGGCGGCGACGGCCCCGGAAAGCTCCCGCGCCGCGGCGCCGATGTCCTCCAAAAGCTCGCGGCAGGGAGGGTCGAGCTGGCTTTTGTTGAGCTTTTGCAACCTGCCGCAATCCCCGCTGATCCGTGCCAGCCGCGCCCCCAGATCTTGGGACACCGCCTGTCCGATGGCCTCAAGCTCCGCGGTGCGGGCCTCCAGCTCTCCCTTTAGCGCCCTGAGCCCGTTCTCCGCCTGCACCCTCGGGGTCACGTCCAGCCCGATGATCCAGTTCACCCACCCCGTGATCGGCACGTAGCGCGAGATGTTGGACCAGGAGATGAGTTTGGGGGAGCCATCCCTGCAGCGGAGATTCCATTCCCGCCCCCGGTAGTCCCCCCCCTGCGGCGGGTGCGCCGACACCACATCCTCGCGTAGCGCACCGTCGACCTGGAGCAGCTCCAGCATCGGTTTCCCCATCACCTCCTCGCCCCGGTAGCCGGTCACCCGCTCGAACTCGTGGTTGCAGGCGGCCAGGCGATCGGCATTGTCAAAGGCCATCATGACCGCCGGGAGATGCTGCAGGATGGTCTGCAGGCGCCTGCGGTTGGCGAGGAGCGCCTCGTCCTTCTCGTGGATCTCCTGTTCGCTGGCCCGCAAGGTGTCCTCTTCCTGCCAGTTCTCGTAGATCTTGCGGGCCAGGGCCGCATAGGCCTGCTCCAGTTCCTGCTTGAGCCGCTCCGTTTCCGCCTCCACCATGGTGATGCGCTGGGAGGCGGCCAAAAATACGTCCAGTTCGCACACCGCAGCCTTCTTGCGCGGCTGCGCCCCCGGCGGGATGAACAGCGGGTTGCCGCAGACCCTGCCGCCGCTGACCACCCCCGGGTGGATGCGGGCCAGTTCCAGGAGCAGTTCCGGGCTGAACAGCCGCCGGTCGTACAGGCAGAGCAACGCCGTATCGTGTTCCGCTGCAAACGAGGTGAGGTCGCGTTCGAACCGGTTCAAAAGCTCCAGCGACTTGGCGTCCTTCACCGCCCAGGCCATGTCGCAGATGATCCGGGTCCCGCTGAATCCCTCGGCCGCGGCGCCAGCACAGATGTTGCGCAAAAGCTCCAAGACCCGCTCCTGCCTGAACGTCCCTCCCCTGAGCCAGGTCTGCTTCACCGGCAGCAGGACCAGCGCGCCTGAGTCCTGTTTCTGTACCTCGACTACGTTTTGCAGCAGCCGCTCCAGCTTCTGCTGGGCGGCGTTCAGGTAGACGCAGCGCTCCCCTATCGCCACCCCCTTCTGGATGAAGTGGAGCACCAGGTTCAGCACCTCTGTCTCTTCCTGGTACAGCAGGCAGAGGTGATCGTGGCTGTTGACGATTCCGATGTCTGCGATTTCCACGCTCGGTTTCTCTTCTTCCATCTGGGTCGTCTCCTCGCTCGCGGATTTACATTAAAAAACACCAACACAATATACTGGAAGCGGGCGCCTTTGCAATAAGCCGAGGGGCGAATTTAGCGACTGTCGGGGGTGGAAATCGTTTGGTAAGCGCGGTTTTTTGACCGAGGTCAAGGAAGGCGGGAGCGGCGCCGTGCTAGCCTGCGGCACGCTGGTGAACCAAAAAGAAACAAGGGAGGAAGGATGTGCGATTGCGGTTCGGGTAGCTCCAGGAGCGGTGGCCCCTACGCTACGGGAAGGGAACTGGTTGAGTTTGTACTGGCGGCTCACGGCGGGCGGGTGGCATGTTCGCCGCTGCCCAACGCGCTGGAGGTACGATGCCAGGAATGCGGCAGGGAGTTCGTGCTGCGGACGTTCGTGCAGGGGTGCCCCTCCTGCGGCGGCGTGCACGCGGTGTCCCCCCCGAGGGCGAACGATCCCGCCGCGGTGCAGTACGCGGGCGCCGATTTCGGCGCGGCCGCCTGAGGATAGGGGGCAGCGGTGGGCGGTGCCCTGCGGCTGGCAGGGAGACTTTCGCCTCCCCTCTCCCTCAGGGAGAGGGGGGTGGGGGTGAGGGCGCGGGAGAGTCGGGGGCGGTTGGAATTGTTAGCTGGAGGTACCTGTCACCGGCGGGACGGCCGTTTCGGGCGCCCTTCCGGACGAGATTCAGGACGGGCCGCCAGGCGGGCCAGGTAGACGACGTGCCGCAGTCCGCCGCGGCCGGGACGGTCGCAGGTGACCGAGAAACCGGCCTGGCGCAGGCGCTTGTCGAAGCCCTGGTCGTAGTTTTCCCCCCAGACGGCAAACACGCCGCCGGGCTTTAGGGCCCCCTTGCTCATCTCGATGGCGATCTCGCCGTAGAGCGGGTCCGCTATCTTGTCCGTCTTGGCATGGGGGCCGGTGTAGAGATCGAGCACGATGGCGTCGAAGCTGCTTTTCTGCATGGCGCTTCGCCTGATCACGTCGGCCACGTTGGCGATCTCCACTTCGACCCGGGGATCGTCGGCCGCCCCGGCGGTGAGCGGCGCCAGCGGTCCGCGGCACCACTGCAGGACCACCGGGTTCAGTTCCGCCACCAGCACGCTCGCCTTCTCCGGCAACTGGTCCAGCACCGCCCGCAGGGTGATCGCCATCCCCAATCCCCCCACCAGCACCCGGGGCGCCGCCTCGTGCTTCAGATGGCCGCAGGCCACCTCCCCCAGCGCCACCTCCGACCGGTGCAGAGAGCTGTTCATCAGCACCAGTCCGTTCACGGTGATCAGGAAATCCCGCTCGCCGCGCTGTCTCAGTTCCAAGATCCCGTCGCCGGTGCTCACGCTTTGCAATACTTTCCAGGGTACGGCCATGTATCTCCTCTTTACTCTCTATTTCTTCCAGTTGCGCCGCAGCGCCTCCTCTTCCAGCGCCTCGACCTCGCCCAGGAGCACCAGGTAGGTCTGGTAGCGTTCCTCGCTGATCCCCCCCGAGGTGACCTCGTCGCGCACCGCGCATCCCGGCTCCTGCCGATGGCGGCAGTCGTTGAACCGGCAACGGTGGTCCTGCAGCGACTCGAAGCCGGGAAACCAGGCGGCAAGCTCCTGCACGGTGATGTCCACGAGGCCGAAGTCCCTAAAACCCGGGGTATCCACCAGTTCGCCGCCGCCGGGAAGGGCGTGCAGGGACGAAACGGTGGTGGTGTGCCTGCCGGTCCAGTTGTAGTCGGAGAGCGCCCCGACCTTCAGGTTGAGCTCGGGGCAGAGCGCGTTCATCAGGGAGCTCTTCCCCACCCCGGTGGTGCCGACGAAGGCGCCCCGGTGCCCCTGGCGCAGAAAGTCCCGCAGCGGCTCGATGCCGGCTCCGGTGACGGCGCTCAAGGGGAACAAGGGAAGGATGCCGTCGTAGACCGAGCCGATCACCCTGCCAAGCTCTAAGGCCTCGGGAAGGTCGCACTTGTTGAGGACGACGAAGGGGGCCAACCCGGCGGTGCGGGCGGCGACGATGGCGCGGTCCAGGAATCCGGAGGGGGTGCCGGGAGCGAGTACCACGCCGAGCACGTCGAGGTTGGCGGCGACCAGGTGGATGCCCCCGCGGGCGTCACGCCGGCTCAGCTCGGTCCTCCTGGGGAGCCTGTGCAGCACCTCGCCGAGCACCGTGACCCCGTCGCCGACCACGTGCCCCGAGTTGCGCTTCACCTTCACCATGCGCCGCTCGCCCGTCTCAAAGAGCACCTCTACAGCAACCCCGAAATGGGAGACGATGAGCCCCTGCTCGGCCAGGCCTTTCCCGTGCTGATGTTTGTTCCCCATACCCCTCCAGATCGAAGTTTCAGGCAGTTGCGCCGCGATTCCCTTCAAGACAGGCTCCGAGAGTACGGCAGGAGCAGAAAGTTGTCAACTAAAGCAAAGTTGCGCCGATAAATGGGACAGATACGCAAGGGGAGAGCTGTTGACACCTAGGCTCTTTTGCACCATAGTTTTCCTTATGCAAGGCTCGACCTCCGCCGATGCCAGAGCCCTTTCCCCCTACTTGATCCGAAGGGCGAATGAACGCCCCTCACATAGAGATCCGACCGGATGCAGGAACAGGCATCCAAAGGTGGCAGCCATGAGCAAAGAGACAGTGGACGAAGCGATCGACATGTACGTGAAGGAACGGATGGCGAAGGGCAAAGAGAAGGCGAGCACCCATTTCCTGGCCAGCCTGTACCTGAAGGAGCAAAGCGAAGGGATCATCGACTGCATGCGCAGGGTGCGGGGGCTTACCCGCTACTACATGGACCTCACCAAGGTCATGCTCAACCCGTTCAAGGGTCCCGAGGTGGCGTGGCTCTTCTCCATGGTGAACATCGCGGTCTACGCCTGCTTCCTGTTGTCGGTCGAGGAGCAGAGGATGCTGGGCATCGCGCTCCTTTCCGGAACCCTGGTGAACGGAGGCTACCTGATCCACGCCATGACCAGGAAGTGGTGCGACATGCACGTCATGCTGGCCATTTACGACGAGATCGTGCAGATAGCCGACCATGAGCTGGAGACGCTGGCCTGAAGCGCCTGCGCCAGCTCGGCCAGGCTCCCCACCGCGAGGTCGGTGAGCTCGGGCCAGCGGAAGGCGCGGGCAGGATCGACATGAACGGTGCCGGCGCCGGCCGCGCGACCGGTCTGCAGGTCGAAGGCATAATCACCGACCATCACCAGTGCCGCCGGGGAGACTCCCCAGCGGCACGCCAGTTTGTGGATGCCGTCCGGGTCGGGCTTGGCCCGGGCGTCGTCCCGCCCCAGCACGTCCCCTGCCCCGATGAAGGGAGTGAGCCCGATGCGCGACAGGGTGGCCAGTGCGTTTTCCCTGGTGTTTCGGGTGAGGACCCCGATCCGGGTGCCGCGCTCGTGCAACAGCTGCAAAAGCTCCAGCGCCCCCTCGGCCGGTTCCGTCCTTCCCGCCAGCTCTTCCTCGATCGACTGCAAAAGCGCCCGCGCCCGTATCCCCTCCGCCTCGGGTAGCCCGTCCAGGTGCCCCAGGATGTCGCTCCCCTGGGGGACCCCCAGCACGCTCCTTATGTGAACGAAGTCGTGGATGGCCACGGTGAGGGTGCCGTCCAGGTCGAAGACCCAGTGCCTCTTCTGCAATATCCCCTGCCAGTTGTCGTTTCCCATACCACCCTTGTAGCAGATCCCGACAGATCTGAAAAGCCCGCTACCCCTGCTGCGGTCCCTCCCCGACGCCCCGAGCCCCCGGCATGGCGTCGAGGAAAGCGCCCACCGCGGCGTGCACCTCCTCGGAGCCCGCGCCGGCCAGGATGCCGTGGCGCTTGAGCGGGAACCTCCGGTAGCTCTTGTGCTCGCTCCCCAGCATCTCGAAGAGCCGCTGCGAGCCGCGCGGGTCGACCACCGGGTCCCCCTCGGACTGCAGCACCAGGACCGGCGTCCGGATCCCGGCCAGCTTCGGCTCCAGCTCGCTCATGAAACGCTCCATGGCACGCAGCGCGCTGACCGGGATCCTGGTGTAGTTCAGCTCCGGGCGTTCCGGGACGCTCTCCACGAACTCCTTCTTGGCCCACTGGTAGCTGAAGACGTCCATGACCCGGTTCCAGACGGTGACCGCCGGCGCGAAGCGGGAGGAGATGTCCAAAAGCCGCTGCGGCGGGCAGACGGCGAAGACTCCCGCCGCGTCCCCCACCCGGCTGGCGCAGTCCAGCGCCACTCCCCCTCCGAAGGAGAAGCCGCCGACGACGACCCGGTCGCAGAGGGCCTTCATCAGGGCGTAGCCGAGATCCACCGATGCCACCCAGTCGTTGCCGTTTCTGAGGGCGAGGTCCTCCGGGGAGGTGCCGTGCCCTTTCAGGCGCACCAGGTAGACCCAGAGCCCCTTCCCCTGCAGGTAGCGGGCGAGCTCCAGCATCTGCGCCGGTACCGAGAGAAGGCCGTGCACCAGCACCACTCCCAGGCGGCGCGAGGTCCCCTTCAGGAGCACGGGCATCCCCACCTCGCTCTCCTTGCTCTCCCCCTCGCGGAAGTATGTGCGATAGTCGGCGTCGAATTCCTCCAGCGCCTGGGTTTCAAGGATCTGCGCCACCTTCTTGCGCACCAGCCAGACCGGCAGCCACGCCATCAGGTGCACCTCGCGCTGCAGCGGGGTGAGCGGGAGCACCTCGTTGGCGATGACGCCGATGGGGTTGTCGATCCTGGCGCGCTGCATCTCGAAGGGAGCGGAGAACTTGGCCCGGTCCTTCACCAGTTCGCCGTCCTTTTGCACCACCACCCCCTTCTCCAGCGCCAGTTCGCGGAACTCGCGGTACTTATGGTAGCGGTCGTCGGTCAACAGCGACACCTGGTCGGTACTGAGGCTTTGGTGCAGCCTGCAGGCGGTGTCCCTCAGGCAGAGCTTGGTCAGCAGGAAGACCCTGCGCCTGAAGTCGTCCTCGTCGATCGCCTTGAAGGGATAGGCCCTCAGAAGAGAGGCGAAGAGATGGTCGTGGTTCACCGTGGTGAGGCTGTAGATGCTGCTCATGTAGCGCTGCATGAGGCGGTTGGCCGCGTGCTTCATCTCGCTCAGCGAGGGGAGGTTATCGTCGAAGCCGTAGCTTGCCGTGGAGACGATGTCGGCCTCGACGCCCCGGCTCGTGAGATAGGCGGAAGGGTCGATGGGGCTGCCGAAGCGGATGTCGATGTCCACGCCGGAGAGGAGCATGCTCCCCTCGGTGAGGATCTCCTCTTTCAGGTGCAGGGGGGCCTCCCCAAGGAAGAGCTCGGTGAGCCTGCTGAGCGCGTTCTCCCGTGCACGCAGCGGGTAGTAGGTGATGTTCACCGGGACGATGTGGCACTTTACCTTCTTGAGCGGCCCGAGGTCGGGGATCTGGAACATCCCCTGGAGCCTCGCCACCTCCTCCGGCGCCACCCCCTGCAGCCTCAGCATCCTCTGCCGGTAGAACTCGGTGCGCAGCGCGAGCGTGGCGGCGCCGGAACGGGGACGCACCCCGCTGGGAGGAAGGAGCAGGTGCTTTTTGAACAGCTCCTTGTCCTTCACCATCCTCCCCTCCGGGAAGATGATCCAGCTCGCCTCGCCGGTGAGCAGGGTCTTGACGATGACCCGGTCGCGGTCCGGGTTCTTGGTGGAGACCGCCCCCATCAGGTCCAGAAAGCGCCCCAGCGGACCCGCGAACAGCGAGGCGTCGGCCAGGGACCAGACCGGGATTTTGGTCAGGCGGTAGATGTGGTAGGGAAGCAGCACCGTCTCGATGCGGGTGAAGTGGTTCACCACGAAGACGACGGGACCTTCGGGGATGTGCTCCTTGCCGTGGACGTTAACCCGCAGCTTGGAGAACCCCTGGAGCATCGCGATCATGCGGCCGGTGGCGAGGTATGCCTTGCGGTTCATGCTCTCTCCTGCGGCAGCTCCAGGGCACGGCGCAGCCATCCCGGGCGGTTGGTCATGATGGAGTCGACGCCGAGGTCGCAGAGCCTTTTGGCGTCCCGTGCGGAGTCGACGGTCCAGACGTGGATTTCCAGCCCGCGTTCCCGCACCCCCCCCACCAGCGAGGCGTCGAGTATGGCGCGGTCCCTGCTGGCCAGGCCGTCGGCGCCGATCTCGTCCAGCCGGGAGAGTACCTCTCCGGCCGAGGGATGCCAGCCGCCGCGCCAGCGGTAGTCGCAGAGCCAGCAGGCGCGATGGTCGGGAAGGCGCTTCTTGAGCGCGGCCACCAGCAGGTGGTCGAAGGCGAGGAAGCGGATCCGTTCCGCCGGGACCCCGGCGCGGGCGAGGTCTGCGGCCAGGGGGGGGAGGATCTCGGCCCCGCACTTGAGCTCGATGAAGAGCCTCTTGCCGGCGGGGAGCG
The DNA here is from genome assembly GCF_019063885.1 of Geomonas diazotrophica. NCBI lineage: Bacteria > Pseudomonadati > Thermodesulfobacteriota > Desulfuromonadia > Geobacterales > Geobacteraceae > Geomonas > Geomonas diazotrophica. The sequence continues at coordinate 1,055,911 of NZ_CP077684.1, read as the reverse complement.
TCTCGAGCACCTGTGCCAGGGTCGGGATGCGCTCGTCACGCCACTCCCCCCCCTTCCAGCTCCCGGCGTCGAGACGCTGCAGATCGGCCAGGGTCGCCTCGGCCACCTCGAGGTCGCTGCCGGCGGTGCGGGAGGCGCCGGCGTCGTGCAGGCAGACGATGCGGCCGTCACGGGTGAGCCGGAAATCGGCCTCGATGCCGTCCGCCCCCTGCGCGAAGGCGAGCCTGAACGAGGCAAGGGTGTTTTCGGGAGCGTCACGGGAGGCGCCACGGTGGCCGATGATGAGCGGGATGCTGGGCATGCTTTCCTCGCGTCGGAGTGATCAAACGTTCATTAGCATACCCGGCCGCCGTGGGGAAAGCAAACGGCAAAGGGAATCTCCCCCTTTTCACCCTTCCCGGCGCAGGTAGTGGCCGTAGAGGGAACTGGCGCAGATGGTGAGGAACTTGGTGAGGTCGCTGTCGCTTCTGGAGGTAAGGATGATGGGGGCGCGGGCGCCCAACACCACGTTGGCAACCTCGGCCCCCATGGTGAAGACCCAGCTCTTGTAGAGGAAGTTCCCCCCCGAGATGTGCGGCACCACGATGATGTCGGCCTGGCCGGCCACGGGGTTCCCGGTAAGACCCTTCTTGCGCACCGACTCCGGGTAGAGGGCGAGGTCGTAGGAGAGCGGACCGTAGACGTCGGCCTGCGGCCATTGGCGCCGGGAAAGCTCCTGTTCCAGGAGCGTGGTGGGGATGTTGGCGGAAGGGACCTCGTTCGCCTCCAAAAGCGCCACCTTGGGACGCTCGACCCCCAGGGCGCGCGCCACGTGGATGGCGTTTTCGATGATGTCGATGGCCGAGGCGGCCTCCTGGTGCGCGAAGAGTTCGGGGTTGATGGCGGGGTCGGTCAGGAAGATGAGCCGCTCCACGCCCGGAAGCTCGAAGATGCTGACGTTGGAGAGCCTCCTGCCGGTGCCGATCCCGGTCTTCTTGGCGAGGACCGCCTTCATCAGGACTGCGGTGTTGATCCCCCCCTTCATGAGGAGGTCCCCCTGCCGGCCAGCCACAAGCTCCACGCCGGCCAGCGCCGCCTCCCGCTCGTGGTCGGCTCCGGCGGGGACGGTGACGAAACGGTACTGCTTCTCGAAGATCATGAGGTCGGCGCAGGATGCGCGCACCTGGACCGGATCCCCCACCAGGAAGGCGGTCTCCAGGATCCCCTCCTCGATCCCCTTGTTCACCGCCTTGAGGGAACAGGGGTCGGGGCAGACCAGGACCACGTTCTGGCGCGGGGCGAGCCTCGCCGCCTCGATGAGGCTCTTCATGCCGTGCCCCTTGGTGAGCTGCAGCATGGACTCGCCCCGGTAGAGCACCGCCATCAGCCGGGTGTGTTCGCTGAGGGAGACCAGCACGTGCGGCAGCAGGGAGTCGAAGTACAGTGAGTCCCCCTCCTCGAGGTGGAAGGGTTCGCCGTCCACGGTGACCTCGAGCTCGCCGGAGAGGACGAACAGGAACTCCTCGCCGGGGTGGCGGCTCAGATCCGGCTCCGTTTCCGGGGCGCGGTACAGGTCCACCACGAAAGGCTCCAGGTGCCGGCCGGCGAAGGCCTGCGCCAGACTCTCGTAGTGCAGGGCGTTGCGCCGGTCCACCCCGACCCGCTCGTCCTTGCCGGTCTTCACCGCGCGCCGCCCCGACTCCTGGTCGCCCCCCAAAAGCCGGGAGATGCCGACCCCCAGGAAGGTGGCGAGCCTCAAGAGCTCCGAGATGCCGGGGGAGAGCCGGTCGGCGAGCACCCGGTCCAGGGTCTCCCGGTCCCACCCAAGCGCCTCGCGCACCTCGTCCATCGGCACGCCCTTGGCCGCGACCACGGCCCTCAGATTAGGTCCGATCTTCATCGGTTCCTCCCGGGTAACGCCGCGCCTCTTCGGCGCCGGAGAGGACCCTTGACGCCCCCCCGATCAGCGCCTCTATCTCGAACTCCCCCGGCAGCACGAATAGCGGCGCGATGAAGGCCACCCGCCGCCGCACTCCCGACACCACGGCGTCGCTGAAGGCGAGCCCGCCGGTCAAGACGATGCCGTCCACCTCCCCGGAAAGGGCGGCGGCCAGGGCGCCGATCTCCTTGGCGACCTGGTAGACCATGGCCTCCAGCACCAGGGCCGCCCACCGGTCCCCCTTTTGGGCGTTTTCCTCCGCCTCGCGCAGGTCCACCGTCCCGAGGTAGGAGAAGACGCCCCCCTTGCGCGCCACGATGCTCTTCAGCTGCTCCGTGGTGAAGGCCCCCTGCTCCACGAGCTGCAACACCCCGATCACCGGGAGGCCGCCGGTCCGCTCGGGGGAGAAAGGGCCGTCCCCGTTGAGGCCGTTGTTCACGTCCACCACCAGCCCCTTGCGGTGCGCTCCCACCGTGATGCCGCCCCCCATGTGCGCCACGATCAGGTTCAGCTCCTGGTACGGCTTCCCCAGCTCCCGCGCCACCTCGCGCGCCGCCGCCTTCTGGTTCAGGGCGTGGAACATGCTGCGCCGCTCGATCCCCGCCATGCCGGAGATGCGGGCTACCGGCCACATCTCGTCGATGACCGGCGGGTCCACCACGAAGGCCGGTGCCCCCTGGCGCGCCGCCACCGCGTGGGCCATGACCCCGCCCAGGTTCGCCGCGTGCTCGCCGTTCACCCCCCGCATCAGGTCCCCAAGCAGCGGCTCCTCCACCAGGTAGACCCCGCTCGGCACCGGGCGGACCAGGCCGCCGCGCCCGACCACCGCGTCCCAACGCAGCTGCTCGGCACCGGTTTCACGCAGGTAGCGGACCAGGTGTTCCATCCGGTAGTCCAACTGCTCCATCACGGCGTGGAAACTCTCGATCTCGAGGCGGGGGTGTTCGATGGTCGCCTTGACGAGTTTCCCCGCGCGCAGCACCCCTACCTTGGTCGACGTGGAGCCGGGATCGATGGCCAGGATGTTCATGAAGACCTCTTTCTTGGGGTCAGTGGTTGCTCTTGGCAGCCATGGACGAGATGTCCACGACGAAAACCGTGGTTGCGGCCAGGGTCGCCTCCGGGAACTCGAAACTGTCACCGGGGGCGTACTGAGCCATGATTATACCCAGCGCCTCGCATTTTTCCCGGTAGCCGTCGATCACCCGCGCGGTGCCGTACCCGACCACGCTGCGGTACTTCATGGTGAAATCGCAGGCCTTGTCCGCGGGCAGGACTGCGCCGTGCTCGACTACCGTGAAGCAGACCCGGTTGTTCTGCTCCAGAATTTCCAGCTTGCGCCCCGCCTTCGCGCAGTGGAAATACAGGGCGGAGTCCCGGTAGCCGTAGTTCAGCGTCACCAGGTAGGGCTCCCCCTGCGCCGCCATTGCCAACTGGCAGATGCTCCCCTGTGCCAGGATCTCGTTGGCGGCCCGCGCCGAAAGTTGCCGGTCTTTTCTTCTCATCGTGTCATCCATGTCATCCTCCTGTATTTCCTGTACCCCCATTCATAGCCGCAGGTCAATAAGTTCAATCATATCTCACACAAAGGGGCACATAATGCATCGAACGAGAGACGAAGTCTAGGACTTTCAGAACACAGCAGATCCAACTTTCCTACGGCTCATCGAAAATTTTTCTTAATCCGCCGGCAATGAGGCCGATATATACAGATAGTTCAACCGATCCCACCCCGCCTCTGACATAGACCTCCCCAACAGCTAGGGTCACACCAGTATCTTAACAGAAACAGGAGGACGTCCCATGGCAGTTGAGACCATCACTGAGACAATTCAGTACCTGACCTTCAACCTCGACCAGGAACTGTTCGCGCTCGATATCGGCAAGGTCCGGGAGGTGCTGGATTTCACCTCGGTCACCAAGGTGCCCGGGACGCCTGACTTCATGCGGGGGGTGATCAACCTGCGCGGCAGCGTGGTGCCGGTGCTCGACCTGCGCCTGAAGTTCGGCATGAACGGCACCGAGCAGACCGTAAACACCTGCGTCATCATCACCGAGATTGAACTGGAAGGGGAAACGCTGATCATGGGAGCCATGGCCGACGCGGTCCAGGAGGTGCTCGACCTCGAGCCGGAGCAGATCGAGCCTCCCCCGCGCATCGGCACCAACCTGAACGTCGACTTCATCAAGGGGATGGGAAAGCACAACGAACAGTTCATCATCATCCTGGACATCGACCGGATCTTCAGCAGCCACGACCTGGATGCGGTCCAGGAGATGGAGGATGCGGCTGCGGTGAACGCGTAACCCCGGCAGCACGACCGGCCGCGGCAGCGGCCCTGACACCAACCAAGAAGAGGAGTGAGACATGAAATGGTTCAATGACATGAAGATCGGCGGGAAGATCCTGGCGGTCGTAGCGTCGGTACTGCTGCTCGCCACGACACTGGGACTCTTCTCCATCTGGCAGCTGGCACGCCTGAACCAGGACACCGTCGAGGTCACCACACAGTGGCTGCCAGGCGTAAACGCCCTGGACGACATGCGCATAGGGATGGGGGACGTGCGCAACACCGAATTCCAGCACGTCCTGGCCACCACGCAGGAAGAGATGAAAAAATGCGAGAAGACCCTGGAAGAGGAGATCGCCGGCATCAGGAAGGTGACGGCCCAGTACGAGAAGGTGGCCGATACCCCGGAGGAGAAAAGGAGCCTGCAGGAGTTCACCGCCGAGTGGGGCCAGTACCTGGCAGACCACCAGAAGGTCATCGAGTTTTCCCGCCAGAACAAGAAGCAGCAGGCCCTGGCGCTTTTGCAGGGTGACGGCGCCAAGAGCTTCAACGAGGCGGTGGTTTCCATCGAGAAGGGTGTGGCCATGAACGACAAGGGGGCCGAGGAGGCGGCGCACCGCGCCACCCGGACCTATGCAAGTTCCCGCTGGATGATCATCGCCGCCCTGGTGGCCGCGGTCCTGATCGGGGCCTTCCTGGCGGTCCTGGTCTCCCGCATGATCAGCCGCGCGCTCGGCACCGGGGTCGACATTGCCGAAAAGCTGGCGCGGGGGGACCTCTCCGTCAGCATCCCCGAGACGGGAAAGGACGAGACGGGGCAGCTTCTTCGGGCCATGCAGACCATGGTGGCGAGCATCAAGGGGCTGGTGGCGGACACCATGGCTCTCTCATCTGCCGCCATGGAAGGGAAACTGGCCAGCCGCGCGGACGTCTCCCGGCACCAGGGCGCCTATCGCGAGGTAGTGGAAGGGGTGAACGGCACCCTCGACGCGGTGATCGGCCCGCTCAACGTGGCGGCCGAATATGTGGAGCGCATCTCCAAGGGGAACATGCCCCCCGAGATCACCGAAGAGTACAAGGGTGACTTCAACGAGATCAAGAACAACCTGAACGTGCTGATCCGGGCCACCGAAACCATCACCGCCGCCTCCAGGGAGGTGGCCGGCGGCAACCTCACCGTGACCATCACCGAACGTTCCGCCGAAGACGAGCTGATGCGCTCGCTGGCCAACATGGTCGGCAAGCTGTCCGAGGTGGTCAACGACGTCAAGAACGCGGCGGACAACGTGGCGGCCGGCAGCCAGCAGATGTCCTCCAGCGCCGAGCAGATGTCCCAGGGCGCCACCGAGCAGGCCGCCGCCGCGGAGGAAGCCTCCTCCTCCATGGAAGAGATGTCCTCCAACATCAGGCAGAACGCGGACAACGCCCTGCAGACCGAGAAGATAGCGGTAAAATCAGCGGCGGACGCGCAGGAGGGGGGCAAGGCGGTGGCTCAGACGGTGACCGCGATGAAGGAGATCGCCGGCAAAATCTCGATCATCGAGGAAATCGCGCGCCAGACCAACTTGCTGGCCCTGAACGCTGCCATCGAGGCGGCACGTGCCGGCGAGCACGGCAAGGGGTTCGCCGTGGTCGCCTCCGAGGTGAGAAAGCTTGCCGAGCGCTCCCAGAAGGCGGCAGCCGAGATCTCGGAGCTCTCCTCCTCCAGCGTGGAAGTGGCCGAAACCGCCGGCGCCATGCTGTCGACCATGCTCCCGGACATCCAGAGAACGGCCGGGCTGGTACAGGAAATTACCGCGGCGAGCAGGGAACAGGACACCGGAGCGGAGCAGATCAACAAGGCGATCCAGCAACTGGACCAGGTGATCCAGCAGAACGCCTCTGCAGCCGAGGAGATGTCCGCCACCGCGGAAGAGCTCGCCTCGCAGTCCGAACAGCTGCAGCACACCATCAGCTTCTTCAGGGTGGCCCACTCCGCCTCGACGGCGACCGCCCCGCGCAAGGCGGCACCCAAGCCGGCTAAGAAGGTGGCCGCGCAGGCTCATCCGCTCACCCGTGCGGCGGGCCATGCCGTCGAACTGGACCTGAGCGACGAGGCCTTCGAGAGCTTTTAGCAACCGATTCCCGCCGGCGCAGCGGCATCCTGCCTGGGACCGCTGCGCCACCTCCTCCCCTCGCCCCTCTCCCCCCGGTCATGGAAGTCCCGGACAGATTATAAGTTACTAAGCACGTTTTTTTTGGCTCAACCTGCATGAGAAAGTGTCGATATAGTCAATGGGTTCCGGCTGCACGGCCGCGGGCCCGGTTCGAGCCAACCCCTTATTTCGTCGTTACTCATAGCGGGGCGCACCGATAGTCAACACTGAGAGAGGAGAGCAAACATGGCGGTCGAGACAATCACGGAAACCACCCAGTACCTGACCTTCAAGCTGGAGGACGAGCTTTTCGCCCTGGACATCGGCAAGGTACGGGAAGTGCTGGATTTCACGTCCATCACCAAGGTGCCTCAGACACCGGACTACATGCGCGGTGTCATAAACCTGCGCGGCAGCGTGGTCCCGGTGGTGGACCTGCGTCTGAAGTTCGGCATGGCGATGGCGGAGCAGACGGTCAACACCTGCGTCATCATCGTCGAGGTGGAGCTGGAGGGCGAGAAGGTGGTCATGGGGGCCATGGCCGACGCGGTCCAGGAGGTCATGGACCTGGAGCCGGACCAGATCGAGCCGCCGCCGCGCATCGGCACCAAGCTGAACACCGACTTCATCAAGGGGATGGGCAAGCACAACGAGCAGTTCATCATCATCCTGGACATCGACAAGGTCTTTACCGGCGGCGAACTGGAAATGGTCCAGGAGCTGGAAGGGGCCGCGGCCTAGCGGGGTGAAAAGCATAGAATAACAAAGGGGGGCAGCCGCATCGAGCGGCTGCCCTTTTTTTTGCGCGTACTCCAGGCTTTTCTTTTCTCCGTCTCTCCCCCCTCCCACCGAACGCCATGCCCCCCCTCTCCCTCCGAGAGAGGGGCTGGGGGTGAGGGCGCCGCCATCGGCACCGCTGTCGGCACCGCTGTCGGCACCGCTGTCGGCACCGCTGTCGGCACCGCTGTCGGCACCGCTGTCGCTTCTGCCATCTGCCTCGGCCGCCCTTCGGGCACCCTCTCCCGGGGGGAGGGGAAACGTAAAAAAAAGCGCCGTCCCGGAGGACGGCGCTTGATGGCATGGCACCGCAGGCGTCCCTCAGGACGCCGATCAAGTGAAGGCTAGTACTGCTCGAAATCGGCGTCGCTCACGCTCTTGTCGCTCAGGTCGAGGTCGTGTCCCACGACCTTCTTCACCGCTGCATTTGTACCGCCGGGTGTTGCGGTTTTGGAACGGGTGAACTGCTTGCCGTGCGCCGCGCCGGGCTGGGCGGTGGGCGCCGCCTTGGACACAGAAGCCGCCTTTCTCGTGCGCTCGTCGCCGATCTTGAAGAAGGAAACAGCGGTCTGGAGCTGCTCGGCCTGGCTGGACAGCTCTTCGGCGGTCGAGGCCATCTCTTCCGACGCACCCGCGTTGGCCTGGATCACCTGGTCCAGCTGCTGGATCGCCTTGTTGATCTGATCCGCCCCGGTATCCTGCTCCTTGCTGGCAGCGCTGATCTCCTGTACCAGTTCGGCGGTCTTCTGGATGTCCGGAACCATCTTCACGAGCAGGTCCCCCGCCTTGACCGCGACATCCACGCTGCTCGCCGAAAGCTCGCTGATCTCCGCGGCCGCCTTCTGGGAGCGCTCGGCAAGCTTTCGCACCTCGGATGCGACAACGGCGAACCCCTTGCCGTGCTCCCCCGCCCTGGCCGCCTCGATGGCCGCGTTCAGGGCGAGGAGGTTGGTCTGGCGTGCGATCTCCTCGATGATGCCGATCTTGCCGGCGATCTCCTTCATGGCGCCTACCGTCTCCTGGACGGCCTGTCCCCCTTCCCGGGCATCCTGGGCAGACTTCACCGCGATCTTTTCGGTCTGCATCGCGTTGTCCGCGTTCTGCCGGATGTTGGACGACATCTGCTCCATGGAAGAAGAGGCTTCCTCGGCGGAGGCCGCCTGCTCGGTGGCCCCCTGCGACATCTCCTCTGCCCCGGAGGAGAGTTGCTGGCTCCTCGCCGCCACGTTGTCCGAGGCGCTCTTCACCTCCGCGACGATTCCCTTCAGGCGCGCCACCATGATATTCAGGGCCGCCGCCAGTTGCCCGACCTCGTCCTTCTGGTCGACGTCCACTGTCTGGGTAAGATCCCCCTCCGCCACGGCGGCCGCAAACTCCACGCCGCGCCTGAGCGGTACGCTGATCATGCGCGAGATGATTATTCCCAGTGCCAGGCCTATCAGGACGCCTCCCGCCACCAGAGCCGCCATCAGGGTGAGACTCGCCTTGTAGATCCTGGTGGTTTCCACGGACGCATCCTTTGCGTTTTCCTCCTTAAGCCGGGCCAACTCCGTCAGTGTGTCGTCTACCGCATTCTGCTTTATGTGCGCCTCTCCGAAGGAAAGAGCCACCGCGGGCGAACTGTCGTTGAGTTTGTCACGCATCCCAAGCTCGATCACCTTCTGCTGCAGGGCAAACCACTCGTCGTTCGCCGTCTCCAGCTTTTTCAGGATCTGCTTCCCCTTCTCCGAATAAAACAGCGGCCTCGCTTTGTCCAGCCACTCCTTATAGCCGGCCTTGTATTTGTTTATGTTGGTGACGTACTTCTCCCGCTCCTGCTGGTTGGTGGCAAGGAGAAAGTTCTTTTCGGCCCGCGAGACGTAGATCAGGTTGATGTTGGCCTCCTTGATGTAGGAGACCCCCATCAGTTCCCTCAGGTACATCTCATCTGCCTTCTCGTTGATGGTCCCCATGTTGCGGATGCCGATGATGCCTACCACGGCGGTTATGACCGATACCGCTACAAACGCCGCAACAAGCTTAGTGCCGACTTTCAGATTGGTGAACCATTTCATGTTCGCTCCGTCCTCTGGGTGTGGTTGTCGCTTTGCGAGTCACCCGCTGCGTGTGGGATCCTCGCCGACCGTCCCATGCTTCATCGACAGAAAAGGCACGCCGTGAATCAGAAAAAGGCCAGGTTCGGGCGGCATTTTGGCCTAGTCGCGGAAGAGGCGACGAGTCGCGGGCGGCGGCGCGGACACGTAAAGACGAGGGAGCATGTGAAGAACATCAGAAGAGGGGTGAGGCAGGACAGGCAGGCGTGCGGCCGGCGATCAATCGAGCGGCAGCAGTCCTTCCCTGATGGCGTACTTGGTGAGGCCGGCGATGCTGGTGAGGTTCAGTTTTTTCATGAGGTGCATGCGGTGGGTTTCCACCGTCTTGGGACTGATCTGGAGCAGGACGGCGATCTCCCGGGAGTTCCTCCCCTGGGCCATCAGCACCAGCACCTCCTCCTCGCGCGAGGTGAGCGGCAACCTCCCGGCTGCCGATGCAAGTTCGTGTTCCAGGACCCCCTGCACGTGGGAGCTCAGGTAGAAACCGTTGTCAGAAACGATGCGGATGGCTTCGATGATCTCGTCGGACGGGCTGCTTTTGACCAGGAACCCGCGCGCCCCTGCGTCCAGGGCCTGCCGCACCGAGCGGGCATCGCCGTACATGGAGAGGATCAGCACCTTCATTTCGGGAAAGGCGCTGAGGATGCAGCGGCTCGCTTCGATGCCGTTGCCGTCGGGCATCATGAGGTCCATGAGGACGATGTCCGGTTGCAGATCGTAGGTGAGCCGCACGGCCTCCATCCCGCTCGCGGCCTGGGCCACGACTTCGAGTTCGGGGGATTTCTCAAGCATCGCGATCAGGCATTCTCGGATCAGCGTATGGTCGTCGGCAAGGAGGATTTTTGTAGTCCGCATCGGTCCCGGTAGTTGCTTTCGCGAGGTGGTTTAAGATCGCAAATGAAAGGCAACTCTAACAAATAGAAACCGGTCTCGATATCAGGGTTTATATGAGGTGAAGCGGAAATTTTCCTGATCTTGTCAATTCTCCAGGCTGGTGACCCCTTCCCGTATGGCGAACTTGGTCAGTTCGGCGATGGAGTACAGCTTCAGCTTCTTCATGATCTGCTGACGGTGGGTGTCGACGGTCTTCACGTTGATTTTAAGCAGGAAGGCGATGTTCTTGGCGTTGTTCCCCTCGGCGATCAGCTGCAGTACCTCCCTTTCCCGCGGGGTCAGCGCCGCATCGCTCTGTCCGAAGGAATCGGGGATCCTCTTTATGTAGTCGTCGATGACCACGCCGATGATGCCGGAGCAGACGTAGATCTCGCCCGCCGCCACCGCCCGCACCGCGTGCACCAGCTCGGCGGAGGTGCAGTCCTTGAGCAGGTAGCCGCGCGCCCCCGCCCGGAAGGCCTGGGCGACGAAGCGCTTGTCCTTGTGCATGGAGAGGATCAGTACCCGCGCCGACGGGCATTCCACGCCGAGCCGCTGGGTCGCCTCGATCCCGTTCATGCCCGGCATGCTGGTATCCATCAGCACGACTTCGGGCGAGGCCTCCCCGGCAATCTCCAGGGCGGACCGGCCGTTGTCGGCGTCTGCTACCACCATGATGTCCGGAAATTTCTCCAGCAGGATCCGTATCCCCTCCCGGACTATGCTGTGGTCGTCCACTATCATCACGCGTATCATCGCGAACTCCCTGCGTTGTTAATGGTCGGCGTCGGACAGGGGGACGCGGACCGTGACCTCGGTGCCGCCGGGGCCTGAAGAGAACTCCAATTGGCCGCCGAGATGCTGCACCCTTTGCCTGATGTTGAAGAGGCCGAACCCGGACCTCACCCCACCTTCGTCGGCCTGGGTGGGAAAGCCTCTGCCGTCGTCGGAAACCTTGAGTTCGAGCCGCTGCGACGTTTCGCTGAGGGTTATGGAGACCTTCCCGGCCCGGGCGTGCTTGACCACGTTCACCAGGAGTTCGCGCGCCACGTGGTAGAGGGCCGCCCCCAGCTCCTCGTGCAGCGGGGAGCGGAGGTCGCTCTCGACCGTCACCTGCAACTTGTGCTTTGCCTGGAACTGTTCCGCAAGCCAGTCCAGCGCCGCCTCCAACCCCACCTCGTACAGCAGCGGAGGGCTGATCTGGAAGGTGAGGGTGCGGACTTCCTGGATGGTCCGCTCGAGCAGAAGCTCCAGTTCCCTGACCGTCCGGGTCGCGGCGGCGGGAAGCTTGAAATCCTGCCGGCAGTCGCTGAGCTTCAACTTGGCCAGGGCCAGGTTCTGCCCGATTTCGTCGTGCAGGTCCGCGGCGATGCGGCGGCGCTCCTTTTCCTGCGCCAACGACAGCTCGATGGCCAGCGCACTTAGCTGCTCCTGGTTGGCGAGCAGCAGTTCCTGGGCCTGCACCAGCTCGGTAATGTCCCGGGAGATGCTGAAGATGCCGCTCACACGGCCGTTGGCGTCGAAGAGGGGTCCCTTGGTGGAGAGGAAGACGCAGGGGCGCCCCAGCCGGTCGACGACCCGTTCCTGCAGGGTCGAACTGGCGGCCGAGGCCATCACCCGGTGGTCGTTTTCGCGCAGGACCTGCACCACTTCATCCGGGAAGAGGTCGCTGTCGTCCAGCCCCAGGATCTCCTCGGCCGGTTTGCCGTACCACTCGGCCGCCTCGCGGTTGATGAGCAGGTAACGTCCCTCGAGGTCCTTCGCGTAGATCAGATCCGAGGTCCCGTTCACCACCGCATCCAGCAGTTCCCGGGTTTTCCGCGGCTCGTGCTTCAGGCAGCAAGACATGACTACGACACTCCCACCCTTCGCGCCGCCAGCAGGTCCTCGATCGCCGCCAGCCCGGGGGGCGATGCCTGCCCTCGCTCGCGCGACAATTCGAGCGCGACGCTCCCCAGGGCGCGGTAGATGGACGCCAGTTCGCCGTCGAAGCTCTCCAGTGCGTCCAGTTGCCGGGCCACGACTCCCGCGTCGCCGCGGGCGATGGGGCCGGTCAGGGCCCCGGCGGTGCCTACGCGAAAGACATTGTCGACGGTGCTGCGCACCAGCGGCTCCATGACCTGCAGCGCGGTCTCGCGGGGGACCCCCCCCTTCTGGTAGGCCCTGAGCCCCGCCTCCAGCAGGGAGGTGAGGTAGTTGCAGACCAGCACGGAGCCGGCGTGGTAAACGGTCTTGAAACGGGGGTCTATGCTGAATATTTTCCCGCCGATGCCGCTAAAAAGAGCTCCCAGGAGTTCCTGCGCCTCCCGGTCCCCCTCGATACCGCACCAGGTCCCGGCGAAATCCCCGACACAGACGGCGGGGTCGGCGAAGCTTTTCACCGGATGAACGCTCGCCACCTGCGCCCCCAGAGCCGCGGCGGGTCCCAGCACCTCGCTCCCCAGCGCGCCGCTTAGGTGACACACCGTGGTGTGCCGGTCGAGGAGCTCGGTGCGGCAGAGCCCCCGGACGCAGCCGGCGATGGCGTCGTCGGGACTGGCCACCAGGTACAGGTCGGCGCGCTCGAGTTCCCCGAAATCGGCGACCGGGCGCCCCCCCCCGATGAAATCGGCCGCCGCCTGCGCGCTGGCCGCAGAACGGGTCAGGATGTCCCTGAGTTCCACGGTGCCCGACTGCCGCAGCAGGCGTCCCACAGTCTTACCCACTGCGCCGCAACCGATGATGCTGAAGGTTTTCATCGCCTCTCCCCCTGAGTCCGGACAACTCGCACAGGTTACGCTAAATCAAACGGGGGTGTCAACGCTACCGGCACCGGGAGGAGAGGAGTTGCGAAAAGGATGAGGAAAAAGCCGCTGAAAGAGAGAATCCCCCTCCGGGGGGAGGGGGATTCTTTGGGAGAATAGCAGGAACGGGGACTCAGGACTTGCCGTCCAGGGTGAGGCTGTAATCGTCCCCCTCGACGGGCTCGCTCGCGGCCTGGAGAAACGATTCCGCCTGGGGGTCCTTGACGATCTCGATGACGCCGTGGTTTGCGGACCAGACCGTGCCGCAGACGCTGCATTCCGTGATCCCCTCTTTGAACCCCTCCGAATGTAGGTTGGTGTCGACCTGCGCATGGTTCTTACATACCGGGCATTGCATGGCTCTCCTCCTCCCGCGGCAACTGCGGTCGCTGATCTCATGAGAGAAATTATGACGGCATTTCCCCCCGTGGCAAGTGACAATTATACGACCCGCCGTCCCCTGCACCGACGGGAACCGGCACTGCGCAGCTCGACTACCCGCTGCCGCCTCCGAGCCCTACTGCGGGGTCGCCCCGGCCGCGGCCTTCTTGCCGCGGGGCGCCTTAGCAGCACGGGGCGTCTTGGCCCGCGGCGTCCCCGTGCGCCCTTTCTCTCGCGCCTTCTGCTCCTTCACCGGCGGATGGTAACTGGCCGGGTCGGCGGGATGGAGGTCGTTGAAGTGCGAGGAGATGATCTTGCGGACCATGCCGTCGCTGAAGCGGATGGTGGCCCTGATGTCGTCCACCTCGACCACCTTGCCGATTCCCCATTGCTGCGCCATTGCATGACTCACCACGCTGCCGCGCTTGACGATCATATTTTTACCCTCGCTGTGACGTTTTCGGTCCAGGGCGGACGCGTCGACACGCTCGGCCGGAAGGGTCGAGGCTGCTGGCTGCGAACTTGGATCGATTGTTGGAAAGACAGATCAACTGATCAAGAGATGTGGCGACTGCTGCTGCAGGGAGCGACGCCCCGGAACCTGGGCACCATGAGAATATACACCGGAAACGGGAAATGGACAGCGGGACGGCAATTTTTCCGGCAGAAGCGTTACGGTCCCGGCGCCCGACCCGACGGCCCAACCTGGGCAGGAGGCGCAGCCGCCGGTTCGGCAAGCGGCTGCAGCTGGTCGGGAGGCACCTGCGGCTCACCCATGATGATGACAGCGGGTCCGCGCAACCTCTGCAGCCTGCCGGTGTCTCGCGAGCCGACCGCCCAGCGGTAGAGCGTCTTCGCGTCCATGAGCAGGGGCTTGGCAGGCTCCCCGTAATAGGCAAGCTGCATTTCCTCGTCCGTTAGCCCGATGCAGCCGTGGGAGGCGGGATAGCCGGGGAGGTCGCGGCCGTGGATCCAATAGGAGGTCCAGCCGTCATCCTTCTTGTCCACGTGGAAGCGCAGCCCGTAATGCATCGGGTAGGGGCGATCCGTCCCCTCCACCGGGAAGAGGCTCGACTCGTGCACCGGATCGACGGCATCCACCCGGTAGCTGCCGTTCCTGAGGCGGTACTCCTCCACCCCGACCGCGACCGGGGCCGAAAAGACCAGGGTGCCGAACTCGTAGGCTCCCAGGAACATCTCGTTCTGGTCGATGAGGATCAACTGCGGCTCCTTCTCCGCATCGTGGTAGAAGGGAGGCATGGGGTTGAACTCCTTGATGTCCTCCATGTGCTTGGGAACCTTGACGGACATGCCGGCCAGGAAATGACGCCGGTCCATGCGGTTGAAGCGCAGGCCGTCCTGCCACTGCTTGCCGAAGATCTTGTAGGGGGAGTCCTTGCTGGTGACCTTGACGCAGTCCCACTCATAGAGGTAGTCGGTGGGATAGTGGATTTCGCATAGGGATCGTATCTTTTCGGATGCAGAAGAGGGGAGGATGGTTGCACCCAGGAGTATCAGGACGGTAAGCAGTATGTGCAGCGGTCTCATTGTGCGCCTCTTCCTGGGCCAGTGAAGCGGCTGGCAGCCGGTCGGGAGACGAGTACATTGTACCAAAACACTCATGAAAGGGAAAGGGAGCACCTGCTCATCAGGGAGCGGCTCCCCACGTTCATCAAATAAAAAGCCCCGTGACTGTGTCCGGGGCTTTGGTCTTGTACAGTTTGTGGCCAGGTCAGACGGTCGAGCGCAGCAGTCGGTTGACCTGGCCCCACCCCCCATGGGCGCCGGTCGCGGCCAGGAACTCCTTCACCGCCGGTTTCATCTCCTTGGCGATCCGGCTCACCTCGTCGTTCAGATGAAACACGCCTTTTCCGGTCGACACCTCGCCCCCTGCGGTTGCCGCCAGGGTGAAGCCGAAGCTCCTGTCGGTAAGCTCGGCGGTGCTCCCCTGGTAGCCGAGGGAGATGCCCTCGGCACCGCTTTGGAGGGTGGCGGAGCGCTGCTCGACGGAGAAATGATCATACTGCAGTTCCAGACCGTAGCTCACTTCCTTGCCGTCTTTGGTCGAGATGGTTCCGCTGAAGGAAAGCGAGGCCTGCTCCGCGGAGAGTTCGGTCTGCTGGTAACTCAACTGCTGGACGTCGCCGCCGGTGATCCGGGTTAGGAGGTCCCCCAGCAGCTGCAGCGTCGCGTCCCCGGTTGCCGACGTTTTTTCACCGGCCTCCCTGGATGCTGCCAGCGCCTGGTCCGAGACGTCCACCCGGTCCGTTGCAGCCGCACCCGGAACGGTCTCGGCGCCAACGGTCTCGCTGCGTTTAAATGGCTGCCCTACAAGTGGAAGAGCCGTCGAGCTTTGCGTCGTCGCAACTTGCATACCCCGCCTCCTGACTTTGTCGTGGCTAACAAAGTGAAATATCGGCAAAAGCGGACGGTCACTTTAACGTTTTCCGATCATGCCCCGAGACGGCACCACGAAAAAAGCCCCGCGGCTGCAATAGCCTCGGGGCTCGGTGGTTGCAGCGCAGACGTCCCGTATCAGGGGGGGCACTGCGCGCACATCGATTTGAAGAGGTTGGTGCTCAGGTAGCGGTCGCCGCGGTCGGGGAGGATGACCACGATGGTGCCGGACTCCAGTTCCTTCGCCAGCTTGAGCGCGCCGAAAACGGCGGCCCCGCCGGACATGCCGCAGAATATGCCGTGCCGCGCCGCGAGGAGCCTCGCGGTCTCGAAGGCGTCGTCGTCCTCCACCACGAGCTTTCGGTGGTAGGCGCTTGGGTCGTAGATGGGAGGGACGATGGCCTCCTGCATGTTCTTCAGCCCCTGGATCTTGTGCCCCAGCACCGGCTCGACGCCGACCACCCGGACCTGCGGCGACGTCTCACGGAAGAAGCGGGACAACCCCATGAGCGTGCCGCCCGTGCCCATGCCGGCCACCATGTGGGTGACGGCGCCGCCGGTCTGCCGCCAGATCTCGGGCCCCGTCGTCTCGTAATGGGCGAGGACGTTGTTCGGGTTCGCGTACTGGTTGGGCATGTAGTACTTCCCGGGGTGCTCCTCGAAGATCTTGTGCGCCAGCCTGATGGCACCGTCGGTCGCCTCGCACCCGGGGGAAAGGACGATCTCGGCGCCGTAGGCCTCCAGCACGCTGCGCCGTTCCATGCTGACGCAGGCCGGCATCACCAGCTTGATGCGGTAGCCCCTGGCCGCGGCGATCATGGCCAGCGCGATCCCGGTGTTGCCCGAGGTCGGCTCAAGGATCACCTTGTCCACCGTCAGCTCGCCGCTTTTCTCGGCCGCCAGGATCATGTGGCGGGCCGGGCGGTCCTTGACCGAGCCGCCGGGGTTGCTCCCCTCGAGTTTCGCCATGATCTTCACGGCGGGGTTGTCACAGAGAGAGTCGATCTCGATGAGCGGCGTGGAGCCGATGGAATCGATCAAGCTTTGCCCTTTCAATATGCGCCTCGCTTTCTATCAACGTATCGAACTATACCGGTTTCACGGACAGCTCGGGAGCATAGCACGGCAGCTCTGCAATCAACAACCGATAATTTTGGCTCTTGATCCAGTCGCCGCCGCCGACGGCCGCCGCCCCATCCAATCCTATTTTTATTTACAGATCATGAGTATTCCCATATATTCCGGCAGCACAGCCGACTCCTTACCGTCCGGAGGAATGATGATCAAGTTGCTGAAACTGGCAGTAGCGTTGCTGTTTTTCGTTTTCCACCTCGCCGCGGTTCACCCCGCAGTCGCCGCGGAAAAGCCCGCCGCCCCCAAAGCGAACGGGGCCATCGCGGGAAGGATCACCGACGAAGCCGGGACTCCGATAGCCGGGGCCGCTGCGGAGGCCTTCCCCTGCTCCGCCGACGACACCCTGGCCGGTTCCGCCGTCACGGACCAAAACGGCGAATACCTGATCAAGGGGGTGGTCGACGGCTGCTACCGGGTCCGCTTCAGCGGCAACGATCTCGAATCCTCCTGGCACGGCGGGAAACAGCTGAAGGACGACTGCGCGGAGGTGACGGTCAGCGGCGACCAGCAGCAGGGGATCGACGGCAAGCTCTCCGAGGCGGGGGCGGTTCTGACCGGCAGCGTCACGTCCACCGAGGGAACGCCGCTGGCCGGCGCCTGGGTGACGGTGATCCAAAACAGCGGCACGGAGAGCGGACCTTCCGTGAGCGACGGCCGCAGCGACGACAAGGGAGCCTTCTCGGTACGCATCTTCCCGGGCAAGTGCATCGTGGTCTTCGCCCGCAAGGGGTACGTCACCAAGCTGCACGGCAAGTCCGCGACGGAACCCACCGTGGTGGAAGCCGCCAAGGGGAAGACGGTCAGCGGCATCAACGGCTCTCTCGCCAAAGGGGGGCGCATCGCTGGGAGCGTGACCGACGGCAGCAAGCCGCTCCCCGGCATCTACGCGGTCGCCTACTCCACCGACACGAACGTCCTGCCGGTCTTCGCGCGCAGCGACTCCTCCGGCAAATTCGTCCTCGACGGCCTGGGGAGCGGCAAGTACAGGATCGCCTTCGGAGACCGGGAGCAGAAATTCCTGCTGCAGTGGCACGACGGCAAGACCAACCCGGACGAGGCTACCGTCATCACGGTGACGGCGCCCGCAACGGTCTCCGGGATCAAGGGGGTGCTGCGCCAGTCCGGCGGGATCGCCGGCATGGTCACCGACGAAAGCGGCAAGGCCATCCCCGAGGTCATCGTGATAGCCGAACCGCTGGAGCGCAACTCCCGCGGCGGCAGCGCCGTCACCGACCAGACCGGCTCCTACGCCATTCACGGGCTCGACTCGGCCCACTACCACCTTTCCTTCCGCGCCACCTCGACCCACCACCTCCCCCTTTACTACCGGGATGCGGCGAAAAAGGAGGAGGCGCAGGTCGTGGAGGTCACCGCACCGCAGACGGTTTTGGGGGTGAACCAGTTCCTCCGGCAAGGGGTACTCCTGACCGGGAAGGTCTCCGACTCCTCCGGAGAACCGGTCCAGGCCGCGGTGATGGTCTACCCCGCCCAGGCGAAGGAGGAAAGCGGCGCGGAATACGGGACCACCCAACCCGACGGCACCTTTTCCATGGCGGTGGCGGACGGGGCCTACCTGGTGGAAGTCCGGGCGCCGGGTTACCTCCCCCAGTGGTCAGGCAAAGCCGCCACCAGGGGTGAGGCGGCACCGGTGACCGTCTCCGGGAAGGAGGGCTCCCAGCCGCTGGAAGTGGTACTGGAACGGGGCGCCTCGATATCGGGCACGGTCAAAGACCGCACAGGGGCGGGGATAGCCAGGGTGCGGGTCTCCGCCAGGGATGCCGCCACCGGGGACAGGGGCGAATCGGCCGTCACCGAGGAAGGTGGGAAGTTCACCATCCAGGGGCTCAAGTCGGGGGCCTACCGGCTCAAAGCCGACGGCAGCGAGCAGGGGTACATGGAGGCGAAACTGCCGCAGCCGGTCCAGGTCACGGCGCCGGGTGGCGCCGAGAACATCAACATCGTGCTCGCCCCGGGGGGGGGCTTCTCGGGCAAGGTCACCGACCCCGCGGGCGCCCCCTTGGCCTCGGTCAGCGTCGCCGCCTACGACCCCGCCACCTGGGACGAGGTCGGCAGCGCCTACACGGGGATCTCCGGCGACTACAAGATCGGCGGCCTCCCGGAGGGGAGCTACGCCATCCGTTTCGAGAAGAGCGATTCGAAGTACCCGGTGCAGTGGCACAAAGGGAAGTACCGCCGCGAGGATTCGGCACGGGTGGAGGTGAGCGGCACCGCCACGCTGGGCGGCCTCGACGCGGTGCTGCAGCCCGGCGTCTCCCTCACCGGAGTGGTGACCGACACCGGCGGAGTCCCGCTCGCCAACGCCAAGATCGAGGTCTACGGCGGCAGCGAGGACGAGCCCTTCTCCGACACGCGCACCGATTTCCAGGGCTCCTTCACCATCCCCTCGCTGGCTCCCGGCAGCTACCGCATCCTCTTCAGCCACAGCGACCACGTCTCCAGGTGGTATGGAGGGAGCGACCGCAGGAACGCGGCCCGGCTGGCCGTCAAGGAGGGAGCCCTCCCGCCGCTGTCCGTCGCCCTGGCGCCGGCCCGGGGGAAGTTCTCCGGCAAGCTGATGAATCCGGAAGGGAAGAAGATCGGACAGGCCTGGTTAACGGCGATCGACGCCCTGAGCGGGGCCGCCGTCGCCGACGAGAGGATCTGCGAGTGCTCCGGCGAGTTCCACACCCCGGTACCCGGCGGGATGTACCGGCTCCGGGTGGAGCGCCACGGCCAGGTCGTCTGGTACGGCGGAAACAGCCAGGAGGAGGCCCAGCAGCTCCCCGCCGTCGGCGAGATATCGGGCATGGAGCTGGTGATAGACGACAGGGGCGTGCGCGGCAAGCAGTAGCAGTAGCAGTAGCAGTAGCAGCGGTAGCGCGAAGCGGGAAAGGACGGCCGGTGTCGGGGCAAAGTCCAGAGTCAGGATGCGACAAGGGAGCTTGTACAGGGTGAAAGATTGCAGATGGATGGTAGCGCTGTCCCTTTTTTCTTTGGTGGGATGCGCCGGTGGCCTCTCCCCCTCCAGGGGGTCATGGCCGTGGGATTATGACGGGGATTACGGGAAAGCCCGGACGGGAAACTACATCGGCGTCAGCGGCGCGGTGGCCAAGTTTGGGGATCCGCCTCCTGCGGCCGGCAAGGCGGCAAGCGCCGAGAACATCGCGCTCCCGGAACGGATCTCCGAGGAGAAAGGCGCTCCCTTCGCCAAGGCGGCGGACACCACCCGCTCCTTGCCGGAGGAACCGGCTCCTGCCAGGTCGAAGAAAATCTACGACTTTACCGTGCGCGACGTCAAGAACGTCCCCCCCGGCTACGTACCCGACGGGTCGGTCGACACGACGCACGCCATCACCGCGGTCAACCACGGCATGGCGCCGGTGTCGGTCGTGTTGGATATTGACAGGGACCGATCGGACAACCTGAGGATAGACGGCGAAGGGCCGCTTTACGCGGTGGTCCCTCCCAACAGCGAACAGGTTCTTTTTCGGGCCAGGCCGGAACAAAGGGGGAGCTCCTACCGGGCAAGGTACTCGTACTCCTGGGGCATCGGCGTCTACACCGCGAAGCACAGCTGCCCTGAGCGCTACCGCTTCCCCTTCGGCGGCAAGGTGAAAGCGTTTGCCAGCCTGGCCGAAGGGGAGCAGCCTCCCCCCGACCGCTTTGCCATCACCTTCTCCATGCCCGCAGGTACCACCGTCCTGGCAGCGCGCAAGGGTGTCATCAGCAGGATCAAGGAAAACCACACGATCGACATCCTCCACGACGACTCCACCATCGCCACCTACCAGCATATCGGCAGGATCGGCGCAGAGATCTCCGAAGGGAAAGTCGTTTCGGCAGGAGACCCGCTCGGCGTGCTCAGTCCCATGGGCAAAAGCGGTGACTCTTACCTGCATTTCGTGGTCTGGCGCCCGGAACCGCAGCATTTTGACGGCGCCGCGCCGCAGAACTCCTCCCTGGGATTCTCCTCGGTCTCCTTTCCGGTCGAATTTTGCACCGACACCGGCACCTGCTCCGTCCTGACAAAGAACCAGCCGGTGCCTTTTGTTCCCGCGGCAAAGGCAAAATCGCGGGGCCGGGGAAAATCGTGATCGGGACCAGCCATGCCCTCCATGCTCTTTCGTAGGGTCCGTATTGTATCAGTACCGCCACTCGTATCTTACTTGCTGATGGTTTTTCTGTTTTACATTACATGAACATTAACCTATAGTCCGCTGATCACAGTATCATTGGTTGCTGACGGGGGAGCAATGAAGGGAATAGTTGTCGCGGTCGCGTTGAGTATGGCGTTGTGTATTGCGTTGAGTGTGCCGGCTTTTGCCGATGAGATAAAGATCGAGGGGGGCGGGACGGCGATCAACACGGTCTTCCTCCCCATCAAGAAAAGGTATGAGAAGCTGCACGGGGATTACCTCACCATAGTGCAATCCTCGGCGGTCAAAGGGCTGATCGCCCTCAACGAGGGCAAGGTGGACATAGCGACCGGTGCCCATCCGCTCGAGGACATCGTCGCCGGCGCCGCGAAGGACGGGGTCGTCATTGATCCGTCCACGTTCGTGTCCACGCAGATAGGGGACAACGAGCTGGTGGTCATCGCCAACCGCGACAGCGACGTGCGTCAGCTGTCGAAAGAGCAGCTGAAAGGGGTCTTCACGGGGAAGATCGGCAACTGGAAGGAGGTCGGAGGCAAGAACCTCCCCGTCGTCGTGGTCTGGGGGAAGGAGACGGAGGGACAAAACGTCCAGTTCACCCGCATCGCGCTGGACGGAGAGCCGGTCACCGCGACCAGGCACCCCGCCGCCACCTACCGCGACATAGCGGAAACGGTCGCCAGGGTCCCGGGGAGCGTCGGCGTCGTCTCCCACGAAATGACCACCGCCGCCACCCGCTCCATCGACACCATTGCCATAGCCAGCCCGATCTACGCCTTCACCAAAGGGGCTCCCAGCGCCAAGGTGCAGACGGTGATCGACTTCTACAAGACCGAGTACGGCTTCCTGAAGTAGCCCCCCGGGCGGCCGCACCCGCGCTCCCGGCCGTAACCTTACCGGCTCGCCTCGACCCGCCGCGAGATGAGCCGGTCCAGAGACCAGCTCCCCCCCCCGCCTATCAAGAGCGCGAGCGCCATCCCCAGCACCAGGAGGTGGTACTCGAACCCCTCTCCGGCCTGCTTGCCGCTCCAGTTCATGAAGAACCCGTTGTGCAGGTGCACCAGGATCGCCGCCACCGCCATCTCGATGCCCATCACCAGGGCCGCCATCCTGGTGGCAAGCCCGGCGACCAGCAGCAGCGGCCCCACGAACTCGGTCAGCACCGCCATCAGACTGAAGAGGTAGGGGATCCCCATCATCTTCGTGAACATGTCCATGGTGCCGGAAAAACCGGGGCCGCCGAACCAGCCGAGCACCTTCTGCGCGCCGTGAGGAAACATCACCAGCGCAAGGAACAGTCTCAAAACCGCCAGGCTCGCCGTTTCCTCCGTTGCCAACACTCTCACCAACATAGCGCCTCCTTGCCCCACGCGATTAAAAACCGGTCAACGATATCATTCTCACCGCAGCCTGCAAGCCGACCCTCCTCCCCTCTCCAACATAACCTTGGCGCTGTCACATAATTTTGTCGCGTCGCCAGCGAAAACAGTCACTAAAAACACTTATCCTGCGCGAAATTACTCATTAGAAGTAGCACCACACCCACAACTAAAGAAGCATTATCAACTACACGATCGAGCAGTACCTGGCCGACAGATAAAGAGGAGGTGACCCGTGGTCGACCTGGCGCAATTACACCAGCTCTTCTTCGACGAGAGCTAGGAACAGCTGCTCCAGGTGACCACGTGCCTGCTGGGTAGCCTGAGGTCCGCACGCCCTGTCGCACCTCAGGGCAGGCTCCACCCCCCAAAGGGGAGGTTGGGAGGGGGGGACCTCCGCCCCTGGCTCCCCTCCCCTTGCCTTTCCGCTCCTCCCCATGCCTGGCTCCTCCGATGACGCAATCCTGGAAAAGGCACTCTCCAAAGCCCCGCCTCGACTGTCATAGACGCGCTTTTACCGGCTCTTTTTAATTTACATCACATAAATATTCACATATATTTCCCGCCATCGACCGTACTGCGGCATTCCAGGAGGAAAAAGATGGCACAAAACGCATCTGCGTTTGAGCAATACCTGAAGGGGCAGGAAATCACCCTGGAGAAGAACACCCACGAAGACAACACCCTGTACGTTATCCGGGAGAATATCGAAGAAGTCGGCCCGGTTTCTCTCATGGCCCTCTTCAATGACAGCGACAGGTATGTTACACTTATCTGCTACAAGTATTTCGCGTTCCCGTCGGAGAAGAAACCGGCGATGCTCGAGATGATCAACACCCTCAATGCCGAGTACACCATGGTGAAGTACGTGGAAGCCGGGAATGCCCTCTCTATCCAGGTAGTGGTTCCCTTCCATGACAACTTCTCCAGTGAAGTGATCGTCGACATGATCGCACTCATCTTCCGCGCCATGAAGGAAGAACACCCGCGCATCCTGAAGGCTTTGCAGTAATCGCCGCGCCCCCCCCAGGGGGAGGAGCGCTGCGGGACGAGGAAAGAAAGGCCGGCCTTTCATCGTCAATCGTCAATAATCCGTTGTCAGTTGCCTTAGACTTTTATGTTCCGCAATACCACGAGCTTCGATAGGAAAGCGATCGCCCCCGGAGGAACATTGATATGGAGAAGGTCTCTTTTGTAATCGACGATGCGCTGGCGTTCATCGTCCGGGCGCCGCTGGTGACGCCGTTCAGGATCTCCACCGGCCAGCACGACGAACTGGAAAACGTCTTCATCCGGCTGCACGCAAGCGACGGCGCCTGCGGTTTCGGAGAGGCGGCCGTCGCGACGCACATAACCGGCGAGACCGTGGCCGAGACCCTGGAGAACCTGCAGAGCGCGGCATCGGCGCTGCGCGGGCGCAGGATCACCGACCCGGCCGCCGTCTGCCGCGAGTTCGCCCCCGCCTTCGCCGACAACCACGCCGCGCTGGCCGCGCTGGAGATGGCGCTGCTCGATCTATCCTCCCGGGTGCAGGGTATCCCCCTTTACCGGCTCTTCACGCCGATAGCGGGGCAGCCGCGGCTTACCTTCAAGACCGACATCACCGTGGTGATCGGCTCGGTCGAAGAAGCCCGCGCCACGGCGCGGCGGTTCGCACAGCGAGGCTTCGACTCCTTCAAGATCAAGATCGGCAAAGACGAAGAACAGGACCTGCAGCGCGTCCTGGCGGTACGGGAGATGGCGCCGGGCTGCACGCTCATCCTCGATGCCAACATGGGCTTCAGCGCGCAGCGCATGCTCGCCTTCCTGGACCGGCTCGACGCCGGGGGGGCGCGCCCCCTGCTGTTGGAGCAGCCGGTCCCCAAGCAGGACTGGGAGGGGCTCGCCGCGATCACCGCGGCGCTTGAGGGAAGCGGCACCCTGGTCTGCGCCGACGAAAGCGTCGGCTCGCTCGCCTCGGCCCGGCGCGCCGTCGAAACCAACGCGGTCAGCGCCATCAACATCAAGTTCATGAAAAGCGGCATCCTGGAGGGGGTCGAAATCGCCCGGCTCGCCGCGGCCAACGGCAAGCGGCTCATGCTGGGGGCCATGATGGAAAGCGCCCTGGCCATCACCGCCTCGGCCCACTTCGCCGCGGGCCTTGGCTGTTTTGACTTCATCGACCTCGACACCACCTTCTTCCTCAAGGGAGACCTGTCCCGCTCCCCCTACCTCGACGACAGCGGCAGGTTCGACCTGACCGGCGCGGGCAGCGGCATAGGCGTGGTGCCTGAACTGCCATGATCAGCAACCCGCTGCTCATCGTCGCCTCCCTCCTCGGTATCGAGGCAGTGGTGCTGTGGCTTTCGCGCCACGAGCGCACCGCGCGCTACTTCGACCTTTTGCCCGCGGTGTTTTGGATCTATTTCCTCCCCATGCTGGCCGCGACCTTCGGCATCATCTCCACCGAGAGCCCGGTCTACGCCCTGATCAGGACCTGGCTTTTGCCGGCGAGCCTGGTGCTGTTGCTGCTGCCGGTGGACGTGAGGGCGATCCTGAGGCTCGGGCCGACCGCGCTGGCCATGTTCTTCATCGGCGCAGCCGGCATCATCGCGGGGGCGGCGCTCTCCTTCGCCCTGTTCCGCCCCGTGATCGGCTCCCAGTTCTGGTCCGGCTTCGGCGCCCTTTCCGGGTCGTGGACCGGGGGGAGCGCCAACATGATCGCGGTGAAGGAGGCGCTTTCGATTCCCGACGCGGTCTTCGCCCCGATGGTCATCGTGGACACCGTGGTCCCCTACCTCTGGATGGGCTTCATGATCGCCATCGTGGGGCTGCAGCCGGCCTTCGACCGCTGGAACCGGTCCGAGCGCGGGGTCCTGGAGCACCTGGGTGAACAGGCGGTCCAGCACCTGGCCAGCAAAGGAGGGCGCAGGACGCTCGGGGGGATCGCCGCCTCCCTTGGCATCGCCCTGGCAGGAGGCGTGCTGTCGCACCTTTTGGCCGGGCAACTGCCGCAGGTCCCGGACGTGATCACGCGCTACACCTGGACCATCATGATCGTGACCCTGCTCGGGATACTGCTCTCCTTCTCGCCGGTCCGCAAACTGGAGCGCGCCGGCGCCTCCCGCACCGGCTACGACCTGCTCTACTTCGTGCTGACCGCCATCGGCGCCAAGGCCTCGGTCGCGAGCATCGGCTCCGCCCTGGTGCTGATCGCCGCGGGGCTCCTGATCGTCGCCATCCACGCGCTCTTCCTGCTGGTCGGCGCACGCCTTTTGAAGGCGCCCATGTTCCTGGTCGCGGCCGCCAGCCAGGCCAACGTGGGAGGGGTCGCCTCGGCACCGGTCGTGGCCGAGGTGTACCATCCGGGACTCGCCTCGGTGGGGCTCTTGCTCGCGATCCTGGGCAACATCGTGGGCACCTGGCTCGGCATCCTGGCCGCTCAGCTTTGCCGCCTCTTCACAGCATGACGACCCTGCGCCGCCTGAAACTGCTGCTCTCCGCAGCGGAACTGGTCTGCGTCGCGGCGTCGCTGACGGCCGCCTGGCAGGCACACGCGTCGATGGAGATGAGCGGGCTCGGCGACCTGGACCGGTTCGCGTTCTGGAACAGCATTATCGCGCTCAGCCTGATGCTGTTCTTCCTGCTCTGGGTGGCGGCGGTACTGCTGGCCCTGTTTGCCAGGCAGCGTGAGCATTTCGGCTCTGCGGCGCGTTACTGGAAACACCTGGTTCCCGACGTGCTGCTCCCGCCTGTGCTTCTTGCCGCAGGGTGGCTCGCTTTCGTGGTGCTCCAGTGATTCCGAAACATCGAGGTGCGCACATGCACATGGTCAGGATTCTATTCGCGGCGTTCTCCCTGATGCTTGTGACGGCAACGGCTTCCCAGGCCGTGTGGCCCGTCTACCACGAACCCGCCTTCGACGGGAAGGTGCTGGACATCGATACCAAGCAGCCGGTCGAGGGGGCGGTGGTGGTCGCCATCTACAACAAAAGGTCCATCGGCGCCGGAGCGGGACAGTCCGCCGCGGTGATCAACATCAAGGAGGCGCTCACCGACAAGGAGGGGAAGTTCCACATCCCCTCGTACACGACCATCCTGGCACAGCCCTTCACCCGGCAGGACCGCACCGGTTTCCTGATCTACAAGCCCGGCTACGCGAGCGTCCTGCTCCCCCTCAAGAACCACTTCACCGGAAAAACGACCGCCGAGCGCGAGCTCTCCCCCTGGTACGACCCGGTCTTGAGCGGGAAGTACAAGATCAGGCTGCGCGGTGCCGGCATCGTGGAACTCCCGAGGCTCGCCACCAAGGACGAGAAGCTGAGGAACCTGCCGGCGCTTCCGGACCAGTTGGAAAACCTCGGCAAACAGAAGAACCTGACCAGGCTGATCAACGAAGAGAAGAAGGAACTGGGCGAACCGGCGCTCGATCCATACAAGGTCCGCCAGTACCTGATGAACCCGGCCAAGGGGCAGAAGTGACGAGACTCCTGGCAACACACAGACCATAAACTGGATCCCTTGAAAAGGCAGCACCCACCATGAAAAGACACCTGATTCCCGCGGTCGCGCTCGTCGCGCTCCTTGCCGCGCCGGCCGGCGCCGGCTCTCCCCGCGCCGTGCAGCAGACCGCAGACTCCATCGCCGCGACCATGAGCAGCAGCACCTCGTCTGCACGCAAGGAAAGCTACCAGTCCATCCATTTCGACGGATGCCGCCTCGGTTATACCGTCTCCGGCACCTACCCTTCCGGAGGGCTCTACACCATAGAGTTCCAGGACCTCGACTTCTCCGCCCTCGATGTCGCCGCCTCCAAGACGGGGCAGGACTACACCGACTACGTGGTGCTGAGGTTCCAGAACCCCTTCAGCTACCGGTCGCTGACCGACACCCTCTCCGTCAGCACCACGGTGATCAACGTTGCGGACCGCGAGGCGGCGCAGACCCTCCTGGAGGGGTTTGTGCGGCTCGCCGGCCAGTGCCGCTAAGCCCCCCCCACGGAGCCCTTACAACATGACCCGACTTTTCTCGTTCCGGCGCCTGGCCCCCCTATTCATCACCCTCGTGCTCTTCGCCGCGCCCTCCACGCAAGCGCAGGGGGGCAACACGGAAAGGCTGCGCGCCCTGGCCCGGGAGTTCAACGCGCTGAACACGCAGATCCGCGACAACGAAATCCCCCGGGCCGAGGCGAAGGAGCGCTTCAGGGGGATGATCCAGGCGTTGTCGCGGGAATACCGCGCGGCGGGCGGCGTGGAGTACCCGGAAAAGAGCTGGTGCTTTCCGCTCAAGGGATACGGCTACCGAGCCATCGGAGGGGTCCGCGGCAACGGCTACCAGTTGGGGGGGTACGACTACTTCGCCGGCAACAGGCACACGGGACACCCCTCGCACGACATCTTCATCCATGACAAGAGGCAGGAGGGGCTCGACGACCGCACCGGAGAACCGGTGCAGGTGCTCTCCATGACCGGGGGAGTGGTGGTCGCCGAGGAAAAAGAGTGGCAGCCCGGCAGCCGGCTGCGCGGCGGGAAATACCTCTGGATCTTCGATCCGGCCACCGAGTCGCTGGTCTACTACGCGCACAACCGGGCACTGCACGTGGAGGTGGGCGACCTGGTGCGGCCGGGCGACGCCATCGCCGAAGTCGGCAGGACCGGCCTCAACGCCCACAAGAGAAGATCCCCCACCCATCTGCACCTGACCCTTCTCTCCGTCGCCGGCGGCCTCCCGGTCGCCAGGAATCCCTACCGCGCACTGTCAACGGGCCGGTTGACTGACTGATTCTTTCTCTGGCGCTTTTTTCACAGTATCGGGTAAGATAATGGTCGATTCAGCACACTGAGGAGGTGTCTTGATGATCTCAGCACTTTCGGCATACAAGGCGATGATTCTGGAATCAGCCGGCGCCAAGAGCCCGGCCAAGGAGAAGGAGTCCGCCGCAGCCGGCTCTATGCCAGACGGCGCCGAGGAAAACCGGGCAGCCGAGGCCGACCTGGTCAACATATCCACCTCGCAGGACGTGTTCAGCGCGGTCGACAGCTTCTTCAACCTGGGCAAGTCCAACCGCTTCGACGCCTTCCACAAGCTCTCCCCCCAGGACAAGGAACAATTCGTACAGATCGTCGCCGACCTGGCCAAGGCCGGCTACATGGGGTACGAGGAACTCGTGGTGAACAACAAGGTCGAGCGGCACGACCTGGAAAACAAGATCGGCGACCAGCGCATCCGCGGCGCCAAGGTCTACGACAACGCCAAGGACACCAACCGCTGACCACCACTTAAAGGGATGACCGGCACCCGCCGGTCGCCCCCCCTTCTCCCGCCCGATTGCCCCTTCCCGTCTTACCGGCAACAACTCTCATAGCTCGTCCTCCTTCTGTCTCGGCACACCATCCACACTAGTGCTATTCCATTTCTTGCACTCCCTGTTCAGCAGTTGCACAGGCACGGCACCTCTCCCCCGGCAGATTTCAGCCTAACATCAGCCAGTTACAACTGGCACGCGATCTGCTAACACGGCCATCATGACTTCATCTATAAGCTCGTTGATCAGCGAGTGAAAACGAAGAGGAGGGAGGAACTATGAAGAAGACAACGGCATTGATAGTGGCAATGGTGACAGTGATGGCCCTTGGCTTGACCGGCTGCGGCGGTGGCGGCGGCACGCAACAAAACCCCGGTGGCGGCACCAGCGGCACCATCCAGGGGAGCGCCAAGTAACCCAACCGATCAAGGAGGAAGTGCCATGAAGAAAATTTCCAGCTCCATACTTGCCGCCGCCACCCTGCTCAGCTTCGGGGCCGGCACCTGCTTCGCCCTCACCGCCAACAGCAACTACACCATCACCACCAGCAAGCTCAAAAGCGACGGCAAGCTGGCCACCATCGAGACAAAGCCCGCGGTGACCGACGCGGACGGCAAGCTGACCTTCACCCTGACCACCCTCCCCACCAACGCCGAGGTCAACTTCATCGCGTTCACCATCAAGGACGCCGCGGGCACCATCGTACGCCAGGGCGTCGCCCCCGCGCCTCCCGACGGCGACGTGAACCAACTCGGCATCAACGACCTGGCCACCGTCCAGGCCGCCACCTTCCTGAAGGCGGCCGAGCTTGCCGGCACCGACGATCCCGTCCTGGCCGCTTACCTGCTGACCCTGCTGCGCTCTCCAGACCTCCAGGCGGGCGACCTGCTAAAACTTGCGTCTCTGGGGCAGGGCGCCATCAAGGGGCAAGGCGGCTTCGAGGACTACCTGCTGGGTAACGGCGTCTCCGACGCCAAGCTCGCCGCCCTGAAGAGCTGTCTCGTCTACAACCCCGACAGCACCAAGGCAACCCTGCGTGACTTCACCAAGGGTTACTACACAGCAGTGCAAAGCGGCAGCACCGCCACCGAAACCAGCGAGACCCAGAAGGCCGGGGGACTCATGGCCGACGTCTTCATGAACGCTGCGGCCTGTGCCGACGTGGAACTGGAACAGATCACCAACGCCCATGAGGCAGCCGGAGCCGCAGCCGACGCAACCGGCCTCTTCAGCGGCCCCGGCGGGATCTCCACCAACCTCAGGGACTCCATCGACCAGTCCATGTCCACCTTCAACCGCAAGATCAGCATGGTCAAGATGGTGACCGACTACACCAACGCCCTCAACACGCTGCAGGCAAGCGGCACCCAGGTCTCCACCTTCATCTCGGCCGCCCAGGCCATGGCGGTGTCGACCGCGGGCGTAGACGCCCAGTACGGCGACTTCTTCCGCGATCCCGCCGCCTACCTGGCCGCCCACCCCGGCACCGACGCCCAGACGGTACAGCAGGCGATCAACACCATCTTCCAGAACGCCTGGACCACCTTCCAGAACGCCATCGCCTCCAGCAACGCCGACATCACCGCCCTGAAGGCCACTATCACGAGCGCCTTCCCCGGCATCATGCTTCCGCCCGACTTCGGGACCAACAACATCGGGCCGCAGACCCAGGTCAACTGGCCCATCCAGCAGGTAGTCATGGTGAACTGGATGCTGAACCTGATCCAGGGGGGCGGCAGCATCAGCTACACCCGGGACACCACCCCCATCCCGCCCATGATGCAGCAATGGCTCGGCTCCTGCTCCAACACCCAGTACTGGGACCAGCAGAGCTGCACCGGTCACGGCGGCACCTGGACCTCGCAGCGCAGCACCTTCGACACCCCGTCCACGGCCTTCAACGCCTACCTCGCCATGCAGCAGGACGTGAACATCGTGGACATGGCCCGGAATTCCATCTGGGATAACAACAACCAGCCGACCCAGCAACAGCGCATGCAGGCGGCTTCCGACTTCATGACCCGGCTCGGCGTCATCGAGGGGAAAATCGTCGCCACCAAGGCCGGCGGAGCCTCGGCAAGCTCCGCCGAGAAGAAGGCGATCATCAAGCTGATGCTGCAGCCAAACGCTAACTAGGGATACGGCCCCTTTCCCCGGGGAAGGGGCGCTCTCGGGTGCGACCATGAAATCAACACCTCTGCTCATATCGGCACTGCTGCACCTGGCGCTCGGCGCGGCCATCTGGTGCTACAGCGAGACCAAGCCGGCGGTCAGGCCGCCCATCCTCTACGTGGACCTGGCGACTTTCGACGCAGCCTCCCCCCCGGAACCGCCGGCAGCGCGGATCGAACCACCCGTCGAACCGGCCGTGGTACAGGAAGACGTGGCCGAGACTGTCGAGGCGAAGCCGGAACCGGCGCAGGCGATAGCCGCCGAGACGGCTGCCGGCGAGGTACAGCCGCAGCAGGCACAAGTCGCCCCCGAAATCAGCCGTGCCTTCGCCGGGGCATGGCACGCACAGGAAATGATGTACAACACGCGCCGCTACCTCCAGGTGGCGGGGCTCGCCATGCGCCAGGTGCTGGAAGGAAAGCTCGCCGCAGCGGAGCGGGAGCGGCTCGCCGGGGCCAAGGTCCGGATCACCGCAAGCTACGACGCCGGCGCGCCCCCGGACTTCTCGGTGCAGACGGACAGCGAGGAACTGCGCGCCCTTCTGGTAAACGACAAGAATGCCTGGTCGCGGGTTCCCTCCCCCGGAGAATGCAAGGTGCAGTACAAGAAAGTTGCCTTCCTGGTAAGCCTGGAGCGCGGAACGATCCAGGTCGGGCTCTCACCCCAGTAACGAGCGGGAAGGCGTAACGTCTTCCTCCGGCGCTGTTCGCAGCGACGGAATTTGGCCCCCGGCACCATGCCGGGGGTCCTTTTTCATTTACACCGCACCCGTCTCGACCTATATTCTCCCTACCTTTGCACCACACCACCCGAAGGTGCGCCGGCGCAGGCGGCGCAGACGGAGAAGGCCATGACCGAGAAACGAGCCACAATCTACCTCGCCTCCCCCTTAGGCTTCAGCCGGGAAAACAACCCGTACCGCGAGCGGATCAAGAGGCGCCTGGGGGAGCTGGGCTGCAGCGTCTTCGATCCCTGGGAGCAGGAGGAAGTGGCGCAGCGGATCAAGGAGGCGATGTCCGTCGAGGACGGGGCCGAGCGGGTGCGGGCGATCAAGGAGGCGGCGCGGTTCACCGGCGCGGTGAATGCACAGGGACTCAAAGGGAGCGACCTGGTGCTGGCGGTCCTGGACGGCACCGAGCCCGACAGCGGCACCGTGGCGGAACTCGGCTACGGCTGCGGGATCGGAAAGAAGTGCTACGGACTGCGCACCGACTTCAGGGACTGCGGCGACTTCCCCGGCGTACCGCTGAACCTCCAGGTCCTCTACTTCATCGAGGAGAGCGGCGGCCGGCTGTTCAGAAGGATCGAGGAGATCGACCTGTAGCAGCCGCACGTTACCATCCCCGCGATGGAAGCCCACTCCCCCTTCGGAAGAGATCCGCTCCCTCCCCCTCCGAAAAAGGTCCACCTCCCCTCTCCCTCCGGGAGAGGGTCAGGGTGAGGGGAATTCCGTGCGAGCGAACCTCCGGAGCCTCTCTCCCGCGGGTTTAATGTTGACAGCGCTCATCGTTGCGGCTAGCTTGGCCGGATCATGAGCGATACCGACCTCGACATCGACCTCACCCGGCAATACCGGACGCCCGGCCATCGCCAGAGCATCCAGGTGCTCACCTGCTGCGTCATCGGCTTCATCTGCTTCCTCGGGGCCTACATGCGCATCCCAGTGCTCCCGCTGCTGGCCAGCAGTATCGGCGCCGGCACCGCTCAGATCGGGCTCATCAACGCCGCCTTCATGCTTTCCGCCGGCATCCTCGCCGTCCCCTCCGGCCTGCTCTCGGACCGGATCGGCATCAGGCCCGTCCTCATCACCGGCCTAGCCCTGATGAGCTGCGCCTCCCTTTTGATCCCCTTCTGCTATACGCCGCTGCTGCTCGGCTCCGTCTATCTCATCTTCGGAATGGGGCTCTCCGCCTTCACCCCCACCATGATGTCCTCGGTGGCCCGGGTCGTGCCGCGCTCCCACGTCGGACGCGCCTACAGCTGGTACACCACGGCCGTCTATCTCGCCATGACCTTCGGTCCCGCCAGCGGCGGCTGGTTCGGCAAGGCGCTGGGAATCCGGGAAGTCTTCTTCGTCTCCGGAGGGCTCATCGTGGCGGCGCTCGCGGCCGTCCTCTGCTTCCTCCCGACCCCGCAGGAGCAACCCCACGACGAGCACGCCGAACAGCTCCCCACCGGCATCCTCGCCAACCGCCGTCTCCTGGCGGCGCTGGTGGGAACGCTGGGGGGATGCTTCGGTTTCGGCATGTTCATCTCCTTTCTTCCCCTGCATGCCCGCGCCCTTGGCCTCAACGTCGGGCAGATCGGCATCATCTTCGCGGCACAGGCACTGGTGAACGTCCTTTTGCGCATCCCGTTCGGCCACCTGAGCGACCGGGTGGACCGCGGAGTCATGTCCGGCATCGGCCTCGTGCTCTGCGCGCTCGCCGTGGGCGCCGCCGGGCTGGCCCACGGCATGGCGACGCTCCTCATCTGCGCCTGCGTCCTCGGGGCCGGCATGGGGATCGGATTCACTGCGCTGAGCGCCCTGGTGGTTGTCGTGATGCCTCCCAAACAGCGCGGTCTTGGGCTTGGACTGTACAACAGCTGTATCTACCTGGGCATGATGCTCAGCTCCGCCACCATGGGCATGGTCATCAAAGCGGCGGGCTTCTCCACCGGCTTTTTCACCGCCGGCGCCGTCACTTTTATCCTGGCGGTGCTTTTCTCTTATCTATACCGTGATAGTATGTTGACTCTGAAAATGCAGGATCAGCAAGCACAGAGATGATGCAGGAAAGGGTGGAGCATGGATCAATACCTCGAGGCGACGGAATACATCGATTGGCATCATCCCGCCGTATTTGAAAAGGCGCAGCTTCTGTCTGCCGGCGGGCTCAACAAGACGGAGATCGCCAGGCGCTCTTTCGAGTTTGTCCGCGACCGGATAAAGCACAGCTGGGATTACAGGCTGGAACCGGTGACCTGCCGCGCATCCGAAGTGCTCGAACACGGCACCGGCTACTGCTACGCCAAGAGCCATCTGCTGGCCGCCCTGCTGCGCGCCAACGGGATTGCCGCCGGCCTTTGCTACCAGCGGCTGTCCCTGCACGACGGCGGTCCCCCATACTGCCTGCACGGCCTGAACGCCATCTGGCTGCCGGACCACGGCTGGTACCGGGTCGATCCCCGCGGCAACAAGCCCGGTGTCGACGCGCAGTTCAGCCCCCCGGATGAGCACCTTGCCTTCACGATCAGCGAACGCCTGGAAGCAGACCTCCCCGAGATCTGGCCCGAGCCGCTGCCGGTCGTTATCCGCGCACTCACCACCCACAAGACCGTCGCCGAGGTTTGCCAGAACCTGCCAGACATCGAACTGGTCGGTTTCGGTTCCGAAACCATCACTTTCTGAAAAAGGAGCACGCGATGAAACGCCCCGCGATACTGACCGCACTCGTCCTGGCCCTTACCCTGCTGCTGGCCCAGGGTGCCTGTGCGGAACTCACCAAACTCGCCGACAACGTCTACTCCTACGTCGGCTCCAAAGACGCCTCCCCGGCCAACAGCTTCGCCGCCAACGCCGGCATCGTAATCGGTAAGGACGGCGTGCTGGTGATCGACACCCTGATCTCCGCTAAGGAAGGGCAACGCTTCCTGGCCGACATCCGGAAGGTCACCGACAAGCCGATCAGGTACGTGGTGAACACCCACACCCATCTGGATCATGCGCTGGGCAACTGCGTCTTCGCCAAGCTGGGCGCGACCGTCATCTCCCACGAAGCCGACCGCAACTATCTCGCCGCCAACGGCGCCGGACTGTTGCAGAGGGCCGCGAGTTACGGCCTGAAGCCCGAGGACATGGCGGGGACCGAAATAGCCGTGCCGACCCTCGCCTTCAGCGACGAAATGCTGCTCGACCTGGGCGGCGAGGAAGTGCGTCTGATCCGGACCGCCCCCTCCCACACCGCAGGGAGCCTCGTGGTGTACCTCCCGGCGAGGAAGATCCTCTTTGCCGGAGACATCCTCTTCACCGACTTCCACCCCTTCCTGGCCGACGGCGACTTCGGCGGCTGGATTCGGACCATCGACGCCCTGCTGGCCATGGACGTTGAAAAGGTCGTCCCCGGTCACGGTCCCCTTTCCGGAAAGAAGGATTTGAAGGAGATGAAAGAGTACATCCGGCTCTTCGACAAGAAGGCGACCGAGCTGGCGGCGAAGACAAGTGATGCCGACGCCATCAGCGCCGAACTGTTGAAGACCCTCCCCAAGCGCACCATGGCCGAATGGATGGTGACCTACAACGTGAAGAGCCGCTACCTCGCGAAGAAGTAGCGGCATTTACCAGATCAAATGCGAGAGTAAAAGGAGGTAATGCAGCCTGTTCCCTTTTCTTTCAAGTGAACCGCCCTCACAACGGAGGTAGCTCCGATGAAGAATGTATTTTTCTCATGTACATTGCTGCTGATGACGCTAATCACAGGTTGCGGAAGCGACGACTTGTCGATAGTTCCGCAGCCCGCAACCCATCCCACCATCACCTCCTCGAACTTCGTCAATGACACCGCCGGGCAAAAAATCGATGTGACCCTCGGATTCAATGCCCCAGTCGACGATCTCGCAGCCCGTACGGCCTACTTCACGAATGCACAGGGGATTGAAGTCTTTCGAGAACAACCGGGGGTGGACGCACCAGCACAGCGCAGCGGTATCCTGACCTTCTCCGAAAGCTATGCCGGTTTTGCCGCCGGAACCTATACATTGACGGTGTACATCTCTAACATGGTAGCCGGATCATCCAACAGGGTGACATACACCTTTACAAAGTGACGCCGTAACCATTCGACAAGACCTGCCCCCCCCTACGCACTGCATTGGGCAAGGCAGACAAACTGCAGACCTACGTGCAAAATATCCATTATCGCGCAAGGACCTCCCGCCATGAAAAAGCTGTCACTATTGTTGACCGTGCTCCTTACCGGTTGCGTGGGAATACCAGAAGGGGTGAAACCGGTCGATAATTTCGATGTTCAGCGGTACTTGGGCAAGTGGTACGAGATTGCGCGACTGGATCATTCCTTTGAACGGGGGCTGACACATGTCAGCGCAGAGTACGCTTTACGAGAGGATGGCGGGCTGAAGGTAATAAATCGCGGCTATTCAGCAAAGGATAACAAGTCGAAGGAAGCCATCGGGAAGGCTTACTTCGTGGAAGACCCGACCAAGGGGTACCTGAAGGTTTCATTCTTCGGACCCTTTTACGGCTCCTACGTAATCATCGATCTTGATAAGGATCAGTACCAGTATTCCCTCGTCTGCGGGCCGGACCGGTCGTATTTGTGGATTCTGTCCAGAACTCCGACGATGCAGCCGGAGGTAAAAAGTAGTTTAATCTCCAAGGCTGCGGTACTGGGGTTCGATACAAGCCGCTTGATAAATGTCATCCAGGAGTAGCCGAGACGAAATGGCTGGTGCGCCCTTCGGGCACCCTCTCCCTGAGGAAGAGGGACTAGCGGAAGATCCCCGCTAACCGGTAACGAGAAGTGGAATGAAACTCCGGGATCACCTGAATTCCAGCTTGTAATAGAGGTCAACGCCGGACTCGGAGCCGCTCTGGGTCTCGATCTGCATGCGCTTGAAGATGTCGTAGCGCAGCCGGAAAAGGTTCTGTCCCGTGATCAGCGACCTGCCGTAGCTGAGGTAGAGATCCGGGGCCAGGTACTTGCCCACCGAGAAGACGGACTCGCCGGCTACGGGCGTCTTGGCGGAAATCGCACCGGTCGGGGTGGTGGCGATCTCCTTGTACCCCATCCGGCCGGTGCTCGATGTGTCGACCGACTCCAGTCCCAGCGTGCTCAGGCCGAGCCGGTCCTTGATCTGCTCCTGCAACGACTCCGACTTCCCGAAGGAGAAGATGCCGGCGGCAGCGGTGGCCAGCGCGCTCCCCTGCTCGCCGCTGGTCCCCATGGGGTGTCCGAGCACCATGTAGGCAAGGATGTCCACCTCGGGCATGGTGGGCTCCGAGTGGAGCTTGACCACCGGTGCGTTCAGGAACCCGCCCACGGTGACCCCCGCTTTGACGTCGCCAACGGTGCGCAGGGCCAGGACGTCAAGGGTGGGCCGGGTCACCGGGTCGTTCACGTAGTAGATCCGTCCCCGCACGATCTCCAGGTTCATGCCGTAGGCGCGGTAGCATCCCTTGATCACCTTGATCTCCCCGGAACTCTCGATCTTGTC
Source organism: Geomonas diazotrophica (assembly GCF_019063885.1). NCBI lineage: Bacteria > Pseudomonadati > Thermodesulfobacteriota > Desulfuromonadia > Geobacterales > Geobacteraceae > Geomonas > Geomonas diazotrophica. The sequence goes on along the minus strand of NZ_CP077684.1, from coordinate 1,018,928 downwards.
GATCCCGTTCAGCACAAGGTCCATGCTCCCCCCGAGCTGCGCGTCGATTCCTGATGCCTCCACCTGCACCTTGTCCCCGAGCACCACCTTCACCCTCCCCTCCACGAGCAACGGGATGCGGGGCTCCTTACCCTTGGGGGGAGCGCCCTCGAAGACGACGTCCTCGCTCGGCGCGACCACGTGCTGCGTGGGGGAGCCGGAGATCAGCATCTCGGGGACCCCGATCTCGCCGTTGATGGTGGCCTTTTTGGCGTCGCCTTCGAAGGTGAGTTGCGGCGAGGTGTACATGGTGAGTTCCGGCAGGTACACGGTCTGGAAACGCTGCCCGCTCAGGGTGCCCCGGTAATCCTGCACCTGCCACCCCTTGAGCCTCATCAGCAGGGTGCCGGTCAGTTCGCCGCCATCGGAGAGCGCCCTCAACCTCTCGATGCGCATCTCATCGTGGTCCAGGCGCGCCAGGAGTTGCACCCCGGTGAGGGTGATCCCGGCACTGGGGAGATAGGCACCGGCATCGGCGAGCTCCAGGGTCCCGTTCACGGTAGGATCGCCCCAGGTTCCCGCCGCCTTGATATCGACGCTGAGCGTGCCGCGGGTTTCCTGCACCACCCCCGGGAAGAATGCGGTGAGGAAGCCGTGCTCCTGCAGCGTCCCCGACAAGCGCCCCTGCACCGCGCCGGCCTGGTTCGGAGTCACCGGCAGCCGGGCCGGGATCGGCAGGAGGAAGTCGCCCTTGGCCTGCCCGTAGTCGGCGAGGGAAAGGTCCAGGTTTCCGGTCAGGCTCTCGCCGTGCCAGGCGAAGCTCACCAGGGCCGAGCGGATCGCGGCGCTCGCCTCGCCGGTACTTCCCTGCCACCGGGCGCTTCCCTGCGAGAAGCCGGCTTCGCCCGCCAGATCCAGCCGCTTGCCGGGAAGGAGCCTCCCCTTGGCGTTGCCGTGGAGCTCCCCCTGCAGGTCCATGGTCCCCGGGAGCCAGGGACGCAGCAGGGCCGGCTTGATGTCGCTCCACTCGACGCTGAAGTCTCCGGTCTCGGGAAGGGCGCTGCCGGCGGGAGAGTCGGAGGAGAGCACGCCCCTGAGGCTGCCACCGGTGTCGAGCCAGAGGTCGGCGGCGGCACGGGTCCCTTTGCCGTCGGCATCGATGCGGACGGTGAACTGGCTCCCGATCACCTTTTCCCCTTTGGACTGGTAGGCCCCGGTGGCGTCGGCACTGCCGTGCAGGACCAGCTCCCCCCCGGGCTTCCCGGTGTCGTGCCGCTGGAAGGAGAGTTCCGCCCGGTCGATGGAGGCGTCGAACTCGTCCCCCTTGGCCCGCCAGATGACCCTGCCGCCGGCAAGGGAGGTGTTGCCGGCCAGGTCCATGCGCCGTCCCGGCAAGAGTCGCCCCTTCACCTCTCCGGCAAGCCTCCCCTCCAGGCTCAGTTCGGGCGAGAGGTAGGGGCGCAGCAGCGCCAGGTCGAGATTCGCCCAGTTCAGGGTAAGGTCGCCGCGCCGCGGCAGCGCCAGGGCGGCGTGCTCGCCGGAATGGAAGGTGAGACGGGCGCTGCCGCCCCCTTTTTCCAGCGCGAGATCGGCGGTGGCGTCGACTCCCCCTTCCCCTCCCTGCAGCGTGGCCAGCAGCCGCTCCAACCCGACCCGCCTGCCGTCGGCGACAACGGCGCCGCTCGCCTCGGCACGTGCGTTCAGGGTGGCTCGCCCACCGGGGGCGAGCCTCAGGTCGAAACTGCCGGAAGAGGCGCCGGAGAGTTCCCCCTTGGGGAGCCAGACGCCGGCCCGGGCGAGGTTGAGGCCGCTCCAGCTCCCCCGGAAGGCGCCCGAGCGGTCGCGGTTCAGGTTACCGGCCAGCTCAATGCGCTCGCCGGGCGCCCCGTCGATGACCAGCGGCGTGGTGCTGAAGCGCCCCTGCCCGACGGTGAGCCGCGCCGGGGCGGCGAGCGCGAAGGGGCCCACGCCGTCGTTGCCGGAGAAGCGGGAGAGTTCGCCGCGCCAGACGCCGTCGGCGTAGCCGCCGGAGGCGAGGAGATCGACCTTGGCGACGCCGGAGGTGAGCTGCGCCTCGATGGTGTGCCGCTTCGAGGTGCCGCGCAGCGCGAAGGTGGCCGCGTCCACAGCAAGCTCTCCCGCGCGCACGGTACTCGCCGTCCCGCGCAGGGAGACCGGGTAATCCTTACCCTCCCCGAGGCTTGCCTGCAGATCGACGGCACCGGTACGGACGCCGGCCGCCGCAAGGTTGCGTCCCCTGGCAGCGGCCGCGCCGGAGAGCATCCCATCGCGCCAGCGCAGCCAGCCGTCCGCGGCAACGGCACCCGCGCTTCCCGGCAGCAGACCGGAGAGATCGGTCACGTCGGCGGTGAAGTCGAAGCGCCGGTCAGGCTCGCCGCTCCCCCGGAGCCGGAACCCTTTACCCGCCAGCATCAGGCGCTTCACCGCGACCTTGGCCCCGGCGAAGCTACCCTCGAGCTCGCCGGTCAGATCCCGCCCCTTGAGCCTACTCTGCAGCAGCCGCGCCTGAACGCTCCCCTGCACCGCCCCCCGGTCCCGCTGCCCCACCACCCCGGTGAGGTCGAGGTTCACCCTCCCTTTCCAGTCGGCGGCGAGGCTTTCCGGGTCAAGTCCTCGGCCGGTCAGCTTGCCGCTCACCCGCCAGCCGCCGCTCCAGTCCACGTCGAGCGCGCCGCGCACGCTCCCCTTGAGCCAGTTGCCGGAGAGCGGGTCCAGGCGCACGCCGTTCTTGCCACCGCGATAACGTGCGGCGAGCCCCATGCTCTCCCAGCCGGGGCCGCGGTTGGTGAGGGAGAAGGTACCGAGGTAGCGGGCGGGGCTGCCGGAGAAGGTGAGGTCGCCGTCGAGGATGGCTGGATGGGCGAACTCCCGCCCGAGGTCGAGATTGTCTGCGTGAAGGGCGAGCGCTAAGAGGGGCTCGTCCGTGGTGAGGGTCATGCTGCCGTTGCCGGTGAGAAGCCCGGGGCGGCCGGGGCGCAGCATTCGAAAGCTCCTGAAATTGAAACCGGCACGGGTGATGCCGAGTTCGCTGGTGATGTCGAGGCGTTTCCCTCCGTCGCGGCTGCCGGTGAGCGCGACCGGCCCGGCCAGCTGCTCGGGCTCCCCCCCCGATTCGAGGCGCGCCTGCACCGAGAAGGCGTCCAGGTCGGCCATCGGCTGCGACGGGGCGAGGTGCAGTTCGAGATGCAGCGATGGGTGCCGCAACCCTGCCGTGAGTTCCCCCGAGGCGCTCCCTTGCGCCGCGGAAACGCTCCCCCCGGAGACGGCCAGGACGCCGGCGCGCAGGGTCAGCCCGGCCGCCAGCTCGCTCAACAGGAAGGGTTCGCCCTGGAGGTGGCGGTAGCTCATCCCCTTCAGGCTGAAACGCTCGACCCGCGCCTCCAGGCGCCGCACCGTTTCGCTCACCTGCGGCCAGCGCAGCTCCGGCGTCTTGGCGACCAGCGGGGTGTCGTCCTGGATGCGCAGCGCGGTGAGGGAAAGATCGTGCACCAGGAGCTTGCCGTGCAAAAGGCGCACGGGCTCCCAGGAAAGCTCCAGGCGCTCCAGCTGCAGCACCACCTTGGGGCGGTCCAGCCGCACCCCGGTCAGCCGCAGCCGGTCCCAAAGCCGCCCCTCGACCTGCCGCACCGAGACCTTCTCGCCTGAGAGCCCCCCGAGGGTGGTCAGGGCGAAACGAGCGCCGGAGCTGGTACCCAGAAGCCAGAAGAGCCCCAGGACCATGGCGAGGAGGAGCCCCAGCAGGGGGAGCCCTATGTAGAACGCGAACCGTCTCAAAATTCAAACCCCACGGAGAAATGGATGCGAACGGGGGGGGCGCCGGCTGCCAGCGGATGGGCCAGGTAAAGGTTAAGCCCCCCCACCGGCGTGTAGTAGTGGGCGCCCACCCCCACCCCCTGCATCAGATCGATGTTGCCGAAGTCGTTGAAGGCGTTGCCGATGTCGTCGAATATCGAGACGCCCCAGTTCTTGAACAGGGCCCGCTCCAGCTCGACGCTCCCGACCAGCAGGTGTTTTCCCCCCACCACCCTGCCGGCCGCGTCCTTGGGACCGAGGCTTTGATAGGCGTAGCCGCGCACGCTCTGGTCGCCGCCGGCGAAGAAGCGGATCGAGGGAGGGAGTTCCGCAAGCGGGTCGGTGAGGAGGCTGTACCCCGTGTTGGCGCGCGCATGGAAGGTGAGGCGCCCGGGCATGGGAATCAGCACGCTGGCGTTGCCGATGGCCTGGACCAGTCCGGTATCCGAGCCGAGGTACTGGTGGGCGCCGCGCAGGTCGACCGAGAAGCGGTAACCGCTCGTCGGGCGGACCAGGTCGTTGAACTTGTCCTTGGAGAAGCGAAAACCCGGGAGCACCAGCCGAGACTGGGAGTTCACGTTCGCCACCTTGTAGTTTTCCTGTTGGATCTTCAGGTAGGGGGTGGCGACTTCGCCGCGCCCCAGGCCGAAGTTGCGGTCCACCTCGATGGCCGCCAGCCGGCTTTGATAGGTGGAGACGGTCTCGCGCTGCAGGTTCAGCTGGATCGAGGTGGAGCTCCTGAGATCGCTCTTGCTGGGTACGGTGTAGCGCCCCGCAAACCCCTGCAGGCGCTCCGCCACGTAGAGGCTCAGGTCGAGATCGTTCCCCTCGTGGGCGAGGTTGAGATCGCGGTAGTGCACCGAGAACCTGCCGCCGGTATCGGTGCCGTAGCCGATGCCGGGACGCAGGGTGCGCCGCGGCGCACTGGTGAGGCGAACCAGGATCGGGACCTTGTGCCCCTTCGCCTCCTCACGTTGCGGCGTCACCACCACCTGCCGGAAGCGCTCCGCATTGGCGAAGTTGAGCTGGGTCTCGCCGAGCTTGGCGTAGGAGAAGGGCTCCCCTTCCTTGAAGGCGATGAACCGCTTCAGGAAGATATCCGGATATTCGGCGCCCCCCTCGATGCGGGTGCCGTCGAAGTAGTAGCGGGCGCCGGTATCCAGGGTGAGGTGGATACGGGCGGTGGCAAGATCGGGGGAGATCCGGATCTCGTGGCGGGGGAAGCCGGCATCCAGGTAGCCAAGGGTCTGGGCCTGCGCCTGTAGTGCACTCTTGCCCCGCTCGTAGTCGGGCTGCAACAGCACCCCCCCGGCGGCAAGCGGGAAGGAGGCGGCCTGGCGGCGCAACTCCTTTTGTTGCGCCCCTTCCCCCTCGAGCTTCAGGTCGACCTCGACGACCCGCACCGGTTCGCCCGGATCGACCACCACCTCCACCCTCCCCTCTCCCCCCTTCCCTTCCCGCACCGTGGCAGTCGCCTTGGCGCGGTAGAAACCGTAAGGCTGCAGGGCCACCCGCGCCTTTTCCGGCGCCTGGCGCGCAAAGCGCTCCAGCCAGAGCCGGTCGACCTTGCCGTCGCGCACCAGGCCATGCGGCAGTTCCAGCGCCCGGCGCACGTTGTCCTGGGCATCCCCCTCGACGCCGGAGACGGCGACCTCTACCGGCTCGGCGGCACGAAGCGGTGCGGCAAGGCAAAAGAGCCAGGCGAGGCAGAGGGCGATACGAAAGTGTGTGGCAAGGGATCGGGACATGAGGCTCCAGGCGCGTCGGCTTTCCCTTTTTCGCCCCCGCCCCTCCTCGCGCCGGAGGAGCTGCAGATCGAGATAGGAAACGCCTAACCTTTCCAGATTACGAACCCATGAAGTTTACCATGTCGGACGACGATGTTCTTGTTTCCTCAACAATATCCGGCAGGCAGAGCGAAGATGCGGGAGCAAAACCACGACAGAGTTTTCTGCCTATGAGCACGCGACCACGGATTGAACTTGAAAAGCATCGCCGCAACTGAAGTTACGCTCTCCCCCGCCCCGCGACGTCCTGGGAGAAGAAGGTGGAGCTGGGTTCGAATCTCATATTCCCTGCGCCTTTGCGGCTCCGCCTCTTAGCGTAGAAGCTTTTGATGCCATCGACGCCTTACCGTCTTGTCACCCCGCATCCCCCTTGCCAGAAGGGAGGACTGCTGTCTCAGTCCCCCGAGTCGCAACTCTGTTATAATGTCAGCAGCAGCCAACTAAGCCGTTCACGAGGTAGGTCATGCCGCACAACGACCAGCACGAAGAGGAGGCCCCCCGCATCCGGCAGATGATCATCGAGGACCTGCCGGAGGTGTTTCACATCGGGGAGGAGGTCTTCACCGCGGAATATTCGCAAAGCCTCTACCGCACCTGGGACGAATACGAGATCACCACGCTGTTCAACTCGGACAACGAGCTCTGCATCGTGGCCGAGCACGAGGACCGCATCCTGGGGTTCGCCCTGGGCACCACCGTCAAGAAGCACCACTCGCCCTGGAAGTACGGCTACCTGGTCTGGCTCGGGGTGCGCCGCGAGCTGCAGAAGGTGCAGGTCGGCGCCCGGCTCTTCAAGGAACTGAAAAGGCGCTTCAAGGAACAGGGGGTACGCATGATCATCATCGACACCTCGGCCGACAACGAACCGGCCATCCGGTTCTTCAAGAAGCACGGTTTCGACAACGTGCAGGAGCACCTCTACATGACGCTCAACCTCTCCAAGCGGCAAAAGAAGAAGCCGGTGAAAAAGCCATGAGCGGCCGACTCGAAGAGGTCATGGCCGCCATCGCCCCCGCACGGCTCAAGGGGACCCTCACCGACCTGCTCGACATATACTCACCCTCGGGAAAGGAGGAGGACATCCAGCTCTACCTTGAGGACCTCCTCTCCCGCGCCGGATTCTCCGTGGAGCGCCAGGAGGTCGAGGAAGAGCGCTACAACCTGCGCGTCACCATGGGAGAGAACGAACCGAGGCTCTATCTGGTGGGGCATGTGGACACGGTTCCCGCCTGGGACCTGGAGGAGTTCGGGGCGCGGGAGGATGGGGACTTGGTCCGGGGGCTGGGGAGCGCCGACATGAAGGGTGGCTGCGCCGCCATGCTGGAGACCTGGCTCGCTCTGGCGCAGGCGCTCAAACCTGCGCGACGCCCGAGCGTTGGGCTACTGCTGGTGGTGGGTGAAGAGGAGAACGGGGACGGCAGCGCCGCCTTTCTCAAGCGGTGCAGCGCCCCGTGGGCCGTGATCGGGGAACCGACCGGCCTCTCCGCCTGCTTCGCGCACTTCGGTTACCTGGAAGCGGGGTTCGTCACCCGGGGGGTGCGCAGCCACTCCTCGCTCCCCGAGTTGGGGCACAACGCCGTGGAGTCGATGCTGCGGGTGCTTCTTCACCTCGGGAAGGACTCCCTGTTCAAGCGGGGCGAATCCGAGATCGTCTACTCGATCAGGGAGATGCGCTCCTCCCAGAAGGGATTCGTGGTGCCGGACCGCTGCGAGGCGTGGATCGACCTGCACCTCCCCCCCGAGCGCGATCCGGGATCCGTGGAGCAGGCCATCCGCCGCATCACCGCCGGCGCCGGGCAGTACATACCGGGGCTCGACCTCTCGGTCGCCTTCGACTTCGCCTCCCCCGGCTACAACCTGGGGACCGACAACCCGCTGGCCCGCATCCTGGAACAGACCTACCAGCGCCTCGGGCTCACCCTGAAGTTCGAGGCCTTCCGGTCGCACTCGGACGGGAACCTGTTCCACGCGGCGGGATGCCGGCCGCTCATCCTTGGGCCGGGCGCGCTGGAGATCTCCCACACCCCCGAGGAGCAGGTAAGCTTCCCGGAAGTGCTGGCGGCGGCGAGGATCTATGCGGCGCTCTGCCTGGGGATGGACCAGTACGCGGGGCTCGCCCTGGAGCGCAGGGGGTCTCTGAACTGCTTCGATCGGCAGGCGAGCTGGGTGGGGTGCTAGCGGGAGGGGCGCTACTGCCGAAGCTGTCGCTCATCCCTTTGTGGCAGCGCTTGCAGTCGTTCATAGGGGAGGCGACCAGCATGTGGCAGGCACCGCAGAAGTTTCCGTAGATGTTGGTGTCCATGGTAAAGGCGCTGGTCGACTTCACCTTGATGTTGAAGATGTCGGGGTGGCAGCTGGAGCAGTCGAGCTCGGCGAAATGTTCCTGGTGGGAGAAACCTTGGCCGGCTCGCTGCGGTCCATGGCCGCCCCTCCGGAACTCAGGACGAGCACGAGGGCACACGCCGGCACGGCACGCAACAGCATCCTCATCCCCTTCCCCAGCACCACCGACTCCATCCTGGCACTCCCCCCACCCCGAACAGGTCTACTTGGCCTGGTTGCTCTGCTTGTACTCCAGCATGAACGCGTAAAGGTTGCGGCACAGCGACAGGCGTTTCAGGTACACCTTGCGTACCGACTCCTCCTGGGTCTCGATCACCTTCTGCAGCGCGTCGCACTTGGCCAACAGGTCGCGCAGCTCCTGCACCGACATGGTCATGGCCTGGTTGCTCTTGGAGCAGGTATCATCGAAGGTCGCCTGCCAGGCCTCCTCGGCCCAAACCGGCTGTGCCAGGGCCAGTACCAGCATGGCAGTCGCGATCGCGCCTTTCACGTTTGACAGACCCCCGGCCGAGACAAATTGTGATGCAACTCACCGAAGAACCGCATAGGGCTTGCCTTCGCAGAAAGTTGTGGAGTAAGCTCTGCCATCATCTGAACCAGAAGGCGGTACATCGTGTTTCGAGTTGCACCATCCGTTCTCGCAGTGACCCTGATGCTGTTCCTTTTGTTCCCACTCTCCTCCCGGGCCGAACCCGTCAAGACCGGCGCCGAGATCCTGAGCGAGCAGGGGTTCCCGCCGCTACAGGGAAAGCGCTTCGCCCTGATCACCAACCAGTCCGCCATGGTGGGGGACACCCACGTCCTGACGCTGATGGAGCAAAAAGGGGTGAAGCCCGTAGTGATCTTCTCTCCCGAGCACGGCCTGAAGGGGAATGCCGAGGACGGCGTCAAGCTGGCCGACGACAACGCGGCGGCCATACCGGTGAAGAGCCTGTACGGCGCCAGCAAGAAGCCGCGCCCGGACGACCTCAAGGGTATCGACCTGTTGGTTTTCGACATCCAGGACGCCGGCGCGCGCTTCTACACCTACATCTCCACCATGGGGCTCGCCATGCAGGCCGCCGCCCAGGCCGGCATCCCCTTCCTGGTGCTGGACCGTCCCAACCCCCTTGGGGGGGACTACGTCGCCGGCTTCGTGAGGGAGAAGATCCCGGGGAGCTTCACCTCGCTCTACCCGATCCCGTTGGCCCACGGCCTGACGGTAGGGGAGCTGGCCGGGATGATCAAGGGGGAAGGGATGCTGCCGGACCTGGAGAAGCTCGACCTGCAGGTGGTGCGCATGCATGGGTGGCAGCGGGAGATGCGCTGGCCGGATACGGGGCTGCGCTGGGTCGCCACCAGCCCAAACCTGGCCGCCATCGACTCGGTGCTGCTCTACCCCGGCACCGGCCTGCTGGAGGGGACCGGCGCCTCGGAAGGACGCGGCAGCACGAGACCGTTCCAGATCGCCGGTTGGCCCGGCATCGACGCCAAGGCCCTCGCCCTGCGTCTGAACGAAGAACGTCTCCCGGGACTGCACTTCGATCCGCTGCAGTTCACCCCGGTCCGGCTCCCCGGCATCTCCAGCGCGCCGAAGTACCGCGACCGCGAGGTGGCGGGGGTGAGCATCGAGATCACCGACTACCGCAAGGTCTTGCCGGTGCAGACCGGTGTCGCGCTTTTGGCCGCGCTGCAGGCGGCGCTCCCCGACCAGGCCCGTCCCCTGTTCTTCCGGGGGGGGATCGACGACATGGCAGGTTCGCCTGAGCTGCGCAAGGGGCTGCAGGCGGGCGAGACGCCGGCCGCCATCGAAGCCCGCTGGGCGCCAGGAGTGAAAAGCTTCCTGGAGCTGCGCAAGCCCTACCTCCTCTACTGATCCCTCCTCACCACTTCCCGCCCGGACTCCCCCGGAAAAAAAGCAGGGGTACCCTCTCGGGTACCCCTCGGTGCGACTCTCATCGGTATCGGCCGCCAAAGAGCACCGATTACATGGCAGAAGGGACAGTGTTGCCGCGGGCGCCGTTCTGGCACCGGGGCCGGCCCTAGCCCGGCCTGCGCACTTCTGTGCCTGGCATCCCCTCCATGTCAACGCTGTGACCTTATCGCCAGGGTTCGGCACTACTTGAGAGATTTCTGCTGGGCACGCCTGCAGCCGGACCTGATCCGCCTCGAGCGCGCTGCAACTGCAATCGGCGCGGGTTCCCGTTCAAAAAGTCCTCAATCTATTGCTCGATCTGCCGATACGGAAAGGCGATGGAAAAGAGTAAGGCGACGTCGCCATTGGATGAGGTAACACACATGAGCACAAAATATCGGCTGTCCTTTCAAGCAAAGATCCTCCTACTGGTACTGGTAAGCTGCTGCGTACTTGGCGCCCCCACCGGTCTGACAGTTATGAAGCAGTTCTATGACCTTACCACCAGGTTCAACGAGTCCTACCGCGAGTCCCTCTACGCCAACTCCGACCTGCTTGCCAAGGCCGAGGTACAGACCGCTGTCAGCCTGCTGCAGCAGATCAGCGACCGGCAGCAAAGGGGCGAGATCACCGTTGAGGAGGCGAAGAAGCAGGGTGCGGACCTGCTCAGGGGGCTGAAGTTCGGCAAGGACGGATACTTCTGGGCCGATACCTCCGACGGCACCAACGTGGTACTGCTCGGGAAACCCGCCGAAGGGAAGAACCGCATGGACCTCCAGGACGCCAAGGGGAAATACCTGATCCGGGAGATCATCAAGAACGGCAAACAGCCGGGGGGCGGCTTCACCGACTACCATTTCCCGCGCCCGGGCAGCGACACGGCCGCCCCCAAGCGCGGCTACTCGCTCTACTTCCCCCCCTTCGACTGGGTCATCGGCACCGGCACCTACGTGGACGACCTGGACAACCTGGTGGCCAAGGCCGCAGACGCGAACAAGCAGTTGATCCTAAAGGACGTCTACCTGGTGGTGGCGCTCACCGTTGTGATCCTGGCCATCATCTGCCTGGCTGCGGTCCTGGTGGTGCGCAGGCTGATCGCCCACATCGGCACCGAGCCGGAGGAACTGGAGGAGATCGCCCAGCAGGTGGCGTCGGGCGACCTGACCGTGCGGCTGGAGCCGGGGAGAACCGGCATCTACGAGGCGATGCGCCGCATGGTCGAGGGGCTTCGGGAGGTGATGGAAAAGGTGAACCGCAGCGCCCTGGACGTCTCGGCCGCGGCGGGGGAGCTAAACGCCAACGCCCGCAGCATGGCCGACGACGCCGGCGCCGTGGTGAACCAGGCCGAGACGGTGGCGGTCGCCAGCGAGGAGATGTCCTGCACCAGCAACGACATCTCCCGCAACTGCCACCTGGCCGCCGGCAGCTCCGGGCGAGCCAGCACTTCCGCGCAAAGCGGTGCCGCCATCGTCAAGGAAACGGTTCAGGGGATGAACAGGATCGCCGACCACGTGCGCAATTCCGCCGGCGTGGTGGAGCAGTTGGGGACCCGCAGCGACCAGATCGGCGAGATCGTGGCCACCATCGAGGACATCGCGGACCAGACCAACCTCCTGGCGCTCAACGCCGCCATAGAGGCCGCCCGCGCCGGAGAGCAGGGGCGCGGCTTCGCCGTGGTCGCGGACGAGGTCCGCGCGCTGGCCGAACGGACCACCAAGGCGACCCGCGAGATCGGCACCATGATCAAGAACATCCAGCAGGAAACCAAGCTCGCGGTGCGGGCCATGGAGGAAGGGGTCGAGGAGGTGACCCGCGGCACCGGCGAGGCGGCCCGCTCCGGCGAGGCCCTGGAAGACATCCTGACCCAGATCAACGAGGTGACCAGCCAGATCAACCAGATCGTGACGGCAGCAGAAGAGCAGACCGCCACCACCCAGGAGATCACCAACAACATCCACCAGATATCCGGTACCGTACAGCAAAGCGCCAGGGGGGCGCAGGAGATCTCGGCGGCCTCCGAGCGCCTCTCCACCCTCTCGGGCGAGATGCAGGAGATGGTGCAGAGGTTCAGGCTTTAAAACGCACCACTGGCACGGCCCGGCGTTCCATCGGCACCGCCGGGCCGTCCGCCCACTCCGACCGGTCCGCCGTTCATCATCCTCACCACCAATTGGCATTCCAGCTAACTCGTGTATCATATTCGCTATGCCAAAATCCGACCTCGACCGACAATTCCGCCTCAACATCGAAGAATACGTGCCGCTGGCGCCGTTCACCTCCTTCCGGGTCGGCGGGCCGGCCCGCTTCCTCATCGGTGCCCGGACCCTGCGCGAGCTCCGGGAAGCGCTGCGCTTCGCTGACAGGATGAAACTCCCCTTCTGCATCCTGGGTGGGGGGAGCAACCTCCTGGTGAGCGACGAAGGCTTCCCGGGGGTCGCCATACGGCTGCTGATGAACCGGGTCACCCGGTCGGGCGGCATGGTCCGGGTCCAGGGAGGCTTCGACCTGACCGCCCTGGTACACCGGACGGTGGGATGGGGGCTGTCGGGACTCGAATCCCTGGCGGGCATCCCGGGGACGGTGGGAGGCGCGGTGCGGGGGAACGCCGGGGCCTACGGCGGCGCCATCGCTGATGCGCTGGCCACGGTCTCGGCGCTGGACGCCGCCACGCTCCATTCGGTGACGCTGCGCCGCGACCAATGCGCCTTCGGCTACCGGGACAGCCGCTTCAAGCGGGATCCCGGATTGATCGTGGTAGGGGCGCTGCTGGCGCTCACCCCGGGAGACCGGGACGAGATCGGGACGAAGGTCGCGGAAACCCTGGCCAAGCGGGAGGCGAAACAGCTTTCCTGCGACCTGAGCGCCGGTTCCTTCTTCATGAATCCGGTGGTGGACGACGCGGGGCTGATCAGGAGGTTCGAGGAGGACCAGGGGGTGCGCTGCCGGGAATGCCGCATCCCCGCAGGCTGGCTCATCGACCAGGCCGGGCTGCGCAGCCTGAGGGTGGGGGGAGCGGCGGTGAGCCACCGGCATGCCAACTACCTGGTCAACACGGGAGCGGCCACGGCGGCGGAAATCGTTGAACTGGCCAGACAGGTGCGCAAGGAAGTGCAGGTGAAACTGGGGGTCGTACTCAGGGAGGAGGTGAGCCCCCTCGGGGTGGTCATCTAAACGGGCGAGGCCACGCGCCTGAAATCCGCCAGGGCCTGCTCCAGCACCCCGAACAGTTCCGGCAGTCCCGCCCGCTCCTGTTCCTTTTGTGCGGACTCCTCAATCAGCAGCGCCACCGCGCGCATCACCTCGGCCCCGATACTGGCGGCGGCTCCCTTGATGCTGTGGGCCTGCAGGCGCACCTCCGGGTAGTCCTCCGCCTCGATCGCCCGCTGCAAGACCTTCATCAGTTTATCGGTGCTTTCAAGGTACTTCTCCACGAACATCTCCACGAACTCGGCATCACCCAGCCTCCGCACCAGTCCCTTGCGGTCGAAGACGGGAACCTCCACCTGCTCCGGCGAGCCGGCGCTGGGCGAACCGGTGTTTGGCGAGCCGGCCTGCATCGGACCCGCCTGCTCCTCCCCCCCCCGCGCGACGCCGTCACATGGCCCCGGCGCGGTGCAGTCATCTGGGCAGACGGTGGCACGCTCGGGGATCCAGCGCAGCAGCACCTCGGCCAGTTGGCCACAGTCGAAGGGCTTGCTGAGGTAGTCGTCCATCCCGGCGGCGAGGCAGAGCTCGCGATCGCCGGCCAGCGCGTTGGCGGTCAGCGCCACCACCGGCAGGTGCCCTCCCCCCTCGCTCTCCTCCCGATCCCTGATGGCGCGGGTCGCGGCGAAGCCGTCCATGTGCGGCATCTGACAATCCATGAAGACCAGGTGGTACTTCCCCTCGCCGGATGCGGCGACGGCAAGCTCTCCGTTGGCGACGATGTCCACCCGGCAGTTCAACTGCCCCAGCATATGCCGCACCACGTCCTGGTTCACCGGGTTGTCCTCCGCCACCAGGATGAGGGCGTCGAAGCAGGGCTTAGTCCCCCCTTCCAGCGGAGCCTGCTGGTTCGCCAGGCTTTCCGGTACTTCCTTGAGCACCTCGAGCCTGACGCTGAACCAGAAGGTGGAGCCGACGCCGTACTCGCTGGTAAGCCCGAGCTCCCCTTCCATCAACTGGGCCAGTTGCCGGGAAATGGCCAACCCCAGCCCGGTGCCGCCGAAGGTCCTGGTGGTCGAATAGTCCGCCTGGGAGAAGCTCTCGAAGATGTGCGCCTGCGCCTCGGGCCGGATGCCGATCCCGGTATCGGCCACCTCGAACCTGAGCCATCCCTCCCCCTGCTCGGCGAGGCGTGCCGCAGTCAGGCGCACTTCGCCGCGGCTGGTGAACTTGACCGCGTTGCCCAGCAGGTTGACCAGGATCTGGCGCAGGCGGACCGGGTCGCCCACCACGTAGCGCGGCAGGGCCGGGTCGAGTTGCAGCGAGATCCCCACCCCCTTGCGCTGCGCCACCGCGGCGAACATCTCCAGCACCCCCCCGAGAATGTCATGGAGGTCGAAGGGGGCGGGCTCGAGTTCCATGCGCCCGGCCTCTATCTTGGAGAAGTCCAGGATGTCGTTGATGATGGACAAAAGGGACTCGCCGGAATTGCGTACCGCTTCCGCAAACCGGCGCTGCTCGCCGGCCAGCCCGCTTTCCAGCAGCACCCTGGTCATCCCCAGCACGCCGTTCATCGGGGTCCGAATCTCGTGGCTCATGTTGGCAAGGAACTGGGACTTGGCGAGGCTCGCGGCCTCGGCCGCCTCCTTGGACACCATCAGCTCGGCCACGGTCTGGTTCAATTCACGGTTGGCAGCGGAGAGCTGCGCGGTGCGCCGCTGCACCTCCCCCTCGAGTTCCTGTCGCTGCGCCTCCAGTTGCTGGTCGCGCCGCTGGATCTGGACAAGCATCTCGTTGAACCCCTCGATCAAGGTCCCCAGTTCGTCGTTCCCCTGCTTTTTGGCCCGCATCGAGTAGTTCTTCTCCGCCGAGACCGCCTTGATCACCTGCGCCAGGTGCGTGATGGGCGCCGAGATCAGGCGCTGCAGCCACGACGCAAGGAAGTACACCAGGAGCAGGGCGCTCAGCATCACCCCGGTCACCAGGAGGAAGAAACGCGCCAGCCGGTCGGTGAACTCGCGGGGGTCGGATTGCAGCACCACGGTGCCGATCTGCTGGCCGTCCAGCAGGATGTGGTTGACGCCGTAGATGTCTTCGCCTATGGCCAGGGGTGAACGGGATTGCTGCAGGGTGGAGCGGAAGCTGTTCTGGTCGATGCTGATCCGGGTGCCGTCGATTACGGCAAAGGGGAGCGGACGTGCCTGCCTCCCCGGCGCCAGGTACCGGGCCAGCACCGTGTCGTCCTGCAGCACGATGAGGGCCGTGCGTATGTACGGTTTGGCCCGAAGGGCGGCGAGGGTTTCCCCGGCGGCCTGCCGGTCGTTGAAGGCCACCGCGGCGGAGCTGTTGTTGCCGATGACCTCCGCGAGCGCCGTGAGCTCGGTCTGCATCTCGCTGCGGAAGCGGTCCGCCTCGTTCACCACGAACGCAGCCGAAACCAGCGCCAGCACCACGGCGTTGGTGAAAAGGAGCATGGCGATGAGTTTTCGTCGGATGGAGAGGTCGCGGAGCCGGTTGATCATCTACTATCCCGTGGTGCCGGGGAGCGCAGCGCAGGCCGCGGGGTCCCGGGGAGCTTTTAATCCTTAGCTGATTACTCGGCATCGGGCGCGGATTCTTTAGCACCAAATGCTTCGGCAAAACATTATCGGCGAGGTTTCAGTCGGGCGCGACCTGTTTCAGCCATTCGACCTGGCGCGGCGACATCCCCTGGTCGAACATCACACCTATCCCGGGGATGCTGCGACACCGGCCCCAGGGGATGCACCAGCAGACGCCGGCCTCGATCGCCGCCTCGCCGGACAACTCAGGGAAGCGGAGCCGGACGCGGTCGCCCTTGGCGAAGGGGTGGGTGGTGTGCACGAAGGCGCCTCCCTGGGAGATGTTGACGGTGAAGGTCTTGAGGGGGGCGGCGGCGCAAAGGGCGGTGCTGGAGGAAAGCAGCAGGCTCAGGTAGCTGTCCTTCCTGGCGAAACGCCTCAGGCAGCGGGCGGAGAAGCTGCCGCAGCGGTCCTGTACGAAGCGGGCGAGCGCGGCGTCGGTGTCGGCCGCGGCGGGGGAGTTTTCCTGCGGCCCCAGGGTGATGCTCTGCTGCCTGGAGTCCCACTTGATGCGCAAGGTCGGGTAGAAGTTGATGCAATCGTAGGCGATGCTCTTTTCTTCCTTGGAGCAGCGCACCAGGGTCAGGATGTCGATCAGCAGCCCGTTGTAGGCGGACTGCACGGTCATGCGGAGCGCCTCGTTGAAATCGCCGGCGGTGTGGTAGCTGACGCCGATCCGGTCCAGGATCTGTTCGTAGGCCGATCTCGCCTCCGGCTCGCGCACCACCATCAGTATCCTTGGATCTTCCATGACGTCCGATAGCCTCTGTCCCAGAAAAGCCGGTGCCCGGGGGAGCGCCCCCCCGGGCACCGCAGGTAAAGTCCGCACCGGCGCCTATTTCTCCTCGGTCGCCCTGCTCAGCTCCTGCCGCAGCCGGTTGCTCGCCGCGAGCCTCTTGCCGGCCTTGCCCGCCATGATGTCCTGGGTGGGAAACCTCCTTGCCGTAGTAGGAGGCAGCGGCCTCATCGTCGACCTGGAGCGCCGCACCTTCCAGCGAGAGCCGGAGCTGACGGCCCCGGAACTCGGTCCTTTCTAGTGCTGTGTTTGTGTCACACCCCCGTGATACGTCGTCATGCCCCGGTCCCTGACGACCGCGTGTCCCACCACTGCGATGCCAGCCACAATGACCGCGATGCAGCAATACCTCGTTTTCCGGTTGATCTTCATGAACGAGCCCCCCGTTTAAATTAATTTTGACCAATAATGGATATCATAGGGGGAGAGGTTGTCAACGACGGCGACGGCGCCAGGGGCGCGGGGAGGAGGAGGGTATTGCGGAGGAACGGGACAAAAAAAAGTCCCGGATTGCTCCGGGACTTTTTTGCAGCGCTGAGGATGACCTTTTAGACGCGGCTCACATTGGCGGCCTGCAGCCCTTTGGGGCCCTTTGCCACTTCGAAGGTGACGCTATCGCCTTCAGCCAGGGATTTGAACCCGTCGCCGGTAATGGCGGAGAAGTGCACGAACACGTCGTCGCCGTTCTCCTGCTCGATGAAACCAAACCCCTTGCTGTCGTTAAACCACTTCACAGTTCCGTTAACCATTTACTTTTACCTTCTCCATGCTTTCTGCTTGTTATTTATTGGCCGGGTCATTCCGAACCTTGGCCACCTTAGCAGCTTGCCCCTGACAAAGCAAGCTATTTAAGTTTTCGGCATTTTCGCAGCGATCTCCTCGCCGGCTACGGGGTCAGCTTCACCGGATAGTCGATGCCGTCGATGGTCAGGGTAGTGGTAGCCCCTGCGTTGACGACGCTGGTGAAGTTGCGCACGAAAATTTTCTTCGTGATGAAAGTCTGTGTCTGCGTGACGCTGCCAAAGATGACCGTGGAATCGGGATTGACCACACCCGGTTCGGTAAGAGCGAAGATGGCGCTACCGGATGCGGAATCCTTGATGCTGATAGTGTGGGATGCCGCGATATTATCAACACTGCGAATTTCCGCATCGGCCTGGAGATAGGAGCCCACCGTGACCGGTGTACTGAAATCCCCGAGGATTTTAGTGGAACTGACGAAGTTGGCGCTCACGTTGCCAATCGTGAGCGTGCTCACGGTGGACGTTCCGGGGGTGCTTGCCGAGGTATGGGTCACCGTGACTTTCTGGCCGTTACTGACGGAGCCGCTTGATGCAGCGGCGCCGCCGTCGATGGAGAAGGTGCTGTTGCTCCAGGCAGAGCCGGTTATGGATACGGGGCTGGATGCACCGGTAAGACCTGTGACGGTGATGGCATCGGAGGTAACCGGTGCGCTTATTTCAGTGTTTGTTTTTGGCTGGAAAGAGAAGGAATCCGGGGTCGTCGGTTGTCTCACGTAGGGGGGGAACCACTCGATATCGCCGCAGCCGGCGATGCCGAGAACCAGCAACAAGGGGACCGTCCGCAAAAGGGCGCGAAAGAAAGAGGACTTCATGAGATGCCTCGCTCAGGGATTATTGGGCAAAGCCCGGATAGTACGCAAAGAAAGGGGCGTTGACAAGAGGATTAACGGCGCGGGGGGGAGCTCTCCAAGTTCAGCGAGGAGAGCACTTCCCGCAACGCCGAGAGCTTGTAGGGCTTTTGCACGAAACCGGAGATCCCCTTGCCCAGGAATTTGCCGGAGACCTCGTGCTCGCTGAACCCGCTGGACATGACCACCCTCACCCGCGGGTCGATCCGGCGTAGCTCCCTCAAGCACTGCTCCCCATCCATCTGCGGCATGGTCAGGTCGAGCAGCACCAGGACGATGTCGTTGCGGCTGCAGAAAATCTCCATCCCCTCCCGGCCGTCCGCGGCGCTCACCACCTGGAACCCAAGCTCCCCCAGCATCTCGCTGCCGAGGGCCCTGATGTTGTCCTCGTCGTCGATCAAAAGGACGGTCCCGCTCCCCCGCCAATTCTCACCAGACTCGGACTCAGCGTACCGAAGTCGGGCCGGCGCGTCGCCCGCGGGGAGTACCACCCTGAAGGTGCTCCCCCGCCCAGGTTCGCTCTGGACCCGGATCGCGCCAAGGTGGCCGCGCACGATGCCGAGCACGGCCGCCATCCCCAGCCCCCGCCCGGTGAACTTGGTGGTGAAGAACGGCTCGAAGATCTTCGCCATGGTGTCCCGGTCCATGCCGCAGCCGGTGTCGGACACCTCCAGGTAGACGTAGGGCCCCGGCTGGACCGGATCGGAGAGCCACCCCCCGTCGAGGCGGGACTCGGTGCACTGCACGCAGCCGGTCGAGACGGTGATGACCCCGTTCTGGTCGCCGATCGCCTCGGAGGCGTTGATTACAAGGTTCATCAGCACCTGGCGAATCTGGGTGGCATCGGCGGTGACGGCCGGCAGGGGACGGCTCAGGTGGTAGGAGAGCCGGGCCTTCTTGGAGACGGAGACGCTCAGCATGTGCCCCATCTCCTCAACCAGGCGGTTCAGGTCCAGTTCCTCGGTTATGAAATGCCCCTTTCCGGAGTAGGCGAGCATCTGGTGTGCCAGGTCCGAAGCCCTGGTCGCCGCCATCTCGATGCGGCGCAGGTTCTCGACCGCGGGGGAGTCGGGGGTGAGCCGCATCAGGGCCAGGTCCGTGTTGCCGACGATGACGGTGAGGATGTTGTTGAAATCGTGGGCGATGCCCCCCGCCAGCACACCGAGGCTCTCCAGCTTCTGGGCGTGCAGCATCTGCTTTTCCAGCTTCAGGCGCTCTTCTTCGGCCCTCTTTCTCTGGGTGATGTCGTGGGCGGACCAGATCACGCGCCCGCCGGGCATGGGAGTGACGTTGCCGGTGAACCAGACCTCCTCCCCCTCGATGTTGAGGCTGTAGTCAACCGTGACGGTCGTCCCGGCGGCAAGGGCCTTGCCGATGGTGGAGACGAAGAGGTCGGCCTGCTCCTTGGGGAAGAGGTCGGGGATCTTCTTCCCCAACAGCTCGTCGGGGGGGAGATACAGTTTCTTGGTGCTGGTGGGCGCGATCTCCAGGTAGCGCCCCTCGGCGTCCAGGACCAGGATGACCTCGGTGAGCGAGGCGAAGATGGAGCGCAGTTTCAAGTCCGATGCCTGCAGCGCCTCTTCGGCGTGCCTGCGCTCGACCACCTCGCTCTTAAGCCTGTCGTTTATCTCGGAAAACTCGCGGGTCCTCTCCTCCACCATGCGGCGCAGGACGACGGGCTGGCGGGCGAGCCAGTAGGCGGTCAGGGCGGCGAGGGTGCTAAGGACGAGGACCACTCCCCCCTCGGCAAGGAGCACCCGCCACTGGTACCACCCCCCCACCGGCTCCACCGAAAGGTTCCATTCGCCGTTGGGGATCACGATCTTCTGGCTCACCGGTCGCGTCAGCTCCCCCCCCTGTTTCCAGAAGAGGTCGAGCGTCCCGGTGTCGGGCTTGATCCTGGAGATGCGGTAGTTGAAGTCGGCGCTGAGGGTCCGGTGCAGTTGCAACGTGTCGAAGAAGGCCTCCAGCCTGATCATGGCCGCGGTGAAGCCCCAGAAGCGCTTTTGCCCCTCGGCCCCCTTCACGTACACCGGGAGCCTTCCCATGAGCGCCAGTCCCCCCTGGACCAGCTCGAACGGCCCCGCCAACGTGAGCGAACCGTGGCGCAACGCCGACAGGGCCTCCTTGTTGGTGTTGGATTTGTCCAGGAGGTTCAGGCCGATTGCCTTCTCGTTTCCCTTTAGGGGATAGATCTCGGTGATCACCCCCCCGGGGACGAGTTGCAGGGCCGACAGTCCCGGGTACAGCTCGAGCATCTCCTTGGCCAGTTCCTGGAAGTTGTCGATCCTGCCGTTGCCCTGCCGGATGACCGAGGCCAGTGCATAGGTGGAGGAAAGGGAGCGGTTCAGCTGCTCCTGGATGTCGTGGGCCGCCTTGATGGTGAGGTCGGTGACCGCCTGGCGGCGGAGGTTCTGGCGCTTGGTCTCATATAGCAGCATGATGGAGCCGGAGAGTAACAGGCCGATCAGAAAGGCGAGGAGCGCGATGCTCCAGACACGGACGCTGTCCGAGCGGGGCGGGGGGGAGGAGGGTGATGCGGTCGGCGCAGGGCTCATGTGCGCATTGTACATGGGAACTCACTGTAACGGGTGCAATACGGCGGAAAAAGCTGCAACATCTTGAATAGCCGAAACTTCGCCGGAGTGCAAGCCTTTTCAGAGGCCGCCGTTTCAGCCCATCCGGTTCAAAAGGCGCAACAGTCCGTCGAGGATGGTCACCGGGTGCGGCGGGCATCCCGGGATGTAGAGATCGACCGGCAGCAGGGCGTCCACCCCGTCGTGGGCGGCGGGGGAACCTATGAAGGGGCCGCCGTTTATGGCGCAGGCGCCGCAGGCCACCACGAGCTTGGGGGCAGGGATCGCCTGGTAGGTCTGCAGCAGCGCCTCGCGCATGTTTTCGGTAACCGGGCCGGTGACCCAGAGGGCGTCGGCATGGCGCGGGCTGGCGACGAACTGCAGCCCGAAACGCCCCATGTCCCAGCCGATGGTGGAGAGGACGTTGCTGTCGGCCTCGCAGGCGTTGCAGCCGCCGGCGACCACGGAGCGGAACTTGAGCGAGCGGCCGAAAAGGGCCAGCATCTTCTGGTCCAGGGCCTGCGCCAGCCTGCGCTCCTCCCCTCCCCGCACCACCAGGTCCCCGCGTCGGTTCACCGCCAACCGGGGGTCGTTGGTGTAGGAGATGGCGCCGCTTGGGCAGGCGTCGGCGCACTCGGCGCAGAACAGGCACTTACCGAGGTCGACGGAAAGCCCATCCCCACACCCAAGCGCCCCCACCGGACAGGCGTCGGCGCAGAGGCGACAGTCGGGCGGACAGAGGGAGCTTTTCAGCTCTGGGTAGCCACGGAAGCGCTCCGGCAGCGGCAGCGGCTCCTTCGGGTACGCCATGGTGCGGTGCCCCTGCTTGATGCGGGCGAGTATGGCCTTGATCATGATGCGACTCCTGTCTTCTGATAACCAAAACGTCGATTCATCCCCCCTCTCCCTTTGGGAGAGGGGCGGGGTGAGGGGCCTTGCCCGGGGAGGACAGCACTTCGTGGCTACGCCCTCACCCGCCCTTCGGGCACCCTCTCCCGGAGGGAGAGGGGTTACGATTCCCCACCCACCGGGGAGGGTAAGATCCCCTCGCGTTCAAGGGAGGGAAGGTGCGATTCCCTGTCCCGTCCAAGGGAGAGGGAGATTAAAGGTCGAACCCGCAGTAGGAAAGGTTGAAGCTCTTGTTGCACAGCGGGAAGTCCGAGATCTGCCCCCCCCGGAGCGCCAGCGCGAGCCCGGTCCAGTTGTGGAAGGAGGGGTCGGTCACCTTGTAGCGCTGGAAGTGTCCCCGCGCGTCGGTAACCGCCACGTGACAGATCTCGCCGCGCCACCCTTCGGTGAGCGCCACGGCGAGATGGTCCCCCGCCACCTCGCGCACCGGGTTCGCCACGGAGACGCCGGGAAGCTGGGAGAGCTGTTCCTCGATGAAGTCGAGCGACTTTTCGATCTCCAGCCAGCGCACCAGGGTCCTCGCGTAGACGTCGCCGCTCTTCGCGGTCTCCACAGGGATCTGGCTCATGCTGTAGATGCCGAAGGGGTGGTCGCGGCGGATGTCCCGGTTGAGGCCGCTGGCGCGGGCAGCCGGTCCTACCAGCCCCAGCTCGATCGCCGTCTGCTCGCTCACCACCCCGGCTCCCTCCAACCTGGCCAGCACCGACGGGGTGTCCCAGAGGAGATCGACCGCGTTTTGCACCTCCTCGCGGGCCACCTTGATCCGGTCCGAGAGCTGCCCTGCCCCGTCGGCGGCGAGATCGAAGCGCACCCCACCCGGAAGGACCAGGTCGCGGCCGAAGCGGCTGCCGCAGATCCCCGCGGTCATGTTCAGGAAATCCCCGCGGATCCTGCCGCAGAAGGAGGCGGTGGGGAGGTACCCGACGTCCCCCGCTATGGCGCCCAGGTCGCCGGTATGGTTCGCCAGCCGCTCCAGTTCGAGGGCGATGCCGCGCACCACCTGGGCCCTGGCAGGCACCCGCGTCTCGGAAAGCGCCTCGACGACCATGGCGTAGGCGGTGCCGTGGCCGATGCTGGTGTCGCCCGCCACGGTTTCCATGAGCTTGCGCATCCGCTCGCCCGGGCGCCCCTGCATCATCCGCTCGACCCCACGGTGCTGATAGCCGAGCGAGATCTCCAGGTGCATCACCTCCTCGCCGAAACACTGGAAGCGGAAATGACCCGGCTCGATGATGCCGGCGTGCACCGGGCCGACCGCCACCTCGTGCACCTCCTGCCCCTCCACCCGGTAGAAGTCCATCACACCGATGGTGGGTGGGGGCTCGGGGGTCTCTCCGGGAAGTGAGCCCAGGGGGGGGGCGAAGCGAACCGGCTTGGGCCAGGGGTGCCCCTCCAGGTTCAGGTAGAACTGCTCGGCGATCTCGCGCTCGAACAGGTGCAGCTGCGGCGCCTGGGGCACCAGCGAGTAGAAGCTCTTGCCGGTGACCAGGGTGCTCATGACGCCAATGGTTGCGTGGCTCTTGAAGGAAAGGAGGCAGAACAGGCGCACCCCGTCCTCCTCCTGCATGCCGAAGTAGGAGACCACCCGCCAGCCGCCGGTAAGCGCGGTGAGAAGGGCCTGGGCGAAACGCTCCGGCGCGTGCTGCGGGATCTCCCGGCGCGACAAGACACCGCCGTTTTGGGTGAAGACCATGGCCGGACTCATGCCTCACCTCCCAAAAGCCGCGCCGCCTCGTGCAGGAGTTCCTGCAGCGGCGACGGGATCCACACCCCCAGCAACAGCACGAGCCCCATCAGCACCAGGGGGGGAAGTACGGTAGGAGCGGCATCGCGGTAGCGGGTCCGCTCGAGGTCCGGCGGCAGCTCTCCCAGGACCACCGGGAGCACCGTGGAGGCCATACCGATGAAGATCAGCGCCAGGAAGAGGAGGAACAGCCCGCCCGTCCAGTGGTTCCCCTGCCCGAAGGCCGAGGAGACGATCAGGAACTCGCTGACGAAGGGCGCGAAGGGTGGCGACCCGGTGATGGCAAGGAAGGCGGCCAGGAAGAGCGCCGCCGACCAGGGGGTGCGCCGGAGGGCGCCGCGCACGAACTGGGTGCTCTTGGAGTTGAAGGCGCGGTGGATGTTGCCGCAGGAGAGAAAGAGCACCCCCTTGGTGAGGGAGTTGTTGATCATGTGCAAAAGCCCCGCGAAGAGCGCCCCCTTCCCCAGCCCGAGCGCCACCGCGATGATGCCGACGTGCTCCACACTTGAGTAGGCGAGCATCCGCTTGAAGTCGCTCTGGCGCGCCATGAATACGGCGGCGAAGGCCATGGAGACGAGCCCCATGGTCAGGAGCACCTGCTGGAAGAGTGCCCCCTCACTGGAGGCGGCGGCCACCTGGTAGACCCGCAACAGCGCCAAGAGGGCGCAGTTCACGAGCCCCCCCGCAAGGAGCGCCCCCACAAGCCCCGGGGCCTCGCCGTAGGCGTCTGGCTTCCAGGTGTGCAAGGGTGCGAGCCCCATCTTGGAGCCGAAGCCGACCAGCAGGAAGATGAAGGCGGCGTGGCGCCACCCCGGGTGCAGCGCAGCCGCGTCCCGGATCAGGGAGGGGAGCAGCAGGCTCACCTCCTGCTTGGCCACGATGGTGGAGTAGGCCAGGAAGAAGAGTCCCAAAAGGGCGATGGCGATCCCCACCGAGCAGATGAGGAGGTACTTCCAGGTCGCCTCGATGGAGCGGGCATTGTGGTTGAAGTAGATGAGCGGCGCCATGGTCAGGGTGGTGGCCTCCAGCGCGATCCAGAGGAGCCCCAGGTGCTGCGAGACGACCACCAGCGAGGTCGCGGAGAGGCAGACCAGCAGCGAAGCGCAGAGGACCCGGTTGGGGCGCTTGAGCCGGTAGCTTAGGTATCCCACCGCGTAGAAGGAGCAGATGGTGAAGAGAATGCTGTTGGCCATGAGCACCAGCTTGCCCAGGGCGTCGAGCAGTATCCATCCCGCTGGTGAAGCGGGGGGGGTGTGGACCAGGAGCGCGACGCTCACCCCGAGCTGCGCCAGGGAAAAGACGGGGAGCACCCAGACGCGCCTGCGGTTGTCCGGAACGAGCCAGGAAAATGCGGCGCCAAGAAGCGGAAGAAGGACCAGGGCCCACATCATGTCGCTATTCCTCCCTCAGCGCGGAGAGTCTCGAGGTGTCGATGCTCGAGAACTCGCGGCTGATGTGGTTGATGACGATCCCCATGACGAAGATGCCGACCAGGAGGTCGAGGAGCGCCCCCGCCTCCACCATGACCGGCATGGCGTCGGCGAGAAGCAGGCCGAACAGGAAGATGCCGTTCTCCATGAGGAGGTACCCCAGCACCTGCGAGATCGCCTTACGCCTCCCCATGAGCACCAGGAAGCCGCTCATGAGCGTCGCGGCGGCGGCCGGCACGATCAGGAGCCCCTCGTGCTCAGGAGCGAGCGGGAGCCTGGCGGCGAAGATGAAGGCGAGCGAGGTGAAGAGCGCCCCCAGCACCAGCGAGGGGATGTAGCCGATGAAGGGAGAGAACTCGCGCTCGATCTCGGCCTTTTTGATGGCACGGATGATCAGGACCGGGATCAGCCCCCCCTTGACCAGGATGATGCTCACGACGATGAAGCTGACGTGCCAGGAGAAGGGGTGCACCAGCGCCGGGAGCGTCCCGAGCAGCACCCCCTGCACCGCCACGCAGCGCACCGAGAAGGCGAGCCGGCTGGTGCCGAGGACGGCGAAATTGATCAAAAGGCAGAGTACCAGCAGCTGGTCGGCCAGGGAATTCATAGGGTCACCTCACAACCAGAACCAGGGAGAATGCGGTCAGGATCAGCGCCGCCACCAAAAGCTGCGGCACGCGGATCAGCCTCAGGCGTGCCATCACCGACTCGACCACCCCGATGGCCACGGCGAGGAGGAGCATCCCCGCCGCGAACACCACCCAGTCGACATAGGGGTTGCCGGAGGCAAAGGGGAGCGCGATGTTCACGAAGAGGGCGCCCAAAAGGTAGAGCTTCAGCGCGGCGCCGTAGAGGACGCAGCTGAAGTAGGGGCCGCTGTGGTCCAGCACCATCACCTCGTGGATCATGGTGAGCTCGAGGTGGGTGTTGGGATCGTCGAAGGGGATGCGGCAGTTCTCCGCCAAAAGTACCACGAAGAGGCCGGCCAGAAGCAGGAGGAGCGAGGCGCCGGTCGCCATCCAGACCGGGAGCGTCACGTGCTGCAGCATGGGGGTGAGGCTCATGGTCCCGGAGAGTCTGGTCAGGGTGATCAGCGCGAAGAAGAGCGTCGGCTCGGCAAGACAGGAGAAGCTCACCTCGCGTGCCGCCCCCATCCCCTCGAAGCTGGAGGCGGTGTCGAGCGCCGCCGTCGTGGTGAAGAAACGCCCCAGGGCGAAGAGGTAGGCGAAGAGGATCATGTCCCCCTCGAAGGAGACCGGGGCCGGGTGCTTGCCCAGCGGCACCAAAAGCGCGGCAAACAAGGTGGCGGCAAGGGTGACCACCGGCCCGGCGCGGAAGATCCAGGTGGTGCTGTCGGAGAGGACGATCCCCTTTTTCATGAGCCGAGCCATGTCGTAGTAGGGCTGCAGGAAGGGAGCGCCCACCCGCCCGGCGAAGGCCGCCTTGGTCTTGCCGATCACCCCCAGCAACAGCGGGGGCATGGCCAGCACCAGCACCACGTGGAAGATTGTGTCGATCATGTCCAACTCCTATTGAGTAAGAGTCGCTCAGGGTTTCGTTGTTGCGTTCTTGTTGCCTTCCCCATGCTCTCCCTCTCCCCCTGGGAGAGGGCACTCTCATCTTAATGCACCCACAAAAGGAGCAGCATCAGCGTCACGAAGATGTAGAGGATATAGATCTGCACCTCGCCGTGCTGCAGACGTCTCACGAAGGCGCAGGCGATCCCGGCGACGCTCAGAACCGGCAGCACCACCCGATGCAACAGGGTCTCTTCGGGGTGATACGTGAAGTGCGCCACGGCAGGAGCAAGGCCGCTCACTGGGTCCACGGTGATCCGGGTGCGGATCAGGGCGCCGGACAGCGATGAGAAAAAGGCGCCGAAAGAGCTGCCGGTGTACTGGATGCGCGGCGAAGGGCGCAGATAGCCGCACCCCCAGGTCGAAGCGGTGGCGGTGCGCCCCTTGGTCTTCCCCTGCAGGAACAGGAACAGCCCCGCTGCCAAACAGATCACGCTCCCCCCCGCCAGCGTGAACCAGACCGGTGCTATGGGGAGCGCCATCGAGCGTGCCAGATCGGGGGCGAGCCCCCTGATTGCGGGCTGCACCAGGGCCAGGAAGAGCTGCGGGAAAAGGCCTCCGGTGAGGGCGAGGCATGCCAGCAGGGCGATGGGGGCGAGCATGGTCCCGGTCGCCTCGTGGGCCTTGGCTGCGGCGGCCGTGCGGGGCTCGCCCAGGAACGCGATGCCGTAGAGCTTCACGAAGGAGATCACCGCGACGCCCCCCACCAGGGCCAGCACCGGCGCCCCGAGGGCCAAAAAGGGCTGGCCGGCGCGCGCCTCTCCGAAGAAACCGAGGTACAGGAGCATCTCGCTGGCAAAGCCGTTGAAGGGGGGGAGTCCGCAGATGGCGATGGCGCCGCACAGGGTGAAGAATGCGGTGTAGGGAAGCCGACGCGCCAGCCCCCCCATCCGGTCCAGGTCGCGGGTGCCGGCGGCGTGCATGACGCTCCCGGCGCAGAAAAAGAGCAACGGCTTGAAGATGACGTGGTTCAGCACGTGGAAGAGCGCACCGGCGAGCCCCAGGAAGGCGAGCCGCTGGTTCCCGGTCCCCTCCCCCAGGAGGAACATCCCGATACCCGCGCTGATGATGCCGAGGTTCTCGATGCTGCTGTAGGCCAAAAGGCGCTTGATGTCCTTCTGTGCAGAGGCGACGCAGATCCCCATCACGGCCGAGGCGAGGCCCGCCACGACGAGAACCCCGCCCCACCAGAGGGGGCGCTCCGGGAAGAAGGAGATCACGCGCAGGATGCCGTACACCCCGATCTTCAGCATGACGCCGGAGAGAATGGCCGAGACGTGGCTCGGGGCGTTGGCGTGCGCGGAGGGGAGCCACAGGTGCAGCGGCATGATGCCCGCCTTGGAGCCGAAACCGGCCAGGGCGAGCCAGAACAGGGTGGCGGCAAGCCCCGCGCCGACGGCGAGGGAGCCGGCCGCGGGAAAGCCGAAACTGCCGGTGATCATGAACAAAGAGGCGAACAGGAGCAAAAGCGCCGCTCCACCCAGGTGGCTCGCCACCAGGTAGACCGTCCCGGCGCCGCGCACCTCTCCCTCGCGGTGCTCCGCGACCAGCAGGAAGTAGCCGGAAAGCGCCATGATCTCCCACGCCATCACGAACAGCGCTCCGTTGCGGGACACCACCACCAGCGCCATGGCGCAGGCCAGCAAACCGTAAAAAAAGGTGACGCTTCTTTGGGAGCTGTGCGAGGCGGCAGGCCAGTAACCGAGGGCGTAGAGGGAGCCGGCGGGGAAGATCAGGAAGATGGGGATCAGAAAGAATAGAGAGAGAGGGTCTAGGGCGACTTCGCAGGGGCCGAAGGGGAGGTTCCAGTTCAGGAGGAAGCTTGCTTCTCCTCCCCCGAGCAGCAGGTAGAGAAGAGACGGTAACGCGAGGAGAGAGCTTGTCAGCGCGGCTACCGAGGCCAGCCGTTGTCCGAGTGTCCCGTCTCTCAACAAAAGACCGGGGAGCCCCGAACAGCCGGCTAGAGCTATTGAGCAAAGGACCAGGGAAGCCGGGTCCCGCATCATGTCAAAAAACAACATAACCCACCCTTTCGAACCAGGAACGGATCTTCAATCTGCCCATCGAGTTTCAACCTCCCGCCCGGCCGGGATGCCGGCGGTGCGGGAGGGGAGCAAGGCTGCCAGAGCTGCCACTTTTCCCTTCAACCGCAGCGACTGGGTGTCGATACGGTATACAGGGGCGACAGGGACCTCACCATACTCCCTGAAAATCGATTTGTCAAAAAAAGATTGTTAATCTCGCTAGGAAGGCAGATAGAACAACAATACTGGCGGAGTACCTTGTTTTCAAGCGGTCTGACGTTATCATTGAGCACGGATCTCTTTTTTGTTTCGAACATTGTTATAGGAATAAGGACTGCGATGTTTTTTTGCGGCGCTGTCGAGAACTGTTACCACTGGATGAAAGGAGGGAGGCTGTGAAGAGTCATGTTTGGCGCCCGCTAGTCGTGGTGCTGGCGGTAATCGCCGTGGTGCTGGTGGCCCGCAAGTTCCTGGTCCCCGCCGATTTCGGGATCGGCGCGAGGGGGTACATGTACGGCTGGCACCGCCCCGGCAACGAGCAGCAGTGGAAAGAGGTGAAGGTGAAGTACAAGACCGCCGCGTTCTGCAAGGATTGCCACCGCGACAAGTACGACGAGATAAAGGAGTCGCCGCATCGCAACATCAACTGCGAGAACTGTCACGGCCCCGCCCTCAACCACCCGGACGATCCCAAGTCGCTCACCATCGACCGCAGCCGGGAGCTCTGCGCCCGCTGCCACACCCGCCTCCCCTACCCCAACAGCAGCCGCGGCGCGATGAAGGGGATCGATCCCAAGAGCCACAACGTCGGTCTGGACTGCGTCACCTGCCACTGGCCGCACGATCCCAGGAAGGAGGGGCACAAGAGATGATTTCGAGACGATCCTTCTGCAAGAAATCCCTGCTCATCGCGGGCGGTCTGGCGATTCCCCTATCCTGCCTGGAACTCTTCGATCCCAAGCGGCTTTTGGCCGAGAAGGACGAGAAGGGGCCGCGCTGGGTCTTCCTGGTGGATACCCGGAAATGCGTGGGGTGCGGCTTCTGCGTCAAGGGGTGCAAGGTGGAGAACGAGGTCCCCTACGACGCCAACGTGACCCGCACCTGGGTGGAACGCTACGTGGTGACCAAAGATGGCAAGACCCATATCGACTCCCCGAAGGGGGCGCGCGACGGCTTCCCCAACAAGGGGATCGACATCGGCCACGGCAAGCTGGAAGAGATCAGGGACGAGGATATCGAGAAGGCCTTCTTCGTGCCCAAGCTCTGCAACCAGTGCGACAACCCGCCCTGCGTCCAGGTCTGCCCGGTAGGCGCCACCTACCAGACCGCGGACGGCGTGGTACTGGTGGACCGCAGCTGGTGCATCGGTTGCGGCTACTGCATCATGGGATGCCCCTACGGGGTGCGCTTCTTCCATCCGGTCTTCCACGTGGCCGAGAAGTGCAACTTCTGCTACCACCGCATCACCAAGGGGATGCAGACCGCCTGCGTCGACAGCTGCGCCTTCGGTGCCCGGCGCGTGGGGAACCTAAGGGATCCGGAAGACCCGGTGACCAAGATCATCATGACCGAGCGGGTCAACGTGCTTAAAGAAGAGTACGGCACCAAGCCGCAGGTCTTCTACCTCGGCCTGTCCAAGGAGGTGAAATAGCCATGGTGCACGGAGAAGCCTGGACCATAAAGGAGTTTTTCACCTATCCCAACGAGTACATCTACTGGACCATCCAGATTGTCATGTACCCCTTCATGACCGGCCTCGTGGCCGGAGCCTTCGTCCTCTCCTCGCTGTACCACGTCTTCGGGGTGAAGCAGTTGAAGGGGATCGCGCGCTTCTCGCTGGTCTTCTCGTTCGCGCTGCTGCCGGTCGCCATGCTGCCCCTTTTGATGCACCTGCAGCAGCCGCTGCGCGGCATCGAGGTGATGCTGACGCCGCATTTCACCTCAGCCATCGCCGCCTTCGGCATCGTCTTCAGCACCTACGGCATGATCGTCGCCTCCGAGCTCTGGTTCATGTACCGCAAGCACTTCGTGGAGACCGCGCAGTCGCTAAAGGCAATCGAGGGGCGCAGCGCGCTGCAGCAGGCGCAGTACCTGCTGTTCAGCATCCTGACACTTGGCGCATGGGACATCTCGCACGAGGCGCTCGAGGCCGACGAGCGGGCGGTCAAGAAGCTCGCCGGAGCCGGCATCCCGGTCGCATGCTTCCTGCACGGCTACGCCGGTTTCATCTTCGGCTCGGTGAAGGCGAACGCGCTCTGGATGACGCCGCTCATGCCGGTCATCTTCATCTGTTCCGCGGTCGTATCCGGTATCGCCCTCTGCATCCTGACCTACATCCTCACCATGGAAATCAGGAAGCAGCTGGCGCTTCGGCACAGGCTCGCCCACCCGGAGCTCCCCTCCATGGACGAATTGAAGAGCGCCGAGTCGCACGTGGTGGCGATGACCTCGCGCTACCTGCTCATGTTCATGGTGGCGGCGATCACGCTGGAACTTTTGGACCTGATCTTCAGGGGGTACACCGCGGTGAAGTCGTGGGACATCCTGAGAAGCGTCATCTACGAGCGGGACTTCGTGAACATCTTCGTGATTCAGTATGGGCTTGGGAACCTGGTTCCCTTTGTCCTGTTCCTGATCCCGGGGTTGACCATCCGGCGGGCCGTGGTGGGGACCGTGCTGGTGCTCCTCGGCGTCTTCATGATGCGCTGGAACGTCGTCATCGGCGGTCAGGCCTTCTCCTCATCCTTCTCCGGCTTCATGCACTACGTCCTGCCGCTGTGGCCGGACAGCATGGAAACGCTGAAGGAAGGGCTGGTCGGCGCCCTCATCGTCGCCGGGACCCCCTTCTGCATCTTCTACCTGCTGAACAAGGTGATGCCGGTGTTCAAGGAAACGCATTAACGGCGGTTCTACGTTCTAGGTTCTACGTTCTAGTTCTACGTTGCCCCCCTCGCCCTCCGGGCTTGTCCACCAAGGCCTCGGCGTAGGTGGAAGAGGGGCTGGGGATGAGGGGCTTGAGGGAAAGGCAGTTGGGCGCCGCCGCGCGGTACGGTAAAAACAGAGGCGGGCGAATGATTATTCGCCCCTACAGTACCCCGGGTATTTCCCGAAGGGGACATCCGTAGGGGCGAATAATTATTCGCCCGCTTTTGTTTGAAGGGCAACGGGCCGCTACTGCCCGGAGGTCAGCGCGAGCAACAGCACCAGGGTCACGAAGGTGTAGAAGATGTAGATGTTCAGCTTGCCGTGCTGCAACCGACGCACCGGCTGTGCCTTTTCGAACAGGTACTCCAGGAAGGGGAGATACCCCTTCTCGAGTACCGTCTCCGGAAGGTGGCTTTCATGGCGGGCAGGGCCGGGGAAAAGCCCCCTCACCCCTTCCCGGTGCTGCTCGGGGCGGAGCAGCACGGCGAACCAGTGCACCAGGATGGCACCGAACGAGGAGGCGGTGTACTGCATCCTGGGTGCGGGCCTCAAATAGCCGCAGCCCCAAGTGGGAGCGACCGGCACCGGCAACCTGGCGGCGCGCCTGGCGAAGACGATCCAGAGCAGGGCCAGGAGCAGAAGCAGCCCCACCCCCAGGATCGAGATCCATGAGAAGGGAACCAGGCTCGCAACCCCTTGCGACGCGAGCGACCCGCCGTAATCGCCCAGGGCCGCGTTCAGGACCTCGACGAAAAGGCCAGGCGCCAACCCGATCAGCGCACAGCAGACGGCAAGTACACCCATGGGCACCAGCATCCCCGCTCCCGCCTCATGCCCCCCCTCGTGCTCCTTCGAGCGCGGCACCCCCAGGAAAACCACCCCGTACACCTTCACGAAGCAGGCTACCGCCAGCCCCCCCACCAACGCCAGCACCGGCGCGGCCAGCGCTGGGAGCGACGGCGCCAGGCCTACCGCGGCCTCGATCGCGTGGAAGGCTCCCAGGTAAACCATCAGCTCGCTGACGAAGCCGTTCAAGGGGGGAAGGCCGCAGATGGCAACGGCGCCTACCAGGAAAAACAGTGACGTGCGGGGCAACCGGCGCGACACGCCTCCCAAGAGGTCGATCTCCCTGGTGCCGGTGGCATGGATCACGGAACCTGCGGAAAGAAAGAGCAGCGACTTGAACAGGGCGTGGTTCACGACGTGCAGCAGCGCACCCGCCGCGCCGAGGGCGACGAGCGCCTCCCATCCCTGGTTCGCGCCGATCAGCGCCATGCCCAGCCCCATCATGATGATGCCGATGTTCTCGATGCTGTGGTAGGCCAGGAGCCTTTTCAGATCGTGCTGACCGATCGCGTAGGCGACCCCGAGGACGGCGGAGACGCTTCCCAGCACGAGCACCACGGCTCCCCACCAAAGCGGCGGATCGCTGAAAGCGGAAAAGACCCTCATCATCCCGTAGATGCCGGTCTTCAGCACCACCCCGGACAGGATCGCGGAGACGTGGCTGGGGGCGTTGGCGTGCGCCGAGGGGAGCCAGACATGCAGCGGCATCACCCCCGCCTTCATGCCGAAACCGAAGAGGGCGGTCAGGAAGATGGTCGTGGCGATGGGACCTGCGGCAGTAAGGGAGCCGGGGGAGGGAAAAAGGTAGGCGCCGGTCGCCGAGTTGAGGAGCGAGAAGGTGGCGAAAAGCGCCAGCGCGCCCAGGTGGGCCGTGATCAGGTAGAGCACCCCCGCCTCACGCACCTGTGGTTTTTCATCCTCGGTGGTGAGGACGAAGTAGGCGGCGAAGGCCATTACCTCCCAGGCCATGAGAAAGAGCATGGTGCTCCTGGCAACGAGCACCATGGTGAGGGCCGCGGAGAGCAGTCCCAGGAAGAAGGCGAGCTTGCCGCCGTGCTCGGGGTGCCGCGCCACCGGCCAGTAGCCGGCGCCGTAGACGGCGCAGCAGCCGGTTACGATGAAGACGGGGAGGAGAAATACTGCGGAAAGCGCGTCGACGCCGACCTCGAGCCTTCCGAAGGGAAGCCCGGAAGGGATGAGCCAGGTTCCGGCGCCGGGAAGGAAGACGGCGCCCAAGGCACCGGCGCAGCCGATGAGCGACGCTGCGGCCATGAGGACGACGCCGGCGCGCTGGGCGGTGCTCGATCCCCTGCGCAGCAGCAGCGGCAGCCCCGACGCGCCCTGGCAGCAAGCGGCGAGCAACAACAGCCCAAGAGAGGTCGCAGGCTCGCCGGAGAAGGTCATGATCAGCTCCTCTTGCCGCGCTCGAAGCGCCGGGCGGCCTCCATGATGGCCGCGGGATCACAGGCGTTGTTGAGGATGCCCCGGAACTCCTGGTCGTGCAGGGCGTAGGCGAGCCGGGACAGAAGGTGCAGGTGCACCTTCACGGTGGGACTGGTTATCAGGAACAGGATGCGCACCGGGATGTTGTCCAGGGCCCCGAAGTCGATCGGGTGCTCCAGGAAGCAGAGGGAAATGGCGGGTTGCGGCTTGGTCTGCAGCAGGATCGGGTTGCGGACGTGGGGTATCGCGATGCCGTCGCCGACGGCGGTGGTGCCGAGGGCCTCGCGGGCCAGCAGCACCTGGAGCAGGAATTCGGGGTCCACCTGCGCCGGGAGCCTGAGAAGGTTCACCACGTTGCGCAGCACGGAGAGCTTGTCGTCTCCGGGCACACCGCAGTGTATGCCCCCCGCCTCCAGGGCCTGGGCCAGGGTCGGGAGGTCCAGGTCCGCCTGCACCGCCTCGAACAGCTCGGGGGGGACCTTGATGCCGTGCTCGGTGGCCCACTCAAGGAGGTCCACCCGGTTGATCTGGTAGGTGCCGTGCACAAGGGTGGCGGGAAGCTTTTCCTTCTTGATCCACTTGAGGACCGTCCCCTCATCCTGGTGCAGCAGCGCGGCCACTTCTGAAGCCTTCATCAACATCGACTGTTACCCCCATTGCTGAACAGGGAAAGGTATAGCACCGTTAAGATGAAGATGCAACGGCGTTAATGTTGAAAAAGCGAATCGTACCGGCCGGTTGCCGGGCCCGGCCATCAAAAAAGCCCCCGGATCGCTCCGGGGGCTTTCTGTTGCCGCTTTACTTCTTGGCGTGCTTCTCGCCGCCGGGGACGTCCTGGCCCCCTGCCGCATGGCAGTCGCTGCAGTTTGCCTTGTGCAGTTCGTCGCCGATATCGACCGGGTGAACGAACTCTTTCACCACTGTGCCGGCCGGGATGTTCTCCTGCTTCTGGCCCAGCACGGTGTGGCACATGTTGCAGTCCTTGGAGATCACCTTGCCGGAGGCGGTCTTGTGCTTGCCGTCGTGGCAGCGGAAGCAACCCGGGCTGTAGAAGTGCCCGATGTGGTTCGGGTAGGTGTTCCAGGTGATCTTCATGGCCGGGAAGAAGTTCCTGTTGTAGATGTCCTGCACCACGGTCACGGCGTGGGCAAGCTCCTTCGCCTTGTCCTTGGCCACCTGCGGGTAGTTCTTCGCGTAGTACTCGGGAAGTTCCTTGGCGATGGTCGCCTTGGCCTCTTCCTTGTTCTTGTACGGCCTAGTCAGGATCTCCACCGCGGTCTTCTTCAGGTACGGCAGGCCGAGGTCGATGCGCCTGGCGGCGAAGGCCTCGTCCATCTCCACGCCAGGGGAGCGGTAGACGTGCGCCGGACGGTTGTGGCAGTCGAGGCAGTCCATGACCCTCTTCTGGGCCTTGGCGACGTCATCCTTGGAGAGCGGCTTCTCGGTGTCCATGTACTCGGTCACGGAACCGTCCTTCTCCTTGACCGCGATGTACGGGATGTTCATGCGCTGCCTGTCCAGGGCGATGTAGGAAACCTCCTGGCCGATGTGCCAGTGGATGCCCCTGTGGTGCTCGCTCTTCGGGGTCCCGCCGATGTTGATCAGCATGTTGATCTCGCGCGGGGTGTTCGCCTCGTTGGGAGCGTAGTGGTAGAACACTTTCTGGCGTCCGGCGTAGAACTTCTCGGGCCAGTGGCAGTGCTCACAGGTATCGCGCGCCGGACGGAGGTTGTCGATCGGGGTCTCGATGGTCTCCGGGTAGGTGTGGAAGGCGACCGCGTAGAGCTGCCTCATGCCGGAGATCTTCGCCTTCACGTACCAGGCGGCGCCGGGGCCCACGTGGCACTCGACGCATTTCACCTTGGCGTGCGGGGAATTGGCCCACGCCACATGCTCGGGCTCCATGACCTGGTGGCAGAGCTCGCCGCAGAAGGTGGTCGATTCGGTGAACTCGTACCCCTTCAGGGAGGCGACGGAGACGATGAGCACGAAGCCGATGCTGGCAACGACGAAGAAGAGGAACAGATGGCGCTTGTGCGCGTCGTTGAAGTCCACCCGCGGGAAGGGGGGGATCACCTCGTCCGGATGCCTGCGCCTCTTTTCCCTCACGATGTAGGCGCCCAGCGGGACCAGGATGAGGCCCATGATGAGCATGCCCGGGAAGAGGAAGTAGGTCATCAGGCCGAGGTAGGGCTTCTCGACGCCGGTTATCCCCTCGTAGGAGAGGAAGCCGATGATCAGGCCCGTCGCGGTGACGGCCAGGATCATGCCGACCAGACTGATCAGGTTCCAGGCGTAGCCGGCATACTTTCTAAGTGCCATAGTGTCGTCTCCTTGCGTGTTTTCGTATGGTTCCAGGGAAAATAGGGCAGAACCTTACTATCCGACATGACTTATGTCAAAAAAAACTATGTTAATGTATACGCTGCTTTTTAAAACAGCTATCTACTAAAAACCCGCAGAAATCATGCGGAATACGTGGTGAGCGTCCGGACCGGCTCCCCGGAAATAAAAAACGATGTTATACTATCAGACAAACTTATAGAATGCAAGCAACTACTCATGAGGAGAGCCCGGAGGACTTTCCCGCCCCCCTCACGACTCGTAGCCGAACTCCTTGAGCATGCGGCTGTTGTCGCTCCACTCGCCGCTCACCCGCACGAACAGTTCCAGGAACACCTTCGCATCCAGCAGCCGCTCGATCTCCTGGCGCGCCTGGGTCCCGATCTTCTTGAGCATCTCCCCTTTGCGGCCGATGATGATCCCTTTCTGCGAGTCCCGCTCCACGTTGATGGTGGCCTGGATCGCCACCACCCCGGTTTCCCGTTCCTTGAAGCTGTCCACCACCACCGCCGTCGAGTAGGGGACCTCGTCGTGGGTCAGCCTGAAGATCTTCTCCCGGATGATTTCGGCCACGATGAAGCGCTCCGGCACGTCGGTCAGGATGTCGTCGGGGAAGTAGCAGGGGCCTTCGGGCAGCAGGGTGTGTACCAGCTGCACCAGCTGCTCGACGCCGTCGCCGGAAGCGGCCGAAACCGGGATGATCTCCTTGAAGGGATAGGTCTCGCCGTAGACGGCCATCCGCCCCAAAAGGTCGCCCTTCGGGATCAGGTCGATCTTGTTCAGCACGAGGATCACCGGTGCTTCGACCCCGGAGAGGACCTCCCTGATCATGCCCGCCTCCTTCTCGGGATCGAAGGCGCCGTCGACCAGGAACAGGATCAGGTCCACCCCCTGCACCGAGGAGAGGGCCTCTTCCACCATGAACTTGTTCAGGCGGGTCTTGGCCCGATGGATCCCCGGGGTGTCCAGGAAGACGATCTGACCTCCCGGCACGTTGTGGATCCCCTTGATCTGGTTGCGGGTGGTCTGCGGCTTGTCCGAGGTGATCATCAGCTTCTCACCCAGGATGCGGTTCAACAGCGTGGATTTCCCGACGTTCGGCCGCCCCACTATGGAGACGAAACCGGAACGGAATATCTTTTCAGACATCTCTAAATGCCCTCCTGGCTCTTGTTGCGGTAATCAAAGCGTTACAACATACGGGAATTGGTACGGCAAGGAAAGCGTTACTTCGCATCCGCACCGGTGTAAGGCGCACCGACAGAGTATACCTCGAACAGGCGTTCTGCCTAGTGGCGGGGGCAAGACTCGAAGAGGCGGGCGTGCCGGCTCAGCTCGCCCCACTGCAGGGAGATGACATCGGGGAGGAGTTCGCGGTCCTCGCTCACGGAGGCAGCCACGCCGTAGCACGTCGCCAGCCGCTGCAGGTTTCCCCTTCTCTGCCCCACCAGGTCGGAAACCCTGCCCGGGGGAGCGCCGAAACTGACCCGGCTTCCGGGGGGGATCCCCTCGAGCAGGCCGCACATGCGGTCGAAGCAGAGCTCGGACTCCACCAGCTGTCCGAAGGCGGGATGGTAGGGACCGGCCACTACCACGCCGGGCGAGTCCAGCTCGGAGGTGGGTTGCAGGCCGAAGCGGATCACCGGGATGCCGGCCTGCCCGGCGGCCTCCAGCATCTCCTTGCACAAGGTCACCGCCTGCGGCAGGTCGAGGGGGTGATAGCTTCCCTCACGGTAGCGTCGCGCCAGTTCGGTCCCCTCGATCACCAGGGTGGGGTAGATGCGCAAAAAGGCGGGTTTCAGGTCGAGAGCGCGCCGCAACGAGGCGAGCGCGGCCTGCGGCGTGTCGCCGGGGAGCCCCGGCATGAGCTGGATGCCGACCTCGATCCCCACCTTCTTGAGGGTGGCCACGGAGTGTTCCACCTCGGACGCCCCGTGGCCGCGCCCCGAGAGCAGGAGCACCTCGGGGTCCAGGGACTGCACCCCCAGCTCGACGGTGGCGACCCCGTGCGCATTCAGGAACTCGGCAGTGTCCGGGTCGACGGCGTCGGGGCGCGTGGAAAGCCGGACCGATTGCACAACGCCTGCGGCAAGCAGCGGCTGCAAGGGGAACAGCAGCGCCCCCTGGTCCCGGCGGGGCAACGCGGTGAAGGTGCCGCCGTAAAAGGCGATTTCGAGTGTCCGCGCCGGCGCCCCCAACCGGTACTCCTCGATGCGGCTCAGCAGTTGCCGGGCGGTGGGCAGCCCCCCCCCGACCCCGGCCACCCGCTCCTGGTCGCAGAAGACGCAGCGGTGCGGGCACCCCTGGTGCGGTATGAAAAATGGGACCAGCAGCGGCCTCAACTCTCCCCCTTGAGCAGGAGGGTGGCGGCGCGGGCGGCATCCTGTTCGGCCTCCTTCTTGGTCCTCCCCACCCCTTCCCCCATCATCTCCTCGCCCAGGTAGATCTGCACGGTAAAGCGGCGGTCGTGGTCGGGGCCGGTCGCCTCTTTCAGCTCGTAGCGCGGCAGCTCCCGCCGCAGGAACCTGGCCCGCTCCTGCAGCTCCGTCTTGGCGTCCCGGCCGAACAGCTGCTCCGGTGAGTCAAGCAGAGGCTCGAACAGCCGGTGCACCACTAGCCGCGCCGGTTCGATGCCGCCGTCCAGGTAGAGCGCGGCAAGCAGGGCCTCGAAGGCGTCGGCCAGAAGCGAGCGTTTCTGCCTCCCTCCCCCCTTCTCCTCGCCACGTCCAAGGCGCAGCGACGCCCCAAGCTCCAGTTCCGCCGCTATGCGCGCCAGGCTCACCTCGTCCACCAGCGCCGCCCGGATCTTGGTCAGCTCCCCCTCGCGGCTCTCCGGAAAACGTCGCAGCAAAAGGTCCGAGAGCAGGAAATCGAGCACCGCGTCGCCGAAGAACTCCAGGCGCTGGTTGTCCTTCCCCCCCGACTCGTTCACGTAGGTGCGGTGGGTCAGCGCCTCTTCCAGGAGCTCACGATTAAGAAACCGGTACTTGATCCGTGCTTCAACCCCGGTGAGGTTGTCATCCTGCTTCTCTTTCATAATAAAAGTCCGTGCCCATTCTTAATTTGAGCCAAATATAGACAAAGGGGCGCGGCATGGCAATAGGCTTCTCCGCGGCGGCCGCCCTGCCAGGAGAGGGACCTGGTCCGGAGGCATTGCGCAAACCGGCACCAGTGGCGGCCAAGGCCTGCGCGGCGCGGCTTCGCGGGGGCATTTAAATCTTGCATAATAATCACCCCTCCCATATAATTCAGTGATTTTATAGGGGATCATGAGACCATAGACATGGGCTTTTTCATTACATTTGAAGGCGTTGAGGGGTGCGGCAAAACGACCCAGTTGAGGCTCCTCAAGGAGCGTATGGAGTCGGCCGGAGAGAAGGTGGTGGCGACCCGCGAGCCGGGGGGATGCCCGATCGCCGACCAGATGCGCGCCATCCTGCTGGACGCCAAGAACAGCGCGATCACGCCGCTGGCCGAACTGCTGCTCTACGCCGCGGCGCGGGCCCAGCACGTTCAGGAGGTGATCGTCCCGGCGCTGGAGCGGGGCGAAACCGTGCTCTGCGACAGGTTCACCGACGCCACCCTGGCCTACCAGGGGCACGGCAGGGAGCTGGACCTCGACGTGATCCGCCAGCTGAACGCACTGGCGACCGGCGGGGTGCAGCCGGGCCTCACCGTGCTCATCGACTGCCCGGTGGAGACAGGTCTTTCGCGGGCGCTGTCCCGCATCGAGGCGACCAGCGGCGCCCGGGAAGAGCGCTTCGAGCTGGAATCGATACGCTTCCATGAGCGGGTGCGCGAAGGGTACCTGTCGCTGGCGCGCGCCTTCCCCGAACGTTTCGTGGTGGTGGACGGCTCCGGCGACGTAGCCCGGACCGAGGTACTGGTTACGGCGGCGCTCATGGACCGGCTCCCGGCGGGCAGGCGCTAGATGCCCTTCTCGGACGTCATCGGACAGGACCGTGCCATCTCGGTGCTGAAGCGCTCCATCGCGCTGGAGCGGGTGGCGCATGCCTACCTATTCTCCGGCATCGACGGGTGCGGCAAGAAGAAGACCGCCCTCGCCATGGTGCAGGCGGTTTTCTGCGGCAAGGAAGAGGCCTGCGGCGTCTGTTCATCCTGCCGCAAGATCGCGAGCGGCCAGCACCCGGACCTGCACATACTGGAGCCCGACGGCGCCTTCATCAAGATCGACCAGGTCCGGGAACTGCAAAAGGAGCTCTCCTACCGCCCCTTCGAGGCGCCCAAAAAGGCGTGCGTAATCGACGGCGCGGAAAAGCTGAACCTCTCCTCGGGAAACGCCCTGCTAAAGACGCTCGAGGAGCCCCCCGGCAACGCGCTGATGATCCTGATTACCGCCGAGCGCTCCGCCGTCTTGCAGACCATCCTCTCCCGCTGTCAGACGCTCGACTTCCAGCCGCTGCCGGCGGAGCTGATCGAGGGGCGCCTGGTGCGGGATCAGTTCCCGGCAGAGGTGGCGCGGGTGGCGGCCTCGCTGTCCGGCGGCAGCCTGAGCCGGGCACTCGAGATCGCCGGGGACGGCGTCCTCGAAGGCCGGGTGAGCTTCCTGGAGCGGGTGCTCGCCCTCAACCTGAAGGACATCAACGCCCTGTTCGCCACGGCAGAGGAACTCGCCGCGGACAAGGAAGGGCTCCCGGGGTTTCTCGAGTTGCTCCTATCCTTTCTCCGGGACGTGCTCATCTACCGCTCCACGCCGGACGCGCTGGCCAACGCGGACCTCGCGCACCTGGTGGCCAGGGAGGCGGAGCGCTGCACGGAGGAGCGCAGCATCGAATTGATCGAGCAGCTCGTCAGCATGCGCCGTCTGCTCGTTCGCAACGTGAACGCGAGGCTCGCGCTGGAAATCTTTTTCATGCACCTGGCGGAGCGGTAGCTCGCTTCGCGAGCAGGTTAAGGTTAAGGTTGAGGTTGAGGTTGAGGTTAAGAAAGGCCCAGCCCCACCTTTTTGACACGACGGCAGTAAAAAAGACATTGCAACCCCAGGTCGGTAGAGGTTCTGCTCAACCTTAACCTCGACCTCAACCTGTTTCTCCTTGGAGGCATTTTTGGCAAAGATCGTAAGGATTCAATTCACCACCGCGGGCAAGCTCTACGACTTCACCGCCAGCAAGGCAAACGTCAAGGCGGGCGACCGGGTCATCGTGGAGACCGAACGGGGTAAAAGCATAGGACAGGTCGTGGCGGGGCCGATCGAGGTGGACGACGCGCTGGTCCCGGAGGGGACCAAACCGGTGCAGCGTCTGGCCGAACTGGCCGACCTGGCGACCTTGGCCGCCAACACGGCAAAGGAAAAGGAGGCGCACAAGTTCTGCCTGGCCCGCATCAAGGAGCGGAACATGGACATGAAGCTCGTCAAGGTCGAATACCTCTTCGACGGTTCCAAGGCGATCTTCTACTTCACCGCGGACGGCCGGGTGGACTTCCGGGAGCTGGTCAAGGACCTGGCCCACGCCTTCCACACCAGGATCGAGATGCGCCAGATCGGGGTCAGGGACGAGTCGAAGATGGTGGGGGGCATCGGCATCTGCGGCCGCGAGCTCTGCTGCTCCTCGTACCTGCGCGAGTTCGAGCCGGTCTCGGTGAAGATGGCCAAGGAGCAGAACCTGGCGCTCA
Organism: Geomonas diazotrophica; assembly: GCF_019063885.1. Taxonomy (NCBI): domain Bacteria; kingdom Pseudomonadati; phylum Thermodesulfobacteriota; class Desulfuromonadia; order Geobacterales; family Geobacteraceae; genus Geomonas; species Geomonas diazotrophica. The sequence goes on along the minus strand of NZ_CP077684.1, from coordinate 977,470 downwards.
ACCCGAGCAAGATCTCCGGGCAGTGCGGCAGGCTCCTTTGCTGCCTCTCCTACGAGTTCGACACCTACTGCTCGCTCAGAAAGGGGCTCCCGAAGTGCGGCAAGCGGGTGCAGTGCGGCTGCCACGACGGAGAGGTGGTCAAGGTGAACGTGCTGGAGCAGACTGTCACGTTGAAGACGGCCGACGACTCGCTGGTCGTCCTGAAGGGTGAGGACATCGCCCCGGAGAACATCAGCGACCGCGTGAAGAAGCCGCCGCAGGGCAAGGGTGAACAGCAGGGGGGCGACAAGGGGAAATCCCAGGGCCCCGGCAAGCAGCGCCGCAACAGGCCCGTCGACGTCAAGGAAAGGAAAAAGGAGAAACCACAATGAAACCAGCTTTTTACGTCACCACCCCCATCTACTACGTAAATGACGTCCCGCACATAGGGCACGCTTACACCACCCTGGCCGCGGACGTGGTGGCGCGCTACAAACGGCTTAAGGGTTTCGACGTCTTCTTCCTCACCGGCACCGACGAACACGGCCAGAAGGTTGAGAAGGCCGCCACCGCCGCCGGGGAAACCCCGCTCGAGCTGGCCGACCGGGTCATGAAGCGCTTCCAGTCGCTCTGGGAGAAGCTGGAGATCTCCTACACCGACTTCATCCGAACGACGCAGGAACGGCACAAGAAGGGTGTTTCCGTCCTCTTCGACCGCGTCATGGCGAAAGGGGACATCTACCTCGGCGAGTACGAGGACTGGTACTGCACCCCGTGCGAGACCTTCTGGACCGAGACCCAGCTGATCGACTACAAGTGCCCGGACTGCAACCGCCCCACCGAGAAGCTCAAGGAGGAGTCCTACTTCTTCAGGATGAGCAAGTACCAGGAGCAGCTTCTGGCCCACATCGAGGCCAACCCGGACTTCATCCAGCCCAAAAGCCGCAGAAACGAGATCATCTCCTTCGTGAAGGAAGGGCTGCGTGACCTCTCCGTCTCACGCACCACCTTCCAGTGGGGCATCCCGGTCCCGGGCAACGACAAGCACGTGGTCTACGTCTGGTTCGACGCGCTCACCAACTACATCACCGCGCTCGGCTACCCCGAGGAGGGGGGCAATTTCGAGAAGTACTGGCCCTGCGACGTGCACCTGATCGGCAAGGACATCCTGAGGTTCCACACCGTCTACTGGCCGACCTTCCTGATGGCGGCCGGACTTCCCATCCCGAAGCGAGTGTTCGCGCACGGCTGGTGGACCGTCGAGGGGCAGAAGATGAGCAAGAGCCTGCAGAACGTAGTCGAGCCGAACATGCTGGTCGACAAGTACGGCGTGGACGCGGTGCGCTACTTCCTGTTGCGCGAGGTCCCCTTCGGCCTTGACGGCGACTTCTCGCACCAGGCGCTCATCCACCGCATCAACTCGGATCTGGCCAACGACCTTGGGAACCTCTTGAACCGCTCCACCGCGATGCTCGGCAAGTACTTCGGCGGCGTGCTGCAGGCGCCGGGCGAGGAGACCGAGCTGGACCAGGCCTACCGGGAGAAGACCGTGGCCATGATCGGGCAGGTGGACAGCTTCATCGACGAACTCGCCTTCAGCCGTGCCCTGCAGGCGATCTGGGAAGTGATCTCCGCCGGCAACAAGTACATCGACGAGACCGCCCCGTGGACCCTGGCCAAGGACCCGGAAAAGCGCGAGCGTCTCTCCACCGTCATGTACTACATGCTGGAGAGCCAGAGGGTGGTCTACACGCTTCTCTCCGCGTTCATGCCCAAGACCGCACAGAAGGGTCTGAGCTGCCTTGGGTGGCCTGAGGAAGCCACAGCCGAAGGGCTTGCCTGGGGAGGGTTGAAGCCGGGCACCGCCATCGCCAAAGCCGAGGCGCTCTTCCCGAGGATCGAGGAAAAAGGGGAGTAAAACCGGCCTCACGCAAAGACGCAAAGATGCCAAGCAAAGCAAGCGAGGCAAAACATTAACAGGGATGAAAGGGATAAAGGGGATTACCAACCAGGACTTGGTTTGGTTCATCCCGTTCATCCCCTTCATCCCTGTTTGTTTGTGAAGTTGGTTCTTTCTTTGCGCCTTTGCGGCTTTGCGTGAGGCGCCTTAGTTGTTCCCCGGAAGCGGCCTCAGCTCCCCTGGCGCGAACATGAAGAAGAAACGCAGGATGCAGTACTTGTAGAACTCGGAGAAGAGGAGCTTGAAGCTCCCGGAATGGCTCCACCACTCCTCCTTGAGGTTGCTGGAATCGACCGGGTGCGGGTAGATGGCCACGTCCTTCGGGAGCGCGTTCCTGAACAGGATGGTGGAACGTTTCATGTGGTAGCGCGAGGTGATCAGCTTGATTGAGCCGACCTTGTACTTCATGATCAGATCCCGGGCGTAAATGGCATTCTCCAGGGTGTTGCGTGAGTTCTGCTCCAGGTAGACGTCCGCCGCCCCCGCCCCCTGGTACAGTTCGCGCTTTTTCACCGCGGGATCGACGCCGATCAGGAACAGCTTCTTCCCCTGCCCGGCCCGGTACAGACGCACCCCCTCCTCAACCCGGCCGCGGCCGCCGGTCAACACGACGATGGCGTCGCTCTTCACGTCGCGCGGGGTGAGGGAAAAGGTCTTGTAGACGAAGTCCACAAAGAGAACACTCAATACGATCAGTATCAGCAAAAATAGGGAAAACAGCCCCTTCAATAAAGCCATGATTTAGCACCTGAAAAAACAAGAAGACCGCCACTTTTTGCTTGCAAGCGTGACGCGTTTCTGCTATTAGTTACGACTTCAGTAATCACCGGAGGGTACAAAGAAATGTCCAGAATATGCGAGATTTGCGGTAAAGGCCCTAGCTTCGGGAACAACGTTAGCCACGCCAACAACAAGACCAGCAAAATTTGGCGCCCGAACCTGCAGAAGATCAAGGCCGTGAAAAACGGTACCGTCAGGAGCATCAAGGTCTGCACCCGCTGCATCCGCTCCGGTCACGTCACCAAGGCTCTCTAAGAAGATCTTCCGCACAGTCACTAAAGCCGCGGCGCAAATAGCGCCTGCGGCTTTATTTTTGTCCGCGCCTTCACTAGCGGCAAAGGGCGGTGACTTCGATCTCCACCAGGACGCCGCGCGGCAGCCCCTTGACCTCGACGGTGCTGCGTGCCGGCGGGTTTTCCTGGAAGTGGGCCCCGTAGATGCCGTTCACGGTGGCGAAGTCGCCCATGTTGGCCAGGTAGATGGTGGTCTTGACCACGTCCTGAAAGCCGAGGCCGGCGGCCGCGAGCAGTGCGCCGATGTTCTTCATCACCTGCTCGGTTTCCGCCACGACCCCTCCCTGCACCACCTCGCCGGTGGCCGGATCGAGCGCTATGGCGCCGGAAAGAAAGAGAAAGCCCCCGGCTTTCACACCCTGGGAATAGGGACCGATCGCCTTGGGTGCGTTTTCAGTGCTGATGATTTCCTTCATGCCTTCCTCCTTGATGCTGTCTTCAACTCCTGCAAACGCTTCTTCTCCCTTTGGGATAAGTCGGGGTGAGGGGATCGCCCCCACGCACCACCCTGCCTCTTCGCAGCGCCCTCCCCCCTGCCCCTCTCCCGGAGCGCGAGGGGTAGAAGGAAGCTAGCTCTTCAACCGCTCCACCTTGATGACCCCCTTCACCTTCATGATGGCGGCGAACACCTTCTTCAGGTGATCGAGATCGGTCACGTCCACCTCGAAGAGGTTCTCTCCACGCTTGTCCAGGGTGCTCTGGATGGAGGCGCTGGAGATGTTGGCCTCGCAGTTGGTGATCGCGGTGGCGATGTTGGCGAGAATCCCCTTCTCGTCGTTGCACACCACCCGGATCTTGACCGGGAGCGCGCTCTTTTTCCCCTTGTTCCAGGCCACCTCGATGCGCCGCTCGGGCTCGAGCGCCATGGCGAAGGGGCAGTCGGCAGTGTGCACGGTGACGCCGCGCCCGCGGGTGATGAAGCCGGTGATCTCGTCGCCGGGAAGGGGATTGCAGCACTTGCCGAAGCGCACCAGCACGTCCTCGACGCCGTTGATCTGGATGGCGGAGGAGGATTTCCCTTTGAGCGCCCCGATCACCTTGCCGATGCGGGTTTCCTTCTGCTCCTTGGCCGCCTCTATCTTGTCGGCCGGAACCAGCTTGCCGACCAGCTGGTTCGCGGAGAGCTTCCCGTAGCCGACCGAGGCCATCAGGTCGTCCTCGGTCTGGAAGCCGAACTCCTGGGCCACCTTTTTCAGCTCGCCCGTCTTTTGCAGCTTGCCGAAGTTCAAGGAGTAGCGGCGGAAATCCTTTTCGCAGATCTCGCGCCCGAGGGTGATGCTCCTCATCCGTTCCTCGGTCTTCACCCAGGCCCTGATCTTGTTGCGCGCCCGCGAGCTCTTGACGATCTTGAGCCAGTCCTTGCTCGGGGTGTGGTGCGGCGATGTGATCACCTCGACGATGTCGCCGGTCTTCAACTCGTACTTCAAGGGGACCAGCTTGCCGTTCACCTTGGCGCCTACGCAGCGGTGGCCGACGTCGGTGTGCACCGAGTAGGCGAAATCGATGGGGGTGGACCCTTTCGGGAACCCCTTCACGTCCCCCTTCGGGGTGAAGATGAAGACGTCCTCCGGGAAGAGCTCGACCTTCACCGTGTCCATGAACTCCTTGGAGTCGTCCAGCTCCTGCTGCCACTCGAGAAGCTGCCGGATCCAGGTGAAGCGGCGCACCTCCTTCTCGTCGTACCCCTTCCCTTCCTTGTACTTCCAGTGCGCCGCGATGCCGCTCTCGGCCACGCGGTGCATTTCGGCGGTGCGGATCTGCACCTCCATCCTCTCGCCGTAGGGGCCGATGACCGTCGTGTGCAGCGACTGGTACATGTTCCCCTTCGGCATGGCGATGTAGTCCTTGAAGCGCCCGGGGATCGGCTTCCAGGTGGAATGGATGATCCCCAGCACCTCGTAGCACTCGCGGATGTCGTCCACGGAGACCCGGATCGCGATCAGGTCGTAGATCTCGTCGATGTCGACGTTTCGGCTCTGCATCTTCTTGTAGATGGAGTAGAGGTGCTTGGAGCGGCCGGAGACGTCCCCCTTGATGCCGTGCTCCTCGAGCTGCTTCTTGATGATGTCCTTGACCGTGGCGACGTAGGACTCGCGCTCCTGCTTCTTCTTGGCGACCTTGCCCGCCAAGTCGTAGTAGAGCTGCGGCTCCAGGTAGCGGAAGGAGAGGTCCTCCAGTTCGCCCTTGACCCAGGAGATACCGAGCCGGTTGGCGATGGGGGCGTAGATGTCCAGCGTTTCCTTGGCGATGGTGCGCTGCTTGGGCTCGGGCTGGTACTGCAGGGTGCGCATGTTGTGCAGGCGGTCGGCGAGCTTCACCAGGATGACCCGGATATCGGTGGCCATGGCGAGCAGCATCTTGCGGAAGTTCTCCGCCTGGCTCTCCTCCTTGGTCTTGAAATGGATCTTGCCGATCTTGGTGACACCGTCCACCAGGCGCGCCACCTCGGCGCCGAAGAGCGACTCCAGCTCCTCGTGGGTGGTCAGGGTGTCCTCGACGGTGTCGTGCAAAAGACCGGTTACCACGGCAGGGAGGTCCAGCTTCAGGTCGGCCAGGATCCCCGCCACCTCCATCGGGTGGATCAGGTACGGCTCCCCCGAGAGCCGGGTCTGCCCCTGGTGCACCTTGGCGCAGAAGACGTAGGCCTTGCGCAAAAGGTCCAGGTCCGCGCCCGGGTTGTACGAGGAAACCTTGTCGAGTATGTCGTTGAGTCTTATCATCGCGCCCGTTTCATCCGGAAAAAGAAGGGGCTAACAGCACCGGGGCAGATGCCCCGTCAGCCGATAGCCCCAGCCGGTTTGAAAAAAAGGGAGACCCGTGCATGCGTCTCCCTCTCGATCTGTTAACGACCTTTCTTGCCGATCTCGCAGCCGATCTTGCCGGCGGCGATTTCCCTGAGGGAAACGACCACGTTCTTGTTGGCGCCCCTGTTGTCGATGAGCGGCTTCGCGCCCTTGAAAAGCTGCTTCACCCTCTTGGAGGCGAGCATGACCAGGAGAAAGCGGTTGTCCACCTTCTCGAGGCAATCTTCTACGGTAACCCTTGCCATAAGTGAAATCCCCTTTGTGATATTAAACATCTAAATCGTGAAGATCCTGGAAAGGCCTTGCAGCAGGCGGGTGGTGCGGCACTGCTCGGCAATCAGCACGCTTTTCAGCTGGTCCAGGGCCACGGAAAACTTGTCGTTGACGATGATGTAATCGTACCAGCGCGCTTCCTTGATCTCGCCGGCGGCGTTGTGGATCCTGCGCTCGATGACGTCCTGCGAGTCGGAGGAGCGGTTGTCCAGGCGGCGCCTGAGCTCCTCGATACTGGGCGGGAGTACGAAGACGTAGACCCCTCCTTCGAAACGCCCTTTCAGCTGCCGCGCACCCTGGCAGTCGATGTCAAGGATAAGGTCGATCCCCTCGGAACGGGATTCCTTGAGGGTGGCAAGCGAAGTCCCGTAGAAGTTGCCGTGCACCTCGGCCCACTCGGCAAACTCCCCGGCCTCAACCATCCGGTCGAACTCTTCCTTACCCACAAAAAAATAATCACGCCCGTGCACCTCTCCGTTCCGGGGAGGGCGCGTCGTGTAGCTGACAGAATGCCGCAAGTTAGGAAAGATGTCAATTATTTCCTTACAGAGCGAGGTCTTGCCCGCCCCCGAAGGGGCCGAAATCACGTACAGTACGCCTTCACGTTTCATAGTTCACCCGTTGCCGTTGTCGGGATCCGCTACGAAAAGAGGCAAGCGGAACCCCCAGACTGTAAAGTTCCCCTACTCTATGTTCTGCACCTGCTCGCGGATCTTCTCCAGCTCCGCCTTCAGCTCCACCACCAAGGCCGCCATCTGGGCATCGTTACCCTTGGAGCCGATGGTGTTCACCTCGCGGTTGATCTCCTGGAGCAGGAAGTCGAGCTTTCGTCCCACCGGCTCGCTCTTGGCCAGCGTCTCGTCGAACTGGCGCAGGTGGCTCTCCAGGCGCACCAGTTCCTCGGTGACGTCGCACTTGTCCGCCATGACCGCGACCTCCTGGACCAGGCGTTCCTCCGGAAGGGATGCCTCACCAAGGAGCTGCGCGATCCTCTCCTTCAGGCGCTGGCCGTACTCGGCGATCACCTGCGGGGCGCGATCGGCCACGCTGCCGATCAGCCGGGCCAAGGTTTCGCGGCGCCTCTGGAAGTCGGCGTAGAGGGATTCCCCCTCGAACAGGCGCATCTCGTCCACCCGGCGCAGGGCGTCCTCCAGGGCGCTCACCAGTTCCTGCGGGATCTCCTCGAGGGTCGCCTCGGCCTCGGCGGCGACGGTGACCACGTCACGCTGCGACGCGACCAGGGCGAGATCGACCTCGCCGGAGAGCCCAAGCGCCTCGCCGATGGCCTGGAACGCCTTGAGATACCCCCGCGCCAGCGGCAGGTTGGCCGTCGGCACCCCGAGCGCCACCGCGTTCTCCACCTGGATGAAGACGTCGATCTTTCCGCGGACCAGCGTCTCACCCACCCGCTTCTTGATCTCGTTTTCGAACTGCAGCAGCACGCGCGGGAGCTTCACGGTGATCTCGCCGTAGCGATGGTTCACACAGCGCACCTCGACGATGAAACGTCCACCTTCGTGGACGGCCTCGCCCTTCCCATACCCGGTCATGCTCTTTATCATGCCTTCTCCTTGTCCCCGCTCTTCAAGCTAGCGGGATTGCCAAAGCTTTTGTTCCCAGCGCCACGCGTCGGCGACGATGGTGTGCAGGTCGTTGTAGGACGGACTCCACCCAAGGACGGTACGGATCTTGTCGGCGACGGCGACCAGGCTGTCGGGGTCGCCGGGACGGCGCGGCGCCTCGTTGACCTTGAAGTCCACGCCACTCACCTCCTTCACCACCTTGATCACCTCGCGTACGCTGCTCCCCTTGCCGTACCCCACGTTGATGACGTCGGAAGTCCCGCCCCCCTCGAGGTAGCGCAAGGCCGCCAGGTGCGCCGAGGCGAGGTCCTCGATGTGGATGTAGTCGCGGATCCCGGTGCCGTCGGGGGTGGCGTAGTCGGTGCCGAAGATGGAGACGCCGTCGCGAGCGCCCAGTGCCGCCTGGCAGGCGACCTTGATCAGGTGGGTCGCCTCAGGCGTTCTCTGCCCCATGCGCGCCTGCGGATCGGCGCCGGCCACGTTGAAATAGCGCAACGCCACGTAGGAGAAGCCGTGGGCGAAGGCGGCGTCCCGCAGCATCCACTCGCTCATCAGCTTGGAGGTGCCGTAGGGGTTGATGGGGGCGGTGCGGCTATCCTCCGAGGCGCATCCCTCCTCGGGCATGCCGTAGACCGCGGCGGTGCTGGAGAAGATGAAACGCTCGACGCCGTGCTCGACGCAGGCCTGCAGGAGGTTCAGCGTGTTTCTCGTGTTGTTGCCGTAGTACTTGAGCGGCAGGGTCACCGACTCCGGGGCGATGATGGCAGCGGCGAAATGGAGTACCGACTTGGCGCCCGTCTCCCTGAGGATCTTTCTTATCCCGTCCTGGTCGGCCAGGTCGCCGTTGACGAGCCGCTCCCCGTGCACCAGCGCGTCTGCAGAGCCGGTGGAGAGGTTGTCGTAAACCACCACCTCGTGCCCCGCCTCGGAGAGCTGTCTGACCACGTGACTTCCTATATAGCCGGCGCCGCCGGTAACGAGGATCATACTCAAAGCAATTCCCTCCATCACAAAGATAATGAAAGAGGGTCTAGCCATTGGACTAAACCCTCGACACGCGGCAACGGGGCAGGTACGGATGCTGACAGTTCCCCTGTCCCAGACTCAAGCGCAGCGCCGATCCTTGTGCAAGCGATCGCGTAAAGTTATAACACCTACCCCAACACAGCGCAACGCTTAAATCGCCGGTTTGCCTGAGCGCTTCCGGCACTAGGCTACTGGCACTGCCACCAATAGTTCCCCCTTCTGACCTTCTGTGCCAAAACGTCACCTGAAAAAAGGAACCTGAATAGCGGTGAGCGAAGCGGCGGTGGTTTTCAGCTCTGCGGCAGCGCCCCCGGCTCCTCCAGCCGGTGCACCTTCATCAGGTTCGTCGTGCCGGGGCTCGACAGCGGGCTCCCCATGGTGATCACCACGAGGTCCCCCTTATCCAGCCACCCCATGGCAAGCACCGCCGCCTCCACCGAGAGGATCTGCGACTCGGTGTCCCCCTCGATGTCGACCCGCAGCGCGTGCACCCCGGCGTAGAGAGCGAGCCGGCGGCGCACCTGCTGCGAGGGGGTCACCGCGATGATGGGCTGCGCAGGGCGGTACTTGGAAACCAGCGCGGCGGTGCTTCCGGTCTGGGTGAAGGCGAGGATGGCCGAGGCATTGACGCTCTCCGCCGCGCGGCAGGCCGCCATGCCGATCACCTCGGAGATGTCGGGAAGGATCCCCTGCCCGTTGGGCGCCTTGCAGCACTGCGCCATGAGCTGGGGGTCGTTCTCGATGTCGCGCGCCACCTGCACCATCATGGAGACCGCCTCGATGGGGTATTTGCCGGAGGCGGTCTCGGCGGAAAGCATGATGGCGTCGGTGCCGTCGAGTATCGCGTTGGCCACGTCCGAGGTCTCGGCGCGGGTCGGGCGCGGGTTGTTCACCATGCTCTCCAGCATCTGGGTCGCCGTGATCACCGGCTTTCCTGCATCGTTGCAGCTACGGATGATGCGCTTCTGGATCAGGGGCACCTTCTCGGGGTTCAACTCCACCCCCAGGTCGCCGCGCGCCACCATGATGCCGTCGGACACCCTGAGGATGGCTGCGAAGTTGAGCACCGCCTCCGGCTTCTCGATCTTGGCGATGATGCGCAGCGACGAACCGGCCCGGTCAATGATCTCCTTGAGCTCGGTCACGTCCGAGGCCTCGCGCACGAAGGAAAGGGCGACGTAGTCGAGCTGCTGGTCCATGCAGAACTGCAGGTCTTCCCTGTCCTTGTCGGTGAGCGCGGGGGCGGATACTTTGGCGCCGGGGAGGTTGATCCCCTTGCGGTCCTTGAGCAGTCCGCCGGTCACGACCTGGCAGCGCACGTCCTCCCCGGAGACGGCGAGCACCTTCAGCTCCATCAGCCCGTCGTCCAGCAGAATGCGGTCCTCCGGCTTCACGTCGCGCGGCAGCCCCTTGTAGATGGTGGGGATGACGTTGTCCTGTCCCAGCACTTCCCGGGTGGTGACGACCACCTCGCTGCCGGCAACAAGCTGCATCGAGCCGCCGACCATGAGGCCGGTGCGGATCTTTGGTCCCTGCAGGTCGCCGAGGATGGCCACGGCGTGCTCGTGCTCCTGGGAAAGCTTCCGGATATGGCCGATCACCGCGGCCTTGGAGGCGTAATCGCCGTGGGAGAAGTTGAGACGGAAGACGTCGACGCCGGCGTGGATCAGGGCGTCCAGCATCTGTTCGGAATCGGAAGCGGGGCCGACGGTGGCTACGATCTTGGTGCGACGGAACATGGGTTCTCCTGGTCGAGCCGGACGAGCGCGGGGGGACGGTCCATAGGGACCATCCGCCGCGCGCCGCCGGCTCGCGAAAGGGGGATGTGCGGTTTGAGGAACGACCCTAAATAATTACCCGAAATCGGGGCGGGGCGCAATGTGTATCGGCAGGTTTTTGCTGGGGGTTTTGGCGGTCAGCCGTTTTGCAGCTCGCGCCAGCGGAAGCAGTCGACGGTGTGATCGTTCACCATCCCTACCGCCTGCATCATGGCGTAACAGATGGTGCTCCCCACGAAGCGGAAGCCGCGCCGCTTGAGGTCGCGACTCAACCTTTCCGAGACCCCGCTCGCGGCGGGCACCTCGGAAAGGCTGCGCCAGGCGTTTTGGACGGGGACGCCGTCCACGAAGCGCCACAGGTAGGCGTCGAAGGAGCCGAACTCCTGCTGCACCGCGAGGAAGGCGCGCGCGTTGTCCACCGTCGAACCTATCTTCAGGCGGTTGCGGACGATGGAGGGGTCGGCCATGAGTCGGGCCGTGTCCGCGTCGGAGAAGCGGGCCACGAGCTCGGGATCGAAGCCCGCGAAGGCGCGGCGGTACCCCTCGCGCTTTCTCAGGATGGTGATCCAGGAAAGCCCCGCCTGCGCCCCCTCCAGGGTGAGGAACTCGAAGAGGAGGCGGTCGTCGTGCACCGGCACCCCCCATTCGAGGTCATGATAGGCACAGTAAAGGGGATCGTTCCCGGCCCAGCCGCAGCGGTTCGGGCTAGTCGCGGCCGTGACGGTCGCGGTCAAGGTCCCTCTCCTCCCTGCGCTGCTCGTGTTCGCGGTGTTTCTGCTCTTTTCTCTGCTCCTTATCGAAGCGCTTGTCTTCCTTTCTCTGCTCCTTCTCGAAGCGCTTCTCTTCCTTTCTCTGCTCCTTGGCGTACCTCTTCTCGTCCTTTAGGTGCTCGTGGCGCGCCTTCCAGTACCCCCGGTCGCTGCGGTGCCTGCCGTGGTAGTGGTCGCGGTCGTGCTGGTAGACTGCGTACTCGCGGGCACGGTACTCCCGGATCCGCTCTATGCGGTAGCGGCGCAGCGGCGAGGGGAGCTCGCGGTACCCGACCGGGACCCAGCCGCCGCGGTTGTTGGGAGAGCGGTACCAGCGCCCGTCACGGAAGACGAAGTAGACGTTGTTGAGGTAAAAGAGGTCGTAGGGGACCCCCACCGCCACGTAGAAGCCAAGCGGCTGCGGGTAGATGAACTCGACGTCCTCCTCGGGCTCGTCGTAGTAGGGCTCCGGCTGGTACACCGGCACCGGGGCCGGCGCCACCACGACCGGGCGGGGGGCGGGAGCCGGGGCCACCACCACGGGTCGCGGCTCGTTGCCCAGATGAATGTTGACGTCCACTCCGACGTTGCCTGCCTGGGCCTGGGCGAGCATGAGCGGCAGGGCCACGGCCTGCAGCACGAGGGCACGCGCTATCTGTTGTATCGTTGACATCTAGTTCCTCCTTGGATGATGAGGTCAGCCTGCGACACTCAACGGTTTGGAATCATCTTCAAGCCCGGAAAAGCGCTTGACGTAGCTGGTGAAATCCTCCCCGGGCATGGGGGGGGCGAAGTAGAAGCCCTGTGCCTCGTCGCAGCGCCGGTCCGCCAGGAAATCGAGCTGGTCGTCGCTCTCGACCCCCTCGGCGATGACCTTGAGCTTCAAGCTGTGGGCCATGGAGATGATGGCCTCGGCGATTGCCGCGTCATCGCTGTCGGTGACGAGGTCGGCGATGAAGGAGCGGTCGATCTTGATGGCGTCGATGGGGAAGTGTTTCAGGTAGTTGAGCGAGGAATAACCGGTGCCGAAGTCGTCGATGCTGAGCCTCACCCCCATCTTTTTCAGCGCCTGCAGCGCGTCGATGTTCTTCTCGGCACGTTCCATGATGACGCTCTCGGTGAACTCGAGCTCAAGGGAGCTTGGGCGGACCCCGGTCTCCTCGATGACGCTGGCGACCGTCTGCAGGAAGTCGGGTTGCCGGAACTGCCGCCCCGAGATGTTGACGGCGACCTTGAGCCCCGGGCAGACGCCGTCCCACGCCACCGCATGCAGGCAGGCCTCCCTCAGCACCAGGTCCCCCAGGTCGAAGATGAAGCCGCAGGACTCGGCGATGGGGATGAACTCGTCCGGCCCCACCATGCCGAACTCGGCGCTGTGCCAGCGCAAAAGCGCCTCGGCGCCGGTCAGTCGCAGGGTCTTCAGGTCCCACTGGGGTTGGAAGTAGAGGTAGAACTCACCCCGGGCCAGCCCCTGGCGCATCCCCGTTTCCAGCGCCACGCGGCGCATGGTGACCTGGTTCATCTCCTGCGAGAAGAACTGGTAACCCGCCTTCCCCTCGCTCTTGGCCTGGTAGAGCGCCGCGTCGGCGCAACGCAAGAGGCTCTCCACGTCCCGGCCATCCTCAGGGTACAGGGCGATGCCGATACTGGTGCTGCCGTAGAGCTCCTCCCCGTCGATGATGAAGGGCTCCGCGAAGAGGGCCTGCAGCCTGGCGGCGGTTGCCGCCACCCCCTCCTCACCCGGGACCGGGTTGATCACGATGACGAACTCGTCCCCGCCGAGCCGTGCCAGGGTGTTGGAATCGCACAGGCAACCGGCGAGCCTTGCCGCCACCTCCTGCAGGAACTTGTCCCCCACCTCGTGCCCCTTGGAACTGTTCAGGTCCTTGAAGTTGTCCAGGTCGAGAAAGAGCAGGGCCAGCTCGCGCCGCTCACGCTGGGCGAGGGCAAGGGCCTGGTGCAGGCGGTCCATGAGGAGCGCCCGGTTGGGGAGCTTGGTGACGCTGTCGTAGTAGGCGAGGGTCTCGAGCTGCTGCTCGCAGAGCTTGCGCTGGGTCATGTCCTCGCAGGCGGTCAACAAGCCGAGGTAGTCCCCGCCGGCGTTTCTGATCGGAAGAGAGGTCAGCTGAACCGGAAAGATCTTGCCGTCCTTGCACACGTTCAGGCACTCGCGTTTCCACAGTCCCGCGGTCCGGTGGTTGATCCGTTTCCCCCCAGCCTTGGCCTCTGGGGCCAGCATGCGGGCCGGCCTGCCGATCAGCTCGATGCAGGCGTAGCCATGCATCGCCGCCTCCGCCTGGTTCACGTAGACGATCTTCCCTTCCTTGTCGCTGATGGTGATCCCGGCACCGATGGGAAGGAAGTCGATGGTTTCCTTCAGCATCGCAAGGCGCTCCTCGTCCTGCTGCAGTTGATCGAGCGACTGCAGCGAGCAGGAACCCGGCTGCAAGCTCCGTGGTGGGTCGATAGCCGCATCGTGCATGAGGGTCTCTCCTGCCGCCGGCCTGCTGTGGCCTCGGCATGAATATCTGGGATTGACGGAAAAAGTCGATGGGGAGAAGGCGGCTGCCCGACCGCGCCGATCACGCCGGCGAAGAGGGAAATGTTTGGGAGAAAATCATTAGAAGCGGGCAAAAAAAAACGGGTTGCCGGTATCTTAGCTGGACCTTTGCTAGATATTTCGGCAACCCGGCTGTCTCAGGGAGACCCTTGGGCTTTCCGTCCCACCCTCGCGGATGGTTTAGTATTATCGTTTATCTTTTTTCCGGTGCTGTCCGTTCTGGCACGCTTAGAGCCGGGCTCGTTAGCCCCTCCGATTGTCTCCGGCAACCGTTACTACCCTTGCCATCGAGTAGAAGGTTTAACCAGATGAGGAGGGAAATGTCAAATGAAATTAAGCTCATCATGAGGGAGAGGCCGGGCAGACGCCGCCCTCGCCAGGTCATGAGGCCTGGTAGGCGGTCATTTTCTGCTGCCGGACCGGGACGGTGACCGTCACCTCGGTCCCCTTCCCCACAGTGGAACGCACGTCGATATCACCTCCGTGCCGCTTGACGATGCCGTAGCAGACGGTGAGTCCGAGCCCGGGCCCCTTCCCTACCGGCTTGGTGGTGAAGAAGGGGTCGAAGATCTTGGCCAGGTTCTGCGGCGGAATGCCGCAGCCGTCGTCGCGGATCACCACCGAGACCTGCAGCGGCTCCCCGTATTTCTTCACGAGGCCGGTGCTGATGTCGATCCGGCCGCCGTTGGGGAGAGCGCTCTTAGCGTTCTGCAGGAGGTTAACGTATACCTCCAGCAGCTTCACGAAGTCCCCCTCGATCCGGGGCACCTCCGGGTCCAGATCCAGACTGACATCGATCTTTTGCTCCTCGAAGGGCCCCGACATGATATCGAGGGTGTCCTTTAGCACCTCGTTGATGTCCATGTCGCTGAAGTTGCAGCGGGCCTGTGTGGTGAAGCGGACCAGATCCTCGACGATCTTCTGGCAGCGGACCGCGGCGCTCTCGATGCTCTCCAGCACGTCGATCCCTTCCATCAGGTCCGGGTCGATGGGATTCGCCAAGGCGTTGCTGCGCAGCATCTGGATGGCACCCAGGATCCCCGCCAGCGGGTTGTTGAGCTCGTGCGCGGCACCCGCGATCACCTCGCCCAGCGTCGCCATCTTTTCCGACTGGATCAGCTTGGCCTGGGCCTCCTTGAGGTGCCGGGTCTTCTCCTCCACCATCTTCTCCAGGCGGCTGTTCAGCTCCCTGCGCTGTTCCTCTACCTGCTTGCGCTCGGTGATGTCCCGGATGATGACCTGGATCGCCTGCTGTCCCTGGAAGACGATCCCCGTCGCCACCGCCTCCACGTCGATCACGGTCCCGTCTTTTTGCACCATGCGCGATTCCCGCAGCGGCGAAGGCTCACCGGTTTCCTCGATGCGCTGGATGCGCTCGAGCACCATGGCGTGGAATTCAGGATCGACGAAGGAGAAGATCGACTGGCCGACCAGTTCCTCGGGGCGGTCCACACCGAGAAGCACGCAGGCCTGCTTATTGGCGCACAGGTAGCGCCCGCCGCTTTGCACCAGGATCGCTTCCGGGGCGTTCTCGAACAGCTTGCGGTAACGGTCCTCGCTCTGCGTCAGTTCGGCCTCCATCTTCTTGCGCTCGGTGATGTCGCGGAAGATCCCCCTCGTGCTGATCGCCTGCCCGTTACTGGTGTTGCAGTTGATGCTCCCCTCGAGGATGATGCTCCGCCCGTCCTTGGCGACGAACTCCACCTCTACGCGGGGGATCCTGGCCCCGCTCTTCAACTGGTCAAACATGGTGGCGCAGTGGCTCTGGCAGCAGGGCTTGATCACGTCGAAGATGTTCATCGAGGCGAGGTCCTGGTCGGAATACCCCATGGTCTTCTTCCAGGCGCTGTTCACGTAGATGAAGTTCCCCTTGGCGTCCACGCTCTGGATCAGGTCGTTGGCGTTCTCCAGGATGTCGCGATAACGCTCCTCGCTCTCCCGCAGTTCCTCCTCGGCCCGCTTTCTGTCGGTTATGTCCAGGAAGCTCTCGATCAGGTGGTCCCGCCCGTACAGTTTCACCCGCGCCACCGTTTTCACGACTGTGATGGAGGCGCCGTTGGGCCTTAGCAGCTGTCGCTCGGCGTTGTCGATGCGCTGTCCCTGGTCGGTGATGGGGCAGTGACCGTCCTGTTCGGGGCAGATGAAGCAGTGGCAGACGGAGCCGACCACCTCCTCCCTCCCGGTACCGATCATCTCCACCGCCTTGGGGTTGGCATCGACGATGGTGTGGGTTTCGGCATCGATGATGACGATGCCGACCTGGACGGTGTCGAAGACGGCGCTCAGCCGCTTGCGGCTCTCCTCCAGTTCTCCGGCGACGTGGCTGAAATCGAAGCAGGCTCGGGAGGCGGGCTCTTCCCCGGCGGCCGCGTTCTGAGAATTGAATGTGTTAGACATGTAATACTCCTGGAATGTTGGGCTGCGGACCGGCCGCCGAGGTCAGCTGCTCGCGGCCAGATCCTTCAGGATCTTCTTGGCATCCCGGTTCCCCTGGGCGGCCGCCCGCCGGAACCAGACCTCTGCCTTCTCTTGATCTGGCGCCGGAACGGCGAGCCCCTGCAGGTACATCATGCCGAGGTCGTACTGGGCGCTGTCATAACCGGCGTCTGCGGCCTTCAGGAGCAGATCGAACGCCTTTTTGAAATCCTGGGGTACCACGTCCCCCCGAATGTAGACGAAGGCCAGGTTCCACAGCCCCGGTGCGTACCCCTGGTTCGCCGACTTCTCGTACCATTTAAGCCCCTCCTGCTTGTCCAGCGGGACCCCCACCCCGGAGGAGAGCATCACCCCGAGCTTCATCTGGGCCTCGGGGTTCCCCTGCTCCGCCAGCGTCCTTATGGCCTTCAGATCGGTGCCGTCGTACCCGTACCC
Source organism: Geomonas diazotrophica (assembly GCF_019063885.1). Lineage (NCBI taxonomy): Bacteria > Pseudomonadati > Thermodesulfobacteriota > Desulfuromonadia > Geobacterales > Geobacteraceae > Geomonas > Geomonas diazotrophica. Next base: position 960,814 of record NZ_CP077684.1, on the reverse strand, counting down.
CGGCCCGGCGCCGACGACGACCATCAAGCACATCCATAACACCACCTGTTTCAATTTCATGGCACCCACCTTTCGCATGGAAATAGAATCGTTTCTATGCATTTTACTTGCCAGAACGCACGACGAGGTGGCGGCTCGGCGCCCCGGGGGGAGCGGTGTGGTGAAGGGGCGGGGGTGCGGCGACGACAGGGAAGGCTCGGCACGCATCCTGCTACGGTAACCCCCGCCGATGGCACATTGGCCGGTGTAAAATGCGGGAACGAACCCCCTCTCCCGCTCGAAGCGGTGCTGTCTACGCGCTAACGCAAGGGAAGTTGGTCATTTGCCCCACGGGGGGGCTTGACACCTGCACCGCCGTCGCGGATGGGCAGCAGGGGGCCCGGACTCGTCCCGGGAGGGCATTGCTGCTGCAAAAGCCCCACTTCTTTGCGTCAAATCGCGCAGCGACGAGAAAATTGCCCCGGAGGGCCGCGAGACCGCCCGTTCTCCTCCTCAGCGGCGGACGACGCGGGGCAAATGCCGCAAAAGTGGGTGATATCACCCATCACCTGGGTGGGATCCGGGTTTCGGCCCGGGAAGGTCAGCCTCTGCTGTCGTCTGCAGGGATCACGTCACATGCGAAAAAAACGATACACAAATTATTAAATAAATGATAAAGTCCGGCCGCCTGCTGACCGGCATGGGGAGCCGTCCCCCCAACCCGACCGATACCGGTCTCAGCCCATCGAGAACCTGCGGACGCTCCCGCAGCAGGTCCAGGAAGGAACGTTCAACATGAGTAAAAACAGGATCTTGGTCGTCGACGATGAAAAGCTGATCTCCTGGTCCCTCGCCGCCAGCCTCAAAAAGGACGGTTACGAGGTGGACACGGCGGCTTCCGGTGCGGAGGCCGTGCAGAAATTCGGGAGTTTCAAACCGGATCTGGTCATGCTGGACATCTGCCTTCCCGACACCAGCGGTCTCGAGCTTTTGAAACGGTTCAAGGCGGCCAACGAGGACCTCTACGTCATCATGATCACCGCCTACGCCAACGCGGACTCCGCCGTGCAGGCGCTGCAGGACGGCGCGGAGGATTACTTTGGCAAGCCCTTCAACCTCGAGGCGGTCAAGCACGTGGTCGAGCGGGCCTTCGAGAAACGTCGGCTCAAGAAGGAGGTCGACTACTTCAGAAACGAGCTGCGCAGGAAGTCGGACCACGAGAAGATGGTGGGCAACAGCCCCAAGATGATCGAAGTCTTCAAGATGATCAAGATCTGCGCCGACGCCGATGCCAAGACGGTGCTCATCACCGGCGAGAGCGGGACCGGGAAGGAGCTGGTCGCCAAGGCGATCCACTACCACAGCGCGCGGGCCGACGCCCCCTTCATCGAGGTGAACTGCGCCTCCATCCCCGAAAACCTGTTGGAAAACGAGCTCTTCGGCCACGAGAAGGGGGCCTACACCGACGCCTCGCGCCGGCAGAAGGGTGTTTTCGAACTGGCCGAAGGGGGATCGGTGTTCCTGGACGAGATCGGGGACATGCCCTACCAGATGCAGGCCAAGATCCTGAAGGCGACCGAGACCAAGCGCTTCAGGAGACTCGGCGGCCAGGAAGACGTCGAGGCCAACGTCCGGATCATCACCGCGACCCACCAGGACCTCCCCCGGATGGTCAAGGAAGGGAAGTTCCGCGGCGACCTTTTCTTCAGGCTCAACGTGATGAACATCTGCCTCCCGAAGCTTCGGGAGCGCAAGGAGGACATCGAGTCGCTGGTGCAGTACTTCATCGAGACGCTCAACGAGGAGTACGGCAGGAGCATAACGCATGCGGCGCCGGACACACTGGAGTACCTGACCAGGTACGACTGGCCCGGCAACGTCCGCGAGCTGCGCAACTGCATCGAGCGCCTGATGATGCTGGAACAGGGGAAGGTGCTGACCCCGGAGTTCCTGAACCCGGAAATCAAACAGAGCAGGGTCGCGGCGCAGGACCCCGAATCCTCCGGGGTGATCAGCACCGACTTCGCCGGCGAGCACATCGTGCTTCCTTCCACCGGCATCTCCCTGGAAGAGTTGGAAAAAATGCTGATCCAGCTGGCTTTGAAGAAATCCGGCGGGAACCAGTCCAAGGCCGCCAAGTTCCTGAAGACCAGCAGGGACACCCTGCGTTACCGGATGAAGAAGTTCGGGCTTTCCGATTCGGGCAAGGAAGGGGAGAACGAGAATTTGGAGACGCCGGTCGCAGGCAGCGGCGTGCCCCACGCCTCCGCCGACGGCCTGAGGTGGGCCTGACCCCACCCGGCTCACCCCCAGCGACACCCCAGGCAAAGGCAAAAAGACGGCCCGAAGGGAAGCTCCCTTCGGGCCGTTCTGCGTCCGGGCTGCCCGGGCTAGACCTTCTCGATCTTCGCCCTGTGGCGCAGCTCGGTCAGAAAGGCTGCCACCGCCTTGCGGGTCTGCTCCATCTTCAGGTACTGCACGATCTGGAACTTCACGTCCTCGAAGCGGTCGGTGGAGGGGGCGATCCGCTCCTGCAGCTTGATGATGTGATAGCCGAACTCCGTCTCCACCACCTTGCTGATCTCCCCGTTTTTCAGGGCGAAGGCCGCCTTCTCGAAGGGAGGGGTCATCTGCCCCTTGCCGAAGACGCCCAGCTCTCCCCCCTTGGTGCGGCTGGGGCAGGTCGACTCTGCCTTGGCAACAGCGGCGAAATCCTCCCCCTTTTGCACCCTCTTCAGCAGCGCTTCCGCCTTCTCACGCGCCTTTTTCTTCTCCTCGGCGCTCCCCTTCTGGTCCACGCTCACCAGGATGTGGCTGGCCCGCAGGCGCTCACCCTTTTGGAACAGTTTCGCCTTGTTGTCATCGTAGAATTTCCTGGCCTCGTCGTCGGAGCAGGTCGCCTTGGCCGAAAACTGCTGGTCCACGAAGTGGTTAACCACGATCTCCCTGCGCATCGACTCGCGCACCTCGGCCTCGGTCATCCCGGCTGCCCGCAGCGCCTTTTCGTATTCTTCCTTGGTGGGAAAGGCGGCCCGGTTTTTCTGGTATTGCTGCTCGACCAGCTGGTCCAGGTTCTTGATTTCCAGCTTTTTCCCTTCCTGGTAAAGAAGCTCCGCCGAGGTCAGCTGTTCCAGGGCGACGGCGGTCGCCTTCTTCATCTGTTCCGGCGGCAGGGCCTGGTTAACCCGGTTTTGCGCCAGGAGGGTCTTCACGGCACGGTCCAGCTCCGGCTTGGTGATCGCGGTTCCGTTCACCTTGACGACGGGGGCACCGCCGCCCCCCTTGTCAGAACAGGCAGGAAGCACGCACAGGGCCAGTACGGCCATTGTGGCCGGGATCCAATTCTTCAACGCAGACATGAAAATCTCCTTTTATGAAATGTACGCCTGAAACTGCTGTGAAAGAGCAAGAGCCGTACCCAGAAGGGACCGGAACCCGAGCCGGGCGCCTCGCCACGTTGCCGCACCGGGGGGATTCATGTAATGGCATGTAATTGCGATGGTTTGCCGGGTACCGGTTCTCCTTGAACGCGGCTGAGCCCGGGGTGCCGTGACGCTGCCCGGGAGGGGGTGGGGCATATCGCACACACGTGGGGAAAGCGGTCACCTTGCCTTAGTCGACATGCGCGGGAAGCTTTCGCGACGAAAAAGGCCGCACCTTGCGGCGCGGCCGAGCTGCTGCGGATCCCTAGCGTCCACTTCCTTCGGTGCTTCCAGCGCCTGTGCCTTGGCTGCTCCCCATGTTGCCGCTTGGGCCGCCCATGGCCGGGGTGCCGTAGTTAGGCTGGGTGCCGGTGACGCCGGTCCCGGTGCTCCTCCTGGTCTGTTTTTTGGACTTCTTGCCGCTTTTCTTTCTTTTCTTCTTGGTCTTCTTCGTCTCCGGCTTGGCAGGTTCGGCGCTCCCCTGGTCGCTCTGGGTCCCGGTCGACATGCCGGTCCCCGGGCCGACAGAGGACCCCGTATCGGTTCCGGTCGTGTCTGCCGCCCAGACCATTCCAGCGAAGGATACGGCTACCAGTGTGGCTACGATGGTGGATAGCACTCTATTCATAGTCAGCCTCCCGAATTTGGTAAACAACCGCCACACTATAGCACAACATTAATTTTTATCAATTGACAGTCGCTTTTTCCCGCTACCCATACACCCGGCGTTTTTTGACCATGGCCGCTTGACATATTATTTCAACATGGTTATAAATTTCTAATTCAATATCACACAAAGGAGAGCGGCACGTTGAAAAAGATGAAACCCTTCGATCTGGCCCACGAACAGTACCAGCTGCTGATGGCGAAGTTCAAGACCACCAAGGACCTGCGGGAAAAGAACATCCTCTTCAGAAGGCTCACCAACCTCCTGGCAGTCATGGAATTCCTGATCTCCATCCACAAACCGCACTGAGCGGGGTTTCTCCATAGGGACGCATGCAGCGCCCGGCGGTATCCAGTGTGCGCGACCTTACAGCCTTGCCTTTGGACCGGCAGTGATATCCTTTATGCAATGATGCTATAATACTGTCAGTCCTGGTGAAGGCTTATGAGTATTCCCGCCCATAGCACCGCTTCCCTGCAACTCCGTCCGACACGCCTTTGGTTTGCCGCATCCTACCTGCTTGCCATGCTCCGCGAGGAATTCTTCGCCCACTGGCGCGGGGCAGCCCGTGGCTTCGACCTGGACGAGGTGCATGACCTGCGGGTGGCCTCGCGCCGACTGCGCGAGGGGCTTGCCCTTTTTGCCCCCCTGCTGCCGGGCAAGAAGGTGGCACGGCTGTCGCGCAGGGTGAAAAGGCTCACCACCCTGCTGGGAGAATTGCGCAACATAGACGAGGCGCTGCTCTTTTTCTCAGGGCTGGAACCGGAAGAGACGAGCGGCTGCCGCGCCGAGCGCGAGGAATTGCTGCGATCGCTATCAAAGGAGCGGGAGATCACCCGAGAGGGGCTGTCCGGGACGCTGGCGGGGTTCGGCGCGGGGAAACTGCAAAAGGAACTGGGCGGGTTGGCGAAGAGACTGAACCCGTTCCAAGAACGCGAAGCCCCCGGGTTCGACCCCTTCACCGAGGTCGGTCTCTTTGCCGAAGGGGCGTTTGCCGAGCGGGTCGAACTGGTCGAGGAACTCTTCCCGGCGGCGCTGCGCGAAGAGGACACGGTGGCACAGCACAGACTGCGCATCGCCTTCAAGAAGCTGCGCTACCGGCTGGAGATCCTGGCACCGCTTCTGGAGGACGGGGGGGAAGAGCTGCGCCGGCTCCTCAAGCGCTACCAGGACCTCCTGGGGAAACTGCACGACCTGGACGTCTTTGCGGAGATGGCAGAGCAGCGCTTAGCGCCGGGGACGGGACGGGACGAGCTGCTGCAACTGCTGGCGGCCCACCGGGGCGCGCTCTTCGCCGGCTTTGCTCAGACGAGCCGGGAGCAGCCGCTCGAGCCCCTGACGAGGCGGGTCAGCTTGGAGCTGCGCCTTCCCCACCAGCCATCCCCAGCAGGAACGCGGCCGTAGCTTGGCAGACGCGCACGGCGAAGGCGAGGTTCAGGGTCTCCAAGGTGTCGCTTGGCTCGTGGTAGTGGGGATTGCGGAAGTTTGTGGTATCGGTCAGCATGATGGCGGGGTAGCCGGCATCCCAAAAGGGTGCGTGATCGGATCTGCGGGTATCGGGCAGGAGCTCGCCGTTGTCCGGCACCACCAGGGGCACCACGGGGAGGGCGATATCGAAGCTGTCCGCGGCCAGCGCAAAGCGTGCCACCACCCCCTGCGCGAGCTCGTTGCCGATCACGGCCAGAAAATCACCGTTGGGCGGCACCTGCAGCGGCACTCCTGCCGGAGCGGCCTGGCGCACCGAGCCGCCGGCGAACGCCACCGATTCCAGCACCACCACGGCTTCAATTTCCCACCCCTGTTGCAGCGCGAAAGCGGCCAGGGCACGGCTCCCCCTGAGGCCGGTCCCGTGCCCGTCCCGGTCCGAATTCTCCTCAAGGTTCACCCCGACGAACTGCAGCGTCAGTTCCGGCCGCCACTCCTTGAACATCGTGGCCAGCTCCAGAAGCAGCGCGACGCCGCTTGCGTTGTCGTCCGCCCCCGGAGAACCGGCGACGGTATCGAAATGGGCCAGCACCAGGACCCGTTTTTCAGGGCGGCGCGTCCCCAGCCTGGTGGCGACCACGTTGTGGTACTCCTGTCCGCCGTCGAAAAAACCGTGCAGGTCGACGGCGTACCCCAGTGCGCGCAGCGTGTCTTCCAGGTAGGAGCAGGCCCGCTGCAGGGCGGCGGGTGCCGCCACGGGATGCCGGACCCCCACGAGGAACTTCAGGTGTTGCTCGATCCGGTCCCTGGAGACTGCAGACAGCGACCTTCCCTTACCGGCGGCTCCAGGCGGGGTGCTCACTTCAGCGCCTCGAGTTCCCGCTCCAGCCGTTGCACCCGGGCATCGTCCTCGCGCACTTCCTCCAACTTCTTGTAGTAGGCGGCACGGGCGGCGCTCGACGAAGACAAGGCGCGGTTCTTACTGACGTAGGGATTCTTCTCGTCGGTCGTCTTCCCCTCGGCAAGCTGTTTCTGGAATTCCCTGGCCTCGTCCGGGGTCGGGGTGCGTCCCTTGGTCACCATCCACTTGTGATGCAGCTTCTGTAGCTCCTGCTTTTTCCCCTCCAGGCCGCTTCGAGCCTGGGCGAGCTCGGCGGCAACACGCGCCCGCTGCGTGCTCTCGGCATCGGCAGCGGTTGCCGCGGCGGCAGCTTCCTTTGCTGCCGGGGGCGCCGCCGGAGCTTCCGGCTTCGGCACGGTCGCCGCGGGCTTCGCGGCGCTCGCCGGATCGACCTCCCGGGCGCGCTTTAGGTACTTGTCCGGGATGCGGTCGGAGTCGTCGGTGAAGTGAACGGTTCCGGCATCGTCGCGCCACTGGTAGGTGCCGCCCAAGGCCAGCGGGGGCGCTGCAAGGAGAAAAACCGTGGCAACCATCGTCGTTCGTCGCATGTCCCCTCCGGGAATGGCAAAAAGGTGCAGTCCAAGGGTGAAGATAATATGCAAGTAGCCGCGTTTGTCAATTTTCTTTTGCCGCGTCTCATCTTTTCAGATCGCAGGGCGGCCGCTCCCGTGGAGCGTGGCGTGCCGGCAGACGCAAAAGGGCCGGGGAAAACCCGGCCCTCTCTGTTGCCGCAGCATCGGTTGCCGTTACTGCTTTCCTTCCCCGCCGAAATCCAGAGCCGCCAGCTTCGTGTAGTAGTCGAAGCGGTCCGCGGCCCAGGCGCTCGCCTTCTGCATCAACTGCTCGGCCACCTCGGGGTTCATCTTCCTGAGCACCTTGTAGCGGTTCTCGCCCCCCGCGTACTCCTCGAAGCTGGTCGTCGGGGCCTTGCTGTCCAGTTGCAGCGGGTTCCTCCCCTTTTCGGCCAGTGCCGGGTTGTAGCGGTACAGCGGCCAGTAGCCGGAGGAGACCGCCTTCCTCTGCTCGTCCACGCCGCGGGTCATGTCGATGCCGTGCGCGATGCAGTGCGAGTAGGCGATGATCAGCGAAGGTCCGTCGTGGGCCTCTGCCTCGATGAAGGCCTTGACCACCTGGCCGGGGTTCGCCAGGGATACGGACGCCACGTAGACGTGGCCATAGGCCATGGCCATCATGCCGAGGTCCTTCTTGGCCATGGACTTGCCGCCGGCGGCGAACTGCGCCACCGCGCCGATCGGGGTGGACTTGGAGGCCTGCCCGCCGGTGTTGGAATAGACCTCGGTGTCCAGCACCAGGATGTTGACGTTCTTGCCGGAGGCGATGACGTGATCCAGGCCGCCGTAGCCGATGTCGTAGGCCCAGCCGTCGCCGCCCACGCACCAGACCGACTTCTGCACCAGGTAGTCCGCGATGGGAAGGAGCTGCGCCGCGGCCTCCTCGTCACAGCCGGCAAGGGCTTCCTTGAGCCGGGCCACCCTCAGCCGCTGCGCCTCGATGGCGGCCTGCCCGGACTGCTCGGCGTCCAGGATCTCCCGCATCAGGGGGGCGATGGTCGTGCAGGAGCCGCAGCCGCAGTCAAGAAGCTGCTCCAAAAGCTCCCGGGCCGCCTGGCTGAACTTGTCCACCGCGAGCCTCATGCCGTAGCCGAACTCAGCGTTGTCCTCGAAGAGCGAGTTGGACCAGGCCGGGCCGCGCCCGTCGGCCCGCTTCGCCCACGGCGTGGTGGGGAGGTTGCCGCCGTAGATCGAGGTGCAGCCGGTCGCGTTGGCGATGAGCGCCCTATCGCCGAAGAGCTGGGAGAGAAGCTTCAGGTACGGCGTTTCCCCGCAACCGGCGCAGGCGCCGGAATACTCGAACAGGGGGCGCACCAGCTGGCTGCCGCGCAGGGTGTCCAGCTTTACCACCGCCGGATCGAGGTCGGGAAGCCCCAGGAAGAAGTGGTAGTTGGCGGCCTCGGCCGCGCGTAAGGGGGGCTGGAACCGCATGTCCAGCGCCTTGTGCCCCGGGTTCTCTTTGTCCTTGGCCGGGCAGTTGTGGGCGCATGCGCCGCAGCCGGTGCAGTCCTCGGGGGCGACCTGGAAGGTCACCTTGTGCTCCTTCAGCTCCGGCATCTTGGAGTCGGCGCACTTGAACCCTGCCGGCGCGCCGGCGAGTGCCTCGGCCGGGTAGGCTTTCACCCGGATGGCTGCGTGCGGGCAGACGAAGGAGCAGATGGCGCACTGGATGCAGAGCTTTTCGTCCCAGACCGGGATCTCCACCGCGATGTTGCGCTTCTCGTACTGCGAGGTCGCGGTCGGGAAGGTGCCGTCGATCGGCATGGCGGAGACCGGGAGGTCGTCGCCGAAGCCGGCTATGATGCGGCCGGTGACCTCCTTCACGAAGTGGGGAGCGCCCGCCCCTACCGGCGGCGGCATGGTGATGGTGCTGGAGGTTACCGCGGGGACGGCCACCTCGTGGATGTTCAAAAGCGCCTGGTCGACGGCGGCGTTGTTCATGGCCACCACCTTCTCGCCCGCCTTGCCGTAGCTCTTCTTGATGGCCCCCTTGATCTCTGCGATGGCGCTCTCAAGCGGAATGATGCCGGAGATCTTGAAGAAGGCGGTCTGCATGATCACGTTGATGCGGGCGCCCAGGCCGAGCTCCTCGGCCAGCTTGATGGCGTTGATTGTGTAGACCTTGAGCTTCTTATCGATGATCTGCTTTTGCACCTCGACCGGCATCTTGTCCCAGACCTCGCTCTGCTCGAACGGGGAGCAGAGCAGGAAGGTGGCGCCAGGCTTCGCCTTGCCCAGCATGTCGTACTTCTCCAGGAAGGTGAAGTTGTGGCAGGCGACGAAGTCGGCGTTGTCGATCAGGTACGGCGCGTTGATCGGCTTCTTCCCGAAGCGCAGGTGCGAGGTGGTGATGGTCCCGGCCTTCTTGGAGTCGTAGACGAAATAGGCCTGGGCGAAGTTGTCGGTCGCCTCGCCGATGATCTTGATGGAGTTTTTGTTGGCCCCCACGGTGCCGTCGGAGCCAAGGCCGAAGAACATGGCCTCGTAGGTCCCCTCCATCCCGGTCCTGAAGGAGCTGTCGTAGTCGAGGCTCGCGCCGGTCACGTCGTCGTTGATGCCGACCGCGAAGTTGCTCCTGGGCTGCGCCTCGTTCAGGTTGTCGAACACCGCCTTGGCCATGGCCGGGGTGAACTCCTTGGAGCCCAGGCCGTAGCGCCCCCCGACGATGGTGGGGTACCCGACGAAGTTGCTGAAGCCGGCGGCCATCCCCTCGCCGATGGCGGTGCGTACGTCCAGGTAGAGCGGCTCGCCCAGCGCCCCCGGTTCCTTGGTGCGGTCGAGGACCGCGATCCTGCGCACCGAGGCGGGGAGCGCCTCGACGAAGGCCTTGAGCGGGAAGGGGCGGTACAGGTGGATCTTGACCACGCCCACCTTCTCGCCCAGCGCGTTCAGGGTCGCCACCGTTTCCTGCACGGTGTCCGCGCCGGAGCCCATGATCACGATGACCCGATCGGCGTCCGGCGCGCCGGCGTACTCGACCACGCTGTATGCGCGTCCGGTGAGCGCCGCGAACTTCTCCATCTCCTTCTCCACGATGTCGATGGTGGCCGGGTAGAAGCGGTTCACCGTCTCGCGCCCCTGGAAGTAGACGTCCGGGTTCTGGGCGCTGCCGCGCAAGACCGGGCGGTCCGGGGTGAGGCAGCGGGCACGGTGCGCGTTGACCAGCTCGTTGTCGATCATGGCGCGCATGTCGTCTCGGGAGAGCGCCTCGACCTTCTGCACCTCGTGGGAGGTGCGGAAGCCGTCGAAGAAGTGCAGGAACGGGATCCGGGAGCGCAGGGTCGCCGCCTGGGCGATCAGGGCGAAGTCCATCACCTCCTGCACGTTGTTGGAGCAGAGCATGGCCCAGCCGGTGGCGCGGCAGGACATCACGTCCGAATGGTCGCCGAAGATGGACAAAGCCTGGGTGGCAAGCGCCCGGGCCGAGACGTGGAAGACGGTGGAGGTGAGCTCGCCGGCGATCTTGTACATGTTCGGGATCATCAGCAAGAGCCCCTGGCTCGCCGTGAAGGTCGTGGTGAGGGCGCCCGCCTGCAGTGCGCCGTGCACCGCGCCGGCGGCGCCGCCTTCGGACTGCAGCTCGGAGACCAGCGGTACCGTCCCCCATATATTCTTCTCACCCGCGGCGCTCTTCGCGTCGGAGATCTCCCCCATGACCGAGGAAGGGGTGATCGGGTAGATCGCGATGACCTCGTTGGTGGCGTGGGCCACGTGGGCGGCCGCGGTGTTGCCGTCGATGGTTACCATTTTTCTGCTCATGCTCTAGCTCCTCTTTACATAAATGCAGTGAAGTTCTGGTCCCATCTCCCGAGCCGGCGCTACGGCGCGCCCTGCCAGGGAACCATGTCCTGCAGGGCCTCCCGCATCAGGTCGGACACCTTCATGTTCACTTCCTTGGAAATCTTCTCGATGGTCTCGCGCTCCTCGCGGCTCACCCGCACCGAGAGCACGTGGTAACGTGCGTTTTCTTTCTTTTTCATGACGATCTCCGCCGCCACCTCGCGGTGGCGCCCTTTCTCGCTACGGTGTGTAGACCTTGAGCAGCGCCTGCGCCATCTCGGCCGGGGTCGCCGCGACGCTGATGCCGCACTCCTTAAGGACCGCCACCTTCTCGGTCGCGGTCCCCTTGCCGCCGGAGATGATCGCGCCGGCGTGCCCCATCCGCTTGCCCGGGGGGGCGGTGACCCCGGCGATGTAGGCCGCCACGGGCTTCGACATGTTCTCCTTGACGAAGCGGGCCGCCTCCTCCTCGGCGCTGCCGCCGATCTCCCCGATCATGATCACCGCCTCCGTGTCCGGGTCCTCCTGAAACAGGCGCAGGCAGTCGATGTGGCTGGTGCCGTTGACCGGGTCGCCGCCGATCCCAACGCAGGTGGACTGCCCGAGGCCGATGCTGGTCAGCTGCCAGACCGCCTCGTAGGTGAGCGTGCCGGAACGGGAAACGACGCCGATCTTGCCGGGCTTGTGGATGTAGCCGGGCATGATGCCGATCTTGCACTCGCCGGGGGTGATCACGCCGGGGCAGTTGGGGCCAACCAGCCGGGTCTTCTTGCCCACCAGGTACTGCTTCACCTTCACCATGTCGAGGACCGGGATCCCCTCGGTGATGCAGCAGACCAGCTCGACGCCTGCGTCCACCGCCTCCATGATGGAGTCGGCGGCGAACGGCGGCGGGACGTAGATGACGCTCGCGGTGGCGCCGGTCTCGTGCACCGCCTCGGCGACCGTGTCGAACACCGGGAAGCCGTCGATCACCGTCCCCCCCTTGCCCGGGGTGACCCCACCCACCATCTGCGTGCCGTACTCGCGGGCGCCCTGCGCGTGGAACAGGCCGGTCGCGCCGGTGATCCCCTGCGTGATGACCTTGGTGTCCTTGCCGATCAATATGCTCATGGCGTCCCTCCTAGGCGGCGGCCGCGACGGCGGCCACGATTTTCTGCGCACCGTCGGCCATGCCGTCGGCGGCTACTATGTTGAGGCCGCTCTCGGCCAGAAGCTTCTTGCCCAGCTCCACGTTGGTCCCCTCCAGGCGCACCACCAGCGGCACCTGGATCCCCACCTGGCGCGCCGCCTCGATGACGCCGGTCGCGATCACATCGCACTTCATGATGCCGCCGAAGATGTTGACCAGGATCCCCTTCACGTTCTTGTCCGAGAGGATGATCTTGAACGCCTCGGTGACGCGCTCGATGGTGGCCCCGCCTCCGACGTCCAGGAAGTTGGCCGGGTCGCCGCCGTAATGCTTGATGATGTCCATGGTGGCCATGGCGAGACCGGCGCCGTTCACCAGGCAGCCGATGTTGCCGGAAAGGGAGATGTAGGAGAGGTCGTGCTGGGAGGCCTCGATCTCGTTGGGGTCCTCCTCGTCGAAGTCGCGCATGTCGCCGATCTGCAGGTGCCGGAAGAGGGCATTGTCATCGAAGCCGAACTTGGCGTCCAGGGCGATCAGCTCCCCCTCCGCGGTGACCACCAGCGGGTTGATCTCCAGCAGCGAACAGTCGCAGGCGATGAAGGTGGCGTAGAGGTTGGTGAGTACCTTGACCGCCTTGCCGGTCAGCTTCCCCTTCAATCCCAGGCTGAAGGCGATCTTGCGGCACTGGAACTGGGTGAGCCCGACCAGGGGATCGACCGCCTCGGTGACGATCTTTTCCGGGGTGTTGGCTGCCACCTCCTCGATGTCCATCCCCCCTTCGGTGGAGGCCATCACGGTGACGCGGGAGCTGCCGCGGTCCACCAGAAAGCTCACGTAGAGCTCGTTGGCGATGTTGCAGCCGTTCTCGACCAGCACCCGGTGCACCACCTTCCCTTCCGGGCCGGTCTGGTGCGTGCGCAGGGTCATCCCCAGCATGTCGCGGGCGATCATCTGCACCTCGCTGGAGGTTCGCGCCAGCTTGACGCCGCCACCCTTGCCGCGTCCGCCTGCGTGGATCTGCGCCTTCACCACCCAAGGGCCCTCGCCCAGGCGCTTGGCCCATTCCCTGGCGCTCGCGCCGTTGTAGCAGACATGGCCGTCGGGAACCGGCACACCAAATTTCCTCAAGATCGCTTTGGCCTGGTACTCGTGGACGTTCATACTCCCTCCTTAAAGCCTCTGTTTTAGCAAACCTGCCAAGGGTACAACATTAACCGATTCTTGTTTTATTTTGACCGAAAAACGGGGGTCAACGTCGCACCACACTCATATACTCCCCTGACAAAAATTTAGCAAACACTTTTATAATGCTTCGATAAAAAAATTGGTAAGACCAAGATTACAACCAGGATCCAAGACACATCCTTGTCATCCACCTTCTGCAATTCAATCGAACGAATGTTTGAATTATCGGTATTTACAGTCAAATAAAAGGACTAGCAGAAGGGGCGAAGGGACGGGAGCGTGATCCTAGAACAGAGCCGGCAACGTTATTTGGTTACATTGTAATACAGCGATATTCACCACCAACCAAGGGGACAAACGTTCACGCGCGAAAATAAAACACAGCGTAAACATCTCATGGTCCCGACACAAAAAAATCCCCCACTCCTCGCCTGAACGGGAGGAATGGGGGACCGGGACACGCGGTCCCGCGGCTAGGGATTCTGGGCGTCCACCACGGCGATGGCGGCCATGTTCACGATGTCGTTCACATCGTCACCGCGCTGCAGCACGTGCACCGGCTTATTCATCCCCATGAGGATGGGGCCGATGGACTCGGCGCCGCCCAGGCGGCGCAAGAGCTTGTAGCAGATGTTGCCTGAGTTGAGGTCCGGGAAGATCAGCACGTTGGCCGGGGTCTTAAGCTTCGAGAAGGTGAAGCCGTCCAGAAGCTCGGGAACCACGGCGGTGTCCGCCTGCATCTCACCCTCCACGACCAGGTGCGGCGCACGCTCCTTGACCAGTTCCGCTGCGCGCTTCACCTTGTTGGCCTGCGGATGGTCCACCGAACCGAAGTTGGAGAAGGAGAGCATGGCGATCCTCGGCTCGATGTCGAGCATGGCGACCTTCTCCGCGGCGAGGATGGCGGTCTCGGCCAGCTCCTCCGCGGTCGGATCGATGGTCACCGTGGTATCGGCCAGGAAGTAGACCCCCTTCTTGAACACCATCATGTACAGGCCGTGCACGCTGGAAAGCCCGGCCTGCTTGCCGAGCACCTCGAGGGCCGGGCGGATCGTCTCCGGGTAGTGGGTGTCGATACCTCCCAAAAGCGCGTCCGCGTGCCCCTTGTGCACCATCATGGTGCCGAAGTGGGTCCTCGATTTTCTGCGCATGATGCGGCTACTCTCGGAACTGGTGATACCCTTCCTCTGCCGCAGCCGGTAGAGTTCCTCGGCGTACTCCTCGGTGAACTCCGACTCGGTCGGGTCGACGATGGGGACCTCCAGGTCGAGGTTCAGATCGTCCATCTTCTGCTGGATCTTCTTGCGGTCACCCACCAGAATCGGCTGGGCGATACCCTCCTCGACCAGGATCTGGGTCGCGCGCAGGATCTTCTCGTTGTCACCCTCGGGGAAGACCACCTTCTTGGGGTCGCTCTTCGCCTTGTTGATGACCATGCGCATGATCTCCTTGGAGCGCCCCTGCGAACACTCCAACTGCTCGATGTACTTCGCCATGTCCTCGATGGGCTGGCGTGCCACGCCGGTGTCCATGGCGGCCTGGGCGATGGCCGGCGCCACGTGCAACAGGACCCGCGGGTCGAACGGCTTGGGGATGATGTAGTTCGGCCCGAAGGAGAACTTCTCGTTGCCGTAGGCCTTGGAGACCGAGTCGGGTACCTCCTCCTGGGCGAGCCGCGCCAGCGCGTGCACCGCGGCAAGCTTCATCTCCTCGTTGATCGCGGTGGCCCGCACGTCCAGCGCGCCGCGGAAGATGAAGGGGAAGCCGAGCACGTTGTTCACCTGGTTCGGATAGTCGGAACGGCCGGTGGCGATGATCACGTCGCCGCGCACCGCGTGCGCCTCCTCCGGGGTGATCTCCGGGTCGGGGTTGGCCATGGCGAAGATGATCGGGTTGGGCGCCATGCTCCGGATCATCTCCGTCGTGAAGGCCCCTTTCACCGAGAGGCCGAAGAGGACGTCGGCGCCGTTGGCTGCCTCCTCCAGGGTGCGAAACGGTGTGTCGGCGGCGAAGAGCTCCTTGTAAGGGTTCATCCCCTCGACTCTTCCCTTGTAGATGACCCCCTTGGTGTCGCACATGATCATGTTGTTCGGCTTGACACCCAGGGCGATGGCGAGCTTCGCGCAGGAGTTGGCCGAGGCGCCGGCGCCGTTCACCACGATCCTGATGTCCCCGATCTTCTTGCCGGTAAGCTGCAGCGCGTTCAAAAGGGCCGCCGAAGAGATGATGGCGGTGCCGTGCTGGTCGTCGTGGAAGACCGGGATGTTCATGGTCTTTTTGAGCTCTTCCTCGATGTAGAAGCACTCGGGGGCCTTGATGTCCTCGAGGTTGATGCCGCCGAAGGTCGGCTCCAGGAGCTGGCAGGCCTTGATGATCTCGTCCGGGTTCTCGGTGTTGAGCTCGATGTCGAAGACGTCGATGTCGGCGAAGCGCTTGAAGAGGATCCCTTTCCCCTCCATGACCGGCTTGCCGGCCAGCGCCCCCAGGTTGCCCAGGCCAAGGACCGCGGTGCCGTTGGAAACGACGGCCACCAGGTTCCCCTTGGCGGTGTACTTGTAGGCGTCATCCGGGTTCTGCTGGATGGCGAGGCAGGGCTCGGCGACCCCCGGAGAGTAGGCAAGCGACAGGTCTGCCGCGGTCTGGCACGGTTTGGTGGCGACGACTTCGATCTTCCCTTTCCTGCCGTTTGAGTGGTAGTCGAGGGCTCCCAGTTTCTTACTCATCTATGCATTCCTCCTCGTTCAGCCATTTTTTGGTTCAAAAAAAGAGGGCAGCAGCAACAATGGTGCTAGCCCTCTCTCGAGAAGCCCCTCTCGGGGCGAAATGAAGGGGGCGGCCCGGCCGCCCCCGTGAAAACGCTATGCCTCTTCCGGCTCCGGCTCCAAGAGCCCCATCTCGGGCTCCTCCTCGATCTCCTGGTGGTTCAGCACGCGGGACATACGCTCCATGTCGAGCTCGTTCTCCCAGCGGGATACCACCACGGTGGCGACACCGTTGCCCACCAGGTTGGTGAGGGCGCGCGCCTCGGACATGAAGCGGTCGATCCCAAGGATCAGGGCCAGTCCCGCCACCGGGATGGTCGGGATGGCGGCGAAGGTCGCGGCCAGCGTCACGAAGCCGCTGCCGGTGACGCCTGCGGCACCCTTGGAGGTGAGCATCAGCACGCCCAGGATGGTCAGGGTCTGGGTCATGGTGAGCGGGGTGTTGGTGGCTTGCGCCACGAAGATGGCGGCCATGGTCAGGTAAATGGAGGTGCCGTCCAGGTTGAAGGAGTAGCCGGTCGGGATGACCAGGCCGACGACGGACTTGGTGCAGCCGAGGTTCTCGAGCTTCGCCATCATGCGCGGCAGCGCCGATTCGGAGGAGGAGGTCCCCAGTACGATCAGGAGCTCTTCCTTGATGTAGGAGATGAACTTGAAGATGTTGAAGCCGCAGATCTTGCCGATGGTGCCGAGCACCACGAAGATGAACAAGAGGCAGGTGAGGTAGAAGCTACCCATCAGCATCCCCAGTTTCGCCAGCGAGCCCAGGCCGAACTTGCCGATGGTGAAGGCCATGGCCCCGAACGCACCGATGGGGGCGAACTTCATGATCAGGTTGACCACCCCGAACAGTGCGTGGGAGACGTCATCGATGAACTTGTAGATCGGCTTTCCCTTCTCGCCGAGCGCGGCGAGGGCCAGGCCGAAGAAGATGGCGAAGAAGAGCACCTGGAGGATCTCCCCCTTGGCGAAGGCGTCGACCACGCTGTTGGGGATGATGCTCAGGGCGAAATCGGCGAAGCTGTGCGACTTGGCCGCGGTAGCGGTGTAGGTGGCGAGTCCTTTCGTATCCAGCTTGGTGACGTCGGCATTCATGCCCACACCGGGCTGGATCACGTTGATCACCAAAAGGCCGATGCCGAGCGCCACGGTCGAGACCACTTCGAAGTAGAGCAGCGCCTTGCCTCCCACGCGTCCCACCTTCTTCATATCGTCCATGCCGGCGATGCCGGTTACCACGGTACAGAAGATAACCGGGGTGATGATCATCTTGATCATCTTGATGAAGCCGTCGCCCAAAGGCTTCATGGCCGCTCCGGTGTCAGGCAGGTAGTAGCCAAGCGCGACACCGATGGATATCGCCAGCAGCACCTGGAAGTACAGAACCTGGTAGAACTTCTTCGTTTTCATGGTCTCTCCTTTTGATTGGCTCTCGTGAACCTGGATTATAGATCCGACAAAGGCGTTAGCCGATAACACTGTTTGACACTCCATATCAGCAAGAGCGGTACCAAGAGGCCGTATACGGATGCAAGTCGTCGATTTTACATCGGAAAATAATGTTTTACGAACGAAAGTGGCCCAAAAAGGTATTAACCAAAGTGAATACCTTTGTTGTTGCAATCGGGGAAGTGTCTACGTTTCGGGAAGATGCAGGCGCTTAACCATGGTTAAGGAGTTAACCTAGGTTAAGACCATTGGTGCTGCAGCGGGGGATGAGGCGCGGACAAAGTGTATTTCGGGGCGGGTGGAGAAAAAAAAAGTCGCGGCGGCCGCGGCGGAGAGGAAGGTGGCTCTCCGCCGCGTAGCCTACTTGCGCGACATCTTGAGACGCTTGTTGAGCGCGGGTGCGGAGATGCCCAAAAGCCGCGCCGCAATGGCCTGCACACCGTTGGAGCGGCTGATGGCCTCCTCCACCAGCAGCTCGGCAGCCTCGACGAAGGTGGGGAGGCGCTCGAAAGTCGCAAACGGGTTTTGACTCTGGAGCGGCGGGTTGGCCGTGTCGCGGCTCTGCCCGATCGCCTTGAGGAAACTCTCCATGGAAAGGATGCGATCCTTGTGCAGGCTGACCGCGTTGTAGACCATGCCGCGCAGCTCGCGGACGTTGCCGGGGAAGCTGTAGGTGGCAAGCACCTGGGCCAGCTCCTTTGGGGGGGTGGGCTTCTTCTTCCCCAGCGACTTGGCCGCCTCGTTCAGGAAGTAATCGAGCAGCAGCGGGATGTCCCCAACCCTCTCCCTTAACGGCGGAATGCTGATGCGGTGGGTGCAGAGACGGTAATAGAGGTCGCGACGGAACTCCCCCGCCGCCTCCCTGGCGGCCAGGTCGCGGTGGGTCGCCACCACGATGCGCGCGTTCATCCTCTTGGGGCGGTCGCCGCCCAGCGGGAAGTACTCCCCCTCCTGGAGCAGGCGCAACAGCTTCACCTGGGAAGCGATGCTCAGGTCCCCTATCTCGTCCAGAAACAGCGTGCCGTTGCCGGCCTGCTCGATCATGCCGGGGCGGGCCTGGTCGGCGCCGGTGTAGGCGCCGCGCACGTGGCCGAACAGCGTGTCAGCGAAGACCGTGTCGTCGAGCCCGGCCACGTTGACGGCGACCAGCGGCCCGGAGCAGCCGCTCAGGGTGTGCACCGCGCGGGCCACCAGTTCCTTCCCCACCCCGCTCTCACCGGTGATCAAAAGCGGCTGGTGGCTGGGGGAAACCGCCTCCACGTAGTTGAACAGGTCGTGCATGCGGGGGTCGCAGGTGACGATGTCCACGAAGGCCTCGGGGTGCTTCAGCTCCCGCGACAGCATCCGGTCCGACATGGTGCGGAACTCCTGCTGCAGTTCGAGGATCCGGACGGCGCGCAGCACCCCGCTCACCAGGCGGTCCTCCTCGTCGGTCTTGACGATGTAGTCGAAGGCACCCAGCTTCATGCAGCGCACCGCCGTCTCCAGCTGGTTCATGCCGCTCACGATGATGGTCATGATGCCCGGGTGGCTCTCCCCGATCTGCTGCAACAGCGTTTCACCGCAGGGCTGCGGCATGGTGAGGTCCAAAAGCACCAGCCCGATCCCCCCCTGGTCGAGGAGCCCCATCACCTCCCGGCTCTCCTGGCAGGTGACGATGTTGTTGATCCCGGCGCAGCTCTTCAGGGTGAGCGCGAACGACTTGAGCCAGGCCGGCTCGTCGTCCACCAGAAGGATGCCAAAGGCGGGGAAAAGGGTCTTTTTCATGTCGACGGACTCCTGTCGGGGACGGGAAAAGAGAGGGTCACCGTGGTGCCCGCCCCCGGGTTGGACTGGAACTGCAGGGCCCCGCCGTGCTCCTTGACGATCCCCGCGGAGACGGAGAGCCCGAGGCCGGTGCCGCCGCTCTCCCTCTTGGTGGTGAAGAAGGGATCGAGCAGGTAGGGAAGGTGCTCCTGCGCCACCCCCACCCCCTGGTCGGTGACCTGGAGCAGGACCTGGCCGCGCTCCGCGTCGTAGCTGGTGCCGAGAAACACCCCGCACTCGCGGTTGGGGAGTGCCTGGCAGGCGTTCAGCACCAGGTTGACGATGACCTGCTCGATGCGCTGGCCGTTGCCCGAAATCTGCGGCAGCGACCCGTGGAAGACGGCCTGGAAGTGGTCGGTGGAGGAGCGGATGGTCGGGTCCACCAGGCGCAGCGCGGTCCTCGCCACCGCATCCAGGTCGATGAGCGATTTCTGCCCCATGTCCTTGCGGGCGAAGTCCTTCAGGTCGTTGACGATACGCTTGATGCGCTGGGCGCCGTCCTGCATCTCGTCCAGGATGCGCGGGATCTCGTCGCGCATCTCCGAGTAGGGGACCCCGCCGAGCATGAAGTCCCCCTGCTCGCAGTAATGCGCCTCCAGGATCTCCTCCGCGTCGTCATGCACCCGCTTCAGCACCGGGATATCGAGAAGGAGCAGGCCGTTGGGGTTGTTGATCTCGTGCGCGACGCCGGAGACCAGGGTCCCCAGCGAGGTCATCTTGTCGGCCTGGATCAGCTTGTCCTGGTGGCGCTTCAACTCCTCCAGGGCCTTGTTGCGCTCGGCCACCTCCTGGGCCAGCGCCGTGGTCCGCTCCGCCACCCGCTTGTGCAGGGTCTTGGACCAGAGCACCGTCACCGCCAGGATGATCAGCAGGGGAACCAGGACCATCGCCCCATACCTGAGGGCCAGTTCGCGGGTCACCCTGGGTGGATCGTTCACCCCGAGCCAGCGGTTGTAGATCTGGGCGTACTGGCCGGTCTTGATGACGATGGCGAGCCCCTCGTTGAAGCGGGCCAGGAGCTCCTTGTCGCCGCGCTCGACCGCGTAGCAGTACTGCTCGCTCACCACGGCCTTCGCGACCGGAACCAGGTTGGTGAGGCGCAGTTCGCGGATCAGGTAGATCCCGGGAAGTTGCGCCACCACCGCGTAGTCACCCTGCCCCGAGGCGAGCAGCCTGAGCGCCTCGGCGGGCGTGGGGGTGAGCACCAGGTCCTTTTCGAACCCCATCTGCTTCAGGCGCTCGTGCATGATGCCGGCCTGGAAGACCAGCACCTTCCTGCCGCGCAGCTCCTCCAGGCTCTTGACCGGTTTGGCGTCGCGCCGGGCGAAGATGGCGTGGTGCACGATGGTGTGCGGCGGCGAGAATTCGACCGAGTTCAGGCGCTGCGCTGAATAGGAGAGCCCTTGCAGGATGTCGATGCTGCCGTTTTGCAGCCCGGCGCGCATCTCGGACCAGTTGCCGAAGACAAAGCGGACCTTCATCCCCATCACTTCGGCGATGGCGCGGGTCAGGTCGACGTTGTAGCCGGCGGGGTTGCCGTCCCTGTCGATGAACTCATAGGGGGGATAGGCGCGGTCCCCCCCCACCACGACGGTCGCGGGAGCCTGGTGCGCGGGATCGGGGATGAACTCGGCGAAGGCGGCAAGACACAGCGGGACCAGCAGCAGGAAGAGGGCGAGCAGGGTGATGCCGGAGCGGAGCTGGGGGAAGCGGGGCCGAAAACTTTTGCCGAAGCGCTGCTTTTTGCCTGTCAAGGCGTGGTGGACCACTGCTCCATCCTTAAAGCTGGGGTGCGGCCTCCCCCGCCGCCGGACGGCAGCGGGAAGGCCCATCACACTATCGCACGCCTGAAGCGCACAAGTCAATGAAGCTCATGAGAAAAATGTCCCGAGCTACGAGGCAAGGGGACAGGCACCTCCGGGGCCGCTCCCCGAAAGCCGCGCCGCCACCAGTTCGGCCAGGTCGCGCGCCGCGAGGTTTCCCTCCAGTCCGCCAGTCTTGATGCCGTCCTCAAACATGGTGAGGCAGAACGGGCAGTTGGAGACCAGCATCGGCGCGCGGGTCGCTCCGGCCATCTGCACCCGGGCGGTGCTGATGCGGGTGCCGACCTTCTCCTCAGCCAGGATGCGCCCCCCTCCCCCGCCGCAGCAGAAGCTCTCCCTGCGGTTTCGGTCCATCTCGGCGATGTTCCCGCCCATCCGTTCCAGGATCTCGCGCGGCGGCTCGAAGATGTCGGCGTAACGGCCGATGTAGCAGGAGTCGTGGTAGGTGCAGTCGAAGCCCTCGCCGGGGTCCAGCTTCAGGCGCCCCTGCTCCAGGAGCTCCGCCAGCAACGAGGTGTAGTGGCGCACCGGGATCTCCAGGCCGAGGTCGCGGTAGTCGCGCGCCAGCGCGTTGAAGCAGTGCGGGCAGGTGGTGACGATCTCCCGCACCCCGTACCCCTTGATCCTTTCGATGTTCTCCTGCGCCATGGTCTGGTACAGGTACTCGTTCCCCAGTTTCCGCGGCGGCTCCCCGCAGCACTTTTCCTCCTTACCCAGAATGCCGAGCCTGATCCCGGCCGCTGAGCAGATCTTCGCGAACGCCTTGGCCACCTCCTTGTTCCTGCGGTCGAAGGAGGCGTAACAACCCACGAAGTACATCACGTCGAAGGGCTCACCGCTCTCCAGGGTGACCACGTCGAGCCCCTCGGCCCAGGCGCCGCGCTCGGCCCAGGCGAGGCCAAACGGGTTGCCGTTCACCTCGTAGTTGCCCATCGCGGTCCGCACCTCGTCTCCCGGGAAGCTCCCCTCCATGAGGGCGAGGTTTCGGCGCATCTCGAGGATCTTGTTGACGTGCTCGATGTCCACCGGGCAGATCTCCTGGCAGGCGCGGCAGGTGGTGCAGTCCCAGAGCACCTCCTCGGTGACGTAGCGGCAGAGATCCCCCTGCGGGTCGTTGAGCGCCATCTCCCCCACCTGCTGCACCACCCTCATGGGTGAGAGCGGCTTTTCGGTGTTCCAGGCCGGGCAGCGGTCCTGGCAGCGCTTGCACAAGGTACAGGCGTCGGCGTCGTAGATGTCCTTCCAGGCGAGGTCGGTCGCCTTGGCGGCGCCGAACTGCTCCGCGCTCTCGTCCTCGAGGTCGATGGTGGCGATGGCACCCTTGGGGCGCAGGTCGGTGAACAGATAGTTGGCCGGATCGGTGAACAGGTGCCTCAACTTGGTGAAGGGAATGGCGACGATGAAGCCCATGGCGAGGAAGAAGTGAACCCACCAGAGGGCCTTGTGCGCGACCGAGATGCTGCCGAGGTCCATCCCGGAGAACAGGGGAGCCAGCAGCAGCCCACCGGGCGAGAACCGGGCCAGTTCCGGGTTCACCGTCACCTCGGTGGCGGCCATCCGCAGCGACTCCACCACGAACCCGGTAACGAGGATGGTGAAGAGGAGCGCATGCGCCAGGTAGTCGTCCCTCTTGGTGGGGAGCGCCGGGGGCCTGACCAGGAAGCGGCGCACGAACAGCCCCCCGAGCATCAGGATCGCGATGATGCCGGCGAGGTCGAGGACCAGAGAGTATGCCTTGTAGAAGGTCCCCTTCAGGAAGGTTATGGCCAAAAGCGGAGCGGTGAAGTCCGCCTGCAGCATGATGAGCAGGGTGCCGATGAAGAGCAGCAGAAAGCCCCAGAAGAAGAAGGCATGCAGCGTCCCCGGCACGGGAACCCGGAGCACCTTGGCCTGGGTAAGGGCGCCGCGCGCCATGAGCTTCATGCGCAGCGAAAGCCGGTCCAACCGGTCCAGGGGCTTGCCCTGCCGGTAGAGCGGCAAGCGCGACCGGAACCCCCAGGCGCACCCTCCCAGGGCCAGGAAGGCGAACAGGTACATGACCCAAATAAGACCATGGTTGACATTCCAGTAGATCTCGCGTGTCGCTTCCATACGGCACCTCTGCAGTTGCGGAATTGGCAAACTATAGCCGAAGCGGGCGCTCCAGGATAGAGAAAAACTAATGGGGGGTGTTTCGGCGGGTCGATCAGGCGTGGTTGCGCAGCATCAGCTCCGCCGGGTGGGGGGAAAGGTACACCTGCTGCTGCAGGTACTGCTGCCGGTACTTGGCGATGTAGTGCCTGAGGAGAGTCATGGGCACCACCAGCGGCACCAGCCCGTCGTGGTACTGGCCGATCAGCTGCACGAGCTCCTGCTTCTCCTCGGTGGTGAGCTCCTTCTTGAAGTACCCCATGATGTGCATCAGCACGTTGGTCTGCTTCTTCACCGTCGCGTGCAGTTCCAGTGCCTTCATGTAGAGCCCCTGGTAACGCTCCAGCAGTTCCGGGAACGGGAGCTCCTTCCCTTTGGCGACCAGTGCCCCGAGCTCGCGGTAGAGCTGGGTGCTGTGTGACATGACCAGCAGCTTCTGGCAGGTATGGAACCGGACCAGCTTGCCGAGGTCGGGTTCATGGGCCAGGAAATCCTTCCAGCGCCGGAAAGCGAAGACCCGCTCGATGAAGTTTTCCCGGAGCACCGGATCGTTCAGCCTCCCCTCCTCCTCCAAGGGAAGCTGCGGGAAGCGCCGCGCCACCGCCGCGGCGAAGAGGCCGCTGCCGCTTGCGGGGGGCATCCCCTCCCGGTACACCTTGACCCGGAACAGCCCCGAGGACGGGGAACCCTTCTTGAAGACGAAGCCGCAGAGATCCTCGCCCGCGAGCTGCTCCACCTTGTCACGGCAGAAGCTGAGCATCTGTTCGGTCTTGTCGACGCGCGTCCTGTGGGTCATGAGCCGCGGCTGGTCCGGGTCCCCCTCCAGGCGCATCGCCTCGCGCGGGATGCTCATGCCGCACTCAACCTCGGGGCAGACCGGCACGAAGCTGAAGAACCTCCCCAAGACCTCCGTGAGGTAGGGGTCGTGCTTGTGGCCGCCGTCGTAGCGTACCTTCTCACCCAAAAGGCAGGAGCTGACGCCAATCCTGATGGGCGCGCCGGATCCGGACATGGAATACCTCCCCAGTACCCCTTTGCGGGGCGGTAGACATTGTGGCAGAAAACCCGCCCCTGCGCCAGCGCAAAGGGCCGGGTTTTCAGAGTAGCGGCGCTTCCTGCTGGCAGAAAAGCCCTTCGCCGACGAAGATCCGCACCTGCCGGGAAGGCAGCGACATCCTCAGGTCGTGCCGGGGAACGAGGTGGGCGTTGCGGTCCAGCAGAGGCCGCTGCTTGGGCGGGCGGTTCTCCCTGCGGTCGGGTGTGGATCTGAGGATCAAGAACACGAGTTTGCTCCTTTTTAGACAGTATCTGCAAACCTGCACCTCATTGCAATAATCCAACCAAAGTCATAAGATGCCGATTTATCGCTGGTGCCCATGACAAAGCGGTGCAACAAATACGACAACCATCCAGAATACCGTCACGGAGTGCCGAGACATTGACAGCAGGCAGTGTCGACCGCGGTCATGCCGCTATCAAGTGTTTCACACTTTCACTTGGCAGGTAGAGTCTCGCTCAATTGAACTCTCTGCGCTATCTGATATAACCCTATCTGTGGTCTTCTCCATCCTTACCGGCTAAACGAAAAGCGGAGACATGCCGATGTTCGACTCGCTGGAGCAATGCCGTGTGCTGTTCGACGAACTGCCTGTGGGAATGTTCATCCAACGCTCGGACGGCACCCCGCTTGCGGTGAACGCGGCGGCCCTTGAGATTTTCGGGATGGAGCGGGACCTGTTCCTGCAGCACAGCCCCGAGCACCCCCAATGGCACCTGTGCACATCGCAGGGCGCCCCTCTTCCGCCCGACCAGCATCCCGCCACCGCCGCCCTGCGCCTTGGCAAGGCCGCGCGCGACGTCAACCTTTCCATCCACAACCGCCGCAGGGGGAGCCCCGTGCCGGTCTGCATCGACGTCATGCCGCTCAGGGCTCAGGACGAAGCCGTCCCCTCCCACGTCTGCGTCGTCTTGAGGGAAAACAAGGAGGCGGAAAGGGCGCTTCACGAGAGCGAATCCCGCTACCGGGCCATGGTGCAGACCCAGGGGGAGTTCGTGGTCCGCTACCGGCGCGGCGGCATGCTTACCTTCGCCAACGACACCTATTGTCGATACCTGCAGAAGGAGCAGGAGGAACTGCTGGGGCAGAACTTCTATGTCTTCTTCTTCCTGCAGGACCGAGAGGCCTTGATCCGCGGCGTCGAGACCATGACCGAGGAAAACCAGGGGCAGTCGCTGGAGGTACGGGCGTGGCTCCCCGACGGCCGCCTGGTATGGCAGAAGTGGAACAATAGCGCCATCGTGGACGACACCGGACAGGTGGTGGAGTTCCAGGCGACCGGCATGGACATCACCAGGAGCAAGCATGCCGAGGAGAGCCTGAAAAAAAGCGAAGAACGCTACCGTTCCCTGTTCGACAACATGCTGAACGGCTTCGCCTACTGCAGGATGATCCTGGACTCCTCGCGGCCTCTGGATTTCGTATTCCTTGAGGTAAACCAGAGCTTCGAGCGGCTCACCGGGCTTCGTGCGGTGGGGGGAAAGCGGATGAGCGAGATCCTGCCCGGAGTGTGGGAGTCGGACCCCGAGCTGCTGGCCGCCTTCCGGCGCGTGGCCCTGAGCGGGAAGCCGGAGCAGATGGAGTGTTACGTCAACGCCATAAGCGAGTGGCTCTCCGTGTCGGTTTACAGCCCCGAGCCGGGGTGCTTCGTCATCGTGTTTGAGGTGATCACCAAGAGGAAGCGGACCGAAGAGTGCCTCGCCTTCCTGGCACAGTCCAACGCGACCGCCACCCCTGACGAGCAGTTCTTCCACCGCCTGGCCCGCTACCTGGCCGGCACCCTGGACATGGACTTCATCTGCATCGACCAACTCGAGGAGGGAAACCTCTGGGCCCGCACGGTGGCGGTCTACTACAACGGCAGCTTCGAGGAGAACGTCCGTTACACGCTCAAGGACACGCCCTGCGGCGAGGTTGTGGGACGCAACATCTGCTGCTACCGCGAGGGGGTACGCCAGCTGTTCCCCAACGACCAGGTGCTGCAGGACTTAAACGCCGAGAGCTACCTGGGCGTGGTGCTCTGGGGCTCAACGGGGGTCCCCATCGGGCTGATCGCAACCATCGGCCACAAACCGCTTTTGAACCGGGAGCTGGCGGAAGAGATCCTGCAGATGGTGAGCGGCCGGGCCGCGGCGGAACTCGAGCGCCGGATCCACGAGGAGGAACGCCTGAGGCTTGAGCAGCAGCTGCTGCACGCCCAGAAGCTGGAGAGCCTGGGGATCCTGGCTGGGGGGATCGCCCACGACTTCAACAACATCCTCACCGGGATCCTCGGCAACTCCAGCCTGGGACTGATGCGTATCGACCCCGGCTCGCCGGCGGTGGAAAACCTGCAGAACATAGAGAAGGGGGCGGTCAGGGCGGCCGACCTCGCCAAGCAGATGCTCGCCTACTCCGGCAAGGGGATGTTCGTGGTCGAGCCGGTCAGCCTGAACAGCCTCTTGACCGAGATGGTCCACCTGCTGGAGGTCTCGGTTTCGAAGAAGTGCCGGCTGGTAATGGAACTGGCGCAGGAGCTCCCTCCGGTGCAGGCGGACTCCACCCAGTTGCGCCAGATCGTGATGAACCTGGTGATCAACGCCTCCGAGGCGATCGGCGACCGAGGGGGGACCATCACCATCCGTAGCGGCTTTCGCCACTTCGACGAGCAGTACCTGAAAGGGGCGTGGTCCGAAAAGGAGATAAAGGAAGGGGATTTCATGTTCCTGCAGGTGGAGGACGACGGCTGCGGCATGGACGACGGGACGCTGTCGCGCATCTTCGACCCGTTCTTCACCACCAAGTTCACCGGCCGCGGCCTGGGGATGTCGGCTGTGCTCGGGATCATCAGGGGGCACAGGGGCGCCATCAAGGTGGAGAGCAAGCCGGGCAAGGGGACCACCTTCACCGTGATCCTTCCCGCCAGCGACCTCCCCATCCAGGACCAGGCAGGTCAGCCGCCGCCGGAGGAAAGCTGGCAGGGGAGCGGGACCGTGCTTTTGGTGGACGACGAGGAGTTCATCTGCAGCGTGGGGGCTTCCATGCTGGAGCAGTTGGGCTACCAGGTGGTGACCGCGCTCAGCGGCAGCAGGGCCGTGGAACTGTACCGTGAGCGCGGGGACGTGCGCTTCGTGGTCCTCGATCTGACCATGCCGCAGATGGACGGGGAACAGACCTACCAGGAGCTGCGGAAGTTCGACCCCGAGGTGAAGGTGATCATCTCCAGCGGCTACAGCGAGCAGGAGGTGACCCGGAAGCTTGCAGGCGCCGGCTACCTCGCCTTCATTCAAAAACCGTACAGCATGCAGGCGCTCTCCGAGGTGATGAAGCGCTGCGACACCCGGCGCAGGGTTCCGAAACGCTGAGCGTTGGCCTACCGGAGCAGCCCGAAGCGCTCCTGCACCTCCGCCGGAGCCTCTTCGAATCCCTGGAACTCCATGGTGTAGCTGCCCCGCCCCTTGGTGGCGCTGCGCAGCTCGGTCATGTAGCCGAACATCTCCGCCAGGGGAACGGTGGCCTTCACCAGCTCGAGCTCCCCGCGCCGGTCCAGCCCCTCCACCCGCCCCCTTTTCTGCTGCAGCCCCCCAAGCACCTTCCCCAGGTGCTCCGTCGGCGTTTCCAGCTCCAGTTTCATGATCGGCTCCAGCAGCATGGGGGCGCCCTCGCGTGCCGCCAGCACCACGCCACGCTGGGCCGCCCCGCGCAGCGCGAGTTCGGAAGGGGCCGGCGCACCCGGCTCAACCGGGAGCTCCTCTACCCGCACCTCCAGGTCGGTCAGGGCATACCCGGTCAGGCAGCCGCCGCGGCACGCATCGAGCAGGCTCTCCTGCACGGCCGCCAGGAGCTCGGGGGTGATGGGCGCCGCCGGGGCCGGAAGCACGGTCCTCACCCCGCCCCCCCGGGGGAGCGGAACCAGGCGCAGCAAAAGCTCGGCGGGTTCAGGGTGCTTGTCCGCCATGGCCTGGAACAACTCGCGTCTGGACACCTCGCGCCGCAGCGTCTCGCGGTACACCACCCTCGGGCGCCCCGTCTTCACCTGCACGCCGTACTCGCGACGCAGGCGGTCGATGATGATCTCCAGGTGCAGCTCCCCCATTCCGGTCAGGATGGTCTGTCCGGTCTCCTTATCCTCGTGCACCCGGAAGGTCGGGTCCTCCCACTGGAAAAATTCGAGCGTCCCGAGGAGGTGCGCCCGGTCCTCCACCCCCTTCGCCTCCACGGCCAGTGAAACCACCGGCTCGGGCACGCTCACCCCTTCCAGGAGCAGGGGGTGACCTGGATCGCAAAGGGTGTCGCCGGTCAGGGTCGATTGGCAGCCGGTCACCGCCACGATGTCCCCCGCCAGCGCCTCGGCGACCTCCTCCCTCCGGTGTGCGTGCATCCGGAACAGGTGCCTGATGCGCTCGTTGCCGCCGCGGCTTGCGTTCAGCAGGGTGGCCCCCGTCTTCACCCTTCCGGAGTAGACGCGCAGGTAGGTGAGGCGCCTACCCTCCTCGGCCATGACCTTGAATGCCAGTGCGCGCAGGGGCTGGTCGGGATCGCACCTGAAAACCTCGGCCTCACCGTTGCCGGGATGCCTCCCCACCATGGCCGGGAGGTCCGTCGGGGACGGCAGGTAGAGACAGACCGCGTCGAGGACCGGCTGCACCCCCTTGTTGCGCAAGGCCGACCCCAGCAGCACCGGGAAGATCTCGCAGGAGAGCGTCCCCCTGCGCAGTGCCCGGTGCAGATCTTTCGCCGCCACCTTGCGCCCCTCCAGGAAGTCCGCCATCACCTGGTCGTCAAAGTCTGCGGCCACCTCCGTCAACTGCAGGCGCGCCTTCAGTACCGAGTCCGCATACTCGGGCGGCACCGGTGCACGGAGCACCGTCCGTCCCAGATCCTGCTCGGAGAACGTGAGCGCCTCCTCGCCGACCAGGTCTATTACTCCGGAAAAAGCAGCCTCCGTTCCCATGGGGAGCTGCAGCAAAACGGCCCGTGCCCCCAATCGCTCCGCCATGTGCTGCAGCACGTGACCGTGGTCCGCTCCCAGACGGTCCATCTTGTTGATGAGGCAGATCCGGGGTACGCGATAGCGATCCGCCTGGCGCCATACCAGCTCGCTCTGGGGCTGTACCCCTTCGACCGCGCTGAAGATGGCCACCGCTCCGTCCAACACCCGGACGCTCCGCTCCACCTCGATGGTGAAGTCGATATGCCCCGGGGTGTCAATGAGGTTGAGCCGGTGCTCTCCCCAGCGGCAGGAGGTGGCGCTTGCGGTGATGGTTATGCCCCGCTCCTGCTCCTGAGGCATCCAGTCCATGACCGCCTGGCCGTCGTGCACTTCCCCCATCTTGTGCGTTTCACCGCTGTAGAAGAGGATACGCTCGGTGACTGTAGTCTTCCCCGCATCGATATGAGAGATGATGCCAATATTTCGGATGTGAGAAACGTCGGGGGATGGAATCGTCGTTCTCCTTTGCATCGTGATCATCGAACTGTGGCCGGAAAAGTCTAATAATATCCGACATTCTGCAGAAGTCAAAAAGGGAATCCCAGGTATTGCCGTTCCCTCTCTGTTACTTTGCATGCGCGATGGGTTGACATCCTGCACGCTTTACATTAATTTTTACCAATCAAAAAAGAGCAATCCCCAATAACACAAACCAAAGGAGGAAGTTACCACGATGAAAACACTCAATCTTCTACTCGCCGCCACACTGTCAACCGCCATCGCCTTGGGCGCACCGCATGTGCTGCAGGCCGCCCAGGACAAGAACGACACCACCAAGGCCGATAACACCAGGAAGAACAGGGAAGAGAACAAGGGGGCGACCGCCGACCAGCAGAAGGAGAACAAGACCGACCGGGAGATCACCCGGGAGATCCGGCGCACGGTGGTCAAGGACAAGTCGCTGTCCATCACGGCTCACAACGTAAAGATAATAACCAAGGACGGGCGCGTCATCCTGAAAGGCCCGGTCAAGAGCGAAGACGAGAAGAAGGCGGTGGAAAAGGCGGCTGTAGCCGTGGTCGGCAAGGGGAAGGTGAGCAACGAACTGGAGGTTGCGCCCCCCAAGGATAAGACAGAAAAGAAGGAAAAGAAGGAGCAGAAAGAGCAGAAATAACGGAGTAAAAGACGCGTAACGAAAGCGTATCGCAAAGGCCAGGCTGCCAGGGGAGCCTGGCCTTTGCCGTGGCCGGGGCAGCCGGCATATCCTAGCGGTTGCGACGCTCCTGCTTGCGTGCCAGGAGGAGCTCCCACTGGCGCTGAACCTCCTCCGGCGCATAGCGCTTAAAGAACCTGGGGAAAAACCGTGCGATGAGCCTGTCTTCCCAGGTGAAGGTGGCAACCCAGCGTTCCGCGGGATCTGTATCGCGTTCTTCCTTCATGTTTCCCACCTCGACATCACCAACGCCCGGTCAACTGCACCTGGCGCGCCGAAGCCTTCACCCACAGCCGACCGTTGATGAGTTCACCCGCCAACATGCCGGTCGCCGAGCCCAGGCCGTCTGCTAGAAGATCATACCAACTGAAGTGTGTTCCTGTAAACTCGTCTGCCACTTCGATAGCGAAGCCCGGGATCATGGCAAGCCCCGTGGCAGCTATCATCCGCTTTGGCCGTTCCAGGTCCGTAGCGTGATACAAGACCGTGTCCGATGCCAAGCCCAAGATGGCGCCGCCGCCGAAGTGGGAGATCTTGTCCTTGTCGAGGGCGTAAGCAGGCAGGGCTAACAGTAGGGTGAGAAGAACGACGGCTGCTTTCATCGCTGAAACCTCCTGTAACTCGTGCTGCGAACGATTGCACTATGCCTACAGGAAAGCCGCTACAGGGCAACATTCTACCGGATTGCCGGTTAATAACCACCCGCATCTCATTTTTTTATTAGGCAGCACCAATCGACATACGCTACCCTTGCAGCATCCGCCATTGTTGTATAATATCCCTTGTCGCAACCGACAGCGACTTACCAGGCTTGGAAGGAGTATATATGAACAGAAAAGAGATCCTTGAATTCGTGAACTCGAATCCTATCTTTCATATGGCCACAGTGGACGGGGACACCCCTCACGTGCGCGGTATGCTGCTGTACCGGGCCGACGAGAACGGCATCGTCTTCAACACCGGCAAGATCAAGGATCTGTACCGCCAGTTGACCAAGAACCCCAAGGTCGAGCTTTGTTTCAGCAACGGCATCTTCGAGAACCTGATCCAGGTCCGGATTGCCGGAACGGTCGAGGCGCTCGAGGACCTGGAGCTTAAAAAGGAGATCGTTAGCAAGCGGGATTTCCTGAAGCCGTGGATCGACAAGGTGGGCTACGAGCAACTGGCGGTGTACGTGCTTAAGAAGGGTACCGCTACGGTATGGACCATGGCGACCAATACCGAGCCGAAGGAGTTCATCCAGCTCTAACATGCGATTCTTCCCGGCCACAAAAAAGGCGTCCTCCCACACTAGGAGGACGCCTTTCTAATATCCGCTCATCGCTGCTTCGGAATAAAAGCCAGCATCTGCGACCACGGTCCCGCAACGGCGCGGCTATCCCCCTGACCCGGAAGCCGTGTTCCCGCTCTCGCATGTTCTCAGGAGGGAACCGATGGCTGGGCGTGCGAGGGGTTGGTGGGATATCAGCGGGCTAGATCTTTGCCCGTTCGATAATCTCCTCCAGGGAGAGTCCGCGGTTGGCCCAGAGGGGGAGTTGGTCGACGGTATCGAAAAAAGCGATCTCGCCGGCGAATGCTTCGTCCCAAGGGGTACCACCGGGAGCGAGCTTGCCGCACGGCACGAAGGTGACGTAGCCGGGATAGGAGTCATCGACGTAGTCCGGATCTGGCTCGCCCGGCAGGGGTGGAGGAGCCAGTTCCCCGTCCTTGATGGTCAAGGGGAAGAGCCAGCACGCGGTCGGCTTGAAGGTCCATTTGTGGACGCCGAGTTCCACGGCAAGGGACTGCAACATGCACCTCTCGTCGCTGGTAGCGAAAACACACTTGGTGTTGTTAAAGTGGCGGGGAAAATCTGCAGTTGTGAAAGTAAAGGGCCTGGTCGCGCTCTTAACCCCCTTGGTGCCATCCGGCCACGCGCCGTCGACGAGGTAATCGGCGGGCAGATCCTTAAAATGATCCGGGTATTTTCGTACCACGGCCCGTATCAGCTCATCTTCCCCCGCCAGCAGGTAGACGCCGTCGTAGCAACAAAGCCCCTGGCATCCCGCCGGATCGCACCCTTTGACACGCATCGACACTTCACTTTTCATAGGTTTGAAAGGAAAAAGGGCTATGCGGTGAGCATAGCCCTTCTTTTTGGTTTACCGTGGTGCCCGGAGCCGGGGTCGAACCGGCACGGCTGTGAGGCCGACGGATTTTAAGTCCGTTGCGTCTACCAATTCCGCCATCCGGGCCGATTCTCGTCGGTGTCAACCTGCTAGATGTTGTTCACGCGCTCCCGCAGGTCCTTCCCGGTCTTGAAGAACGGGGTCTTCTTGCTCGGGATGCTGACGATCTCACCGCTCTTCGGGTTCCTCGCCTCGCGCGGCTCGCGGTCACGGATAGTGAAGCTGCCGAATCCGCGGATCTCCACCTTGTCACCGGCGGTCAGAGCCTCGCTCATGGCGTCGAACACCATGGAGACCACAGCTTCGGAGTCCTTGCGGGTCAGAGCACCGCGTACTTCCACCAGTTTGTCGATCAGTTCGCTCTTAGTCATTTAACACCTCAAATACTAAACTATAAGATTATTCAGTCGGCGAAGTGACTGGTCTATTCTTCAGTGCTCTTCTTCAGCTTCTCCTTGAGGAGATCGCCGAAGCTGGAGGTTGCCTCGCCCTGGCTACCCATGTAGGAAGCCATCTCGGCTTTCTCCATTGCGGTCTGCAGCGCCTTGATGGAAAGGGCGATCTTCTTCTCGACCATATCCACGTTCAGCACAACTGCCTCGAGCTCGTCGCCCACGTTGGCGAAGTCTTTCGGGGAAGCCACCTTCTCGTAGGAGATCTCGGAAACATGGATCAGCCCCTCGATGCCTTCCTCGATCTCGACGAAGATGCCGAAGTCGGTCACGGAGGTCACCTTGCCCTTGACCTTGGAGCCCGGCTTGTACTTCCTGGGGATCTCTTCCCACGGATCCGGAACCAGCTGCTTGATGCCCAGGGAGAGACGCTCGTTCTCGACGTCGATGTTGAGAACCACGGCCTGCACGGTCTGCCCCTTGCTGAACAGCTCGCCCGGATGCTTGACGCGACGGGTCCAGGAGATGTCGGAGACGTGGACCAGGCCGTCGATGCCGTCCTCGATGCCGATGAAGACACCGAAGTCGGTGATGTTCTTGATCTGCCCTTCGATCTTGGTGCCGACCGGGTAACGCTCGCCGATCACGGTCCAGGGGTTCACCTCGGTCTGCTTGAGACCAAGGGAGATCCTGCGGTTGCCCGGATCCACACCCAGGATCACCGCCTCGACTTCCTCACCTACCTTGAGGATTTCGGACGGATGACGCACGCGACGGGTCCAGGACATCTCGGAGACGTGCACCAGGCCTTCGATGCCGTCCTCGAGGGAGATGAATGCGCCGTAGTCGGTGAGGCTCACCACTTTGCCGCGCACGCGCTCGCCTTCCTGGTAGCGCTCGGCCACGTTGAGCCACGGATCGGGCACGGTCTGCTTGAGGCCCAGGGAAATCTTCCCTTTCTCGCGGTCGTACTTGAGCACCATCACCTTCAGGGTGTCGCCCACCTTGACCATCTCGGACGGGTGACCAAGGCGGCCCCAGGACATGTCGGTGACGTGCAGCAGGCCGTCCACGCCGCCCAGGTCGACGAATGCGCCGTACTCGGCGATGTTCTTCACTACGCCGTTGGCGATGTCGCCTTCCTTCAGGGTTGCCAGGGTCTCGGTCCTTGCCTTGTCGCGCTCCTCCTCGAGCAGCACGCGGCGGGACAGCACCAGGTTGCCGCGCTTCCTGTTCAGCTTGAGGATGCGGAACTGGTAGGTCTGGCCGACAAAGCGGTCCATGTTGCCGCCGGGACGCAGGTCAACCTGCGAAGCCGGGAGGAACGCCTCGACGCCGACGTCGACGGTCATGCCGCCTTTCACCTTGCCGGTGATCTTGCCTTCGATGACGCCGCCTTCGCCGGCAGCGGCGATGGCTTCCCAGGCAACCTGAGAATCGGCCTTCTTCTTGGAAAGGACCATGTGGCCGCGGATGTTTTCGCCGCGCTCGAAGTAGACGTTGACTTCGTCACCGACTTTGACGGTCAGCTCGCCGTTCTCGTCGATGAACTCGGCGATGCGGATGGCGCCTTCGGACTTGTAGCCGACATCAACCAGCACCACGTCCTGCTCGATCTGAACCACGACCGCCTTGACGACTTCGCCGCTCTGCGGCTGCCTCAGACTGTCCTGGAAAAGGTCGGCGAACTCGCCACCCATTTCTGCCTGGTCCAGCTCCTCGTCATTATCGTGTAACCGCCTAATCGGCATATCTTTTTTCTTGAACGTACGTTTTTCTTCACCCATTGAAACCGTTACCCCCTCGTGTAATCTCCATATAAAATCGAGCTAATTTAGCACATCGACCAAAAATATCAACCTATTTTATCTTTGTCGATAGCCGAAATTCTTTCCGTCACCTCGTCGATCAACCACTTCGGCGTCGAGGCCCCCGCCGTAACCCCGACCCGCTGCACACCTTCGAACCAGGCCGGGTCGATCTGGCCGGCGGTCTCGATGTGGTGGGTGCGCGGCAAAAGCTCGCGGCAGATCTGCGCCAGGCGCCTGGTGTTGGCGCTGTTGAAGCCGCCGATCACGATCATGCAATCCACCTCGCCGGCCAGCTTCTTCGTCTCTTCCTGGCGCACCGCCGTCGCGTCGCAGATGGTGTTGTAGACCCGGGTCTCGCCGCCGCGGGCCAGACAGGCGGTGACAACCTCGTTCAGGTGCTCGAAGGACTGGGTGGTCTGAGCCACCACACCCATCTTGGCCATGCGCGGCAGCCTCTCCACGTCCTTGCCGGAGCTGACCACGTAGACCCGGCCAGTGGCGTAGGAAACGATCCCCTGCACCTCGGGATGCACGGCGTCCCCCACCACGACCACGTCGTACCCTTCCCTGGAGAGCGTCGCCACGTGTTCCTGCGCCTTCTTCACGAAGGGGCACGTGGCGTCGACTATGGCGAGATCGGCGCGCACCGCGGCTTCGAGTTCCTCGGCGGCGACGCCATGGGAGCGGATGATCACGGTACTGCCGTTTTTGATCTCCCCCACGTCTTCGACCGACTTCACCCCCATCTCTTCGAGCCGCTGCACCACCTGCGGCGAGTGGATGATGGGCCCAAGGGTGTAGGTGTCCCCCCCCTTGTCGGCCGCGTCGAAAGCCAGATGGGTGGCCCTTTTGACGCCGAAGCAAAAACCTGCGTGTTTGGCCAGTATCACTTCCATAGTTACCCCTTGTCGCCCTGCACCAAGCGCTCGCGCACGGCGTTCTCCATGACCGTCAGCACCTGATCGATGGAGAGGCTGGTTGAGTCTATGGGGAGCGCGTCCTCGGCCTGTTTGAGCGGTGCGTGCTCGCGCCCCTCGTCCTGACGGTCGCGCTGGATCACCTTGGCGATGGTCTCCTCGAGGGTTGCCTGATCGCCTCGGGCGGCCAGTTCGAGGTAGCGGCGCCGGCCGCGTTCCTCGGCGCTCGCGGAGAGGAAGAATTTCACTTCGGCGTCCGGGAATACCACGGTGCCGATGTCGCGCCCCTCGAGGATGACGCCCCCCTTCGCCCCCATGGCGCGTTGCATGATCAAAAGCGCCTCGCGAACCGGCTTTCTTGCCGAGATGGCGGAGGTAAGAAGACCGATCTCCTCGCTGCGAATCTCCCGGGAGACGTCCTCGCCGTTGGCCAGCACCCGGCAGTTCTCGCCGTCCCTCACGAAGGTGATTTCCAACCCGCGGCAAAGCTCGGCCAGTCCCGCATCGTCATCGCTTGCGATGCCGGCCCGCTTGGACATGAGGGCGACGGCGCGGAACATGGCGCCGGTATCGATGTGGATGTAGCCGAGGCGCCGGGCCAAAAGCTTGGTAAGGCTGCTTTTCCCGGCCCCGGAGGGACCATCTATCGCTACGATTACTCCGTTTTCTCTCACTGCACTCAACGCTGCACTACCCCCTCGAGAAGTTCACGGAAGCCGGGGAACGAGGTGGCGATGCAGTCGACATCGGAGATCGTGGTCTCCCCCTGTGCGACCAGTCCTGCCACCATCATGGACATGGCGATCCTGTGATCGCCGAAGCTGTCGGCGGCGCAAGCCTTGAGGGCGGGCACGCCGGTGATTTCCATCCCGTCCGGCGTCTCCACCACGCTGACCCCGGCCCGTTTCAGGTTGTCCGCCATGGCGGCGATCCGGTCGGTCTCCTTGACCCGCAATTCGGAGGCGCCGCGCACCACGGTGGTCCCTTGTGCGAGCGATGCCGCCACGCAGATGGCCGGGAACTCGTCGATGGCGCGGGGCACCACCTCCCCGGAGATCTCCATGGCCTTCAGCTGCGAGTAACGCACCCGGATGTCCGCCACCGGCTCGCCGGTCTCGTCGCGCTCATTCAAAAGTTCCAGGTCGCCGCCCATACCCTTGAGGATGTCGATGATGCCGGTGCGGGTCGGGTTGACGCCGACCCCGCGGATGACAAGTTCAGCACCCGGGACGATCAGCGCGGCGACCATGAAGAAGGCGGCCGAGGAGATGTCGCCGGGAACGACGATGTCGCGTCCGGTCAGTTCTGCGCCGCCGCGAACCTTCACGCCTCCCGGGAAGGTCTCCACGTTGGCCCCGAAGGCGCGCAGCATCCGCTCCGAGTGGTCGCGGGAGAGGTGCGGCTCGCGCACCACGGTTTCGCCGTCGGCATAGAGCCCGGCCAGCATGATGGCGGATTTCACCTGGGCGCTGGAGACCGGGGAGTCGTACTCGATTCCCTTGAGTTGCGACCCCTGGATGGCGAGCGGGGCCTTTTCGCCGCCGGCGCGGCCGCCGATGCGGGCGCCCATCTTGGAGAGCGGCCCGACCACGCGCTTCATGGGGCGGGCGCGCAGGTACTTGTCGCCCGAAAGTACCGAGAAGAAGCTCTGCCCGGCGAGAAGCCCGGTGAGGAGCCTCATAGAGGTGCCGGAGTTGCCGCAGTCCAGCACGTCGGTCGGCTCCTCGAGCCCGTGCAGACCCTTGCCCACGATGGTTACCGTCTCGCCGTCGTCGTCGATCTGGACGCCCATGGCGCGGAAGGCTTCCAGGGTGGCGAGGGCGTCCTCGCCGCGCAAAAAGCCCGAGACCTTGGTCACGCCGTTGGCGATGGAGCCGAACATGATGGAGCGATGCGATATGGACTTGTCGCCGGGGACGCGGATCTCGCCGCGCACTCCCTTGGCGGGTTGAACGGTGTAGCTTTGCATGTGAACACCTCAAAGGCGGGGCTAGGGGCTGGGGGCCAGGGACTAGCGAAAACATACGCCGGCTCCTCTAGTTCCAACTCACCCTACCCACGTCGGTTATTTATCCCCAGCCGCTAGTCCGACCTGCCAGTCACCAGTCACCAGTCACCAGTCACCAGTCACCAGTCACCAGTCACCAGTCACCAGTCACCAGCCCCTGCCGTTAAAGAATCGCGTCCCGCTTCTGTTTCGAGTTCAGGAAGAAGGCCTGCAGGCCGTCGGCATCGCCTTCGGCAACGAGGGTTCGCAGTTTCTCCAGGTACACGGAGAAGAAGTCCATCATCTCCAATATCGCCTCACGGTTGGTGAGGGCGATGTCGCGCCACATGACCGGATCCGAGGAGGCTATCCGGGTGAAATCCCTGAAACCGCCGGCGGAAAAGGAGAGGAGATCGCCGCCGAAACGGTCGTAACCATCCACCGCGTTCACCAGAGAGTAGGCTACCATGTGCGGCAGGTGCGAGATCGCGGCTACCACCAGGTCGTGCTGCACGGGATCCATCAGCGGCACGGTTGAACCGGCGATCTTCCAGAGCTCGACCACCTTCTCCAACGCGACCGGATCGGTGTTGGGGGTGGGGGTAACGATGCAGCGCCTTCCCATGTACAGGGTGGAAAAGGAGGCCTCGACGCCGGAATGCTCGGTCCCGGCGATGGGATGCCCGCCGACGAAGAAGGTCCCTTCCGGCATGAGCGACTCGCAGGCCGACACCACGGTCTCCTTGACGCTGCCGCCGTCGGTGACGATGCATCCGGGGGCCAGGCAGGGCGCTATCTCGGCGACCACGTTCGGTATGGTGCAGACCGGCGTCGCGACGAAGACGAGATCGGCCCCGGCTACACCTTCCCTGGCATCGGTGGTGTAGCTGTCCAGGACACCAAGCTCGACGCCGCGTTTAAGGTTCGCTTCGCCGCGCCCGACGCCAACCACCTCGCCCACAGCCCCCTTCTCGCGCAGGACGCGGGCCAGGGAACCGCCGATGAGACCGACGCCGATCACGGCCATTTTCTTGAAATAGACCATGCTACGCCCCCCTCACTGACGCGCCCGGGGGTACGATCCCAGAACCTTCACGAACTGGCAGCAGGTAGAGAGATCCTGCACCGCCTCGCCGACGGCGGGATCGGAGATGTGCCCGGAGAGGTCGAGGTAGAAGATGTATTCCCACGCCTTCTTCTTGAGCGGGCGGGACTCGATCTTGGAGAGGTTGATGCCGCGCTTGGCGAAGGGCTCCAGCATCCGGTGCAGAATCCCCGGCTCGTCGCGCACCGAGAACATGAGCGAGGTCTTGTCGTCGCCGCTGCGGTCGGCCATCTTCCGGCCGACGACCAGGAACCTGGTGAAGTTGTTCACTTGGTCCTCGATGCGGGCCTTGACGATCTTCAGGTTGTAGATGGAGGATGCGTACTCGCTGGCGATGGCCGCAGCGGTGTAGTCCTCGGCCACGATCTGGGCGGCGAGCGTCGTGGAGGCGACGTCGACCAGGGGGACGTTGGGGAGGTTCTCGGCGAGCCACTTGCGGCATTGGGCCAGGGGCTGCGGGTGCGAGTAGACCTTCTTGATGTCCTCGAAGCGGCCGGTCCTGGAGAGCAGGAAGTGAGACACCTCCAAAAGGACCTCCGCGTTGATCTTCAGCTCGCTCTCCATGAACATGTCGAGCGTGTGGGAGATCATCCCTTCGGTGGTGTTCTCCACCGGGACCACGCCGTAGTACGCCTCGCCCTTCTCCACCGCCTCGAACACGGCCGGGATGGAACGCTCCGGCGAAAGCGAGGCGGAAAGGCCGAAATGCTGCATGGCGGCCAGGTGGCTGAAGGTGGCGTTGGGCCCCAGGAAGGCGACCTTCAAAGGCTTTTCCAGCGCCAGCGACGCCGAGATGATCTCGCGGAAAACGCCGCGCACCGCCTCGGCCGGGAAGGGGCCGGGGTTCGCAGCGGCGAGACGCTCGTAGATCTCCCTCTCGCGGCTGGGCACGTGAAAGTCGCTGCGGTTTTCGGTCTTTACCGCGCCGACCTGCATCACGAGCTTGGCCCGCTCGTTGAGAAGTTCCAGGATGCGATCGTCCACCGCATCTATTTCCTGACGGAGTTTTGCCAGAGTCTGCTTTTCTTTCAAAGCTTTCGGTCACCTTTCAGGAGGGATAGTGGCTTTTTGCGGAGCTGATATTTATAAGGCACCCGTCGCAAATATGCAACTTTTTTCTCTTTCTCAGGTCACCTCGGGGTGCGCCTCCGGGTTCATCGGGTTCATGCGGACCGCGAGCGAGAAGAGGTAGGGGTAGTCCTTCTGCAGGTGCGCCATGTAGGAGAGCCACTCCATGAGGAGGTAGGTATGTACGCGTTTCATGTCGCCGCTCAGGTGGTCCATGTCGCTGGCGGGGAGTCCGGTAAGGGAGCGGCGAGCCTGCAGTTCCTCGATCAGGTGGAAAACAGCCCAAAGCAGGTCGGTGAAGGATTCGTGCTCCAACAGGTTCGGGTTCTCCATGAGGGAGAGCATGACCCCTTTCTTTTCGGACAGGAAAGCCCTGAGGGCGGCGAGGTCGCCGGCGCGGGAATCGGGACGGATTTCGTGTTGCTTGAGGAATTCCCTGGCCGCGCGGTAATCCTCCTCGCGCCAGCGCACCGTGACCCCGAGTTTTTTGGAGAGTTCCTCGCCGTCGGGGTAGAAGTCGTGCAGGTCGCGCAGCAGCGGGGACCCCACCTCGCTGAAGAAGATCCCGATCACCATGTTGAGCTTCTTGATCATCGCCTCGCGCTCGCGCTCCTTGAGCACCCGCTCGATCATCAGCGTCACGAAGAGGACGTAGACCGGGAGGAAGGCCACGTTGGACATGAAGTTGAAACCGATCTCCTCG
Organism: Geomonas diazotrophica; assembly: GCF_019063885.1. Classification (NCBI taxonomy): domain Bacteria; kingdom Pseudomonadati; phylum Thermodesulfobacteriota; class Desulfuromonadia; order Geobacterales; family Geobacteraceae; genus Geomonas; species Geomonas diazotrophica. The sequence goes on along the minus strand of NZ_CP077684.1, from coordinate 920,448 downwards.
GCGCGGGGGAACAGGAAATAGTCGGCGAGGTACAGGATCAGGGAGACCAGGAGCAGCAGCCAGACGATGCGGTCCTTGGGCAGACGCAAGAATCTCAAACAAACCTCCTAGGATCAAAAGCGGTGAGGCAAAAGCCTAACGCAAAGGCGCCAGGGCGCAAAGCCGCAAAGAGTACGTCCGGCGACAGGGGACGCACCTCAGAGGGGAGTTCTTATACTGTTTTTCGGGGGTAATTACAAGAAATTGGTTTTTCTTCGCGCCTTTGCGGCTCGGCGCCTTTGCGTTGCAGCTTTTCGAGCTTTACCCGATCCGTTTCAGGCCGTCGGCGATGCGGATGGTGGCGCCGCGCCAGGTGGGGAAAATGCCCGAAACGACGCCGACCGAGAGGGCGGCCAGCAATTCGAGCAGCAGCGTCTCGCTGGAAACGCTGAAGTAGGGGAAAAACTGGGCGAGCTCGGTCTCGATCCAGCTCGCTGCCGGGAAGGTGGCGACGACGCCGAGTACGCCACCGAGAAAGGAGATGGCGACGGATTCCCCGAAGATCAGCCCCGCCAGGTGCCCCCCCTTGAAGCCGAGGGTCTTCAGGGTGGCGTACTCGCCGATCCGCTCGCGCGCCGTCATGGCCATGGTGTTGGCCGCCACCACCATGATGATGGCGATCACCATGTACGACACGATCTGGATGGCGATCATGATCGCCTCGGTCATGGACACGAAGCTCATGTGGAAGGCCTTCTCGGTTTCCGTCAGGGTCTCCGCCAGCGAGTTCTTGAAAAGCGAGTCTATGGCGAGGGCCACATCCGGGGCGAGTTCGGGCTTTTTCACCCCGACGATGAAGTAGCCGACCTGGTCGGCGCGCCGGGGAACGGTCTGGCGCATGGTCTCGTTCAGGTAGTTCCAGTGGAAGAGGAGGATGCGCTCCTCGGTCGCCTTCTCCTTGCCGTGGTAGATGCCGCGCAGCACGAACTCCCATTGACCCGGGTAGATGGTCCCCTTCAGGGTGATCAGGTCACCGACCTTCCAGCCGTAGGTGCGGGCCAGGCGCTCCCCGACGATGCACCCCTTGCGGTCCAGGAGGAAATCGTTCTTCTCCTTGGGAGAGAGGATGAACTCCGGGTAGAGCTCCATGTACCCCTTGGGCTCGATGGCGTAGTTGGCGAAGAAGTTCTTGGGCTCCTTGTAGTAGGCGCCGAACCAGCTGCCGTAGGAGACCGTGGTGACCCCGGATACGCCCCGGATACGTTCGAGGTAGGAGATGGGGAGCGGGAAGACGAGGGAGATGGCGTTACGGGTGACGAGCCGCGTGTCCGAGGCGTGCTCGGCGCCGGAGTACCAAAGGCCGACCAGGGTGCGCAAGAGGCCGAAGGCGAGCACCGCCACGGCCACCCCCACGACGGTGAGGATGGAACGGAGCCGGTGCCGGAAGAGATTCCTGAGGATGTATTTCAGGATAAACATCAAAACCTCAAAACCACCCACCACGTTTTTTCACGTGGCCCGCAGCGCCTCCACTATCTTCATCCGCGAGGCCCGGAAGGCGGGCAACACCCCGCCCACCAATCCCATGACGGCTGAAAACAACAGCGACTTCCAGACTATGCTGACGTTGAGCGTGAAGGAAAACGCCAACTCGGAGAAAGAGGCCCAGTTCATGGTGGAAATGGTTATGAGCTGCATGAAGGAGGCGGCAAACAACCCCAGCACCCCTCCGCACAACCCGAGCAGGAGCGCCTCGACGATGAACGCGGAGAGGATGCTCTTTCTCTGAAAGCCAAGGGCCCGCAAGGTCCCGATCTCCGTGACCCGATTGGCGACGGCGGCGTACATGGTGATGGTCGCCCCGATCACCGCGCCTATGGAGAAGACGACGGTGAGCACGAGCCCCAGGATGCGCAGAAACTTCGCCATGGCCTCGGACTGGTCCAGGTAGTAGCGGGTCTCCCGCTTCGCCTCGACGGTGAGCCGCGGGTCCGATTCTATCCGCGCCTTGTAGGCGTCGAAGGCGGTGGTGTCGCGCAACCGGAATATGATCGAGGAATACACCGGCCGCCTGAACGCCTGCATCATCTGGTCGCGGTCCCCCCAGATCTCGGAGGAGAACCCGGTGGCACCGGCATCGAATACGCCGACGACACGCCAGTCGCGCATCCCGAAACGAAGCGCCTCACCAAGACCGCACCCCTTGAAGCGACGCGCCACGCTCTCTCCGGCGACGACCTCGGCGGAACCGGGACGCGGCATGCGCCCCTCCTTCAGGCGGACCGCAGGGCGCAACTTCAACGAGGCCGGGTCGATGCCGCGGATGATCACGTTGGAAGGCTTGTCCCCCACCCGCTTTTTCAGGTTGATCAGAACCACCAGCTCCTTGGCCAGCAGCGGCTCCCCATCCGCCCCCACGGCTATCTCGGGCTGGCTCTCCAGCAGGGAAGCCTGGTCCCTCTCCACCGCGCTTTGCACCTCGGAGTTGGAGGATTTCCTGAGCAGCACCACGTTGTCGCTGGATCCGGTCTGCACCAGGGTCTTTTGCAGCCCCTCGGTCAGCATGAGGGTCGCGGCAAAGACGAAGACGACGAGCCCCATGCCGCTCGCGGTGAGGACGGTGGTGAGGCGCCTGGTCCAAAGATTGCGGAAGCTGTAGGAATAGGGAATGCCCATCTAGGTCACGCTCAGTTCGCCCTTCTCCAGGTGACGGATGATGTGGGCTTTCTCGGCGGCGCGGGGGTCGTGGGTCACCATGACCACGGTCTTGCCGAACTCCCGCACCAGGCGGTCCATGAGCTGAAGGATTTCCTCGGCTGAGACACGGTCCAGGTCCCCGGTCGGCTCGTCCGCCACCAGGATCTCGGGATCGGTGACGATGGCGCGGGCGATGGCGACCCGCTGCTGTTGGCCGCCGGAAAGCTGGGAGGGGTAGTGGTCCATCCGGTCGGCGAGCCCGACCACGTCCAGCACCGCCTCGACGTGCTCGCGCCGCTCGCGCCGGTTCAGGTGGGTCAACAAAAGGGGGAGCTCCACGTTCTCGAAGGCGGTCAGCACCGGGATCAGGTTGTAGAACTGGAAGATGAAGCCGACGCTGCCGGCGCGCCAGCTGGCGAGATCGCTTTCACCAAGCGTCGTGATCTCGACGTCGGCCACCTGGATGGAGCCCTCATCGGCGCTGTCGATGCCGGCTATCAGGTTGAGGAGCGTGCTCTTGCCGGAGCCGGAAGGACCCATGAGGGCGACGAATTCGCCCCGGGCGATGTCGAAGTTGATACCGGTGAGGACGGGGATGATCTGGGCGCCCCGGCGGTAGGCCTTGGAGAGGTTCCTGATACGGACGATCGGCTCGCTCGCTTCGGCCATGGCTACTTTTCCGCCGTCTTGACGCGGCTGCCGTCACGCAGCTTGTCCAGGGGCTTCGTGGCGATCCGCTCTCCGGCCTTGACGCCGGATGCGACCTGCACCAGGTCGCCCATCTTCCCCCCAAGGACCACCGGGGTCAGCTGCACCCGGCCCTGCACCACCTTGAAGACGTAATCCCTGCCGTCGCGGCGGACCACGGCCGTCGGGGAGACGGCGACGCGCGGGGTCCCCTCCCCTTGCTTCATCTCGCGCTCCAGGAAGGCGACCTTCGCGCTCATCTCGGGGAGGATGCGCGTGTCCTTGTCCAGGAAGCGGACTTTCACCATGACGCTCCCCTTGCTGCGGTCGGCCGTGGGGACTATGGTGTAGAGCGCGCCGCGGAACCGTACGTCCGGCAGGGCATCGAGGAGGATCTCGCACGGCTGCCCCACCTTGACCTTGGCCAGGTTGGCCTCGGATACGTCGGCCTCCACCTGCAGCGACCCCATGTCGGCCATGGTGACGACGGCAGCCTTGGCGTTGGCAGAGGCGGCAAGCGGCGAGACGATGTCGCCGACGTCGGCGTTCTTGGTGAGCACCACGCCGTCGAAGGGGGCGCGGATCAGCGTGTAGTCAAGGGACGCCTCCGCACCCCGCAGGGCGCTCTGCGCTCCGCTGATATTGGCCTGGGCTGCGGCGACTGCGGCGACCGCGCGCTGGTAGCGGGCCTCGGCGGTATCGTAATCCGCCTGGGCGATGATCCCCTGGCCGATCAGCTCCTTCGCCCGTGAGAGAGCCCGGGCGGCATCCTTTTGCTCCACCCTGGCCTGATCGAGGTTGTCCCGCGCAGCCGAAAGCGTCGCCGAGGCCTGCCCCTTTTCGGCAGCCACATCACGGTTTTCGAGCCGTGCCAGAAGTTGCCCCGCCCGCACCACGCTCCCCTCCTCCACCCCGAGCCATTCCAGCCTACCGGTTGCCTTGGAGGCCACCGCCGCCTTTCTCTGGGCCACCACGTAGCCGCTCGCGTTCAAAAGGGAGATGGTCTGCGAGGGATAGATGAGGGACACGGTGGCCACTTCCACCTCGACGCTGCGCCTCGCCGCCACGGTCCAGATCGCCAGCACCAGGGCCAAAAGCACCAGCACCGTCACGACCTGCGTGCGCCGCTTCTTGCCGGCGCCTCCGGCGGGGGTGTGGCGTTGCTTGTCGATGGTCAGTCTGTTCAGGTCATCTTGTGCCATGCAGGGTCACCCCGATTAGCGATTTCATAGAAGCGGAAGCTAACACATTTTCGAATGGGTGGAAAGCCACAATGCTGCTACAGCTCTTCGACCTGCAGGTCGATGATCTGCAGGTCCGGCCGTTCCGAGACCAGCCAGTACTCAAGTTCCTGCAGGAGCTGCCTGGCGCGGGTGGGGTTTGGGGCGACCGTGACGAAACAGAGCTCGGCATCGGCTGGTTGGTCGTTCAGGGCGCTCTCGGAACAGGCGACGTTGAACCGGTTGCGCGCACGGGCCAGCACGCTCTTCACGATCGCCCTCTTCTCCTTGAGCGTGCGGCTTGGCAGCAACAGCCTCATCTGCAGCAGCGCAACGTGCATCGGGTCCTCCTTTGACAAAGACAATGCAGCGATTCTACCACATCGGAGTAATTGCTGGAGCAGGCGACCCGGTATGCGGCTCGTGTGGTGACGGGGGCCGGTTACGTGTTGTTTTGGCGCGGCAAATTGAGTACACTGGCGCCGCTCTAAACGGAGGCGACATGAAGAAGTTCGTACTGATCCTGATTGCCGTCCTTCCGTCGGGATCACCATGAGTTCCGGTGGCGTCCCCTACCCGGCCCAAAAAGCCGAGCCGGAAGCGGGAACCGTTGGCTTTTACCCTTTTTAACTTGCCCCTCAAAGGCAAAAGGTGTATCCATGCTGTCCCGCCCGCGCGGGAAACAAGAAACGCAAACCGAAGGAGAAACATCGATGGGCATCCTCGCCAACACAGTAAGCGTCTGCCACTTCAAGGTCCAGGGAGATCTACCGCCGCAGGAAGAGCTTTACGCCTGGGTCACCAAGCAGCTGGCAGCGAACAGGTTCAACCCGATCGACCAGGGAACCGAGGAAACCTCGGTCGGCTGGGCGCATCTGGACGACCCCAGAATAGCCGACTTCGACTCCCCCGCGGCCTGCTGCCGCGAGCACTATTTCATGTTCACGCTGCGCCGCGACAAGCGCTCCGTCCCCTCCGCGGTCCTGAAGGCGCACCTCGAGAAGGCCAAGGAGGAGTTCCTCGCGGAGAACCCGAACTTCGCCAAGGTCCCCAAACAGAAGCGGGAGGACCTGAAGGAGGCGGTGCACGCCATGCTCCTGTCGCAGACACTCCCCACCCCGGCCACCTACGACGCGGTCTGGGACACGAAGAGCGGCATCCTCACCTTCAGCTCGCTCTCTCCCAAGGTCATCGAGCTCTTCGAGGAGATGTTCAAGAAGACCTTCGAGGGGCTCAGGGTCTCCGCCTTCCATCCCTACGCCCGTGCCGAGAGCGTGCTGGACGAGGGGAACAAGGTACTGCTGCAGCAGGCCAACAAGGCCGGCGGCGACAACTACCTGGAACTGATCAAGGAGAACCAGTGGCTGGGGACCGACTTCATGCTCTGGCTCATGTACCAGACCATGAACGAGTCCTCCGAGTACAGCGTGAACCAGCCGGGCGTGCTGCTCGCCCAGGAGCCCTTCGTGTCGTACCTGGACGACCGCGTGGTGCTGCTTGGCTCCGGCGAAAACGGCGCGCAGAAGATCACGGTGGCCGGTCCGCAGGACCACTTCAACGAGGTGAGAAGCGCGCTCTTGAACAAGAAGCAGATCACCGAGGCGACGCTGCACCTGGAGGCGGGGGACGACCACTACAAGCTGACGTTGAAGGGTGAGCTGTTCCACTTCGCGTCCTTCAAGTCTCCGGCGGTCAAGCTGGAGAAGGACAGCACGGTGGACGAGGCGATGGAGCGGGAGGCGGTCTTCTTCGAGAGGATGCTGCTGCTTGAGAAAGGGACCCAGCTCTTCAACTCGGTGTTCGCGACCTTCCTGAAGCTGAGGCTGGGGAACGGATGGGCGGAGGAGTCGGAGGCCATCCAGAAATGGCTCAACGTCTGCAGCTTCTGCAACAGCCAACTCGCCTAACCGCTGCGGCGGAATTGCATCACGGGTAAAGCAAAAGGGCGCCGGGGAATCTCCCCTGCGCCCTTCGTGCATCCGGTGCGGTAGCCATGGTGCAGATCTGCGGGGCAGCGCAGGGCAATGATCATTTGCCCCTACAGTTCCCAGATACCTGCCGAGGTCGGCTACTCCCCTACATGCAGCGCTTTCACGATGCGGCCGCCCCCCACCAGTTCATCCCCCTGGTAGAAGACCACCGACTGCCCCGGGGTCACCGACTTCTGCGGCTCGGCAAAAAAAACTTCGCCCATCCCTTCCCCCAAAAGCTTCACCCGGCAGTCGACGGGCTGCTGCCGGTAACGGATCTTGCACGTGGTCTGCACCGCGTCCCCCGCGACGGGGACCACCCAGTTCAGATCGCAGGCCACAAGTCCCGCAGCGAGCAACCCCCCGACCTCGCCGACCACGACCCTGGCGTCGGCCGCGTCGATGGCGACCACGTAGAGCGGCTCCTTCCAGGCGATCCCCAATCCCCTTCTCTGCCCGATGGTGTAGCGGTGGGTGCCGTTGTGGCGCCCGAGCACGGTTCCGTTCACATGCACGATCTCGCCGCTTCTCCCCTGGAGCCCGCCCCCCTTTTCCAGGAAGGCGACGTAATCGTCGCCGGGGACGAAGCAGATCTCCTGGCTGTCGCTCTTCTGCGCCACCGGGATCCCGAAGCCGGCGGCCAGCCTTCTCACCTCGTCCTTGCTCGGCATATCCCCCAGCGGGAAGATGACGCGGGCCAGTTGCCGCTGGGTGAGGGTGTAGAGAAAGTAGGACTGGTCCTTGGCCAGATAGGCCGCCTTGAGCAGGTGCCAGGTCCCGCCTTCGTCCTTGCTGGTCCTCACGTAATGGCCGGTGGCGAGGTAATCGGCGCCCAGTTCCAACGCCTTGTCCAGCAACAGCCCGAACTTCACGTACCTGTTGCAACGCACGCAGGGGTTGGGCGTCTCCCCCGCCAGGTACTGGGCGCGGAAATCATCCATGATCAGGCGACCGAACTCCTCCTCCAGGTGCACCTGATGGAACCCTATGCCGAGATATTCGGCAACGACCTGGGCGTCCCCCTTGGCCTGGGGGTCCTCTCCATCGCGCCGAAACAGCTTCATGTTGATGCCGATCACCTCCGCCCCCTGCTCTTTGAGAAGCGCCGCGACCGTCGATGAATCCACGCCGCCGCTCATGGCGACGGCTACCTTCTTGCCTTTGTACTCTGCTGACATATCTGCTCCGTTATGCTGCGGGTTACTGCGGTTTGCTGCGCATCCATACTTGACCGAATCGCCGCTCCAAGGCAACCTTTTTCTCCTGTCGCGGCGAGAAGTCTCCACCGGGGCGGGATCCCACTTAAGTTCCACGGCCGCCGACCGATTTGTATTGTGATGCCTGGTTTTTGTGGATTAAACTGTCTTCCGGGTCCGTACCCGTCGAAGGAGAATCGCCATGCCCCTGTCGCTCACCATCAGACGCCTGCTGAGTACGCAGCCGATCGACCTCCCGGTCTTCCACCCCATCGCGGTGAGGATCCTGCACCTGCTGCAGACTCCCGACTTCACCATGACCCAGATCACCGATCTTGCTAACGAGGACCAGTCGCTGGCCGGCCAGATACTGAAGATGGCCAACTCCCCGATGTACATCGGGCGAGTCCGGACCGAGACCATCAAGGAAGCGGTGGTAAGGCTTGGGGGGCAGGAGATCGCCAACCTTTCCATGGCGGCATCGCAGGCGAGTTTGCATACCTCGGAAAACAGAACGATCAACAGCTTCATGCAGTCGCTCTGGCTGCACAGCCATGCCTGCGCCCTAGGCAGTCGCTGGCTGGCGCGGCGGGCCGGCTATCCGCAGCACGGCGACCAGGCTTACATGGCGGGGCTTCTGCACGACATCGGAAAGCTGTACCTCTTGAAAGCGCTGGAGCGGCTGAACCAGATGGGGGTGGCGCAGGCGGCGCTCGAGGAGGACTTGCTGCTGGAGATCTTCGCCGAACTGCACGTCGAGCAGGGGTGCCGGCTCATGGAGCACTGGAACATGCCCAAGGGGTACTACAACGTGGTCGCCAACCACCACGACGAGAATTTCGACACCCAGGACATAGTGCTGACAGTGGTGAGGCTCGTGAACACGGCGTGCCGGATGAAGGGGATCGGCCTGCTGCACGACCCGGAGATCGACCTCTTCGAACAGACCGAAGCGGCCATGCTGCAACTCAGCCAGGAAGAGATGGACGATCTTCTGGACGTCCTGGAGGATTCTCAGGAACTGGTGTTGTAAGAGTTCTGGTACTCCAGAATGATGGGGAGGTCGGCGTCGGCCCACTCCAGCTCCAGCATCCTCTCCGGGGGGAGCCATGTCAGGGCGGAATGCTCGTACAAGGTGATCTCGCCGGATGCGATGCTGCAGACGTAAGGGTACAGGGTCACATCGAAGCCGGGGTACCGGTGGGTGGTCGGAGTGAGCGGGCGCCCCACCGCTATCTCCACCCCCATCTCCTCGACAAGCTCGCGTTTCAGACACTCCTCGCGCCCCTCGCCGGGCTCTATCTTCCCACCGGGAAACTCCCACCGAAGCGGCAGGTTCATGGATGCGCTGCGCCGGGCCGACAGCACCAGCCCGTCGCGCTCGATGATGGCGCAGGCTACGTGGACATGTTTTCTTTCTTGCGTATTCATGGCGTCGGACTATAGCACCAAATGATCCGGCAGTCCCTATTTTTCAAGTTGCGGGGATGCTATTGGCGTCCGGGAGCACCAGCGGGATCTGCAGCTGGAAAACGGAGCCGCCGTCGGGGGAGTTCTCGGCCCAGATGCTGCCGTCCAGCAGTTCGGTCATGCGCCGCGCCAGGGTGAGCCCGAGCCCCAGCCCCGGATAGGAGCGGGTGATCGAACCGTCGGACTGGGTGAAGTCGCCGAAGATGCGCTCAAGGTCCGCCTCGTCGATCCCCACGCCGGTATCGGAAACCGCGAACTGCAGCATAGGCTCGCCCGCGACCTCCTGCTGGCGCACCTCAAGCCCCACGGCACCGCGGGGGGTGAACTTGACCGCATTCCCCAGGAGCATGACGAGGATCTTGTGCAGCATCCCCTGGTCGGTGACCACCGCTTCCGGCAGCGCCGGGTCCAGGTGGACCTTGAAGGCAAGCCCCTTGGTATCGGCCATGGCCCGGGCCTCCATCACCACGATATCGAGGAAGCTCTTCAGGTGGAACGTGGCATTCTCGGGCGCTCCCCCCTCCCCTTCCAGCCGGCTGGTCTCGATGAGGTCCTCCACGATCCCCAGGAGCCTCAGGGCTGATTTCTGCACCATCCCCAGATACTTGCGCTTGTTATCATCCTCTTCCTGGTTGAGCACCAGGTCGGTCATGCCTATGATCGGTGTGAGCGGCGTGCGCAGTTCGTGGCTTACGCTGCGCAGGAACTCCTTCTTGGCACGCTCCGCCGCGCTCGCCAGCTGCTCGAGAAGATCGCGGTATCGCTTCAGTTCCAGGTGGTTTTTCACCCTCGCCCGGACGATGTGCGGGCTGATCGGCTTGGTGAGGTAATCGATCGCCCCCAGTTCCAGCCCCTTGATCTCCTGCTCCTCCTCGATCATGGCGGTCACGAAGATGACCGGGATGTCGCGCGTGGAGGGATCGCCCTTAAGGATGGCGCAGAGCTCGAACCCGTCCATCCCCGGCATCATGATGTCCAGAAGGATCAGGTCCGGTTTGTCGGCACGGATCAGTTCCAGGGCGTCCAACCCGCTAGTGGCGAAGAACAGTTCGTAGTCGTCCCCGAGGCTCTCGCTCAGGATCTCGATGTTGGCGGGGGTGTCGTCGACTATCATCACTGTCTGGCGTTTCATAGCTACTCCCTGTTATCCGGATGGTGCTCCTGCCCTGCCGGAAAGATGGCCAACAGCTGGCGTGCCTTCCTGAAGTCCAGTTTTTCCATGCAGGCCTGGAGCGCCTGCAATTCTTTGGTGAAGCGGCCGCTCGGCACCTGTCTGCAGAACTTGTCGAACTGCCGCTTGGCGTCCAGGCTGTTCCTGGCCAGCAGGCGTTCGAGCTTCGTCTTTTCGGCCGCGAAATGGTCGGGCAGGAAGTGACCTTCGGGTGCCGAAGGTACCGCCCGCGCCACGGGGGGGACAGCCGGTGCGCGTTCCGCCTGGTGCGCCGCGGTACGGGCCAAGGCGCGGATCATCCCGTCCACGAGGAGCGAAGGGCGCACCGGAGCCGCGTAGACGGCGCTCACCCCCCACTCGTCCCCGAGCTGCTGCACCGTCTCCAGTTGGTCCGCAGGAACCGTGGCCACTACCGCGACCTCACTGCGGTACCGGCTCGAGATGCTGCGGGAAAGCTGTTCCAGCCCCTCCTCTCCGGCGGTAACACCGTCAATCACCACCATGTCGAAGGGAATCTGGTCCGCCGCCGGCTGCTCCTTGAGCGCCTCGCAGGCGGCGGCGAAAGTCGGTACCGCCTGAAGCTCGACCGGCAGCCCCTGCAACATCTCCGCAAGCCCCTCCACCGCGGCGGGATTGCCATCCAGGACCAGGAGCCTCAGGTTGCGCAACTCATCTTCCCGGGCTTCAGACACCGGCTTGCCGGCGGCTGGGATCGCGAATCCCACCGTAAAGGAGAAACTGCTCCCCGAGCCGGGCACGCTCTGCACCTTCAGTTCCCCCCCCATCAGTTCGACCAGTTGGCGGCTGATGGAGAGCCCGAGGCCGGTGCCGCCGTACTGGCGCGTGGTGGAGCTGTCCGCCTGGGTGAAGGGGGTGAAGATCTTTTCCATCTGCTCGGGAGTAATGCCGATGCCGGTATCCTGGACGCAGAAGTTGACCTGCACCGCCCCGTCTTCCTGACCGACCGGCTTTACCGCGACCACCACCTCGCCCCGGTTGGTGAACTTGAGCGCGTTGCCGATCAGGTTGTTCAGCACCTGGGTGAGGCGCAGCGGGTCGCCCAGGAGTTTCCCGGGGAGTTCCGGGGCGAGCCGCATCTTGAAGTCGAGCCCCTTTTCCTGCGCCTTCAGGTGGTGCATGTCCGAGATGTTGCCAAGGATCTCCTGCAGGTTCAGTTCGGTCTTTTCCAGCTCCAGCTTGCCCGCCTCCATCTTGGAGAAGTCGAGGATGTCGTTGATGATGTTCAAGAGGGTCCTGCTGGCGGAGCAGATCTTCTCCAGGTAGCCGCGCTGCTTGGGCATGAGTTCGGTCTTCAGGGCAAGACGGCTCAACCCCATCACCGCGTTCATGGGGGTCCTGATCTCGTGCCCCATGTTGGCCAGGAACTCGCTCTTGGCCTGGCTGGCTGCCTGCACCAGGTCGCGCTCCCGGCGCAGTTCCTGGGCCTCGCGCTTGGCGGTCACGTCCTCGATGACGCCGATCAGATACTTCGGCTCCCCCTTCGGTCCGCAGACCAGGGACTTGGTGAGGTTCACCCACACCACGGAACCATCCTTCCTGAGCTGGCGCATCTCGATGCTGTAGTTGTCGATCTCGCGGTTGACCAGCCGGGAGAGCTGTCCCTGTTCGGCAGCGCGGTCGTCCGGGTGGATGGTCTGCTCCAGGGTCCACCCCAAAAGTTCCTCCTGGCTGTAGCCCAGAATGTCGCAAAAGCGCCGGTTGATCCGGATCAGGATGTCGCTCAGGGCGATGTGACAGATCCCCACCGCCGCCTGTTCGAAGGTGTTGCGGAAGCGCTCCTCGCTCTCCTTCAGCTGTTCCTCTGCCTTCTTGCGGAAGGTGATGTCGGTCAGGACGCCGAGCAGGGCATACACCCGCGCATGGTCGTCCTTGAGTGGGATGAGGGCCTTGCTGACCCACTTGCCGTCACGCTCGCGCTGCTCGTCGCGCTCTATGGCGGTCCCTGCCGCCATCACCCGCTCGTCTTCCTCCTGGCGCTTGCGCGCCAGCGGCTCCTCGAACAGCTCGTAGTCGGTCTTGCCGAAGACGTCACTGGGCTCGAGCCCCAGTTCGCGGGCGAAGCTGGAGTTGCAGGAGAGGTAGACCAGGTTGCAGTCCTTGAGGAAGATGCGTTGAGGCAGGTTCTCGATCAGCCCCCGGTAGCGTTTCTCGAAGAACAGGGCACTCTCCGCCTCTTTGCGCTCGGTGATGTCGTGCACCACGCTCACTACGCGAAGAGCGGTTCCGGCATCGTCGCGGAACACCTCGCCCACCTCGGAGAGGTAACGCTCGCCGCCGTCGGGGCGGACCAGGGCATACTCCACGGTGAAGGAATCGTCACCGAACAGCGCCCTTTCTACCGCGGCCGTCACCGCCTCCCGCACCGGAACCGGGAGCAGGTCGAGGAAGTCGGGGAAGTTTTCCGGCGCTTGCTCGAAAGGGATGGCGAAGATGCGGCAGAGTTCCTCGGAGCAGTCCAGGCGGCCGCTGGCGACATCCCAGTCCCAGCTCCCGATATGGGCGATGCGCTGCGAGATGCGCAACTGCTCCTCGCTGCGCCTCAACTCTTCCTCCGACTGCCGGCGCCACTTGAGGCGCAGGGCGTGCAGCCCCCCCACGAAAACCATGGCCAGGGCTCCCACCGACCCGGCCTGGGGACGGCAGACGGCCGCGACCAGGACCAGCAGCAGACACGCGCAGATGCCAAGGGCCAACGTGCTTCGGCTATGGATTGCTGCGGATCGGGTGGCAAAAAGCATGGGGCTCCTTTAACTACCGGAGAGGCTCACAGTATCCCGCGGCATCCTTTTCAAAGGTTGACGCAGCGGTCACCCCACCGTTTGCAGGGGCATAGCCACGTTATCGGCTGCATCGTCCAAAACATTAATGAAATTAGCAGTGACGGGTGAGCCGGGTCACGCGCCGGCAAGCAACGGCCGGCACCCTGCACCGGTGCGCTTGCCTCGCCAAACACCGCTTTTTGGAACGCTCTATGCTTTTTACCAGTCAACCTGCCCGTCCGTGGCAGTTCCAATCGTCGTAAGGAGGTGAAATTCATGGGAAAAGCGGTCCTGTACATTCGCGACGAGGATCTCCTAGAGAGCCTAAAAAACAGGCTGAGGGAGCGAGGTTTTGCTGAAATAATAGCGTCCGGGGGGTCGGGCGAGCTGCTGAGCGAGGCTCTGGCTAACCATCCGGAGGTGGCCGTCGTCGAATTCCGCGCGGGCGACCAGGAGATCGTCGGTACGGTGAAAAAGCTCTGGGACAAGCTCAGCCTCCCGATCGTGATGATCGCGGAGAGCCGTGACCTGGAGGAAGTGCAGACCTGGGGAGAGGCGGCTGTGTCCACCATCCTGGCCAAGCCGGTCCGCGAGGAGGAACTGGTGGCGGCGCTGTTTCTTTCCATCGCCGCGGCGCGACGGGTGGAGCGGCTCAAGGAGGAGGTCTGTTCGCTCAAGGAGAGCATCGAAAGCAGGAAGGTGATCGAGAAGGCGAAGGGACGGCTCATGGAGCGAGACAAGCTCTCCGAGGCGGAGGCCTTCCGCAGGATGCAGCGGCTCGCCATGGACCGCAGGATATCGATGCGGCAGCTTGCCGACGCGATCCTGCTCACCGAGAGCATCGCCGGGTGAGCCCCCGTCCGTAGTGGGGTAAAAGAAACGATTGACACCCGTGCTTCCGTTACCTATATTTCATCATGGTAAAGGGGAGTAGCTATCGGTTGACACGGCAACCGACCCGTGTTCGTCAAGACGGCCGCCAAGGCCCGGACATGGGGCATGACAATCCTGTCAGAGCAGGCAAGACCTTTATCCAGTGCGACTGTGCCTGGGTAAAGGTCTTTTTATTTGACCAGGCGACTCGGCAAGGAGGTAACGTCATGAACAGATTCAAGACAGCGGTCCTGCTCACCACGCTCACGCTGATCATGGTGGCCCTTGGTAGCGCCATCGGCGGCAGGGGCGGCATGTACCTCGCCTTCTTCATGGCCTGTGCCATGAACCTCTTCTCCTACTGGTTCTCGGACAAGATCGTGCTCCGCATGTACGGGGCCCAGGAGATCACCGAGGCGGAGAATCCAGCCTTCTACGGCATGATCAGAAGGCTCGCGGTCCAAGGGGGGCTCCCGATGCCCCGGGTCTACATCATCCCCTCGGAGAGCCCCAACGCCTTCGCCACCGGCAGGAACCCGGAACATGCCGCGGTCGCCGCGACCGAGGGGATCCTGCGCATCCTCACCCCCGAGGAGATGGAGGGGGTTATGGCGCACGAGCTGAGCCACGTCGCCAACCGCGACATACTCATTTCCACCATCGCCGCCACCATCGCCGGGGCCATCTCGATGCTGGCGAACATGGTGCAGTGGGCCGCCATCTTCGGCGGCCGCAGCGACGACGAGGAAGGTGGCGGCTGGGGCGGCCTGGCACTTGCCATCATCGCGCCCATCGCCGCCATGCTGATCCAGCTCGCAGTCTCCAGAAGCCGCGAATACTTGGCCGACGAAAGCGGCGCCAGACTCTGCGGCAAACCGCGCTCCCTGGCCAGCGCGCTGAGGAAGCTGGACCAGGCTTCCCGGGCGCTGCCGATGTACGAGGCCAGGCCGGCCACGGCGCACATGTTCATCGTGAACCCGCTCACCGCGGGGATGCTGATGAGGCTTTTTTCCACGCACCCTCCCATGGAGGAGCGTATCGCCCGGCTGGAGCAGATGGGGCATTAACCGGAGGGAGTTTTGACCGACAGAGAGATGATGTGGATCGCCTTCGCGGGGATCATGACCGTGATGTTCATCCTGGACCTCTTCGTGTTCAACAGGAAGAGCCACGAGATAAAGTTCCGTGAGGCGCTGGCCTGGACCCTGGTCTGGGTCGGCCTCGCCATGGCGTTCAACCTCGGCGTCTGGCAGGTCCTGGGGCCGGCCAAAGCCCTGGAATTCCTTACCGGTTATATCATCGAGGAGTCGCTCTCCGTCGACAACCTCTTCGTCTTCATCATGATCTTCTCGTACTTCAAGGTGGCCCGGGCGCATCAGCCCAAGATCCTGAAATGGGGAATCATCGGTGCGCTGGTGATGCGCGGCATCTTCATCCTGCTGGGGATCGAGCTGATCGAGCGTTTCCACTGGATGGTCTACGTCTTCGGGGCGGTGCTGATCTACACCGGGTTCAAGATGGCTTTCGGCGGGGACGACGAGGTGCACCCCGAGCACAACCCGCTGGTGCGGCTGGTCCGGCGCTTCATCCCCATCACCAAGAGGGCGCGGGGCGACCACTTCTTCATAAAGAGGCGCGGCATCTGGGCTGCGACGCCCCTCTTTCTGACCCTGATCGTGGTCGAATCGAGCGACCTGATCTTCGCGGTGGATTCCATTCCCGCGGTACTGGCGGTCACCCATGACCCGTTCATCGTGTACAGCTCCAACATCTTCGCCATCATGGGGCTGCGCTCGCTGTACTACCTGCTGGCCCACGTCATGGAGATGTTCGTCCACCTGAAGCTGGGTGTTTCCGTGATCCTCGCCTTCGTCGGGACGAAGATGCTCCTGGCTGACCTGGTCGAGATCCCGCTGCAGCTCTCCCTGGGCGTCATCGTGGGCGCCCTGACCATCTCCATCCTGACTTCGATCTTCCTGGCCGGAAAGCATAAAGGCAGGGTGTAGGAGCTGAAAACGACAAAGGCGGGCTTAATGCCCGCCAGTCCCCAGTTCCAGTCCCCAGTTCTAGTCCCCAGTTCTAGTCCCCAGTTCTAGTCCCCAGTTCTAGTCCCCAGTTCTAGTCCCCAGTTCTAGTCCCTAGTCCCTAGTCCCTAGTCCTAGTCCTCGTCCTTCTTGACGATCCGTACCTGGCTGATGCCGGTGCGGGTCACTTCCTCGCAGGTGAGCTGGTACTCGCCCAACTGCACCTTCTCCCCCTGCTCGGGGAAACGCCCGATCCTGTCAAGGATCAGCCCCGCCAGCGTGTCGTAAGGAAGATCCTCGCCCAGGTCGACCTCCAACAGGTCCTCGAGATCCGAGATGGAGATGAGGGCGTCGACCTGGAAGCTCCCGTCCGCCAGCACCTGCACCCGGCTCGGTTCCCCCACGTCATGCTCGTCCTCTATCTCGCCGACCAGCTCCTCGAGCAGGTCCTCGGTGGTCACGATGCCGCTGATGCTGCCGTACTCGTCCACCACAAAAGCCATATGCACCCTGGTCTTTTGCATCTCCTTCAACAGCTCGCTCACCTTCTTGCCCTCGGGGACGAAGACCGGCGGACGCACTATGGAACGGATGTCGAAGTCGGGCTCGCGCACCATGCGCCCCAAAAGGTCCTTGCCATGGATGAACCCGACCGTCTCCTCGATGCTCCCCAGGTAGACCGGGTAGCGGGAGTACTGGTTGTCCAGCACGCCGTTCAGGATCTCCTCGTTGGAGAGGTTCAGGTCGAAAGCGACCACGCGGGTGCGCGGCACCATCACCTCGCGTACCGCGGTGTGGGTGAAGTCGAAGAGGTTGTCGATGAAGGTGTGCTCGGTCTCGCTGAAGATGCCGCTTTCGTGCCCCTCGGCGACGATGTGCTGCACCTCCTCGCGGGTCATGAAGGCCTTCCCCTCGCCCCTGAGGCCGAACAGGGCCAGGGTAGCCTTGGTGGAGAAGCTGAGCACGGAGACCAGCACGGCAGCCACCCGCGCCAGGAAGGTGATGGTGTGGACCACCCGCAACGCTACCGGCTCGGCGTACTGTAGGCCGATGGTCTTCGGGACCAGTTCGCCCAGGATGAGCTGCAGGTAGGAGATGGCGCTCACGACGATGCCGATGGCCAAAGGCTCTGCCGCGTTACGGACCATGGCGACGGAGGACACCTGCAGCACAGGGCGGATGTAATCCACGGCGATGACGCCGCCCACCGCGGACGCGGTCGAGCCGACCACCGTGACGCCGATCTGCACGATGGCCAGCAGGCGGTGCGGGTCCCTTTGCAGCGACTCCACCAGCGCGGCCCGCTGGTTCCCCAGGGCGACCAGCTGCGCGACCCTGCTCTTACGAATTGAGATGATGGCGAATTCGGCGCAGGAGAAAAATGCGTTCAGCAGAATGAGGACGGCGATGACCAGCAGTTCGACGAAGACGGTGTCCAATTACCCTCCAGGTTAGTTCATGGGTCGCCCGCAGTTGCTCCGCAGGCGTCCAAAGTTCAACAGTTGCTCATTTTCAACGGTAACCGGTGTCTTGTCAACCTTTTGTATCGACTGAGCCTGGACACGGGGCATGGTCCGGCTTGACGGGGGGACCACAAACAGAAAGCGGCCACCTCGTTGGTGACCGCTGCCAGTGGGACGAATTCGGAGAGAAAAGCTACTTGCCGATCTTGAACGAGAGCAGGAAACGCTCATCGCCGCAGGTAAAAGGCATCACCAGCGATTCGGCACTGGAGATGCTCTCCAGGGCGTAGTCGTTGCCGTAGATCACGGTGGGTATGGAGAGGTTGATGTCGGCACCCTTGGGGGAGAAGATGTGCTTCACGTCCCCCCCCACCATGTTGGCGATCTCGCCCATGGCGTCGTTGACATCGTCGTCGACTTCGGTGACGTCCATTCCCAGCATGCTCGAGGTGACCTGGAGGGCCAGCCTCTTGGGACAGTGGATGGCCAGGATCCCAGAGTGGCTTCCGGCCAGCCCGACCATGCTGGTCACCGTTTCATGAAAGGTCAGGACCGGCTCCTCCAGGGGGGGCTCGTCGACCACGTCCAGCATCACCATGGTGGAGAAGACCCCCTTGGTGATCTCGGCAATGGTTTTTCTTACCTCGTCCTCGGTTGTGTTGGCCTCGCTGAGCACCGCTGCATCAAGCCCCATGTTCCGTCCTCCTCACGCGCATCGATTAGGTACGTCTTCCAGCACCCGACAAAGAAGAGCAGGCTGATAAAGATCCGTATAATTGCATTCGGCAGAAATGCGCCGCTCTTTAGCGAATTTTTAACAGACCGGGTAGGCGCCCCGGGCTAGGGCATAACAGAACTCCGTGATGCCGGAGAATTGCCGCTGCATGACCTCCCGCACCTCCCCCTCGACTTCGGCCACGCTGCGCCCGGGTTCCATGACGAGCTGCGCGTTCGCCATCTGCGGCCGGTCCACCGGGTCCCCGATCCGGCTCAGCAGCATGACGTAGGCACCCTGCACGCCGGCGACCGACTTGCAGATCTCCCGCGCGATCCGGTGCGACAGCACGTTGTAGATCTTGCCGACATGGCTCATGGGATTCTTCCCCGCGGCGGCCTCGGTGCCGATCGGACGCGCGATGGGGATCAGGCCGTTGACGCGGTTGCCCCGCCCCACCTGACCGGAATCGGCGTCCTCGGCGGAGGTCCCCAATAGCGACAGGTAGACGCCGTTAAGGCCGCGCCCGGCCTGGTCCAGGGTGTTGTAGTGCACCCGGACCCGCTCGAAGCCGCGGCACCCCCCCGCCAGGAACTGCTGCATCTCTGTTTCGACGGCGTGCTTTCGCTCGAAGTAGTCGCGCTCAGAGGTGATCCGCTCGGCAAGAAGAGGCATGGCGACGGTCAGGTCCAGTTCTTTGCCGTTTCTAAGCCCCATCACCTTGACGTCCTCGCCGGTTTCCGGAAAGAGCGCCTTGAACCGCCCGCTGTTCAACTCCCGCTCCAGGGTCAGCACCGCACGCTCGGTCGGGCTCAGGGGGTAGTACCCCACGGCGGCCGAGGTGTCGTTGGCCCCCCTCACCTCGCCGGGGCGCGCGAAGATGTCGGTCAGCTCCTGCGAACCGGGGGCGAGCTTCAGGCGGTAGGTTACGTGGCGCTCCGGGTCCACGTGGCGCAGGTTGCCCGCGATCCACCCCTTGGCGGCGGCGACCGCGATGTCGTGCACCGGGATCTCCTTGCCTGCCAGAGTGAAGGTGGCCCGGTCGCCGATGGTGAGCTCCATCGGTTCGAGCACCTCGCCGCCGCCGAAGCGCTTTCCCACGCGTCCGGCCGCCAGGAGCCCCTTGTCGATGTTGTGATGCAGGATGGTACCGAACTCGGCGAGGTACGCCTGGGAGAGCGCGACCGAGATGGAGTCCATGATGCAGTCGCAGATCTGGTCCGGGTGCCCCGTCCCCTTGCGCTCCACCATCTCGACCCGCTGCTGCATCACCTGGGTACCGTGAAACTCTTCCACGACCAGCATGGCGTTCCCCTTTCCCCGCAGCAGGCGCACCGACGGCCGCGCGGACACTGGGAAATAGTAGCCCAAAAAGGTGGGGGTGCAATTGGAGCGGGAAACGGAGGGTGCCGCCGGGACGAAGCAGGGATCAGAAGTGTCGGCGCATCACGAAGCCGCCGCGGGCGATCCTGGCCTGCAGCCAGAGCCCGAGCCAGAGCTTGATGTAGCGCCTGGTGGCGGGGATGAGGAAGAAGATACCCAAAAAGTCGGTGAAGAAGCCGGGTGTGGTGAGCAGGACGCCCCCGACGAAGACGAGGGCCCCGTCGAGAAGCTGCGCCGCGGGAAGCCTACCCCGGGAGAGCTCGTCGCGGATCTCCCCGAGCACCCTCCCCCCTTGGTGGCGCATGAGCCACGCCCCCAGAAGGCTCATGAACAGCAGCGAGGCGACGGTGGCGACGCCGCCTATCACCTGCCCGATCTTGATGATCAGGTAGATCTCGATGACCGGGACGATCAGGAAAATGAGGAACAGTCTGAAGAACATGGCGCCCCGCTACTTCTTCATGTCGATGCCGTAGCTCTTGATCTTCCGGTGCAGGTTGCTCCGCTCCAGTTCGATCGCCTCCGCGGTCTTCGAGACGTTCCAGTCGTTCTCCTCGAGCTTCTGCATGATGAACTCGCGCTCGAATTCCTCGCGCGCCTCCCTGAGGCTTGAGAGCTCCAGCACGCTGTCGAGCTTGCCGCCCCCCCCCTCCCGCCCCCCGGCGGAGACGAAATCGTCGGGGAGGTGGTTCATGGTGATGGTGCCTCCGGGGGTCATGATCACCAGGCGCTCCACGATGTTCTTCAACTCGCGCACGTTGCCGGGCCAGTCGTAGCGCTTGAGCGACTCCATCGCCTCGGGGACGATGCGCTTGTGCTCGCGCCCCTCCAGGTCGCAGAAGGCGTCCAGGAAATAGCCGGCCAGAAGCGGGATGTCCTCGCGGCGCTCGCGCAGCGGCGGCACCTTGAAGGGGACCACGTTCAGGCGGTAGTAGAGGTCCTCGCGGAAGGTGCCGTTCTTGATCTCCTCCTCGAGGAGCTTGTTGGTGGCGGCGACGATACGGACGTCCACCTCGAGGGTCCTGGTCCCCCCCACCCTCTCGAACTTCTTCTCCTGCAGGATGCGCAGCACCTTGGCCTGGGTCTTGAGCGACATGTCGCCGATCTCGTCCAGGAACAGGGTGCCGCCGTCGGCCAGGTCGAACTTCCCCTTCTTCTGCGCGACCGCGCCGGTGAAGGCGCCCCGCTCGTGGCCGAAGAGCTCGCTCTCGATCAGCTCCTCGGGGATCGCGGCGCAGTTGATCTCGATGAAGGGCTTGTCCCGGCGCTGGCTGTGGTAGTGGACCGAGCGGGCCACCAGCTCCTTGCCGGTGCCGTTCTCGCCGGTGATGAGGACCGAGGCGTTGGTGGGGGCGACCAGCCGGATCTGCTCGGCGAGCTGCTGCATGGCGGCCGAGTTGCCGATCATCTCGTGCCCCTGCTGCACCTGCCCCCTGAGCGCCGCGTTCTCCTCCTTGAGGCGGTTCATGGAGAGGGCGTTCTCCACGGTGACCACCACCTTCTCCAGGGAGAGCGGCTTCTCGATGAAGTCGTAGGCCCCAAGCTTGGTCGACTTGACCGCGGTTTCGATGGTGCCGTGGCCGCTCATCATGATGACGTTGAGGGCCGGGTGCAGCTCCTTCAGGCGCTTGAGCGTCTCGATGCCGTCCATCTTGGGCATCCAGATGTCCAGGAGCACGAGCCCCGGGAGCTCCTTCTGGCACAGGGCCAGCGCCTCGGTGCCGTCGGCGGCGCAGACGGTGCGGTACCCCTCGTCCTCGAGGATGCCGGCCAGGGAGGAGCGGATACCCTCCTCGTCGTCGACTATCAGAATGGTCTCGGTCATGGTGGTCCCTTCTATCCGGGGAGGCCCGCCTCTTTGGCCAGCTCGCGCCAGGCGGGGATGCTTCTCTCGATCATCCCCTTGTCCACGCAGTAGGCGATGCGGAAGAAGCCGGGGGCTCCGAAGCCGGCGCCGGGCACCAGCAGGATGCGGTGCTTCTGCGCCATCTTCACGAACTCGACGTCGTCGGCCAGCGGCGACTTGGGGAAGAGGTAAAAGGCGCCGTCGGGCTTCACCATGGAGAAACCCATCCCGGTGAGGGAGTCGTAGAGCAGGTCGCGCTTGACGCGGTAGGCGTCGATGTCCACCGAAACGTGCTGCAGCCCGGCCACCAGGCGCTGCATCAGGGCCGGCGCGTTCACGAAGCCGAGTACGCGGTTGGAGAACACCGCCCCCTCCATGAACTGGTCGACGTTCTTCATCCGCGGGCTCGCGGCCAGGTAGCCGATGCGCTCGCCGGGGAGGGCCAGGTCCTTGGAGTGCGAGGTGACGATGACGGAGTTCTGGACGTAGCGGAAGATGCTGGGAACGCTCTTGCCGTCGTAGGCGATGCGGGCGTAGGGCTCGTCGGAGATGACCAGGATCTGCCTCCCCAGTTCCTCTTCCTTGGCGGCTATCATCTCGCCCAGCGCCTTGAGGCTCTCGGCCGGGTAGATGACGCCGGTCGGGTTATTGGGGGAGCAGATGATGATGGCGCGGGTCTTGGCGGTGACCGCGGCAGCGATGGCCGGGATGTCGAGCTGGAAGGTCTCGCGGTCGGTCCAGACCTCGACCGGGACGCCGCCGTGGTTGTCGATGTAGAAGCGGTACTCCACGAAGAACGGGGTGAGCAGGATCACCTCGTCGCCGGGGTTCAGGATCGTCTTCAGCACCACGTTGAGGGCCCCGCCGGCGCCGCAGGTCATCACCACCTGGCCACCCTGCACCGGGAGGTCGGAGGCGGCGGAAAGCATGCGCGCCACTGCGTTCCTGGTCTCGAGGTAGCCGGCGTTGTTCATGTAGCGGTGCATGCCCGGGACCGGCGCATTGGCGAGCTTCTGGAACTCGGCCTGGAACGCCTCGGGGGGCTCGACGTCGGGGTTCCCGAGGGTGAAGTCGTAGACCTTGTCGGCGCCGTACTCCTTCCTGAGCTTCTCCCCCTCCTCGAACATCTTCCTGATCCACGACGATTTCGCTATAAATCCGGCGATCTTATCAGCGACGGGCATGCATCCCCTCCTTTTTTGGTGTCTCGTTTTATTAGCACATTACCGGAACCGGGGCAAGGCGTATTCCCCCGGCGATCAGGCCACCCAGGCGCCATTCTAATATTTCCCTGCAAACGCGGTGACAATTCTGCTATAGTACGCGCCTTGCCTTGCTATACAGACTCACGGAGGAGGGAACCATGAAGAAGAATTGGCGCATAGAGACCCAGGCGATCCAGGAAGGCTTCGCCCCCAAGGACGGCGATCCCCGCATCCTGCCCATCTACCAGAGCACGACCTTCAAGTTTTCCAGCGCGGAGCACGTAGCCAAACTGTTCGACCTCGAAGTCGGGGGGCATTTCTACACCCGGCTTTCCAACCCGACGGCGGAAGGGTTCGAAATGAAGATCGCCGCAATGGAGGGGGGGATCGCTGCCATGGCGACTTCGAGCGGCCAGGCGGCCTCCACCATCGCCGTGATGAACATCTGCCGCTCCGGCCAGCACGTGGTCGCGGCCAGCACCCTGTACGGCGGCACCTACTCGCTTTTCGCCAACACCTTTCCCAAGATGGGGATCGAGGTGACCTTCGTCGATCCCGAGGCGGACGAGGCGACCATCGTCGCAGCCTTCCGCCCCGAGACCCGCTGTCTCTTCGGCGAGACCATCGGCAACCCCGGCCTCAACATCCTCGACTTCGACAAGTTCTCCCGCATCGCGAAGAAGATGCAGGTGCCCCTCATCATAGACAACACCTTCCCGACGCCGTACCTCTGCCGGCCGCTCGAGCTCGGCGCCGACATCGTGATCCACTCCGCCACGAAGTACATCGACGGACACGCGACCAGCGTGGGGGGCGTGATCGTGGACAGCGGCAACTTCGACTGGGGCAACGGGAAGTATCCGGAGATGACCGAGCCGGATGAGAGCTACCACGGCCTGCAGTACCTGAAGACCTTCGGCAAGCTGGCCTACATCGTCAAGGCGCGCGTGCAGCTCATGCGCGACATCGGCCCCTGCCCGGCCCCGATGAACGCCTTCCTGTTCAACCTGGGGCTTGAGACGCTGCCGCTTAGGATGCAGCGCCACTCCGAGAACGCGCTCGCCATGGCGAAGTTCCTGGAGAAGCACGAGGCTGTTTCCTGGGTGAGCTACCCGGGTCTCGAGAGCCACAAGAGCTACGCCCGGGCGCAGAAGTACCTCCCGAAGGGGGCGAGCGGCGTGCTCACCTTCGGCATCAAGGGGGGCGCAGCGGCCGGGAAGAAGTTCATGGAGAGCTGCCAGCTGGTGGCCCTGGTGGTGCACGTGGGTGACGCGAGGAGCTGCGTCCTGCACCCGGCCAGCACCACGCACCGTCAGCTTTCCGAGGAGCAGCAGGTCGCCTCGGGGGTCACGCCCGACCTGATCCGGCTCTCGGTCGGCATCGAGCACATCGACGACCTTATCGAGGACGTGAACCAGGCGCTTTTGGCCAGCCAGGAGTAGGTGATCCGCCCGGAGGAAATCCCCCTGCACCCCATTCGCAAAAAGGGGGGCCCTCACCCGGCCTTCGGCCACCCTCTCCCGGAGGGCGAGGGTAGTCGGCACCGTTTGCCGGTGGCAGGGTAGTCGGCCACCTTTTCCCGGTGACAAGGGTAGTCAGCCACCGTTTCCCGGTGGCAAGGATAGTCCTTCCCCTTCTCCCCTCGAGAGAAGGTGCCCCGAAGGGGCGGATGAGGGCACCCGCAGCTGCCGCACCAACGCCAAAAAAAGAAGGGGCGAGTGGAATTCCACTCGCCCCTTTCCTATTCCCGCTCCGGCCGGTCTACTTGCCGCAGCACTTCTTGTACTTCACCCCGCTGCCGCAGCTGCAGGGATCGTTGCGCCCTATCTTGGGCGAGGTCCTCACCACCGGCTGCCGGGTCACCGGCTTGCCGTCGGTAAAGAGCCACCCCTCCTTCTCCTTCTTGAACAGGGCACGCTCGTGGTGCACCCGGTCCTCCCCCTGTTCCTTCCAGCGGGCGATGAACTCCACCTCGCCGGTGGCGTCATCCTTGCCGCCGTCCTTGGTGGAGACGATCTCCAGTCCCTGCCATTCGGACTTCTCGGCCCACTCGCGCGTCCCCTGAGCGTCGTACCCCTCGCGGTGCTTTGGGTGGGTGCTCTCCAACAGGAAATCGGTCTCGACGTTGGCGTACGCGGCGTAACGCGCGCGCATCAGCGCCTCTGCCGTCTCAGCGCGGCGCTCCCCCTTGATGACAGGGCGGCAGCATTCGGCGTAAGCCAAACCGCTGCCACAGGCACACAGCTCCATCAGTTACTCCTCCTCGTTGTTTGGTGTTGCTTGCGATCAGACTTCATAGTCGGCGGCGACCACCGAGGAGCAGACGCTCCTCATGTAGGCGGCCACCTCGTTGGCGTGGTACGGGTGCACCTGGTAGGCCTGCAGGTCTTCCAGTGAGTCGAACTTGGTGTACAGGGCGATGTCCGCGGACCGCTCCGAGCGGATCAGGTCCACCCCCACCTCGAGGTGACGCAGCAGCTCCACCTTGCCATCCATGCTCAGAAGACGCTGCCTGGCAGCCTCGACGTTCTCAGCGGTGGCCTCTTTGAGCTTGAAAAGCACTATATGCACGATCATGTGTAGCCCCCAGAATCAGTGATGACGTTCTCCGGATACCTGTAATACATCGGCGCCCGCCCCCCTGTCAACGATGGCAGTCCCGTAGACCGAAAAAAAGTTATTGCGTGGCCGGAACAATGCTGCTATAAGGACCAACAAGATCAAAAAGGTCTTTTTTAAAATTTCATGCAATGGAGGATTTAATGACTGGCGCTTTGAGATTCATGAGTATAATTGTACTGGCGTTCTTAATGATGACCTCTCCCGTGCTGGCCGCAGGGAAGGTGCTCTTCGACAACGGGCACGGCGAACGCTTCCAGGTGAAGGAACAAGGGCCGCTGCAGCTCTCGGGGCTGGCCGAGGTGTTCCAGGGGGCGGGCCTCGAGGTCGGCACCGTGGACCAGCCGCTCACCGATGCCACGCTGGCCGGCGCGCGCGCCCTGGTCATCAGCGGGGGCTTCACCCCGCTGCACCCCAACGAGATCGAGGCCGTGACGCGGTTCATCCAAAACGGCGGCCGCGTGGCGGTGATGCTCCACGTAGCGCCCCCGATGGCTTCCCTTTTGGACCGGCTGCAGGTCAGCCACACCATGGGGGTGATCCAGGAGCGCGAGAACGTGATCGAGGGTGACCTCCTCAGGTTCCGGGTCGTCCGGCTGAAGGAGCACCCGCTTTTCCGGGGCATCAAGGATTTTAGCGTGCACGGCGCCTGGGGGCTCATCAACCAAGGCGACGGCGCCGAGGTCATCGCGGCCACCGGCTTCCAGGCCTGGATCGACGTCGACCAGGACCAGAAGCAGTCCAAGGAGGAAACGGCCTCCTTCGGCGTGGTGGTGGCCGGCGACATGGGGAAGGGCTCCTTCCTTGTCTTCGGCGACGACGCCATCTTTCAGAACAAGTTCCTGCAAGGGAACAACCGGGCTTTGGCGGCAAACCTCGCCGCCTGGTTCAAATAGCGGCACCAAATACCGACCGGCATACAGCGGCAACAAAATACCAACCAACAAAAACAGGAGGGATTCAATGGCTCAGGCTCTGGAAATCTACAAGTGTGAAATGTGCGGCAATATAGTCGAGGTGTTCCATGCCGGCGGCGGCCAACTGGTCTGCTGCGGCGAGGAGATGAAGCTGCAGAAGGAAAACACCGTGGACGCTTCCAAAGAGAAGCACGTACCGGTCATCGAGCGCGGCGCAGGAACCGTCACCGTCAAGGTCGGCAGCATCCCGCACCCGATGGAAAGCGCCCACTACATCGAGTGGATCGAAGTGATCGCCGACGGCAAGGTCTACCGCGCCCAGTTGCAGCCGGGCCAGGCCCCGGAAGCGACCTTCCCGATCAGCGCCGCCGACATCAAGGTCCGCGAGTACTGCAACCTGCACGGCCAGTGGTCCGCCTAGGCACGCACGCCACGCTTTAGATGCAGAAAGGGGGGACGGCCAAAGCCGTCCCCCCTTCTTTTATCCCTTTCAACCTCAACCTGCCTTATCAGGCGAGCAGGTGATTGGCCAGGTTGATGTTCTTAAGGAGCGGGTCGACGGGGGCGATGATGGTGGCGTAGCGCCTCCCCCCCTGTTCGGCGAGGCTCACCAGCCGGGGCGTCTCCAGCGTTTCGCCCTGGGCGCCGATCAGGATCTTCACCGACGGCTCCGCGCACTCCATCGGATGCGGCTTCAGCACCAGGGCGATCTCGTTGGTATCCAGGCGCACCAGGCTTCCCACCGGGTATTCCCCCATCATCGCCTCGAACTGCTCCACCAGCTCGCCGTTTAGCGAGGAGCCCGCCAGGCGGTGCATGATCTGCATGGCCTCCTTGGGCAGGGTCGGCCTCTGGTAGGTGCGCAGCGTGGTGATGGCGTCGTAGCAGTCGGCCACGGAGACGATCTCGGTGTACAGACCGAAGTGCATCTCCCGGGCCCACTCGGGGTACCCGGTGCGGTCGTGGCGGATGTGGTGGCCAAGCACCGCCTCCGCCACCGCCGTGGGGATGTTCTTCATCTTCTTGACGATCTCGGAACCTTCCTCGGCGTGGCGCTTCATCTCCTTGAACTCGGTGTCCGAGAGCTTGCCCGGGCTGTTCAGGATGGTCTTGTCGATCCTGGTCTTGCCGATGTCGTGCAAAAGCCCAGCGGTGTTGATCTCGTGCAGCGCCTCCTTTTCCAGGCCGAGAAAGGCGGCCAGGGTGAGCGCCAGGATGCCCACGTTCACCGAATGGCTGAAGGTGTAGTTGTCGTAGTCCTTGATCATGGCGAGGCCGAGCAGGGTGGTCGGTTCCTCCATGGTCACCGTGACCATGTTCTCCACCACACCGTTGATCCACTCGCCGCTTGGGATCCGACCGTTATCGATCTCGCGCATGGTGTCGCGCACCGCCTTCAGCGCGTCGCGGTAGATGGCGGCGGGGACCAGGGCCTCCCCTTTCCCCTCCCCCTCGCCGGCGACGACCTCGTCGATCCCCAGCCGGACGTTGCTGATCCCCTTCCTCTCCAGCTCTGCCGCGAAGGTCTCCGCGCCGACCTGCCGGTTCGCCAGCAGCGTGGCGAAGCCGAAGAGGTCGTCGGGGGTGACCCCGGGGTAGATGGTGACGGCGTCGACCCCCTTCTGCAGCAGGCGCTCGACCAGTTCGGCGACGGCCGCGTTGGGGGAGACCAGCAGGCACCCTTCGATGAAGAAGGTCCCCTCCACCACGCCCAGGTGCAGTTCATGCCGCTCCCCCATCATCTCGCCCATGAGCCCGACCAGTTCCTGCAAAGGCTGGCGCACCGCCGGATGGGCCAGGGGATAGAGCAGCACCGACTTTATCGAGGCGGTGAACAGCATCGCCGCGCGCTGCACCTCGTTTTTGGTGATCTCACTCATGCCCTGTTTCCTTCTGCGCCATTGTCTGCAGCGCCGCCGCCGCTGGGCCGGCCAGCTCTCCGTTGCCCGAGGCGTACCCCTGCAGGAACGCCCGCGCCTGTTCCCCTCCCAGCGCGGCGATGGCCTCGAGGGCGACGAGTTTCTGCTCCCGGCGGCGGGTCGTGCCGAGCAGGCAGCGTCTGCGGACCACCTTGAACAGCGCCGCGAGGGCGCGCCGGTCGCCGATGTGTCCTACGGCCCTTAGCGCCTCCAGCTGCAGCGCCTGCAGCTTCCCCCTCAGGTCGCGCCTCGCCACCAGCCTGAGCAGGGGCTCGAGCGCCGCCTGGTTTCGGCAGGTCCCAAGCCAGGAGATCGCGTGCAGAGCGGTCGGTTCGTCCCCCTCCTGCACCAGGGAGAGGAGCACGCCGGTGGCCTCCATCCCGCCGATCCGCGCCAGTGCCCGGATGCTCTCCATGCGCACCCGCCCCTCCGGGTGATACGCGGTCAGCACCAGCCCCTTGACCGCATCGCGGTTGCCGATCTCGGCGAGGATGGCCACCGCCATCTGCACCACCTGCACCCGGCCGTCCTTGAGGAGGGTGAGCAGTTGGGGCTGCGCCTGCACCCCGATGCGGACCAGGGCGGTGCCGAGCGCCTTGCGAGCGCCCCTGCTCCCGGTGGCGGTCAAGCGCCGAACCACCGCGTCCACCACCTCGGCACCGCCGAGCCTGAGCATGCGGCAGATCGCCTCCTTGTCGGGGAAATCGACATCCTCCAGGTGGTTCAGCAGGTGTTCGGCCATCTCCCCGAGGATGAGCTGTTGCAGCACCGTGTGCGCCACGTCGCGGCAGACCGTACTCCTGGCCGGGTCCGCCTGCTGTTCCAACAGGCGCGCGAGCACCACGTAGAGCCGGTCGAAGTTACCCTCCAGCTTAAGCGGCAGGGCCTTTTTCAACAGCAGGCGCGCAAGCTGCCGGTAGCGTTCATCATCGGTCTCGGCGGCCAGCGCGGCCAGGAGCTCGTCGACGCCCGGCTCGGCTCCCTCACCGGCCACGCTCCCCTGTGCCGGAGAAGGCTCGAGGGGGCGCTCCTCGGGCACCTCGGCGCCGCCGTCCCCCTCCTCTTCCTCGGCCTGTCCCGCCGACTTCTTGGTGTACACGGCCGATACGTCGATCTGGTTCACTATTACGGCGGAGATGCCGTTTCGGGACAGCATGCCTGCCACGCCACCGTCCTCGGCGATCTTCTGCGGCGACACCGCCAGTGCAGAAAGGAGGGCGGAGAGATCCGCCGGGGACAGCTCCGGGAGGAAGGTGAGCCGCTGCAGCTCGCGGGCGAAGAGCTCCTGGGCCAGGGCCTTGGTCATCGGGTTGTTTTCGATGGCGTCCTTGCGGCCGGCGATCGCAAAACCGCCGCGCTGCACGATCAGGGTGACGGGGCCGCGCCTGACCAGATTGGCAAGAGCCTCGTAGGCAGAGGTGAGTATTTGCGAACGCAGGGGATGGTTATCGGGATAGAAGGAAAAGGCCTTCAATGCCTTGGAGGTTTCGGCGAGCGCTTTCTGGCAGGCGGCGCCGAGATCTTCACTGTCTTCTAGTAGATTTCGTTGGTCTTCCGGCATTTTCCATTCCCGTTGATAGGACGCCAGATTCTAGCCGAGATAATGATAATTATCAAACAATTTTGCAGCGACCGCAATGGCCGCCTCGGCTATACTACTTCACCGTCGCTTTTACCATGCTCTTTGGTGCGCTGCCAACTCATTTTACAGCCTTACAGCGCCAGACCATGTTTTTCAAAGCCAGGAGTTGCTCTTCAAGCCATCGCAGATAGAATTAGGTGACGTTCCGGCCCACGAGCCAGCCCGCGAGGTCACATTGCCCAAAAACAGCGCCAGCAACCTTGATTCGAGGACCGTCCAGTCCGCCCTGGAGGCCCTGTCGCGCGAAACGAAGAAATCCAGACTCGCCCGCGTCTTCCCCTTCCTCGGCCCCGCCTTCATCGCCAGCGTCGCCTACGTCGATCCCGGCAACTTCGCCACCAACATCCAGGGGGGGGCGCAGTTCGGCTACCTGCTGCTTTGGGTGATCATCACCAGCAACCTGATCGCCATGCTGATCCAGACGCTCTCCGCCAAGCTGGGCCTCGCCACCGGCCAGAACCTCGCGGAGCACTGCCGCAACCAGTTCCCCAAGCCGGTATCGATCACCATGTGGATCATCATGGAGGCGGTGGCCATGGCCACCGACCTGGCCGAGTTCATGGGAGCGGCGCTCGGCTTCCAGCTCCTGTTCGGCATCCCGCTTTTGGCAGGAGCCCTGCTCACCGCCCTGACCACCATCGGCATCCTCGGCATGGAGCGCTTCGGCTTCAGACCCCTGGAGGCGGTGATCTCCGCCATGGTCGCCGTCATCGCCCTTTGCTACGTGGCCGAGATCTTCATCGCGAGCCCGGACTGGGGCGACATCGCCGGCCACGTGGTGCGCCCCGCCTTCGCCGGTCGCGAAAGCATCCTCTTGGCCACGGGCATCATCGGCGCCACCGTCATGCCTCACGCCATCTTCCTGCACTCGTCGCTCATGCAGGGGAGGATCGTGGTGAAGGACAGGGCGAAGCTGCGCACCCTGTTCCGCTACGAGATCATGGACGTGGTGATCGCCATGGGGATCGCGAGCTTCGTGAACATGTCCATGCTCATCATGGCAGCGGCCACCTTCTACGCCACCGGCAAGACCTCGGTCGCCACCATCGAGGAGGCGTACCGGACCCTGGAGCCGCTCCTCGGCTCGGCGGCGAAGTACATCTTCGGCATCTCACTGCTCTTCTCCGGTCTCTCCTCCAGCAGCGTGGGGACCAGCGCAGGTCAGGTGATCATGCAGGGGTTCATCCAGCGCCACATAAAGCCCTGGATCAGGCGCCTCGTCACCATGGCGCCTTCCCTGTTCGTGATCGCCATGGGGTTCGACCCGACCCGCACCCTGGTGATCAGCCAGGTGGTGCTCTCCTTCGGGCTCCCCTTCGCCATCGTCCCGCTGGTGCTCTTCACCCGCCGCCGCGACCTGATGGGAGACCTGGTCAACAAGGGGGCTACCACGGTCCTTGCCGGCGTGGCGGCGAGCCTCATCGTCGCCCTCAACATCTACCTGATCTACGCGACCTTTTTCCCAGGATGATTACCATGTTCAAGCACATTCTCGTCCCGATGGACGGATCAAAACTCGCCGAGGCGGCCCTCCCGGCCGCCCGCTTCATGGCCGAAAAGCTGGGCGCCCAGGTGACCCTTTTCCACGTGGTGGAGAAGGACGCGCCGAGCCAGGTGCACGGCCAGAAGCACCTGACCGGTTTCGAAGAGGCGCAGCGCTACCTGCAGGAAGTGGCGCGGCAGTGGTTTGATGGCATCCCGCGGGTCGAGTGCCACGTACACGAGACCGAGACCCAGCTCGTGTCCCAGAGCATCGTCGCCCATGCCGCGGAACTCGGCCACGACCTCGTGGTGATGTGTTCGCACGGGCGCGGCAAGGCAATCCACCTGCTGTTCGGCTCCATCGCGCAGAAGGTGATCGCCGGGGGGACCCTCCCGGTCCTGATCACCCACCCCGACGAGCGCGGCGAGCCGCCGCCGTTTTGCTGCTGCCAGATTCTCCTGCCGCTGGACACCGACCCGGAGCACGAGAAGGGTCTGCCGGTGGTCAAGGCGGTGGCGAGGATCTGCAACGCCGACCTGCACATCACCACGGTGATCCCCACCTACGAGTCGCTCCCCCCGGACGAGAAGGTGACGGCGCGGACCCTGCCGGCCACGGCGTCGCGCATCCTGGACCTGGAGGCGCGGGACGCCTCCGAGC
Source organism: Geomonas diazotrophica (assembly GCF_019063885.1). NCBI lineage: Bacteria > Pseudomonadati > Thermodesulfobacteriota > Desulfuromonadia > Geobacterales > Geobacteraceae > Geomonas > Geomonas diazotrophica. The sequence continues at coordinate 888,529 of NZ_CP077684.1, read as the reverse complement.
ACCTGGACGGGGTGGTGCAGGAACTGGTACGGGAGGGGATCCGTGCCTCGGCCCACGTCCTCAGGGGGGATCCGGCCGAGACCATCGCCCGGGCCGCCCAGGAGGCGAAGATAGACCTCATGGTGCTCCCTACCCACGGCAAGACCGGCATGGCAGCCTTCTGGACCGGAAGCGTGGCCCACGGCATCTGCAGTCGCAGCAGGTGCCCCTTGTTGCTGGTGCCGATATCGGAGCCGTCCCCCGTCGACTGAGCCTGCGGCGTCCGCCGAGGCAACGCTCCGTGTAACGAGCAAAGGGGGACGCCGCAGTGGCCTCCCCCTCTTTTCGTCTCTCCTGGCTGCGCTTTGCTATTTCCGTCCCGACCCCTTGCACATGGTGCAGGGAACTTCCTCGACATCATATCCGGACTGCCGGGAAGCCATCAGGATTTTTCCTCTGCCGTTGCATTTGGGGCATCTCGATGCGAGCATGGGTTACCTCCTCAGCCTGTAGCTATCTTCTTCTGTGACAACAATTTTAGCAAAAAAGGGTAAAATGGAATAGTAACATCTCAACAAAGATAATGCAGCTCCATCGGGCGAAGCGGCTATGACATTTCTGACTAGGAGGTGGCAATCATGGCATGCAACAAAGAGGGGCACAGCGAGCACATCTGCGCCCTTACCGCGAGAGGAGAGATAGACAAAGTTCACCAACTCACGCTGCAACCTACCGTCGAATGCGGCAACTGCGGCGCCAAGGCCAGGGACGTCGACGCTGTATGCGATCCGGTACAGCTTCCCGAAGCGGGGTGGCTGGGAGACTGAAGCCGGCAGCCACCATGAAAAAAGGGGAAAGTCGCGAGACTTTCCCCTTTTCTTTTGCGCTTGATTGCCGCTGCAGCCTACCTGCCGCTGCGCCGGGCGGCGTGGTTGCCGGGACGCTGCGCGCCGGCGCGCTGCCCTTCACCGGCACCGGCACTGGCACCGGCCGGGCGGTTGCCGCCCTGGCGCTGCCCGGCCTGCTGGCGGCTGCCGCCGGGACGGGATGCACCGGGACCGCGGCTGCTGCCCGGCTGGGCGGGTCTCCCCGCTCCCTGCGCGCTCTTGGCTTCGGCGGGCTTGCCCTGGGTCGCGGCGGCCGGCTGCTTCTTGCGCTGCGGCTCGCGCGGGGCGCGGGCGAACTCGGCGTCCTTTTTCGGCGGCGGCACGGTGTAGTCGAACCCCTCCACCCGGCGCCGCTCGATCTTGGAGCCGAGCACGCGCTCGATGCTTTTAACCATCGCCTCGTCCTCGCCGGTCACCAGGGTGAAGGCGTCGCCGGTCTTGGCGGCGCGGCCGGTGCGGCCGATGCGGTGGGTGTAGGCCTCCGGGGTGTCGGGGATGTCGTAGTTGATGACGTGGGAGATGAGGGAGACGTCGATGCCGCGGGCGGCGATGTCGGTGGCAACCATGATCTGGTAGGTGCCGTCCCGGAAGCCGTCCAAGGCCGCCTGCCTGCGGTTTTGGGACAGGTTCCCCTGCAGGCTGGTCGCCTTGTAGCCCGCCTTCTCGAGCTGCTCCCCCACCCTCTTGGCGCGGTGCTTGGTCTTGGTGAAGATGAGCACGCTCTCGGTGTCGGTGTGTTTCAAGAGCTCGAAGAGAAGCGGGGTCTTCAGGTGCTGCCCCACCGGGTAAAGGGCATGCGAGACGGTCGCCGCCGGGGCGGTGCGGCTCACCTGCACGGTGACCGGACGGCACAGGATCTCGTGCGCCAGGCGGCGGATGTCGTCGGGCATGGTGGCGGAGAACATCAGGTTCTGCCTCTTGCCGGGGAGCACCCGCAGGATCTTCCTCACGTCGGGGAGAAAGCCCATGTCGAACATCTGGTCCGCCTCGTCCAGGACCAGGACCTCGACCTTGGAAAGATCGATGGTTCCCTGGGAGATATGGTCAAGCAGGCGCCCGGGGCAGGCGACCACGATGTCGGCCCCCTCCCTGAGCTTCTTGATCTGGGTGTTGATGTTGACGCCGCCGTAGACGGTGATGCTTTTCAGCCGGGTCTGCTGCGCCAGTGCGGTGAGCGATTCGTTGATCTGCTCGGCGAGCTCGCGGGTGGGGGCAAGCACGAGCGCACGCACCTGGCCGCGGCTCCCCTCCACCAGGCGGTGCAGCATGGGAAGACCGAAGGCGGCGGTCTTGCCGGTACCGGTCTGGGCCAGCCCGAGCACGTCCTGTCCGGCGATCACCGTGGGAATGGCCTGCAACTGGATGGGGGTCGGGGTCTGGTACCCCACGGCCTCTACGCCTGCCTGGACCTTGGGGTGCAAGTTAAACTGTTTGAAATCCACTGGTACTCCTGTTTCTTGGTGTGACGCCACAAAAAACCCCAGAAGCCTGAAAGGCCCATGGGGTCCGTGACTCATTAGAGTTGCGACTATACCACGAAACGGGAGAAAAGACGGCTCAAATTTCTCTAATGCTGCACAGCCGCCGTGGGAAAGGCTTCCCCCTCCCGTCCCGTCCCTCCAGGAGAAGGAGGAGAGCCCGGAAGCCCGGGCACGGGAGGAGGTTGCCGGCCGCGGGATCAGTGGCGATCCCTGTAGTCGCGGCGGTCGTCCCTGCGGTTGTCCCTGCGGTCGTCCCTGCGGTCATCCCAGCGGTTGTCGCGGCGGCCATCCCTGTACCCGTCGCGGTAGTAATCCTTGCGCTCGCCCCAGCGACCGTCGCGGCGCTCCGCCACCGGGCGGTACCAGTTGCCACGGTAGTGGTCGCGATCGCTCAGGTAGGTGCGATACTCGTGGTCGCGGTAGTAACGGATCTGCTCGTAGCGGTGCTGGTGCAGGCCGTAGGGGAGCCGGCGCGGGGCGACGTAGGTCCACGGTCCGCGGTAGCTGTTCGCCACGTACCAATAGCCGTCCCGGTACTGGTAGTAGCCGTTGTCCATGTAGACCACGTCGTAGGGTAGCCCCACCGACACGTAGAACCCCAGGGCAGGCGAGTAGATGAAGCTGGGCGGTTCGGCGTAGGCCACCGGGGCCACAGGGGGCGGGTAGACCACCGGGGCAGGTGCGGGGTAGACGACTGGTGGCGGGGCTACGGGGACCGGGGCGACCGGAATGCCGATGTTAACGCTGAAATCCACCCTTGCCTGGGCCGTGGCGGCTCCGGCAAGTACGATGACAAATGCCAGTGCGATAAGCTTTTTCATGATCTTCTCCTTGCGGCCTCAGGCCGTCTTTCTTTCAGATGATCGTTGCCGTGCTTTCAGTGGCGGCCATGACTTCCCGGTCCGCTCCAATCATTATTTGAGTATCAAGCTAACAGTACAATAAGGAACAATTGTGGAGCAAATGTGGAATTTCCTTCCGGCTCAAAGATGCAATGGCACATTAACCACAACTATGCTAATACAAAGCTGTACGATTGACTTAAACGGTGGATGCCATGAAGGTAAAGATCAAATACAGGCTCTTATTCACCATGCTTGCCGCAACCGGCGCGGTGGTGATTTCCATGTTCCTCATCATGCAATGGAGCATCGGGCACGGCTTCCTCGCCTACGTGAACACCATGGAGAAGGACCGGCTGCAGCGGCTGGCACGCGTGCTGGAGCAGTCCTACGGCAGTAACGGCAGCTGGGAATTCCTGCAGCAGGAGCCCTCCACCTGGTTCGACATCGTTGCCGCGACACGCGAAGGACGCGAAGGCGGCGACAGCGACGGCGCCCAGCACAGGATGGGACGGCGCGGGTTCATGAACCTGAGCAGCCAGGGGCAGCACCTGCCGCAGCGCTTCCTCTACCGTTTCGAAGGGCGCGTGGTGCTGCTCGACGCCGGCAAGCGCCTGCTCCAGGGGACCCAGGGGAACCTGGACACGGCGCAGGTGAAGAAGCTGACCAGCGACGGCGAGGTGGTGGGCTACCTGGCGCTGCGTCCGAGGCAGCGGCTCACCGACACCTACCAGCTCCTCTTCGTGCAGCAGCAAAAGCTCACCATGGGGCTGGTCGCCGTCGTCATGCTGCTCGTGTCGGCGGCGCTCTCGCTCCCCCTTGCGCACCGCCTGGTCGAGCCGATCAAGAGGCTCGCCGGCTCCCTGCACCGACTCGCCTCGGGCGAATACGACACCAGGGTGCCGGTGGAATCCAGCGACGAACTTGGGCAACTCGCCCGCGACTTCAACACCCTCGCCCTCTCCCTGGAAAACAACGAGCGGGCCCGCCGGCGCTACCTGGCCGACATCTCCCACGAACTGCGCACGCCACTATCCATCCTGCGCGGCGAGATCGAGGCGCTGCAGGACGGGGTGCGCCCGCTTGGACCGGAGTCGATGCGGTCGCTGCACGCCGAGGTTATGCACCTGGGGCGGCTGGTCGAGGACCTGTACCAGATCTCCATGTCCGACATCGGCGCGCTCAACTACAGAAAGGAACTGGTCGACCTGACCGAACTCCTGGAGGACGCCCTGGAGCCGTTCGCCGCGAAGTTCCGCCAGAAGAGCATCGCGCTGCGGCAGCTGCTCCCCCGCGAGGAGCTGACCGTCTTCGCGGACGGGGGGCGCCTGAACCAGCTTTTCAGCAACCTCTTGGGCAACTCGCTCAAGTACACCGACCCAGGCGGTGAGCTCTCGGTGCGGCTCAAGCGTGACGGCGGCCGTGCCATCGTGGAATTCGCCGACTCTGCGCCCGGGGTGCAGCCCGAGGAACTGGCCCAGCTCTTCGACCGGCTGTTCCGGGTGGAGAATTCCAGGAACCGTGCCCTCGGGGGCGCCGGGCTCGGCCTGGCCATCTGCAAGAACATCGTGGAGGCGCACGAGGGGACCATCGCCGCACTCCCCTCCCCCAAGGGGGGGGTGCTGATCAGGATAGAACTGCCACTTACGGGGAGCAGGACATGACACAGACCATCATGATCGTCGAGGACGAGGAAAAGCTGGCGAGCCTTTTGGGGGATTACCTGAAGCAGTCCGGCTTCGAGACCGTGTGGATCGCCAACGGTACCGAGGTGGTGCCGCGGGTGCGGGAGCGGCAGCCGGACCTCGTGCTGCTCGACCTGATGCTCCCCGGGCGCGACGGGCTGGAGATCTGCAAGGAGATACGCACCTTCTCGCAGCTTCCCATCATCATGATCACGGCCCGCGTCGAGGAGATCGACCGGCTGCTCGGCCTGGAGCTTGGCGCCGACGACTACGTCTGCAAGCCCTTCAGCCCCCGCGAGGTGGTGGCGCGGGTGAAAACCGTGCTGCGCCGCAGCGTGGAACAGCCCGCCACCTCGGCCGGCGGCCTCACCCTGGACCCCGACCGCTACTCGGCCCAGTTCAAGGGGCGCGACCTCGACCTGACCGTGGTCGAATTCAAGCTCTTGCACTTTCTCTACCAGAACCCCGGACGCATCTACTCACGGACCCAGTTGATGGACCGCATCTACTCGGACCAGCGCATCGTGAGCGACCGTACCATCGACAGTCATATCAAGAAGCTGCGCAAGAAGATCTCCGCCGTCGCCCCCGACCAGGAGCTGATCCATTCCATCTACGGCGCGGGCTACAAGTACGAGCCACCCAGCCAGAATTAGGGGGAGACTTCCCTCCCCCACACTCACTGTCTTCCGCCCTTTCTCTAAAAAGTGCCCCATCCGTCACTTCCGCCGGAGTTGTGTCCCTCCTCTCTGTGGAGAGCTGTCCCTATTTCCTCTCAAACCATTCTTTATTTAAGAAAATCCCACAGGCTCCGATATTCACATAAGCCCACGTGAAAAGTGGCAATGTGCTGATCTTGTACGCCCCGACCAAACGGGACATTTCGAAAATACTGATTCCATCAGTACCATTCCGTATACGATGCAAGAGTCGATATGTCAGTTAACAGCGACGTTACAGATAGGCGCTCTGCCTAAGGGGGGAATAAAAATGCTCAAGAACATGAAGATTGGTACCAGGTTGATGCTCAGCTTCGGGCTCGTTGTCCTGCTGTTGGTCGGAGTTGCCGGCACCGGTTACTGGGGGGTCAAAGACGGCGAAAACACCATGGTCACAGTCCTTGACGGAGAAGCCAAGATCGCCGAGCACGCAGCCAGGGCCAGGGCCAACGTATTGGGGATGAGACGCTATGAAAAGGACATGTTCCTGAACATCACCGATGCTAAAAAGGTCGAGGAGTATTACGCCAAGTGGAACGAGGAGGCGGGCAAGACGGTAGAGCGCGTAGCGGATCTGGAGAAAGTGGTACGGGACAAGGAGGACGTGGAGAAGACCAAGATCATAAAGGAAAACTTCGCCCTCTATAAGGCAGGCTTTGCGAAGGTGGCCGGCTCCATCCTCGATGGGAAGGTGAAGACACCGGCCGAGGCCAACGCCGCCGTTGGCGCTTTCAAGGATGAAACCCACAAGATGGAGAATACTGCTGTCGAGCTGGCTCAGGAAGGAAACAAGGCCATGCAGCAGGAAAAAGGAATGGTCCTGAAAGCGACCCAGCGGGTGGTCTTCCTGTTAATCACCATCTCCATAGTTGCCGTGCTGCTTGCAGTCGCCCTCAGTTTCCTGGTCACCGCCAGCATCAAAAAGCCGCTGCAGGTGGGGGTCGACACCGCCAACCGTCTTGCCGATGGTGACCTGACCTTCGAAATCGGCCAGACCTCGAAGGACGAGACGGGACAGTTGCTCGCCGCCATGCGCACCATGCTGAACAAGCTCAAAGAGGTGGTGACCGAGGTGAAAGCGGCCACCAACTACGTGGCGCAGGGGAGCCAGGAACTCTCCTCCAGTTCCGAGGAGATGTCGCAGGGGGCGAGCGAGCAGGCGGCGGCCGCCGAGGAAGCCTCTTCCAGCATGGAGCAGATGACGTCCAACATCCGCCAGAACGCCGACAACGCGATCCAGACCGAGAAGATCGCGGTGAAGTCCGCCGAAGACGCCAAGGAAGGGGGCAAGGCGGTACAGGAAACCGTCCATGCCATGAAGGAGATCGCCAGCAAGATCAATATCATCGAGGAGATCGCGCGCCAGACCAACCTCTTGGCCCTGAACGCGGCCATCGAGGCGGCCCGCGCCGGCGAGCACGGCAAGGGTTTCGCGGTCGTGGCAAGCGAGGTGAGGAAACTCGCGGAGCGGAGCCAGAAAGCAGCCGGTGAGATCTCCGAGCTCTCCGCCAACAGCGTGAACATCGCCGAGAAGGCAGGCGAACTCCTGTCCAAGATGGTTCCGGACATCCAGAAGACCGCGGAACTGGTCCAGGAAATCAGCGCCGCCAGCCGCGAACAGGATACCGGCGCCGAGCAGATCAACAAGGCGATCCAGCAACTCGACCAGGTCATCCAGCAAAACGCCAGCGCCTCCGAGGAGATGTCCTCCACCGCCGAGGAGCTCGCCTCGCAGGCCGAGCAGTTGCAAAGCACCATCGCCTTCTTCAAGACCGGCGATGAAGGTACGGCGAAGGCGAGAACGGTCCGCACCACGAAGGCGAAGGAGAGGCCGGGCATGAAGCAGATAACTGCTGCCAAGGCACCCGCGGCCCACGTCGGTGCCGGTCATATGGGTAAGGCCGTCGGCGCCGACCTGGAAATGGACGAGGATTTCGAGCGCTTCTAGGACCCGTCACGCATCGACGAAAAAGCCGGGTGCCCGGCGACCATGACGGTCGCCTGAGCACCCGGCTTTTTTTTTACGCCTTGCAGTTCCCGCGGCTAGAGGAGCTCCACCTCGCTCGCTCTCACGATCAGCAGCGCCTGCCGGAAATCGGCAGTCAACTGCTGCCGGTACTTCCTCCACCAGGCCCGGTCCAGCTCCCTGGTCATCACCTCGTAGATGATGATGTCGTCCTGGACCGTGGTCTCCTTGGTCTCCTTCCAGAGTCCGCGTGCCGGGGAGCGCATGTAGGTGGTGATGCCGCCGAAGCGCTCCGAGAGCTCGTCACGCACCTTGAGGAACTCGTCCTGGGTGAACTGGTTACCCTCGTTGTCGTAAAGCGGCAGCAGGATCTGTATCAGGTGCATTTCACTCCCCTGCCGTCACGAGGTCTCGCGCACGTCCATGATCTCGCGCACGTGAGGCCGGATCGCCTCCACCAGCGTTTCCTTGGAGACCCCCTGCACCTTGAAGGTGTTCACCCAGGTGTCGGCCTGGTTGCCGTCGACCTCGCTGAAGCCAAGGCCGACGATGTTGCCGCCTGCCTCGTAGATGGTCTTGGTCACGTCGGCGAGGGTCCCCTTGGCACCGGTAGTGGCGACGGTGATGCGCACCCCCTGGCGGCGGCCGCCCAGGAGTTCAAGCAGGATGTTGAACAGATCGGATTCCGTGATGATCCCGACCAGCTTGCCCTCTTTGACTACCGGCAGGCCGCCGATCCTGCGATCCACCATGATGCGGGCAGCCTCCTCGAGCGGGGTGTCCTCGAAGACGGTGATCACGTCCTTCGCCATGCACTTCTCCACGGTGAGCTTGGCCAAGAGGTCGTGGATCTCCCAGATGGCCAGCGAGGTAGCCGGCGACGGTGAGGCCTGGAGCAGGTCGCGGTCGGAAACGATACCCACCAACAGCCCGGAGCGGTCTACTACGGGGAGGCGCCGGATCTTCTTTTCGCCCATCAGACGCAACGCCTCGGTCACCGAGATGTCGGGAATGATGGTTATCGGGTTTTGAGTCATCCTGTCTCGTACAAGCATTGTGGCACCCTCCTAGGTTTGTTGTGCTGCAGCCGGCGTCACTGCCGGTTCATGGAATCAGAAGCTGGCATCGGTACCGCCTGGGGCTCGGCCGGCTCTCCGGCGGCCGGACCGGGGAGCTCGCGGTTCGAGGCTTTCTTCATCATGCTGACCGCGCGCTCCTTGATCTTCATGCTGCTCTCCACCATGTAGTCCACGTAGCTCTTGTAAAGAAAGACCATGACGCCGACGAAAAAGGAGATGTAGATCACCCTGGAGAGCATGGGCGAAGAGAGCCATGAGGCGAGTTTGCCGACCCCGACGAAGAGGGCGGCGATAGCGGCGACCACCAGCAGCGGCTTGAGCCAGAGGTGGCGCGCGGTAAGTTGGGCGAAGCGTCCCGGCGGCGCGGCCGGCGCCTCCTGCTGCGCGGACGGGCTCTCCGGCGCCGCTTGAGAGGCATCTGGCGCCTGTCCGGCGGGTTGTTTTTTGGGATCCTCGCGGGTCACCTTCATGGTGGAGCGGTACTTGGCCGGGACAGCCTGCAGCTTGTTGGTCATGTGGACAGTACCGCGGTTGTCGGTGTAGCTGTAATAGTCGGCGAGGAGCCGAGAGGGAAGTGCGCAGATGATGAGCGCACCGAGCAGCAGGAAAAGCAGTGACTTGTTCACCTTCCCCCCTTGCAGCGACGGGTGGCCGCCGCCATTTCAATGTAATTGCATCGCAGGTCCTACGGCAGCAGTCCTTGCACCAGGTCGAGCACCGCCTGGTCTCGGTTCAGCGTGTAAATGTGCACCCCGGGGACGCCGGCCGCCAGCAGTTCCTCGGCCTGCCTCCGTGCGTGGGCCACCCCGACCTTCTGGACGGCGGCTGCCCCCCCCGCCCGGTCGGCAGCCTCCAGCTCGGCCAGGTAGGCCGCCGGGAGGCTCGCTCCGCAAAGGGAGATGATGCGCTGGATCACCTTGAGGCTCACCACCGGGATGATACCGGGAATGATAGGCTTGTCAATGCCGATGGAACGGGCCTTGGCGACGAAATCGAAGTAGAGCTTGTTGTCGAAAAAGAGCTGGGTGATGGCGAAGTCGCCCCCCTGGTCCAGCTTCAGCTTCAGGTACCCCAGATCGTGCTCGGCGTCGACCGCCTCAGGATGCACCTCGGGATACCCCGCCACGCCGATCCCCATGCCGGGGTGGGACTCTTTGATGAAAGCGGCGAGGTCGGAAGCGTGCAAGAGCGTCCGGCAGGCGGAGAACTCGGGGGGAGCGTCCTTGGGGAGGTCTCCCCGCAGGGCCAGGACGTCGTTCACCCCGGCCTCGGCGAGGCTGTCCAGGAAGAGCTGCAGGTCGCCGCGGTAGGCGCCGATGCAGGTCAGGTGGGCCATCGTGTCCAGGCCGTGCTCACTTTTCAACCGGCTCACGATCTCGAGGGTGTCCCCCTGGGTGCTGCCGCCGGCACCGTAGGTAACCGAGGCGAAGAGCGGCTTTAGCTGGGCCAGGCGATCGACCACCTGGAAGAAGCCGGGCCATTCGTTCTTGTCTTTGGGCGGGAAAAACTCAAAAGAGATGAACTGACTACCGCAGTTCATCTTGTCGACTATCTTCATGTATGCTCCACGGGTTGCCCAGGCCTTGGACGGCGTTTCGGCACCGGCCGGATCGACCGAGGCAGGCATCTTTGACTCCTCGACAGCGCTGGGCGTGACTTTAGCATTTTTTTATAAGAAAAGCGACTGCGCCGTACTGCGGCACGGGTACGGTTAAAATCGTGTCAGAAGAGAAAAAAGACGTTGCTCAGCCAGTCGCAGCAATGGTATAAATACGAAGCTCACGACCACAGGCTATCCTGTGGTCTTTTCATTTTTCGCAGAAGGAGCAAGCATGATCAGCGCATCAAACGTCACCCTGTCCTATGGCAAGAGGGTTCTGTTCAAAGACGTAAACATAAAGTTCACCCCGGGCAACTGCTACGGCCTGATCGGGGCCAACGGCGCCGGCAAGTCGACCTTCCTCAAGATCCTTTCCGGGGAAATCGATCCTGACAAGGGGGAGATCTCGGTCGGCAAAGGGAGGGTCGCGGTCCTCAAGCAGGACCAGTTCGCCTACGACGAGCACACCGTCTTCAACACGGTGATCATGGGGCACAAGAAGCTCTACGAGGTGATGGCTGAGCGCGAGGCCATCTACTCCAAACCCGAGTTCAGCGAGGAGGACGGCATCCGTTCCGCCGAACTGGAGGCGGAGTTCGCCGAGATGAACGGCTACGAAGCCGAGAGCGAGGCGGCGGTGCTCCTGAACGGCCTGGGGATACCGGAGGAGCTGCGCGGCAAGCTGATGAAGGAACTGGAAGCGGGCGAGAAGGTGCGCGTGCTCCTGGCACAGGCCCTCTTCGGCAATCCGGACGTGCTCCTTTTGGACGAGCCGACCAACCACCTGGACCTGAAATCGATCGCCTGGCTGGAGGATTTCCTGTACCGCTTCCAGAACACCGTGATCGTGGTTTCCCACGACCGCCACTTTCTGAACCAGGTCTGCACCCACATAGCCGACATTGACTTCAGCCGCATCCAGGTCTACGTCGGCAACTACGACTTCTGGTACCAGGCAAGCCAGCTGAACCTGAAGCAGCGCCAGGACGAGAACCGCAAGGTCCAGGACAAGGCCGCCGAGTTGAAGGAGTTCATCCAGCGCTTCTCCTCCAACGCATCGAAGGCGAAGCAGGCGACCTCCAGGAAGAAACTCCTCGAGAAGCTCACCATCGAGGACATGCCGGTCTCTTCCCGCAAGTACCCGTGGGTGGTGTTCAAACCGGAGCGCCCCTGCGGCGACATCATTCTCGAGGTGAAAGGCCTCTCAAAGGCGGTGGACGGCGTGCAGGTGTTCAAGGACCTGGACCTGATCGTGAGAAAGGGCGACAAGATCGCCTTTGTCGGGAGCAGCTCACTGGCGAAGACCACCCTGTTCCAGATCCTCGCCGGCGAAGTGGAGCCGGACGAGGGGACCTTCCGCTGGGGCGTGACCATCACCAGCGCCTATTTCCCGAAGGAGAACGGCGACTATTTCAAGAGTGACCTGAACCTCATCGAGTGGCTCGGGCAGTACTCCCCCCCCACCGAGGGAGAGAGCTTCGCACGCGGCTTTTTGGGGAGGATGCTCTTCTCAGGCGACGAGGCGACCAAGAAGACCAGCGTCCTCTCCGGTGGCGAGCGGGTGCGTTGCATGCTCTCCAGGATGATGCTGACCGGCGCCAACGCCCTCATCCTGGACGAACCCACCAACCACCTGGACCTGGAGTCGATCACCGCCCTGAACAACGGGCTCATCTCCTACACCGAGGTGGTGCTCTTCGCCTCCCACGACCACGAGTTCGTCTCCACCGTGGCCAACAGGATCATCGAGATCACGCCGGGCGGCATCATCGACCGCGACATGAACTTCGACGATTACCTCGAGGACGCCGACGTCATCGCCGAGCGCGATAGACTCTGCAACGGTCACGCGGAGTTGAGCCTGTAACAGGGATAAAAGGGATAAGGAAAGAGGTAAAGGGGGCTCCGGTAAACGGAGCCCCCTTTTTTGTGTTGTGTGCGCCAAGATCTTCCCCACTCCCCCCTCCCCCTCCGGGGGGAGGGGCATAGGACGCGGAGTGTTCTGTCTGGCTCCCCTCGCCCTCCGGGAGAGGGGCAGGGGTGAGGGCGCTGCAGTATGCGAGATCTCCCTTCGTGGCATGGCCCTCACCCGCCCTGCGGGCACCCTCCCCCGGAGGGGGAGGGCTAAGGGGGAAATATCTAGGCGCCGATCTTCAGGAAGTTGCGGACCCCGGTGAAGACGATCTGGGCGGCGAGCGCCGCGACGAAGAGGCCGGTCAGCTTGCTCAGGATGGTGATCCCCTTCTTACCGACGATATGCTCGATGAAGGAGGCGCACACCAGCAGGATGCCGACGCAGAGGACCGCCATGGCGAGGGCGGCGAGACCTACGATGACCTGCCAGTTGTGCTGCACCTCGGCGCCCATGACCAGCAGCGCACCGGTCGTCCCGGGGCCGACCGTGACGGGGATCGCCAAGGGCACCACCGAGATGGCGCCGCGCTTTTCGCTGGGAGGCGCGCTGTCATCGCCGTGCACCATGTGCACCGCCGAGAGGAAGAGGAGGCTCCCCGCCCCGATCCTGAAGGAGTCGAGCGTGATCCCGAACAGGGAGAACAGGGTGTTGCCGAAGGAGTACAGGACGAAGCAGGCAACCAGGACCGCGAGGGTCACCCTGAGGGCGGTGGCGCGCCGCTCACGGGCGGTGAGCTCGGGGGTCATGGCCAGGAAGGTGGAGAGTACGAAGAAGGGGGTGAGCAGGAAGAAGAACCTGATCCACACGGTGAAGAAAAAATCCGAATAAGCTTCCATCCTGTAACTAACTCTCCTTTATTACGGACTCCGCCGTGGTAGTGGAAGCAGTCGGCAGGGCCAAAGTGGTAGGGGCGAATAATTATTCGCCCCTACAGACACCCGCACGCCTGCCCCCACCAAGGGGAGGTCCGCTATTGCGCTATCTTCAGCACGATCTTGCCGAAGTGCTTGTCTTCTTCCATCATCCGGTGCGCCTCGACCACCTGGTCGATGGGGAACACCTTCTCGATGATCGGCACGATGGTGCGGTCCGCAAACTTGGGCATGGCGCGACGCACGAACTCGGCCGCGATCTCCCCCTTCTCGGAGACCGGACGGGAGCGGAGCACGCTGCCGATGATCTGCTGGCGCTTGACCATCATGAGCGCAAGGTTCAGCTCCGCCTTGATGCCGGAGATGACGCCGATGACGACCAGCCTCCCCTTGTACCCCAGGGAGTTCATGTTGGGGGCCAGGTACTTGGCACCGACGTGGTCGAGGATCACGTCCACCCCCTTCTTGTTGGTGAACTCCTTGACCGCCTCACTGAAGTCAGGGGTCTCGCGGAAGTTGATCACCAGGTCCGCGCCCAGCTCCTTGACTCGTTCGAGCTTCTCCGGGGATGCGGTCACGATCAGCTTCGCGTTGGGCACCAGGGCCTTGCAAAGCTGGATCGCCGCGGTGTTCACCCCCCCGCCGCCGCCATGCAGGATCGCGGTCTGGCCATCCTCGAGCCCGCCGATCATGAACACGTTGAGAAACGCGGTGATGTAGGACTCGCAGATGCAGGCCGCCTCCTCGAAGCTGACCGTCTCCGGGATCGGCATCAGGTGGTTGGCGTAGGCCACGGCGTACTCGGCATAACCGCCGCCCCCTACCAGAGACACCACGCGGTCGCCCACTTTCCAGCCGGTGACACCGGCCCCCAGCTCCTCGACGACGCCGGCCACCTCGAGCCCCAGGATCTCGGAGTCGCCGGGCGGGGGGGGATATTTCCCCTCACGCTGCACCAGGTCGGGGCGGTTGATCGAGGTGGCGTGAACCTTGATCAGCACCTCGTTTTCCTTGGGGGCAGGTCTGTCCACCTCGCCCACCTTGAGCACCTCGACGCCGCCGAAACCTTCCATCAGTACCGCTTTCATGGCCTTCCTCCTGTATCGATTGAATTCATGGCAGCCGAGTCACTCGGCCACGATAGTGTATACGGCGCACACTATCTCAAAAATGTGCGCCCTTTATCAATGGAATTTTCTCAGGAGGAGGAAAAAGTCAGCGGAATTTTATGGCAGTCCCCCGGGCGGTAATCTCGCTCTTGGGGAAGAAGATGTAGGTGTCCATCTCCACTTTGACTTCGGGCAGGATCACGGCATCGGCTCCGATCTTCGCCGCCTCGGCACGCAGGGCGTCGTTGGCCCAGCTGTAATCGGCAGGGGTGAGGTCCTCCTTGTCGCCGTAGCGCACGCGGTGCACCTCGATGGTCCCCACCTTCTTGTAGGGGCGCAGCAGTTCGTCCTGTGCCAGTACGGGCGGGGCATCGCGTCTGATGGCCAGCTTGGTGCAGCCGAGGGCGGACAGCATGAGGCAAAGCAGCAAAAACAGAGGCGAGAAGTGTTTAAGCGTGCGGTAGAACAGGTCCATGATCTCTCCCTGACGGAGTTGAATCCCCGCTTCATGCGGGTGCAGCCACACAGTTTAACTGCCATTTTCCCACTTTACAACACTCTTTTGGCCGTGCTAGTATTTCGCGTTTCATTCACAAACTGATCGGAAAGGAAGCGGATCATGTCAGGTCATAATAAATGGAGTACCATCAAGCACAAGAAAGGCGCCGCGGATGCCAAACGCGGCAAGATATTCACCAAGCTGATCAAGGAAATCACCGTTGCCGCGAAGCTCGGCGGTGGCGACCCCGATGGGAACCCGCGCCTGAGAACTGCTATCGATAAGGCAAAAGGCGAGAACATGCCCAAGGACAACGTCGAGCGCGCCATCAAGAAGGGCGTCGGCGGGATGGAAGGCGTGACCTACGAGGAGACCACCTACGAAGGGTACGGTCCGGGCGGCACCGCGGTGCTGGTGGAGGTCATGACCGACAACCGCAACCGCACCGTTTCCGATGTCAGGAGCACCTTCTCCAAGTGCAACGGCAACATGGGCGAGACCGGCTGCGTTTCCTGGCTCTTCGACAAGAAGGGGCTCCTGGTGTACCCGAAGAGCACCGACTTCGACAAACTCTTCGAAGCCGCCATCGAGGCCGGCGCCGACGACGTCGTGGATGAAGAAGAGCAGTACGAAGTGCTGACCGACCCGACCGCGTTCCACCAGGTGAAGACCGCGCTCGAAGCGGCAGGGTTCAAACCGGAGTCCGCGGAGATCACCATGATCCCGCAGACCATGGTCAAACTGGAAGGGAAGAACGCCGAGAACATGCTGAAGCTCATGGACCGTCTCGAGGACAACGACGACGTCCAGAACGTCTACGCCAACTTCGACATCTCCGCCGAGGACATGGAAAAGATGATGTAGCAAAAGCAGGTTGTTTGTGGTACTAAGAGCGCGGGCACTCCCCGCGCTTTTTTTATTGAATCAAACCACTGGCCACGGAGAAAATCTGAGGATATCTGAGAAAGGCAAAGTCTTGAGAAACAAACTAAAACATCTTTAGAGCCTTTTGCTTTTGGGTTTCTTCGAAGTTCTCAGATTTTCTCCGTGGCTAATGGTTTTAAGGTTTTGACATGATCATTCTCGGCATAGACCCCGGCTCCCGCAAGACAGGCTACGGCCTCATCTCCAAGCAGGGAAACCGCCTGGTCCACATCGACAACGGCGCCATCTTCACCCAGAGCGCAAAAGACTTCCCGCAACGTCTGGAGAAGATCTTCACCGGCCTCTCCGCGATCATCGCCGAGTACCAGCCGGAAGTGGTGGCGGTCGAGGACGTCTTTTTGGCCAAGAACGCGATGAGCGCCCTCAAACTGGGGCAGGCGCGCGGAGCCGCCATCGTCGCTGCCGTCAACGTGGGGCTCCCCGTCCACGAGTACACCGCAATGCAAGTGAAGCAGGCGGTGGTCGGCACCGGACGCGCCGAAAAGACCCAGGTGCAGCAGATGATCAAGGCGCTCTTGAACCTCCCCGAGGTGGCCCAGGAAGACGCCTCCGATGCCCTGGCCGTCGCCATCTGCCACGCCCACTCCGCCGGCATAGGTAGCTTATTGAAAAGCCTCAGGTAGGGAACCGGCGGCGGGCCGTGCGTCCGGCAACGTCCCGTTGTCCATTAACCATCGTCAATTGTCACTTGAAGCAAGAGGTTTAGATGATCGCCCTTCTCACCGGCAAGATCGCGCACAAGGCCCCCGACTACGTCATCCTGGACGTGAACGGCGTGGGCTACCAGGTCTTCATCCCCTTCTCCACCTACTACGCCCTTCCCGCCGAAGGGAGCACGACGACCCTGCAGGTCCACACCTCCGTGAAGGAGGACGCCATCAACCTGTACGGCTTCCGCACCCAGCAGGAAAAGGAGCTGTTCCAGCTGCTGATCGGCGTCTCCGGGGTCGGTCCCAAGCTTGCCAACAGCATCCTCTCCAACAGCGAGCCGGCGGAGCTCTCCGAGTCGCTGGTGAGCGGCAACATCGCCAGGCTTTCCGCCATTCCGGGTATCGGCAAGAAAACCGCCGAGCGCCTGGTGCTGGAACTCAAGGAGAAGATGATGAAGCTGGGAATGACACACGCTGCCACGGGGGTTGCTGCCGCGCCGGCCAAGCCGGAGATACGCGAGGATATCCTGTCCGCGTTGATCAACCTGGGCTACAAGGAGAATGTAGTACAAAAAGCACTGGCAGAGCTCAAATTTCCCGAGGATGCCACCGTTGAGTCGCTTCTTAAGCAGGCACTCAAGAAATTGATGAAATAAAATGGAGCCGGAGCATGAAAAACCGCTCCGGCTCTGACAATTGCAGTTCCTCCCGTCCTCACTCTCATCTCCGTCACCAACTCAAAGTTCTCCCCTCAAATGTTTCCAGCCACGACCTTCACTGTAAACACTGATGCTCATTGATTGTAGAAAGCCACGAGATATACTAGCCGAGTATTGATCCAATCCGAGGTTTTGAGTCTCGATCAAGGAAAGGAGAATCCATGCGCGCAGCAATAACGGCGACAGCAGTATTCTTGATGGTCCTGGCAATTCCACTGACAGCTGTTTGTGCCCCCAGCAAACAGCGAAGCGGTACCGTGACCTTCGCCATAACGGTGACCTCACCCCAGGAAGCTCAAGATGTGAAGATGTGGTTCCCCTACCCCACCTCAGACCTAAACCAAAAGATCGACAACCTGCAGTTTAACGGCAACTATTCCACCTTCACCCTGTCCAGGGAACCACAAAGCGGCGCGCTCTACCTCTACACCCAATGGCGCGGGCCTCAAAAAGAGCGTCGCCTGACGGTGACCTTCGAAGCCACGGCCAAGGAGCGCAAGGTGACCAGGCTCGAGGAGAAAGCTGTCCCCATCCCGCCCGAGGTGACCAAATACGTGCAATCCGAGTTCTGGATACCCTCGAATGACAAGAAGGTGAAGGCGCTCGCGCGCCAGATCACCAAGGGCAAGAAGGGGATCCTGCCCAAGGCGCGGGCGGTGTACGACTGGGTGGTCGACAACACCCGGCGCGACCCCAACGTGCCGGGTTGCGGCGTTGGAAACGTGCAGGCCACCCTGGCAGCCCGCAGCGGCAAATGCGCCGACCTCAGCACGCTGTACGTGGCGCTGGCCCGCGCCGCCGGCGTGCCGGCCCGCGAGGTCTTCGGGCTGAGGCTGGGGCGGCCGGGGCAGACGGACATCACCGACGGGCACCACTGCTGGGCCGAATTCTACCTCCCCGGCACGGGCTGGGTCCCGGTGGACCCGGCCGACGTCACCAAGGCCGTGTTGGCGAAGAAACTGGACAAGGCGGGTGCCAAGCCCTACCGCGAGTACTACTTCGGCGCCGTGGATGAGTTCCGCATCGTGCTGCAAAAAGGGGGGCGGGGCATCGTCTTCAGCGAGGGTAACAAGGAAACGGTCAACTACTTCATGTACCCCTACGCCGAGGTGGACGGCCACGCACTCGACTACTGCCGCCCGGCCAGCTTCGCCTATACGGTCACCTTCCGTGAACGCTGACACCGTTTTTTTGGGGGACGGCCGCCGCCGTCCCCTTCCCCCGCTGCACCGCTGTGAAGAAATCGCCCCTGCGTCCCCGGAGTGGCGCACCAGGAGTTCCATGCATGCGCCTTAGCCTCAACATCTCAATCAACCTCATCCTGCTTGCCGTCATTCTCGCCTTGGGAAGCACCATAGGCGCCTTCTTCATTTCCCAGCAAAAGCTCGACCTGCACGAGGACCTGGAGCACCGGGTAAACCTGCTCGGCCAGCAGGTAACCAGCGAGGTGTACCCCGCACTGGCGCAAGGGGAGATCCATCACCTGGGGCGGATCCTGGAAGCCGCCACCGTCGATCGGGATGTGGCCTTCGTCATGGTCAAGTCTCTGGACGGTGAGGTGATAGCGGCGCGCTGGATGAGCAGTGTGACAGGCGGGGTCAAGGAGTACCACTTCCCGGTACGGGCCCAGTCCCACGAGACCTTCGCCCGCAGCGAGCTGGCGTTCGGAACGGTGACCTCAGTGGCGAACGGCGGAGAGATCGCGACGGTTGCCGTCGGCGTCGACCTGGAACCGATCAGAAAAGCTGAACGTGCTTTGGTGATCAGGACCGTCCTTGCGGTGATCCTCGGCTCGTTCATCGCACTTCTTTTGGGGCTGGCCATCGTGCGCAGGCTGCTTAACCGCTCCATCACTCCCCTGCTCAATGGCATCCGCGAGATCAGTTCCGGAGACTTTTCCAGCCGGGTGCAGCCCGATCCGCACCGGGAGATCGCGGAGATCGGTGCGGCCTTCAACGAGATGGCGGAACGCTTTTCCACGACCCTCATCTTCAAACACGAACTGGAGGAGACGGTGGCCAAGCGCACGGCCCAACTGCAGCAGGCCCTGGATGACCAGATCCGGGTGCGCGAGGCGCTGGCCGAACGGGAGGAGCACATCCGGCTCTTGTTCAACTCCACCGCGGAAGCGATCTTCGCCGTCAGCCGCGAGGGGACCTGCACCTTCTGCAACCCCGCCTGCGTGAGACTCCTTGGCTACGAACACCCCGAAGAGATCGTCGGCAGCCGGATGCACCAGTTCCTGGGGCACGCGGCCTCCGATGGAAGCGCGCTGGAGGAAGCCGACTGCCCCATCTGCCGGATGCTCAACGACGGCCGCGGCAGCCACACCGTCAACGAGACCTTTCGCAAAAAGGATGGCACCGCCATCCCCGTAGAATACTGGTCCCACCCAATCCAGCGTGACGGGGAGCTGGTCGGCGGCGTGGTCACCTTCCTGGACATCTCCCAGCGCGCCATGCTCGAGAGGCAACTGCTCCAGGCACAGAAGCTCGAGGGGATCGGGGTACTGGCGGGGGGAATCGCCCACGACTTCAACAACCTGCTTACCGCCATCATCGGCGGTGCGGAGATTGCCCTTAACGACATCGCGCCGGGATCGAAGGGGGCGAAGGCTATCCACGGGGTGATGGACGCCGCCACCCGTGCCGCCGATCTCACCCGGCAAATCCTCGCCTTCAGCCGTAAGCAGGTCCTCTCCATCAAGGAGCTGAACCTCAACGACGAGGTGCTTTCTCAGACCAAGATGCTGAGGCGCCTGATCAGCGAGGACATCAAGTTCCAGGTAAAGCTGACCCCCGAGGAGCTCTGCATAAAAGCGGACGCAGGGCAACTGCAGCAGGTCCTGCTCAACCTGGCTGTCAACGCCCGAGATGCCATGTCTCCCGGAGGTACTCTCACCATAGAAACGGGAGCCGTGATGCTGCAGCGCTCGGACCGCTGGCTTGAGGAGGGGATGCCTCCGGGGCGCTACGCCGTGATCTCCGTGAGCGACACCGGTATGGGGATGGATGAGGACACCAAGTCCCGCATCTTCGAGCCCTTCTTCACCACCAAGGGGCCCGGCGAGGGGACCGGTCTCGGTCTCTCCACGGTTCACGGCGTCGTCAAGCAGCACCAGGGGAGCATCTCCGTGTACAGCGAACCGGGCAAGGGAACCACCTTCCGCATCTACTTGCCCCGCGTCGAGAGGATCGAGGCGGCCCAGGCGGCGCCCGAGGCGGCACCGATACCGCGCGGGAAGGGGAAAATCCTGGTGGTCGAGGACGAAAAGGCGGTGCGCGACTTCCTGGAAAGTGCGCTGCAGGATAACGGTTACAGCGTGACCAGCGTTGGGAGCGGACCAGAGGCGATAGAGGCATGCGCCGGCACCACCTTCGACCTCATGGTGTCCGACGTGGTCATGCCGGGAATGAGCGGGCCGCAGCTGTACCAGGCCATAAGGGAACGGCAGCCAAAGCTCAGGGTGATGTTCATCTCAGGCTACCCGGCGAAGTCGGTCTCCCTCCAGGACATCCTCGAATGGGATGCTCCCTTCCTCGCCAAACCCTTCTCCGCGAGCACCCTGCTTGCCAAGACCCACGAGCTGATGCAGTCCACTGCGCCAGCCGGGCATGCCCCTTGACCTTTACCTTCAACTGTTATAATTTGGCTCCCTGCATTCGGGCGGCTCAAGCCGCCGGCAAGGAGAGGTATGACCCGTTTTATCAGCGCCGAGAGATCCGAAGACGACCTCCTTGAGGCATCGCTGCGCCCCCGGGCGCTGGCGGACTACGTGGGACAGGAAAAGGCCAAGGGTAACCTCGGGCTCTTTATCGACGCCGCGCGCGGCAGGGGAGAGGCGCTGGACCACGTGTTGCTGTACGGCCCCCCCGGACTTGGAAAGACCACCCTGGCCAACATCATCGCCTGCGAGATGGGGGTGAACATCAAGTCCACCTCGGGGCCGGTGATCGAGCGCCCGGGCGACCTGGCCGCCATCCTGACCAACCTGGAACCGCACGACGTCCTCTTCATCGACGAGATCCACCGTCTCTCCCACGTGGTGGAGGAGATCCTCTACCCCGCCATGGAGGACTTCCAGCTCGACATCATCATCGGCCAGGGACCGAGCGCGCGCACCATCAAGCTCGACCTCCCCAAGTTCACTCTGGTGGGCGCCACCACCCGCGCAGGCCTCCTCTCCTCACCCCTTAGGGACCGCTTCGGCGTGATCTCGCGGCTCGAGTTCTACACCCACGACGAACTCGCCTTCATCATCACCCGCTCCGCGCGCATCTTCGGGATGGAGATCGCGCCCGACGGCGCCCTGGAACTCGCGCGCAGAAGCCGCGGCACCCCAAGGATTGCCAACCGTCTGCTGCGTCGCGTGCGCGACTTCGCCCAGGTGCGCGCCGACGGCGTGATCACCCGCGCAGTGGCGGACCAGGCGCTGGCGCTCCTCGAGATCGACGACATGGGGTTCGACACCATGGACCGCGCCATCCTTTTGACCATCATCGACAAGTTCGGGGGGGGACCGGTGGGGCTGGACACCATCGCGGCGGCCATCAGCGAGGAGAGCGACACCATCGAGGACGTCTACGAGCCCTTCCTGATCCAGAACGGTTTCTTGAACCGCACCCCGCGTGGACGCGTCGCCACCGCCGCCGCCTACCACCACTTCGGCAGGGTCGCTCCGGAGCCGCCTCAGGGAAGACTGTTTTAGGGGTTCTATGCAGCTTATCTTCGATTTCCCGGTAGTGCCGCGCTTTTGCTTCGAGAACTTCGTGGTCTGCGGCGGCAACAAGACCGCCTATCAATTCGCGCAGAGGATCGCCAGCGGCAGCGACGCCGAGAACCTCCTCTACATCTACGGCCCCGAAGGCTCCGGCAAGACCCACCTATTGACCGCCCTCTCCAGCACCATCGACGGCAGGTATTTCTCCTTCCGCGACGCCGATGCCCTTTACGGCAAGAGCTACGGCAGCGAAGGCCCCTCGCGTCTTGCCGAGCACTTCGCCGGCGCCAAGGCCCTCATCCTCGACGACCTGGACCTGCTGCCGGATCGCCAGGAGCTGAGGGTCGAGCTTTGGGAGCTGTTCAACGCCTTCTACAGTTCGGGGAGAAAGATCGCCATATCGGGCCTTACTCCCCCGAAGGAGCTGCCGCATCTGGACGGGCACCTGACCAGCCGTCTGCTGTGGGGATTGGTGGCGCGCATGGACGTTTCGGACGACGAGTCCAGGCGCATGATCCTGAAGAAGCTCGCCGAAGACCGGCAGATGACCCTGCCCGACGAAGTGATCGACGAGATGCTTTTGAAGGCGCGGCGCGACATCCCGTCGCTCGTCTACGCGCTTGAGACCATCAACCGCACCGCCATCGCCACCAAGCGGAAGGTGAGCCTCAGGCTGGCCAAGGAAATATTCAAAAGCAATTGACGAGGGGGACTGGCTCCGCCAGGTGCCAGTCCCCTTAACGGTACCGCAAAGCGAAAAGCAAAGGCTTCTGAGAGAGCGTCTCCAGAAGCCTTTGCCGTATCAACAACGATTGCTCGCCATCACCGGTTTTGGTTCAATTTTAGATTGTTGATCGTCAATGGATCAACCGCCCTTCTTCGTCTCCAGCTCCTCCCACCGCCCGTAGGCCGAGGCGAGTTCGGCCTCGAGCCTGCCGTAATCGGCGGTAATGGCGGCGACGCCCCCCTCGACCGTGTCGTAGCGGGAGGGATCCCCCAACAGTTCCTGCACCCCGGCGAAATCCTGCTCCAGCACCTCGATGCTCCCCTCCAGCTTTTCCAGTTCGATCCGCTCGGCGTAGGTGAGCCCCTTCTTGGGCTTCTCCACCTTGACCGCCTGGGCCTCCTTCTTCTCGACCCGCTGCGCGGTTGCCGCCACCCGGTCCGCCTCCTTGCGCTCCCGGTAGTTGCTGTAATTCCCCTCGTAGAAGACCACCTCACCATCCCCCTCGAAGGCCAATATCGCGGTGGCCACCTTGTCCAGGAAGAAGCGGTCGTGGGTCACCATGAGGACGCAGCCGGGAAAGGCGGAGATGGAGGCATCCAAAAGCTGCAGGGTCGGGATATCCAGGTCGTTGGTCGGCTCGTCCAGCACCAGCAGGTTGGAATCCTGCAGCATGAGTCTCGCCAGGATCAGCCGGCTCTTCTCGCCGCCGGAGAGGCTCCCCACCGGCCGCCTGCGATCCTCGCCCGAAAACAGGAAGTCCTCCAGGTAGCCGATCTTGTGCCTTTTCTCGCCGTTGGCGGTGGTCACGTAGTCACCCTCGCCGAAGAAGTCGTAGATGGTCTGGTTCGGATCGAGCACCTCGCGCAGCTGGTCGAAGTAGGAGATCTTGGTCTTCTTGCCGACCACGACCTTCCCCTGGTCGGGCTCCTCCTCCCCCATGATCATCCGGATCAGGGTGGTCTTGCCGCAGCCGTTGGGACCGATCACGCCGATCCGGTCGCCGCGCTTCATGCCGAAGCTGAGCCGGTTCACCAGTGTCCTCTCGCCGTACCCTTTGACGACGCCGTCCAGTTCAAGGATGGTCCCGCCCAACCCCTCCTCGGTGTTGAAGCCGATCTTGAGGTCGCGGCGCGCCGGGCCGGAGACGCTTTCTTCGAGCGCGTGGTAGCGGTCGATCCTCGCCTTCTGCTTGGTGGATCGCGCCGGCGGGCCGCGCCGAATCCAGTCGGTCTCGGTGCGCAGCAGGTTCAAAAGGCGCGAGCGGCGGCTCGCCTCGTTCATGAGCCGCTCTTCTCTCAAGGTGAGGTAGGTGGAGTATCCACCCTGGTAGGAGACGAGGGCGCCGCGCTCGAGCTCCAGCATCCGGGTCACCACCTGGTCCAGGAAGTAGCGGTCGTGGGTGATCAGCATGACCGCACCCGGGTAGGCCTTCAGGTGCTCCTGGAGCCACTGCGTGGTGTCGGCGTCCAGGTGGTTGGTCGGCTCGTCCAGGAGCAGCAGCTCGGGCGCCTGCAAAAGGAGCTTGGCCAGGGCGACCCGGCGCTTGGTGCCGCCGGAAAGCGTGCCTATCACCTGGTTCGGATCGGGAAGCTGCAGATGGGTCATCATCTCCAGCACGCGGTGGTCGGTGTTCCAGCCGCCGTGGTGCTCGATCCAGACCGTGAGTTCCCCCTGGCGGGCGAGCAGGCGGTCCATGTCGGGTGGGTTCCCCGCCATTTTCTCGGAGAGCTCGTTGAAGCTCGCCATGGCGGCACGGATGGCGGTGAGGCCGCTCTCGATCTCGGCGGCGACTGTGGCCGCGTCATCGAGCACCGGCTCCTGGCTCAGATAGCCGACCGACGCCCCTCGTTTCATGGCGATGGAACCGCCGTCGCGGTCCTCGGCACCGGCGAGAATGGTGAGGAGCGTCGACTTGCCGGCACCGTTGGCGCCGATCAGCCCTACCCGCTCGTCCTCTCCCACGGCGAAGGTGACGCCGTCCATCAAGACGCGGGAGCCGAAGCTCTTGGAAAGTCCGGTGATATCAACAACGTTCATAAAATCTCCAACAAGTCTCTCTAGTAGGCGGTGATCTTACGCCACAGGCGTCCACAATCCCCTCTCCCTTCGGGCACCCTCTCCCACAGGGAGAGGGGACCAGCGGAAGATTCGTCCGTAATGTGGCTAGAATTTCAAAAAGTCGGCGAGCTTGCCGAAGATGGCTGCCGGGCGGTACTTCTTGGGGATGGCGTAGGTGCCGCTCTTTTTGACCGGGATGGTCATCTGCCCCACCGGGGTCTCCAGGTCGAGCCCCGCCGCCAGCTGGTAGGGGATCTTGTCCGGGTCCGGCCTGCGCTTGAAGATCTCCAAGAGGTCGGAATAGGTGATGCGGATCGGTATGCGAACGTCGGTCTCCTCGTTGGCGGGGAAGTTGATCTCCTCCCGCGCCCCCCCCTTGGCCAGGGGCAGCGCCATGATCCTGATGTCATAGCTGTACCCCTGCAGCTTCACGTCGAAGCTGTTGGTGTTCTGCACACTGAGGTACAGTTCCATCCCTGCGCCGGTCGGGTCCACCGACACAACGTTGAGATCCTGCACGGTCACCAGCGGGGCGTTGACCAGTTTGCTGCACCCGGAAAGAAGGACGACAAGTAACAAAAGGCAGGCGATTTTCCTCACAACTCTCTCCTGAAAAAATATGTCCCGCAAAACAAAGCGGGCGGGTCCCCGAAAGAACCCGCCCACTATAGCACAACCTCAACTCAAACAGCAAAAGGACTATCCGTTGACCGCCACCTGCTGCATCAGCATGCCCCTTTGCATTTCCCGCAGTATCTCGGTCCTGAAGCGCTTGCGGATCTTGTCATAGGCCCTCGCCGCCGGCCCGGTGCCGCAGTAGAGCCTCTTGGCGCGGGCCATGTTGCCCCGGGCCATGTCCAGCTTCTCGTAGAGCTCCTTCACGGCCGCCTCCGCGCACTTCTCGTCGTCCCACATCTCCTGCGGGGTGTAGCCGTGGCTTTCCGCCCGCTCCGGCATCAACTGCCAGACCCCCAGGGCACCCTTGGTGGATACCGCTCTCGATGAGAGCTTGTGACCGCCTGTTTCCGCCAGGGCTATCTCAGCCAGGTCCAGCGGTGTGAATTTCGTTCCCTCCGTCTTTTCGTAGCAGATTTCCGCGAGCCACTTGGCCCGGGCCGGTGTGGTCCGGCGGGCGAACGTGGCGTAGATGGCGGGAACCAGTTTCTTCCTCCCGTCAAGTTCTGCCGCCTTGGGCAGATCCATCTGCACAGCCGGGGGCGCAGCGGGGGATTTCTCTCCCTGCTTCTCGCTCCCCTCCGCCCAGGTGAGCAGCGCCCGGTCCGACTCCGACACCGAGGGAGTCACCGGGACCTGCGCCTGCTGCAGGTGGGACTGGTCGCACGATGCCGTCATCATGAGCACCGCGACCAGCAGTGCAAGTTTTCTTTTCATAGATCGCTGTTGAATGGCTTTTGCCGGCTTTAGGTAGAGATACTAAATGTCGGTAGTGAAGCCCGCGCCAATCATCTCCTTTCATTAGAATCGCATTGGCTCGTCGCCAATCTGAGGTCCTGTTAGTGTAATCAAATCCGACTGCATTGCAACTGTTACATTAATTTTATGCAATCATGCCGAATAAAAAGGGAGCCCCGCCCAGCGGACCTCCCCCACTAAAGCCTCGAATTTTCTATATTAAAGCTGCACCCCCATAACATCGGCCACGGTATGGATGTCCTTATCGCCCCTGCCCGACAGACAGACGACGATGCTCTCATTGGCGGAAAGTGTCGGAGCCAGACGCAGTGCATGGGCGACTGCGTGGGAAGACTCCAGGGCGGGGATGATCCCCTCCTCGCGGGTCAGCACCTGGAAGGCGTCCAGGGCCTCGTCATCGGTGACGGAGACGTAGCTGGCCCGTCCAATCTCCTTCAGGTACGAGTGTTCCGGTCCCACGCCCGGGTAGTCCAATCCGGCCGAAATGGAATGGGCGTGGGCGATCTGACCGAACTCGTCCTGCAGGAGATACGTTTTGTTGCCGTGCAGTACCCCGACGCTGCCGGCGGACAGAGGCGCCGCGTGCCTGCCGCTGTCGATGCCGTAGCCGGCCGCTTCGACGCCGATCATCTGCACCGATTCATCTTTAACGAAGGGATGGAAGAGCCCGATGGCGTTGCTTCCTCCCCCGACCGCGGCGACCAGGTAGTCGGGAAGCCTCCCTTCGGCTTCCAGGTGCTGCGCCCTCGCCTCCTGGCCGATGATGGCCTGGAAGTCGCGCACCATGACCGGGTAGGGATGGGGGCCGGCGACGGTGCCGATTATGTAGAAGGTGTCATCCACGTGGGTCACCCACTGGCGCATCGCCTCGTTCATGGCGTCCTTCAGGGTCGCGGTGCCGGAACTGACCGGGGTGACCTTGGCGCCGAGAAGCTTCATCCTGAAAACGTTCAGGGACTGGCGACGGATGTCCTCCACGCCCATGAACACCTCGCACTCCATGCCGAAGAGCGCCGCGACGGTCGCCGTCGCCACACCGTGCTGACCGGCGCCGGTCTCGGCGATCACCTTCTTCTTCCCCATCCGCTTGGCGAGCAGGCCCTGGCCGATGGTGTTGTTCACCTTGTGCGCGCCGGTGTGGTTCAGGTCCTCGCGCTTCAGATAGATCTTCGCGCCCCCCATTTTCCGGCTCAGTTTCTCGGCGAAGTAGAGCGGGTTGGGACGGCCGACATACTGGCGCAGGTAGTAGGCGTACTCCTCCTGGAACCCCTTTTCGTTGCGAAAATGGTGGTAGGCTTGCTCGAGTTCGAGCAGCGCCGGCATGAGCGTTTCCGAGACGTATCTGCCGCCGAAACGTCCGAAGTGTCCACTGTTGTCAGGCGTATCCAAAGTTGCCTCCGGTAGGTGTATGAGGGAAGCATTATAGACTATTTGTCGATAAATTGCAAGCTTACAGAGCCACCCCCCCGGACAACCCCCCGCCGTTACACACTTTTAGCCGTTTATCTTTGCCTTATTTTCTGCTTTGAGCTACAAATATCACCTGTTCCGGAAGCTCATTTTCGGGCACGAAATCGGCCTCATTCTGTGCCATTTTTTTCTCTGACAGAGGTCTTTTTTTGCTCCTGAAAAGTAACCGTCACGAGGTAACCGATGTCCTTGCAGCAACCCTTTCACATAGTGCTGGTCGAGCCCGAGATTCCGCCTAACACCGGAAACATCGCGAGGCTCTGCGGGGCCACCGGTACCGTCCTGCACCTGGTCGGCAAGCTCGGCTTCTCCACCGACGACCGCTACCTGAAACGCGCCGGGCTCGACTACTGGAGCGAAGTCGACATCCGCTACTGGGACGACCTGGAGGCCCTGCGAGGGGCGTTCCCCCAGGGGCGTTTCATCTACACCAGCAAGAAGGCGCCCAAAAGCTACCTGGAGTTGGGCTTTCGTCCCGGCGACTTCATCGTTTTCGGGAAGGAAACCAAGGGACTCCCGGAGGAGCTCATCGAAGCGAACCCGGAGACCACTGTGCGGATCCCGATCATCGGCAAGGTGCGCAGCTTGAACCTCTCCACCTCAGCCGGCATCGTGCTGTACGAGGCGCTACGCCAGACCGGCGCGCTGGAGGGGGCGTAGGCGAGGAAGCGAAGGGAGCCTTGGCAATCTCTCCTTGATGCCACTCTCTCTTGGCCCGAGCCCCCGTTCCCCCTCCCGCAAGGGGAGGGGGAATCACGATAAAGGAGAACGCATGTTCAAAAAGAGAAGCGACGCAGGTTACCGGCAGGTGCTGCCGGGAATCCGGCAGAAGACCTTGGTGCACGGGGATAAGACGCTGATGGTGGAGTTCCTGCTGGACAAAGGGGCCCTGCTGCCGCTGCACAGCCACCCCCACGAACAGACCGGGTACCTGGTGAGCGGACGGATCCGGCTCGACATCGGCGGAAACAAGGAAGAAATACTGGCTGGGGACAGCTGGTGCATCGCAGGAGGCGCCGAGCACAACGCCGAGATTCTCGAGGATTCCGTTGCCATCGAGGTCTTCTCTCCGGTGCGTGAGGAGTACCTTCCTGAGCCTTAAGGCTCAGCTGAACTGGTAGATCACGAGGGCGAAACTGACCGCCGTAACCGCGAACGCGATCAGGGCCAAGAGGCCGTCGCGCGAGATCAGGGCCAGCCCGAACGCAGTCAGCGCGAGCCCGGCGCCGTGTGCCGAGAAGGGGACCAGTTCCATGACCGGCATGACGACCGCTATGGCCGCGCAAGCGAATGAGATGAGGTAGATGCTCCCCCCCCTGATCAACGCCGGTAGACGTGGGCGCATCACCCGGTCGATGAAGCGCGCCACGGGGCGCAGCCATCTGACCGCCTTATGCACCTTTTCCTGAGCCAACGAGCGTCGCAGCAACCACTTCGGCAGCCAGAAATGGTCCCTGCGGAAAAACAGCTGCCCCGCGATCAGCAGGATCAGGACCCCGGTGGCGGTGGGCACGCCGGGCATGCCGCTCAGCGGGGAAGCGGCGATCACCCCCACCATGAGCAGCAGCGGCCCGAAGGATCGGTTCCCCACCGATTCCACTATTTTCCCCAAAGAAACGCGCCCTACTTCGTCAGCGGAGTCTCCGATCCGGTCGAGCATCTCCTGAAGGGTGGTGATCTCTCGCGCCATCTTGCCCCTCTTTGGTGCCGCCGCAAGCAATACCGACACCCTTGCCGCAACACCCACGAAGATTACATTGGCATATCTTAATGTCAAGAAGGCTTCCAGCTCCACCGAGCTGAGCCAAAAAACGTATACATATCAGACAAATATAATGTATCCCCCGCCTTGACTGGGACAGATGCCTCGTTATATTCAAGCTGCACATTTTCACATAACGAGGAGGAAGAGATGTCGACCAGGGATAACCTTGCCGAGGCGTTTGCCGGAGAGAGTCAAGCCAACCGTAAGTACCTCGCCTTTGCCAAGAAGGCCGAAGCGGAGGGGCTGCCGCAGGTGGCGAAACTGTTTCGCGCCGCGGCACACGCCGAAACGGTGCATGCCCACGCGCACCTGCGCGCCATGGACGGGATCAAGAGCACCGTCGACAACCTGAAGGAGGCCATCGAGGGAGAAGGCTTCGAGTTCCAGAAGATGTACCCGCCGTTCCTCGAGCAGGCGAAGCAGGAGGGACACCGCGCCGCCGAGACTTCCTTCAAGTTCGCCCTGGCAGTGGAAGAGGTACATCACGACCTGTACCAGCAGGCCCTGGCGGCGGTACAAAACGGCGTCGACCTCGCCGACCGCCCCGTCTACGTCTGCGAAGTCTGCGGCAACACGGTCTACGACGAGGCGCCCGACAAGTGCGCCGTCTGCCTGGTGCCGAAAGAGAAGTTCACCAGGATCGCCTGACATGAAAAGGGCGCCGCCGAAATCGGCGGCGCCCTTCCTTTTATCAGATCTCAACGCAAAGACGCAGAGGCGCAAAGAAAACGTGGGGCATGGGAAAACTTCGTCCTTCGCCTTTCTTTGCGCCTTCGCGCCTTTGCGTGAAAAGCCCGGGGACTTACGGGTTTCTTATGCTGACCCGTCCCGGCGTCGCCCAGTCGTTGTGCCCCCCCTCGATCTCCCGGAACGTCGCGGCTGGCCGGCTTTCCGCCAGGGTCTTCGCGAACTTCATCGGAATCACCTCGTCGCGGGTGATGCCGAAGATCTCCACCCTCCCCCGATACCCCTTGAGCGCCTCGATATTGTCCCAATCGTCGGAGAGGAGCAGGCGCACCGGCAGGAACGGGTAGTGGTACTGACCCACCCGGTGCAGCTTGTCAAATGGCGCCACCAAGACGATCTTGTCCGGCTGCGGAACCATGGCGGCCAGGGAGCAGGCGGGGCCGCTGCCAAGGGACTCCCCCACGACACAGACCGGCGTTGCCGGAAACTGCTGCCGCAGCAGCAGGTACCCCTGCTGGGCAGCCCTGTTCAGCGTCTCCTTCGAAGGGGTCCCGGGGCGTCGGCCGTACCCCGGGTACTCCAGGATATAGACGCTGTCGTCGCCGGCAAACGAGGGGAGCGCGTAGGCGCGATCGCTGGCCTGCCCGCCGTTGCCGTGCAGCATGAGCCAGACGTTCTTCGGCGCGGGGACGGTCCGAGCGAAGCCGATCAGTTCCCCCTGGGCGCGCCAGTTTTCCAACCCGTTGCTGCGGTCATGGTGGGTCGGGAAATAGAGCAGCCGTCGCTGCCAGGCTGCAGCACTCAGCAAGAGAGCCACCAGGCAGACCAGCAACAAAAGGCAAAGCCGTGCCATGACATCCCCCCCTAGCCCCGCGGCAGGGTGAAGTAGACGGTCGCCCCCTGGTCCACGACGCCGTTTGCCCAGACCGTGCCGCCGTGGCGCTCTACGATGCGTTTCACCGTGGCGAGCCCAATGCCGGTCCCCTCGAACTCGGAGCCGTGCAGCCGTTGGAATGCCCCGAACAGCTTGTCCTGGTATGCCATGTCGAACCCCACGCCGTTGTCCTTGATGAAAAAGGCTTCGTCGCCGTCATGCAGGCGGCGCCCGAATTCGATCATGGCCCGCTCCCGGATGCTCGAATACTTCCAGGCGTTGCCGACAAGGTTCTCCAGCATCAGCTCCAGAAGCAGCCGGTCACCCTCGACCTTCAAGCCGGGCTCGATCAGGAAATCGACCCGCCGCGCCGGATCGGCATCCTGCAGCTTACACCCGATGCCGAAGGCGAGCTCGCTCAGGCTCACCTCGACCCGCCTCAGCTCCGAGCGCCCGATGCGCGACAGCTCCAGCAGGTCGTCGATCAGGTCCCCCATCCTTTTGCTGGAGGTGCGTATCCGCTCCAGGTACCCCCGCGCCTCGGGTACCAGGGCGGGGCCGAACTCCTCGAGCAGAATCGATCCGTAACTGTTGATGTGCCGCAAAGGACCGCGCAGGTCGTGGGATACGGAGTAGCTGAATGCCTCCTGCTCCCGCATGGCCGCTTCCAGCCGCGCCGTCCGCTCCAACACCCGCCGCTCGAGCTCCTCGTTCAAAAGTCGCAGTTCCTCCGCCATGCGTCGGCTCTGCGTGACGTCACGCCCGATGCCGAACAGCCCGACGACCTCTCCCTGATTGTTGTGCAGAGGGCCCTTGATCACTTCCAAAACCAGGGAGTCGCCATTGCCTTTTTTCAACTCCCGCTCCATCGTCAGCGCCTGGTTGCCGTTCAACACCTCGTGGTCCCCCTGCATGACCGCGAGCGCCACCTCTGGGGGGAACACCGCATGGTCATCCATCCCAAGCACCTGCTCGAGTCTCCTTCCGGTCATGTAACAGGCCCCCGCGTTGAAAAGGAGGTAGCGTCCGCTGATGTCCTTGACCCAGACCGCGTCGGTCGTCCCATCTATCACCGAGTTGAGCAGCTCCTGATTTTGCAGCAGCGCCCCTTCCACCGCGGTGCGTTCCACGACGGCGCGCTGCAGCTCTTCGTTCAGGGCAACCAGCCGGTTCTGCTCGGTTTCGTGGCCTCTCAGCAGGGTCCGAAGCATCACTGCGCAACACAAGGCAGTCACTGCAAATCCGACCATGTTGTCAGCGATGCGGTCCTGCTCGGAGTGAAACGGCGTGACCCATTCGGGGAACAGCAACTCAAGCACCATGAGGGCGACGGCATCCACGAGCGTCAGCAACGAAGGCAGCCAACGCGCACGTCCCCTGAAGAAGATGGGGAGGTACATCAAGAGGCAGAAAAAATAGCAAGGGAGGCTCCCCTCCGAAGCGCCGTTGGGAAACCAGATAAGGTTCAGCAGGGCCATGAACATGAAGAAGAGCGTCGTCGTGTGATAGCGCTCCCGGGTGGACTCGATCAAAAGCAGCAGTGCGAGCCCACCAAAGACGGCGACGCAGACGTTGACGTAGGCGGGGAGGTGCTGCAGGTAGTTGGTCGGAATGACGACAAAAAACGAGGCGGCGGCGGCTGTCAGGCACAGCAGCACGAAGAGGTGTTGCTCCATGGTGGAGCCCCCCCTTTTCCATATGCAGGACTTGAACCTCGCGACGAGAGATCGCATCTCGCTCATGTGTTACCTCGTACGCTGCCGGACTGCAGCGGAAAACGCGAGCGCTAAAAATAACACATTAGCCGAGACTGATAAACACTTTTTTCGTCGCCGCCGCAACTAGAGTGAAGACTCCGCGGGAAGACATGGGCAGTGCACTGGATGGATAGTATGGCAGGGTTTGCGTGATGACTGTTGACGCGGTGCGTCCGAGGGAGTTACCGACCTCTTGGGCCATCACCGTTTCCGTCTCAGCGCCCCCTGAACCCGGTCACCTTGCGGTAGATGACCAGTTGTGCGGTGATGTCGACCAAAAGGACGGCTGTGGTGAAATACAAAAGCCACGTCGTGCGGTCGAAGTAGGCCAGGCAGTTGAAGAACATGTACAGGGCCACCACGAAGGACAACAGCCGGCGGATGCCCCTCGCCGATACCTCCCCCTCCTCTGCATCACTCCCCACCAGCGCGGCCAGCGCCGGTGCGGCGTGGTACCCGATGGTGGCATCGATGAAGGTCAGAAATATGTTGGCCACGAAGGCGCAGGTCAGCAGATCCATATCAACTCCCCTCGGCTGAAGCCGGATGCCGCCAGAAAGTAAGACAAATCGGGGCCGGAATCAAGTGAATAAACGGGTGCGTCAGGGACGAAAAAAGGGCGGAAGGTTTCCCTTCCGCCCCGCTTGCAGCTTTGCGCCCTTTCTTACTTGAAGAGGGCCTTCTGGTACTCGCGGTTAAGCCTTGCGATGAACTTGACGTTGATCCCTTTCGGGCAGGCGGCCTGGCACTCGTAGTGGTTCGAGCAGTTGCCAAAGCCCGCTTCCTGCATCGCTTCGGTCATGGCGCAGACGCGCTCGGCTGCCTCTGCCTTGCCCTGCGGCAGGGCGGCCAGCTGGGCGACCTTGGCCGAGGTGTAGAGCATCGCCGAACCGTTGGGGCAGGCGGCGACGCAGGCGCCGCAGCCGATGCACTCGGCGGCGTCCATGGCGTAGTCGGCGTCCACTTTGGGGACGAGGATGGCGTTACCGTCCGCGACACCGCCGGTGTGGCAGGAGGTGTAACCACCGGCCTGCATGATCTTCTCGAGGCCACTTCTGTCGACGATCAGGTCCTTGAGGATCGGGAAGGCAAGTGCGCGCCACGGCTCGATGTAGATGGTGTCGCCGTCGCTGAAGTTCCTCATGTGCAGCTGGCAGACGGTGGTACGCTCCTGGCCGCCGTGGGGCACGCCGTTGATGACCTGGGAGCACATGCCGCAGATACCCTCGCGGCAGTCGTGGTCGAATACGATCGGGTCCTTCCCTTCCTTGATCAGCTGCTCGTTCACTTCGTCGAGCATCTCCAGAAAGGACTGATCCGGACTTACATTTTTGGCATCGTACTGCTCGAGCTTGCCCGGCTGATTGGGACCACTTTGGCGCCATACGTGTAGTGTGAGGTTCATTATTTATAACTCCTTACCGCCAGATGAACGTTCTCGAACGTCAACGGCTCCTTGTGCAGTTCGGGCTCTTTGTCGACACCTTTGAACTCCCAGGCTCCAACGTAGCAGTAGTTCTCGTCGTCACGCTTCGCCTCGCCGTCGGGCATCTGGTGCTCGACGCGGAAGTGACCGCCGCAGGACTCGTTCCTGTGCAGCGCGTCCTTCGCCATCAGCTCGCCAAACTCGAGGAAGTCCGCCACGCGGCCGGCGTTCTCCAGCTGCTGGTTCAGCTCCTCTCCCTTGCCGGTGACCTTGACGTTCTTCCAGAATTCCTCGCGCAGGGCCGGGATCCGCTTGATGGCGTCCTTGAGGCTCTCTTCGCTCCTCGCCATGCCGACGTTCTCCCACATGATCTTGCCCAGCTCGCGGTGGAACTCGGAGACGGTCTTCTTGCCGTTGATGTTGAGGAGGCGGTTGTTGTAAGACTTCACGTCCTCGACCGATTTCTTGCACTCGGGGTGGTCCGCCTTGACCGCGCCCGGCTTGGTCTTCGCGAGGTAGTTCGCGATGGTGTAAGGGATGACGAAGTAGCCGTCGGCGAGGCC
This sequence comes from Geomonas diazotrophica, assembly GCF_019063885.1. Classification (NCBI taxonomy): domain Bacteria; kingdom Pseudomonadati; phylum Thermodesulfobacteriota; class Desulfuromonadia; order Geobacterales; family Geobacteraceae; genus Geomonas; species Geomonas diazotrophica. The sequence goes on along the minus strand of NZ_CP077684.1, from coordinate 854,101 downwards.
CTGCATGAGCGCGGAAGCACCCAGGCGGTTCGCGCCGTGGACCGAGAAGTTCGCCTCGCCAAGCACGAAGAGGCCGGGAACGTTGCTCTCGCAGTTGTAGTCGACCCAGAGGCCGCCCATGGAGTAGTGCGGTGCCGGGTACATGCGCATCGGCTGCTTGTATGCGTTCTCGTCGGTGATCTTCTCGTACATCTCGAAGAGGTTGCCGTAGCGCTCGCGGATGGTGTGCTCGCCCACGCGCTTGATCGCGTCGGAGAAGTCGAGGTTCACGCCGCGGCCGCCGGGGCCGACGCCGCGCCCGTCGTCGCACTGCTCTTTAGCGGCGCGCGAGGCGATGTCGCGGGGGGCGAGGTTACCGAAGGAGGGGTATTTCCTCTCCAGGTAGTAGTCACGCTCGTCTTCCGGGATGTCGTTGGGGTGACGGTTGTCCCCCTTCTTCTTCGGAGCCCAGCAGCGGCCGTCGTTTCTGAGCGACTCGGACATGAGGGTCAGTTTCGACTGGTGCTCACCGTGCTGCGGGATGCAGGTCGGGTGAATCTGGGTATAGCAGGGGTTGGCGAAGAAGGCGCCCTTCTTGTGGGCACGCCAGTTCGCGGTGACCGAGCAACCCATCGCGTTGGTGGAGAGATAGAACACGTTGACGTAGCCGCCGGTGGCGAGTACGACCGCGTCGCCCACGTGGGTACGGATCTCGCCGGTGATGAGGTCGCGGATGGTGATCCCTTTCGCCTCGCCGTCAACCACGACCAGGTCGAGCATCTCGGTGCGTGCGAAGAGCTTCACGGTGCCGGCCTTCACCTGGCGGGAAAGAGCCGAGTAGGCGCCCAGAAGGAGCTGCTGACCCGTTTGGCCGCGGGCGTAGAAGGTACGGGAGACCTGGGCGCCACCGAAGGAGCGGTTGTCCAGGTAGCCTGCGTAGTCGCGGGCAAACGGAACGCCCTGGGCGACACACTGGTCGATGATGTTGTTGGACACCTGGGCCAGACGCCAGACGTCCGCCTCGCGGGCACGGAAGTCGCCACCCTTGATGGTGTCGTAGAACAGGCGGTAGATGCTGTCGCCGTCGTTCGGGTAGTTCTTCGCGGCGTTGATGCCGCCCTGCGCTGCGATGGAGTGGGCGCGGCGCGCGCTGTCCTGGTAGCAGAAGGCTTCGACGTTGTAGCCGAGTTCGCCCAGGGTAGCCGCGGCTGCGCCACCGGCCAGGCCGGTGCCTACAACGAGAACTTTGTACTTACGCTTGTTTGCGGGGTTAACCAGCTTCAGGTCGAAGCGGTGTCTGTCCCACGAGGTCTGAATCGGTCCTTTCGGACATTTTCCGTCGAGTATCACTTGAACCCCCTAAAGTTTCAATAAGCCGGCCAGGATGACGGCAGGAATCGAGATGTATGCGAGCATGAGGATGGCGGAGATAACCTTGCCACCGGTACCGAAGGCCGGGATGGTCTTCTCGTTGTTCCACCCCATGGTCTGCAGGAAGCTCGGGATACCGTGGGAGAGGTGCAGGAACAGCATCAGCATGGCGAACATGTAGGCCAGGGCGATCAGGCCGTTGCCGAAGCTGGTCACCACCATCCTGAACACGTCCGGACGGTTGGCGGAGTCGAGGCCGACCACAACGTCGGGGGTACCATGAATGGTGAACTGGGCCAGGTGGTACACGATGAACAGAGCGACCAGCAGGCCGGTCCAGATCATGTTCTCCGAGGCGAAGCTCGCCTTCAGGTTCCTTTTCACCGCATAAGCGCCGGGGTTGGCCGCCTTGTTCTCCAGGGTCAGCGTGACGCCGTAGCAGATGTGAACGGCGATGGCTGCCAGCATGAACAGGCGGAAGGCCCAGACCAGCGGCGGCAGGCTATGCAGGTGCTCGGCATAGGCGTTGATGCCGTTGGGGCCGAAGAAAATGGTGGAGTTTCCGATCAGGTGTATCAGGATGAAGATGATCAGGAGCTGACCCGTGATGGACATCAGGATCTTTCTTCCCACAGAGCTAGATAAGATTCGCATGTTTTTGTCCCTTTGCCTTTTTTCGATTAATCAGTTGGGTTGGATTGCCTGCGTACACCGGAGGAGTACAAGTCCCGAAGACCCGATCACGGGGCGGACTCGCGGCTTCCGCTTGGGGAGGATGGGGGACCACGCCACGGGCTCAGTGTCTGCATTCGATCTCTCCTTTATTAATCTCACATTAGCAACAGTGGATGGTATGTATAGCATAAAAATCGGCGGGTTGATAGACGCGCATATTAAATGCCGTTATACGAAAATGCAACAGTTTTTTGTATACAGCATACAATTAATGGTTCAGCGACCTTAGCCCCTTCTAAACTGCAGTAACCATGTTTTGAAATAATGCTTACGCGGGCGTTATGTTGCATTTTTTACCCCGCTCTGCTAATTAGGATAGCGACCCTCAATAAAACATTAGGAAGCCAGGAAGGTTCATGATTTATAAACTGCTCAAGAAGGACCCCAAGTCCGGGGCGCGCCGCGGCGTGGTGACCACCGCTCACGGCGAGATCCAGACTCCCATATTCATGCCGGTGGCTACCCACGCTGCCATGAAGGCGATGACCCCGGCGCAGGTCAAGGAGACCGGCGCCCAGATCATCCTCTCCAACACCTACCACCTGCACCTGCACCCCGGCGAAGCCCTGGTGCAGAAAGCGGGCGGCCTGCACAAGTTCATGTGCTGGGACGGCCCGATCCTCACCGACTCCGGCGGGTTCCAGGTATTCTCGCTCCCGAAGAAGCGGATCACCGAGGAAGGGGTCTTCTTCCGCCACGAGGACACCGGCGAGGAGATCTTCCTCGACCCGGCCAAGGCCGTCGCCATCCAGGAGGCCCTCGGGGCCGACATCATCATGAACTTCGACGAGTGCATCCCCTACCCCTGCGACAAGGCGTACGCGGAGCGCTCCACCGAGAAGACCATCCGCTGGGCGAAGCAGTGCATAGAGGCGCACTCGCGCGAGAACCAGTACCTGTTCGGCATCGTGCAGGGGAGCGTGTTCGAGGACTTGCGAAAGCGCTGCGCCAAGGCGCTGGTGAAGATGGATTTCCCCGGCTACGCCATCGGCGGGGTATCCGTGGGCGAGGGGCTTGAGCTTTTGAAGCAGGTGGTGGGGTATACCGCGCCGCACCTCCCGGAGGACAAGCCGCGCTACCTGATGGGGGTGGGGCTCCCCGAGGACATCCTGGAGAGCGTCGAGCGCGGCATCGACATGTTCGACTGCGTCATCCCGACCCGCTACGCGAGAAGCGCCACGCTCTTCACCAACCGCGGCCGGATCCGGCTCACCAACAAGAACTACCGGCGCGACTTCTACCCGGTGGAGCCCAACTGCAGCTGCTACACCTGCCGCAACTTCACCAGGGCCTACCTGCACCACCTGTTCACCTCGAACGAGGTGCTCTCGGCGATCCTGGCCAGCATCCACAACGTGCACTTCTACCTGAACATGATGGCCGAGATCCGGACCTCCATCGAGGAGGGGCGGTTCCTCGAATACAAGCAGAACTTCCTCGCCGCGTACCTGAAGGGGAAATAGTGAACCTCGTGCAACGCCCATATCTCATTGCGACGCTGGCGCTGGCGCTCCTTGCCGGCTGCTCCAAGAAAGATCAGCAACACCCCCCCGAGGCCAAGCGCCCCCCGGCACAGATGGAGCTGACCGGCGAGGCCCTTTTCAACGAACGCTGCCGGGACTGCCACATCGTGAACGACAAGGGGGGCGTGGTCGGCCCCGAGCTGTCCCACGTCGGAAGCAAGCGGGACCGCCGTTTCCTCGAGCAGGTGATACGGGAACCGGCCAAGGTCTACCCCGGAACAGCCATGCCTCCCTACGACACCTTCTCGAAGAAGCAGATCGACTCACTGGTCGACTACCTGAGCGGGCTCAAGTAATATTTTTAATCCTTCACAGCTCGTCACCACGTCCCTTGCTCCCCTGCCCAGTCCAGTCCCTCTCCCCCCCCGGGAGAGGGGATCCGAAGGGGGGGTGAGGGGTTGTTGCACGCAGCGACTGGTGCACGTGGCGACTCCCTCCCTCCGCCCCTCTCCCGAGGGGGAGAGGGGGCACTGGACCACATGATCACAATCCACTCTTCCCGGAGAACCCAGCCATGACCACTGAAACCACGCAAAACCGCTTCGACCGCCTCATGGAGACCATGCGCAGACTGCGCGCGCCGGGAGGGTGCCCCTGGGACGCCGAACAGAGCCACGAGTCGCTCAAGCGATACCTGCTGGAGGAGTCTTACGAGGTGATCGAGGCGATCGACGCCAAGGACGACGCGCTCCTGAAGGAAGAACTAGGCGACCTCATCCTGCAGCCGGTCTTTCATGCGGCGGTAGCCGAGGAGCGCGGGGCCTTCACCATGGACCAGGTGCTCGACGCCATCAACGACAAGCTGGTGCGTCGCCACCCCCACGTCTTTGGGGACCAGGTGATCGAGAACAGCGCGGCGCAGGTGGAGAACTGGGAGAAGATCAAGAAGGGGGAGAAGGGAGACGAGCGGAAGTCGGCGCTTTCCGGCATCCCGCCGCACCTCCCTGCCCTCATGAAGGCGCAGAAGATCACCGAAAAGGCGGCCCGGGTCGGCTTCGACTGGGAACACACCGACCAGGTGTTCGCCAAGGTGATGGAGGAGCTGCACGAGTTCCAGGAGGCGATGGCCGCCGAGGACCAGCAGGAGATGGAGTCGGAGCTTGGGGATCTCCTCTTCGCCATCGTGAACCTAGGGCGCTTCCTGGCGCTCGACCCGGAGGAGGCCCTCAGGAAGACGATCAAACGTTTCACCCGGCGCTTCACCCACATTGAGGAGACCCTGCACGGAGCCGGGCGGAAGCTGCAGGATGCCACCCTGGAGGAGATGGATCTGCTCTGGGAAGAAGCCAAGAAATTAGAGAAACGTTGAATCTAATTAATTTTTTTGGGAGACCAGCGGCTTATCCACATTTTGTGTGGATAAGATGTGGATAACGATGTTGACAAACTGAGAAACCTGCGGCTTTTAAGCACTTTCCGCGTTCTGCATAAATATTCGCCACGACGATATTCGAACGAAAAATCAACAACTTACACCGGATTGTATACATTCGGGGTCTATCGACCCCACGATAAGTTAAACCAACCTAATTAGTCGACGGGGCCGGTGGAAATCCTGTGCATAACTACCTGATTTTCGCCCGCGCCACCCCTCCCTTGGCATCAAAATTCACCCCTTCCATCAACAACAGCCCCCGCTTCGAATCCGTCCCTCCCGGAGCGGTGAAACCGGTCATGACGCCGCTGGCCCCGACCACCCTATGGCAGGGGATGATGATCGGCAAGAGGTTCCTCGCCATGGCCCCCCCGATCGCCCTCGCCCCCCTGGGCGAGCCGCAGGCGTCGGCCACCTCCTGGTAGCTGAACACGCTGCCGTAAGGGATGGAGGCCACCACGCGGTAGACCTCTTTCTGGAACGGGGTGCAGCCATCCAGGTCCAAGGGAAGGTCGAAGACCACACGCTCGCCCGCGAAGTAGCGCTGCAGCAAGGCCGCCCCCTGCGCGGTCAGCGCGCTCTCGCCGCTTGCCTGCGGGTACAGGGTCGCCGCAAGTTCCAGCGCGTCGCCGGCGGACGCCGTGCCGTAGGGGAGATGATGGGCCACCACCCCCTTCCCGCTCGCCGCAAGCACCCCGTACCCGACGGAGGTCTCATATATGGTCCACGCAGTAACTGCCGCCCGATCGCTCATACCTTTCTCCTATAAAAAAACCGCGCAAGATTGCCGATATCCGAAGAACGCAGCAGAAACGATACCATGTTGTTCCTGTGCCTTTCCAGCGGATTCTGCAACCCTGCGCGGTTTTGCCTCCGTCTATTTTTTAAGCAGCTTTCTCTTCGCCAGGGCGATCACGTCCCCGGCCTCCTCGCAGCGCAGCAGGTGCGCCGACACCAGGAAGATGGCCATTCCCGCCAGCACCGCTCCGCCCAGCACGCCCCCCTTGAGCAGCCGTTTCCCGGCCGGCGACCAGTCGATGAGACGCATGATCCAATACACAACCAGCGCCATCGGGACGGAGGCGATGATCCCCTTCACCCCGGCAATGGAAATGGCCCGACCGCCGAAGGGTCCAATCTTCTTTCTCAGGAACCAGAGCAGGAGCAGCATGTTGCCCAGCGCGGAGAGCGACGAGGCGAGCGCCAGGCCGCCATGCTTCATGGGCCCCATCAGGATGAGGCTGAACAGCAGGTTGAGCACGAAAGCGGCGAAGGCGGTGAGCACCGGGGTCCTGGTATCCTTGAGGGCGTAGAAGGCGGGGACCAGCACGCGCACCAGCGCCACGAAGGAGAGCCCCAGGGAGTAGTACAGGAGGGCGATGCCGCAGTTGGTCGCCTTGGCGTAGTCGAAGGCGCCCCCCATGAACAAGAGGGAGAAGATGGGGGTGGCGCAGAAGATGAGTCCGACCATGGCGGGGATGGTGATGAACAGGGTGAGCCGGACGCCGTAGGAGAGGGATTCCTTGAGCGCGTCCATGTCCCCCGCGGCGGCCTGCCGGCTCATGGACGGAAGCACCGCCTGCGCGACCGACACGGTGAAGATCCCCTGGGGGAACTCGAAGAGCCGCTGCGCGTAGTAGAGGTAGGAAACGCTCCCCTCGGGGAGCATGGACGCCAGGATGGAGCCGACGGTTATGTTGAGGTAGTAGACCCCCACCCCGAACACCGAGGGGCCCATGAGCAGCGTGATCCTCTTCAGGGCCGGATGGTCCAGGTTGAAGTCCGGCTTGAGCGGGAAGCCCATCCGGTAGAGCACCGGCAACTGCAGGAGCAGTTGCAGCACCCCGCCGATCAGCACGCCGACGGCCAGCGAGACGATGGGGACCTGGAAACGGTCGTGCAGCAGCAAGGCGGACAGGATCATGGAGATGTTGAGGAACACCGTGGAGATCGCCGGGGTGAAGAAGTGGCGCAGCGTGTTCAGTATCCCCATGCACAGGGCAACGAGGCTCACGAAGAAGATGTAGGGGAACATGAGCCGGTTCAGGAGGATGGTCACCGACAGCTTCTCCGGATTGGACGAGAAGCCGGGGAACATCAGGTGCACAAGCTGCGGCGAGAAGATGATGCCGAGGACGGTGATGGCGGCCATCACCATGGTGAGCGCGGTGAAGCAGACGTTGGCCAGCGCGCGGGTCTCCTCTTCCCCCTTGTTGGTGTGCCACTCGGAGAAGGTGGGGACGAAGGCGGAGGTGAGAGCGCCCTCGGCGAAGAAGCGGCGCAGCATGTTGGGGATCTGGAATGCGGCAAAGAAGGCGTCCGTGTAGAGGCCTGCGCCGAACAGGCGGGAGACCACCATGTCCCGGACCATGCCCATGATGCGGGAGAGCATGGTGGCCGCGCCCAAGACGCCGGCGGCGCGGGCTATGTTCTTCTTTTCAGACAAACAACCTCCTAAAACATAAAAGCTTCAACGCAAAGGCGCAAAGGCGCAGAGTCGCAAAGAAAACCGGAAACACCCAAAGGGTGAAAAGCAAAAACCTGAAGCTCCTCCGCGCCCTAGCGCCTTAGCGCCTTAGCGCCTTAGCGCCTTAGCGTTAAGGCTTTTGACCCTGTTTCCTGTCCACCTGCCGGAAATAGTCCTCCCGGCAGAAATTCTCGACGTCGACCATGGCGGCGAAGGCCTCGCCGAACCCCTCCCGCCCCAGGGTGAACACGCCGTGCCCGTAGACGATGGCGGAACCGCTGGCGCCTATCACCGGCGGGACCCGCCTGGCCAGCCCACCCGCCCCGATCTCTCCCGCGACCACCGGCGTCCCCCCCAGTTCCCGCACGTGGGGGCAGTCCTTCCAGCAGTCCTTGATGGCACACTCCTTCTTCCGGTCGCAGATCATGCTCATCACCACGGAAAACTTCGGATGCCCGTGCAGGATGACGCGGGCGCCGGTCTGCTCGTAGACCTTCCGGTGCGCCAACAGCTCGCTGGAGGCGGTGATCCCGGTGGTGGACGAGTTGTCGGCGGGGACCGGGTCGATGCACCCCTTAAGTTCATCCAGGCTCGCGGCGGTCTGCGAGATGTAGATCAGCTCCCCCGCCGATGCGGAGATGTTGCCGAAGAAGGAATCGACCAGCCCCCGCTCCACGGTGTAGCGCCCCACCCGCTCGATCTCGGCGAGGATCTCCTCCTTCTCCAGGGAAAGGGCGCCGACGAAGTCAAGCCCCGCGGCCGACAGCGGCCTCAGCCATTGCTGGCGGAAGGCATCGAAGGCCTCCCGCTCCCCGGCCAGGCTGAAGCCGTCGGCGAGGACGTCCTGCAGGTACTTGACGAAGGTGGAATGGAACACGGAGGAGTAGTTGATGAAGGCCTGCTCCACCGTTATGGCACCGACGGCCACGATCCCGACCCCCTCGACGATGACCCCTTTCCTGTTGCCGAGGAGCTTGGCAAGGATGGGGGCGGGGTCCCCGGCAAGGTCCCGGCGGCGCAGGAAGGGTATGTCGTGCAGGAAGGTCCGGGTCTCGGTGTCCTGCGGCACGATGCACTCCTCCCCAGCACCGGCCCGGGCGATCAGGAAGTCGGCAAAGGGGAGGGACGGACGCGCGGCCACGAGCGCCAGGGAGTTGAGTCGCGACAGCGTGTTCCCGGCCAGGGCCGCCAGTTCGGGCGCCCCCGCCGTGATGAGCACGTCGTCCTGCGCCGCGAAGGCGATGCCGTCGGCACAGGCGGAGCGGTCGGCAACGAGTTTTCCCGTGTATTTATCGATTTGGTCTCGCATCTCTCACAGTTTCATGTTGGTTTCAGTAAAGGGGAGGCCCGGGTCTTCGTCCCCCGCACCCGATCAGGGCAGTTCCGCAAGGAGGTCCCGGCCGCCGAAGCATCCCCGCTCGTCGAGACCGCGGATGCGGTAGTACTTCTGCAGCTCCTCCTCGAAGCGGGCCCGGTCGATGGGGGGAACGTCGATCCCCTCGCCGGCGCTCCCGGCCTCCTCGAAGAAGCGCTGCGGCAGCATGTCGTTGGCGCGGCCGAACCCGTTGGCGCAGTTGTAGAAGCGCTCGGTGAGGTAGATCCGCTCGCCGATCGCCTTGAGCGACTCCGGGCCGTACTCCACGCCGGTCACCGCGGAGAGGAGTTCACCGTACTCCTCCAGGGTCGCGCCGAAGAAGGCGAACTTGCAGGCGACCAGGGAGTCGACCGCAGCGTTGACGTCCTCGGCGATCTTGATGATCCTGGCCTTGCCGGAGAAGGAGAAGCGGTCGGTGGGGACCGGCTTTCTCAGGATCTCGTGCGAGATGGGATAGGCGCGCAGATGGCAGCCGCCGCGGTTGGAGGTCACGTACGCGAGCGCCATCCCGTAGGCGCCGCGCGGGTCGTAGGCGGGCAGCTCCAGGGACTTCACGCTCATGGAGAGTTCGGGCTTCCCCAAAATCTCGGCTACGCGCCGGGAACCGAGGCTCAGGAGCTCCCCCTGGCCGTGGCGGTAGGCGATGTCGGCGAGGAGGCCCGCCACTTCCGCGGCATCCGGGAAACGCCCGCGCGCCTCGCCGAACGCCGACAGGGTGGCCGCGGCGGAGATGGTGTCGAGGCCGAGCTCGTTGCACAGCGAGTTGGCCTTCACGATGGCGTGCAGGTCGGAGATGCCGTTCAGGGCGCCGAAGTGGTTCACCGTTTCGTATTCCGGCAGCGGCTCCCCGGCAGCGCTCGCCTTCTTGCACTGGATGGGGCAGCCGTAGCACCCTTCCTTCCTGGCTCCGCACTCCTTGCGGATGGCCGGCCCGGAGTAGTTGCCGGACTCCGCGAAGAAGGTGGAGCGGAAATTCTCGGTGGGAGCCATGCGCCGCTGCGCCATCAGGTCGACCAGCGCCGGGGTGCCGTACTCGGCGATGCCCAGCTCGCCGAAGATGACCGGTGAGGCCCGGAACAGGCGCATGACGTCGGCGCGGGCGGCGTCGAAGCGCTCCTGGTCGGCAACCCCGGTCACGCCGTCGCCCTGCACCGTGATCGCCTTCAACCCCTTGGCCCCCATGACGGCACCGAGGCCGCCGCGCCCGATCGAGTTCCCCTCCCCCATCATGATGTTGGCAAAGAGGACACCGTTCTCGCCGGCGGGGCCGATGGCGGTCACCGAGCCGTGTACCTTGAGCGCAGCGACCGTCTCCTTCACCCCCTTGCCCCACAGCGACTGGGCCGGATGCAGTTCGGCACGCTCCCCCTCGACGCAGAGAAAGACCGGTTGGGGGCTCTTGCCCGTGATGAAGAGTGCGTCCAGCCCGGCCGCCTTGAGCCGCCAGGCGAAGCGCCCGCCAGCCGAGCAGTCGTAGATAGTGCCGGTGAGCGGCGACCGGGAGACACAGGCAAGGCGCGCCGCGGTGGGGGAATTGGTACCGCACAGGGGGCCGACGGCAAAGATGAGCGGCAGGTCCGGCTCGAAGGGGCCGAGGCGGAAGTAGTCCCGCATCAGCCTGACCCCCAGCCCGCGCCCCCCCAGGTAGGCGTGCAGAATCTCGGTGGGGATCTCCCTGCGCTCGCAGGTGCCGCGGGTGAGATCGACATGCAGCAACTTTCCGGTCCAGCCAAACATACGAAACCCCGAAAAAACTGTTCTACGTTCTATGTTCTACGTTCTACGTGGTAAGTCTCCCCGTCTTCGACTCAGCACCCAACACGGTGGTTAGAGCCGTCAACGCTGGACCTGGAACGTAGAACTCAGAACGGTTTCTAAAGCAGTTCCTGCTTCCCCTGCCGCTCCAGCTCTTCGACCACCTTCTTCACATCCTGCGCGGCCCCCTTGGAGCAGACCAGCAGCGCATCGGGGGTGTCCACCACGATCAGGTCGCTGACGCCGACAAAGGCTACCATTTTACCGTTGCCATAGGCAAGACACTCCTTGGCCCCGACGGACACCGCTCCGCTCGAGTTGATCACCACATGCCCCGCAGCGTCCGCCTCCATCACCTCGGGGAGCGCGCTCCAGGAGCCCACGTCGCTCCACCCGAAGGAGGCCGGAATAACCTGCACGTCCTGCGCCTTCTCCATGACCCCGAAGTCAATCGACTCCCCCTTGATACCGCCGTAGATGTCGGCTATCTGGGGCTTCAGATCGGAAATTTCCCACACGTCGGTCTCGAAGGTGAGCTTGGCCAAGGCCTGGGAGAGCTCGGGCATGTGCTGCGCGATCTGGTCCAGTATGGCGCAGGCGCCCCAGACGAACATGCCGCTGTTCCAGTAGAAGCGCCCGGAGGCGAGGAACTCCAGGGCGCGCTCCAGGTTGGGCTTTTCCACGAAGCGTTTGACCGGGGCGGCGCCGGAACCGGCAGGATCTGAAGCCTCGATGTAGCCGTAACCGGTCTCGGGCCTGGTCGGGGTGATCCCCAGGGTCACCAGCGCGCCGCTCACCGCTACCGAGCGTGCGGCAGCAAGGGTGGCGCGGAAGGTCTCCTCGTCGACGATGTAGTGGTCGGCCGGCAGCACCACCATGATCCCGTCCGGGTCGAAGCGGGCGATGATGGAGGCGGCCAGGCCGATGGCTGGTGCCGTGTTGCGCCCCACCGGTTCCTCGATCACGTCGACCGAGACCCCCTCGATATATGCCAGCTGGCTCCTGGTCTCGGCCGCCTGCAGCGCGTTGGTGATCACCATTACCCGCTTGGGATAGAGCGGCAGGACGCGTTCCACCGTCCTTTGCAGCATCGACTTGCCGCCGAAGACGGACATCAGCTGCTTGGGCGTGCTTTTGCGGGACAGCGGCCAGAACCTGGTGCCGGAGCCTCCTGCCAGGATGACGATGTACATGGTTATTCCTCCAAAGCGACGGATAGATGCCCCTCCGCAAAGGAGGGGGAGGAACTGCAAAATCAGCTTGTTCCCTGCATGGGCCTGCGCAGCTTCATGACGAGCGCCGCGGGGAAGAAGGCGAACAGGCTCAGCATCGCTCCCATCTTGGCGGCAGAGCTCGCTGCGGGGTCGGAAAAGGCCTCCCCGGCTACGAAGAGCGCAACGGTGAAACCGATCCCCGCGATCAGGCCGGTCGCGAACAGCTCCCTCAACCCCACGCCGATGGGAAGCGGAAAGCCGAGCTTGCTCCCCAAGAGCGCAAACCCCACGATGCCGGTCGTCTTGCCACAGATCAGGGAAAGAAGCACCAGCCACGTGGCGGGGCCGACGGAACTGAAAGCGACGCCGGCATTGACCAGCCCGAAGACGAAGAGCCCCAGGTCCACGAAGAGCTTCCAGTCATGCTCGAAGCGGGAGAGCGGCGTCAGGTCGTTGGGGTCCATGTCGAACATGTGGCGCTTCTCCACCGGCGGGTGCGGCAAAAAGGGTACCACGAGGGTCAGCGCCAGGGCCGGGTGCAGGTGCGCCTCGTGCAGACCGAACCAGCTGAGCGCCCCCCCGAAGACGAGGTACGGCCAGTAACTATTGACCCTCAAGCGGCGCAGCAGGTAACAAAGGGCGACCGCGGCGCCGCACAGAACCAGCCATGCGGGTTGCACCGGGGCAAGGGGGTCGCCGTAAAAAAGCGCTATGATCAATAGCCCTACCGCGTCATCGGTTATGGCCAGCAGCAGCAGGAAGGAGATGGCCGGATGCCCCCTGCCGAAAATGAAACGTGCCGCGAGCCAGGCGAGCGCGATGTCGGTCGCGGTCGGGATGCCCCACCCCCGGTACAGGGAGGGCTCCCCGAAGAGCCCGTTCAGGAACAGGTAGAGCGCGACCGGCCCCAGTATCCCGCCGACGGTGGCAAGAAGCGGGTTGACGGCGCGCCGCAGGGGGTGCAGATCGCCCCCCGGCAGACAGCTCTGGGTGATCTCGACGGCGGCGATGCCGAAGAAGAACGCCATGAACAGGTCGTTGGTGACGAAGTGAACAGAAAGACCCGCAAGAAGCGGGTCGTGCAGGAAGTGGTGGTACTGCTCCGGGGCCAGGTTCGCCCAAAACAGCGCGGCGATCACGCCGGCCGCCAGGGGAACAGAGAATTCCCTGAGCAGGTTCAGTTGTTTGTTCATCTATACGATCGGCTCCACGGCGGTATCGTCGGCGCTCTCCGCGGCAGGAGCTTCCACACGGTGGTAGTCGTCCTGGAACCGGACGATGTCGTCCTCGCCCAGGTACTCGCCGCTTTGCACCTCGATGATCACCAGCGGGATCACGCCGGGGTTCTCCAGTCGATGCGTCGAGCCGATCGGGATGAAGGTCGACTCGTTGATGTTGACGATCTTCACCGTATCCCCGCAGGTAACCTTGGCCGTACCGGATACCACGATCCAGTGCTCGCTGCGATGGTGGTGCATCTGCAGCGAAAGTCTCTGCCCCGGAAACACCTCGATGCGCTTGATCTTATAGCCGTTGTGCTCGTCCAGGACGGTATATGTTCCCCAGGGACGCTCTCCGCGTTCCATGATTGCCTCCATGTCTTTCGGTGGTGGTTGTTCAACCTCTCCCGGTGCATTCGGGTCTGTAGGGGCGAATAATCATTCGCCCAGCTTCGGGATTTATCGTGCCGGCCTCAGTTCCAGGTAGCGCTTGAGCGCGTCCTGCCAGGGCTGGGGCACGAAGCCCGTGTCCTGCTGCAGCTTGCCGCAGTCCAGGGTGGAATAAAGCGGCCGCGGCGCCGGGCGATTCAACTGCTCCGTGGTCATCGGCAGGACCGCGACGTCGAGTCCGGCCAGCCGAAAGATCTCCTTCGCGAAACCGTTCCAGGACACGAACCCCGAGTTGGCCGCGTGGTAGGTCCCCTGGCATCCCTTGTCCAGCAGGGCCTTGATGGCCAAGGCAAGGTCGCGGGTCCAGGTGGGGGAGCCGATCTGATCGTCCACCACGGTCAGCTCCTTTTTCTCCGCGCCCAGCTTCAGCATGGTCTCCACGAAGTTCTTCCCGCCATGGCCGTAGAGCCACTGGGTGCGCACGACCAGGTGGTCCGGGTTGAACCAGGTGTTCATCTCGCCGGCGAGCTTGGACTCACCGTAGACGCTGAGGGGGGCCGCCAGGTCGTCCTCCAGGTAGGGGGAGCCCTTTTTGCCGTCGAAGATGTAGTCCGTGCTCACCTGGACCAGCTTGGCGCCGATCTCCTTGCTGATCATGGCCAGGAAGGCGACCCCTTCGCCGTTGACCTGCATGGCCAGCTCCGTGTTGGACTGGCAGCCGTCCACGTCGGTATAGGCGGCGGCGTTGATCACCACGGAGGGCTTCAAGGTGAGGAGCACCCGCTGCACCGACTCGAGGTCGGTGATGTCGATGTCGTCTACGTCCACCCCGCGTGCGGCGTCGCCATAGAGCGCCATCAACTCCTGCCCCAGCATCCCTTTGCTGCCAACTACCAGAATCATCTCAAACCCCTTAAAACCTGTTCTACGTTCTAGGTTCTACGTTGACACCAAACATCGAGCTCGTGCGCTTGTGGCACCGACACCCCAGCCTTGGGGCGACCAGAGACAAGCAAAGATTTTAACTTAGAACGTAGAACATAGAACGTAGAACTTGTTTTTTCCTTACGCCGCTCCGTACTGCATCTCGTAGTATTCCCGGTAGGCGCCGCTCACCACCTCCTCGACCCACCCCTGGTTGGCCAGGTACCAGTCGATGGTCTCGGCGATGCCGCGCTCGAAGGTGTAGCTCGGCTCCCAGGAGAGCTCGCGCTTGAGCTTGGAGGCGTCGATGGCGTAACGCCTGTCGTGCCCCTTGCGGTCCTTCACGAAGGTGATCAGCTCGCGGCTCTCCCCCGGGGCGCGCCCCAGCCGCTCGTCCATCAGGTCGCAGACCAGATTCACGATGTCGATGTTCTTCCACTCGTTGTTGCCGCCCACGTTGAAGATTTCCCCCGGTTTGCCGCTCTTGAGCACGCGCTCGATGGCTGCGGAGTGGTCCTTCACGTGCAGCCAGTCGCGCACGTTCAGCCCGTCGCCGTAGACCGGCAGGGAGCGCTTCTTGAGGATGTTGTGGATCATGAGCGGGATCAGCTTCTCGGGGAAGTGATAGGGACCGTAGTTGTTGGAGCAGCGGGTGTTCAGGGTCGGCAGTCCGAAGGTCTCGAAATAGGCGCGCACCAGGAGGTCGGCACCGGCCTTGCTCGCGGAATACGGGGAGTTGGGCGCCAGCGGCGTCTCCTCGGTGAAGTACCCTTCGGGCCCTAGGCTGCCGTACACCTCGTCGGTGGAGACCTGCAGGAAGCGGAAGTCGGGGAGCGTCTCGGCGTGCAGACGGCTCGCCTCCAGGAGGGTCTGGGTCCCCATCACGTTGGTTCTCACGAATATGTCGGGGCCGGTGATGGAGCGGTCGACGTGCGATTCGGCGGCGAAATGCGCGACGGCATCCACCTTCTCCTCGGCCAGCAGGCGCGCCACCAGCTCGGCGTCGCAGATGTCACCCTTCACGAAGCGGTAGTTGGCGTTCGCCTCCACCGCCGTCAGGTTCTTCAGGTTCCCGGCATAGGTCAGCAGGTCCAGGTTGATCACCCGGCACCGCGGGTTCCCCGCCATGAAGTGGTTGATGAAATTGGAACCGATGAACCCCGCCCCTCCCGTAACAAGTAAAGAGGTAGGGGTGAACGTATCCTGCATAAGGCCTCCGGTCGGCTTTTGGTCCGGGCCCCTCGACCAGGCGGTGCCCTCTTTTCAGCCGACTATTGTAGATACACCGGAAAAAGCAAAAGTGTCAACTCCTTAGCAACTTTGGCGCGTGGGCTTAACACCTCGTTAGAAGGTCTGAAGCGGCCCCAGCGACCCCAGCCCGGCCAGGGAGAAGTTGATGGTGAACTGCTTCTCGCCGCTTACCTGGTGACTGCTCACGCGGTCCGAGTAGGCGAGCACCACGCTCCAGCACTGCTGGCGGTACTCCACCGCGTAGCGCGACTCGAGGAAGCCCCCCTTGTCGAAGGAGTAACGCCCCAATAGATCCGCCGTGAGCTGGCTGGTGAGCGGGAAGGTAACGCCGGCTCCGAGGTAGTCCAGCTGGTCCCGGCTGTGCCGGTAGGTTACGGTGGCCTGGTTGCGCCCCTCCCCCTTGAACTGCACGCCCAGGTTCGCCGTGGAGAGCTGGTTGTCGGTCGTGTTGTAGCGGCCGTCGACCAGCAGGGAAAGTTCCTGCAGCGGGCTCACCACGCTCTCCAGCATCAGGTCGGTGAGACGGTTCCCTTCGTCCACCAGGGTCAGCAGGTCGCGACGCTGCCCGGAGAACTGGTACCCCTGGGAAAGCTTCAGGTAGAGGATGTCACGGTACTCGTCCGGCATCCCTTCCCGGGCGTACTTGCGGGTGAAGGTGTTGGCGACGGACCAGTAGGCGATGCTCTGCCCCAGCACCCGGTCGCCGTAGTCGTAGAAAGGCAGGTCCTCGTCGCTGCGCCGCTGCACGTAGTTGTATTGCAGGGAGGGAACCAGCAGGTGCCGCAGGGTCCCGTCGTAGATCCGCTCCAGCGGCAGCGAAAGAGACCCGCCGCCGTCGGCCTGACCGATCTGGCGCCAACCGGTCTCGGGGGTGTCGCCCCCCGCGTTGTACAGGCGCTGCTGGAACGCCCCGAAGAGCGAGAAGTCCAGGATCCCCGCAGGCTTGGCATAGTAGCTGACGCGCGGGTGCAGGACGAGC
This sequence comes from Geomonas diazotrophica, assembly GCF_019063885.1. Classification (NCBI taxonomy): domain Bacteria; kingdom Pseudomonadati; phylum Thermodesulfobacteriota; class Desulfuromonadia; order Geobacterales; family Geobacteraceae; genus Geomonas; species Geomonas diazotrophica. Next base: position 837,543 of record NZ_CP077684.1, on the reverse strand, counting down.
CGCTGCCCGGTCGGACCCACGGCGTGCTCGAAGTTGGTAAGGCTCGAATCCATGGAGAGGAAGAGCGGGCCCACCTTTTCTCCGGCGGCGATGAAGCCGAAGGTCGGCAAGCGCTGCAGCGTGGCGCGGTTGTTGGCCGCCTCGAGGTCCTGGTCGTAGCGCAGCGCGCCGCTCAGGCCGTAGCGCTCCCAGCGGCGGTCGAAGGAGACCGACGACTCCAGGAGCTGGCGGTTGTATTCGCCGGAGAACTCGCCGTAGTCGAGATAGTACCTGCGGTCGGAGACCAGGTGGACGGTGGAGGCCAGCGTCAGTTCCGGCGTCAGCAGCTCCAGGTGCTTCTGCTGCAACTCACCACGGAATTTGGACTCGTTAGTGTCGTAGATGCCGAAGGCGCGCAGGCGCCCCTGGCTGTCGTTCGGCCTCAGGTAGCGGTAGTCGACACCGGTGCCGACGCCGCGCGAGCTCTCCAGGTCGAGGTCGAAGGTCGCCTCCTGGCTCGGGTCGATGGCCCAGTAGTAAGGCTGGTCCAGGTAGAACCCCTTCTTGGAGGAGAAACCGAGTTTGGGTATCATGAGGCCGGACTGCCGGTCGGTATTGGCCGGGAAGACCAGGTACGGCGTGTAAAAGATGGGGAAGTCGTCCACGTAGAAGACGGCGTTTCTCGCCGTGGCGTACTCGTCGAGGGTGACGTCGACCTTCTTCGCCTCGAAGCGCCAGCTCGGATGCTCGCCGTCACAGGTGGTGAAGGTCCCCTGCTCGACACGGTAGTCGTCTTCGCCGGTCTTCAAAAGCCGCGGGGCGCGCAGCCTGAAGTTCGATTTCTTGATGAACAGCTCCCCGTTGGTGAGCTCGCCGTTCTGGGTGAGCAGGTTAAGAGAGAGCCGATCGCCCTTCATGGTGTCGCCGCCGCGCTCCAGCAGCACGTCACCCTCGGCAAGGGTGTCGCCGGTGAGGCGGCGGTAGATGACGCTGTCCGCGAGCAGGGAGGCCCCCCCCTGCAGGATCTGAACGTTCCCTTCGGCACGGTAGCTATCGGTGGGGCTGTCCACGAACAGGGAGTCGGCCTTGAGGGTAGCCTCCTTGTCGGGCAAGGTCACCTTCTCGGGGGAGGCGGCCTTGTCGGCAGGAGTCGCGCTGACAGGGGAGACCGGCTTGCTGGAAAAGATCGCCTTCTCCTTGCCATGGGCAAGCGCCGCCGAGAACAGCAGGTAGGTAAGGAGCCACAAGGCTCTTGCAGGTTTCATCGCACTCCAGAAAACCAAAATCGTTCTAAGTTCTACGTTCCAAGTTCTACGTTAACTGCTCTTCTCGGCCTGCGTCCCTCGATGCAGCCCTCGGCTTGGGCGATACGCCGGACTCGGCGCCGTTCGGCCGTCACCCCTTTTCACCCTCTGAATGGCTCGAAGCTTCGGGACTTCAGGTGGCTGCGCGCCTCACCCACGGTGAACAGCGAACCGCAGACCAGGATCAGGTCGTCGTCCTGGGCCAGGTTCCGCGCCAGCTCGATCCCCTGGGCCACGCTCCCCGCCTCCATCGCCTCCACCCCGACGCCGAAGCAGTAGGCGGCAATTTCGCCGGCGGGAAGGGCACGCTCCAGGGCGGGAGCGACGGCGAATACGCGGTCGACCAGCGGCAAGAGCGGCGCCAGTATCCCGGCGAGCTCCTTGTCGGCCATGACGCCGGCCACCAGGAAGAGCTGCCGGCGCGGGACATCGGCGAGCGCCTCGGCCAGGGCGGCCGCCCCCGCCGGGTTGTGGGCGCCGTCGAGCAGCAGTCGGGGCGGCCCGGGGAAGAACTCCATCCTCCCGGGCCAGCGGGCGTTGGCCACGCCGGCGATCATCGCCTGGGGAGTCACCGGGAATCCCACCGCCCGCAGCAGTTCGGCCGAGGCGAGGGCCAGGGCCGCGTTGCCGCTCTGGTAACGGCCGAAAAGGCCGCAGGAAAGCGCGTCCAGCGTGACGCCGACGCCTCGGTAGTTGAGCAGGCCGTCAAGCCAGAATGCGTCGAAGGATTCCCCCTGGCGGTAAAGCGGCGCGTCGAGCTGGGCGGACCGGTGCTCGATGATGAACTGCGCGTCGCGGTCCTGGCGCGCGGACAGGACCGGCGCTCCGGGCTTGCAGATCCCTGCCTTCTCGGCGGCGATATCCTCGATAGTTTTACCAAGATAGTCGGTATGTTCCAGCGTGATCGGCGCAATGGCGCAGAGCACCCCCTGCAAAACGTTGGTGGCGTCGAACCGCCCCCCCATCCCCGCCTCGAACACGGCGATCTCCACCCCGGCTTCCGCGAAATAGAGGATGGCGAGGGCGGTGACGATCTCGAAGAAGGTGGTTTCGTCGGGCGCGGCGGCCATCACCGCCTCGGTGAGACGCACCACGTCCTCCTCCCCGATTTCGGCCCCGTTGATCTGGATGCGCTCGGTGAAGGAGATCAGGTGAGGTGAGGTGAAGAGTCCCGTCCGGTACCCGCCGGCTTTGAGAATGGAGCAGAGAAAGGAGGCCGTCGACCCCTTGCCGTTGGTGCCGACTACGTGGACCGCCTTGAAGGCGTCCTGCGGGTTGCCCAGGTTGGCAAGGAGACGTGTGATCCTTTCCAGTCCGGGCTTTATGCCGAACCGACCGAGGGCATAGATGTGCGCAAGCGTTTCGGCATAGGTCATGACAGGCCGGGATTATAGGTAAAGAAGGTGAAAAAGTCCATATTAATCCCGGAGCCTGGGGGGCTAGCGCTCCGGCCAGGCGAGGCGCAGTCCGAGGCCGATGAGGATGCAGCCGGCGGCCTGGCCGATCCGGTTGCCGGCGCCGGCGCTGCGGTCCAGCCAGCGCCCGATCTCGCCGGACAGCAGCGCGACCACGCCGAAGCCGAGCATGGTGAGGACGACAAAGGTGCTCCCCAGGATGAGCATCTGCAATGGCACCCCGCCGCGCCCCCGGTCCACGAACTGCGGGAAGAAGGCGAGGAAGAAGAGCGCCACCTTGGGGTTCATGATGTTGGCCAGGATGCTCTGCCGGAAGATGACCCGGCTCTGCAGTTGCCCGGCCGCGCCGTCGGGCACCAGGGACGCCCGGCTTCTCAGCATCTTGTAGCCGATGTACATGAGGTAGGCGGCGCCGGCATACCTGACGCAGGCGAACGCGGTCGCCGAGGAGGTGATCAGGGCGGAGAGGCCGACGATGGCGAAGAAGGTGTGCGCGAAGTTCCCCAGGGCAAAGCCTGCCGCCGCGGCCAAGGCCGCCTTTCTCCCCTGCGCGACACCGCGGGTCATCACGTAGATGATGTCGGGACCGGGGGTGAAGATGAGCACGGTTGAGGCGACGGCGAACAGGGCCAATTGGGAAAGGGAGACCATGGCAACTCCGGATAAAGATAAAGATAAAGATAAAGATAAAGATAAAGATAAAGGTAAAGGTAAAGGTAAAGGTAAAGATTGAAATCAAAAGTCGGCAAAAAGAAAGGTTAAAACGTTGAAAGAGATTCCTTTCGCTGCCTTAACCTTTCATAGTTGATCCGACATCACGCCGGCACCAAAAGTCTTAATCTTAATCTTAGTCTTAAGCTGCTTTGTAAAGCATCTTAAGGATGCTGGAAAGCTGCGCCTTCATCTTGGAGCGCTCCACGATGACGTCCACCATGCCGTGGTCGAGGAGATACTCGGAACGCTGGAACCCCTGGGGCAGCTTCTGGCGGATGGTCTGCTCGATGACGCGGGGACCCGCGAAGCCGATCAGCGCCTTGGGCTCGGCCATGTTGACGTCGCCCAGCATCGCGAAGCTCGCGGTGACCCCGCCGGTGGTCGGGTCGGTCAGGATGGAGACGAAGGGAAGCCCCGCTTCGCGCAGCTTCGCCAGCGCCGCCGAGGTCTTGGCCATCTGCATCAGCGACAGGATGCTCTCCTGCATCCTGGCACCGCCGGAGGCGGAGACGATGATGCACGGGGTGCCCTGCTCCAGGGCGCGCTCGATACCGCGGGTGATCTTCTCGCCGACGACGCTACCCATGGAACCGCCCATGAAGGAAAAGTCGAAGACGCACAGCTGCACCGGGGTCCCTTCGATCTTGCCGGAGCCGCAAACGATGGCGTCCTTGCTGCCACCCTTGGCGAGGGCCTGGTCGATGCGGTCCTGGTAGCTCTTGCTGTCCTTGAACTCGAGGAAGTCGACCGAGACCATGCCGGCGTCGAACTCGGTGAAGGTCCCCTCGTCGATGAGCAGCTCGATCCTCTTCTTGGTGGAGATGCGGTAGTGATGGCCACACTTCGGACAGACGTTCAGGTTGCTCTCGATGTCCTTGGTATAGATGGTCTCATTACAGCTGACGCACTTCGTCCAGAGCCCTTCCGGAACCTTTACCTTGTGCTCCGCCCCTCTCGCCATCGGCGGATTATCCCTTTTGAACCAAGCCATATGTGCCCTCTTTTGGGGAAAGCCCCAAGCTGTTTTATTAAGTCGTAAATCAGCGCTGATTCTTAGCAGATCGCACCTGCTATGTCAAACAAAACGGTGCAGGCTCGCCGCTAAACCATTGAAAAAATATCTATTATTTCTGGGCGCCCTGCAGCACCCCTTGTTTTAAAGCGGAGACGAAGGAAGATAGCTCGCGCAGCAGCTCCTCCCCCTGGTACTTCTCGAAAAACTTCACCAGGGCGCTACCCACCACCACGCCGTCGGCGACGCGGGCGACCTGGCCCGCCTGCTCCGGGGTGGAGATGCCGAAGCCCACCACGAGGGGGAGGTCCAGCGCGTTGCGCACCTCGGTGACGCGGTCGGCCAGCGTATCGGCGACCGCGGTCCGCGCGCCGGTCACGCCGGTCACGGAGACGTAGTAGATGAAACCGGACCCCTGGCGGGCGACGGAATCGACGCGGGAGGCGTCGGAGGTGGGGGTCAGCAGGAAGATCAGGTCGAGCCCGCAGCGGTCGGTATGCTCCTTGAGCTCCGCCGCCTCCTCGGGGGGGAGGTCGACCACGAGGAGCGCGTCCACGCCCGACTGGGCCGCGTCGCGAGCGAAGCGCTCGGGCCCGTAGGCGAAGATCGGGTTGAAGTACCCCATGAGGACGATGGGGATCTGGGTCCGGGTTCTCAGCCGGGCCACCATCTCCAGGATCCCGGGCAGGGTGGTACCCGCCGCCAGGGCTCGGTCGGAGGAGAGCTGGATGGTCGGCCCGTCGGCCATCGGGTCGGAGAAGGGAACCCCCAGTTCGATCAGGTCGGCGCCCGCCTTTTCCAGTTCCAGCACGACCTGCTCGGTGCCGGCGAGGTCCGGGTCGCCGGCGGTGACGAAGGTCACCAGCCCTTTTTCCCCGCGCGCCTTCAATGCTGCGAATCTATCTGCAATCCTGCTCATAGTCACTCCTTAACACCCGTTCAACGTTCTACGTTCTACGTTCTACGTTGAACGTGAGAGTGCAAACGTCAGCTCCGAGCTTTTGGGTCGTTTCCGGCGTGCGGCCGGTCTCCCCTTATAACAAAAAAAGTCCCCCTCGGGGAGAGGGGGATTGGTCGGTACTGCAAAAAAGTGCGCTTCGGGCGTCCTAGATCTTGAACGCTTCCATCTCCTGCTTCAGCATCTCGGTCTGGCGGAACAGCTTGTAGACCGCCTCGTCCATGACCCGGGTCGCCTCCAGGTTGGCATCGGTGGCCTGCTGGATGTCCTCGACCGACATGACGATCTGCTCCGAACCGCGGGTCTGCTCGTCGCAGGCGCGCTTTATGTGGCGGATCATCTCGGTGATGCTCTCGGTGGACTGGGCGATCAGGTTCCCCACCTTGTTCTGCTCGCGGGTGGAGGAGAGCACCTGGGAGGTGAGGCTCTTCATGTTCTCGACGGCGGCCATGATCAGCTCGCTCCCCTGCCCCTGTTCCCGGGTCGCCTTGGCGATCTGGGCAACCATCTCGGAGACCTGCTCCATGGCCTCGCGGATCATCTGGCTCCCCTTGGCCTGCTCGACCGTGGTGCGGGCGATCTCGGTCACCTGGGCGGTCGCCTCGGTGACGCCCACCACGATCTTGTTGAGCGCCTCGCCCGACTTCTGCGACAACAGCTCCCCGTCGGCGATGGAGCGCTCGGCCTGGTCGATGGCGTCGACGGCACGCTGGGTCTCCTCCTGTACACCCCGGATCACCAGTGATATCTCGCGCGTGGAACTGGAGGTGCGCTCGGAGAGTTCCTTGATCTCGTCGGCCACCACGGCGAATCCCTTGCCGTGCTCGCCGGCCTGGGCGGCGATGATGGCGGCGTTGAGCGCCAGGAGGTTGGTCTGCTCGGCCACCTCGTCGATGACGGAGAGGATGTCGCCGATGTCGGCGGCACGCTCGGAGAGGGTGGCGATGACCTCGCTGGTGATCTGGGAGGCGCGCTTGATCTCGTGCATGCCGTTGATCACGGCGTCCACCGCCTCGCGGCCGGTCTCGGCGTCGATGCGCACCGCCTTGGAGATCGCCGCGGTTTCGTTTGCGTTTCTTTCCACCTGCTTGATGGAGCTGTCCATCTCCATGACCGAGGAGGCGGTGGCGGTGGAGACCTCCATGAGGCTCACGACGCCGTTGCCGACCTGCTTGATGGATGCCCCCATCTCGACGATGGAGGAGCTCACCTCGTTCACCGACAGGGCGAGGTTCTCCATGTTCTGCACCACCTCCTCGACGCTGGAGGCCATCTCCAGGATGGAGGAGGAGCTTTCGGAGGCGGAAATGGAGAGGGAGTCGACCCCCTGGGCCACCCCCTTCACCGAGGTGTTGATCTGCACGATGGCAGCGGAGGTCTTGGAGACGCTCTCGGCCTGGGTCCTGGCGGAGCCGACCACCGAGTGGGACGCCTTGGCCATGGTGTCCGAGATCCCCGCCAACTCGTTGGAGGAGCGGGAAACCTTGCCGATCATCCCGGAAAGCTTGCCAACCATCTCGTTGAAGTCGATCCCCAGCTTGCCGATCTCGTCGTGGCTTCCCATCTCGACCGTGGCGGTCAGGTCTCCCTCGGCGCCGCTGTTGACCGCCTCGGCCATGACCCTGACCCGGGAGACGATGTTGCGCGTGATCAGGAGCCCCAACGCGACCGCCAGCGCCGCCGCGACCACGATCACGGCGGTGAAGGTGATCCCCGCGGACTGCTGGATGTCGCTGACCTGCTTGTTCGCCGCCGTCATCCGGTTGCCGACCTCGACCAGTATGTCGTCCAGATCCTCCTTGGCCTTATCGTTGGCGGTGGCGATCTCCTCGTTGGCCAGCTGGTTCAGCCGCTGGTCCGCCAGCGCATCCTTGGCCGCCTGGCTCACCGCGCCGGGGGGAACCCCCTTCATGAGCGTCTGCTTGCGCGCGATCAGCTCGTCGGCGACCTTCTCGAACTCGGCCCAACTCACCAGGAACTGGCGGGTCCGCTTCTCGACCACGCTCCCCTTGGTCGCCGGGAGCACTCCCAGCTTCTTGTTCCCCTCCAGGATGATCTGGGCCTGGCTCAAGAGGGTGTCCCGTTTCATCTGGTAGTCGTCGATGTACTCCTGGAGCTTTTCCGGATCGTTGGGAACCAGGGCCGCCTGCATCAGGCTCACGTGGCAGTACTTCTGGGTGACCCCCATGAGGAGCACCAGTTTTTGCTGCTTCGAGAGCTGTTCGAGGATGTTCTGGATCTGGCCGCCGACCCTCTTGATGTTGAGGGCACCGAAACCGCCGGTGAAGGCGACCAACAAGGCCATGATCAGGAAGGACCCGATCAGGCGGGTACGCAAGGTCAGGTCTTTCATTATGATTACTTCTCCGCTTCAGAGAGGAGGTAGTTCATCAGGTCCACGGAGGCCTTCACTTCGGCCTTGTTCATGTTGGAGTCCGGCTTTCTGAGCATCTTGATGCCGTAGGCCTTGGTTGCGTTACGGTCGAAAGGCTGGCCGGAGATGGGGGCCACGCCGGTCTGGATGGCAACGATGGTGCGCTCCAGGGTGTGGCACTTCACGCACTTGACCCTGACGATCTCGTAGTTGGCCTTCATGGCCGGCGGGAAGCCGGAAGGGTCGAGACGCATGGCGTCGCCTCTGCCGACGACTTTGAGTCCGGCGTGGGCGCTGGTTGCGGTTGCTGCAACAAGGAGCATGGTAACGAGGAGCTTTTTCATAATACGATGAATCCTCCAAATTTTTTCGGCGGCGGCCGCCGCCGTTTGGCATGTCCGGACCGTCAGCTACATGCTGAAGGCGATGGAAGCAAAGGCGATGTTGCCGATTCCTTCCGGGGCAATGCTGTGGGTGTATTCAATCGACATGCGCACGTTCTGCAGCGGCGTGTAGGCGATGGCCGGGGTCAGGCGCTTGATGGTGCCGTCGCCGGCGTTCAGGTACTCGTAGCGGAAGATCGGGACGAGGTTCACCGGCGCGCCCAGGTAGTACTCGCCCTCGAGGGTGTAGACCTTGCTGTTGATGACCGACTTCACAACTGCGAACTCAGGATTGGAATCACGACCGAAGCTGCCGCTTCCCTTTAAGTGCAGCCGCTGGTAAAGGATGTCCGCCTCGGCGCCGATCCTTCTGAAGCTGTTCAGGTTCTGCGCGACGCCGTTGGCGTTGAACTCGCCGTTTTGTCCCCAGTAGCCAAAGGACCCGAGGGTGACACTCAGGTAGTCCCACAGGCTATCCTTCTCCAGGTCGACTTCGGGCTCCTGTCCCTTCAGGTCGGTGCCGCCGATCTTCAAGGAGATGTGCCCGTAGCCGTCTTCCCGGTCCTGGCCGTTGCGGTCCACGACCCCGCCGGCGACGAAGATACGGTTACCCAGCAGGGCGTTCAGCTCCACGCCATCCTCGGTGGCATCGCTGCTGAAAGGGGAGAGACCGACACGGTAGGTGGTCGACGCATAGGAAGGGACCGGAAGGATGCGGTTACTCTTCTTCCACAGCGAAAGTTTCGGCTCGAAGCGCCCCACCTTCACGTTGACCGGGGAGCCCAGGGCCTGACGCCAGATCAGGAACAACTCGTCCAGGTCGGGGTCGTTGCCCGGGGGAACGTTGGTGTTGTTGGCGGGATTGGAGAGCGAGGAGGCGCGCTGCATCCCTTGGGAGTAGAGGTTGTAGGTGGCGAAGAACCCGAACAGGTCGCGGAAGGAGCCCCCTGCCTGCAGCGTGATCGACCTGGCGGAAAGATCGAGCTTGTTGCCATCCGCCGCATCTTCGTCATAGGCGAGGTCGGCGCTCGCGGTAAGCGAGAGCGGTATCTGCTGGGGCAAACCCGAGATGATCGACCACTCGTTGCCCGGCTCGGTGGCTTTAGCCGCCGCTTTTGCCCCCTCCTTCTTGTGGGGGTAAACGTAGCCGTTTTTCAGGAAGGCGTCGCCGAACTCGTTGAGCTCCGGGTAAATGGTGTGACAGGTGGAACATTCGGTCTTGTGCTGCCGGCTGAAAGCCGGGATGGCGTTGGCCGTGCCCGGGGCCAACAGGGGGGCACAGGAGATGCCAAGAAGGAACATGAGCGCTACAGTATGCTTTTTCAGAAACATAGTTGGTCTCCTACACTGCAACCAGCGTTTAAATTAGATTACACTAACACTATTAGAGCGGCTCAATCCCTCGCCAAATGTCGTACTTGACGCAATCGGACTGATGATTAATACAATATTGCAGAAGTGAAGTCAACTTAACAAAAAGGGAATTGGCCGGCAGTGAGCTAACACTCATTTTTCTCTACTTTTTTGCTGTAGAAAATGCTATAAGGTAGCGTCTTAAATCTTTGGGAGGGCCTGCTATGCTGCTAAAAAGCCTTGTTTTCCTCGTTCTCACTACGCTCTTGGTGGCGGGGTGCGGAGGTGGTTCCGCCGACAACGCCACTGGAGTCTCGAAGCTTGCCCAGTCCCAAAAGTGCATGGACGCAAGCTGCCACGCCGGCTCCGTCTCGCCGGGAACGGGCGCCCTGATCGTCCAGGAGTGGCTCAATTCCACGCACAACACGAACAACGGTGCGGGATGCGCCGACTGTCACGAACCCCACCCCGGCCACCCGGAGTCCTGTGCCAAATGTCACGGCGGAGGAAGCGGCGTGGCGACGCAGAATCCCGACGCGAGCCGCAAGTGCGACAAGTGCCACGGGCTCTCGCACCCCAACGACATCCAGGTGAGGCTCGCGCCGCAGCACTTCGGCAACATGACCGCGAGCATCAACAACAGCACCTACCGCGCCTCCTACCTTAGCTCCAATTACGTGGGCAACTGCCGCAAGTGCCACAACCCGCACGATCCGACCACGGCGATGTCGGCCAACGCGGAGTGGGCCGAGTCCGGGCACGGCAACGTGCTCTCCGGCGCGAGAACCCGCTACGAATTCAAGACCCGCGGCAGCTACGAACCGTACAACTTGACCTTCCAGTACTACTGTGTTCGGTGCCACACCTCCACCGGTTACATCAACTTCGTGACCAGCGGCTTCTCCGACGTGAAACCCTTCGCAGGCCCCGGCTATGCGGTGGTGCAGAACTATCCGGTCAAAGTCGCACCCGGCGCCGCGCAGCCGGCAGACGCCCCCTCACCGGACAAGACCAAGGAAGTCACCGCCTGCAACGTCTGCCATGACAACGGCGCCGGCCGTGCCTACAACTGGGCCACCCGCGCGGTACCGGCTTACCGCGGCTACTACAACTTCTCGTCCTCCAACAGCTCCCCGACGGTGAAACTCAACAACAAGGTGACCGTCTATCCCGACCTCAGCGACTCCAACGTCTGCATCCCCTGCCATTCCGGCCGCGGCCTCGGCTCGATGATCTATGACGCGCAGGCCGCGGGGATGGACTTTAGCAACACCTCCACGCCGGGGGCCCACGACCGCGCCGCAGCGACCCTTATCTTCCGTACCGGAGGGTACGAGTTCATCGGCAGGAACTATGTTCCGGCGAGGTTCCTCCACGGCAAGATCGGCGTGGCCAACGAGCATGGCACCGGCAACGCCGGACCGTGCGCGACCTGCCACATGAAGACACCCACGCCGCACGATTTCCAACCGGTGGTGAAGGACAGCACCGGTACCATTACCTCCATCGCCAGCACGGCGTGTGCCCATTGCCACACCGGCGACCCGCTGCAACTTACTCCGGCCGTCCTGCAAACCAAGAAGGAAGGTTACGCCGCGGCAATAGCCATGCTGAACGTCCTCAAGACGGATTCGACGCTGCCGGCCAACCCGCTCAACCCCTCGCGTTCGAAGGTGCGTCCCTTGGCCAACAAGAACTCCGACTACAACGCGGCCTTCCCCGGCGGCGGTGCCAACACCATGGGTGCCTTCTTCAACGCGAGCCTGCTGCAAAACGAGCCCTGCGCGTTCGCGCACAACCCCCAGTACACCAAGCGGCTCATCTACGACTCCATCGACTGGCTGAACAACGGTGTGCTTGACAACGACGTCGAAGCTGCCATCAACAACGCGACGCTGGCCGTGAACAGCAGCACCGGAAAAGTCTCGCTCAGCAATCCCATCATGGGAGGAAATTACATTGCGGCACAGGCTCCCGGTGTCGCATACGCAGCGGCCTTCGCCAAGGTGAAAGCGGACGCCATTAACTGGCTGTTGGGCGGCCCCGGTGGGGGACGCCCGTAAGGGAAAGCATGAAGATACTGCTGCACATCTGCTGCGCGCCCTGTGCCATCTACCCGGTGAAGGAACTGAGATCCGCCGGGCTCGATGTCACGGGGTTCTTCTTCAACCACAACATCCACCCGTACACCGAGTACAGGCTGCGCATGGAAGCGCTGAAGACCTACGCGAAGCTGGTGGAGTTGGAGGTGCACTACCGGGAGGAATACCTGCTGGAGGAGTTTCTCTCCAACGTGGCCGGGGAGCCGGACGGGCGCTGCGCCTACTGCTACCGCTCCCGGCTGGAGGAAGCGGCCAGGAGCGCGGCCGAGCTCGGCTTCAAAAGGTTCACCTCCACCCTGCTCTACAGCCGCTACCAAAACCAGGAGATGATCCGCGAATTCGGCGTCAAACTTGGCGAGCGTTACGGCGTCGAGTTCCACTACCAGGACTTCCGTACCGGCTGGCAGGAAGGGATCAACCTCTCCAAGGAGATGGGGCTGTACCGCCAGAAATACTGCGGCTGCATCTACAGCGAAAAGGAACGCTACGTCAGGAAGTAGCGAGCCAGGCGAAATTACAAGGGGACTGGCTCAGCAGGTGCCAGTCCCCTTTTTACCACCAACGCGACAGCGGAAGGCGGTCACAGGTTGTAGGGGCAAATAATCATTTGCCCAGCCGCTCATGCCCTTATTGCCGCTGTGGTGACCTGGGCGCCGCGGCACCGGGGGCGAATGATTATTCGCCCCTACAGGTTCGCGCCACCCGCCTCGTCTTCACGACACCGCACGAGGACTCTCCCATGCCTTCCTTCGGCAAATCCCTCATCATCCTGGGGCTGATCATCGCCGCCATCGGCGCGCTCTTCACCCTCGCCGGCCGGATCCAGTGGCTTGGGCGGCTCCCCGGCGACATCTATGTGAAGAAGGAAAACTTCACCTTCTACTTCCCGCTGGCCACCAGCATCATCATCTCGCTGGTGCTCTCCTTCATCCTCTGGCTGTTCCGCAGATAGCCCTCTTGCGCTCCCTCAACTCCTCCGCTCCGCCCCTCTCCCCCTCCGGGGGCGGGACCACGAACGGGGTTGCAGGCTCAAGATGCGCTGTTAATCGGATGCCCCGCCCATCGCAACGATCTTGCCACCTTTCTCCAGGCGGAATAGATCGCCGCGCCAACGCACCCGGTTGCCGATGAGCGACAGCCCCCAGACGCCGAAAGAAAGCGCGTCCCGCAGCGGCAGGAGCCAGAGCCAGCGCGGCAACAGCCGGTCCTGCACCAACTGGCGGCTGTAGATCGTCGACACCACCGAACGCACCAGGTAGAGCAGCGCCGCGGCCAGCCAGCCGGCGGCGCCTCCCCCCGAAAGCAGCAGGGCGAGCACCGCCCCCGGAAAGGGGAGCGTGATCCCCGAAGCGAGGTACCCTCCCGGGCGGGAGACCCGCATGGTGCGCCCCCAGCGCAGTTGCCGCGACAGGAGCTCGCTAAGCTTCTCGTCACCCCGCATCACGCTCTCCACGAAGTACGGCGAGAGCTCCAACCGGTAGCCGGCCCGATGAATCATGTTACCCAACTGGTAGTCGTCGGCGAGGTAATCGACCAGCGCCTCGAAGCCCCCTATCCGCTCCAGCGCCTCCCTGCGCACCGCCATCGACGCCCCCAGCGCGAAGGAAAGCCCCTCCAGCTTCAACGCGGCCATGACGTTCGGAATCATCTCGCAGCAAAAGCCAAGCGCCTCGATGGCGCAGCCGGTGCCCCGAACCTGCGAACTGCGGTACAGCGAGGTTACCAGCCCCACCTCCGGATCGGCGAAGGGGGCGCAGACCTGGCGCAGGTACCCTTCCCCCACCCTGATGTCGCTGTCACAGACCACCAGCAGCGGGTGTTTCGCCTTGGCGTAGGCGTGCATCAGGTTGCAGACCTTGTAGTTGGCCCCGTGGATGCCGGGGTCGACCACCAGCTCGATGTCCGTTTCCGGGTAGGCCTGCATCAGCCGTTCGATGATGGGGAGCACGGGATCCTCGTGAGAGGCGACGGCGAAGACGATCTGGTAACGGGGGTAGTCCTGTCTGCAGAAGGACGAGAAGTTTTCGAAGCTGTCGCCGTCCACGCCGCGCACCGGCTTCAGGATGGAGACCGGCGGCGCGTGGTCGGGGAGAGCCGCGGGGTTTGCGAAGAAGCTGCGGCCGCAGTGGAGCGTGATCGCGGCGTAGGCGAGGGAAGGGGTGACGGCAAGGAACGGGAGGGCTTCGCGCAGCATCAGCGGATCCTTTCCACCAGCACCAGGTACGGTGCGGTGTCTGGGCGGTTAAGTTGCCGGTGGCGCCAGACGTTGAACCGCCCCGGGTGCAGGGAGGCGGCCCAACCTTCGACCGCGGCCGCTTCCTGCGGGCCGCCGGCGTGACCGGTGTAGAGGGCGATGGTGACGATGCCGCCGGGTACCAGCAGTTCCGCCGCCTGCCCCAGCGCGGCCACGGTATTGGCCGGGTCGGTGACGAGACCGGTGTCACCTCCCGGAAGGTAGCCGAGGTTGAAGGCGACCGCCGTTATTCCTTGCGGCACGAAGTCGGCGAGCCGCTCGTGTCCGGCCTCTATCAGCCGCACCTGCGCCAGCCGTCCTTCCCGCTCAAGCAGTTCGCGCGTGGCCGCGATTGCGCGCGGCTGAACGTCGAAGGCCCAGACCGTCCCCCCCTCACCGACCAGTTCCGCGAGCAGCAGGGTATCGAGGCCGTTGCCGCAGGTGGCGTCCAGCACAAGGTCTCCCGGGCGCACCCGCTCTTTTAGGAAGTAGTGCGAAAGCGGCACCGCCCCGCGCAAAGATTCAGCCTTGTTGCCAGCCTTCCCCACATGTCCCCCAAACGACCACATATCCCCTCGCCCTCCGGGAGAGGGGCAGGGGTGAGGGCCCGGCCGCGAAGGCCGCCCCTTGTGGCCAAGACAATCCCTCACATGAAGAGCGGACGGGCGAATGATTATTCGCCCCTACGGATCTTATTTTTTGGCAGCCAGCGTCAGCACCGCCGGGAGGGTGACCATGAACGCTATCTGGCAGGCGACCATCCCGAGCGACATGACGGCGCCGATGCTGAACACCCCCTGGTGCCGCGCCACCATGAGCGCCCCGAAACTGGCCATGATGGTCAGCGTGTTCAAAAGGACCCCGACGCCGGTGGAACTTAGAACCACGCCTGCCGCACTCCCCTCCTCGCGCCGGTACCGGTTGATGATGTAGATCCCGGAATCGACCGCTATCCCGAGGACCAGCGGCATGACGATGATGTTCGCCGAGTTGAAGCTGATGCCGAAGAGCCACATGCCGCTCACCATGAAGAGCAGCCCCACCAGCAGCGGCACCAGGCCGATCAGTGCGTACTTGACGCTCCTGAAAGCAACAAGGAGAATGCCCACGATGGCGACGAAGGCGTAGATGAAGGCAAGGCGGTAGGAGTCGCGCATGATGGTCATCGACTCGTAGACCATCACCGGCTCCCCGGTCGCGTGCGGATCGACGCTCCTCACCTCGTCCACGAAGGCCTTGAGCGGCTCGCGGTTGAAGATCTCCCCCTTGGGAGCCACCTGCAGCATCAACTTCCCGCTCTTACCCACGAAACGGGAACGAAGCTCCTTGGGCACGTCCGCCTCGGTGACCGGCTTGGCGGCCAGGCTCTGCTTCAACAGTTCGATCTTCCCGGGGAGTTCCTTGAACATCCCCCCCTGGAAATCCTGGAGCATCCCCACCGCGTTCTTGTCCCTCTCCTTCTCCAGTCCCGCGAAGAACCTGTCGAGGGTCGCCACGAACGCGGCGGCCTCTTTCGCCTCCGGGAGCCGCTCCTGCTCCAGCCGCGCCTTGAGCGCCACCGCGGCGTTCCGGAAGGCCTCGAAAACCTTGGGGAGCTCCATCAGCGAGAGGCTCTCCTCGTAGGGGACCGGCTTCACATCGGCAAGCTCCCTGCGCAGCGCGGCCAGCTCCGCGAGCTTCTCCTGCTGATGATCCGGCACCAGGGTGCTCAGGCTCACCACGTGGTCAACGCTTGGCAGCCGCTCCAGCCTTGCCGTCTTCGCCTGCGCTTCCGCGGGGCTATTGGCCGTCACCACGGCGAAGTAGCCGCTGTTCTCCTTGCTTCTCATCAGCTTGTAGGCGTAGGTGACCGACTCCAGCCCCTTGGCCTGCAGGTTCATGAGGTTGTAATCGAAGGAGACCCGGGACAGGGGGTAGAAGGAGGCGGCGCAAAGGGCGAGGGTGAGGCCGATCACCAGCCTGGGGCGGCCGAAGAGGAGCCGGGACAGCACGCCGTGCTCGCTTAGGCGGACCGCCGCTGCGCGGGTACGCGACCCGCGGTACCGGGCAAGGAGCACCAGCAGGGCGGGGAGCACGGTGAAGGTGACCAGGACGCAGATGACCACCCCACCTGCCGCTATGACGCCCAGTTCGGCGATGCCGCGGAAGTCGGTGAAGACGAAGGTCAAAAAGGCGGCGGCGACGGTTGCGGCGGCCATCACGATGGCCCAGACGTTCCTGGTCATCCCCGTTTCCAGGGCGACCATCTCCCCCGCCCCCAGCTTCAGCTCCTCCTGGTAGCGCAGCACCACCTGGATGCCGTACTCGATGCCGATGCCGATCAGCATCACGGCGAACACCATGGAAAGTATGTTCAGGTGCCCCACCGCGACAGTGGCGAACCCGAAGGAGAGCGAGATGGCGACGAGCAGCGACACCATGGCCGCCGCCACGTTCAGCACGCCGCGGAAGGCGAAGAGGAGCAGGACCACGGTCAGCACCAGGGAGACCACCGTCGCCAGGGTGATGTCCTTTTCGCTGGTGGTCATCTCCTCGTGCTCCAGGACCGGGGTCCCGGTGAGCCCCACGCTCACCCCCTTGAACTCGGGGAGGGCCTTCAGGCGGGCCACCTCGGCACGGACCACGGCTATCGCCGCCTGGGCCGGGACGAAGCCCGCCATGTCCCGCACCGGGAGCGCGGTCAGTATCTGCTGGCGCCCCGCTCGCGCGAAGGCGGAATTCGGGTTCATGAAGACGCTCTCCATGGAGGGGACGCTCCCCTTCCCGGTCCCGAAGCTGGTGAAGCCGGCTCCCAGCTTGTCCAGCATGAACAGTATCCCCGGCAGCTCCTTCCGGTCGCCGGCGAGGTAGCGCTCTATGCTGCCGGTCATGTGGGTGAAGAGCGTCTGCACCGAGGGTGACGCGGAGAGCGCCCGCAGTGCCGGCGCCGCCAGGGTCAGGTTGCGGCGCAGCTCCCTGATGTCCTCCAGGGGCATGAACAGCAGGCCGTTGTCCCGGAAATAGGGGAGCGCGTAAGGGTAGAAGACATCGGAGAAGTGCGCCTTGTCCCTGGCGAGCGCGTCGTGCAGGCGGTTGCCGAAACTCCCCACCTTATCGGCATCGCCCCCCTCGATCACCACCACGATGTCCTCCATGCTGCCGAACTCGGCACGGAAGGCGCGATAGTCGCGGTTGAAGGAGGTGTTCTGCGGCATCAGGTCGTCGCGACCGGTGAGAAACTCCATGCGCTGGGCGGTGAGCCAGATGGAGAGCACGGACAGGAGCAGCGCCAGGGCCAGCACCAGCCAGGGGCGGCGCGCCGCCAGGGAGAACAGCAGACTTGTTTTCGGAGCTTCATTCATAAGATCATTGGCCTTTTCCGCACAATAAATTAAGCGCATGCAACCTAGCACACCCCGGGCGCACAATCAACAGCACCAGAGCAAATCATTGTTTTCATTAAGAAAAAAAACTCAACCCAGGAAAAAACAGTGTACCTTTTCACAAATACATGGTAGATTTCCACCCTTGTAACTATGTACAATCCAGCTACACTGGGTTAAATCGTCCCAATCCGGCAGAAAGGAGTATGTGGTGACCTCCCCCTTCAAACACCCCATATCACATGCACTCACCTCATTCAACGGCATCGCTAGTGAGCCGGAATTGAACGTCGAACACAAGGCAGGGGCAACGGTCCACCAGTTCCCCCCCGCTCTCTGGAAGAGTAAGCCGGGCAAGGCAAAGAGCCCCCTCGACCTCGCCATTGAAGGTAGCCGCGACTTCTTCTTCCGCGAACAGCTCCCCAAAGGTTATTGGTGGGCCGAGCTCGAATCCAATGTCACCATAACCGCAGAATATATAATGCTGCTCCACTTCCTTGGGCTGGTCGATCACGAGCGCGAGCGCAAGATGAGCAACTACCTCCTCTCCAAGCAGACCGAGGAGGGATTCTGGACCATCTATTACGGCGGCCCGGGCGACCTTTCCACCACCGTCGAGGCCTACTTCGCCTTGAAGCTCGCGGGGTACCCGGCCGAGCACCCGGCGCTCGTGAAGGCGCGGGCCTTCATCCTGGGGAAGGGGGGCGTGATCAAGTCGCGCGTCTTCACCAAGATCTTCCTGGCGCTTTTCGGCGAGTTCGACTGGCTCGGGGTCCCCAGCATGCCGGTCGAGCTGAACCTGCTCCCGAACTGGGCCTACATCAACATCTACGAGTTCTCCAGCTGGGCCAGGGCCACCATCATCCCGCTCTCCATCGTGATGTTCAAACGGCCGGTGCACAAGCTCCCCCCCGCGCAGAGGGTGCAGGAACTTTTCGTCCGGCCGCCGCGCGCCATCGACTACACCTTCACCAAGGAAGAAGGGATCTTCACCTGGAAGAACTTCTTCATCGGCCTGGACCACATGCTGAAGGTCTACGAGCGGAGCCCCCTCCGCCCCTTCAGGAAGCGGGCCATGGCCAAGGCCGAGGAGTGGGTGCTGGAGCACCAGGAGGAGTCCGGGGACTGGGGCGGGATCCAGCCCGCCATGCTGAACGCGGTACTGGCGCTGAGCGTGCTCGGCTACGAAAACGAACACCCGGCGGTGTCCCAGGGGCTCAAGGCGCTGGAGCACTTCTGCATCGAGACCGACGACCATCTCGTGCTGCAGTCCTGCGTCTCGCCGGTGTGGGACACGGCGCTCGCCCTCAAGGCACTCATCGACGCCGGGGTGCCGTCGGACCATCCCTCCCTGGTGAAGGGTGCGCAGTGGCTCCTGGAGCGCGAGGTGAGAAAGCCGGGGGACTGGAAGATAAAGTCGCCGGAGCTCGAGCCTGGCGGCTGGGCCTTCGAGTTCCTGAACGACTGGTACCCGGACGTCGACGACTCCGGCTTCGTCATGATCGCCCTGAAGGGGATCGAGGTGAAGGACCGCAGGTCGATGAACGACGCGGTGAAAAGGGGCATCAACTGGTGCCTGGGGATGCAGAGCAAAAACGGCGGCTGGGGCGCCTTCGACAAGGACAACACCAGGCACATCCTGAACAAGATCCCGTTCGCCGACCTGGAGGCGCTCATCGATCCGCCCACCGCCGACCTCACCGGCAGGATGCTGGAGCTGATGGGGACCTTCGGCTACGCCAAGACCTTCCCGGCGGCGCAGCGCGCCCTGGAGTTCCTCAAGAAGAACCAGGAACCGGAAGGTCCCTGGTGGGGACGCTGGGGGGTGAACTACCTCTACGGCACCTGGAGCGTGCTCTGCGGGCTTGCCGCCATCGGCGAGGACATGGAGCTGCCGTACATCAAGAAGGCGGTGAACTGGATCAAGTCGCGCCAGAACATCGACGGCGGCTGGGGTGAGACCTGCGAATCCTACCACGACGCCACCCTGGCCGGGATGGGGGAGAGCACGGCATCGCAGACCGGCTGGGCACTCCTCGGGCTCATGGCGGCCGGCGAGGCGGACTCCTCCACCGTGGTGCGCGGCATCCAGTACCTGATCTCCACGCAGAGGCAGGACGGGACCTGGGACGAGACCCAGTACACGGGGACCGGGTTCCCGAAGTATTTCATGATCAAGTACCACATCTACCGCAACTGTTTCCCGCTCATGGCGCTGGGGACCTACCGCACCCTCACCGGCGGCGCGGAGTAGCGGGCGGGTATGAAGGCGTTCGTCACCGGGGCTACCGGTTTCATAGGCGCGAGCATCGTACGCGAGCTATTGAAGGAAGGTTGGCGGGTGCGCGTGCTGGTGCGTCCCGGCTCGGACCGGCGCAACCTGGCGGGTCTCGACCTGGAGCTCCACGAGGGTGATCTCTCCGAGCGCCAGCCGCTGGTCAGGGCGCTGTCGGGGTGCGATGCACTGTTCCACGCCGCGGCGGACTATCGGCTCTGGACCCGGACGCCCCAGGCGATGTACGACGCCAACGTGCTCGGCACCCGCAACATGCTTTCGGCGGCCCTCGCCGCCGGCGTCGGCAAGGTGGTCTACACAAGCAGCGTGGGAACACTGGGGAACCCGGGCGACGGCACACCCGGCAACGAGGAGACGCCGGTCGACTTCGGCGACATGGTCGGGGATTACAAGAAGAGCAAGTTCCTGGCCGAGCGTGCCGCCGAGTCGTACCTGGACAAGGGGCTGCCGCTGGTGATCGTGAACCCGTCGACCCCGGTCGGACCGATGGACGTGAAGCCGACCCCGACCGGGAAGATCATCGTCGACTTCTTGAACGGCAAGATGCCCGCCTATCTCGACACCGGCTTGAACCTGATCGACGTCGAGGCATGCGCGCGCGGACACCTGCTGGCGGCCCAAAAGGGAAGGGTCGGGGAGAAGTACATCCTCGGGAACCGCAACCTGACCATGGCGCAGATCTTCGAGATGCTCTCGGCGCTCACAGGGCTCAAGGCGCCGCGGGTGAAGCTCCCCTACTACCCGGTCCTCATGGCGGCCTACGCGAACCACGCGCTCTCCGTCATCACCGGTCGCGAGCCGCTCATCCCGCTGGCGGGGGTGCAGATGGCGAAGAAGTTCATGTATTTCCATTCCGGCAAGGCCCAGGCCGAGCTCGGGCTGCCGCAGACTCCCGTGGAAGACGCGCTGGAGCGCGCGGTGAAGTGGTTCAAGGACAACGGCTATGCCCAAAACCGTTAGCCCAACGTTTTCCCTGCAGCCCCCTGTTCTTTAATCGTTACGGGTTCTCAAGGAGATCCATGTACACACTGCTCAGCAAGATAAACGGTCCCGACGACCTGAAGAAGCTGGATGCCGAGGAGCTGGTGCTGCTCGCTGACGAGGTGCGCGGCTTCCTCATGGATACGGTGGCGAAGACCGGCGGACACCTGGCCTCCAACCTGGGTGTGGTCGAGCTCAGCATCGCGCTGCATTACTGTTTCGACTCCCCAAAGGACAACATCGTCTGGGACGTCGGCCACCAGGCCTACACCCACAAGATCCTCACCGGGCGGCGCGACAGCTTCCACACCCAGCGCTGCTACAAGGGGATCAGCGGCTTTCCCAAGCGCTCCGAGTCCCCCCACGACGCCTTCGGTGCCGGTCACTCCTCCACCTCGATCTCGGCGGGGCTCGGCCTCGCCGTGGGCCACGCGCTCAAGGGGGACGACGCCCGGGTCATCTCGGTGATCGGGGACGGCTCCCTCACCGGCGGCATGGCGCTGGAGGCGCTCAACCAGGCCGGGCACCTGAAGAAGAACCTGATCGTGGTCCTAAACGACAACGAGATGTCCATCTCGAAGAACGTGGGCGCCCTCTCCTCCTTCATCTCCAGGAAGATGACCGGCACCTACTACCGCAGCCTTAAAAAGGAAATGGAAGGCCTTCTGGCCGGGATCCCCGCCATCGGCGGCAACATCCTGCACTTCGCCAAGAAGGCGGAGAACTCGCTCAAGGGGTTTCTCACCCCGGGGACCCTCTTCGAGGCGCTCGGCTTCGAGTACGTGGGCCCCATCGCCGGGCACGACATCCCCACCCTCCTGGGCGTCCTGGAGAACGTGAAGCGGCTGGAGGGACCGATCCTGCTGCACGTGATGACCAAGAAGGGGAAAGGGTACGGACCGGCCGAGGACATGCCCGACAAGTTCCACGGCGTGGCCCCCACCAAGCCCGCCAGCACCACCGCGAGCAAGCAGGGTCCCCCCTCCTACACCAGCGTCTTCGGCAACACCCTGGTGAAGCTCGGGGAGAAGGACGAGAAGATCCTGGCCATCACTGCGGCCATGCCCGACGGCACCGGCCTCACCCCGTTCGCGGAACGGTTCCCGGAGCGCTTCTTCGACGTCGGCATCGCCGAGCAGCACGCCCTGACCTTCGCGGCCGGGCTCGCCGTGGAAGGGTTCCGCCCGGTCGCCGCCATCTACTCCACCTTCACCCAGCGCGCCTACGACCAGGTCTTCCACGACATCTGCCTGCAGAAGCTGCCGGTGACCCTGGCCCTGGACCGCGCCGGTCTGGTAGGCGACGACGGCCCGACCCATCACGGCGCCTTCGACATCTCGTACCTGCGCCACCTCCCGGAGCTCACCGTGATGGCCCCCAAGGACGAGAACGAGCTGCAGCACATGCTGAAGACCGCCATCTATCACGGCCGCCCCGTTTCGCTGCGTTACCCGCGCGGTGCCGGATACGGAGTCGAGATGGACAAGGAGCTCAAATCGCTCGAGATCGGCAAGGGTGAACTGCTGGTCCAGGGCACCGACCTGACCCTGGTCGCCGTCGGCTCCACCGTCTACCCTGCGCTGGAAGCCGCCGCGCTCCTGAAGCAGAAGGGGATCTTCGCCTCCGTGGTGAACGCGCGCTTCGTGAAGCCTTTGGACCGCGAGCTGATCCTCTCCGAGGCCGGGCGCACCGGCTGCGTCATCACCGTGGAGGAGAACGCCCTTCTGGGCGGGTTCGGCAGCGCCGTCCTGGAAGCGGTCGCCGATGCGGGGCTCACCGGGATACGGGTGAAGCGGATCGGCATCCCCGACAGCTTCATCGAACAGGGAAGCCAGGCCCAACTGCGCACCGACCTCGGCCTCGACGGCGCCGGGATCGCCGCCGCCTGCCAGGCCTTCCTGAAGGGTGCCGGCAGCGTTCATCCGCAACTAACCGTAGTCAAGTAGCAGCATTTTCGTTTCAGTCAGGCAGCTAGACGCGGGACAGGCTGAAGGCTTCATCTCCTCGGCCTGTCCCGCAGCCATGTTTATCAGCCTCAACCCAAGAACAGCCGGAAGGATACCTCTACAATGCGTTTTCCGATGCGATTGAATTACGACCTCACCCGTTACATCATGGGCAACAAGATGAAGAAGCAGGAGAAGTACCCCCTGGTCCTCATGCTGGAGCCGACCCACCTCTGCAACCTCGCCTGCTCCGGCTGCGGCCGGATCAGGGAGTACGCCGACACCATACAGGAGATGATGAGCCTCAAGGAGTGCCTCGACTCAGTGGACGAGTGCCCGGCACCGGTCGTCACCATCACCGGCGGCGAACCGTTCCTCTATCCCCACATCTTCGAACTGATCGATGAAGTGCTGAAGAGGGGAAAGCACATCTATCTCTGCACCAACGCCCTGCTCCTTGAGAAGGCGCTGGACACCCTGAAGCCGCACCCGAACTTCGTGATCAACGTGCACCTGGACGGCATGGAAGAGACCCACGACCGCATCCTGGAGCGCCCCGGCACCTTCAAGATCGCCATGTCCGCCATCAAAAAGGCGAAGCAGCTCGGTTTCCGGCTCTGCACCAACACCACCATCTTCAAGGAAACCGACCTGATCGAGATCGAGATGCTCTTCTCGCACCTGAAGGACCTGGGCGTCGACGGCTTCCTGGTAGCCCCCGGATTCGGCTACGAGGCGGTCGGGGAGAAGCTGTTCCTCGAGCGGCGCGAGATCCAGAAGAAGTTCGAGGCGGTTTACGAGATGAGCAAGCGGTACCGCTTCTTCTCCACCCCCATGTACCTGAGGTTTTTGAAGGGGGAGAAGGAACTGGAATGCACCCCGTGGGGCAACCCGACCCGGAACCCGCGCGGCTGGAAGGCCCCCTGCTACCTCATCACCGACGAGCACTACGGCAGTTTCGCCGAGATGATGGAGAAGACCCAGTGGGACAAGTACGGCGTAGGCAAGGACCCGCGCTGCGCCCAATGCATGATGCACTGCGGCTTCGAGCCGAGCGTCGTCGAGGAGATCGGCAAGAGCTGGAAAGAGATGTGGGAAATGTTCCTGTGGAACCTGACCTGAGATCAGCAGCTTTAATCAGCCCGTAAAACACAGGAAGGGGCAGCCTCACGGCTGCCCCTTCTACGTTTGCGACAGACGGCGCATCAAATCTCGAAATCTGAAGAACGCCCCGCGTGTCTGTTCCCTGCCCTACGGTTACTTGTTCGTTATGAGCAGTGCCGCATTTCCCATCTCCTTCTCGTCGTCGGCTGCGGGTGTTCTGAAGCGATCGGTCGTGTACCTCAGCCTGGCCTTGACGGTGTACAAACCAGGGGCCAAAGACGGGTTCCAGTCCAGCAGACGTTCTTCGCCGGCTCGAACCGGAGGCTCATGCACCCCCTGTGCGTCAGCTCGTGTCTGCGCATACGCCTCATAACCGGAAAGCTTCTTATCCTCTTCCAGGAACGCCTTGTCGTCGGGACGGCCACTGAAATTGGGCGCGAAGAGCCATTCTTTCCGGGCCCGGCTCACTCCCTGACGATCCAGCACATCCACCGAAAGATACACGCCGCGGGCATTGGGGCCGGTCGGGACCGAATGTCCGGCGCCGATGTTCGTCACGCTGAAAGAAAGGATGGCTTTGTCCTGGTCGCGCTGGATGATCGAGAGGCTCAACGAACCGCCCAGGCGCTGCGTGGAGTGACCACCGGTCCAGAGGTGCCGCCCGACTGCGACAGGAGCACCATCCGAGTCCTCGGCAACTTTACGCAAGGTACGAGGCATGTGGCAATCCTGGCACTCTTGTGCGCCGAGGCCCGGCTTGTGGAAGTCGTCACGCCACTCCAGATAGGTCTGGTACTGTCCCCCCACGATCCTGGTGTTCGTTGTATCAACGTGACAGTGAGCGCATACCGCCGAGGTTTGCAGAGCAGGCTCGACAACCGAGGCATGGGGTGCATTTTTCGAATTGCGGACGCTTCGTACCTTCCCCTCGGGCGTTAGGTGGCAGGTGGCACAGGTGATCGAGATCTCTCCCGCATTCACCACGTTCGGCATCTGTTTCCCGACCTCATTCTTGCCGGGGATGTTGAAAGACCCGGCAAAATGGCAGGAACGGCACCATTCGACTGATCCGCCGGAGGCAAGCGGCGTAAATTTCGAGGTGGCATGGGCGGTCGCCGCTGAAGAAACCGTCGCGGGTATCGAGTGATTCGCGGAATGATTATCGCTGCCGACGCCCAGGGCATATTCCTTAAAGAGCACCTGGTGACACTCTCCGCAGGTCTCCGACGGGGTTGCGGCCCCCTTGGGAAAGGTGACCGGTTCCGCAAGAGCGATGGTTGAGATTGACATAAGCATAGTGAACACCGTGCCCATAAGCCTCAAACTTTTTTTCATAGGTTACCCTCTCGATGCTTGTGTGTTTTTCCCGGCTGCGCTTTTCCGGACTGATATCAGTGAGGGGAGCATAGACCCAACGTGCAACCATTCACAGCTGCAGTTTTTGTTTTTTTTATGGGAGCAGATTGGATAGTATGCGAGTATGCAGAGACGGCCTGCGAGTCGCGTTGAGGGGCAGATCCTGCTTAACGCGCAGCCAAACCTTGGAGGAGACGGGGGCAGCATGTTCATCCTGAATAGCAGTGATCCGGTGCCGCTGTACAAACAGCTCTACACCCAGCTCAGAGAGCACATCCTGTCAGGCAAGCTGCCTGCAAATACCAGGCTTCCGTCGGTGAGACAGATGGCCGTAGAGCTTTCTGCCAGTTGCAACACGGTCGATGGAGCCTACCAGGAGCTTTATGCCGAGGGATACATCTACAGCAGGCCGCGCAGCGGCTATTTCGTGTCGCCCCTCGACCATGAGGTTGCACCGCACTCCCTGTCCGGCAAAAAAGGCGAAAACAACTTAGTTCAGCCCTACCAGTCCCACTTTGCCTATGATTTCCATCCTGCCCACCTCGATCCGGAAAGTTTTCCCACCGAACTCTGGCGAAAATGCCTGACAGAGGGGCTGCGCCGCAACAGCCGGGAGTTCAGCCACTATGGCGACCTCCAGGGAAGCTGGGGATTACGCTGCTCCATCCACAGTTATCTGGAGAAATCGCGCGGCGTGACCTGTGACCCGGACCAGATCATCGTCAGCGCCGGTCTGCACCAGGGCCTCGAGATCATCGCGCACCTGCTGCAAGGGCAGCATACGATGGTAGCGGTTGAGAATCCGGGCTACCACCTGCCCCGTACCGTCTTCCAGAACCATGGCTATACCATCTGTCCTGTTCCCGTCGGTATTGGCGGGATCGAATTGGACCAGCTCAAGGCCGGCAGCGCCACCATCGCCTACGTCACCCCTTCGCACCAGCTCCCCCTGGGTTACGTGATGCCGGTGGCCAACCGGCTGGCATTGATAGAATGGGCGGAATCCGGTGGCAGGTTCATCATCGAAGACGACTACGACAGCGAGCTTCGCTACCAGGGCAACCCCATCCCCTCCTTGCAGGGCCTGCGCCCGACCGGGAACATCATCTATTCGGGGACCTTCTCCAAGATACTCTCCCCCGAACTCCGTTTGAGCTACCTGGTACTTCCCTACTCTTTGCTGGCGAGGTACCGCCAGCTCTACAGGGACTACAACTCCTCGGTGTCGCTGGTTGAGCAGAGAGCCATGGAATGTTTCATGGAGCAGGGGCACTGGGAGCGGCATATCAGGCGCATGCGCACGGTCTATAAAAAGAAGCACGACATGCTGCTGCGATCGGTCGAGACCCATTTTGGCAGACGGGCCGTCGTCATCGGCCAGGGCGCCGGGCTGCACGTCGTCATAAGGCTCCCCGAAACGCCCTACAGTGAAGCGGAGATCATAGACAAGGCGGCGCAAAAGGGTATTCGGCTGCTCCGGTTTTCGGATTTCCACGTCACCGGCCATCCGGAAGCGGTCACACTGGTGCTCGGCTTTGGTGGACTGGTCGGCAGCGAGATCGAGCAAGGCATTGCCTTGCTCTCCCAGATCTGCTGAAAAAAGGGGGCAGACTACTTTTCCATCTCCAGCAGTCTGGAGTAAAAGTAGCCTGTCCCCTTTTCTTTTGTCGCTTTTCAACTTAATCGGTGTCCGCATACTGCCGCGTCGGGTTCAAATCACACTCCTCACGTCCTTGTTGCCCTATTACTGGACAGATAGAGAAAGACTTTATCATATGTCCGCACTTGGTAAGCTCCGAGCAGGAGTGCAGGAGAGCAGAACACCAGGACTAGAAGTCTGAGATTTGCTATATCTATGGAGGGATCAGCACGGTAATACCAAGGGAGAAGTCCGAAGAAGACGACGAGTAATATGCCGATAAAGGTTAGGCTACAGTAGCAGGTTAATGACAGGGTAAGGTGGTAGGGATCGTATTTCACTTTGCCATATACCGGCCCACCCAGCTTTACATGATATCCCAATGTAAACTCATCCTTCTCCTTCATCAGTATTTCGTTCGCATTGACCTGCTTGAAAATCAGCGACGGTTTCCACGTCGCTATATCCTGATCAAAGATGGCTTCTAATATATATACTGGCGGAATGGTGAACCCATTGACATTATTGAGCTCCTTTTTGGATATAGCTATCCCATAGGTGAGAGAAAAAGAATTGTGCAAGAGGCACCTGACACATGCTAACACCACCGCAACGACAAAAAGGCCTATCCATAAACTCAGCGCAGTTAGCACGGCCTACCCCATAAAAGTCATCGCAGTTTGATGATGGATTTGATTTTTGAATAGAAATAAAATGAAGCTGCATTACCTTTTGACGCCGAAATATACAAATATCCTGAAGTATAATCATCCAAATTGATATTGGTAGGAATTGCATCCCCGTTTAGCGCTGTAGCTGTGAGATCTGTCAACGAGAATGTGACACTTACGCGGTCCAAACCAAACGATGCAGCTAATGCCGAATCGTCTGCATCCCACGAGAATTCGTCACGAGTTGGGGCAACGCTTGCGTCATTGTCATTTACTCTTAATACGTATCCCAACCATTTGTCATCGGGATCGGCATTAAATATAACTGATCCGATATTAACCTGTGCAGTTGCTGGGGGGGACTGAAAGTATCCTCCTTGCGTTGGTAGGATAAAGTTATCTACCAGTTTTGGATCAAAAGAAAAAGTTCCAGTGACAGTGTCTCCTATGGCAACAGGAAATGGTGTATTTCCCATTTTTCCCTCAACTGTTGCAGCAAACTGATACTCGGACAACGTTGCATTTTTTATTGGTGTAGTATCCGGCGAACCCGCAACTGCGGTATTTTGTCCGTCTTGCCCACCACACCCAAACATGGTTGCAAGAAAAAGACACAGTAAAATTAATTTTAAAAGCATGTATTCTCCCTTTATCTGTCCTCTTCCGTGGAACATACGACAATCATCGGAGTGACACAGATAAGTTCATAAGATCGGCTGAAGTACCCTGCCCCCTTTTCCACTGATGCCATGCGGACTCCAAAGCCGCAAAGGCTTTTTCTCTCGGGAGACTGAGAACAAACGTGTCGAGGTAGAACAGGTTGGGATCAGTTTTGTCGATCACCCCCCCGGGCAAGGCATTCCTTTTGGTGAGGTCGAAAGAAGGAGGTGCAGCCAAAGCGAGCTCTATGGCCCAATAGAAGGTGTGTCCTTCGCTCTGAGTCTTATACACTGCATCCTATCAATCAGTTCCCACGGCAATAGATCGGCATCCCTGGTGAAAGACCTTCCGAATTGATAGTGAACATGTGCCCCTGCGGAATCAAGTCTCAGGATGGTTGGTGGCGCCACCAAAAGCTGAGCACCTCGCAGTAGGATCAAGGCCGAGACAATTACGAGCATCCACGCTATCCACGAGAACTTTGGGGCGATAGAGTGCTTAGCAAGCGCGACCAGCAGCGGCACCCCTATTGCGAGGCTGACGACAATGAACAGGCAGAGGGTACCCGGCTGTACTTAATGATCATGATTCAACTCGTCAGAATGGTCATCAACCATGAGGGACAGTTATTCCCGAAGTCTTATATTGCTGGTTTACCAGCCTCGATTCAGGGACGGGCAGGCGCACTTGTCGCCATCAGCCCATTGCTTTAGGGGATCGGAAATCTTGCCGCGCCTGGCGTGGTAGATGTCGAGCTCTGTCTTGTTTTTGCCTGCCGGACGAATCTCGGCCACCAAGGTGTAGAGACCATCCCGCGGCGCCCCTGACATCTGGCTGTCGTTATACTCCTCCTGCAGCGTGAGCGCGGTGGTGTCCTTGCCTAGACTTTCAAATCGCGGCCGGAACGTTGTCGAACCTCCCGTCTCCTTCAAAGCATAATTCGGCGGATCCACGACCCGGACGTTGAGACATTTTTGAGCGTACGCTTTTACATCGGCGGTAACCGATTTCGCCGAACGGTTGATGGTGTAGTGCTCGGCCTTGCCGAATACCTTCGCATCCTTATACATGTCCACGAACTCTTGCCGGTTCTGTGGAACACCTATGGCGCAGCCAGCAACAACAGGTACCATGAGTAGCAGAGAAAGACTACGAAACGACATGAGCGGAAACACCTCCTGAATGGCAAACTGGGGATGGTCAAGAAACCACAGCAGTTAGCCACTTTAAATTAACGTTACCTCCTGTTCAAGCTAAATTTTCCCAGTATTGCCCAGTTCGAGCCTCCCAGGGCCGTCGATGACTCGCACAACGTGTCCGGTGACCGACTCGGCGCATCGGGTGGCTCGCCCAGCGCGTCCGGTGACTCGTTCGACGCGTCCGGTGATTCACTCGATGCGTCCGGTGACTCGCTCGATGCGTCCGGTGACTTACTCGACGCGTCCGGTGACTCGCTCGATGCGTCCGGTGACTCGCTCGATGCGTCCGGTGACTCGCTCGACGCGTCCGGTGACTCACTCGACGCGTTCGGTGACTCGCTCGATGCGTTCGGTGACTCGTTCGACGCGTTCGGTGACTCGCTCGACGCGTTCGGTGACTCACTCGACGGGTTCGGTGACTCGTTCGACGCGTTTGGTGACTTACTCGACGCGTTCGGTGACTCGTTCGACGCGTTCGGGGACTTACTCGACGCGTTCGGTGACTCGTTCGACGGGTTCGGTGACTCGTTCGACGGGTTCGGTGACTCGCTCGACGGGTTCGGTGACTCGCTCGACGCGTTCGGTGACTCGCATGACGCGTCCGGTGACTCGCATGAGGCGTTAGGTGGCTTACGCGACGTGTTCGGTGATCTATCAGAGGCAGGCAACGGGAATGTGCAGGGGCGAACTACCCTGCTTTCGAGGCGGAGGGTCTGAAGGAAACAAAGTTAGGGGGGACCTTAGTCCCCCCATCCTTTTCTGCACTGCGGCTCTTGTGGCGGAGCTTGGAGGGGATCAAGCAGGGACACTGTCCTGGTCGTCGTGCGCTGCAGCAGCTTTCTTGGCCCTGGAGCGGCTCCTTCTTTCTTTGGCGAGATCGAACCCAGAAAGGATAAGGAGTTCAGGATTGCGCACCGCTGCCATTTCCAGCAGAGAGGCGATCTCATCAAGGTACCCGACGAGTTCTTCCTGGAGGCGCTCGCGCTCAGCA
The DNA here is from genome assembly GCF_019063885.1 of Geomonas diazotrophica. Classification (NCBI taxonomy): domain Bacteria; kingdom Pseudomonadati; phylum Thermodesulfobacteriota; class Desulfuromonadia; order Geobacterales; family Geobacteraceae; genus Geomonas; species Geomonas diazotrophica. The sequence goes on along the minus strand of NZ_CP077684.1, from coordinate 807,511 downwards.
ATAGCCAGTTTGCCCCCCAGCATCGACTCGTGGTAAATCACGGCATATTTGTCCGACGCCTCGAGATACTCCTCTCGCAGTTTGGGATACGCCGCCCAGAACCACGCCGGAATTTTGTTTATATCCAAGAGAGAGTTTTTGAATCTCTGGTTCAGGCCATGAAACTTCGTTGGCCCTATGGTCCGATAGTTTCGCAATATTCGGTGATATGCCACCTTAACCTCCTTCCTTCGCGTCTGCGAAGGGGTCACGCTAAGTTAACAACCACTAATCTATCCGCCACGCACAAATATATACAACGCGGCACAAAGCTACGCAACCCAGGCGGAGAAAAAAAATAAAGCGCCTGGTCCGACAATGAAAACGGCGGGCTAGAAGGCCTGCAAAAGCAGGAAGATGCCCACCGCGGTAACCAGCGCCCCCGCTCCGCGTTTGGTCCACGTGGAAAAAGCGACAACCCCCTTCGCCTTTATGAACGAGTCGACGAACCCCGTGAAAGTCCCAGCTACGAGCATAAGGAGGCAGTGACCGATGGCATACGTGAACAGCAGCGCCATGCCATAGAGGAGCTCTCCCTTGGCGGCCACCACGGTCAGAAGGATCACCAGGACCGGTGTCGCACAGGGCGATGAAACCACACCGAAGAATAGACCCAGGATAAACGCTCCCGGCATCCCTCCCCGACTCGGCCTGTAATTGATGCCGGAAAACCAGCTCAACTCGTACAGCCCGAGGAGCTGCCCCCCCATGGTGACGGCCACCGCTGCTGCGGCCACGTACCACCATCCCCCCAGCGTGCCGAACATGGTGCCGAAGAGACCCGCGGCCGCGCCGAAGGCGGTGAACGTCAGCGACAGCCCCAGCACAAAAGCCAAAGAGTATCTGAAGGCGCGCCCCCGGTCACCATCGGCGTACCCGCCGACGAAACCGACCACCAAGGGGATGGTCGCCAGCACGCACGGCGAGGCCGAGGACAGCACCCCGGCCAGAAAGACCGCCCCGAAGGCGATCAGGGGGTAGGCGGCGATGATCTGTTCGGCGTTGTCAAGGAAACTCACCGCCCCCCCAGCGCGTTCAGTTCCCTGACAAGATCCGCTTTTTCCAGTGCACCGACATGCCTTTTCACCTCGCGCCCTTTGGCGTCGAAGAATACCTGCGTCGGAATCATCTGGACCTTGAACCTTTCGGCAGCGGCGTTGTCGGCATGTACGTCGATGAACAGCACCGAGGCCTTCCCGCGGTATTTTGCCGCCAGTTCCTCCAGGATCGGTGCCATCTTTTTGCAGGGGATGCAGGTGCGCGCCCCGAGGTCGATGACCGTGGGCTTACCGGAGGCGAGAGCGTGGCGGATATCGGCGCCTGAGGCGGAGGGGAGCTCGGCATGGGCGGGAACGGCGATCAGCAGCGTGGCCACGAAGAGCAGGCGCCTCATGCCAGCATCCCCATGATTTCCACTACTGACGCCACCTTGCCGGAGAACTTCACCTGGCCGTCGATGACCAGTGCCGGAGTGCTCATGACCCCGTATTTCATGATCGTGGGGATATCCTCAACCTTCAGCACTTCCGCAGCGGTGCCGGTCTCCTCTACCGCCTTCTTCGCGTTCTCATACAGGGTCTTGCATTTGGCGCATCCGGTCCCCAGGACTTCGATTTTCATGCTCTTTCTCCTTTCTATAAAATTGCGTTGAACATATAACCTACGACCACGATCGCAGCAGCGACGATTCCGAAAAACGTGCAGAGAAGCCTTGTCTTCAAGACGTTCTTCAAGATGACGGCCTCAGGAAGGGACAGGGCCGTAACCGCCATCATGAAAGCAAGCACCGTCCCCATGGGGAGCCCCTTCTCCATCAAGGCTTGGACCACAGGTATGATCCCTGCCGCGTTGCTGTACAGCGGAACGCCGATGAGTACCGCCATCGGCACAGCCAGGGGGTTGTCTCGACCTGCGTACCGGACCAGCAGATCCTCAGGGGCGTATCCGTGAATGAAGGCTCCCAGGCCGATGCCGACGACCACGTAGGGCCAGATCTTCTTCAGCAGCCCTACCGTGTAGCCGCTGGCGTACTCGAGTTTTTCCCGAAAGGTCTGTTCCAGAAGCTCCGCCGCCCCCACCTTGATCTCCCAGACATAGTCCTGGACGTGCCGCTCCATGCGGAGCCTGCCGATAACCATTCCGGCGACAACCGCCACCGCGACTCCGGAGCCGATGTAGATAAGTGCGATCTTCCAGCCGAACAGCCCCCAGAGCATGATGAGCGCCACCTCGTTCACCATCGGAGAGGAGACGAGAAAGGAAAAGGTGACACCGAGCGGTATGCCGGATTCGACGAAGCCGATGAACAGGGGCACGGCCGAACAGGAACAAAAGGGGGTGACTATGCCCAAAAGGGCCGCAAGGACGTTGCCGACGTGCTCGCGTTTGTGGGACAGGATGCGCCGGGTACGCTCCGGGGAGAAGTAGGAGCGGATCACCGCCACGACATAGACGATAGTGGTCAGCAGCAGGAATATCTTCATCGTGTCGTAGACGAAGAAATCCAGCGCCTCACCCAGGCGGCTCCCGGGGGCCATCCCGAAAACCCCGAAAACCAGATAATCAGCCAACGCCTTCAGCATCCCGCTTTCCTTTCTCTACGGGTCCATCAGTTCGGCGGCGCACCACGGTGCAGCCGAAGGGACCCAGTTCGCCACCCGGCCCCTCATCGCATCGCGTCGCAGGGACTCCATGAACGTTTCTTTTCATCCGAATGGACGGATGTCTATGACAAAAAAAATCAGGCGCAGTGAGCGCCTTCGGCAAAGGAGGCGAGTCGCCTGATATCTTCCTCTACGACGGCGATGTCGGCCAAACGCTCTTTGAGCACCTCGGCGAGTTGCCGCTTAAGGTCGTTATCCGCGGAGACCATGTAAAAGATCCAGACCCCTTCCCTGCGGTCGTTCACCCATCCTGCGTTCTTTAGATAGGACAGATGCCTGGATACCGTCGATTGCGGAAGTTGCAGCGTTGCTGTGAGGTCGCAGACGCAGAGTTCTCCCGAGTTCAGAAGGAGTGCCAATATGCGGAGGCGGGTTTCATCCGCCAAGGCTCTGAAATATTGAACCGTGTTTTTCATGCTGGCAATATATCCGGATAAGCGAATATGTCAAGATAAAAGGTTGCCGGCGCGTTACTGGTTGAGAAAACGCGCCTGGAAGGAGCCGGGTCGGGGCAGATGGCCAAGGAGAGGCACCGTCCGCCCGGCTTCACGCTCCGCAATAACCGCTTTGCTCCGCAGCATCGATTCGTGGTAAAGTCCGTCCTGCTTGCCCGATTGCGCCAGATACGCCCCTGCAGCGTTTGATCGGTCGCTCAGAACGACTCGAAACCCTGTTTTCGGTCCGCCTGCGCATTTTCTCACCCTCTGGTTGACTATGAAACTCCGTTGCCGACATGCGATGAACTCATCCACCTATAGAAACATCTATGCTGCCGTCTCCCGGATCCCCCGAGGTCAGGTCGCGACCTACGGGCAGATAGCCCTATTGGCGGGACTGCCCGGACGGGCTCGCCAGGTGGGCTACGCGCTGAGCGCCCTCAACGATCCGTCGGTCCCCTGGCATCGCGTCATCAACGCCAAGGGAGAGATCAGCCCACGTTCCGGCGGCAGCGAGGCGGATGAACTGCAGCGCTTGCGGCTGGAGGACGAGGGAATCCGCTTCGACTCCCACGGGCGCATCCCGCTTCACCTCTACCGCTGGCGCCCCCAAGAAGCCTTCCTTTACACGGTATCGGTATGAGCGGGGCGCGATAACACGTCTTCCTGACGAACGACCATGAACCCTTTGTAATAACCAATTGACATGAGAAGTAGAAAAAGATTAAATTAGTCCGCATTGAACTTCCCTTCCCCCCCGACCATCGCTTTGGCATAGACAGCTTGTTCTGATCGGATTTCCCTTGGAGGCTGTTGTGGACACCTATTTTGCTCCCGCCGAACGCGCTACCGAAGAACAGCTCAAAGAAGAAATCGCCAAAGTCGCAACTAACCCGATTATCCACGAACTGCTGAACTCGATAGGCGGATTGATAGCGGTACTGGACGAGCACCGACAGGTCGTCGGCCTCAACGTCTCCTTCCTGAAAACCCTCGGCGTCGACGACCCCGGTTCGGTACTGGGGCTCCGCCTTGGCGAAGCGCTCGGGTGCATCCACTGCGCTGACGAGCCGCACGGCTGCGGGACTACGCGGCACTGCAGCACCTGCGGGGCCGTTATCGCCATGGTTTCCGTGCTGGCCGACGGTAAGCCGGTGGAGGAACTCTGCTCGCTTACCACCCGGAAGGGGGAGGCGGTCGCGGACTACGCGATAATGGTCCGTGCCAGTGCCTTGAAGCTGGAGGAACGGACCTTCATCCTGCTCTTCCTGCACGACGTAACCCTGGAGCATCTGCGCGCGGCGCTGGAGAGAACCTTCTTCCACGACATGGGCAACATGTTCACCGGGCTGCTGGGGGCGAGCCAGTACCTGGTCCGGGAAAATCAGTCCGAGCTGGCCGCCATGATCTATCGTGCCGCCCAGAGACTGTACAAGGAAATGGAGATCCAGAAGTGCCTCTTCAAGAACGATTTCCTCGAGTACCGCCCATCGCACGATGACACGACCGCTGCCGAACTGCTGGCCGAGCTCAAAGGGATATTCGTCAAGCACGATGCCGCAGCCGACAAGTCGATGCAGCTCCCCGACTCGCTCCCGTCGCTTACCGTGAAGACCGACAAGTCACTGGCATTGCGGGTGATGTCGAACATGGTCATGAACGCCCTGGAGGCAACGGAGGAGCATGGCGAGGTGAAGCTTTGGTTCGAGCAGGAGCAGGACGCCTTGCAATTCTGCGTCTGGAATGAAAAGGCCATCCCGCAGGAGATCCAGTGCCGGATCTTCCAGCGCAGCTTCAGTACCAAGGAAGGGGCGGGCCGCGGCGTGGGAACCTTCTCCATGCAACTGATCGGCGAGAAGATGCTGGGTGGCAAGGTCAGCTTCTCCTCCTCCACACAGCAGGGAACCCTGTTCAAGTTCCTGATACCTGCAAGCTGACCGGACGTCCCCCTTCAAACCGCCGAGAATCCCCTAATCGTGCCTGATTCGGGCCTTATTGCCGCTCCTGATAGCAAAGCAATGATCGAGTGCTATAGTCATAGCTGTGATTATTTCGCTATCAAGGGAGGAGAGGCGTATGAGTCAGTATCAGATAGCCGTTATCGTGGGGAGCCTGCGCCGCGATTCGATCAACCGCAAGCTGGCCAACGCGCTGGTAAAGCTCGGGCCTGCCGACTTCTCTTTCAAGATGCTGGAGATAGGAGACCTGCCGCTTTACAACCAGGACGAGGATGACAACCAGGCACAGTCGGTCGTGCGCCTGAAAAGCGAGGTCAAGGCGGCAACGGGGCTCATCTTCGTCACGCCCGAGTACAACCGTTCCATGCCCGGGGTGCTCAAGAATGCCCTCGACAATGCCTCGCGCCCCTACGGCACCAGCGCCTGGGCCGGGAAACCCGCCGGGGTCCTCGGGGCTTCCATCGGGCAGATCGGCACCGCACTGGCCCAGCAGCACCTGCGCAACACCCTGGCCTACCTCGACGTCCCGACCATGGGGCAGCCGGAGGTCTTCATCCAGGTCAAGGAAGGCTTCTTCGATGCGGCAGGCGCCATCACCAGTCCCGAAACGATCAAATTCCTGCAGGGGTGGATGGACCGCTACGTTCAGTGGGTGAAGCGCCACGCCGAATGATACCCCGCAGGCAACCTACACAAAAAAAGCCCACCGGCTCAGACCCCGGTGGGCTTTTTCGTCAGGCGGCACAGCAGGCCATCAGATGATGCGCTTGGCGCCGAGATAACGCGGTCGATAATAGTCGCTGTTCATGTCGGAGATGGTCACCTCCCCTTTCCCGGATGAGGCGTGTATCATCTTGCCGTCGCCAAGATAGATCCCGACGTGGGACGGGTACTCCGCGTAGGTCTGGAAGAACACCAGGTCCCCCTTGCGCAACTCGCCCGGGGGGACGTCGCTGCCGACGTTGATCTGCTCCCGGGCCGTTCGCGGCAGGTCGATCTGGTTGGCGTGGAATACCTGCTGCACGAAGCTCGAGCAGTCGATACCGTCCGCCCCCTCGCCGCCGAACCGGTAAGGGGTGCCAAGGTACTGCGCCGCGGTTTCCTCGATCTGCTCTACCTCGGCTGCCGCCGCGGGCCTCATGGGTGGAAGGGGTGCGGGCACCGGTTCGCCCTCCACCTCTGCCGTCTCCAGGGCCGCGGTTCCGCGGTAGGCGGTGGGGAGTCCAAGCCCGAATTCGAGGGCGCCGGGCAACGACTGCGTCGACTGGAAGGAAGAGGCGTTGGAACCGGAGCCGGAAACGGACAGGGCCAGGGTGCTTTGCATCATCTGGATCCGAAGCATTTCGGCTGCAACCTGGGGAGAAACCGCCTCCCTGCCGGCCGCTGCACTGACTGACTGCAGCAGCGACTCGAACCCTGAGGATGCGGCAGGGATCTTCTTTTCCACGCACGCGTCACGGAGCGACGCCAAGGTGGATGTTACCTGCAAAGGATTTATGGTCATTTTCTCACTCGGTTCGGTGGTGTAGCCCCGGCAGATAGGGGTGCCGCAGCTGGCGCGTTTTTGACGCGAGTCAACGCTCCGTCACTGCCGTTGCCCCCCAAGCGCGGAGCAGCGCCGGTTTTGGCGGCATTTTCAGCGAAGATGGAACGGCCGTGGTGTGACTTGCAATTAGGCAGCCAAGATGGAAAGGGTGACACGCTGGAAGGGAGATGGATGCAGAGGCTTGGCTGATGACGGGAGGTGAAGGTTCAGTCGCCGAAGGCTTCGCTGTCGGAAATCTCTGACGACTCCCGCGAAGTCTTCACCACCGTGCCGCGGTAAAGGATGTATTGTCTTTGACAAGCGCAGGAATAGGACAGCCTGACGCTCCAGTGGGCCTGCACGTAACCGGGGTATTCGTTACGCAAGCCGCACTCACAGGTAAACCCGTTCTTGTCGTGCTCTATATTCGCCATGAAGTCCCCCTGCCCTGCCACAACAAAATAATGAAGATTCCAGCTTCAAATCCAGTTCGCAGGTTTTTCTCCGTTATATCAACTATCTTAGCACGAAGAACCTGCCGTCGGCCCCATTAAAACGGCCGCCGTTTTTTCTGTATACGATTCTATGCAGCTTCACATGAAAGTCAACTTCCCCGTACGAGCGAATTGCAAATCGTCCCTTTGCTATTTATCGGGAGGCCGTCACCCAGAGTGACGCCGGCAGGTTGCTCTCAGTCAAATGCCGGTTGCTTTACCCCCCCGTAATAGTGTAATGTATTCAACGTCATAGACATAGCGGCCGGTCCACCCCGGCCGCCCTCTCATACAGATCGATACACGATAATACTAAACCACCCGCGAGGGTGGGACGGAAAGCCCATTGGGTCTCACGAAGACAGCCGGGTTGCCGAAATATCATATTAGGCAACGCGGCTTTTCTTGTTCGGTAACCGAGTAGCGGATACTGGAGGTCTCATGCTGGCACTCGATAGCACCATCGGCTGTATCGAAGTATCCGAATCAGAAGTCGTCGATATCTACCGCTCTTCCCCCATCACCCGGAGCTCCGACAAACGCTCCGAGACCATGGAAGCCTACCTCTGCGCGATCAGAAGGAAGACACTGGTGAAGGTGTACCTCTCCCTGGTGGTGAACGACCACAGGATCTACGTCTACACCACCCCCGGCAAGGGCAGGAGCGAGCAGGAGTATCCCAGGGAAGTCGAGAAAGCCCTCGGCTACGCCAGGGCCATGGGTTTCGCGCCGGAGCGGGTCGATCTCAGCTACAGCCCGGCAATGCGCGAGGTGGTGGTACGCAACACCAAGGTCCTGCGCCTTCCCGGAACCAAGGGGACCGGCAACCTGAAGCACGGTCTCGCCGGCGCCCCGGTCCTCCCCATCCTTCACAAGAGCGAGCTCGAGGCTCCTGAAGCGCCTGCCGCAATCACATCTCCCGTTGCCGTTCCCGTCCCTATTCCCGTCCCTATTCCCGTCCCTATTCCCGTCCATGTTTCCGCCATCGCTCCGTCCACTCCTCCGACTGCCGCTCCCTCCAAAGCTCCGACTGATGCCCCGGTCGGCTCTCCGGCCGCCGCGCGTGCGGCTGAAGGAACCGAAACTGCGGAGCTCGGGATCGCCCTGGCGCGGTTGCAACACGAGCAGCGGACCCTGGCGACGGAGCGGGATGTCCTGACGGAGCAGCTGCAACAGCTCGCGGCGCAACAGAGCGAGGCGGCAAACCAACTTGCGGCCGCGCGGAAGAGCTTGGAGGAACTTGCCGGGGAAAGGGACGCGCTCCTTTCCCGGCAGCGGCAGGCCGACGAACTCATGGCGGCAAAAGACACCGAGATCTCTGAACTGCAGAAGCAGGCCGACGGCTTTGCCCTGGAGCTGGAGACAGCGGCGAACCGGAACGCCGAAATATCGCGCGAGCGCGACGCGATGGTGGAAAATCTTGCCCAAGCCCGGCAGGACATCGCCAAGCTCTGCGCCGAACGTGACGCGGCGTTGGCAGGCGTGGGATCGGTGACGCAGCAACACCGGGAAGCGGCGACCCAACTCGACGAGACCAGGCAGGAACTCGGGAGGACCTCCGACGAGGCCGCGCGGGCCCTGCAGCGGATCGAGGCACTGGAAGCGTCCGTAAGAAAGCAGGAAGGGGAGCTGGCTTCCCTGCGGAAGGAACTGGCAGGCGTGATGTCGGAAAGGGATGCGGCACTGCAGCGGCTTGCTTCTGAGGACGGTTCGAAGGGGAGTGCAGAGGCCGACCTGGAACGGCTGCGCCAGGAACTGGAGCGCGTCGGCGACGAAAGGGACGCGGCCCTGGCGCGGTTGGCCGCCAGCGAAGAGCTGCAGCGGTCCGCAGCCGATGGCGAGTCGGCGCGGTTGCGACAGGAGCTTGAGCGGATGGGGGCCGAAAGGGATGCAGCCCTGCAGCGAGTCGCCGTGTTGGAAGAGGGGCAGGTGGCTGCACGGGTCGAAAAGTCGGGGCACGAACCGGAATGGATGCGTGCCCGGCAGTCCCCCCCCGAACCAATGGAGGAGACCACGTCGGCGCCCCCCCCGGGGCGCGGTGATGAGCCCGCCAGGCCCCGCCAGGGCGAGGAACTCTTCACGGGCCGGATCCTGCCGGGACTCCAGGATGCCTTGGAGCCGCTTCCGGCGTTCACGGAAAGCACTCTCCCTCCGTTCGCCGACTTGCAGGCGCCGCCTCTCCTCGGTCATCCGTGGGACACGGCGGCAGACGCTGACGAGATCCCCGCGGCTACCGAAACGGCGGGAGACTACTCCTTCGGAGGACAGGAAACCTCGTTCGTTCCCCTGGGGGAGCTGCAGGACGGCTTCTTCTCGGCGGGCGACGATGCGGCGCCGGTCCGCTTCCTGCTGGAAACCGGCCTCGACGCCATCGAATGCCCGGCCGCAGAAAACGTCCTGGAACTGCACCAGTCCATCAACAACGCCTACCTCTCGCCGGAGGGAACGGGAGGCCAGGAAAGCTGCCAGGGGTACATCTGCTGTCTGAGCAAAGGGGAGGGGAAACGGGTTTTCGCCGCCATCTACGGCACGAAGAGCCACCGGACCAGGGTCTACCTGCCGGAGAGTCAGCCCCAGGACGACGATTCCTACGCCAGGACGGTACGCGGTGCCATAAGCTTCGCTGAGGAGGTAGGGCTGATGATGGAGCGGGTTCCGCTCGAGGCGACCGGACCGAAACGACGGGATCGCCTCAAGCGGTGCCCGGCCTTGAGGTTAGCCGAAACGAAATGACGCGGCTTCAAGCCTGCTGCTTTCTCTTGAAAAGGAAGTCGCTCCACCTCTCCCCTGCCCTGGTGAGAGGCTGCTGCGACTTCCGTATCGGGTCACGCCCGATCTGTACCCACCCGGAAGACCTCTGAAAGGCGATGATCTTCTTTTCCCGGATCAGGTAATCAAGCATATATGAAGGGACCTTCTTCTCTTCCCCGTTGTGAAAAATCACCGTGACGCCCATGCGGTTCTCCGTTTGGTAGTACTCCCCTTTCTGACCTGAATCGTCGAATTCGACACCCACCCCCTTTCTTCATAAATCATGCCAGCCACCTAAAGCATTCTATCCCACGGGCCCCACCGATTCAAGGGCTTATTGGCGGGAGAGAGCGCCGGTAGCGCCGCAGGCGACCCGCTCGCGGCGTGCCCGTCACCGTCCCCTGTGCCCGAGCAAGAACCGTCGTCAAAAAACGCGTAGCGCCCTTGCTATTTCATGAACAACTGCTAAGTTTCTACCTTGTGTTTGAAATCTTTAATAATAATCAGGAGGTGTTCACATGATTGTGACGGACTACGACAGCTCATAAATCGCGCCGACCCCGAAGTCCCCTGTAGGGCATATCTGCCGTGGCTTCATTCCGGATCCAGAAGCAGCCTTCATGCGACAACCAGAGACAAGGAGGATTTATGCAAGACAAGCTTTTAAAAAGGTTTTCCGGCTTCTTGATTGCATCGACCGCGGCCGCCGCTCTGTTGCTGGGCGGCTGCGAAGGGGACCGGGGCCCCAGAGGCGCACAGGGCCCTGCAGGCACCGGTGTCTTCACCAACCTCAGCTCCTCCACTGCCGATCAGCAGGCCAACATCACCTTCGACCAGCAAAACAGCACGGTGAACAGCGTCACCATCCAGAGCCCCCCGGTGGTCACCTTCACCCTGAAGACCGCAAGCGGGCAGCCGGTGGAGGGGATCGGCAGGAGAAACGCCTCGGGGCAGTTGAACAACCTGGCCTTTACCCTCGCCAAACTGGTCCCGGCGAGCAACGGCACCCCGTCCCACTGGGTCAGCTACATCGTGACCACCTTCCCCACCGACGGCTCGGCACCCGCCGCCACCAGGCCGACCAGGGACCGGGAAGGGACCCTGGTGTACCTGGGCAACGGCCAGTACCGCTACACCTTCGCCCGTGACATCAAGCTGATCCAGAGCCAGGTGAATGCAATGACCTTCACCGGAAACAACCGCAGAAACGACCTGGGCGACCTCACCTACGACCCGAACCTCACCCACCGCCTGGTGGTCGAGTACGGCGGCACCATCCCCAACACCACCCCGAGCCTCATCTACAAGAACTCGATCAACATCGTCTACGACTTCATCCCGGCCACCGGCGCCAGGGTGACTTCGTCGACCACGGGCGCCGCCGAGCGCAACATCGTGCTCACCAAGTACTGCAACGAGTGCCACGGCAACCCTGGCGACCCCAGCGACCTGAACCAGCAGGGGTGGGGACTTGGCATAACCACGCCGCATGCCGGCCGTGTCGACACCCGCTACTGCGTGCTCTGCCACACCAGCCAGCGCGCCTACGGCAGGGCGATCTCGACACCGACCGCCGGCGCCTTCACCGGGAACACCTACGTCACAGCCGCCACCACCACGGCTGACCCCTCCACCGACGAGGTGCAGATCCTGGGCGAATTCGTCACCCTGATCCACAAGATCCACATGGGGAGCAACCTCACCGAGACCGGCTACAACTACGCCGGCATCCACTTCAACGAGACCGGCTACCCGCAAAGCGCCGGACTGTGCCGCAAGTGCCACCGCGCCGAGACCCCGCAGCAGCTGGCGGTCACCCCGCAGGGTGACAACTGGCGCACCATGCCCAACCGCAAGGCGTGCGGCAGCTGCCACGACAATATCAACTTCGCCACCGGCACCAACACCACGGGGGCCGCGCACCCGGTCTACCTGAACGACGCGAGCTGCAACGCGTGCCATACCCCGACTGCCATCACCGAATCGCACGCCCAGGCCCTGGTGAGCCCGCTCAACCCGGCGGCGCCAGCAGGCCTTACCAGCTTCGAATACCAGCTCTCCAGCGCCACCGTGGACTCGAGCAACAACCTGACCATCAAGTTCCGCATCCTGGGCAACGGCACGCCGATCACCCTGGCGACCCCGGCCCCGGGGCTCACCACGGCGCTCCCGGGCTTCACCGGCAGCCCGAGCTTCATCCTGGCCTACGCCAAGCCGCAGTTTGAGACCGGCACGGCAGTCCCCGCCGACTACAACAACCTTGGCAAGGTGGCGGCACAGCCTGACACCATCTCCATCACCACGCTCCTCAACACCAACAACGCCGCCATCGGCGCCATCACCGGCCCCGACAGCAGCGGCGTCTACACCGCCACCATCAACTCCGCCTCGGCGTTCCCCGCGGGGGCACAGATGCGAGCCGTGGCCATGCAAAGCTACTTCACCCAGACCGGCTTCGACCCCTCCATCGCCGGCCGCCACACGAAGGCGGTGATCATCCCGGTGACCGGCGACGCGGTACGCCGCACCGTGGTCGACCCGGACAAGTGCAGGAACTGCCATGAGTTCTTCGAGGCCCACGGCGGCCAGCGCGTCTACCAGACCCAGGTCTGCGTGACCTGCCACAACCCGAACCTCACCACCTCGGGCCGCACCATCAGCGACGCCAAGCTCGCCGGCTTCGCCTTTACCCCGATCCAGCTTGGCATCCTGACCACCTGGGATCCCGCCTTCAACAAGGCAACCCCGGGTTACGCCCTCACCTTCCCGGAGTTCTCGAACAACTTCAAGGACCTGATCCACGGCATCCACGCCGGCGATACCCGCACCAACCCGATCCGCGACGTGCGTAACGGCCCGGGCACCGGCATCACCCTGATCGCCGGCGAGGAGATCGCCTTCCCGAACATGCTGGGGAACTGCGACGCCTGCCACATCACCCAGCAGAGCTACACCCCGGACGTGATCGAGGCGCTGCGCCCGAGAGTGCTTCCCTCGACCGAGGTGACCAGGAGCGCCGCTTCGGTCGCCACCCCGACCACCGCCACCCTCACCGCGGCACGTACCACCGTGCCCAACCCCGAGGACCTGGTGGTAGCCCCGGTAACCGCGGCCTGCGTCGCCTGCCACGACACCCCGCTCGCCAAGGCGCACATGAACGCCAACGGCGCCCAACTGGGCGCGGCACTCGCCGGCCCCTCCTACACCAACATGGGGGTTGCCCGCTCCACCCTGCCGTCGGCTACGGAACAGTGCACGCTGTGCCACGGCCAGGGGAGGGTGGCCGATGTGATCATCATGCACGGCCAGAACCGCCCGGCACTGGTGCCGACCAGCGTCAACACGGGGAGCTCGGCTGCGCGCATGGTGAAGTTGCTCCTGAACTGGTGATATTCAGCTTCTGACCCGCCGGGGGCCTCAGCGCCCCCGGTTTCATTTGCGACTGCATTTCCCCACCGGTAACCAGATCGAACCAAGAAAGGAGGAAATGTCTTGAAAATCAAAGAAAAAATAACGGCACCAGCGCCCCCCGGCGCAGTCAAGACGGTGGGGAGCTTCCTGTTGGCCTTTTCGCTGCTCGTCTTCGGCCAGCAGACGGCCAACGCCACTGCCATAAACGGAGACTCGACCACCATCCTGCGCATGAGGGAGGGGGTCTTTGGCGATCACCTGTTCCCGCTCTACGAATACCTGAACATCTCGGCCAGCGACGCCGCAGGTCCCGGCGCGATCTCGCTGGAGATCGGCGGCTGGGGTCGCGTCGACCTGGGAGACAGGAGCTTCGAGCACCGCACCGAGGGGGACATCCAGTACGGCTACCTGAGCTATCGCGCCAACCGCAGCAACTTCACGGTCAACGCTGGGCGGCAGTGGGTGGTCGAGGGGGTGGGGACCGAACGGATCGATGGCCTCTACCTGAGAAGCGACCTGATCGCGGGCCTGACCGCCGCAGCCTACGTCGGCAACCCCGCCGTCACCCAGCCCGACTTCGACGGCGGCGACCTCATCTACGGCGGCCGCCTGGCCCATTCCGTCCCCAGGTATTACTCCGTCGGTTTGAGCGCCCTGCGGACCGAGGTCAGCGGCGACGGCATCCGTGAAGAGGAGGGGATCGACCTGTGGCTGCATCCGATCAGCATGGTCGACATCACCGGCCGCTCCACCTACAACTCGCTCAGTAACGGCTGGATGGAGCACGCCTACACGGCCAGCGTCACCCCCACCGAGGCGCTCAGGTTCTCCGCCTCGCTGCAGAACGTTCATTACGACGACTACTTCTACCAGGTCACCACCAGCGCTCTCAGCCTCACCAACGGCATCATCGTCCCCGGGGAGGAGATGTGGAACGTAGGAGGGAGCGTCGGCTACAGCGCCACCAAGAACATTGCCCTCTCCGCCGAGTACAACCACTACGAGTACGACTTGGCCGGCGGAGCCGACTACTACGGTGTCAACGGCACGTTCAGCACGACCACCGGCCTTGCCGCCGGCGCCTCCTTCCACCGCATGGACGGGTCCAACGACCGCCTGCGCTACAACCAGTACCGCGCCTGGGCCACGCAGAAGCTCGGTCCCGCCGACCTGACCCTCGACTTCTTCGACGTCGACTTCGACGGGAGCATCGGCGGGCGGGAGAACACCTTTTCCCTGGCGGCGGCGGCCGGGTATGATTTCAGCCGAAACCTCAGGGTCGCAGCCGACGTCGACTACATCCGCAGTGCCGACTTCGACAACGAGCTGCGCGGCCTGATCAAGGTAAGCTATGCCTTCGGCGTTGGAAAGGAGGGGAAATAGTGAAAAAGACAGTTTATCTAACGGTGATGGGAGTGATGCTCTCCTTCCTTTACGCCTGCGCCAACACCACCAGCGTCGCCCGGGTGCACCCCGAAGAGGTCAAGGGGCTTCCCAGGTGCGCGGAATGCCACACCGACCAGTGGACGGCGCTCAGCCACCAGACCCAGGACTTCTACCTGAAGCATAAAATCTATGCCGCCCAGCAGCGCGACGCCTGCAGCACCTGCCACAAAGAATCCTTCTGTGTCCGGTGCCACGCGCACAAGGAAGAGATCAAGCCCAGCGACAAGTACAAGGAGAGGCCCGAACTGTCGCTGCCTCACCGGGGCGACTACCTCAGCCGTCACAGGGTTGAGGGGAGGATCAACCCCGCTTCCTGCCTGAAATGCCACGGGCGGCAAAACAATGAGAGGTGCAAAACATGTCACAAGTAACCAGACCAGCTCAAGCTCTTGCCATGCTTTGGTGCCTTTTGGTCCTGTCGCTTGTCGGCTGCGGGGATAACAACAACCACGCCAACTTCGATCCCGACCAGGGAGCCCACCCGGGCGACTGGCTCCCGGCTCGGCATGCGGTAGCCGCGATAGGGCACCTCGACGACTGCAGGCCGTGCCACGGCGCGGATTTCAGCGGCGGCATCTCCAAGGTCGCCTGCACCGATTGCCACCTGGGCAACGAGGTCGACGTGCACCCGGTGGAATGGGACGGGCGCGACTATGCGCTGCACGGCAACTGGATCAGGCAGAGGGTGATCGCCACCGGCGTCGCTCCCGCCGCCCTCACCACGGGTGCCCTGGCCACCACCTTCCCGGACCAGGCCCGCGCGGCGACGCAAAGCTGCGCCACCGACGTCTGCCACGGCACCGACTACCGAGGCGTGCGCAACTCGGGACCGTCCTGCTTCGACGACCGGCCCGGCGTCGTCGACTCGAGCTGCCACGCGGGGAGCCCCTTCTCCGTCCACCCCCTGGACTGGTTCCCGGCCAGGCTGACCGTGAGGGCCGGCATCGCGCCGACCATCCTTCCCGCCCACGCCCCCTACGTCCAGACCTACGGCGCGGCCGAGTGCATCATCCCCGTCTGTCACGGCAACGGCTCGCCCCCGACCATCGACGTCGGGGTGGGGAGCACCAGGATCACGGGCACGACGCCGACCACGCCCGACTACCAGGCGTTCGGCTACAACGGCTTCACCGGGTTCACCACCGGCAGGACGCAGGTCACGGTGACCAACACCGGACGCCTCTGCGCGGCCTGCCATTTCTAAAACGTTCCGCTGCCGGAAGAAACGACAAAGAGGGGCCCCTGACGACAGCCAGGAGCCCCTCTTTTTTCGGTCCATCCGGCATATGCCGGCAACGGTGCCCACCGTCCCTTCAGGGGCCGGAGGAAGGCGCCGTCATTTCCTGAAGTGCGGCGTCCCCCCCGCCCGTCCCCCTATGCAAGCGGGGCGTCATGCCACGGCCAGGGCGTCCGCCACCTCCTCGAGCTCGCGCGTCTGCCGCTCGGGGTTCCACCCCAGTTCCGCAGTCATCAGCTCGACCACCTCCGGTGCCGCGGCACGCGCCGCCTTGCGGTCCAGCAGGACCAGGGGGATGCGCCGCTCCAGGAAGTCGAGCGCACGCAGCGCCATCTCGTGGTGCACCGCGTAGAGCACCTCTCCTTTGAGGTAGGGGTGCCCCTGGACGAGCCTCCCCCCCAGGGCGCCGTGGCAGTATTCGGCCACGAGCAGGGAGCGGTCCCCGTAGGAGCGGTGCAGGTGCTTGGTGACGTCGGGAGGGAAGCCGTATTTACGCTCCAGTTCCTTGAGCAGTTCCTCTCCGAAGTGCTCCCCGCCTTGCAGCACGATCCGGTCGGTGCGGCAGGGTTGCCGCGGGGCCAGCCCCGCGTTGTTCACTGCGAAATCCACCGCGTCGAGGGCCATCTTGCGGTAGGTGGTCCACTTGCCGCCGACGATGGTGATGAGTCCGGTCGGGGAACAGCTGACGACATGGTCGCGGGCGAGCTCGGCTGTGTCGGCGGTGAAGGGGTCATGCACCAGCGGCCTCAGCCCCGCCCAGGAAGAGGTGATGTCGGCGGGCTTGGCGCCTAGGTTGAAGTAGCGCCGCAGGTGGCGCAGCAGGTAGTCGACCTCCTTCTCCGGAGCGACCGGCACCTCGCCCGCCTCGGCCGGCTCATCGGTGGTCCCCACCAGGCAGGCCCCCTCCCAGGGGAGGATGAAGAGCACGCGGCCGTCATCGGTCTTGGGAACCATGATGCCTGCCCCCGCCGGAGCGAAGCTACCCGGCAGGATGATGTGGATGCCGCGGCTCACCCGAAGCAGCGAGGCGGCGGTCGGGTCGTCCAGGCGACGCACGATATCCGCTGAGGAGCCGCAGGCGTTCACCACGCAGCGGGCCCGGATCTGCCAGGACACCCCCACCAGTGGGTCCCGCACCAGGGCTCCGGCCACCCTTCCCTTCTCCCGCATCAGCGCCACTACTTCCACGTAGTTGCCGACAACCGCGCCTTCCCTGGCGGCGGTCTGGGCCAGCGCCACGTTCATGCGCACGTCGTTGAACTGCCCGTCGTAGTACTGCACCCCCCCCTTCAACCCCTCCCCCCGGATCATGGGGAAGCGGCGCAGCATCTCCCCGCGCCCGACGAAGCGGCTGTGGCCGAGCCCCGCCTCCCCCGCCAGGAGGTCGTAGAGCTTGAGCCCCGCCCAGACGTAGGGGACCTGGGCCAGTCCGTAGAGGGGGGTGACCAGGGTGAGCCGGTGACAGAGGTGCGGGGCGATCTTCAAGAGGATGTTGCGCTCGTGCAGCCCGTCGCGCACCAGGTTGAACTGCACCCGGTCCATGTGCAGCACCGCCGACTCCAGGTAGCGCACCCCGCCGTGGATCAGCTTGGTGCTCTTGCTGCTGGTGCCGCAGGCGAAGTCGCCGCGCTCCACCAGCGCCACCGACAGGCCGCGGCTGGCGGCGTCGACCGCGATGCCGCACCCCGTCGCCCCCCCTCCGATCACCAGCATGTCGAAGGTGCGCCCGCTTTTCAGTATCTCCAGGTTGGTGTTGCGGTCCGTCACTTGTGCCTCCCAAACCCAAAATCGCTCACGCAACGCCGCAAAGGCGCAAAGAGCGCCTTTCTTACTTAGCCCAACCAAGCGCGAGTTGCACGCATTTTTTCCAGCCGCGGCACATTTCCTCGCGGCGCTCGGGTGTAAGCTTCGGGTCGAAGCGCCGGTCCAGCGACCACAGCCTCCCTATCCGCTCCGTATCCAGCACCCCGGCACCGATCCCGGCCAGGAACGCGGCCCCCAGCGAGGTGCTCTCGGTGCAGCTAGGCCTGAGCACCGGGGCGCCCAGAAGGTCGGCCTGGATCTCCAGCAGGAGGTCGTTGCGCGTCGCACCGCCGTCCACCCGCAGTTCCCTCAGGTCGATGCCGCTCGCGCTTTCCATGGCGCGGATGGCGTCCACGGTCTGAAAGGCGATCGCCTCCAGGGCGGCGCGCGCCAGGTGCCCCCTGCCGCTGCCACGGGTGAGACCGGCGATGACCCCCCTGGCATAGGGGTCCCAGTAGGGGGTGCCCAGCCCGGAGAGCGCCGGCACGAAGTAGACTCCGCCGGTATCGGCCACGCTGCGGGCGAGCGCCTCGACCTCGCCGGGGCCTCCGATCATCCCGAGCCCCTCCTCCAGCCACTGCACCGCGGCGCCGGCGATGAAGATGGAGCCCTCCAGGGCGTACTGCACCGGCTCTCCCGGGAGCTGCCAGGCGATGGTGGAGAGCACCCCCTCGCCGCTCCCGGTGCAGGGGCCACAGTTCATGACCACGAAGGCGCCGGTGCCGAAGGTGGCCTTGGCCATCCCCGGCGCGAAGCAACCCTGCCCGAACAGCGCCGCCTGCTGGTCGCCCGCGACGCCGGTGATGGGGATCTCAGCGCCGACGATCTCGGGGGAGGTGTGCCCGAAGCGAGCCGCGCTGCCGCGCACCTCGGGAAGCATGGCGCGCGGAACCTTGAAAAGCCGCAAGAGCTCCTCGTCCCACTCCAGGGTCTGGGTGTTGAAGAGCATGGTGCGGCTCGCGTTGGAGACATCGGTGACGTGGCTTTTGCCTCCGGTCAGCCGGAAGATGAGCCAGGAATCGATGGTTCCGAAACAGAGTTCCCCCCGCTCGGCCCGCCCCAGCGCCCCGTCCACGTGCTCGAGTATCCAGGCGATCTTGCTGGCGGAGAAGTAGGGATCGAGCAACAACCCCGTCCGCTCCCTGACCAGCGTCTCTCCCCCCTGGCGCTTCAGGGATTCGGTGAACTCCGCGGTGCGTCGGTCCTGCCAGACGATGGCACGGTGCAGGGGCCTTCCGGTGGCGCGCTCCCAAACCACCGTGGTCTCGCGCTGGTTGGTGATCCCGATGCCTGCGACCGCAGCCAGCCGCGGGGCCGCTGACAGCGCTTTGCGGATGCACTCCAACTGCCCCTGCCAGATCTCCTCCGGGTCGTGCTCCACCCAACCGGGGTTTGGGTAGTGCTGGGTGAACGGCTGAGAAAAAGTGGTAACCGCGGTGCCGTCGCTGCCGTACAGGGTGGCCCGGCTGCTGGTGGTCCCCTGGTCGATGGATAGCAGGTAGCTCACGCATCCTCCCTTGTCTTATTTGAACCTGAAGATGAACCTGGTGCCGACCCGCTCCTCCTGGTGCTGTCCGCCGTAGGACCACCCCGTGACCGGGTCCTGGTCGTAGTAGAGCATGAGGTCGGTGCGCGGCGTGAGATGCACCCCGAGCTCACCGGTCCACCTGAGCGGGGCGTGCGAAGGGTTGATGAAGTCGTAGCCGGTGCGCCACCCCGCCTCCGGACGCGTCCCAAGCTCTGCTCCCGCCGTGACCCCCCTGTTCTCAACGGTAACCATGGAGAACTTGGCCGCAGCCGACAGGTAGAAGGTCTGCGCGAGGGACACGCGCCATCCGGCCTGGGCGTGCAGGCGATGGGTCGACTGCTCGATGCCGCCGTGCAGCTCCTGCCCGGTGCCCCGGTAGCCTACGCCCAGTTCGGGCTCCAGCGTCAACTGGTAACTGGGGCTGTAGCTGAGCCCCGCGTTGGTGAGGAAGCGATCCGTGTCGAAGAAGCGGGCGGTCGCCGCCGGCTCGGAGAGCGTCGGCGTATCCATGGGGGCGGAAAGGGGGGGGGCGCCAAGTCCCGCCGCGAACAGCTCCGTGCCCTGTACCAGGAGTAATGAGAAGGCGGCTAACAGAACTTTCATGGGCATAGTGTAGCAAAAAACCGCATCACCCGCTCCCCATTATTAATTAACAAAATCGACCTCGAAAGGGAAAGGGCCCCAAGATCGCTCCCGGGGCCCTTTCTTTGCCTCTTGCGTCGGCAGAGGCGTCTGCTGTTCCTGCGGCTCGCGCAGGGTCAATGGCCGTCGCTAGTCGTCGCCGACTACCGAGAACCGGTGGACGTTCCAGATGGCGTTAGGCCCGGTGGTGCCGTGGCAGGTGATGCAGGCCTCGCCCGCCGGGTTGACCGCACTGCGGTCCACGTTGACCTGGCCGCCCATGGTGGCGAAGTGGGCCAGGGCGTTCGGCCTGCTGTGGCAGGCGCGGCAGGTGGCGGTGAACGGTGAGTTCACCTTGTCCTGCAGGTTGGGCACAGACTTGCGGTCCGCGTCGACCTGGGTCACGTTGTTGCCGGTGGCAACCGCGGTCTGCAGGGTGAGCGCCACGCCGGTCGTGGTCTGCCAGGTGCTCGGCTGAACCTTCGCGCCGATGCTGGTGTAGGTGGCCTTGGAAGCGTCGACCGCACCGCTGCTGGTCAGGGTGTCTTTGTGGCAGGCCCTGCAGTCCTTGAGGACACCCGGGAAGGCGATTTCCTCGAAGTTGAAGTCGAAGTCGCCGCTGGTCCCCCTGTCGCGTACGAAGGCGAGCGGGATGCCGACAACGAGCGAGTTGTTGCCGGCGTGGACGCCGTGGATCATGTCCTTGAAGTTGTTGGAAGCTTCGGGGTACTGGGTCGGGTCGCTCCCGAGGGTTGCCACCAGTTCGGTCATGGCGTCCTTGGCTTCCTGGCTGATGGTGCCGGTAAAGGCGGTGTTGGTCAGGAAGTTCGTGACCGCGCCGAGCGAGGTGCCCACCGGGTTGGCCACGATGAACTGGATCAGGGACTGCTGTGCGCCGCGGCCGGAGGTGGAGAGGTTCGGCACGTGGCACAGGGCGCAGATCGCCTCGCCCACGGTATCCTTGCCGATCACGCGGTTACCGCCGTGCCCTTCGAACCACTCGTGGCAGTTGGCACACTTGGCCGGGTCGATGACGACGCGGCGGGGGGTGTCGCCGGTGACGGTCTTCACCGAGGAGAGGGCGTGACGCGCGGTGGCCGTGGCAATGCCGCCAGTGCCGGCCGACTGGGTGAAGTAGCCCTGCAGACCGACCGCCCTCATGGTGGAGCCGGCCGGGAAGGCCGAGGCGGCGTTCACCACGGCGGTGTAGTAACCGCTGCTGTCCGGGGTGCCCAGGGTGCCGGTGGTCCCGCCAACGAGGCTCGCGATGGTAACGGACTTCGGCTGGGCCGCCTTCACGCCAAGGTTGTTGTAGTCGCCCGAGTAGAGCGCGGCCGGCTGGTTCGGGGTGTCCTTGAAGTAGGCAAGCAGGAAGCTCGGGCCTCCGGTGTAGCCGACCAGCGGGTTGGTGGAGTTGCCGTCGAATACCACGTTGGTCTTGGCAGCGGTGAGCGAGCCGGTGTTCTTCTGGATCCTGAACTTGATGCTCAGGTTGTTGCTGCCGTCCACGGTGGCGCTGGCCACTTCGTAGTAGAAGTTGGTGAGTCCGGCCGGGGTGTTCGGGTTGTTCGGGGTCGCGATCTCGGTCTGGTGCAAGAGGTCGGCATCGGCATGGCAGCCTACGCAGTTGGCGTCGCTTGCCTGTGCACCAGCGGCATGGCCTGCGCCGGTGGCGAAGTTGACACCGTCATGGCAGGCGCCGCAGGCCTTGCGGCTCGGCTTGGTCTTCCAGTTGTTGGCCTGGGGTGCGAGCGCGAGCTGGTCTGCGTTGTCCCCCTTGTGGCACTGACGGCAGTTGCGCACGTCCTTGGGATAGACCACCTCGTTGAAGAGCACGCCTGCGTAGTTGTAGTTGGTCTTGGTGAGCTTGTTGCCCATGTGGATCTTGTGGATCAGGGTGACGAACTCGCCGGAGACCTCGCCGTCGGCGATGTAGGTCGGAGCCGAGGTGATGGCGCCGCTGGCGTCCGTGGTGATGGCCGGGAAGGCGCCGGAGGTGGAGGCGACGTTGGTCCGGCCGATGGCACGCTGCGAGGTGTGGCACATCAGGCAGTACCTGGCGTCGCCGCGGCCGCCGTGCGGGGTGGTGACGCCGATCTTGCCGTGGCACTCGTTGCAGGCCGCGGTGGTGACCATATCTTTCATGACGGTCGGGGCGACGTCGGGGGTCGCCGGGACGAAGGTGGAGACGAAGTACTTCTCGTTGTAGAAGTTGCTCAGGGTGCTGCCGTCGTTCAGTTGGGCAATGGACGGGGTGGAGCGGACCCCGACCATGAGGCGATGGGTCAGGTTGGCGTCGTAGGTGACCATGCCGCCGGTGCCAGCCTTGATGTCCTTGCCGAAGATGACGGTGTAGGAACCGTCGCCGTTGTCGATGACGGTGTAGCCGCTATCCGTGGTTGGGCGGCTGGTAGCCGTCACCATGTAGGAGAGCCACTGGTCGGGGCTGCCGCTGGTCCCCGGCTGCAGCTGGGCTATGACCAGGTTGAAGGCCTTGAGGCCCCGGATCCCCTTGCCGGTGTCCTTGTTGGTGACGGTGAAGCTGACGATCGGCTTGTTCCCCGGGATGGAGACCGAGCTGATGGAGCCGTCGAGGGTCGTGTTGTTCAGGTCCTCGGCGCCGAGAGTGTTGGCATCCTGCGCCGGCAGCAGTGCCGCCGAGCTGAACTTGCCGGAGAGGGCGAGGCCGTTACTGCTGTAGGCGAGCTGCTGGCCGCCGTTGTTCACCCAGAGGCTGGCCGCGTCGGTGTAGGTCTTGCTGACCGAGGCGAGGGTCTGGTTGGCGTCGCCGAGGATGCCGGTAAGCCCAAGAAGCTGCGACAACAGGACGGTCCTGTTGGTGCTGTCCTGGCTGATCACGATGCTGATCGGGTTGGACCCGGTGATGGCGCCGGCAGCAGGAGGATTGCTGAGGTCGATGGGCACCACGGTGCGGAAGGTTCCCTGGGCCACGACCGCCTTGAACACGAGGATGGTCTTGGTCGCAGGGAGGGTGAAGGTCAGGTTGCTGAAACTTCCGTCCGTACCGATGGCTGCGGTACCGAGTTGGGCACCGTCCAGCGCGTTGTAGACGAAGACGTTGTTCACCGCACCGGCCGAGGTCGAGGAGAGGAAGACGACCTTGGCGGCCTTGGCGACGTCGACCTTACCGCTCACCGTCACCTCCGTCCCCTTCTCGGTGCGCTTGGTGGTGGATCCTCCTCCGCTGCAGCCCGCCATAGGCAACAGCACGCATACTAAGAGTGCTACCAGGTACCTTAGGTTTCTGCCGATCATAGTTTCCTCCTGTTGTTGGTGTCCTGCGTCGTTCTACATCGTGGCATCTTGAACTGTAAGCAAAGTCCTCCTTTAGATCGTGATGCTGCGCCGTTTATGGCTAGGGAGTCACCTGTCCACTGACCGTGACGCCCAGGGACGGACGATTCGGAGTTACCGAGAGGGCAGCGCTTGCCGCCGAGCGATTCCCGGCTGCATCGAAGGCCTTGACCGTGTAGGAGTAGAGGATAGCCGAGGTGACCGAGGCGTCGGTGAAGCTCCTGGCGGCGGTGGTGCCGACCTTGACCCCGTCACGGAACACGTCGTAGCCCGTGACGCCCACGTTGTCGGTGGAGGCGTTCCAGGAAAGAGCGACCGAGCTGGCGGTGCCGGTGATAGCGGTGGTGACCGCCGCCAGGCCGGTCGGTGCGGTCGGGGGCGTCAGGTCCAGTTGCGCGAGCAGGTCGCCGGAGAGCTGTCCGCTCACGGTGACGCTGAGCGAGGCCTGGTTCGGCTTCACGGAGAGCGGTGCGCTGGCTGCCGAGAAGTTGCCCGCCGCGTCGAAGGCGACCACCGTGTAGACGTAGGTGACGTTGGAGGTGACCGGCGAATCGATGAAGGTGGCAGTGGTCGTGGTGCCGATCTTGGTGCCGTCGCGGTACACCTCGTAGCCGGCCACGGCGATGTTGTCGCTGGCCGCGGTCCAGGTCAGGACGACGGTGCTGGTGGTCGAGTCTATGGCAGCGGTGGTTGCCGACAGCCCGGTTACCGCCGACGGGGCCGTGATATCGGCGAAGTTTGGCTCGAGCGGCGGGTTGGTGACCTGGGCGGTCATGCTGACCACTGCCGCGGCGATTGCTCCCGGGTTGTCGACGGCGACCTGGGCGGCCGCGGTGGTGAAGACGTCGACGAAGGTCTGATAAGCGGGGAGGGCCGGGTTGACGTCGGCGATGGCCTGGTTGATCACGGTCATGACGGCTGTGGTATCGGTGACCGTACCGCCGGCCTTGGAATCGACAATCATCTGGTCGATAACCATCAGGGCGGCCTGGTAGGCCGTGCTCTGGGCCGGCGGCGCCAGGATGTCGGCGACGTTGAACAGGTCTCCCACCTGGGCGTTCGCCGCCACAACCGCGCTCTGCAGAACCTGTGTAGTGATGGTGGTGACGGTGGCCTTCTGCTCCAGGATCAGGGGGAGCTTCTGGAAGGCGGCCTCGGTAAGGGGACTCACCGTTACCGGGACGTCCGGGTTGAAGTTGTCCACTACCGCGCTGAAGGAATCGGCCGCCGTGAAGGGGACCGGCCCGTTGGTGCTCTCGCTCAGGTAGGTGGCGCCGGCTCGGCCGGTAACGGTGACCACCACCGGCCCGGTGACCGAGGCGGGGATGCGTACCGCATAGCTGCCGTCGTTACCGGTGGTGCCGGTGCCGAGCAAGGCCCCGCGGCTGCCGTTCAGTTGCAGCCGGTACACCGACACCAGGCCGCCCATGATGGGGCCCTTCACGGCGACGCCGGAGATTATCCTCGTGCCGCCACCGCCGCCACCGCCGCCGCAACCGATGAAAATCAGCGGCAGGCAGAGGAGCAGTAGGACCGCCACAACCTGTTTTTTCCAGGGAATGCACATATTATTTTCTCCTTCTACTAGAGTCAGGAAAATGATCGCGCCTTCTCGCTAGTTCTCCGCCGGAAGCGGGTTACCGCTGCCGTGGCAACCGAGCTTGATGCAAGACGGGCCGCTGGCGAACACGCCGGCCAGGGTCGCACCGTGACAGACCGCGTTGCGGCAGGTCGTGAAGCTTATCCTCGTCGCGGTCTCGAAGTAGTTGACATGACCCGCGATGTTGGCCGCGGTCGTGGCCCCCACCCCGCCCCACTGGTGGATCTGCGGGGCCTGCGCCGTTCCCGCCATGTGGCAGTTGGTGCAAGTCGGGCCCGAGTCGGTCACGCCGCTGAGGGCGGTGCCGTGGCAAAGGATGGTGGCGCAGGAAGCGGTGCCGTTGGTTCTCACGTATCCCCCGTGCAGCGCATAGGCCAGCCCCCCCCACAGTACCGGGTGCGCCGAGGTGGCGCCGCCGATGTGGCAGGTGAGGCAGGAAACCTTGGCGATGCCGCCGGTCAGGTCCTCGCCGTGGCACTCGGTGCAGCCGTTCACGTCCTCCTCGGCGGCCGCGCTGTGGCCTGCCGGGAGCCAGTTGGCGGGATGCTTGCCCGCGGCGGGGTCGAAGCTCGCCTGCGGGTTCGCGTCCCCGCACCCCGACAGGGCCAGCGCCAGCACGCCAAGAACCGCAAAAGACAGAACTTTGGTCGTTATTTGTGGCATGTCAGGCACCTCTCGTTGTTGGTACGTCCGTGGCACTTGGCGCACGACGCAGGATTGATCTTGCCGTCGATCCTGTGCTGGCTCATGTAGTCACCCCTATGCGGCAGGTTCCTTTCCACCGCCTCGGAGAACTTCACGTTCGGCTTCAGCTCCTCTTTGTGCGCATGGCAGTCGGAGCAAAAGGATTCGGCATGGCAGGAAGCACAGGCCCTTCTGGCATTGCTGGCGAAGACGCTGTGTTTTTTGAAGAAGTCCACGGCCTGGTGGTTCATGGCCGCATAGGCATCGGTGTGGCACTCGGTACAGTTGGGCGTACCGGTCACCGCCTCCGGGTGGATCAGCGCACCACTCTTGGTGTTGGCGCAGGCAACGAGAAGGAGCGCCATGAGCGGCACCATCATTAGAATCAATATTTTACTTTTCACTCTTGCCCCCCTTTTCGCCACACTTCATATCGAAAGCGTAGGCAACTTTCACGAGCGCTCTCCACTCCCTGTCGAAATCCGGGCTCTGTGAGTACTCGATGTCCCCACCTACCTTGAGCTTTTCGGTGACCTCGTAACCCGCGATGCCGGTGAGTGCGTAGCTGCTCTTCACGCCGTCGATGGGGCGATCGAAGAGGACGTTGTAGAAGTCGACGCCGAACTCGGCGTGGCCCGTCTTCTTCAGGGCATAGAGCCGGTAGTCGTAATAGCGGGTGCGGTCGGTGGAACCATCCATCCGGTGCCCGGAGGCCCCAAGCGAAAGGGCGTCGGCGGTGGTGTACGCGACCTTGCCCCCCACGTAATCGGCGGACCCGAGGATCTCGTAGCCGTAGTTTTTGTACTCGGCCGCGAGGGTCAGGTTCTTCACCGGGGTCCAGGCGGCGCTGACGCCGGCCGCAGTCACCTTTTCCCTGGGGTCAAGCAGCCCGCCGTTGTTTTGCAGGGCAAAGGCCGTGGTGGTCACGTTGTAGAAGTAGTCCTGGTAGTTGATCCTCGAGAAGTCAGCGCTGAGGGTCACTGCATCGATGGGGGCGACGGAGAGGGTGTAGGCATGCTCCATCCAGCCGTCGGTGATCGAGTTGTAGGAGGAACGACCGGTGAGATCAACCTGCTTCACCGGATGCACCCAAAGGTCGACCCCCTCTTCCTCGCGGTCGCGCGCGATGTCGCTCTCGTTTCTGAGGGCGCTCACGCCGACCGAGTAGAGGCCGGGCTTGCCCTGGGCCACCCGCCCGCCGTAGATGAAGTCCCCCCCCTTGTAGTTGGGGGTCGTCACCACCGGCGAACCGACGAAGGCCGCCGCCGTGATGCCGGCAGCGAAGTCGCTGCGCGCATAGAGGCCGTCCACCCGCTCGGTGGCGACACCTTCGGTGATGAACTGGCGCCCGGCGTTAACCACCAGGTTGTTCTTCGCCGCCTGGTAGCTCAGGTAGCCGTACTGGATGTCCCCGTCGGTGTAGTGGTCGCTCGACTTGTCGACGAGGTCGACACGTCCCCAGGCACCCAGGTGCAGGGACGTGGCGCTGCCATCCTTCTCCGCCGCGGTGACCGAGAAGTGCAGGTACTCGTACAGCGGGTAGAGGTCGTCCTTGTTGATGGTCCGGGTCATGCGCAGGTAGGTGTTGGAGCTGCCGGTGATGGTGTAGTCCGCAGCCATAACCGGCTGGGCCAGCGTCACAGACGACGCGGCCAGCATCACCCACGCAATCTTCGGCAGACTGCGTTGTTCACGTCCTGATCTTTTCTCTTGGTGGCTTATCAAGACATCCCCTCCTTTTCCGTAGTATGAATCGTTCTTCTCGAAATCCGCTGCTACGTCGGGCGTACGTCGGGCGCCGGCTCGGCACGCAAAGAAGCCGCGCGGGCATAAACCAGATTTATTAGTCTTTACTACTTTGTCGTACGGAAACTACCTGGGAATACTCTCGGACGTGCTGGCACACCTACCACTACTATCTATTGGAAAAACCTAATTCAATAGGGATACGCTTGGATGTGCTTGACTGATGGGACTATTTGTAAACGTACAACAGTTTTTTTTTAGTGCAAGCTTCCAAAAACGTTTTTTGTTTCAGACATAAGCAAAATAAATATTTAAAGCGTCTAACTGTTGAGGAAGCCACGCTCACTTAAGAGATTCAAATTTTACCCGATACAGTTATGACCTTCCGCAGATGCTGCCGAAGCGCCGCCTCGTCCAGTGCCTGCAGGGATTCAAATGTCGGCAGCTGAGGCCGGCTACTGCAGTCCGGCAGGCAAAAAAAAGCCCCGACGAATCGGGGCTTTTTGCTTGTATTGGCTACTCTTTTGCCAGCGGGGACGGAAGTATCAGAAGTAGGAGACCACCTCGAACTCCTTGTTGGCCATCTTCTCAAAATCCTGGCTGGCAAAAGCAAACTCGTGGACCTCTCCGGCGTCGACCGGATAGTCGAACTGCTGCAGGGGAAGCTTAAGCTCCTTGACCGTCTTGCCGGTCTTATCCTGCACCGCATCCTCCTTCTTGCTGTAGGTGACCGTAACCGTGTGCACCAGGTGCGGTGTCCCCCCGGTCGCCCCGGCGGTCTGGGTGATCCTCACCGTAGCGGTCGGAGTAACTATCTTGCGCAGCTTGGCAGCGTAGAAATCGACGTCACCGGAAATCTTCAGCACGTGCTCGCAGGCGGCGCGCTGGGCATCGGTCATCTTGGTCTGCTTGATGTGGATCAACTTGTCGCGGCTTGAGGCGACCTGCTCCGCCGTGAGGTTCGCGGCCTGGTACATCTTGGCCTTGTCTCCCGCCTGCAGGGCGGTGAGGAAAGAGGTGGCGCGCGCCTGGGCGGCCCCTTGGTCCTTGGTCCCCTTCTGCTCGGCTTGAACCTTCCCGGCTGGCTGGTCGGTGGGCTTGCCGTTGCATGCCGCGACGGCCGTCGCGATGGCAGCGAAGATTACCAGCCTGACTGCATTTCTCATAGCGTCTCCTTGAATGTAAATAGCCCGGGGATGTCGCCACCCCCGGGTTATCAGTTGCAAGTCTTTCTCCGGCGTCCCTTCGGGGGGAAGGAGGACCTTCCCCCGTCGGGAGTGCATCGGGTTACCACCAGCGGTGAACGGCCTTGATGGTCGGTACCGTGGTGTTCAGGGTGTTCTGAGCGGTGCCGTGGCAGACCAGGCAGGTCTCAGATTTGAGCAGCGCGGTGCTGCGTGCTTCGTAGATGGAACCACCGTTGGCCACCATGTGCGCCTTGGCCTGTGCCGTGTCGTGGCAGGAGTAGCAGGCCGCGGAGATCGGCGAGATGATCAGCGTGGTGCCGGCTGCATCGGTGTAGGTGCCGGCGGCGCCGCTGAAGCTGAAGCCGGAGCCGAGGGCCGCGCTCGCGAACGGAGCGAGCTGCGGTGCGTAGTAGGTGCCCGGGACGGCTTCGCTGCCGGTCACGATGGCCGGCACGGAGGCCGGGATGTTGCCGGTTGCGACGGTGGTGGGCAGCAGGTTTGCTACCGCGGAGGAGGATGCGGAAGCGCTGAAGTCATAGGTACCTGCTACGTGGCACTGCTCGCAATCCCTCAGGTAACCCGGGTAGCTGATCTCCCAGTACTTGTCGCCTGCGGAGACTTCCCAGGAGAACTTGTTGGTGCGCTTGGCGCCGGCATGGATGGCGTGGATGGCGTCCTTCGCGTTGACGCCCCAGCCGGAGTTGACGCGGTTCACGTTGTGGCAGAATACGCAGGTCGGTGCATCGTTCCTCTGGCCGGAGTGGAAGGTCGGTGCGATGCCGAGGGCGACGTGGCAGGCGTTGCACTTCGCGTTGCTGACGATGGTGCGGCGCGCGCTGTAGTTGGTTGCCACTTTCCAGACGTTCGGGGTTACGACCATCAGGCCGCCGACGTTGGTGCCGGCATTGTAGGCCCACTTGGTCTTCAGGGTTGCAGGCACGGTCAGTGCGCTCAGGTCGGTCTGGGTTAGCGGGGTGGTGGCCGAGCCGTAGGTGTAGCCGATGCCGCCGGTCAGCATCTTGGCGGTATCAGGAACGATGACGTTGTTGATGGTGATGGTGTAGTAGCCGTTGGTGTCCGGACCGGTCATGGTCGAGGTGGCGGTGGTGCCGTTCCAGACGTTCTTGATCCAGGCGCTGGCGGTCGCGTTGAAGTCGGCCGGAGCGGTGACGCCGTCCTGCGGTACCGCGAAGGCGAAGTATACGCTCGGGGAACCGGTGAAGCCGTTCATGAGCTCGGTGACGGAGCCGGCAGCGTAGGTGTTGAACACCACCGGGGTGCCATCCTTCACGAAGCGGAAGGTGATGGACGGATGCTTGTTGGTGTCGCGTGCCACGCTCTTCACATCCCAGGTTACCACTGCTGCGCCCGGAACAGCGACGCCTGCTGCCGGGAGGTAGCCAGCGTAGGTATGGGTGTTGGTGCCGCCAAGCTCAGGAGCGTTCGGGTCCGGATCCTGTACCGGGAGATGCGCGGTGGCGATCTCTGCGGTAGAGGTGGTGCCGGCATGGCAGCCTGCGCAGGAAGAATCGTTGGTCTGGCCGCCCATGTGGGAGGCGAAGTCGACGGTGCTGTGGCAGGAGCCGCAGGCCTTGATGGTCGGTTTGGTCTTCCAGTTGTTGCCGTCTACACCTTTGTGGCACATTGCGCAGTTGCGCACGTCCTGCGGGTAGGTGACTTCCGCGGTGGAAACACCGAGGATGGTCTCAGCCGGGGAGAGCTCCTCGCCCATGTGGATCTTGTGGATGAAGGAGGTGAAGTCACCGTTGGTGGTCTGGTCGGTGCCGACGATGTTCTGCGGGGTGTGGCACATGACGCAGAGCTTGGTGTCCGGACGGGAAGCGAAGTGGCCGCCGGAGAAGCCGAGCTTGTCGTGACACTGGTTGCAGGCGTCAGCGGTCACGATGTCGCGGGCATATGCCTGGGCGCCGTTCACGGTGTACATCTCGCCGGTAGCCGGGATGAAGTCGTAGATGAGGTTTGTCACGCCGCGAACTGCGAAGTTGGCGGTAGCTGCGTTGGTCTGCGGGTTGATCGGGCCGGCATAGGCGCCCGGAGTCTTGCCCACCACGCCCGGGACTGCGACGGAGCGGACGGAGATGCCGATACGGTGGATCAGGTTGCCGTCGTACGGAACGGTGGCAACGGTCTTGACGTTCTTGCCGAAGATGGCGGTGTAGGAACCGTCACCGTGGTCGATGATGGTGTAGCCCTGGGTAGCGAGGGCACCGGTGGTGGAATTGTAGGTGGAGACCGCGTCGGAGGACGGGCGCGGGTTGGTGCCGCTCAGGATGTAGTTGAGCCAGTAGGAGTTGCTCCCTGCGGTTTCAGGCTTGAGCTGCGCGACATGGAGGGCGAAGGTCTTCAGGCCGGAGATCCCTTTCCCGGTGGCCTTGTTGACCACGGTGAAGTTGACGATCGGGTTGTTGCCCGGGATGTAGGCGCTGATGACGCGGCCGTCCAACTGGGTGTTGTTCAGGTCGTCATAGGTCAGGGTGGAAGCGGCGCGTGCCGGCAGCATGTTGGAGTTGGAAAGCGTGCCGGAAAGCTGGAGGCCGGTGCTGGTGTAAGCGAGGACACTGCCGCCTGCGTTCACGACCTGGGTCGCACAGTCGGTGTAGGTCTTGCCGACAGAAGCAAGGGTCTGGTTGGCATCGCCAAGCTGGCCGGAAAGGCCGAGCATTGCCGACGTTGCGGTGGCGATGTCGGTGCTCTGCTGGCTGATCACGATGCTGATCGGGTTGCTTGCGCTGATCCCGCCGGCAGTCGGAGGATTGCTCAGGTCAACCGGTACCAGGGAGCGGAAGGTACCCTGGGCCACGATGGCCTTGAACACCAGCACGGTCTTGGCGGCCGGCAGGGTGAAGGTCAGGCCGGAGAAGCTGCCATCGCTACCGAGGGTAGCGGTGCCGAGCTGGGCGCCGTCCTGGGCGTTGTAGACGAAGACGTGGTTGACTGCACCGGCCGAGGTCGATGACAGGAACGCGGTCTTGGCGGCAGCCTTGGCAACGTCGACTTTACCGCCGACGGTTACTTCGGTGCCCTTGCTGGTGATCTTGGTGGTGGATCCCCCCCCGCTGCAGCCTGCGAGAGGCAACAGCACGCATACTACGAGTGCTACGAGGTACCTTAGGTTTCTGCCAATCATAGTTTCCTCCTGTTGTTTGTGTACTGCTCCGAAAGTTCCATCTCTACTGCCGACTTCTGTTTTTTCCCCCTTGTGCTTGAATCGTCGTTACTGTTACGGTCCGGTGTTCACCTGGCCGCTCACCGTTACCCCGAGGGACGGGCGGTTCGGAGTCACCGAAAGTGCTGTGCTGAAGTCCGAACGGTTTCCTGCCGCGTCGAACGCTTTAACCGTGTAGGCATAGGTGATGGCCGAGGTGACCGACGGATCGGTGTAGCTGGTCGAGGCGACGGTTGCCAGCTTCACGCCGTCGCGGTAGACCTCGTAACCGGTCACGCCGACGGTGTCTGTCGCGGCGGCCCAGCTCAGGGCCACCGAGCTGGTGGTGCCGGTAAGGGCGGTGGTGACCGCGGTGAGGCTCGTCGGAGCGGTGGGCGCCAGGATATCGAGGCGCGACAGCAGGTCGCTGGAGAGCGAACCACTCACCGTCACGTTGAGCGACGTCTGGTTCGGTTTCACCGACAACGGTGCGCTGGCGGCAGCGAAGTTGCCGGCCGCGTCGAAGGCGACCACGGTGTAGGAGTAGGTGACGTTGGGGGTCACCGCCGGGTCGGTGAAGCTGGTCGTCGTGGAGCTTCCCACCTTGCCGCCGTCGCGGTAGATGTCGTAGCCTGCAACGGCGATGTTGTCGGTGGAGGGGTTCCAGTTGAGGACAACGGCGCTGGTGGTCGCGTTGAGCGCGTAGGTGGTAGCGGTGAGACCGGTGACCACGGAAGGCGCGGTTACGTCGCTGAAGTTCGGCTCAGCCGGCGGATTGGTGACCGACTGGGTCAGGTTCCCCACCACGGTGGTGAGCGACGGGTCGGCCGCCACGGCCTCTGTCGCGGAGATGGTGAACAGCTGCGCGAAGGTCTGGTAGGCGGGAGCGCTCGTGCTGACGTCGGCCACGGCCTGGTTGATGATGGTCGTCACGGCGGTGGTATCGGTGACCGACCCCGTTGCCTTGGAGTCGACAATCATCTGGTCGATGACGGTAAGGGCCGCTACATAGGCCGCGTTGCCGGCCGGGGGCGCCAGTATGTCGGTGACGTTGAACAGGTCGCCGACCTGATTGTTGGCGGCGACGACCGAGCTCTGCAGCACCTCGGTGGTGATGGTGCCCGGCTTCTGCGCCAGGATCAGCGGCAGCTTCTCGAAGGCCGCCTCGGTGAGCGGGCTCACCGTGACGGGGACGGCCGGGTTGAAGTTGTCCACGGCGGCGCTGAAGGACTCAGCTGCCGTGAAGGGGACCTGCTGGCCGGTAGTCTCGCTCAGGTAGGTGGCGCCGGGTTGGCCGGTTACAGTCACTACTACCGGACCGGTAACGGAGGCCGGGATCTTGACCGCGTAGTTGCCGTCCGCGCCGGTTGTCCCGGAGCCGATCAGGGCCCCGCGCGCACCGGCCGTGGTCAACCGGTACACCGAAATCAGCCCCCCGACGATCGGCCCTTTGGTCGCGACGCCTGAGATTGTCCTCGTGCCACCGCCGCCTCCGCCGCCACCGCAGCCGATGACCAACAAAGGCAGGCAAATGAGCAGCAAAGCGGCGGCTATGTGTCTCTTCCAGGGAATACACATGTTAAGTTCTCCTTCTGCTTTGATCGGGTGAATGAAGGAACAATCAGGCTATTACTCCGCCGGTGCTCCGCTGTTATGGCACTTGGTGCATGCTGGCCCGCTCAACCAGACGCCCTGCAGATTGGCGCCGTGGCAGAATTCATTACGGCAGGACGCGTAATTGAAGTGACCGTTGACGTGGGTGAACGGGTTCGCCATCCATTGGATGTGTCCCGTGATATCTGCTGACGTAGTCGCGCTGGCGCCACCCCAGGCGTGGATCTGGGGCGCCGCGGCAGTCCCGCCCCCGTGGCAGTTGATGCCGCAGGAGGGGGCGCTGGCACCGCCGAGGAGGTCGGTGCCGTGGCATTCGGCGACCGCGCAGGACGCGCTGCCGTGGGCTTGAACGTAACCCGGGTGCAGGGCGTAGGCCGCCTGTCCCCAGAGCACCGGGTGCACCGCGGTCGGCGCCTCGACGTGGCACTGCACGCAGGAGACCTTGGAGATGCCCCCCTTGAGGTCGTCGCCGTGGCACTCGGCGCAGCCGTTGATGTCTTCCTCGGCGGCCACGCTGTGACCGGTCGGAAGCCAGTTGGCCGGATGCTTGCCGGCGGCTGGGTCAAATTTCGTCTGCGGGTTAGCGTCCCCGCATCCCGACAGGGCCAGCGCCAGCGCACCAAGTACCGCAAAAGACAGAACTTTTGTCGTTATTTGTGGCATGTCAGGCACCTCTCGTTGTTGGTACGCCCGTGACACTTGGCGCACGACGCGGGATTGATCTTGCCGTCGATTCTGTGCTGGCTCATGTAGTCGCCCCTATGCGGCAGGCTCCTCTCCACCGCCTCGGAGAACTTCACGTTGGGCTTCAGCTCTTCTTTGTGCGCATGGCAGTCGGAGCAAAAGGATTCGGCATGGCAGGAAGCACAGGCCCTTCTGGCGTTGCTGGCGAAGACGCTGTGTTTTTTGAAGAAGTCCACGGCCTGGTGGTTCATGGCCGCATAGGCATCGGTGTGGCACTCGGTACAGTTGGGCGTACCGGTCACCGCCTCCGGGTGGATCAGCGCACCGCTCTTGGTGTTGGCACAGGCAAAGAGCAGGCAGGCCATGAGCGGCATCATCAACAGAATCAGTATATTACTTTTCACCCTTGCCCCCCTTTTCGCCACACTTCATATCAAAAGCGTAGGCAACTTTCACGAGCGCTCTCCACTCCCTGTCGAAATCAGGGCTCTGTGAGTACTCGATGTCCCCACCTACCTTGAGCTTTTCGGTGACCTCGTAACCCGCGATGCCGGTGAGTGCGTAGCTGCTCTTCACGCCGTCGATGGGGCGATCGAAGAGGACGTTGTAGAAGTCGACGCCGAACTCGGCGTGGCCCGTCTTCTTCAGGGCATAGAGCCGGTAGTCGTAATAGCGGGTGCGGTCGGTGGAACCATCCATCCGGTGCCCGGAGGCCCCAAGCGAAAGGGCGTCGGCGGTGGTGTACGCGACCTTGCCCCCCACGTAATCGGCGGACCCGAGGATCTCGTAGCCGTAGTTTTTGTACTCGGCCGCGAGGGTCAGGTTCTTCACCGGGGTCCAGGCGGCGCTGACGCCGGCCGCAGTCACCTTTTCCCTGGGGTCAAGCAGCCCGCCGTTGTTTTGCAGGGCAAAGGCCGTGGTGGTCACGTTGTAGAAGTAGTCCTGGTAGTTGATCCTCGAGAAGTCAGCGCTGAGGGTCACTGCATCGATGGGGGCGACGGAGAGGGTGTAGGCATGCTCCATCCAGCCGTCGGTGATCGAGTTGTAGGAGGAACGACCGGTGAGATCAACCTGCTTCACCGGATGCACCCAAAGGTCGACCCCCTCTTCCTCGCGGTCGCGCGCGATGTCGCTCTCGTTTCTGAGGGCGCTCACGCCGACCGAGTAGAGGCCGGGCTTGCCCTGGGCCACCCGCCCGCCGTAGATGAAGTCCCCCCCCTTGTAGTTGGGGGTCGTCACCACCGGCGAACCGACGAAGGCCGCCGCCGTGATGCCGGCAGCGAAGTCGCTGCGCGCATAGAGGCCGTCCACCCGCTCGGTGGCGACACCTTCGGTGATGAACTGGCGCCCGGCGTTAACCACCAGGTTGTTCTTCGCCGCCTGGTAGCTCAGGTAGCCGTACTGGATGTCCCCGTCGGTGTAGTGGTCGCTCGACTTGTCGACGAGGTCGACACGTCCCCAGGCACCCAGGTGCAGGGACGTGGCGCTGCCATCCTTCTCCGCCGCGGTGACCGAGAAGTGCAGGTACTCGTACAGCGGGTAGAGGTCGTCCTTGTTGATGGTCCGGGTCATGCGCAGGTAGGTGTTGGAGCTGCCGGTGATGGTGTAGTCCGCAGCCATAACCGGCTGGGCCAGCGTCACCGACGACGCGGCAAGCATCACCCACGCAATCTTCAGGAGACTACTTTGTTCGCGTCCTGATCGTTTCTCGTGGCTTATCAAGACATCCCCTCCTTTTACAGTAGTGTGAATCGTTATCCAGGAATCCGCTGCTGCGTTGACTGTAATCTGGGGCCGGGCCGGACATGACCAGCGGTGTCAGGCCTGAAACCATCTATTTTTATTTACGCCGGTCTATTATCGAAAAGAAAAACTGGGAATAACTCTTAGACGTGCTTACACATCAGCCGCCCCTCTATATTAAGAAAAATTTGACTTAACAGAGAGTCTGTACGGATGTGCTCGACTGTTGGAATCTTCGCTAAACTTACAACAGTTTTGCAGCAGTGCAAGTTGCCCCCCAAAAAAATTATTTCAGCAAAGCATATATTAACTAGTGACTGTGCCTCAGTGACATTCCGCGGCCACAAAATTAACACCACCCAACCAAAACAGATACTGTGGCAAAACTTCAATGTCTGGAGACAGCAACGTCAGATATTCGTCAGCGACAATTTCAATCAGAGCAGCGGGGCCGGCATCGGTTCTGGAGTCGGCTACGATTAAACGGCAGCTTACAAAACCGAGGCACAGGTTCCTCAATAAAGGGGCAGCAGAAAGAACTTCACTCACTGCAGCAGGCTGTGGCTTTTGCAGGATCCCTACCAACTGTATAAACCACTGAAGCAGCGTCGTATCTAAGCTCACAACGTAGAGTGCCTTGCCACTTATAATTCAAAACCTTGACACAGGTATTAGGGTTTTTGACAAAACGATAACTTTTACTGCGACATACTTGACCCTAATCGGCGAGGGGAAAAGAGACTTTAGGAGAAAATGGCTATTGGAGGGTAAATCTTCCTAAGACAGTGACTGTGCGAAGAAAACTTGTGTGAGTCCGGTAAAGACAGAACAGTACCAGGTGAACGAATGATGACGCGACGTGACACGCTTCGTGTCCTTCATACAGCATCGTCTATGTCTTTCTGAGGCCTCACCAGCATGATAAGCAGGAGTGCAGCCACACCGGCGAGCGATGCTCCAAAGAGAAAAGGCGCGACGTTCCCCTCGTACTGCCAGATGCCGCCGAAGATGAGGCTCGCGGGCAAGGCGCCCGCGCCGATCGCGAAGTTGTACCAGCCAAAGGCGGACCCCCGCTGCGCCGGTTGCGCCATGTCCACCAGAAACGCCTTCTCCACCCCTTCCGTGAGCCCGAAGAAGAGGCCATACACGCCGAAGAGGAGCCAGATCTGCCATTCGCTTCGGGCCACGCCGAAGCCGAGGTAGGAGAGTGCATAGACGCACCACCCCGCAACGATCACCGACCTCCTGCCGATCCGGTCGGAAAGGGCGCCGAAAGGCATGTTGGAGAGCATCTTGACCAGATGAAAGAAGGCCCACAAAAGCGGGAGGCGGTAGGAAGGGGTGCCGACGGCGCCGGCCTTGAGCAGCAAAAAGGCATCGGAGGAATTGCCCAGGGTGAAAAGGAACAGGATGACGAGGTATCTCCTGAGCCCCCCCGGCGGCAGCATGGCCAGCTGCAGCCGCGCCTTCGGCTCCGGCGTGCGCTCGGTCTCGGTCACCTTCCAGGCGATCAGGAGGATGGCCACCACCCCGGGTATCCCCGCCAGCCAGAACAGCTGGCGCAGGTCCTTCACGAAAAAGGCGAGCAGGAAGGTGGCCAGAAGCGGCCCCACCAGGGCCCCGGCGTGGTCCATGGAGCGGTGGAAGCCGTAGGCCTTGCCGCGCAGCGACGGGTCCACCGAGTCGGCGATGAGCGCGTCGCGCGGAGAAGTGCGGATACCCTTGCCGACCCGATCGCCGGTGCGTATCAGCAAAACCGCCAGAGGCGAGGACGCGCTCCCTATCAGGGGGCGCATCAGTGCCGACAGAGAGTACCCCATCAACACCAGGCGCTTTCTGCGACGCACCCGGTCCGAAGCTATCCCGGAAAAAAGTTTCAGCAGGGAGGCGGTTGATTCGGCGACACCTTCGATGACACCGAGAAAGGCAGGACCTGCCCCGAGCATGCCGGTGAGAAACAGGGGCAGCAGCGGGTATATCATCTCACTGGAGACGTCGGTGAAGAAGCTGACCAGCCCCAGTATGAACACGTTGCCCGTTATGCCTGTGAACACGTCGCACCTCCAGGGTTTCAGTCTAACCCCAACGGGAGCATGAAACAACAGGCCGGCAGCAGACGCAATCATAATTAAAACAAATCAATTCTATTGACATTTGTGACCGGATTTATTACCTATCTTTGAACCAAAAACCTTTAGGAACGGAGGCAAAGACATGGACAAGAAAACTGGGTTCATCGGCGGCGGCAACATGGCGGAGGCGATCATCAAGGGGCTTCTGGCCGGGGGCGTGCCGGCGGCGGAACTCGCCGTGTCCGAGCCGTCCGAGGCGCGCCGCAACCTGCTGGCCGAGCGCTACGGCGTGCAGGTCCTGGCCGACAACGCGGAGCTGTGCCGCATGAGCGACACCATCATCCTCGCGGTGAAGCCCCAGGTTGCGCCCCAGGTGCTCGGCGCGCTCGGCGCCGGTCTCACCGACAAGCTCTTCATCTCGATCATGGCGGGGGTCAAAAGCGCCGCCATCGAGGGTATGCTCGGCTCCGGCGCCCGCGTGATCCGGGTGATGCCCAACACGCCGGCCCTGGTCCTCCAGGGAGCTTCCGCCATCTCCCGCGGTTACCACGCCACCGAAGACGACCAGGTCCTGGCCCGCAGGATATTCGACCTGGTCGGCACCACCTGCGTGGTGGACGAGAAACTGCTCGACGCCGTCACCGGCGTTTCCGGAAGCGGCCCGGCCTACGTGCTCACCTTCATCGAGGCGCTCAGCGACGCCGGGGTCAAACACGGCCTCACCCGGGACATCGCCACCGCCCTGGCCGCCCAGACCGTCTACGGCACCGCGAAGCTCCTTTTGGAAAGCCACGAGCACCCGGCGGTCCTGAAAAGCAACGTGGCCTCCCCGGGGGGAACCACCATCGCCGCCATGCACTCCCTGGATCGCGACGGCTTCCGCGCCGCCACTATCAACGCCGTCGACGTCTGCGTGGCTCGCTCCAAGGAACTGGGGGAGAGATGAAAATAAGAGCCACGCTTATCGTGCGGGGAAGGGTACAGGGGGTGGCTTTCCGTCACCACACCGCCCGCACCGCACAGCAGCACGGCGTGACCGGTTGGGTCCGCAACCTCCCCGACGGCTCCGTCGAGGC
Source organism: Geomonas diazotrophica (assembly GCF_019063885.1). Lineage (NCBI taxonomy): Bacteria > Pseudomonadati > Thermodesulfobacteriota > Desulfuromonadia > Geobacterales > Geobacteraceae > Geomonas > Geomonas diazotrophica. The sequence continues at coordinate 768,711 of NZ_CP077684.1, read as the reverse complement.
GTGCTTGGAAGGCGAGGAAGCAGACGTACTGGCGATGGTGCAGTGGTGTCGCAGAGGGCCGGAATTGGCCAGGGTGGACGAATTGAATGAAAAGCTGGGAGAATACACCGGGGAGTTCACCGGTTTTCAGGTAAGGGGATAGTGATGCGTAAAGCAAGCAGCGGTTTGTTCAGGCGCCTGGGCCTTTGGCTCGTCGCGCCCCTCCTTTTGATGGTCCTTGTCTCGGCAGCCTCCGCCAGGGACCTCGACCTCAGCAAGGCGGTGAAGGTAGGAAACGGCAAGATCATGGTGATAGAGTTCACCGACCCGGACTGCCCCTTCTGCAGGAAGGCCGAGGCCTATTTCCAAAAGCGCAGCGATGTCACCCGATACATCTTCTTTATTCCCCTGAAAAGCCATCCAGCCTCCAAGGGGAAGGTGCAGTACATCCTCTCCGCGAAGGACAAGGAGAAGGCCTACCTGGAGGTGGCGGCCGGCACGGCCGACAGGTGGAAATTGTCGGAGGTCACTCCCGAGGGAGTCGCGCTGCAACAGGAGCACGAGCAGATCGCGAAAGAGCACGGCATGAACGCGACCCCCATCTTCATGGTCTACGGCAGCGTCGTCAGGGGCTTCGACCTGAACAAGCTGGTGCCGCTATTGAAATAAAAGGCTGGGGCTAGGGACTGGGGGCTAAGTAAAGCCCCGTCCCCAGTTCCAGCCTGTCCAGCCTGTCCAGTCTCAACCTCAACCTCAACCTCAACCTCAACCTCAACCTCAACCTCAACCTCAGCCTTTGCCTTTGCCTTTGCCTTTAATAGGCCACCCCTTCTCGAACCCGTCCGGGAAGAACCGCTCCCTGGTGCGGTTGAAGTAGCCGTACTGGATCCGCGGGAAGGCCTTCTTCACCTCCTGCAACATCCGGTACATGCCGACCCCGCGCTTTTGCACACCCATTCTCTCGTTGTAGAAGGCGGGATCGATGGAAAGGTTCCTCATCTGCAGCATGTCCACCCCGGTCTTCTCGATGAACTTCAAAAGCGCCTCGAGCTCGGAGGGGCTGTCGGTGACCCCCGGGGAGACCAGGTAGTTGATCATCGTGAAAAGCCCCTTCTGCTTCGCCGCCTGGACCGATTCGACCACGTCGGCGAAACGGTACCCCTTGGGCCGGTAGTAGCTGTTGTAGAACCCTTCCTGCACCGAATTCATCGAGAAGCGCATGGAGTCCATGCCGGCATCGCAGAGCATGCGGACCCGGTCGGGGATGGAGCCGTTGGAGTTGAAGTTGACCGTGCCGCGCGAGGTCCCGGCCTTGAGCCTCCGGGTCGCCTCGGCGATGGTGTCCGCCTGCATGATCGGGTCCCCCTCGCACCCCTGCCCGTAGGAGACAATCGGCTCCGGCGCCTGCAAAAGGTGCGGCAGCATGAGCTCAACGATCTCCTCCGGCGTCGGGACGAAGGGGATGCGCTCGTGGTTGGACGGGCAGCAGTCGGAAGGCTGCAGGCTGATGCACCCAAGGCAACGCGAGTTGCAGACCGGCGAGGTCGGAATGGGCGCCTCCCACCTGCGGAAGAAGAGGTTCTTGGCGGCAAAGCAGTGGTAGTCGACGGCGCAGCGGGACAGCTGCTCTATGAGCCGGTTCTTGGGGAACTCGGCCAGCATGCTCCGCACCAGCGGATCGAGCTTTCTGTCGTCGTAGTTCTTGGGGAGCCAGTTCTCGTTGTCGTCCACGCGGGTTGCGGCCACCACGAAGCACTCCCTCTCCTCGTCCCACCCCACGGCGGTGTAGGACCAAAGCGGGAGATGCACCTTCTTCTTGCTGTAGTCGCAGGCGGGGAGCAGGGTGCGCATGTATCCCGGGGCCATGAAGGCGGAAACGGCCTGGATCTTCATGCTGCGCCGCCCCTCCCTGACCTGGCTCAGCGTCACGAAGCTTCCCTGGTCCTCGTCCCAGGCGATGGGTGGGGTGTCGGGTATGGTGAACAGGCGGCTGTCGTCCGGCAGCGGGATCAGTTCGACCGATTCCGGCAAAACAGCCTCGTCGGCGCTCATCCCCGCCATGGTGAGATAGGGATGGTCGTAGATGTTGCCCTGGCTGTCGGCGTAGAGCAGTTTCGGTAGTTTCTTTGCTTTCATGTTTATCCTGTGAAAACCGTTAGCCACGAGCTTGCGGGACGTAGCGTCGCGGAGGCTCGAGAACTTCTGAGACAATCCGAGAACTGCAAAAAGCAGGGTTAGAAACTAGCCAAAGACTTTGAACTAACAAAAGCCTCCGGGGTTGTGCCTTTCTCAGAAGTCCTCAGATTTTCTCCGTGGCCAATGGTTTGGGTTTTATTTCCGCGGCCGCCTACAGTAACAAAAAACCGTGGCGCGGGCAAGGGATGCATCCCGTACCGCTCTGGGCGCCGCTGCACCGCTGCCACCATTTTTCTGGCAACGCCTCCTCTAATCGGCTACAATCCCCGCCCATGAAGATCCTGCTCGCCACCCTGCATGCCAAGTACGTCCACGCCTCCCTGGCCCTCCCCTATCTCGCCTCGGCATCTGCTACCCTCCCCGGCCTTGAGTGCGGCATCCTGGAGCTGACGATCAACGAACAGCCGGACCAGTTGCTGGCGAAGCTTTACGCCGAGCGTGCAGACGTGGTCATGTTCTCCTGCTACATCTGGAACACCGAACTGACGCTGAAGCTGGCCTCTGATCTGAAGCAGCTGGCACCCGATACCTTCATCGTCCTGGGCGGCCCGGAAGTCTCCTTCGGCTCCTTCGACATGATGGTGCGCAACGGCGCCATCGACTGCATCGTGCGCGGCGAGGGGGAGCAAAGCTGCCGCGAACTGCTCCAGGCCCTGGACGGGGGCATGCCGCTGGACGACATCGCCGGGATCACCTACCGCGAGGGCGAGGAGGTGATCGCCAACCCCGAACGCCTCGCGCTCGCCGAGCTGGACCGGATCCCCTCCCCCTTTGCGGCCGGGCTCGTCGATCTGGGAAAGCCGCTGGTCTATTACGAGACCTCGCGCGGCTGTCCATTCTCCTGCGCCTTTTGCATGTCTTCCATCGAGAGCGGCGTCCGCTCCTTTTCCCTGGAGAGGACCAAGGGGGATCTCCTGCTGCTCATGGAAGCCGGGGTGCAGACCGTGAAGCTCGCCGACCGCACCTTCAACTACGACGCCAGGAGGGCGGACGAGATCTGGCGCTTCATCCTCGAGCACAACCGCGGCAGCAAGTTTCATTTCGAGATAGCGGCGGAACTGCTGACCGAGGACAACCTGGCCCTGCTCGCGCAGGTGCCGGCGGGGATGTTCCGTTTCGAGATAGGGGTTCAGTCGGGCGGTGAGGAGACGCTGGCCAAGGTGGAAAGGACATCGAGTCTCGAAAAGCTGTACGCCAACGTGGAACGACTCAAATCTGCGACGGGGGTTACCGTGCATCTCGACCTGGTGGCCGGGCTGCCGGGTGAATCCCTTGAAGGATTTCTGGCTTCGGTGCAGGGGCTCTTCGCGCTCAACGCCGACCACATCCAGGTCGAGCCGTTGAAGGTCCTGAAGGGGACGGCCATGCGGGGCATCGCGCGCAAGGAAGGGTACGCCTACTCGGAGGCCGCCCCCTACAAGATTCTGCGCACACCCTGGCTCAGCTTCGAGGAGATCAGGCGCATCGAAGGCATCAGCCGGCTCCTGGACCTGGTCTACAACAGCGGCAGGTTCGCCGCGACGCTGCAGGTATTCGCCACCGACCGCCCTTTGTCACGGCTCTTCAACGAGGCGGCGCAGTTCTTCGACTCGGCCGGGTTCTTGACCAACACCCTCTCCCTTGCCTCGCTCTTCGATGCCCTTTGGCGTTTCGTGGCCGAGTGGAGCGACGGGGAACAACGGGAGCGCCTGCGCGACGCGCTCTGCTTCGATTTCTGCCTGACCGGCTACCCCGGGGGCAACCTGCCCAGTTTCTTCGCCGGCGGGCAGGAGCAGGGCGAACCCGGCGTGCCCTTGCGCCTGGAGTCGAAGCCGGGCGAACGCGTCCGCTATTACCGCCGTACCTTCGCCAGGGATTACCGCTGCACTCCCTGGTGCGAAGGGCCCGCCACGATCACCTTCGTCTACCGCTCCGCCCCGGGTGCCGGACTCCGGGTGCAGGTACTCTAGGCCCGCCTCCCTTTCCGCCGCACTCCCCCCGCTTGCACTCTCGGCGCAGCAGGCGATACTAAACGCTTAGCGTTTTCCAATCAAGCCATGCCGCAGCGGAGAGACCATGGAATACTTCACGGTTTGCTGCCAGCGCAGGGGAAGCGTCTCGCTGGATGGGGCCTACCAGGGCGAGAACAAGGACGGCGACACGCCCCGGGTGTTCCGGTGCAACGCCGGACTGCACGACATTTCGCTGCGGTGCCGCGTGGGTCAGAAATGCAGGGAGATGACCCAGAGGGTTACCATCTGTGGCACCAACGCCATCGTCCCCCTGGTGGTCCGTTTCTTCTGCGACCTGCAGCAGTAGCGGCTACTGCGCGGTTTTCAGTATCTCTTGCACGAACCTCCAGTGCCTGGCCACGCTCTCGATATAGACCCGTTCGTCAGGCGAATGCACCTTCTCCATGTTCGGCCCGAACGACACCATGTCCATGCCGGGAATGCGCTCTCCGATGATGCCGCATTCCAGCCCGGCGTGGATCGCCTTCACCTCCGGTTCCTTCTGGTAAAGATCCCGGTAGCACCTTTGCGCCAGCTTCAGTATCGGCGAGTCGATGTTCGGCTGCCACCCCGGGTACCCCTCGCTCACCTCGACCACGGCGCCACCCAGCTCCAGGATGGACTGGACCGTCTCCACCACCTCGTTCAACCGCGAAGCGCTGGAGCTGCGCTGGCTCGTTACCAGGACCAACGCGTCCTTTTCCGTGCCGATCACCGACACGTTGGTGGATGTCTCGACCAGCCCGGCAATCTCGGCGCTCATGCGCTGCACGCCACTGGGGAGGGCGGCTATCGTCTTCATCACCTGCCGCTGCAGCTGCAGATCCATTACCGTTGCCGGCCCCTCCTCGGCGCGTTCCAGGACCAGCTTCACCCCGGGATCGACCGTCGGCAGTTCGGCAAGAAAGGTCGCCGCGAGCTCCGTCACCACCGCCTGCGCCTTTGCCGCCTGCTCCGGCGCCAGGTAGATGATGGCGCCGCACTCCCTCGGAATGGCATTTCTCATGTTGCCGCCGTCGATGGTGGCCAGCCTCGCCCCCAGCTCAGCCAGCGGCACGAGCGCCCTGTTCAGGAGCTTGATGGCGTTGCCCAGCCCCTTGTCGATCTCGAGACCGGAGTGCCCCCCCTTCAGCCCCTTTACGGCGAGTCGGAGCGCGCTCCAACCGGCAGGAGCGGCTTCCCTGGCCACGCCCCACCGCGCCACGGTATCCTTGCCGCCGGCGCAGCCGATGTAGAGCGCCCCCTCCTCCTCGGAGTCGAGGTTCAAGAGGGTTCGGCTTGCCACCAGTTGAGGACTGAGGTTCTTCGCCCCGCGCAGCCCGGTCTCCTCCTCCACCGTGAAGAGGAGTTCCAGCGGACCGTGCTCCAGGCTCTTGTCCTCCATGATGGCCAGCGAGGTGGCCACGCCGATGCCGTTGTCGGCGCCGAGGGTGGTCCCGTTTGCGGTCAGCACCTCTCCCTGGCGAACCAGCTCGATGGGGTCTTTGAGAAAATCGTGCACCTTGTCCGCGTTCTTCTCGCAGACCATGTCCAGGTGAGACTGCAGGCAGATGCTGCGCACCCGCTCCTTCCCCGACGTGGCCGGGAGCTTCACCACGATGTTGCCGCAGTCATCCTTGGCCCGCTCCAGCCCCAGTTGTCCGGCACGCTCCAGGATGTACGCGCCGATGCGCTCCTCGTGTCCCGACGGCCTGGGCAGTGCCGAAATAGCAGCGAAGCAGTTCCAAAAGATGTGAGGTTCCATGCCACGAATCGCGTCAGTCATGTCGGCTCCCGAATAAAGAATTCCCCTGCAACGTCCTTGCAGGGGATGAAGGTGTATCTCGATGATCTTGGTACAGGCAAGAGGCTAGAGGTTCTTCACCTTGGCCTTCACCCTGGCGAACTCCTGGGTCGAGTCAGGCAGCCAACTCTTGGGTGGCAGCTTGGAGATTTCCTGCTGGATATCCTTGATCCTGTCCACCGTCTCCGGGTGAGACGAGAAATACTTGGCGATACTGCCCGGCTGCCTCTCCTCCGCGGCATCGAGTTTCCTGAAAAAGCTGACCATTCCCTGAGGGTTGTAGCCCGCCTTGTACATGGTCTCCACGCCGAGGTAATCGGCCTGGCTCTCCATCTCCCGGCTGTAGTACATGCCGCCGGCCTTGCCGAAGAGGTCGGCCGCGATCTTGGAAAGCTCGCCCCCCTGCCCCCCCAGCAGCAGGCTGACGATGAGGCCGTACCCGTACTGCTGCGTCATCTGCCGGGTCGAATGCCTGGCCACCACGTGGTTCATCTCGTGCGCCATGACCGCCGCGAGTTCCGCCTCGCTGGCCGCCGCCTTGAGCAGACCGGTGTTGACGTAGGTGTGGCCTCCCGGGATGGCGAAGGCGTTGACGCTGTCGTCCTGGACGACCTGGAAGGTAAAAGGGAAATCCTGCTTGCGCACCCCGGTCAGGAGCTTCCTCCCCACTCCATCGATGTAGGCCTGCACCTCCGGGTCCCGCACCACCTTGTGCTGCTTCTCCACCTCCACCGCGAACTTGTCGCCCAAGTCCTTCTCCTCGGAGACCGAGATCATGTTGAAACCGCCCACCGAGGACTTGTTGACGGCACAGCCGCAGATGAGGGAAAGGCCCAGCAGGACGGGGAGAAATAGCCTTTTTAGGCAGTTCATCAGGGAACCTCCGAAACAGCGTATCGTTCAGTACGGGAGGAATCAACGTCCGGCGGGATCTCTCCATTCAACTGCGCCAAAGTACCTGTCACTTACAAAGGTATAGACGAGACTTATCGTACCTTCCGACCGATGTTTGCTGGCTATGTTAGCATAGTTCGTATCGCGTATCGACTCAGAATATCGCAGGCCTATAGCGTGCCTGCCGTAAACTCTAACAGTCAAACCGCCATGCCCTCTGAATACACTCTCCGAGCCGTCATGATCAGGCCCCCAGCTGCTTACATAGTACCAGCGTCCGGTCAGGTCCACCATTGTCCGGTCTCCGAAGAGCAATTTCATCGCCAACAGCACCTGCGGCGTCGCACCGTAATGATAGCCCCGCTCCTCGGCAACCTCCGATTCGAGACCCGTTGCGCCGAAACCTACCCCACCGAGCAGCGAGCCCTGGGCGGCCACGCCGGGCGCAAGCCAGTACTGCCCGGTGGTTCCCAGGGAAAGGGCCGTGCTCGAGACCCTGAACAGGTAGGGTGAGATGTAGTCGTAGCTGCCGTAGAGTCCCCATATGCCGCGATAGTCTCTCCCCACTTGGTACGAGGTCCCCTTCAACAGCCCCCGTACCGTGAGGGTGTCCACCAGGTTGTGTTTCCTGGCCCTGGTCGAAATCTCGAAGTTGAAGTAGTCAAGGGGGCGGTGGTAGCTGTAGTCCGGTTTCCCGGGGAGCCCGTACTCCATCGAAAATTCGGCGATGCCTATGCCCTCCTTGCTCGGCTCCTTGACCGGTGCGCTGAGGTTCTTGGAATGAACGTCGAGGCTGAAGCCGCCCCTGCACATCCATAGTGTGGCCGGGCTGTGGTTCGGAAACACCGTATCGAACCGCTTTCCGAAGAGCGCCCGGTTCACCGCCGTCGGCGGGGAAATCGCGGCCGCGGCGATTTCGTACCCGACAGGCGGCTTCTTCCCACCCTCTTCCAGCACCAGGTCGGCCATCCGGAACAGTGCCTCTCCCAGCAGGGTTCCGGCGTTGCCTGTGGTGATCAGGTCGTTGGTCGAGGGACGCGAATTCTCGCCGGCCATTTCCCACAGGAAACTCCCGGCATTGCTGTACACCAGGGATTGCCAGAAATTCAGCCCCGAGGACCGGGCCAGGCCGTACATGGTGGCCCCTTCGTACGGATGCCCGAACTGGTTGACCTTGAAGGTGTCCTGGTCGAAGGACCAGTCCTGCTGGGTAAGCTGGCGCCAAAAGGTGGAGGGGTTGGTCGCATAGGTCCTCTTCCCATCCTCGGTCATCTTGTCGTGCAGCACGACCCTGTCGAAGCCGTTTAAGAGGATGATAAAGGCGGGAATCTCGGCCGCGGGGACGAGGTAGCTTTTCCCCGCGCCCGTCTCCCAGGAGAGGACCTGGGCCGATTCGCTCCCCGCGGTAAGCTGGGGAACAGTGTCAGCCCGGGAACGTTTGGGCACGCCCAGAACAAGGCACAAGACGCCCACCGCAAGCAGGAAGGAGGCAACGGACCTCGGTAAGCTTCTCATACCGCCTCCCACTTGGAAACCATCCGCTTGTCGCCCAACCTGGGGGATGTCTGGCCGACCGGTGTAGGCAGAATGTCGGTCAAATCAACAGGCTATAATTTACCCCCCCCCCTTTCTTTGTCAAGGTCTCGCCTCCCTCTCTCCCACCCCATCCCCGGAATGCAAAAAACCCCGCCGGTGGCGCCGACGGGGCTTGAGAGGAAGGTGAAGGAGCAGGTTACATCTTGCGGAAGGTTTCCATCTCCCGGTGCATCGATCCTATCAGTTCGTTGATGGTCTCGATTTCCCCGAGCATCTTCTTGGCATCCTCTGCGGTCCCTTGGATCAGGCGATCGACCTCGGCCACGTCGCTGCGCAGCACGTCACCGATGGCAATCTGCTCCATGCAGGTATCCTTCAACCGCTTCACCTTGTCGTTGTCTTCCTGCACGCTCTGCATGTACAGGCGGTTGCCGCGGACCTGCTCCTCGGTGGAGTTCGTTATTTTCGCAGAAAGGGCGCGCATGCGCTCCAGGCTGCGGACGATGAGTTGAGCACCGGTCTCCTCTTCCTGGATGGCGCGGCTGAACTGTTTGACGCGGGCCAGATTTTTCTCCGCCTCCTCGGTTATCAGCTGGCTCCCCGATGCCTGCTCGTCCGTGGCGGCGGCGATCTGCTGCACCATGCGTGATGCCTCGGCGGCGCTGTCCTCGATCCTGTGCAGGGCTTCATCGGCCTTCTCGGAAACCGCTACACCTTCGGCAACCTTGTCTTTGCCAAGGCGGGCGGCCGTCTCCGCAGCGGCGGTCTCCTTCTGGATGTTGGCAACCAGCTCCTCGATCTCGTTGGTGGAAGCCGAGGTTCTCTTGGCGAGGGCGCGAACCTCTTCGGCAACCACGGCAAAGGCCTTGCCCCGCTCTCCCGCCTGGGCAGCGATGATGGACGCGTTGAGGGAGAGAAGGTTGGTCTGCGCGACCACCTCCTTGATGACATCAAGAAACTCGCCGACGCGCAGGGAATGCTGCGACAACCTGTTGATGGCATCAACCGAGCGGTCGCTGTGCTCTTCGATAGCGGTCATGGCCGCAATGGTAGCCGACATGGCCTCCATCCCCTCGGCGGCCTGGACGCGGACCTTGTCCGAGCAGTCGGAGGTGCGGCGTGCGTTATCGCGGATGTCGACGGTGGAGCTGCCTATGGCGAGGATGGAGTTGTAGGTCTGTTCAGTAGAATTGGTGAGGGCCTCGATATTCGAGGCGGTCCCCTTGATGCTGACGGCCATTTCCTCGATGGAAGCGGAGGTTTCCATGACTGATGCCGAATATTCCTGGATGCTGAGAGCGATGGCGTCGGTGGCGGCGCTCATTTCAGTGGAGATGGAGGCGCGCTCATCGGTGCGCACCGCTATGTCCTCGATCTCTTTCAAGAGGTCCCTGAAGAAGGCGTTCATGTCATCCACAGCGCCGATCGTTTCCTGTTCCCTGGCAGCCTGTTTCTCGTTGTTGTGAACGGTCTTGCTGAAGTCGGCGGTCAGACGGCCGTGCCGGCTGGAGATGTCTGCGGCAAGCTTCGATACGTTTTCCACCATCACCAGGACCCGGTTCATCAGGGCCTCGTTGCACTCCATCACTTGCTGCAGCTCATCGCCCTTTCCAGACACCGACCGGATGGATGTTTCACCGGTTATTTTTCCGAGCATCTTCAGTTGCTGCTCAACGTAAAGCCTGAGGGCTTCCTTGATGATGTGGTAGCAGAAAGTGCCGACGATGAAGCCTGCCGCCAGACAGCCGATGGCGTACAGTGGGGCAAAGGCCTTGGCTCCAAAAAATAGCCATGAATAAAAAGGAAAGACAAGCCCCATAAGCAGGCCGAAGCAGACCATGAATATGTACGTGCTGCGGAGTGAAGAAAGGTATTTCTTGAAAAACATAGGGACCCCGATCGCATATAAATATTCCAATTACTACATTAAAATAGACATACTGTCAATCCAATAGGTATATCACCCCAAACGGAGCCGATCTATGACTGTTGCGCAGCGACGCCGATATCTGCGGACGCGTGCAGCGTGGCGTCAAAAGGGGGAAAGGAATTCCAAACTGCGACCAGGGGGAGAGGGTGTTCGGGTGAGGGACGGTGCCGGGGGGTGAGCTTGCGAGAGTAGAAGCCAGCCTCAGGACGCGAAAAAGCCCCGTCTGTTTCCAGACGGGGCTTTTTCTATTAAATTCCCTGCGGCGACCTACTCTCCCACATCGTTTCCAATGCAGTACCATCGGCCCTGAGAGGCTTAACTTCCGTGTTCGGGATGGGAACGGGTGTGACCCTCTCGGCATAGCCACAGAGAAACTCTTAGCTTTGGCTTGCGCCATCGCAGTATGTTTCTCACAATCGCATTTCGTGTCTGTAGGATTTTTGGCAGTTTATGATCGGGGGGTGGAGAACCACCCCCCTCTCTAAGAATTTTTTATGGTCAAGCCTCACGGCCGATTAGTACCGGTAAGCTGAATGCATTGCTGCACTTACACACCCGGCCTATCAACGTTGTGGTCTACAACGGGCCTTTAGGGGATTGCTCCCAGGGATACCTAATCTTGAAGGAGGCTTCCCGCTTAGATGCTTTCAGCGGTTATCCTTTCCGTACATAGCTACCCAGCGACTGCTCCTGGCGGAACAACTGGAACACCAGAGGTACGTTCAACCCGGTCCTCTCGTACTAAGGTCAACTCTTCTCAAGTATCCTACGCCCACAGAAGATAGGGACCAAACTGTCTCACGACGTTTTAAACCCAGCTCGCGTACCGCTTTAATTGGCGAACAGCCAAACCCTTGGGACCTACTTCAGCCCCAGGATGCGATGAGCCGACATCGAGGTGCCAAACCTCCCCGTCGATGTGAACTCTTGGGGGAGATCAGCCTGTTATCCCCGGCGTACCTTTTATCCGTTGAGCGACGGCCCTTCCATACAGAACCGCCGGATCACTAAGACCTACTTTCGTACCTGCTCGACTTGTTGGTCTCGCAGTCAAGCTCCCTTATGCCTTTACACTCTACGGCTGGTTTCCAATCAGCCTGAGGGAACCTTCGCGCGCCTCCGTTACTCTTTGGGAGGCGACCGCCCCAGTCAAACTACCCATCAGACAGTGTCCCCGACCCGGATGACGGGCCTGGGTTAGACATCCAAACAAACCAGGGTGGTATTTCAAGGTTGACTCCACCGAGACTAGCGTCCCAGCTTCAAAGTCTCCCACCTATCCTACACAAGCTTATTCGAATGTCACTGTCAAACTGTAGTAAAGGTGCACGGGGTCTTTCCGTCTTTCTGCGGGTACTCGGCATCTTCACCGAGAATTCAATTTCGCTGAGCCACTGGTTGAGACAGCGCGGAAATCGTTACGCCATTCGTGCAGGTCGGAACTTACCCGACAAGGAATTTCGCTACCTTAGGACCGTTATAGTTACGGCCGCCGTTTACCGGGGCTTCGGTTCAAAGCTTCACCTTGCGGCTAACAAATCCCCTTAACCTTCCGGCACCGGGCAGGCGTCAGACCCTATACGTCGTCTTGCGACTTTGCAGAGTCCTATGTTTTTAGTAAACAGTCGCTACCGCCATTTCTCTGCGACCCTCTTCAGCTGTGCGAGCGAATCGCCTTCACCAAAAAGGGCATACCTTCTCCCGAAGTTACGGTATCATTTTGCCGAGTTCCTTAACCAGTGTTCTCTCAAGCACCTTAGGACATTTATCCTCACCCACCTGAGTCGGTTTACGGTACGGTCACCTGCTGTCTGAAGCTTAGAGGCTTTTCTTGGAAGCATGGGATCGACGACTTTGCGGGGATACCCCCTCGTCATCAGTTCTCAGCGTTGAATGGAGAAAGGGATTTGCCTCCTTCTCCCGCCTACAACCTTAAACCTGGACAACCAGCGCCAGGATCGTCTACCCTTCTCCGTCCCCCCATCGCAACAACAGGTGGTACAGGAATATTAACCTGTTTCCCATCAACTACGCCTTTCGGCCTCGCCTTAGGGACCGACTAACCCTACGCAGATTACCTTTACGTAGGAAACCTTGGGTTTTCGGTGACAAGGTTTCTCACCTTGTTTTTCGCTACTCATGTCAGCATAATCTCTTGTGATACCTCCAGCCGTCCTCACGGTCGACCTTCGCAGGCTTACACAATGCTCCCCTACCACTTGATCCTTAAGGATCAAATCCGCAGCTTCGGTACTATGCTTAGCCCCGTTACATTTTCCGCGCAGACCCACTCGACCAGTGAGCTATTACGCTTTCTTTAAAGGGTGGCTGCTTCTAAGCCAACCTCCTGGTTGTCTGGGCATTTCCACATCGTTTTCCACTTAGCATAGATTTTGGGACCTTAGCTGGCGGTCTGGGCTCTTTCCCTTTTGACTACGGATCTTATCACCCGCAGTCTGACTCCCACAATAACAGTTAGCGGTATTCGGAGTTTGGTTAGGTTTGGTAACCTGGTGAGGCCCCTAGCCCATCCAGTGCTCTACCCCCGCTACTTACTTTGTGAGGCTATACCTAAATATATTTCGGGGAGAACCAGCTATCTCCGAGTTTGATTAGCCTTTCACTCCTATCCACACCTCATCCCCTGGCTTTTCAACGCCAGTGGGTTCGGGCCTCCACGAAGTGTTACCTTCCTTTCACCCTGGACATGGATAGATCACCCGGTTTCGGGTCTACCCCCAGCAACTAATTCGCCCTATTAAGACTCGCTTTCGCTGCGGCTCCGTTCTATGAACTTAACCTCGCTGCTGAGGGTAACTCGCTGACTCATTATGCAAAAGGCACGCGGTCACACTGGATTGCTCCATAGTGCTCCCACTGCTTGTAGGCATACGGTTTCAGGTTCTATTTCACCCTCCTCATTGGAGTACTTTTCACCTTTCCCTCACGGTACTGGTTCACTATCGGTCAGAGAGTAGTATTTAGCCTTGGGAGATGGTCCTCCCGGATTCCCACGAGGTTTCACGTGCCTCGAAGTACTCGGGGACACCCTAGGGTGAGTCATGGTTTCGGATAAGGGGCTATCACCCACTATGGCCGGCCTTTCCAGACCGTTCTCCTACCAATCATCAATCCCACGTCGGGGCCCCACAACCCCGGTACCATCGAAATGGTGCCGGTTTGGGCTGTTCCGCTTTCGCTCGCCGCTACTGACGGAATCACTATTGTTTTCTTTTCCTGAGGGTACTTAGATGTTTCAGTTCCCCTCGTTCGCCACGTAGAGCTATGAATTTACTCTACGTTACTGGAGCATTACCTCCAGTAGGTTTCCCCATTCGGAAATCTCCGGGTCAAAGCCTGTTTAGCGGCTCACCGAAGCTTATCGCAGCTTACCACGTCCTT
>NZ_CP077684.1:0-752500 GCF_019063885.1 Geomonas diazotrophica | reverse complement strand
CAAAGAACGTCGTTGCTGCGGAGTCCAGCTTTATAGCAAAGGGCATCTTCGCCGTCAACGATTTAATGAGTAAAATTCTCTAACACTACAAGCGCATCGAAATGGTTCACATTATCGCCCCACCTCGGTTATACTCCGCGCCATGTCCAACCTCGCCTTCGCTCTCATCATCTTTTCCGCCGTCATGCACGCCACCTGGAACACGCTGGTTAAACAGAGCCGGCACAAGACGGTCTTCATCTGGTGGATGTTCATCGCCTCGATGTTCCCCTTCACCGCCATCATCGCCATAGTGGACGAACCGTTCCACTGGCCCGGGCTCCACACACTGACCATGATCTCCATCGGCTCGGTCAGTTTCGTGCTGTACCACCTGTTGAACGGCCGCGCCTACCGCGAAGGCGACCTTTCCATCATCTATCCCCTCTCCCAGACCTCCATGGTATATGTGCCGATCTGGGGGGTACTGCTGCTGGGGGAGCGGCTTTCCTTGGTCGGGGTCTGCGGCATCCTCCTGGTCATCTTCGGAACCTTCTGCGTCCAGATGCAAAAGGTGTCGCTGGCCGAAGTGACCCGCCCCTTCCGCGATCTGAAAAACAGCTCGGTCCGCGCCGCCCTCCTGGCCGGCTTCATCTATTCCATAGGTTCCATCGCGGAGAAGACCGGCGTGAGGGACTACCCCCCCGTCTTCTTCACCTACTTTCTCGTGATCGCGATGCTGTCCCTGATGACCCTCAACCTGGCCCGTCCCAAGTACCGCGAGCTCATCGCCGAGGAGTGGCGCACCAACTGGCGCCTGATCCTGTGGAGCGGCCCCACCGTGATGCTCTCCTTTCTGAGCTTCCGCTACGGCCTCAACATGGCGCGGGTCGGCTACGCAGTTCCGGTGCGCCAGGTCAGCATCATGGTCGGAGTCCTGATTGGGATCTTTTTCCTGCGGGAATCCTTCGGCAGGATGCGCCTCATCTCGGCGGCCCTCATCGTGGCCGGGGCTGCCCTGATCCGGCTGGGGTAAGACAAAGAAAGGCCCGCGGCTGTTCAGCCGCGGGCCACAATCTCTTAGCTATCTGCAGCAGGGGGAACTGTCACTCTCTTTAACGCAGGTGCATGAACTTGCCGGCCTTCCCGCTCATGCTGGCCATACTATCTGCCAAATCGTCCATTCTGTTGCTCAGGTCGCGCATGATCCGGTCGCTCTTATTGCCGATCGTCTTACCCATGCGCATCATTTTCTTGCGGCTCTTCTCCCCTGCGCAGGGAGCAAAGAGAAGCCCCAGACCAGCACCGAGCACCCCACCGCCAACCAGCATCATCAGGCCTGTCATCGGTCTCTTCATCCTTTCTGCCATGATAGCGCCTCCTTTAGGATGATATCTACTGATGCCCCATTTTACCGCTCTTCAAAAAGGGAAGTCCATCTAGAAATAACGATTCCATTCATGAACTTCATGGCTGGCGCATGTTCCTGCTGCAGGTTATGTATTCAAGATGGACAACAAACATCCTTTGGTGTTAGAAAAAATCACAGTTGATATTGTATTATTTGGTTGTATGTTTACGTCATCCTTCTTCAAGGAGCGCCCCATGCTACTGGAACGACTGATCGAAAAGGCGAACCAGAAACCCGAGTACGATTGGGATGCCTATTATCACTGGTTTTTCACCGAACAGGCGGGGCACGAGGTCAGCGGCTATACCTTCTGGGAATGCAAAAAGTGCCTCACCATCAACGTACTCTATCTCCCGGCACGCTACGGAAAATGCCGCTGCTGCTCCCTCATCTACCTCGCTTCCTCATAACGCAAACATAATCACGACTGGTTTCTCTAACACCCCTCCGACTCCCCACTACCTGGAACGGCACCGTTACGCCTGAAGATCAAACTTCTACAGCAGGTCCTTGACCAGCCCCCCCAGCGTCTCGACGCCACGCTCGGCCTTTTCGTCCCAAAACGCCGTGGACAGCCTCATGTAATTGCGGTACTTGCCCGACAGGGAGAAGATCGCCCCCGGCGTGATGCTGATGCCCCGCTCGAGCGCCCGGTGGAACAGCTGCACCGAGTCCACCTGCTCCGGCATTTCCACCCAAAGCATGAAGCCGCCGCCGGGGCGCGTCATCCGCGTTCCCTCGGGGAAATGGCGCACCACCGCGTCGGTCATCTGCGACGCGTTCTTGGCGTAGAGCCTGCGGATCGCGCGCAGGTGATGGTCGTAACCGCCCGTGGCAAGGAACTCCGCTATGCCGAGCTGGGTCGGCGACGCGGTTGCCAGGTTGTTCATCATCTTGAGCCGCTCCATCTCGGCCTGGAATTTCCCGCCGATGGCCCAGCCGACCCGGTAACCGGGAGCGAGCGTCTTGGAAAAGGACGAACAGTAGATCACCAGCCCCTTGCGATCGAAGGACTTGGCGGCGAGGGGACGCTGTTGCGCGAAGGTCAGGTCGCCGTAGATGTCATCCTCGATGAGCGGGATCTCGTGCTGCGCCAGGAGCTGGACCAGTTCGCGCTTGCGCTCGTCGGGCATCAGCGTCCCCAGGGGGTTGCTGAAGTTGGGAATTACCAGGCAGGCGCTGATCTTGTTGTTCTCGATGGCGTAGCTCAGGGCCTCGATGCTGATCCCTTCCTTCGGCGTAGACGGGATCTCGAGGGCCTTCAGCCCCATCTCGGCGATCAGTTGCAGGAAATTGAAGTAGAAAGGGGATTCCACCGCGATGGTGTCACCTGCCTTGCAGGTGGCCCGCAGGGCGAGTTGCACCGCCTCGACGCAACCGGAGGTGACCAGGACCTGGTCGGGGCGGACGCTGACGCCGTAGAGCAGGGAGCGCTTGGCGATCTGGGTGCGCAGCCGCTCGCTCCCCGGCGGCATCATGTAGGAGATGCTCTGGGCTCCGAAACGCCTCATTTCCGCTGCCGTCATCCGGTTCAGCTTGTCCACCGGAAAGTGCTGAGGGTTGGGGACGGCGCTCGCCAGGGGAAGGAGTTCCGGCTTCATCAGGTTGCGGATCACCAGCTCGCACAGGTCGCTGAAGGTGACCGCGGTGGGCTGCAGGCGCGGGTTCTTCGCCAGCGGCTGCGCCGTGATTTCAGGGACCTTGGGGCAGACGTAGTAGCCGGACTGCGGCCGCGCCTGGATGACACGGCGGTCTTCCAGCACCGCGTAGGCCTGCATCACCGTGTTGATGCTGACGTTGAGCTTGGAGCTCAGCTGCCGGATCGAGGGGAGTCTCTCGCCAACCCTGAAGGTACCCCCGTCGATGAGCGAGACGATCTCGCTCCCCACCCGCTCGTACAGCGGCCTGCAGTCTCTCACCGTTTCCAAGGCCATACCACCTCCCGGTCCTCACCGACGGCGCATCGATGCGCCGCAGGGCTGTCGTCGTCAGAAACTGCCAACTCTTCAAAGTTACAGGCCGACTGTACCTCATAACCATCCCAGGCCACAGTCACAGTTGGGCTCATTTCAAAAGGGTACAGTTATCATAAACGGCAACTGTTACCAATACAATCCACAATTACTGGACCAGTACCGCCGACACAGCTGGAGTGAATGGGTGGCTGGGCTCTCGTGACTCAAAGGCCGCGTAGCTGAGTGTATTTCTTCACCGAGGGATGGACGAGACCTTGCGTTTCCCTCTTTCTTCTTGAGAGAATTCTGAAGAACCTGGGGTGTCGTTGACCACGATGCGCAGCACGCCCCCTCACTTCCCCCCCTTTCGCAAAGGACAGGGGGGACAGGGAGGATTTTTTCTCTTTTGCACCCGACCGACTGCTGGTAAGGTGGGCGGGTAACGTCACACAGGAAGGATCAGAAATATATGAGCACAGCGACCACCACCCCGGCACTGTCCATACTGATGCCGGTCAGAAACGAAGAGAAGCACTTGCCGGCGGCACTCGCATCGCTGTCGGCGCAAAGCTTCCGGGAGTGGGAACTGGTGGCGGTGGACGACGGCTCCACCGACCGCACCCACGAGATTCTCGCGCGTGCCGCCGCGGCCGATCCCCGGGTGCGGGTGCTCGCGACCGGTGGCCAGGGGCTGGTCCCGGCGCTGAACCTCGGCCTTGCCGAGTGCCGTTCGCACCTAGTGGCGCGCATGGACGGCGACGACGTCGCCCACCCGGCCCGCCTCGAGGCGCAGACCGCGTACATGGCCGCACACCCCGAGGTGGGGCTCGTGGCCAGCTGCTTCCAGCATTTCCCCCGGCGCCGGATCGGCAGCGGCATGCTCGGCTACGAGCAGTGGCAGAACTCGCTGTTGAGCCACGAGTCGATCCTCGCCGACCTCTTCGTCGAATCGCCCTTCGTGCATCCAAGCGTCATGTTCAGGAAAAAAGAGGTGCTGCAGGCGGGAGGCTACCGCGACATGGGGTGGGCCGAGGACTACGACCTGTGGCTGCGCCTGGCGGCGGCCGGGACCCGCTTCGCCCGGCTCCCCGCGACGCTCCTCTTCTGGCGCGAGCGCCCGGAACGTACCACCCGCACCAACCCGGCCTACGCGGCGCACGCCATGCGGCTTTGCAAGCTCCACCACCTGCTGCAGGGATTTCTGAAAGGGGAGCGCCGGGTGATCCTGGCGGGGGCAGGCCTCGAGGGGCGGGCCTGGTACCGGATACTGCACGAGGTTGGTATCGCTGTCGAGGCGTGGGTCGATGTCGACCCGAAAAAGATCGGGCGGCAACTGCACGGCGCGCCGGTCCTCTCCACCGGGGAGCTCGAGCGCAACGGCACCAAGCTCCTGATGACGGTCGGCGCCCGTGGCGCGCGTGCGGTGGTCCGGCAGAGCACCCGCCAGGCCGGATTCGTCGAGGGGTGCGACGCCATCTGCGTCGCCTGACCCCGCCCCCCCAGCAACTCCTTCCTGTTATGAAGACCGTAGCCGCAAGCCGGACGGCGGCGACTTCGTTTCACGGGGAGCTGTAAAATGGGGCGTGGTGCATGTCCTCGCCTTCGGACCAACCATTGGTCCGTCCACCTTCGTCAAGCGAAAGCGGCGGCAGGCGCAGGCAGGTGAAGGATTCCACGCTCCAGCGCCGGTAGCGGCAGTTGTAGCAGGAGAGTTCCTCCTCGACGACCTGCTCCTCCTCGACGTCCGCCACGAATAACGCGCAGGCCCCGGCCTGTTCCGCCGCCAACACCCAGGCTTCCTTGCCGTGGGCGAACTCCCTGTTCCCCTTCTGATCGCAGCGCCACATGCTAGTAGGCCTTCAGCTGCTTGCGATGCAGCGTCTGCCAGCGCGCCTTTGCGTCCGACGACTGGGATGCTGCCACCAGGAGCACCGACGCCCCATCCAGAAGCACAGTCTTCGGCTTTTCACCCAGCACCACCAGGTCCTCGTCTTTCAGCCCCTCGCCGGTCACGCTCTTCACCACGTCGACCACGGGATGCTGCAGCAGTTCGTCCACCCGCAGCATCCGGTACGGCTGGGCGAACTCCAGGGACCCCTTGAGACGGCCGTCGTTGCCCGACATCCTGAGCCCGGCGCCGGCCAGGGCGCCGATCACCCCCTGCCCCGTGCCGCCGTGCTGGGAGAGGTGCACACCCAGCCGCCTGGCGAGGTCGTAGGCCTCGTCCATCCCGATCACCTCGCGCTTGGCGCGGCGTCCGAAACCGATCAGCTCGTTGCGCGCCGTCATCCGGGCCGGCACCGCGACGCACAGCCCCGGATCGGAACCGGGCGCGCTCTCCTTCTCCAGGAACTCCGAGACGTACTCGATGACCGGTTCCAGCCACCCCTCGCCCACGTCCGCGAAGAAGCACATGGCGCTGTTGTGCGAGGTGTAGGGGATGTCCGGGTGCACGTAGAGCTGGTGTCGGGTGATGTAGCTGCAGCTGCCCCACCCGCGTTGCTGCAGTTCTTCGGCGATCAGGGAGGCGATCTCCCCGGTCCCCCTGCTCTCGAGGTTGTCGGTATCGTCGATTGAAATGGCTATCCGCATCTGTTTTTCACTCCTGACCGTTGTATTACAAGTTACATAACGTTGGACAAATAAAAAGCCCCGATCCTGGATGGAAAGGGGCCTTTAACAGTTCGGAGTCTCCGCTCTGCCGCAAGGCTCTCCTTTCCAAAAGGGAGGCGCCGCCGTTTCCGGCAGCACCCGTTGGCCCGCAGCCATGAGGAGGTCCTTTTAGGCGGCGAGGCTCGGAGAGGCTCAGATGAATTTGGGCAGAAGCTTTACCACAGGTAAAACGTATACTCCAGAGAAATGTGGCGCGAACGGCAATTTTCCGGCGGGTTACCCTTCCTTGTCCTCCTGCTCGACCTGGTCCATAAGGCGCCGCTCCCTTTCGCACCCGTTGATTACCGGGCTCTGTGACTTCTGATGTCGGCATAGGTCTCAAGGAAGCAGTTGAGATACCCCAGGCGCACCTCGATGTCCTCGCGCCAGCTGTCGAGCTTTTGCCATCCCGCTTCGGTGAGCCGGTACACCCTGCGGGCCGGGCCGCTGCCGCCCGTGTCCCAGTTGGAAGCCACCTGTCCCTCCTCCTCCAGCTGTTGCAGGGTGCGGTACACCGCCGCGCTGTCCGGCCTGGAAAGCGGCATGCGCTGGGAGAGCGCGCTCAGGACGGCGCCGCCGTGGCTCGGCTCCTGCGCCAGGGCAAGCAGGATGAAGGCGGGGAGGTGGCGGTACTGCTGTTTTCGTTTGGGAGGCATGGACGGTTCCTTTCTCGGGCTGTATTTCCGTTCCGTTAGCGGGCGAAGGCGTGATTTCAGGCGTCCACCGCGTCCGGCTGCGCCTGAAGCTCCTGTTCCGGCAGCAGCCGTTCCATGAGGTAGCCGCAGGCGAGGATGCAGGGGACGGTGAGCAAAAGCCGCAGCAGCGCGAAACGCAGGCTGATGAAACTGCTCTCCATCAGGATCATGGGAATCTTGATGGCGCCCCAGGTCCCCAGGAAGATGACGATGTTGGCCAGGCGCGCCCCCTTTTTCCGCAGGGAGACCGCCACGGGGAAGGCGGCGTAGAGCGGCCCGGCGGCCGCGGTCCCAAGCAGCATGGCGACCCCGGCCCCGACCGCGCCGGAGTCCGGGCCGAGGTGCGACTCGACCAGCCGGCGCGGCACCCAGACGTCCAGGAGCCCCATGAGCACCATGACCGGCGGCACGATCGAGAGCACCTCCAGGAGAAACCCGGTGGAGTTGAGCGCTGACAGCCGCGCCGTCGCCGGCTGCCAGGGATAGAGGAGCAGGTTCGCGGCAAGCACGACCAGGAAGAGCCGGTAGTCGACGAGCTTGACCTTCACAGCAGCACCCCCATGGCCAGCCCGATCACGATGGCCGTCACGAAGCACAGCGCCTGGCGCATCAGCGTGAAGCGTTTCCCGAAGCAGGAGATCTCCATCGGCGCGGTCATGACCCCCACCATGGTGAGCGTGGTGACGAACGCGGCCAGGCTCGCCGGGGCGGCCCCCAGCTTGAAAAGGGACCCCACCAGCGCGAAGGCGATCGGCGCAGGCATGGTCACGATGGACCCGATGGCGGAGACCAGGGCGAAGCCCCCGACCCCGCCGTGGCTGAAGAGCTTCCTGATCAGCTCCGGCGGAACCAGCGCAAGCACCAGCCCGACCAGGGCCACCATCCCCAGGATGCGCGGGGCCAGGCCGTGCAGCGACTTTGCGCCGATGCGCAAGGCCCGCCCGGTCTTGTCCGGATCCAGTCGCCAGGACACCAACACCGCCAATGCGGTCCCGCCGTACAAAACTGCCGACATCATGACTCCCCCCTGCTCTCTCAGCCCGCCCCACATACTGTTAATTACAGTATGATGTTTAGAACTGCATGCCAACGGCAAAGCGGAACAGGGACAGGCGGGCCGGCTTTTTCACTTAAGATAATTAAACTTTGTGTCGATATTGAAAGACAGGACAATGAGATGCTCTGACAGGCGCTTCTGAGACCAGCAACTGTGAAGGAGAGAACGATGACCTTTTCGGGAGTCAAGCTTAGTGCAAGACTTGGGGTAGCCTTTGCCGTGGTAGTGGTCCTTATGACAGTGGTCGGAGGATACTCCATCAACAGGATGGCGGTCTTCGACGGCAAGGTCCGGACCCTGATCGAGGACAAGTGGCCCAAGACCGTGGCGCTCAACGACCTCAAGTCGCAGATCAACGTCGTGGCCCGCGGCCTGCGCAACATGGTGATCCTTCAGGACCCGCAGGAGGTGCAGAAGGAGGAAAAGCGCATCGTCGAATCCCTTCAGGCCGCCGACAAGCGCATCGAGGAGCTCAAGAAGACCGCTCACAGCGAGTCGGGAAAGGCCGCCCTCAAGGACGTGATCGATGCCAGGACGGCGTACCAGGAGGCCCAGCACCATGTCATCGCCACCATCAAGGAGGGGGACAGGGAAAAGGCCGGGCAGGAACTGATCGGGCCGATGCGCAAGGCGCAGAGCGCCTTCTTCGCCGCGATCGACAAGATGCTCTCCCACCAGGACAAGGAGATGGTGCGGGTCGGAGAGGAGTCGAAGCAGATGATCGACCAGGGGCGCCTGGTGGTGATAACCCTGCTGGTCGCAGCCGTTGTCCTTTCCATCCTGCTGGCGCTGATGATCGTGCGCAGCATCACCGCCCCGGTCGCGGAACTGATCGCCGCCAACGACCGCCTGGCCGAAAACGACCTCACCGTGTCCATCACCCTTACCGGAAACGACGAGCTGGGGCACCTGGCCGACTCGACCCGCCGCGTGGTGGAAAACCTGCGCGAGATGCTGGGGAGGGTGTCGGAGAGTTCCAGCGAGATCGCCTCGGCATCGCAGCAGTTGAAGGCCACCGCCGAACAGATCGCCACCGGGGCCGAGGAGCTTGCCTCCCAGACCAGCTCGGTGGCCACCGCCAGCGAGGAGATGGCGGCCACCAGCGGCGACATCGCCCAGAACTGCGCCCGCGCCGCCGAGTCCTCCCGACAGAGCAGCGCGTCCGCGGACCAGGGGGGGCACGTCGTGCAGGAGACCATCGCGGGGATGGTGCGCATCGCGGACCGGGTCAGGGAGAGCGCCGGCACCGTGGAGAGCCTCGGGGCGAGATCGGAGCAGATCGGCGACATCATCGCCACCATCCAGGACATCGCGGACCAGACCAACCTGCTCGCGCTGAACGCCGCCATCGAGGCGGCCCGCGCCGGCGAGCAGGGACGCGGCTTCGCCGTGGTTGCCGACGAGGTGCGCGCCCTGGCCGAGCGGACCACCAAGGCCACCAAGGAGATCGGCAACATGATCAAGGCCATCCAGGACGAGACCAAGGCGGCGGTAAGCGCCATGGAGGAGGGGGTGGCCGAGGTGGAAAAGGGGACCCAGTCATCGCAGCAGTCGGGCGATGCGCTGCAGATGATCCTGGAGCAGATCGGCGAGGTCACCACGCAGATCAACCAGATCGCCACCGCGGCCGAAGAGCAGACGGCGACCACCAGCGAGATCACGATGAACGTGCAGCAGGTCACCGACGTGGTGCAGCACACGGCGCGCGGGGCCAACGAGACGGCGGCTGCGGCCTCCCAACTGGCGCTCAACGCCCAGACCCTTGAGAACCTGGTGCGGCGGTTCCGGCTCTGAAGAAGGGGGAGAGACGCGAAACGGCAAGGGGCCAGGCGAAAACGCCTGGCCCCTTTTTTGATGTATTCGATCCCTGCCGGTGAATTTACTTGTTGTGCCCCTTGCCGTGCCCTTTACCCTTCCCTTTACCCGGGCCGGAATCGTCCTGTCCCCCGTGTCCCATCGGCTGCCCGGTCAGGCGGAGATCTCCCCTCTTGAGCGCATGGAACTCAGCCGAGCCCGGCTTGATCCCCAGTTCCTTGGCGATGGCGCCCCACCCCTTCTTCTTGTTGGGCTGGTACACCTGGTAGACCTGGTCCACGGGTTTCCCGGAGAACTGTCCCAATTGGAACAGCATGAAGGCGTCCGCCGGCTCGGGGACCGATTGCAGCACCATCTGCACCTTGGCGGTCGGTACGCCGAACTGGGCGCTCACCTTGGCGGAAAAACCTGACATGTCGGCGCGGGCCTGGACGTTCAGGCTGGAGAGGAACGAATCCAGACTGGCGAACGCAGTCATGGGCAAAACAATAACGAGAACCAGGCTGAGAAGAATCAGGCGTTTCATGTTTCCTACCTCCATCGTTGGAATGAATTGCGGGCAGGAAATACTATACCGAAAAGCGCAGCGGTGAAAACCTTAAAACCATTGGCCACGAGGAACATCCGAAAAAATCCGGGTGAGGCAGGAGTCGAGAAAAAACCCCTCGCAGCGGTCTGTCCGGATGCCCCCGGATTTTCTCCTTGGCGAACGGTGCTGTTTTTTGCCTGGTTACTGCAGCGTCTCCCGTTGCAGGAATTCAGCGAACTCGGTGAACACGGCCTCGCGCACCGAATGCTGCTCCCAGTTCCTGATCAGTTGCCGGACGCACTGCAGCACGCCGATCAGCCCGGCAGAGGTACCGCCGGCGATGAGGGCGCTGGTTTCACCGTAAAAGACCATGACCAGGCTGGAGATGAGGAGCACGAGGCTCGTCAGCAAAAGCGGCAGCTCGACGTGCTTGAACGGAGAGCGAAACATGTGGTGTACCGAGGAGTACACCGAGGCGTGCGCCTTTACCAGCTTCAGGTAGCGCTCCAGTTCCGCGCCGTTGCAGCGCGACACCGCGCGCAGGTAGAAACGACGGCACGCCTCCCTGCTGCTGGTTGCCATGCGGTCGCCGTAGTAGTGTTCCAGTTCGACATCGATCGTGTAAGTGTCCATCTCGGCCCTCGATTCTGCTCCGTTCAGTAAAGCAGTGATAAAGTGGTGTGTCCGTGAAATAGCATGATGTATACCAATTGACGGGGCACACCCGAAATGTGCGGTACCACGTGCGGCAGGGGAGACCAAGCCGTCCCGCAGTGCTCAAAAATGTCGCAAGATGCGCAACTTTAACACAACATCGTGTTCCAATTCCTCTTAAGTTTTCCACAGGAGATTTTCTTTAAGAGCATGTCGCCCCCCCTGAAACAGAGCTTGTCCCCTCGGCCATTTCGCGAAAAAGCAAAGCGGGACTTGCAAATATGCAAAAAATAAGGCGGCGCTTGCCGGTGAATCCGGGGAGAGCTGCCATTGTCCCCCTCCCCTTGCGGATTTTGTCATTTCCGCAGGTTACCCCCCCCTTGCCCGCTCCGGTTTTTGAATTGACAAGAGCCGGCATACGGTGTTACTGAAAGTAAAATTCAATTTCTCGAAACGGAGCGGCGCCTTGGAAGGTCAAAAAGGGGGGGCTATGTGCATAGCGGTAGTGGGGAGTGAAAAAACGGTAGGGTGGGGCTGGATGGGTGCGGCCGCGCGGGCGGGTTTTGACCTGCGCATGGTGCATCCCGCGCTGGTCACCACCCTGGAAAACATGGAAGGGGTCGACGCGCTGGTGATCGCGCCGGAAGGTGTTTCCGGTGAGGTGCAGGAGCAGGCCGTGCAGATCGCGTCAGCCCGTGGCATTCCCTCGATGTGCGCCAGCTGCGAAGCCGCCCCCTTTTGCCACGGCAGGGGTCTCGCCGGATCGAAAAACTGAAAAGCAAGTTTGCCGCTTCGAACGTAGAACGTAGAACCGCTTTTAAGCCAGGTGTTCCGACAGCGCCTTGAAGCTCCGCTCCGCCTCCAGGTACCTGGCGTCCTCGGCGTAGGTGGTGGGATAGACCGCCGGCACCGGCTTGTGCCGCAGCTCCCGGTCCACGTTGACGAAGGTGAACAGGCACGAGTTGGAAAGCGCCTTGCTGGTCCGGTCGCGGCTGATGCGCTCGATGTTCGCCTCAACGCAGATGTAGCTGCCGCAGGTGAACACCACCCGGCTGGTGTAGTGCAGCTTGTCCCCCATGCGCACCGGGTGAAAGAAGTTGATCCGGTTCACCGCCGCCATGACCGACCGGTCCGGCGCCACCAGCTCGGAGCAGATCGAGGAGAGCTCGTAGGCCCGCCGCACCAGGTACCCCCCGAAGATCTTCTGCGGCACGTTCTCGAACTCGGGGTACATCCTCTCCCAGGAATCCGCCACCAGGCGTCCCGCGAGGAGACCCTGGAACCCCGGTTCGTCCTGCGCCTTGTGCAAGGCCGCCAGCATCCGGTACTCGTCGCTGCTGGGAGGCTCCGAGGTGAGGGCCTGCTGCTGCGTGTGCTCCTCGCGGCGTGCCACCGCCTTTTTCGCCCGCGCCTGTTCCCTTTCCGTCACGTACTCAAGCGGCGGCAGGGCCACGCTCACCGCCCCCTCCCCCATCCCCGACCGCGCCACCATGGTGAAGTAGCAGGATGCCACGTGGTTCGCCGGGTCTCCCGGCTGCTCCACGCGGATCCCGATCACCAGCGAGGACCTCCCCACGTGGTTGATGCGCGCCTCGCAGACGATGTCGCGCGTCACGTCCGCCACGTGGCGGACGATGATGTTGTCTATGGCGGCCGTCACCACCCGCGCATCCGGGTAGAACCGGTTCACGTACTTGAGCGCCGTCTCCTCCGCGACCTTGTCCAGGACCTCGAGGAGCATCCCGAAACGCATGTTGCCCAAAAGGTCCTCGTCCACCACCATGAAGCGGCGGCGCAGTGTGACATCGTCGGCGAGCGAAAGGGTCTGGAAGAACGAGGTATCGCTGGGCGTGGTCATCATGAAGCTCCTTCGGTTTCGGCGTTAACCATCTCCCTTAGTTGTACCACCTTCTTGTCCGACCTCCAAACCGGGAAAGGCGGAGCAGGGGGGACGCCGGGTAAAGATCGAGGTTCATTTCTCCGTGGAAGGGTCTTTCCTTCGCGTCCCCTGCGCACCGTCGCGCCTCCGAGGTGAGGTTTAAAACAAAAAGGCCCGAGATTCCCCCGGGCCTTTTGTCGTTCTTTGCGTCCTTGCGTCTTTGCGTGAGCGCTTTTCGTTTTAGTCCTTGGCCACCAGCACGATCTCGATCCTGCGGTTCTTGGCGCGCCCCTCCTCGGTGTCGTTTGAGGCCACCGGCTTGAACTCGCCGTAGGCCACGGCCCCCAGGAGCGCCGGATCGAGCCCCTGCTGCTGCAGATAGCGGGTCACGTTGATGGCGCGCGCCGCCGAGAGCTCCCAGTTGGTGGGGTAGCGCTTGGCGAGCTGCCCCACGATCTGCACGTTGTCGGTATGCCCCTCGATCCTGACCGCCTTATCCTTCACGGTCTTCAGGATGTCGACCACCTTCTGCAGCACGACCAGCCCCTCCGGCTTCACCTCGGCCTTCCCGGAATCGAAGAGGACGGAATCGACCATGTTCACGGTCAGCTTTCCCTTCAGCTCCGAGATGGTCACCTGCCCCTTGGAGATCTCACCCTTCATCTGCTCCAGGAGGTCGCCGTAGGTCTTGCTGGTCTTCTGGACTTCCTCCTTCTGCTTTTGCAGGCGCGCCACCTCATCCTTGAGACGCTTGTTCTCCGCCTCCAGGTCTGCCGTCTTCTGGGTCAGCTCCCCCGTTTTGGCGGTGAGTTCCCCCACCCTCTGGCTCAGCTCGCCGATCTTCTGGTTCTTCGCGTCCGAGGTGGATTTGAGTGTCTCCTCGAGCCCCTTCTTGTCCGCGGTCAGCGCGTTCCTCTCTCCGGTCATGGCGGCCAGCTCGGTGGTGAGCCGCTTGATCTCGTTCTTCAGCTGGTCGTTTTCCCCCATCAGGATGTTGTACTGCCCCCTCTGCTCCTGGAGGCTCTTGTCCAGGTTCTGGGCCTCGAGCTCCTTCTGCTTGTAAGTACCGCTCGTGACGCAGCCCGAAAGGGCGAGGCAAACCAGCACCGAGAGACATAACAACAGATTGCGCTTCATACTTTCCCTCCTTGAACCTCATTCGCGTTCTTGCAACCAGTGCACAAGTATGGCCCGAAAAACTGATCTTTCAATATAAAAGGTTCGCCACTCCCGATTCAGGCCCCGCGACTGTGAGTGTGGGAGTTTCTGCGGCAGCGTGATATAATTCAAGGGACAGAAAGGAGGTGTCGGCTATGAGAGAGATGAAGACGACGATGACGCCCAAGATGAAAGAGATGATGGAACGGCAACGGAGCGGCAAGAAGGCGGCCATGCCACTCAAGCACGAGATGATGATCCGGCGCGAGCCCAACCACAACGTCCATGTCATCACTCCCCACGGCAAGATTCACTCCGGCCGCAAGGGCCGCACCGTGTGATTCCTTTCCCTCCCGGGCATGAGTCCCGGCCTGTCTGAGAGGGCGATAAAGCTGGCACCCCGCTACCGGGACCAGCTTTTTTCATGCCCGAACCGTTCCCCTTCCCCTTCCGGGTCAGGGGGTGGGGGAGTGGAGCCGTCGCGGTGCGTGCCTCAAAAAGAGAACGGCGAGCAGCGGCAGGGTCGCCACGAAGGCGTAGAAGAGAAGGTAGAAACAGCGCCCCACGCCGGCCTGGTCGGCGAGCTTTCCCACCAACGGACCGGTTGCCACGAAGAGGAGCCGGAAGGAGACCGACTGCAGCGAGAGGGTCGCCGCGCGGTTGGCGCTGGAAGACTCCCGCTGGGTGTGGGCCAGCATCATCGGGCCGCGCAGGCCGCGCATGCAGGTCAAAAGGTAGTAGAACAAAAAGCCCCAGATCCCGCCGGCGAGCCCGAGCCCCAGGTACCCCAGCACCACGAGGAACAGGAAGAGCAGGACCATGCCCCGGTCTCCCAGGCGGTTGTGCAGCCGGTGGCTGCCGAGGGCGCACAGGGCCACGGTCAGATTTGCCCCGGCCCAGACCGGCCCGAACCAGGCCACCGGCACCCCGGCGTGCTGCATGTAGGGCTGGATCAGCCAGACCGGGTAGAACGACGCTACCCCCAGCACCGTGTTGAGCAGGATGGTGTAGCGCAGGTGCCTGTTGTCCAGGAAGGCGTAGCGGGCGGTGGCGAGCGCCTCGGCCAGGTGGGAGCGGACCGGCGCGTGCCCCCTCGGCGTCTCCACCAGGTGCCTGGTGACCAGGAGGCCGGCGCCCCACACGGCGACCTGTAGGATGAAGGGAAGCCTCGGCTGCCAGGCGTAGATCACGCCGGCCAGGACCGCGCCGGCCGCCTCGCCGGCCTGCGCGAAACCGTGCATCCTCCCCTGGTGGCGCGCGTAGGACTGCTCCTCACCCTGCGCCCGCAGCGTCTCGAAGAGAAGGGCGCTGTCAGAGCCGCTGATGAAGGAAAGCGACATCCCCAGGGTAATCTCTGCCAGCAGCACCGTCGTGAACGAATCGGCCCAGATGTAGATGCCCCAGCCGATCATCCCAAGGATCGAGGCGATGTTGAGGGCGCAGCGGTACCCGAGCCGGTCGCTCACGTACCCCGCCGGGTAATCGAGCGCCAGGGTCGCCACCGAGAAGATGCTCTGCAGGAGCAGGATCTGGGTCAGCGACAGCCCGGCGTGGTCCTTCCAGAAGAGCGTGATGATCGCCATGGGAAACAGCGTCATCTGCAGGAATGAGAAGAGATAGAGTTTGCGGATGTTGTTGGATAGGTTTCCCATGACAGCATCCGTACCCGCTCCGGATGTTTTTTGCAACACTAAAGGCGGAAGTCTCTGTTTTACCTCACGCAAAGCCGCAAAGACGCAAGGGGTTAAATCTTCAGACACATGCGTCCCCCCTCCTCCCGGGAGAGGGTCAGGGTGAGGGATATGCCGACGGGCCGAAACGATCGGCGAGGCCCGTGTGGAGGGTGCAAGCGGGAGAGCAACCGCCGATGAGCCGTTGCCGGTTGTTAATCGTCAATTATCAATTGTCAATTGAACTCCCCTCCTGTTAATATACCCGCGATCCAACTCACAAAACGAAACGGCGGAACGAGGGCTCCCTTGAAAGAAACGGACAGGGTCGTGGCATCTGAAGGTGAAAAGAAGAGGAACTTCGTCCTGGTCCCGCTGATCGGCGTCTACGTCCTTGCGATGCTCGTCACGCTTTCCGACCTGGGGGGGGAATTCCCCTTCATGGGGAGGCTCTACGAGGGGGATGAGGCGGAACACCTGATCTTCGCCAACAGCATCGCCTCTCTCTACCTCATCGTCGGGATACTGAAGCGGCAGCGGCTCACCCTGTGGCTGCTCATAGCCTACAATTTTGCCGCCAGCGCGAGCGGCATGGCCAACCTCATCATGCTCCCGGTCCAGCAGACCCTCACCGCCACCGGTGCCCTCGTTCCCGACTACAGCTACCGCATCAACGCCTTCTGCGTCTTCGTCCTGTTCCTGCTGCTCAACGTCTTCCTCTATTTCCACCGCGACCGCTTCGACAACAAGTCCATCTATCTCTGGTAACGACAAAAAAGCAGTTACGCAAAGAACGCCGAGTACCCGCAAGGGACGGGAAGAAAAGGCTTTTGGGTTTAAAACCCTAAGCTGGACTCTCCTCTTGGCGTCCTTCGCGCCTGCTTAGAGTTCTTTGCGTGACTGCTTTTAAAAAGCTGTAGCGCCAGTATCAGCCAGGGTAGAGACAATAAAAAAAAGCAGTTACGCGAAGAAGTCTTCGGTAACTGCTTTTCGACTTTTTGGGGGATGCACAAGCACGCCCCCAAACAGATGGCGCTAAAAGAGAAGGACTATGCCTTGACCTTCTCGGCCGCGAGGACCGCGTCGGCTGCGGTGCTTTCCTTGATCCAGGGCTCGCCAACCGGGAGGTTGATGCCGGACTCGGCGTAGACCGCGACGGTCATGAGGTAGAGGGCGGAGAAGGCGCAGACCAGCAGGTCGTATGCGGCGAAGGTCCCGGCCAGGGCGCTGCCGGTGAACTCCTTCACGTCCAGCCCGATGAAGCCGAGGAGCAGGGTGAGGAAGATGAAGGCGAGGGTCGCGTGGTGCTTCATGGAGGCGATGAACAGGATGAAGGTGAAGACGGTCCAGGCCACCAGGTAGAAGCCGAGGTCGTTGGCGTTGAAGGCGAGGGTCGGGTACGCCTTCACCAGATCCGCGTTCTTGCCGAAGATGATCATGAGGCAGAGCGAGATCCAGAAAGCCCCGTAACCGGTGAAGGCGCAGAAGCCGAAGTTGTTACCGGTCTTGAACTCCATGAGACCGGCGATCATCTGGGCGGTTCCGCCGAAACAGAGACCGAGCCAGAGCACGGGGGCAATACCGCACCAGCCCAGGTTGTGGCATTGCAGCACAAATGTCGTCATACCGAAGCCGGCGAGACCGACCACCGCGGGATTTCCCAGTTTCACATTACTCATTTTTACCCTCCTGATTTGCATTGCGATATCAACTTCGCTGTTCATTCCGTATACGCAATAACCGTACCGTCTCCGCCCGCCGTTGCATCCACAAAAAACACGTTTATTTACTGATACTTACAGACAGCAACGGCGAGCTTCAATTTGCCGCCAGTTTTGCAAAGTTGCAAAAAAAACCGATGAATGGCGTGCCCCTCCAACTGAAAGCGACGCCAGTCCAGGCGTTTGCACGCCGCAACGCGCTTTGGCAACCTTGTTTTGCAGAATTGCAAAAAAAGTGACAGCACCCGCCGACAACGTCCTCCCCTGCAATCAGGCAGCGATTCAGCTAAGTTCGCTCGCCACAATAATTTTCTTTCCGGCGACATTAAAGTTCAGCCCAGGAATGCCGATGGTGAACCCAGCCGCGTCAACTCCCCCCATTCACCTTTGCCCGGAGGCTCGCCTTGAAAGTCGCGTTGAAACTGTTCCCCCTTTGCCTCGGATTCCTTTTCGCCGTCGCCATGGCGGCGGGAGCGCCATCATGCTGGGCCGACACCTCGGCACAGGTTCGCCTCGCGGGACACTTCCCGGCGCGGAGCGTGGCCAGCGCCAGACGGCTCGGCAGACTCCCTGCGGTGACGCAGATGAGGTTCGCGTTCACCCTCCCCCTGCGCAACCAGCCGGCGCTGGACGACCTGCTGCGGCGCATCTACGACCCGGCCGATCCGCTCTACGGCCACTACCTCACCGGTGCCCAGTTCATCGAGCGCTTTGCGCCGACCGCCTCCGACTACGAGGCGGTCAAGAGCTACGCACGGGGGCTTGGTCTCACCATCACCGGCACCCACGCCAACCGCACCGTGCTGGATGTCGCCGGTCCCACCGCCGCCGTCGAGGCCGCCTTCGACCTGCAGATGCACCAGTACCAGGCCCACAGCGGCCACAACTTCTTCGCTCCCGACCGCGAGCCCGGCGTCCCCAACGCCATCGCCGCCCGCATCTCCGGCATGGTCGGGCTGGACAGCTCCGCCGCCTGGCACACCCACAGCCACGCCGCCCGTGCCGCCGACCTCCCCATGGCCACCCCCTACCAGGTCGGCACCGGCCCCGGCGGCGGCATGACCCCGAGGGACATCGCCACCGCCTACAACCTCTCCCAGGTCACCGCGACCGGCACCGGCCAGACGCTGGCCCTGTTCCAGCTGGACGGCTATACCCCCTCCGACATCGCTGCCTACGCGAACTACTTCGGGATCGCCGCCGTGCCGCTGCACAACGTGCTGGTGGACGGCTTCTCCGGCACACCCGGCACCGGCGCCGGCGAGGTGACCCTCGACATCGAGCTGCAGATGGCGCTCGCCCCCGGCGCCAGCAAGATCATGGTCTACATGGGCCCCAACACCAGCAAGGGGGTACTGGACACCTACAACCGGATCGCCACCGACAACATGGCCAAGCAGGTGAGCAGCTCCTGGGGGCTCAGCGAGGGGGAGAGCGGCTCCTCCTTTTTGAGCAGCGAGAACGCCATCTTCCAGCAGATGGCCGCCCAGGGGCAGACCGTCTACGCCGCCGCCGGCGACAGCGGCGCCTACGACAACGGCAGTACGCTCAGCGTGGACGATCCTGCCTCCCAGCCCTACGTGACCGGCGTCGGCGGCACCACCCTCTATCTGAGCAGCGGCAGCTACAACCGCGAGTCCACCTGGAACGCCGGCACCATCAACGGCGGCGCCGGGGGCGGCGGCGTCAGCGCCTTCTGGCCCATCCCCACCTGGCAGCAGAAGCTGGGCAACGTCGCCTCCTCCGTCATGAGAAACGTCCCCGACGTCGCCCTCAACTCAGACCCCGGCACCGGCTATTCCGTCTACTACCAGGGGAAATGGTGGCTCTACGGCGGCACCAGCTGCGCCGCTCCCTTGTGGGCCGCCTTCACCGCCCGGGTCAACCAGCAGCGCGCCGCCGGCGGTCTGTCGCCTCTGGGCTTTGCCAACCCGGTGCTGTACCAGGTAGGCGCCGGCACCGGCTACGGCACGAGCTTCCACGACGTCGCCGACAGCACCACCAACCTGTACTACCCCGCCATCACCGGCTACGACAACGCCACCGGCTGGGGTTCCTTCAACGGCGCCAACCTGCTTGCCGCCCTGGCACCCGCATCCTCCACCACGGTCCCCAAGGTGACCGTGCCGGCCGCCCCGGCGGGGCTGAAGGCTTCGGCCGGTAACGCCGCCGTGGCGCTCAGCTGGACAGCGAGCAGCGGTGCCACGAGCTACAACCTGTACCGCGGCACCGCCGCCGGCCAGGAGGGGACCACACCTATTAAGACCGGCCTCACCGCCACCTCCTTAACCGACAGCGTAGCCAACGGCACCACCTACTACTACAAGGTCGCCGCCGTCAACAGCGCCGGCACCTCCGCGCTTTCCAACGAGGCTTACGCCACCCCGACCGCACCGCTCGCCTTTACCAGCAGCGTGCACGGTACGATCGGCACCACCACCGCCAAGATCCAGTGGAGCACCAACCTCCCCTCCACCTCCGTGATCCGCTACGGCACCTCGCCCGCCAGTCTGACCAAGTCGCTGTCCAGCACTGCCTTGGTCACCTCGCACGTGGTGAGCCTCTCCTCCCTGGCGCGGAAGACGACCTACTACTTCAAGGTATCGTCCACCGCAGGGAGCAGCACCGTCACATCGCCGACCTACTACTTCAAGACGCAGTGACGATACGCTACCAGGAGTACGATCCGAACACACAGCACAACGAAAAGCGCCGGTTCCCGAAATCCGGGAACCGGCACCTTCGCCCGTGTCCTACGTCAATCTCTCCCTCATCCCCCCGACTCCAAGTTTGCTCACCCACCGATTCGAAAGCCCGCGCTGCAGGTTCAATCACCGCCCCTCCCCTTGCCCTCCTGACATATTCGTTGACAATCTGAAAGAGATGATGTTGTATATGCAACATGAACACTCCGGGTAAGTCCGCAAACGAGATTGCCGAGCTGGTAGCTGCCCAGTGCATAGCCGGACGGGCCAGGCGCTTGAACCGCGTCATCACCGGCCTGTACGACAGGGCGCTCCAGCCGTACGGCATCAAGATCAACCAGGCCAGCATCCTCGTGTGCCTGCTGACCATCGGGGACGCGAGTCCCGGTGAGATCGGTGCACGCCTGCAGATGGAAAAGTCCACCGTGAGCCGCACCATCGACCGGATGGCAAAAAGCGGCTGGATCCAGGTATCAGGAAAAGGGCCGGGACAGATCGTTCGGGTCACGGAAAGTGGCAGGCAGCTCATGGTGGATTGCCATGAACAGTGGCAGGAAGCCCAGCAGCGGGCATTGGCATTATTAGGCGAGGAAGGCGTTTCTTCCCTCAAAGCGATCGCCGATCGTCTCAGAGTAGGCTGCTGATTTTTTTTGTCCGTAGAGTTGCATATACAACTTGGCAAAGTTTGGGCTTTGCCGACTGCGCCAACGTCTGTTTTTCAGCATGTTGAATGGAGGTGACCATGAAGGAGCTGATAGGGGAAGTGATCACGCGGTCCATCGTCGACCACAAGGCAAACTGGTCCGAGTCACTGGCGGACCGCTACTTCGACGAGCCGCTGGTGAATTTCGCTGCCGGTGACGACCCGATCTTCGAGGAGTTCAAGCAGATCATAGGTCCCTGG
Organism: Geomonas diazotrophica; assembly: GCF_019063885.1. Lineage (NCBI taxonomy): Bacteria > Pseudomonadati > Thermodesulfobacteriota > Desulfuromonadia > Geobacterales > Geobacteraceae > Geomonas > Geomonas diazotrophica. Next base: position 731,716 of record NZ_CP077684.1, on the reverse strand, counting down.
CACAGAACACCGCGAGAGGCCTACGAAGCCTTGCACGGCGAGGGGAGCTGGCACGGCGGCACCGTCGTCAGCTGGGTGATGCCCTGGAGCAAGGCGTTACGGGACAGCAACCGTCGCTGTACCGATAGGCCGTCCGTCGAGTGGACCAAGGCCTACGACCTGTGCGCCAAGGTGCTTCAAAAAGAGGTACGGAGAGAGCTCCTGCAGGAGATGGAGCGGCACGGGGTGCACGGCGTCGCCCCCACCGATGCCGAGTGGTTCCGCATCATGGACGCCCCCGACGGCAAAACCTCCCCCTGGTCCGACCGGCACGTGGCATTTGCCGCCGGGCTCGGCACCTTCGGCCTGAACAACGCCTTTCTCAGCACCAAAGGGATGGCCATCGTGCTCAATTCCGTTGTCATCGATGCCGTGCTCGATCCCGACCAGCGCACCGCCGAGCACCATCGGGCCGACTGTCTCCACTTCAAAACCGGCGCCTGCGGCGCCTGCATCCGCCGCTGCCCCGCACAAGCCGTCTCAACAGCAGGACACGACAAAATCCGCTGCATGATCTTCGGCTACGGTCCCGACTCCGTCCGTCTTGCCAAAGAACGTGGTGTGGAGGGTCCCGCCGGCTGCGCCTTGTGCCAAGTAGGCGTCCCTTGCGAAGCCTGCATCCCTGGCAATCGTCACCGAGCTACGTGAGAGAGAAGTTAAGAGGATCGGGCCCGATCTTAAAATCCCGAGGCCGAAGTTAACAACTTTGGCCCCGATCTTAAAATCTGGAGGGCGAAGTTAATAACTTTGAGCCCGATCTTAAAATCCGGAGGGCGAAGTTAATAACTTTGGGCCCGATCTTAAAATCCCGAGGGCGAAGTTAATAACTTTGGGCCCGATCTTAAAATCCGGAGGGCGAAGTTAATAACTTTGGACCCGATCTTAAAATTCCGAGGGCGAAGTTAATAACTTTGGACCCGATCTTAAAATCCCGAGGGCGAAGTTAATAACTTTGGACCCGATCTTAAAATCCCGAGGGCGAAGTTAATAACTTTGGACCCGATCTTAAAATCCGGAGGGCGAAGTTAACAACTTCGAGCCTGATCTTAAATTCCGGAAGCCGAAGTTAATAACTTTGAGCCCGATCCTAAAATCCGGAGACCGAACTTGCCAAGGCTGATGTCCGTCGTGATATTTGCAGGGTATGGAGTAAGGAGAGATGGCTAAGGCGGGAAAGGTTGCTACGACCGAAGGCCCTGATCCTGAGGATGAGGGCCTTCGGTTTTGGTGGTGGATCGGAATCAAAGAATCCTGAGGCTGATGATGGAGGACCACTCGCTCTGGCCGCTGGGCCCTGAGCAATAGACTTTGAAATAATACACCTGCCCGGGTTCCAGCCCGGTTAGCTCCATGTTCCGCGACTTGTGGAACGGCCCGACGGTCGACCAGGACTCCGGCAGTGAAGGATCGCCCTTGCAGATGCCGATGTAGTAGGCCATTGCCCCTGGCACCCTGTTGACGCTGATGAGGGCGACGCCCGACTTGCCGTGCTTCGCCTTCGGGTTTTCCGGGGCAGTCACCTCGACATGGAGCGTACCCTTGGATCCCTTCAGCTTCGGACGCAGGTCCAATTCGGTGATGAGCGTTGGCTTGTTTTCCGTCACGGACCTATAGGCCGCCCAGTTGATCAGCATCGTCGTGTGCAGTTCAACCATCGGGCGTGAGGCGTCCCGCTCCACCTTCTTGAAACGGTTGCCGCTCTCGGCCTCCTTGGTGACGGCGAGATGGCTTACCCCGAGGCCCCTGAGTATGTCAAGTTGGCACATCGGTTTCGGGATCGCACCCTCGCCTTGGAAGTCCTTGTGGCGGGCAAAGGCGTCCGCGAGGTTGATGGCGAAATTGCCCAGTTCGACGTGCGACATGTCCCGGACGTTGACATCGACGATATCGAGTAGCGGATGAAGTATCGACATGTGTTACCTCCTTAGTTTGAGGGGGAGCCATGTTGCGATTGGGTTACCAGCTGAACACGCAAAAGATTAAGCCACGCCAATAATTCTAAGTCAAGGAACTTTTTTACAGGGCCAGGGGATCAACCGATGCGGGCATCTCCGACGGAGCGTATCGAGAATTGAATTGAGAAGTGGGCGCGCTTTTCTCGCAGCGGGGCCTGCGGTTTGCCTGCAGGTCCGGCGCCCTGTGCCAAAAACCACTTGCCTCATGCGTTTTAATTTTGTGCGCGAAATCCACTCCGTTGCAAATGCGACTGCGCTGTGGCAACCTTCCACGGTGGACGGAAAAGATGAATCGTCCCTAACGTAGACATACATGAGTGACCTGTTTGGCTTTCATCTATGCCACCGGAGACGAACCCGTCTCCGGTGCACGGTGCGGCAGGAAGCTTTCGGAAGGGGAGACATACGGGTTGGATGAGAACGGAGAGCCGCATTGCACCGACTGCGGTCAGCAGGAGGATGAGGAATAAGTACCGGAGGTGCAAACCATGACCAGCAGCAGCAAAAGAGCCCCTCTGCAGAATGCCCCTTGGCTGGATATCGCCCGCAAAGAGGTTGGACAAAAGGAAGTGGTGGGCCATGAAGACAACCCCCGGATTCTTGCCTACCATGCCACGACCACGCTCAAAGCCACCGATGATGAAACGCCGTGGTGCTCCTCCTTCGTCAACTGGTGCCTCAAGCAGGCAGGCATAAAAGGCACCGACTCTGCGGCAGCAAAAAGTTGGGTCCACTGGGGGATGCCGTCAGGCCCTGTCCCAGGAGCAATCACCGTTATCTGCAGCAGCAAGGCGACCGACCGCAGTTTTTCGACTTCCGGCGCCCATGTCGGCTTCCTCATCGAAGAGACTACAACCCACTACAAACTGCTTGGAGGGAATCAAGGGAACAGCGTAAAGGAGTCTACCTTTGCGAAAGCAAACTGGTCTCTATTGGGCCGTCGCTGGCCTGGGAATGTTCATCCGTGATGAATACGAGGAGGTGAGATGAAGATGGTACCCCTAGGGTGGCTTACCATAGTGCTCCTGGCAGCCACGCCGGTCATCGCAGCAGAGCAACCGCCACGCGACGAGCAGCGGCTGGAGCCTCGACGTGCCATGCCACATCCCCCCAAGTCACCCTTGCGTTTCGTGCAGGTAAAAGGAAACGAGCGGCAGTCGCTGGAAGTCACCTACATCGATCCCAGGACCATCGCCTTCAGAATAACGAAGTCGGGAGCATGTAATCGACACGAGCAAGGGAGAGCGACGGTCGCGAAAAACTGGTGGTTAGGTGCAGAAACGGATGAAAACGAGGCAGGAGAAGCTATTGCCGTGCAGGAGTATGTCTACAGAAAAAGCGGCACGTGCAGTATCAACCTTCGGATTGATGAAGGAGACTATACACAGGCAACGATTCGTGAAGCATCCGAGTGTAGCCCTGAATGTGGCGTATCAGAAGAAGCAATGTATCTGCAAAAGAGGCAAAGCCATCTAATTCCTTGGAGTATTTCTTTGAGATAAAAATCTCAGAATATCAAAAGTTCAGTTCTCTAGAACCGCAAGATAACACTCTTATAATTCAGGGTGGAGAATCAAAAATCAAAATATCAAGGACGTCTCTTGTACTTACGCTTCGGCGATGACATATCAAAATATCAGCAGCGCCCCCACCAAGATAGAAGCAGTGATTAAGCATGCTGATTATCTTGTGAGTCTTAGAGGCGGAGAGAGTGTATTCAGTGGGTAGGTAGGTTTGTGCTCAGGAGTCTGTGCGGGGAAGTGATGACGTGACTGCTGTGTATGAATGCAATTCCTCGCCTCTACCTGCGTCATCCTGCGTTAGCATAAATAGAACCCAGCTCACTGGCCATTATTTTCCTAGTTACGGAGACAGGATTCTAACCTATGTCCTTCGGGTTTGAGCGCCCCCCCCCGCCCTTCACATCCCGGTTGAAAAACTGAGACTTGCTGCCAATTTGACATCTCAGACGATTAAAATCGCCATTTATGAAACACATGTTTTACATTTTTGGAAGCTTACGGGTACAGTATGGGGTACATCTTGGGCGACAGAGGTAGCTATAAAGTTGCAAAAGCCTAGGGCTGAATCTGTTGTTTTCTGGAATCGAGGAACTCTTCCATTTCATCGATGCTAACATCTATAGTTCTATTACCTTGTCGTCTAAAAAGTTGAAGGCCTTTTTCCCCCTTCAGAAATGAAAGGCTTTTCCTGGCCTGAACCTGAATTCTGGCAACGAAGGCACCTTCGTAGTCAAGAAAGGTCACGTCTAGATAATCATTTAAAAGAACACCATTTTTAAATTTTCCCGTAACCTGATTTCGCAGCTCTAGCTCCCAAAGGTCCGGGTCAAACTTTTCACTCCCAAGGATTGCACAATCAAAATGCAAGCCAAGTACGACAGCATCATCATCAAGTCCAACGAACAGAACTCCCCCACCACTATTAAGAAAACCGCCTACAGCTTTCAAGGCGGAGTAGACAACTTTGCTCGATCGTAAGTCCTTCAGCTCAGACTGGGGTTGGGACTTTGCTCGGTGATGATCATACAGAAGAGAACTTTTGAATTCTATCTTTGATGACTCACCATTCTTTATATCTTCTTTAAATGATTCCTTGTTATAAGATGATTTGTTTTTATTCCTCATTATCCGAGGAGATGTAAAGTCTCCTGTAGTAATTGGAGGATTAAGCTGTAGCCCCCAATCTTCAAGAAATTTTTTAACTTTCTCTAGCTGGTCCAGGACAAACCCATCATATTCAAGAAGTTCGACAAGCTGAAGAAGTGTAACTTCAATGCCACTACTTAAGGCTTGTGATATAGCAGCCAAGAGTTTAGTTGATGGTGCCTCCATAATGCTCCACCTAAATAGATATGTTCATGCGGGGTATAAAATCAGCTATTAAAAGTTCCGCACGATGAACCCAAAACGCTTCCATCCCATCTGCGCCTGAAAGAAGAAAATCGAAACACTCTTGGTCTATAAACAAGTTTTTCAAGCGGTTAGAAGAATGTATATAATTTATTTGGCGCTCAACAAGGACTTGACCCGGATTTTTTGCCTTCCACAGATTGTTCGATTGACGACTTAAAGGCATGAGGTTACAGACTGAATTGACCCAGTCTTTTCCTGCTTTGTTTTTATCTAAGAGGTCAGACAAAGCACCTATTTTATTATTCCTACACCAATCTCTAGGATATATATGATGGAGCTGGACAGATGTTCCAGCTTCTGGAAAACGCATGCTGATAGTGTCATCTAGTAAGTCTTTATCGGAGGCCGCCAGCATTGGAAGAAAGAGCGCCTTTTGCATCGCACCACTCGGTCTTCCATCAGAAAGATATTGATACAGATCTTCTCTTGAAGGTAGTGGCTTCGAAATAAGCGCCCGGAGATCTCCTTCTATCGCAGCGGCCCAAGCGGACGCAGTGGAGAAATTGGGTCTTAAAGAGAGAAGTCGTTTTAACTCCTTTATATCTACACCCAATTGAGTCAAGAATCCTTGGTCATAGCGGTTTGTGAGAGCATTACGCCAAAAAAAAGCTTTAAAGAGGGCATTAAGATCATCTATGCCCCATGGATGCTTGCTGGCGCTATCGAAATTCATATGTACACGCAATGCAACGTATATCGCAGAGGTGACCGGATAGGGGCACCATTTCCAGGGAAACATTCCAGATGCTACAAGACGCTGGAAGTCCTTTAGATACTCTGCCAGCATGTTATCAGCCCCCATAATGAGCTTCCAGTGAGCTGTGGGGGTCGCCAATAGATCTCCTGCTTTAACTGAAGCTATAGGCGTGGTGGCACCTCGCCCCACCTTTCTTGGTTGCGCTTTCTCCTCAAGAGCAACATGACATGCGGTCACTATCTGGACGGGGAGCTCTGGCCGGTCATTTGAATCGGACCACCCGATCACTCCATCTTTTTGCCCAAAATCGTCAAGCCACTCCCTTAGCCGAATAGGACCTGTAGCATCTTTAGCTGTATCAGCATAAAGCCATGAATGAATAAGATCTACCGTGGACACCTTGGTACCGGTAGTATTTAATTTCTCAAATATGTCACAGATGTCCGCCAGAGAATAAGTATCTGGCACTATATAAACAGCAAGCTTTGTTTTGTTGATCCCTTCAAATGCTTTTTTAAGAACATTGTTTCTTCTCTCTAATTCATCTGGAGGCGGAAGTTCACCATTTGTGTAATAATTTTTGCTTTGTATAGCTTGAATATACCTAAGCCATTGGCCCATGAATGTTTCGCAAGGATTATTACTTGCCAAGGGGAAATACCCCTGCGAAATACATGTTGCATCATTGTTAAAATGCTTAGATTGCACTTCTTCTTCTTTTATGAAAACGATCTGCTCCAGCGGATCAAGCGCAGATACATTAAGATAATACCTACCAGAGGTTCTATAATCACCATGATCAGTTCTAAACCCGCCAAACGCCATGGCTATTGCTGTACACCGTTGAAGTCCATCAAGCACAGCAAAAAGCTTTCTTGGATTCTCTTCAGACTGGCAGAAGGTGACGCGTGTCTCACTCATGCCTGGAACCACTTTATCAGGTAAAGAAATGGGTCCAAGTTCTAGCGAAGTATCATCAGGTTGCTCCCATATCGTAGCCATTCCTATAGGACGAGCACAAAAGATGGAGTGTACAAGTTCTATAACGTCACCCACTGTCCATACGAATTCTCTCTGGAATTGCGGGATCTGCCACGTACGTCCCCTTAGGTTCTTCAGTAGCTCTTCAATTGTTAAACTCGTAACTGCTAAATCGGACATGCTTCCTCCTCTCTTTGTCGAAGGTCCACATAATTTGTCACAGATCACTACAATATTAACTGGTCACTTCACTTTGTAATCCGCTGAAATGGTGTCTTTGCTTCTTTATTTTTTTCGTACAATGAGCATTATGATCCTAGAAAGCTCGTCAAGTGTTGACCAAGCAGCTCTGGGTCCGCCACCTCGCATTCCCATACGACTAGCACTTTCCATCCTAGCCCTTCCAGTTCCGCCTTAACTTTGGCGTCTCTTTTGACATTTTTTTCGAACTTTGTTTGCCAAAATTCCGTTCTTGACTTTGGTGTGTACGCAAGACGACATTTATCGTGTCTATGCCAGAAACAACCATGCACCAAAATTACAGCTTTTAAGCGAGGCAAAACAATATCCGGATGCCCAGGCATATTTTTTTTATGCAACCTAAACCGAAACCCCATCCGGTGCAGCAAAGAACGGACTATACGTTCGGGCCTAGTATCACGCGCTTTGATTTTGGACATGATCATTGAGCGCTTTTCGTGCGTAAAAATATCAACCATTTACTAATCGGGCGCAGCCGTGGATTGCGACATACATATAACCGGCACCAACTTCAGGCACCACAGAAATTGGCCTTCTTGATGAGACTTGTCGCATCGTCAACTCCCAGTGAGGGTAAGTTCGCCAGATCGACTGTGTATTTTATGGAAACTATGCCAGACGGGACCTGGAAATCCTCCGGAATGCGAGGGAAGTCATCATCAACAGCATAGACCTCACCCGCTCGAATAAAGAATCGGAGAAGCTCACCCGAGGTCCGCATATCCTCTGACCATCCCATGATCACCATCTTGGTCATAAACCTGTCCAACGCTGCAGGATCTTCACGCAGCAGGTCTACGATACTGTCCATTTGCGTTGCTAGTGTCTCGCTACCGCCGATCGTTTCTTCCAACTGGATTGATACAAACAGCAGTTGGCAGCCGGTGGGTGCTCGAAGCTGATCCAATCGTGATATTTCATGTTCAGGGCGGCTCTTTCGAGTAGTTTTCACCTCGACACGCAGGTATTTCCCAACAAAATCATGACGTTCCGACTCTGGGCCACTCCATTGATCGACGGCTGCCGCCCCTATTGCTGGAATCATCAGAGACCGGAGCACCAACAACTCACCAAAAAGACCGACTTGGACGCTCTTCTCCATTGCTTGGCGTGCTGGCCTCCAGGCGGACAGCCAAGCACGGATCGTGGCTGCCACAGCCTTCCAAGGGTCGCGGTTTTTCCCTTCTACGGCATCAACAACTTCTCTGCAAAATGGAGTAAATACCTGCTCGTGCGATGGAGGTGCTGACAGGTCAAGATAATCACCAATCTCAAGACAGCGATGCCTCACCTTGAGACCATTAAGATCTGATGGTGGTGCCTCAACTGGAGGATTTTCCACCGGTATCAACAGGTGCAAATATCCGGCGTAGTCCATGGCCATAGAAATGGATGTTTCCGCGCCATCGAGAATAATAGGCGTGGTCACAAGAGAGTCTTCGGCCTGAGGCCTTCTGGCTCGGAGGCCCGCCCAGTGTACGGAAGTTAGACCATCAATCATTGGACACCTTGCTATTCACGATCCACATGGCTCCCCCATCCGAGGTTTGAGGCAAACTAAGCGCGAGAGCGATCACGGCCTGAGTGTGTGGAATATTCATGTACTCAGGGTCCAACGGATAGATAATCAGTAGTCCCTGTGTTGAAGGTCTTGCCGCCCGCATGGCCGCAGCATCATAATCCCCTGTTTCACGTCGGTAAGCATCAGGCCCATTCGGTAAATCGACACCCTCGTGCGCTGGGTCAGTCAATATTCCGATGCTCTCACTGCTGACGCGCTTACGACGGACAAGCCCAATAGCCTTCCCCCCCAACGTAATCGATCGTCCCTTGCCCGGTGACGCTACAAAGACAGACCAGTCAGTCAGTTCATCAACGGCAGTTCGTCCCATGATCCAGTCAGCGAGGGCTTCGTTGCGAAAAGCGATTATGTCCTCATGAACTAGATATCTACGCAAGAAAGCCACTATAGCTTCAGAAGCCACGTCCTGCGCCAGCATTCCACCGTAGCACTTTTGTGACGGTGAAATTTCTGCGATGAATCGATCCGTCAGAAGAAGATTCGCCTGGAGCTTACACGGATCTAACAATGGGAGAAGGACCGTCTGTGGGTGCTCGCATGACCACGATTCTTGCGTGGTCTGCGCGATCTGGGACTTGTTGCGCGCGGTCAGAAGAAGGCTGCTGTGAGCCCGCAGTCGTATAGCCATCTGGTCAGGTCTTCGGCCTGCGCGGTCAAGAGCTATGATGGAGTCACGAAGCGACTGTTCAACCAGAGCTAATTCTGAAAACCACTGAGCAATGCCGTCAGTAGTCCATATACGGATGAGGTCTTCATACCCGCGACGGAACCCGTACCAACGTGCCATTTGCAGCAAAGTATCGCACATGGAGGCGGTACGTAGGAAATAAGAAACCGTCAACCCCTCCAAGGTAAGCCCCCGGGATAACCGATTACCTCCCACAGCTACAATGTGGCGTCCTGGTTTCTCTTCATACTCCAAGTTCTCACCAGTTACGCTGTTTAGCTCTAGAACCACCAGTTCCCTAAGCACAGTGACAGCCGTATCGAGGATCGTTTCGTCATTAGCAGGAACATCAATACCTGTCTTCATATTGTCCCAGACAGGGCAAAGCAGTACTTCAAGACGTTGTCCTTGGCGATCTGCCTCGCGCCACAGATCCACTTGGTTCCTAATGGCATCGGCAATCCGTCTTTGGTCATCCGTTTTCTGGCTTACATGCACCAACATCGTGTGGGGCTTCCCTGCAAACCCGCGGAGAATCCTGACGGCACCAGCTAATAAGAATGTGATAAGGGCATCTACCAACGAATCTGGCAGTGTGTCTTCTGCTAACTCCAAAAATATTTCGGCTTTCCGGCGCCTTCGGGAACCTCGTAGAGCCTTTACCTCGTCTATCGAAACTGGTCGCAGCACGTCTCGGTTTTGGGCTGAAGTGCCAAAAAGTTCTTCTGTTCCGGTATAACCTTTTGGTCGCGGCAGCTGGATCACAAAATCTTTGGGGAAAAGGTCTTCGCCTACATGGCGATCAAAAGCGTCAGGATTGATCAGGATGTTGGCGAATGGAGTCGCAGTGTAGGCAACGTAAGCAGCTTTTGTTGTTCGGGAAAGTACAGACCGTATCAAAGCATTGGTTATAGATGGAGCTAAGTCCTGGTCATTATCCTCCTCATCCCCGACTGCCGGATCAAGCGGTCTGTTACTCTTAGTGTTGATTGAGGCCTGATCTGCCTCATCATCAATGATCAGGACTGGAATGTCTTTCAGATAAGGGCTAGCTGTCTCAAGCCATCGGTCTAATTTCTGTAGAACGGGGACATTCTTTTTGACAATTGCCAGAAAGGTTCCTGCCAAATTGAGGATACGCACATCGTGCGTTTTGAAGTCCTCTGTGGCAGTTGTTAGCAGTACCCACTCAGGGCTAAGTTCCGCTGTAGAGCGACTGCCGTACCCAATTAGTTCCCGTTCCAGGCGACTCTGAGTCTGATTCCGGAGCGAATCGTGAATACCCGAGAGTACAATCACCATACGATATCCTGCATCGACGGCGCGTGCAGCAACAGCTGTATAATTTGCTGTTTTGCCACTTTGTACATATCCGACAACAAGACCGCGACCTTGAAAAGACGTCTTCTGGAGCGGGTCAGGAAGCTTCCGCAGTACTCTGAGTGACTCGAACGCAAGTGAATCAACCTGTTGTGACTCCCATTTGGGATCAGCACGCAGTAGCGCGATCAGGCGCCTCCAGTGCCCCACCCCATCTGGAAGACGGTCAGTCCAACTATGTTCTGGCGGCACAGCTCCAAGGACACGAACTATTGCCATCTCTAGTCTCTTTTCGCCAAAAGGTGCTTCTGGACCTCTGCCTCATCTAGGCCTACAAGAAAATTAACCAAGTGGGACATGGCTTGAGGGGCGGACTCGATTTCTTTAAGAAGGCAGGAAAGGCTGGGATTGAGCTCACTCACTTGAATATCGATCTCACCAGTCATTCCTTTTGTCACTTTCCACACGAATTTGTCAGTCCGTACTTCTTTCACTCCAATTCGCTGAAGCGGTGCAGGTCGAGCACTTACAGGATTTATTGATGTTACTGTAGGCGCAGGCGTTGCTACAGCACCATTTCCTGTCCCGTCGGAAATCCCTGCTCGTACGCCTCCCGGAAGGAAAGGAAGCGTGGATTCGGTTGGCAGTTTTCGAGGCTTGCGGTACTTCTTTTGGCTATCTTTGCGAGCTACATCGGCAAGCGCTTTTATCTCTGTCTGAAGTTGCATGGGAAGTTGGACGAGCATCTTACTTATATTAATCTTGAAAACATCATCCAACGCCTTATCAAAACTGATGACGACCCGCGCGAGCTTGGTCTTCTCGTCGTTGGTTTTCCACATCTGGTGCCAACCACCCCACTTTATCAGGCGATCGTGGCGATAGATGAAGAGTCCCTGGGAATCGTTCCAGTTACCATGCAAACTGATCAAATCACGGGCACGACGGGCGAGGTCCGCAGATTCACCTTGATGGTGTTCAGCCAGTTCGTCCTCCGTAGGCAGCAAATAAGCCTGCACAAGGACCTTGCCATCCTCAAACTCTGTTGGTATGCGAACCGTCTTGGCGTCATACGTAGAGGTCAAGGGATGCCCAACTGGGTTATTGGGTTCAACTTTGTTGCCGTTGATGGTTATTGTCACCTTCTTTCTTCCAGCCGCTTTTCCTTCGAGAAATCGGTGAAAAACTAGTGCGAGATGGCGCTCGAGAACCATTAACTCGCATGAATGCGGATCCAACCCGCGGGAGACCAACATGGTCTGTGGCGGGCGCATATCCTTCCATAGGACAACTGTTCCGCTTTTCCCAAGACTTGTGGCATCTTGCTCCCATGATTCAAGGGGGTCCGACTTGGCTACCCAGCCATCCATATTATTAATATCCCAAGTTAGGTGGTGTGCTAGAGCCCCCTCACGCTTCGTAACTACCGTAAACACTTTTGCCTGAGACCATGAGGCCCCTTTTAAACCGTACCCGTATTTACCGAGGCTATTATCCTCATAATCAGAATCACTGCCAATCCGCATGGCCTCAGCCAAGGTAATTTCATCCATACCACAACCGTTGTCAGCAAGGCTCATCCAGCGACCATGTCCAGCATCCGGGCGCCCGAGCGTAATAGCGATTTCCGTGGCATCAGCACTGATCGCGTTATCCACGAGATCAGCAACGGCTGATGGCATCGTGTGCCCAACGGAAGCAAGGATTTTTACGAGTCGTGCTGGATTTGGTGGCAACGCAACGCCATTGCCCCCTGTTTTCATAACGGAAGTCAACATAGTTCCTCCCTTTTTCGCCATCGAAAAGAGGTCGGGCCGAGCCTGACATAAGATTTGCCAGGATCGCTCACCTTCCTCATCATGCAGCGCAATCATAGATGACATTACTAGCCTACAGCTCTCGCCATTTGCCAGGATTGCTTTGGTCACCTTGTCATCTGCAGAGAAAACCGCCCAAGCACCGAGAGCAGGAGTAGCCCCCCCCTCAACCTCCATAGCAAATAGGCACCCAGGCTCTACAAAGTGGTACCGTTTATCTCTCGGGCAGTTCCCCTCCAGGCGCCAATTCTTGTCTTGGCGCTTCAGCCATTGCCTCACAGTTCGAACACCGCAATCTGTATCGTACCGGAGTTCCATCTCAATGCGATCAGAATCCTTGGCCGCTGGGAATACGCGGTCTACCACATCCCAATCAAAGTTTACGGCTCTCTGCTTGGATCCTTCCTTGCCCTGTCGCCGATACTCATGAAACATTCCTAGTTCACTATGGGTAAGAATTCGCAGAATCAGGAAACGCATACCCGATCACTCCTTCACACGAGGCAGAGTTGCATCACTATGGAGACGGAGCAATTGATAACGCATATCAGGAATCAACTGGCAACCGATCATCGAACGGATTTCCATAGCGATCGCATAGGAAACAAGCGGTGGCACAGCATTACCAATCTGTTTGAATGCTGCATTCATACTCCCGCGTAATATGAACCCGTCAGGGAAGGACTGTAACCGTGCTGCCTCGCGGACAGAAATTGTTCTTGCCTGTTCACTATCAAAATGAATATGACTGTAAGAATCTTTGCCCAAGTGGGCCATCAGCGTACGTACCGGCTTATCCCTATAGAGCTTCCACCACTTGTTTGGAAACTTCTTAGGGTCGTACGGCAGTGTCCACTCTCGCGTGAACGCCTGCTGCTCAATGTCACTTGTCTTGTCCTCTCCGGACCTCCACTGCTTATTTACAAGTTGCTGACGTTTCTCCTCGATGAATTGCCAGACCTCTGGGTATTGCCAGCCCTCCTCCATCAAGCGAAAAATCTTATAATCCCGAGGGAGATAGCGAATGACATGACCAGTAGTGTGATCAGTAGTGGCAAATCCAGGCCATTGTCGCATCAATCGGGACCATGCAGTGGTCGGATTATTAGAAGTGTAAGCTACACATTCTGACGGATCTTTTCGGCCACGCGTTATGCGACCGGTTTCCAGCAAATCAAGAGCGTAAATCGGGGGAAGGTCAGCGAGGGCCTCACTGGCCGTGGTGGTGGGCGGTAGGCAATCGGCTGTAGAAGGATCATGGATCCAGCAGTAACCATGTTTAGCCAACAAGCTGTCCCCTTGATGCTTTGGGATTAACTTACGAGCCGTCGCACGCGTTCCCTCATACCCTGCAGGTAGCACCGTAAAGTGAGTGGGGGCTGGAAATACAACGTCCGAATCTAAATCTTCATGAACCCCTATCAGAAACATCCGTTCTCTTGTCTGCGGTACACCAAACCATGAGGCGTTGAGCAGAGTGTAGCGGACCCTATACCCTTCCTCGCGGAGATGCTCGGCCACAATTTCAGCAACATTCTTCCCGCCGTGGTTCAGTATGTCAGGAACATTCTCCATCAGGAGTGCAATGGGCTTGGTTTGCCTGACGTAGTGCAAGTATCGCTGCCAGAGGTTAACTCGACCATCTACGAGAAAAGCAATATCAGCGTCATCCTCTTCCCGGCGTAGAGCCTCATGTCGAAGTTTTGCACGACCAACACGGGCAAAAGCCTGGCATGGCGGGCCACCAACAAGGACATCTACCTGCTCATCGACAGGCCCTTCTATTTCCAAATCGCGAAATATTGTGCCAGGATCCTCAATTGTTATATCGCGGGCCTTGAAGTGCGCGTGTTGGTTTTTCCCATGACTGATCCGTGAAAAGTTGGCCCCATGCGACTCGGCCGCCCACGGATCCAATTCAACAGAGGCGACAAGCTCAAAGCCGGCAGTGGCAAAGCCTAATGAAATACCACCGCAACCGGCAAATAGGTCCATGAATCTAGGAGGATTACCAGACTTCAGGCGCGCAATCTTATTGCGTATTACTTTTTCGGTAGGCATTAATTTTGAATCCCTTGTATTACATGAGCATTACTGTGTTACGTCGACAACTAAGGCACAAAGGCGATGGCCGAAACTACCTCTTGAAAACGCCTGTAATATACAAACATTAGAGTTGACAAGTCAAACTTTCTTTATTGCTTGTAGTTTGGCCTAGTAAGCCACGAGGGCAAGAGGGACACGTATAAGTTTATAAGCTTCTCAGGACTGCGCCTTGAGTGGCCGCCGGCTTCTAGCGCCGGAGGGTTCGAAAAACGTGACCGAAAAGGACTGTCTAATCGAGGATGTAAAGACCCCAATGGCCAGGCAGGGTCCTTAGCACATGGGAACAGCGACGGCAGGGGAGGGTCAGGCGGGGTGAGTCGTGGGCGTAACGGGTATGCCTTCCAGATAGAGGGTGTCTGCGCTTAGGTCCGCTTCGTTGTCCCACGCAACAAAATAACCTCCGTTACGCGCGGTCTTGAACATGGTGACATCTTCAAGCTCCCGAAAAGCTTCTCTTTGCAGAAGAGGTCTTACGTCATACCTGCGCAGCTCTCCGTTGGCAAAATGGACGTCAAGCGTCAAGTCGTCGTTGGCACTAAGCGAGGTAATTCTTCTCATTTATTCCAGCCCCTTAATCTTGAACACAGTTTCACCTTCTACAGCTAAATGCCAGTCTGCCAATAGTTCATCTTTATGAATTACCATCCAGGCTTCCACAAGCTTCCGTTTTGCCGGTGGAAGCGAGCCTTCGAGGAAGGCTTCCATCTTCAATAGCAAATACAGCAACGTCACCTTGATATTCCTGCGGAAGGTGGTGCTGCTATTATTCCCTGTAGAACATCCTGATGATGATCCCGAAGAACATTGAAATTGTCGGCATGCCATCCATCCTCCTGCGTAAAGGGCTCGTGCTGCCGATCAACTTGTTTGCCCAAAAGTACGTCATCTTCAGTAACTTTGCAAGGCAGCCCTCCAATGGGCCTCCGACATTTGAAGTCCCAAACAGGGGACGAAAGAGTATACTGAGTCGAAGGCCTCTTTCGGAAATCAGCTAGATAATTGAGAAACAGAGGAACAAGCCATGGCGGTTGGATGGTCGAGAGATGGGGCGGTGCAGGAACAGATAGATGCCACGGTGGAATCCGCAGTCGAACGGGCTAAGAGCCGTTTGCCTAAGGGCGAAAGTCTCACCCATTGCGAGGAGTGTGAGGTTCCTATTCCTGAAGCGCGTCGCAAGGCAATTCCGGGAGTTCGATACTGCGTTGCCTGCCAATCAGAACTGGAAAAGAAGGAGAAGGCAGCTGCGCTCTACAACCGGAGAGGCAGCAAAGATAGTCAGCTGAAGTGAGCTGGCGTTTACAGGTTGCCCCACCCTCCCCTTTCTGCTAAAACATTCCCTTCGCTGCCCGCTGACTGCGGGGCGCACATTCATTTTCTCAGGGCGGGGTCCTCGGATCCCGCCCTTGTCTGTTTCCGGGAGCCTGCATGAAGGTAGTTTTCGGCGTCGATTTTGGGACCACCAATTCCGCCCTTTCCATTTACAGAGACGGCAAGGTTGAAGTCGTCGACATCGACGAGTCAAGCACGAGCGCCTCGCTGATGCGCTCGGTCCTGTACTTCAACGAGGACAACGAGATCTTCACCGGCCAGGAGGCCATCAGCCAGTATGTGAACGAAGGGGCTGCGGGACGTTTCATGCAGTCCATAAAGAACTTCCTCCCCAACAGGAGCTTTGAGGGGACGGAGGTGTTCGGCAAGAAGTATGGCATCGATGACCTGGTCGCCATCATCTTGAGGAGGATCAAGGCAAAGGGCGAAGCGTACGTCGGCTCTCCCGTGGACAGCGTCGTCCTGGGACGCCCGGTGGTTTTCTCCGAAGACGCGGAGAAGGATGCCTTGGCTCAAAACCGTCTTGAGAAGGCGGCCCGCAAGGCGGGGTTCCGTAACATCCATTTCCAGTTCGAACCGGTCGCGGCCGCCCTCTCGTTCGAGGAGTCGCTCCCCGCCGGTGCGGAAAAACTGGTTTTCATTGGTGACTTCGGCGGCGGCACCTCCGACTTCACCGTGATCAGGGTGAAAGGGGGTGCCTTCGCCCGGACCGACCGGCGCGCAGACGTCCTCTCCATCGGAGGGGTCTACGCGGCGGGCGACAAGTTCGACTCCCAGATCATGTGGGAAAAAATCGCAAAGTATTTCGGCCGCGGCGTCAAATACAGAGGGATGGGGAAGGACGAGTTGTTCGACATCCCGCACAGCATCATCTACACCCTGTGCCAGTGGCACAGGATCCCGCTTTTGAGGGCGAGAAAGACCAGGGAGCAGATCAGGCTCATCAAGAACGCCGCCACCGACAGGGAGCCCCTCGAAAACCTGGAGCACCTCATCAGCGACAACTACGGCTTCTTCCTGTTCCAGTGCATAGAGAAGGCGAAATGCGAGCTGTCGCAGCAGGACGCTGCGCAGGTCAGTTTCAAGGAGCGCGGCCTGGCCATAAGCGAAGGGATAACCAGGGAGGAATTCGAACTGATCAACAGGGAGAACCTAAGCCGGATCTCCGGCTGCATAGACGAAGTGATCAGCCGGTCGGGAGTCAGAAGCGACCAGATCGACACGGTATTTCTCACCGGGGGCACCTCGCGGATACCGATGATCCGGCGCCTGTTCGAGGAGCGTTTCGGCCATGGAAAACTGGAGAACCGGAACGCCTTCACCAGCGTGGTGCACGGCCTGGGCGCGAGTGTTCCGCTCTTTTAGCGCAGTAGATCAGCGCGGCCGCGAAAAAGTTATTCTCCCAGACCTGGCACCAGTTTGGCTCTCAGCACTTGTAACCTATACGCCGCAGCAGGTCGCGGCGTTCCTGCCTATCCTCGTCAGTCTCCACCCCTTTGGGCGGCAGCCCGTCGATGACCCCGAGGATCCCCCACCCTTGGAGCGTGGACGCAACGATAACCTGGAGCGGATTTGCCGTGGCACAGTAAATCCCGCACACCTCCGGGCAGTTCTTGATCTGGTTGAGCACGTTTATGGGGTAGGCATCGCGCAGCAGAACACAGAATACATGACCGGCGCCGATCGCCTTCAGCACCGTCACACAACCCAGGACCAATTCTTCGTCGTTCCCCTCGGTCCTTATAAGGCACGGGCCGGATGCCTCGGTAAAGGCGACTCCGAAGCGAGCCTGCGGTACCGTTGTGGCAATGACCTCATACAGGTCCTCGGCTGTCTTGATGAAGTGTGTTTGGCCTATGATGATGTTGCATCCATCGGGATACTCGATTTTCACATCATGTATTTCCACGTTCATGGGTTCCTCCTTTGTTTGACAAGGTGAACAACCAACGACCCGATCGGTTCCAGCCTTCTCAGCCAATCCCAGCCGGGTGTTTTGCCGGGCCGTCTCAGATGCCGAGGCCCGCTATGACGGTGCCGCAGTCAGGGCAGGCCCCATTGCGAATCCTGTTGGTATCGATGGAAAAGCCGTAACGCTCGATCAAAAGGGCCGAACAGGAGGGGCACCAGGTATTCTCTCCCCCCTCGCCGGGCACGTTGCCTTCATAGACGTAGTGCAGGCCGGCGGCGCGGCCGATCTCACGCGCCTTGCGCAAGGTCTCCACCGGCGTCCGTGGCCGGTCGGTCAATTTGTAGGTGGGGTAGAACTGGGTCACATGCCAGGGGGTGTCGATCCCCAGGTTTGTGACGATGAATTCCGCTATCCCCTGCAGCTCAGCCTCGGAATCGTTCAGTCCCGGTATGATCAACGTGGTCAGCTCCACCCAAATCCCCTGTTTGCGATACTCGATGATGGAGTCGAGGACTTCGGAAAGACGGGCATGGACGACGTCGCGGTAGAAGCCCTCGGAGAACCCCTTGAGGTCGATATTGGCCGCGTCCAGGTAGGGCGCGATCATGGAAAGCGCCTCCTTGCTGATGTAGCCGTTGGTGACGAAAACGTTGCTCAGCCCGGCTTCTTTGGCAAGGAGGGCGGTGTCGTAGGCGAATTCGAAGAATATGGTCGGCTCGGTGTAGGTGTAGGAGATGGATAGGCAGTCGGCATTGCGGGCCCGTTGTACGACTTCCAAGGGGGTCCGCTCGGTACCCGCGATGGGTGCATCACGCTCAACCTGGGAAATGGTGTAATTCTGGCAATGCCGGCAGTGGAAGTTGCATCCAACCGTGGCTATGGAATAGGACCTGGTCCCCGGCATGACGTGGAAGAGCGGTTTTTTCTCGATCGGATCGACATGCTCGGCGCAGAGTTTGCCGTAGACCAGGCTGTAAAGTGTCCCCCCCCGGTTTTCGCGCACGGAGCAGATTCCGCGGGCGCCATCGGCGATGCGGCAGCGGAAGCGGCAAAGACCGCAGCGCACCCGGTTCCCCTCTTCCCGCTCGAAAAACAGTGCCTCTTTCATGGCTCCCCCTGCGTTTCCCGTGTGAAGTCCTATTCAAGCATCCCTTCACGATAATGGCTACCGCATCTCCCGTGAATCTCGCCGCTGTCGGGTTGCCCCCGCGTCGGGGGGTAAGCGGGAAATGTCGGTATGAAAGGCTTACTGGTTACGGCTTCCTGCAAGGTGGGGACAGTTTCGCCTAGTGAATTTGGATCCGGCTGATGTTAGGCGCGGAGATCTGGTAGGCTCCCTCTCCCGTGTCTCCGTGGAAGACGGCACCCGTCCGTATGCTGAGTTGGACGCGGCGTCCGGATTTAAGCAGCAGATCGGCCGGCACCGCATCGCCATTGACAGGGCCAAAGCCGATTTCTTTCAGGTCGTGGAAGAAGACACTCATTTCCCCCGCCCCTCTTTTCCCCTCAATGAAAACCTTGCCGTTCATGGAAAACCTGGTCAATTCGATTTTCACTCCCGAACGGTCGGTAAGCTGCACCTTGATGTTCTCGTCCGTTTTGGGCACCTCTCCTTCCGGTGCGCCTCCCAGGCTGCCCATGCCCATCAACACGGTGGCTGTTAAAAGGACCAGCGCGGCTGTCATGATTTTTCTCATACCGTCTCTCCTTTCCTTCGTCAAATTGAATACAGGATAGCACTGGACGGGCCTATGTAAATCCGTTTGAGACAACGAGATGAGACAGGACAGTATGGCGGTGTGGAGGTTCCCGTCATCCGGTCCGCGGGAAACCGCCCCGGGCTGGCCTATGGGCTGGTGCGGCAGGTCGGAAAGTAGGTGACCAGGGTGCCAGGTCTTGAAATTTAAGGCAGCTCACCACACCGTTGACAATGCCTGAAACAGTCATACCCTTTGAATGACAGGATTTTGACAGTCCCGAAAGCCTGATTTGTGGCGGGGAGAACATTGTCCTCAGAAAGGAGGTGAGTCGCTTGAGCTGGTGTTGCTAAGGCCATCCGAATTCCCGGCTAACACGACAATAGGCGAAACAACTGGACACAACAGGAGGCTCGGCCATGTGTAAAATCCGTTTTTCCGTTGTTGGCGCAGTCATTGTGTTTGCGGTTTCTCTACTGTTCACTCCTGCACCAGGCAGAGCGGCTGAAGGCGGAAACCCGCCGTCCCCACCAATCCTCGACAACTTACCCCCCACCTGGAGTAAAGTCCTGCCAGCTAACCTTAGATTCGAACTGGTGCTCAACGGAGCAGGCGTTCTGGACAAAGAAACGGGATTGGTATGGCAACAGTCGCCGTTCAACAGCATTTGGACCTACCAGGGTGCGCGTGCCGAATGCAACTTGCTTGAAATCGGAGGGCGGATGGGCTGGCATCTCCCGACGGTAGAACAGTTGACGAGTCTTATCGACAGGTCAAGCACATCGGGAAAAATGGTGCCCGACGGTCATCCCTTTGGCTTGATATGGGGACGTTACCCCTACTGGACCGCCTCGCCCTATCCAGGTGCGCCGTGGGCAGCCTTGCAGGTTAATTTCGTTACAGGAGAGGTGGCAGGCGCACCCATGTATAACGAGTACCATGTATGGTGTGTGAGAGGGGGGCAAAGCCATACCGGGGAACCCCTGTACTGACTCGATGGGCGAGATTCGCCGCATATATTCACCAACCAGCCCCGATGGCTGCCTCAATGTCGGTGGATGATACGGCGCACCAGGACGGAGGCGAGGGGTTGCCAAGCCACTCCTCGCATCTCCGCCGGTTGAAATTAAAAAGCCGGACAGCTTCGCCGCCCGGCTTTTCCCTTGACCTAATAGATACGTCACCTCCAGCCGTCACCGGTCGGTGTGGCGCTCGAGGTGTACCGCCGACAGGCGCCCGACGGCGAGCAGGGGCCTGCGCTCCCTCGCGCCGCCCTCTCACAGAAACGAAGCCCATCCGCAGGCTACTTTGGGAGATGCACGGCACTCTGCCGGTCAGTTTGCGAAGAAGAGCCTTGAAGGTGAGGTTGTGGGTTGATCACCAGAGATGGGAATGCAAAGGGCTTAGCCGGTAGTGGCTAAGCCCTTGTCTTTTGCGGCTGATCCGAAAGCAGCGATGTATGCTTTTTCGACACCGCGTTCAAGACCTAAGGCTACGTGATGATATGCTATTTTCCCGATGTGTAAAGAAACGTGTAAAGGTCGCATCACCACATCCCAGGATGGCATCCTAGGCGCGGTGAAACGGTGCATCCGGAACCTCCTGTTATCGTGGAGCTTTTCGCCCGACACGCCACGAGACACCTGGACAAAGGAGATCGCGGAAAGAGCGGCGGGCGGAATGCAAGGCACAACTCGCGGGAATCATGGGCTTTTTCAAAACGGGCATGCATGATGCTATGTGAAAGAAGGCGTTATAGAAAGTTTCACCCAAAAAGGAGGGGAACCCATGCGGAGGATAACAGGAAAATTGGCGGTCATCATGCTCATTCTGGGACTGATGACCACGTCTGCAAACGCACTATCCATCAGGCTGACCGATGGCGGCGCCAACACCGTCACCATTGGGGACAACGGGGTCGGCGATATGAACCCCTTGGCAGGCGCCGTCACCTACATCGGCGGCGTCGGTTCCTTCATCGCCAACGTGAGCACCGGGATTTCCTATCCCATCCTGGGAAGCCCGGCCTATCCTTGGCTGGACCTCAGTTCCATCGACGTGACCAGCGGCTCAGGCGGCACCAACAAGCTCTACATCTACCTGACCGACACCGGCTTTACCGGCGCATTTTCCAGCTTCGCGGCCACCATCGGCGGGACCACCGGCGGAACAATCAAGTACAGCACCTACTTCGACGCCGCCAACGCCGCCTTCGCAATGAACACGCTGCTGACCGAGGAACTCTACGGTGGGCCAGCCTTCAGCGACGTCAACATCGCTTCCGCGCTGGGACTGGACGGCCCCTACTCCCTCACCCAGGCGATCGAGATCACACACACGGGTCTCGCCGCCAGCAGCTTCGATGCGGAACTGGCACCGGTGCCGGAACCCGGCACATTCCTCCTGTTGGGGGCCGGGCTCATGGGGCTCGCCGTCTATGGCCGGCGCAGGGCCCGGACCTGATCGACTCCGCGCTTGCCTTAACGAAAGCCGCCCCCACGGGCGGCTTTTTTTTGTTCTATGACTCAAACAAAACTGACGGCTCTTGTCCCTGGCAATTACGAACAACAAACAATTAAAACATCTCTATTTTAACTTTGAGAGAGTAACGTCAAACTTGAGGTAAACCCGATGAATGAATCATCCCCTACGTCCCTGTCCACCGCCATTTGTGCGTCATGCAAGCGAGTACGAGAGATCGATGGCTCATGGGGGCCCTCCTCCCCGGTTTATGAGAATGCCACGCACGTGTTCTGCGAAGGTTGCGCTGACTTGATTCTAGTATCAAATGAGGCCTATTGGCGAAGGGGACCCGGTTTTAGCACATTCGCCCCAACCTCACCCGACGCGTTCCAGGCAGGAGGCCATTTTGCCGCCGCGGGCGGCGTCTCTATAACTTGATATATGTTCCATGACTCTGACAGAGAGTACCAAGAGTCTTTTGAAGTAATGGGCAAAGAATGAACTGCTAGCCGTGGGGCCTGGACGGTTTGGTGAGATTCGGGGCAAAAAAAAAAGGAATCCCGAAGGATTCCTTATTATTCGTATGGAGCGGGAAACGGGATTCGAACCCGCGACCTTCAGCTTGGGAAACCGATAACAGGCACTTTTTGTTCTATACCATAATAAACCCAGAAGGCCAATACTTTTGAAAAATCAAGTAGCTCTACCCCGCGGCCTTCAGCTTTTTCCCCCTCACTATCCGTCAAGATCTTTCCTAGTCAGAACACTTTTTAGAACACTCCGACTTTCAGCCTTTTCAGCTGAAGGTCGGATTATTCGAATACGGTGTCTTAACATTCCGTTCGGATCCATGGTGAGAAGGGCTCGAGAACTCCTTCCCACACCTCAGTGCCTGACCAGTTCGGCCCTGGTCCGTCTGCACTGATTGGTATGTCTAGCCCGATGATTAAGTCCACCCACAACATCGTCCCAGGCCCCTTGCCCATTGCCTCTAGCGTACACGCCAGAGTAGAAAGGCTAGTAACTTGTTCAATGCCTGTGATCTCGCGTTCCCCCGGCTTTGTGCAGAAGTGAAATAATCCCTCATTTGCAACAGTACGGAACCGATACTCCGTCGCCTTTTCAGTAAGGGTATGCTCGTCAAGCGGGGCACACACAGAGATTGTAAACTCAGGGGCCATTCCAGAACGAGTTTGGATATCACCCAGCGCGGTGGCCATCGCCCCATTTTTGAGATCTTGCAGCAACAAGTGCCAGATCCACGCCTTTGTCATCTCGAAATGACGTCCCCTAGTACTACCAAAAGCTTCTGCGAGCTCTTTACAGACCCCCTTTTCAATGTGGAGACCCGCACGGATTGCATTAGATCCCCGTGGTCTATAAAACACAAACTTGCCACAGCGGTAGGCTGGCCAATTCTGAAATCCTTTTCCAGTGGGAAACAACCACCAGAAGCTATTGTCTGGATTTTCCTCGTTGTAAGGATGCGTTGCAAGACGACCAAACCTTGTCTTGAAGCCATCAGCCCCCTGGACTGCTTTTGCCAAATCCCCGGGGTAAGGGATCTGTGTCCAAATAGTTTTATCCATGCAGCCTCCTTAACCTCAGATAAATCGTGGGATTACGGACATTGTCAATGCTGATACTATCAGGGTGCTGCAAGGTTGAGAACGTTATTGAATATATATTCAATCGATTTTTCTAGGCTTAATCCTTCAATTGGTGTCTCAATAAGATTATCCTGATAACCGTTAACTGAGTACCACCTTCGTTTTTTTTCGACCCTTTGTGCATAATCGA
The DNA here is from genome assembly GCF_019063885.1 of Geomonas diazotrophica. Lineage (NCBI taxonomy): Bacteria > Pseudomonadati > Thermodesulfobacteriota > Desulfuromonadia > Geobacterales > Geobacteraceae > Geomonas > Geomonas diazotrophica. Next base: position 708,154 of record NZ_CP077684.1, on the reverse strand, counting down.
ATTCATCGAGCATGCCGTTATGCTCCCAGAAGTACTCTTTACGCCTATGCCTGAAAGTGAAGTCAGGCAGCTTAAACGACTTATTGTCCTGCGCGACAAGGGGCTTTTCATAAAAAAATCCAATACCAGCTTCAGAAAGTGCTTTGGAGATTTGAAGTTCACCTTTTGACCTTACAAACAGCTCAGGAAGGGCCTGGTAAATCAGGTTTTCTGGCTTATACTGCTCGAAGGCGTTAGTTGGTAACCCTTTTGATGTACCAAAAAGCGAAGAGTTTCTTTTAACAATATCAGAACGACCTAGCCAAAGTCGATCTTTCAAAATTCCCAGGTCATTTTGAGCTAAGATAATCTGAATTTTAGTTGATCTGGTTAAAGCTGTGTAAAGCATTTCTCGACTAAGGAAATCAGAATCTTCGGCGGGTAAAACTAAAATTGTAATATCGAATTGGCTCCCTTGGGCTTTATGTACTGAAGTGGCATAACCTAATTCTAGCATCTCATTTGTCTTCTTTTTCGAAAGGTAAAAAGACAATTTATCATAGTCTTTTGGAAATTTTACTTGTAGTTGTTCGTTTTTCTTGGGGAACACATAACCGAGCGTCCCATTGGGGACGTAATATTCCACTTTAGCCTTCGTAGCATGTTCATAAGCATGATATGTGAAATTACGTATCTGAAGGACCTTATCGTTGAACACATACCCCCATTTATTCCATTTATCGACCGTGTCCTTCCCTCGAAGCACCGTTTGTACAATTAGATTTATATTGTCTACTCCAGATGGGTTATGGCGATATGGGGATATTATATTTATCGCTTCAATATTTTTAGCTTCATTCTGCCCAAGACCATGAACCTTATTGTAGCGGTCTCCAAGGGGGAGCTGCTGGTTTTTCTTGTTTTTATCAAGGTTTGAGATGGCGAGCGAGAGAACTTTCGGCAGTTTATTTTCTAGATCGACCTCATCTTTCCAATATTCAATTATTAGGTCGGCGTTGTTTGCCTGATTCCCCTGATCATATGCCCCCATTGCTAACTCAGCGAAGATATTTTCGTCCGGTATTTCTGGCACTTTGGCATAGTGACTGGCGAGCACGGATGCCTTACTTCCTTGGGCCTGGCGCCAGTTATACCGAAGCTCTACTAAATGCTTGCTTGATCTGGCATCGTCCTTTTTGAAGTATTGAATGAGATCGTAAAAAATTTTTCCTGGGCCGATTGGGGGCAGCTGGTTGTAATCCCCGACCAAAATTACTCTTTCGACATTTTCCATGTCGATTGCTCTCAGCAGTGCAGCAAATAACCTAACATCAATCATTGAACACTCGTCCACAATCACAGTGGAGCATTGTGCTTTTGATCCTCCAGATGATTTCAGCGTGAAGTTGAAAGCATTAACCCAGCCTTTCTTCATCAAGAAGCTATGAATGGTAGAAACGGTCACTGCCGAATCATCAATCCTATCTCTGAGAATCAATGAGGCTTTCCCAGTGGGGGCAAGAAGAAGAAAGTCGTGCCGAGGTTCTTTTTGACGTATCCCCTTCACCAGAGAGCTGATGACAGTCGTCTTTCCCGTTCCAGCTGTGCCGGTAAGAACGCTCAATCGGCTCGTATAGAGTCGCTCTAGAGCTAAGTTCTGCTCTTCGCTCAGTTTTGTGTTTAGGCTCCCCCAAGACACCTTGGAGGGGCCAACATCAGTTGCCCTAAGCAACTCCAAGAAATCACAACGAATCTTCCTTTCCGCATCATTTAGGGTCTTAAGATAAATAGAATGGATCCCATCAGCAGTGTCCTCGACGAGCTTGGGAGCAAAGATAGCCTTATGCTGATTCCATGTCGCAAGGTCAAAATTAAACATCGTGTTCTTGTCATTTTGGTCATGCCAGAGGCCGACCTTTTCGGCTAAGACACCCCACTCCAGGAAGGTATGCCCCTCTTCCGCAGCCTCGGTAAGCATGGAATACATTAGACAACGCAGCCTCCGCGGGTCGTCTAAAGCAATAGGCTCTGCCCCCACCAACTCCTCGGACGGAACCATTCCATGGTCGATCTTTTCAAAGTTTATGAAATCATTGGGATCACCGCCAATATATTCCTCTGCTATCGCGTAGGGATTTTCATACAGACCCGACAAAGAGGTAGTTATTGAATACATACCTCGCTTATCGCCAAGAATATTTTTCACTTGGTCATCGTCCAAATCGAACAGTGGCAATCGATCACGGCATAATTCTGCTTTCACTTTCTCTGTTTGGTCTGCTGCCGTTAGCATTGATTGGAAGCGACATCTCGCTGGTTCGAGCACCAACTTTTCATTAGTTGCAATCTCCGCCTTTCCCTCAAATCTGTCAAACAGGTAGTCCTTGATCTCTGAGACCGGATGGTGCCGCAACCTCAAACGGATGAATTCTTCCGGCCTTGCCATTCCTAGAAACTTCAAAACTGAACCCAATCCGGGATAAAGCCCCCTGCTTATCCAGCATTCTTTTCGAACATCTTTCAGCCATAAGAGTTTGTTTTTCCATGAATCAATCTCGGAAGCAGGCAGGTAACCATCAGCGATTATGCGATTTGTAGCTGCTATGGCTTTGTCGATTAAAGAAATTGCATTATCGTCCGTCACATGATGAGCTACGTATTTAAATGACCTCGACAAATCACCTTCTGCGAACACAGCAATCCTGTTTGCATCCTTACCCAGCCTTATATACTCTTGGTACGGAAGCCTAATCCTTTGCTCATGTGAATTTTCAACACATCTACTCCAAATATAACTGCCGTATTTTTCTTGCTGATCTTTAGGAATGTCGTCCCACTCGATAAAAGAATGAACTTTTTTGATTCGTGCTATCCCAGCTAAAAGGTATTTTTTTGAATCTGCCGATATAGGGTTGTCATAATTGCAATAGTAGAAAACTAAGCCGGCTTCACCCGCCTCTTTTAGTTCATCAAAAAAAACTTCCACAGCCTCTTTTCTCTCGTCAGCCTCTTTTCGCCCACCAGATTCATCCCACATATCTTCAAACGGCCATGTCCCGCTGCAACCCGGCTCAATCGAGACCGTTTTGGGAGAGGTGTTCTTTATAAAGCTCTTCGGTTTGTGAACGTGCGTAATCGGCTTTGCACCAAAAACGTTTATATTTTCGGAGCACGGTGGGATGTAGCCCATTTTAAGGTCAACAGGTTTCCCTTTATGCTTTTCCTCTAGGGCATCATTTTTTTCGCAACGAATTTTCTCTGCATTGACAGAGTTAAATCCCTTGCAAAACGTGTTTTTGCGCGGGTTATCACAAATGTGGCCGTCCCATCCTCTGTCATGCCATGGCAGTCGAATCGATAGGTGCTTCATTCTTCCTCCGGAGTAGGATCAGTTTTAATCTAAGTTTGTGCCGACTTCAGGAACCAATCTGTCAGTTCCCGTCACATTCTCTACACACATTGGTACCCGGCATTGCAGGGCCACATCCGTTTTTACACATCGTGACACGCGTATTAGTGATGGTCACATCGTGCCTTCTTCCGATCATGCTTGGAAGCTTGTAATCTGCAAGTTCTCCCTCTGGGACGGATAACCCGTACGAAACGGCAAAACGGTGATAGGCTGCCTCTGCAACACCAGCCATGTCAAGATCTCGTGGCTTGCACACTGCTGATAGCTGGTATTGAGGTAGATCGAAACTGTAGTGGTTTCTTGCAGCATGGGTTTTTTGAATCAAAGATCTATAGTATAGGGAGCGTTCTCCGCCCCCCCCTACGAATATTCTCAGGGCTTTACTGTTTATTCCTGATTTGAAGCCGATTGAATCCTTTCTGTAGCCTTCAATAACCACCTTTGCTACCAAGGTTTGGATTGGTTTTTGATACCTCTGGGTAAACTCAAGGTTTAAACAATGGTCCTCCTCGGACACTAAAGCGGCTTCGAGGTCTTTACGTGAAAGTTCGCTTTGATGGGCAACCTCTTCTGCCAGCTTGTTCACCCCATAAGGTTCTACCTTTCCAGAGTAAAAGTCGACTTTAGCCACTCCATTCTCATGATAGAAACGGAAAGAGACCCCATCGAGGGTCCCCCCACCTATGTCGAAATAGATGTACACTCCTGGAGTCGCTTCTCTGGAAATGAGGAAGGACTGGACTGCAGCAGTAATTTCGGGAACGGCTTGTAGATCAGACAAGTCGAGGTTCAAATTCTGACAAACATGCTGATACCTCTCCAAAAGTTCCGGTAACGTCAAAGGGGACGCACCCAATTCTTCCGACATCATCCACGCTACAGAAAGCACCCTACGGAACCGGTCGATCGATGGAGAGTCATAATACTCAACTGGCACTCCAAGGTTTGCCGACCATCGCGGCACACGGTTTTCAAAAATGTCGCGCTCGTTCGCCAGAATCCAGTCTCTGGACCTACGAAGCAAGGTCGCAATGAAGTATGCACATAGGGCCTCTGTCTCAAGGATTGACTCGTCGCTCGATGTCGACTGCCCACACTGCGGCTGCAGATCTAGGTCCGCCAATTTCATTTTTATAAACTCAAAGATTTTGCAGCCCTTATTTAGTTTTTTCCACTCCGCTTGAGTTAGCCCTGTGGTCAGGGTGCCATCCTTTTTTAGGGACACAATTGAGGGAATGAGGCAGTGGTCAAGAGAAGTGGACTTCGTCGAAAAGTTGAGAATCTTAGACCTATCTTCGGAGACGTTGCGGTAGCATATTTTCGTATACTTTGTACCGAAATCTATCCCTATGTTGATACAGACTGCTTCTTTTGGGGGTAGAGCCTCTTTGGGGGTTCTAGCCCCTTTACTGCCCACCTTCGATTTCAGTTTGCTGATGGCATCTGCAAGTTTTTTCATTTCAAGCCTCGATGACTACAATCCCTGCAGCTATGGGTTTAAACCCCGGATCTGTCGCTCTTTTTTCCCCAAGGTCTTTAAGCTTCACATCTAAATCTCGCTTGGCCTTATTCAGCTGGCCGTCCCACATTTTAAGGACTCGTGGGTTCGTCGTACGGACGTTAGATAAGGTTCCTCGTATACTTGACGTTCTTCTGTCATAGTGAGCCCTCGCGCTTCTCTCCTGAACATCGCACTTGTTTGTATTGTCAGCGTCGAACTCTTCTGACTCCTGAACGAACCTTTCCAATATTTCCTGTTCAACGAGGTCTGCTGCGTCAGATATCTTAATCATATCCAACAGGTTCCGTGCGTTGAACAGCTGCCTTCCCTGGCGAGAGGCCGATAACACAATCGCTTCGGAGGAGGAATCTGAGAGGATTTTGCCGGTATTCACATCACACACTTTGTGGACCAGCCTTCTGTGAGTTCGCATCCCAGAAAAGCTCCATAAGTGGGTTAGGAACACGAAGGTCCCCTTCTTCATGCCTGCTGGTGCATCTGACCGGCTCAGCTTTACCGCCACAACCGGCTGAAACTGCTTATTACTTGTCTGGTAGCTGTGCCTGATGAAGCGAATCAAAGGATGACTTGTATCTATCAGTTCGTAGTTTCTCTTCACGTTAGCGGCCTGCCGAGCATCAAAAAAGCAAGGAACGGCACTGCCCCTGGTCAGAGTTGTTCTAGTGGGACATGAATGCCTAGAGATAAAATGGTCAAGATCCGTTTTTGCTTTGTCTGTGAGTGTGATCTCAAAGACGGTGTTCTTTTCATCTTTGGGGTGCATGACAGAGCCTAAATAGTGCTGTTTGAAGAAGTCGTCGACAAAGCTCGCGACTTCCTCCGGTTGTAGCCACCGCCCCTGCTCTCTGCTCTTCGATATGTTGTCAACAATAAAGTCCGAAAATGCCATAAGGTTTATGGCTTCACTTTCAAGCTTCTCCTGTTCAGACTTCGTCTTTAGAATTGTTACAGCGGCTTCCTTCGCTTTTTGCTTACGCTCCTCATCCGTCAGATTATGCTTGAAGAAATCTTCAAGCAGTTTCCCTGACACCTCACCTAAAATCTGCTCTAAATCCCCAATGCTCTCCTCAAAAATTTTGATCCGCTCGTAAAGGCGCTCAAGAATTTGCTCTTCAATCGTATCTACAAGACTAAAGTTGATTATGAAGATCTTTTCTGCTTGTTGTCCAAGTCGGTCCAAGCGACCAATCCTTTGCTCAACTCGCATTGGATTCCACGGCAAGTCGTAGTTTATGATGTATCGGCAAAACTGAAGGTCAATCCCCTCGCTACTAACTTCGGAAGTCAAAAGGACATTTAATCTGTTATCCGTTTTAAACCTCTCCAGGATCTCATCCTTTTGGTCTCCCATCCCTCCCATGACAACGTCAGCGGTAATACCATCATCCCTGAGGCGATCCTGGAGATAGCCAAGAGTCCCCCTGAAATATGCGAAGAGAACGAATTTTTCCTGAGAGTTTTTGAGCAATTCAGCCTTCAAAAATTCGACCAGCTCTACGTATTTCGAGTCGTTCATTTTCAGCTGCTCAAGGTCAATATCCTCAATCCCAAACCCCTCACAACCGAGACCATCGCCATCTCCAATGTCGTACTCGTTCAGACTAGGTGAAACGCCCAAATCTTCCCACAGGAGGTCCTCAAGCAGGCCACTTTCCCGCCAAGCCTCAATTGCTGCTGGCATGCAACTCGCCATTTGCCTCTGTCTAGAAATGAGGCTGAACAGGGGAAGGCCTTTTAGACCTTGGGCAGTCGCACGGATTCTGGCGGTAATCTGACGATACAGCTGCTTTTCCATTTCAGTGAAGTGGACCTGAAGTGTCTTAGCTTTCCGCTCAACCCGATTGACGAAAACATCTCGTTTCCTTGAGCGTGTCATGTATTGGGTGAGCAGCGAACTGCCATCAAGCAACTGACCGAGTTTAACACGCTGCTCGTCGCTGACATGTTCGGCGTCCAATTCTTTATAAACTTGCCACAAAGCCTGGTTTGACTTGAAATAACTAGCGGTGAGAGCCTTTCCCACTTCCGCCTTAGCACCGGGTATGTTTGGTGAATGTTGCCACAGGAGACGCAGAGCCTTGACAACAGGTGCGTTTTCTCTGAGCATCCCCTCAAAAATCGCATCGCTATAAAATTCTTCCGGACTGATTAAGCGAAGAAGTTGGTAAAGATTATTGTTGTTGAGTTGTATTGGGGTCGCAGTGAGAAGCACCAAGTGCCGGGATGCATCTGCAAGGAGGCGTGCTATCTTATTGCTCGCCGTTTCAGGGTTCCTGAGATAATGGGCCTCGTCAATAATAACGAGGTCAAAAAGCGAGGGGTCTTCAGAATTACCGTGTCGGTCCAGAATTCTAGCTATTTCAGATCGAGGATCCCGATTTTTTTCATCATGCCAATCATTCAGGCATCGTATGCTTTCAAGGCTGACAACGCAGGAAAAAGCGTTTGATGGTCCTAAATCGGCATGACTACGCAAGAGATCAAGGAAGTCTTTCGAGCTCCTTATCACTGTAACCACTTGGTTGAAGCGAAGTTTTATGTCTGTTCGCCACTTTTCAAGCAACATGGAAGGACAGACCACTAACAAACGGCGGGCATCGATGCGGGTTTGTAATTCCTTCCAAATGTAGAAGGCCTCTATGGTCTTTCCCAAGCCGACTTCGTCCGCGATCAATAACCGCCCAACCGGGGACTCCAGAAATCTGATTACCGGTTTAAATTGGTGGGGGTAAAAATCAGTACTGCTCGACTCCATGCTGTAGAAAATATTCGTCAACGTACCCTGAACCTTCTCGAAGGTCAGGAGGCGTTGCAGGTCCGCTTCAGAACCAAAACTGCCGCTTTTCAAGATATCAATTAGGTCACCAGGCTCTGCCTCTAGCTCCAATGTTTCATACGGTTTGTATATCGTCTCGTTGTCGCTAAACCGAACCTGTACCAAGACCCTTGTACCGACCTTCTTCACAACACCAGTTGTAGCTCCTTTTTTTCCTGGATTGTCCTTGACGCGAACGTTTTGAGCAGGAACTTGGGGGTCCCAGTCCCCCAGGAGCGCGTCAACATCGGATTTAATAGTCAATCTAGCCTCCATCTTGCCTAACTCTCAAGCCACTATTCGGTCAAACTGCCTCTATAGCAGCAAGAACACGTTGAACCAGAGGGGTTGCCTCAACGTAATGGATCTCCAACCTAAACCTAGCTCTTGTCATCCCCACATAACATAGGCTCTTGACTTGCTCCTCGCCCCAGCGGCCGCCCGAGTCCAGGGTGTCTAGTCCGAGCAGGAAAACACACCCAAAGTCCAAACCTTTTGCGCTATGGATTGTCGAGATCGTGACGCTGTTAGCCGTGATATCGTGCTGCCGTTTTGCCCGATAGTCCTCCGAAAGCCATTTGCTCATCACTCCGTGCTGGTCTAGGGATATTTGCAGCAGTACGGGAAGAGATTTGGTCATTTCGGGGTAAGGCATTTTACGCGCATAGAGGATGGCGATCTCCGAAAACGGGATCATTTCCGACTCGGAGAGTTTGCAGATTGTATTGACGACTTTCGCCACTAAGTCACTCAGAGACTGGCTCATCGCAACAACAGGGACCGGGCCTCTCGAAATTCGAGGATCAGGGAAAAGCGATTGTTGGGGTGTAGCGGTCGCCCCCCCTGGAGCAGTACCATAACGGAATCTGTTGGCGAACTCAGCGATTTCTTTAGTGTTCCGATAGATTATATTCAGCTGCCGTTTCCGGCCTCTTATTTGAATTCCCGCGTCACTCCACACCCGCGTCTTCCCGTAGAGGTCTTGCCCCTCATCAAGGGCAATCGAAAGTATATCTACCTCCCTGTTCAGGACCCGCATAACGACCTGCAGCATGCTATTGGAGAAATCCTGGGCCTCGTCGATGAGTATTGCATCGTACTTTGTGGCTACGGTCTCTCCTTTTGCAAGGGCCTCCTCGATGACCAGATCATAATACAGGGGTTCCTCGTTTTCGTGGACGACGGGTTCACCTGTAATGCGGCTACAAAGGTCAAAAAATTGAAGTACCTCTATCCCATCGGACCCCAGTGAAGCGCCATTCGCTGCTAAGAGTCTGCGAATGTAGTTGACGAGAGTCGTGTTGTAGCAGAGGAAAAGGATGCGTTTGGCTCTGGGGTTGTACTTCTGGAGAAAAACGGCTTGGTGCACGAGGACGAGAGTTTTCCCGCTCCCTGAAGGTCCACTTATAATTCGGTGCCCCCCGTCGAACTTCCGAGCAATTATTTCCTGGTGATGGTCAAGCAGGCGGACATTTTCTTCATGATTTTTAAACTCTTCGGATGGGGCTCGCTCTACTGGAGTGATTCGAATCGTCGGGTACAGTAGTCTACGCAGGTGGTTTAGCTCAAAGGCTGAAATGTGGCAGGGGAACTTTGGCTCAAATCGTTCACGGATAGCAGCGAGAAATGCGTGCCCAGTGGGGTCATGTAGGTCTGAGTAGGGATGGAGATGGTCCCAAAAAAAGATTTTGGGAATCGGTATGATGGCGTCGTTGTTGAACCTCTCAAGATACTCGTGAGAATTGATGTTCGGGAAAACGACGCCATGGGAGACGGGTATTTTGGGCTTTCCTTGTGCAAACCCCTGCTTTGTTACTAGAAGCCCATCGCTAGCTATATGGTCTAGGATATTGAAAACATATCCCTTTGCCTGCTCGTGTGGGTTTGTGCAGGAAATCTCCTTACTGCCAAACGCGACAAGAAACTTTTTCGGGCTTACCTCGCGGATCTGGTCAATCGTCCAGTCTTTCACCTCAAAGACGATAAGGCCTACATCAGGGCAGTACAAGATGAAATCGGGCTCTGACTCGTTGATATCGGGTGAGTACCAAACAAGAAAGCGCTCATCCGGTTTTGCAACTGACGACAAGAACCGGTAAAAGGCCTCCTCACCAGGGGTTGTAAACTGCTCGATATCGTCAGGAATCATAAGCGGCATAGGAGGTTTCCCGAAACATCAATGGTTTTTTTGTGGGGGCACCCATCACCCAGCTCTAAACCGTTTTTGGAATAACACAATGGATAATCTTAATCAATCAGAATAATGGAGATTGTTTTAATCTTTGCTGCTGCGAGGAACATGGAGGGCACTATGAAACCATTAAAGCGCCATTATTGGTGTAATAGTGCCATTAGGGATAGGTGATATTTTTGTCCGGGCTATGCCGTTGCAGCCATGTTCTCCAGGATTTCATCCACACCGAGCACACGGGCGAAAACTGTACCAAGGGCTGCCATATAAGATGCGTGCACCTGGGCAGCCGACACCGTTACACCGTTGAACGTCAATTCCCTGGTAGCGCAGGCATCATGGGTGACGATGCAAGAGAACCCTAGACGGAAGGCTTCACGGACCGTGGTGTCCACACACATGTGGCTCATCATGCCGCAGACCAGGAGGGTATCGACCTCGGCGTCCTGCAGCTGTTCCGCTAGGTTGGTTTCCTGAAAGCTGCTAGGGAAATGTTTGGTGATGACAGGCTCCCTTGGCATGGGCGAAACGCTGGCGTAAATCTCACTACCGGCGGTATCTGGCAGGAAGAAGGTGGATCTCGGCCTGGTGTTGATGTGCTGCACATGGAATATCGGCCAGGACTGCTTCCGGAAGGCTGCAAGAAGTCGTTCGGTCGCGGCAGCCGCCTCGATGCTGCCAACCAACTCCATTTTACCACCGGGAAAATAGTCGTTCTGGATGTCGATGATGAGTAATGCCGTCTTCATAGTGCTCAGTCCTTTTCTGTGATGCGATCCCTCGTTCAGGAACCAGCCTTATTGCGTTTCGCCATCGCGGTGGTGGTGAATGTGGAGGGTATGAAGGGTGTGGCCGATTTTTTTCGAAGCCTGTCTACCATTCGCACTGGCACGTGGAACGGGGGCCAACAGAGCTCCTAATATGAGGTCTGTTTCTTGGTGTAATAGTGCCATTTGGGATAGATGATATTTTTAGTCCGACAGCATCCTTTTCAGCAGGTCGATTGCCTTCAGGTAAATTCCCGGGCATTTTGACTCTCGGGGGCCTGCTACGTTCAGCGTCCGTAGACCGTGTTCCTCTACCCATCTCGTAATGGCTTCCATGTCGGGGTGTTCCTCAACCTGGACTGTCAGGTATGGCCTGTTGTGCTTGATGGCAAACTCAACAGTGCGTTTGGTCCCGCCCGATAGCGGCCCCTGGTTGATGATCAGTGTCCCGTCGGAATCGATGACGTTCTGCTCTGTCCTGGACGTGTAACTGATGGTTTCCATCTCTACCAGCGGGTAGCACTCGGGTATTGTTCCATCCTCAGCGGCCCGTCCCTTAGGGCACCACCCCCCTACTGGGATACCAGCATCCATCGCGGCATCAAGTCCCGCCCGGTCAACCCCGGTCTGCCCCCCTGAAACGATCTTGCATATCATATCTACGCGATCTCAGTCATTTGGTGGACGACTTTATCTTCGAGCAGATCACCTATCGCGGCGACGTAGCTACTGAAGTGATTCGAGTTCATGTGGCTGTCAAGACATGCCAGACTCTCCCAGTTTTCATAGAACGTGAATACGGCCGGGTTGTCGTTATCCTGGTGCAAGCGGTATTCGAGGCACCCCTTCTCGGCCCGAGTTGGGGTGATCAGCTTCAGCAATTCAGGCTTCACCTGGTCGATGGCATCCTGCTTGACGGTCAGTTTGGCGACTACAGTTACTTTAGACATGGGTTCTCCTTTTTCGCGAGCTTTCCAACCGTGTACCCGCTCGTGCCCCTTGCAGAACTTGCAGATGTCCAGCTCTCCGTCAGGTCACAGGTATGATGTTGCACGAGTTGGTAAGCGGGTCGAAGACCAGCTTTGCCTTGCCACTCTTCAACTGCGCCATGACTTGGTCGGTCTTCTCGTCGAGGGTGTAGTGGTAGAAGCCCATCTCGTCCCAATCCCGTGTCACGAACTCGCTGATGACACTGCGTAGGGTTTCCGTGTTGAGGCGGTCATAGGGAACATCCACCATCTCGAGGTCGTCCGTCTCATCCAGTTGCCTGATCACTTCACCGTCCCGTTCCATCACGCAAACGGGTTGTGAACCGTTTCGACCTTGGCCATCTCCACCTTGTCCGGAAGGTCTGATTTTTCGAGTTGTTCGACAACGTGGTCGAGAAGCCTCTTCATCTCTCGCGCGGCCTCCAACCCTCCCTTGTCCTTCCACAGGTCTATCGAGCCGTACACGCTGACTCGGTCCAACCGATTTTCGATGGTCAGGCCCGCGATCTGTATGCAGTCAGCCTCATTCTGGTATGGCGAAAATCCCTTTTCGATCATCATCGTCCTCCCTTCTGCCGTCGTTCTTTGTAGGACTTGGGTTCCGGTAGCCGCATCATCCTAGCCTTGACCGACTCGCTTGCCGCCGGAAAAACATTGATGCCAGCAATCCTTTCCAGCTCAGCAATGGATATTTTCTGAGGCTGGGCATCGGCGGCATTGTCGATCAGGTACGCACCGGCCTCCCTACGGGAAGGATCGTACACGGCCTTGTAGAGCTTCGTTGGAACCATCACTGCCCCGCCGATGCGCTGCACCTCCCCCTGATAAATGGGGCCAGTCACTACGTAGATGTCACCCCGATCCTTGGCGAGCTTACGGACGGCTGACTCGATAGCCTCCCACGGTCCCCGGTTGTTTTCCGGGTTCTGCGGAACCATGTTAGCGAGCGAAAAGCACTCCTGCTGCGACTGTAAATCCGGCATGTCCTTCGACGGTGCTACGTGTCCCCGATCATATCCAGACCTGGCGTAATGATGCAGCTCGGCCCGCTCTGATGCTGGGATGTTCGGATCAGGGAAGAACTTGCTCTGCCGTTTGAGGCCCCTGCCCTGAAGCATCCGCTCTCGGGTCAGGTGCTCGGCCGAGTAAAGCGGCGTCCGGGTGACCCCGGAGTGCTTGACGGCATAGCCGGAGTAGCAAACCTCCCGAGCTTTCACGGTCATCTTCTGGTTCATGATCTCGGGGGCCTCACCGCCGGCAAAATGGTCAGGACAAGAGGTGGGCGACCCAAATGCCGTAGAGGCTGCCAGCACCGCCCCGCAAATAAGCATCATGCCCCAGTGGAAGGGGTGAAGCGTGTGGAGGGTGTGCGGCATCCACAGATTTCTGCTTTTCATGTGTGGTCCTCGTAAAAGTGGCGCCTGCAAGAATTCTGCTGCGGACTTTAAGAAATGCTCGCACTGCGTCCGTAGGTTTCTGAGAAATACCTACGGAGGAGGCAGCAATGACAAGAAAAGGGAAAGAGGATCAGAGGATACCAGAGCATGAAAAAATCTTCAATCCAGGGGTTGATTATGCCGGGGATACCGAGCCCGACCAAGGACCGGAACTGCCCCCCGACATTCTGATAACGCAGTATGGGAACGCTGAACGGCTCGTCTTTTACTTCGCTGGTCTTATTGCCTATTTCCATGCGGAGAGGATCTGGTTGCGCTGGGTCGATACGCACTGGGCTCGCGATTCTTACAACTCCGTTGTTAAATTGGTCGTTCAATCCATACGGAACATCATCACTGTTGAAATCCCCTGGCTTAAATACCTGCATAAAAAGGCCAAAGACGAAGGTAAAGCCTATGATTTGGTACTCCCCGGCCAGGGATGGATTGAAAAAAGTCTCAGTCGGTCCAGTATCAAGGCGACCGCAGATCTCGCGGCCTCTCTTCTCCCTCTTGAGGTCGAACTGGACAGTCACAAATATCTCCTGAACGTCCCGAACGGTACGATCGAACTCAAGACCGGAGAGCTGCGTCCCCATAACCAGAAAGACTACATCACCAAGCTCGCCCCCGTATCCTTCGATCGTGACGCAGCATGCCCAAAGTTCTTGAAGTTACTGGAGCGTGCATTCCCCGAGAACCCTGCCGGTATCCGCTTCATCCAGAAGCTTCTGGGCTACGCGCTGACCGGGGATGTGTCGGAAAAGCGCTTTTTTATTTTCTGGGGGGCCGCCGGCAATAACGGGAAAACCCTAATTTTCAACGTGATCCGCTCTATCCTCGGAGCTTGCTACCGGGTCCAGCTATCTAGCGAATCTCTCGTCAGCGGCCGGATCAACAGTATCCGGTCCGACCTCGCCAAGCTCAAAGGCTACCGATTCGTTACGGCCTCCGAGACCGACAAGAAGTACCAGTTTAACGAGGCCCTGATCAAGGTGCTGACAGGTGGGGATACGCTCACCGCCCGCCACCCGCACGAGAAGGAGATCGAGTTCGAGCCCGAGCTGAAACTGTTTCTGGGCACTAACCCCAAGCCGGAGTTCACGGTGTCGGACGATGCCATGATGAACCGGGTCTGCATCATCCCTTTCAAGGTTTCCATCCCCCCCGAGGAGCAGAACAAGAACCTCACGCAAGAACTGATTGCGGAGGAGGCGTCCGGCATCCTCGCCTGGATGGTCCAAGGCGCCGTGCTCTGGGCGCGGGAGGGCCTGGGAGAAAACCCGTTCGACCAGCAGGAGGCGGCGGTCATTAAGCACGTCGTCAAACTGGAGCAGTTCCTAGTGGACTGCTGCGACCGCGGTGATAAGAACAACAAAACCTCGGCGTCAGAACTTCTCAAAGCCTATAACGCTTACAAGAACGACAAGGACGACCCCACCCCTGACTCCAATGACAAAGAGTTCGCCGCGCTCCTGGATGAGGCCGGGATCAGCTCAAAGTCGACAAACAAGGGCAAGATGCGGCTCGGAATTACGCTCAACAAATACGGGCAGCGGTTGCTCCAGGCCGCCATCAGTGATCAACCCAAGGCATCCGCTAAGGACGTGAAGGGTGTTGACGGTGTTAAGAGTGAATCGGCAGAAAAATCCGTTGAATAGGATTTGGGGGTGCTCCATTCCGGGGGCATCCCCATTTTCGTTCTTTTTGGGGTCCAGCATCATAACAGCACTAGAGGTGAAATATGCGTCAAATCGATACAGCATTACTTAAAAAGCGGGTCGGCAAGCGCTGGCTTACGCTGTTGGAGGACATCACCAGCGAACTCTATGAGGCCATCCATCACCACGGCCGGCACGTCGCCTGCCCTGTCCATAACGGTAGGAACGGTGACGGCTTCCGCCTGTTTCCTGATGCCGAAACCACCGGCGGTGGCGTCTGCAACACCTGCGGGAAGTTCCACGATGGCATCGCGCTGTTGATGTGGCTCAAGGGGTGGTCGTTCCTGGAGGCCGTAGATGCTATCGAGGAGTGGCTCATGGACCAGGAGGAGCTGGGTCTGAACCGTGACGAAGATTGCGTTCCACCAGCTGCATCAGCGACGCCGGAGAACCGCTCCTGGGTCGCCACTTATATCGATCGCACCCTAGACCGTACCGTCTTTGCACACCCCCGTCTGGATGCCTATTACCGGCACCGCGGTCTGAGCATTCCTCCGTCACCCGTCCTCGGCCTCGTTCATAATGAGAGGTACAAGGACGATTTCGAAGACGACTATCTCCCCGCCATGGTGGGCTTTTTCCAAGCCCCCGACGGGGAGGTCGTCTGCGTTCACCGCACCTTCCTTGACTCTGGTGGCACCGGGAAAGCAGACGTTGACCACCCCAAGAAGTTCTCCCCTGTTCTTTTCCGTGGCGGTCTGACCGGGGCGGCGATCCGCCTACGTGACCACAGCGAAGTTCTCGGCGTCAGCGAGGGCATCGAGACCGCCGAGGCTGTGTACCAGGCGACCGGCATCCCCACCTGGGCCTGCGGCTCCGCCCACGGCCTGGAATCATTCATCCCCCCTGAAGGTGTAACCAAGATAGCTATCTGGGCTGACCACGACCAGCACGGTGTAGGACAGCTAGCGGGGGCGCGCCTGGCACAGCGGCTGTACGACATGGGGATTACGGTCAAACTGCTGATCCCTCGCGAGCTGGATCAGGATTGGCTGGATGTCTTGCTGTGCTACGACAAACAGCGGTTGCGAGACGCTGCTCGTCGGGCACGCGCATACACCATAAGCAGGTCCAATCGTGCGTTGCCCTCCTTAGATGAGCTGGCGGAGGTGCTGTCATGAGCGATACGAGTAGCCTAGGGGCATTGGCCGAGAAATACTCGGATCTTTTCCGGGTTGCTGCCCGTCGGCAAAGGCAGAAATCATATGACATCGTCTATTTCGGATCTCTCGATGCCGAGTGGTACCGGGACCCGGTAGATGAAAAGAAAAACGTGCTCTTATCTCACCAGATCGCCGCCTGTTCGACGGCTGGCGTCGGGGCCAACACCATCTACTTTGCCCGTGAAGGGGCACGTCCAGACATGAAAACCATCGCGGAGCAGTTGATCCGCTCGGTAAATGGCGGGGAATTTCCAGAAGACCATCACCGGAAGCGAACTCTCATATGCCTCTCATGCCACAACACCACAGCTGAGGGTTCCATCCTCGATGACCGGGACCAGCAGCACATCGGTGATGCGATCGGGCTGGTCCATAAGTTACCCGTCACCTTGTCACATCCAGTCCAAGTGACGTTGCCAGGGTATAGCCTCGTTGACATAAGACTATTCGACACAATGCTCCTGGCGCCCGCTACCCACCGCAGCCTGAAGAAGCTCTCTTCACTCCTTGGGTCCGACGGTGAGATGAAGTTGACCATAAGTCAGCGGTACTTGGAGGATATGCGGCTCTTGCTGCAAGAGGATCGGGAAGGGTTCGTGAATTACGCCCTAAAGGACACTGAAGCGACACTCAAGCTGTTTTGTCTGTTGCAGCAGTCCCTCAACGAACTGGCCTATAAGGGCCGGGTGCGGAAGTTATTCATCACTCTTGCCAACGCTGCCATGAGCTCCTTCATTCACGAGAACGAATGGCACACGAAGTACCTTAAGAAGCTCAACAGTGCCCGCTACACTGATGCTCGTTGGCTGGTGAAGCGGGCCTATTATGGCGGGCGGAATGAAGGGCTTCTGAAAGGCAGGACCAGCTTTTACGAGGCGACTCACGACAAAACCTGGCTTGACGTTGATCTGACCGGCTGCTACCCGAGCGTTATGTCCCGAGTCCCCCGTATCGACTTAGATAAGGCCTATGAGCTACGCCTACCAAATTATCATATCGATGAAGAGAGAGTCGCAAAGCTGGTGGCCGACAACGTGCCGTTACAGATGGCGAAAGAGGCTCGCGACGCCCTCCTTGTATCCAGAGAGCAGTTCGAGGCAACCCTTAGAACCATGCCAAAGGTGGCGGCACAGCGCATCCGAGAGGGAGCTCTGGTCTATGACAACACCATGATCAATCGCTGGTACAACGAGTGGCAGCGGGCAAAGAGCAATCCTGACGCAGAGCGGGCCCGTGTCATTCTTCCAGGCTTTGCACAGGTTCAGTTCCACTTCAAAGAGAAGCCTCCACTGTACCCCTGCCTCCATGTGCACCACTGCAAGTACGGCTTGGTCTACACCCTGAAAGGCAGCACCACCGCCACTCACATGGAAATCATGCTGGCCCTCGATGCTGGTGCGCGGGTCGACGCCATCTGGAGTTTAGAACTGCCGATAGAACGAGATGAGGGGGGCGAGCCTGTTCTCTACATGCAGGATTACCTGACCAGACTGGCAACGGAACGCAAGAAGTTCAAAGACGCATACGCTGCGCACAAGGACCCGTCCGACTCCGTTTACGAGAAGCTACTTAAGGAGTTCATGAACTCCCTGTATGGCAAGTTCGCCCAGGCGGTGAACCCTCGCAAAACATGTGACATCTCCAATTTCACAATGAACCGCCTGGAACCATCTAAAGTATCTGATCCGGTAGTGGCCGCATTGACCACAGGTACAGCCCGGGCCGTACTCTCCTCCCTGCTTTTGGGGGTCGAACACTTTAACGAGGGCAAGTCACAACCGCAGCGGATCGACGTCGCCAGTTGTACAACTGACGGCTTGCTGGTCGGGGTACCATCGCCGAAAGGGTATTCCGTGCTGCAAAAATACTACGAATTGATAGACATACGTCGTGACGTAGAGGCAAAGGGTAAGAACTACCATGTAGTCAGGATGCGGGACAAGCAAGAGGACATGGTCGATTGGTCAGCACCAGCCGTCCTAAATGATCAGGCATTCGGAGCGCAAGGACTGCTGGAGATACTGGGCACCTTCCTGCCGATTCGGCTCTTCCGCCATGCCCGCAAAGAGTTGGTTAAAAATGCAGAGTACCTGGAGATAAAAGGGATGGCAGATGATGTCGTGGCGGTCAAGAGCCGGGGGCAGATTGGGATAGTCACAGCCGAAACCGATGATGGCCCTGTAGAGTGTGTATCGATATTGGCCAAGTTCTCCGTGAAACCGCCCGTCCAAGATATCGAGCCGGACAAGGAGGAATTCCGTTTCATTTTAGATAACGAGGGGGTTAAGAAGCAGGTGGATGGGTCTTACCTGCTGGATCACTTTATGGCCACAGAGGAGGGGCGGGACGAGATCGTGACCTACACGCTCTACTCATTGCCGAGCTTCGGGAAGATCATGAAGAGCAACGGCACTTTAGACTTGGTCCAACTGAAGGCCGAACGCAAGCTAAACTGCGACTTCGACTACAAGCGGCAGCCCCTTCTACGGCAAGAGAGCCTGTACACGGGCGGGTACCTCTACACGCCTCCATATACCCTGCCGTTCCCCTCGTTGTCGGCGATGAAGGGGCATCGGTACCAAGCTGACAACATACGGAAGGCGGGCCGCGTTGCACGCCCAAATGAGGTGGCAGATCGCGTCCGGATGCGAGGGCGCCGATCCCGATCGAGCAAGGGAGAAGCCGACAGGGCAGTCCGGATGCTGTTAATCGCCATTTTACAAGGGATTCTGCCCACATCCTGTGCTACTGGCGACTACCCCGGCAAGGTTGCGATACTAAACGAAGTATGGGCGCTGCTGCCAAAACAGCTGCAGCAAAAGCGAGAATGCTGGAGCGTAAACGACCTGAAGAATTTCAAGAGGGCTGAATTTGAGTGCCACTGCGTCTCCCGATACGAGGCCCTCACCAACCTGGTAACGGTTCTGTGCGAGCGGTTCGGGGTAGAGCCCACCGCCGCCTGCTCCTTAATCTTTGACCAAGAACAGCTCAATCTGGCTTTGATCGTCGAGGTAGTGAAGGCGGTTTTGCACGGTCAGTATATGGAGCCGTTTACCACGCTTTCCGGAATGGGCCTGCTACCTGGCCGGCAGGACCTTCTGCAGCACCTATCACCGCCCCTGACACCCGAGATCCTTATCGCCTGCGAGAAAGCGTCCTTCGTCCCCGGCAAGCGACCGACTCGTGATCGCGACGAAATAGCCCGACTATTTAGGCGCATCCGCATCCCACCCAAGTACGTTACGGCCTGTGCCTCGGTCCTCATTGAGCCCCCCAAGGAATTCGAACGCTCCCAAAGAGCCAAGGTCAGCAACGTTGTCCTAGAAAGCGTGACCAGTTGTGTATTGCAACCGGACTTCCCCACCCGCCCCGCCCATGCCTGGATCATATCGGTTTTACGGCCATTCGGTCTCTCGGACGAAATGTTTCTCGACCTCAAGCGGCAGCGTTTCATCCCGCATCGCGTTACTGATACAGGTCGAAACCGTACCGAAATAATGAAACTGTGCCAGGCCTTGAGGGTGGACGTGTCGCTGGTCCAGACGACTGTTATCGACTAGTAGAAATAGGGCCTACAGAAAAAGAAGTTGTAGACCGCAAGAAGTCTTACCAAATCTTCCGTATGTTCTCCTTATGGTAACCACATTTCCACATCCCCCCATCTATTCGGTCTTGGATAACGGCATCGATCTCTCATTCAGAGAGGTCGTGCCGTTTTTGGGCAGCCGACCTTATCGGTATCGGTCTGTTACTTTGGCCGAGCTTGTTGCTACATACCACCACGCTAAGAAGTGCAACTCTGTCAGCACCCCCTTTTACTTAGCGGCTCTAGTCGTGCTGGGCAGTGAAGAAGAATCACGTCATGCGATCCGGCTCAAGACCAACACCAAACTGCGCTTCATAAAGCTTAGCGTGAAAAACGCCGCAACATGCGCACAACAGGCCGTAAATCGCTGCATTAAACAACGGCATAACCAGGAAGGAGGTGAAATTATGAATGAAGACACAACCCAAGCAATGCCCGACATCTATGCGCCAGTCAAACGACTTCTGGGCCTTCCTGAGGGGAATCCCGTAGAGTACAGCTATCCTGTAACGGACTGGGTTATTGCCCAAGCTGTAAATCCCCACTGCCGCCTGTACTTGGAAACCCTAGCCTCTGATGGCCCCATCTACACCTGGCAGCTCAGTCAGGTCCTAGACGAAATCAAGAGCGATTATCCGGACGACAGTAAGTTGGTGATCCAGCAGCTACTTGCGGGGCAATGCCAAGAGCACCTATCAGCCTTATCCCTTAACGGGATAGGACACAAGCTTCGGATTACCACTGTGAACCCTGCCGGTATAAAGCTGAGCATGGCCGCCCTAAGATTCGAGGTGATGGTCCGCGAGAATGGGACGACAAAGCTGTTGGGACACCTCAACGAACGAGACCCCGAGACAGGAGGGGCCGTAGTGACCCTGTCGACCCCCATATCCAAAGCCCGCGTGGTCGGGTGGTACAACGGGGAGACCTCTACCTTACATGTTTCCTGCCTACGGGATAAAGACGGTGGGGTCGACTTCACGACTACCTTTGCTCTCGATAGCAATATGGTAGTTAGCCACTATGAGGTATTGAGGCGACTTCACGAGGACCGGGAGAGGTTCCAGAAACTTCTCGATGCATCGGATTCATTTCTGGAGGTAGACCCCTTCAGGCAACTTAAAAGAGAAAAGGAACAAACTTATGGAAACAACCATTAGACCTGGCGAGGTAGCAGAATGCCACGTCCAGAACGGATTCAGTTGCCTCATCAACGCAAGCAAGGTCTTGATGGCAGGCAACCCGTCTGCCATCAAGGGGCTGTCGAATCTGCAGCAGCTACCTCCGTTCGATATCGCGGCGCAGTCCCCGAGGGGATATAAAGGACGTCCGTTCAACCCGGCCTGCATGGGCTTCCGTCGCGACCGCTACAACGTATCTATCGCGGTGGCCGCTCCTGAGTTGGTCCCCACTGTCATCCCGATCAAACAGTTCGTCGAGATCGTGGAGCGGATGGACCATCCAACCCGACCAACAGTTGTTCTGCAGGCGTTTCAGATCCCCGGCGAGAAGGTAGAGGGGCGCGGCGAGATCCTAGCACGCCTGCTGCCGGCAAACTCCGCTATTAACGTCGTTCATGGCAACACAGGGGTTATGATCGGCAAATTGGAGGATATCAAGCTGATTGATTCCTTCCAGTTGGATCGCGCAGTCCTGACTTACTACTACATCGCCTGTAAGCTGCAGTTGGGCAGTCTTGATCGTCTGGACAAGTTGTTTTCGGCCTACACGGGACTGAGCTACTACCAGATCCCGCTGGACGACGGGCTTCAAAGTGATACAGAAAGCCCCGACTCGCTGTTCGAGTAATCACATATGGCTACCGATATCTCTACGGCAAGGATATGGTGGCAGAAGGACAAGTTGGGGCTCCACATGGTGAGCCCCAACCATCACTTCTTCATTTATGCTGAGCACCTGATTGCTATTCATCGCTCCCCAGGGGAGTATCGGTGCGTCAAGCGTCGCCACCGATATCCAGATCAGGCAATTGGGTGTCATTCAGGAGAGATTCTTGCGCGCCTCGACTACAACAGCCACCTCCCTATTTGTCAGATCACTCTGTTACTGGGTGAACCACTGCGGTCTGTAGAGCTTAGTGATGATGGAATAAAGAATGTTGTCGGATCATACATCTATTCTTTTCCAGTTCTGGAGTTCGACGCCTTCATCCGGGTAATCGATATTATGCGCCGTGATGGACAGCTCTTTGATGATATGATGCTGTTGGCTGACACCATGCCATAACAGGCATGGTGTCAGTTTTTTATATATGGGCACGGGGGACGATGAAGGCGCGAGCGCCCTTGGGACTAATTGCATTCCCTCAGGCCTCTAGGTGGCGTTGCCGGTAGTGGTCAGTGATACACCGGTAGATCGCGTCCTCCTTCAGCATAATCGATGCTCTTTTGCCCAACGACTCCGGCAGTTTGACGTGCTTTTGATATAGGTATTTTGCACATTGTTTGAGGTTGGGTCTATCTGGAAACAAGGCTTTAAATTTCAGCGTTATCTCCTGGCACACGGCATTTAGGGGCATAGGTATTCTCAACTCGACGATGGGTAGGTTGTCTGCAAGGATCTTTTCAAAGTCATCAATAATGATCGCTTTGGAGGGTCCATAGATTTTCATGTTTTTTATTCGCCCGGCGTTTCGCCTGTTATTCTCATTGGCGATGGTTTTGAGACGCCGGTCGGCTGTTGCTTCTGTCTCACTGTTTGCCTTCTCGCCGCAGCGGATACCTTCATGTACCATTGCCGCGATGTACGCCGCTCGGGCTACATCGCCCACCGCCAGCGCCTGCTTACCGTCCAGTGCCCGGAAAAATATCCATATAGCGAAGAGCATCATTACGTTGACCTCGCCGGCTTGGCTTCCCTCGTAAATGTATACCCCCACTCCTCCGCTGTTCTCATGCAGGTTTTTAAGGATATCGAGGTCGATGGTGTAGGCCACGTCCTCATCTAAATCCCATGGGTCAAGCGCGCCGATGTTCGATTCCAACTCCTCCCAGATCGTATCTCTCGCGTCTGTGGGTAGATGTGCGTGGTACTGCAGGGTTTCGATAATTGCCCGGTCCAGACTGTCCCCTATCTGGTTAGTCAACACGTTGGTTTCACCGTTCATATCATTCCTTTCTCGTAGATGGGGGTGAGACCATGTGACACAAAATTCCATCTTAGGTCATCTAGCGCCTGTTCAAGTTGCCGCCGTACCCATTCCGACCTACGCCCTAAGCTTTTTCCTATTTCTTCGACATTTTCCTCATCCCTGCCGTCTAGTCCGAACCGACGCCGTAAGATCTCCAGCGCTGTATCTGATAGTCCCGCGGACAGTAGCGTTTTCCGAATCTGGTCAAGGTCGTTAGCCCATTCGAGCGAATCCTCAGCCGACGGCATGTTATTTGGTAACATGTCTCCGATTGTTAGGGTACCTTCTGAGTCCTCGTTATTGCTGCTAATCTCGTCCAACCGGACCTCGTCCTTGAGCTGCCTGATGGCGGTAACCATGGGGATGCTTACGCCGGTAGCCGCTGATATCTCCTCCACAGAGGGCTCCCTAAGTCCACTTTTAGCTTCCTCGCCAATGAAACATCGGATGGCGTACCATTCACGTTCTGGCACTCTTATAGAGCGCCAATTCTGGTTGATATACTTGACGATAGCCTTATGAATCCAATGTTTAGCATAAGTAGACAATGCTGTATCTCGCTCCAAATCAAACTTTCTTATTGCCATCAAAAGACCTTGGGTGCCTTCCTGGATCAGATCAGCTTTGAATTCTTCTCGGCGTGAGGAATTCCCGAGGACCTTATATGCAATCTGCTTGACCAGCCACTGGTGACTCAACACCAGAGTATTCAGAGCTATTTTATATTCTGCACTATTGGGATCACTACAGGAGACCACTTCCAGCAGACTCCGCTCCCCCTGTTTTCTGTCACTGTCATTAGTCACTGTCATCTCCCCTCCTCCGTTGATATCCCCTCATCACTCCTTTGGATAAAATAAATGAAAATGATGAAGCAAATCAATATGTTATACTTGATGGTTGTTTTAATACTCCTAGACGATTAATCGCGGCTCCGGGCGTCTAAAGGGGCTTCTCGTGGAGGGAATACGAAAGCCATTTTGACAATATATATAACCCATGACATTATTTCGGGGGGGCTGGGAGGATGTATGCGGGGAGAACGGATCAGCACCGAACTCAAAAGGCGAATTTTAGCTTTACGAGAACAAGGTGTTGCCATAAAAAAAATCGCCAGGGATGAAGGGGTTGCGTATCTAACTGCCCGTCATTGGGCCAATCCTGCCAATCACGTCCCAATTCTTATGGGTTCGGACCTGCAGAGCAGGCGACAAATGACGATCTTTGAGAAGGCTGTTTTGTGTGAGTTGGCCAGAGCGTCCTCATGGCCGGTTAAAGACCTGCACTTGGACATCCAGCCCCATATCATTGAGAGAACGCGCCGGTCCGAATCGTGCCCGTCGGAGAGAAGTTGTAGGAGAGCCATTGAAGCCATTGGCCTCACGGGATACCTCCCAAGGCGCGAAGCTATCGAGGTCGGCACCCTTGCGGTGCATCTGGTCCAAGTGACTTGGGAGGAGAAAAAGTACCTTACCAACGACTATGTGCTGAAAAAAGGGAATATCCTGGTCCTGATGGAGAGACACACCGGATTCCTGCATCTCGTCAGGATCAATGCGCCATCGCCAGACTTCGTGTTATCGCAACTGAAAAGGATCAGAAAACAGTTGCAGCAGGACTTCCGCTTGCTGGCAAAGAAGGTCTGCTTTGTAACCTACAGAAAGGAAGGGGGAATTTACTCTACCGCGTTGGATATGGACATGGTTTCGTTGCAGAAATTACTTGGCGAGGCTGGGTGGGTAGTAGGCTTGGACGCACCGACCCACGGGAGAGGGACCGTGTATCTCGGTCGTTTTGCCACCAAAGGTGATCTGGGCAAACTAATCAGAAAGGCGGCGCACACCTACAATTTTGGGATCTCTCGCATTGAGACGAAAGCTGGGTCCTTCGATAGCTCCTCAAAAGTCAGTGCCAGATTGCACTCCCATCTAAAAGACTCTCTATCCAGGCTCCGAAGGAGTTCCTTTTTTCAGGACGCAATTACGCCTCCCAAATGAGCCCCCCCCGCTGCCGCCACGACCTCCGCAGTGGTCACCAAGGACGAGAACGCCTTTCTTTGGCTCGATGGTAAAATGAGCTTCTCCTTGGCCGGCTGAACGTTCAGTCCTGCCGGCCCATCGACTGGAATGGAACATCCCAAAGTTAATCCCGAGCGGAGCTCGGGATATTGTATGCTTTTCTCCAGGGCAACCGTGAAAATCAAGCGGCACCGCCTGTATCATTGTCGCCATTGGACGGCCCTATTAGAGATGTATTAAACGAACCAACTATCGTCAGACTCCAAATCACGTGCTCTCTTAATGCCTACCACTGCCTTCGCGATTTTTCTCATGTGCAAACGCATTGATACCTTGTCGAAGAGTTGCTGATACATTATTTCAACGACCTCATAATCTTTGCTTCGCAGTTCTTCCCTGATCTGCCTATCCCTGGTTGCCGTCTCTGAATTACCGTGGATATGCTTGCTCATTCCGTCAAGGTAGATGCAAACGCCAGCGTGTTGATCATTAGGCTCATGAAAGTAGACGTCTGGCCTGGTTACGATGCCGCCAGATATCGAGATTGGCTTCTCCGTCTCAAAATCATCAAAGCCCGCCGCTTCCAGAAGGGCTTTCAGCTGGGCCTCAGGAGCGTTTACCGGTTCCTTGGTTTGCGCCTCGCTCGGGAGGATAGGCGGGATGATGTGCGATCCAGCCAGGGCCATCCCCCACTCCCTAAAGCACTCTATGGCGGTGTGCCGGTTAAGGTTGTTGTGATAGAAGGAGTTTCTGAAGTGCTGCAAGCAGTCCACGCATGCCGTTTCGCACGCGGAGGCACACCCGGTTAGGATGCCTTCTGCAGCGGTGACCACATCCGGCCATCGCTTAATGATCTGATCAAGGAGTCCTGATCCCCCCGGCATGGGGTCATAGAGTAATCCATCAACCTGCTCTGCCCCCGCCTTACCAAAGACCATCACCTGAAGATCTGTAATCTCCATATCCAGAACCTCAGCTGCTCCTTGTCGTAAGGCCTCCAGGACACTGTAGGCGATCTCGCGAGAAGCACACTCCGTCAGAACCAACGCATCGGAAACGATGTCGGCATAGAAACCCACGAACTCGATCGGCCGGCCGCACCGTTCCTGATGATGGCTGCTGAAGTCAACTATCTCCGACTGGTGGCTCATGGGGGACCGACTGTGGCCACACACGAGACAGACCGGATAACCCAGTGCCGACTGACTTCTTACCCGGTTGGCTGCCCCGACGTTGACCAGCCTCATGTAGACGTTGCGCTTGAGGTGTAGCTGAGCACCACCCCAGTCATAGGCCTTCCCTCCAGAGTGCCGTCCCTGCTCGTGGCCGAAGATGGCGACAGGCATCTGAAAGCGGTAGTCCTCCTCGTCGGAAATAAATGACTGATGGGGGGCGTCCACGTCGCACATGACGATGCCGGGAATCACCTGGGCAGTGATCCCCGCAGCGGTAGTGGTATTCGTCCCGGTCTCTTGGATGGACTCACTCGTGGTATCCACAACAAAGGTGAGCGGTTCCTCCGGTTCCAAGTGGAAGCGGCGAGGGACAAACTTATGGCCATTGGCGTATATCAGGTTGCCAGGGATATATTCACGAATCGCCAGCGAGGTGCTCCGCCGCAGTTCCCAGTCTTGGATATCTGATCCATACCGCGGGGCTTCGTGGGTGATGGTTACGGCTCCGGTATCAAGCCCGTACCCGGGCAGGAAGCCCTCCGCCGCCAGCACACCATACGTGTTGGTATCATCCACGCCTTCCGCCTGGTTGGCTCTACGCCGCGCTTCCCCCTTCAGTTTCTTGACCAACCGCTCGCACCGCGCCCTCAAGGCTTCTTCGTCCGGGTCCAGTGCACCCTTGTTGGCGGCAACACCACGCAGTCGCTCCAACTGTCCTAGCGCCCATTGTAGGCGCGCGAACAGCCTGTTGACGACCTCCTGCAAGGCATCACCGAAACCATCGATGACCGCCTCCATCTGGCCCTGATCAATCACCTCCTTATCTTCGACCGGCCATCCCTGCTCAAAAGCCGCCATGACTGCTTGAAGCAGGAGGGTACGGTGTATTTGAATCACTTGAGCGACCGCGCTGACATCCATCGGGGTGGACCGCACAAAACCTTCCGGGGTGAATAACCACGGCTTAATCATTCGTGGAATGCAGGATGTAAGACTTTCTTTGATCGCATTGAGTTCCGCTTCGGGCAAAGCTGCGTCTCTGACCAACTTGAACAAGGTCGTGAGGACGGTCGCACTGGCGTGTTTGCGGATCATTACCGGGTTGCGGAGGTTAAAGCTCGGCGGTTCGACCAGCCCCTCCAACATCTTCAGAGGCTCTTTGAAGTATGCTCGGTCATGGCTGGCCGCCCGGCAATAGGTCAGATCGAGGGCCATTCGGAACTGTCGGCCCGCCCGCCCCGCCCGCTGCCAGTAATTGGCAGGAAGCGGTGGCATGTTGCGCATAAGTACGGCATCGAGCGCCCCGATGTTTACCCCCATCTCCAGCGTCGGGGTGCAGACCAGCGTATTTATCCGTTCACTGTCACTCTTGAAGGAAATTTCAATCCGCTCCCTCTCTGGCCCCGGGATCTGGGCGGAGTGCTCCTTGGCTCGCAGCATGGAGAACTCCTGGTCCAGGAACAGCAGGTCGTAGTTATCAGGATCTTCCTCTTCCCATTCCAAGGTCCCGTTGCACCGAAACGCCATACAGCTCTGCGTCGGGTTCGGGCGACTGTGCAACCGGCGACAGGTGTTACAGCGATATCGACCTTTGTGAGGTGCAAGCAACAGTTTATCTACATCCACCTGGTAAGCCCCGGTACACCTGGGAAGCGGGTTCCCCCGCGCTCCCAGAAGGGTCACCGGTACCAACAGCTCCAGATCGCGGGACAGCAGATCCCATATTTCCCGGAGGAATACTTCCGTCTGATCAGGATCTACCCCCCAGGATACCGCTGCCTGTTTCATGGCAGTGTCATAGGCACTGAACCACTGTTGAATACGGGCATCATCATGGGAGGCGTCTCGTTGGAACACCAGCCCCTTGGGGACGTCCCTCATCATGGCGACGTAACCCCGTTGTATTTCCTTGGCCCCCTCAATCCAGAACCTGCTAAAAATCTTGGTCACATTATCGTGGATGATCTTACGGGAACGGGCGCTATCCAGTAAGGATGCGATCCCATCTGCCAACTCGCTCGCCTTGCACCCCAGCCGATCAGCCCATTTGAGGATGCAGGGGTGTTCAGGGACCAGTCCCTGGTACTCCACTCGCATCCGCCCCCACGGTTCCAAACCGATCCTCTGCCGGGCTCCCAAGGCTAACTCCCGAACGAGCTGAGCCCGTAGGTACCACTTCCGTTCCATTCCGTGGGCTTGCCCCGTACCCGTCTTGGGCTCTACGCGCCAGACCTCGGGAATCAATGCCCGTGACAGCTCGTCGTCTCCATCCAGCAGTTGATCCATCCACAGAGTCAAATCACCTACAGAGATCCTGTCCTCACGGATTTTTTTATAAAGCAGATCTCTAAGGCGGTAGCGGCGGGAGCGATCTTGCATCCACCCCGCCTGGAATGCTGCATCTTGTCGGTTATCTGCGAAGACCAGCAGGCGCCTCCGTTCGGCTCTGTGAATCATGCTCTGGGCGAGGACGTGGACGTCCGCCACTGTCGTGGCCCGAACAGGTCGTGCCGGCTCTCGATACTGTCCAACAAAACGGCGTCCGGTGGCGTTGCAGGAAATGCATTTCGACAATTGGCCTGGGTGATCATTGTGCTGCTGAATGAAGTGAAGTGGTGCTAGGACTTTCTCCCTGCCGCACCCTAGACACTGAGCCTTGTCCTCATCGTGAACTGCACCACAGTAACGACAAACGAACAGGGTATAGGTCCTGGCCGGGGCTTCGTCATCTGGATCACTACCGACCTGATGATCGAGGGACAATGCCCTGATCCCGCCATGTGGCACTTCTAGCGGTCGCCAGTAACGGCTATCCCCCTCTGCAATCCCACCTCCGGGGGTTCGATCCGTGAACAAGAAGTCTTCGAGGGCATGCTCAAAATAGTGCTGGCCGCAAGTCGTGCAGCTCATGACAGGAAACCGGAACAGATCTGGGGTAGCCCCCAGTGCGTCCTCCGCTGAGAGCCAGAGCCGAGCCTTCCGATCCGGCTCTGGGAATGTCACTACAGCACCGCTCACCCCTCTGACGAAGCCGTGGACTACGGGACGTAGTAAGGGGCGGGTGTCCTGGCGGGATGCGGCTCCGAGAGCCAACCAAATGAGGATCTCTTCTTCACTTATCTTCCGGCCGAGTGCTGCCGACAGCTCTTCCAAGAGATTAACCAGCGCTCTCGGATGACGGAGTTTCTCTGCGATTTGGTATACAACCTCGTTATGGCTCAGCCAGGTGTGGAGCGCCTTGCGCCAATCCCCATCCCCCAGCTTGCTGCCCGTCGCAGACTGAAACCAAATCCGCAGAGCCTGGATCTCTGCCGCAGTGGCGTCCTCCCGATCCACACGGCTGAGAACATCCAGCAGTGTCTGAAGCTGCACACTTTGGTCCCCACTAAGGGGGCCATTGGCGGTGCGGGTCTCTCCCCATATATCAGACTCATAGGACTCGCCTACGAGTTCCACGTCAGCACCGGTCACTCCGAAAAAACGGCTGGCAAAGACTCTGCCTGCCTCCAGACCGTTAACCGGGTCGGCGATCGTGGCGGACGTGGCTATGCAGGTGGTACTGCTCTCGCTTTTTCCACAGTATGCCCGTAGCCGGCGGATCAGACAGGCAGTCTCTGCCCCCTGGGCGCCGGTAAAGGTGTGAGCCTCATCGAAGACCATGAATTCCAAGCGGGCGTTGTCGAACAGCTCCAAGTCTTTCTGCCGAGTGAGGAGCAATTCCAACTGCTTCACGTTGGTGAGCAGGATGCGGGGTTGCTTGCCCGGCGTTCGCATCGTTTCACGGGAAACGCATTCTTCAGGCGGATGGACGGCTACGTCGAGCTTCTTCTTTTGCACCTCTGCCAGCTTTGCTCGGTAATCCGCTACACTGCTGCCCGGCGGTAGGCGCAGCCCGGTGACGTTCGACTCGGAGTCAGGGGTCTTGCCGACGTACATGCCGAAGGAAATACCGGTCCCAGCTAACAATTCGCGCATTCGCAAGAGTTGGTCTTCCGCCAGGGCATTCATAGGGTAGACGATGACCGCGGTGATCCCAGCGGGTTCTTCCGCGTCCCGGAGTTCCAGGCACCTACTGATGATAGGAAACAGGAAGCATTCAGTTTTCCCGGACCCGGTCCCTGTCGCAACCAAGGTAGTTCGGCCCGCCCGGATTGACCGGATAGCCTGCTCCTGATGTCCGTAGACGGTCGGATAAGGTGATAGTTGATGAATGTGAGGGTGCAAAATACCCTCAGTGATCAGTTGATCAATGGAGGCCCCTTGGCGGAAGGTTCGGGAAAGTGAGATGAACGGTCCCTTAAGCAGCGGAGTTGCACGGGTGTGCTCCAGATTCAGGAGGGTACGCATCTGGTCATAGAGGGACTGGTCCGCGAAGGCATAGGTGCTCAGCTGGTATCGCAAAAAGTCGCTTACAACCTGCTCTGTATAGGTGATCGGATTCAGCATGGATGGGTATCCCCCCGCAAGCATTCAATTTAGAATAAAGTCATCTGCCCTGAAGCTGGTTTTGCAGGTGTGACATGATCGTCCTTTTCAGGCTCTGCTATTGGAACGATTTTACGAATGAGGGCCGCGTGGGCCTCGCACTCCTTCCACGATCGGCTGACGTCTTCGCAGAGCTGCCAGTCATAAAACCGAGGTCCAAGTCGGCTTGCGACAGGCTGGTATTCTTGGGCACGATCATCATGGCCTAGCCCGTAGTCAGCAAGCCGTAAAGCTTTTGGCAGCATCCATCCCTCGCCATCATTTTGATTCAGGAAGATATCAAGTCCCTTTTTTTGGAGATCACAGAACGCAACAAAGGATAAGACCGGCAACCTCAATTCTGGATCTTCGGTCTTATCAATACGCCAGAAACCTTTGGGATTTAATTTATGCGTAAAGTCGTCAGTTAGATTGGTTCTAGGAAAGTCACATTCGCGCAAGATATACTCAAACTCTTCTTTTGTAAATTCAAAGCTATTGGCCATTAATGCTTCTGAAATACATCTAAGTCTAATTCGTTCATATAGCGTAATGGCTGGTTTAATACGTGGGATTTCTTTAAATGAGTCAGAAAATATTTTAGGATATCCTATTAATGATCTTCCTATCTCTGAAAAGTAAGTACAAATATCCTGCTTTGGTAGTACAGTTTCCTCAACTACAAACCAATTCAGATGCAAGCCTCCACAACGTGCTCTAGCTACAAAATCATAAATAAATGTGTTCATTGCAACTGCAAGAGAGTAAGTGTCACAAGAAGTTTCAAGGATAGCAGCCGTATTCCCACATGGGAAATAAGGTGTACAGGTTGCTCGTGCAGTTCTTGCGTTTGTAGCCGAAGTTACATCAATAAAAGCAACTTTTTCTCTCGGAGTCCATTTGGGCAAACCTGCCAATTCTCTGTTTTTATGCACTTTTGATCTAGCATCTTCTACGCTTATAAGATATTGAGGTTCAAATACTTTGGACTCAATTGGTATTTCTCGCCAAATTGCCGTCCTGCCTTTACCTGAAACCCAACCTTTCGAACTTACGTCGAATTGCTCTATTATATTACCCTCTAATAGAGGCATTGCTACATCCTGGATTTGATCAACATCAATTGCTTTACTACCGTCTCTGGAAATTATCAATCCTTGCTTACGGTCTAAGATATTGAGAGGACCATTATATTCCTGCCAAGGGCCCTCGAGCCAATGACCGTATTCATCTGCAATGTATCCCTTTGCCTCCCACTTCGGGCGTTCAGGAAACAGCTTGGAGTCGCTGGTCATATGAAATTCTGTAGCATACTTAATCTCCCAACCTCGATCGTTTCTGTTCCCCAGGAGGATACCATTTGCGTAAATCTTCTGGAGGATCTGAAGATCTTGGTCAGTCCGAATCTCCAGGATTGCTTTAGAATAGGGGGAAAATTCCTCGACTCTTTCATGGGGATAAGCCAGTACATGATGCTCAGCATGATCCCAGTCATTCACGTCGCGGTGCATGAATGTAGCCCGAATAGCTGTCGTCACACCACTCTTCTGTATGACCAACGGGCAGAACTTGAAGCGCGAGTCAATATCGAAGACTTTTTCCCGGTTTTCAAATCCGAAGAGCCATTGCCAGTCGCATTGCTCCAAGAACAGCTCCCGTAACGCTGTGGTTCCTTTATCAGTATAGATACCGCTCGGAACGATCATCCCTAACCGACCGCCATCTCGCAGCAGTGCGTGGCTCTGCTCCAAGAACATCTTGTAGGTATTCAGATCCGCTGAACCTTGGTGTAGGAATGGGTGCCGGAAATCTGCATAACACACGTGGCGGGCACGTTGCTTTCGCCATCTCTCGTGCAACCGTTCTGACTCACTGAAGCCCCCGCCTAGATTAAAACCATGCTTCCGGCTTCCCTTTTTGTCGATCGTAACGTTGTCACCGAACGGGTGTCCGCTGTACTTGATCCAGTTGGAGCGGGCCTTGAGGACAGCGCAGTATCGAAGCCACGCCTTCTCATCGTTGGGCCGTTGCTGGAAATACTCGACTTGCTTAGCCAGCGCCTCCTGCTTGCCATACGCCCGGTAAAGCGGATCGATATTCGAAAAGAACTCCTTGGAGTTTGGTTTCTGGATCTCCCAAGGCGGATTCCCCAGCATGCCATCGAATCCCTTTCGCTCTGGGGTGAAGACGTCCGGGAACTCCAGCTCCCAATGGAAGAACTTTTGCTCACGGGCGACTCGGCGCGCGATGGCCATTGCTTCCGCAGACGGCATAGCGAAGGTATCTGGGGTCGGGGCCTCATCGATCTCATTCCCCGGCCAGAACCAGAGGGCGCACCAGAGATCCATCCTTTCCTTTAGCGCATGATAGTGCTGGTTGTTGAGAACCTTCTCCTGGTAAAAGAGAGCGCGTTTTTCAGTCTCGTGAACGGGGAACGCGTGCAACTCTTCAAACACATGAGTCAGTTCATCATGGATATTGCCGTCATCCTTATCTTCACCAAAAGCCCGTTGGCCGCTCAGGCGATTAATCAACTGCTGCTGGACTTCAGGCTTTCGCTCCTTGATGGCCGCAGACCAGACGTCGCCCTTGCGCTCTACCTTGCCGGAGTTCTTGCCACGGGTGACCGTAACGTCATGGAAGTGATTGACGAATCGGTCATGAGTGCTGTCGCCGCCATCCCGCTCCCAAGCCATCGCCGGATATTCGCGGAAGGTATCGAACCAGGTCCCAAGCAGAGTGTTGCCCACCTTCAGCTTGTGGTCCATGAACCCGAACGGCAAGGTACGGTCCATGGTCTCAATCCAGAGCGCCATTCGCCCCAGTTCCACCGCCAAAGGGTCAATGTCCGCTCCGTAAATGCAGCGCTCAACCACATGCCGCTTGAGCTGCACCCTCAGCACATCCTCGAACCCCTCATGGTCTGGCGGCAGGGGGATCGGTTGCTCCGTATCCTTGGTAAGCTCGTGCCCATCCGCCAACCGGGCTACAGCCCCGGTATCGCTTCTGTCGATCCGATGGTAATGGTAGAGGGACTGCACCAAGGCATCCGTTAGGAAGCGCAGGGCGCTGACCGGGAAGGAGCCGGACCCCATGGTGGGGTCACAGACCTTCAGGGCAAGAATGGCCTCCGGCTTGCGGGGTATCCACTCAACCACTTCCTCCAGTCCCGTCCTCGGGTCGGTCTCTGTCCTCACGGGCTCGAACGCCAACGGCAGTAGGGCGCGGCGCACGGTTGGGGCGGCCAACTGAGGTCGGGTGTAGAATGTCCCCGCCCCCTTACGGGTACCACCCCACCGGACCAGATAGAACTCTCCCGGCGCAATCAGCCGGGCACAGAGTTGTTTCGCAACCGTCCGTCGGGCCTGCTCGTACGCGTCAACAGCAACGGCGCCTCGGCCACGTGGGCGTCTCACCAACCCGGCGACCTCGGCGGCGCGTTCCAGCCAAGCTTGGGCACGCTCCAGATCGGTAGCACTCAGCCCGATCTCTTCTTCAGTGTCACCGGCAGGTGGTTCTTCAGCGGAAGCTTCCTCGCCCGTCTCACCGGCGTCATCGGCTGTCTCCAATTCTGGCTCGTCCCCTTCGCCCACACCTTCCTCTTCTTCACCCCCCTCTTCTTCTGCACCTGGGCCGGAGTCTTTCTTTTTTAGCTCCTCGAACAGCTGCTTGATAGATCTATCATCCATCCCTTCTAGACGAGAGAGTGGTAATGCCGGTTGGCGCCCTACGCTGATGAAGATGATCGGATCACCGTCCTCGGCCCGCTTCAGTTCGAAATCCAGTAGGCCCTCATAGAGGATGCCGATGTATTCCGTTGATAGGGCGGCGAAGTCCACTGGGCCATCCACCCACGTACTGCGACGTCCCTGGCGCACCTGTACCTTGGTCCGGGTCAGGAGGCGTAGGATCTGGCGTACCTGCTTATCGCTGATTGGGTTCGTCGGATCTTCCAGAAGTGCCAGGGCGCGATTGAGGCGGTCATCCCCATCGGCATTGCCCGGCTTGAACAGATTGCCGCTGTATTGTGGTACCGGTAGCGCTTCATGGGAGGATCCGTGGTAAACAAGGTTGAAGAGCGCTACCACTCGCGGCCAAGCGCTCCGCCCTTGGGAGAGCCTTTCCCCTCCGCGTCCGCTGGCACGACGATCCAGTTGCTGGCGTAATCCGTCTATGCTATAGGCGTGCTGATAGATTCGATTGTCGACGGGCAGCAAACCGCGTGCCTCAGCGAACAAAGTGACGATGTAGCGCATGATGATGCGCGTCCCCGCCATGTACAGATCGCGGTAGTCGAATACGACTCCCTGTTCCCTGGCATTCTCGATTGTCGCATGAGAAGCGGTGACCAGTTCCTCTACCGCTAGCCGAACGCGCTCTCCCAGGATGGCGGATAGCTCGGCCTGCCCCTTCCGGGAGTCGAGGATAGCGGTCAATAGAGTGCCTGACGCCCCTTTCCCCGAAGAAACCAAGACCGAGCGATCGAGAAGTTGCTGCCAGGCGAATACCTGGGCACTCGGTGCCCCCTCGGCGAACCAGAGGTCGATGTCCCACTCGCACCAGGCATCATAGTCCTGCCCGGCGTGGACAAGTCGTAACTGCCGCCCGTTGGTGAGCAACGCCAGCGGTTGCTGTTGCCGGCGGAGCCACTCCAGCACCCGGCTGAACATGCGCCGCGACTTACCGACTCCCAGCCGGTTACCGAGGAGCTTTCCGCTCGTAGCTTGGGGCACGAATACAGGGAGGGTCTCACCGTTGGGGCCAATCCAGATGCGGCGTGGCTTTATCTGTTCCTTTGTAAAACTGTTGAGAGACCACTTGGAGTCGACGTGTTGTGCTTTCTGCCATTCAGCGGCAGTGAGCCCGCAAAGGTCTTCCAGGAGAAAGTCGAGCAACGGTGAAAGACCTTCACCGGTACCGTCGAAACGGGTGACCTCGCGGCGCAGCCGCTCAGCCTTACCATTCGATAACGGTTCCAAATCCCGCTGAAAAAATTCCTGTATCTTATTGGGTGCGATCAGCAGACCGCCGTGGTTAAGCGCTGCCCACCAGTCGAGTAGCAAACTCATGGCCGCACCTCCGGAAAGCGAATTTCAACGGTGATCGGAAAGACCTGCATCTCTCCCCTCAAGGTGAACCGGCTCGGAATCACCCGCTCCAGTATCCGGGCCTTCTCGCTCTTCAGACGCTCCAGCAGCTCGCCGAAGTGCCCCGTCCGCCGCTTAAGTTCATCCTCCAGGTCACGCATCTGCCGTTCGGCAATCTCGTTGGCATCTTCCAAGAGGCTAAGCTGGAGAGCGCCACTGCGCCTCTCTTCGATCTCGCGCTTCAGCTTCTCGACGCTCTGGCTCCGTTGCAACGCAGCCACCTCGTTGATACGTCGCTCGAAGGCCTCCTTTTCGCGGTCTCTGGCCTCAGCGCCTGCAGCAACCTGAAGTTTTCGAACGCTCTCAGTTAGGGAAGCTCGATACTGCTTGAGAAACTGGCTCAGATCGCGGTCCACCTCATCCCACAGGTCGCGAGCTTTGGCGACCCGGGCCTCAACATATCTACCGGGATCGCCATGGTTAGGACCGTTATAAGGGAGTGGATCCCCCAGAGCACCATTCTTGACCGGAATGGCGAGCGTCCGGACCCAGTGGTGGAAGGTCTCCCGCAACTCGTTGATCGCCATCTCCTCAACCGTGAACAACAGGAGTGCATCCGCTCCAGAAGGAACTTGTCCCTCCGTGACCGTCCAGCGGCTGGGGGATACCCGGTCTGCCTGGGCACCGGGGAATCGGAGTCGGGCGAATGAGGCCAAGGCATGCCGCAACATGGGATGGCCAAGATGGACCAGAACCGTATCCAGCGACTGTCGGAAGACGGGGCGGCCGTTGA
This sequence comes from Geomonas diazotrophica, assembly GCF_019063885.1. NCBI lineage: Bacteria > Pseudomonadati > Thermodesulfobacteriota > Desulfuromonadia > Geobacterales > Geobacteraceae > Geomonas > Geomonas diazotrophica. The sequence goes on along the minus strand of NZ_CP077684.1, from coordinate 671,885 downwards.
TATGCTGGATAAAGAATTGAGGGTCGAACACCAGCCAGGGAATGGCTCCGATAGCCCCCCGTTGATCCGGGAGACGGAGGTAGTCGTTCACGATGGCCTGCCACTGCCCTGAGAGCTGGCTGGAAAGCCGCATCCGGCCCCGTTCATCAGGACCTTCCAGAATATCCCGCCCGCTACCAATTCCCAAGGCTACCCGCAGGGTATCCTTGAGAGAGTCGGGGCTGAGGTCAAGGTCCTGCAAGAGCTGTTGGAAACGCTCCTGCTCTTCTACCCCACGCTCCTCAATAACGATTCGTGCCTCGTCGGCCGCATGGCGGCGGGTTTTGATTTGACTGTCTAGTCGGGAAAACACATCATGGTCGTCCTGTTGCTCCATCATACGCCGCTGAAAAGCGGCATCGAACAGCTCGCCGACGGACCCCAGGTCTTCCCGAATCTCATTTACCTTACCGATAACCTTTGCCACGAAGCGGAGATCGGCATCATCATCGCTGGCGAAGTGATACACGGTTACGTCTCGTGCTTGACCATGCCGATCGAGGCGGCCATTGCGCTGTTCCAGGCGGGATGGATTCCAGGGGATCTCATAGTGGAGGAGGAGCCTGGCGGTCTGCTGGAGGTTCAAGCCCTCTGAGGCCGCATCAGTGGCGATGAGAATCCGAGCCGGTGATGCAAAGTCGTTGAAGGCTTTCTTGACCGACTCTCTCTCCTGGTCGTCCATACCGCCGTAGAGGAGGATCAGGCCCTTGTCATCTTGACCGTACTCTGCCCGGAGTCTGTTGACCAAGTAATCAAGGGTAGTCTTGTACTCCGTAAAGACGATGAGCCGCTCCGAATCGCCCCATTTCCCACCATCGCGCAGCCTGTCATCGATGAGTTTCTTGAGACGGTCGTACCGGGCATCCTCTGTCGGCTTGGCACTGGTGGCCGGGAGCCGATCCAATTTCAGATAGGCCAGGGCGTCATCCACTGCACCGATTTCGGCTGCCAGCAGATCGACATATGGGTGCATCCAGGAGCCTATGATATGGGCTGCGTGCTGTCCGCGGCTCTCTCGCTCCTGGTCATCATCGATGTCCTCTTCCGTAGCCCGTTGTGCGGCAGCAACCTCGGAAGGGCGAATCTCATCCTGCTGCTCTAACCCCAGCTTGAAACGCAGCCAGGAGTCGGCAAATGCAACCGGGCTCGACATCAGGCGCTTTCGCAGAATCTCTATCGCGAAGTTGAGGACCATCCGCGCTTCCTGTGTCGCGCGAATATGCCGTTTGAGCGCGTCACAAAACGCACGAACGGCTGTGGCTAGGTTCTTCTCTCCCTTCAACAGGTATAAGGGCTGGGGCTCCAGATGTCGGCTCGCGAACCGAGGGAATCGCCCCGCATCCTCGTCTTGTTTGTTGATCTCACTCTTCAAGCGACGAACGAGCACGTCGCCGATCATCTTCCGTTCCTTGTCGGTAAAGGTCGGAGTGCGGGTGAAACGTACCGGGTCCAGTTGCTCCAGCAAGCCTGAAAAGCAACGAGTATAGCCGTTATGCGGTGTGGCGGTTAGGAACAGGCGATGCTCGAACCACGGGGTGAGCCGGCGCAGCATCTGGGCGAGATCACTGTCCTCTCCAAAATTCGAAGGCATCAGATTGTGCGCTTCATCGACAATCAGCAGGTCCCACGGGAGTTGGGCGGAAACGTGCCCTTGATGGACAGCACGGCAGGTAGCCTCGAACTGCTCCAGTACATCTGGTTGGCGCAGGTAGTGGTATGAGGTGATGATTCGTGGCAGAGCCCGCCAGGGGTTCACATCAAGGCCAAACTCTCGTTGTAGCTTGTGAGTGGCAGGCCGGTCCACCACGTCGAAACCGAGAGAGAACTTTTCCTCCATCTCGCTCTGCCATTGGTGACGCAGAGACGCGGGGGTAATGATCAAAACCCTGCGGATACGCCGTTTGCGGATCAGTTCCGCGAGGATCAGCCCCGCCTCTACCGTCTTACCGAGACCAACATCATCAGCCAGCAGGAGAGACACACGAGGCATACGCATGGCTCGGGCCAACGGAACCAGCTGGAAATCGTCCGCGGATACCGCACCATACACCGGCGCGGTTGGAGTCGACTCAGAACGCTCATGAGGAGAATGGGCAGACAGAAATGGAGTAATCGCACTCCAGCGGCTGGCCCTCTGCAGGGCCACCATATCCGGATGCTGCATGGGAGCTTCATCGCCGACACGGGGCAGAGCGTTAGGCTCTAACACGACGGGCTGACACTCCCGTTCCCAAAGAAGGGTCTCTTCCGGCTCACCATCGTACTCGGTGTACTCGACAGTAACCAGGTGCAAAAGCTTCGAGGAAACAGCATCTTCGTATGGTTCTACAGACGAAATTACCCCGCGGCGATTTCGAACGGTGGCAAGCATGCCGACTCGGGGCACCGAAGATTCAGATATCATTTAGGCACCTTATGATTTTGATTTAGCCGCAGTGCAGTCCTATCCATTAACGTTCAGACGAGGAAACGCCTCCCCCACCGGCTACCAGTTTAGACACAACGAGCTCACAGGGGCAGATTCGGTCCGTTTGCTTTTTTGGATATCATGGAAACTCCTTAACAACAACACTGGCGACAACCCTATCTTCTTACAGTTATTAGAAGATAGTGTCAACGGCCATAACTCTCATTAAGAACAAAATCAGCAAGTTACCATTTCCCCACCTTCACTATTAACAATAAATTGGGGACCCTGCCGGTGGACTTTCCCGCAAACCAGGATTTCCCCATACCAACCTAGTGAAGAATGGAGGTGAATCAATGTTCCAAATGAAGAGCAAGCGGCAGAGGGAGGCACCGAAGTCGACAATGGGGGCGTCTGCAGAGGAACCCGCCAACAGTGTGAGCGGAGAAAAGAAGGCAGCTGGCCCCGTAAAGCCCATCCCGGTAAAGCAAAGGCGCAAAGGTGTCCCGGAGGATAACATGCAGCGGATTCGTCTAAGTTGTGACATCACACGTGCACAACACCGGAAGCTTCGAGTGGAAGCTGCGAGGACGGACCGCACGATCTTGAATGTTGTGGAGCAGCTGATTGAAGACCACATCAGAGACTAGCACAGTGACCAGCTGAAAGGAGATGGAGATGTTATTCAAGAAATCTTTGAGGGAAGTTATCAATACGAAAGGGGATTTTATGGATCCAGAAGGCGAAGTAGAAGGGGTGGTGGTCGGGGACTGGGAGCAACAGGAAGAGAGTCAGGGCGAGGCTGCTATAGAGTCGCCCCCCTTAAGCACGCCCCCTCGTCGTCGCGGGATACTTACGAACGGGGCAGTTAAAACCCCAGGGGCACCCAGCCTGGTTTCCCAACAGCCCACCACCCAACTTTTACCCGCAGCACCTCCGAACCCAACAGGCAACAGCGACCGAATTGCTTTGGTCGCCAAAATTGACAAGGGGCTGCATTCCAAGTTGAAGGTGTACTCGCTATACACCAAACAGTCCATCGTTGATCTGGTTGAGGCTTGGATCAAAGAGTCTATTCCGACAGTCAAAGTCGAACTCACCCAGTGACCGTCTTATCGACGGCCCGTTGAACTTTAATGACGCATTCCCATGGGCGGCTAATCCACAAAGGGGCGACTACTGTGTCAGCCTCCCGCATCAACTCAACATTCCTATGGATATTAGCAAACTAGTGATTATCACTAATACAAACAACGGAGGTCCAGGATGATGAGAGTTTCGATGCACCGACGATGCCGAGCCGATCCCACTCCCCCACCTAAGCATGTCTAAAGCTGAACACCTCAGCCCATACCCTGACCGGTATGGGCGCTTTTATTTAAGGAGGAACCGTATGTTCTTACAAGCCCACAATCTTTCCTGGCCGGCGAATCCTGAGCTTCGAAGCATCCGGGAGGATGAGCCGGTCAGAGGAGAACTCCCGTGGGATGCCTTTCGTCCCCCCTTTAAGCAGGAGGCAACATGTCCCATGAAGAGATAGTCGCCCGACTATCAAACCTCATAATGCAGGGCGTAGCCACCCCATCAGAGATCGTCTTTGCTATCACCATGGAGGCGATCTTACAGGCAATAGTCCACCGTATGGGGGAGAACGCCCTAAGTCTGACCGTTACTGACCTGCTGTCGGCACGGGACGAGGTAAAGATTGCACTGGATCACTGTTTGGACGAGCGAGACTACATCCAGATGGGCCTGGATGTCTGGGAAGCTGAACGGGATCTGACATAACTAAGAGACAAAAGGAGTCCTAATGGTCGAAATTCTTAAACTTGTTTTGGTGGAGGTGGCGATTTCCGCCGGCAAACGAATTCTAGAAGAACTCGGTGATGAGATCACCGGGACAAACACCCAAGGAGACGATGATGAGTAGCAACGCAGTTACGAAGATCGACTTCGATAAAGAGCAGCTAGCCGTTATCGAGGCCCAATTCTTCCCAACCGGTGCCAGCAAAGCCGAACAGCAGTACTGCTTCGCTGTGGCCCGAGAGCTGGGTCTCAACCCTATTTTAAAGGAGGTCCAGTTTGTCCCACGTCGGCAGAAGGTGGGGGACAGGTGGGTCAACAAGGTGGAGCCGATGGTCGGAAGGGACGGATTCCTTTCCATAGCACACAAGAGCAACCAACTCGCCGGCATCGAAACCCTTGCCAGCATCAAGGAAATACCGCAACTCGAGTCTGGGAAGTGGGTAATCAAGCCCCAGCTGGTAGCGGAATGCACGGTATGGCGAAAGGATAGCAGCAAGCCTTTCACTGTGCAGGTGTCTTACAACGAGTACGTCCAGAAGACAGTAGATGGAGGGCCAACAAAATTTTGGTCCGAAAAGCCGGAGACCATGCTTAAGAAGGTCGCCGAGTCACAGGCCTTGCGAAAAGCCTTCAACATCCACGGAGTCTACTGCCCTGAGGAGGTGGGCGGGGGGTATGAATCCGAAGGCGGGGAGATCGTTACCCCAGCCATGGAAGAGGAATACCCCTCTCCGGCCAGCAGGCTAGTGGTAGTGCCAGCCCTCACTGAATGCGAGGTAATTACGCCAGCGCAGGGACCAGCCGTCCTGAAGGAAGAACCGGGCGGCACATCCCCCCCGGAGCAAACAAAACCCACCATAGCACACCTTGAGTCCAGCGTTGTTGCCGGGATCCTATCAATGCTGGAGGGGCGAAACATCCCCCACGAGGTGGACATGCGAGCCGGGGTAATCAGCGCCAACAGCTACAACGAGCGCCAGCTACTGAAAGCGGCCGGCTTCAAGTGGATCGGCGAAGCGAAAGCTTGGATCTTGAAGTTCGAGCCCGACCCCTTCTAGGAGGATTAAGCATGACCCGATATACCGATTTCAACGGTAGCAATATCCTTCTTTGTGACCACTGTCGAGCCGACATGCCCCAAGGAAGTCCCGCCTTCTCCCTTGCTCCTGGCACGGTGGGAGATGGCTACCTCGCCAGGGACTACAACAAGGGAGAGATCATCCTCTGCCCCAACTGCTCATCCATTGTTTCCGAAATTATCTCCCTGCTCGTAAACAAGCGAACCGACAAGGTAACCATCGTTCAGGAGGTAGCATGAACCTCACAACGTTTTTTGAATCGGCCGTTGTGGAACTTAACCGCCAAAAGGGCTCAGCGTTGGGAGACCGCACCCAATACATCGGTTCCAGCGACGTTGCAGGTTGCGCCAGAAAAGCCTGCTTGCAGCGTTTGAGCCCGTCTCAGCCTGACCTGAGAACCCTCCTCAAATTTGCCCGCGGCCATGCAGCTGAATGGCTCATCAACAATATTTTCCAGGCCGGGAGTGCTAAGCACCTATATGACGAACAGGTCGAGGTTTGCCATCCTCAACTTCCTCTGAAGGCCCACATCGACTTCCTCTTCTTTGCAGATATGGACGGAAAGCCGCAACTGCACGCCGTAGAAGTCAAATCGGTTAGTGGCATACCTGACGTTCCTTACCAGCAGTGGGAGGACCAATTGATGTTCCAGCTTGGATTGCTCCGGCTCCAGTACCCGATTGGGGACTTAGGAGGGTCCATTTTGGCCGTCGATTTAAATGCCGGGGAAATCCACCAGTTCAATGGCTATAAGTTCGATGAGGAGACTTTCAGCTACCTCCTTTACCGCGGGCAGCATTTGTTGGACGCCTTGAACGGGATGGTTGCAGCAGACCCATCCCCTTCCCACCTCTGTGGATATTGCCAATTCCGCAGTGATTGTCCCTCAATGGTTCTCCCACGTGTGAACCTGCCTGACGAGATCGAAATGCTGGCTGGAAAGTACTTAGAGCTGAACACTGAGAAGGTCCGGGCTGAAAAGGAAATGAAGGCTATTCGACAAGAGTTGGTAGACTTCACCGGGTCATCCTTTAAGGGACGATCCGCCAACTACGATCTCACTGTTACCGCTGTAGATGGGGGAATGGCAGTAGACGCGTCCCTCCTGAAGTCGCTCCACCCGGACATTTATCCCACCGTCCTGAAGCCCCGGGCAGGGTACTCTCGACTCGAAGTGCGATCGGTTAAGAAAAAAGAGGCGATCCCCAAAGCTGCATAACCCAGAGCCCCGGCCGTAACGCCGGGGTTTTTTCATGGAGGGAAAATGGACCGTTACTACAAGTCCCCCCTGATCCGGCTGGGCGAAAAATGTCGACCTCGCTGTCGGCATACCAGTTCGATATTCGTCATGCCGCTCATTCCCGGAACGCAAGGGGGGAACCATGATTGAGATTAGGTGCATGGTAGAGGTGGTGCAGCTGCCGGATAGCCCCGTCAAGCGAGCCATGGCGAATATGGCGGCCTTGTGCCAGGTGGACAACGATAATCTGGCTGTCCAGATGGAGAAGGACTTCGATTATGCGCTTGGCGGCTACTGGTACATCTTCGAAGAGACAGACAACCACAGAAATCTGCGGATCTCTCAAGAATCCACCTTCGATCTACTGAGCGATAGGTGGCGCAATTGTGATGCCGCCACCCTGGAAGAGGGGTGTTTCTGTGTCTTCTGGGCTTTCAACAACGCGGGAGGGCCGTGCATGTTCATTCCAGATCAGCCTTGGCTGGATCCTGCGCTTAGGGATTGGCTCCAGGCCCAAGTCGCGGCAACAGAGGCTGAAGTAAGTTTTGCCAACAAACAGGAGGAGATATGAGTAAGTACTATGGGTCTGGCCTAATCGGGCTGGACGTGAAACCCAAGAGGGCCCAAAACCCGCGCCGGAACCGATACACCCGTCCCCGGAGGTGGCTGGTGGCTGCAATCCTCACCTTCGTGACTCTCGGGCTTTTCCTATTGGTCGGTGGCCGGTAAGGATCAGCCATGGGAAGGGTCAAGACACTATATCAGGAGTATGGACCAGCGTGGCTCCCGCTCCCCAGTCACGAGGTACAGGAGGCCGACACCGCAACCGGCGCGCTACAGCAGGATGGAAGGCGAGTTATCCCCCTCCATCGGGGAAAAGGGGCACGAGTGACACTAAAGAAACACTACCTGGGGGTAGACCCTGGGAAAAACGGAGGGCTTGCTGTGCTGAGAGCCGACGGGGTGCTGATGGAATATACCAGGATGCCCGTCGACAAGATACGCATCGCAGACTGGCTCCGCCGTATCCGGGATGCCTACCCTACCATAATTATCATCGCTGAGCGGGCGCAAGCAATGCCGAAACAGGGAGTAACCAGTAGCTTCAACTACGGGCGTCACTTCGGGATATTCGAAGATGCCGCCATCTTACTGAAAACCGCATACCACGAAGTCCGACCGGCCATCTGGAAGAAAGCAATGGGGTTGTCGAGTCACAAACGCGACAGCATCTCCGCCTGCCGCTGCCTCTTCCCGCATGTAGACCTCATCCCAAAGAACTGCCGGACTGAGCACGACGGCATCGCCGAGGCCGTCCTTATTGCCGAGTGGGCTCGCCAGAAACAACTGTAACACCAGACACCTACCTAAAGGAGAACAACTCATGAATACACCGGCAGAGTTCGTAGCTCGCTACGAGCAAGGGCAGATGACCGCCCGCGATGCCAAGGACCTGCGGGTCCTCCTGAAGCGGGCTTGCCGCTCCTACTACGAGACGGAGCACAAGATCATGTCGGACGAAGAATACGATCGCCTCAACGACATCCACGAGGCGTTGACCGGGGAGATCATCTCAGGAAGCAAGGGCACCACCGGGGTATCCCATGCCTATGACGCCCTGATGTGCACCCTCAAGAAGGTCAACAATATCGAGGAGCTAAGCATTTGGCTCCAAGAGACCAGTGCTGATGCCCAAACCGTGACCCTGGCTGTATCCAACAAGATGGATGGTAACTCCGTGATGCTGCAGTACGCATCGGATGGTCGACTCACCGGTGCCGTTACCCGAGGCAAGGGCGGCTACGGCGTAGACCTGGGCTCAGTTTTCGCCGGGCGGGACATCCCCTGTGCCCTCCAGAGCAGCTTCGGTATCAAGTATGAGGCACTAGTATCCAAGAGCAGCATGGCTCCCCTCTCGGAAAAGCGCGGCAAGGACCTAGCCGACCCGCGTGCGGCCGTAACGGGACTGCTTCACAAAAACGATGGCGCAGCCTTCCAGGAGTTCGTTCATCTGGCGCCGATCGACATCGCCATGGAGGACGGGACGATGAACCGGAGGGAGGTCGTCGAATTCATCAACGCACTGGTCACGGAGCCGGGGTTCGTGTCTCCATCGTTCCGCATATTCGAGGGAACGCCGGAGACGGTTATCAAGGCCATCCGGGAACTATATGAACGGCAGGCGCGAGAGCGGATCAACTGGGAGTACATGGTGGATGGGATGGTAATTGAACACCTGGACGAGGCAATCCGTGAGCGGCTCGGCTGGCACCGTGGCTCCAGCACCTATCCGAAATTTGCCATAGCTCTGAAATACCCGTTCATGGAGTGCGAAACGGAGGCCGTGGCGATGGAGTTTGAGGTTGGCCCTTCAGGGCGCGTCACCCCATGCGTCGTTTTCGCCCCTGTAACCATCAACGGGCGAACCTACCGACGCACCAGCATCGCCAACTGGCGACGCTTCCACGAACTGAAGATCGGCAGGGGGACACGCCTGTTGTTCAGCCTTATCAACGACGTGCTGGGATATGTGGATGTCCTGCACGTCCCCGAAAACGATGGCATCGAGCCGTTTGTCTTCGCGGAACGTTGTCCCCACTGCGGCGCCACGATCATGCTCAATAACAACGGCACCTACGCCTACTGTCCGAATGAAGGGGGCTGCAGGGCGCGCCAGGCAGGAAGAATTCTGCAGTGGGTCCGGAAGCTCTCCCTCAAGGGGATCGCGGACTCAACCATTATGAAGCTGATTGAGCACGACCTCATCTGCAACCCGCAAGACTTGTACCACCTAGACCGGCAGCAGGCAGCCCGGATACCAGGGCTCGGTAAGTCCTCCGTAGCGAACCTGATGGCGACGGTCGCTGGTAAGCTGAACCCTAAGGATTACGAAGTGCTGGCAGCCGCTTCCCCCGAGGGGATCGGCCGGACGCTGCTGAAGCCCATCTTAGCGCACTACCGGCTCAGGGAGCTGTATGCATACGCCCAATCCGGACAGCGCGACGACCTAACCTGGATTCTGATGGAGTGTGACGGCGTATCAGAGGTCAACGCCTTGAAAATCATCCAGGGGTTGTCTAGCCCCCTGCTGGAGTGGGCCCTCACCAGCGGGGACCTTGACGTAGCTGAAACTTTTGTTGCCACAAACAGCACCACAAAAGACCGCTCACCTGGAAGCGGCATGAAAGTTTGCTTCACTGGCAAGGTGGCGACGTTCAGAAACCGGGACGACTTCGTGACCGCCATCGAGGCACGCGGGCACTCCTTTACACCTTCGGTCAGCCGGGACACGGATGTGTTGGTCACGAACGATCCCTTCTCCGGCAGCAACAAAAACAGGAAGGCCACTGAGCTCGGTACACTGATCATGACCGAGCATGAGTTCATAGAAATGTATCTTCAATAAGACCCACTACCAGATCTGGTACGACACGAAGCCGCCATGCCCACCAAGGGCACGGCGGCTTTTTGCTGATCGGGGAATCTCCACCAATAAGCTACAGGAGTAAAGGCATGAAAAATCGATATCAAAAAGCGGACGATCCAGGGATCGAGCTTACCCCCACCACGTACACGGTCCAGGAGGTCTTCGGCATTCCATCGCAATTGCCGCTCACTGGATACGAACCGGGGCACCCACTGGTTCCTAGGTCAACCCCCGGCTACGTGTGGGACGCTCGCCTGCTGCGCGACTTCATCGAATGGCTGACCGAGCCGGACCCCGACCCGCTTTGGATCTCGGGACCAACCGGGTGTGGCAAAACCGATGCACTGAAGAACGTCTTTGCGGGCCTGCACATCCCGACGGTTATCGTCTCGGCCAAGTCTTCCACGGAGCCGGACGATATCTTAGGCCGTGTCCAGCTGCGCGGGGGCGATACCGTTTTCGTTCCAGGAGACCTGTTGCAAGCCTACCAGTACGGCTATGCCATCATCTTTGACGAGATTGACGGCTACAACCCCGAGGTCATCATGGCATGCCACCGTCTGCTGGAACGGGGTGTAGTAACTCTGGACGACGGCAGCATCATCCGGCCCGCCAGCCGCATCTATATGGCGGCCACCGCCAACACCCGTGGCGACGGTCAAGGTGGGGAGGTCTACACCGCCACCAATATCTTCAACCTCGCCTCGCTCAACCGGTTCGAGAAATGGGAAATGTCGTACCCGCCGTCCGACGTGGAGGAGCAGATTCTCGAAAATAGTTTTTCCGGCAAGCTACAGCCCAACCTCATGACGGCGATGGTGAAGACCGCCGCCGACATCCGGAGGGCCTACCTGGACGGCAACTGTCCAGGTCCAATATCCATCCGTGACCTGCTGCGGTGGGGGCGAAAACTAATCCAAGCATGGAACCGTAAAGACGTAGCCCCGCTTTACCACTCCTTTGACAAGGCGTTCGGCAACGGAGTGGATCCACACGTACGAGCGATGTTGCATACCCTGATCCAGACCAACTTCGGTGTGCCCGCGCCCCACATCGAGGGGGTGATTGTATGATCCCCAACCTCATCCACGGTGCAGTCTACGCCGTCCACCTGCGGGCGCCGTCCGTATCCGGCGGCAAGGATTGGGTCGGGGCCGTCACTCAAAACGGAGAAATCCATACTTACTGGGGTAAGAGCGGGCAGATCATCCAGCACGCCGCCAAGCCTGGCGACATGACCGCCCTCCAAAAAATCATCACCCAAAAGAAAACCGGCAAGGACCAGTACACCCAGGTGGATGAGTACAGTCCGCAGCACGGCTGGCAGAGCCAACGCACCCAGCAATCCCCAAAGGGATCAGCACAACCCGCCACCTCTGCCGCCCCCCTCGTGGACTGGCCGACCAGCGCACCGGAGACAGCCATCCAGTGGGACTTCTAATCAACGACAAGGAGACACAACAACATGAAAACGCAAGCAATCCTGGACAAGATGATCCTCGTAGTCCTGAACATCACACTCTGGCAGGGGCGTAAGGCCCTGAAGCAGGGGGACCTGGCCCTGAACGGCATCGACATTGACAAACTTCCTCCAGGGACTCTGGCCTCCCTTGGTAGTAAGCGGATCATCTCTCCGGCCGCCGTGAAGATCTTCGTCTCCCTGAAGCGGGAGGCCCTCAAACACTGCGTCCTGAGTGGCGTCCGCTTCGGGGGCTGTGGATACGCCGTCCCCCGAGAGAAGGTCGAGGCGCTGGGCAAGGAGCTAAAGCGGATTAAGGTGGAGTTCGAGGACGCAAAGAAGCAGTTCCTGTCGGTTTACCACGAGGAGGTGGAGCGCTGGGTGGCGGCTAACCCGCCGGAGTGGGCCCATATCATCCGAGCCTCGGTGGATTCGCCCGCTCATATAGAGAAGGCCATCACCTTCAACTTTGCGGCCCTCGACATCAGGCCACCAGAAGAGACGGACATGGACGGCCTCGATACCGAGATCGACAGCCTTTATGGCCAGCTGTGCCATGAGGTCCGGGTATCCGCCCGCCACACCTACGAGAACTACCTCGTCGGGAAGCAGGAGATCACTCACAAGACCCTGCGTCCCATCCGATTGATCCGGGAAAAGTTGGCGGGACTTCTCTTCCTCGACCCGCTCATCGCCGACACCATCCAGGTCATAGACGATACGCTGACCAAACTCCCAGCTGATACCAACATCAAGGGAACCGACCTGAACATGGTTGCCGGACTGGTCGGCCGGCAACTGGCAAACATGGGACGCCCCTCCGCATCCTCCCAAACAGAAGTGTCCGACTCGGACCTGGAGGAGATCATCGTTATCCCCGAGGTAGTCATCGTACCGGAGACCGGGGTGGTAGCGCCGATCTCCTGGGACTTCTAACATGACAAGGAGCAGCAATGATACGAGATCAGGAGCTATCAGGCTTGGCCATGACGCTTGGCCGTGACGCAAAAATGACGATAACCGTGGGTGGAGATGGATCGTACTGTACGTCGGACGGCTCCCACATCAACATTGCCCGCATGCCGGCGACACCGTTGGGACGCATGCTCATGACCGGCCTCGTATTCCACGAGGTCGGTCATAAGAACCACACGAAAGGGGACAAGCCGGATGGACTGCTTGGTGACATGATGAATGTCATCGAGGATGTTCGGGTGGACATGGAAACCATGAAGCGACGGCCTGGGACCTGTTTCAACCTGGAGGCGATCACCACTTATTACTTCAACAAGGGGAGTTTGGCCCCTCAGAACTTTGCCCATGCCTTTCTCGGCAAAGTTATGGCTTACGGATTCGGCAGAGTGCTAAAGCAGAAGTGCATTCTATCCCTTGAGGCGCAGTGCAACGAGATGATAGACGACGCCTTCGGTCAAGAGTTCATTGATAACGTGGAGACGATCATCAAGGAAATACCGGAACTGAAGAGCACCAAGGATACCGCGGCAATGGCACAAAGGCTCATCGACTTGCTTATCAGTCAGTCGAAGCCGGCGCCCCCCCAGAGTCCCACCGCAGGAAAGCCTCAACAAGGTGCACAAGGAACAGCATCTGGCTCCCGGGTAGGCTCTCAATGCCGCGGTGGTAACGGTGAGCCAGAAAGAGCGCTAGAAAAAGGTGCCATCCCGTCAGGCTCTACAGAGGCGACGGACATGCCGGCCGAACCGGAGGAGCAATCTTCTACAGGCTGTGGCGGCAGCAGTGCAGGATCGGGAAAGGACAACCGGCCAACAACAGAAGAAATCGCTCGCATGCTGGCCAACAAGACCGGGTACGGTGACCTCTCCGAGCTGATAAAAACGGAGTTGGACCAGATAGCCCGCAGTATCCCCCACAGCACAAAGGTCAGCATCCCGTTGTTGCCGGTGGTCGGTCAACTGCGACCTGTCTATGGAAGACTGGACGAGGTAGAGGCCATTTCGGCATCATCCCGAATGCGGGCCCGGTTAATGGGGATGCTGCAAGCAGTACAGCGGGAGCCGAAGACCTATGGGCTATCCGGACGGAAGCTGGCATCCGCCCGGTTGACCAAGCTCGCTACCGGCGACCCAAGGATCTTTCGACGCAAGGTAGACACACCTGCGGTCAATACGGCCGTTGCGGTGCTTTTAGACCTCTCAGGCAGCATGAGTAACCGCTATAGAGTCGCCAACGCCGCCGCCTTCGCCCTACACACGACCCTCTACGGGCTGAGGGGTGTGGCAGTCTGCTCCCTAGAGTTCAGCGGAAAGAGTAAGGGCGCAGCGGTCAACGTACTCGTGGATTTCGGCAGGAAGCCCCACTCCGAGCACTTCAACCACCCCCCCTTCGCCAGCACCCCTACGGACAAGGCGATCTGGGCGGCCCGGGCCCGACTGCTCCAACGAGTCGAGCCCCGACGGATCATGCTGATTCTGACCGACGGTTGCCCCGACAACGAGGAGGCAACTCGCGCAGCCACGCGCCGGGCCACTCGAGATGGTATCGAGACAGCCGCCATTGGCATCATGCACGACGGCGTAAAGGACCTGTGGGAGAACCACCGCGTCATCCATGCGATCCACGAGCTTCCCGCGGCCATGTTCGGTGTCATGGAGCACCTGCTCACCCACCGCCGGTAAGGCAAAAATGTAGTTTGCAAAATAATAGTAGCGAACAGGATTTATCCGTCCCCTGAAAACCGTATGTTCCATCCAGATGCATCAACTCACATCATGAGAGGAAGAGATTATGAAAAGTATGTTGGAGCCTGAAGACATTCAGGCGATCGCAGATGCGGTAGCGGCACGGCTGACCCCAGCCCTCCCGATGGCGCAAGTTACGAAGAACGAAGATGAGATACTCGATGTCCCCGGACTCGCCGGCTACCTCAAGGTCGACAAGAGCTGGGTCTACAAACAGCTCCAGTTGAAAACCATCCCGCACTTCCATGCCGGTCGCTACCCGCGCTTCCACAAGACGCAGATCGACAAATGGGCACGGGAGAATTCGACCCCGGCCGCCGGGGCAGTCACCCAGGTGGGAAAGCTCAGAAAGGTGGCTTGAAGTGGCTTGAGGCCTTCAGTGTGTAAATCTGAAGGGCTATCAAAAACTATTGGTGTAACACGAGGTTAGCGAGGGGTGTTCTAAGAATTGTTCTAACAAAAAAATCCGTATCGGCGGGTGTGAAAGTGGTCGAGCCCCCGGTACGGGGGCAGTCACATCATAGCATCGTGGTGGTCTGGAAGCAACGACCTGCCGTACCCGGAGGAGGAGTTTATCGGTAATGGCGAAGAAGGGAATTTACAAACGAGGCAACATCTACTGGATCCACTACACGGGTCTCGACGGGCGCCAGGTCAAGGAATCAAGCCGCAGCAAAAAATTCAAGGACGCCGAGGCGCTGCTGATCCAGCGCAAGCACCAGGTGCAGCAGGGGCAACGCCCGGAAATCATCCGACTCAAGGATAGCAACTTCAAGGAGCTCTCCGAGAAATACGAAGAGCACTGCAAGCATCAGCGTGGCTTTCGCAACAAGAAGAGCCTGCTCAAGATGATGCGGGAGGACTTCGGGGTGCTGCCGCTGAAGTTCTTCACGACGGAATATGTAGAGCAGTACCAGTCGAGGCTCCTGACCAACGGGCTGTCCGAGGGGACCGTCAACCGACGGATCGGCTGCCTCAAGAACATGTTCACCAAAGCTGTCGATTGGAAACTGGCGAGCAACAGCATGTTCGCCGAGGTTCACAAGGTGAAGGTCCTCAAGGAAACCATGAAACGGGACCGGTTCCTCTCGCGGGAGGAGATCAAGCTGCTGCTGGACTGCTGCGGGTCCTACATGGAGCAGCAGCACCTAAAACCTATCATCGTCTTTGCCGTTAACACCGGCTGTCGAAAGGAGGAGATCCTCAGCATCAAATGGAAACAGGTTGACCTGAAGCATGGCTTCATCACGTTATATAAGACCAAGAACACTGAGTTGAGGAAGATCCCGATCAACGAGCCACTGCGGGCCATGCTAAACGAGTTACCAAAGAAGGAGGACGTGCCGTATGTCTTCTACAACTTCAAGACGGACGAACGCTTCCTGGACCTTAAGAGGTCATTCCGCACGGCGGCAACCAAGGCAGGATTTGATAACGACGTCGTGTTCCACACGCTACGGCACACGTTCGCCAGCCACCTAGTCATGGCGGGAGTGGACATTCCGACAGTATCTAGGTTGATGGGGCACAAGTCGATCACTATGACGATGCGGTACTCGCACCTAGCCCCCAATCATTTGAGTAACGCTGTGAATGCGCTGGCTGCTGCATTAGGCAATCCAGACGACGAAGGCGATGACAAACATGCTCTTTGAGCGTGAAATGGGATGAGGGCGAACACTCTCATCCCAGCTTTACTCCCCCTTCCGAATAACGCCGCATCTCAGAGCTAAGTCAATTCCTTGAATCACCATCCTCTGGGCTTCAGTATTGTCGTAACCGGGATACCAGGCAGGGAGCTTTTGAACCATCCATGCTAAGAAATACAATGCAACAAAGCAGTTCATATCTAAGCACGCAAAGCTTCTTTCAGTAAAAACAGGCAGTAAACTTGGACCGATTAGATCACCATTCTCGACAACATGCAGCAGCTCGGCAACTCGTGGTCTAGAAAAGTGAGCTGCCTCTGAGAGATGTCCGTACATTTTCCCAGAGCCGCCTTGAAGGACGTTTTGAATGTTAGGCACCCTCCCTTCCAGTCTTTGTAATGGCTTCGAGTCAAGCTCATGCAATCTTGCCAGAGATTCTAGTTGCTTCCTTATCAATAATAGTGATTCAACCAGATCCCCATTCATAAAAAAGTCAGCTGCCAAAAAGTGAGTCCTAATAAAAGATGATGCTACTCCAACCTGGTATGAGATCTCTGGGGTTATTTTTTCGATCTTAGCCCCCATTCTATTAGCGAGCAGTGCAATCTGACCATCAATATGAATTCGTAGAATGTTCTCTTCTGACTTCTCAACTTTTCGATATTGGTCACGACATTTTTCTCTCGCCACATAGCTGAGGGCTTGGAAATCAACGGCTGATTTCAATATTTTTTCTGCCTTATCAGAAGTCACGTTTCAGTCCCCCATACAAATTCTGTTGCACCCTACCTATCGAAGGTAGGCCTCAATTTTAGCCTCCACCTCACGTAGTCCTGCGCCAAGGGCGTCGAAGAGGGTAATGCCGTTACATTCGATCTTATGGCCTAAAAAATCAATGTAGACACGATGCTCGCCTTCGATGTTTTTTATCCTCATGTCGATCTCATGGTGCAAGGGACGATTGAGCTGGCTTGCAATTTTAGCGGTTTGGGATAATAGACGGTAAAAGTCAGTAGGAACGGTTGTATTTTCTCCGCATACTATTATCTGACCTTTTGATCTAAGCATTGCTTCCTTAAATGTGATGTCTTCAACTAATTCCGACATGCAATTCTCCCTCTAATTTTGTCGCTTTACGATTCGACCGAACGTCTTAGTAGTTCGCAAAAATCTTCAGGTTTTTTCTGCCAAAATTTGTATGCTTCCCTAAATACTTTTTCCGAAACACCACGCCATTTGAGTGGCGTCATGTTCTGGCTGGAGTGTAAGTCGTTGTAACCTAGCTTTGTTAGACAGTCATAGAGCGCATCTGATATGACTTTTGAGGTTCTAGAAATATTAAGATACATGTGTTCATCATTCAGCCACCAGTCTAGGATACTGGCACAGTTATCAAGAACAATCGGGATATACGATTGAGAAAATGCAAGATTAACAGTGTCAATGTCGTGGTTTATTTGCAATGCTTGATATTCTTCTGACAAGTAGGAACGTATTTTGTGAGCCAGAGCATCGTGTAAATCTGACTTCACGAGTGCTTGCAAGTCCTTATTCCAATATGTCATTTTGATTGCCTTCTCGTTGTATAGCTCCGTAAATGTCATTTTTAAATGGAATATCTCGTGCGCTAACAAAGGGCTTTCATTCAAATCTGTAGGCGGGGCAAACGGCATGAGTATAAATGGGAACAAGCCCACCAGGTTACTTTCAGATGAATACCTGCACCTAAAGCAACTCGCGGCCTGATTGAGCCTGCTATTTTTATCATCTGCTTGGACAAGACCTGGTACATTAGATATAGAGTCGAAAATATAGTTGTTAATAGAATCAGCATCTTCCAACACAAGAACAGGTATATCATATTCAACAAAACGTATCTTTACTTTAGATGTATCAAAGCCAAATTGACCTGAAATATGCATAAGCTCGAACAACTTCCTGCAATTATCTTCTTTCACTTCCCTGTAAAACTCTTGATAAGAATCAGCATCAAGCTCTAACCAAGTATCATTATCATATACAATGTCATTTTCTTTATCATCAGAACCGAGTAGTGAGTTCATTACGAACGTATTCATTTACTTCTCCCAAACTAAATGTTACTGCTAATTATTAAAATGAGGCGGCATCCAGCCTATTCAGGAGGTCATTGGGGGGTAGTTTTTTAATAATTGCGCGTAACTCATCATAAAAGGCCTTAGATTCTTTGTCCACATGTATATCAGTGGACTTGAGATATCTCGTCATCGACAGTCCATTGATAGCGCGACATCTGCTTAATGCGACATATGTTTGTCCCGTTTCAAAGGATCCTGACCCTAGATCCAAATGTACTTTTTCAATGGTTTTACCTTGGCTTTTGTGTATTGTCATTGCCCAAGCCAGGACTAATGGGAATTGCTTGTAACAGCCTATTTCCACTCTAGTTATTTCACATTTATCTTCGGCCCAAGCGTAATTAAATTCTGGCCATTTTGTTCTTTCTACATCCACCAGCTTGCCAGTCTGGGCAAGAGACACGACAATTATGTCATTGTTTAACTTAGTAACTACACCAATCGTCCCGTTGATCCATCGTCTTTGTGGATCATTTTTTGTGAACATAACCTGAGCGCCAACTTTCAAAACCAATTCCATAGGTGATGGAAGGCGATCGTCTTTGAATTTACCCTCAATTTCCCCTCGGTACATCCGCTGAGGGGCGTCAATTTTATTTAATTCAGTCAAATTACGCGAGTCCACCTCCACATTCCGTGGCGACAACCATACCGCTCCAAAAGGTGGAGAATCCGTAATCAGGCACACTCTGTTTATCAGGCTAATAGAGGCCTCAAGATCAATACCTTCTCTGATCTTAGTCAATACATCAACAAAGAGCTGATCAGTCTGCCTAAACGTTTTATTTAACTCAACGGCGTAATAGGAAGAGAAGCTCAAACATTTTGCATTATAAAATTTGGCCGATCCATAGATTCGTTCAAACAAATCCTTCGTCTGATTGTTGACTATTGGTGGCAATTGGAACATATCGCCAATCATGATAACGGTCATTCCACCAAATGGCTTGTCTATCTTTTTGTTAAGGCGGAAGAATGCGCTTACACCATCTAAAAGGTTTGCAGTCACCATTGATATTTCATCGATGATTAATAGTTTTGCTTCAGCTATCTCCCTCCTTCTTGGCGCATCCTTAATATCCGTTTTCACGATCCAGGCAGGCGGTAATTGACATAAAGAGTGTAGAGTCTTGCCTTCAATATTGACCGCTGCCGCTGCGGTAGGGGCTCCTAGCAATACCGTTCCTTTAAACTCACTTAGCAGCCATTTGACAAAAGTACTTTTACCAGTGCCCGCCCCGCCTGTTATAAAAATCATAGGGAAGTTATTCTGGACTAATTTCTTCACAAGAAGATACTCTGGCAAGACCTCAATGTCAGATATATTTGTCTCCGTGATTACGGCTGCCTTAGCCCTTGCAACTATGTCTTTGCTATATGTAAGTTCTTGCCTATTGGTTTCGTTGTTTTCTTTTGATTGGCTTGATACTTTCGAGAAAACAAATCCTGCCGCTGTCACTAGTGCCAGCAGTGAAAAGGGATCCATATCCCCCCCGCGTCGGTCTTTAATTTAAGTTTTCACAAAAGAACTCGACCGATCAGAGAAGCGCTCCCCCTGACGGCCGCTCATTCTCGACTACTGTTTAGGCCCCATCTAATTCTTTAAAGGCGTTCATGACCTCGGTCTCGACCTGCTTTAACTTCATGTCCAGGTCCTTTATTAGCTTCGCGCCCTCCTTGACATCCTCTGCCAGCTTGTCTATGGGGGTCTCCGAGTTATCGAGCCGGGTAAGTATCTCGTCTAGTCTGGCTACCTTCTGTTCATAAGTGAGTTCACCGTTACTGTTCATCGCACTGCTCCTTGGAAGTTACTTCACTGGTTATGTATCCATCCGCTAAACGCGTCCTTAATCTGTCACTGGCAGCCACATCAACAATAGAACGGGCCAAGCTCCCGTCGGCACGGTATACTAGGGCAAAACCACGTTGCAGGGCATTCTTTGGGTCGATCGCCCGCAGTACAGCTAACTTGTCATTGAGACTTTTACGTTCAGTATTGATAAAATATCGATACTTCTCCAATCGGAATCGGTCCCGAATACCCGTCAGGTGGCTTGATCTTAGTCTCATTGCAGAGCGGAACCGTTCTCGTATCTGCTGGTCGGTCCGTGTGAGAGTCACCCCCTCCTCCTTGATATGTCTTAGAAACCGCTCCCTTGTAAATCGGACTTTTAAGCTGGCCAAAGAGGTAGAGGCTGTTGCCATAAGGAAACGAACCGTTTTCCCTAGAATCTGTCCTCTCGACGACAATCGATCCCTCAGCCCTTGTACGAGGGCAACGGGTTGGGAGCGTAGCCTTTCCCTTTTGCCCGCCAATCCCAGGTGTTCAGCCGCAATTCTGTGTGTCACCCTAATATGCAACTGGTTTGCCTGTTCACGTAGCCCGCTGCTTACTAGTTCAAGATGTTTCCTCGTGCCTTGGCGGATGCCGATGTCGGCACGCACCAGGTACTCTCGGCTATTTTTATATTTGTAATCCCAGACTGTGCGGAGCGTGCCTGTTGCTTCATCTAGTTGGCGTCGCATCTGCACGAATCTGGCGACCAGCTCTTCAGCTACAGCGGTCGGTGTTTTGAACGCCTTGTTGGTTACATGGTCCAAGACGCTCGTATCGATCTCGTGGCCAATTCCAGACCACACCGGTAGGGGACAGGCCGCAATTCTTCTGGCAATACTCTCGTTGTCGAGATAGTAGAGGTCGGTTTTGCTGCCGCCTCCACGGGCAATAACGATCAACTCCAGATCGAGTCGGCAGAGGGCATCAATGGCCTTAAGGACTGATCGCTCAGTCTGGTCCCCCTGCATCAAGGCGTCCGCTAAATAAATGCGGAAACCGAAACCGGACACGGTCAGGGTCTGGATGAAGTCGTTGTAGGCGGCACTGTTGGCGCTGGTAACTAGGCCGATTCTGAGCGGCAACAATGGGGCAAAACGCTGCTTGTTTGGCTCGAACAATCCTTCCTTTTGCAGTCGCTCAATGATCTCTCGCTTCTTAAGTTCCATTTCGCCCAAAGCGAAGCTGGGGTCGGCATCTATGACACGGAGGGACAGGCCGTATTGAGCGCTGAATTGCAGCGAGCATTGAAAGCCGACGACGGTCCCGTTGTCCAAGACAAGATCAATCCCTTTGCCTCTGAACTGTCCCCTGATTGCGCTCAGGTCCCGCTGCCAAATAGTACAGGCCATCTTTGCAATCATCTTCCCATAAGCGTCAGTTTCGATTAAGTCGCAGTAGAAAGCACCGCCACGTTCTCGGCCTGAGGATATCTCAGCCTTAACCCAGAACTGCTTGTTGATGGCCGGCTCCAGCAGTTCTGTGATTCGCCTTGTTATCGTTGAAAGTGGGAAAATTCGTTTTTCCATAGATGACCAATTCCGCCTCTGATCTCCGAGTGTTCCTTTATCTTCACATTTATTGGCAAAATGCAATAAAAACCCTAATGCCCGTTTGGTTCAGCTGCGGCAAGCAGAGGGTCAAACAACAATGCTTAAAGTGGGCAGGGGCGTTTCATGATAGAAGGCAGACGTATTGTATATCCACGACAACTTCATATGGATGTGGAACTCAAGCGATCGTTCCGTACGTGAGCAACTACGGCGGGGGGGGCGGGTAACACACTTCGACAAATATTCGCCAGCCCATTTGTGGACATCCCGTCGGTATCCCGCCCAATGGCATCGCCACGACGACGCGGTACCCTCATATGGCATCGAACCACCTGAGCAACGCAGTAAACGCCCTTGCCGAGGCCTTAAAAGTAGTGCCCACCATCGGAGAACAACAATAGAGCTGCATTGCAGGGAGAGGGGCAAAGCACCTCTCCCAATTTATTGGACGGATTTCGGTGGGTACTGCTAGGCCGGGGCGCATTAGGCAAACTTGGGATTCCTCGGCACCTCGAGCTTGTTGAAAAACTCGATGCCGATCGCCTCAACCGTCGATCGAAAGTAATCGACGAAGAGGTCGCCATCATTTTCGGTGTACGAAATGGCCGGCAGCATCTCCTTCTCGATGATGTACACGGAAAAGTACTGGGCATACCCGGCGAGGAGGTGCTCCAGCAGTGTGACCGCGACTAACCCCAGGTTGGCAAGATAGACCTGGTCAGGGGTGGTTTCCTCCTCCAGGTCCCCGGCACGGAAGATCTCCTGGATCCTCCGACACCCGTAATCAAAACAGTCGCTTTGGCTTGCGGGATTCTTCATCTCATTCGCGACGGCGGCCTTTTCAGCATCGAGCGCCTTGGCAAACCCGTCGACCGATAAGAACTTTCCGCTCAGGAGCTTGCGGAAAACGGGGAGCATCCTGTCATAGGAGAGCTGCTCCATGCCCACCTGCACAGCAAAGCGCTGGAAGCACTCATCAAGAGATCCCGACTTCCTGTAAATATTTTCCTGCATCCGGTCGATTTCCGACAGAGAATAGTCGGTTAACCCGCCTTGGTACTCATCGTAAGTTCTGAACAGAGCCCTTACGGACTCTATGATATTTTGCCTATTCTGGTTACTCATCAGGAACATGAGGTTGTTGGTGTACTGTGCCTCCGTTCCGTGCACCGACGTCACGTAATTCTTGTACTCCTCGTAGTGCGTTGGGCAGTAGCTTGTCGTCTGTTCTGGGTTTACGTACTTTGCATGCGACGTGCAGCCTGCATAGCTGCACTCTTTTTGGGAGACGGAGATGTTCCAGTTGGGCATGGTCGATTCCTTACGGGGTTGAATTGATCTGGGTAAGAAAGAAGGCGACGGTGGGGTATTTTTCCGTGATCCGTTTCAGGTTCGCGTTTATCTTCCATTCGGGGTAGGACGCCACTGCCTGCTGGCACGAGGCATAGCGCTGGCGGACCAAGTCGTTTGGCTCGGTCAGATGCATCTTGAGCGTCCAGGCCAAGAGCATGGCGATATCGTTGTTTATAGTGCCGTCATGCCACATCGCCTCGATCTCACCGTCCAGTTTTCCCATCATGAGCTTGATGAATGCCTGTTCGTCACTGTTCATTCACACCTCCTGTTGTTTGGTATAGCGGTGCCAGCACCTGCGCTGGCGCCCGGTTCTCTTTGCACCGTGGGGGCGCTCTCCTAGCCGCATCTCGGGTGGCTGGAAAGCCGTACCCGGCGGCGTCGGGGGGGCGGGACCGCTTTTCAGGACGGGCCGATGGGTGGAGCCTTGAACCGGTCTAGGACGTGGCCCGGAAGTTCCTCGACGAACCTGGAGATCTCCTGGCTGAATGCCTTGCCGTAAGAGTTGGAGGAAGAGGTGTAGCCTGAGAGATAGAGGTCGTGGCTCGCGCGGGTCACCGCCACGTAGAAAAGCCTTCTTTCCTCCTCCTCGCCTCCGGGTGTCGAAAGCGCCAGGTTGAGCGGGAACCAGTACTCCACAAGCCCGATGACGAAAACGTGGTCCCACTCCAGCCCTTTGGCGCTGTGAATGGTACTGATGACCACCTGTGACTCCACTTGCTCCCTGTTTTCGACCACAGCATTGAGGCTGAACGACTCCAGCAATTTATTTATCTCCCTGAACTGCCCCGCGAGCTCCAACATGATGCCGATGTCTTGGTCGAGGTCGTCAGAGGACAAGGGGAGCCGTTCCAGCAGCTGGCGCTTGATGGACCTGGCGACGCGCACCAGGAGGGTCCGGATGTCCTGGTTCTTCCGGTATTCGGCGCGGTAGCGATCGATGGTCTCTTTGAACTGGAGGAGTCCGGGGCGATGCACGCTTCGGTCCGCGATGGCCTCCGACCAGAAGTCAGTGTCATTCCTTTCCGCCCTCAATTCCAGCTGGTCGAGGTGGTCTTGGGGGGCCAGGCGCAGCAGGTTGTTGATGGAGAGTAGCGAGATTACATCGAAGGGGTTCTGAACCAGCCGCAGGTAGTCGAGGAGGATCTTGATGTGATCTTCGGCAAAGAAGTCCTTGCCCCCGATAAGCCGGTAATCAATCCCCCTTTTCGTCAATTCGTTCTGCAGGAGCGCGGCTTGTCTCGTGGTGCGGCTTAACACAGCAAGGGAAGGGCGCCCCTTGGCCCTGGCAATGGTGTTCTGGACGGTTTGGGCGATGCAGTGGGCCTCCTCGGCCGGTGTTTGGGCTACTATCAGCCTCGGTTTTCGAGGGGACACTTTCTGAGACCGGCAGGTTTTGAAAATCTGGCTTCTGTTGTTGCCTATGGAGATATTGGCCAGGTCAACAATGCCAGCGGTCGACCGGTAGTTGTTTTCCAGGACGACCTTTTCCGCGTTGAAGGCCGCCTCGAAGGTGATGATGTTGTTTACGTTTGCCGCCCGGAAGCCGTAAATAGACTGGGAGTCGTCCCCGACGGCCGTGAGGTTGGCGTTGTGCAGTTTTTTCAGAATGTTGCACTGGATGTTGTTGGTGTCCTGGAACTCGTCTACGAAAATGTGGTGAATTTTCCCGCGCAGTTCCGCCGCCATCCCGTCCCAGTTCAGCGTATCAAGGAGCAGCCTCTGGATATTGTCGAAGTCGATGCGGCCGCTTCTTTTGCAGAGCGATTCGTACTTGCCGACAATCTTCCTGGTGACAGGAAGGGGGACACCCTGTATCTCTTTGTAGCTCGGGGACGCGAGAAGGTCCTCCATGGGAAGGGCGGCGTTTATGGAAAAACTGTAGAGGGATTGGATGGCGCGGATCTGCTTTAAATTGAGGACACCGTAGGCTTTGGCTGCTATGGAGAAAATCCTGTCGCTGTCCACGCTGTCGAGAATGCTCCATTTGCCGCTCGCATTGACGCCGCTACCGTTCTGTTGGAGCAGCTTCCAACACAGACTGTGGAAGGTGCCGATCCACACCCTCCCGCCAAGGTCAGGGTCCGGGCATGCAGCCCGGACCCGCTCCCTGATCTCCTGGGCGGCTTTCCTGGTAAAGGTGGCGAAGAGAATCGGTCGGTCGCCTGGCTCATCCAGCATGGACAGGGCCCGCGCCACCAGGGTCTTAGTCTTGCCGCTTCCAGCCCCGGCAAGAATAAGGAGGTTGGAGCCGCGATGTCTGACTGCAGCCCTTTGTCGTGAATCGAGCAGTTGCACCAGCACCTCATTCATGAATCAAGAACTTCATGGGTCGCTTCGGGAAAAGGGCGACCGCACGGCCTGGCGGCATTACAAGGAATGGTGCTTCAAGGCGGGAGGATTATAGTTCCTGCAACAAGGAAATGCAACGGGGTAATTGTAAAAACTCCAATGAGCATATCCTTTTGATACCGACCGCCAAGGCAAGCAACCCGTCCAGTGACACCCATTAAAAACGTCGTATGGCAAGGACGAATACCCACAGCCTTACTTGGTAATGCCCCTTAGGGCGCCCTCCAATAAGAGATTATTATTATCAAGCTGTGGGTCAGACGCCTACAGCACCCCTTGCCCCTTCTTTACCATCCCACAACTCAAGGACTCGGGCATAGCTCTGGACACGGTTTTCAAAAACATCGTCATTAACGTCGAGGATTATGCAGTTATCGGTCCCACCATTTTTAGGACCACGCAGACCTCTACCGGCCATTTGCTCGTAAAGCAAAACACTCATCGTTGGCCTGGCGATACAGACAACATCAACTTTTGGGGCATCGAATCCAGTAGTCAGTACTCCATAGTTGCATAAAAAGCGGGGGCCATTGCCGGTTCTAAACTGGTTTACTATAGATATCCGCAAAGATCGGGGAGTCTCACCATATACAAAAGCAGCTGTTCCCGGCTTGTAATGGTTGTTTAACAAATTCGTCAATATGGCGGCATGCAGCACCGAGCAGGCGAACACAAGGACTTTTTTTGAAACCGGGAGACTTACCAACTCCTTTAAAATTTTCTGGTTGCGTGCTCTTTCTTTGCTCAAGATGTCCAGGTAATCCTCTGGAATATCCTTGAAAGTATTTATGTGTTGCAATTGCCTTGGAGTCAGCGCAGGTGAACCCTTGATTTTAAGTAGCCGGTGAGTAACTTCTGCAAGATATTTCTCATTTCTGAGAGTTTCAATGGGTTTATCGTTCAGCCTTTGAGGCCGGATTAGTTTTTCGCCAAAATATTTGCTCAAACTTCTGGTGTCATCGTCATTTGACTTCCAAGGGGTCGCTGTTAACCCTATTACTACCGGTGCTTTCGGTACCGTCTGCCATTTTTTGTGTTGTTTGAGGCCCAGCTTCGTTAGTACGTTCGAATACTCTTTCGTCAACAATCCGTGTGCTTCATCAACAACACAACAACAAACTCGATCCAAATGGCCACGTAAACTTTCAAAAGCCTCTTCCTTATTTTTAAGCCACGCGTGTAGCTGGTCCACAGAAGCAATGAGCACGTGAACGCTGCGAAGGTAATCACCTTCTGTAGGGTCGAGTTCCTTGAGGACGACATCATGCTTGGCACTCTGCCAAACCCTGATAATTTTCATCGGGTTAACGCGCCGTATCGGCTCACCATTTTTTTGAGGGGGGACCTGCCAAACCCCTTTGAAAGCTTCCCATGCTTGCGCCAGTAACTCATGAGAATTTGAGATCCATAATACGATGTCCTGCTTGCCGTTCGCCTGCATTGATAAAGCGAGGTGATCACAAATGGCATCAACGGCGACTCGTGTTTTCCCAGCACCAGTGGGGATAGAAACCATGCGCGCCTTGCCTCTCCCCTCATCCAATAACAGCCTGAGTTCTTTGTATATCTCCTCCTGATAATTGTGGAGTGGCTTCAGCGTGAACACGGGGTCTATTGTTTCAATTTCTTTAAATTTTTGATTGTATGATAGTGCAAAGGAAGGTGGCAGCCCAATAAGCTCGCAAAACTTCTTTGCCCATTTAGAACCTGATTTCCATTTATTGCCCATAATCTTTGAACCATTGGGCTGCTGCACCTTTAAGTTAAGCGCTCCTATGCCAAAGATATTGCGATATTCGTCTCTGACCTTTTGCCAATTTGCTTTAGACAAAGATTTCAATAGTTCAATTCGTACAGCCGAGCCAATATCTGAATTTGAAAGTAAAGTGCAGCCGTATTCACCTATTATCATGTGGTAGAGCTTGTCTCTTTTAAACCCAGCCATCAACGCGCTTTCTGATTTGCGCTGCGAGAATCTAATAATATCCTTTTTCCTATCTGGCAAAGCGTTGAAAACGTTTTGCCATTGAGCGTTGGTAAGCTTATCGAGTACTGCTAGGGTCATAGTCAAATCTTCAGGCTTCACGTGCTCCCCCCTTCTCTCTTAAGTGGCCATGGGGCGGCCCTTCAAACCTAATCGGAAGAAAAGGGATTTGCCTAAAGAGTAAATATCGAAGCTAGCAACAGCCCTCCTCCAGCGGAGCTACTTCGGACCTCGATCCCCCATACCCTTTGAGAACCTCTGATAGTACGTCCTCGGTCAATGGGCCGACATGCGTACGATAGGCATCAAGACAGGTAATCATCCCCTCCAGTTCCCTCAGATCGTTATGATATAGCTCCGCGATGGCCTCCAACGCAGCCGCTGGCAGCAACACTTCAAGCTTTTCCGCAAGACGCTTTAAAAGCGATGGGAGATCTTCCCTTGCCGGCGGTTCCAGGCGGATGTTGATCATCCCCTTTAGCCGAGATATCAGCCTTGGGTTAAGCACGGCGAATTGCTCCAACGGACGCGCGCAGGTTAGAACTACCGGCTTCCCACCACTGGCCAGCGCCTCTAAAGTGTTGGTGAACTCTTCCTGACTCGCCTCCCTCCCCTCAAGGACGTCAATGTCATCGAAGAGAAGGAGATCCGCGCGAAGCAGATCCTGCCGAAAGCTTGCCATTTTTTTTCTGCGTAACGCCTGGATCATTTCCTCAAGGAACGAGCCACCGCTCATGTGTCGGATGCATACATCGGGTGCCGTTTGCTCCAATCTGTGCCTTATGGCATTAACCAGGTGGGTCTTACCGAGCCCCGGTCCCCCATGTACGAGAAGTGATTGCTGCGGTCCCTCTATTCCATTTGCGATTGCCAAAGCACAAGACACCGCGAAGCGGTTGCAGTCCAGTACCCCAAAGTTTTCAAATGTCAGCTGCGCGAAATGGGGCCTCTTTCTTGCGGGGATGGTGTCCCCCTTCTCTTTTGTGCTGACAATCAGGTGGTCCGTGCAGCTGGTTTCAGTTACATCTTCACCCTTTAGCCACTCGAAGTAGACGCGCCCAATCCTGCGTGGGTATCCTTCTATCGCGTAGGTAGCGCCGTTGAAATCCACGGAATAGTAGATCGCTCCGTACACGAAAAAGTCACTGGCATCACTGATTTTCTCCAAACGTTCCACTTCAGGGAAGTTATCCTCTCCTATGTAGCGGAGCTTCCGGCGACAGGGACGCTTGGTGAAGGCTCCATTACACAACTCGGGATTCAGAATCGCGGCGACCTCTTTGAACTTCCGGTACTCCCTCAGATCTCCGCCAAACTCCGCAACCTTGGTGTAGGCCTCATCCAGTCGCTCTTCTTTCTCAAACCCCTCCTGATGCCTTCCTATGACCACCATCCAGGCCTCCCCGTCTATTTCTCTCTAACACCTCACGCTACCCTTAAGATGCGTCAATTTCTGACGCCTTAATAGGATAAAGACCACCGTAGCCCCTACCTTTGGAGGACCTACTTATGGAGAAAGCATATCCTGAACGCCATCCTCGTGTCTCTTTTCCGATCATCGCCGCACCAGGCGATCTCGATTTGATGCCGGACCGAACCCAATTTCTGATAGACAGGCCTCTGCTGGCCCGCAAGTGGCGCTCCCTGGAGGAAGCCACCAATGCTTTCATCCCGCAGGGGTGTGGCATCACCCACACTCCGGTCTTCTCGCTGAACCCGCTCATAGGGAGCTTCGAGGGGGTATCCGTCCTCCCGTCCCTGGAGGTTACCGCTTCCTTTGTCGGAGGCCTGCTCGACGGGCACCTCAGGTTTCGTACCGTGATCGAAGGTAAAGAAGAGGATATGCTCAGCGCCCTCCAGGTTACCCCTACGATGGCAGGCTTTATCGAGGCAATCTACCTGACCTACCACCTGCGGACCAAATGCGCCTTCTGGCACGGACTTTACGGCCGTAACTACACCCTGCTGCCTAACTATTTCCTGCTGCGCCGTCTCCAAAGCCCTTCTTACGACCCGCAGAAGTTTGGGCTGCAACACTTCAAAGGGAGGGTAGACCGGCCGGTCGGAATCCGGGTAGCTAAGCGTCAAGGGAAGTATTATGTCAGCTGCATGGCAATCTACGCCTTCGGCAACATCGTGGACATGACCGTTCGGGTGGCCAATGAACGCATCACAGCGCTTTGCCCCCCCGAAACCATCTACAATTCCGGGGCTGGGGTTATGTACTGACACCACGCTGGCCCGCAAACCCTATCGGCCCAGCGGTACCGGCACGCTTCATCCTGGCGGCGAGTTCCTCCCTGGCCAGCAGAGTCAGAGTGCCAGCGTCGACGCTGGCGTCACCACGGTATGCTAGAAGCCTCACAGCGCGTTCAACCACCAAGCGAATCTCCCCTCCGGTCAATCCCAGATCCGCCAACTGGTCAAGATCGACATCGTGAGCTAGGCGGTCCAGCGGCAGGTGCTCCTTCCATAGGGCCATGCGTAGAGAGCGGTCCGGGGCGGGAAGTTCCAGCTTATAGGTGAACCGACGGCTAAAGGCTTCGTCCAATAGGTCGCGCCGGTTCGTGGTTGCCACGAGAATGCCAGTAAATCGCTCTAGCCCCTCCAGGAAAAGATTCTGCATGTTGTTGTTCATCCGGTCCACCGCGCTGGTACCGGCACCGCGGCCTCCCAAGAGCTGGTCGGCTTCGTTAAAGAGGAGGACCGGGGCGCGCCCAAACTCCCGCTGCAGCATGGAGTAGTCATCAAATATCCGGCGCACCTGCTGCTCGCTCTCCCCAACCCAACAGCTGAGCACACGGGAGGCATCCACCTTCAACAACGGGCGTTCCAAGCGGCTCGCCAGGTACTGAGCCGTCAGCGTCTTGCCTGTTCCCGGAGGCCCGTACAGGAGCAGCGTGCTGCCGGTCGGGGCGCCCCATTCGGTTGGCAGGGAGGCCTGCCACGCTTTCCTGACCTCCAGCCCTTTCGGCGATTCGCCGAACACAACCGACTGCAGGGCTTCCAATACTGGGCCCGGCAGATACAGAGCCTCTTGCCGTATCTTGGGCTCCTCCAAGTCGAAGAAGGTTCCCTGCTTTACGCGCCGCCTCAGGTTCTGCAGGTTTTTCTTTCCTGTGTGCCGGCCAAGAAGGGCCGTGGCCCCCGCCTGGGTCAACTGCACCGTTTCGCCAAAGGTCCCCTGCGTCGCCTCCACCAGCCGTTGGGTAAGCAAGGGGCTCTTCTCCCCGAACAGGTGTTTACGAACCCGCTGGCGGCACACCCTGCCGCGGGCAAACAGGCGTGCCACTTGATAAGTGTCATTGAAGTCGTAGCTTAGGTCCCCCTCCCTCTGCCCCAATAGCCCCATCAGGGTTAAGTGTTGTAATGGGCTCAGACGGAGTTTGGGTCCCGCTTTGGCTGCCGGGAGTTGGCAAGTGGAAACCTCAACTCTTTGAACGCATCGACGGTACCACCCGACTGGTTGATATGTCTCTAGGTTGACATCGGGATCGTTGATCACCAGATGCTCACTGTTTCCCCCATCGAACCCCTTGAGGTAGGAGAAGATGGCGTCCAGGTAGGCGTCATTAGAGGAGAACCCGGCGACCGTGGTTTCCCCATTGCCCATCTCCCGATGGAAGGTATCCCCGAAGTCAACGTTGGCTTGCAACCAACAAAAGGGAGGACTGTCGGTAAAGGAACCGCCAGTATTCCTGAGCCTCACCCAGCCCAATTCCTGCAATTCCTCCAACGCCTTGAGATAAACCACCGTGAGTTCCGGGTCGTAAACCAGCCTGTCTACGATCTCGTACCCCTCGACGTACGGGTCCTTAGCCACCTTCGCTTTGAAAAGATAGGCGAGTGCCCCGATGGCAGGGTAAGAGGCACGCTTGAGGCAGGCAGGCCGCCCACGGAGCGAGCCGATCACCCCCTTGAGCAGGGCAGTTTCGTCATCATAGGTGAGCATGAGCGCGCGCCTGCCCCTGCCAGACCTGGCACGCGCTCTGATTTCCCGCTGTTCATCGTCATGCTCTTCCTTGGCTTGCTGGTGACGAGTGGCTACACACATTAAATAGTTGCCGAGTTCCATGGGTTTCCCTCCTTCGCCTCCGGTGATGTTGTAGTCATGATTGTAGAGGCGGATCACGTCAAAAAATGACGCATATCCGCGGTACCTTCTATTCATCGATCACACTCACAGGAGGTACGACATGGCACGAACAGCGGATGAAATGGCGGACGTTTTGAAAGGTCTCTACAGGAAGGGGTTCGAAGGGGATTACAGGGCAGCGTTCCAGCTCACCTGGGATCAGTTGCGCGGGATGGCGGGGGCTGCCAAATTGGAGGTCGATTACCTGAATGAGGTGAACGAGGTCTTACTGGGGAAGGGATTCGCCCTGCTCACCTTCAACAACAGCTTTATCGTTGCTAAGGACGGAGACTTCGACAGTACCAGGCAGCTGCCAGCCCGCCTGGCCGAGCGCTACCGGGAAGAGGATGAGGACGAGGATGCTGACATCGATGTCCCCGACGATGATGAGGATGAAACCGATTTCGAGACCGAGGAATAGCCAACAGTTGTCCGGCGCCTACCCCGGATCGAGGGATAGGCGCCCTCTTCCCCCTCACACCCTGAGGTTGCAGATCGCTTTCGAGCCTTGAACTAACATACTGGTTTGGCCTAGTTATCTAGCGATTGCGTTGTCGGATATGTATTCATAATCAGAAACATATTTATCATATCCAATTGAAAGGCTTGGTCCCATCTTGAATTTAACGTTTATCAAATTGTGTGAAACAAGGATGGTATCGCACATTGATCTGAGTAACTTATTTATAAACTCACGATTTATGTAGTCTACAGAAACGTGTTCGGTGAAGTCGTGTATGTAGGCCTTCATTTGTTTAAGTGCTTGATCACTGTGTAGCGAATTTAAACGTACTAATTCCCTTTGGCAATTATCAATAGTGGTCTCAAGTGCTTGCAAGTCCATATTTAAGCTCATTGTGCTCTGATAACTTTCCAGCTCTAATCCATTTTTTAAGCTGCTAAGCAGTTTGTTTTGTCTGACTGTTGTGCGTCTAAGTTTTTCTTTAAGTTGTGAGACGCTAAGCCTGGTTTTATTTATCACCGGATTGATAAACGGGAATTCCAATATTGCCTTTGCGAATTCTGACATAAATACGGTTTCTAGCCGGCCATAAGGAATATTATTAGTGGTGCAACCTTGTTGGTATTGTGCATTGGTGCAGATGATATAATCCCAACGTGGACCCTTTTTGAGGTACATCATCCGCCCATTGCATTGAGGACATCTTCCAACCATTGAAAAGATATTTTTTAATGCTGCGGAGTCGCAGTATCTTGTTTTGTATTGGCGCCGCCTAGCTTGCACCTTTTCATAGAGTTCTTCGGATATAACGGGGGGGTAATAATTTTTGATGCCTTCAAGTGGAACCCGTTGACTCTTACCATTACCATGGCCCATTACATGTGGAGTCAAAGTACCAATTACTGCGGCATTTCCTAATATCCTACTGACGTAATGTTCTCGCCAGATCGATTTCTCGCCTTTCTTGAACGTCCAGGTGCGTACCTTGTCTTCGCGTAACATGCGTGCAATGGTCAAATACCCCTTCCCGCTCAGGTACTCGTTATATATCCTATTCACTATGGCAGCCCGCTCTGGTATGACATCAAACCGTTGAGTTTTTTTGTTATACTTTAACCAACCTGGACCTACTGTTGTCAATGTTTGTGTTGATGCATTATTTCGTTTATTTTCCCACATTGACTTAAGTCGTTTGGATTTCATTTCCGATTCTTCATTTGCTCTGATCAAAATAACAATCGCTTCAATTAATAAAAAAGGTGATTTGTTTACAGACTCAGCAGAATAAACTCTTCTATCAGCCAGTGTTACAATCGTTACGCCTTCTAATATTATCTGCGTAAAAATGTTCTGAGCTGGCAAAATGACATCTCGGCTTATTCTGTCCAGAGATTCGACTAAGAGGTAGCTACCACTTTCGACCTCCTTGCGTCTTATCGCTTCCATAAACTGGCCAAGTTTACCAATTTCTACATTTGCGCCTCTGAACGCTGATACGCCAAAATCACTGTAAGTTAGCTTGTCATCAAGTTCCAACCCATGCGTTGCTGCATATTCTTCAGCCTGCTGGGACTGCCTTCGTTTGCTGTCCCCTTTTGCCTGATCAGGAGTGCTAAACCTCATATAACTATAGGCTTTTGGCATAAGTGCCTCCGCGAGTGGGATACACAATGGGCAGGGTAAGGTTAGAGGCAGCAGGTTTTAGCTGATTTACCAGTATATCACGTCCGGAATATCCTGATTTTGCCGTAAATCGACCCTGAAATTTGGCCCCGTATCGGCGTCAAAAGTTGACGCCACGAGACAAGTACGAGACGTCCACCGCCTTGTCTGGGCCTACAGCCAGAACCGGGCTTCCGTATCAAAGTGCTGCTGCGCCAGCAAGACCACAGTCACCGACACCGTCAGGCGCGCGAACTCCGTATGGTCAGAAAAAAATGGCCTACAGGCATCATTAACATTGACAAATCTTCGCGCAGGGGTGTATGTTTTGCATTAATTTTATCAAATTGTACACCCAGGGAGGTAAGTTGAAAACATTACTTATCAGCGGAGATACAAAACTACAAAAAATTGCCGAAAACCACTTTGCTGAGGTCCATCATGTGAAGGACAAGGAAGCGGGGATCAGGGCAATCGAAAAATGTAAATTTGACATGGTACTATTGGACTTGGCCGTATCGAGGCAATCCTGCTTGGACCTCATGAACATCATACGGGGCCATGACCAGTTTTTACCGATCATGGCGTTAACAGAAGATGACTCGGTTCAAGAAATAATCAATATTCTTAATTCAGGAGCCGACAATTGCTTATCGAGACCGTTTGAGCCTAAGGTTTTAGTGGCTAAAATAAAGGCAATGTTGCGCAGGGCTCAAACAGTAAGAGGGGCTGAGTTGGTGTATGGTCCTATTCGTATCGATCCTGTCAAACACAAAGCATGGCGTGACAATAAAGAAATTGAACTAACTCAAATAGAATACAAATTATTACTATTTTTTGTTGAAAATTCAGAAAACATTGTCTCTAGAGCTCATATATCGAGCAGTGTTTGGGAACATGAACTAGATAGTTTTACAAACATTATCGATGTTTATGTTAATTATTTAAGAAAAAAAATTGATAAAGGCGCGGATAAAAAATTAATACATACCTTAAGGGGTGTCGGATATATTTTTAGTTTGAGTGAACCACAATAACACCTAAGGGTTATAGATTTGGACGCACTTGATAATACCGTAATATAAGTTTTAAGCTATTTCGGAGGGGGTATTGGAAACAACAGAGAAAGTGGTTGAGGCTTACGTCCGGTACGTCAAGGGCTGGGCAACGATACCGAATATAAAATGCCCAGGCCAGTACGAAATAGATATCCTCGCGATCGATCCCAAAAGCTGCGGTAAGTACCATATCGAATGCGGGATTTCTCTCCCAGGCCCCTTTGCCAAGCTAACCGCCAAGCCATACGACAAAGAGCTAATAAAGGTCAAGCGCTACCAAGCCGCCCAACGGAGGACCTTGGGGTACTTTGCTCAGAGGAAATTTAACTCCCCTGGAGTTGTTGAGACCCTTGCTGGCTACGGGTTTGAACCTGGAGAGTATCAGAAGATAATCGTTAGTTGGGGGTGGGCATCTGTTGTTGAAGATGAAGCCACCGCCGAGGGGATTGAGCTGTGGCACTTTGCTGACATTTTGATGGAAATCGCAGAAACCTTGAAGAAGACCAAGGTCTATTTCACTGATGACACGCTCCGAACTCTGCAGCTTTTCTCGATTGCGAAAAACGGATAGGGTTAGAACAGGCACCTCTTAGGGCTGCTTATGGGCAGTCTGTAGGAACTCTTTTGGTCGACAAACACTCTGTCCGTTTGGCTTTGCCTGCCCGGACAGCCATGCTTGGATTTGTTCTCGTCCTGGCAGTCAAAGGGACCATAGCCGAGGAACCTGATAACCTCAGGCATGGATCGCAGCTCTGGCTCCCCCCACCGGCCCTCCAATTGTGACTGCGGCCCCCCTTGAGCCGGGTGGCAAGTTTCCCCTGGCCGGGTCAGGAGGCAAGCTGGTATAGCTTTTCGAGAATCCGCACCATGGCAAGGGTGTCGAGCTTGCAGTATTCCAGGAGGGCTCCCCGAACTGCTGCAAGCTCCTCCGGTTTGTCCTTTACAGCACACATCTCATGGTATGCCTCCATGGCCGCCCCGCCATTGGCTATCTTCAGCCCCGAATAGGATAGTTCGGGGACCAGCGCGGGAAGCACGTTCTTGATGGAATACCCTCCCTTCATTTCCCACTTGTAGCAAGCCCGTGTATTGAATGGAACCATCAGGTCCCGCATGTTCGCAACAATCCTGTTCACCCTCGCCCGATGCCCCTTGTAACGCCCAGCCAGATCCTTCAGCACCCGATTTTCGAAAGCACTATTGTAAGCCAAGACGCAGGAGCCGTCGGGAATGGCCGCCAGGAGACTTTTCAGTAGCGCTTTGCGTGGGTCCTCGCCAGGCACGGCCAGAAACTCGACATGGTGGATCTTTCCTCCCCTCCTCTTCTGGTAGTGCAGCGAATACTGGAAAGGGATCTGCTGGTACGGACTAGTGCCGTCAAAGGGAGGAACCGCACTTATGAAGGTTTCGAAGTCGAGGAAGTACAACGGGTAGCTGAGCTGATTGAGAAACGCCCTGATCGCCTTCCTGTCGACGTGATCCTCTTGGCGCAGAGTTGCCTGCACCTGCTGTTTTTGCTTTCCTTGGAGCAGGTCGAGCGGGATGTCGGCCTGGCTAACAATCCCCTGGTAGTACAGCGCGAACTGGTCCACCCCCCTCCCCCGCAAGTCAAACACAGAATCTTCGGGGATGTGACCCCAGCAGTGCCCCTGGAAGTCGCACTCGTACGGCTCGAAGCAGTGGGGGCCGATATCTATTGATGGCACCTTTTTCTGAGCGAGGGCAGCCCGCATCTTCTGGGTAGAGTTCCGGACCTCCGCCTGCAGGCCCTTCACTTCCTTGGTGACGTTCTGGCAAGTCAAAAGGCTTCCCAGGTCGACATCTCCCTCGCGCACGTACTCGGTATTGACATGAACAACATAGGCCTTGCCGAGGGGGACACCCGCGCCGGCCAGAACGAAGTACTGGAGCGCCGAGTCCAGGAGATAAACGTCTTTGACGGAAGTTCCGGCCTTGGCCTCGTAGAGCTCCCACCCCTTTACCCTCTTGCGCAGCAGGTCAACCTTGACGAAAATGCCGTCGTGCTGAAAGGCTGCCTCATAGATGACCTTCGCCCCCCCCTCCATCGCCTCTTTGGTGCGCCGGAGCTGGTCCTCCAGCGGCACCCTCTCCCCGTCCTCCTCGAAGGGGATCAGAACCCCACCGGGAAACAGGTCGCGGGCCAGTTCGCCGATCATGTTGCCACCGGCAAACCTCGCTGTGGTCTCGGGGGACTCCTCATCCTTCAACTCAGGCTTGAACTTCTGCAGCCACAGAGACTTATGACACTGACAGCCTCTGACAAAAAGAGTCTTGCTAAGAGCCGCCGTGTGCGATCCCCTCTGCCCTGCTTCTTTCTTCTTTGCCATTTCCTCTCCCCTTCCCCCGCCACCGGCCCCTGTTGCTCACGATAAACCTTAAAGCGCCGCTCTGCTCCCCAATTCTTCCTCAATCCACTCCTGCATAACCATGTAGGGGTCTTGGTCGTCCATAAAAGAATTCATGCTCGCTACGATGAGAAGCTCCCTCAGTTGTTCGACGGTTAACCCGCGCTTGAGGTGGATGTAGTAAAAAAGCGTGCTCCGGAACCGGGGCAGTTCATGCAAGAGTCCCTCGAACCCTTTCAAGTCATACCATAGAAGCGCCGCTTCCCGCTGGAGCCAGAGGTCATCCCCTGCAAAGGATGGAACTCCGAAAGGGCTGCTTTCCGCAATTAATCGGAGCAGGGGGGCTTCTGCAGGAAACCTGCTGACAAGCAGGAGACTGAAGTTCAATGCCCTGAGCAAAACGTCAAAGCGATCGTGTTCCGACCTGGTTATATCCTCGATGGGGTCCAGGACTCCCGTCTTCTCAAACCGATCGTGGAGGTCGTTTTTTTCCAGGGCGTTTCCCAGCAGCCACCAATTTCTATAATGCTCCAGCAGGGTGCGGCAGGCTGGCAGCAAGGAAGGCTTCTGCAACTGCCGCGCCTGCCCGGCATCAAGGTAGGTTTCGGGAAGGTACAGGAACTCAAAGCATTCCCATCCTGTCCCCCGCGCATCCTGGAGATACCGCACCCGTATGCGTTCGCTACAGACCGCTTGAACAATACTCCTTACCTGCTTTCGACGCAGCAGTTCCTGGTACAAGGGAGAGTCACCCCCCTCGCACACCAGAATCTCCTGAAGACGCATCACTCCATACTCGGGCGGGCATTCGGCAAACAGGTCGATCCCTTTCCGCCTGGCGCTGTGCGTAACCTTCAGGAGGCCTTGCGAGAAGTCGCTCACCTCTCGCAGATAGAACATTCTGCCCAATGAATCCCCGCCGACTCTGGCAGGATAACGACCGTTCCTAGACTTTGCTAGGATTTCCAGGGGAAGGTTTTCAAGACACCAACCACACATAGCACCTCCAGAAAGTATATCAATTGTGTGGTATTGTTTCTCATGGTTGCGTCAGTTCCTGACGCAACCTGTATTTAAGGTGTCGTCGCATAGGAGGCGTTATGAAGACGATGTACCGCCGCATGCAGATACTCAGTATGATCCCCCGCAGCGGCACCATAACAACCCAGCAGATCGAAGAGAGGCTGGGCGCCCGAGGGGTGGAAGGGATCTCCCGGCGGATGATTCAGAGAGACCTGGAGGCAATCCATAGTTCGGGATACTTCCCCATCCGATACGAGGAGGATGGACAGACTTATTACTGGAGCTGGGTCGATGGGGCCCAGATTTTGAGGGTTGGCGCCATGGAGCCGCACACGGCGCTCACCTACTGCCTCGTGAATAAGCGCATGCCCAACATCCTCCCGAGCTCCTCCCACAGGTATCTGGACCCGTACTTCAGAAGTGCCCAGGCGCTGCTGGACGACCAGTCCGAACTTCCCGTCTCCCGCTGGCGCGCGAAGGTTAGGACCATTCCTCGAAGCCTGCAGATGACGCCGCCGAAGATGGACGACCAGGTAACGGATACGGTTTACGAGGCGGTGCTTCGGGAACGGCGGCTATCGCTCCGGTACCGCCCCAGAGGGGAGAGCGCCGCAAAAGAGTACCCATGGGTGAACCCGCTGGCGCTGGTATTCGTCGACAGCCTGGTCTACTTGGTGGCCACCATCAAGGGTTACGGCAATCCGGTCCAGTTTCTGCTGCACCGAATCGAGAGCGCCGCTTCGCGGGATGAGCCAGCCCTGATACCTGAGGGGTTCTCACTGCAGGCGTACATCGAAAGCGGCGAGTTCAGCTACCCGGTCGGCGACACCATCATCAGCCTCAAGGCGCTGTTTGAGCGCGGCGCGGCCGCGTACCTCTACGACACCCCGTTGCCGGGGACCAGGCGCCTGGAAGGATTCGATGCAAAGCGGGTACTGCTGGAGGCGGAGGTGCTTGATAGCCTTCAGTTGCGGTGGTGGCTCAGGGGGTTCGGGGAGGACGTGGAAGTGCTGGAGCCTGCGGAGTTACGGTCGGAGTTTCAAAAGGCGGCGGCTTCCATGAGCCGAAGGTACAAAGGCAAAGTTGCCGCGCTTGAATGATCACGACCTGATTCGCCTAGCTGACCAGAAATGCCTTTTCCCGGTAGGGAGTTACTGAACAACCGCCCGATTTACCGGACCAGGCTCAATTTGCCGTCGTTGCCACGAGTGCCGGGCTTCGAATCCTCCCGATACCGGTATCGCTCGACCAAGTGCGCCTCCAAGTAATCCCACAGGTAGAGATCTCTGTCACGCACTACCACGATACTGTTTTCCAGCGGGAGAAGAGCAAAGCCATCGCGTGACAACATTTCTTTGACCTCCTCCAGATAACGATCGCTGATTCTAGCCACTCCTGAAATTCCTCGTAGCTGAGCCCAGGTCAGACGAAACGGGTTCAGACACGCACATTCGAAGTCTCGATAAAGTTCCTTCAGGATATCTGCTGTTTCACCACCCGTTCTAGCCACTTTTCACCTCGTTTCCGGAGCAGTCACCATGATTTATCGTGTCTCCAAAAGGGCGCATCTAGCACTAATTTCGGCCCTTGGCGGAGAACAAAATTGCAATTCCGCCGTACTTTCTTTTGTCCACTGCTCAGGGTGAGCAAGTTCCTTGCTGAGCCACCTGATGATGTTTATCCGGGAATCGCTGGTCATTTCCTCGGGGTAGAGTCTAGCCTCCTCA
Source organism: Geomonas diazotrophica (assembly GCF_019063885.1). Lineage (NCBI taxonomy): Bacteria > Pseudomonadati > Thermodesulfobacteriota > Desulfuromonadia > Geobacterales > Geobacteraceae > Geomonas > Geomonas diazotrophica. Next base: position 632,432 of record NZ_CP077684.1, on the reverse strand, counting down.
AGCAGCAGGTTCTTGCAGCTAACCGCCAGGTCACCACCTAGCGCCAGATGGTGCTTTCCCTCCAGGAAGGTATCCGCATCGTAGAGTATGGAGAGCCCAGAAAGGTCAAGGCCGGCAGTCGCCGAGGCAAATACCTTGCTAGGGGCCGGGGAGCATTCTGCTGCCACGGCTTCAGCCAGCAACGGTCTTCCTAACAACTTCCGGTAACCGAGCGAGGGAAAGCCTTCTCGGAGCAGAATCTCCAACGTTCCGAGCAGGACGTTGTGAGTGGAAACCATGGAGTAGGAAGGAACCTTTCTTCGTGCCAGTGATCTCCTTAATCTGTCGAAGGCAGTCCAGAGCTTCGCGCAGGTAGCAGTTGCACTCCCAAGGGCCCCACGATGGCCTTAGCCGTATGAATCCTAGGATGTCACTGCTCAAGATTTCTACCGAATAGCGCTCGATACAGTATCCGCACATCCGCTCCCCCCCCCCGCGCTGTTCCGACCGTTTCCTCACCCAAGATGCTCCCCTCTCCTGCGGTGAAGGACCGTTATCTTCTTCCGGCTGCAATGTCGTGAGGATAAATGAGGAGTGCGTCAAAATCTGACGCAAGTTTCGGTGGCGATATCCGGGTGGGGTGACGTCATTGCTCTTCAAAGCTAATTTTCACGCGAGACCTAGTGCGGACTGAAAAAGGCGAGTTACGGTACAATTGGGAACGTTTGAGATCGGAGGAGGGCGTTTAGAACAATTTTAGAACAATCGACGGTTTGAACATCAAAAAAGGGCTAGCCAAAACTGGCTAACCCTTTGATTTCTTTGGAGCGGGAAACGGGATTCGAACCCGCGACCTTCAGCTTGGGAAGCTGACACTCTACCACTGAGTTATTCCCGCTTGGTGGAAGAAAACTTTTACCGCATTTGGCGGAAGCTGTCAATGGTTTTGTTGGCTTATGTCACCGCGCGCCTCCTCGTTGCGCGGTAGCTGGCGCTCTTACTTCACGACGAGCTTGGAAAGCATCTTCTCTGCGAGATCTTTGCTGGAAACTTCGTACTGTCCGCTGCTGATCTGCGTACGCAACTCCTCGACCCGGTCCACCCGGATGTCGTCCCGCCTCTGCTTGGAGGAGGGCACCACGGGCATATAGCTGGACAGCTCGACTTTGTCGGCGGCTGTCTGCTGCTTGGCTGCTTCCGCTTGCGCCTCGCCCGTTTCGGGTTTGTCGTTGCGCACGACTGCAAGATGGGAAACGGCCGGGTTGGAATTGAGGTCTTCTACTTTCATCTGATATCGCCCCCAGTAGGTCAGGTAGGTTTAGGTTTACTTCCGTTTCGACACCCTCATCAAAAACTTTAGTCTTTTTTCATTGCTCCCCTTTTTTTGTCTGCGCGAAGGACAGCGCAAGCAGTGAAGGGAAGTCGCAGACCCGGTAGTGGGCCTGTTCGAGCTCGCTGGCATCGCCGTAACCGTAGCTGCAGCCGACGGTCCAGACTCCCGCCCCGCCCCCGGCGGCGATGTCGTTGACGCTGTCGCCAACCATGATGCATTCCTTCGCCGCGACGCCGAACTCGTTCAGCACGGCGAGCACTGGCTCCGGGGATGGCTTTCGGTACGGGAAGGAATCGGCGCCGAAGATGTCGGTGAAATGCCGCTCCAGCCCAAGTCTCCCCAGCACTTCGCGGCACAGGGCCACGTTCTTGTTGGAAAGGACGACCATCGGGATCCCCAGCAAGGAGAGCTCCTGCAGGGTCTCGGGAACACCGGGATAGGGGCGGGTTTTGTCGGCTATGTGGGCCAGGTTGTAGGCCAAGAAGACTTCCAGCGCCCGCTCCACCTCGGGCTCCCCTGCACCGGGAAGCGCCCGCTCCACCAGGGAGCGCGCCCCCTGCCCCACCAGCTTGCGCACGTCGCTTACGCCGATGCGCGGCAGCCCGTGCTGCTCGCGGATCAGGTTGGTGGCGTCGGTCAGGTCGGGCAGGGAATCGATCAGCGTGCCGTCAAGGTCAAAGATGAGCAGCCGGATGGGACCCATTATCACTCTCCAGATACGAAAGAACCGCGGCAACCGGCTTGCGCGCCGATCACCGCGGTGTGTTGTGCAAAAAACGAACCTTGCAGGGTCCAGGGGTGGGGGGTTATTCCCACTCGATGGTTGCGGGGGGCTTCTGGCTGATGTCGTACACCACGCGGTTCACACCCTTCACTTCGTTGATGATTCGCGAGGATATGCTACCCAAAAGCTCGTAGGGGAGCTTGACCCAGTCGGCGGTCATGCCGTCCAGGGAATTCACCGCACGAAGCGCCACGGTCCACTCGTAGGTGCGGGCATCACCCATGACGCCGACGGTCTTCACCGGCAGCAGCACGGCAAATGACTGCCAGATGTCGCGATATAACCCTGCCTTGCGGATTTCCTCGATGACGATGGCGTCGGCCTCGCGCAGGATGTCGAGCTTCTCCACGGAGAGTTCGCCGATGCAACGGATGGCGAGACCCGGCCCCGGGAAGGGCTGGCGGTACACCACTTCGTCGGGCATGCCGAGTTCCTTGCCCAGGAGCCGCACCTCGTCCTTGAAGAGCTCGCGCACCGGCTCGAGGAGCTTCAGGTTCATCTTCTCCGGGAGACCGCCCACGTTGTGGTGGCTCTTGATCACGGCGGAGGGGCCCTTGGTGGAGACGGACTCGATCACGTCGGGGTAGAGGGTCCCCTGCGCCAGGTAGTCGACCTGGCCCAGCTTCTTGGCCTCCTCCTCGAAGAGATAGATGAACTCGTTGCCGATGATCTTGCGCTTCTGCTCGGGGTCGGAGACGCCGTCCAGCATGCCGAGGAAGCGGTCGGTGGCGTCGACGTAGTCGAGGTTGATCTTGAAGTGCTTGGTGAAGAGGTTCACCACCTTCTCGGCCTCGCCCTTGCGGAGCAGGCCGTTGTTCACGAAGACGCACTGGAGCTGGTCGCCGATCGCCTTGTGGATCAGGACGGCGACGACGGAGGAGTCGACCCCGCCGGAGAGGGCGCACAGGACCTTGCCGGTGCCGACCTTCCTGCGGATATCCTCGATCTCGGTCTCGATGAAGTTGGCCATGGTCCAGGTCGGCTTGGAGCCGCAGACGTTGAACAGGAAGTTGCCGATCATCTCGTCGCCGCGCGGGGTGTGCACCACCTCGGGGTGGAACTGCACGCCGAAGAAGTTGCGCTTCTCGTCCTTCATGGCGGCGACCGGGCAGCCGGTGGTGTGGGCCATCAGCTTGAAACCGGCCGGCATCTGCTCGATGCGGTCACCGTGGGACATCCAGACTTCGGCGCCCCCCTCGAAGCCGGCGAAGATCTCGCTCTCGCCGTCCAGCACCAGGGTGGCGCGGCCGAACTCGCGCTTGTCGCAGCGCTCCACGCGTCCGCCAAGCTGCTGGGTCATGAGCTGCATGCCGTAGCAGATGCCCAGGATGGGGATGCCGAGGTCGTAGATACCGAGGTCGGAGTGCGGGGCGTCCTTGTCGTAGACGCTCGAGGGGCCGCCGGAGAGGATGATCCCCTTCGGGGCGAAGGCCTTGATCTTCTCGAGCGCCATGTTGTAGGGGTGGATTTCGCAGTACACGCTCTGCTCTCTCACCCGGCGCGCGATGAGCTGGGTCACCTGGGAGCCGAAATCGAGGATCAGCACCTTTTCGGAGTGGATATCTACGGTCATTGTCTTGGTTCCTTATCTATTGAGAGTCAAAGGCTGTAACGCAAAGGCGCAAAGTCGCAAAGCCGCGAAGTTCGGCGAGAGGCGAAGAAAGATCCTTGCGTCCCGGCGCCCCCGCGGCTTTGCGTTATAGGTGTTGCCGTTACTTCTCCACCCGGTAGTTCGGGGCTTCTTTGGTGATCATGACGTCGTGGACGTGGGATTCCTTGAGCCCCGCGCCGGTGATCCTGACGAAGCGGCCGTTTTGCTGCAGGTCGACGATGGTGCGGCTGCCGGTGTAGCCCATGCCGGCCCTCAGGCCACCCATCAGCTGGTGCACGTTGGCGGAGAGCGGTCCCCTGAGCGGCACCATCCCCTCGATCCCTTCCGGAACCAGCTTCACGTCGGCGTCCACGTCGCTTTGGAAGTAGCGGTCCTTGCTCCCTTCCTTCATGGCGCCGATGGACCCCATGCCGCGGTAGCTCTTGTAGGCGCGCCCCTGGTACAGGATGGTGTCGCCCGGGGACTCCTCGGTGCCGGCGAACAGCGAGCCGATCATGATGACGTCGGCGCCGGCCGCGACGGCCTTGGTGAGGTCGCCGGAGTACTTGATGCCGCCGTCGGCGATGAGCGGGATGTTGTGCTTCTTGGCGACCTTGGAGCACTCGGCGATGGCGGTGATCTGCGGCACGCCGATGCCGGCGACCACGCGGGTGGTGCAGATGGAACCCGGTCCGATGCCGACCTTGATGGCGTCGACGCCGGCCTTTATGAGGGCCTCGGCGGCCTCGGCGGTGGCGATGTTGCCGGCCACGAGCTCAAGGGCCGGGTAGGTTCTCTTGATGCGGGCGATGGCGTCGATGACACCCTGGGAGTGGCCGTGGGCGGTGTCGATGACCACCACGTCAACGCCGGCCTTCATGAGCGCCTCGATGCGGGCGTCGACGTCCGGGGTGGGGCCGACGGCCGCGCCGACCCTCAGGCGCCCGAGGGAGTCCTTGCAGGCGTTGGGGTACTTCTTGATCTTCTCGATGTCCTTGATGGTGATGAGACCCTTGAGGTTCTTCTCCTCGTCCACCACCAGGAGCTTCTCGACCCTGGTGTGCTTCAGATGCTCCTTGGCCTGCTCCAGGGTGGTCCCCACCGGAACGGTGACCAGGTTCCTCTTGGTCATGCGGTCGGAGATGGGGAGGTCGAGGTCGGTCTCAAAACGGAGGTCCCTGTTGGTCAGAATGCCGACCAGCTTCCCGTTGGCCTTGGTGATCGGCACCCCGGAGATGCGGTACTTGGCCATCATCTCCAGCGCTTCCCTGATGCGCTGGTTCGGGCGCATGGTGATCGGATCGACGATCATCCCGGACTCGCTCTTCTTCACCTTGTCCACTTCCATCGCCTGCTCGGCAATGGTGAGGTTCTTGTGGATGAAGCCGATCCCCCCTTCACGCGCCATGCAGATAGCGGCCCTCGACTCGGTGACCGTGTCCATGGCGGCACTCACCAGCGGGATGTTCAGCTGTATGTTGTTGGTCAGTCGGGTGGTCAGATCGGTGTCGCGGGGAAGGATGAGTGAGTGGGCTGGGAGAAGCAGGACGTCGTCAAACGTAAGACCTTCGGGAAGGCTGCTTTCTAACATTAGGGAAACTCCTTTTGTTGTTTCGAGGCAGGTTTTAACCGGAAAACTTATTACAAGGGGAAGGGCAAGTCAACTAAAATAAGGCTAATGACAGATAAAAAACCGTAGCGGTTTCCCATCCTTAGCGTCTACACAACTAGCGCTCATGGGGCGGGCCTCTTTCCTCCGGCCGCGACCATCTCCTGAGAGGCTGCCCCTCACCCCTACCCCTCTCCCACCTCCGGGCGAACCCCTACGGTGGGCGGCTCCCCGGAGGGCGAGGGGGCACCGCCTGCCCTGCCCCCTTCCCTGTCCCGGAGTCCCCCCTCCCGGCCTTCCCCCTTAAGGGGGAGGAGCAACCGCTAGGGAGGAGAGGAGCCTGTTAAGGACTACATCGGGATGAACGCTTCCTTGCTCCCCATCCGGCCGAGGGAGGCGACGATCAGCTCGACGGCGTTGTCCAGGTCGGAGAGGGACATGGTCTCAACCGGGGTGTGCATGTAGCGCAGCGGCAGCTTGACCAGGGCGGTCGCCACGCCGCCGCGGGAGATCTGCATCACGTTGGCGTCGGTGCCGGTTGCGCGGGCGATGCCGGTGTACTGCACCGCGATGTTGTTGCTGCTCGCCGTGTCGGAGAGGAGGTCGAAGAGCACCGGGTTGATGTTGGCGCCGCGCGGCAGGATCGGCCCCTTGCCGAGCCCCACCTCGCCGTTGTGCTTTTTGTCCACGTCCGGCTGGTCGGTGGCGAAGTCGACCTCGACGCAGATGCCGACGTCCGGGTTCACCGAGTAGGAGCTGGTGGTCCCTCCCCTGAGCCCCACCTCTTCCTGGACCGAGGAGACCCCGTAGACGTCGACCGGAAGCCTGGCCGGCAGCTCGGAAACCCGCCTCAGCACCTCGGCCACCACGAAGCTTCCCGCCTTGTCGTCCAGGCCGCGCGAGCTGACCCGGTCGCCGAAGAGGCACTCGAGGTTGCTTGCGAAGGTGATGGGATCCCCCACGCGCACCCACTCCTGCGCCTCCTTCTTGTTGGCGGCGCCGATGTCGATGTACTGGGCGTCCAGCTTGATGACCGTGTCGCGCTCCTTGGGCTCGATCAGGTGGATCGGGCGCTTGCCGATCACGCCGTTTATGCTGCCGCGGGAGGTGTGCACGTGCACCCGCATCCCCGGGGTGATGTGCGGGTCGACGCCGCCGATGGCGGAGAAGTAGATGAAACCGTTGTCGTCCAGGTAGCGCACCTGGAGGCCGATCTCGTCGGAGTGCCCGACCACCATGACGCGGGGGCGGTTCTTCCCTTCCCCCTGGATCATCCCGAAGACGTTGCCCATGACGTCGGTGGCCACCTGGCAGAAGGGTTCTATATAGGAGCGGAATACCCGCTGGGCCGGCTGCTCGTACCCCGAGGGGCTGGGCGCGGCCAGAAGCTTTTGCAGAAATTCAAAGGATGCGTCGCGCATGTGAAACCTCGTAAGATCAGGTTGAGATAAAGAATGAGATTAAGATTAAGATTGAGATTAAGAAGGCGCTGGGCCTGCTCTCACACTACGCCCAACTCCCACTTTTTTCAATTGCTTGCCTTGCCCACCGGGATACCAGATGCTCCGGCTCCCGCCTTCTTAATCTTTGCCTTAATCTTTATCTCGGCGTGGCGTGCTACATCGGGTACTTGCCCATGGCGGCGGGGTCCATGTGGTCGAGGAAGTCGACGAAGCGGCGGGCGTTGTTCTCCTGGGCGAACCCTTCGTCGTTCATGTCGAGGCTGGAGGCGCGGGTGAGCACCTCGTCGTTTACCCGCACCGGCATATGATACTTGAGCGAGAGGAGCATCGCCTCGGCTACGTGGACTTCCAGCCGGAGCTCTTCCCCTTCCCTGGGCTCAAGCCGCACCGAGGCGGTGAACACGCCGTCGCGCAGGCTCTCGACGTAGATCCCGGAGACGGTCATGTCCAGCCGCTCGACGAGTGTGGTGAACACGTCCTTGCGGCTGTTGCGAACGCTCATCTCGCGCCCGACGAACTGGGCGGCGAAGGAAACCGACTCAGAGGTGTTGATCCATACCGGGACCGCGTGCTTTTCTTCGGCGTCCTTCAGTATGATCACCGGCATCTGGGCGATGGCATCCAGGGCGAAGCCGAAAACCTTCATCTCAACGTACATGTGTGCCTCGTCCCTCCCGTTGTCAGACATGCAGGATCTCCCCCTTGAGCAGTGTCTGCACCCCCTCCGTGATCCTCACCCGCACCAGGCGCCCGGCCAGGGCAGGATCCCCGTCCATGACGGTGCCGCGATTGCCGCCGGTCCTGCCAAAGAGCGAATCGCCGGAACTGCTCGGGCCTTCCACCAGCACCTGTTGCACGCTTCCCACGAAACTCTCATTCCGGGCCAGGGTGATCTTCTTTTGGGCGGCCTGCAAGCGCTCCAGGCGCGCCTGCTTCTCGGCCCGCTTCACCTCGTCCGGGAACTCGGCCGCCTTGGTGCCGGGGCGGGCCGAATAGATGAAGGAGAAGAGGTCGGCATACTGCACCTCCTCGATCAGTTCCATGGTCGCCTCGAACGAGGCCGCGTCCTCGCCGGGGAAGCCGACGATCATGTCGCCGGTGAACTGGATCTCGGGGCAGGCTTCCCTGAGCGCGCGCACCTTGGCGAGGTAGTCGGCACGGGTGTAGCCGCGGTTCATCTTCTCGAGCACGGCATCGCTCCCCGACTGGGCCGGGAGGTGGATGTGCGGTGCCAGCTTGGGGATCTCGGCAAAGCAGGCGATCAGCCTCGGCGAGATGTCCTTGGGATGGGAGGTGGTGAAGCGCAGCCTCTCGATCCCCTCGACCTGCGCCACCATGCGCAGGAGGTCCGCGAAGTCGGGCGCGCCGGCCTCCTTGAACCCGTATGAGTTCACGTTCTGCCCAAGGAGAGTCACCTCGGTGACGCCGGCTGCGGCCAAGGCGGCAACCTCCTCGACGACCTTCGCCGCATTCCTGCTGATCTCGCGGCCGCGCACGTGCGGGACGATGCAGTAGGCGCAGAAGTTATCGCACCCCTGCATGACCGTGACGAACCGGGAGACGCCACCTTCGCTTTCGGCGTGCGGGAACAGGTCGAAACGCTTTTCGTCGTCCAGGAAATCGGTTGCGACGCTCTGCTTCCCCTGCTCGGCGCCGGAGACCATCTTCTGCAGCAGGTGCAGGTTGTGGGTGCCGAACACGAGGTTCACGAAGGGGGCCTTCTGCAGGAGCCGCTCCCCTTCCTGCTGCGCGACGCAGCCGCCGACTCCGATGATCAGTGCCGGCTTTTTCTTCTTCATCGACTTGAACCTGCCCAGGTGACCGTAGACCCGCTGCTCGGCGGTCGCCCGGATGCTGCAGGTGTTCAAAAGGACCAGGTCCGCTTCCACCGGATCGGCGGTCTGCTGGTACCCTATCCCCTTCATCAGTGCCACTATCTTCTTGGAATCGCTCACGTTCATCTGGCAGCCGAACGTTTCCAGGTAAAGCTTTTTCGACATATTCACGTCTGTATCCTGATGGTTAAATGGTTGAATAGTACGAAAATTGGTCGCTCCCAGTCAACACCTATTAGCTGCACGCCCCGCTTGCCGGCCCCCAACCGGCCGAGCAGACATTAGCGGCGATAAATCATTGACCTAACGATATATGCAATAAAAAATATATTGACATATGACGCCTCGAAGATCTATAAGACTCATTAGTTTGCCGCCCCTAGGGGGCGACTTCACATTTCTGCCACGACATATCACCTCCCCAAAGCTAAATGCCGTTAATGGTTAAGACATATCGGTTCGATTATAAATCTCCAAACTAACACATTTACCCTAAATCTACCGGTGAATGCGCCGATTAGAGCAGTAACCGCCAGTATTTAATGAGTTGCACCGGCACGCCGACGTGCCACTGAAATAATCTTCGACCGAAGGTTGGTGTAAAAACCAGCGAAACAAAAAAGGAGAAGTGAATGAGAAAACTGGAGAAACTGTTGATCGGCGCAGCCGTTTGTGCCCTGGCTGCCCCCGTCGTGGCGCAGGCCGACGACCAAGACATGCAGAAGAAAATTGACGACCTGACCAAGAAGGTGCAGAAGCTCGAGGAGCAGCAGAAAGGCTCCGACCAGAAGAAGATCGAGGACCTGACCCGCAAGGTCGACAAGATCGAAGAGAAGTCGCTGGGCAAGTGGCTCACCATCGGCGGTGACTACCGCTTCAGGGTCGACTCCCTCAGGGGCGACGTCGCGGCCCACTCCGACGCCATCGGCACCATGAACAACCTGGTCGGCGCTTTCGTGGTCGGCCCAAACGCGGTCGCGGGGCTGACCGTCGGTGACAACGCCACCATCGCCAACCCCTCCGGCACCGCCTTCATGTTCCAGGGCAAGGCAGGCTCCCTCTTCACCCCCGCCCAGTTCGACACCATCCTCAACAAGTACATGCCCTCCGCGATGTACAACGCCTTCATCGGGCAGATCATGCCGGCTCTTGGTGGGATGACCCCCACCGACGTCAACAACTACCTGGCCGCCAACCGCCTCACCGCGCAGCAGCAGGGGATCCTCGCCACCCTGACCCAGAAGGGGATCATGGACAAGGTGATGGGCATGATGACCCCGGCCAACCAGGCAGCCTTCGCTTCCCTGCCGCCGGCTTACCAGCAGGCCGCCCTGGTCATGGCCATGCAGGGCTTCCTCGGCGCCGGCAGCGGCAACCTGGCTACCTCCCCGTCCTACAAGGCCAAGAACGACCTCCTTTACACCAACCGTCTCGGCATCGACCTGCACGCCAAGGCCACCAAGGACGTGACCGTGAACGTCCGCCTGGTCGCCTACAAGACCTTCGGCTCGCAGGATGACTCCGCGATCACCAACAGCGGCAACACCCCGTTCTTCGCCGACCGCGTCGGCGCCTTCGACGGCACCCTCGGCCACGTCCCCTCCTCGAGCCTTCTGGACGTGGACCGCGCCTACGCCACCTGGAGCAACATCGGCGACCAGCCGGTCTGGTTCTCCGTCGGCCGCCGCCCCTCCACCAACGGCGCACCGAGCAACCTGCGCCTGAACAACGAGCGCCCGGGCAACGGTGGCACCCCCGCGCTCCTGGTCGACTACGCCTTCGACGGCATGACCCTCGGCTGGGCCCCGGACATCGACGCGCTCCCCGGCGCGTACGCGAAAGTCTGCTACGGCCGCGGTTTCGAGAGCGGCTTCGAGACCCCGAGCAACAGCCTGCATGACACCGACATGCTCGGTGTCGCCCTCATCCCGATCGACACCGACCCGCTGCGCGTCTGGCTGCAGTGGAACCGCGGCTTCCAGATCTTCGACTTCCCGGTCATGTCCAACACCGCCTTCGGCAACACCGCCCCGGCTACCTCGCTGGGCGACATCGACTGGTACGGCGCCGGCTTCATGAGCACCCTGAAGAACATCGGCCCGGGCAAACTGAACTTCTTCGCCGACGCCGGCCTGAGCGTCACCCACCCGAACAACAACGTCTCCAACAACGCAGGGTTCCAGGGGCTGCTGACCGGCTCCTTCTTCAACCAGGAAGCCCCCTCCGACAAGACCGGCTGGGCCGCCTACGCGGGTGCACGTTACGACTTCGAGCCGACCAAGACCAAGTTCGGCGTCGAGTACAACCACGGCTCCAAGAACTGGATCACCTTCGCACCGGCGGCCGACGACATGTGGACCTCCAAGCTGGGAACCCGCGGCGACGTCTACGAGGCCTACCTGATCCAGGAGCTCAACCTGAAACCGATCTCCTCGCACCTGTCCAAGGCCTTCTTCAAGATCGGCTACCAGTACTACGACTTCGCTTACACCGGCAGCAACAACTGGGTTGGCGCACCGCAGAAGATCTCCGACATCAAGTCGACCGATCTGCTGCTGCTCCAGCCGCTTAAGAGCGCGCAGGACGTCTACGCGACCTTCGAAGTCAAGTTCTAAAACCCGTATCGCAGACGCGGTACATGGAAAAGCCGGGGTGGCAGCCGAGGCTGCCACCCCACCCCCAAAAGGAGAAAGAAGATGAAAAAAGCAGTTTCGGTAATGGTCCTGGTAGCAGTGGCAGCGCTCACCATCTTCTGCTTCGGCAGCATCGCCAGCGCAGGAGAAGAGGTCAAGATGGTGGGTGTGATCACCAAGATCGAGATCGCCGGCAAGGACGCCAAAACGGCCACCGCCACGCTGAAGGACAACAAGACCGAGCAGCTCGTGGTGATCACGGTGGAGGACGACCTGACCCTGGACAAGTTCAAGGACCACAGGATCGTCGAGGGCGACGAGATCCGCTGCAAGTACGAGGTGATCGACGGCAAGAACGTCTCCAAACTGTTTAGGAAGACCGCCGGCTGTTAAGCCGGGACGGTTCCTCGTAGACGGCGCTGTAGTTCCAGGAATTGCAGCGCTTCTTTTTGCCCATTCACATATTGTTTTCATTATATATGAAGGCATGGATATAGTTGCACGCGGCGCGAGCCGATTCACTACTGGGAGGTTGTATGAGAGGGATGCTGGGAATTTTGGCGGGGGTCGCGATGTTGGCGGCTGCTGCCCAGGGGATGGCGGCAGTCGACCATTCCGAGTTCGTCAAGGGGCCGTTTAAAAGCGGCGGCGAGGTAACCAAGGTCTGTCTGGAGTGCCACGATCAGCAGGCGGCCGACTTCATGAAGACCACCCACTGGACCTGGGCCGGCACCCCGAACATGGTCAAAGGCATGGAGAAGAGCACCAAGAAGTACGGCAAATCCAACATGATCAACTCCTTCTGCACCTCGATCCAGGGGGGCAAGGAAGGGGTGGTGCACGAGTCCTGCGGCAAATGCCACGCAGGCTACGGCTGGACCCGCACCAATTTCGACTTCACCGACAAGACCAAGGTCGACTGCCTCATCTGCCACGCCCAGAAGGGGAACTACACCAGGGCTGCGGTTGGCTGTGACATCGACAACAAGAGCATCGAAAAGAAGAGCATGGACCTCAACGTCGCCGCCCAGAGCGTCGGGCTCCCCACCAGGAAGAACTGCGGTGCCTGCCACTTCTACGGCGGCGGAGGCGATGCCGTCAAAAACGCTGGGCTCGACTCCACCCTGGAGAAGACCAAGAAGTCCCAGGACGTCCACATGGGGAGCAAGGAAAGCGGCGGCCAGGACATGAGCTGCCAGAGCTGCCACGTCACCAAGAACCATAGGATCGGCGGCGCCTCGAGCATGATGGCTCACTACGACACCCGCGTGAACTGCGAGCAGTGCCACTCCGGCGCCAAGGCTCCACACCAGAAGGCCAAAAACGGCGCGCTCATCAACAAGCACCTCGCCACCGTCGCCTGCCAGACCTGCCACATCCCCTTCTTCGCCAAGGGGCAGGCCACCAAGATGGCATGGAAGTGGTCCGATGTGGGCAAGAACATCACCGCCGAGGAGCAGTTCGACAAGGAGACCTACGCCAAGCACAAGGGGACCTTCGTCTGGGGCATGAACGTGAAGCCGGTCTATGCCTGGAGCAACGGCATGGTCGAGCGCTACATGGTCGGCGACAAGGTGAAGGATCCCTCCAAGCCGGTGGTGATGATGCGCCCGGTAGGCGACATCAAGGACCAGAAGGCCAAGATCTACCCGTACAAGCTCTACAAGGGCGACCAGCCTATGGACGCCAAATTCAAGAACCTGATCATCTTCCAGCAGTACAAATCCCTGTGGGTCGACTACGACTGGGATAAGGCGTGCCGCCTGGGCGCCGAAGGGTGCGGCCTTCCCTACAGCGGCAAGTACCAGTTCGTGAACACGGTGGCCTATATCGCGGCGCAGCACGAGGTGTCACCCAAGGAAGAGGCGCTGCAGTGCGGCGAGTGCCACATGGGCGGCAACCGCCTCGACTGGAAGGCGCTCGGCTACAAGGGGGACCCGATGCAAAAAGGGGGCAGGTCTTCCAAGGCGGCACAAAAGGTAGCCAAGGTTACCAAGAAATAAGACGGCGGCATCAAAGAAGGGGCGAATCATTTCGCCCCTTTTCCCGTTAGAGGCGGCTGCAAAGGATGTTACGATTCTCCACGAACGAAGCCTGCTACTGGCATTGGCAGCTCGCGACCATGCGCTCATTGCCACAGCATCCGCCGGAAAATACTACTTCATGTCGACTCGACATACCTCGGTTAGACACTAAACTATTGTGACGGTCTGCCGATAACAATGAAAGTACAAGGAACAGCTACCACAGAGAACAGGAGGGCTTCGATGAGCAAGAAAAGCGTTACAGCGGCAGTGCTCGGTCTTGCCTTGGCGGCTACGACTGCCTTGGCTGCAGGCGTGCATCCCGGCAAGGAGTCTATCGAGAAAAGCGGCTACAAGGGGCCTGAAACCTGCGAGGAGTGCCACCCCGGCAGCGCCAAGGGGTTCCTGGACACCGTGCACTGGAAGCATGCCTCCAAGGTGACCAACGTGGAGGGGTTAAATCCCAAGGAAGAGTACGGGATGAAGAACCGCATCTACGTCATGTGCAACGGCAACGACATCGTCAACAACCTGAAGGAGATCCCGAAGAGCCCGGTGACCGGCAAGAGCAAGTTCTCCGGCTGTAACACCTGCCACCCCGGCAACCATCTCTCCGACGTCGGCAGCACCGGCGCCGCGGCCGAGGCGGCGGTGGACTGCCTGGTCTGCCATTCCACCGATTACGATTTCCGGCAGAGAAAACCCTTCAAGAACGAGAAGGGGGAGGTGGTCATGGGGCAGGACCGCAGCGCCAAGGCCGCCCTCGCCATCGGCAAGCCGACCGTCAAGAACTGCATGGTATGCCATGAGGCGGCCGGCGGCGGCGTCATCGTCAAGCGCGGGTTCACCTTCACCAAGGACACCGATGCCCACGCCGCCAAAGGGATGGTCTGCGTCGACTGCCACAAGGCGAAGAACCACAAGATGCCGACCGGTCACGACCCCAACAACTGGGCCAACGACGGCCTGTTCGTCTCCTGCTCCGACACCTCCTGCCACGGGGTGAAGCCGCACAAGGACGCCGACCTCAACCGTCACTGTGCCAAGATCGCCTGCCAGACCTGCCACATCCCGCGCACCGGCGGCGCCTTCGCCAAGGACTTCACGGTTTGGGAGCAGACGCCTGACAAGTTCTACGAGCCGACCACGCTGAAGAAAGAGGCCAACGAGACCACCCCTGTTTACGCGTGGTACAACGGCACGGTGAAGAACACGCCCCACTTCATCGGCCCGAAAGGGAGCAAGAAGGACGGCAAGAGCAAGATCACGCCGTTCAAGATCTTCCAGGGCAAGGCCTACTACAACAAGCAGACCGGCGAGCTCCTCTCCATGGATTTCGCCCAGCCGATGTCCGACGGCGACACCCGCGCCGGCGTCCTCTCCGCGGCGAAGACACTGGGCCTCAAAAACCCGGAGAAGATCGCCAAGGAGGCGGTGCCCGGATGGCAGACCATCTATTTCGGCAGCAACCACCTTGTCACCAAGACCAAGGCGCTCTACTGCGCCAACTGCCACGCCCCCAACGGCGTCCTCAACTTCAAGGATTTGGGATACAGCGACAAGGAGATCCTGAAATTGACCTCTCCGGAACTCTTCATGGAGAAATTGGCACAGAAGCAGAAGGAAGACTGGTAGCTGGAGCCACTGTTCGCACAGATAGCATAAGGATATTGCACGCACAAAAGCCCCCCTCGAACGAGGGGGGCTTTCTTTTTGAGGCGCTTCAGAAAGCGGTGTGCCCGGTTACTTGTGACCGCAGCAGAGCAGGACGGGATAGCTGCGGATGGCGCCGTCCGCACCTTTTTTATCGACGGCGGCTGCGGTGACCACGCTCACGTCGACCAGGGCGTTTCGGGCGAATTCACCGGAGAGAAACTCGCCGGAAAAGCCGTGGTGCAGGACCCCGGTGGGGTCGTCGTGGAAGCGGCCGTCCTCGGTAGCCAGGTCGGCAAGCGCCAACCAGCCGCCGGGCTTCAAGGCCATGGACAACGAAGCGATCAGGGAGGGGACGTCCTGGACGTGGTGCAGGGTCATGCTGCTCACGATGAGGTCAAAGCTCCCTTCCAGACCATGTTTCTCGAGATCGAGCAACATGGTGGAGACGTTGTCGAGACCTTGCGCCTGGATCTTCTTGTCGAGAACGTCGAGCATCCCCCGGGAGCTGTCGGCACCTGTGATGCGGCCAATGAAAGGGTGCAGCCCGAGGGTAACCAGACCGCTGCCACAACCGTAGTCCAGGACCTCCATGGCCCGGGTCAGAGGAAGTACCTTCCGAAGCGCTGCCACGACATCCTGCGCCAGCTTCAGACGGCGCGGTTCCTGGTCCCATTGCTCGGCTACGGCATCAAAATCACGCCTGTTCTTCGTTTGCATATTTATCCTCCGGGTGTGAAGGGGGACGCCCCTGGTGGTAAGGCAGCATAATATTCAAGAAGTCGAATGTCAAGCCGGCGATGCGATGGACAAGGCGGCCGGGTGGGGGGCAAGGTTATCGGCAGTTTTTTCTGGATTTGTCGGGAAAATAATGGTAAGGTCCAATGTTCGCGTGGCGGGAAGTATTTTTCGGCTACGGGCGGTTTTATGCTTGACTCTGCGCCGCCTGGGTGTTATATAATTCCTCTTTCCAAAAAACCTAAAGCTACATTTTAAAATACCCGGAGGTGCAGTTTGGCAAATCATAAATCGGCAATTAAGAGGATCAAGCAGACCGCAAAGAGGACCGAGCGCAACAAGCACGAGCGTTCCACTCTGCGTACTTTCATAAAGCGCGTCCGCGAAGCGGTTGCCACCAAGGATCAGGATGCTGCAAAGGCCGCTCTGGCTGCTGCGATCCCGGTCATCGACGGTGCCGCAACCAAGGGGATCATCCACTCCTCCAACGCTTCCAGGAACGTTTCCCGCCTCACCAAACTGGTCAACACCCTGGCCTAGTCCGGTAGCGGATACATGAAAGCAAAAAGGGAATTCCCACCGGGGATTCCCTTTTCTAGTTTGCACCGACACCTTCGCTATCCGCTCCCCTCCCCTCCGGGGGAGGGGGATGTCACGCCCACTGCAGCGAGCCTCGCCACGGTCCCGAAAAATCGTCCGGGGTTCCGCTTTCCCCGCTACCGCCTGCAGGCATCCATCACGAACCGCTCGAAGAGGGGCTCTTCCAGCCCGCCGGACTTGAAGGCCAGGTCCAGTTCCAACATCCGCTCGAAAATCCGCTTCAGCTCCGCCACCGTGTAGTTCCGCGCCTGCGCCGTCACCTTGTTCAGAAAGTACGGGTTGATCCCGGACGCCCTGGCGAGCTCGGACTGGGGCACCTTGCGGTCCAGCAGCTCGCGCACCTGCCAGAGCTGGCGGTAGTGCCGCGCCACCGCACCCAGGATGCGCAGGGGCGCCTCGCCGTCCTGCAGCAGCGCGGTGAGCATCTTCAAGGCGCGGGGAAGCTCCTTGCTGCCCAGGGCATCGGTGAACTCGAAGACGCTCTCGACCTTGGTGTCGGAAACGATCGCCTTGACATCGGCAACCGCTACCGTCTCCTTCCTGCCGCAGTAGATGCAAAGCTTCTCGATCTGGGAAACGAGCTCCTGCAGGTTGTTTCCCACCAGGTAGGCGAGCAGCTCGGCCGCGGCGGGCTCGATCTTCTTGCCGGCGGCGCGGACTTCGTCGCGCACATAGGGCCCGAGCTGGTTCTCGTAGGGGCGCTTGAACTCGACGGCCTCGCCGCGCTTTTTGAAGTCGGCGTAGAACTTCTTGCGCCCGTCCACCTTCTCGGCCTGCAGGATCAGGCAGGTGCCGGGGGACGGGTCCTGAAGGTAAGGGAGCAGCACCTCCATGGCGTGGGCGGACAGGTCGCCTCCCTTCTTCACCAGCACGACCCGGCGCTCGGCGAACATGGGAAGGGTCTGGGCGGCGCCGAAAACCTCCTCCCCCTTGCACTCGTTGCCGTAGAAAACGTCCAGGTTGAAGTCGCGAAAACCGGGGTCGACGGCCCGATCCAGCAGCTTCTTGACCGCGCGCTCCACGAGGTACGGCTCGTCCCCGTACAGAAGGTACAGCGACGCCAGTTCTCCCTTTTCCACCGCCTTGTTGAACTCTTCCGGTTTCATAACCGACCTCACGTCAAAAAAACCGCCCACCAGCCAGATGCTGAATGGGCGGCGTCAATGTTTGCAATTGTTGTCGAGGGCGCTAGAAGCGCTCGCCGAGCTTCTGCCAGATCCGCTCGGAAATGCGCCGGCTGATTTTCTCGATGGCGGCTTCCTCGGCGTCCTGCTGCAGGGCGATGTTGGCGTTCACCGGGTAGACCTGCTGCTCGGTGACATCCCCCTTCCAGAGCACCTTGTGCGACTTCTGGTCGCGCAGGATGGCCTGGACCGCAAGGATCGCGTTGTACTCCCTGATCACGTCGGCCGCGGTATAGGAAACCGGCACCGAGTTGTAGGAGAGGACGACGCCTGAGAGCTCCAGCTCCGCCCGGTCCGCGGGGAGAACCTTGCCGCCGGTGCGGAAGGCGAACTCGTCGACCATCTCCCGCGCAAGGACCGCCTCCACGCCGGCACGGTAGCTCTTGTTGGCGAAGAGAACCACGTTGACGCCGTTGGCGCCGGCCAGCGGGCCGTGCTGGATTACCGGGCTGTAGCTGCAGCCGCAAAAGAGCGCAGCGAGCAGGAGGATGAGACCGAGCCTTGTGAATAGCCTGGTGGCTGTCATGGGACGCTTCCTCACTGGCTACGCGACGACGATGCTGACCAGCTTGCCGGGGACGTAGACGACCTTCTTGACGCTCTTCCCCTCCAGGTACGGGAGGATCTTGTCGTCGGCAAGGGCGGCGGCGCGGACATCTTCCTCCTTGGCGTCAGGGGCCACGGTGAGCTTGCTTCTCAGCTTGCCGTTCACCTGGATCACGACGGTGATCTCCTCGTCGACCACGGCGTCGGCGTCATAGCCGGGCCAGCCGGCCTGCTCGAGGCCGACCTCGTTGCCGAGCTCGGACCAGAGTTCCTCCGCGAAGTGCGGCACGAAGGGGGCCAGCAGGCGCACCACCGACTCCACCGCCTCGCGCACCACGGCGACGTTCTCCGGGGCGTCCTTGCCGGCAAATCCCTGGATGGCGTTGACCAGTTCCATGACCGCCGCGATCGCGGTGTTGAAGTGGAAGCGTTCCTCGACATCCTCGGAGACCTTCTTGATGGTCTTGTGCACCGCGCGACGCAGTTTTTTCCCTTCCGCCGTGAGCTTGTCCGCCTCGACGGCACCGGCGCCCTTGATCGCGGGGAGCACGTCGTACACGAGACGCCAGACGCGGTTCAGGAAGCGGTAGCTCCCGTCGACCCCCTGGTCGCTCCAGTCGAGATCCTTCTCCGGCGGTGCGGCGAACAGGGAGAAGAGCCTTGCCGTGTCGGCGCCGTAGCGCTCGATGAGGGCGTTGGGGTCGACCACGTTCCCCTTGGACTTGGACATCTTGGCGCCGTCCTTGATCACCATCCCCTGGGTGAGCAGGTTGGAGAACGGTTCGTCCACGTTGCAGTAGCCGAGGTCCCTGAGCACCTTGGTGAAGAAGCGGGCGTAGAGCAGGTGCAGTACGGCGTGCTCGATGCCGCCGATGTACTGGTCCACCGGCATCCAGTGCTCGACCTGCTCGCGATCCAGCGGCCCCGCCGTGAACTTGGGCGAGCAGTAGCGCAGGAAGTACCAGGAGGACTGCACGAAGGTGTCCATGGTGTCGGTCTCGCGGCGGGCGGCCTCGCCGCACTGCGGGCAGGTGCAGGTGGTGAAGCTGTCCACGCGCGCCAGCGGGTTGCCCCCCTCGCCGGTGAACTCGGCGTCCATCGGGAGCACCACCGGGAGGTCCGCTTCCGGAACGGGAACCACCCCGCAGAGGTCGCAGTTGATCACCGGGATCGGGTTGCCCCAGTAGCGCTGGCGGGAGATGCCCCAGTCGCGCAGGCGGAAGTTGACGGTCTTCTTGCCGATCCCCTCCTTCTCCAGGAAGTCGGCGATGGCCTCCTTGGCGTCGGCGTTGCCCATGCCGTCGAAGCGGCCGGAGTTCGCCATGACCCCCTCGGCGGTGTAGGCCTCGGTCATGGCGGCAGGATCGAGGGTCTCGCCTTCGGGCTGGATCACCACCTTGAGCGGCAGGCTGTATTTCTGGGCGAACTCGAAGTCGCGCTGGTCGTGGGTGGGGACGGCCATGACGGCGCCGGTGCCGTAGTCCATGAGGACGAAGTTGGCGAGGTAAATCGGCATCTTCGCGTTGGTGACCGGGTTGATGCAGTAGGAGCCGGTGAAGACCCCCTCCTTCTCCTGGTCCTCGGCGGAGCGCTTGATCCGGTCGGTCTTCTTCACCTTGTCGATGAAGGCTTCCACGGCGGCGCGCTGCTCGGCGGTGGCGAGGTCCAGCGCCATCGGGTGCTCTGCGGCCAGCGACATGAAGGTGGCGCCGAACAGGGTGTCCTGCCTGGTGGTGAAGACCCTGATCTTGCTGAGACCGTTCTCCAGCGCGAAGTCGATTTCGCACCCTACCGAGCGCCCGATCCAGTTGCGCTGCATGGTGAGCACGCGCTCGGGCCAGCCGGTCAGCTTGTAGGTGTCATCCAGCAGTTCCTGGGCATAGTTGGTGATGCGGAAGGACCACTGCTCCAGCTCCTTCGCCTCCACCAGGGAGTCGCAGCGCCAGCAGCAGCCGTCCTCGACCTGCTCATTGGCGAGCACGGTCTCGCACTTGGGGCACCAGTTGACGGCGGAGGACTTCTTGTAGGCGAGCCCCTTCTTGTACATCTCCAGGAAGATCTTCTGCTCCCACTTGTAGTAGTCGAGGTCGCAGGTGGCGAGCTCGCGGTCCCAGTCGTAGGAAAGGCCCAGGCGCTTCAGCTGGCCGCGCATGTAGGCGATGTTCTCATAGGTCCACTTGGCGGGATGGCTCTTGTTCTGGATGGCGGCGTTCTCAGCCGGCATGCCGAAGGCATCCCAACCCATCGGGTGCAGCACGTTGTACCCCTGCATCCTCTTGAAGCGGGCGATGACGTCGCCGATGGAGTAGTTCCTGACGTGCCCCATGTGGATCTTGCCGGAGGGATACGGGAACATCTCCAGGAGGTAGTACTTCTTGCGGCCGGCGTCTACGGTTGCCTCGAAGCTGTTGTGTGTAGCCCAGAACTGCTGCCATTTGCCCTCGACTGCTGAGGGAAGGTATTTTTCTTCCATTAAACCCCGCCTTCCAGCGCCCCGAACGGGACGCGCAATATTTATGATGTCGCAACTCGATGGTTGCGGGTAGTTGTTTTGAGATGGCCGCAGGACGAACCTGGTGGACCTGGTGCAACGAAGTGCCCCCAGAGGGATCACGACGGACGAAGGCTGCCCCTGCCCCCTCCAGCGGGAGGTGCGGAAACGGTGCACGGGTCGTTCGCGGCCGCCTTGGAGCAGGCGCGGACCGGTACGCCGGGCGGAGCCGGTTAGACGATCCGGAGCAGGTTCTTGGCTACGTCCAGAATCTTGGTCGGCTGGATCGGCTTGGTGATGTAGTCGTTGGCTCCCAGCGCCAAGGCACGCTCCCTGTCTTCCTGCGCGCCCTCGGTGGTGATGACCACGATGGGTATCGCCTTGTAGTTGGCGTCGTTTCGCACCAGGCTCACCAACTTCAAGCCGTCCATGATCGGCATGTTGATGTCGGTCAGGATCAGGTCGAAACGCTCGGAAGAAAGCTTTTTCAAGCCGTCGACGCCGTCGTTGGCCTCGACTATGCGCACCCCCCTGATCCGCTTCAGCGCAAAGGCGATGAGCTGCCTCATGGTGGGTGAATCTTCGACTATCAATACGTTGTAATCTGACATCTGAACTGTATCCCCCATTGCACAGCTGGCTATTTCGTCAATAGATCAATGAACCCCTGGATGGTCGACAGCTTACGCTCCGAATCGCTGTAGAGCCGCGAGCTGAAGATGGCGGTGGCGGCATGACCGGCCAGCAGGGTGAAAAGCTCGTAGTCGACGGCGGCGAATTCCTTTTTCTGCATCAACAGCTTGTAGATCGCCAGCACGCCGATGACGTGATCCTTGATCTTGAGCGGGATGCACACCATCGGGGCGCTGAAGTCACGCTGGTAGCTGTCGAAGTCGCTGGCGAAGTGATTCTCGCCGGACTGGGCCACGTTCCCGATGATCCCCTTGCCGAGACGGAAGGAGGGGATCTCGCTGCGGTCGATCCCTTCGGTCGAGACCGCCTGCAGCTCGTCGCTCTTCTCGTCGAGCAGCATGATGGCGAACTCCTCGGCACCGATCAGGTTGATGATGATCTCCGTGATGATCTGGAGCACTTCCTTGAAGTCGAGCGTGGAGTGGAGCTGGTAGCTCGCGATGTAGAGATTGGCGAGGTTGTTGTTCTCATCCTCGATCTCCAGGTAGCGTGCCGCGAAATCCTGGTTTTCTTCCTCGACGTGCTTGATCCGGTCCAGGATCTCCTGCTTCTCCTGCTCCAGGTCGGCGATCCGCTCGCTGAGCTTCTTAAGCTCCGCAGCCGGCGCCACCTCGCCCGTCATCTGGGATTTCTCCAGTTCCAGCACGCGGAACCTGAGACGCTCGTTCTCCCTCAAAAGCTCCTGGGTGAACTCCGCCCCCTTCTTGAAAACCTGCAGGAACTCCTCACCCCTGCTATGAACCAGTCGTTCATCGTCCTTTTGCATGCGCACCCCGAATTTACGTCTAGTTGATCAACCGAATCGCGGCAAGAGACCGCAACGAAGCACTATCTCACGCACCATGCCGTCCATGGGCACCACCCTGTCCACCACCCCCGTGGCAATCGCCTCGCGCGGCATGCCGAACACCACGGCGGATTCCTCGGACTCGGCCACCACCTGGGCACCCGCCTTCTTCGCCTCGCGCACCCCCGCGGCCCCGTCGTTGCCCATCCCGGTCAGGACGACGGCAAGCATGCGGCTTTGGTAGAGTTCGGCGCAGGAGCGGAACATCACGTCCACCGACGGGACGTAGCGGTCCTTGGGACCCGGGGGGACGATGCGTGCAACCACCTTGTCGCCCATCCTGGCAAAGACGAGGTTCTTCCCGCCCGGCGCGATGAGGGCCCGCCCCGGCAGCACCTCGTCGCCGTCCTTTGCCTCGCGCACCTCGAACCCGGTGCTGCGGTTCAGCCTCTCGGCAAAGGCGGTGGTGAACCCGGCGGGCATGTGCTGGGAAATCACCATGGCGAAGGGAGGCGCTTCCCGGAATGAGGAGAAGATGCGCTGCAGGGCCGGCGGGCCGCCTGTCGAGGAGCCGATGGCGACTATGTCTATGGAGCTCGTCACATCGACGGGAGCCGCGGGAACGGCGATCTCGGCCGCAGGGGGAGCCGGTTCGGCCCTTTTTTGCACCCGCGCCATGTTCAGCTTGAACACCGCCTGGACCTTCTGGTGCAGGTCCTGCTGGATCTTCAAAAGCTCGTCAGAGATGACGCTGGTCGGCTTGGCGATGAAGTCGACGGCCCCAAGCTCCAGCGCCTTGAACACCTTCTCGTCGCCGGAGGTCGAGCTGATCACGATCACCGGGACCGGCGTACTCGCCATCAGGATGCGCAACATGGTGAAGCCGTCCATGCGCGGCATCTCGAGATCGAGCGTAACCAGGTCCGGGGTGAGATCGATCACCCTCCGGATCCCCTCCTCGCCGTTGGTGGCGTACCCGATCACCTGGACTCCCGGGAGTTCCTCCAGCATCCTGGTGATGGCGCGCCGATTATAGGCCGAATCGTCTACGACTACTACCCGTATCTTTTTCACTTGGGCACTCCGCCGCCGGTCGTATCTGTTTTCTGGTAGACCATGTCGTTTTTCAGGTGTTTCAGCGCAAAGGCGGTCGAAAGGTTCATAAGCGATTCCGAGTGTCCCAAAAGGAGGTAGCCGCCGCCGCGCAAGGTGTTGTAGAACGACTCGATGACCCGCTTCTTGGAAGTCTGGTCGAAGTAGATGATCACGTTGCGGCAGAAGATGACGTCCATCTTCCCCAAAAGGGCCAGACGGTTGGCGTCGAACAGGTTCATCTGGCTGATCGTGACCAGCTCCCGCACCTCGTCGCAGATGCGATACCCCTCGTCGGTCTCGGTGAAGAAGCGCTTCAGGTAACGCTCATCGGTGGCACGGAAGGAGGCCTTGGTGTAGATCCCCTTGCGGGCGTGCTGCACCACGCGGTGGCTTATGTCGGAGCCGACTATCTCGATCCGCCAGCCGTGGAAGCACCCCATCTCCAAGAGGAGCATGGCGATGGTATAGGGTTCCTCGCCGGTGGAACACCCCGCGCTCCAGATGCGCAGGGTGCGCTCGCGCTGCTTCAGCTTCATCAGCTCGGGCACGATCTCGTCGGTGAAGGCCCGCAGCTGGAAAGCCTCGCGGAAGAAGTAGGTCTCGTTGGTGGTGAGGAGATCCATGATGTCGGCGATCTCCTCGTCCCTCCTCCTGTCGTACTTCAGGAACTGGTAGTACTCGCGAAAGCCCGACAGGTTGTGATGGGTCACCCGCTGCCCGAGCCGACGGTCCAGCAGGTACTTGCTGTCGTCGTCGAAAAAGAGACCGCAGTGGTTGTAGATCAGGTCCCTGATCAGGCGGAATTCCTCTTCCGTCAGTTGCAATTCGGGTTCGAAGTATGGCATTAGCGCAGCCTGTCGAGCAGTTCTACGATCTCGCCCTTGACCAGCGGGTCCGACTCCCGGGCCAACGCCTGGTCCAATACCGCCACCGAGTCCGCCCCCTGCAGCTGGGCCAGGGCCCGCACGAAGGAGCGCCGCACCATCCAGTGCGGGTGCGCCAGGAGCGCCTGACCGTGCTCGTCGATCCAGTCAGCGCTGTAAGTCGCGAGAATCCCGATGGCGGCCTCCACCACCTCCTCGTCGCTGTGGTAAAGCGCGTTGCGCACCGGCCCGAGCGCCTCTTTCCCCCCGAGCGCGGCCAGCGTGGAGAGGGCGGCGATCAGCACCGGCCCCTGCGCCTGCCCAAGGAGCGCGGTCACGCCCGGCAGGGCCTCGGGGTTCCCCAAAGAGGTGAGCCCCTTGAGGGCCGCGGTCTGCACCCAGGGATCGGCATCGGTTAGGGCCACGCAAAGCGGCGCCAGCACCTCGTCCCCTCCCCTTTCGGCAAGTGCCTGAGCCGCCGCGGCACGCACCTCCGGTTCCTCGTCGGAGAGCGAGAGGGACAGGGCACCCAGGGCCTGCGGCAGTTCCACGCGCGCCAGGGAGGCGACCGCGGCACGTCGCACCGAGGCGTCCTCGTCCTTGACCAAAAGGGCAAGCCTCTCGCCGTCGCCCAGCGCGCCCAGGACGATGGCGGCATCCCGCCTCTTGCGCGCGTCCCGGCTCCGCAGAAGGTCGGAGCAGATCGCGCCCACGCCGTCGGGATCCCTGGCGGCAAGATGCTGCAGCCCGTCGAGGACACCTTCGCGCACCTGGGCGTCTTCGTCGTCAAGCAGGCGGGCCACCCGCGCCGCGGCCCCTTTCGGCGCCAGCCGCCCCAGGGCGACGGCCGCACAGCGCCTTACCTCCGCCCCGTCGTCGTCGAGCGCGGCGAAGAGGAGATCATCGTTGCCCGGGCGCCCGGTCTCCGCGATGAGGTGCACGATGACGGCGCGCTCCGCGGCGATGGCGAAGGGGAAGTGCTCGAGAAGCAGCGGCAGCACCGGGTCGCCGATGCGGCGCAGCGCCTCCAGGCAGACCCCTCTCAGGCGCTCGGCGCGTGCCACGCGCACCAGGGGAAGCGCGGCGCGCTCGTCTCCCATGATGCCGCAAACCTGCGCCAGCGCGGAGATCATCACCGGCTCCTCGCCGTGCAGCGAGTCGATCAGCTTCTTCGCGGTAGCGCTCCCGGAAAGCTCCCTGAGCGGGCGGTCCACCAGCTCTTCCTGTTCCTGCGGGGTCAAGCGCCCCCGCAAGCGCATCAGCGCTATGGTCGCTGCCTCGCGGGCGTTCTTCGCCTTGTCGTGCAGCCCCTCAAGGAGCAAGGGGAAGCATTTCCTGTCCCCGAGGACACCCAGGCAGTCGTAGGTGGCGCGGCGCAGGAGCCCTTCCTGCAGGAGCGGTTCCAGCTTGGCAAGCGGCACCGGAGCCCCTATGGAGGCGAGTGCGTCCAGCACGGTGAACTTCAGCCAGACCTCGCCTCCGTCCAGCACCTTCAGAAGGTGCGGCAGCGCGCGCCCGTCGCCGATCTTGCCGAGGTTCTCGGCCGCGGCGACGCGGACGTTCATGTCCTCGTCATCCAGCGCCTGCACCAGCAGGGGGAGACAGGCGGCACAGCGGATGTTGCCCAGGATGTCGATGATGAACTTGCGCAGGTCGTGATCGGGATCGCCCAGGTGCGCGCAGAGATGCTCCACCGCGGGCTCGCCGATCCGCTCCAGCGACTCGACCGCGGAGTTGCGCAGCCCCGCGTTGTCGGCGGAACGCAGCAGCGCGATCAGGGCCTCGATCTCGCCCGCCTGCAGCGGCTGCGCCTGCAGCACCACGCCGACCGCCTCCTTGCGCACCCGCCAGCTGTCATCCCCCATGGCACGGAACAGCAGCTCCATCACCTCGGGGAAGGGGCGGCGGCGCAGGGACATGACCGCAAAGCGCCGTTGCTCCTCGTCGGCAGCGGCCAGTCTCTCAGAGATTTCCAGCAGATCGTTGGACAGGGTACTCTCCTAAATACTCAGTTCAGCCCGTTTTTTAGCGATAAGCTCGTCGAAGGCATCTTTCAGGAAGGAGGTGGTGTCACGCACCTGCTGGGACACCCTCTGCTGGTACAGATACTCCCCTTCGCGTATGTCGTCGGCCAGGAGTTCGTAGAAGCTCCCCTCCCGCACACCCTGTTCCACCTTCGCCTGGTTGTAGAGGACGATGTCGGAAACGATGATCCTGGCCAAACGCCTCGCTTTCACCTGCTCCTCGGGGAGCTGCGCCGGGGCCGCAGCGGCGGGCTCGGCGGGAGCTGCCGGAGCGCCGGGAGCCGTCGCGGCTTCCTCGATCGCGGGGGGCGCGGGTGCGGCGACGACCGGTGCCTCGGGGGGCGCGACGGCGGCGGCCTCGGCGGCCTCGACCACGGGAGCCTCCGGTGCCGCCATGACCGGCGCCGGGGCCTTTGTTTGCGCAGCAACCGGGACCGCCGCTGCAGCCGGCGCAGGGGGCTCGGGTGCCGGCGCTGCAGCTGCTGCGGCCTCGGGCATCGAGGTCTCCTCGACTTCCACCTGCCTGATCTCGCTGCGGCTCTCCTCCTGGGCAGCCAGTTCGCTTTCGGTCGGGCGCACCACCGGGGGCATGTCGCCGGAGGTGAGGCGGTAGATCATCGAGACCAGGGAGTCCGGGATGTGGTGCTTCTCTATGTAGTCGTCGGCCCCGTACAGCGAGTTCGGCGACCGCTTGTAGCGGGTCTTGTCGTAGATCGAGGCGATCAGCACTATCTTCACCCTGGCAAGGGCCGGATCCTGGCGCACCCGCTCGCAGACCTCGAACCCGAACATGGTCGGCAGCGCCACGTCCAATAGCAGCACATCGGGGGTCACCCGCTGCACGGTTTCCAGAGCTTCCTTCCCGTCGGTGCAGAGAAAGAGCTCGAACGGTTCGGCCGAGAGTACCTTCTCCACCGCCTTGCAGAAGGCGGCGCTCTCGTTGGCGACCACGACCTTCACCTTCGCCTTGGGCGCAGCCTGGCGGTCGCTCTTGCGCACCAGCCGGAACACGGCCTTGCAGCTCGAGCAGCGCAGTTTCTTCGGCTCGTCGGAGCTGTCGACGGCAACGTTGAATCGTTTCTTGCAGTTAGGACAGACTATCAGCATGCTGGGCTCTTTTTCGTCGTGGAAGTGGTCTCCCCCTGGGGGGTAAGGTAGCCCAACTGGGCCTTCTCCTGGAAGGTGAGCAGGGCGTCGATGTTGAGCAGCATCACCGGGACGTCACGCACCAGGCAGAGCCCCACCATGTACTCCCCCCCCACGATCCGCACGCCGCGCGGCGGCGCCTTGAGCTCCCTGAGCGGTATGGTGATCATCTCGGTGACCTCGTCGACCATCAGGGCCAGCGGCTGCCCCGAGATGGAGAGGATCAGAAGGCGCGCGCTCTCCGTGTTCTCGGCGGCGGGAAGCCCGAAACGCTTCCTCAGATCCACCACCGGTATCACGGAACCGCGCAGGTTGATCACCCCCTCGACGAAGGGGAGCGCCCGCGGCAGCGGGGCGAGCTTCGGCACCCTGATGATCTCCCTGATGCGCATGATGTCGACGGCGTAGAGCCCGTCATCCATGCGCAGGCAGGCGACCTGAATTTCCTGCAGCTCCTCCGTCATCAGACAGCGTCCCCCTTTGCTGCACCCTCGTTCCCCAGGAGCCCTTCGATCACCTCGAGCACCTTCACCGACTTGAAGGGCTTGGTGATGTAGGCGTCGGCGCCGACCTGCCTGCCGTGCTCGAGGTCGCGGCTGCTCTTCTTCGCCGTCAGCATCACCACCGGGATGGCACTGGTTGCGGGGTTTTCCTTGATGCTGCGGCAGACCTCGAAGCCGTCCATGTCCGGCAGCATGAGGTCGAGGACCACGAGGTCCGGTGCGTCCTTGGCGATCGCCTCCAGCGCGTCGTTGCCGCCGCGCACCCCGGTGACCTGGTATCCCTTCGAGGTGAAGAGGATGCTCTCCAGCTTCAGCAGGCTCTCTTCATCCTCGACCACGAGGATCCTGTTCTTCTCCATGCTCGTCCCCCCCTGCACCCTACTCTACAAGAGCCCTACGTCCAAAACCTTTTCCATGTCGAGCAGGATCAGCATCCTGCCGCCGACCCGCCCGATTCCCTGCACGAACTCGCGATCGATCCCCTCCAGCACCACCGGCGGAGGCTCGATCCCCCCCTCGGCGATCCGGACCACCTGCACCACCTCGTCGACCAGCACGCCGGCGTACCCACCCTGGCGTTTCACCACCACGATGCGCTCGCGCTCCGAAACGGCCCCGTCGGAGAGCCCCAGCCTGGTCTTCATGTCGAAGATGGGGATGATGTTGCCGCGCAGCGACAGGATGCCGCGCACAAAGGACGGGACCCTGGGGACCTCGGTCACCTCGCGCGGCTTGATGATCTCCTTGATGTCCATGATGCTGATGGCGTACTCCTCGCTCGCCACCCGGAAGCAGAGGAGCTCGACGCTGGCCGCTTCCGCGACCTCCTGCTGCAGGGTCTCGGTCTCGAAGGAGGCGGACTCGCGCCCCCTCAGGATGACGGCGACCGGGTCGAACTCGTCGAAATCATCCTGGTACTCGTACGGGGTGGCGAACTGCTCGGCCTGCCAGGCCGGAGTCGAGGCGCGCGGCACCGGATCGGGATCCACGGGTTCGGGCACGACGGGCTCGGGCACAACGGGTTCGGCAGCGGAGAACTCCTCGACAGGCGGAAGCACCGCCTCCGTCTCAGCCGACGTCGGCCAGGGTTCCGACTCGGGCGCCTGCCCTCGCTCGGGCGCCGCTTCGCGCGCCGTTCCGCCCTGCGCCTCTCCGCGGGAAGCCTTCTTTCTGATCTCTGCAAGATTCATCGAAACCTCAAGACCGGTTCTACGTTCTATGTTCGTTCTATGTTGTTCTCGGTTCGGCACCTGCGGCTGGGCTAACGAAGGGTTCCGTTAACGTGGAGCGCAGAACGTAGAACCCAGAACGAGCGTCTAAGCCAGCAGCTCCGCCGCGGTTTCCTCGATAATGGAGGCGTCGATCCAGGCGGAGTCCTTGCCGTAGCCGATCAAAAGCGCGTTGGTGGCCACGGCGTTGATGCGGCGCGGCACCCCTCCGGAAAGCTCGTAGATCCTCTGCACGGCGTCCGGCGAGAAGAGCCCCGGCTCGCCGCCGGCCGCCACGATCCTGAAATCGAGGTACTCCAGCGTCTCCTCCAGCCCCAAGGGGGCCAGGTGGAAGTTGAGCGAGATGCGCTGCCGGAACGGCTCGTACACCGGGGAGGCCAGCATCTCGCGCAGCTCCGGCTGCCCCATGATGATCACGCTCACCAGGTTGCGGTCGTCGAGCTGGAAATTGGTCAAAAGGCGCAGCTCGTCGAAGAGTTCCCGGTCCGGGATCATCTGCGCCTCGTCGATCACCACCACCGGGACCCGCCCCTCCCCGTGCAGCCGGTACAGCGCCGTGGTGATCTCCTTCAGGAGCTGGTCCTTCTGCAACGACGGCTCGTTCACCTGCAGCCCGGAGGCGATCACCCGCAAGAGTTCGTCCGCGGTCAGTCGCGGGTTGAACACGAACATGAAGTGGTAGCGGTCCCCCATCCGGTCCATGAGGGCGCGCGAGATGGTGGTCTTGCCGCAGCCGATGTCGCCGGTCAAGAGGGCGATCTCGCTCTCCTCGACCGCGTACTCGAGCCGCGCCAGCGCCTCCTGGTGCCCCGAGCTCATGTAGAGGAAGCGGGGATCGGGGGTCTTGCTGAAGGGCTTCTCGGTCAGGCCGTAAAATTCCTTGTACATCAGGCGCTCCCCCGAGTGGCCTCGGCGATCACGCTACCCACGTCCAGGACCAGGATGGTGCGCTGGTCTCCCAGGTCCGCGGCGCCGGAGATCCCCCGGAAACCGGCGAAGGTGTCCCCGATGGACTTGATGACGATATCCTGCTGCCCCAAAAGGTCGTCCACCACGAGCCCCAGCCGCTTCTCGGCGACCCCCACGACGACCACGTAGCAGCTCTCCGGCGCCGCCTGCGCACTCTTGAGCTCGAACAGCTCGGAGAGGCGCAGAAGGGGGAGGGTCGTCTCGCGCAGCTGGATCACTTCCTTGCGCTCGACCGTCTTGATCTCCTTCTGCTCCACGATGATGCTTTCCAGCACCGAGGTGATGGGGAGCGCGTAGGTGCGCCCCGCGGTGGAGATGATGAGCGCCTTGATGATGGCCAGGGTGATGGGGAGGGTGATGACGAAACGCGCCCCCTGCCCCGGGAAGTTTTCCAAGTCGATCATGCCGGAGAGCGCGGCGATGTTGGTGCGGACCACGTCCATGCCCACGCCGCGGCCGGAGATCTCGCTCACCGTTTCGGTGGTGGAAAAGCCGGGGCGGAAGATGAAATCGAGCGCGTCGCGGTCGCTCACCTCGTCGGGAGAGGAGATGATCCCGAGCTTCACCGCCTTTTGCTTCACCCGCGCCACGTCGATGCCGCCGCCGTCGTCGTCCACCTGGATCACGACGTGGTTCCCCTTCTGGTAGGAGGAGAGGGTGATGGTCCCCTTCTCGTCCTTGCCCGCGGCCAGCCGCGCCTCGGGGGTCTCGATGCCGTGGTCGATGCAGTTTCTCACGATGTGCATGACCGGGTCGGAGATGTCCTCGATGATCAGCTTGTCCAGCTCCGTGTCCACGCCGTAGAGCTTCAGTTCGACCTTCTTCCCCTGCTCGCGGGCGATCTTCCGGATGATCCGGGTCATCTTGTCGAAGAGCTGCCCGACCGGGATCATCCTGATCTCCATGACCCCTTTCTGCAGTTCAGAGAGCTTCTTCTCGAGCCCCTTGGCCGCCTTGCTCAGCTCCTGGGACGGGACGATCAGCCCGTCGCGGCGCATGCGCGCGGCGACGTCGGCGATCATCGAGTGGGAGAGCACCAGTTCCCCCACGATGTTCATCAACAGGTCGAGCTTGCCGATGTCGACGCGGACGGTACGGCTCATGCTCTTGGCACTGATGGCGCCGGCGTCGCCGGCAACAGGCGCCAGGAACTCACCTTCCGCGCCGCCAGCTTCAGCGCCGCCAGCTTCCGCGGCCGGAGCCGCTGCCTGCGCGCCCCTCCCGGGGGCCTCTTCCCTGGCCTGTTCGCCGAAGGTGGTGATGCTCAGGTGCTCGCGGTCGATGATCGGGGTAAGCGCGCCGGCGGAGAGCTCGGAGCCGAAGAGGATCTCGAAGTCGATGCCGGCGTCGAGCCCGCTGGAGGCGGAGGGAAGGGTGCTGATCACCTCGCCCGCCTGCTTCAGGGCGTCGGTGAGCTCCATGAGGTCGGAGTCGAAGCTCGCCAAGAGGAGCGACACCCGGATGGAATGGATGTGGCGCCCCTTCTTCACGTTTTCAAGCAGGCGGTGTTCCTCGTACTCGGTCATCGAGGAAAGCACCCGCTCGGGGATGTTCAGCCGGGCCAGGGGGGAGTCCTGGCTGGCCTTGGGGCCGCGGGTCAGGCAGTCGTTGATGCGCTGCATGGCGCCGGAAAGGTCGGCCCCCTCGCCGCCGGTCTCGCCGGCGCTGCGCACCAGCTGCGCCAGGAGTTCGGTCGATTCGAACAGGGTGCTCACCACGGCCTGGTCCAGCTCCACCTTGCCCAGCCGCAGGGCGTCGAGCAGGTTCTCCAGGTGGTGCCCCAGCTCGGCGATGTCGGCGAGCCCGAACATCCCCGCCAGCCCCTTCAGCGAGTGCGCGCCGCGGAACACGGAGTTGACCAGGTCCGGGCTGCATTCACCGCCGTCGGCGCAGTCGCTCAACGAGACCAGGTCCAGGCTCAACTGATCCAGGATCTCCTCGGCCTCGGCCAAAAAGTCCTTCAACGCTTTCCCTATGTTATCCTCAACGCTCATAGACTCTCTTTTTTAAGAAGACGTTCTACGTTCTACGTTCTAAGTATGTAAGGTTTTAAGCTCTGTGTTCTGTCTCCAGGTTCCAGGTTCCCTTGCATCGTCTTCGGCGCGGCATGTCATTGCGCCTGCTTGTGGATCAACGTGGAACAGAGAACGTAGAACCGGTTTTAATCCCCCAGGTACTTGCAGACCAGTTCCTGCAGCTTCACCGGGTCGAAGGGCTTCACCAGGTACTCGTTCGCGCCCAGGGCAAGCCCCTTCTCGAGGTCCTTCTCGCCGCTCTCGGTGGATACGATGAACAGCGGGATGGACTGGTAGTTGGGGTTGTTGCGCACGTAGCTGATCAGCTCGAGCCCGTTGATGTCGGGCATGTTGATGTCGGTGATGATCAGGTCGACCTGCTCGCGCGGCAAAAGACGCAACGCCTCGAAGCCGCTGGCGGCCTCGACGATGGTGTATTTTTCCAGTTCGTCTATAGTGGAAACCAGCATGGAACGCATGGTGTTTGAATCTTCCGCTATCAGTATCCTCTTCACGTCACATTTCTCCCCGTCCCTGCTCCTGCAGCCTGCGCTGCAGCAGTGCTTTTTCCATAGCTATGCCGGCCTGGCACAGGAATATCTCAAGCGAATCGGTGTCGCCGATCGGCTTGTCCTCGGGCAGGTTGTCACCGTAAAGGACCGCGACCACCTTCCCTTCGCTCACTATCGGTCCCACGAAGTACTCGGCGGGACGCCCGCCCCCCAACTGCTCCAGGAAGTAGTGGGTCCACACCGAGGCGTCGACCCCACCCTTCACCGGGAAACGGGTCTCGAGCACCTCTGAGAAGAGCGACGGCTCCCCCCTGGGGATGGCGAGGTTGCGGACCTGCGAGTCGGCGCGGCCGTCCCTGTCCTGCAGCCCGAACTGCCCCAGCCCCTGGACGCTGTCCTTCTTGACCAGGAGCACCACCGCGCGGTTCACGAACTCCGCGGCGAAGCGGAGCACCAAAAGGATGATCCCGCCGCCAAGCTGCGGGTTGTTCAGCTCCTCGAGCATGCCGCGCAACTGCGAGATGCCGGTACTCTGGTGCAGCTGCGGGGCGTAAAGGGCGGGCTCCTCGCCCATCTCAAGCCTCAGTTCGTCGCCTATGTTGACGCTGGTGAACCCCGCCTCCTCGCCGCTCGCCAGGCTCTCAAGCGCCGCCAGGAGCCTCGGTGCGAAGAGATCGAGCGATTCCTCGACCTCGCTTTTAAGCGGCTTCATCAATAGCGGAATGCCCAGGCCGCGCATCTTGCGCTGCGCCTCTTCGTTCTCGAAGTCGGAGAGCCCCAGAAGCGGCAGCTCCGGGAAGTTGTTGCGCACAAGCTCCATGAGCTCCAGCCCCCCCAGGATCCCGGTGCCGTCCATGCGCGGCATGATCAGGTCGACCAGCACCGTCGGGCGCACGCCGTCCCGGTACAGGGAATCCACGCGGATCAGCGCGTCCTCGCCGCGCTCCATGGCTTCCACCCGGTACCCCTGCTCCGCAAGGAGGGAGTTCAAAACCGCGAGGGTCGCAGGATCGTCGTCCACCAGCACCAGCGGCCTCCCCTCCCCCGCGCTTGCAGGCGCGGCGGCCGCGGCGGCCGGGACGGGAGATCCCTCTGGTTGCGCTTGGACATTTAGGGGGGGAGCATCGGGCGTTTGGGGGGGAGCGGCCGGAGCATCCGCGGACGGCTCCTGCAGGAGGTCGAAAGCGAAGTCGACCGATTCGTCGTGGTGGGTCCCCTGTTCATCATCCCCTTCGCCGCGGTGGCGCTGTTCGTCGATGATGCGGGAGCCTTCCATGGCCAGGTACTGCGGGTTCAGTCCCTGCTTCAGCATGAACTGCACCGGGTCGAGCCTGGCGTTGTCGCCGTCACCCACCTCCTGCAGTTCGAACTCGAAGGTCCCTTCGGCCCAGGCGAACAGCGAGTAGACCACGTTCTCGATCTGCTCCCGCACCACGGACTCGATGGCGTCGGCGCTCACCCCGAAGCGCTCCACCATGATCACGCCCAGAAGCTGGGTGTACCCCTCGTCGGCCTGTATGCTCAGCGCCCGCTTCAGGATCCCCAGGTCGATGACCCCCTGCTGGATCAGCACCTCGCCCAGGTTCTGCTGGAAGGTCGAGGATGTGGCGCGGATCACCTGCCCGCTGCGGAAGATCACCCGCGCCTCTCTCCCCCTGCTTTGCAGGGCGAGCACGCCGGACCTCCTGCTGAGGCTCACGATCTGCAGAATCTCGCCTAATCCGAGATCTTCCAAATTGCCAACTAGACTCATTGATGCCGCTCGCTGTTGGTAGGGGGTGGGTTAGAAATAGGCATCATACTAAACCATCGTATCGGCCAAGTAAAGAATGATTTAGGTATCTTTCTTGTCTCTGCCGCGGAAAATAAGCTTCAAAGGTGTCCCGCTAAAGCCGAACGCCTCTCTAAAACGGTTCATGATGTACCGCTCATAGGAAAAATGAATTCCCTCGGGACGATTGGTGAAGACGACAAAGGAAGGGGGTTTCACACCCACCTGCGTCGCATAGTAGAATTTCACCCGCTTGCCGCCGTCCAGCGGGGCGTGGTTCTCGTCCACCGCCTGGTTGAAGATGCGGTTCAACTCGCCGGTGCTCACCCTCTTGCAGTACTGCTCCATCACCTGATCCACCTCGGCCACGATCTTGCCGGTGCGCTGCCCGCTCTGGGCCGAGACGAACAGGATCGGGGCGAAGGGAAGGTACTTGAAGTTGCGGCGGATTTCCTCGGTGAACTTCCCGATGGTGGAGTTGTCCTTTTGCACCGTGTCCCACTTGTTCACAACGAAGATGCAGCCGCGCCCCGCCTCGTAGGCGTAGCCCGCGATCTTGGTGTCCTGCTCGGTGACCCCGTCCTCGGCGCTCAAGACGATGAGCACCACGTCGGCGCGGTCGATGGAGCGCAAGGCATCGACGACGGAGTATTTCTCCACCTTCTGGACCGTCTTCCCTTTCCTGCGGATGCCCGCGGTGTCGATCAGAAGGTAGGGTTTCTTGTTCACCGTGAAACGGGTGTCGACCGCGTCGCGGGTGGTGCCGGCGGTGGGGTTGGCCACCACGCGTTCGTATCCCAGGAGGCGGTTCACCAGGGTGGATTTGCCCACGTTGGGGCGCCCTACCACGGCGATCTTGGTGATCTCCTCGTCCTCATCCTTCTCCCTGTTGTAGGGAAGCGCGGCCAGCACCTCGTCCATCAGGTCGCCCACGCCGCGGTTGTGCTCGGCGGAAATGGTGTGGATCTGGTCCACCCCCAGGGAGTAGAAGTCGCCTGCGTTGGCTTCCTGTTTCTCGCCGTCCACCTTGTTGATGATGTAGAAGACCGGCTTGTTGATGCGCCTGAGCATCTCCACCACGTCGCGGTCGGCGGGGGTGAGCCCGTCGCGGGCATCCATCACGAAGAGGATGAGATCGGCCTCGTCCATGGCAAAACGTGACTGCTCGCGCATCTGCTGCAACAGCCGGTCCGAGGTCTCCGGCTCGAAGCCGCCGGTATCGACCAGGATGAAGGGGAAGTCGAAACGGTTCACCTCGGCGTAGTTGCGGTCCCGGGTGACCCCGGGCATGTCGTCGACCATCGCCTTACGGCGCCCGACCAGCCTGTTGAAAAGGGTGGACTTCCCTACGTTGGGGCGTCCGACGATGGCAATAATAGGTTTCATGGTTTTCCAGCGGATAAATACCCCGCCCTAAATTATTAAAAAGGCGGAGTTTTCCGTTTTAATGTATTTGACAGCTAACCGGTATGTGTAACATTTTGCCGAGCAATACGCAACATATACAATATAGGCGGGATTTCAGACGGGAAGCGCCGGAGGTTGCCGCCGAGGCGCGAACCAGCGGCGGCCGCTGCCGTCGCGTATGGAGGTGGCGCGGGAGGCCTGGCGGGGGCGCCTCGACGTTCGGAGCACGCTCCTTCTCCCGCGCCGCCCGCCCCCTGTTTTTCGTGTTACAAATCAGGACGTGAGAATTGACATCGACCTCGTAATCTGCTAGGTTGACGATCCGCCTGCAGCAGGCTCGCGGACCGCTCGCACCTCGGCGCCGCGCCCCTTCCCAACCCCTTCCCCGCCGCACGCTGCCGGCAAAAAAAGCTTGATACGGAGCCTACATGCATAAGAAGCTGTACATCCCCGGACCGATCGAGGTGAGCCCCGAGATACTCCAGGCCATGGCAACGCCGATGATCGGCCACCGCATGCCGGAGTACGCGCGCCTGCACAAGGGCGTCACCGACAAGCTGAAGCAACTCATGTCCACCAAAGAGAAGGTGTTCCTCTCCACCTCGAGCGCCTTCGGCGCCATGGAGGGAGCGGTACGGAACCTGGTCGGCAAGCGCTGCGCCAACTTCTGCAACGGCGCCTTCTCCGACAAGTGGCACAACGTGACCCTTTCCTGCGGCAAGGAAGCCGACGCCTTCAAGGCGGAGTGGGGGCAGCCCATCACCCCCGAGATGGTGGACGCGGCACTTGCCACCGGCAAGTACGACGCCATCACCTTGATCCACAACGAGACCTCCACCGGCACCATGTCGCCTCTTGCCGAGATCGGAGAGGTGCTCAAGAAGTACCCTGACGTCGTCTCGATCATAGACACCGTCTCCTCGATGAGCGCGCTCAACATCCCCATCGACGAACTGGGGATCGACTGCTGCGTCTTCGGCGTGCAGAAGGCCTTCGCGCTGCCGCCGGGCCTCGCCGTCTTCACCGCCAGCGAGAAGGCGCTGGAGCGCGCCAAGACCGTCCCCGGCCGCGGCTACTACTTCGACTTCCTCGAGTTCCTGGCCGCCGACCAGAAGGACAACACCCCCTCCACCCCGTGCATCTCGCTCATCTACGCCATGGACCTCCAGCTGGAGCGCATCTTCGCGGAAGGGCTGGAAAAGCGCTGGCAGCGCCACCAGGAGATGGCTACCTTCATGCGCGGCTGGGCGGAGCAGCACGGCTTCGGCATCCTGCCGGCCGAGCCGTACCGTTCGGTCACCCTCACCTGCGCCACCAACGACCGGGGCGTGGACCTGGCCCTGGTGAAGAAACAGCTGGGCGAGCGCGGCATTGCGTTCGATGACGGTTACGGGAAGCTGAAAGGGAAGACCTTCCGCGTCGCGCACATGGGCGACATGAAGCTGCAAGATCTCAAACAGATCACAACCGAATTGGAGGGACTGCTGCAGGGTCTCTAAAGCGCTAAGGGGGGGAGCAGTTCAGCTCCCCCCCTTTTTACATGCCCTACTCCGGTTCGAAGGCCTCCTTGCCGACCCCGCAGATGGGACAGACCCAGTCGTCGGGAAGGTCGGCGAAGGGGGTTCCTGGCGGCACCCCGTTTTCCGGGTCACCCAGGTAGGGGTCGTAGACGTATTGGCAGACGGTGCAGATGTAAGGCTCCATTGAATACCCCCTGTCTTTCATGGTGAGGCCGACGGCTTTGGGTCGGCGAAGAGTCGCTTTCGTCTAATGTTCTGCGGGACTGTATCGGCGGGAACAAGACACAGCGTCGAGTCCGGCAAAAGTCTAACAGACTGAGACTGCGTGTCAATCCGGCTCTCGTATACATTTGCACTTGCTTTTGAAGCCCTTTGTGTTATTTTGCAATAATTAAAATCAAGGCTCAGAGAGGAGAGCGGATAGTCGTTCGATGACATCAGTTGGTGCATGTCTCTCAAGAAACAAACGCCACGATCTCACAGAGCGAATCGTCAGTCAGGGCGAGGGCCTCACTCCCAGCACCCCGCATTCGACGTCCAGCAACCTCAAGGCTCGGCACCATAAACCCGACTAACCGACGCTAACGAAACATCAACCGTAGGCCGGAACCGCCATCTGCGGCCCAGCGAGGGTCTCTCTCGGCCGTTTCCGGTCCACCCGCCATCACGGCAGAGAGGACAACTATGGAAACCTGTGAGATTAGCAGCACCGCGGAGGGTTTGGTCTCTTCTAAAAATGCGATGAAGCAATACCCAAAGGAGGGAATATCCATGAATTACGAAGTGAAGAACAAGCAGCTGCTGGCGTGGGTGAAGGAAGTTGCCGAGATGTGCCAGCCGGACCAGATCCACTGGTGCGACGGGACCGAGGCGGAGTACGATAGCCTCTGCGAACTGCTGGTCAAAGGCGGCACCTTCCGGAAACTGAACCCGGAGAAGCGCCCGAACAGCTACCTGGCCCTGTCCGACCCCGGCGACGTGGCGCGCGTCGAGGACCGCACCTTCATCTGCTCCATCGCCAAGCAGGATGCCGGCCCGACCAACAACTGGGTGCACCCAAAAGAGATGAAGAAGACCCTGACCGGCCTCTTCACCGGCTGCATGAAGGGGCGCACCATGTACGTCATCCCCTTCTCCATGGGCCCCTTGGGCTCCAACATCGCCAAGATCGGTGTCGAGATCTCCGACTCCCCCTACGTCGCGGTCAACATGAAGATCATGACCCGCATGGGCAAGAAGGTCATCGACATCCTCGGTGAGAACGGCGAGTTCGTCCCCTGCCTGCACTCGGTCGGCGCACCGCTCGCCCCGGGCCAGAAAGACGTGCCCTGGCCGTGCAACAAGGAGAAGTACATCGTCCACTTCCCCGAGGAGCGCTCCATCTGGTCCTTCGGCTCCGGCTACGGCGGCAACGCGCTTTTGGGCAAGAAGTGCCTCGCGCTCAGGATCGCTTCCAAGATCGCCAAGGACGAGGGGTGGCTGGCCGAGCACATGCTGATCCTCGGCATCGAGACCCCGGAAGGTGAGAAGACCTACCTGGGCGCCGCTTTCCCGAGCGCCTGCGGCAAGACCAACCTCTCCATGCTGGTCCCGCCCGACCACTTCGCCAAGAGCGGCTACAAGATCTCCACCGTGGGCGACGACATCGCCTGGATCAAGCCCGGCCCCGACGGCCAGCTCTACGCCATCAACCCGGAAGCGGGCTTCTTCGGCGTGGCCCCGGGCACCTCGTTCAAGTCCAACCCGAACGCAATGCACTCCTGCGCCAAGAACACCATCTTCACCAACGTGGCGCTCACCCCGGACGGCGACGTCTGGTGGGAAGGGATGACCGACGAGCTGCCGGCGAAGCTGACCGACTGGCAGGGCAACGAGTGGACCCCGGGCTGCGGCCGCAACGCCGCGCACCCGAACTCCCGCTTCACCTCCCCGGCCTCCCAGTGCCCCTCCATCGACCCGGCCTGGGAAGACCCGAAGGGCGTGCCCATGAAAGCGTTCGTGTTCGGCGGCCGCCGCAACAACGTGATCCCGCTGGTGTACCAGTCCTTCAACTGGAGCTACGGCGTCTACCTCGCCGCCACCATGGGGAGCGAGACCACCGCAGCCGCAGTAGGCGCCATCGGCAACGTCCGCCGCGACCCGTTCGCGATGCTGCCGTTCACCGGCTACCACGTGGCAGACTACTTCAACCACTGGCTGCAGGTCGGGCGCACCACTCCGAACCCGCCGCGCATCTTCTCGGTCAACTGGTTCCGTAAAGACGCCAACGGCAAGTTCCTCTGGCCGGGCTTCGGCGAGAACATGCGCGTTCTCAAGTGGATCGCCGACCGCGCCAACGGCCGCGGCGCCTCCGTGGAGAGCCCGCTTGGGTGGATGCCGCGCTACGAGGACCTGGACTGGACCGGCCTCAACGAGGTCTCCCGCGAGCAGTACCAGGAGCTCATGTCCATCGACCGCGACGTCTGGAAGGAAGAGATCCTCTCCCACGAGGAGCTGTTCGTGAAGATGTACGACCGCCTCCCGAAAGAGTTCCTCCACATCCGCGAGATGATCCTTTCCGGCCTGTGGCGTTCCCCGGAACACTGGGAGCAGTACAACCCGGCTTCCGCGGAAGGGTTCAACGACTAGTAACAGGCTGCACATTCAAATGAAACGGGCAGGGGCCCCGGTCTTAAGGACCGGGGCCCCTTTGCTTTGCCGCGCCGGTTGCAAAGACACCTCCCCCTGATATCTTTTAAGCTTGTCGCAGATCCAATGAGAAGGGGGAGGACGCAGTGAGATTAAACGACATCACCAGGGGCAATGGGCTGGAGCAGCATGGCATAACGAACGCGAACCTGATCTACTGGACCTCCCCGACCTCCGTCCTGTACGAGCAGGTGGTCCGCCGCGGCGAGGGGCTCATCTCCCACCTGGGCGCGCTCGCGGTGAAGACCGGGCACTACACCGGGCGGGCTGCGAACGACAAGTTCATCGTGGACGAACCGTCTTCGAGCCGCCACATCAACTGGGGCAAGGTGAACCGCCCCTTCCCCGCCGACAAGTTCGACGCACTCTACCAGAAGATGTGCAACTACATGCAGGGACGCGACCTGTTCGTCCAGGATTGCTTCGCCGGGGCGAGCCCCGCCCACCGGATCCCGGTGCGCATCATAACCGAGCGGGCCTGGCATTCCCTGTTCGCCCGCAACATGTTCCTGCGCGCCACCCCGGAGGAGCTTCTCTCCCACAAGACCGAGTTCACCGTCATCGACCTCCCCGCCTTCCATGCCCAGCCCACCGTCGACGGCACCAACTCGGAGGCCTTCATCATCATCAACTTCGCGAGGAAGATGGTGATCATCGGCGGCACCAGCTACGCAGGCGAGATCAAGAAGTCGATCTTCACCGTGCTCAACTACCTCCTGCCGCAAAAGAACGTGATGTCCATGCACTGCTCGGCCAACACCGGCCCCGACGGCGAAGTGGCCATCTTTTTCGGCCTCTCCGGCACCGGGAAGACCACGCTCTCGGCGGCCCCCAACCGCCTGCTGATCGGCGACGACGAGCACGGCTGGGACGAAGAGGGGGTCTTCAACTTCGAAGGGGGGTGCTACGCCAAGGTGATCAACCTCTCCTCCGAGAGCGAGCCGGAGATCTACCAGTGCACCAGGAGGTTCGGCACCATCCTCGAAAACGTGGCCATCGACACCATCTCGCGCCGGATCGACCTGGACGACGCCTCGTTCACCGAGAACACCCGGGCCTCCTACCCGATCACCCACATCCCCAACATCGTCCCCTCCGGCGTGGGAGGACACCCAAGCAACGTCATCATGCTCACCTGCGACGCATTCGGTGTGCTGCCGCCGATCGCGCGGCTCACCGCGCAGCAGGCCATGTACCACTTCCTCTCCGGATACACCGCCAAGGTGGCAGGGACCGAGGCGGGCGTCACCGAGCCGCAAGCCACCTTCTCCGCCTGCTTCGGCGCCCCCTTCATGGCGCTCAGGCCGTCGCTGTACGCCGACCTCCTCGGGAAGAAGATCGCCTCCAGCAAGGTGGACTGCTGGCTGGTGAACACCGGCTGGAGCGGCGGCGGCCCAGGCGTTGGGGGGAGGATGAAGATCGCCTACTCGCGCGCCCTCGTGAACGCGGCCCTGGACGGCACCCTGAGCGCCGGAAGCTTCGTCAAGGACCCGGTCTTCGGCCTGGACATCCCGACCACCTGCCCCGGGGTGCCTGCTGAGATCCTGAACCCGAGAAACGCCTGGAGCGACAAGAATGGGTACGATGCCATGGCCCAAAAGCTCGTCGAGATGTTCCGTCACAACTTCGAACAGTTCAAGCAGAGCGCGTCGCCGGAGATCGCCTCCGTCCTGTAGTTGCACTGCGAAGCGGCGCTGCTATCATTAAATCAAAGCTCAGGAGGTTACCATGAAAAGGGTACATTCAGAGATATGCGACACGACGGAGAGGAAGGAGCAGCGCGTGCGGGTGAAGAACACCAAGACCGGGGAGATCGGTCTGAGCTACGGCTGCACCATCGAGGGGGACACCGTGCAGGTGGAACTTCCCGACGGCAGCCTGGACAGCTGGCCCGAAGACGACTGCGAGATGATTTCGTAACGCATTGTCACGGGGACAGCAGGCAGAAACGCGAAGCTTTCGCTGACTCCGGCTGCCTCCGTGGCAGCAAGCATAAGACAAAGAAGGCCGTCCGCTGCAGGGCGGCCTTTTTGTTAGCCAATAATGACGCGAAGGGGGGTATTTATGTCAAAAGCAATCTGCTTCCAAGCATACGGCGGGCCCGAGGTGTTGAAGTGGACGGAGGTCGAGGTACCTGAGCCGGGACCGGGGGAGGTGCGCATCCGGCACAAGGCGGTCGGGGTAAACTTCGTCGATGTGTACCAGCGCAGCGGGCTCTACAAGATGCCGCTGCCGGCGATTGCCGGCAACGAAGGAGCCGGGATGGTCGAGGCAATCGGCGAGGGGGTGACGCTGTTTCAGCCGGGTGACCGCGTGGCCTACGCGGGCACTTCCGGCGGCGGCTATTGCGAGTCCCGCGTCATCAAGGAGGACCGGCTGTGCCTGCTCCCCGATGCGGTCTCCTTCGAACAAGCAGCCGGGATGATGCTCAAGGGGCTGACCGTACAGTACCTGGTCAGGAGGACCTAC
The DNA here is from genome assembly GCF_019063885.1 of Geomonas diazotrophica. NCBI lineage: Bacteria > Pseudomonadati > Thermodesulfobacteriota > Desulfuromonadia > Geobacterales > Geobacteraceae > Geomonas > Geomonas diazotrophica. The sequence continues at coordinate 590,278 of NZ_CP077684.1, read as the reverse complement.
CGGGTGCAGGCCGGAGATACGGTCGTGTTCCATGCCGCTGCCGGCGGCGTCGGCACCATCGCCTGCCAATGGCTGCGGGCGCTCGGCGCCAAGGTCATAGGCACGGCCGGTTCGGAAGAAAAGTGCGAGCTGGCGCGGCGCCACGGCGCCGACTACTGCATCAATTACCGCACCGAGAACATCATGGAGAGGGTGAAGGAGATCACCGGCGGAGAAGGTGCCGCCGTGGTCTACGATTCCGTGGGGAAGGACACCTTCGAAACGTCCCTCAAATGCCTGCGCCCCCGCGGCCTGATGGTGAGCTTCGGCAACGCTTCCGGCCCCGTGCCGCCAGTGGATCTTCTGCTTCTCTCCCAGCTCGGCTCCCTGTACCTGACCCGCACCGGGCTCGCGACCTACATCGCCAAGCGCTCCGAACTCGAAGAGGCGGCAGCCGAGCTGTTCGAGATGGTCACCTCCGGCAAGGTGAAGATAGAGATCAACCGGAGCTTCCCGCTAAAGGACGCCGCCCAGGCCCACCGTGAGTTGGAGGCGCGCCAGACCACAGGCTCCACCATCCTGATCCCGGATTGACCGGATGTGCACGCCAGCTCAAAGACGTCATCAAAGGAATACAGAACATGCCCCTTAAAGAGAAACCGACCGCATTGGACAAAGCCATGGCAACCGTATGCGAACTCTGCCCGGTCTGCCTTCATGCCCGCTATCACCAAAAGGGTCTCGTTTACGATTTCGTGACCCGCATCGAGGAAGACGTCTGCCCCTTCTGCCGCGCATACGAGCGGGTGCACGGGCAAAAGGCGCACGAAAAGAGATAGATAGTCGCACTGGCAGCCGCTTGCACCGTCTCCTGAGGGCATCCACGATGCTCGCAGGGGACGGTCCGATGTCGCCCCCTCCCCTACCTCAAGGAATATCCGCCTCAACAAGCATCTTCAACAACTCCAGCGACTCCTGCCAGCCGAGATAGCAGGCCTCCGCAGGAATGGCTGCAGGAACCGCTTCCTGCACGACGTTCAATTCCGTGCCGCACGACACCCGGCGCAGGGTTATCGTGGTCTGTATTTCTCCCGCGAGTTGGGGATCGTCGAACGCGTCTGTGTAGCGTATCCGTTCATGCGGCACCAATTCGAGGTAGGTGCCTCCGAATGAATGGGTCTGGCCCGTCGAGAAATTGCTGAACGACATCTTGTACGTCCCCCCGACCTTTGCATCGAGCTGATGCACCCTGGCAGTGAAGCCATTGGGCGGCAGCCACTTCACCAGGGCATCAGAATCGAGGAATGCACGATAGATCTTTTCAGGTGTCGCACGAAACACGCGGTGCAAAGTGATACTGTTCGCCATGACCACCTCCTTGACAATCTTTCAAATATAGTAGCTAAGGCAGGCAAAAAGGCAAAGTACCCGCCTCAGGCGCAAATACCTGCCTCGTCACCTGCCAAACTGCGATCTCACTTTCACGGAAATGGATTTTTCCGACAGAATGCCCCCTTCCCCCTGCGAGATGATCATTTCCCTCTGGAAGTAGACATTTCAGCCCCCGAAGTAACATTTCTGCGCTTGAAATCGACACTTCGGGTCTTGAAGTGACCACTCCCCAATAATAAAATGCACTTCAAATTCCCAAATGACGTTTTGGGGGCATGAAGTGGACGTTTTACGGGGGAAGTCTACTATCAAGCGCCAAGATGTGACGTTTCAACAGAGGAACGCCTTCAGAAGGGGTGCGACGTGAAGGGAGGTGTCGCCCCCCTCACGAAACGTGAAGGGGGCGATCAACATTAGACGGGATCCAGCACTATCCAGCTAGACCAAGGACCTACGATATCGCCACGCTTGCCCCTGACCCTGAGGAAGTTTGGCACCGACCGGTTTATCCCGCTTAGCAATATTTTTTTACAGGTAGTCGACCAAACCAGGAGTTTCCAATTTTGTTCGTTGCCAGGGTCACCATTACAGGTCCACACTTCATATCCTTTTGCATTGCTGATCCTTGTCAACGCGACCCACGGGTTCCCATCCTTCCCGAAACTAAGGTGGAACCCCACGGCTTTTCCGACGGGCTTTCCCGTACCTGCCGGCTTCTTAGTTTCAGTGAAACCAAGTTGGCCCAGAATGGTGGGATCTTTGCGGTGGGCTGCTTTGCCAAGCCCGAATAACAAGCCAATCGCTTGATCAAGTGCCTCCCTGTCCGCCTCGCACGCCTTGACCTTTTCAGGATCTCCTTTAAGTAGATGCAGCGAAGCTTGTCTCGTATCTCTGGAAGAGTTCCGTGATCCCCGCCGGGGTGGGAAACAGGGAAACCAAGTATGCGTGCAACTCAGGAGTTAAGGCCTGCGCAATTGCCGCTGACCTACCAATCATGTCCACATGTGGTACGTTGCTAAATGGCATGGCACAACCTCCGCACAAGATTAGAAGCTTCCAAGCCAGCAGCATATCACCACGGACAACTTTGGCAAGCGCACCAGTCGGAGTTGTAGGGCGCGTCAAAAGGAGATTTTAGAACATGGGTTATAAGCCTGTTTCGTACAACGCTGGAAATACGCTGGCTAATGAGCTTAAGCCCCCGGAGTTCAAGGAGGCTTGGGAGGCATCGGAGGATGAATTTGCGGCTTTGGATATTCTGCTATCAGCTAGAAAGCAGGCAGGATTGACTCAGGAAGAAGTGGCTAACAGGATGGGGATTTCCCAGCCGTCGCTGGCGAGAGTGGAGGGTTCACTCGGCTCCCACCGCCATTCGCCCTCTCTGGAGATGCTTCGCAAATATGCCGCCGCGGTCGACTGTAAGCTGGAGATCAGGCTGGTGCGCAACCATTCCTGACCCGGCATGGTGCTGCGTAGGAAAAAGCCCGGCCACACTTGGAGTGGACCGGGCTTTTTATTTAGCAGGGACGTTCTGTAACTAGATAATCTTGTTCAGCGAGTACTCGACTATGCCTTCGGCGCCGAGTTTGATGAGCTCGGGGACGATGCGGCGGACTTCTTGTTCGGGCATGATGCTTTCGATGGATACCCAGTCGGAGTTGTAGTGGTTGGCAACGGTGGGGCTCTTGAGACTCGGGATGACGGCGGTGATCTCGGCAACCTTCTCTTTCGGCGCGTTCATCTTGAGACCGACCATCCCCTCGGCACGCAGCGAGGACTGCAGCAGCGTCGCGATCTGCTCGATCTTGGCGCGCTTCCAGGGATCTTCCCAGGCGGCCTTGTTGACCACCATGACGGGGACGGATTCCATCAGCTCGGTGACGATCCTCAGACCGTTGGCCTTGATAGTGGAACCGGTCTCAGTGACTTCGACGATGGCGTCGCAGAGCCCCTCGACGACTTTGGCCTCGGTGGCCCCCCAGGAGAATTCGACGTTGACCGGGATGTTCCTCTCGGCGAAGTAACGCTTGGTGAAACCGACCAGTTCGGTGGAGATGGTGGCGCCGTGCAGATCCTCGGGGCCCTGGATCTTGGAGTTGCCGTTCACCACCAGCACCCAGCGCGCGGGACGGCGTGACACCTTGGAGTAGACCATCTCGCAGACTTCGATGACATCGGACTCGTTCTCGCGGATCCAGTCCCGGCCGGCGATCCCGACGTCGATGGTGCCGCGCTCCACGTATTTGCCCATCTCCTGCGGCCGGATCAGGGAGCACTTGATCTCTTCATCGTCGATGCCGGGGAAGTAGCTGCGCGAAGAGATCGATATCTGCCAGCCGGCTTTCTTGAACAGGTCGACGGTGGCGTTTTCAAGGCTCCCCTTCGGGATGCCGAGCTTCAACTTTTCCATAGTTCCTCCAGGCTGAAAGTTCAGATTAAGATGAAAACCAATTAGAACCGGACAGGGGTATGGTTACCTTCGTGGCGTCGCCCTCACCCGGCCTTCGGCCACCCTCTCCCAGGAGGAGAGGGGAAAAAATAAAAAAGCCACGCGAGCGTTGGCTCCGTGGCTTTTAGGTTATTTCTTATAGACGTCGTTGGGATCGAAGAGCGGGTTGGAGTGCTCGACCCAGGTTCCGTTCTCGTACTTCACGTAGAAGCAGCTCCGGTTCCCGGTGTGGCAGGCGGCGGGGCCGTTCTGCTTCACCTTGATCACCACGGTGTCGGCATCGCAGTCGGTCAGCACCTCGATCACCTCCTGGGTGTTGCCGGACTCTTCGCCCTTCATCCAGTACTTGTTTCTGGTGCGGCTGAAGAACCAGGTCTTGCCGGTTTCCAGGGTCAGGTTCAGGGTCTTCTCGTCCATGAACGCGACCATCAACACTTCCCCGCTTTCGTTGTCCTGGATAACAGCAGGGATCAGTCCACCCATCTTCTCGAAATCGATCTTTATCATGGCTTCTCTCAGTCCTTCTACTGCGTTTATTGACAAAAAAGTATCCTTTAATACACCGCTGGCGCGAGCTGTGTCAATGATTATGTACCCACCTCCGCTAAAGCTACGGTGGGCAAGCTCCAATTTCGCTAAAGCTTCGGTGGGCAAGCTCCAATTTCGCTAAAGCTACGGTGGGCAAGATCCAATTTCGCTGAAGCTACGGCGAAAGGCGGTTCGTAACACGAAGCCACAATGACGCAAAGAAACCTTCGGAGAGATACAAAACAAAGCGAAAATGCTTCAACGCAAAGACGCCAAGCCGCAAAGGCGCTAAGAATCCCCTTTGAGGGGATCCAAAACCACCAAAGACTTTGATTCGCCGTCCCCTGCGTCTCTACGGCTTCGCGCCTTTGCGTTGGAGCCTTTTGCCTTTAAACAAAAAGGCCCGGCGGATCGTTTCCACCGGGCCTTCTGGGTACCTCTTAATCTTCCCGCCGATCAGTCTTCGGCGAGGAGGGTCCTGTCGTTCTCGAAGGTCTTGTGACGCAGTTCGTGGAACTTCTGGATCAGCTTCTCGACGGTGAGCGCCTTCTTCGCTTCCCCTTCGATGTCGAAGATGATCTCGCCGCCGTCCATCATGAGCAGACGGTTGCCGAACTCGATGGCATGGGTCATGTTGTGGGTGATCATCATGCCGGTCAGGTTGTACTCGCTGATGAACTTGTTGGTCAGCTCGAGCACGATCTCGGCGTTCTTCGGGTCGAGCGCTGCGGTGTGCTCGTCGAGTAGGATGAGGGCCGGCTTGGAAAGGACCATCATGAGCAGGGTGAGCGCCTGGCGCTGTCCGCCGGAGAACATGACCAGGTTCTCCTTCATCCGGTGCTCAAGCCCCATCCTGAGCTGCACCAGCTCCTGCTTGAAGATCTCGCGGGTCTTGTTGTTCAGGCTGCGGCGCAACCACTTCATCCCCTTTTTATGGGTGATGGTCATGTTGTCTTCCAGGCTCATGTTGCCGGCGGTGCCGAGCAGCGGGTTCTGGAAGATCCTGCCGATGTACTTCGCCCTCTTGTACTCGGGGTCCCGGGTCACGTTCTTGTCGTTGGCGAAGATCTGCCCCTCACTCGGGAGGTAGGTCCCGGCGATGGTGTTGAACAGGGTCGACTTGCCGGCGCCGTTGGAGCCGATGATGGTGATGAAGTCGCCTTCCTTCACCTTCAGGTTGATGTTCTTCAGGGCCTTGTTTTCGTTGACGGTCCCCTGGCCAAATACGATGGAAACGTTCTTGAGCTCTATCATTTCGCCACCTTAAACGGGACCTTCAGTTTCTTTGCCTGCGTCGCGATCAGCAGGACGATGATCAGCACGCCCTTGATGAGGTTCAGGTCGCTCGGGGTCATGTGGATGACATAGCCGTAGAAGCGCCCGACGTACATGACTGCGTAGAAGCAGACGGAGCCTGCCAGGGCACAGAACGTGAGCACGCCGATGCGGTTACTCTTAAGCATCAGGAACTCGCCGATCATGACGGAGGCGAGACCGGAAACGATGATTCCCTGGCCAAGCCCCACGTCCGCAAAGCCGAGATACTGGGCGGCGAAGGCGCCGGAGATGGCGACCAGGCCGTTGGAAAGGCCGACGCCGATGGTCTTCAGGGTCTTGGGGTTCACCCCCTGGGAAATGACCATCTGCTCGTTGTTCCCCATGGCGCCCAGGGTCATGCCGAGGTCGGTGCGGAAAAAGAGATCGAGCAGCACCTTCACCACCAGGGCGACGATCAGGAAGAACACCAAGAGGATGTATTCGTCGGGGATGACGCCGGTGAACTTCTCGGTGACCTGCTTCAGGATGGTGGACTGATCCAGGATGGGGACGTTGGCGCGGTTGCCCAGGATGCGGATGTTGACCGAGTAGAGCATGGTCATGGTGAGGATACCGGCCAGAAGGTTCGGCACCCTCAGGTGGTTGTGGATGAGGGCGGTGACCACGCCGGCCAGCACGCCGCCGGCAAAGGCGACGAGGAGCGCGAGCCAGCCGTTCATACCGGAGAGGAGGCACTGCACCATGAGCGCGGCCCCCAGGGGGAAGGACCCGTCAACCGTCAGGTCCGGAAAATCAAGAATCCTGAACGAGATGAACACGCCCAGGACCATGATGCCATAGATCAATCCTTCAACAAAAATACCTTCGATCATAACACCCTTCTTAGAACCTTATTCGAAACCGTTGGTACCCGCCTTCGCGCTGAAGCGCTACGGTGGGCAAGCCCGGACTCCCTCTTGAAGATTACCTTGAGCGAAGCGGAGTTTGCCCACCGTAGCTTCAGTGAAGTGGAGCTTGCCCACCGTAGCTTTAGCGAAGGTGGGCCAATGGTTTACTGCTTGACTTACTTCTTGGTGATCTTGCCGTTCTGACGGACAGTCTTGGCGGCCTTGACGATGTCGGCCGGAACGGTCAGGCCGAGCTTCTTGGCAACGTCGAGGTTGATCAGGAGGTCGACGTCGGAAGCCTTGGTCATGAAGCGGGTCGGAATCTGCTCCGGCTTCTTGCCCTTCAGGATCTCGATGATCATCTTGCCGGTGGCGCGGCCCATCTTGTAGTAGTCGAAGCCCCAGGCGGCGAGGACGTCGTAGGTCTCGGAGGAGCTCGGGTCGGCGGACATGACCGGGATCTTCGCTTTCGCGGCTACCTCGGCGACGGCGCTCATGGCGGAGACGACGGTGTTGTCGGTGGAGATGTAGATGGCGTCGACGCGGTTGGCGATGGTCTGGGCGGCCTGCTTCACCTCGGCGGACTTGGTGACGGTGGTCTCAACGAACTCCAGGTGCTTCTCCTTGCAGACCTGCTTCACCATGCCGGCCAGGACGACCGCGTTCTCCTCGGAGCTGGTGTAGATGTGGCCGATACGCTTGGTCTTCGGCTTGATCTTGAGCAGCATCTCGATCTGCTGCTTCACCGGGGTCATGTCGGAAACGCCGGTGATGTTCTTGCCACCCTTGGCGAGGGAGGGAACCAGGCCCGCCTTGACCGGGTCGGTAACTGCGGAGAAGACGATCGGGATCCCTTTCAGGGTGTTCACCAGCGCCTGCGCGGTCGGGGTGGCGACGCCGACGGCGAGGTTTACCTTCTCGCTCTGAAACTTGGTGGCGATGGACGCCGCCGTGTTGATGTCGCCGTTGGCGTTCTGCACGTCGAAGGTTGCGTTGATCTTGGAGTCCTTGAGTTCATCCTGAATCCCCTTCACGACCGCGTCCAGCGCCGGGTGAGAAACGATCTTCGAGATGCCGATCGTCACCGGCTTGGCGGGAGCCGCCGCGAAAACGGTTGCCGCAGACGACAGAGACAAAGCGAGAGCCAACAGAATACCGATCTTCTTGCGCACAGATACCTCCGGTTTACATTGAATTGAATTTCTGCTGCTAGTACTGCCAAGGGAACCAGTAACTATCGCCATCGACCGGTGAACAGGTCGGACCTATTTTTCGACCGCCGAGCATACCACTCGGTAAGAGCTATCGTCAACGCCATAGTGGCGCTAAATAGGAACAATTCTTTGAAGAAATGAAAAAAAAGAGGCAAAAGGAGCAGATTTCAACGCAACATAAAACTTTTCTCACCAAAACCGGTCACAGGTTGTTGACACCGCAAATGCAAAAAGGGTATAAGTACGGACGAGCTTGTCGGTTTTGTCACAGGTGTAAGGCACTAACGCCCGCCCCGATATCTCCCCAACAACCGCCAAAACCAGACTCCGCACAATCAGAAAAAAGCACGCCCGGCGCCGTCTGCACCCCGATGCCCGCATAGGCCAAGGCCGGTCAAGGCTGCACCCCCATAAGGAGAACTTCAACGTGAAGCACCTGTACCCGAACCATCGCCCTACCCTCCTGCTGATTGCCCTGCTGGCCCTGCCGCTGGCACTCGTGGGATGCAAGGATAAAAAGGCCTCGGCCACCACGACCAGCGCCGGCGCCGTGCAGCAGGGGCAAGCCAGCTCTGCCCAGGCCCCTCCGGCGACGCCTGCACCGGCGACAGCCACCCCCGCCGCACCTGCCGTGCCTGCAACCGAAGCGACGGCACCGGCTGCCCCCCCCGCCAAATTCGACGCGCACTCCAGCGCCGGGAAAAAGGGAAAGGGGGCCAAGGGGAAAGAGGCAGCCGCACCCAAGTCGGCGTACCGCGCCGGCGAGGACCCGGACTTCGCGGCCAAGAAGGGATGGCCGGTGAAATATCCGGCGCCGCTGCCGGGCTCTATCCTGCCCCAGAAGAGGATCGTCGCCTACTACGGCAACCCCCTCTCCAAGAGAATGGGGGCCTTGGGCGAGTACCAGAAGGACGACATGCTGCAGCGTCTGAAGCGTGAAGCGGCCAAATGGCAGGCAGCGGATCCCTCCCACCCGGTACAGCCCGCGCTGCACCTGATCGCGGTCGTGGCACAGGGGGAACCGGGCAAGGCCGGCCTCTACCGCATGGTCATGCCCGACAAGATCATCAACGACGTCTACAGCTGGGCCAAGTCGATCAACGCCGTCATGTTCATCGACATCCAGACCGGGCACGACAATATCCGCAACGTGCTGCCTCGCTTCGAGTGGATCCTCAAGAACCCGGACGTCCACTTGGGCATCGACCCGGAGTTCAACCTGATCAAGAGCGGCAAGAAACCGGGCACCAAGATCGGCACCTATGACGCCGCCGACATCAACTACGCCTCGAACTACCTGAAAGAGCTGGTCAAGAAGTACAACCTCCCGCCGAAGGTGTTCATCGTGCACCGCTTCACCAGAAACGGCGTGACCAATTCGAAGAACATCCAGCTGCGCCCCGAGGTGCAGATCGTGATGAACATGGACGGCTGGGGCGCCCCCTGGCTCAAGCGCGACTCCTACAAGGACTACGTCGTGGCCGAGCCTGTGGAGTTCACCGGGTTCAAGCTCTTCTACCACAACGACACCAAGAAGGGTGACGCGCTGCTCACCCCGAAAGAGGTGCTCATGCTCAACCCGAAGCCGCTGTACATCCAGTACCAGTAGACGCGGGCTAGATAGGAGCGGGCAAGGTCCGGGCGAATGATTATTCGCCCCTACAGATCACCCCTCCGCCACCTGAAGCAACAAAATAGGGGCGAACCACCAATGGTTCGCCCCTTCGCTTTTTCTGCCGTACCGGCGCCCTCACCCCGACCCTCTCCCGAAGGGCGAGGGAGGTTGTAGCGGCCCCTCACCCCTCACCCCGCCCCTCTCCCGAAGGGCGAGGGAGGTTGTAGCGGCCCCTCACCCCGAACCCTCTCCCGAAGGCGAGGGAGGTGGTGGCTGGCCCTCACCCCGACCCTCTCCCGAAGGGCGAGGGAGGTGGTGGATGGGCGTTCCTCCTCACCACTGGAACTCCGCCCGCCTCTCCCTGACCATGCCCCCATCGAAACCGCGCTCGATAAAGACCGCCTTCCCCTCGTGGTCCACCAGTAAAACGGTCGATGAGCGCGTGCCGTACTGTGCGCTCCTGATGAAGATCGGCGACAGCATCCGCTCCAGTTCCAGCCCCACCCCCGTATCCGGCAACTCCTGGTCCGCAGGATGCGTCTCGTCGGCCAGGAGTGCGAAAAGCTCCTCCGGTTCGACGTGCCCGCGGGACAAGAGGCGGGCAAGCCCGTCCTTGCCGCAGCGCACCTTGGGCCAGGGTGTGTCCAGCAGGTGGTTGCTCAGGCCGTGGATTCCCGGCTCTATCGGGAGTACCCGGTCGCTCTTGTTGGAGTAGCAGAGAAGCCGCTCGCTGTCCCCGACCAGGAGGTTATAGCCGCCGTAGGCAATGCCGGACTCCCGCAACCGGGCCAGGTACTCCTCGGCGCCCGCCTCCTCCGCCAGGAAGCCGCTCACCAGCCGCCCGCGCGATGAAGGGCCGTGCCGGTGCGGATCGCCGGGATCGCGGTAGTTGGTGAGCGCGGCGATCCGTCCGGTCGCGGTCACACCGAGCCAGGTGCCGCCGTGTACCAGGTCGCGCCCGGCAAAGATGTGCGGGGCGTCCTCCCAGAAGCGGGCGGGCTCTGTCGGGCGTTGGTAGTATTCGTCGCGGTTGGCGGCAATGACGAGCCGGTATGCGGGGTGGGCCCGGTAGGCGAGTAGCAGCGTGCACATGCGGCTTTCCTGAAAAGAGGGATCAGAGGTCGAGCAGCTTGGCGATCTCCTGCTCCTGTTTCTTGGTCAAGGATTCGAACATCACCCCTGCTCCGGGGATGCAGCGGGTCACCCCCCAGCGCTGGGACCAGCGTACCGTAGCCCGGATGGGGGTCTGGTCCGCGGACTCGAGGAAGCGGATCCAGATGGTGTCGCCCTGCAGGAATTCCTGCATGGAATGCAGGAAAAGCCCGTGGCTGCCGAGGTTGATGGTGAAGGACTTGTGAGTGCTCTCGGCCGGGAAGCCGGGATCGGTGCTGTAGTAAAGGTTCAGGTTGATCTGCCGGCGCGGCGATCGACGCAGCGAACGTGAGGGGAAGTTCCTGCAGCGGTTCTCGATGAAGAAGCGCAGGGCCGAACCGGTGTCGGGTGAGAAGCTCTGTTCCAGCGGGCTCAACTTTATCTTCTTCTGTCTCGCCTCCCACTTCACCCGCAGCACCGGGAAGAGATTGATGCACTCATAGGCGACCACCTTCTCTTCCTTGCTGCAGCGCACCAGCGTCAGTATGTCGACGAGGAAACCGTTGTAGCGGTTGTCCGTCGCCATCTGCGACATCTCGGCAAAGGAGCGCGCCACGTCACAGGCCACCCCGATTTCTGTCACGGCCTGGGCATAAGCGTCACCTGCTTCTTCATCTTTTACTACTATCAGGATCTTGATGTCTGACATGTATGGTTGGACGGTCCTTCAATCAATGGAGGTAGCTTCGGAGACTGGCCTGCTACACTATAGCCGGTCCCCAAAGAAGGTCAAACGTTTTCGGCACCGCGCTGTGACAGTGGAAGCCTACTCAGGTCTCTTTGACGTTATCGAAAGCACGGTCACGGTCAGGTCGCCGGCCGGCCTCCTGATGGTAACCTCGTCGTCCACCTTCTTGCCGAGTAGGGCCTTGCCGACCGGCGAGTCGATGCTGATCTTCCCCAGGCTCACGTCGAACTCGTCGGGGCCGACCAGCTGGTAGCAGCGCTCCTCCCCTTCCTCGTCCTCGTAGGTGACCCAGCAGCCGAAACTGACCGAGGTCGGGTTCAGCGGCGGGTAGACCACCTTGAGCACCTTGAGCCGGTCACCGAGATGCTTCAGCTCGCGGTCGATCTCCCGCAGCCTCTTCTTCGAGTAGATGTACTCGGCGTTCTCGGAGCGGTCCCCTTCGGCGGCGGCGTCGGCCATGTTCTTCACCATGCGCGGCCGCTCGGTCTCCCAGAGAACGTCGTAGCGTTCCTGTAATCTTTTGCGCCCTTCGGCGCTGATCATGTTGGTCATAGTTCGCTCCTCACCCTTCATCCCCTCCCGGCGTCCAGGGGGCAGATGTTTGGGAGAGCGCATCATAGTAGACTTTACTGCTCAAGGCAATAAGGTAGCCGTGGCTCAGGGATTCTTGTCCAGGTGGCGGTACTTGCGGATGGACTCTTCGTAGGTCTTCTGGATTTCGTTTTCCGGCGGTGCCTTGCTGTAGGAGATGAGGTAGCGGCCGGCGAGGAAGGCCAGCAGCAGGAAAAGGAGGGTCCAGGCCAGACGGGTGATGACCTGTTTCCGGGTGAGGTGAGCGGATTGGGTTTCCTCGTGCTCCTCGAGTTCGCGCTTGTCGGCGACCTTGCGCAGGTGGGCGATCTGGACCGAGGAGATCTGCTTGAAGATCAGGTCGCGGTCCCGCTCGTCCAGGAAGAGGAACTCCATCCCCACGTCGTAGCGGCTGGAGCCGTCGCGCAACGTAAGGGGAGGCTTCATGTGTATGACCTGCCCGACTGCGTGCACAAGCCGCGGCGGATCGAGCGGGAGGTAGAGTTCCAGGTTGACCAGTTGCTCCGGGCGCGCGGTCATCGGCATGCGCAGGCAGATCCCCCCGCCGCCGAGGTTTAACTGGGCCCTGAGCAGGTCCTGCCAGGCGATCGGCTTGGCCGGTTGGAAGCGAGCCATCTGGGCCGCGATAACGAAATCGTCGTACCCCTGGAACTTCATCTGCTCCCGCTCCTTGCGCACCTCCCAGTCCTGTTCCACCTCTTTGCGGCTGGACTCGTCCACGATGTCGTAGCGGACCTTCAAGGCCATGTCGGCCCGGAAGAACTGGCGCCTCTCGCTCAGGGTGAACCGGCCGAAAAGCCGTATCAGCAGTATCCGCGCTCCCAGCCTGTCGGTGACGATCCCGCTGCAGGTGTAGCTGTCCTTGCCGAGCCGGATGCTGACGTCGAGGATGAAGCCAACGTCCACCCGCACGTTGGCAGGCAGCACATCGCGGGAGATCTGCATCTGCAGCAGGTCCCCTCCCGACTCGCTGATGACACCCCAGTCCCGGAACACACCGCCGCCCGCGAGCGGGATGCCGATCTCGATGCGCATCCCGGGCGCGAGGAGCGCGCGGTATTCGCTGTATTCGTCTTCCATGGTGAATCCGTAGTTTTTTTAATAAGAGAATGAACCGACTATCACATTAAACTGCAGCCGCGGCGAAATGCAAGGGGGTGGTAGCGAAAGAGCGGTTGCGTTTTTACCGAGGAACCCCGCGGGGTATCTTGACATAGCCGGGAGCTGTGCTATCACAGTAAGGGCTTTTTTACTAATGAAGAGGAGAGTGAATATGAAACGTATTGCGATAGCAGCGGCGGCGATGGCGGTGGCGATGATGGCGGCACAGGCGATGGCGGTTCCGGCCGGCAAGACCGTGGAATGGCCTACCTCGATGGGCAAGGTTACCTTCAAGGGGGACGACCATGCCGGCAAGGGGCTCAAGTGCAACGAGTGTCACACCAAGATCTTCAAGATGAAGAAGGGCTCCACGCAGATGAAGATGGCCGACATCAACGCCGGCAAATACTGCGGCGAGTGCCACAACGGCAAGAGGGCCTTCAAGCCCGCCGGCAACTGCGCCAAGTGCCACAAGAAATAGCAATACCGCTTTTCGGGCTGCGCTCCATCCTCGGGGCGCAGCCTCCCACGTCCCCCCTCCTTTTCTGTTGATCTACTCCCGAAAAAAACATAAAAAGAAACAGCCGAATCGACCGCCCGTCGCCTTGCTACCAACACGAGGAGATCATAGATGAACGTCGTCACCAGGAGATCGGTCTGCCCCTTCGACTGCCCGGACACCTGCAGCATGCTGGTGCAGGTTGAAAACGGCAAGGCCATCGCGGTTCAGGGCGACCCCCTCCATCCCTTCAGCCGCGGCACCCTCTGCCCCAAGATGCGCCACTACGAGAAAAGCGTCCATTCGCCGCTGCGCCTCACCTCTCCCCTCAAGAGAACCGGCGCCAAGGGAAAAGGCGAGTTCACCCCCATCTCCTGGGACGAGGCCATCGCCACCATTGCCGAGCGCTGGCACTCCATCATCGCCGGCCACGGGGGTGAGGCCATCCTCCCCTACTCCTACGCCGGGACCATGGGGATCGTGCAGAGAAACGCGGGGCACCCCTTCTTCCACCGCATGGGGGCATCCCGGCTGGACCGCACCATCTGCTCCCCCGCCAAGGGAGCGGGGTGGGAGGCGGTCATGGGCAAGACGGCGACCCCGCCGCCTGAATCCGCGGGCAAAAGCGACCTCCTGGTCCTGTGGGGGATCAACGCGGCGGCAACCAGCATCCACTTCCTGAACCAGGCGCACGAGGTGCGGCAAAAGGGGGGGGAGATCTGGCTGATCGACACCTACGAGACCCCGACCGCCTCAGCCGCGGACCGCACCTTCCTGGTGCGCCCGGGGAGCGACGGGGCCCTCGCCCTCGGGATGATGCACATGATCGCCCGCGAGGGGCTGGTCGACCGGGAGTTCCTGGCGCAACAGGTGCTCGGCTTCGAGGAGCTGGCGGCCGAGGTGCTCCCCGAGATGACGCCTGAGCGCTGCGCGGAGATAACCGGCCTGGAGGCGAAGACCATCGTGGCCATGGCACGTGCCTACGCGGCGGCCAAGGCCCCCTTCATCCGCCTTGGGAGCGGGTTGTCGCGCTACGGCAACGGCTCCATGACGGTGCGCTCGATCTGCTGCCTGCCGGCGCTGGTCGGCGCCTACGGTAAGGACGGGGCGGGGTGCTTCCCCGACACCGCGACCGGCGCGGCCTTCCCGATGGAGATCCTCACCAGGGAAGACCTGATCCCGGGGCAGGCCCGGCTCGTCAACATGAACCAGTTGGGGAGCGCGCTGAACCGGCTCGATGCTCCGCGGGTCATGGGGCTCTACGTGTACCACTCCAACCCTGCAGCGGTCACCCCGGACCAGAACGCGGTGCTCAAGGGGCTTTCCCGCGAGGACCTTTTCACCGTGGTGCACGAGCGTTTCCTGACCGATACGGCGCGCTACGCCGACATCGTGCTCCCCGCCACCTCGTCGCTGGAGCACAGCGACATCTACCGCTCCTACGGCACCTACTGCATCCAGCGCGCCCAGGCGGTGGTCGACCCGGTTGGGGAGAGCAAGTCCAACTGGGAGGTCTTCTCCCTTTTGGCCAAGGCGATGAGGTTCGAGGAGGAGATCTTCACCCTCACGGCGGACCAGATGATCGACCGGCTCCTCGCGGTGCCCAAGCCGCTGCGGGCGGGGATTGACGAGGAGGCGCTCGCCGAGGGACGCCCGGTCACCCTGGCGGGAAGGCCGGCAGGGATCCTGACGCCGTCGGGAAAGATCGAGATCCTGAATGAGAGGATGGCCGAGCGGCTGCCGCGCTACCTCCCCACCCACGAGGAACAGGGGCGGCTTCCCTTCCGGCTCATGACCGCGCCCACCCCCTACGCGCTGAACGCCACCTTCTACGAGCGGGAGGAGTTGCGGGAGAGCCAGGGGGGGATGGAACTCAAGATGAACCCGCAGGACGCGGCGGAGAAGGGGCTTCGCAACGGCACGGAGGTGGTCGCCTGGAATGAGCTCGGCGAAGTCACCTTCCGGCTGCAGGTGACCCCCAAGGTGCCGCAGGGCGTGGTGGTGGCGGAGGGGGTGTGGTGGCTCGCTTATGCGCCGGGAGAGCGCTCGGTGAACGCGCTCACCTCGCAGCGCCTGACCGACCAGGGCGGGGGGAGCACCTTCTACGACAACAGGGTCGATGTGAGACCAGCGTAAAGACGGAGAACCAAACCTTTTCTTAACGCAAAGACGCGGAGACGCTAAGAAAACCAAACAACTTTTATAGTACAGACCCGCTTTTCCCTTTGCGGCTTTGCGTTGAAAAACGCCTTTAATCCTGCACGAACGGAGCGGGTGGGCCTCTTCAGCCTTACACATTTTGCCTCATGATTTGCCGGCGGCTGCCGATGTAATGAGAAGCAACGGCAATAAACAATCGGGGGGCGTATGGAACCGAACAACAAGATTCTGCTGGAAAGCGGCACCAACGAACTGGAGATAGTCGAATTCAGGATCGACGAGGTGGACGGCAAGGGGAACGTGGTCCCCTGCTACTTCGGCGTGAACGTCGCCAAGGTGCGCGAGATCATCAGACTGCCCGAGACACGCAAGGTGGTGAACTCCAACCCCTGCGTGAGCGGCATGATCAAACTGCGCGACCAGGTGATCACCCTGATCGACCTCTCCCGCTCGCTGAACAAGAACACGGAGGGGATCCCGGCGGACCGGGTCATCGTGCTCGAATTCAACAGGATCGTGGTCGGCATCCAGGTACACTCCGTCTCCCGCATCTACCGCATCTCCTGGGAAAACGTGGAGCCCCCGGTCAAGGCGATCCACGACGCCAACATCACCGGCGTGGTGAAGATGGAAGACAGGATCATCCTCATCCTCGATTTCGAGAAGATCATAGGCGAACTCTCCTCGACCATGGCGCTGGCCACGCCGGGCGAGGAACTGATGCACGCCAACTCCGCCCTGAACCGCGGCACCCGGACCATCCTGGTCGCCGACGACTCGGCCTTCATCAGGAGGACCATGTGCGGTTCGCTGCGGGAAGCGGGGTACCAGGTGGTGGAAGCGGAGAACGGCGAGGAGGCGTGGGAACACGTGCAGGCGGTACGTCAGAAATGCGCGGAAAGCGGGCAGCCGCTGAAGGAGCTGCTGAGCCTCGTGATCACCGACATCGAGATGCCCCGCATGGACGGGCTGCACCTCACCGCGCTGATCAGGAAGGAGACCGACCTGGGAGGGCTGCCGGTGGTGATATTCTCTTCCCTCGCCAGCGACGACAACAAGATGAAATGGCGCAACCTTGGGGCGAGCGACATCCTCACCAAGCCGGACCTCCCCAACCTGGTGCAGAAGGCGGACACCCTTGCCCTGTGAGCCGTGCCCCGAGCTGTCGGTCGTGGTGCCGGTCTACAACGAGGAGGGGAACGTGGCTCCCTTCCTCGCGGCGCTTGCCCGACAGCAGGGGGTACGCCTGGAGGTGATCCTCTCCGACGGCGCTTCCAGCGACCGGACCCTCCGGAGCGCGCGGCAACTGCGCGACGGGCTCCCCTTCCCGCTCACCCTGCTCGAAGGGACCAAGGGGAGGGGGGGACAGTTAAACCGCGGCGCCGAGGCGGCCCGCGCCGAAACCCTCCTCTTCCTGCATATCGATTCCAGCTTCGAAGACCCGCTGGCCCTCCGGAAGGCGCTGGACGCACTCCGGGAGGCCCTGCGCTCCGGAGAAAAGGTGGCGGGTCGCTTCGCCCTCCGTTTCGGCTTCCCCGGCACCACCCCGCTCCCCTACCGTTTCTACGGCGCCAAGGCCGCCCTGGACCGCCCCGGATGCACCCACGGAGACCAGGGCTTCCTGCTCCGGCGCGACTTCTTCGCGCAGGTAGGCCCCTTCGACAGCTCGCTGCCGCTCATGGAAGACACCTTCCTGGCCGAGCGGGTGCGGCGGGAGGGACGGTGGCTCCTCCTGCCGGCCACCATCACCACCTCGCCGCGGCGCTTCCTGGCCGAGGGGCTCCTCCCGAGGCAGACGCTCAACGCCATCCTGATGAACCTGGCCCACATCGGGCAGCTCTCCCTGATCCGTTGCCTGCAGACGAGCTACCGCAGCCAGGACGCCGCCGCGAGGCTCAAGCTAAGCCCCTTCCTGGCGTCGCTGCACCGGGCGATGGGCGACCTCGACGCAGGGGAGCGGCGCCGATTATGGCGCCGCACCGGCGCCTACGTGCGGGCGAACGCCTGGCAGATAGCTTTCTTTCTGGACGTCGTGACCAGGGGGCTTCGGGAAGAAGGGAGGGGGGGGAGGTTTCTGGAGCTTTACGACCGCTTTCTGGGGCGGCTCATCGACAACAAGGGAGGGGACCTGGGGGCCGCCCTCCTGACCTGGCTCTGGTTCCGGCTGACGCTGCTCGCCGCGCCCTAGCCCTCGCCGCGCCCTTTGCGCGCCGCATCGACGAAACCGTTCAACTCGTCCTTTTGCCACTGCGCCGGCTCCAGGAACTCGACCCCGAAGCCGGTGGGGAGGCCGGAGTGCACCCTTTTCCCCTCCTGGTTCACCCAGGCCACCCTCCCCTTCAGCTCCAATAGCGGCGTCCGCTCCGTCTCCAGGAATAAGGCGAGCCTCAGCTCCTGGTTGGGGACCACCTCTTCGCGGCTGGCGAGGAACAGGCCGCCGTCGCCGATGTCGAGGGCATGGGCGCCGACGGGACTTTCGTGCAAAAGGAACAACACCGGGATCTGGCAGGGAATGCGCACCTCGCGTCGGTCCACGGCGTCGGTGTACTTGCGGGCCATGTCGAGGAAGAGACGGCGGTCGATGGGCTTGGTGAGGAAGTCGTCGCATCCGGCCTGCTGGGCCCGCGCGCGGTCCTGGTCATTTCCGGCAGTAGTGAGCATGACGACGGGGATGCTGCTGAGGAAGGGATCGGCCTTCAAGAGGGTGCAACAGGAGATGCCGTCCATGACGGGCATGTTCAGGTCCATGAAGATCAGGTCGGGGGGATCCTTGCGGACCAGCTCCAGGGCCTCGGCGCCGTTGCCGGCGGTGACGACGTCGATATGCGACACCTTGAGAAAGCTCTTCTCCAGCTCCAGGATCAGCCTGGTATCGTCCACCAACATGATCTTAGGTTTTGCCACGCCACTTCCCCCACTCAAGTATTGAAAGACGTTTTCACGCGGGATTCCGAACGGGTCGGACCCGCACATTAATCAATATCGCCGTGGCTTTGTCAACCAAAAAAGTCGGCTATCTCAGACCACGAGCCGGACCAGGTCCGGGACGGTCCGGACGGCAAGCGGCGCGGGGCAGACGTAGTCCCCGTCCAACTGCACGGCCTTGTCACCGGAGATTTCCAGCGCGAGGGCGTTGAAGCAGGTGACGTGACTGCTGAAGACGGCGGTGCCGTTCAAAAGCCCCAGCGCAAGCCCCAGGTAGGCGAGCCGGCCACCGGAAATGCAGAGCACCTGGAAGCCGGGTGCGAAGAGGTCGGCCTCCGGCGCCAGCCTGAAGTTCCCCCCGTACTTGGAGGCGTTGCAGACGATCACGCCGTGGCAGGAGACGTTCCTCTCCCCTGCGGTCACCGCAACTGTCGAGGCATCCCAGTTCCACAGGGTGCGCAGCGCGGATAGCACGTAGGCCCCCTTCCCCAGCGCCTTTTTCTCGGACAGGCGCACGTCGCGCACCACCGCCCCGTCGAAGCCGACCCCCGCCATGAGGATGAACCGCCGGCGCTCCCCGCCGGCCACGATCTCACCGACGGAAATGGGGCGCGCATCGCCGTGGGCGAGGCGGTCCAAGGCATCGTCGACGGAGGTTATCTCCAGTTCGCGCGCGAGCACGTTCGACGTGCCCAGGGGGATCACGCCGAGGGTGGCCGCTCCCGGAGCCAGGCCGTTCAGCACGCCGTTGATGGTGCCGTCCCCACCGGCCACAACGATGAGCGGGTCGCTCTCCTCGCGGCAGAGGCGGGCGGCGAAGCGGGCCGGGTCGGCGGCGCTTTGGGTGGGGAGGAGCTCCGGCGCGAAACCACGCTCGGCAAGCCCCTTCATAATGCGTTCGATTTTTTGCGGCGAGTAGGTCCCCGATGTGGGGTTCACGATCAGGAAACAGCGTCTGGACAAGAGGTCACCTCATTGCTGCATGCTGGGCAAGCGAAATGGCAGAGCCGCGGGCGCGGCCTTCGGAAGGTAGCAAAAAGGTGCAAAGGTTACAACCGTTTTAGGCGCTACGATTAAGGCACCGCCCTGGTGCCCGATAGGTGGAGGGGGAGGAGCAAGGGTCGGGCTATTCCGGCAGTTTCGCCGGCTCGTCCTTCCCCTCCTTGTCCTGCAACTGGAGCTTGCGCATGTTCTCCAGCATGTCCTTGAGCCTCTTCTGCACCAGGAAGTTGACGGTCCCCTCGGGGTAGCCGCCGTCCTCGCCCGGCGTGCCGGCCGGCACGCCGGTGAGAATCTCGATCCCCTCATCGACATGGGACACGCTCCAGATGTGGAACATCCCGTCCGAGACCGCCTGCACCACCTCGTCGTTCAGCATCAGGTTGTGTTCGTTGATCTTGGGGATGACCACCCCCTGCTCGCCGGTCAGCCCCTTGGCCTTGCAGACGGCGAAGAACCCCTCGATCTTGTAGTTCACCCCGCCGATGGGCTGGATCTGCCCATGCTGGTTCACGCTGCCGGTGACGGCGATCCCCTGCTTCACGGCAAGCCCGGAGAAGGCGGAGAGGAGCCCGTAGAGTTCGGCCGAGGAGGCGCTGTCCCCTTCGATCCCCTCGTAGGACTGCTCGAAGCAGATGTGGGCGGAGAAGGAAAGCGGCTGCTCCTGCCCGAACTTCCCGGCCAGATAGCCGGTCAGGATCAGCACCCCCTTGTCGTGGATCGGGCCGGAGAGCTTCACCTCGCGCTCGATGTTGACCATGCCGGCGCGCCCCTGGGAGACGCGGATGGTGAGGCGCGAGGGCCTGCCGAAGCTGTAATCCCCCATGGTGATCACGGAGAGGCCGTTGATCTGCCCCACGACGCTCCCCTTGGTGTCGCACAGGATCACCCCCTTGGCCAAGTACTCGTGGATCCTCTCCTCGATGCGGTTGGAGCGGTAGGTCTTCTCCTGGATCGCCCGCTTGACCCAGCTGCGGTCAACCACCTGCGCACCGCAGCGCTTGGCCCAGAAGCTCGCTTCCCGGATCAGGTCCGAGAGCTCCATGAACTGGGAGGAGAGCCGGTCCTGGTCCTCCACAAGGCGCGAGGCGTGCTCAAGGAGCGCGGCCACCCCGGTGGGGTCGAAGGGGAGCAGGCCTTCCTTGCAGCAGTGGGCCGCGACGAACAGGGCGTAATCCTGCATCACCTCCGGGGTCCGGTTGATCTGGCTGTCGAAGTCCGCCTTGACCTTGAAGAACTTGCGGTAGTCGGGCTCAAGGTAGTAGAGCAGGTAGTAGATCCAGAGCGATCCGATCATGATGATCTTGGCGGTAAGCGGTATCGGCTCGGGCTTGAGCGACACCACGGTCATGAAGCGGTACTGCTCCAGGACGTCCTCGATCTTGATCTCCATGTTCCTGATGCAGCGTTTGAGCGATTCCCAGGCGAAGGGGTTGATCAGCACCTCGCGCGCGTCCAGGATTAGGTAGCCGCCGTTGGCGCGGTGCAGCGCGCCGGGCTTGATCAGGGTGAAGTTGGTGGTCGCCACCCCCCCCATCTGCATGATGTTTTCGATGCGCCCGAAGAGGTTGTTGTAGGTGGGGTTGGACTCGAAGACGATGGGGGCGCCGTTGTCCGGGTTGTTCTCCACCAGGACGTTCACCTCGTAGCGCTCGAAGGTGGGCTCCTGCTTGGGGATCTTGAGCCCCGGGATCTGCGGCGGGGCGACCTGCGGCTTGAAGTCCTCCAGGTTCAAGAGGAGGTCCTCCTGGACGCTCTCGAGGTATGCCTGGACCTTGCCAAAGCCCTGGTACTTCTCCTGGAGCGGGATCAGGTGGTGCCCCACCGCCGACAGTCCCAGCTCCCGGTCCAGCTGCGCCAGCGCGTCCCTGAGCGCCTTCTCGTTCTCGCGCACCTGGCGCAGCGCGTCGTTGAGCTTCTCGGTCAGCTCGCGCCCCACCGTGTCCAGCGTTTCCCGCTCCTCCTTCTCGAGCGTTTCGTACTCCTCCTGGGTAAAGTTGCGCCCCTCCTTCTGCGGCACGATCACCAGTCCGGAGACGGTTCGCTGCAGGGCGAAGCCCTTTTCACCCGCCTCCTGTTCCAGGTCGGAGAAGATCTCGCCGTTTTTTTCCTGGAACTGCTCGATGATGGAGACGCGGTTGGTCTCGTACTCCTTGCTCTCCAGTGCGGTGGGGACGTTGGCGCGCATGTAGTCCAACAGTTCGCGCATGTCCGCCGCGAACCCCCGCCCCATGCCGGCGGGGAGCGCGATGGCCAGGGGGGCGTCGGGGGCGTGGAAGTTGTTCACGTAGCACCAGTCGCTGGGGGGGCAGGTGTCCTTGACGAACTTCTTGAGCATCTGCCGGATGGTGGAGGTCCTGCCCGTGCCTGGTTCACCGGCGAGGTAGATGTTGAAGCCGTTGTTGGACATCCCGAGGCCGAAGTCGATGGCGGCCAGGGCCCGGTCCTGGGTGATGCTCCCCTCCAGGTTGGCTATCTCTTCGGTGGTCTTGAAATTAAAGAGGGCGGGATCGCAGACCCAGCGGAGCTTCTCTATGGGGACTCGGCAATCGGTTTCGGACACGGGAGCCTCCTTGCGAGCAACTGCAACGGTTAACTGTGCGGCAGGTGCGATTCGAGCAGCGCTTCGAACCGTTCTCCGGCCAAGGCTTTCAATTCCTTTACGGTGATCTCCTGCCGACACTCGAGGGTGAGCGAGGTGATGCGACACTCGGGCATGCCGCAGGGGTTGATGCTGCCAAAAGGTGACAGGTCCGCCGTCGCGTTGAGCGAGAAGCCGTGCATCGAGACCCAGCGCCTGACGCCGACGCCGATGGCGGCGATCTTACCGCGGGAGGTCCAGACGCCGGTCTTGCCCGGGACGGTGAAGCCTGCCACGCCGAGGCTGCCGCAGAGCTCCACCAGGAACTGTTCCAAAAAACGAAGGTAGCGGTGCAGGTCGCGCCCGCGCCGCCCCAGGTCGAGTATGGGGTATCCCACCAGTTGCCCCGGTCCGTGGTAGGTGACGTCGCCGCCGCGGTTCACGCGGTGCGCCTCTATCACCGGGTCGAGCACGTTGCCCGAATCGCCTCCGGCGCCGATGGTGTAGACGGGGTGGTGTTCCAGAAGGAGCAGCGTCTCCGCCCCCCCCTTTTGCACCTCGAGGACCAGGCGCTCCTGCAGCGTGAGCGCCTCCCGGTAGTCGATCAATCCGGCATCGAGGACGACCATGTCAGCCGTGGATGGCGCGCTTGTCCAGGTCGAGCGCCGCCTCCTTCATCACCTCGGAGAGGGTGGGATGGGCGTGCACGGTGAGGGCGATGTCCTCGCCGCTGCCGCCAAAGGCCATCACGGTGACCGCCTCGGCGATCATGTCCGAGGCGCGCGGCCCCAGGATGTGCACGCCGAGCAGCCGCCCCCCTTCCGCCTCGGTGAGGAGCTTGACGAACCCTTCGGTCTCGTCCATGCACTTCGCGCGGCCGTTGGCGATGAAGCTGAACTTGCCTGACTTGTAGGCGATCCCCTCTTCTTTGAGCGACTCCTCGGTTTTTCCCACCGAGGCCGCCTCGGGCCAGGTGTAGCAGACCCCCGGGATGCAGCCGTAATCGACTTGGCTCGGTTCGCCGTGCATCCTTTCCACGCAGACCGCCCCCTCCTCCATCGCCTTGTGCGCCAGCATGGGACCTGCGACCAGGTCGCCGATGGCGTAGATCCCGGCGACGTTGGTGGCGTAGTCGGCATCGACACGGATGCGGCTGCCGTCCATGGCGATCCCCAACCCTTCGAGATTCAGCCCCGCGGTGAGCGGCCTGCGCCCCACCGCCACCAGGACCTTGTCGCAGGAGATCTCCGTGGTCCCCCCCTCGGCCTCGACGCGCGCCACGAGCTTGCCGTCCTTTTTTTCCACCCCGGCCACCTTGCCCCCCAGCATGAAGGTCATCCCCTGCTTCTTCAGGGAACGCAGCAGGGCTTCGGCCACCTGGCCGTCGCTGCCGGCCACCAGCCTGGGGAGGAGCTCCACGACGGTCACCTTGGCACCCAGGCGCAGCCAGACCGAACCGAGCTCCAGGCCGATGTAGCCGCCCCCTACCACCAGCAGATGCTCCGGGACCGCCGGGAAGGAGAGCGCCTCGCGCGCGCTCACCACCGACTCGCCGTCGAAGGGAAGCGCCGGGATCTGCACCGCTTCGCTCCCCGTGGCGATGATCACCTTCTTGCCGCTGACCACCTTGGTCTCCTCGCCTTTCACCTCGACCCGGTGCGTACCGTTCTCGGGTGAGAGCAGCGTCGCGGTACCGAGGAAGCTGACGATCTTGTTTTTCTTGAAGAGGAAGGCGATGCCGTCGGTGAGCTTCTTCACCACGTCTTCCTTGCGCGCCATCATCTGCCCGAGGTTGAGGGTCGGAGGCTGCACCTCTATGCCATGGGCGGCGAAGCGGTCCTTGGCCAGGTGATAGAGCTCGCTGGAGTCGAGGAGAGCCTTGCTGGGGATGCATCCCTCGTTCAGGCAGACGCCCCCCATGGAGCCGCGCTTTTCCACCACGGCCACCTTCATGCCCAGTTGCGCCCCCCTGATGGCGGCGACATAACCGCCGGGGCCGGCGCCGATGACTATGAGATCGAAAATTTCTTCAGACATCTTTTCCCTCCGATGATTCCCCCCTCCTCTTGCGGGAGGGGGAGGCTACCCCAAATGCAGACGGCCACTCAGCATTCCAGCAGCATCTCCTCCGGGTCCTCGATGTATTCCTTGACCCGCTTCAAAAAGCCGACCGCGCCCTTGCCGTCGACGATGCGGTGGTCGTAGGAGAGGGCCAGGTACATCATGGGACGGACCACGACCTGGCCGTCCACCACCACCGCGCGATCCTGGATGTTGTGCATGCCGAGCACGCCGGACTGGGGCGGGTTGAGGATGGGGGTGGAGAGCATGGAGCCGTAGATGCCGCCGTTGGAGATGGTGAAGGTCCCTCCCTCGAGGTCGGAGAGGGCGATCCGGTTGCTGCGCACCTTCTCCGCGAAGTCCGCGATGGCCTGCTCGATCTGCGCCAGGCTCAGTTTCTCGGCACCCCTCAACACCGGCACCACCAGCCCGCGCTCGCCCCCGACCGCGATGCCGATGTCGCAGTAGTTGTGGTAGACGATGTCGTCCCCCTCGATGCTGCCGTTCACTTCCGGGAACTCCTGCAAAGCGGCGCAGCAGGCGCGCACGAAGAGGGACATGAACCCGAGCTTCACGTTGTGGCGCGTCTGGAAGTGGTCGCCGTGCTTCTTGCGCAGGTTGATGACCTCGCTCATGTCCACCTCGTTGAAGGTGGTGAGCATGGCGGTGTGCTGGCGCACCGAGACCAGGCGCTCTGCGATGCGTTTTCTGATCTGCGACATCGGTTTGCGCACCACGCGTCCCAACGCATCGGCCGGCTCCTGTGCAGGTTTGGGCGCTGCGGCGGGGGGCGCCGGCGGAACCGATGCGGCGGGAGCCTTGACGGGTTCCGCTACCTCCTGCCGTGTCCCTTGCGCCTTGATGAGGTCGGCGTTGGTTATGCGGCCGCCGCGACCGCTCCCCTGGACGTCGGCGGGTTCGACTCCCAGTTCGCGCGCAAGCTTTCTTCCCGAGGGTGACATGGGAGCGGCAGCCCCAGGCTTGGCCTCGGGCTTGGCCTCGGGCTTGGCCTCGGGCTTGGCCTCGGGCTTGGCTTCAGGCTTGGCTTCAGGCTTGGCTTCAGGCTTGGCTTCAGGCTTGACCTCAGGCTTGGCGGCGGCAGCGGCGTCGGCACCTTGCTTCGCGGGTTCAGCACCCGGGCCGCGGGCATCGATACTGCCGATGACCGCACCGATCTTCACCGTCTCTCCCTCTGCCGCCGTGATGCTCAGTACGCCGTCCGCCTCGGAGGTGACTTCGAGGGTGATCTTGTCGGTCTCGATCTCGCAGAGCGGCTCGTCCTTGGCGACCACATCTCCCGCCTTCTTGAGCCACCTGGCTATCACCGCCTCGTAGACCGACTCGCCGACCGCCGGAACCTTGATATCCATTCGCTTCTCCCTTAACAGCTGTTCTACGTTCTACGTTCTAAGTTCCACGTTAACGCCTCTAACTACTCGTTCCACCTTCTGCTTTGGAAGGCACCGCTTTGTTTCGAACCAATTGTGGAATCGGCTTGCGGGATGAACGTAGAACCTGGAGTGTAGAACTTAGAACATAGAACGTGTTTCAGTTTTTCAGAGCTTCGTCTACGATGCGCTCCTGCTCGACACGGTCCAAACGGTGCGATCCGGAGGCGGGTGCTGCGGCATCGGGACGTCCGACGTACCTCGGCACGGTCCCCAAAAGCTCGAAAAGGGGCTCGTGAATGAAGCGCCAGGCCCCCATGTTGCGCGGCTCCTCCTGGACCCAGGTGAAACGGGCCCCGGCAGGATAACGTTGCAGCTCGTCCCGCAACTGCTCGACGGGAAGCGGATAGAGCTGCTCGATCCGCAGCAGCGCATGCCCCTGCAACTGGTCCTTCCTCATCCGCCCCAAGAGATCGTAGTAGATCTTGCCGCTGCAGATCATTACCTGGCGCACCGACTCGCCCACTGCCGGCTCGGCGATCACCTCGCGGAAACTGCCGGAGCTCAGCTCCTCCAGCCGCGAGGCACAGTCCGGATGGCGCAACAGGCTCTTCGGGGTGAAGAGGATCAGCGGCTTGCGGAAGGGTTGCAGCATCTGACGGCGCAGCACGTGGAAGAGCTGGGCCGGGGTGGTGGGATAGACCACCTGGATGTTACCCGCCGCGGCGAGTTCCAAAAAGCGCTCGATGCGGGCGCTGGAGTGTTCCGCCCCCTGTCCCTCGTAGCCGTGCGGCAGCATCAGCACGAGCCCGCTGGAGCGCTCCCACTTCGCCTCGCCGCTCACCAGGAACTGGTCGATGATGACCTGGGCACCGTTGACGAAATCGCCGTACTGGGCCTCCCAGATGGTGAGCGCTTCGGGGGCCTCGAGCGAATAGCCGTACTCGAAACCGAGCACCGAGAATTCTGCCAGCATGCTGTCAAAGGCGAAGAAACGCGCCCCCTTGTCCGGCACGCTGCAAAGCGGCAGGTAGGAGTTCCCGGTCTCCTGGTCGAAGAGCGATGAGTGGCGATGGCTGAAGGTGCCGCGGCGCACGTCCTGCCCGGACAGCCGCACCGAGACGCCCGAGGAGAGGAGCGAGGCGTAGGCGAGGGCCTCTGCGTTCCCCCAGTCCAGCGGTCCCCCCTTGATGACGGCGTCGCGGCGTTTCTGAAGCACGGCGGCCACCTTCGGGTGCGGGTGGAACCCCTCGGGGATGCGGGCAAGCTGCTCGGAAAGTTCCAGGAGGGTGGCGGCTTCCACCGCGGTGGGGACCACCACCTTGGCGACGCCGGGCTTCATCCCGCTCCAGCGGGCCAGAAACGCAGACTCCACCGGTGCGGCCTGACGCTCGCCCGCCTGCGCCAGGCGCTGCACCACCTCGTTCTCGATCCCCTTCAGGTCCTCCTCGGCAAATCCCTCGCCGAGCAGCTCCATCTCGTAAAGGGAGTGCAACTGCGGACGGAGCTTGATCTGCTGGTACATGACCGGCTGGGTGAAATAGGGCTCGTCCCCTTCGTTGTGGCCGTGCCTGCGGTAGCAGATCACCTCGACCACCACGTCCTTGCGGTAGCGATCACGGTAGGCGACCGCCAGCTCGGTGACGTGCATCACCGCCTCGGCGTCGTCGCCGTAGACGTGGAACACCGGTGCCTGGACCATCTTCGCCACGTCGGTGGCGTAGTGACTGGAGCGGGCATCGGCGGCGCTGGTGGTGAAGCCGATCTGGTTGTTGAGAACGATGTGGAGGGTGCCGCCGGTCCGGTAGCCGGCCAGTTGCGAGAGGTTCAGCGTCTCGGCGACCACCCCCTGGCCTGAAAAGGCGGCATCGCCGTGGATCAAAAGCGGCAGCACCCGCGTCTCCCCCTCCTCGCCGATGCGGTCCTGACGGGCGCGGCATTTCCCCTGCACCACCGGGTCGATCGCCTCCAGGTGGCTCGGGTTGGATGTGAGGGTTAGATGCACGGAACCGCCACCTTCGACGGGAAGGTCGACCGAGAATCCCTTGTGGTACTTGACGTCACCCTCGCCTACCACGCCGTACTCCGCGTTATCGGAGAACTCGGCGAACATGTTCTCGTAGGGCATGCCGAAGATGTTGCAGAGGACGTTCAGGCGGCCGCGGTGCGGCATTCCGAAGACGACGTCGGTGACGCCCAGCGAGGCGGCCTTGGTGACGGCGGCATCGAGCAGGGGAATCAGGACGTCGCCCCCCTCAAGGGAGAACCTGGTCTGCCCCGGGAACCTCTTGTGCAGCTCCCGCTCGAACAGCGCGGCTTCCTTGAGCTTCTTGAGCAGGAGCAGCCGCTGCTCCGGTGTGAAGAAGCCGCGGTTCCCCCCCGGCTCCATGCGGTCGATGAGCCATTGGCGCTCGTCCGGGTCCTGCAGGTGCATGAATTCGACGCCGACCGAGCCGCAATAGGTGCTGCGCATCACCTGCAGGATCTCCTTCAGGGTCGCGCTGCGTCTCATGAAGCGTCTGGTGACGAAGGTCTTGTCGAGGTCGGCAGGGTCAAGCCCGAAGGCGGATAGGGAGAGCAGGGGATGCTCGATCTGGCAGGGGGAAAGGGGGTCGGTACAGGCCAGCAGGTGCCCGATGTCCCGGTAACGGTAGATGAGCGACTGGACCGCGGACTGTTTCAGCGCCTCGTCACCCGCGAGGGCCTCGGCGCCGGCGGGACGCGCCTCCGCGAGCTCGAAGCCGGTGAAGAAAGCGCGCCATTCCTCGGAGAGCTGCTGAGGATTCTGTTTCCAAAGCTCGTACTGGCTCTCGATCCACTGGGGGGTCAGGTTTTCTAATATACCCATCTATCCGCTCCTTTTCATGAACACGTGAGAGTGTAGCAGATGGGTTGATCCTTTCAAGCCGAGCGTTTCTTGGCGTAGCGCCACACCTGTACCTTTTCCAGGGTGATCATGCCGCCGTCCATCATCCCCTCAACGGTGGGGAGGACCGCCTCCACCCGCGTCCTATCGTCGACCACCTCGATCACCATGGGGAGGTCCGTTGAGAGCCGCAGCAGGCGGTCCGTGTGGTACATGCTGTGCGCCCCGAACCCGGCCACACCGCGCAGCACCGTGGCACCGGCAAAGCCCTCGCTGCGGAACAGTTCCACCAGTGCCTCGTAGAGCGGGATGTGCTTGTACTTGTCGCGTTCTCCAATGAAGATCCTGAGCAGCACCTGCTCGCCGAGCATCCCATTTCTGTCACTCTCCAGGCTCATGTCCCTGTCCTTCATGTGTCGCTCCTTCGGGAAAATAGTTGTAAAGTCCGGTTCCACGGTAGATCCTCCCCCCTCCCGACCGTCCCCCTCCGGGGAGAGGAGCCCAGGCGGTGTCGACCCGCTCGAGATGCTCGGGGAGGTATCGGCTCAAGCGAGATCGCCCCCTGCCCCTTCCTCGGCCTTAAGCTACAGCCAACGCGCCACCATGATCCCCAGCCAGGTGCAGGCAAGGCAGGACACGACGCTCAGCATGATGTTGGCAAAGGCAAGCAGCAGGGCTCCCTCCTCGATGAGGCGGAAGGTCTCCAGGCTGAAGGTGGAGAAAGTGGTAAGCCCGCCGAGAAATCCTACGGTGAGGGCAAAGCGCAGCGTGGGGGGAACGAGGGCGCTCCTGATGGAGAACTCCATGATGAGCCCGATCAGGAACGCGCCGATGACGTTGACGGCAAGGGTGCCATAGGGGAAGGCGTTGCCGCAGATCCGGTAAACGAAGCCGGAGAGAAAATAGCGCGACAAGCAGCCGAGAGCGCCCAAGAGGGCTATGTAGAGTGCCTGCTCCATTGCAAAAAAACCGTAGGGTGATCAGAAAGCCCAGCCGACCCTCACGCCGAAGATATCGGACGAGGAATCGGGCTGAAAGTACGCGGTCCCCTGCACCATCTTGGGATCGGACCGCCGGAAACGGAACCCTTCGTAGAGAAGGGCCACGGTCAGGGAGCGATAGCTGACACCCGCCTCGGCGAACCCGCTCCACCTCCCCTTGGGGTGGAAGGTGGTGTCGCCGCTACCCTCGAAGTCGACGGTGTTCCCCACGTAGAAGGGATACTTGGCGCCCCCCCCGGCAGTGAACTTTACCCCTCCCGCAGAGGCCACAGAGCGGGCGCCCAGGCGGCAGTACCCCAGGTTCCAGGCCTCGGTATAGCCGGTGACCCGGGTACCGTCCGAAGTAGTGCTGTCCTGCAGGTCCCTGAGCCAGTAGCGGTAGCCGATGCCGCCGAACGGCTCGAGGACGATGTTCGCCGGGTGCAGACGGTAGCCCAGGTCCACTTCGGCATTGGTGCCGAGGTAGGTGACGCGGGTGTGTACCGGAGTCGAATCCGGCGCCTGCGTCTCACCGCGGTAGCCGACCTCGGAACCGAACAGTTCCCCCTTGCCCCTCAAGGTGAAGGAGGAATCGATGACGGCACCGACCCGGGCGCCCACGGAGAAGAGGGCACCCTCTTCCTTGAGGAGCCTCCGGCCGTTGATGCGCTCCTGCCAGGTGAAGTACTGCGTTGAAAAGTACGGCGTCAGCTCTTCCATTGTTCCCGCTGCGGCAGGCAGGGCGCAGCAAAGGACGATGACGGCGGCCAGGAGTGTCCTCATTGCGTCCTCACGATCAGGCAGGGGTCTCTTCCTTTTTCTTGCGCGGCGCCCGCGGCTTCTTGGGCTTCTCCTCCGACGCTGCGGCGGGCTCTGCGGCCTTTCTGGCGCGCTTGGCGGGAGCTTTCTCCTTGGCAGGCACCGCCTCGGCGGGCTTTGTCTCGGCAGCGGGGGCAGCTGTACCGGAACCGTTGGGCGCCTTCCCCTGCTTCGGCCCCTTGGCCGCCTTGGCTTTTCCAGGCTCTGCAGGCTCCTTGGCGGCCTTGGCCGCCTTGGGCTCTTTTGCCTGTTTCGGTGCTTTGGCTTCCTTGGGTGCGGCGGTTTCCGTGGCTTCCTTGGGCTTTTTGGCAGCTTTGGCAGCCTTGGGCTTCGGAGCCGGCGTCTCGGTTACAGCCGGGGCGGGAGCCGATGCCGGTGCCTTGGTTGCGGCGCCCTTTGCGCCCCTTCCCTTTTTCGCCTGTGCCGGTTTTTCCTGCGGTGCGTCCGCTGCGGCAGCGGGTGCCGCCGGCGTCGCGCCGGTCTCGGTGACGGCCTTGGTCTTGCGCGGGGTGCGCGCCTTCTTCTCCGGCTTGGCAGCCTCGACGGGCGCGGGCGCGCTCGCCTGCGAACGCTGCTCGGCAGGCGCCTCGGCCGGGGCACTCATGGCAGCCACGCTTGCGACCGCCGCCTCGGGAGCACCATCTGCTGCGGCTCCCTTGCCGCGGCCCCTCCTCTTGCGCGCCGGCTTCTTCTCGCCTGGCTCTCCGCCCGGAGCGGCACCCTCGGCAGCGGGTACGGCCTCCGCCGAAACGGCGGCTGCCGGCACCTCGCTGGCAGCATGCGGGGCCTCCCCCGGCGTCTGCTCGCCAGCCGCTTCGTGCCCTCCCTTGCCGCGCCGTCTCTTGCGGCGACGTTTCTTCTTCACCTCTTCGCCCGGCTCAGCGTGCGCCTGCTCCGCGTCTTGCGCCGCGGGCTGTTCCAGCACCGCGCCCGGCTCGGTAAGCTCGGCGGGGACTCCGCCAGCGAGCTCGACCATCGCCTCGCCGGAAGTGGCCGCATGCTCGGCGCCACCCTCGGCAGCTCCACCCTTGCCGCGCTTTCTCTTGCGCCGGCGCTTCTTCTTGTGTTCCTCCGGCTCCGACTCCAGCGTCACCACGTGCTCCGCGCCGCTTGGCTCCTCGATAACCGCGATGGGCACCGCCTCGGCGTGCTGCGCAGCCTCCGGCTCCTGTGCCTTCTTCCCTCTCTTCTTTTTCTTGCGCCCTTCGGCCGGCTCGGCGGCCAGCTGCTCTTCCTTGGCCGGGGCCTTCCCCTGGAACGGTTTTTCCTGCGGCAGATCCTCCTGCGGCAGCTTCTCCCGCTTGATCAGTTCGAGCTCCATCTGGTTCAGCAAGTAGGAAGGCTTCCCCTTGACCGTCACCTCGATGTCGTAGTCGTTCTCGATCTGGGAGAGCTCGTGACGCTTGCGGTTCAGCAGGTAATAAGCGACTTCGAGCGGCAGGCTCCCCACCACCTCGCCGATGGTCCCCTTGGCGGCGGCAGCATGCACCTTCCTCAGGAAGGAAAGCGCCATCGCCTCGACCGACTTCACCTTCCCCCTACCGTCGCAGTGGGGACACTCGAGGGTGCTGGCCTGGTTCAGGGTCTGGCGGATGCGCTGGCGGGACATCTCCAGGAGCCCGAACTCCGAGATGCGCGCCACGTTCACCCGGGCCTTGTCCGCCTTGAGCGCGTTCTTCAGGGTCTTCTCCACCTCGGCGTTATGCTTTCTGTCGCGCATGTCGATGAAGTCGATGACGATGAGCCCCCCAAGGTCGCGCAGCCGCAACTGGCGCGCCGCCTCCTCGGCGGCCTCCAGGTTGGTCTTGAACGCGGTGTCCTCGACCCCCTTCTCGCCGGTGGACTTTCCGGAGTTGACGTCGATGGAGACCAGGGCCTCGGTGGGCTCGATGAAGATGGAGCCCCCCGACTTGAGCGGCACCTTCTTCTCGTAGATCAGGTCGATCTGCTCCTCCAACTGGTAACGGGAGAAGATGGGACGCTTCTCCTGGTGCATCTTGACCAGCTTCTCGAAGTCCGGGTCGATCTCCTTGAGCGCGTCGCGCACGTCCTTGAAGACGTCCTTGCTGTCGACCAGGACCTCGTCGATGTCCGAGGAGAAATAGTCGCGGATGGTCCGGATGATCAGCGCGGACTCCTGGTAGGCCATGCCGGCCCCCTTCATCCCCGCCCCTCTCTCCCGGATCCCCTCGTACAGGGCAATCAGGCTGTCCAGGTCCTTTTGCAACTCGTCGCGGGTGCGCCCCATGGCCTCGGTGCGGATGATGTAGCCGTACCCCTGCGGGATGGTCATCTCGGCGATGATTTCCTTGAGCTTCTTGCGCTCACCCTCGGCTTCCACCTTGCGGGAAATGCCGGCCGAGTCACTCCCCGGCATCAGCACCATGTAGCGCCCCGGCAGCGAGATGTAGGTGGTGAGGGCCGAGCCCTTGTTGTCGCGCTCACCCTTCTCGACCTGGACGATCAGCTCCTGCCCCCTTCTCAGCACCTCCTGGATGCGGGGACGGCGGTGGCGCTGCTCCTCGGGGATGTCGTCACGCCATTTCCAGTTCTCCGGGTGCAGCTCGCCCATCTGAAGAAAGCCCAGCTTTTTCAGGCCGATGTCCACGAAGGCGGCCTGCAGCCCCGGCTCTACGCGGACCACCACCCCCTTGTAGATATTGCCGCGCGTCTGTTCGTTGCCGGCGATCTCGACATCCAGGTCCACCAGGCGTCCGTCCTCGACGATCGCCACCCGCGCCTCTTCAGCGTGAAGCGCATTGATCAGCATCTTCTTTGACATAGATTCTTTGTTCCCTTTCCTTTAGGGGCCGCGTGAGCCGGTCGCATCAGGACCAAGGCAGCATTCGCGCCCAGTTTGTTATCACGCCGGCGGGAGCCGGTCGTTTCTTCTCTATATGCATCCCCGATAAGGAGCCGGGGCTGGCAAGATTAATGAAAACCGAGTGATTATAGCAGAGTTTTTTTCTCCCGCACCATAAAAAAGCATAGTGACCACGCGGCATTGTCCTGCGCCGGCGCTCCCCGCCAACCCTTTTCATCGTGTGGGCGCCCTCCACATGAGGACAAGGCGGCAACAGCGCACATGAAATGTGACGCAATTTCAGATGGTTGCCGCCGAGACCCGCCGTCCGCGCCACCGCAAAATCAGACCGCGTCGCCGTATATGCGCCCGGCGAAGCGTGCGAAAAAAGGGGAGCACTACCCACCCTTCCCGCGGGAAGAGGCGCCCCCCTCCCCATGACCGCCGTCGCGAGTATCGCCGCAAATAGCTATTTATGACGCTCAAGAATTGTGCTATGGATTCATGAGCGGCCGCCTCGGCCGGATCACCCCCGGAAGGTACCGCCATGCAGGGAATCAAAATCGACGTTACCGCGCTCAACCCCATCTACCTCGAAATGGGAGCGGCGGTCCAGGACTGCCAGCGGATCGAGCTTTACATCTCGTTCATCGTGACGCTCCTGATCGACCTGAGCGACGGCGACCTGACCGAGCAGGAATTCCTGGGCACCATGGAATCTCTGGGAGCCCAGACCTTGGGGCGCCTCATGGAGGAGATCAAGCAGAAGGTCGGCTTCACCGACCAGTCGGTGTACGCGCTCAGAAAGGCGCTCAAGGCCAGGAACTTCCTGATCCACCGTTTCTACAACGAGCGCTCCGACCTATTGCTGACCAACGAGGGGCGCGAAAAGGCGCTCCGTGAAATCCGCGCCAAGAGGGCGGAGCTCAACACTGCCAACGCCATGCTCGATCCCGTCATGAAGGACCTGATCAGGCTGAAGGGTATCGATATGGACCAGTTCAGGACGGAACTGGAACAACGATTCGAAACGTAAAGAGGATCCACAAGGAGATTTAGTAGATGCTGCGCGATTCTCAGACCATCGGCACCATGGCCCACGTCATCCAGCTCTCGGTAGCCCCCGTTTTCCTGCTCACCGCGATAGGGACCATGCTGAGCGTGATGACCAACCGCCTGGCGCGCGTCATCGACCGCGCCCGTTTCCACGAGGCGAAGCTGGAGAATGCCGCTCCCGACGCGGTCCCCCGGCTGCACGCTGCGCTCGCCGTACTGAAGCGCCGCGCCGACCTGATCGGGCACGCGATCTTTCTGTGCACCGCCACCGCAGTCCTCGTCTGCACCGTGATCGCCATGCTCTTCATAGGCGACTACCTGCGCTACGACATCTCGCTCCCGGTCGCCCTTTTGTTCATCGTCGGCATGATCCTCATGGTGTCCGGGCTGGTCTGTTTCCTGCGCGAGATCTTCATAGCCAAGGCGAGCCTCCAGATCGGCCCGAACCAGGATGTCAACCGGCGCCACTGAGGGCGCCAAGGAGGTCGCAGATGACACCCGAGCTCGCCGCCACCGTCCCCGTCTTCGACAGCCACTTCCACATCATCGACCGCCGCTTTCCCCTGGTGGAAAACCAGGGTTTCCTCCCCGACGACTTCACCTGCCGCGACTACCTGCAGCGCACCGCCGGCGTGAACCTCGCGGGCGGCGCCATCGTCTCGGGTTCGTTCCAGGCCCTGGACCAGTCCTACCTGGAGGACGCCCTCGCCACCCTGGGAACAGATTTCGTGGGCGTGACCCAGCTTCCGGTCGGGGTGAGCGACGACGAGGTGCTGCGCCTGAACGGGCTGGGCGTGCGCGCGGTGCGCTTCAACATCAAGCGCGGCGGTTCGGAAGGAATAGAGCACCTGGACCGGATGGCACGCCGGGTCCACGAACTGGCAGGGTGGCACGTGGAGCTCTACGTCGACTCCCGCGAACTCCCCGGGCTCGCCCCCATGCTGGTCGGGCTTCCCGCGGTCAGCATCGACCACCTGGGGCTCTCCGCGACCGGCCTTCCGGCCCTGCTGTCGCTGGTGGAGCGGGGTGTTCGCGTAAAAGCGACCGGCTTCGGCAGGGTCGACTTCGACGTGGCCGGTGCCCTCCGGGACATCTGCCGCGCCAACCCCAACGCCCTCATGTTCGGCACCGACCTCCCCTCCACCCGCGCCCCCCGCCCCTACCGCGACGATGACCTGCGTCTCATACTGGACACGCTCGACCTGGATCTCGCCCGTAAAGTTCTTTGCCGAAATGCCATTGAGTTTTACCGCCCTGCGTCCAGCCACACCCTAGACTAATGAGCACTTCTTTACCATATTAGTCCAAAATAATTTTGACGTTTGTAGCTTTTTATATTAAAAACAAACGGCGTCCTACACTTCAGGTTCAGGCGGTACCGCTACATCCAATTTATTACAGATACGATCTACTCTCCTCATTCACAGGTGATAGGTATTCAATGGCTGAGATCTTCTTCATAGCCAGTGATGAACGTGCACTCGATCTTATCGAGAGCCTGCGCATCCAGTCTCCGAAAAGCCTTACCTTCGAGACGGACCTCCCCAGTGCCATCAGGAGGTTGCCCAAGGAGCACCCGCACTACGTTTTCATCCAGAGCAGCCTCGATGGCATTCCCGGAGAGGAGATCGCCACCCAGGCCAGGGCGCTGATCGCTGACCCTTCCGTGCAGTTGGTCCTGCTCGAGGAAGACGAGTCGTCCGGACGCTCCCCTGCAGGGTTTGTTCGCTCCTTCAGCCTCAACCTCCCCACCGCACGCCTGAGCGAAGAGGTGATGCAGCTGCTGACGACGGAAACAATTTCCGGGGCGCCTTCCAGCGCCCCTGCCGATCTTTCCGATCTCTCCGACCTTGCCGACCTCCCCGACCTTTTCACGCTGGATGACACCGCCGAATTCGAGATCCCTGACTTCGACGATGCCGGGTTCGAACCGCACCTCGCCCCCTTGTGGCCGGACCAGCCGGAAGCCGTGACAGAAAAGGGAGCGGCGCTGGATCAGCCTGCGGCCAAAGAGTTTGAAGCCCTTCACAGCGAGGAGATCGGCTTCTTCGTGTCCGAGCCGTCGTCCCTTCGGCTCTCGCAGCAGGAGCCCGCACCTACTGCGCCGGTCATCCCGGGCACCCCGGTTGCCCGGGTCGCGCCGGAGGCTCAAAAAGAGCCCGCGCAAGCAGTGCCGGAGGTCCCGACTGCCCAGGAGCCGCCCCAGACGGGAAAGGCGGCGCCCCCCCCTCGTAAGCCCTTGTACCCTACCCCCGACCAGATCTACCGGAAGCCGCCTGAACTATGCGGAGACGCGCCGGAAGAAGGTGACGCTGCACCCGTCTCCGGCGCTGTGACCGGCAGCAACAGGCGCAACCTGGCGAGCGTTGCCGTGCTCGGGATAGTGGTCGCTTTGGGCGTCGTCTTCTGGCAGCGCTCGAAACCGGAACCGGTGCCGCCCACGCCGCGCCCGGCACCGGCCCCGGCGGCCGTGGCGCCCGCCCCCCCTGCGCCCGCTCCCGCACCGGCCACGGAACAGGCGGAAAGCAAGCTGCCCGGTTTCGTCCCCAAGGTTCCCGCCGACGCGGCCTATGCTGCGGCTCATCCGGGGTGGGAGCTCTACCGCGGAGACCGGAAGCAGTTCAGGATCTACCGGGAACAGGGGAAGGTCAGGGCCATCCAGGTGCTGGCCGAAGGGGACGGCGACCTCAACGAGAACCTGCCGGGAAGCTTCTTCAAGGAGGCGACCGGGGGGGACCTTCCCGGTAAAGCCGGGGCAAGGGAGCAGGACGGCCTGGCCATCGAGACCAGGAAGGCCAAGGACGGCGCCGAGATCGCGATCTACCGCGAGAAGGCCAACAGGCGCATCCGGGGGCTCGTGTTGCAGCTCCCGGACAAGGGGCAAAAATGAGGCACCACCACGACAATCCACAGTTGATTTCAGTTTCAGTCATGCCGTCGCATACCGCGTCAGCCAATTTTTCCGGGAGTTTGCATGCTGGTTAGTCTCGACAAGAAGCAACTGGGCCTGGCCCTGATCCTGCTGGGCGCTTTTCCGTTAACCTCTCATTCCATCGACAAGAAGTTCGAGATTGAACCAGCCGCCCTGGCCAAGAAGTACCCCATGCCGGCTCCCGCCCCGAAAACGAAGCCGGTCCCCAAAGCCACGGGGACGGTGGCCTACAAGGTAAAGCGCGGAGACTTCCTGTACCGGGTGCTGGCCAGGGAATACGGCATCACGGGCGACCGGGCCGACGCGGTGGCCCGCAGGGTCCAGGCCGCCAATCATCTCACGGACATCCGCAGACTGCGGGTGGGCGCGACGCTCCTGATCCCCATCGATGCGACCGAGCAGGTCGCCAGGCCGAAGCCGCGCCGCGCCGTCAAGGTCGCAGCCGCCAAACCGGGCAGGATCGCACCGCCCGCGGTAAAGGGCGCCACCATGATGTTCTTCAAGGCCCCCGCGACGCAACCGGCGGTGCCGCAGGCTTCGGTATCCAGCACCGGGGGGGTGCAGGACGCGGCGCAGGTCTGGCCGCAACTGGTCCCGAACGCCCCCTCCAGCAAGGCCCAGCTCGATTATCTCTCCAGCGCGTTCTCGCTCTCGCTCGACCCGGAGCGCTACCCGGTGCTGGCAGCCCAGGACGGCGGCGCCATCCTCGTAGATGCCGGCGCCACGCTCCCGCCGCTGGTGAAGTCGCTGCTCCAGGAGAAAAACCCGCAGTTGAGCGTGGTTTCCGAGCGTCCCGACAATCCCCGCGCCTTCTACCGCGCCCTGCTGACCGCCGCCCGGTTCTATTCCTTTGAGGAGGACTTCCTGGTTGACTTCGGCACCGACTGCAAGGTCACCGTCCAAGCCGACTTCAAGATAGAGAAGAGCCAGGACAGCCTGCTGCGCCAGGACATCACCCTGCTCAAGGTCCCCGGCAAGCGCCCCGCCACCCCGCAGGCGCTGGTCCGTCTCCTCAGCACGCACGGCTTCAAGCTGGTGGAGACCCCCTCGACCGCCCCCATCATCACCGGAAGGCCTGATGACAGCGTGCTGTACCAGATCCCCGAGAAGGACCCGAGGGGAATCGCGGACGCGCTCCTGGAAGCGCTCGGGATCCGGTTCCAGGCCGACAAGAGCATCGACCTCTACGCGGGCGACAACAACGGCGTCCGGCTCGAGATCCCCGTGTACCGCTACTTCGAGAAGAACGGCAGGCGTTACGTGCTGGCACGTTTCCAAGGGGATCCGCTCGGCGACTCGCTCACGAACCTCCTGGAGGGCAAGGGTTACCAAGTCATCGCGGTCCAGGATCACGACGACCTGCAAAGCCTGTCCGACAAGTTGCTGAACCGGCTTGATATTGCCGGACGCTACGGCGACCAGGAGCTGTGGTCGCTTTGGGAGAAGGGATACGGGGTGCGCATGCCCGGCGTGATGCTCAACGACGCGAAGGGGGGCAGGATCTTCATCACGGATCGCAAGGTCGATCCGCTGGTGCAGGAGCTGGCAAAATTAAACGGCTACCGGCAGGAAACCCGGTAGCCGTTCGGAGACGACCTCAACACGTTGCGCATATCTAAGCGGCCGGGCTAGTCCCGGCCGAGCTGTTTGTAGGCGTTTTGCAAAAGTTCCATCTGGTCACGGTTCATGATCGCCAGGAACCACTTCTGGTACGACTCGGTGAACTGCACCACCTTTTCCATAGTGATGCGATCCAGGGTGCGTTCCAGGTCCATGGCAAGCTGAAGGGCCTCCCGTACCTCGGGGGGCTCTTGCCTTACCAGCTCCAGCGAGGCGCGGACCTTGGCGAGTACCTCTTCGGCCTCCGTCAACTCCAGATGCACCCCTTCTATCACGTCGTCCAACGCCAGCTTCCCGACCAGGGCCATGAGCCTGGCCCGGTTTTCCCGCTCCAGGGCGCTCTTCAACCAGATGTAAAAGATCTCCCGCTCGTCCTTGAAGAGGTTGGCGAAGTAGTGGTAGAGCTCGGCGCAGGCAAATTCCGCCTTCTCGCACACCCCAAGGACCTGGCCGGCACCTGCCGCAACTCGAAACGCTATCGCGTCTTGCATCTCAAACCCCTCCTATTCAAAAACAACAACAAATACATACCGTTACACAACAATCTACCACGTCCCGCCCGAGTCACAACTCTAGCGGCAGGATCTGTGATGGAGCTTGGTGCTTCAGCAACAGGTACCCCGCGAAGTTGCGGTGTCTGGTGTGGGTCTGGAAGGGGGCGGAAGAGGCGGCTATTTACTCCCCGGACAGGTGCAGAAAACAGTCCGCGCGGTACAGGGAGGCATCCGCGGCGAACCTGGAATGAGGAAACTTGCGCAAAAAGTCGTTTAAACGGGCCAGCGCCTCGCGGTAGTCATGCTCGAGGTAGGCGCGCTGCGCCCCCTGGAACAGCTCCTGTTCGCCCGGCTTGGCCGGTGCCCTCTCGAGGGAGGCGGCCTTTTTCGGGACCGCCGCTCGGCGAACGGCATGGCTATTTTTCGTTTTAGTCTCTCCTGACTGTCCCGGAGGTACCGGGACCAGCAGCTTGTCACCGGGATGGATCAGGTCCGGGTTCTTTATCCTGTTGAAGACGAGCATCTCGGGGAAGTAGTCGGACACCCCGATGTGCTTCCGGGAGAGCTTGGCAAGCGTGTCGCCTCGTTTCACCGTCACCGTCCGGACCAGGACCCCGTCCTTCGGTGATGCCGGTGCCTCTGCGCCGCTCGCCTCCTTGGGAGTGTAGAGCAGCATCTCTTCCGCATGCCCGGCGGTGCCGCAGGCAAGCAGGACGAGACTGCCGAGGGTGACGATGATGCGTTTTGCCATCTCAGTACCTGTTCCCGAGGAGATCCTGGTAAGTCAGCGAATTCTTCATCTGCACGCTGGTGCCGACGGCGATACCCGGTTTCACCCGATAGGTTACCTTGATGTTCCGCTTCTCGCCAGCGCCGAGCTCGTCGAAGCGCCAGACGTACACCCCGTTGTCGAACCTGCTGAAGGAAGGATCTGCCGCAACCAGTTCGAGCTGCGCCGGGAGGGCGCTCTGCAGGGTAACCTGCTTGGCCATGTTGGAACCGCGGTTGACGCAATTGAGTTCCAGCGATGAGACCTCGCCCGGCTTCAGCTTCCCGCCGCGGGCGGCGAGGCTCAACTCAAGCACCGGCCGGGAGTAGGCCAGTTGCAGGTTTACGGCCGCGGAGCGATCGGGTGCATTCTCGGACTCGAACCGGACCGAAGCGGAAGCAGCGGCACCGTCGGCCGCGCTTGCCGGGGTCTCGATCTCGAAGATGACATAAGCTTCTTCCTTGGGGGAGAGCGGTCCGACATGGTTGATGATCGGTTCGCTGCTCTGCCGTTTGCCATCCCGGTTCACGTCCTCGTAGAACTTATACGTGGAGTTGGCAGGCGCGCTCGCCCTGATGGAGAAGACTTCCCTGACGTTGCCGGTGTTGGTGACGATGAGCGGGACCGATACGGTCTGCCCCGGGATCACCACCACTTTTCCGGCGCCGGTCCTCGCGGTCACGCCGCTCACCCTCTGGACAACAGTGGTGGCAGATACGAAGGACTCCCTCTTGTCGAGTTCACCGTTCAGGATGTCGGCCCCGACCATC
The DNA here is from genome assembly GCF_019063885.1 of Geomonas diazotrophica. Lineage (NCBI taxonomy): Bacteria > Pseudomonadati > Thermodesulfobacteriota > Desulfuromonadia > Geobacterales > Geobacteraceae > Geomonas > Geomonas diazotrophica. Next base: position 549,682 of record NZ_CP077684.1, on the reverse strand, counting down.
AGCTCCTGGTCTGCCAGCGCCTCATCCTTGAGGCGGAAGGTGACGTTGACGTCGTGGCTCTCGCCTGACTTCAGCCTCATGCCGTCCATGACCAGGGCGCCCGCCTCCTGTTTGGCTCCGGAAGGCAGACCGACCGGCTCGTACTGCGGCGGGTAGTTGAGCCGGAAGGTCACACCGCGAGCTGGAGCGCTGCCTATGTTGAGCAGGGAAATGCGGTAGGAGACCTTCTCGCCCGGTAACAGCTTGGTCTTATCCGTCTTCACCACGCCCCTGAGCAGCGGCGCCGAGGTTGCCAAGGCGATCTCCCTTGTCTGGGAAGCCTCTTTCGCAAAGGCGGAGGTGACCTTGACCGGGTAGCTGTTCTTCTGCCCGTCGATATTGCCGCGCGGGATGGTGCCTACGGCAAGCGCCCTGAACTTCTCACCAACGGCAAGAGTCGGAGTTTTAGTAATGGCAACATCCGGGTTGGCGGCAGCGGCAAAATGGAAGCCGTACTCCGGCGGGAAACCGGACTCCAGGGAGAAACTGTCGCTGCCGTTGCCGGCGTTGACGATCACTAGCGGGATCGCGAACGGCTTGCCCGCCTCCAAGCTCTCGGCGGCAGGCCCGAGTTCGACATTGACGTCGGCAAACTGGGCCACTTCGATTTCGAAAACCTGGGTTACCTCGCCTGGCGCGGCAGTCGTGCCCGTGCCCTTGATGGCCGGGTACTGGATGCCCATCTGCAGCAGTTTTGCCGATGCGTTGGACGCGGCCGAAGTGCCGGGGTAACGGTCGATGACATCCTTGTAGCCTGCGATCGCCTTCTTACGAAGAGCGGCCGACTTCCCCTTTTCCGCAGCCGGCTTTTTGGCTTTGGCAACCTTCTTCGCCTCGGCCTTCTGAGCAGCAGCCTTTTCAGCAGCAGCCTTTTCAGCAGCAGCCTTCTCAGCAGCAGCCTTCTCAGCAGCAGCCTTCTCGGCAGCGGCCTTCTCGGCAGCGGCCTTCTCGGCAGCGACCTTCTCGGCAGCAGCCTTCTCGGCAGCAGCCTTCTCGGCAGCGACCTTCTCGGCAGCAGCCTTCTCGGCAGCGACCTTCTCGGCGGCGGCTTTTTCGGCAGCCCTGTCTATCGCAGGCTGCGCAGCGGCTTTCGGCGCTGTGGCGATGGGCTGACCCTTCTGGTATTTATCAGCGAGTTGGAGCAGTTCGTCCTCCACGGTCGCTTTCAGCGGGCTCTCGGGATAGTCGTGGAGGAACTGAGCCATGTATTTACCGGCTTCGGCGTTGTTGCCAACCTTGTAGTTGGCCCTGGCAAGCCAGAAAATCGCCATATCCTTGAGGGGCGTATCCGGATACTTCTTGAGCAGCCCCGACATGTTGTCGATCGCGGCTTTATAGTCTCTTTTCTGATAGGCATTGAACCCGGTGATGAAGATCTGAGAATCGTCAGAATCGAGAGAAAAGGCGGGCGCGGGCATAAGAAGCGCTATGAGAAGCAGGACCGCTGGAATTTTCGAGAATGAGGCACGGAAAATCTTGTAAAGATGCACGTGATAAACCTTTCCGGGCATAAGGTATAAAGCGTTGAACGTGTCGGAAAGTATCATCATAGACAACTATTGTCAACGCAGAATGCCCCGGCCCCGAATCCCCGTCAAACCTGTGTTTGCAGTACTTTGTGGACGTTTACAGGAAGGAGGCGAAGAGGGACTCCGGACGAGACGAGAGGTCGCCAGGAAGCTGCGGCTTGAATCGTTTTCACTTTACCTGCAAGACGATTTCAGCTACAGAGATCTAGCCGAGCCATGGCAGGCACAACTCATCAATCGAGTACCAATGACACGTCTTATTCTCATCGGCATCTGTTCCGCCCTCTTCTTCAGCAGCACCTTCGTGCTCAACCGCGCCATGAGCCTGCAGGGCGGACACTGGATCTGGACAGCAAGCCTGCGTTATTTCTACATGTTCTTCATGCTGAGCCTCTGGCTGGTACTCGCCGGGAAGGCGCGCCTGCTCAAGGGCATCTTCTCGGCCTTCCGGAGCAACTGGTGCTTTTGGACCATGGCCGGCAGCATCGGGTTTGGCGTGTTCTATGCGCTGCTCACCTTCAGCTCGTCCTTCGCCCCCGGTTGGGTCGTAGCGACCACCTGGCAAGCGACCATCCTCGCGACGCCGCTGGTGCTGCTGCTGTTCGGCAAGCGTGTACCGATGCGGGGGATCGTATTCACGGCCTTGATCTTCATCGGCATCGTCCTGGTGACCTGCGAACAGGCGTCAGCGGCATCGATCCGGGAGACGCTACTCGGCGTGCTCCCCGTGCTGGTGGCGGCCTTCGCCTACCCGCTGGGGAACCAGTTGATCTGGGAGGCGCGCCACGGGAAGATCGCCAAGTTCCCGGAAAGCAGCGCGGCCGTTCTCGACGACAGCGTCGCCCGGGTGCTGATCATGGTGCTCGGATCGATCCCGTTCTGGATCGTGCTGACGCTTTTCGTTCAGCCGCCGCCCCCATCGGGAGGGCAGTTGATCAACACCGCCGTGGTCGCCGTCCTCTCCGGCGTCATAGCCACCACCCTCTTCTACAAGGCGCGCCATCTGGCGAAGACGCCTTTCGAGCTCTCCGCCGTCGACGCCACCCAATCCACCGAGGTGATCTTCTCCCTGTTGGGAGAGATCCTGTTCCTCGGCGGAGCCTGGCCGGGCGCAGCCGGGATGGTCGGCATAACGCTTTCGCTGGTCGGGCTGGTGCTCTATGTCAGGTCACAGACGTCGGCGGATTGAAACAAGCGGCGCACGCCGCTCCTACTACCAAGAAACCGGAGGTCGAGATGGCAATCAAGGAAGGTTGGCGCGGCAGGTTCTTCGAGGATTTTGAGGTAGGTGACATCTACCCCCACCCGCTGGGGCGCACCATCACCAAGACGGACAACATCTGGTTCACGCTGCTTACCCAGAACACGGCGCCGATCCACTTCGACCAGCACTACTCGGCGCAGACCGAGTTCGGAAAGCCGCTGGTCGATTCAACCCTCACCCTGGCCATCGTCACCGGCCAGAGCGTCACCGACATTTCCCAGAACGTCTTCGCCAACCTCGGTTGGGACGAAGTCATCCTACCCAACCCGCTCTTCGAGGGAGACACCCTCTATTCACAGTCCGAGGTGCTGGCCAAGAGAGAGTCGAAGTCGCGCCCGAACCTCGGCATCGTAACGGTCAAGACCACCGGTTTCACCCAAAACGGCGACATCGTCATCAGCTTCAAACGGACGCTGATGGTGTACAAAAAGGGGCACGAACCCAAGATCGCCCGGCTGGAGCCAAAGGCTTAGCTAATTGACATCGTTGGCATTTTTGACTACGATCCGACGCTGAACAAATCATGAGGGAGGCACGTTTATGAGTAGCAAACCGACCAGGGAAGCGGCCTGGAAACTGATCGAGGAATACCTGCCCAGCGACCAGATGAGAAGGCACTCCCTCGCGGTGGAAGCGGTGATGCGCCACATGGCGAAGAAGTACGGCGAGGATGAAGAGATGTGGGGCGTGATCGGCCTCGCGCACGACATCGACTACGAGCGCCACCCCGAAGCACACTGCCACAAGGCGCCGGAGATTCTCAAAAACGCGGGATGGCCCGAGGAGTACATAAGGGCCGTCGTTTCCCACGGCTGGGGGATCTGCAGCGACGTCGAACCACAGACGAACCTCGAGAAGACCCTCTTCACCATTGACGAGCTGACCGGGCTCGTGGCGGCCTCAGCGCTGGTGCGCCCGTCGAAGAGCATCCTGGATCTTCCGGTGAAGAGCGTGACCAAGAAGTGGAAGGACAAGGCCTTCGCCGCCGGCGCCGACCGCTCCATCATTGAGAAGGGAGCCGCCATGATGGGAGTCGAGCTGAACGAACTGATCGCCGACACCATAGAAGGGATGAAGACCGAGGCCGAGACCATCGGGCTCAAGGGGAATCTGTAGCAACAGCAGGATGTACAGCGCCTCTGCCCATACGTCCCCGCCCCCGGAGGGGGACAGGGAGGGGGACCTCGAACGGTACCTGTAGGGGCGAATAATCATTCGCCCGCCTTCCCGCCTCCCGGTGCTCTCGCCCGAACAATCGCCGGGGCCAGTGAGCAGGGCAAATAATTATTTGCCCCTACAGCATCGCGAGGAAACCTGTACAATCCACACCTGAAAGGAGGATCACCCATGTCCGCATTCCGCCCCCGCGGTCCCAGGAACGTGACGCCCAAAAGCGCCGAGGAGATCGACGAACTGGTGCGCAAGATGCGCGGGGAGCAGCAGCGCCCCGAGAACTACCGGGAAAAGTCGCTCAAGCTTCATGGCTGGATCTGCGCCAAGTGCGGGCGCGAGTTCGAGCTCGCCAACCTGCACCTTTTGACCGTTCACCACAAGGACGGCAACCACAACTACAACCCGCCCGACGGCAGCAACTGGGAAAACCTCTGTGTCTACTGCCACGACGACGAGCACAGCCGCACCATCCTGGCGGATTACCTGGAGGGGAAGGACAAGAAATGAACAGGGACAGGGATGAAGCGGATAAAGGGTTACGTCAAAGAGGATTCAGTAGTCTTTGCCTTTATCCCTTGTATCCCTTTCATCCCTGTTAGCCTTTATCCCTTGCCCCCCCTTCATCCCTGTTTGACAAAATCCCGCCGCTAATCCTACAATGCGCCGTTAATCTCCGGGCCCCACCCGCCTGTCATTCGCCCCAAAGGAAGGAAACACCAAATGCTGCACCTGAAGAAACTCTCCAAGGATTTCGCTGGCAAACCGCTTTTCACCGAGATCAACTGGCACCTGAAAAAGGGCGAGCGCGTGGGCCTCGTCGGCGAAAACGGCGCCGGCAAGTCCACCCTCATGCGCATCATCGCGGGCGAGGTCGAAAGCAGCAGCGGCGAGATCCAGATCACCCGCGGCGGGACGGTCGGCTACCTGCCGCAGGACGGCATCGTCGCCAAGGGACAGCCCCTCTTCGCCGAGGTGATGACCGCGCTGTCCGAGCTGCAGGATATCGAGAGAGAGATCGCGGAGTTGACGGCCCGCCTGGAACGCGAGCCCCACGACGCGCCGGGGCACGACCAGCTCCTGGACCGCTTCGGCCACCTCCAGGAGGAGTTCCGCCTCAAGGGGGGGTACGCCATGGAGAGCGAGGTGGGGAACGTCCTCACCGGCCTCGGCTTCTCTCCGGCTGACTGGGAGAAGGAATGCGGCGAGTTCTCCGGCGGCTGGCAGATGCGCATCGCGCTCGCCAAGCTGCTCCTCAAGAAACCGAACGTCCTGCTGCTGGACGAGCCGACCAACCACCTGGACATCGAGGCGCGCAACTGGCTGGAAGGGTACCTGCAGGGCTACCCCTACTCGGTCATGCTGGTTTCCCACGACCGCTTCTTCCTGGACCAGGTCTGCTCCCGGATCGCAGAGGTCTGGAACCACGCCATCACCGACTACCACTGCAACTACAGCAACTACCTGGTGCAGCGCGAGGAGCGGGTCTCCGCCCTGCGCGAGGCCAAGCGGCGCCAGGACGAGGAAGTGGAGAAGATGGAGGATTTCATCTCCCGCTTCCGCTACAAGGCCGACAAGGCCGCCATGGTGCAGTCGCGCATCAAGCAGCTGGAGAAGATCGAGCGCATCGTGCTCCCCCCCGAGCGCAAGAAGATCCATTTCCGCTTCCCCACGCCCCCCAAAAGCGGCAAGACCGTGATGGAGCTCTCCGGAGTGGTCAAGGCCTACGGCAGCAACGTGGTGCTGAACCAGGTGGATCTGACGGTGGAGAGCGGCGAGAGGATCGCCCTCGTGGGGCATAACGGCGCGGGGAAATCTACCTTGATGCGCGTGCTGGCCAACGCCGACGTCACCTCCGGCGCGGTCAAGGACGGCCACAACGTCATCAAGGACTACTTCGCCCAGGACCAGGCCCAGGAGCTGGATGCCTCCCACTCGGTCTACGACGAACTGTTCGCCGACGCCCCCTACGACATGGTGCCCCAGCTGCGCGACATCCTCGGGGCCTTCCTCTTCTCCGGAGACGACATCCACAAGAAGGTCGGTGTCCTCTCCGGCGGCGAGAGAAACCGTCTCGCGCTGGCGAAGCTTTTGCTGCGCCCCGCCAACCTGCTTTTGATGGACGAGCCTACCAACCACCTCGACCTGTTCAGCAAGGACGTGCTCCTCGAGGCGCTCAAGCACTTCGGCGGCACCGTGGTCTTCGTCTCCCACGACCGACACTTCATCGATGGACTGGCCACCCGCGTGGTCGAGGTCGGCGGCGGCAAGCTGGAGAGCTTCTACGGCGACTACGAGTACTACCTGGAAAAAACCGCCGGAGCTGCCGGGGCACCGGGGCAGGACGGCCTGGGGCGGCTCACCCCCGCGAAGGGGGAGGATAAGCCGGCGGCGCCGGTAGAGGAGCAACCCGATCAGCGCCTGTCCCGCCAGCAACAGCGCGAGATGGACAAGCAACGCCAGAAGGAGGAGCGGGCCCGGGAACGCAAGCTGGCGGAGATCGAAGAAAAGATCGGGGCGAAGGAAGGGGAACTGGCCAAACTGGAGGAGGAAATGGCCGAGCCCGAGTTCTTTGCCGACCACGAGGCGGCTCGCGTTGCCGGCGAGCGCCACGCTCAGCTCAGCTCCGAAATCGCCGCGCTGTACGAAGCATGGGAGGCTATCTAAACAGGCAGTTCACGGTTGACAGGGGGCGCTTCTCCAGTAATCTTTAACAATTCGCGCCCTCAACCAAGTATCTGGAAATACTGCCATGACAGAGAATATCACCATCAACATGCCGGAGATCGTCCCGCTGTATCCCCTGCGGGAGATCATTGCTTTCCCCTACATGGTCTTCACTATCTTCCTGAAACAGGAAGATATGCCCCCCTTCGAGGAGGCGGTGCTCTTCAACAATCTGGTGGCCCTGGTGAAGCTGAAACAGGAGCCGACCGGCGAGTTGTTCTCTGCGCTGCACGAGATCGGGACCCTGTGCAAGGTGGTGCAGATCAACAAGCTCGCCGGCGGCGGCGCCAAGGTGGTCCTCGAAGGCGTGATCCGGGTCCGGTTGCTGGCCATCGTGCAGCAGACCCCGGTGGCGCTGTCGCGCCTCGAGCCGGTTCGCGAGTTCGCCGAGAAGTCCATGGTCTCGGAGGCGCTGGTCGGCAGCCTCAACGCCCTTTTGAAAATCGCCCTCTCCTACGGCCGTCCCCTTCCCGACGACGTGATGAAGATGATTGACTTCATCGACAACCCCGCGCGCCTCTCAGACCTGGTGGCGCTCTACCTGAACCTTCCCATCGACGAGCTGCAAAAGCTCCTGGAAACCATCGATCCGCTGGAGCGGCTGAAGAAGGTCTACATGCACCTGACCAACGAGGTGCAGCGGCTGCAGATCAAGGGAGAGGTGCAGGCCGAGGTCACCAAGAAGGTCGGCAAAAGCCAGAAGGAATTCCTGCTGCGCGAGCAGATGAAGCAGATCCAGGAGGAGCTCGGCGAGGAGGATTCGCGCCAGGGCGAGACCAACGAGCTCAGGAGCAAGATCGAGAGCGCCAACATGCCGGAGGACGTGCGCAAGATCGCCGAGAAGGAGATGAGGCGGCTGGAGCGGATCAACCCCGCCTCCCCCGAGTACACGGTCTCCCGCACCTACCTCGACTACCTGACCACGATCCCCTGGCAGAACAGCACCCCGGACAACAAGGACATCAATCAGGCCGAGGCGGTGCTCAACGAGGACCACTACGACCTGAAGAAGGTGAAGGAGAGGATCCTCGAATACCTGGCGGTGCGGACCCTGAAGGACAAGATGAAGGGGCCGATCCTCTGCTTCGTCGGCCCCCCCGGGGTCGGCAAGACCAGCCTGGGCAAGTCCATCGCCCGTACCCTCGGGCGCAAGTTCATCCGCATCTCGCTCGGGGGGATGCGTGACGAGGCTGAGATCCGCGGGCACCGGCGCACCTACATCGGCGCCCTCCCCGGCCGCATCATCCAGGAGATCAACCGCGCCGGCTCCAACAATCCCGTCTTCATGCTGGACGAGGTGGACAAGATCGGCGCCGACTTCCGCGGCGACCCGGCCAGCGCCCTTTTGGAGGTGCTGGACCCGGAGCAGAACTTCTCCTTCACCGACCACTACCTCGACGTCCCCTTCGACCTGACCAACGTGATGTTCATCACCACGGCCAACCAGCTCGACCCGATCCCGGCCCCCTTGAAGGACCGCATGGAGGTGATCACCCTCTCCGGCTACACCGACGAAGAGAAGCTGAACATCGCCAAGAAGTACCTGATCGCCCGCGAAGTCGAGGAGAACGGGCTGGCCAACATGGTCCCGGAATTCACCGACGAGGCGATCTACCGGGTCACCCACGATTACACCCGGGAGGCAGGCGTCAGGAACCTGCAGCGCAGCATCGCCTCCATCTGCCGCAAGATCGCCAAGGAGGTTGCCCAGGAGAAGCCGCTGCGCACGCTGGTCGACCCCGCCACGGTGGCCGAGCTCCTCGGCCCCCCCAAGTTCTTCGACGAGGTCGCCTCCGAGAAGGACCGGATCGGAGTCGCCACCGGGCTCGCCTGGACCGAGAGCGGCGGCGACATCATCTTCGTGGAAGCAACCAAGATGAAAGGGAAGGAGGACCTGATCCTCACCGGGTCGCTGGGCGAGGTCATGAAGGAGTCCGCCCGCGCCGCCCTCTCCTTCGTCAAGGCCAACTGCATCGAGCTCGGCATCGAGAAGAAGGCGTTCGACGACACCACGCTGCACATCCACGTCCCCGCCGGAAGCATCCCGAAGGACGGCCCTTCCGCCGGGATCACCATGGCCACCACCATCGTGTCGCTCTTCTCCGGCCGTCCGGCCAGGCGCGATGTCGCCATGACCGGCGAGATGAGCCTGACCGGCCGGGTGCTCGCCATCGGCGGGCTGAAAGAAAAGGTGCTCGCGGCGCGGCGCGCCGGGGTGAAAAAGGTGCTGGCTCCGGCCAAGAACAAGAAGGACCTGGACGACATCCCGGAAAACGTGAAAGAGGAGCTGCAGTTCTTCTTCGTCGAGGATATCCGCGAGGTGTTCGCGCAGGCCCTGAAGTAGGCGTACCGCCAGGTTTCGCACTCCCCCCAATCCCGCGGGAGCACCTCCCGCGGGATTTCCTGTCTCTTAGCCCCTTGCGCTTCAAAAGGACAAATGTTATCTTTTTTCTCGCTTCACATTAAAACCACCAAGCCGAGGTAGTCATGAAGTCAGTAACAAGATGCGTGGTCGCCCTTGTCATCCTCGTCAACGCCGCCACCTGCTTTGGTCAGGGGCTTGCCGAGCGTGTGCAGGAGCACACCCTGAAAAACGGGATGAAGCTTTTGATGGTAGAACGGCACAACTCCCCCACCGTGGCGGCCTGGATCCGCTTCAAGGTGGGGAGCGTGGACGAACGAAGCGACGAGCGGGGCCTCGCCCACCTCCTGGAGCACATGCTCTTCAAGGGGACCAAGACCCTGGGGACCAGGAACTACGCCGCAGAGAAACCGATCCTGGACAAGATCGAGGCCACCGCCCAGCAGCTGATGGCCGAGAAGGTCAAGCGGGAGCAGGCGGATCCGAAACTGGTCGAAAAACTGACCGCGGAACTGGCCGGGCTGGAGAAGGAGGCCGAGAAGTACGTGGTCAAGGAGGAGTTCGCCGACATCTACTCACGTAACGGCGGCTCCGGCTACAACGCCTTCACCAGCAAGGACGGCACCACCTACCTGATCAACATCCCGGCCAACAAGCTGGAGCTCTGGGCGGCCATCGAGTCGGACCGGATGCAGAACGCGGTGCTCAGGGAGTTCTACACGGAGAGAAACGTGGTGATGGAGGAGCGGCGCCGCTCCTATGACGCGGAACCGGAAGGAAAGCTCTGGGAAACCTTCCTCGCCGACGCCTTCAACGCGCACCCCAACGGCCAGCCCACCATCGGCTGGATGTCGGACATCGAGAACCTGACCCGGACCAAGGCGGAGAACTTCCTGCACAAGTACTACGCCCCCAACAACGCCATCGTGGCCATCGTCGGGGACATCGACCCCAAGCAGACTGTCGCCCTGGTCGAGAAATACTTCGGCGAGATCAAACCGGGGACCCCGGTGCCGCCGGTGGCGGTCACCGAGCCCGAGCAGGGGGGCGAGAAGCGAACCGAGGTGATCGGCGACGCCGAGCCCGAGCTGATGATCGGCTACCACAAGCCCACCCTCCCCGCGCCCGACGACTACGTCTTCGACGTGATCGACATGCTGCTCACCAACGGCCGCACCTCCCGGCTCTACAAGAAGCTCGTCCTGGAGCAGAAGCTGGTCACCTCGGTCTCCTCCTTCGGGGCGCCGGGAAGCCGCTACCCGAACCTCTTCATCATCAACGCGACGCCGCGCGCGCCGCACACGGCGGCCGAAGTGGAGCAGGCGATCTACCAGGAACTGGAGCGCCTGAAGACCGAGCCGATGACCCGCGAGGAGCTGCAGCAGATCCTGAACCAGCTCGAGTTCGAGGAGTCCCGCCAGATGGCCTCCAACGGCGGCCTGGCCCGCAACCTCACCGAGTACGAGGCGATCGCGGGAACCTGGCGCTACCTGATCGAGCACCGCCAGAAGGTGGCCAAGATCACGCCCGAGGATGTGATGCGCGTGGCCAAGCAGTACTTCACGCGCCAGAACCGCAACGTCGGCTACCTCACCAAGGCTGAAGGGGGACAGTAAGTAATGATTTCGATCTGCAATCGCTTGTTCAGCAAGACAACCCTGGCCCGCCTGGCCACCTTCGGTTTCCTGTTCGCTTTCGCCATACCCGAAGCCAACGCCTTCAGGTCCAGTGCCATAGCAACCGCCAAGCTCGACGCGATCTCGGGGGTGCAGGCGGCCGCGCCGGCGAACCCGCGCACCATGACCTTTCCGCCGCTCAAGTTCCAGTTCCCCAAGACCGAGCGCGTGCAGCTTAAAAACGGCATGGTGGTCTATCTGCTTCAGGACCGCGAGCTCCCGATAGTGAACCTGACCAGCTACCTGAACGTCGGCAGCCTCTACGAGCCCGACGCCAAGGTGGGACTCGCGGGGCTGACCGGCGCCACCCTAAGAAGCGGCGGCACCCTGAAGACCGCCCCCGAGAAGCTGGACCGGGAACTCGAATTCATGGCCTCGTCGATCGAGTCGAGCATGAACGCCGACAACGCCACAGTCTCATTCTCCACGCTCTCCAAAAACCTGGACCGCACCCTCGAGCTCTATGCCGAAGTGGTCAGGGAGCCGGCCTTCGATCCGGGCCGTTTCGAGCTGGCCAAAAGCCACGCCATCGAAGGGATCAGGCGCCAGAACGACGACCCGAAAGGGGTGGCGGGGCGCGAGCTGACCCGCGCCATCTATGCCGGCCATCCGCTGGGGCGCATCCCGACCGTCGCCACCGTGAACGCCATCACCCGCGATGACCTCGTCGCCTTCCACAAGCGCTACTTCTACCCTGCCAACATGATCCTGGCGGTGTCCGGCGACTTCGACAAAGGCCAGCTCCTCAAGAACCTCGAGAGGCTCTTCGGCGACTGGCCCAACCAGAGCGCCCCCTTCCCGGTGGTGTCCCCCCCCAGCGAGGAGATGACCCCGGCGGTGCTGCACGTGCAGAAAGAGGTGAACCAGTCGGTGATCCGCATGGGGCACCTGGGGATCGACAAGAACAACCCGGACCTCTACGCCATCAAGGTGATGGATTACATCCTGGGCGGCGGCTTCACCTCGCGGCTCACCCAGGAGATCCGCTCCAACCAGGGGCTCGCCTACAACGTCGACGCCTACTTCGATCCGGGGCGGCGCTTCAAGGGGCCCTTCATTGCCGAGACCGAGACCAAGGTGGAGTCGACCGCGCGCACCATCAAGCTCCTGGAGTCGATCATCACCGGCATGACCCAGGCCGAGGTTTCCGAGGCCGAGCTGCAGCTCGCCAAGGAGTCCATCATCAACTCCTTCATCTTCGCCTTCGAGCGGAGCAGCGCGGTGGCGGCCCAGCAGGCCCGCCTGGAATTCTACGGCTACCCCAAGGGATACCTGGAAAACTACCGCGACAACATCGCCCGCGTCACCCGGGCCGACGTGCTGCGGGTGGCGAAAAAATACCTCCGTCCCGACGCGATGAAACTCGTGGTGGTGGGGGATGAGAAAAAGTTCGACCAGCCGCTTTCCGTCTTCGGAAAGGTGCAGGAAATCAAGCTGAACAACAACAAATAGGAGGTAGTTATGGCGACGTGGAAGTGCAAGAGCTGTGGGTACACCAAGGAAGGTCGCTGCAAGCCCCAGAAGTGCCCGCAGTGCCAGGAGAAGGGGAACTTCGAGAAGGCTGAGGAATAACAGGGGCGGGCGAATGATTATTCGCCCCTACAGGTGCACGTTGAAAAGCCCGGCCGGGTCAAACGGTCGGGCTTTTTTCTATCCTCAACGCCATTACCCTCTCCTCCGGGAGAGGGTGGCCGAAGGCCGGGTGAGGGGATCGCCACGCAGGGAGGATTCGCCTGGTGCAACCCTCACTCCTCCCTCTCCCGGGGGGAGAGGGAGTAACACCGGTCAAGCCTGGAGGACAGCGGGCTAGTCGCCCGTGAAGGCCGGCGGGCGCTTCTCGAGGAAGGCTTTGATCCCTTCCGCGTAATCCTTGCTGTCGTAGACGGTGCGCCGAAGTCCCTGCACCCGCTCGAAGGTGAGCGGCGAGAGCGGGTGGGCGCTGGCCAGGAGCCGGATCTGCTCCTTGATCACCCCGATCGAGAGCGGGCTGTTCTTGGTGATCTTGTGGGCCATGTTGTAGGTGAATTCTTCGAGCTGATCGGCCTCGACCAGGTGGTTCAAAAGGCCCGCCTTGCTCGCCTGCTCCGCCGAGAGCGGCTCCGCCGTGAAGAACATCTCCTTGGCGAAATTGACCCCCATGATGTTCATGAAATGCAGGATCCCCGATACGTTGTAGGGGACGCCGATCTTCGCCGGCGTCATGCAGAACGAGGAACTGGGGCAGCCGATAAGGATGTCACAGGAAAGGGCAAGATCGCAGGCGCCCCCCCAGACGCTCCCCTCGATCATGGCGATGACCGGGATGGGGAGGCTCTGGATAGAGCGCAGCACGGTCACCAGCGGATCGTGGTATGAGAGCGGGTCGCGCCCCGGCAGCGGCAGTTCGTGCACGTCGTGCCCGGCCGACCAGACCTTCGACCCCTTGGGGGCCCGGATCACCAGCACCCTCATCCTCCCCTTCTGCAAGGCGCCGATCGACTGCAGCATCTCGTCGATGAGCGCGCCGCTGAGCATGTTGCGGTGCTCGGGATCGTTGAAGGTGATGGTCCCTACGTTGTCCTGCAGTGCCGTATTGATGACCGCCATTGCTCTCCCCTCTCTTTCATGATGCGATAGATAAGGTCGCTCCGGATGATCAAGCGCCAGCTCTGATTCTAACAGGTAACGCGGAAAAATCAGAAGCCGGTCTGCAAAACGCTCATTAGCTGGTCGAGCCGGTATCCGGCAGCCTCCGCGCCTTCCTTCATGAGCGTTGCCAGGGCCTTACCGGGCAGCTCGCCCCCTTTTTCGCCCCCGGCCTTTTCGCCCCCGGCCTTTTCGGCCTCGGCTTCAGTCGGCTCCGCGTACGACTCCACCCGTGCCAGCCAGTCCACCAGCAGCTCGAAGCGCTCCTTGTTGAACCACTGCGCGCCGCCGCTTTCATGCAGGAAGAGGAAGCGGGCCGCCGGCACATCAGAAAAGAGGGCGGCACAGCAGCGGGTCAACCCGACGGCGCGGCAGTTGGAGAAGAACGACTCATGCTGCAGCAGGAGCCTGAGCAGCTTTCCGAAGCTGTGCGGCGGCAGGTCGATCACCTGCTCGGGGTCCGCCGGGGGGAGCCCCTGGAAGAGCTGCACCGCCGGGTGCACCAGCCCCAGGTCCTCGAAGAGCTGCGCGCTCTCCCCCTCTTTCAGGCTGCCGGTCCGGTGCAGCGCCAGGAAGGCGCAGAAGAGGAGCCGCTCCGCAGGAAGGAGCTCCCCCTCCTCGACCGATTGCAGGCCCCGCAGGAACTCGGCGCCAAAGGTCGTCAGCAGGGCGCGCTGCGCCTTTTCCGGGGCCTCCGGCGCCAACGCCTTGTAGAAGGAGGCGAGCAGCGGCTCGAGCGGCGCGATGCAGGCCTGCGGCGTGATTCCCGGCTCCTGCAGCACCACGGCGGCCTTGGACAGGAACAGCCTCAGTGCCTCGTGAAGGGGTGCGTAGCGCACCTTCTTGACCTCGTCATCAAGGTTCTCGACCCCGGCGCCCTTGAGCCGGTAGCAAAGCGCGCCCCAGGTGCCGTAATCGTCGTCGTAGATCTCCCGGAAGTCGAGGAAGGCGTGGTACTCGTAGGCCCCCATCTCGACGAAGAGCCCCTGGTCGCAAAGGTCGCGGCCGTTTCTCAGGTAGGAAAGACCGGTGGCGTAGTCGCGGAAGCTGTAGTAGTGGCGCCCGTCCCCCTTGAAGCCGAGCGACTCCCCCAGGGTCGTTTGCGCCAGGGTGTTCCCCCCCGATGCGTTTTTCCTCAGGACCGCGCAGGAACTGCGGATCCAGCCGGCGGTGGTGGCGTAGGCGTTGTGGAACAGGATCAGGCCGCGTTCGCCGTCATTGCGGTTGGAATAGGCGAAGACGTTTTCGTTGACGCTCTGCCCGGCGTAGAAGTCGTACAGGGTGAACTGCTCGCTCCCCGAGAAGATGTGGCGCCGGCGCATGAGCGGGAAGATGTCGCTCTCGTGGCGGGCCACCAGGTGCTGATCCACCGGTTCGTCCCAGTAGGCGCGCCGGTACTCCATGCCGTACTTCTCGTGGAACCCCTCGACCTGACCGTGGCCGAACATGGGGAGACCGGGCATGGTGACCAGGAGCACGGTGGCGCCGAAGTATTTCCCCTCCTTGCCGAACTGCTCCACAGCGGTGCGCTCGTCAGGGTTGTTCATGAAGTTAACGAAACGCTTCAGGATCTCCGGCTCGAACTCGAGCACGTTCTTCAACGTCTGCCGGTACTTGGCGTTTTCCTCCATCTTCAGCATGTTCATGAAGGCCGAGTTGTAGACGCGGTGCATGCCGAGGGTCCTGACGAAGTACCCTTCCATGAGCCAGAAGGCCTCGGCCAGAAGCAGGGTGTCCGGCGCCTCCACCGCCACCCGGTCCACCACCTCGCGCCAGAACTCGGCGGGGAAGACCTCGTCGAAGCTGGCGCGGTCCATGCCGTGCTCGGCGCGCGAGGGAACCCCGGAGCCTTGGCCCGGCAGCGGGTACCAAAGTCGCTGGTAGTGCTTCTTGGCAAGTGTCATGGCCGCGTCGAACCGGATGATCGGGAACTGGCGCGCCACGTGGAGGATGGTGCCGATCACCGCCTCGCGCACAGCGGGGATCAGGTAGTTCAATTGAGCCGTGTCGTTCCAAGGGGTGGAGGTGCCGTCGTTGCCGTGGTAGATGTAGCGCACCCGGCCGTTGCCGCGGTCCAGGTGCTTGAAGACCACGGCGGCATCCCGCTTGTCCCAGTAGCCGTCCTCGATGAAAAGGCCGACGCGCCCGTCGGGAGAGAGATCGGGACCGTTGAACTGGTAGTCGGGGTACGGCGGGTAGTCGAGCTGGATGAACCAGTCCGGGTGCTCGACGGTCCACTTGGAGTAGAGGCCGGTATGGTTGGGGACCATGTCGCTCGCGAGACGGATGCCGCGGGCGGCGCAGCGCCGCCGCAGGTTGTCCAGCGCCAGGTCGCCCCCCAGGTCGTGGGCGATCACGTAGTCGTAGAGCGAGTAGGCGGAGGAGATCGCCTCCTGGTTGCCGGCGATGCGCTTGATCTGCTGCGAAGCGGGGGAGCGCTCCCAAATGCCGATCAGCCAGAGCGCGCTGAAGCCGAAGCCGGCCAGGCGGTCCAGCTCGGCGTCCGGGATCTGGTCCAGGGTCCTCACCTCGGTCTGGTAGGTCTTGGCAAGCTGCCCGAGCCAGACGTACACCATCTTGGCGATCATGACCACGTTGGCCATCCAATCAGCGTCCAGGGAGAAGCGCTCGTACTCGGGGTAGTCCTCGCCGCCGCGGGCTCCCCGGCCGAAGCGGAGCACCTTGGGCTCGCCCGGGCCGCCGAAGAAGGCGCGCCCCTCCTGTGAGACGATGTCCAGCGCGGTGACCAGCTCCGTCAATAGCTCCGGCGGGAGGAGGGAGGCCCAGTGCTCCCTTATGTAGGCGATCTGCCCGGCAAGCGAGTCGGGGGCGGCCTTCATCGGAGCCCGCAGCAGCTCCGGAAGCGAAATCCCGATCGGCTCGAAGGGGGGGGCCTGGGCCAGGCGCCGGTCCAGCTCGGAGGTCACCTTGAGGTAGGGGGAAGATTCCGCCAGTTGCGAGGCGTCGAAGAGCCGGCGGAACTGGTCCAGGGCCCGGTTCTCCCCGTTGAGCATCATGAGCAGCAGTTCCGCCGAGAGCGCCTGGCGGCGTGCCAGCTCCTCGTCGTCACCGGCCAGGAACCCTTGCGGCGTGTCGTTGCCCAGCACCATCTGCTGCGACGGGAACAGCTCCAGGAAACGCTGCAGCGCGCTCCCCGCATCCCCGCCGAAGTCGGGATACCCCGCCTGGGCCACGAGCGCTGCCAGCACGCCGGGCTGCTGGTTGGCGCAGTACTGCCCCATCACGTAACGGTAGACCCGGCTCAGGATGGAATAAAGATGCAACAACCCCGGCATTATGGCGGCCTCGTGCGGTGCCAGCTGCTTGTTCAGCTTGCCGGCCACCCGGCGCGCGTAGATGATGCCAGGCACGTCTCCCAGCTCCTCGAGCATACTGCGCAGGGCGATCCGATCGCCGCAAGCGGCAGAGATCTGGATCTGAAACGGGAAATAGTCGGAGTTAATAAATCTCTGCTTCATCAAGCACCTCGTCAGCCCTATTGTAGTGGTGGACCGCTCCCGGGCCGGGCGGCACAGTCAGATATGATACAATGGAATCGCCCCACTGTCTTTAAAAAAAATATTATTAAACAAGGTCAATCACAACGGTTCCCCCTACCCGCCCAGGGCATTTGGCCTTGACACAGTTGCCGATTTCACCTAAACCTAGTGCTGAGTTAGCAAAAGCACCGTTTTGCATAGGATAGTGCCATCTTAGCTTCCAGCCTAAAAGATATGTTCCTACGGCAGCGCAAACTCTGCCTCGCGCTGCTGCTGATAGTCACCCTGGTACCCATCACCCGTTTCTCCCGGTTCCTGCTGTTTCCCTCCGGCGACGGCAAGCGCGTGGAGATCGTCGAACTAGGCAAGGGTCGCCCGCTTAAGGCGCTGGCTGCCGACCTCGAGGCGCGCCGCATCGTCTCCAGCGCCCGCCTCTTCACCCTCTACGCGCGCATCAAGGGGGGCGACGCCCGGCTCAAGGCGGGTTACTACCAGTTCGACGACGGCATGCGCCCCAGCCAGATCCTCGCCAAGATGATCAACGGCGACGTGTACCAGCGCATCTTCGCGCTCCCCGAGGGATATTCCAGCTACCAGGTGGCGGAGATGCTCGAAAAACGCGGCATCTTCGGCAAGGACAGCTTCCTGGCCGCCTGCCGCGATGCCGCGCTGCTGAAGGAGTTCGGGATCGATGCCTCCAGCGCCGAGGGATACCTCTTCCCCGGGAGCTACAACATCCTTCCGGGTAAGAGCGAGCTTGAGGTGGTGCGCGAGATGGTGCAACGGCAGCAGGCGTACCTCAAGGAATCGGTGGACGGCCGCGCCCGGGCCAAGGGGGTCTCGGTGCAGAAGCTCTTGACCATGGCCTCCATGGTTGAGAAGGAGGCGGTGCTTCCGGCGGAGAAGCCGCTCATCGCCGCCGTGTTCCAAAACCGCCTGAAGCTCGGCATGCGGCTGCAGAGCGACCCGACCGCCCTTTACGGGGTGCGGGCCTTCGCCGGCAAGGTGAGACGGGAGGACATTCTGAAGCCGACCCCGTACAACACCTACCTGATCCCGGCCCTCCCGCCGGGGCCAATCGGGAACCCGGGCAGGGACGCCATCGAGGCGGTCCTCAACCCTGCCGCGGTACCCTACCTCTACTTCGTGGGGCGCGGCGACGGCAGCCACCAATTCTCCAAGGACCTCGCGTCCCACAACCAGGCGGTGCAAAAGTACCTGAAGGCGCCTGCCGCGGCCTCGCAAGGGGGAAGCTAGATGACGGGCAGCATTTTGCTGGTGGAGGACAATGAGCGTCTCTCCGCGATGCTGCGCACCGTACTGGAGGCGCGCGGGCTCGAGGTGAAGAGCGCCGCCAGCGGGGACCAAGCCCTTGCGCTTTTGCAGGCGCAGCGCTTCGACCTCCTGGTGCTCGACCTGAAGCTGCCGGGAATGAACGGCGTGGAGCTGCTGCAGCGGGTGCGCCGCAGCGCGGCCCTGAAGGAACTCCCCGTGGTGATCATGACCGGGGTCTTTCGCGGCGAAGAGTACGCCCGTGCCGCTACCAAGCTCGGGGTCAAGGCCTACCTTGAGAAGCCCTTCGGCAAGGACGAGTTCCTCAAGGCGGTGCAGGGGGCCCTGGACCAGGGACCGGCCCGCAAGGATATTTCCCGGCTCCTCCTGGAGCTGTACGGAAGCGGCCGAAACGGCATGCTCGAGCTGCGCGGCGGGACCAGGATCTTCGTGGTGGGGGGCGAGCCCGCCAGCTTCTCTTCACCGAGCTTCGTGCCGTTTCTGGTCTCCGGCAACCACCTGCAGCGCGCCGACCTGGAGCAGTTCCCCCCGGCCCGCCCTGGGCGGCTGCCGCTCGTGGAAGCCGGTCTCATAGGCTACGACGACCTGCTGGAGCAATCCCGCCTGTTCCTGTTCCGCTCCCTCGTGGAGGCGCTGCTGCAGAACCAGTCTCCCCGGTTCACACCGGACATCGCCGGCATCGAGCTTCCGCTCACCCCCCTTTCCCTGCCGCGCCTGCTGCACCAGGCCGCAGGCACCGCCAATTTCGACCTCGCCCCCTACCTCGCCGGCCGCGGCGCGCTCTACCCGGTGCGCACCACGCAATACTACCGCCTGGCAAACCTGCTCAACATGGGGCCGGAAGAGGTCGACCTGCTGCAGCAACTGGGACAGGGCAAGACGGTGGCGACCATCCTCTCCGACTGCGACACCCCGGCCCGGGGAGCGGCCCTGCTCGACCTTTTGGCGCGCATGGGGATGATGTCCCTCCCGGCGACGCCGGTTGCCGAGCAGCACCCCGATTTCCCGCAGAAGCTCCTCTTCAACCGCCCCATCGAGGAAGTCGCCGAGCGGCGGGCGGAGGCGGTCAGCTTCGAGGACCTGGTGAACGAGGTATCGGAATCGATCGAGCTCGTGGTCGGCAAGAAGGGAATGGCGGCACCGCTGTCGTCTACCGAGATCGACTTCGAGCAGGAGGTGCAGCGGGACTACGCCGCCATCCAGGACAAGAACTACTACGAGATCTTCGGGATGACCCCGGGCAACTTCAGCTTCGCCACCCTCAAGGAGGCCTACTTCGCCAAGACGCGGGAGTACTCTCCGGAAAAGTTCATGCAGCTCTCCGGGGCGACGCTTGGACGCGCCCAGGACGTACTTTCCCACTATGCCAACGCCTACAACACCCTCTCGAGCGTCATCGCCAAGGAGCGCTACGACGAGATGCTGAACGCCGACACCGTCGGCCTGGGAGGCAAGCGCGAGGACGAGTTGCAGGCGCGCATCCAGTTCCAATCGGGCAAGGTATTCCTGGAGATGGAGGATTTCGCCAACGCCGAACGCGCCCTGCAGGACGCCTACACCCTCGACCCCAACGACGCCCATACCAGTGCCTACCTCGCCTGGTCCATCTACAAGAACCCCGGCAACCAGCGCTCCCAGGGGGCCCTGGAGAAGTGCCGCATGCTCCTCTCCAAGAGCCTGCAGGCCGAGCGCAACGCCGACGCCTTCGCCTTCCGTGGCTGGATGCTGCTGGACGAGGGAAGGGACGGGCTGGCCGAGGGGGAATTCCAAAAGTCCCTCAAGTTGAACCCGCACCAGCCGCACGCCCAGGGAGGGATGCGCCTGATCAAGGAGCGCCGCGAGGCCGAGAAGAAGGGACCCTTCAAACGCATCTTCGGCTGATCCACGCATCCTGCCCGCACCAGTACCAGTACCGCCCGAGGCCTCGACAGACGAGGCCTTTTTTTTTCCTCCTCATTTATTTCCCCCCCGCGCCGAGTGCGCCCCATCCTTTGCATGATCGCACCGGAAGAACGCCGTAACGGTACCTAAGAGATCGGCTTGCCAAGCAATCATTAGCGGATATTATTTTAAAGTTTTTTAATACGGCCCCAGGCAGGGAGGCCCGCGCGGATAAGGCTGCATGACTGCTGGCGAATCGATCCCCGCCCGCCGCCCCGGTTCGCGCCCCCCTGCAGGCCCTACCCGAGAAGAGGAGGATGTCATGAGAAAGATGGTGTTCCTGACCGTGGTGCTGATGATGATCGTCCCGACGGCACATGCAGCGGGGCCGGTGGGCGACGTGATCAAGATCGGCATGGTGAACGACCAGACCGGCGCCAACAAGGGCTCCGGAAGGGGGATGAAGGTGGGGGTGGAAGCCTATTTCAAGTCGGTGAACGCCAAGGGGGGTGTCAACGGCCGCAGGGTGGAGCTGGTCTCGCTGGACGACCAGATGCTGACGGACAAGACCATCGACTGCCTGCTGAAGCTCGCCGACGAGCAGAAGGTGTTCGCGGTGGTAGGCTCCGTGGGCACCTCCAACTGCGTGGCGAGCCTTCCGGTGGTCAGGGAATACAAGCTCCCCTACATAAACCCCAGGACCGGCGCGACCGAACTGCGCACGCCGGTGGTCCGTGAGGTGTTCCACATCAGGGCAAGCTACCAACAGGAGGTGGACCGCATCGTGGACCAACTGGTCAAGCAGGGGGCGAAGCGCTTCGCGGTCTTCTACCAAAACGACGGCCTGGGCACCGACATCCTCGCCTCGACCGAGAACGCCGTCAAGCGCCACGGCCTGAGCCTGGTATCCAAGGGCTCCTTCGAGAGGAACACCGTGGCGGTCACCGCCGGGCTTGCCAGCATCATGGCCGGCAAGCCCGACGCCATCGTCGTCGGGGCAGTGTACAAGCCGGGGGCGGAGTTCATCAAGCTGGTGCGCAAGGAAGGGGTCACCGCCTACCTCGCCTCCGGCTCCTTCGCGGGGGGGATGAACCTCGTCAAGGCGGTGGGGCCTGGCGCCTCGGAGGGGGTCATCATGAGCCAGGTTGTTCCGGAGCTGGACGACCTGTCGCTGCCGATCACCAGGGAGTGCAAGGAGGCCATCGAGAAGAACCCGGACGACGTCGGCTTCAACACGGTGAGCATGGAGGGGTGCATGGCCGCGAAGTCGATGATCATGGCCCTCGAAAAAGCAGGCAATCCCCCCACCCAGGCCGCATTCATCCAGGCATACGAGAGCATGAAGGGAGCGGACATGGGAGGAATCAGGCTGACCTTCTCCCAGGACAACCACCAGGGGCAGGACAACGTCTACCTGCAGGTGGTGAAGGGGGACAAGCTCATTTCCCTCAAGTAAGCAAAGGGGGACCAAGAAGAGCGGATGACCGGTGCCGCGTCCTGCGCGGCACCGGTTTTATTGGTGCTGCAACCTTACTGCGGGGGTGGCAATGACCGTCAAAAGCAAGCTTTTGGGGAACATCGCGCTGACCATCGTCGGCATTTCGGTCCTGGCCGGGATCGGGCTCTTTTCCATAGCCAAGGTCAAGTCGAGCATCGAGATTCTGACCGGCAAATCGACGCCGCTGCACTTGAAGATGCTGGAACTGCAGCAGACGGTGGAAAAGGTCTCCGCCGACTTCATGCGACTCGAGATGACCACGGAGCCGGCCGAGGTGACCCACCTCTCGGAGGCCATCACCACCCGCATCAAGAGAATGGAAGAGCTGAACGACGAGATCGTGAAAGGGGGCGCCGCGTCCAGCGGCGTGGACACGGCCGTGCTGCGCAACATAGAGAAGACCGTGGTCCAGGTCGCCTCCCAGAGACTCAAGGACATGACCCTCTTCAAGAACGAGATCGCCACGGTGAACTCGGAATTGCGGAAGGCCGAAGAGAGCGTCGCAGGCCTGCGCAAGCAGATCAGCCAGATGGGGAGCAGCGCCCTCTCCAACATCAACTCCTCGCAGGCCGCCAACCTCCAGGTGAACAGCTCGATCAAGAAGCTCCTCACCCTGCAAAGCCGGCTCAAGGACATCAACATCATCCTGAGCGACCTGGAGCTTGTGAAGAACAAGTTCAAGGTGGCCCCCCTGAGGGAGCGCCTGAAGAACACGGTGGAGCTGACCCGCAACATCGAGGCGGACCAGGGGGACAACCCGGCCATCAGGGAGGTCAAGGGGGTGGCCACCGACATCCTGAACCAGATCGGCGCCGAGGAAGGAGGGCTGATAGCCCTCAAGCTGGAGATGTTGAACAACCCGGAGAAGGCGGACGCCGAGCACTACGCCAACAAGGCGCGCGACATCATGAAGCCCCTGGAGGAGAACAGCCAGAAGATCTTCAACACCATCGACACCCTGGAACTGCAGATCGTAAAGGACCGCAACAAGGTGGTCTCGTCGCTTGGCTTCCAGAACGCGGCCAACAGCGTCGTGGAGGCGGGAAGCAACATAAGCGTCGACGTGAAGGAGCTCAACTCCGGCGTGCGGCAGATCATGCTCAGTTCCACCGATGCCGAGGTGGGGAGACTCACCGCGACCCTCGCGGAGACCCGCAAGAGGATCGAGGCGAACATCGCCCTGGCGAGAAAGGTCCTGCTCGATTCGGGGCAGAAGGAACTCGCACAGAAAATGTCCGACGTCTCGGCAACCGTGCGCCGCGCCTCCTCCTCGATCCAGAAGATAGAGAGCACGAAGCTCGGGGTGATCAGGAGCAACGCCGCCATGCAGAAGGCGCTTGAGTCGGCGCGCGGCATTTCGCGCGAGCAGGCGCAAAGAAGCGAGGAGCAGGTGAAGAGCATCGGCGAGAACCAGCAGCAGATCCTCACCGGCGTACGCAACGCGGTGGACAACGCCACCCTGCTCTCCTACGTGATGATCGCGGTTTCCATCGCGGTGATCGCGATCTCGCTGGTGATCAGCCTGCGCATCATCGCCTCCATCACCAAGCCCCTCTCCCACGCCAAGGTGGTGACCGCAGAGATCGCCGACGGCAACCTGACCAGGCGGATCAAGGCCGGCTCGAACGACGAGATCGGCGACATCTGCAACAGCATCAACAACATCGTCGTGCACTTCCACGAGGTCATCTCCCGGGTATCGCAGAACACCACGCAGGTCGCCTCGACCTCGACCCAGCTCTCCTGCGCCGCCGAGCAGATGGCGGCCGGGGCGGCGCGGGTCGCCGGGCAGGCGGCCACGGTGGCGACGGCCAGCGAGGAGATGGCGGCCACCTCCCACGACATCGCGGTGAGCTGCACGCAGGCTGCGGCAGGCTCCAAGCAGGCCAACGACGCCGCAGTCGCCGGCGCCGACGTCGTCAAGGGGACGGTCCGGGGCATGAACCAGATTGCCGATCAGGTACGCGCCTCGGCGGTCACCGTCGGCGACCTCGGACAGAAGTCGGAGCTGATCGGCGCCATCGTGAACACCATCAACGACATCGCCGACCAGACCAACCTGCTGGCGCTGAACGCGGCCATCGAGGCGGCGCGCGCGGGAGAGCAGGGTCGCGGCTTCGCCGTGGTGGCCGACGAGGTGCGCGCCCTGGCGCAGAGGACGACCAGCGCCACACGGGAGATCGGAGAGATGATCAAGGCGGTGCAGCAGCAGACCAAGGGCGCCATCGGCGTGATGCAGTCGGGGGTGAGCCGGGTGGAGGAGGGCACGGTCGAGGCGGCGAAGTCCGGCGCCGCCCTGGAGGAGATCCTGCAGCAGATCGGCTCGGTAACCCTGCAGGTGAACCAGATCGCCACGGCAGCAGAGGAGCAGACCGCCACCACGGTAGAGATCAGCAACAACATCCAGAGCATCAACGAGGTGGTGCAGGACACCGCGAAGAACGCGCAGGAGTCGGCGTCGGCGGCGCTGCTGTTGTCACGGCTGGCGGAGGAGCAGCAAAAGCTCGTGGGGCAGTTCAAGCTGAGCGAATAGCAAGGGGAGCGTGAGGCTCATCAGGGCGGGGTTGCGGCGCCCGCCAGCGACAGAGGTGGCAATCATGATCAAGATACTCCTCGAGAACCCGTTGATGCTTCTGCTCATGGTCGCAGCACTGGGCTATCCCCTGGGGAAGATCAAGGTGTACGGCATCACCCTCGGCGTCGGCGCCGTCCTCTTCGTAGGGCTTGCCTTCGGGATGCTCCATCCGGACATGAAGGCGCCTGCCATCGTGTACATCATGGGACAGGCGCTCTTCGTCTACACCGTCGGGCTCTCCGCCGGCCCCTCCTTCATCTCGACCTTCCGCCGAAACGGCGTGATGAACAACGTGCTCGCCGGAGGGGTGCTCTGCGCCTCGGCGGCGCTCTGCGTCGCGCTGCAGAAGTACTTCGCGATCAAGCCCGGCATCGCCGCCGGCATCTTCTGCGGCAGCATGACCGCCTCGCCGGCGCTGGGCGGCGCGCTGGAGTCGATCCGCCAGACCGCGCCGCCGGACATGCTGGAGGCGCTGCTCGCCGAACCGGTGGTCGGCTTCTCCGTCGCCTACCCGATCGGCGTCATCGGCCTCATGCTGGCCATCAACGTCTGCCAGAAAATCTGGAAGGTGGACTACCAGGCGGAGTTCAAGGTGCTGCGCAAGCCCGAGGACCGCAAGTCGCTGGTGCACTGCACCATCAAGGTGCAAAGGGTGGATCCGCCCGACATGACCGTTCAGTTTTTGAACGAGTCGAACGACTGCGAGGTCATCTTCAGCCGCATCAAGCGGGGGGAGGAGTTCTTCTATGCCGGTCCCGGGACCGTGCTGCAGCAGGGCGACCTCGCGATGGTGGCCGGGGCGCCGCAGGAGATCGAGAAGATCGCGACGGTGCTCGGGGAGAGAAGGAGCAAGGAACGCCTGGGGCTGGACCGCACCGAGTACGAGTACCGCAGGATCTTCGTCTCGAGCCCCCAGGCCATTGGGCGCACCATAGGGGAGCTGCACCAGGACCAGCGCTTCGGAGAGGTGATCACGCTGGTGCGCCGCGGCGACAACGAGTTCCTCCCCGAGGCGGAGATGGTCCTGGAGCTCGGGGACGTGGTCAGGGTGCTGGCCCACAAGACCTGCATGGACGAGGTGACCGCCTTCTTCGGCAACTCCTACCGCAGGGTGAGCGAGGTGGACGTGATGACCTTCAGCCTGGGGCTTGTGATCGGGCTGGTCCTGGGCCTGATCCCCTTCCCCTTCCCCGGCGGAGGGAGCATGCAGCTCGGTTTCGCGGGAGGGCCGCTCATCGTGGGGATCCTGCTGGGGACCTTCGGCAGGACCGGCAAGATGGTCTGGAGCCTCCCCTACAGCGCCAGCATGGTGCTGAAGCAGGTGGGGCTGGTGCTGTTCCTGGCCGGCATCGGCACCCGCTCCGGCTACAGCCTGCTCACCACGCTCAGCCACGGGGGGGGCGGCAGCATCTTCATCACGGGCGTCTGTGTCACCTCCGTCACGGCCTTCCTCGGGCTTTTCATCGCGCACAAGATCATGAAGCTGCCGATGACGCTGGCGGTCGGCATCGTTGCGGGGATGCATACCTCAACGCCCGGCCTGGGCTACATCAAGGAACAAACCGGAAACGACCTCTCGGACCAGGGGTACGCCTGCGTCTTCCCCTTTGCCACCATCGGCAAGATCATCCTGGTGCACATCATCCTCGTTGCCACGGGGCAGCTATGACCGCCCAGACCTGGAGCCGGAAACGAGGGCCGCGGGCTTAGCGCCGGCGGCCCTCTTCTTTTAAGCGCTCGGCTGCGACGTTCGTATATGTTTGCTATACAGCAGCCGCCACCGCGCGGCACCTCCCATCAGGATAAAACACATTACTTTCTAGCAACTTGCCATCACTCAACCCGATTGAGTGTATAGCTTCCTTATACAGCCGCGGGCCGCGCCCATCGACCCCACTTCGAAACACTCCTGTGATTACATCAACTTACACTTAATTGAAAAATCAGGCACGGCTAATGCTAAAGAGATCTCGTGCCGGTTTATCCGTCGCAGCAGAGCAGTGCGGCTGGCGTCCTGCCGCTCCCAGCAACCGATCTCGCAGGGGAGAAATATAAGGAGTCAATCCAATACACCGTCAAAGGAGGAAAACCATGAGATTCAAATCGGCGTTCATTGTCCTGGCCGCGTTAGC
The DNA here is from genome assembly GCF_019063885.1 of Geomonas diazotrophica. Classification (NCBI taxonomy): domain Bacteria; kingdom Pseudomonadati; phylum Thermodesulfobacteriota; class Desulfuromonadia; order Geobacterales; family Geobacteraceae; genus Geomonas; species Geomonas diazotrophica. The sequence continues at coordinate 523,411 of NZ_CP077684.1, read as the reverse complement.
CGTAGGATCTTCCGCAGCATACGCCATCGAGCTGAAGGACATCACCTACCAGACCGACGGCGGGGGCAAGGTGGTCTTCAGCCACAACAAACACCTGAAGAAGAAAACGGAGAAGAGCCCGAACGTGAGCTGCAAGACATGTCATGAGAATCCGCGCGCGGCCAAAACCAAGTACACCATGGCCGACATGGACAAGGGGAAATCATGCGGCAAGTGCCACAACGGCAAGAAGGCGTTCAGCGTCGCCAAATGCACGGCTTGCCACCAGGTCAAGAACATCACCTTCAAGGTGAAGGAGACCGGGCCGGTGCTCTTCAGCCACAACAAGCACCTGAAAACCATGCAGTGCAACGCCTGCCATAACTCCCTTTACAAGACCGGCCCCAACAAGCAGGTAACCATGGCCGAGATGGAGAAGGGGAAATCGTGCGGTGCCTGCCACAACGGGAAGAAGGCGTTCAGCGTCGCCAAGTGCGACGGCTGCCATCCTTCCCCCAAGCAGGTCGTTTTCAAGGTGAAGGAGACCGGGCCCACCGTCTTCAGCCACAGCAAGCACGTGGAAATCTACAGCTGCAGCTCCTGCCACACCAAGCTGTTCCCGCTTGGTTCGAGCAAGGCGGTCACCATGGCGGCCATGGAGAAAGGGAAGTCCTGCGGCGCCTGCCACAACGCCAAGGATGCCTTCGCCGTTTCGCAATGCGAGAAGTGCCATCCGGTTCAGGAGATCAAGTTCAAGGTTGCCGACGTCGGGGACGTGAAGTTCAGCCACAGCAACCACCTGGGCATGTACAAGTGCCAGGATTGCCACAGCGGCACCTTCCCGACCAAGCGCGGCGGCAAGCCGGTCTCGATGGACGAGATGAAAAAGGCTAAGTCCTGCGGCGCTTGTCACGACGGCAAGGCCGCCTTCACCGTGAACGGCAACTGCGACTCCTGCCATCAGCACGGCTAGAGAGACGAAGTTCGGCCCCTTTCCGCGGGTAAAAAAGAACCGGCCACTCGAAATCGAGTGGCCGGTTGTGCATGGAGGGCCGTTCCTGCACAAAAGGATCAATCGCGCAGGCGTTCCAGGCGGGCGGTCTCCTCCTTGATCGCCTTGGCGGTGTAGCTTACCACGAAGCAGTGTTCCAGCAGCAGTAAGACGAGGCCGGCAAGGAAAACGACAGGAAAGTAGGTGCCGGTCGTGTCGCAGAAGACATAGAGCGGGTAGAATGCAGCGGGGAGGCCGACGTTGCACCAGCTGTACCCCGGTCTGCCGTCGCTCCCCCTGCGCCCCAGGATCAACACCAGGGCGGACAGCCAGGAGACACCGAGGACAAGGTTGAGCAGGTCGACCGACGGCAAAGGACCGATGATGGCTTCCAGCTCCGCTTGGGCAACGGCGGGCACGGTCCCCTGGCTGAGCAGAAGTGCCGCCGCGCTCAGGGCGAGGAAGAGCAGTACCCCCCACAGCCCCCTGCGGGAAAGGACATGCAGTTGCTCGACGTTGTGGGCTACCTGATCCCGGTTCCATGAGAGATCACTTGCCGCCGCGACCTGGGCCACTCTCCGCACCGGTTTTGCCTTGATATGCTCGATAAGATGATGTCCTGACATGGCCGTCTCCTTTCCCTGGTTCAGCCCCCCGTCCCATCAACTGTGGCGCTGCTCCAGAAGTGCCCGCTCGTATTCCGGATAGTGACGTACCGGCCGGTAGCCGGGAATGGCCACTTCCGTCCCCCCCACTTCCTCATGCTCTTCCACATCCTCCCATCCGATCAGCATCGGCTTGATGTAATCTCCCAGTGTCGCCAGGTAGACGTGCGTGCAGAGGAAGGCAAGGAGCGAGCAAGCCAGGAGGAAATGGAGCGCGACGATGAACTTGATACCGCCCCACATCAGGATCAGCACGCGCAGCGGGGTAACGTTCAGCAGCAGTATCCCGGTGAGGCCGACCAGCGGCATGAGCACGAACATCACCGCCAGGTACGCCGATTTCTGCATCGGATTGAACTTGTGATCCGGCGTGGCATGGTACGGGCTCGGCCGCCCCAGGAAGTACCAGAAGCAGTAGTAAAGGAGCTGGCGTACCAGGCCGTGCTTGATGTCCTCCTCGTCCGGGATGTACAGCTTGTCCAGCGTGTTCTTCACCATCTTGTAGTAGAAGAACCAGAACGAGAAGGAGATGGAAACGATGATCCCCGCGGTGTTGTGCACCTCGATGGCGCTCTTGTAGCTATTGAAGAGGCTCAGGCTCTCGGGGAAGCGGATCTGGGCACCAGACACGATCAGGATGATGATGCCCGAGGCGTTGATCCAGTGCCAGATGCGTATCGGCCAGGGCTGCAGATATATCCTTTTTTTCTCGCTCATGACTGATGCTCCTTTTGTTTCCTGTTTTTGCGGGTCAGGAACCGGACGAAGCCGTGCCCGACCGGCATGATGAGACCGCAGCAGATGATGGCGAGCCCCACGTTGTTCAGATTCGCGTTCTTGGTGGACCCCATCATGTAGAAGTCCGGGGCGGCGTAGAGGGCATCAAGGACCGCCCCCTTCTCTACCGGCACTCTCAGGAAGCTCCCTTTCTCATCCGGTACGGCTATGAAGCTGGTCTGCATGAGTCCCGAGCCCGAGGTATGGCAGAAGCTGCAGTTACGCCTGCTGTCCAGGATCTCGAACTTGTGGGACACCGTCGAGGGAGTCATCATCCCGTAGAGCCGGAGCGACTTCTGGGAACGGTTGAACACGCGCAGCTCTTCCAGCGAAACGTAGTTGTCCCGGTTGGTATCGATGAGGGACACGATGGGACGCCCGCCGGCCATCGCTTTCAGTTCGGCATACTCGACCACTTCCTGCTTCCCGAACCGGCTGTCGCCCTTGCTCTTGACGATGTACATGCTGATGTAGTAGTCCTTGGCGCCCGTATGACAGGTGATGCACGGCAGCATGCGCAGGTGCAGTTCCGACTGAGGCAGCCACTCGCCGTGCTTTGCCGTCATCTCCAGGGAGTTGTGGCAGTTGGAACAGATCACGTTGATCTCCTGCCCGGAAACGTCTTTCGGATTCTGTACCAGGTGCGGGTTGTGGCACCCGTTGCAGGCGGTCTTGGCGGCATGCAGCCCCTTGGCGTACTCATCGCTGATCCCGGAGTGGCAATCGCGGCAGTCGGCCTTGGGCACCTTGGTCCCGTCGGGGTGGTTGGAAGGCACGGTCGCGTGGCAGGCTGCACACCCGATGCTGGCATGAGCTGTCAGGGTGAACCGTTGCGGGTCGACGAAGGATCCCTTCGGCACCTCGCCGGTTTTCCCGTGACAGGAAAGGCACGCCTGGTTGCTGGCGGTCTGATCGCCGTAAGAGAAGCCCCAGGCGCTCGCTTGCGCGATCAGGCCGGCGATGGCCCAGGCGCAGAACGCGAGCTTCGCGAGCAAACTCATCTTTTGTAGGTCGGCTGGTTTCACGTATCCCTCCTTTCAGGAGCAGGTCCTTAGCTAGGATGATTTTTTGTCGGATGAGGCAGCCTGCTCTTTGGCAGCTTGCTGCGCCATGATGCGATGCGGCAACTTGATCCGGAACACCGGGAAAAACTGGGCCACTACCAACAGCGCGCAGAATCCGAGGAAGAGCCAGATCCCCAGGTTGCCCCCCCGCTGCACGCTCTCCGCCGCCGACAGGGCCAGGAAACTGGTCCCGAAGATGAGAACGGCGAGGGCTATCAGCCAGGAGAACCGCCTGGAGACGCTGGCAGGTTGCTTTGCCACCGACTCGCGCCGGTGCGCCCTGCGCCTCATGGCGGCCTCCATGCGCTCCTGCTGTCGATTGGCACGGTAGGTCTTGAAGGCGCATTCCACGGCGAGCCCGAGCTCTTCGGTATCGCCGTTTTCCACCGGTTTCATGGCCTGGTAGAAGATCCCCGCCTTGCGCACCTGCCTCGCCTGGGTCAGGGGAAGATCGTCGGAAACCATGATGACGTTCAGATGGCGGTTGCATTTTTTCAACAGGTGAATCAGATCCGACGACGAAACCTTCTGGTCGAAGTCGCTTCCCAGCAACAACACCGGCGTCTTCTTCTGCAGGATGCTGCAAAGCACGTGGACTGTTGAATCAGTGGTCTCGACCTCATACCCCGCCTTGCGGAAGTATTCGGCTACCTGGCGGCGGAAATCCGCGTCCCTGTCCGCAATGATGATTCCCCGTTCGTCCATAAGGCACCTCGCGTCTCACAACAGCTACTTTTTGTCCTCTTCCAGGGGGACCTTTACCTTCTTGCCGAACAGGCCGTAAATACCCTTGAGCATGGCGCTGAAGAGCATGATGCCAGGGATGACCTGCACCACGATGATGGCGCCGATGAAGAGGAGAAAGATCTTCGCCATCAAACCGCTCCCCTCGGAGACGTCGGCAATGCCGGAGATGAGCAGCGTCCCGGCCAGTACCACACCGATGATCGACCAACTTGTCACTTTCCCGGACAATGATTCCCGCGTTTCCTTTGTCATGGCCCTCTCCTTTTTCCGCATTATTCCCCGAAGGGTTACCCATACATAGCAACCCTGGTGCCGAAACGAGCCCTACGACAAAAATTCCAATTATCACGGTAACTTGCCAGGATTGGGACGGAAAACTGCGGGATTAGGGGCGGACGTCTGCCTGGACGGCCCCTTTCGGGCAAAGGGGATAAAAATGATGTCAAAACAAATGCTTACATGGAGATTCGAGCCGAATAAGGGATGACTTGGGTTTCCTGCCGTGCAGGAACGCTCTTGCGCGGCAGGAAAGAATCGGGCGAGGAGAAGGGAATGGCGAGACGGCTAGGCCGAGCGGTGCAGGTCGTGGATTTTCAGCAGGGCGTAAAGTCGCGATTGCGAGAGTCCGGATAGGTTGCAGGCGGTGGCGATGTCGTTTTGGGACAGCGCCATCAGGTCGCAGAGGTACTGTTTCTCGGCTTGGTTGTAGATGCTGTCACGGAAGTCGGTCAACTTGGGGAGTTGGGTAGGCGGCGACAGTTGAGCGGGGGGCGCGGCGGCGGCCTCGTGGCGGTTCACGGCGTTTTGGGTCACCTGTACCCGGATCGGCGTAGGCAGGTGCTGGGCGAAAAGGACCGGTTGTTCCCGGGCAGTCAGCACGGTGCGCTCGATGGTGTTGATGAACTCGCGCACGTTGCCGGGCCAACTGTAGGCCTGCAGGGTTTCCATGAATTCCGGGCAGCTCCCCTTGGGCGACAGGCCGTTATTCTCACAGAACCTGTCCATGTAATAGCGGGCAAGTTCCTTGATGTCCTCGCTGCGCTCCCGCAGCGGGGGGAGTTCGATGACGAAGGTACTCAACCTGAAGAGGAGGTCGCTGCGGAAGGTTCCCTCCTCCGCCATCCGGTTCAGGTTGCGGTTGGTTGCCGCCACCAGCCGGAAATCGCTCTCCAGCTCGCGCTGCCCCCCCACCGGGCGATAGCGTCTCTCCTGAAGGACCCTGAGAAAAGCCTTTTGCGTGGCGAAGGGGAGCTCACCCACCTCGTCCAAGAACAGGGTCCCGCCATGAGCCTGGCTGATCAGACCGTCGCGCGCCTTTTCGGCGCCGGTAAAGGCCCCCTTCTCGTGTCCGAAGAGCAGGCTCTCCACCAGCGTCTCCGGCAGGCTGGCGCAGTCCACCACCACGAAGGGCCTGTCGCTGCGCTTGCTGTTCTGGTGCACCGCCCTTGCGAAAAGCTCCTTGCCCGACCCGGTTTCCCCCAGGATCAGAACGCCGGCGTCGCTCACCGCCGCGCGCGCCACGGCATCGAGACAGGCGGTCAGGGCGGGGCTGTTGCCGATGATATTCTCCCGTTTCAGGGCGACCACCTCCTGGCGACCGCAGAGGGAGAGCTTCTGCTTGCGGTACTCCAGGGCCCGCACGAGGGAAAGGGTGATGTCCTTCACCGATGATCCCTTCTCGATGTAGTCCCACGCGCCGCTGTTGATGGCCAATTCCGCGCCGGCCGGGTCGCCGTATCCGGTCATGATGACGATCTCGGGCTTCGATGGCGCCTGCGCCAGGCGCGGCAGCATCTCCAGCCCGTTGCCGTCGGGAAGCCGTACATCGAGGAACACCAGGTCGAACTCCCCTTCGGCCGCCAGCTGACAGCCGGCGACAAGCGTCATAGCGCAGCTCGTTTCGTGCCCGGCACGCTTGCCCACCAGGGACATGGACTGGCAGACAGTCTCCTCGTCGTCGATGATCAGGATCTTCGCCATCTCCTCATGCCTCCCCGGCCGGTGCCATTACCCGGTGTATCATCGCCGTCATCTCCTCGCGGTCCAGCGGCTTGTAGGCCACCTCGCGGACCCCCGCCTGCTCCGCCTCCTCGCGCTGTGCGGTACGGTCCACCCCCGATCCCAACCCGGTGCAGAGAATGACCGGCAGGTCGGAGCGGACGGCGACGAGTTCGCGGGACAGCTCGATCCCCGTCATGCGCGGCATGGTCTGGTCGGTGATGACCAGGTCCACGCCTCGCGGGTCCGCGCGGAAGATTTCCAGCGCCTCCATGCCGTCGCGGCCGGTAACCACCTGGTACCCAAGCCGCTCCAACATCTTCTTCCCGGCAAAGACGACATCCTCCTCATCGTCGACAAAGAGGATCCTGCCGCTGCCGGCCACCGGAACTTCCTCCGGCTGCAGCAGGCAATCCTTCTGCACGGCGGCGGTCCGGGGCAGAAACACCTCGAAGGTGGCTCCCAGCCCTGGCCTGCTGCTTACCGTGATCCCCCCGCCGTGGTTCCTTACGATGCCGTGCACCACCGACAGGCCGAGCCCGGTACCCTCGTTGTGCCCCTTGGTGGTGAAGAAAGGATCGAAGATCTGCTCCATGGTCTTCTGGTCCATGCCGTGCCCCGAGTCCTTGACCGTCAACTTCAGGTACGGTCCGGGAGGGAGATCGGGTGCGCCGAAGGAATCGGCGTCGAGATTGGCGTTTTCCAGCGCCAGCTCGAGGGTCCCCCCCTTGAGCCTCATGGCATGGCTCGCGTTGGTCACCAGGTTCATGATGATCTGGTGGATCTGGGTCGGGTCGGCCATGATCATGCCGAGGTCCGGTTCCAGATGCGCGTGCACCGTTATCGAGGAAGGGATCGACGGGCGCATCAGGTTCAGGCACTCGCTCATGATCGACTCGACCTGGACCGGCTGCCGCTCCTGCTCCCCCTTGCAGCAGAAGGTGAGGATCTGCTTCACGAGCTTGCGCCCCCGGTAACTCGACTTCAGCACCACGTCCAAAAGCTCGCGCAGGGGGCTTTCCGGCGCCACGTCGTCCCGCGCCATCTCGGTACAGGTGATGATGGAGGCCAGGTTGTTGTTGAAGTCGTGGGCGATGCCGCCGGCCAGGGTCGCGATGGCCTCCATCCTCTGGGCCTGGCGCAGTTGCCGCTCCAGTTGCAGTTCGTGGGTCACGTCGCGCACCAGGGCGGCGTGGTTCTTCACCGCACCGCAGGTATCCGAGATGGACCAGAAGGTGATGTCGATCTCGTAGCACTCCCCATCTTTGCCCTTCTGGATAAAGTGCCCCCCCGTCCGCCGCTCCCCCTTGGTCAGGTCGGCCCACACGAAACGATAGAGCTCCACGCCGCCGTCGCCGTCGCCCAGAGCAGCGACGTTGCGCCCGACCACGCACTGGGCGTCGTGCCCGGTGATGGTCTCGATGGCCGGGTTCACGTACTGTATCAGCCCGTCGCTGTCGAAAAGGATGAGCCCTTCCTTGGACTGTTCGATCACCGAGGCGAGCAGCATGATTTCCTGTTCCGCCTTCTTGCGCTCCACGTTCATGCGCAAGGTCGCGATCCCAAATGAGAGATCGTCCGCCAGTTGCTCCAGGAGCTTGACCTCCTGTTTCCCGAAGGCCCGCTTTTCCCCGGCGAAGATCACCAGCGCTCCCAAGGGGCGCCCTTCGTTTATCAGCGGCAGAGATATCGACGCGGCGAAGCCATGTTTCAGCGCCTCCTCCCGCCACAGGGTCCAACTGGCATCGTAGCGGATATTCTGGGCGATGCGCGTGGTGCCGGTCCTGATGGCGGTGCCGGTGGGGCCGCGCCCCCGGTCGATGTCCGCCCAACTCATGTCCAGCTTGGTGAGGTAGCCCCCTCGGTCGCCCCACTGCGCCACGGGGCGCACCGTCTTCCAGTCGTCATGCACGGCCATCCCCACCCAGGCCAGCTTGTACCCCCCAGTCTCGACGATGGTGCGGCAGACGTCCTTCATCAGCTGCAGCTCATCCGTGGCCCGCACCAGAGCCTGGTTGCAGCCGCTGAAGGTCTTCAGCGCCCGGTTCACCCTGAACAGCGATTCCTTGCCGCGCACCACGTCGCCTTCACTGCGGCTGATCAGGAGGTAAAGCAGGGCAGCCGTGGCAAGTATGAAGAAGGCATGGTTCAGGGTCTCCACGGAAGTGTACATGAAGCTTTTGTGTGCCAGCACGGCGGGGAACAGGCAGGAAGCGGCGCCCCAGAGGACACCGACTACGGCATAGACGATCGTGATATTGAGGGGGGTCAGCTTTCTTTCACTGTTGATCTGTTTCATGCACGCTCTCCCCTGCCGTTCGCGGCCGTTAAGAGAAACCCGCATTGAGTTTAACACATTGGAAAAAGCTCGCCATGAGTCTGCGCAGAATTAAAGAGAAGAGCTGTGAGGAAGTCAGGGGAAAAGCGGCGACGCAGAAACAGCATCTGCCGCGGTGGTAGCTGTCGGGGGGAGCGTCTCGTGCAGCGACGGGAGACCGGCCGGGCTACCCTACCGCCCGAAATAGTCCTTAACGGAGATGCCCAACCGCTTCAACATGGTCTGGAAATTGGGGCGCAGCATGCCGGTTTCCTCGGCGGCGCGGGAGATGTTCCAGTTGTTGCGCTTCAAGGCCTGAATCACGAACGCTTTCTCGACGTTCTCGACGGAGCGGTCGCGGATGTGGCGCTTCATCTCCTTGAGGGCCTCGGCGCTGGTCGGGACGAAGCCGTCGAACCCGGTGCTGCAGACCTCGGCCGCCTCGCCCAATTCCAGATTTTCCTTCTGGATCACGTCCCCCTCGCACAGGACCACCGCGCGCTCGATGGTGTTCACCAGTTCGCGGACGTTGCCCGGGTAGGCGTAGTTCTCCAGAAAGTGCATCGCCTCCGGGGAGATGCCCCGCAGGTCCTTGCCGACCTCCTCGACGAACTTGTGCATGAAATGGCGGATCAGGAGCGGAATGTCCCCTTTACGCTCGCGCAGCGGGGGGAGTTCCAGGGGGATGATGTTGAGACGGAAAAAGAGGTCTTCCCGGAACTTCCCCTCGGCCACCATGGTCTTCAGGTTGCGGTTGGTGGCGGCCACGAGGTGGATGTTGAAGGAGACCGGCTGGGTGCCGCCGATCGGGGTGACCTGGCGCTCCTGCAAGACGCGCAAGAGTTTCGCCTGGGTGGAGAGGCTGATGTTGGAGACCTCGTCGAGGAAGAGCGTCCCCCCGTCGGCGACCATCAACAGGCCCATCTTGGTCTGCATGGCGCCGGTGAAGGAACCTTTCACGTGGCCGAAGAGCTCGCTTTCCAGGAGGTTTTCCGCCAGCGCGGTGCAGTCGACGGCGACGAAGGGCTGGTCGCGCCTGGAACTGTGCTTGTGGATGGCGCGGGCGGCGAGCTCCTTGCCGGTGCCGCTCTCGCCGGTGATCAGGACGGTGCTGTCGGTGGAGGCGACCTGGATGATGCGGCGGTAGACCTTCTGCATCTCCCGACTTTCCCCGACGAAATCGTCGAAGCCGTGGTGGCAGTCGATCTCCTTCTTCACCACGATGTCTTCCACCGTGGTCTTCTTCTGTTCCAGCGCGAGGTGTACCTTCTCCAGGATCTGCTCGGGCGTGAAGGGCTTGACGATGTAGTCGACGGTGCCGTTTTTCATCGCCTCGACGGCGGTCTCCACCGTGGCGAACCCCGTGATCATGATCACCGGAGTGTCCGGCTGCAGTATCTTGACCGCGTTCAGCACCTCGAACCCGCTCATGCCCGGCATCTTGAGGTCGGTGATTATCAGATCGAACTGTTTCTGCTGCAAAAGCTCTATGGCAGCATGCCCGTTCTTGGCGGCATCTACGGTGAAGGAATCTCCTTCGAGAATTCGTGCCAGGCCATCCCTAATAACAGACTCATCATCAACGATAAGAATATGCATAGAATCACCATGTTATATCCAGCTATAGATGCACCGCGCCTATCGGTTTTTCGAGCCCGCTGAAGCAGGACGGCCCCACGCGTCATCCTCTGCCATTGAGAGGCTCCCACGACGGAGTCCGCCCGCTGTATCAATAGCCCACAAAGGGTTCTCTGTCAACAAAAAGACATGAAAATACTTTCACTGCATTGCCTGTGACTGAGCTGCCGTTTCGCCTCCGGCTGCGGCCGACGACCGACCTTGAGCGCGCCAATGCACCCGGATTTATTAGTGTATGCCGGAACAATACACCGCGCCCCGCCCCCTTGTACGCCGAAATCATTGCGTTTTTCCTGACCGCCGCAACAAGCCCGCTCCTGGGGGAGCCGCGGCATGTATAGGGCGGCTATACATTGGACCGCCCCGGCCGCCCCCAAGAGGAAACGCATCCGCCAACAAACACACGGAAAACCAGCAACTTATAACTTTTTCTCGCGGATGGCACGTTGGATGCTTAGTAAGGTCATCAGGCAGGTTAGCTGACCAGGTTCGCAGGCACACCAAAGGAAAGGAGACTATCATGAAGGTTCTAACCGTAACGACAGCCTCGCTGGTGATGGACGGAACCCAGGCTATGGCATCTCCCGCCGCAACGGAAAGCGCGGGGCTCGGGCTGGGCGCGATCGTCTTTATCGCATTCGTAGCCATGATGATCCTGTTTCAGCTGGTCCCCGGCCTCACGATGTTTTTCCGTATCTTCAAAGGGATCTTTTCCACCGAAGCCGAGCGGCGCGCGAAAGAGGCTGCCAAGAACAACAGGACCAGCCTATGACCGCTGGCCGGCTGGCGGGGCGGGACTTCCGCCGGCGCGCCCCCGGTGTCGGCGGTGCACAGCCAAGCTACAGCGGAACCGATGCTCCCAGCCGTGTGAGGGTAAAGCTATGCAAGGACTTCTCATCGTGGACGAAGACATGGACTGCAGAAAACAGATGGCCGAGATGTTCATCGAGTCCGGCTACAACGTGATCGTCACCAACTCCATAGAAAGCGCCCTTTCCGGGATCCTGAAAAGAACCGCGCAGGTGGTGCTCCTGGGGACCAAGTTCGACGAGTTCTCGGCATCGGAGATCATCCCGCTGCTGAAACAGTGCAACCGCAAACTGTCAATCATTCTCATAGCCGCCGGCACCTCGCTGCCGCTCTCCAGAAAGCTCAGGAGCGAGGGGATCTTCTATCACGCGCTGAAACCGGTTAATGCCGAGGACCGCGCCGAGATCAGACAGGCGGTTCAGTGTGCCTTCGACAGCCTCAAGTTGCAGATGGCCTAAGGGTAACAAAGGGGGCAGGCACCGGGAGGCCCCGAAGATAAAACGACCGAGTCTTTCACATCAACGCCCCAAAAGGAGAAAACCATGAAAACCAAGATGCGTCTGCCAGCCTTAGTGAACACAGCCGTTGTTTTTCTCATGACGACAGCCAACGCTTTCGCCGCCTCGACCAGCAAGGTCTTCGTCAGCAAGATGGGGATCCTGCTTTTCCTCGGTTTCTGCGCCCTGGTGCTGGTGGTCCAGCTGATCCCTGCCCTGATCACCCTGTACGGCATGCTGAAGGGGATCGGCAAAGAGCAGGAAAAATCCCCCTCCCGCGTCAAGAGCCACTAGCGGCGATGGAATTCAACCTGATCGCAAAGGAGCCAAGCCATGACACTGGACACCATAGGACAGATAAAGGAAGTCTTCACGCTGGTCGACTTCTACCAGTACATCAAAGGAGTGGAGTACCTGATCTGCGTAGCCTTCTTCATCGGGTTCCCCATGTTCTACCGCTACCTGCACAAGCGTGAGCAGGAAGAAGGCAAGGAAGCGGCGCGCCACTAGCATCGGACCAGGCAGCAAGGGAGTGAGCCTCCCCACTACTACAGAGCCAGGAGAACATGACATGTCCTCTTACAAACATCTTATAGTTGCCGCGCTTTCCATAGGCGCCATCTCGGTGTCCTCCCCTGCTGCGCTGCAGTGCGCACCGGTGCCGGACTCCATCACCTTGAACCCGAACGGCAAGCTGTTCAGCCCGTTCACCTTCAACCACAGCAAGCACATCCAGTCGATCAAGGAATGCGCGGACTGCCACCACCACACCACCGGCACCCTGGTCCTGGACCCCAACTGCGTGCGCTGCCACCAGAACTCGAGCCCGACCGCCGTCGTCTCCTGCAAGGGGTGCCATTCGGCCACCCCGTTTTCCCCGGAGACCCTGGCCGCCAAGCGCGCCGACAAGCAGCGCTACCACCTGGACAAGATGGGACTCAAGGGGGCCATGCACCAAAACTGCATCGGCTGCCACACCAAGGTGGGCAACGGCCCGACCGGGTGCCAGGACTGCCATCCGCGCACCAAAGAGGGCGCCGCCTTCTACAGCACGAACCGCAAGGGAGCCAAACCCGCCCATGCAGAAGAGGAATGAGATGCACCAACTACAGCAGCTCATCATGAATTGAGGAGGAACGCTGATGAAACGAAGAAACTTCCTGAAGGCGTGCCTGATAGGCGGGACCACGATAGCGCTGGGCAAGACCAACAAGGGTTATGCCAGCGGTTCCTTTGAGGGATACCCCGAAGCCATGGGCGTCCTGGTCGACACCACCCGCTGCATCGGCTGCCGCAGCTGCGAGGCTGCCTGCAATAAGGAACAGAAACTGCCGGAACCGGATACCTCCTTCGACGATCCGTCGGTATTCGAACACGACCGGCGCCCGACCGCGAAGGCCTACACGGTGGTGAACCGCTACCAGAAGGAGCAACCGTCGGGACCCGTGTACCGCAAGGTGCAGTGCAACCACTGCAACGAGCCCGCCTGCCTCACCTCCTGCTTCGTGAACGCCTATACGAAAACCCAGGAAGGGGCGGTGATCTACAACTCCAAGGTCTGCGTCGGCTGCCGCAACTGCATGATCGCCTGCCCGTTCAACGCACCGGGCTACGACTACGACAGCGCGACCAACCCGGTCGTCAAGAAATGCATCCTGTGCTACGACACCAGGCTCAAGTACGGCAGGCCCCCGGCATGCGTCGAGATCTGCCCCCAGGAGGCGCTCACCTTCGGGCACCGCGCCGACCTGATCAAACTGGCGCACGAGCGCATCCGTGCCACTCCCGACCGCTACGTGGACCACGTCTACGGCGAGAAGGAGGTCGGCGGGACCAGCTGGCTCTACCTGGCCCCGGTCGGGTTCGACAAGCTGGGCTTCGACACCACGCTGTCAAACGATCCCATCATCTCCAACGTGAAGGATTTCCTCGGCATGGTGCCGATGGTGCTTTCCATCTGGCCGGCGCTGTTCTCCGGCATCCACCTGCTCTGCAAGAACCAGGAGCACGGTGAGCATGGGCATGATACCGATTCCAACCAGGAGGATACCAAGCCATGAAAAAAATGATCCAGCACGGTTTGGCAATAGTGGACTCACCCTACGACGATGAAGGCAAGAAGCGCACGCTGGTCAACAAGCTCCTCTTGGGGCTCACCCCGAGCCAGTACCTGCTGCAGGCCTTCCGGAACCCCTTCAACTGGATCCTGGCGGCGATCTTCGCCATCGGCATCCCGATCCTGATCGGCCGGTTCTTCTTCGGGTTGGCCTGGGCCACCAGCGGCTCCAACGACTACCCCTGGGGGCTGTTCCTCGGTTTCGGCCTCTTCGCCATGGTGCCGCTCTCCTCCTCGGGCTTCCAGCTGGGGACCGCCTGCGAGATCTTCGGCAGGCACGACCTGGAACCGATCGAGCGCCTGGCGCTTCTGAACGGCCTGTTGGGCTACTTCTTCGCGGTCATGTACCTCCTGGCGGACCTTGGCCAACCCTGGCGCCTCCCCTACCCGATGGTGGTCTCCTTCGGCCCGGCCGCGGTCCTGTTCCTGGTCGCCTGGCACGTCGCCACCTACCTCTCGGTGCAGGTGGCCGAGGTGTCGACCGCCTTCTTCGAGTGGATCGGCTTCCCTGCCGGCAAGCGCGCCATCCGCAAGATTACCCTGGGACTCACCGTTTCCGGCATCATCCTGTCGACCCTGCACCAGGGGGCGCTGGGTGCGCTCTTCACCTACGCGCCGGGCAAGGTGCACCCGCTTTGGTACTCCTCTTCGTTCCAGTGGCTGCACTTCTTCGTCTCCTCGCTGCCTGGCGGCCTGTGCATGGTGATCACGGTGAGCACCATCGTGGCCAAGACCATGGCATGGCGCGGCGACAGCCGCTTCCACGAGAAACTGGACAAGGTGACCGTGTCGCTCGCCAAGGGCGCCTGCATGGGGATCGCCACCTACATCACCATCAAGCTGATCGGCATCGCGCACGACAACAAGTGGGCCTACCTGGACACCGGCTGGGGGCAGTGGTTCATGTTCGAGATCATCGTCGGCTTCATGCTGCCGCTCACCCTGATGACCTACGGCGTGCACACGAGGAAGATGGCCATCGTCCGCATCGGCGCCTTCATGACCGTGTTCGGCGTGGTGCTGAACCGGGTCAACACCGCCATGATCACCTTCAACTGGAAACTGCCGCACCGCGAGATCCCGCCCTGGCGCGAGGTGATCATCAGCCTGACCATCTTCGCCACCTACATCGTGGTTTACCGCTTCATCCTGTACCGGCTCCCGATCCTGTACAAGTGGCGCCGGCAGGAGCAGGAGGAGACCGTGCCCGAGGCGGTGCCTGCAGCGGCGCGGGGCCGGCGCGAGGCGAGCACCGTACCGGTGGCGAGCTACAGCCGCATGACCAAGCTGGACTGATGGGGAAAGGATGTCGGATGGGGCGCCGGTCTCAGGGCCGGCGCCCGGCAGGCTAAGAGGTACGTGCGGCAATAGCAGGGCTGACGGCGGCAGCAAGCCGGCGACCCAGATTGGAGATGGAGCCATGTTCGACAAGATCGCAGGAAGGGCCTTGGTTCCCGTAGGGATAGTGGTTACCGGATTTCTGGTGGTCTGCTTCGTGCTCCTCTACGCGGCCATCAAGCAGGTGGTGATCCGCGATTCCATCACTCAGGCGAACAACCTGGCCGGCGTCGTGCTGAAGTCCACCCGTTACGCCATGATGAAGTCGGACTCGGAGCTGAACAGCGCCATCATCCGCAACATCAGCGCCCAAAACGGCGTGCAGCACGTGCGCATCTTCAACAAGAAGGGGGTGGTGGCATTCTCCTCGAAACCCGAGGAGGTGAACCGCCAGGTGGACAAGAAGGCGGAGGGGTGCGTGGTCTGCCATGAGAAGGCGGCGCCGGTCACCACGCTTGGGACCATGCAGAAAGCGCGCACCTTCAAGAACACCGCCGGGGAGGAGATCCTGGCCATCACCGCGCCGATCTACAACGAGCCCGAATGCGCCAACGCCGCCTGCCACTTCCACCCCGCCGAGCAGCGGGTACTCGGAACGCTGGACATCGGACTGTCACAGGAGGCGACCCTGCACTCACTGGCGCTGATCCGGATGCAGATGCTGATCTTCTCTATCCTGACCCTGTTCCTCACTATCGCAGGCGTAATCACGCTGCTAAAGATGATCGTGCTGGTTCCGATGAGGAAACTGCAGGAGTATACTGAGAGGGGCCAGGAAGGAAACGGCACGTCTCGGCCGCCGAATCTTCCCTATGAGCTTGACAAGATCGCCCAATCTTACTACTTTATCAGAGCCAAATTAAACGAAATTGAGCAAAAGCCATTTCAGACGACGGAGAAAGGTCCCGTCTGCCAACACAAGTGAACCATTTCTGCGGCTGAAAGTAAGCGAGCGATCGATGGAGCAGGCGGAAAACAACAAGACGGGGACCATGGGGGAACGGGCGCGTGACGCGCAGGGGGAGTTGCGCCAGGGACTTCTGGACGAGATAGGGCGCCTGAAACGGTTCTCCAACCGGGGACTTTGGGCGCTTTCCCTGTTCCTGCTCCTGAGCACCGCCGCCTGGCGCGACTTCTGGTTCCTCCCCAGGCCGCAGGAGGTGGTGGCGACACTGGGGGCGGCGCCCAAGCCCCTCATGATCAGCCTGGTGCTGGTGCTCTACACCTTCTCCGCCATCATACTGAGCCTCTCCCGCATGATGGGCGGCGTGCGCCATCCAAGCAGCTTCTGCCACGTCGGCTACCTGGCCGGCTTCTACCTCTTCTACTACTTCGCCGAGGCGCTCCAGGACAACTACTGGGCCGTCTTCGGTGCCGGCTTCACCATCCTCTGCCTGGAAAGCTACCGGATCTGGACCTTCTGCAGCGACCAGATCGGCAAGCGCAGCGAACAGCTCGCCTTCTTGGAGCGAAACGGCAGGATGCCCCCTGAAGAAGACGAAGAGTCCCTCTACGACTGACCTCCCGCCTCAGTTCTCCGCCGCGCTCAGCTTCTCGTAGCTGCTGCAGGGCTGCCCGGTCTTCATGCGCGGCACGTCCAGCACCGTGTAGATAGTGCAGCGTCCCTTCTCGTGCAGCTTGCAGTCTTCGTAGCTGCAGACCATGTAGGCACGGTCGTTGGGGCCGGTGAGCATCTGCTCCAATTTCTCGGCGATCTTGTCGTTCTTTCCCGCCAGTGCCGCTATCTGAGCAAGTTTGTCGTCCATGGGCATCTCCCCTTGAGAAACAGCTGGCTATCGGACCGCCACTGAGCCCGAAGACTAGCATCATACGCGCCGGGCCGCCATAAAAAAAAGGCCCCGTACCATCGGACGGGGCCCCTTCGTCAGTCACGCCGTCACGGCGGGTTACGCTTTTTCAACCTTCACTTCCACCAGGTTGCAGTTCCCCTTGAGCAACGCGTTGGCGTTCAGGTCGCGGAAGTGCGAGGGGGCGAAGAGGAGCCCCGGCTGCAGCTTCGCGCTGATCTTCGCCGCAGCGGTAAGGGCGCCGTTGCCGGAGCTGAGCTTCACGCTCGCCCCTTCGGCGATCCCGAGTGCCGCCGCATCGGAGGGGTGAAGTTCCACGAAACCGGCAGGCGCCACGTCGAGGTTGGCGTCGGAGCGGGTGGTGGAGGTGCCGTTATGGAACCCGATGGGGCCGACCAGGAGCTGGAACTTCGCCTGGGCGGGTGCCGCGGGCTTGGCGACCGGCGCCAGGGGGGCGTCGGTTCTGGCGGCGCTCCCACCCTTGATGACGCCGTTGCGGGAGCCGTCGAAGGGCTGGTACCCCTTGGCCGAGCCCTTGATCTCCGCCATGAGGCCGGCCGGGGTGATCGCCTGGGCGTTGTCGGTCAGCCTGCCGTAGAGATCGGCCAGGATGGCCCAGTCTTCCCTGGCCTGGCCAGGGGCGTCGACGGCCTTGAAGATGGCCTGTACCCGGTTGTCCAGGGAGGTGAAGGAACCGCTCTTCTCGGCGGCGGCACCTGCCGGGAGCACGACGTGGGCGTAGTCGAGGGAGTCCCCCTTGAAGACGTCCTGCACCACCAAGAGTTCCAGTTTGCCGAGCGCCTTGCGGATGCGCTGGTTGTCCGGGAGGCCGGACAGGTCGCAACCCAGGAGGTAAAGGGCCTTGATGCTCCCCTTCTCGATCCCCTCCACGATGCCCCAGATGTCCTTGCCGTCGCCGCCCGGGGCGACCCCCATGTCCAGCATGCCCACGGTGTTGTTCTTGGCGTCGATCGGGAAGATGCCTCCCCCCTGCTCGCTTGCCGAGCCGGTGATGACGGCGAGGTCGGCCAGGGCCGCGATCTTCCCGGAGGCGTCGGCGCTCCTGATCAGGTCGGCGCCGAAGACGATGGCCACGCGGCTCATGCCGGCGAGCTGCCGCACCGCGTTCTCGACCGCGGCCATGGTGACCCCGGCCTGCTGGCAGAGCTCGTCCATGGAGAGCTGGGCGAGCCCTTCCTTGATACCCTCGGCCCCGGCCGGAAGCGCTACCCCCGCCTCGATGAGCCCCTTCATCAGTGCGTAGATGACCTGGAGTTCGGCGCCGGGGAGGTGCTTCAGGTGCGCGTTGGAGAACTTCCTGAGTTTCACGTCGCGCATGTTCACCAGCACGAGACGTGCGTCCTTCTTGGTGGCTGCCTTGATGACGCGGTATTCGGCGCCGGTCGCCTCGGCGTTCAGGTCACAGCCAAAGACCAGGATGGCCTGGGCCTCGTCCAGGGCGTCCAGCTGTTTGCTGGCCCCGGTGAAGCCGAAGCGCCTGAGCATCTGGGCCTGGGCCTGCGCGAAGCCAAGCCCGGCCTCGGAGTCGAGGTTGGAGCTCCCGAGCGCCTCGCGGAAGAGTTTCTGGAACAGGAAGCTCTCCTCGTTGGTCACCCTCGGGGACCCGATCCCCGCCACGGCCTTGCCGCCGTCGCGCGCCACGATCTCCTTGAGCTTCGCGGCCGCGGCGGAAAGGGCGGTATCCCAGTCGGTCTTGGCGAGCGCCCCGGAGTCGCCGCGCAAAAGCGGATCGGCGAGCCGCTCCAGGGAGTGCAGGTAGCGGTAGCCGAAGCGGCCGTTGATGCAGAGGTTGCCGTTGTTGTAGCTGTCGTCCTCGCTGGTGACCCGCTCAACGCGGCCCTCCTTGGCGTGGTACTCGATCTGGCAGCCTGCGCCGCAGAAGGCGCAGACGCTGGGGATGCGGTTGAAGGTCCAGGGACGCCCCTTGAACTTGAAGGGCTTGGTGATCAGCGCGCCGGTCGGGCAGGCCGCGACGCAGTTGCCGCAGAACTCGCAGTTGAGCGGCTTGCCGTCCACCGTGTCGATGATGGCGTCCTCACCCTTGTTGACCACCTCGATGGCGTCGCAACCGACGATCTCGTGGTCCACCTTCACGCACTTCTCGCACAGGATGCAGCGGTTGGGGTCGCTTTCGATGAGCGGCCAGTCGTAGCGGATCGCCTTGCGCTCCAGGATCGCCGAGTAATCCTGCTTGGTCGCGTTCAGCGCGTAGCAGGAATCCTGCAGGTCGCACTCGCCGCCGGCGTCGCAGACCGGGCAGTCCAGCGGGTGGTTCACCAGCATGAGCTCCATGATCTTGCGGCGGGCTTCCCTCAGGGCCGGCGTGTCCGTGGTGACCTCGATCCCCTCCTTGACCGGCGTGTTGCAGGCGGTCATGGTACGCTCCACACCCGCCACCTCCACCGCGCAGACGCGGCAGGCGCCGGTGGGGGAGACCTTCTTGAGCCAGCACAGCGTCGGGATGGTGATCCCTACCGTGGCTGCGGCCTCCAGTATGGTGGTACCTTTCTCGACCTGCACGCTTTTGCCATCAATGGTTAAGCTGACCATATAAAAACCTCAGTATTCGGTGTGATGAATTGCAATAGGTCCGGGCGCTGCCGCCCCTAGACGGCCACCATGGCGACCCGGTAGCAGCGCAGGCACCTCTCGGCCTCCCGCACCGCCTGGCTGTTGGCGTAGCCCAACTCCACCTCGCAGTAGTTCTTGTAGCTCGCCCTCTCCTTGCCGTGCACCTCCTTCTGGTGCTCGCGCGAGGCGCCGTCCAGCCACTGCACGTTCTCGTTCTTGTCGTAGACGCCGAAGTAGGTGAGGATGTCCTCCATCCGCTCGTCGTCGGTGAGGTCGACGCCCTTTCCTTCCAGGTAGCGCTGGATCACCTTGGCGGCACGGTGGCCGTTGCCGACGCAGGCCACGACGGTGAGCGGGCCGATCTCGGCGTCGCCCGAGGCGAAGACGCCGTCGCAGTCGGTGATCAGGGTCCTGGAGAGCATGTTGCCCATGCCGTCCTTCAGGTCCTTGCCGTCGTGCCCCTTGAGCGGCACGTACTTGGTGACGATGGTGCTCCACTTGGTGGTGTCGATCCCCGCGTCGGCCGGGATGAAGGAGAGGTCGGCGTCCTGGCCGATGGCCGGGATGATGGTGTCGCACTCGATGATGAACTCGGAGCCCGGCACCGGTTCCGGACGGCGGCGCCCGGAGGCGTCCGGCTCGCCGAGTGCCATCCTGATCAGCTCGACCCCGGTGACCTCGTTGTTCTCGTTGGCGATGACCTTGGTCGGGAGCACCTGGAACTCGAAGCGTACCCCTTCCTCGTCCGCCCCGTCGACCTCCCAGACGTCTGCCGGCATCTCGTTGCGGGAGCGGCGGTAGACCAGCACGCTCTCCTCGGCCCCCTCGCGCAGCGCAACCCTGACGCAGTCGATGGCGGTGTTGCCGCCGCCGACCACGAAGACCTTCTTGCCCATACCGGTGGGAAGGCCCAGGTAGACGTTTCTCAGGAAGTCGATGCCGCCGGTCAGGAAGCCCTTGTACCCCTTGTCCTCCCCCTCGACACCCATCGGCTTGGAGCGGTGCGCGCCCGGCGCGAGGAGCACTGAGTCGAATTTCTGCCTCAGCTCGTCGAGGGTGATGTCCTTGCCCACCCGGGTGTTGTAGATGATCTCGACGCCCAGTCCCTGGATGATGTCGATGTCGCGCTGCAGCAGGTGACGCGGCTGGCGGTAGGGGGGGATGCCAACGGCGACCATGCCGCCACCCAAGGGAAGCGCTTCGTAGATGGTGACCGGGTACCCTTCCAGGGCCAGGTAATAGGCGGCGGCGAGACCGGCCGGACCCGCGCCCACCACGGCGACCTTCTTGGACTGCTTCGCCTTGGGAGCCATGGGCGGGAGGTGGCCGTGCTGCCATTCGTAGTCGGAGGCGCTGCGTTTGAGCACCATGATGTTGATCGACTCGTCCACGTTCTTCCTGCGGCAGGCGGTCTCACACGGGTGCGGGCAGACGCGACCGCAGACCGAGGGGAGCGGCATCGACTCGCGGATGGTCTCCAGCGAATCGCCGAAACGGTAATCCTTCACCGACTCGATGTAGGCGGGGATATCGATGTGGGCCGGGCACTTGTCCATGCAGGGCGCGGTGTACTTCTCGATGTAGCGGAATTCCGAGGAGAGGCTCTTGGCGCCGCGGATGTAGTTCACGAAGGCATCGCGGAAGTGGGTGACCGCGTCGATGACCGGTACCGCAGAACTCGGGCAGAGGGTGCACTTGCAGTGCGACAGCACGCTCCCGACGTCGAGGATGGTCTCGAGATCCTCTTCCTTGCCGCGCCCCTCCATGATCCCGGAGAGGGCGTCCATGATGACACGGGTCCCCTTCTTGCCCGGGGTGCACTTGCCGCAGACGTACTTGGTCTGCACCCGCTTCATGTACTCGGCGACCATGGCAGGGATGTCGACATCCTTGTTGTACAAAATGATGCCATCCCAGCCGAGGAAAGCCGAAAGCGGCCGCTCTCCGTCGTAGGTGGCGGGCAGTTTGAAGGAGACATCCTTCTTCTCGCCCCCCTTGCGGTTATCAACTATGTTTCTGCCCCAGCTGGAAAAAACTACCTCTGCCACTTAGGCCTCCGAAATAGCTGTAAAATTGGCCGCATTATCGGCTAAATATTTACATTTATTAAGTAAATTGTCCGGTGCACATTGTATACAGTATCCAGTTTTTACCACATCACTCAGCTCTAATCAAGCGAAAAATCATACGGATTATCGCTGTGGTAGGCCGTATACGACAAGTGCCGATCGCGGCGCCGGACGCTCGTTGCCATAGCTGCAATTAATGGTTGTTTTTGTCGCCGTTAGGTCCTAACATCGCCCCCGGCACGGCGCGGCGCCCCCCTTAAAGAATTTAACTTTTCGCTGGAGACGCCGATACTTAATCTGGAAGCGCCCATGAAGACCCTGTGGGCGTCACCGGAGGGGTCATGGAGACCGACATTCTCGACGGCACCGGATTGAAGCTGCAACTGAGCCCGGACCAGATGTCCCTGTTGGCGCAGTACACCCCGGTCACCCAGCGGCGCGTCCTGGACGCAGGGCAGCTGCGCGAGGCGATCGAGGCGCTGGGATACGGCGAACTCTTCGTCTCCCAGGACGCCCTGGAGCAGCTGCTGCAGCGCTGCGCCGTCTCCCCGGCCGCCTTCACGCTGCAGATCGGCGAGCGGCGCGACGCCACCCTCGCCCTGCAGCTCTCCGACGACATGATGAGCGCCACCCTGAGCATCCAGCCGGCCTTCGGCGGGCGCAGGATCACCCGCGAGGAGGTGGAACAGGCGCTCTCCCGCGCCGGGGTGGTCTGCGGCATCCTGTACGACGAGATCGAAGCCGCGGTCCAGGCGGGCCAGGCGAGCAAGCTTGTGATCGCCCAGGGGACCGCGCCGCTCCCGGGGGAGGACAGCCAGTTCATCAGCCTGATCCCCGAGATGGCCACCCAGATGCCGCAGCTCTCAGACGACGACACGGCCGACTACCGCAACCTGGGCGACATCGTCAGCGTGAGCCTCGGGGACCCGCTCTTGCGGCGCACCCACCCCACCACCGGCGTCCCCGGGGTAAACCTCTTGGGGGTGGAGCTCCCCACCAGTGACGGGGTCGACATCCCCTTCGCGGAGAACCTTACCGGCATCGCCTGCGACCTCACCGACTGCGACCTCCTGGTCGCTGCCATCTCCGGCTACCCGGTCATCGTGCCGCACGGCGTCATCGTTGAGCCCGTGTTCAAGCTGAAGCGGGTCGACCTCTCCACCGGCAACCTTCACTTCAAGGGATCGCTGGAGATCTCCGGCGACGTCTGCGAGGGGATGGAGGTCACCGCCACCGAGGACATCACCGTTGGGGGGGTCGTGGAGGCAGCCCGGGTCAAGGCGGGGGGAAACATCATGATCCAGGGTGGGGTCATCGGTCACGGCAAGGCAGTACAGCCCGGGACGATGGTGAGCCGCCAGGAGATGGCCCAGCTGGAGGCGGGGGGGGGCGTAACGGTGCAGTTCGCCGAGAACGCCGCCATCAGCGCCGGCGGGGACATAGTGATCCGGGAGCTCGCCATGCAGAGCGAGCTCACCTCGGGGGGAAGCATCCTCGTCGGGGAGACGGGGGGGCGCAAAGGGCACATCATCGGCGGCGTCTGCCGCGCCGTCTCGCTGGTGCACGCCGTGGTGATCGGCTCCCACGCCGGGGTCCCCACCGTCATCGAGGTGGGGGTCGACCCCGCCCTAAACCGCAAGCTGGAGACGGTACAGGAAAACCTGGCCGAGAAGCAGCGCCAACTGGACGAGCTCACCAAGACCCTCGCCTACGTCAAGGAGAACCCCGGCAGCATGGAGGCCGGGCTTTTGAACCTGAAGCAGCGCATCTACACCAAGTGCCAGGGGGAGCTGGCCGAACTCACCGGCGAGAAGAAACGTCTGCAGAAACGGCTGGAGATCAATGCCCAGGCCAGGGTGGAGGTGGAGCGCGACGCTTTCCTGGGCGCGCAGATCAGGATCGGCTCCAGCACCCTCCTCGTCGAGGAGGACCTGACCAACCCGACCTTCACCCTGGGCGAACAGGGGATAGCATACTGAGCAGCAAGGGAGCGGCATGCGCATCATAGGACTCACCGGGGGGATCGCATCGGGCAAGACCAGCGCGGCGCACCTCTTCGAAAAGCTGGGAGCGGCAGTTGTCGACGCCGACCAACTGGCGCGGGAGGTAGTGCAGCCGGGCGAGGAGGCCCTGGCGCAGATCGTGGCGAGCTTCGGGGACAAGGTGCTCAACCCCGACGGCACCCTGAACCGCGCCACCCTGGGGGAGATCGTGTTCGCCGACCCGTCGGCGCGGCGCATCCTGGAGGGGATCACCCATCCCGCCATCAGGAAACGGGCGGAGGAGAAACTGCAGCGGCTCAGGGAGGCGGGGACCGGCACCGCCTTCTACGTGGCCCCGCTGCTCTTCGAGGCGGGAATCACCTCGCGGGTCCACGAGGTATGGGTGGTCTACCTGGACCAGGAGACCCAGCTGGCACGCCTGATGGCGCGCGACGGCCTCTCGCGGGAGGCGGCCCTCTCGCGGATAGCGTCGCAGATGCCGATGGAAGAAAAGAAAAAGCTGGGGAGGATCGTCATCGACAACCGCGGCAGCAGGGATGAGCTGGAGGCGCAGGTGCTCAAGCTGTGGCGCGAGGAGATAGCGGACCGGACCAAGGGGTGAGCCGGGACGAAAGCGAAGAGGTACGACGAAAAAGGCCCCCGCTTGCGGCGGGGGCCTTCCTTTTTTGCTATTTGTGGTACCCCAGCTTGTGGGAGATCTCCTCGCCGGAGCGGATCACCAGCGGGATCAGTTCCTTCTCCAGGCGCTCGTCGGTGAAGCGCATCGAGGGGCCGGAGATGCTCACCGCGCCGATGATGCGGCGGGTGTAGTCGCGGATCGGGGCGCCCACGCACTTCACGCCGACATCCATCTCCTCGTCGTCGATGGCGTACCCCTGCTCGGCGATCACCTTGAGGTGCTTCTTCAGCTCCTCGCGGTCGGTGACCGTCTTCGGGGTGTAGCGCTTCATTTCCTTGGTGGGGAGGTAGTTCTCCAGCTCCTCGTCGGTCATGTAGGCGATCTGGACCTTGCCGGCTGCGGTGCAGTAGGCCGGCAGACGGGCACCCACGCGCGGCACGACCCTGACGGTCAGGTCGGTTTCCACCACGTCCAGGTAGACGATGTGGAACTCCTTGAGGATGGCGACGTAGGTGGTCTCGTTGCACTCCTTGACCAGCGCCTCGAGCACCGGGCGGGACTGGCGCAGAAGACCCATCTGCTTGATGAAGGTCTGCCCCAGCTCCAGGGTCTTGAGCCCAAGCCGGTAGTTCTCCGTTACCTTGTTCTGCTCTATGTAGTTCCGCGACTCCAGGGTAGCCAGAAGGCGGAAAACGTTGTTCTTGTGAAGCTTCAGCCTCTTGCTCAGCTCGGTCACACCCAGTTCGTCCACCTCGTCATGGAACTGTTCCAGGAGGTCGAGTGCGTGGGAGACGGCCTGAATGATGTACTCAGATTTCTCTTTTTTCGCCATTGGCTGCACCTATGAATATCAGGAAAAATTTCAAACAATATTAACTAGGCCATTTGACAAGCCGTGTCAAGAAAATTAATCGCTTGATAAACCCTTTTAATGTGTTTAAACTCGCCCTACCGCTTCTCCCCGGAAGCCGCCCCGCAAGAGGTGCGGTAAAACAGCTTCCACTGGTAAAGTCGGCAGGATGCGACTCCGGATAGTGTCATACACGCAAAATATAGAATTATGTTCTAGAAATGTCAAGCAACAAGACGTTCGCAGCGATGCGATCTTGACGGTCTGGCGCCTGGGCATCGGCGCCGGCAAATCGGCGGAGAGCGACCGTGCGCCTCAACCTGATTTCCAAACTTGCCCTGGCCTCCGGGCTGGTGCTTTTGTGCACCATGGCCCTGTTCGCCTACCTGAACCTGAGGAGCCTCAAGGGGCTGCTGCTGCAGGAGGCGATCTCGGAGGCCGACCGCATCACCGAGACCATCATCCGCACCACCCATAACCAGATGCTCCGGGACGACCGTCCCCTCTTCTACAAGACCATCGAGGAGATCGGCAACCAGCAGGGGGTGGAGCGGATCCGGCTCATCAACAAGACCGGGCGCATCATCTTTTCCACGGACGACTCCGAGACCGGGACGGTGCTCGGCAAACACTCCGAGATCTGCGCGGTCTGCCACGGCGGCCCCGAACTCCTGCTCACCGCCTCCTCAAAGAACCGCAGCCGCCGCTTCTATGGCAGTTCCGGCGCCGAGTTCCTCGGTATCACCAACGCCATCTACAACGAGGAGAGCTGCTACACCGCGAGCTGTCACTTCCACCCCGAGAAGTTCAAGGTGCTCGGCGTGCTGGACGTGGTGGTCCCGCTGGACCGGATGCACTCCCTGTTGGATGCCTACCGCGGCCGGATGCTGTTCCTGACCCTGCTCCTCATCACCCTCACCTCGCTGAGCCTTACCTTCTTCACCCAGAAACTGGTGAACCGCCCGGTGCGTGAACTGTTGGAGCACACCCAGATGCTGTCGCGGGGGGAGTTGGACGGGCTGGTGCACAGTTTCGCCAACGACGAGATGGGGGAACTGGCCGACTCCTTCAACACCATGACCCTCAACCTGAAGAAGGCCCGGCAGGAGCTGGAGGGATGGGGACGCGACCTCGAGCAGATGGTGCAGCAAAGGACCCAGGAGATCACCCGGATGCAGGCGCAGTTGATCCGCTCCGAGAAGCTCGCCTCGCTGGGGGAGCTCGTGGCCGGCATCGCCCACGAGATCAACAACCCGCTCACCGGCATCCTGGTCTTCGCCTCCCTGATCCAGAGCAACCCAAGGCTCGACCCGGTCCTGAAGAACGACATAGAGACGGTGCTCAGGGAAACAAAGCGCTGCGCCGGCATCGTCAAGGGGCTTTTGGAGTTCGCCCGCTGCGCGCCGCCGCAGAAGACCCCCTGCTCGCTGAACGAGATCTCCGACGCGGCCCTCGAGCTGGTCAGGCACCAGATATTGTTCCAGGACGTCACCATCGCCCGCAACTACTCGGGCCGGATCCCGGCGCTTTTGCTCGACCCGAACCAGATCGAGCAGGTACTGGTGAACATGCTGGTCAACGCGGGGCACGCCCTGCGCGGCGAAGGGATGGTCATGGTGGTGACCGGCGTCGACCCGGTGCAGGAACTGGCCTTCATCAGGATCAGCGACAACGGCTGCGGCATCCCCGAGGCCAACCTGGGCCGCATCTTCGACCCCTTCTTCACCACCAAATCCAACAAGGGGACCGGCCTCGGGCTCTCCGTCTCCTACGGCATCATCCAGGAGCACGGCGGGCGCATCGAGGTGCAAAGCGAGGAAGGTGCCGGCACCACCTTCACCATCCTGCTCCCGGTCCCGCAAGCGGACGCCCCCCTCCCCCCCCTTCCGGATCCGAAGGGCGCCGGGCTTCCGGCCGGGCCGGAGACGGCCTGAAGCCGTATACAATACGGGCTTTTCCCCTCGACGCTCACCCTCCCGGCGCCCCGCACCGGGCGCAACTGCGCGGAAGAAAACGATTGACAGCGGGGGGCCGTATTGTTAGTTTACGTTCGGGCCACGCCCGGCTCGCGCCGCACCCCGGCATGGCCGGCCCCAACGTCACGCAGTACCGGAGCAGCAGTGAACATCACCACCAACGGCGAAGCCGTATCGATCGATCCCCTCACGGTTCAGCAGTACCTGGTCTCCCTCGGCATCGACCCGCGCCGCGTCGCGGTCGAGCTGAACCTGGACATCCTTCCCAAGGCGCAGTACGAGACCACCCTGCTCAAGGAGGGGGATGCCCTGGAGATCGTCCATTTCGTGGGAGGGGGCGCCGGCCGCGGCTAGGCGGCTCCCGCGGCGGGCCGCCGGCCCGTCTCCCGCTCACCTTGAGGCCCCGCAGCAGCCGGGCCGACCATCTAGACAAGTCGCTACCGATTGGAGAACAGTGATGCCCGTAACAAACGACAAGCTCGTCATCGCAGGACGCGAATTCGACTCCCGCCTCATGGTGGGGACCGGCAAGTACGCCGATTTCCAGCAGATGGTGCGCGCCATCGAGGTGTCCGGCGCCCAGATCATCACCGTGGCGGTGAGAAGGGTGAACATCTCGGACCGGAGCAAGGAATCCCTTTTAGACCACATCGACCTGAAGAAATATACCCTGCTCCCCAACACCGCCGGCTGCTACAACGCCGAGGACGCCATCCGCACCTGTCGGCTCGCCCGCGAGGCGGGGCTCTCCGACTTCGTGAAACTCGAGGTGCTCGGGGACGAGAAGACGCTCTTCCCCAACAACGAGGAACTCCTGAAGGCGGCCAAGGTGCTCATCGCGGAAGGGTTCACCGTGCTCCCCTACACAAGCGACGACCCGATCATCTGCAAGAAGCTTGAGGACATGGGTTGCGCCGCGGTGATGCCGCTGGGCGCTCCGATCGGCTCCGGCCTTGGCATCCGCAACCCGTACAACATCCAGATCATCCTGGAGACGGTCAAGGTCCCGGTGATCGTGGACGCCGGCGTGGGCACAGCCTCCGATGCGGCCATCGCCATGGAGCTTGGCTGCGACGGCGTCCTCATGAACACCGCGATCGCCGGCGCCCAGGACCCGGTCGCCATGGCCGAGGCGATGAACCTCGCGGTCAGGGCGGGAAGGCTCGCCTACCGCGCCGGGCGCATCCCGAGGAAGCTCTACGCCAGCGCCTCCTCCCCCCTGGCGGGTCTCATCGCGTGAAAGGGCTCGACTCCCCCTGGATAGACTTCAACCTCTACCTGATCACCGGGCGCGGCGAGACCCTCGGGCGCAACCTGGAGTTCGTGGTAGAGGAGGCGCTCAGGGGGGGAGTGCGCGCCGTGCAGCTCAGGGACAAGGGGAGCAGCACCAAGGAGCTCTACGAGACGGCCCAGGAGCTGCGCCGCCTCACCTCGCGCTACGGCGCCAGGCTCTTCGTGAACGACCGCGTCGACGTGGCGCTGGCGGTGGACGCCGACGGGGTCCACATCGGCAGCTCCAGCCTGCCGCTTTACAAGGTGCGCAGGCTCCTGGGTGAGCGCAAGCTGATCGGGGTCTCCTGCCACAACCAGACCCAGGCCATCACGGCCCAGGAGATGGGGGCCGACTTCATCACCTTCGGCCCGGTCTACTACACCCCCAGCAAGGCCGAGTACGGCGAGCCGGTGGGGCTGGACAAACTGAACAAGGTGGCGCAGATGCTGCAGATCCCGGTGTTCGCGCTGGGGGGGGTGAACCTCGAGAACTGCGCCGAGACTGTCGCTGGTGAGGCGCGCGGCATCGCCCTCATCTCGGCCATCCTTTCCGCGGCGGACCCGCGCGACGCGGCCAAGAAGCTCCTGGCCCTGCTCCGCCCGCTCGAGGAGCACAACGACTAGATGACTGCCGGCACAACCATCCATAGCGAGCTTCGCATCAACTCCTACGGTTCCTACTTGAGGCGCCGCTTCGGCTGCCGCGTCAGCAAGGTGAACGTGGACGGGGGCTTCACCTGCCCCAACCGCGACGGCAGCCGCGGCACCGGCGGATGCATCTATTGCGACAACAGCTCCTTCTCCCCCAAGGAGACCCAGCCCCTGATCCCGATCGAGGAGCAGATGGCCGCCGGGATGGAGTACCACCGCAGCCGCCTCTCCAGCGACAAGTTCATCGTCTACTTCCAGAAGTACACCAACACCTACGGCCCGGTGGAGAAGCTTGCGGATCTGTACCGGCGTGCCCTGGCCCACCCCGACGTCCTGGGGATCTCGGTCGGCACCCGTCCCGATTCGCTCACCCCCGCCGCCATCGAGCTTTTGACCGACCTCGCGCGCGAGCACTACGTCTGCGTGGAGCTCGGCCTGCAGTCCATGGACGACGCCATCCTCACCCGGATCAACCGCGGCCACACCCTGGCCGAGTACCTCGACGCGGTGCAGCGGCTCTCCGGCCGCGGCCTGGATATCTGCACCCACCTGATCTACGGCTTCCCCGGGGAGACCAGGAGCGGCTTTTTGAAGACTGCGCGTCTCATCGCCGGGCTCCCCGTCAACTCGGTCAAGCTGCACCAGCTGCACGCGGTGGAGAACACAAGGCTCGCCCAGATGTACCGGGACGGGAGCTGGCAGCCGATCGGCATCGACGAGTACGTGGCGACCGCCTGCGACTTCCTGGAGGAACTCCCGGCGCGGGTCACGGTGCAGCGGCTCTACGGCTCGGCCCCCCTTTCCATCCGGGTCGCGCCGAACTGGAACCTGAAGAACAACCAGATGTGGTACGCCGTGATCAACGAGCTGAGAAGGCGCGGCAGCTGGCAGGGATGCCGGCTCGCCAGCGAGGTCAGGGCGGCCTGAGAGGAGAACCATGAAGACGGCACAACTGGTCGGAAGCGCGGAACCGGTGAGGATCGGCAAGATCCTCTGCATCGGGCGCAACTACGCGGACCACATAAAGGAACTGGGCAACGAGGTACCGGAGCGCCCGGTGATCTTCACCAAGCCCGCCACCTGCGTGATCGGCGCCGGCGAGGAGGTGGTGATCCCCTCCTACTCAAGCGACTGCCACCACGAGGCGGAGCTGGCGCTTCTGATCGGCAGGAAAGGGAGCAACATCCCCCCCGAGCAGGCACTCTCCCACGTCGCGGGGTACGCCGTCGCCATCGACCTGACCCTGCGGGACGTGCAGGCGGAGCTCAAGAAGAAGGGGCTTCCCTGGGACATCGCCAAGGGGTTCGACACCGCCTGCCCCCTCTCCCCCTTCGTCCCGGCGGAGCAGGTGGCCGACCCGCACCAGCTGCGCATCACGCTCACCGTGAACGGCGAGAAACGCCAGGACGGCGGCACCGAGCTCATGATCCACCGCATCCCCGAGCTGTTGGCCTACCTCTCCTCCATCTTCACGCTGGAGCCGGGGGACCTGGTTCTGACCGGCACGCCGGCGGGGGTCGGCCCGATCAAAAGCGGCGACCGCGTGGTCGCCGAGATCGCCGGGGTGGGGAACATCGCCGTTTCGGTACGCTAGCAGTCCAGACCATAAGGAGGTTTGCCAATGACGAACGAGAAAAGCTGCCCGGATTGCCAGGGGCTCATGATCCTGATGCCGGGTTGAGGTGGCCTCTTCTGGCGGTGCCAGAAGTGCGGCAAGAAGCTTCCCCTGAGCGGAGACAACTCCAAAGGGTGCGGCTGCAGTTAAAGAAAGGCCCCTTCCCCTCGGGAGAGGGGTGCGGTGGAAGATCATCGCTGACGAAAAAGAAGAAAGGGGGCTCGAACGAGCCCCCTTTTTCCGTTCCCCCCGGCCGGTTCAGACCGGCACCGCCGGTGCCCCGGCGCCCCCCGTCCAGACCGATCCGGCCTCCTCCCGCATCCGCTCCTCCCGGAGCACCTCGAGCAGACGCTCCTCGGAGAGCGGGCGGTGGTAGTAATACCCCTGCAGCTCGTCGCAGCCGCGCTGCGCCAGGTATTCCGCCTGTTCCCGGCTTTCCACCCCTTCCGCGATGACGTGGAGTTCCATCGCCTTGGCGATCCCGATGATGGCGTCCACGATGGCGCGCTCGTCGGGGAGCTCGCAGACGTTCTTGATGAAGGCGCGGTCGATCTTCAGGTGGTCGATGGGGAAGTTTTTCAGGTACTGCAGCGACGAATAGCCGGTGCCGAAGTCGTCGATGCCGATGGAGACGTTGAGCCCCTTCAGGCGGCAGAGCTTGGCGATGGTTTCGTCGACGTTCTTGATGAGGCAGGTCTCGGTGAGCTCCAGCTCCAGCAGTGCCGGGTCCACCCCGCTCTGCTCCACCACCTCCTCGACGGTGCGGCACAGGTCCCCGCGCACAAACTGGCGCCCCGAGATGTTGACCGACATCCTCAACGGCCGGCACCCCGCCTCCTGCCATTGCCGCAACTTGAGACAGGCGGTGTTCAGCACCCAACCTCCCAGGGGAATGATGATGCCGGTCTCTTCGGCCATCGGGATGAAGGCATCCGGCATCACCCTCCCCTTTTCCGGGCTCATCCAGCGCACCAGCGCCTCCACCGCGGCGATCCGCCCGCTGCGGGCGTCCACGATGGGCTGGTACTCCAGGAAAAACTCATCGCGGTCCAGGGCCATCCAGAGGTCGAATTCGAGCCGCATGCGGTCCTGCAGCTTCTGGTTCATCTGGGCGCTGTAGAAACAGAACTCCACGTCCGGCCGTTTTTTGGCGTTGTACATGGCGATGTCGGCGTTCTTCAGAAGGTTTTCCGGGGAAGTGCCGTCGTCGGGGTAAACTGATACGCCGATGCTCGCCCCAACGTAGACTTCCCTGCCGCTGACCTCGTAGACCGGGGTGAGGCGCCTGAGCAGGTTTTGCGCGATGCAGCTTGCATTCTCCTCCTTGTCCAGGGTCGCCACCACCACGAACTCGTCCCCCCCAAGCCGCGCCAGGGTGTCCTTCTTGCGCACCGAGTTTTTCAGGCGGCGGGCCACCTCGATCAGTATCTGGTCCCCCGCCTCGTGACCGAGGGTGTCGTTGATAGGCTTGAAGCCGTTGAGATCGAAGAAGAGGGTGGCCATCTTGAGCCCCTCGCGCTGCGCCACGTCGATGGTATGCTCCATCCGGTCCAGCAGCATGCGGCGGTTCAACAGCCCGGTCAGGCTGTCATAGTAGGCCAGGGTCTCAAGCTGTTCCGCACTGCGCTTTTTCTCGGTGACGTCCTCCAAAAGGGTCGCCACCATCCCCTCACCCATGGGAAAGGTGTTCACGGTGAATACCCGTCCCGTCCCTTCCTGTTCCAGCTCCAGGCTCACCTCCCCCTGCAGCGCCCCTTGGACAGCCCCCCGCACCGGGGCGAAAAGCCCCCCCTGCAACTGGCGGATGCTCTTGCCGATGTCGTCCCGTCCGAAGCCGAACACCGACGCGGCCGCAGGGTTGGTGTCCGCCAGAACCAGGTCTGCCTCGCCCCCGTCTCCCGCGACGATCCGGTAAAGTGCCAGCCCCTCTTTGAGCGACTCGTAGACCGAACGGTACTTTTCCTCGCTCTGTTTAAGGCTGCGGTAGGCATTCTCGATGGCCCTAAGCGGCACGGTGCGCAGCCGGAAGAAGGTGAAGCCCGCGCCGATCGCCCCCAGGCAGAGCAAGAGCGCGGTC
The DNA here is from genome assembly GCF_019063885.1 of Geomonas diazotrophica. Lineage (NCBI taxonomy): Bacteria > Pseudomonadati > Thermodesulfobacteriota > Desulfuromonadia > Geobacterales > Geobacteraceae > Geomonas > Geomonas diazotrophica. The sequence continues at coordinate 490,942 of NZ_CP077684.1, read as the reverse complement.
ACCATGAGGGTCGGGGCCAGCGAGCGAGAGACCACAAGGACGGCCACCCGGTGCCCGGCGTCGTGGACCGGGAAGGATTTGGAAAGAATCGGCGGCAGCACCTTGTCCGAGCTCTCCGCGACCACCTCCCCTTTCAGGTTGTAGAGTACCCGCCGTTCCGTGGTCTGCGTCGAGCGGCGCGCCAGGAGCTCCTTCAGGCGCAGCTCTTCGAACTCCCACATCTTCGGGTTCGCCACCACCAAGGTGCCCACGACGCGCGCGTTGATCTCCCCCTCCGTTTCGATGACCCCGGTCATGTGCGAGAAGGCCATCACGAAGTAGATCGCGGGCGGCACCAGCGTCAGCACGGCGGAGAGGATCCCCGCGGTGATGGTGGTGCTGCGGCGTATGGAGCGGCTGTGTTCGATCATTTCGCCTCGGTGATGAGGAGTCCGTGCTTGGCGGCGACGGCGCGCCCCTTCTTCGAGTAGAGGAACTTGATGAATTTAGTGACCGAGGCGGGGGCGTCCTTGCGGGTGACCAGGTACATCTCCTTGAGGTGGCGGTACCTCCCGGTGGCGAGGGTGGCGACGCTCGGCTGCACCCCGTCCAGCTTCAGGACGCTCACCGCGTTCGGCTCGGAAAGCGCCAGCGTCAGTGCCATCACGGCTACGGCCCCTTCCGTCTTCTTGACGGAGTCGAAGGTCTCGTTATCGGTTATGCCCACGAGCATGTCCTTGCGCGCGTGCGCCGCGGCCCCCCCCCGGTCCATCTCCGGCGACAGGGAACGGGTCAGCTTGGTGTCCGTATCCTCGACCGGACGCAGCACCACCCGGACCAGCTCTCCTCCGGGCCACTTGGCGCTGCTGCCGGCGTACATCGCCGCCAGTTCCTTCAGCGTCACGCCGCTCGCCCGGACTCCGCGATTGGCGAGCACAGCCATTGGTGTCCGCCCCCACTCCTGCTGAACCAGCCCCTCCACGCTTTCGGCGGGTTTCAGCGGCCGGCTGGAAACGGCGAGATCGAGAGCGTTCCTGGACACGGCCTTGATGGCGGCGGAGCTCCCGAGGCTCTTCTCCATTACCACGACACATCCGCGGTTTTCCTTCTGGAATGCCGCCGTCAGCGGCTTTACCACCACAAGGCCGCTGCCGGTGCCGTTGATCCTGAGGGTTTCCGCGGCCGAGGAGGCCGGGGGGAACACGAGGGGGGAAAGGACGGCCACGACGGCCAATGCTGCCTGGACGAAAGACGGCATTGTTGTTCTCCTGTCAAACAGAATGGGAATGGGACCTGCGAGGGGCGCGGGGAGGTAGCGAAACGGCCACCGTCAATCCTAGCGTTATATCGGTTTTTACGATGTGATCTTAAGTACTATATACGGAAAATGCCATACAGGGGGGGGGATGATGCGGGTGGCGAGAGAGCGGCGCGAGGCCCCGCGCTCGCAGGAGGGGCGGCTAGAGCAGGAAGTCGACCACCAGCCCCTTGATCTTGATGATCTGGGCAACGATCCTTATGTGGTCTTTCTGCTCCCGCATCACCAGGTGGTAGAGGAGGTCGGCCTCCTTGTCGATGACGGCGATCACCTCGTGGCTGCGGCCGGTGACCCCGCCGCTCAGCATCTCGATGCGGTAGGCCTCGGCGGAGACCTTGCGCGCCATGGTGGCGATCAGTTCCCGGAAGAGCTTGAAGTTGGCGATGGTCGGCTCCTGCTCCAGGACGTCCCCCGCCTTGTCGATCTCGTCCTTGAGGCGCTGCAGCTCCCCCTGGTACTCGGCGCTCGCCTTGGCGACCGCGGTCAACCGGCCGGCGAAGAGGGGAGCGCCGGTCCCGGCGACGCTCTTGGGAGCCGCCCCCTTCTCCTTCTTGGCTATGCTGCGGGAGTCTGATTTCTCGTTGATACGCATGCGCGGCACCGTTTGCCCCTGGTCGGGGCGGAACTAAAAAGGCCCCGAAAGGATTCGGGGCCGGACCTAGGCTCGGAAAGGAAGCTAGTTCTTGACGACGTTGGTGGCCTGCGGCCCCTTGGCGCCCTGGATCACGTCGAAGCTTACCGAGTCCCCCTCGGCCAGCGATTTGAAGCCGTCCCCCTGGATGGCCGAGAAGTGCACGAAGACGTCCCCGCCGTTATCCTGCTCGATGAAGCCAAACCCCTTCGCGTCGTTGAACCATTTCACCACACCGTTTGCCATTACTTTTTCTCCTGTGCTGCTGTTGTCGATTAGGGGGGGCGGCTCGATCCGCCCCCCCCCTCTTTGCGTCTCAAGGACGCTATCCGCTAATACACGTTTACACCAAATGTGTCAAGCTCTCCGGCGTTCTCGCGACGCCCGTGCCGTGCCGCCTGCCGGACTAGGCGCTGGCCACGGGTTGCTGCAGGGCGTCACTTCCCTTTCCCGCTGCGCCCCCCTTGGCCGGAGCGGCCGCCTGGGCGTTCAGCGTGGCGTGGGCGGCGGCCAGGCGCGCGATGGGCACCCGGAACGGAGAGCAGGAGACGTAGTCGAGCCCGACCGAGTCGCAGAAGATGACCGAGGCGGGGTCGCCGCCGTGCTCGCCGCAGATGCCGAGCTTGATGTTGGGGCGGGTTGCGCGCCCCTTCTCGCAACCCATCCGGACCAGGGCGCCCACGCCGCTTTGGTCCAGGGTGACGAACGGGTCGTCCTCCAGGATGCCGTTCTCCACGTAGAAGGGGAGGAACTTGCCGGCATCGTCGCGGGAAAGGCCGAAGGTGGTCTGGGTCAGGTCGTTGGTGCCGAAGGAGAAGAAGTCGGCCTCGGTGGCGATGCTGTCGGCGGTGATCGCCGCACGCGGCAGTTCGATCATGGTGCCGATCAGGTACTCCACCTTCACCCCGTAGCGCTTCTGCACATCCTCGCAGACGGCGACCGCGTTGGCGCGCATGATGGAGAGCTCCTTGGTGACCGCCACCAGCGGGATCATGATCTCGGGGACGATCTGGAACCCTTCGTCCTTAACCAGCTCGCAGGCCGCCTCCATGATGGCCTGGACCTGCATGTCGTAGATCTCGGGGAAGGTGACGCCCAGGCGGCAGCCGCGGTGCCCGAGCATCGGGTTGAACTCGTGCAGGAACTCCACCTTGTGCTTCAGGGTCTGCACGGAGACCCCCATGGTGGCGGAGAGCGCCTCGATGTCCCTGTCCTCCTGGGGGAGGAACTCGTGCAGCGGCGGGTCGAGGAGGCGGATCGTGACGGGGAGCCCCTTCATCTCGCGGAAGAGCCCCTTGAAGTCACCCTTTTGCATGGGGAGGATCTTGGCGAGCGCCTTCTTCCTACCCTCGAGGTCGGCGGAAAGGATCATCTCGCGCACGGCGGCGATCCGGTCCGCCTCGAAGAACATGTGCTCGGTGCGGCACAGGCCGATACCCTCGGCGCCGAATTCGCGGGCGGTCTTGGCGTCGTGCGGGGTGTCCGCATTGGCCCTGACCTTCATCCTGCGGAACTTGTCCACCCACGCCATCACGGTGGCGAAGTCGCCGCCGACGCCTGCGGCGACCATGGGGACGGCGCCCTTCATCACCTCGCCGGTGGAGCCGTCCAGGGTGATCACGTCACCCTTCTTGATCACGCTGCCGTCCTTGGCCACGAACTGCCCCGACTGGTAGTCCACCTTGATGTCGCCGCAGCCGGCCACGCAGCACTTGCCCATGCCGCGGGCGACCACCGCCGCGTGCGAGGTCATGCCGCCGCGGGCGGTGAGGATCCCCTGGGCCGCGTGCATGCCATGGATGTCTTCCGGGGAGGTCTCGACGCGCACCAGGATCACCTTGTGGCCGAGCTTCGCCGCGCTCTCCGCCTCGTCGGCGGTGAACACCACCTCGCCGGAGGCCGCCCCCGGGGAGGCCGGGAGCCCCTTGGCGATCACCTTCTTCTCCGCCTTCGGGTCGAGGGAGGGGTGCAGCAGCTGGTCCAGCTGGTTCGGGGCGACGCGCAGGACCGCGGTCTTCTCGTCGATGAGGCCCTCGGCCACCATGTCCACGGCGATCTTCAGGGCCGCCTTCGCGGTCCTCTTGCCGCTTCTGCACTGCAGCATGTAGAGGATCCCCTTTTCGATGGTGAATTCGATGTCCTGCATGTCCTTGTAGTGACGCTCAAGGATATCCCTGATATGCGCCAGCTGCTGGTAGCACTCGGGGAGCACCTCCTCCATGGAGGGGAGGTCGCCCGGCTTGTACTTGGCGCGGTTGATCGGCTGCGGGGTGCGGATGCCCGCCACCACGTCCTCGCCCTGGGCGTTCACCAGGTACTCGCCGTAGAAGTAGTTCTCGCCGGTGGAGGGATCGCGGGTGAAGGCGACGCCGGTGGCGCAGTCGTCACCCATGTTGCCGAACACCATGGACTGCACGTTGACCGCGGTGCCCCAGTCGGCCGGGATGTTGTTGAGCTTTCGGTAGGTGATGGCGCGCTGGTTCATCCAGGAGCCGAAAACGGCGCCGATGGCGCCCCAGAGCTGCTCCTTCGGGTCCTCGGGGAAGTCGACCCCGAGGGTCGCCTTGATCTTCGCCTTGAACTCGCCGACCAGCTCCTTCCAGTCGGAGGCCTTCAGGTCGGTGTCGAGGTGCACGCCGCGCGCCTCTTTCTTGCGCTCGAGGAGGTGCTCCAGCTCGTCCTTGTGCATCCCCATGACAACGTCGGAGTACATCTGCACGAAGCGGCGGTAGGCGTCGTAGGCGAAGCGCTCGTCGCCGGACTGGGCGATGATCCCCTGCACCGTGGTGTCGTTGAGACCGAGGTTCAGGATGGTGTCCATCATGCCTGGCATGGAGGCGCGGGCGCCGGAGCGGACCGAGACCAGGAGAGGGTTCTTGGCGTCGCCGAACTTCTTGCCCATGAGCCCCTCGACGCGGGCCAGGTTCGCCTCGACCTCGGCGGTCAGCGCGGCCGGGTACTGCTGGTTGTTCTTGTAGTACTCGGTGCAGACTTCCGTGGTGATGGTGAAGCCGGCCGGAACCGGGAGACCGATGGCGGTCATCTCCGCCAGGTTGGCCCCCTTCCCCCCCAGAAGCTCCTTCATTTTGGCGTTGCCGTCAGCCTTGCCCGCGCCAAAAAAGTAGACGTACTGCGTTCCCATGTGCACCCTCCTTAGATGTTGTTAATAAATTTGGAGCTTAAAGTATACACATAAACCGAAAAAGGCAAACAGCCGCCGGGAGTTGCACCCGGACGGCTGTTTACGTGAGCGTCAGATAAATCGTTGTGCTGCTGCGTTGGCCTGCTCCAGGGTGCCGCATCCCGGGTTCAGCTGTCGCAGTCTTTTCATGCCGACAACCTCGCGAAATCCGCCAGGCTCCCGAAGAGCCGCGCGATCGAGGTCAAAAGCGCCAGGCGGTTGCCGCGCACCTTCTCGTCCTCCGCCATGACCATGACCTTGTCGAAGAAGAGGTCGACGGCGGGCTTCAAGGTGGCGATCTCGGTGAGGGCGGCGAGGTAGTCGGCGCCGGAGAGTGCCGCATCCACCTTCTGCTTCACCTGCTGCTGCGCCTCGTAGAGCGCGCCCTCGGCCGGCTCCTGGAAGAGGTCGGCGGCTACCGGGGTGTCCACCCCTTCCTTCACGATGTTGCCGACGCGCTTGAAGGCGCCGGCCAGCGCGGCGAAGTCCTCGCGCTTTCTGAACTCGGCGAGTGCCTGGATCTTGGCGGCCGCCTCGACCAGGTCTTCGAAGGAGACGGAGACCACCGCGTCCACCACGTCGGAGGGGTAGCGGTCCGCCATCAGGTTCACGAAGCGGCCGCGGAAGAACTCGATGACGTCCTTGTAGACGTCCTCGACAGGGCGGGTCGCCTTGGCGGCGAGGAGTTCCAGGGATGCCCTCACGAGGCCGGAGACCGGCTCGCGGTACCCCTTGTCCAGGATGATGTTGATGATGCCCAGCGCCGAGCGGCGCAGCGCGTACGGGTCGGCGGAGCCGGTGGGGATAAGTCCCACGCTGAAGCAGCCGCAGATGGTGTCTATCTTGTCGGCGAGCGAAACGAAGGCGCCGATGTCGGAGGCGGGGAGCTCGCCGCCGGCCTGGGTGGGGAGGTAGTGCTCGGCGATGGCGTTGGCGACCGCCGCGTCCTCGCCGTCATGCAGCGCATACTCGCGTCCCATGATCCCCTGAACCTCGGGGAATTCACCGACCATGCCGGAGACGAGGTCCGCCTTGCACAGGGTGGCGGCACGGGCGGCCTTGTCGACCACAGCGGGGTTGTGCCGGGAGGCAAGCCCCTTGGCCAGCTCGCGGAAGCGCTCCATCTTTTCGTAGGAGGTGCCAAGCTTCGCCTGATAGACCACGCTCTTCAGGCTCTCGACGCGGGTCTCGAGCTTCACCTTGTGGTCCTCGTCGAAGAAGAAGCGGGCGTCGGAGAGGCGGGCCCGAAGGACGCGCTCGTTCCCCTTGACCACGACGGAGGGGTCCTCGGTCAGGGTGTTGTTGATGGTGATGAAGCCCGGCAGCAGTTTCCCCTGGTCGTCCACCAGGGAGAAGTAGCGCTGGTGCTCGCGCATGGAGGTGATGAGGACCTCGCGCGGCACGACCAGGAAGTCGGGGGAGAAGGTGCCGTGCACGGCGGAGGGGTACTCGACCAGGAAGGAAACCTGCTCGAGGAGCGCCTCGTCGGGGAGCACGTTCCCCTTGGCCTGGCGGGCCACCCGGTCGATCTCCTGGCGGATGATCGCCTTTCTCTTCTCCGGGTCGGGAATCACGAAGTGGCGCTCGCACTCCTCCAGGTAGTGGGCGAGGTCGCGCACCGGGAAGGTGTTGTTGGCCATGAAGCGGTGGCCGCGGGAGGCCGAGCCGCTCTCGATGTTGCCGAAGGAGAAGGGAACCACGGTGCCGCCGTAGAGCGCCACGATCCAGTGGATCGGGCGGGCGAAGCGGACGTCGAAGTCGGCCCAGCGCATGGACTTCTTGAAGGGGATGTTGCCGATCAGGCGGGGCAGCATCTCCGGGAGGAGCTCGGCGGTGTCGCGCCCCACCTCACTCTTGACCGCGGCGAGGTACTCCCCCTTCGGGGTCATGACCACCTTTAGGTCGGCGACCTCCACACCCTGACCGCGGGCGAAGCCCTGGGCGGCCTTGGTCGGGTTGCCGTCGGCGTCGTAGGCGGCGCTTTTGGCCGGCCCCATGGCGGTCAGTTCCGCGTCGGGCTGGCGCTCAGCCATCCCTTTCACCGCCAGCACCAGGCGGCGCGGGGTGCCGAGCGTCACGATCTCGCCGAACTCGATGCGGGCCGTCTCCAGCTCGCGCTTCATGAGGGCTTCCATGTCGGCCATCGCCTTGGGGACGAAGCCGGCCGGAATCTCCTCGCAACCTATTTCGAGGAACAGATCCTTAGCCATTAGCGACCTCCTTTCAGGAGCGGGAAGCCGAGCCGCTCGCGCATCTGCAGATACCCCTCGGCGCACAGGCGCGCCACGTTACGCACCTTGCCGATGTAGGAGGCGCGCTCGGTGACCGAGATGGCGCCGCGGGCGTCCAGGAGGTTGAAGGTGTGGGAGCACTTCATGACGTAGTCGTAGGCGGGGAGCACGAGCCCCTTCTCCACCAGGCGGACGCACTCATTCTCGTACATCTTGAAGAGGCTGAGCAGCATGTCGACGTCGGCCTCCTCGAAGTTGTAGGTGGAGAACTCGACCTCGCTCTCGTGGTGGATGTCGCCGTACTTGACCCCCTTGACCCACTCGAGGTCGTAGACGTTGTCCACGCCCTGCAGGTACATGGCGATCCTTTCGCAGCCGTAGGTGATCTCCGAGGAGACCGGCTTCAGATCGATGCCGCCGGCCTGCTGGAAGTAGGTGAACTGGGTGATCTCCATGCCGTCCAGCCAGACCTCCCAGCCAAGCCCCCAGGCGCCCAGGGTCGGGGATTCCCAGTCGTCCTCGACGAAGCGGATGTCGTGCTTGTTCGGGTCGATGCCGAAGGCGCGCAGGGAGTCGAGGTAGAGGTCCAGGATGTTCATGGGCGAGGGCTTCATGATCACCTGGAACTGGTAGTAGTGCTGCAGGCGGTTCGGGTTCTCGCCGTAGCGCCCGTCGGTCGGCCGCCTGGACGGTTCCACGTAGGCCACTTTCCACGGCTCGGGCCCGAGCACGCGCAGGAAGGTGGCCGGGTTGAAGGTCCCCGCCCCTTTTTCCGTATCATAGGGTTGCTGGATTACGCACCCCTGTCCCGCCCAATACCCCTGCAGGGAGAGGATCAGATCCTGAAATGTCAACACGCCGCCTCCGATCAAATCGTATATTTCAAGTGGTGCAGCTTTTTGAATAAAAAAGTTTACTGTATCCAAACAGTTAGGCTCGCCAGATTACAACAGCGCACCCGGCGCTGTCAAGGAATATCACCCGCAAACACAGTAAAAACGGGGCGCCGCGGGGGCGCCCGGGAGGGTGGGCGGCAAGGGGGAGGGGAAAATACCGGTGAATTCTCCTGTTTACCGGCCGCCGCCGGGACGGTAAACTTAGCGAGGGGGAAATTCACATGAGTACGACAGAGGAAATCGTCATATTAGGATCGGGCTCCACCGCCTTCGCTGCGGCGCTGAGGGCCAAGGAGCGCGGCGCCCGATCCATCATGATCGAGCGGAGCGTCCTCGGCGGCACCTGCATCAACTGGGGGTGCATCCCCTCGAAGACCCTGATCCACTGCGCCCTGTTCCGGCACGAAGCCGAGCTGGGCGAGCGGCTTGGCCTTGGGGTGCGCAGGGAAGGCATCGACTTCCCCACCCTGGACCGGCACAAGTTCGCCGTGGTGCAGGAACTGAGGCAGAAGAAGTACCTGGACGTCCTGGCGCAGCTTCCGGAGCTGTCCCTCGTCAAGGGGAAGGGGGTATTCGTCGCCCCCGGCAAGGTGCAGGTGGAGGACCGGGTCATCGAAAGCGACCGCATCCTGATCGCGACCGGCGGCCACCCGCGCGTTCCCGCCATACCGGGGCTGGAGCGGACCCCGTACCTGACCAGCAAGAGCGCGCTCCTCCTGAAGAGCCTCCCGGAATCGCTCACCGTGGTCGGCGGCGGGGTCATCGCACTGGAGCTCGGGCAGATGTTCCACCGGCTGGGGGTCCCGGTCACCATACTGGAGCACGGTTCGCGCGTGCTTCCCGCGGTGGAACCGGAGCCGGCACTTGCGCTGCAGCATGCGTTGGAGGGCGAGGGGATGAGGGTGGTGGTGGGAGCCGCGATCTGCTCGGTGGCGCGCGAAGGGGCAGGGGTGCGGGTCGAGGCGCTGGTCGACGGCGAGCCGCACCAGTTCTCCTCTCAGCAGCTCCTCTTGGCGGTGGGGACCGCCCCCGCCACGGAAGGGATCGGGCTGGAACGGGCCGGGGTGGAGCTGGACCCGCGCGGCTTCATCAAGGTCGACGGCGAGATGCGCACCACGGCGCCGGGCATCTGGGCGGCCGGCGACGTCACCGGCGGCATGCAAATCGCCACGGTGGGGGCGCGCGAAGGGATCGCCGCGGTGGACAACATGCTGCAGACCGGATGCCACTGCGAAGTGAACTACCAGACTTTACCGATGGCCATCTTCACCGATCCCGAGGTGGCCATGGTGGGCTACGGCGAGGAGGCGGCGCGCCTGGCGGGCTTCGACGTGGAGAGCCACACCATACCCGCCTCCGCGATACCCAAGGCCCACGTTACCGGGGCGCTGGACGGCGCCGTCAAGATAGTCGCCGACCGCGTCACCGACCGGATCCTCGGCGTCCATCTCTGCCTGCACCGCGGCGCCGACATCATCAACGAGGCCGCCCTCGCCATCCGCTGCCGCATGACGGTGGCCGAACTCGCCGACACGCTGCACGTCTACCCCTCCATGGGCGAGGGGCTGCGCCTGTGCGCCCAAGCCTTCAACCGCGACCTCACCCAGCTCTCCTGCTGCGCCGAGTAGCCCCCAGAGCGGCGCCGGCCGCACCCTCCCCCCCCCCGGATTAGCAATTGACAACGAATTCATGAAGAATTACCATGCTGCCGCGTCGGACCGCGCCTTGGCGGCACGACAGGCCGGTGCTTGCTTTTGTGCAATGAGTTATGAGCGGGGGGAAATGTCGATGGCGGCTGAAGTTCTTTTCGTGGATGACAACAAGCTGATCTTGCAAGCCTCCGTCGACCTGTTCAGGTCGCAGGGAATCGACCTGCTCACCGCCAGCAACGCCGCCGAGGCCCTCGAGCTGTTCCGGCATCACGAGATCGCGGTGGTGGTCTCGGACAACCGCATGCCCGGGATGTCCGGGCTCGATTTTCTCACCGAACTGCGCCGGCTCTCGCCGGACACCGTCAAGGTGCTCATCTCCTCCTACGTCGACCTCGCCACCGCGCTTGCCGCCATCAACAACTCGGAGGTGTTCCGCTACCTGCTGAAGCCCTGGAAGGAGCAGGAGATACTGGACGTTGTGCAGGAGGGGCTCAGGCGCTACCGGACCGTGCAGGTCATGAGGCGGGAGGACGAGGCGGTGTTGCGCTCCCTGGCCCAGACCATCGAGCTCAAGGACCCCAGCACCAAGGGGCACTGCGACCGCGTGGCGGTCTACGCCCTTCTGATCGCCGACGCCATGGGACTCTCCAAGGAGAGCCTGCGTCAGATCAAGTACGGCAGCTGGCTGCACGACTGCGGCAAGATCGGCGTCTCCGAGCTGATCCTCAACGGCAGCGGACGGCTCAACGAGGACGAGTTCGAAACCATGAAGCTCCATACCGACTGGGGCGCCGACCTGGCGGAAAAGGCGAGGCTCTCCGAAGTCGCCAAGAACATCATCCGCCACCACCACGAGAAATACGACGGGACCGGCTACCCCCTCGGGCTGAAAGGGGAGGCGATCCCGCTGGAGGCGCGCATCGTGTCGGTGGCCGACGTCTACGACGCACTCACCATGGACCGCTCCTACCGCAGGAGGTACCCCTATGCAGAGGCGCGGGAAATGGTGCGCTCCATGAGCGGAGAGGCGCTGGACCCGGGCATCGTGGCGGTCTTCCTGAAGGTGGTCCCGGAGGGTCCCCTCCCCTGTTCCGAGGAACTGCTGGGGGTCCCCGACCCGGTCCTTGTCGATCCCAAAGGGATGAACATGAGCCTCGTCCGCGCCCTGGCCTAGGGCGCCCCGGCTCCCCCCGGGGGGAACCACCGGCGCACCACGAAAGCCCCGCCCCCGGCGCTCCCCTTGGGAAAGCTGTCCGCGGGCTTTCTCGTTTTCATGATCTGCCTGATGAGCTCAAGCCTGGGCGTCATCATCACCCCGCTTCGCTTCCCGCCGCACCCCATCCTGCTTTCGATGATCGATTCGTCGTCGAGCACCACCATCACGTGTCCGTTCCAGACTAGGAGGTCCAGTGGCTTGAGCTTGCGCGCGATCGCCTCGGCGGAGAGCCCCGCCACCGGGACCGCCTCGCCGTAGCCGATCAGGGTGGAGGTATTCCTGGGGGTGAAGCCGTCGGTAGCCTGGTAGAGAAGACCCGAGCAGTCCACCCCGGCCAGCGGGTCCCCGTGCGGGTAGTACTTGCGCAAAAGCGGAACGCCATCCTTCACGTTCCCTCCCCACACGTACGGTTTGCCCAGAGCCGCCAAAAGCCGTTTCTGAATCTCCGCCAGCTCCGGGAGGTGGCGCGGGCGGTCCTTGGCCGCCGCATCGGCCTCTTCTACGAAGCGGGCATCAACGTACAACCCGGTTTTGGAAGGATAGGGATAATCGTTGCTGGTCACCCGCAGCACCTTGACGCCGTTCTTCTCCAGCTCTCCCTCAACGGCGAACAGGGTGCCCGGCAGGGCGATGAACTCGATGGGGCGCACCCCGCGGCAGGGATCAAGCGCGACCTTACCGCCGAAGCTGCCGGCGAAGTCGGGGGTGTTGAGGACCGGGGCGAAGGAGACGGCGACTACCCGCTTCGGGGCGGCAGCGGCGGTTACGCGGGTGGAGAACGGGGTTACGGCAAGGGCAAGGGCTATCACCGCGAGCAGAAGAGTCTTCATGACCTACCTCGTGACAGGACCGGCGGGAGCGGCTTGGGCCGGAGCCCGGCCGGCGGGAACGCGGCGGGTGCCGCGGGTTGCGGCGCGGACGGAGCCGCGCTCAGTCGGCAAAGGCCGCGGCAAGCGGCAGGAGGTGCACCCCCACCCCCTTCAACAGCGGCAGCGCCAGCCGGACCCCCTTGGGCTCGTTGCCGTTGCCGTGCACCAGGATGAAGCTGCCGCGGCGCGGCTGCTCCCCTTTGGCGAGCCAGGCGTCGGCGCCGATCGGGACCAGGGAGAGCTCCGCCAGGAGGTTCATGGCGGCGCCGTCGGAAACAAGGCCGGGAAAGCGGAAAAAGGGGGAGGGAACCATCCCGCGGGAGAGGAGCTGCTGCTCCAGCTGCAGCACCTCGGCGCGCAGGTCGGTCCCCGGCGCCAGCAGGAAGTTCCCCGGAAGCGGCACCTTGGGGTCGTAGTGGTGGTGCCAGGAGTGGTTCACCCAGGTGACCGCGAGCCTCCCCGCGGCGACCTCCCCCTTCAGGTAGGCCACCTCCTCCGGGTGGCTCTCCAGCCACACCCCGGTGACCATCACCGCCACGGGCACCGCCTTGCCACGGGAGAGCGCCGCCGCGGCCTCGAAGAGCTCGCGCTCGAAGGGGCGCTTGGAGGGGCAGAGATCGACGGTGAGAAAGAAGCCGTCGGCAGCGGTCTCGGCGCGGGTGGCGCCTCCGTTTTGCAGCCGGTACGGGGGAGCGGTGTAGCGCTTCACCGCGCGCCCCAGCCGGGTGGCGTTGAAATCGCCCTCCCTTCGCGGGACCAGGTCGGCCGCCGGGAGGTCGAAGCTCTGCAGGGTGACGGGGTCGACGGCGAGCCGGTGCGGCACGCCATCCTCCTTAAAGCCCCTGATGGCCCACAGTTCCCGCCCCGAGCGGTCGGCGACCGGCTCGCGCAGCGCGCGGTAGTCGGAGATCTGCAGCGCGTGGGAAGAGCCCGGCGCCAGTATCAGGAGCGGGAAGAGGAGCGGGAAGAGGAGCAGCAGGCAGAACATAAGACGCATGGCGGACTCTTTGGCGGGGTGCGGCGTGCCGGAAGGCATGGAGGGGCTAGGCCAGCACCGAGCGGAGCGCGGCGTCGATCTTGTCGACGTCGACGCGGGTGTTGAAGCAGGGGCCGAAGGGGCGGTCGTTGAGCACCCCGATCACCGGCAGGGGGTAGCAATCCTTGATCCCCGAGGTGAGGTCGCGTTCGCAGGCGACGGCCAGGACCAGCTTGGGGCGCTTCTCGATGATCACCTTCCTGGCCAGGGTGCCGCCGGTCGCCACCGATATGTCGACGTTGTACTTGCGGGCCAGGTCGGCGAGCCCCATGATGTCGCAGCGGCCGCAGCGCAGGCACTTGTCGATCTCCCCGGTGACCTTGATCTCGCACTCGGCGAGCTGCAGGCAGTGGGGGAGCAGGATCAGGATCCGGTCCGCCTTGATCTTCAGGCGCTGCGAAATCACCAGGGAGTTGTTCATGGCCACGAAGGACTGGCGGATGGTGTCCTTGGAGATGCCGCAGAGCTTGCCGATCTGCTCGATGAGCGGGAGCAGGAACTTGATCACGACCCCGCGCATGAACCTGGTGCCGAGGATGTCCTTGCCGAGCGCCGTGGTGAGCACCAGGAGGGCGGTCCCGAGGACCGCGATGCCGGAGAGGACGGCGAACACCATCCCCACCACGCGCGGCAGGTCCGGGTGGATGTTGGCCAGCCCCATGGTCGGGATGTACCACCCCAGGTAGATGAGCCCCACCACCAGAAGGCAGGTCACCCCCATGAGGGCCACGAAGAGTCGCTTCTGGGGCGGTTTCTGATAGGTTCCTTTATGCCCCAACTGCAGAATCCTTTTTGCCCAGCAGCGAGCCCGCCGGCACCTTGTAGCCGGCCAGGAAATCCCCGGCCGCCATCCGCTTCTTCCCTTCCAGCTGCAGCTCACGGATCACGAGGCTCCCCTCGCCGCAGGCGACCTCGATGCCATCGCGGCCGGCAGCGACCACCTCGCCGGGGGTCCCGGTTCCGGCGGCGGTCTGCACCTTGTACACCTTCAGGAGCTTGTCGTCGAGGAAGCTGAAGGCGCCGGGCCAGGGGGTCATGCCGCGCACCTGGTTCTTGATGTCACGGGCGCTCCTGGTCCAGTCGATGAGGCCGTCTTCCTTCTTCATCATGGGGGCGTAGCAGGTGAGCGCGTCGTCCTGCTTCTCGGGGGTGAGCTCGCCGGCGACCAGGCGGTCCAGGGTCTGGGCCAGGAGCTCGGCGCCCAGCTGCGACATCCGGTCGTGCAGGCTCTGGGTGTCCTCGTCCGGGTCGATCGGGGTGGCGCTCTTGAGCAGCATATCGCCGGTGTCGAGCCCCACGTCCATCATCATGGTGGTGACCCCGGTCTCGGTCTCGCCGTTTATGATGCACCAGTTGAGCGGCGCGGCGCCGCGGTAGCGCGGCAGGAGCGAGGCGTGCACGTTGATGCAGCCGTGCTTCGGGATGTCCAGGAGCGCCTTGGGGAGGATCTGGCCGAAGGCGATCACCACGATCAGGTCCGGCTCCAGGGCGCGGATCTCCTCGATCGACTCGGGCAGGCGCACCTTCACCGGTTGCAGCACCGGGATGCCGTGCTCCTGCGCCACCACCTTGACCGGAGGCGGGAGGGTCTGCTGCCCCCTCCCCTTGGGGCGGTCGGGCTGGGTGACCACGGCCACCACGTTTTCACCGCGTTCGATCAGGGTGCGCAGGGTGGGGCAGGCGAATTCGGGTGTCCCCATGAAGACGATACGCAAACCGGTCATCGTTGCTGCTCCTTTGCCTCTTCCTGGGCGCGCTGGTAGCGCTTGCGGAAGAGCCCCTTCTTGAGCGGGGAGAGGTGGTCTATGAAGAGGACGCCGTCCAGGTGGTCGATCTCGTGCTGGAAGGCGATCGCCAACAGGTCGTCGGCGCGGATCACCACCTCCTCGCCGTCCAGGTTCAGCATCTTCACCACCACGCGGGCGTGGCGGCGCACGTTGGCCGAGAACTTGGGCACCGACAGGCACCCCTCCTCCTCGTAGGCCTCACCTTCGGCGTGAACGATCTCGGGGTTGATGGCGACGATCAGCTCGGGCTGTTCGTCCTTGCACGAGACGTCGATCACCACGATGCGCTGGTGCACCCCGATCTGGGGGGCGGCAAGCCCCACCCCGGGGGCGTCGTACATGGTCTCGGCCATGTCGCGCACCAGCTCGCGGGTCTTTTCGGTAATCACGGTAACCGGCAAGGAGCGTTTCTTTAACTCCGGGTCCGGATAGGTCAGTATTTTTCGTACCATATGTCCTTCCTTTGGCTTTGGGGGCTATCCGGGTCACTATACTAAAGTTGTCGGGAAAAAATCAACGAGATACTCATGAGGGGAGGGAGCGCGCGAGGCTCATCGGCCGGCGCCTTCCCGCGTCAAAATCCCGTCAAAAGGGGCCGAAAGTCAAAAAAACGTCCGTCAAAAAGGACCCTTTCCCCGGATCACCGGCAACGATTTCGATGTGTTAGCGGGAGGGAACGTCTCTTGCTTGTCTCCAGGTTCGACAGTCGCAGCAGGAGGAAGGCATGACGCAGGAACCTATGGCAGCATCGAAGCATCTCACCGGAAAAACCGCACCCCCGGCAGCGCTCCTGGCGGCAGCAGCCGCCCTGCCGCACCTCCTGGCCCGGGGCAGGGCCGACGTGCCGTTGCGCACGCCCGCCAGGCGTCCGCGCCGCATCTGGGGGAGCGAGGACGGCTTCACCATGGCGGCCCCGCGCCGCTAGCCGCGGCAGCTACCTCCCCGTCGCCAGCTTCCCTCCCAAAAGGCGCGCCTTCGCCAGGACGCGCCTTCCCGCACACTGACGCTCCTCCCTGGCCGAAAGCCCCACAAAGATGGTCCCCATGCAGCTCGCCCCGAGCAGCTCCGCGCTCTGCCTGAGCATCTTCACGACCGGCGTGAACAGCCGGGCCATGAAGCCCGGCGCCGCGCTCGCCGCCACCAGCACCGCCCGCCTGGGCTTTTCCCGGCTGCGGACCTTGGGCGCCGGAGTGCCCCAGGGCCAGTAGGCGTAGCAGACCAGACGCTCCACGAACCTCTTGGTGAGGGCGGTGACCGCCCCGAAGTTGGTCGGGGAGGCGAGCACCACCCCCTGGCACCCCTCCACCAGGTCGAGCAGCCGCGCCATCTCGTCGGCGACCGGGCAGATGCCGCGCGCCCCTCCCGGCGTCTGGGTGCAGAGCCGGCAGTTGGTGCAGAACTCGACGTGGGTGTCCAGGAGGTAAACCTTCTCGACCTGTGCGCCGGCCGCGGCGGCTCCGGCCAGGACCGCATCCACCACCTGGTCGACCATGCCCCCCTTGCGGTAGCTTCCCACGATGGCGACCACCTTCACTGCGTCACCCATAACGCCTCCGTCAGCCCGCCTGCCCGTGGCACTCCTGTTCGCGGCGGCACCCTCACCCCTGCCCCATCCCGGAGGGCGAGGGGGAAATCGACCGGCGGCAAGGACTACTTACTTTGTTTCCGCATCCCGCGCCGCCTGTTCGGCCCGCGCCTTGCGCTCCAGCTTCCTTCTGCGGCGCCCCCCCAGGAATGACTCCTCGATCACTATGAAAACGAACAGCACGATGAAAAGGGCGAAGATGACGCCCAGGATCTTGAACAGCAGGGTCATGTTGCGCTTGCTCCTTAGCTTTGCGGTCGCCCGGGGAGCCCGGACCGGCTGGCTACTATACCGATCCGGAACGAGGTGTCAAGGCAAACCCGCTAGCCGTTGCCGGTGAGCTTCTTCCAGCCGCTGCCGGCCAGTTCCAGGACGCCGTCCATGGTCCTTTTGTAGAACTTCCTGACCGGGATGCGGTTCACCAGGATCTCCTCACCGCTGCGCTCGAGGCTGACCGGCTCCCCGGATTTCAGCTGCACGACCTTCTCGTAGTGCTCCCCCCCCACCCCGAACAGGAAGGAATAGCGCCGCCCCTGGGCCAGGCAGGAGACGATGATGATGATCCCCTCCGGGACGCCGGTCTTGAAGTCGAAGCGGGTGGTGGCTGCGACGAAGCGCCCCTCCACCGGCTCCCCGTTCAAGAGCTCGTTCAGGGTGAGGTTCTTGGGTTTCATGCGCCCCAGTGGAGGAAGCCCCCACGGTGAGAGTGCGGGGTGCGAGCGCTGGCGGTAGTGGCTGGTCCGCTCCAGGAGCGTCACCACGTTGTTGTTGATCGGCCCGCCGATGGAGTGGGCAAGCCCCATCTGGAAGCGCCCGCCGGTGATCAGGCGGTGGTTCTCCACGATCTGGATCATCCCCGTGGCCCCCAGCGGGTGGCCGCGCCCCTTGAGCCCGCCGGTCAGGTTGGTGGGGAAACTGCCGAACTCGCCGGTCAGCTCGTCGTTCAAGAGCGCCTCGACGATGCGGCGGCGCGGGACGAAGCCAAGGTCCACCATGTTGATGGGGCCGAACCCGTTGAAGGGGTCGTGCATGTTGACGTGGATCTTTCCGGCGAAGTCGGTGATCTTCCTGATGCCCGCCATGGCGTAGGCCTCGGCGGCGGCGCGGACCGTGGCGGGGAAGCTGTGGAAGTAGGGGCGGTCGGCGATGGTGGGGATGTCGGTGGCGCTCCCCACCCCCGAGACGATCACCTCGTGCGGCGTCGCCGACAGGAGCACCGCGGCGACCCCGTCGGACATGGGGCAGAAGTCGTGGTAGCGCAGGGGCCACCAGTAGCGGTAGTTCTTGCCGGTGACGATCTGGCGGTAGTACTCCTCGAGCGGGATCTCGAAGGAGAGGTGGGCGTCGGGGTTCCTGGCGGCGAAGCGGTGTGCCCTTTGGGTCAGAAGCGCGGAGAAGGCGGTCCACTCCTCGGTGGAAAGCCTGAGCCGCTCGATCAGCGAGCGGGCCACCAGCGCGCCGCAGGCGGGCATCGAGAGCCCGAACTCGGCCTCGTCCTTGTCGATCACCCCGGCGACGATGCGGGTCGCCTGCCCGGTGGAGACGTCGCTCATCTTCTGGATGCCGATGGCGAGCACGTGATCGCAGCGCCCGGAGGCGATCTGCAGGTAGGCGTACTCGAGCGCGGAGGCGCCGGAGGAGGAGGCCGTGTCGATCAGCACCGACTTGGCCCCGGAGATGCCGAGCACCCCGGCGATCTTGGCCGCGGTGTTGTCCACCCCGGAGAAGGCGACCGGGTTCTGGCACCCCACCACGACGGCGCCCACCTCGGAGCGGCGGATCCGGCTCCCGGCGAAGACCTCCCCCGCCTTTTCGGCCATCTCCAAAAAGCTCAGCGCCTCGCGCTCCCGGCCGTTGTAGCGCCCGACCGGGGCGAGGTACGAGGAGGCGACGTAGACCTCCCTGGGTTTGAATTGCTGCGTCACGCTTCCCCCCTGTAACGGGCGGCGCGTCGCCTTCCGGCGACGGATTAGCCTTGCCAGCGCCCGCCCACTCTGCTATCTATTAGAACGCTGTCACAACATATCATTCAAGGCGGTTTTCATGGTAGAGAAAATTAAGAATATCGTTGTATTTGTCAAGGACATCAAGGCCGCGCGTCGTTTTTACCGGGAGCAGTTAGGGCTCCCCGCGGGGCAGGAGACCGAATACATGATGGAGTTCCTCCCCGGCGAGGGGACCGCCCTTGGGGTGTCGCTGGCCATGCACGACGCGGCGCAGAAGCTGGTCGGGCGCCACACCGGCATCACCTTCACCGTGAAGGGGCTCGAGGAGCTCTACGCCCGGCTTACCCGGGAGGGAGTGCGTTTCACCGAGCCCCTGGAGAAGAGCCCGTGGGGCAAAATGGCGGTTGTCGCCGACCCGGACGGCAACGAGTTTGCCCTGGTGGAGATGTGAGATTCGTTTTAGCGTGCACCCTGCTGCTGGCCGGTGCCGGCTCAGCGGCAGTGGCCGCCCTCCCCGCCCCGCGCCCCTACAGCGGCTGCGGGGTGCTTATCCTCAGGCAGGGGGCGGGGTGGCAGCCGGAGAGCCTCGCGCTGTACCAGGAACCGGGCCTGCATCGGTTGGCCGAGACCACGCCCCAGGCGCTGCCGCGGCTCTCCGGCGACGACGCTGAGCCCCTTCTGGCGGCGAGCGAGCGGCGCGGCGGCTGGGTGCGGGTCGCGCTGGACGAGGCCGGGCGCCAGGGGTGGCTCGAAAAGGCGCGCGGGTGGGAGTACCGGGAGTGGCGCGACTTCCTGCCGGGGCGCACGGTGCGGCTTCTCCCCGGCCTGAAGAAGGAGTGGTACCAGTTGCGCCAGGCCCCCGGCGGCGAGCCGGCCCCCTCGGCGCCGCTCTCCCGGGACCAGGAGCTCAGGGTCCTTGAGGTGGCGCAGGAGTGGGCCCGGGTGGAGGCGCCGGCCGGGTGGCTGCGCTGGCGCGACCCCGACGGGAGGCTCACCGTCTCGCTGGCTGGAAGGCGCTGAAAAGAGAAAAAACATTGACATTGAATTCCCTGCATGCTATTTGAGGCGTCATGTATACTAACAGCGTTACATCACGTGGCACCGTCCACGCGGCAGCAGCGGCCAGACCTTTCAAGAGCCGCCACTGCTGATTAGAAAACAATAAATTTCTACTGAAGGCCGTGGGGGACCCCCGCGGCCTTTTTTTATACAAAAAACGGCTCTAGTCGCAGCAGATACATACCATCAGGGGGGAAAGAATGCGCAACGACATAGTTACTCCCGGCGCGGGAGAACTCACCTACGAAATCCGAAACATCGTCACCGTGGCCGAGAAGGTGCAGCGCCTCGGGGTGAAGATCAACTGGGAGAACATCGGGGACCCCATCGTCAAGGGAGAGACCATCCCGCTCTGGATGAAGGAGATCGTTGCGACCGAGGCGATGCACGACGAGAGCTACGCCTACTGCCCCACCCGCGGCGTGCTGGAGACCCGCGAGTTCATCTGCGAGATCACCAACAAGCGCGGCGGCGCGCAGATCACCCCGGACGACATCATCTTCTTCAACGGGCTGGGCGACGCCATCGCCAAGGTCTACGGGAACCTGAGGGCCGAGAGCCGCGTGCTGATGCCGTCGCCGACCTACACCACCCACTCCATCGGCGAGGCGGCCCACGCCAACGCGGTCCCGGTCTGCTACCGGCTGAAACCCGAGGACAACTGGTACCCCGACATGGAGGACCTCGAGTGCCACGTGAAGTACAACCCGCAGATCTCGGGGATCATGCTCATAAACCCGGACAACCCGACCGGCATGGTCTACCCCCCCGAGGTGCTGAAAGAGATCGTGGCCATCGCCAAGAAGTACGACCTGTTCCTGATCGCCGACGAGGTGTACAGCAACATCGTCTACAACGGCGAGCACACGGTACCCATCTCCGACGTGATCGGCGAGGTCCCTGCCATCGCCATGAAGGGGATCTCCAAGGAACTCCCCTGGCCCGGCTCGCGCTGCGGCTGGATCGAGGTCTACAACGGCGAGCGCGACCCGCGCTTCAAGAAGTTCGTCAACTCCATCCTCTCGTCCAAGATGAACGAGGTCTGCTCCACGACGCTGCCGCAGCGCTGCCTCCCCGCCGTGATGAAGCACCCGGAGTACCACAACTACCTGAAGGAGCGCATCGGCCGCTACGAGAAGATGAGCAACATCATGTACGACGCGCTCTCCCGGGTCCCCGAGCTGTCGGTGAACCGCACCAACGGCGCCTTCTACATGGCGGTTCCCTTCAAGCAGGGGGTGCTGAACCACACCCAGAGCCTGCCGATAAAGAACCCCGAGATCCGCGCGCTGGTGGAGGGGATCGTGAACCAGCCCGGCGTCGCGCCGGACAAGCGCTTCGTCTACTACATCCTGGCCCACACCGGCATCTGCGTGGTGCCGCTCTCCTCCTTCAACACCGAGCTCCTCGGTTTCCGCGTCACCCTGCTGGAGCGCGACGAGGAGGAGTGCCGCAAGATCTACCGCACCCTGACCGAGAACATCGCCGCCTACCTCGCCTCGTAGCCAGGTACGGCGTCCCCTCCCCTCTCCCTCCCCCCTTCCGGGGGGAGGGAACCTTCTCACCGCTTCTCCCCCTCCCCCCCTTTTTCTCCCCCACACCCCCTTTTTTGCCGCAAGTGGACGTCCTCATTGACTATCGAGCGGCAGTTATGCTATCCATGCTCCATTTGGGCAGCATCCTCACCACCTCAGGGGTTTCACGATGGCCTCGGTTGTACCGGAAAGAAGGCAGTCGGCGGCAAACGCCCGCGGCGCGGCAGATGCTTAGCGGCATAAGCGGCAGCGTCGAACCGGATATCGCCCCGGACACCTTCGAGGTCATCGGGCGCATCCTCAAGGCCCGCTCGGGGTTCACCCTGGACGGGTACAAGGACAAATGCGTCAAGCGGCGCATCCACATCCGGGTCCGCGCCACCCACTCCCCCTCCCCCGAGGCGTACGGCGAACTACTCACCCGCAGCACCGCGGAACAGGACCACCTGCTCCGGGTCCTCACCATCCACGTCTCCCACTTCTTCAGGAATCCGCCGGTTTTCGAAAAACTGGGCGCCGAGATCCTGCCGCAGCTGTTCGAGCAGCGCGACCAAATCCGGGCCCTGAGCGTCGGCTGCGCCGGCGGCGAGGAACCCTACACCCTGGCACTGCTCATGAAGGAGCGCTTTCCCGCGGCCATCGACGCGGGACGGGTCACCATCCTGGGCGTGGACGTGGACACGGCCATCCTGGAGCAGGCGCGGGAAGGTCTGTACCACCCGGACCGGCTGGCGGAACTCCCCCCGGGGGTCCTAGAGCGGTGGTTCGCACCCGAGGGGAGCCGCTACCGCCTCTGCCGCGAGCTCCGCGAGCAGGTCCATTTCGAACACGCCGACCTGAACCACCGGCAGGGGTGGGACCCCTGCGATCTCATCCTTTGCCGCAACGTGCTGATCTACTTCGAAAGGGAGCGCCAGGAAACCGTCCTGAACGGCTTCGCGGACGCCCTCTCCCCCGGAGGCTACCTGGTGCTGGGCAAGGCCGAGACCCTTTTCGGCACGGCCCGCAAGCGCTTCCGGACCATCTGCCCGGTGGAGCGGATCTACCGGGCCCTATGATAGCCCGACCGATTTTTTGAGCAGGAAAAGGAGCAATTCCCCCATGTACATCCAAATCGGCTACAAGTTCATCCTCGGCTTTCTGGCCGTCGTCGCCGCCGTCGTTTTCGTCCCTTCCGCGGTGCAGCTGCTGCAGTACTCCCCCGAGCTCACCAGCGTCATCTCCTACGTCGTGGCGCTCACGGTGGGGCTCATCCTGGGATCGTTCTTCTCCAAGAGCTTCACGAAGAACATCTCCCTTTTGACCGGCGCCACCGAGTCAATCAGCCAGGGGGACCTCTCCCGCGACCTCAACTTCCCGGCGACCCGTTTCCCCGACGAGACCCACTCCATGGCGCTCTCCATCAACACCATGCAGGAAAACCTGCGCGCCCTGGTGCGCCAGATCCGGGAGACCTCGGAGCGCGTCTCCGAGTCATCGCGCACCCTCTCCTCCAGCGCCCTGGAGATCAACGCCTCCACCGAGGAGGTGGCCCAGGCGATCGAGAGCATCTCCGGCGGAGCGGAGAACCAGGCGGAGATGCTTGCCAAGAGCGCCAAAGTGATCCACGAGATGGCGATCTCGGTCGACCTTGTGGCGCGCCGGGCCAAGGAGACGGCCAAGGCGGCGCGTGAGACCAGCCTCACCGCGCAGAAGGGGGGGGAGCTCGCCAACGACTCCGTCGAGCGGCTGAAGAGCTTCTTCGACTCCGTGGAGCTGATCAGCATGCAGTTCATGGACCTGAACGGGAAACTGCAGCAGGTGGGGAAGATCGCCGACTTCATCGTGGAAATGTCCCGCCAGACCAACCTGCTCGCCCTGAACGCCTCCATCGAGGCGGCCCGCGCCGGCGAGTACGGCAAGGGGTTCGGCGTGGTGGCCGAGGAGGTGAGAAAGCTCGCCGACGGCAGCGCCAAGAGCGCCACCGACATCGTGGAACTGATCGACCTGGTGAAGGTGGAGAGCCGCCGGCTGCAGGAGACCATCACCGACAGCTCGCGCGGCATCATCGTCGGGAAGAAGAACCTCGACGTCACCGCGGACGCCTTCAGGGAGATCCTGGCAACCGTCGTCGAGACCGAGAGGAAGGCCAATTCCATCGCCGACCTGTCCCAGATGCAGACGACCGGCGCCGCCAAGATGGTGAGCATGGTCGACGAGATCGCCAAGGTGGCCGAGGACAACGCGGCCTCCACCGAGGAGGTGTCAGCCGCGACCGAGGAGCAGCACGCCGCCATGCAGGAGATGGTGTTCCAGACCCAGGAACTCGCCCAGCTCGCCGGCGAGCTCCTGCGCTCGGTGGAGCGGTTCCAGGTCGAGCCGGAAACCGTGCCGGAGCCCGAGGCGTGACCCCGCAGCGCCTGCTTTTGTTCAGCGCGGCGCGTCAGCTCTTCGCCTTCAACCTGCAGGAGGTCTGCGAGGTGATGGAGCCGCAGCAGTGCTACCCCTTCGCCGGGGTGCCCCCCCACTACCTGGGGCTGATCAACTTCCACGGCAACCTGACCGCGCTGGTGGACCTGGCGAGCTACCTTGGCCTGCAGAGCCGCCCGCTGCCGGGCAAACTCCTGGTGATCGACACCAGGCTCGCCCACCTGGCCCTCAAGGTGGACGCGGTAGGCTCCATCCTCGACGCCGGGAGCATCACCGGCGCCAGCAGCCACGACGACCCGCTCACCGAGGCGCTGCTCGAGACGCCGCAGGGGAGCGTGCGCCTGATCCGGCTGGAGGCGCTCTTGAGCGGCCTGGAGCAGGAGCTGCAGGGATCCGTTCCCAACGATGCCAAACCAGGAGGTACCTGATGGCCTTGAAGGTCATGATAGTGGACGACTCCCTGTTCATGAGGAAAATGCTGCGCGACATCCTCGTGGAAGAGGGGTACGAGATAGCCGACGAGGCATCCGATGGCGTGGAGGCGGTGGCGAAGTACAAGGAGTGCCTCCCCGACCTGGTCACCCTGGACATCGTGATGCCCAACAAGACCGGAATCGAGGCGCTGCAGGAGATCATGGCCTACGACGCCGGCGCCCGCGTGGTGATGTGCTCCGCCATCGGCCAGGAGGCGCTCACCACGGCGGCGACCGTGGCCGGCGCCAAGGCGTTCATACTGAAGCCCTTCAACCCCGAGCTGGTGCTCCGGGTGCTCAGGGAAGTGGCCCAGGGGTAAACGATGGACATGTCGCAGTACAAGGCCCTGTTCCTCTCGGAATCCCGGGAGTACCTGCGCAGCATCGCCGAGCAGGTGGTGGCCCTCGAGCAGTCCCCCGCGGAGCGCAGCGCCGTCGACGCGCTGTTTCGCGGCGCGCACTCGCTGAAGGGGATGGCGGCCTCCATGGAGTACGGCGACGTGGTGGTGGTGGCCCACGGCATGGAGGACCTGATGGCGCGGGTGCGCGACGGCGCCCTCCCCTTCGACGCCGGGGTGGCCGACCTGCTCCTGGAAGGGGTCGACCTGATCGACGCGCTGCTTGACGACGTGGAGCAGGAGCGCCCCTCCACCCTCCCCACCGGCGACTACGCGCAGCGGCTGGCGATCTACACCCCGGCGCGACCGAAGGCGAGCCGGGAGGTCCAGGCGGAGCCGGAGCCCACCCACCCGGACGCGGCTGCGCCTCCCGCCGCCGAGGCGGAAAAGGCGAAGGAGTCGGCCGGCGAGGCGGGTGGCACGGTGCGGGTGAAGACCGAGCTTTTGGACCACCTGATCAACCTGACCGGCGAGCTGGTCACCAACAAGCAGCGCCTTTTGAACATCGGCCGGGAGCTCGCCTCACCGGCGCTCGACGACGCGGTCTCCGAGACGGCGAAGCTTCTGCGCGCCCTGCACGACGAGGTGATGAAGGTGCGCCTGATGCCCTTCGAGGCGATCAGCGACCGCTTCCAGCGCTCGGTGCGCTCGGTCGCCAAGAAAAGCGGCAAGGAGATCCATTTCGAGCTGACCGGGCGCGAGATCGGCCTGGACCGCGGCATGCTGGAGCAGCTGGTCGATCCCCTGAACCACATCCTCAGAAACGCCGTGGACCACGGCATCGAGGAGAGCGGCGAGCGGGAGCGGGCCGGCAAGCCCGCCAGGGGAACGGTGTGGCTCGCGGTGACCCGGGACCGGGACCGCATCCAGATCACCGTCCGCGACGACGGCCGCGGCATGGAGCCCAAGGCCATGATCGAGGCGGCCATCGCCAAGGGGGTTTTGTCCCCCGAGGAGGGCGAGCTGCTGTCGCCGGACCAGGCGCTGATGCTGTCCTGCATCCCCGGCTTCTCCACCGCGAAGGAGGTGACCGACATCTCCGGCCGGGGGGTCGGGATGGACGCGGTCAACGCCGCCATCCAGAAGCTCGGGGGGACCCTGGGGATTGATTCCGAGCCGGGACGCGGCACCACCATCACGCTCAGGCTCCCGCTCACCATCGCCATCATCCACGCCCTCGTGGTGCAGATCGGCCAGGTGAAGGCGGCCATCCCGGTGAACGCGGTGCAGCGCACCGTCGAGCTCTCCCGTGGCCAGATCGAGACCATGGGGAAGAGGCAGATGTTCCAATTGGACGGCGAGCCGATCCCGCTGCTGTCGCTGAACCGGGTGCTGGGGCTGCCGCTTGGTCGCTTTCCGGACGGCATCCTCCCCCTTTTCGTCACACAGGCCAAGGGGCGCCGGGTCGGCATCGTTGTGGACCGCCTTTTGGGGCAGCACGAGCTGTTCGTAAAGCAACTGGGGAGGCCGCTCTCCAAGATGGCCGGGGTAGCCGGGGGCGCGACCCTCGGCGACGGCGAGATCGTCGCCATCCTCGACCTGGCCGGGCTCCTGTGAACCGTTTCCCTACCCTCAGCCGCCGTCCCCCCCGCGGGGAACGGCTCATCTCCGGAGGCTAGCATGGCGCACCAAGACCTGCACGATGGCGAACTCAAGGCGCTCACCCAGGTGTGCAACACCGGCATGCAGCACGCCGCCGTCGCCCTGTCCCAGCTGATGGGGAAGGGGGTGAGCATCCAGGTGCCCCGACTCCAGGTGCTGGATGGCTCCGCCCTGCCCCACCTGCTCGAATCGCAGGAGGCGACAGCCCTGCAGTTGCAGATCCTCGGCAACGTGCGCGGCAGCATCATCATCCTCCTGCTCCAGGAAAACGCGCACCGCATCCTGGAACTGTTGCTCGGCAAACTCCCCAAGGAGGGGGAGCCGCTCTCAGAGATGGAGCGCGCCACCCTGATGGAGGTGGGCAACATCCTCGCCTCGGCCTGCCTCAACGCCCTGGGGAATTCGCTCAAGATGACCCTGCTCCCCTCGGTCCCCGCCCTGAGCACCGGACAGGGGAGCGACATCCTCGCCCGCGCCCTGGACCGGGGAGACGGCGATGAGGTGGTGGTGATGATGGACGCCATGTTCTCGGTCTCCGATTCGCTCTGCGGCGGGAGCATCTTCCTCATCCCCGCGCCCGCGTCGCTGGGGGTTCTCCTGGGCGCCCTGGAGCAATGAAAAGGTTGCACCTTACCCGGTTGTATGTCAGAATGCCCGGTCAAACTGCTGCTACTGCGGCACATTGAGGGTCCCGAGCACCAGCCCGAGACCTTCACTACTTTCAGAGGTCGAAGCCATGAAAATCGCCAGAACCGCCGTCTTGTGTCTCGCCCTGATCGCCCTCAACGCCGGCATGGCCCTCAGCGCCGAGCTCTCCCAGGTGGTGCGCACCATCGAGCAGGGGTACGGGTCGCTGAACGACCTGCAGGCCGACTTCAGCCAGAGAAGCAGCATCAAGGCGCTCAAGCGCGAGGAAAAGGGGGCGGGTGAGCTCCTCCTGAAGAAGGGAGGGGGCAAGGAGTCGATGTTCCGCTTCAACTACACCAAGCCCAAGCAGCAGATCGTCTCCAACGGCAAGAGCGTCTGGTACTACCTCCCGGACCAGAAGCAGGTCATGGTGATGGACCTGGCGCAGCTCCTCGAGGCGAGCAACGGCATCGCCATGAACTACCTCTCCGGGCTCGGGCAGGTCTCCAAGGACTTCAGCATCGCCTTCGCCGCGGAGCAGAAGGACAAAAACGGCAACTACCAACTGGAGCTCACCCCGCACAAGAAGAGCCCGGCCATGGCCAAGCTCCTTCTGACCATCTCCGGGGACGCCGTGGAGAGTTTCATCGCCAAGGGACATCCCGGCACCCCCTTCCCGGTGCTCTCCTCCACGGTGGTCGATCAGACCGGCAACGCCACCAGGATGGATTTCAGCAACGTGAAGACCAACCGCGGCATCTCCGGCGGCAAGTTCAATTTCAAGATCCCTTCGGGGGTGCAGGTCATCAAGAGATAGATAAAGCAGATAAAGACAAAGATTAAGAAGCAGACAAAGATAAAGATTTAGATTAAAAAAATACAAAGACTTTTCTTTAGTTTTACTCTGTCTTAATCTCAATCTTAATCTTAATCTGCCTTTAGGGGGTTTTACTCTGTCTTAATCTCAATCTTAATCTTAATCTGCCTTTAGGGGGTTTTATGCCGTCATTCGACATCGTTTCCAAAGTCGACCTGCAGGAGGTCGACAACGCCATCAACCAGACCGTGAAGGAGATCGGGCAGCGCTACGATTTCAAGGGGTCCAAGAGCGAGGTGACCCTGGAGAAGGAGAGCATCAAGGTCCTCTCCGAGGACGACTTCAAGCTGAAGGCGGTCATCGACGTACTGCAGTCCAAGTTCGTCAAGCGCGGCATCTCGCCCAAGGCGCTGCAGTACGGCAAGGTGGAGCAGGCCTCCGGCGGCATGGTGCGCCAGATCATCACCCTGCAGGTGGGGATCTCCAAGGAGAAGGCCAAGGACATCGGCGCCGTGATCAAGGAAACCAAACTCAAGGTACAGAGCCAGATCCAGGACGACCAGGTCCGGGTCACCGGCAAGAACATCGACGACCTCCAGGAGGTGATCCGGATCCTCAAAGGGAAGGATCTCGACATCGACCTGCAGTTCGTCAACTTCAGAAGCTGATCAAGAGGGGAATTTTTTGAACCAGAAGATTAAGGAAAAAGTGAGCCTGGTGAGCCTGGGCTGCCCGAAGAACCTGGTGGATGCCGAGGTGATGCTGGGCTACCTCTCAAAGGACGAGTACGAGGTCACCACCGACGAGATGCAGGCCGATATCATCGTGGTGAACACCTGCTCCTTCATCAAGGAGGCCAAGCAGGAGAGCATCGACACCATCCTCGACCTGGCGGACCGAAAGCACGACGCGCGCTGCAAGCTCCTCATCGTGACCGGCTGCCTGCCGCAGCGCTACCAGGAGGAGCTCGCCAAGGAGCTCCCCGAGGTGGACATCTTCATCGGCACCGGCGACTACCCCCGCATCGCGGAGATCGTCGCGGAGAAGAAGGGGACCGACGCCCAGCTCTGCTACACCGGCGACCCCAACTTCGTCTACAACGACGAGTTGCCGCGCCTGCAGTCCTCGCCGCACTACACGGCCTACCTGAAGATCGCGGAAGGTTGCTCCAACAACTGCTCATACTGCGTGATCCCGTCCCTGCGCGGCGCGCACCGCTCCCGCCCCTTCGCGACCCTCATGGCGGAGGCCAAGTCCCTGGTGGCGGCCGGGGTGAAGGAGCTCAACCTGATCGCCCAGGACATCACCGCCTACGGCAGGGATCTCCCGGAGCAGCCGAGCCTGGAGCTCCTGGTCCAGGAACTGGCCAAGCTCGAGGGGCTCAAGTGGATCAGGCTCCTCTACGCCTATCCGGACGGGGTCAGGGACTCGCTCATCGAGCTGATCAAGAACGAGCCCAAGGTGTGCAAGTACCTCGACCTCCCGATCCAGCACATCTCCGACCCGGTCCTGAAGAACATGAAGCGCAGAAGCGGCGAGGCCGATATCCGCGCCCTGATCGCCAAGCTGCGCAAGGAGATCCCGGACATCGCCATCCGAACCTCCCTCATCGTCGGCTTCCCCGGCGAGACCAACGAAGACTTCAAGACGCTCCTGCAGTTCGTCGAGGAGACCCGCTTCGACCGTCTCGGCGTCTTCTGCTACTCCCGCGAGGAGGGGACCCCGGCGGCGGAGATGCCGGACCAGGTCTCCGAGCGGGTCAAGCGCGAGCGCCACAAGAAGTTGATGCGGACCCAGGCCCGCGTCTCCTTCAAGCACAACCGTACCCTGGTGGACAGCGAGGAAGACGTGCTGGTCGAGGGGTACAGCGAGGAAACCGAGCTCCTCCTGAAGGGGCGTTCCTCCCGTCAGGCCCCCGATGTGGACGGCCAGGTGTACATAACCGCAGGCAACGCCAACGTCGGTGACATAGTCAGATTGAAGATCACTGACTCGTCTGATTACGACCTGATTGGGGAGATCATCGGCTAGGCTTTTAGTCTTGACATGGACCTCTATTGCTGTATTATTGCGTCGCTTTGCGGGACAATGAAAGATATGGAGACAGTTTATACATGACCGAAAAACCCGAAGAAATGAAAGCGATGCTCCTCAAAATGAAAGAGGAGACGCTTAAAGAGATTAACAAGACTGTCAAGTCCGGTTCCGATGCACCGATCAACGAGCCGAGCGGCGACATCTACGACCAGGCCTCCAGCGAGCGCGACCGTGAACTCGGTCTTTTGCTGGGCGACCGGGAGCGCGAGAAATTGCGCAATATAGACGAGGCTTTACTGCGTCTGGAAGAAGGCGAGTACGGCATCTGCGAGGAGTGCGAGGAAGAAATCCCCATCGGGAGGCTGAAGATCGTCCCCTTCGCCCGCCACTGCGTCAAATGCAAGGCGGACCTGGAGAAGCAGCAGGCACAGACCAAGCGCTTCGAAGAGGACAGGGCCTACCGCGAGATCTCCCTGGGCGAGGAAGAGGAAGGGTAACAGTTCACAACAAGGAACGGCGGCGGTGAGACGGGCATTATCCTTTTTCACCCGGCCGGTGCCAGAAATACCAAGAGGGGACGGTAGCGATACCGTCCCCTCTTTTTTTGTGGGAAACATGGGAGTTATGGGAATGATGGGAACTATGGGGACCCACCTGTAGGGGCGAATAACCATTCGCCCCCTCCCAGGTCGGCATCACCCTCGCTAGGGATGGTCCACCGGCGGTGCGGCGATCAGGCGCTGATAATCGCTCTTGCTGATGGAGCTGTGCCAGTGCCCGGTCGCCCTGCCGATCAGGGTCCCGCCGATGAAGAGCGCCACCACCAGGGCAGCGTACACCATCCCCGGCACCACCTTGCCGTTCTTCGCCTTCATTTGCAACGCCTCGGGCTTCGGGCAGGCGCTCACGCAACGCAGGCAGCCGACGCATTCCTCGGAGCAGACCCTTTCCTGGTGCATCACGTCGATGTAGGAGGGGCAGGCCTTGGTGCAGCCGCCGCAGGAGATGCAGGCGCTTTCGTTGCGCTGCACCTTGACCGGCGACAGGCGCGACACCAGGCCGAGCAGCGCGCCGTACGGGCAGAGGAAACGGCAGAACGGGTTCTTGAACAGAAACGAAAGGGCCAGCAGCACGCCGATCACCACGAGCGGCGTCCCGGAGAGGTTCACGAAGAAGTCGAGCATCTTCACGTCGGCCATCTTGTTGTAATCGCCGGTGATGAAGGAGGCGACGCTGTCCGGCGCCATGATCACCAGGATGGAGAACAGGAAGAAGGCGAGCAGCAGGTACTTGATCGGGCGCAGGAGCCAGTCCATCCAGAGCCAAACCTTGAAGTTCTTCCCGAACAGCTTCGTCCCCACCTTCCAGCAGACCTCGGTGATGGTGGATACCGGGCAGACCCAGGAGCAGAAGGAGCGCTTCAACAGAAGCGATACCGCGATGACGGTCAAAAGGACCACCAGCGCCGCCGGGTGCACGTCGTTGATGGTGCCCAGGGTCATCCACCCCTTGAGGCTCACCAAACCG
Organism: Geomonas diazotrophica; assembly: GCF_019063885.1. Lineage (NCBI taxonomy): Bacteria > Pseudomonadati > Thermodesulfobacteriota > Desulfuromonadia > Geobacterales > Geobacteraceae > Geomonas > Geomonas diazotrophica. Next base: position 460,131 of record NZ_CP077684.1, on the reverse strand, counting down.
GAGATGGGGAGGAAGGCCTCGACGCCGTCGGGACGCTCAACGAACGGGGTGGCGCCGCCGCTGCGGAAATGGAGCACGAAACGGTAGAAGGTTACCCCCAGGTAGAGGGAAAAGAGGAGAAAGCCCCACTGGACTGCGACCCTGACCTGCTGCACTTTTTTTTCTGCCATGAACCTCACCTTCTTTGCCTTGCGTTTGTGTTGCGACTTATTTTGTCACTACCACATGCTACCGTCGTATCATCAAGGAAAGCGGAGGTAGCATATGGAACCGATGGTCATAGGAGCTGTGGGAATCGTCGTCTACTGCGGGCACCTGACGGTGAAGGACATCATCGCCGATCTGCGTCAGGAAGGGATCCTGGTCAACCCCTTGTCCAGCAAGTGGCGCGGGTGCACGTTGGACAAGGCCTTCAAAAGGCTCTTCTTCACCAGGGGGTTGTCCCGCTCCAAGGTCTCCAATAACTCCTTCATCTTCTTGCGCTGCAAATCGGCGGTGCCGCAGACCGGGCAGCAGCAGCAGACCACCGGGAAACGGTTGTTGCGGGAGAACGGGATAATCTCCTTCTCGGGGACGTAGACCAGAGGCCTGATCACCGTGGTGACGCCGTTGTCGGCCAGCATGCTGGGCGCCATCGCCTTCAAGGAACCCACGAAGAACTGGTTCAAAAGGAGCGTCTCGATGAAATCGTCCATGTGGTGCCCAAGCGCCAGCTTGTTGCAGCCCATCTGCTGGGCGAGCGTGTAAAGCGTGCCGCGCTTCAACCTGGCGCAGATGGAGCAGTATGAGGAGTTGGGACGACGCTTCTCTGAGATGATGTCGTAGTGCTCGGTCTTCTCCATGTGGTAGGTGAAGCCGTGCTCCTTTAGATGCTCCTCGATGATGTCGGCGCGGTAGCCGCGATAGCCGGAGTCGATATTGATGGCGACCAGCTCGTAGCGCACCGGGGCGCGCCGGCGCAGCGTGTCCAGCATGTGCAGCATCGCGTAGGAATCCTTGCCCCCCGAGACGGCGACGGCGATGCGATCCCCTTCGGAGATCAGGCCGAAGTCGTGGATCGCCCTCCCTACCCTGTTCTTGATGCGCGTGAAGAGCGCGTCCTCAATGAGCGCCACGGCAACCTCCCGCGCGCAGTTCTCTGCCAGTCATGATTGCAGCTCTCATATCACTTCCCGACCGCGGCGTCCTGGCTGCCGAATACGGCCGCCCTGAATGCCTCGATCCCCTTCTCTTCGATCAGCCTACCCAGGCGCCCCTGCTGCGGGTCGTTCTTGTAGACTTCCACCACCCTGGCCACGATCTCCAGCACCTCTTCCTCAGTCTGGATGTTGTCCACCAGCAGCTCGGCCAGGCGCGGCCGGGGACCGGAGTTCCCCCCCACCAGGATGCGCCACCCCTTGTTATGGCCGACGATGCCGATGTCTTTCACGCCGGACTCGGAGCAGGCGAGGAGGCAGCCGGAAACGCCCATCTTCATCTTGTTGGGGAGCTCCATGGCATGGTAGATCTTGTCCAGCTTGAGCCCCAGCGAGGCCGAATCGAGGACCGCCCTCTTGCACCACTGGGTGCCCGGGCAGATCTTGATGCTCCTGACGCACAGGCCGATGGCCGCGCCGGGCGTCTGGGCGAGGTCGGCCCAGACCGCGTCGACATCCTCTTCCTTTACGCCGAACATGGCGATGCGCTGGGCCGAGGTGAGCTTCAGTTCCAGCTTGTACTTGTCGGCCACGTCGCAGATCTTTCGCAGGGTGGCGGTATCGGTGAAGCCCCCCGGGATGTGCGGGGCGATGGCGTAGGTCTCGCGGTCACGCTGCAGGATGGCGCCTTTTTCAAGCAGGTCCTTGGTGTTCATCATCTGCTCCTTTGTCTCGATTGAAATTGATGCAGGTCAAAAACCTTGAATATGGGAATGATGGGAGTCATGGGACCTGTGGACGCGGCGTGCGCAGGTCCTTGATGTAACGGACCAGTTCGACCGCGATCTCGTACTTGCCGAAGGGGGGGATCAGGTAGAAGCCACCGGCCTTGGCGCTGGCGGCTTCGATGAACTCCCTGGCGATGGCGAGCCCTTCGGCTACCCCCTCCTCACCGCTCTTGCCGGCCATACGCCTGCGGATCTCCTCGGGGATCACGATGCCCGGCACCTCGTTGTGCAGGAACTCCGCGTTCCTCCCGGAGACCAAGGGGAGCACGCCGGGGAGGATCGGGATGCCCAGGTGCGCGGTCTGCTCCATCATGTCTTCGAAGCGCACGATGTCGTAGATCGGCTGGGTCTGGGCGAAACGGGCGCCGTTGGCCACCTTCTTCGCCAGCCGCCTTACCTGCACCTCCATGCTCTGGGTGTTGGGGTTGAAGGCGGCGCCGACGGTGAAACCGGTGCCGGCGCCGATGGGGTTGCCCAGGGCGTTCACCCCGCTGTTCAGGTCGCTCAGGAGCTTGATGAGCGTAAAGGAGTTCAGGTCGAAAACGGAGGAGGCCCCCGCCTCGTCCCCAAGGCTCGCCGGATCGCCGGTGACCGCCAGGATGGAGCTGACGCCCAGGAGGCTCGCCCCCATAAGCTCGGACTGCATCCCGATCAGGTTGCGGTCGCGGCAGGTGACGTGCGCGATCACCTCGATCCCCACCTCGCGGCGGATCAGCGAGGCGAGCGCCAGGTTCCCCATGCGCACGCGGGCCAGCGGGTTCTCGGCCAGGTTGATGGCGTGGGCACCCGCCTCCTTCAGGGCGCGGCTCCCGGCCAGCACCCTGGCGCAGTCGAGCCCCTTGGGGGGATCTAGTTCGACGGTGATCACCGGCCCGGCGCCCCAGCCGTCGAGGAAGCTGACGGAAGGCTCCCCTCGCCCTCCGGGAGAGGGGGTGGGGGTGAGGGCTTCGCCCCCGGCAACCTCTTCGCTTCGTGGCACCACCCTCACCCGCCCTTCGGGCACCCTCTCCCGGGGGGCGAGGGGAAGATTCAGGCTCCCCTGCAGCCTCCCGGCCATCACCCGGATATGCTCCGGCGTGGTGCCGCAGCAGCCGCCGACAAGCGACGCGCCGGCGGCGACCAGCTCTTCGGCGCGGTCGGCGAAGTACTCGGGGGTGGTGCGGTAGATGTAGCGGCCGTCGAGGTATTCGGGGAAGCCGCTGTTGGGGTAGGCTGCCAGCGGGAGCGGGCAGACGGCAGCGATGCGCTTGACCGTGGCCAGCAGCTCCAACGGTCCGGCGCCGCAGTTGGCGCCCACGACATCGGCCCCGGCCGCGGCCAGGCGAAGCGCGGCGCTCTCGGCAGAGGTCCCCCCGGGGAGCCGCCCCCCTTCACCGAAAGCGAGGTTGGCGACGACGGGAAGCCCGGTCTCCTTGGCGGCCGCCAGGGCGGCCAACAGTTCGTCCAGCTCGGAGAAGGTTTCCAGGATCAGGAGGTCCACTCCCCCCTCGGCGAGTGCCGCCGATTGCACCCGGAAACAGTCGGCGACCTGCTCAGGCGACAGCTCGCTCTTGCCGCGCCCCAGCGGGCCGATGGAGCCGGCCACGAGCAGGTCCCGCCCGTCGACGGCGCTTCTGGCGATTTGTGCACCCTTGCGGTTGATCTCGGCAACCTTCCCCCCCAGGCCGATGGCGGAGAGCTTGGCGCAGTTGGCACCGAAGGTGTTGGTCTCGATGACCTGAGCTCCGGCGGCCAGGTACTCGCGGTGCAGCTCCAGCACCAGCTCCGGGCGCACCAGGTTCAGGTGCTCGAAGTTCGCCTCCGGCGCCACCCCCTTGGCGTAGAGCATGGTGCCGATGGCGCCGTCGCCGATCAGCACCCCTTGCGCGATCCGCTCCAGGAACTTCTTCATCTAGCGACCTCCCAGCACCTTGATCAGGTGCGGCACCAGCTGCTTCTTGCGCGACATGACGCCCTTCATCTCGAAAACGTGCGGCTCGGGCTGCGGGTACCCCATGAACCGGGTGAAGGCCTGCCCACCCTCCATGAGGAACATGGTGCTCTCGGTGGAGATGTCGGTGACCATGAGCCCGGCGAGCTCCAGCCCGTCCTTTTCGCGCCGCGCCGCGAGGGCCTTGCGCAGTTCGGCCTTCATCTCGTTGAACTCGGCGAAGCCGAAGACCTCGACCTGCCCGACGCCGAAGGTAAGCTCACCCTGGCTGAAGAGCTTGAAGTCGGAACCTATTACCCGCTCGGGGCTCCCGTAGCCGGAGAGCGCCCCCGACGCGGCGAAGATCTCGGCGCCGAAGGATTCCCAGTCGAGCCCCGCGACGGCGGCGAGGCGCGCCACGGTGGCGCGGTCCCTGGGCGTCGTGGTCGGGGACTTCAGGATCACGGTGTCGGAGAGGATGCCGGCCAGAAGGAGCGCCGCGATCTGGGCGGGGGGCTCCACCTCGTGCTCCTCGTAGAGCGAGGCGACGATGGTGCAGGTGCTCCCCACCGGGGCGGTGATGAAGGGGATCGGGTTGCTGGTGGGCGGGTTCCCCAGCTTGTGGTGGTCGATCACCTCGAGGATCTCCAGATCCTCGGCGCCGGGCACCGACTGGGAGAGCTCGTTGTGATCCACCAGGATCAGGGCGTAGGGGAGCGGCGCGAACAGTGAGGACTTGGTGGCGACACCGGCCAGGGTGCCGTCCTCCTCGAGCGCCAGCACCGCGCTCTCGCCCGAGTGCAGCAGCTTGTCCCGCAGTCGTCCCAGCGGCTCCCCCACCGAAACGCTCTCGAAGTTCAAAACGGCCAGCTCCAGCACCGGGGTGGCCAGCCGGGCCCGGGCAACGGTGGCCGCGGTGTCAAGCGGCGTGGAGAGAAGCGCGACCCCGCGGGCCTGCGCCAAACGCACCACGTCCTCGGCCACGGGGAGACCGCCGGTCACCACTAACAGGCGCACGCCGCGCTCGATGGAGGCCTTCTGGATCGAGGTACGGTCGCCGGTCACGACCACCAAGGTGGCGGGATCGAAGCCGGAGATCCGGTCCACGAAGGATTCCTCGGCCATGGCTCCCACGAAGAGGTGCAGGCTTTCCACGGCGGCGTCGGCGCTGCCGGCGAGGAAGCTCCCGGAGAGGCAGGCGGCCAGCGAGGCGAGCGAGGCGGAGACCAGCCGCAGCGAGTCGGCGCCGGTCACCAGCGAGCGCTCGGCGATCTTTCTCAGCGGGATGACGCCCTTGGGGACGCTGGCGGCGTCGAGCACCGGCAGCACCCTGATGGCGTTGTGGTGGAACTGTTCCAGCGCGGTCAAAAGCGGCGCGTCCGCGGCAACCGTGATAGGGGTGCGCTGGATCACGTCGCGCACCTTGGGGTGCACGTCGGCCAAGTACAAGGGCGCGTCGATGCCAAGCCGCCCCAAGAGCCAGGTGGTCTGGGGGTTCAGGTTGCCGGCCATGGCGGCGGTGACCCGCTCGTTCCCAAGCGCCCGCTTCAGGTGGGCGTAGGCGAGGGCCGAGGCGATCGAGTCGGTGTCCGGGTTTCTGTGGCCGATAACGAAAATCTGCTTGTCCATGTTTCCTTTCGTGTGCGTCCTGCGCGCGCCGGCGGGAAGGTCTTCCCCGGCCGCCTTCACGCGCGACGAAAAAAATTAAATTTGTCGTTTTTTTGCCGCGTGCCGTATAGAATGGCGCCGGCAAAGAACACGACAAAGGAGAGCAAGGCATGCATGCAGCGGTACAATGGCTGGTTGAAACCATAGGGGCGATGGGCTATCCCGGGATCTTTCTCCTGATGGCCCTGGAGAGCTCCGTCATCCCCATCCCCAGCGAGCTGGTGATGCCGCCGGCCGGGTACCTGGCCCAGCAGGGACAGATGAGCATGATCGTGGCCATCGCCTGCGGCACCGCGGGAAGCCTGGTGGGCGCCTACGCCAACTACTTCGCGGCGCATTACCTCGGGCGTCCGCTGGTTCTGAAGTACGGCAAGTACGTCTTCATAACCGAGGAGAAATTCGCCAAGGTGGAGCGCTTCTTCAAGGACCACGGCGAGATCTCGACCTTCATCGGGAGGCTGTTGCCGGTGGTGCGCCACCTGATCTCGCTCCCGGCTGGCCTGGCCGGGATGAACCACGTCAAGTTTTCCCTCTACACCCTGCTCGGCGCCGGGATCTGGGTCACCGTGCTCACCTTCATCGGCTACGTCATCGGGAGCAACCAGGAACTGATCATGCGCTACTCGCATCAGGCGCTCATCGGCGTCGTCATCGTAAGCGCCGTGATCGTCGCCGTGTACGTTCGCCTGCAGCGCAGAAACGGCGCCCAATCCCCGGAATAACCCCCACCATAAAGCAAGGGCGGGTCCAGGACCCGCCCTCAGTAACGCCTTTGTTACCCGAACCGCGGAAGGGAAAGCCTTCCGCTTAGCCTTCTACTTGGGAACCTTCTCCCAGTCTTCCAGGAACTTCTTGATGCCGGCGTCGGTGAGCGGATGCTTGGCAAGCTGCAGCATGACCGAGTAGGGGATGGTGCAGACGTCGGCGCCGATGAGAGCCGAGTTCAGCACGTGCACCGGGTTCCTGATGCTGGCCACGATGATCTGGGCATCCATGCCGTAGTTGTCGAAGATGGTCCTGATCTCTTCGATGATCCCCATGCCGTCCTGGGAGATGTCGTCCAGGCGGCCTACGAACGGGGAGACGTAGGTGGCGCCGGCCTTGGCGGCGAGCAGGGCCTGCATCGGGGTGAAGATCAGCGTGACGTTGGTCTTGATTCCCTGCTTGTGCAGGGTCTTGGTCGCCTTGAGCCCCTCCGGGGTCATGGGGAGCTTGATAACGATGTTCGGGTGGATCTTGGCCAGCTCGGTCGCCTCGGCGATCATGCCGTCATGCTCCAGGGAGATGACTTCCGCGGAAATCGGGCCGTCCACGATCTCGGTGATCTCCTTGATCACTTCCTCAAAACGCCGGCCGCTCTTGGCGATCAGGGAGGGGTTGGTGGTAACGCCGTCCACCAGTCCCAGTTCGTTGGCCTCCCGAATCTCTTTAACGTCCGCTGTGTCGATAAAAAACTTCATCTTTCCTCCGGTTGAGTTGTTAGTGCCGCTGTTGCATCTCTTCGAATTTTTTCAAACAGTCCATGGAGCAGAAGTGATAACGCTTCCCCTCCAACCTGCCGACCACCGCGTCGGCCTCCGCTATGTACACGCCGCAGACCGGATCCTGAAAGGTCTCGGCGGCGGCAGGCTCCTTTTTCGCTATCTTTTCGGCCGATTTGCCGACGAACATGCGGTACACGAGGTACGCCAGCAGCGCCCAGATCAGAAACTTCACTCGTCCCCCCTCAAATCCTGACCACCTTCTCGGGGGAGGTCAGCTCCGTCAACAGTTCTATGATGCGCTTGCCCAGGATCGGGTGCACCAGGTCCGGTGCGATGTCGGACAGCGGCTGGAGGACGAAACGGCGCTCCGCCAGGCGCGGATGCGGGATGGCGAGTTCCGCGCCGTCGAAGACCAGCTCGCCGTAGAGGAGGATGTCGAGGTCCATGCTGCGGGCGCCCCAGCGCTCCGACGGCACCCGGTGGAACACTTCGGTCTCCAGCTTCTTAAGCCGCTCCAGAAGCTCCAGCGGCGCCAGTTCCGTGTTGAGGCGCACCGCGGCGTTGTAGAAGTTGTCCTGGGGCACCCCTCCGACCGGCTCGGTCTCGTAGAAGGGGGAAACGGCGGTGACCCTTGTTTGCGGCAGCTTGCCCAACTCCGCTACCGCCATCAGGAGCTTCAGCTCCCGGTCGCCGATGTTGCTCCCCAGCCCTATGTACGCGCACTGTTCCACAGCCGCAGATTAGAACACAAATCCCTTTTTTTTTCAACCCTGCCCGCCCGCGCCGCTAAAGCCGCCCCCGGTGCGGCACGGCCCGATTCGGGAGGTGTGTTTCTGAAGATTAGATGTTATAGTATACGATCTTAATAAGATTGCGCCCCACCGACGACCGCGGGCTGCGGCGACGACTCTAAGCGAGCGTGAGTATGAACGATGCCAAGATGAGCAAGTCTGATTTGTACGAAGCCCCGAAAGACAGCGGTCTGGACGAACTGGAGACCGAGGAACTGGTGCGACTGGGTGGCGAGGCCCTGGAGGCGCGCAACTTCGCCGCCGCCCACCGCTACCTCCATGCCGCCCTGCAAAGGCGGCGGTCCGCCGAGCACCTCTCCCTGTACGCCCTGGCCCTGGCCCAACACACCGGCAACACCAGGACCGCCCTCGCCCTGTGCCAGGAGGCGGTCAAGCAGGAGCCCAAGAACCCCAACCATTTTCTGCGCCTTGGGACCATCCACCTCGCCGCCGGGAAGAAGAAGGAGGCGATCAGGGCGCTGCAGTTGGGGCTCAGGGTGGGGAAAAGCCCCGCCATCAGCAGGCTCCTGCAGACGCTCGGACACCGGGAGAAACCGGTGCTCCCCTTCCTCGCCAGGGGGAACCCCCTCAACAAGTACCTGGGCAAGATACGGAACAGCCTTTTCAAGAAGTAGCCGTGTATCCCCCACGGAAGGGGAGGAGCGTCGGCAGCAGTTGGTCTCTAATTTTGCGATAGCTGCGAGCGCTAACGGAGGGACGGATGATTCAGTACCTGACGCTGAAAAGCAGGGAGAGAACGGAGCTGATCGACATCACCGCCAGGGTCGAGGAGCTGATCGCGGCCTCCATGGTGGGGAGCGGCTGCTGCGACGTCTTCGTGCTGCACACGACGGCGGCGGTCACGGTAAACGAGGGGGCGGACCCGGCGGTGAAACGGGACATCGCCAACTGCCTGGACCGGCTGGTGCCGGACGCGCACTACTTCACCCACGCAGAGGGGAACTCGGCGGCGCACGTCAAGTCGAGCCTGGTGGGAAGCTGCCAGCGGCTCCTGATCGACCGGGGCAAGCTCCTTTTGGGCACCTGGCAGGCGCTCTACTTCTGCGAGTTCGACGGTCCGAGGGAGCGGAAGGTGGCGGTGAGGATCAGCGCGGACTAGTCGGCGCCGAAGTGGTCGAAGCCGCGCCGCGGCGGCGTGTAGGATGAGCCGTCGGGGGCGACAAGCTCGATCCCGGTTCCGGCCTTGATCTCACCGATGACGGAGACGGGGAGGCCGACGGAGGCGCAGAGAGCCGCGACATCGGGCTCCCTCCCGGCCGGTATGCAGAAGAGGAGTTCGTAGTCCTCCCCCCCCGAGAGCGCCAGCGGGTAAGGATCGGCGCCGCACTCGGCGCGGTAGGCGTCCGACAGGGGGAGCCGCGCAAGCTCCAGGCGCGCCCCCACCCCCGACATCTCGCAGATGTGCCCCAGGTCCTGCAGCACCCCGTCGCTCACGTCGATCATGGCGGTGACGAGCCCCGCCTCGGCCAGCGCCACCCCAGCCTCGACCCTCGGGGTCGGGTCGAGCTGCCGCCGCACCAGGAAACCTTCCCGTACCCCGCCGAAAAGCTGCTTAAGCCCCGCCGCCGCGTCACCGACCGTTCCGGTCACGCAGACAACGTCGCCAGGCCGCGCGCCGCTTCTCTTCAGCACCAGCTCCGGGCGCTGCTCCCCGAGCGCGGTGACCGAGATGGCCACCCCCCCCTTGGAGGCGCAGGTGTCTCCCCCCACGAGCGTCGCACCGTAGCGGCCGGCCTGCTCCAGCATGCCGGCCATGAAGCCGTCCATGAATTCCAGCGGAACATCCTTGGGGAGCGCCACGCCGAGCAGGAAGTGGCGCGGACGCGCGCCCATGGCGGCGACGTCGGAGAGGTTGACCGAAAGGGATTTTCTGCCAAGGGTGAACGGGTCGCAGAAGGAGAGGTCGAAGTGGACCCCTTCCAGCAGCATGTCGGAGGTGATCAGGGTGACCTGCCCGGGGGTGGGAGACAGCGCCGCCGCGTCGTCCCCGATGCCCAGAAGCACCGAGGGTGACGCGGCGACGTTTGCTTTGATCCTGTCTATCAGGCCGAATTCGCCCAGCTCGGCCAGTTTCAAGCCTTGCCCCTCACCGGGGCCGCGACCGGGACGCGGGTCCTCACCTTGGGTTTGGGCGGCTCAGGCTTGGGCGCCTTGGGCGCCGGGGGCGGGAACTTCTCCAGGGCGACCGCCAGCACGTCATCGATGTTGGAGGCGGCGACGATCTTGAGCTTCTTGAGGATGGTCTTCGGGACGTCCTCGAGGTCCTTCTTGTTCTGCACCGGGATGATCACCGTGGTGACCCCCAGGCGCGCCGCGGCGAGGATCTTCTCCTTGAGGCCGCCGATGGGGAGCACCTTGCCGCGCAGGGTAATCTCGCCGGTCATGGCGACCTCCTTGCGCACCGGGATCCTGGTGAGCGCCGAGACCAGCGCGGTCGCCATGGTGACCCCCGCGGAGGGGCCGTCCTTGGGTATGGCGCCGGCGGGGACGTGCACGTGGATGTCGATGGTCGAGCTGAAATCCTCGGGGATGTTCAGTTCCGCGGTCTTGGAGCGGATGTAGGAAAGGGCCGCCTGGACCGACTCCTTCATCACGTCGCCCAGCTGGCCGGTGAGGGTGAGCACCCCCTTCCCTTTCATGACCGTCGCCTCGACAAAGAGCACCTCGCCTCCAACCGGGGTCCAGGCGAGACCGGTGACCACGCCGACCTCGTTCTTCTCCATCTCCTCCTCGCGCAGGAACTTCGGCGGTCCCAGGTACTTCGCAACGGTTCCGGCGGTGATGACGAACTTCTCCCCCTTCCCCTCGGCGAACTTCCTCGCCACCTTGCGGCAGACGCTGCCGATCTCGCGCTCCAGGTTCCTAAGCCCCGCCTCGCGGGTGTACTTGGCGATGATGGTGCGCAGGGCCTCCTCGGAGAAGACCACGATCTCCTCGGTGATGCCGTTTTCCTTCACCTGGCGCGGCACCAGGTAGCGCTTGGCGATGCCGAGCTTCTCCTCCTCGGTGTAGCCCGACAGGTTGATGACCTCCATCCTGTCGCGCAGCGGCCCCGGGATGGTGTCCATCTGGTTCGCCGTGGCGATGAACATCACGTTGGAGAGGTTGAAGGGGAGGTTTATGTAGTGGTCCGAGAAGCTGTTGTTCTGCTCCGGATCGAGCACCTCCAATAGCGCCGAAGAGGGGTCGCCCCTGAAGTCGGAGCCGAGCTTGTCCAGCTCGTCCAGCATGAAGACCGGGTTGTTGGAGCCGGCCTGCTTGAGCCCCTGGATGATCCTGCCCGGCAGCGCCCCCACGTAGGTGCGACGGTGGCCGCGGATCTCGGCCTCGTCGCGCACCCCCCCAAGGGAGATGCGCACGAACTTCCTCCCCATGGCGCGGGCGATCGACTTGCCCAGGCTGGTCTTGCCGACGCCGGGAGGCCCCACGAAGCAGAGGATCGGCCCCTTCATCTTCTTCTTGAGCTTTCTGACCGCCAGGAACTCGAGGATCCGCTCCTTCACCTTCTCCAGGAAGAAGTGGTCCTCGTTGAGGATCTCGGAGGCGCGCTTGATCTCCAGGGCGTCCTTGGTCGATTTCCCCCAGGGGATGTCCACCATCCAGTCCAGAAACGTCCTGAGCATCCCGGCCTCGGCGGCGTCCGGGTGCATCTGCTCCAGGCGCCCGAGCTGCTTCAAGGCCTCCTTCTCGACGTTCTGGGGCATCTTGGCGTTTTCGATGGCCTTTCTCAGCTCGGCCATCTCCTCGCTTCTGGCGTCGGTCTCTCCCAGCTCCTGCTGGATGGCGCGCAACTGCTCGCGCAGGTAGTATTCGCGCTGACTCTTACCCATCTCCTCCTTGGCGGCGGACTGGATGCGGGCCTGCATGTTGAGAAGCTCGCTCTCCTTGTTCAGGAGGTCGTTCACTTTCTTCAGGCGCTCCAACGGATCGATCACCTCGAGAAGCCCCTGCGCCTCCTCCACCTTGAGGCCGATGTTGCTGGCCACGAGGTCGGCCAGCGCCCCCGGCTCCTGCATGTTCTCGACGATGACCATCACCTCGGGGGAGACGGCCTTGCCGAGAGCCACGATCTTCGCCAGCTCTTCCTTCACGGTGCGGATCAGGGCCTCGGACTCCAGCGTGTTCTCCGGGGCCGCCGGCTCGATGATGCGGTCGATGTGCACCGAGTAGAAGGGCTTCTCGGCCAGGTACTCGGTGATGCGCCCCTTGGTGAGCCCCTGCACCAGGATCTTCACCCTGCCGTCGGGAAGCTTCAGCATGCGCATGATCATGGCGACGGTGCCGACCTCGTAGATCGCCTCCGGGGCCGGGTCCTCGTCCCCCACGTCCCTTTGCGTGGCGAGGAAGATCATGCGGTCTTTGGAAAGGGCGTGATCGACCGCCGCGATGGATATCTCGCGCCCCACGAAGAGCGGCAGAATCATGTAGGGATAGACGACCACGTCCCGTACCGGGAGCAGCGGCAGAACATCCGGTATATTAAGTTCTTCGGTCTCCTGCCTGTTTTCCATTTACCTCTCCTTACTGAATCGGGATCTCGCGGATGTGCGGCGTCTCCCCCTTGCGCCAAGGGAACTCGACCGTGAGCAGACCGCGCCGGTAACGCGCCTTTACCCCCTCCAGGTCGACGCCGGGAGGGACCTCGATGGCCCTGCAGAAGCGGCCGGTGCCGCGCTCAAGGCAGGTGTAGGTCGCCCCCGGATCCGCTTCGTCCCGTGCCGTCCCCTCCACCACCAGGGTGGAGCAGCACATGCTCAGGGTGATGTCGCTGCGGTCGCAGCCGGGGAGTTCCACTTCGACCACGAAGGAGCGGTCGGTTTCGTAGATGTCGACCAACGGGGACTGTTCCTTGTCGGTGAAGCCTTCCCGCCCCTCCAGCGTGGAGAGAAAACGGAAGATCTCGTCCATCTGCTGGCGGAACAGGTTCAGCCATTCCAAAGGTTCCTTGGGAATTACCGCCATCGCGCCCCTCTGTTGCCATGCTCTTAATGAAAAACCGGCCCCGTGGCCGGTGCAGATGATTTAACCATCTTTATCATGAAAGTCAAGGTAATCCGGCTTAACCTGGGAGCTCCCCTCGCCCCGCGCGGGTTTCCGGGTTCAAGCGCCCGGGATCCTTAATGATTACCGTTTTGGAATTGAATTTATTAGCGCCGATGTGTATAATCCGCCAACCTCACCGGGCCGCATGGCCCGGCAGTGCCCGGACTGCCCCGGGCCGAGCCCCCGGCGCGCCGCGACTGCGCCCCCACCACACGTTCTCTCGAATAAAAGGGCCCTACATGAAAAGATACGCAGCACTGTCATCGCTTCTGGCGATGACCCTGTTCAGCACCGGCTTCAGCTGGCCGTTCCCGGCGACCAACAGCTGCCTGGAGGCGAAGAAGACCATCCTGGAGCTGTCACCGCAGGCAAGCGAACAGAAGAGAAAGGATGCCGAAAAGCGCGTGGCGGAGCTTTGCCCCACCGGCGCTCCCGGCAAGTACTTGAAGGCGCTCGCCTTCGAGCGCAGCGGCAACGTCGACGCCGCCATCCAGGAGTACCGCGAGACCCTGGCGCTGGACCCCGACTTCTACCCGGCCAGCGGCAACCTGGGGCTCTTGCACCTGCAGAAAGGGGCCAGCGAGGAGGCGGCGGTCGAGCTCTCCCAGGGGCTCAAGACCGGCGACCCGCGCTACCACGGGGGGCTCGCCCGCATCCTGGCCCAGAAGGAGCTGCACCAGCTCGCCATCTTCCACTACACCGAGGCGCTGACGGCCCTCCCCGAGGACGCCTCCCTGCACACGGACCTGGCCGTTTCCTATGACGCGGTCGGGCAGAAGCAGAAGGCCGAGGACGAGTACAAAAAGGCGCTCGCTATCCAGCCGGGGAACGCCCGGGCGCGCCTGGGGCTCGGAGCCCTGCTACTGGCCCGCGGCGAGATCGACAAGGCGGTGACCGAGCTGAAACAGGCCGCCATCGCTGAGCCGGGGAACAAGGAGGTTCACCGCCTGCTCGCCGAGGGGTACGTCCGCAAGGGGGACCAGAAGAGCGCCGAGTACGAGCGGGTGCTGGCCGGCATCGCCCCCAAGGTGAAGGAGACGCCCAAGGTAGACCACATGGCCCTCGCCGATCAGTACCGCAACGCCAAGGACTTCGAGATGGCGATCAGCGAATATCGCCTGCGGATCGCGGAGGAGCCCGCCGACGCCGTGGCGCAGCAGCGCCTGGGCGACTGTCTGCTGGCGGTGGGGCGCGAGGACGAGGCGATGTCCTACTACCGCGACGCGATCAGGAGCAAGGGTGAGAACCCGCAGCTGCATCTGAACCTGGCCGGCATCTACGAGCGCAAGGCGCTCTTGGACGAAGCGGTGGTGGAATACCGCCAGGTGCTCGCCAGCACCCCGGACAACCAGCAGGCGCGCCAGCGCCTGGCCGAGATCTACACGCTGAGGGGAAGCTTCCCTCAGGCCCTGGAGCAGTACCAGGCGCTGATCAAGGCGAACCCCGGGGACGCCCCGACCCAGTTGAAGCTGGCCCGCGCCTTCGTCAACACCAAGGACCTCGACTCGGCCATCAGCGCCTACCAGGCGGCCATCAAGCTGGACCCGGAGTCGCTGGAAACCCACCGCGAACTCGCCAACCTTTTGCGCAAGCGCAACGAGATGGACCAGGCCGCCAACGAGTACCAGGAAGTGCTGCGCCTGAAAAAGGACGATCAGGAGGCCCGCACCGCCCTAACCGCCATCTACGTGAAGAACAAGAACTACGACTCCCTGGCCAAGCTGCTCAAGGAAGGGGTCGAGCTCTCCCCCAGCGACGCCAACGCGCATTACAAGCTGGGCCTGGTCTACGAGTTCCAGAAGAACTACACCGCCGCCACCGACGAGTACAAGGAAGCGGTGAAACTCAAGCCCGACCATGCCAAGGCGCTCAACGCCATGGGGCGCGTGCAGATGAAGGACGGCCACATCGCCGAGGCCAAGGAGTCGCTCGAGGCGGCGCGCAAGGCCGACCCGGACCTGGAGGAGGCCCAGGTCCTCTTGAGCAACATCAAGGACGAATTCAACCCCGAACCGAGAAGCTACCGCAAACACAAGGGGTCGAGCGGGAGCAAGGCGAAGAAGGGGAAGAAAGGGAAGAAGTCGAAGGATAAGGAGGAGAAATCCTCGAAGAAGTCCTCCTCCAAAAAGAAGAAGTCCTCGAAGAAGAAGCACAAGGAAGAGTAGCCGCCCGCGCGGGCAGCAGGATCCATAAAAAGGCAGCTCCCTGGAGGGGGCTGCCTTTTTCGCTGCCGGCATTCTTTCCCATAGTTCCCATAGTTCCCATCATTCACAGCATTCCCATCATTCCCAGCATTCCCAGCATTCCCAGCATTCCCAGCATTCCCAGCATTCCCCGCATTCCCAGCATTCCCCGCATTCCCCGCAGTCGACCAAGAAAAAAGGCCGGGGGTAAGCCCCCCGGCCTTTTTCTCTGTTCGCCCAGATTGTATTTTGTTTCTAGGATTCGTCCTCGGTCAGCGGGATGATGGCCACCTTGGCCTTGCCTTCCCCGAGGAAACCCAGTTTCCTTGCCGCGGCCCGTGACAGATCGATGAAGGGGAACCCCTTCTTGCGGCAACGGTCGTTGATGACAACCGTGACTTCCTTGTCGTTGGCGAGATTCCTGACCAGAACCTTGGTCCCCAGCGGAAGACTCTGGTGGGCAGCGGTCATCTTTTCCGGATGATACCGCTCTCCCGAGGTGGTCGCTCTTCCGTGGAACTTCTTGGCATAGTAGGATGCTATGCCGACCAGTTTTTTCACCACCGACTTTTCTTGCGGTTCTGCCTTTTCTACTACCGGTTTTGCTACTTGTTCTGCAGCCAGCAGGGGAAGCGTGTGGATCGGGAGGAGCATCAGGGCCAGCACGACTATGCGCACCAACCTGCCGCTCCGCTCGGATGATGCCATGCGCACCTCCTTTGTTGGGCGAGGCATTCGTATAACATGCTCTAACCCCGAAGTCAAGTTCCAACGAACCCGCCCCGGGTAACCACCTAATCTGCCGCCGTTTTCTTAGCCCGCGTTCGGCGCCTGGGCCGAGGCGTCGTCGTGGGGCTGCGCCCCCCGCTGCCGACGGCCGATGTTGGTCGTGTCGTTAATGATCACCACCTCGCGCGCGGAGCCGTCGACCTCGGGGGGGAAGGCGTGCCGCTTGACCACGAACCACTTGCCGCTGGGTTTGTGCAGCAGTTCGATCCCCGGGGACTCCAGGTGCTCCTTGAGACCGTGCTCCTCGAGGAAGGCAAGGCAGTCCCTGCCGACGATATCCCGGTGCGCCATGCCGGTGAAGGTTTCCACGGCGCGGTTGAAACGCCGGATTTTGCCGAACTGGTCAGCCAGGATGAACAGGTCGGAGATGCAGTCCATGATCTCTTCCCATTCGCGCCGGATACCTTCCATCTGGTGGAAGACGTTCTTCAACTCCTCGTGCTTCATGTAGAGGCGTGCGTCGCTCTCCAGCAGTTCGCGCTCCATCTGGCGCTGATCGGTGACGTCGCGGGAGATGGCGATCAGGCAGGCCTCCCCCTGGTACTCGATCACGTCCGCGGACCACAGGAGCTCGCGGATCTCGCCCGACTTCACCCGGAAACGCACGTCCAGGTTGCGCACGTGTCCGTGCTCGTTCAACAGTTTGAGCATCACCATGCGGGCATCCTGGTCCGCCCAGAGCAGGAGCTCGGTGGAAGTCCTGCCGATGACCTCCTCCCTGCTGTACCCGGTGATCTCCTGGAACGCCTCGTTAACGTCGATGTAGGTGCCGTCCTCGGCGCGGGTGATGACGATGGAGTCCGGTGAGGCGTGGAAGGCCTTGGAGAATTTCTCCTCGGAATTGCGCAGTGCCTGCTCGGCCTCGATGCGCCAGGTGATGTCCTGGGCGGTCCCCAGCATGTGCAGCGGCCTCCCCTGGGCGTCGTAGGTCACCTCCGCCCGAGCGGAGAGGGTGCGCAGCGAGCCGTTGGGGAGCACGATTCGGTAGTCCAGATGGTAGGCCCTGCGGTTGTAAATGGCGTCGTTCACCGAGCGGATCACCTGCTCCCGGTCCTCGGGATGCACCGCCTGCAGCACCAGCTCGTGGGTCGGCACGAAGGAGGCGGGGTCGAGGTCGTAGATGCGGTACATCTCGTCGGACCACTCGAGCGTGTCGCTGCCGAGATCCCAGTCCCAGTTGCCAAGGCGCGCGATACGCTGCGCCAAGGCGAGGGTGGCCCGGCTTTCCCTGAGCGCCTCCTCGACCTCCTTGTGGGCACTGATGTCGACCAGGGAAAGCACCGACTGGTCCGTCCCCTCGATGGCGGCCCAGTTGCCGGCCATGGTCCTGGTTCCCTCCTTGCCCACGAGCTGCACCTCGAAGCTGCGACGCGGGGTCCCGGGGAGGGCGCTCTCGTCCGGGGCGGAAACCCCGTCGCTGTCGCAGCGGCCGATGAACTCGGTCCAAAGCCTCCTCCCCTCGAGTTCCTCGCGCGAAAGACCGGTCACCGCCTCGAAACCGCGGTTCACCATCTGCAGGGTGCCGTCGGGGAGGATGATGGCCATGGCGGTCCCGGTGTCCTCGAAGATGGCACGGTACCTCGCCTCGGACTCCTCCAGCCGCTCCTGCGAGATACGGCGAACCGTGATGTCGCGCGCGACGAAGAGCACCGAGCGGACCCCCTGTTCCAGCCCCCCGATGGGGTGCACCGAGATGTCCTCGTAGCGGTTCCTGCCGTCTTCGGCGCGGTAGCAGATCTCGCTGTTCATCGGGGATCCGCTGCAGGAGCAGTCTGAGATGAGGCTCATGATCTGGTCGGCAAGCCCATGCCGGGCCACCAGTTCGGCGAAGGAGTACCCTTGCGCCGCCTCTTCGGTCAGGGCGTAATTGGCGAGAAAGACGCCGTTGCAGTTGACGATGGTGTAGTCGGCCGTCTTGACGACGCAGATGGCGTCGCGGGAGGACTCCAGGAAGATATGGGAAAGGTCGTCGGAATGGCGCAGCGCCGTCTCCACCCTGCGGCCACGCTCGCACACCACGGAAAGGGAGGCGAAGAAGGCGCCGAGCAGGCAGGCGTAGAAGGTGCGCATCCAGATCTCGTAGGCTTTGGGCGAGTGGAGCTGGTGCAGAAAGGGGTCGCGCCCCATGATGGTAGCGTCAAGCAGCGCATCCCCCAGCCAGAATATGGCGATGAAGACTCCCCCCACCGCTATGTGCCGCTTCCAGTTGAACGGCTTGGTCATCCAAGATCCTCCACGATGCTAAGACAGCTCCTGCACCTTTCGGCGGGAAACGGCATAACTTTAGTTTTCCTGTTCAGGAAATGAGCAGCGGCTCCTGCCAGGGGGGGATGATCCCCGCCTCCGCCGCGCGCCCCAGCAGCAGGCGCACCGCCGCCTCCCCCTCGCTCCCCAGCCCGCGGGAGAAATCGTTCACGTAGAGCCCGATGTGGGCGTCGCATACCTCGTCGCTCATCTCCTGCGAGTGCGCGCGGATGTAGGGGCGGGCCTCGCCGGGGTGCCGGAAGGCGTAATCGACGCTCCGGGCTATCCCCTGTTCGAGCCTGAGCAGCGCCTCCCGCCCCAGGGAGCGCTTGGCCGCGATCCCCCCCAGCGGGATCGGGTGCCCTGTCTCCTGTTCCCACCATTCCCCGAGGTCGACCACCTTCTTGAGGCCGTACCCCTGGTAGGTGAAACGGGATTCGTGGATGATCACGCCGGCCGCCACCGAGCCGTCCGCCACCGCAGCCATGATCTCGTGAAAGGGAAGGTAGACGAAGTCGGTCAGGGAGGGATTGAAAAGCCGCAGCAGCAGCGCCGCGGTCGTGTAGCGTCCGGGAAGGGCGACCCGCTTGCCGGTGAGGGTGCCGGGGTCGAGGTCGTCGCGTGCCACGACCAGCGGCCCGCAGCCGCGCCCGAGGGCGCCGCCGCTTCTCAGGAGGAGGTAATCCTTCAGGATGTGCCCCAGGAGGTGGTAGGAGACCTTGGACACGTCCAGCACCGAAGCCAGCGCCATCCGGTTCAGGGTCTCCACGTCCTCCAGCTGCTCCCGGAACCGGAAGCCGCAGTCGACGCGCCCGTGGATCAGGGCGTCAAAGATAAAGGTATCGTTGGGACAAGGTGAAAAGCCCAGGGAAAGTACCGGAGCTGACTCCTGATCCTGATTATGTGACACTGCTGCATCCATGTGTTGCTCTAGCTCCCGATTTACAGTTACTGCAAGCGACTGCCGGCAATATGCGACACGCTCCGCAAGTTTTAAGACTCACCAATATACTATCAGGCTGGCTTCCGCGCAAGAAAAGCTTAACGAAATGGTCATAGTACAATTAGAAGTTCTGAAGGGAAGATCCCTTAGACTCGATCAGGCGGGGGAGAGCCGAAGCCCCGTTCAGTGGATGCCGGGCAGGACGGCCGCCTGCTCGAGGTAAACGGCGAGAAACCGCTGGACCTCTCCCACCGCACGCTTCAGATCCCAGCGCGAGAGGTCCCGGTCCTCCACCATGTTGCTGATGCCGCGGACCTCGAGACAGGGAACGCCGTACATGAAAGCCACCTGGGCCACGGCGGCACCCTCCATGTTCTCGCAGACTCCCGGGAAGCGCCTCAGCAGCTCCTCCCCCCGCCGGGCGGTGCCGGAGCAGGTGGAAACGGTGAGGAAAGGGCCCATGACGGCCTTGAAGCCGCCGGCTGCGGCGCGATCCAGGGCGCGACGCGCCACCTCCTGGTCCAGCGGGATCCGGTTGAAAAGCCGCTCGCCCCTCCCCTCGTACACGGGTAGGCCGATCAGGTCGAGCCCGCGCCATCCGGAGGGGGTCTGCACCCCTTCATCGGCGAGGCACTCGCTGTCGGCGACGGCCAGATCGCCCACAGCCAGGCCTGATCCGGCGAAAGCGCCGCCGCAGCCGGTATTAATGATGAGATCCGGGGCGTAACGCTCGCACAGGAGGGTGGCGGCCGCCGCCGCGTTGACCTTCCCTATCCCGGTCTGGGCGAAGAGGAGCTCCGCCCCCCCCTTCTCGGCGCGGTGAACGGGGAGGTGCCCCCCCCCTGGCAGCGCGGCTGCCGAGGTGGCGATCAGCAGCTCTGAGAGTTCCATCCGGGTCGATGCGGTGACGATGATGCGGCTCATGCGCTCTCCTGCAAAGTTTTTGGTGCGCGAGTGTAGCACAGCAGGGAAGCCGACTTCAACGCCTAGCGGCGCCGGGGAGTCAAATAACCGTCACACGTCAATAAAACGCTGCTTCCGCCCCCCCTCTCTCCGACGCGGCAACCGCCACCCGCGTCCCTCGCCCGGCGTCTTCATTGGAAAAAGTGCGGCAAATCATGCTCCATCTGTTACAATTGTTCCCGCATCCTCGCGCCAGATGCGGCGGCACAGCTTTTGCTGATACAGTGGCGCTTGATTAAGGTACGGGTACCGCCGGCTCTCATTTATCCGCTCTCCCCTCTCGTGAGCCGTTGACAACGGTGGTCCCGGCCTCGGGTAATGCCAAGGCATGGTGAGGGGGAAAAGGGAGCCGCCGGGATGCCGAGACCGGGGTCCCCGCACCCCCTTTTTTGTTGCATAAGTCAAGGGCATCTAATATATTCGCTCAGTTCCAACTACTCGCAAAGAAGGGTCTTTCATGCCGCGCTGGATTCTCCCCCTGAACATAACCCTCGGCCTGGCGATCACCGCAGTCGCGGCGCTCATCGCAGCGGATTTATTGAGCGTCAAGATCGCCGCCCTGTATCCCAGGAACGCCCAGAAGCAGGTCGCGGCGCAGGCTGCCGCAGGACCGGCCGCAAGCCAGGACCTGCTCAGCTTCGCGCCGATCCTGGAGCGGGGACTGTTCGGCAAGGCGACCCAGGGAAAACTCACCCCGCTGCAGCAGCAGGCGGCCGCAGGCCCGGCTGCGGCGGCGCGTCCCGCCGCATCCGTCGGCGACCTGATCCTTCTGGGGACGGCGGTCGGCTCCTTCCGCGAGACCTTCGCGCTGGTGCAGAAGACCTCGAGCCACGAGGAACGGGTCTTCCGGCTGGGGGACACGGTATTCTCCTCGGGGCCGCTGGTCTCGGTGAAGAAGGACGTGGCCGAGATCCTGATCGGCGGCAAAAGGGTGAAGATACTCACCCCGATGGCCGCCGCGGCAGAGGCTGCGGCCGCCCCCGCGGCAGCACCGGCCGGCGTCGCCGGAGGTTCCGGCCTGGCCGCCCCCTCCGGCGGAGGGAACTACGTCATCGACCAGCGCGCGCTCAACGCCGCCCTGGACAACATCGGGCAGGCCATGACCGACGCGCGCCTGCTCCCCAGCATGAAGGACGGCAAGGTCGAGGGGTTCCGCGCCTCGGAGGTGAAGCCGCAGGGGATCTTCGGCACCGTCGGCATCAGAAACGGTGACGTCCTCCTGAGGATGAACGACTTCCCGATCGACTCGCCGGAGAAGGCGATCCAGTCCTTCGCCTCGCTCAAGGGGCAGAGCAGGATCAAGCTCGACCTGATCCGCGACGGCAAGCCCACTACGTTTACTTACGACATCCAATAAAGCAGGAGCAGATTAAGACAGAGATTAAGACTAAGCAGAGGCAATAGTCCAACGCATGAGGGCTCCATGTACCATAGTTTCAAAGACATGCCGGTTTGGCAGGACGCTATGGACGTGGCTGAGCGGGTGCACAAGGCAACGGAACATCTCCCCCGCAAGGAGGATTACGGCCTGACTTCACAGATTCGCAGATCCGCCCTCAGCATATCAGCAAACATTGCTGAGGCTTTTGGAAGAAAGCACCTGCTCGACAAGATCAACTTCTACTATCACGCCCGGGGTTCGCTTACGGAGACGCAAAACCACATCGAGTACTCGAGGAGGGTGGGGTACCTCACCCCGGAGGACGCCGATTCTCTCGACGGAGCTCTGAATAAGCTGTACCTGGAGATCAACAAGATAGTGGTAACTCTGAAAGAACTGCAGTCGGGTTTAACTAAATCTTAATCTTTATCTTAGTCTGCCTCTAGGGGGTTTCCTTGAAAAGAAGAGTTGCGCGCATCACTGCCATGCTCATGTTCCTGCTGGCTGCCCCGAATCTCGTCCTCGCCAAAGGGGTGGTGCTGAACTTCACCGACGTGGACATCGCCACCATGGTGAAATTCGTCAGCGACCTCACCGGCAAGAACTTCATCATGGACGACCGGGTCAAGGGGAAGATCTCCGTGTTCTCCCCGGCCAAGCTCTCCAACGAGGAGGCCTACAACGTCTTCACCTCGGTGCTGGAGCTCAAAGGGTTCACCGTGGTGCCGGCGGGCAAGGTGATGAAGATCGTACCGACCGCGGCCGCGAAGCAGGCCGGGATGAGGGTCCTTAGCGAAGGGGACAAGGGTGTGGTGAACGACAGCTACCAGGCCCGGGTGATCCAGCTCGAGCACGTCCCCCCCCAGGACGCGGTCACCTTCCTGCAGCCGCTGGTCTCCAAGGACGGGCAGATCTCGGCCTTCGGCGCCGCCAACCTGATCCTCGTGGTGGACTCCGCCTACAACATCCAGAAGATCCTCGGGATCCTCAAGCATATCGATACCGACCAGGTCCGCGAAGGTGCCGAGCTTGTCTTTTTGAAGAACGCGGCGGCCGACAGCGTGGCCACCATGGTCAAGGACTGGCTCTCCGGCAAGCAAAGCGGCAAGGCGGGCACCGCGCCGGGGGCCTCGACCGGCTCCGTACCCGTGGTCGCCGACGCAAGGCTGAACGCCCTGATCATCTTCGGCTCCGACAAGGACAAGGCCGACATCAAGAAGCTGATCGCGCTGGTCGACGTGGTCCCCCCCACCACCAGCAGCAAGGTGAACGTCTACTACCTGGAAAACGCAGAGGCGACCGAGGTCGCCAAGGTGCTGGAAGGGCTTGTGAAGGGAACATCCAGCGCGGCTCCCGCTGCCGCCGGCACCGCTGCGGCACCGCAGCAGGCGGTATTCGAAGGGGGCAAGATCACCATCACCCCGGACAAGGCCACCAACTCCCTGGTGGTCATGGCCTCCCCGACCGACTACCAGAACCTCCTGCAGGTGATCCAGAAGCTCGACAGAAGGAGCCGCCAGGTCTTCGTGCAGGCGATGATCGCCGAGGTATCGGTGAACCGGGCCAAGGACCTCGGGGTGCAGATCGGCGTCATCGGCGCCGCCTCCAACGGCACCGTGGCCACCATCGGCACCTTCGACCCGTTCGGCACCGTGGCCGGCCTCTCCACCACGGCCGCGGCGGCGAAAACACTTGGCATGGACGTGACCCTGGGCAAGATCAACGTCCCGGTGGTGCTGCAGGCGCTGCAGACCAACGGCGCCCTGAACGTCCTCTCCACCCCCAACATCATGACCAGCGACAACAAGGAAGCCGAGATCTTCGTGGGCGAGAACGTCCCCTTCGTCTCGGGGACCAACCTCACCTCGACCGGGCTCTCCCAGCAGTCCATCGAGCGCAAGGACACCGGTATCATCCTGAAGATCAAGCCCCAGATCAGCGAGGGGGAGTACATCAAGCTCGACATCTACCAGGAGATCTCGGCGGTGAAGGACTTCGGCACCGCGACCAGCCCGAGCCTCGGGAGCACCAAGCGCTCCGCCAAGACCTCGGTGGTGGTGAAGAACACCGACACCGTGCTGATCGGCGGCCTGATCCAGGACACCGACCAGGTGACCGAGAGCAAGATCCCGCTCCTGGGCGACATCCCGGGCCTTGGGTGGCTCTTCAAGACCAAAACAACAAAGCGTGACAAGACCAACCTCCTGATCATGCTCACCCCGCGCATCATCAAGGACGCGCGCGACCTGGCCGAGGTCTCGGTGACCCAGAGGAACAACTTCTCCGACGCCGTGAAGAACGACGCCCCCTTCAACCTGGAGCGCGCTCTCGAGGAAAAACCGAAGTCCGTGACCGCGGACAAGCCCGAAATTCGCAACCAGTAACGGCGGACAGACTCCCATGGCAGAAACGCTTGATCTAGAAAGCATAGCGGAACGTCTCGGCCTCCCCTTCCAGGCCGAGATCGACGACTCCAAGGTGGACGGCGCGCTGGTGACCCGGGTGCCGCTCAACTTCGCCCGCAACAACCTCCTGCTCCCGCTGCGCGAGGAACAGGGGACCGTGATCGCGGCGAGCGCAGACCCCGCCAACCTCCTCGCCATCGACGAGATGGCGGGGCTGTTCCAGCTCCCGGTCTCCACCGTGGTGGTGCCCCAGCCGGTCCTGCTCGACGCGGTGAACCGCCTCTACTCCCGGCTCTCCGGCTCGGCGCAGGAGGTGGTCGAGGAGCTCGAGGGGGAGGAACTCTCCACCCTGGCCACCTCGTTCAACGAGCCGCGCGACCTGATGGAGCTGACCGACGAGGCGCCGGTGATCCGGCTTTTGAACTCCATCCTGTTCCAGGCGGTGAAGGAGCGCGCGAGCGACATCCACATCGAGCCCTTCGAGCGCGAGCTCGAGGTCCGCTTCAGGATCGACGGCCTGCTCTACAAGATGCTCTCCCCCCCGAAGGTGATCCAGGAGGCGCTCACCTCCCGCGTGAAGATCATGTCGGGCCTGAACATCGCCGAGAAGAGGCTGCCGCAGGACGGCCGCATCCGCGTGAAGGTCGCCGGCCGCGACGTGGACATCCGCGTCTCGCTGATCCCGACCTTCTTCGGCGAGCGCGTGGTCCTGAGGCTTCTGGACAAACAGCGCGGCGTGCTCTCGCTCAAGGAGATCGGGCTCTCCGACAAGAACGACCTCCTCATGGAGCGGCTTTTGTCCCGCACCAGCGGCATCATCCTGGTCACCGGCCCCACCGGCAGCGGCAAGACCACCACGCTCTACGCGGCGCTCTCCCAGATCAACTCGCCGGAGAAGAACATCATCACCGTCGAGGACCCGATCGAGTACCAGTTGAAGGGGGTGGGCCAGATCCAGGTCAACCCGAAGATCGACCTGACCTTCGCCAACGGGCTGCGCTCCATCCTGAGGCAGGACCCGGACATCGTCATGATCGGCGAGATCCGCGACGCCGAGACCGCCGAGATCGCCATGCAGGCCTCGCTCACCGGCCACCTCGTGCTCTCCACCCTGCACACCAACGACGCCGCCACCGCGGTCACCCGTCTCATCGACATGGGGATCGAGCCGTTCATGGTGGCCTCCTCGCTCTCGGCGGTGCTGGCGCAGCGGCTGGTGCGCGTCATCTGCCCGCACTGCAAGGAATCCTACACGCCGGACCGAAGCTACCCGGGGGTCGAGCTCCCGCCGGTTCTCTACCGCGGCCGCGGCTGCGACAAATGCTTCAACCTCGGGACCATCGGCCGGGTCGGCATCTACGAACTCCTTCCCATCGACGCGGAGCTCTGCTCCATGATCATCCGCCAGTCATCCTCCGGCGCCATCAAGGAGTACGCCGTCTCCAAGGGGATGCGCACCCTGCGCGAGGACGGCCTCATGAAGGCGGCCCAGGGGATCACCACCATCGAGGAGGTCCTGCGGGTGACCCAGGACGACTATGCCGACCTTTCGCTATAGCGCATTCAACCAGAAGGGGGCCGAGGTCGCCGGGACGGTGGACGCCGCCAGCGAGAGCGAGGCGCGGCTCCAGTTGAAGCAGAAGGGGCTCTTCGCCAAGGAGATCGCCCCCGCCGCCGAGGCCGGCTCCCGCTGGTCGTTCAACTCCGGCGTCAGCGTCCCCGACCTCTCCCTCGCCACGAGAAGGCTCGCCACCCTCCTCGGGAGCGCCGTACCGGTCTACGAGGCCGTCGCGACCCTGTGGGAGCAGGAGGCGCCGGGCGAGCTGAAACGGGTGCTCGGGCGGGTGCGGGACCGGCTCGCCGAGGGGCAGGGGCTCGCACAGTCGCTCGCCGCCGAGCCGCAGGTCTTCTCCGAGAGCTACATCGGCATGGTCGCCGCAGGCGAGGCAAGCGGCGCGCTCGAGGTGGTGCTGGAGCGCCTGGCCGAGTTCCAGGAGGACCAGGCCGAGGTGAGAAGCCGGGTCATCACCGCCCTCATCTACCCCGCCATCATGGTGGTGGTCGGTATCGGCGTCATGATGGTGCTCCTTGGCTTCGTGGTCCCCAAGATCTCCGCCGTCTTCGAGAGCAACAAGGCGACCCTCCCCCTGGTCACCGTCCTTCTGATCAAGGCCAGCACCCTGGTCAGAAAGGGATGGTGGATCATGGGCGCGCTCGCCTTGGGCGCCGTCGCGGCCTGGAAGCGGGCGAAGGCGAACGAGGAATTCCTGCAAAGGCGCGACCGGTTCCTCCTCAAGCTCCCCATGGCCGGCCAGCTCTGGCGGCGCCTGGTGCTGTCCCGTTTTGCCAAGGTGCTCGGCCTATTGCTGCAGAGCGGGGTCCCCATCATCAAGGCGATGGAGATCACCGGCGAGGCCGTGGTGAACCGGGAGTACAAGTCCTTCCTCGCCCAGGCGCGCGAGACGCTGATCCAGGGGGGAAGCCTCTCCGCGACGCTGAAGGCGAGCCCCCTCTTCCCGCCGCTTCTGACCCACATGACCGCCGTGGGGGAGAAGAGCGGCGAGCTGGACGCCATGCTGATCAAGGCGGGCGACGCCTTCCAGAAGGAGTTCAACGCGCAGGTGACCCGCTCCATGGCGCTGCTCGAGCCGATGCTGATCCTGGGCATGGGGCTCACCATCGGCTTCATGGTCATCGCCGTGCTGCTCCCCATCATGCAACTGAACCAGTTGGTCAAATAACTGAAATGACACCATTCCATACTTTGCGAGGTCTATCCATGCTGAAGACAATGAAAGACAGCCGCGGTTTCACCCTGATCGAACTTATGGTGGTCATCGTCATCCTGAGCCTTCTGGCCGTCCTGGTCGGGCCGAAGATCATCGGCCGCAGCGACGACGCCAAGGTAGCCGACGCCAAGGTGCAGATCAGGAACATCGAGACCGCGCTGAAGCTCTACAAGCTGGACAACGGCAACTTCCCGACCACCGAGCAGGGGCTGCAGGCGCTGGTCACAAAGCCGACCACCGGCAAGATCCCGAACAACTACAAGGCGGAGGGGTACCTGGAGAACAAGAACGTCCCCAAGGATCCCTGGGGCAACGACTACCTCTACCTCTCCCCGGGCGAGCACGGCGATTACGACCTCTCCTCCTACGGCGCGGACGGCGCCCGCGGCGGCGAAGGGAAGAACGCCGACATCGAAAGCTGGAGCATGAAGTAGCGTGCAGGGGAGTGGACACACCGCCCGGACTGTAGGGGCGAATAATCATTCGCCCCGCCTCATGGTGCACAAGAGGAAAGACCCGTTTGGGACCTGTGAGTAAAGGCAAAAACCAAGAGCGCGACCACGCCGGCTTCACCCTGCTTGAGCTGATGGTGGTGATCTTCATCATCGCGCTGGCGGCGGGGATCGTGCTGCCGCGGCTCCCCGAGCCCGAAGCGACCCGCCTGAAGAGCTCGGCGCGCAACCTGGCCAGCGGCCTCAGGTTCCTCAACGACCAGGCCATCGTCACCAAGAAGGTCTACCGCCTGCACCTGCAACTGGGGGAGAACACCACCCGCATCACCGAGCTATCCCCCTCCGGCGAAGAGCTGCAGCCGGGGGACCAGTTCATGGGGAGGCGGCTCATCGAGGAAGGGATCGACATCGAGGATGTGAACCTGCCCACCCAGGGGGTCGTGACGGAGGGTGAGGTGATCATCCCCTTCGGCCCCGGCGGGGTGGCGGACGGGGTGACCATCCACCTGAAGGCGGGGGAGAAGCATTACACGGTCACCGCGAACCCTTCCGGCGGCAAGGTGACCGTGCAGGACGGCTACCAGGAGGTGAGCTCGTGAGAGGTTTCACGCTGCTCGAGGTGATGATAGCGCTCGCCATCACGGCCGGTGTGCTCCTCACCGTGATCTCCTCGGTGAACCACCACCTGGCCACGATCTCGGCCGATACCGAGGAGACCACGGCCGTGCTGCTGGGGCGCGCCAAGCTGGAAGATCCCGAGTTCGCCAAGAAGAGCGACACCAAGGGGACCTTCGCCCCCGATCATCCCGACCACAAGTGGGAGCGCGAAATAACCAAGACAGAGATCCCGGGCCTGAACATGATCCGATTGACCGTCATCTGGGCCAACGACACAAAAAGGCTGTCGCTTGTGCAATACGCACCGCAAAATGCGCAATAACAAGGGCTTCACCCTCATCGAGCTCCTGATCGCCCTGGCGCTTCTGGTGATCCTCGCCGGCGCCCTGTACGGCACCTACTTCTCGGTAGTGGCGGCGCGCGAAAAGGGGGGGACCCGGATGGAGGAGCGCCGGGAGCTCTCCGCGACGCTCGGCAAGCTGCACGATGAGCTGACCTCGGCCTTTTTCAGGATGGCCTCATCAACCACCGGTACGACGACACCCGCGGCAACGACGCAGCGGTTCCATTTCGTGGTCGAGGACCGGGACAGCTTCGGCAAGCCAGCCTCGCTGCTCCAGTTCACCGCGCTCACCCCGCCCCGCATCGACCCGTCGCCGGCGTCCGACCTCATGGTGGTGCGTTACTCGGTGCGGGAAAAGGAGGAGGACCAGATCCTCACCCTGGTGCGCGAGGCCCGCGACCTTTATCTCGATGCCAGCGTGGCGTCGGTCCCCTACCCCGTCATGGACCGGATGGAGGGGTTCCTGGTCGAGTGCTGGGATGGCGGCAAGTGGGTCAAAACCTGGGACACGGCGCTCAACAACAAGCTGCCCAACAAGGTAAGAGTCACGATAACGGCCAAGGGAGGCGAGGTCTTCAGCACCATCGCCACCCTGAGGAAGACGCCATGAGGGGGGAAAGGGGATTCGCCCTCGTCATAGCGCTCATCGTGACCACGCTCCTCGTGGCGCTTCTGGCCGAGTTCGTCAACGAGGTCTACGTCGACACCTCGCACAGCCACAACTTCGTCGCGTCCCAGCAGGCAGGCATCCTGGCCGAGTCGGGCGTCGCCGGAGGGATGAAGCTGCTGCAGGTCTGCAGCACGCTGCGGCTTGGGGAGCAGTACAGCTCTCTGCTGGAGCCGTGGGCGAAGCCGCAGTCCCTGGACGCGGGCAACGGCACGGTTACCGTCACCATCGAGGAGGAGAGCGGCAAGTTGGACCTTAACGCCGCGACCTCGCAGACCGGGACGCCGGACCCGTTCCAAAAGGATGCGCTGCTGAGGCTTTTCGACAACCTGAAGCTGTCGCGCGATCTTTACGACCCGCTGGCCGACTGGGTCGACACCGATGACACGCCTCGCCCAAACGGCGCGGAAAAGAACTATTACGGCACCCTCAAGCCCCCGCACCTGGTGCACAACGACAAGCTGGACACCCTCGAAGAGCTCGCTCTGGTCAAGGGGTACACCCCGGAGGTGCTGGCGAAGCTGCGCGGCCTGGTGACGGTGTACGGGGTCGCCAACGGCACCGCCGCACAGATCAACATCAACACGGCCCCCAAAGAGGTCCTCATGTCGCTTGACGACCGCCTCATGACCGGGGACCAGGTGGCCCAGATCCTGGAGTACCGTAAGACCAAGGTGATAAAGACGCTGGCCGATGTCTTCGGAAGCTCCACGCTCACCCAGGCTCTATCCTTAAAAGTAGGATTCAAGGGATCCATCTACCGGATCCGTTCCGAGGGGAGGGTGGGAGAGAGTGTACGTATTGTCGAGGCCGTGGTGACCGACGTGGAAGGCACCTCGCCCAGGATCCTTTATTGGAGAGAATATTGATGGACATGCTGATCGTACAGCTGAAAAGGACCGAGCTGGTCCTGGCCAGTTTCAGGGCCAAGAAGGGTGGAGCCTCCTTCCTCTCCGCCGAGCGGCACCCGCTTCTGGGTGAGGAGGGGGAACTCTCCCGCATCCTTTGCGGAAGCTCGCTGGCGACGGGAGAACACCGGGTGGTACTCGCCCTCCCCCCCTCCACGCTGTTCATGAGGGAGCTGGAGCTCCCCATCAGCGACCGCGCCAAGGTGCGGGAACTCCTCCCGCTGGAATTGAAAGGGGAAACGGCGCTCGATACCGACCAGCTCGCCTTCGACGCCCTCCCCCTGTCCGGCGGCAAGGTGCTGGCGGTCTGGGGCAGGATCCAGGAGCTCTCCGAGAAGATCGAGATCCTGAAAGAAGTCGGGCTCGAGCCGGAAGTGGTCACCGCGTCCCTGTTCCACTGGGACAAGCTGGCGCCCGCCGCCGGGACCGTGGCGGTGAGCGACGGCGAGGCCGTCGCCGCCTACAGCGACGGAGCCCCCATCTACTTCCGGGCCCTCCCCCCCGGCGCAAGCGAAGCGGATCTGCAGCGCACCGTCGCCGCCCTGGAACTCTCACGCGACCTGCGGGTTGAACGCGTGATCTCGCACACCCCCGGGAAGCAGGAGGAAGCCACCGTCTCCCCCTCCACCAAGGGGCTGTTCGAGGCCTTCGGCGACGACCCGCGCGCCGCGCACGATCTGGCCGGCGCCTACGCGCTGGCGGCAGCCGTGGCCGACAATTCCGCCGTCAACCTGCGCCGCGGCCCGCTCGCCTACACCGCCGCGACCGAGAAGCTGTACCAGCGCCTCAAGGTGAGCATGATGCTGGCCGCGGCCCTCGTGCTCCTCATCTTCGCCGAAAGCGGCGTGCGCTACTACCTCGTCAAACGCGACCTCGCCTCGCTGGACCGCACCATCACCGGCATCTACAAAGAGGTGTTCCCGACCCGGAAGAAGGCGGTCGACGAGGTCGCCGAACTCCGCTCCGAGATCAAGCGCCTGGAAGGTGCCAAGACCTCGAGCAACGTGCTGAAGCTTTTGAGCGACGTGGCCCAGGTCAAGGGGGAGGACGTCTTCGGCATCTACGAAACTGAGATTGCCGGTTCCGACGTCCGCCTGAAGGGGGACGCCAAGAGCATCCAGGCCGCCGGCGAGCTGAAGAGCCGCGCCGCCGCCATCCTCGAGGGGGCAGAGGTGGGCGAGACCAAGTCCCGCCCCGACGGCAGCGTCACCTTCACCCTGAGCGGGAAGATGAAGGGGGTGACCCGATGAACCGCGAAGAGATGATCAACCTCCTGCAGGGACTGGACAACCGCACCAGGCAGCGCATCGGCGTCGCCATCGCCGTGGTGCTCGCCATCGTGGTGCTCCTCTCGGCCGTGAACAGCAGGATCTCCGCGCTGGAACACAAGCGGACCGCCCGCGAGGCCGACATTGCCGAGCTGATGCGCCTGAAGCTCCGCTACCAGGAGGCGAACCAGGGCGCCCAGCGCCTGGCCAACCGGCTCATGGCCACCAAGCCGGACGACTCCCCGGCCAAGATCGTGGAGGAGATCGGCATCAAGGGGCGCGCAAGCCAGATCAAGTCGGTCAAGGGGGATGACATCCCCGGCTACGTCGAGGATGCCGCCGAACTCCGCATGGAGGGGCTTTCCGCCAATGAGGCGGTCAACCTGATCTACCGTTTGGAAAAGGGGGCGCGACCGGTCACGGTCAAGAAGGCCCTGATCAAGCAGAGGTTCGATGACCCCTCCAGGCTCGACCTCACTCTCACCATCGCCCTGATCAAGCCGGCACCGGTGGGGAAATAGATGAAGAAACGCACCCTTTACCTCGCCTGCGGCGTTCCCGCCACGCTTTTTTTGTTCCTGCTCCTGACGCTGCTTTTCACCCCCAACCACGCCATCAAGGGGGTGCTGGTCCGGGCAGCAGAAAACGCCGGGTACACCCTGGAGTGCACCGGCTTCGGCAAGAGCTTCCCGCTGGGGCTAAAGGCCGACAAGGTCGAGCTCGGCTCCGAGAAGGGGGCCATCCTCAAGCTGGGGCAGGTGAAGGTGCGGCTGGAGCTGCTGCCGCTTCTTACCGGCAAGGCGCGCCTTGCCTACCGCTGCAGCATCGGCGCGGGGGAGGCCGCGGGGGAACTCGACCTCGGCAGGAGTAAGGGGTGGAGCATCCAGTGCCGCGGAGTCCGGCTCGAGGACATCCCCTTCTTCAGCACCGTGGCCGAAGCCAAGGTGAGGGGGGAGCTGAAGCTCAACGGCAAAATGGAGGCGAACAAGGGGGGAGGCAGCGGCGACCTGCAGCTGGAGGTCCGCGCCGCCGAGGTTGCCGGCGTGAAGATCGGGTCCATGCCGCTTCCCGATGCCTCCTACCGCGAGGTGCGCGGCGCCCTTAAGATCGACAAGGGGCGCGCCGTTTTAAAAAGCTTTACCTTAAACGGCGACGGCATCTACGTCCGCCTCTCCGGCGACACCGTTTTGGGAAACCCGGTCGGCGCGTCGCCGCTCAACCTGACCATGGAGATGATGCCCAAGCCCTCCTTCCTGGAGCGCCAGAAGTTCGTGTTTTTACTGCTCACCAAGTACCAGAGTTCTCCGGGGGCCTTCAAGGTTCCCATAGGCGGGACCCTGGCCCACCCATCGCTGTAACTTTTTCAGAACGAAGTTTGACAACATCGAAAATTGGGTTGCATTTGCCGCGCCTGTTACTTAAGATGAGAGTAATGAGAACAGGGTGGTGCAGGTCTTAACCGTGCAGGAGCAACCCATGATCGAATTCAGAGGCGTCCACAAGTGGTTCAAGAAGCTGCACGTGCTGAACGACATCAACCTCCACGTGAAACCGGGGGAGGTGCTCGTGGTGTGCGGCCCCTCGGGCAGCGGCAAGTCGACCCTGATCCGGACCGTGAACCAGCTTGAGCCGATCGACCGGGGCACCCTGATCGTCGACGGCAAGGACCTGAGCGACAAGAAGCTCGACATCAACAAGCTGCGCGCCGAAGTCGGTTTCGTGTTCCAGCAGTTCAACCTCTACCCTCACCTCTCCGTACTCGCCAATATCACCCTGGCCCCCATCAAGATACGCAAGACTCCCAAGGCGCAGGCGCAGGAGCAGGCCATGGCGCTTCTGGACCGGGTAGGGCTTTCCGAGAAACGGGACGCCTATCCCGCGCAGCTCTCCGGAGGCCAGCAGCAGCGCGTCGCCATCGCCCGGGCACTGGCCATGAAGCCGCGCATCATGCTCTTCGACGAGCCGACCTCCGCGCTCGACCCAGAGATGATCGGCGAGGTGCTCGACGTCATGCAGAAGCTCGCCCTGAGCGGCATGACCATGGTCGTGGTCACCCACGAGATGGGCTTCGCCCGCGAGGTTTCCCACCGGGTGGTGTTCATGGACCAGGGGACCATACTGGAGCAGGCCGCTCCCGAGCAGTTCTTCAAGAACCCGCAACACGAGCGGGCACAGCAGTTCCTGAAACAACTGCTCTCGCCCATGCACTGACCTAACTGCCGTTCTACGTGCTACGTTCCACGTTTACTGCTTTCCTCCGCTCATCCGGCGACAGTTTTTCGTTCGACAAGCTGCAAAGCCTGAACACTCTGATATAATCGCGTACGTTTTAACGTAGAACATAGAACTTAGAATGTAGAACGATTTTCATTCCCAAGGAGGAAAACTGATGAAAAGACTGTTGACGCTGTTCGCTGCTGTTGCCCTGGTCGGCATCATGGCCCACGCCGCGCTGGCCGCCGGGGACACCCTGGCCGAGGTGAAGAAGAAAGGGGTCCTCGTGGCCGGTGTGAAGGATTCGCTCCCCCCCTTCGGCTACGTGGACGAGAAGACCCGCGAGATCGTGGGCTACGACATCGACTTCTGCAGGTACATCGCCAAGAAGCTCGGCGTGAAGCTTGAAGTGAAACCGGTCACCTCGGCGTCGCGCATGCCGCAGCTCATGGAAGGAAACATCGACATCATCGCCGCCACCATGACCAAGAACCCGGAACGCGCCAAGCAGATCGACTTCAGCCACACCTACTTCCTCACCGGCCAGAAGTTCATCACCAAGAAGGGCGCGGTGAAGAGCCTCAAGGACCTGGAAGGGAAGAAGATCGGCACCGCCAAAGGGTCGACCTCGGAACAAAACGTGGCCAAGGCGATCCCCACCGCCACCATCCTCTCCTTCGACGACTACCCGCAGGCGTTTCTGGCGCTGCAGCAGGGTAAGGTGGCGGCAGTCACCACGGACGAGTCGATCCTCGCCGGCATCCTCGGCAAGGCGCCCAACAAGAACAGGTTCGAGATCCCCAACCTGCAGATCTCCGAGGAGCCCTACGGCCTCGGCATGCGCAAGGACGACAAGAACTTCGTCGCATTCGTGAACAAGACCCTGCTCGAGATGGAGAAAAACGGCGAAGCCAAGAAGATCTTCGAGAAGTGGTTCGGCCCGAAGACCGCCACCCCGCTCAAGCGCACCTTCAAGATCACCGCTGACAAGTAGCCTCCCCGCTTTCGGCCTCCCCCCCGCCGGGGAGGCCGAAACTTCGTTCACCCCGCCGCAAACATCGGTATCAGATCAACAAACAGTGTAAAAAGTGCGCCAGGCTGGTTCTTTATCGACACATCTCTCTTTGTCGGCGCTCGCCCGGATCTCACCCTTACCGTTATCGGTAAGGATGGACTGTAGTTAGCGCGGTGACGATGCTGGATCAAGGGGTCCGTTTCAGTGCCTAAACCCTTGACAATTCACCTCAAGACGTTATATAAATCCATGCTTAAAATTAACTCTGTTTTAATACCAAGGAGGGGGCAATGAGAGTAGCAAAACTTTTCAACCTTGTATCGGCCCTGGCGCTGTTCGCATTCGTGGGAACTGCAGCCGCAGCCGATCCTGCACAACCTACGGCGGTGCTGAGCAACACGGACTGCGTGAAGTGCCATGAGCAGCCGCCCAAGGATATCGCAGCTGCCGGCGGCAAGCACAAAACCGAGGTGACCTGCCAGGACTGTCACGTCGGCCACCCGCCCAAGGTTAAGAAGCCGATCCCGCAGTGCAGCCAGTGCCATGAAGGCAAGCCGCACTACAAGCTCCAGGGCTGCCTCGGCTGCCACTCCAACCCCCATACTCCGAAGAACATAAAGTTCGGCAACAACGTCACCGATCCGTGCCTGACCTGCCACACCGGCCAGATCGAGCAGCTGCGTTCCTTCAAGAGCAAGCACTCCGCCCTCAACTGCTCCTTCTGCCACAACGTACACGGCCGGATTCCGGACTGCACCCAGTGCCACAAGTCCCACTCCAGCGAAATCGTGCAGAAGGACTGCAAGGTCTGCCACCAGGCCCACAAGCCGGCTGACGTGACCTACAAGTCCGACACCCCGTCCAAGTTCTGCGCCGCCTGCCACAGCAAGGCGTTCAAGCTGCTGACCTCCAGCACCGCCAAGCACAGCAAGCTCGCCTGCGTCTACTGCCACCAGGCCAAGCACAAGATGGTGCCGCAGTGCACCCAGTGCCACGTCAAGCCGCACCCGGCCGCCATCATGGCGAAGTTCCCGAAATGCGGCGAGTGCCACAGCATCGCGCACGACCTGAACCGTTGGGGCGACGCGGCTCCGGCAGCCCCGGCAGCGGCTCCGGCCAAACCGGCTGCTCCGGCCAAGCCGGCCAAACCGGTCAAGAAGTAATACTCCTGCAGCAAATCGGGGAGGCCCTGTGCGGCCTCCCCGACCTTTTTACCCCTCCCCAGTTTCCAAGCCTTTGAAGAAAACAGTTCGCCCAGTACCAGGAGGATCGCATGCTTTTTCTACAGATAACCTCGGCAGTGACGGCGCTGACCCTCGTCGTGCTGGCGCTGTGCCTGATTCCGGTCCTCACTGAACTAAAAAAGGCGGCAATCGCACTGCAGGGCGCCGCGGACCTGCTGCAAAAGGAAGTGACGCCGCTAGTCAAGGAACTGCGTGACACAGTGGCGGATGTCCAGGTAGTTACCGGTGCCGCGGCTGCCAACGCGGACGGCGTGAACATGCTTTTAAGCGAGCTCGGCCACGCCGGACACAACATACGCATGATCAACAAGGTACTTGGGATCGCGTCTGACATCGTGACCAACTCCTCGGTCTGGATGGCCGGTGCCAAGGTTGCAGGCAGATACATTGCTGATAGAATAATCAAAACCAAAATTAGGGGGTGACCGACATGTCAAAAGATAAAGATATCGGGACCGGTACCATGCTGCTTTCCTTCCTGGCCGGTGCTGCCGTCGGGATCGGGGCAGCCCTGCTCCTCGCGCCGAACACCGGCGAGGAACTGCGCGGCAAGATCAAGGATCTGGCCGACGACGCGGTGGACAAGATCAAGGAATACGCCAGCGAGGCGCAGGACAAGATCAGGTCCAGCTACGAGGACGGCAAGGATCTGGTGCTGGAGAAGAAGAACATCATCTCCTCGGCCATAGAGGCCGGCAAGGAGGCGATGGAGCGGGAAAGGGAGAAGCAGAAGCCCCAGGCCTGATCCCCGCGGACTCCACGTAAAAGCCCACCTCAGGTGGGCTTTTTTTCTTTGCGGCGGATTCATGCGCCCCCCGCACGCCGCAACAGGTGCCACAGCTTATGAACGGTTCATCAAACAGCAAGAAGAAGTTTTCCCCCGGCATGATCTGGCAGTACGACCCTACAACCATCGGGGGGTGGCGGGGCAAGGCACTCGGGATCCTGCAGTTCACCGGCTTCGCCTTCACCAACTTCATGGCCAACAACTCCCTCCTGCGCGCCACGGCCCTCTCCTTCACGACACTTCTGTCCCTGGTGCCGCTGCTCGCCCTCGCCTTCTCGGTGCTGAAGGGGCTCGGCGCCCAGAACCGCCTGGTGCCGCTGATCCTCAAGCAGGTCACCGCCGGCAACGAGGAGGTGGTGAACCGGGTCATCTCCTACATCGGCAACACCAACATGGGATCGGTGGGGGCGATCGGCCTCGCCGCGCTCCTCTTCACCGCGATCAGCATGCTGGGGAGCATCGAGGAGGCCTTCAACGTGATCTGGGGGGTGCCGGAGACCCGCACCTTCTACCGCAAGTTCAGCGACT
The DNA here is from genome assembly GCF_019063885.1 of Geomonas diazotrophica. NCBI lineage: Bacteria > Pseudomonadati > Thermodesulfobacteriota > Desulfuromonadia > Geobacterales > Geobacteraceae > Geomonas > Geomonas diazotrophica. Next base: position 423,550 of record NZ_CP077684.1, on the reverse strand, counting down.
ACCTGAGCGTCCTGGTCAGCGCACCGCTTTTGCTTCTGGCCGCCACCAGCATCACCACCACGCTGTCGAGCAAGTGGCTCACCAGCTGGATCATGGAGTGGACCTACCTGGGGGACCTGTTCCTGTTCACCCTGGGGCTCACCCCGTACCTCGTGGTCTGGGTCGCCATCTTCCTCCTCTACGTCTTCATGCCCAACACGCGGGTCCGCTTCGACTCGGCCCTGATCGGCGCGATCCTCGCCGGCACCCTCTGGCAGTTCGCCCAGTGGGCCTACATCCACTTCCAGGTCGGCGCCGGCAACTACAACGCCATCTACGGCACCCTGGCGGCGCTCCCCATCCTGATGGTCTGGATCTACGTGAGCTGGATCATCGTCCTGTTCGGCATGGAGGTCGTGGCGGCGCACCAAAGCCGCGGCACCTTCCGGCGCGACATACGGGGGCGCGAAATAAGCCACGAGCTGCAGGAACTGGTGGCGCTGGCGGCGTTGCGCCACATCGCGGAGGCCTTCTACCGCGGCGACCCCGCCTGGGGCGAGCAGCACCTGGCAGGAAAGCTCGGCATCCCCCTGCGCATCGTGCGCAGCACGCTCGAGCACCTGCGCGAACAGGGGTTCATCGTGATGGCCGGGGAAGGGCGCGGCGGCTACTACCCCGCCCGCGACCTGAACCAGGTCTCCATCGCCGACGTACTCCTCTCCCTGAGAAAGCGCGGCGCCTCGGCCGCCATCTCCGGGGAGGAGCTGGCCGAGGGGCTCCTGAACGAATCGGAAGAGGCCGTCGCGGCGGCCCTGGGAGGGGTGACCCTCAAGGATCTGGCCTTCCCGGAAATGCACCCGCACGGCGTTGACAAAGGGGACGCAGTTGACATATAGTGGCCCGATTCAACAGACGGTCAGAAGCGGGATATGCAAGATTTAAAAGACATCGACAAAGAAAAACACGGCAGACGACTCGGCAGGAAAAAGGCACAGGACGGGCGCAACGTCTTTCGGCAGATCGAGGAGACCAAGCCTGAGAAGAAGCGGCTCAAGATCATACTGCCGGCCATCGCGCTTTTGCTCGCCTCCTACCCCTTGATCTCCCTCTTCGGAACTCCCCGCGCCAAAAGCGCACCTGCGGCAGAGCCCCCGGCCGCCGTGTCCCTGGGCAAACTGGACCAGGGGGGCGCCTTCAAGCTTGCCGCTGATGCGTACTCGAACGCCCAGGTGCAGGGTGGGAAGTTCACGGCACCCCTGCCGCAGGGGGGGCAGGTGACCTACGGCATCGACGAAGAGGTCCAGAGAAGGATCGAGAAACTCTTCAGCGACTACAAGGTCCCCTACGGCCTCTTCGTCGCCCTGGAACCAAAGACCGGGCGCATCCTCGCCGCCGTGTCGCACTCCGCGTCGCAGCCGGGGTGGGAAAAGGGGGCGAACTACCACCTCTACCCCATGGCGTCGCTCTTCAAGATCGTGACCGCGACGGCGGCCCTGGAAGAGAAGAAGGTGGGGCCGGACACCATGTTCGCCTTCAACGGCAAGCTCACCTCGGAAAGCCCGAAATACTGGCGCGTAAGGCCCGGCCGCGGCAACCAGCAGATGCCGCTTTCCCTCGCCATGGGGAAATCGGTGAACCCGGTGTACGGCAGGCTGGCCGGCGAAGTGGTCGGGCGTGACCCGCTGCTCCTGTACGCGGGGAGGTACGGCTTCAACCACCCCATCGTCCCCGGCTCGCCGATCGCCGCCAGCACCGCACCCGTTCCGGGAACCGTCGACGAGCTGATGCGCATGGGCGCGGGTCTCAACCGGGAGGTCAAGATCTCCCCCTTCCATGCCGCCGCCATCATGGCCACGGTGGCCAACGGCGGCGTCATGATGGCGCCGTCACTCGCCAGCGAGATCCGCGACGCCAAGGGTAACGTGGTGTTCACCCAGAAGCCCCAGGTGCTGCGCACCGTGATGACGCCGCAGACGGCCAGCGCCCTGGCCCACATGCTCGCCACCACCGTGGAGAGCGGCACCTCCCGCCGCGCCTTCCACGACCGCAGGGGGAGAAGGATGCTCGCCTCGGTGCGGATCGCGGCCAAGACCGGCTCCATCGACGGGACCGATCCCGCCGGGCACTACAGCTGGTTCGCCGCCTATGCCCCGATGGAGGACCCGCAGATCGCCCTGGCCGCCCTGGTCATCAACGAGAACAAGTGGCGCATCAAGGCGACCTCGGTGGGCGAACAGGCCCTGGAGGCGTTCTTCAGGTAGGTGGAAATGCAATGCTCGGGATGCGGGACCTGTTGCGTCGCGCCGGACATCAGCTCTTTGGACAAGAAGGTGGGAGAGAGGTGCCGCCACCTCTCCGGTGAGCAGCGCTGCCTGATCTACGACGAGCGCCCGGCCGTGTGCCGGGGTTACCGCCCGGACGAGATGTGCGGGTTGATCGCCGCGCCGACCCTGGAGGAGCGGGTGGCGAATTACCTGGGGCTCTTCGGGTTGCAGCCGGACTAGGCGAAGCGCTCCAGGGTGAGCCCGGCGTCGGTCCACTGGGCGTAGGAATAATGGGTGATCCAGTCCCCCAGGGAGACGAACTCCCTCCCATCCTCCCGCAGTTGCATCGGGATATGGAAGTGGCCGGTGACGACCAGATCGCAGCCGGCTGCGAAGCGCTCGCGGGCGAAGGTTTCCAGGATGGCGGGGTAGTCCCAGCGTTCCTTGCGCGAGACATGCTGCCCGCTCGAGCGCCGGGACATGGTGGCGGCGATCCGGTCGGCCAACCGGCGCGGGAAAACCGGCACCAGCGCCCGCACCAGGGGGGCGTGCAGCACGAAGCGCAGGGCCCGGTAGCGGTAATCGGCACGGTTGATCTGGTCCCCATGGCACAGGCAGACCCTCCTGCCGTCGAGCTGCAGTTCCGCGGCTCCGGCATGAACCTCGGCCTGCAGCTGCTCCCTGAAGAAGTCCCCCAGGTGGAAGTCGTGGTTCCCCTCGAAGTAGACGATGCGCACTCCGCGCCCCCTCACCCGCTTAAGGCACTCCACGATTTCACGATAGTGGGCGTACACCGGCCGAGGGTTCCCGATCCAGAACTCGAAGATGTCACCGAGCAGATAAAGGGTGTCCGTGTCGGTGGGGAGCGTGTCCAGGAAACGGACCAGGGTCCGGTAGTTCCGGTCCTGCGGGCTCCTCAGGTGGGCGTCGGCGATGAAAATCTTGCGCATTCGCGCAATATATACAAAAATACGGGGTTGGTAAAGGGAACAACCTTAACCTCAACCTGTTTTTAAGAGGTACCGATGCACGCACTACGCAACCTGGAGATCGTCTGGGAAGACCTGATGGAGGCCTTCGAGAACGGCGACCCGGACATGATCTACTTCCTGGACCGTGAGACCGGCGAGGTCTTTTCGGTTCCGGCCGAATACGAGGACGAAAGTTTCTGGGAAGAGGTGGCCTCTCAGGAGGAGCGCTTCCTCGAGGTCCCTCCCTTCGACTACGGGCAGGAGCGCCAGCTGGTGCACGCCTTCATCCAGCGGCTGACCAACGAGAGCCTCAAGGGGATGCTGGCGCGGGCCTTCAGCGGCAAGCAGTCCCACGGCAGGCTGCACGAGATCCTCTCCTTCTACCCCGAGGAACAGGAGCGCTTCCAGGCGATCAGGGAGGCCTTCCTCACCGACCGCGCCGCCCAGTGGCTCGAGGAGCACGACATCTACCCCCCCGAACGTTTCTAATATGCACCCAAGGGGCGCCCGGTTGACCTGGACGCCGCTTTTGCGTAACATCTCTCAGGTGGCTACTTCAACCAGGGACTGCCGCCGGCCCACGCCGCCGACCGCCCCCCCATCCGGGTCTGGACATGGCACAGAAAAGCTCGCTCAAAACCGTCCTCGAGATCGCCGTCATCGTGTTCGTCTCGGCGGTCTTCGGCATCTTCTGGAACAGGACGCTCCTGGCCGACGCCTGGCGCGGCGCGCCTGCTGCCCCGCAGGCTGCGCCGGCCGCGCAGCAGGCGGAGGCGCTCCCGATGCCCATCGGTCTTGCGCAGGTGAAGGAGCTGCACGACTCGGGACAGGCGGTGCTGGTTGACGCCAGAAGCGGCGCCAGCTTCGCAAAGGAGCACATCTCCGGCGCACGTTCCCTGCCGCTTGAGGAAGCGACCCGGCAGCGGACGCCGCAGCTCGAGGGGGTCGCCAAAGACGCCGTTGTCATCGCCTACTGCAACGGCTTTTCCTGCCACGACAGCATGGACCTGGGCAAGCTCCTGATCAAGGCGGGTTACGGCTCGGTCTACGTCTTCGAAGGGGGACTCCCGGAGTGGCGGGACTCCGGCTACCCGACCTCGGGAGGAGCGCGATGAAACTCTTCCACGCCCGCATGATCCCCGTGGCGCTCCGCGTCGCCCTGGGCGCCATCTTCATCTATGCCGCTGTCCCTAAGATCGCCGACCCCGTTGCCTTCGCCGGCAGCGTGGCCGCCTACCGCATCCTCCCCTACTTCTGGAGCTACCTCACCGCCGCTGTGCTTCCCTTTCTGGAGCTGCTCTGCGGGGTGCTCCTGGTCTGCGGGGTACGGGTCAGAAGCGGCGCGCTGATCATCGGCGTGCTGAACCTCGTCTTCATGGTAGCCCTCGCCTCCGCCATGATCCGGGGCCTGGATATCGACTGCGGCTGCTTCCGCCCGGAAGGCGCCAAGACCGCCCCTTGGGTCGCGCTGTTGCGCGACACCCTCTTCCTCTTCATGACTGCCATCGTTATCCGGCACGAGCGGCTGCAGGTGCGCTCCCCCCTCCCGGAGCGCACCGCCTTTCGCGACTGAGGGCCAAACGCCCTCCCCACCCTTCGACACCCCACGGCTTGCAGTTTGAGTGGAAATACTGTAGGATGCGCCGTTGTTTCATTAAGTACCGGGAGAACGCTTTGAACGAGATTCTGCTCCTGGTCGGCGCGTACCTGCTCGGCTCGGTACCGACCGGCCTGCTTCTGGCCCGGAGCATGGGCATCAACATCAGGGAATGTGGCAGCGGCAACATCGGCGCCACCAACGTCTACCGCACCGCCGGCAAAAAACTGGGCATCATGACCCTGGTCGGGGACTGCCTCAAGGGGGTGATCCCGGTCCTGGTCGCACAGGCGCTGGGGCTCTCTCCGGTGTGGGTCGCGGCCATCGGCCTGGCCGCCTTCCTCGGCCACGTCTACACCGTGTTCCTTGGCTTCAAGGGAGGGAAAGGGGTCGCCACCGCGCTGGGCGTGCTGCTGGGAACCGCACCGCTGGCTGTGCTGTTCGGAATCGCCGTTTTCGCCGCCGTCCTGTACAAGTGGCGCTACGTCTCCCTGGCCTCCATCAGCGCAGCCGCCTGCATCCCCGTGCTGGCCTGGGCCACCTGCACACCCCGCGAAACCATCGTCATGGCCTTCGTGATCGCCGTGATCGTGATCCTAAAGCACCACGAAAACATCGCCAGGCTGCGGGCCGGCACCGAGAACAAGTTCAAGGCCTGAGCCCGTCTCCTCGGGACCCTCGCTTCTCCCCCCCTCCCTGCGCACCGTTCGCCGGATGGGTCATTTGCACCTGCAAGTGACCCATCTTCACCCACCCTCCCGCGGCAGCCTTCGGCACCTCCACGCTAACACCCCGTAATACCCCGTTTGCTTCACGGCGTGCACGACAGGTATGCCTCTTGCTGTCTGCATGGCGTAGACGAACGTCGGCGCGTGTGTGGAGGAAGTGCATGTCCCATTGGAGAAGAGTGACCGCTGCGGCGGCCGCGATACCGCTCCTGTTTATAAACCTGGCAGCCTGTACCCCATCCGATCAAACGCAGCAATCGAAGGCCTCGCCCCCTCCCCAGCAAGGTTCCCCGAGCGACCCTGTTCACCGGGTAAACGGAAGGGCCATCACACGCGCAGAGCTGGATCGCGCGGTGAGAAGCCTCGTCGAGACAAGGCGCTTGCACCATCCGCCAAGCGCAGAGGAACTCGGCGCGCTGAAAAAGGAGGCGCTGGAGGGGCTTATATCCAAGGAGCTTTTGTACCAGGCCGCGCAGAAGTCGGAAGTCAAGAACCTGGAGCAACAGGTAGCGCAGGCGATCGCCCTCGACCGCGCCAGGTACCGGGGCGGCGAGGCCTATGCCAGCGAGATGAGGAAAGCCGGTCTCACCCTGCCGCAGATGGAGCAGTTGGTGCGCAAGGAGCTGGTGATCGACCGCTTCCTGGAGAGCAAGTTCGGAGCCCGGATCACCATCGGCGCGGACGAGGCGAAAAGCTTCTACGAGACCAACCGGGAACGCTTCAGGACCGGGAGCAGCGTCAGGGCGAGCCATATCCTGGTGACGGTTGCCGAGCGTGCCCAGGAGCAGGAGAAGGAGCGGGCACGCGAACGGGCGGAAATCCTGCTGCACCGGGTACGCGAGGGGGAGAATTTCGGGATACTGGCGGAATCGCACTCGGACTGCCCCAGCAAGGCCCGCGGAGGAGATCTCGGCTTCTGCAAAAAAGGGGAGCTCGATCCGCCGCTGGAGCAGGCGGTGTCCGCGCTGAATCCGGGGGAGATCAGCGACCTGGTGCAGACCAGGTTCGGGTTCCACATCCTGAAGGTGACCGAGCGGCGTGCCCCGCGCCCGGAAAGCTACCAGGAGGCCGAGGCGGAGATCTACGCCTGCTTGAGGAGGGAGAAGATGCGGCGGCTGGTGGCGGAGTATGTGGCCGAACTGCGCGCCAGGGCCAAGGTGGAACCGGTGGGCGCCGGGTCCTGAAAAAAAGAAAGGGCGTCTTCCCGGGAAGACGCCCTTTCTATAATTGCGATGCGGCTCGTGCTCATGCCGCCTGTTCCAGCACCAGCGGGGTCAGGAAGCGCTTCATCTTCTTCAGTGCCCCTTCCTCGATCTGCCGTACCCGCTCCCTCGAGATGGAGAAGTGGTCGGCGATCTCCTGCAGGGTGAGCGGCTGGTCGGCCGAGACCCGGCGCTCGATGACGAAGCGCTCCTTCTCGTTCAGCTGCTCGAGCGCGCTCGCCACGCTCCGCTCCAGCATGGTGGCCTCCTGGCGTTCGGCCAGCATTTCCTCCTGGTTCTGGCGCAGGTCGGGCAGGCTCTCGAGGAAGGTGGCACCCTCCCCTTCGAACATCTCCACGTCCAGCGAGAGTTCGCCCCTCAGGCGCTGTTCCATCTCCTGTGCCTCGGTGTCCTTCACGTCCAGCGAGATCGCCGCCGCGTGGAGGTCTCCCTCCCCGGTCATGTTGATGATCGCCTGCTTGGCCTGGTTCAGTTTGAAAAAGAGCTTTCTCTGCGCCTGGGTAGTGCCGATCTTCAGGAGGCTCCAGGCGGAAATGATGTGGTTTTGGATGTACGCCCTGATCCACCACACGGCGTACGAGATGAGACGGACCCCCTTGGCAGGGTCGAACTTGCGCACGGCCATCATCAGGCCGACGTTACCCTCCTGGATCAGGTCCAGCATCTTCATGCCGTAGGAGCGGTACTCCCCGGCGATCTTCACGACAAACCTGAGGTTCGAGGTGATCAGCTTGTGCGCTGCCTCCAGGTCCCCCTCGTCCCGAAACCTGTAGGCCAGATCCATCTCCTCATCCGCCGACAGAAGCGGAAAACGGTTGATTTCCGTGAGGTACAGGGTAAGGCTGTCTATAGGTACCGGCATTGCGTGTGTCATGTTGGTCTCTCCCTTGTGAGTGCTGGTTTTGCCTTCTGCTTGTTAGCACTCTCAACTCCTGAGCGCCAATAAATATATCAAGCGGCATGTAAAAAATCAAGGGGATGCCCCGTAATATAGGGGGTTAAATTACTTGCGCCTGCCGTCGCGAATGTGGTAAACGAAAAGATCCAAATAAGCGACGCCTGGCGCCGACAAACCGGAGGTTCTGCCACATGGAGATCAGGGTAATACCGATTAGCGAGGGGGAGAAGAAGGCCAAGTATACCGACGAGTCACAGCTGGGCTTCGGCAGGATTTTTACCGATTACATGCTGCTGGTCGAGTGGAAAGAGGGTCAGGGGTGGGTCGATGCGCGGATCAAGAAGTACGAACCGTTCCAGATCGACCCCGCGGCGCTCGTTTTGCACTACGCGCAGGAAATCTTCGAGGGGCTGAAGGCCTACAAGTGGGAGGACGGCACCATCGCGCTGTTCCGCCCGGAGATGAATGCACGCCGCTTCAACCACTCCGCCGAACGGCTCTGCATGCCCGAGGTCCCGGAGGAGCTCTTTGTAAAGGGGATCGAGCAGTTGGTAGCCCAGGAGAGCGCCTGGGTCCCCGGCAGTGAAGGGACCTCGCTCTACATCCGCCCCGCCATGATCGCCGTGGAACCGCACGTCGGCATCAAGCCCTCGGACCATTACTATTTCTACGTGATACTCTCCCCGGTCGGCGCCTACTACGCCAACGGCTTCAACCCGGTCAGGATCATGGTGGAGGACAAGTACGTACGTGCCACCCCCGGCGGCACCGGCGAAGCCAAGACCGGCGGCAACTACGCCAGCTCGTTGAAGGCAGGCCTCGAAGCGAAGAAGAAAGGGTACGACCAGGTGCTCTGGCTGGACGGCGTACACAAGCGTTACATCGAGGAAGTGGGCTCGATGAACATGTTCTTCGCCTACGGCGACACCATCGTGACCGCGCCGCTGGAAGGGAGCATCCTGCACGGCATCACCCGCGACTCGGTGCTGACCCTGGCCAAGTCCATGGGGCTCAAGGTCGAGGAGCGCAAGATCGACGTCAACGACCTGATGCAGGACCTGAAGAGCGGCAAGATCACCGAAGCCTTCGGCAGCGGCACCGCGGCAGTGGTGACCCCGGTGGGCACGCTCTGCTATGCCGGTGAAACCGTCCAGGTCGGCAACGGCGGCGTCGGCAAGCACACCCAGACCCTCTACGACACCCTGACCGGCATCCAGACCGGCAAGATCGAAGACAAGTTCGGCTGGATGAGGAAAGTAAAATAATGAAAAGGGGGCAGGCACCGTAAAGGTCCCTGCCCCCTTTCACTTTTCCCACCAAGTTACTTCTTCCCCGCAGCCTATCACGATCCGCATCACAGGATACCCTCCCCCCGGGAGCAGGCAGGGTGGGGCGCCGGCAACTGCGATCTCTTCACTTCGTTGTAACGCCCTCGCACGCCGAAATCTAAAACAGCTCCATCTGGCCGCTCAGGAGTTCACCGGGAGCCGGCGCCACCTTACCCGGCCCCTCGATCCCCTTCCAGGACTGGCCGCCCCTTATCATTTCCTGGAGCCACTTCTTGGGAACCGACCGGTAACGGCAACGTTTCAATGCACCAACGGTGATGGTGGCGGAGACGACCCCACGGCGGATGCGCGGCACTATCTCCGTTATCTTGCCTATGAACAGGAAGCACCGGGTCGCGTCTTTGTGCTCAAGGAGCACCTCGTCACCGATTACGGCGAGACAGATGGCGTGGTGGCGCTTGTTGTCCACGAAGAAACTGACGGCGCATCCCGGCGTGGCGACAACCGGTTTCGACAGCTCGTCGGCATCCCAGACCAACTCCTCGCCGTCATCCGGATCATCGTCGAGAAGTGCGTCCGGATCCTCGCCGTAGAATAGATGCTCGTCCTCCGCCAGGTCGAGGTCATCATCCAGCTCGTCTTCGGCCGTCGGCTCCTGCTCCAGCTCGGCATCCTGATTGCCTTCGGCGCCTGTTCCGTTATCGTTGCAATGCCACTTTGCCAACTCAGCTCCCCTGCAAGCCTCACACCCTTGTCACCGGCAGCTCGCCATCGTACATCCCGAGACTCCGGTGCCACGGCTCTGCCATATCGCTGCCGGATAATGCCATATCTTTTCGCGCACGACAAGCGTTGCCGCGATGGTGGTTCCTCCGCCGGGCCATCGCACGCCACGCTAAAAACCGCCCCCTACCTTGACACGCCCCCCTCCCCTCCCTATCTTCTTTTAAGACTTAGGAGGCAACCCCATGATTAGACCCGAAAAAATGACGGTGAAGACGCAGGAAGCCATCGCGACGGCGCACGAAAATGCCCTCGCCATGTCGGCCCCCAGCATAGAAGCGGAACACCTGCTGCTGGCCCTGGTCGACCAGGAGGGGGGCTTCGTGCCCGATCTCATCAAGAAGATCGGCGCTCCCCTCCCGCGCCTGCGCGAGAGCGTGGGCGAGGTGCTCAAGCGCCTCCCCAAGGTGACCGGCGGGGCGCAGGTCGGCCTATCGGCCGCTCTCAACCGCATCCTGGACCAGGCCCAGAAGGAAGCGGACGCGATGCACGACTCCTTCGTCTCGACCGAACACCTGCTGCTGGCGCTGGTCGCGTCCAAGGAGACCCCGAGCGGCCGGCTGTTGAGCCAAAACGGCGTGACCCGCGACGGCATCCTCTCCGCGCTCAAGGAACTGCGCGGCGGCGAGGCGGTCAACGAACAGGATCCCGAACAGAAATACCAGGCGCTGGCGAAATACTGCCGCGACCTGACCGACCTGGCCCGCCAGGGGAAACTCGACCCGGTCATCGGGCGCGATGACGAGATCCGTCGCGTGCTCCAGGTGCTCTCCCGCCGCACCAAGAACAACCCGGTCCTGATCGGCGAGCCGGGGGTCGGCAAGACCGCCATCGCCGAGGGGCTCGCCCAGCGCATCGTTTCGGGCGACGTACCCGAGACGCTCAAGGACAAGGTGGTCATGGCGCTCGACATGGGGGCCCTCATCGCCGGCGCCAAGTACCGCGGTGAGTTCGAGGAGCGGCTCAAGGCCGTGATCAAGGAGGTGGCACGCTCCGAGGGGAAGATCATCCTCTTCATCGACGAGATGCACACCCTGGTCGGCGCGGGTGCGGCCGAAGGGGCCATGGACGCCTCCAACATGCTGAAACCCGCGCTCGCCCGCGGCGAGCTGCACTGCATCGGCGCCACCACGCTCAACGAGTACAGAAAGCACATCGAGAAGGACGCCGCGCTCGAGCGGCGCTTCCAGCAGGTCTATGCCGGGGAGCCCAGCGTTGAGGAGACCATCTCCATCCTGCGCGGCCTTAAGGAGAAGTACGAGAACTACCACAAGATCAGGATCAAGGATTCCGCCATCATCGCCGCCGCGACCCTCTCGGACCGCTACATCACGGACCGGTTTCTCCCCGACAAGGCGATCGACCTGATCGACGAGGCGGCCTCCCGGCTCAGGATAGAAATAGATTCCAAGCCTACCGAGATCGACGAGATCGACCGGCGCATCATCCAGCTCGAGATCGAACGCCAGGCCATGCTTCGGGAGAAGGACGCCAAGGCGCTGGACCGCCTGAAAAAGCTGGAAGAGGAACTGGACGGCCTCAAGAAGCAGTCGGCCGAACTGCACGACCACTGGCATAAGGAGACCACCATCCTGAAGGAACTGGGCGAGCTCAAGCAGCGCAAGGAGGACAAGGCTGAGGAAGCCAAACGTGCCGAGCGCGACGGCCTCCTGGCCCGCACCGCCGAGATCCGGTACGGCGAAATCCCCGCCATCGAGAAGGAGATGGAGGACAAGCGCCTCACCCTTGAGCAGATCCAGAAGGAAGGGAAGATGCTTCCGGAGGAGGTCGACGCCGAGATGATCGCCGAGGTGGTCGCCAAGTGGACCGGCATCCCGGTGAACCGGATGCTGGAGACCGAAAGCGAGAAGCTGGTGCGCATGGAAGAGCGGCTTAAGAGCCGGGTGGTGGGCCAGGACGAGGCGCTGACCCTGGTGGCCAACGCGGTGCGCCGCGCCAGAAGCGGCCTCTCCGATCCGAACCGCCCCATCGGCTCCTTCATATTCCTGGGCCCCACCGGCGTGGGCAAGACCGAGACGGCCCGGGCCCTGGCTTCCTTCCTGTTCGACGACGACCAGGCCATCGTGCGCATCGACATGAGCGAGTACCAGGAGAAACACACGGTGGCCCGCCTGATCGGCGCGCCCCCGGGGTATGTCGGCTACGAGGAGGGAGGGCAGCTCACCGAGGCGGTGCGCCGACGCCCCTACTGCATCGTGCTCTTCGACGAGATAGAGAAGGCGCACCCCGAGGTCTTCAACGTCTTCCTGCAGATCCTGGATGACGGCAGGCTGACCGACGGGCAAGGAAGGACGGTCGACTTCAAGAACTCCGTGATCATCATGACCAGCAACCTGGGCTCACAGTGGATCCAGCAGTACGGCGCCACCGACTACGCCAAGATGCAGGGCGAGGTCATGGAGACGCTCAGGGAGGCCTTCAAGCCGGAGTTCCTGAACCGCGTCGACGAGATCGTGATCTACCACGCGCTTCCCCTGGAGCGCATCAAGGAGATCGTCTCCATTCAGCTGCAATCCCTGACCAAAAGGCTGGAGGAAAAGAGCATAGGCCTCGAGGTCACCGATCAGGCACGGGAGTTCCTGGCGCGGGAGGGGTACGACCCCGCGTATGGCGCGCGTCCCTTGAAACGGGCCCTGCAGCGCAAGATCCAGGACCCGCTTGCGCTCATGCTCTTGGAAGGGAAGTTCGGCCCCGGAGACACCGTCCGGGTCGATCTGGCAGGCGACGGAAACTCGCTGAACATCACCGGAAAATAGCGAATACGATAAGCGAAAATTAACAAATTGATATTTCATGCTTAAGCTGCTATCGTACCCGGCGCTAGGCTTCAGTTTTGCGCCGCTCAAGCGGCAATTCGATGCGGGGGAGAGTCTTAGATGATGCGTTATTCCACCATTATGTCCGTCCTCGTCACGCTGGCACTGCCGGTGGCCGGGACCTGTGCTGACGCACCCAAGGCGCCTGAAAAGGCAGATGCCAAAGTCGAAGCGGTCGCCGCGCCGAAGGCGCCTGAGAAGGCGGAATCCAAGGTCGATGCCATCACCAAGTCCATGTCCAAGAGCGACCACTCCATGATGATGGGGGGCTCGGCTCCGGCTGGGGCAGGGGCCGCCGAGATCAACCCCAACCCGACCGGCAAGGTCGTCGAGACCATGGTCGGGGGCGGCTACACCTACGCCAACCTCGAGGTGGCCGGCGGAACCAAGACCTGGGTTGCCTACCCGGTCCTCGAGACCCGCGTCGGCGACACCCTGTCCTTCCAGGGCTGCATGCCGATGACCAACTTCCAGAGCAAGACCCTGAAACGCACCTTCGACACCATCCTGTTCTGCAACGCGCCGAAAATCAAGGGTGGTGCCGCCAAGCCCGCCGCCAAGGAGGCCAAGAAGGCCGCTCCCGGCGAGAAGATCAAGGTGGAGAAGGCAACCGGCGCCAACGCCTACACGGTGGAGGAGATCTTCGCCAAGTGCGGCTCTTTGAACGGCAAGCAGATCGAGGTACGCGGCCAGGTGGTGAAGGTCGCCAGCGGCATCATGAGCAAGAACTGGCTGCACCTGCAGGACGGCACCGGCAACGACAAGAAAAAGACCAACGACCTCGTCGTGACCACCACCGACAACGCGGAAGAGGGGGATGTGATCACCGTTTCCGGCATCCTCGCCAAGGACAAGGACTTCGGCGGCGGCTACAAGTACACCGCCATCATCGAGAAGGGGAGCGTCAAGAAGTAACACGCCCCGCAGTCAAACCAGGGAAAGGCCCTCCGTCCACACGGAGGGCCTTTTTTAATAGCGCCCAAGGCTCTGATGACTACCCCGACACCAGCTCCTCACCCAGAAAGGGGGAGGACGGAAGGGGGGGGCAGAAGGTCAAGGAGCCGCCACGGGGAACGAGACATGTCTACCACAACTCTGCTGATCGCCCTCTACCTCACACGCTTCGCTGCGGCCTGCCTGCTGCGCTACCTGAACCTGCGCCACCTCCGGCGCTGCGGCTGCACCGTCCCGCAAGGGTTTGAAGACGCCGTCGACGCCGAGGCCCTCGCCAAGTCTGCAAGCTACACCCTGGCCCAGAGCCGGCTCGCCCTGGTCGATTCCGTCTACGACAGCGCGCTTTTGATCATCTTCATGTTCACCCCCTTGCTGCCGCTCTACGACCACTGGATCGCCTCGCTGACCGACTCCTTCGTGCTCCGGGGAGTGCTGTTCATGCTGGTCCTCACCCTGGTCCAGGAGGTGCTGGACATCCCCTTCTCGCTCTACAGCACCTTCCGACTGGAGCGGCGCTACGGTTTCAACACCACCACGCCGGGCCTCTGGATTTCCGACTTCCTGAAATCGACCCTGGTCTCGGCAGCCCTCACCGCCATCGTGATAAGCGCGGCGCTGCTGCTGGTCCGGCACTCGCCCGCGCTCTGGTGGCTCTGGGTCTGGGCCTTCTTCGCCATCTTTTCTATCGTCATGATCTACGTGTCCCCCTACCTGATCGAACCGCTTTTCTCCAAGTTTGAACCGCTGGGTGACCCCGATTTGGAAGAGGAAATCCGGGGCATGCTGCAAAAGGCCGACCTCAGGGTGAAGGACGTGCAGCAGATGGATGCCTCCCGCCGCAGCCTCCACTCCAACGCCTACTTTACCGGCATCGGCAGGGTGAAGCGGATCGTCCTCTACGACACGCTCCTGAAACAGATGGAGCGCCCGGAGGTCCTGGCCATCCTGGCGCACGAGGCGGGGCACTGGAAGAAGGGGCACATCTGGAAGCGGCTGGCGCTCATGGAGGCTTCCGCGCTGGCGCTCTTCTACCTGGTGCACCAGGTGATCGCATGGGGGGGGCTGCCGCAACTCTTCGGCCTCCCTGAGGCCTCGTTCCTCGCCCAGATCCTCATGGTGAGCTTCATCTTCTCCATCGTCTCCTTCCCGCTCACCCCCGTCGGCGCCTGGCTGTCGCGCCGCAACGAGTGGGAAGCCGACCGGTTCGCGGCTTCGCTCTCGGGCACCCCGGAAGCCCTCGCCTCGGCCCTTGTGAAGCTCTCAAAAGAGAACCTGGCCAACCTGCACCCGCACCCGTTCTACGCCGCCTTCTACTATAGCCATCCGCCGGTTGTGGACCGGGTGGCGGTGCTGCGCAGCATGAAGGTGGAACAAACGTCGGGATAATTAACACCACTTCATTGCGCCTCACCTCTTGATCTGGTATTTTTGGTAAGGCCTGACGCCACAAGACCCGCCACAGGAGCCGATCGAAATGCGTCTGAACATCCTGATAACCGCCTCCGAAGCGGTCCCGTTCGCTAAAGAAGGCGGCCTGGCCGACGTGGTCGGCGCACTCCCAAAGTACCTCGAGGCGCGCGGCCACGACGTTCGCGTGGTGATGCCCCGCTACTACAAGGTGGACCGTGAACGCTACCAACTGCGCCGGCTCCCCGGCGTGCTGGTGGTCCCCATGGGGGTCATCGGCAACATGTACTGCGGCGTGTACCAAGGTACCATGCCGGGTTCCAAGGTCCCCATCTACTTCCTCGAGCACGAGGACTTCTACGGGCGCGATTCCCTCTACGAGAGGGACAACCAGGGGTACCTCGACAACGACAACCGCTTCATCTTCCTCTCCAAGGCGAGCCTCGAGCTCTGCAAGATGCTCCAGTTCACCCCCGACCTGGTGCACGCCCACGACTGGCACACGGCGGCCGTGCCGGTGCTGATGAACACCTGGTACCGCCACGACCACCACCTCTCGCAGGCCGCCTCGCTGCTCACCATCCACAACATGCAACATCAGGGAAGCTTCTACGAGGGTGCCATGGACGTTCTCGGCATCGGATGGCACCACTTCACCTTCCTGGAACTGGAGATGGACAACCAGGTGAACCTCCTCAAAGGAGGGATCTACCACGCCACCGTGCTGAACACGGTCAGCGAAGGTTATGCGCGCGAAATCCAGACCGCCGAGTACGGCTGGGGACTGGAAGCGGTGGTGCGCCAGCGCTCCGACGTGCTCTCCGGCATCCTGAACGGCGTCGACTACCATGAGTGGAACCCGGAGGAGGACCGCCTCCTACCCGCCAACTTCAGCGCCCGGGACATGGGCGGCAAGGCCGTTTGCAAGAGGGAGTTGCAGCGCTCGCTGGGGCTTCCCGAGCGCGAGGACGTACCGCTGATTGGCATGGTGTCGCGCCTGGTCAAGCAAAAGGGGATCGACGTCCTGGCGCAGGCGCTGCCGCGGCTTCTCGAACTCGACATCCAGTTGGTTCTTCTCGGTGCCGGCGAGCCCTGGGCCCACTTCTACTTCGGCGGAATGGCCGCCGACCGCCCAGACCGCTTCGCCTGCCGCATCGGCTACGACAACAGCCTTGCCCACCGTATCGAGGCCGGCTGCGACTTTTTCCTGATGCCGTCCGCGTTCGAGCCCTGCGGTCTGAACCAGATGTACAGCATGCGCTACGGCACCCTCCCCATCGTGCGCGCCACCGGCGGGTTGGACGATTCGGTCGAGAACTTCAACCCGACGACCCGTAGCGGAGACGGGTTCAAGTTCTGGAACCTGGACGCCGGCGCCCTCTTCGACACGGTCGGCTGGGCGGTGCATACCTGGTACCACGACCCCGAGGGTATCGCGGCCTTGCGAAAAAACGCCATGGCCAAGAGGTTCACCTGGGAGGACGCAGCAGAGAAGTACGAACGCCTCTACCTGGAGGGGATGAGAAGGAAACTAGGCGAAGAGAGGTTCAGGCAGGTCGTGGCGGAGAGAACTCCCGCGAAGAAAAAAGCATCCCGCAAGGAAACAGAAGGATACCAGCCCCAGGCGTAGCGATGGGACGAAACGGTTTAGAGGTGACTCCTGCCGGAACGCGCGACGCCCCCCCCTGTCACAAGCGATTCTCGAAACCTTTCGCTGGAGCCTGGCAGGCGGCTACGCAATTTACGACGCCCCCCCGCTCTTTCCGTACACATCACCCTCCCTCCGGATGGTACACCCCAATTCCACTGAGGAATCCACCATTCCCGGCAAAACAGCGTAAGTCCCATCGCCAGTTTGCACTATTCCAAACGGATTAGTGCAAATCCCGTTTGAGATTTCACTATTCCCAACAAAATTGTCCAATTCCGGATCAGGTTTGCACTATTTCCAACAGAATAGTGAGATTCCGGATCAGATTTGCACTATTCCAAAAAAATAGTGCAATTCCGGATCAGGTTTGCACTATTCCAAAAAAAATAGTGCAATTTCGGATCAGGTTTGCACTATTCCAAAAAAAATAGTGCAATTCCGGATCAGGTTTGCACTATTTCCGGCAGAATAGTGAGATTTCCGTCAAGATTGCACTATTTCCGGCAAAATAGTGAGATTTCCGCCAAGATTGCACTATTTCCGCCAAAATAGTGAGATTTCGATCGAGACTTGACGATTGCATTGGACACCGACTATTTTCCGTGTAATTTCAGAATTTTAGCCGGGACCTTGCCAGCACCGGGCTCTCCCCTCGCCCACCGGGAGAGGGGAGGGGGTGAGGGTGCTCCGCCGTGCACCGCTTCTGCTGCTTGCGTCTCCCTCTCCCGGCCTTCGGCCACCCTCTCCCACCGGGAGAGGGGGTGAAGGCGGCCGCATAAAAAAAGGCGCCCCGGAAATCCGGGACGCCTTTTTCGCTTCAGCAAAAGCCGGTGCTACATCTTGTTCAGCAGCGGAACGATGAGCAGCGACACGATGTTGATGATCTTGATCATCGGGTTGACCGCCGGGCCGGCGGTGTCCTTGTACGGGTCGCCAACGGTGTCGCCGGTAACGGCAGCCTTGTGGGCTTCG
Source organism: Geomonas diazotrophica (assembly GCF_019063885.1). Lineage (NCBI taxonomy): Bacteria > Pseudomonadati > Thermodesulfobacteriota > Desulfuromonadia > Geobacterales > Geobacteraceae > Geomonas > Geomonas diazotrophica. Next base: position 405,997 of record NZ_CP077684.1, on the reverse strand, counting down.
CTACCCTTGCCGCCGTGGTAGCCGTCCTCGATGTACTTCTTGGCGTTGTCCCAAGCGCCGCCGCCGGTGGTCATGGAGATGGCCACGAAGATACCGGTGACGATGGAACCGACGATGACGCCGCCCAGGGCCTTGGGGCCGAGGGTGAAGCCGACGATGATCGGAGCGAGGATGGGGATGAGGCCCGGAACGACCATCTCTTTCAGAGCGGTCTTGGTCACGATGTCGACGCAGGCAGCGTAGTCCGGCTTGCCGGTACCTTCCATGATCCCCTTGATGGTGCGGAACTGGCGACGAACCTCGTCGACGACCGCGCCGCCCGCCTTGCCGACGGCTTCCATGCACATAGCGGCAAAGTAGTAGGGGAGCATGCCGCCGATGAACAGACCGACGATGATCTTCGGATCGGAGAGGGAGAAGGTCTTGTCGGCGATGGTCAGCTCCTGGACATAGGAGGTGAACAGGATGATGGCGGCCAGACCGGCGGAGCCGATGGCGTAGCCCTTGGTTACGGCCTTGGTGGTGTTGCCGACCGCGTCGAGCGGGTCGGTGACGGCGCGGACGGAGTCGTCCAGTTCAGCCATCTCGGCGATGCCGCCGGCGTTGTCGGTGATCGGACCGTAGGCGTCCATGGCGACGACGATACCGGTAAGGGAGAGCATGGAAACGGCGGCGATGGCGATGCCGTACACGCCTGCACAGTTGGAAGCAACCACGATCCCGGCAGCGATCACGATGACCGGAAGGGCGGTGGACTTCATGGAGACGCCGAGACCGGCGATGATGTTGGTGGCGTGGCCGGTCTTGGAGGCCTCGGCGATGTGCTTCACCGGAGCGTACTCGGTCGAGGTGTAGTACTCGGTGATCCAGAAGATGGCACCGGTGACGACCAGACCGACGATGGCGGAGATGAAGATGTTGGTTGCGGAGATGACCGCACCGTTGGCCTCGGCGAGGCCCTGCGGGAACATCTGCACGGTGACGAAGTAGAAGGCGATGCAAGCGATCACGCCGGAGGCGATGAGACCCTTGTAGAGAGCGCCCATGATCTTGCCGGAGGCGCCCAGCTTGACGAAGTAGGTGCCGATGATGGAGGCGATGATGGAGATGCCGCCCAGGATCAGCGGGTAGCTGACGGCGCCCGGGTTGCCGAAGCTGATGGCGCCAAGCAGCATGGCGGCGATCAGGGTGACGGCGTAGGTCTCGAAGAGGTCGGCGGCCATGCCGGCGCAGTCGCCGACGTTGTCCCCCACGTTGTCCGCGATGACGGCCGGGTTGCGCGGGTCGTCCTCGGGGATGCCTGCTTCGACCTTACCAACGAGGTCGGCGCCGACGTCAGCGCCCTTGGTGAAGATACCGCCGCCCAGACGGGCGAAGATGGAGATCAGCGAGCCGCCGAAGCCGAGGCCGACCAGCTGGCCGACAACTTCCTTGACCGGAGCGCCCGGCATGACCTGCTGTAGGAACATGTAGTAGCCAGCCACGCCCAGAAGGCCCAGACCGACGACCAGCATGCCGGTGATGGCGCCCCCCTTGAAGGCGACGTTGAGAGCCTTGTGGATGCCGGACTTGGCAGCCTCGGTGGTCCTCACGTTGGCGCGCACCGAGACGAACATCCCGATGAAGCCGGTGAGACCGGAGAACACGGCGCCGACCAGGAAGCCGACCGCGGTCTTCCAGCCGAGGGAGGCGAAGAGGGCCACGAACATGGCAACGCCCACCACCGCGATGATGGTGTACTGACGCTTCATGTAGGCGCCGGCGCCTTCCTGGATCGCGGAGGCGATCTGCTTCATCCGCTCGTTACCCTGGGGAAGCCCCAGGATCCACTGGGCCGAGATCAGGCCGTAGGCGACTGCCGCCGCGGCACAGACCAGGGCGAAGACTACTGCATACTGTTCCATTGAAAAAAATCCTCCTATTTAGATATGCCTCAAAAAAAGGCGTGCCTTCCGAACACAGTCATAAAAACGGGTGATTGTTATCGAAAATACCCCATTTTGTCAATCTAATTCATACCCCAAGCAGGCGTTTCTTAAAATATTTTTATCAAACCGCCGTATACTTCGCTGCGGCCACCCATCCGCCTGCTCCAGCAGCACCTCAAATGTGTCACTGCCAGGCATATTCGTCTCCCTCCAGTTGCGGGAGGGGGTTAGGGGGCCGTTGATGTGCCATGTGGCTATCTCATTGCCGTGCCGCCTTTCCTCGCGTCAAGGGAGCGGGGAGATCAGACAGTCCACCGATGGGGGCGAATAAGCATCGGTCAGCTCCTATCCTTTACCTCTCATCCTTCATGTGAGCATCTAATCCAGTCACATCAATTCCTTAACCGCCGGCTCGATCTGGTAAACAGTTGCGTATCGGAGGTCGAATATGTATCATAACCCGATGCTTGATCTTAAATGTGGCGATCACAGCTATAATGTCCAGCTTGCTCCGGAACGTCTCCTCTCCGTGCTGCGCCCCCGCCCTTTGCAGCGGCAGGGAACGCCGTTCGAGTTGGTCGAGCGCGCACTCGACGGCTGCGGCGCATCCCTGGCGAGCTTTGCCCCCGGCGACCGCGTGGTAATCGTCACCTCCGACGTGACCCGCCCCACCGGGAGCGATGTCTACCTCCCCTTGCTGGTCTCACGGCTCAACTCCATCGGCATCAAGGACCGAAACATCGAGATCGTCATCGCGCTGGGGATCCACCGCAAGCAGACCCCGGCCGAGCACAAGAAAATCGTGGGAGAACTGTACGGCAGGATCAAGGTGACCGACCACGACTGCGACGACCCCGGCGAGCTGGTCTACCTCGGCGACACCCTGCGGGGCGTGCCGGTTGAGGTGAACCGCAGGGTGGCCGATGCGGACCGGGTCATCCTGACCGGCGCAGTCACCTTCCATTACTTCGCTGGCTTTGGCGGCGGCCGCAAGAGCATCCTCCCCGGCGTCTCAAGCCGCCAGAGCTGCATGGCGAGCCATTTCTCCCTGTTGAACCCGGAGGAGGGAAGCGGCAGGCACCCGAAGGCGGTGACCGGGAGCCTGGAGGGGAACCCGGTGCACGAGGCGATGCTGGAGGCGTGCGGCATGGTGGGACCCGACTTCATCCTTAATACGGTCCTCGGTCCGGACAAGCAGATCATCGCCGCCTTTGCCGGCGACTGGCAGACCGCGCACCTGGCGGGGTGCCGCTTCTACAACGACACTTTTTCCGCTCCCATCGCCGAGAAGGGAGACCTGGTCGTGGTGTCCTGCGGGGGCTTCCCCAAGGACATCAACCTGATCCAGGCCCACAAGTCGATGGAGTACGCCAGTCGCGCCCTCAAGCCGGGGGGAGTCATGATCCTCCTCGCCGAGTGCCGCGACGGCTACGGCAACGCCACCTTCTTCAACTGGTTCGGCTATGAAAGCTGCGCGGAGCTCGAATCCGCCCTCAGGAAGCACTACGAGATCAACGGCCAGACGGCCTGGTCCGTAAAGGAGAAAGCGAAGCGCTTCAGGATCATCCTGGTGTCGAAGCTCCCTGCCGAAGAGGTGCGCACCATGGGGATGATTCCGGCGGGCGCGCTCGACGAGGCGCTGGAGCTGGCAGCCCCCATGCTTTCGCAACAGTACCGGGCGTACCTGATCCCCGAAGGGGGAACGGTGCTGCCGGTTATGCAGACCTGATCAAGAAAGCCGCGCCCCGTCCCCGCCCAGCCTGGGGGAGGAGCAATTGACGAAAGGAAATTACTAGATGCTAGACGCACGCACACTTCAGCAACTCACCGACATCGTCGGAGCCGAAAACATCGCCACCGGAGCGCAGGACCTCATCTGCTACGGCTACGATGCCACCCAGATGGAGTTTCTCCCGGACGCCGTGGTGCACCCGGACAGCCCCGAACAGGTGTCGAGGATCCTCAAGCTCGCCAACCAGGAAAACTTCCCGGTGTTCCCAAGAGGCGCCGGCAGCGGCTTCACCGGCGGGGCCCTCCCCAAGGGGGGAGGCGTGGTGCTGGTGACCACCAGGATGAACCGCATCCTCAGGATTGACACCGACAACCTAGTGGCCGAGGTGGAACCGGGAGTGGTGACCGAGGCGTTCCAGATGGCGGTCGAGAAACTTGGGCTCTTCTACCCCCCCGACCCGGCATCGCTCAAGTTCTCCACCCTGGGGGGGAACGTCGCGGAGTGCGCCGGCGGCCCGCGTGCCGTGAAGTACGGAGTCACCAAGGATTTCGTCATGGGGCTCGAGGTGGTGCTGCCGACCGGCGCCGTCATCCGCACCGGCGGCGAGACGGTGAAGGGTGTGGTCGGTTACGACCTCACCAAGCTTCTGTGCGGCTCCGAGGGAACCCTGGGGATCATCACCAAGATCATCTTCAAGCTCCTCCCCTACCCCGACTCGAAGAAGACCATGCTGACCGTGTTCGACTCCATCGACGGGGCGGCGCGCGCGGTCTCCACCATCATCAAGAACAAGATCATCCCGACCACGCTCGAGTTCATGGACCATGCCACGCTCACCTGCGTCGAGCGCCGCTTCAACCTGGGCATGCCGGAAAGCGCCCGGGCGGTGCTGCTGATCGAGGTGGACGGCGACCGCGACCTGATCGAGAAGCAGGCCGGACAGATCCACAAGCTGATCGAGCCGCTGGGACTGGTGCAGTTCCGGGTGGCCAAGGACGCCGCCGAGAGCGAGGAGCTCTGGCGGGTGCGCCGGCTGGTGTCCCCGTCGCTGCGCGACGTGAACCCGGACAAGTTCAACGAGGACATCGTGGTGCCAAGAAGCAAGGTGCCCGACGTGATCAGGCGCATCGAGGTGATCCAGAAGCGCTACGACATCCCCATCGTCAACTTCGGGCATGCCGGCGACGGCAACATCCACGTCAACATCATGATCGACAAGTCGGTGCCGGGTCAGCTGGAGAAGGCGCACGAGGCGATCAAGGAAGTGTTCCAGGCGGCTCTTGACCTTGGCGGCACCATGTCGGGCGAACACGGCGTCGGGCTCGCCAAGCAGCCCTATATCCCCCTGGAGCTGAACGCGGACCAGATAACCGCCATGAAGGCGATCAAGGCCGCGCTGGACCCGAACAACATCCTGAACCCGGGCAAGATGCTGCCGTAAAGGCAATCGACAATTTACAATGGACCATTGACCATGGGGGTCCCATTATCCCCGGACCTCCCATGCGTCCCATAGTTCCCATTGTTCCTAGAAGCGAGAACAAAGCATGACCAAGAAGCAAACCGACCCGCTCGAGCGGGTAGCTCAAGAGATGAAGAAATGCGTGAAGTGCGGCGCCTGCCGCGCCAACTGCCCAGCCTTCGGCACCTTCCAGCGCGAGCCGGCAACGGCGCGCGGCAAGGTGGCCCTGGCCCAGCACCTGATGAAGGGGGACATCACCCTCGACGACGGTACCTACTCGGCCATGTCCAAATGCCTTCTGTGCGGCAGCTGCGTCGACAAGTGCCCGAACCAGGTCCCCACCGACGAGATCGTCATCGCCGCCCGCGAGGCGCTGGCGCAGCGCCGCGGCCTTACCACCTTCCACAAGGCGGTGGCGCAGGTGATCAAGAACCGCAAGCTGATGAACTTCGGGGCGCTGGCCGCAGCCGTACTGGGACCGGTCTTCTTCCGCAAGGTCCCCAGCACCTCGGGCCTCAGGCTCCGGTTCCCGATGCCGTTTCTGGGAGGCAGCCGTCACGTGCCCCAGATCGCCAAGAAGCCCTTTATGAAACGCCATCCCGAAATCATCAAGGGCGAGCCGGGCAAGCCGACCATCGTCTTCTTCGTCGGCTGCATGACCAATTTCGTCTACACCGAGATCGGCGAGGCCACCCTGGCGCTGTTCCGTCACCTGGGCTGCACGGTGATCATCCCGCAGGGACAGCAGTGCTGCGGCCTCCCCGGGATGTCCGGCGGCGACCTGGAGACCGTGCGCGAACTGGCCGAACAGAACCTCGCGGCGATCGAGAAGCACCAGGCGGACTACGTGATGACCGCCTGCGCCACCTGCGGCGGCGCGCTGCACAAGCTCTACCCGCTGGTGATCGGCAAGAGAAACCCGGAGCTCAAGGCCCGGCTCCAGGCGGTGGCGGATAAAACGGTGGATGCGGCGGTGCTTTTGCAGAAGCTTGGGCTCCATCCCGAGGATACCGGCACCGGCCAGCGGATGCGCATCACCTACCACGACCCCTGCCACCACCGGACCGCCGGGATCGCGAAACAGCCGCGCACCCTGCTCACGCAGACCCCGGGGTTGGAACTGGTGGAGATGGAGGGGGCCGACCGCTGCTGCGGGCTTGGGGGCACCTTCAACGTCTACCACTACGAGAGTTCCCTCGACATCAACGCCGGCAAGAGCAAGGCGATCATCGAGACCGGTGCCGACGCCGTCGTCACCGGCTGCCCCGGCTGCATCATGCAGCTCTCCGACGGCTTGAAACAGGCGGGGGATAAAACGAGGGTATTGCATACCGTCGAGCTCCTTGCCCGCAAAATAAGGCGCTGACAGCTAACCGCTGTCAGCCGCCTCCCCCCTCTTTTTTAGCCTCGCTATACAACCCTCCGTAGTTTCGACACTTTAGCCGTATACGCTCTTTTTCTTATTGACAAAAGCCAAGCAAAACCTTATGAAGGGTACGCGCTGAAAAAGTAAAACAATAGTTCGTTTTACTATGCCTCATTAGCCGTCGCGGCGCACCCAGGCCAGGTTAAATCAGCCCGAAACGGTATTTAGTCAAAATGAAATTTCGATACTACTCGATAGGCTAAGGACGATCCTCCTGCCCGGCCAAAAAGCACCTTTCTTTGCGCCACAACCCCTTCAGATTCACTAAATACCCGCAATAGAGCAACATCTCTCCTCCGGGCACCTGGGTCCTGCATCCCCACGGCAACCGGCGGCCGACGCCTCCCTGCCCTCCGCCTTCAGGGAGACTAAAAAAATTCTCCGACGGGGACGCCCCCTTTTGCCGTTCGGAGGTTGACGTTTTCGCTAACTGACCAAAGAGTGCAACACTTTTTTAATATCAACGCCAGGAGGAAGTAGATGAGCTTCACAGCCCCCCCTAAACAGATGCAAAATCCCAACGCCCGGAAGGATGCCAACAATGTCGAATAAAATGATCAAGCCCTCATTGAAGAACCCGTTTGACGTAGCGGAGAAGGTCGAGTTCAACATCCCCGGCGAGATTTCCCGCGCGACGGGCGGCTACGAAGAGGCGATGAAGGAAGGCTACGACCTCATCCAGCGCCCCGTCAAGTCGGTGAGCATCGACCAGATCGAGAAACAGCACTTTAAAAAGCGCATGACCGTATGGGAAAGGATCCGCGTCCTGACCGAGGCCGAGCCCAACATCCTGTTCCAGAACTGGGGCAAGAACCTGGACGGCGCCTCGCTGGTCACCGGCATCCTGAACATCCACGGCCGCGACGTCGCGGTCTACGGCCACGACTTCACCGTGCGCGCCGGCTCCATGGACGCCACCAACGGCAACAAGCTGGCCCGCCTCTTCTACATGGCGGGCGAGAAGGGGATCCCGGTCATCGGCATGAACGACTCCGCGGGCGCCTTCGTCCCGGCCGGCGTGGGTGGCCTTGACGGCTACGCCGAGGCCTTCACCGCGCTCAGGAAGATCTCCGGCGTGGTCCCCTCCATCATGTGCATGTTCGGCTTCAACGCCGGCGGCGGCTCCTACCTGCCGCGCCAGGGGAGCTTCGTGATCCAGCCCAAGGACACCTTCTTCGGCCTCACCGGTCCGGGCGTCGTGAAGAGCGTGCTCGGCGAGGACGTGACCCCCGAGGATCTGGGCGGACCGAAGGTGCACGGGCAGTCCGGCGTCGCCGACCTGACCGTCGAGGACGAGGTCGGGGCCCTTAGGACCGCGATCATGCTCCTCAACTACCTCCCCGACAACAACTCGGTGATGGCACCCTACCAGGAGACCAGCGATCCGCTGGACAGGAAGACCTGGGAGATCAACACCCTGCTCAAAAAGGCGTTCAACTCCCCGACCGGCTTCAACACGCCGTTCGACGTCTCCATCATCATCCAGCAGATCTGCGACCACGGCGACTACTTCGAGCTGCAGCGCGACCGCGCCCGCAACGTGGTCACCGCCTTCGGCCGCCTGGGCGGCAACGTGGTCGGCTTCGTCGCCAACAACTCCGCCGTCGATTCCGGCCAGATCGACTGCGACGCGGCCTACAAGATCGCTCGCTTCAACCGCTTCTGCAACATCTACAACATCCCGATGATCTTCATGGAAGACACCACCGGCTTCCTCCCGGGACGCGAGCAGGAGGCCCGCGGCATCGTCCAGGCAGGGCGCGCCATGCTCGACTCGATCGTCGACATCCGCACCCCGCGCATCCTGTTGATCCTGAGGAACGCCTACGGCGGCGCCTACGCCTCCTACAACAACTACCCGACCGGCGCCGACCTGGTGCTCGCCCTCCCCACCACCCGCCTCGCGGTCATGGGGCCGGCAGGCAAGGAGTTCGTGTACAAGGACGAACTGAGAAAGATCAGGAACGCCGTCATCGAGCGGGTCAAGCGCGGCACCCAGGAGAGGGTCGATGCAGGCGTCAAGCCCGAGCTCGCCAAAATCGATGCCGAGAAGGAAGCTGCCGACTGGCTCAAGGCAGAGGAGGCGCTCCTCAACTCCCGCTACGAGAAGGAACTGATGAACCCGAAAGAGGCGCTCTCCCTGGGCTCCATCTCCTCGCTGGTCATGCCGACCGACCTGAGGAAGGTGCTTGGCGAGAACATCAACTTCTTCCTGCGTCACTACAAACCGGGCCCGATGCAGTCCGTACAAAGGGAGTTCCACTAATGGCGACTACTGATATGGGAATTGGAATCGCGCAGGGGGGGAGCCTTGCTCCCGAGTCGGCAGGATTCGGGCAGGGTGCGCTGGCACGCCAGGGCGCCCGCCCCTCGTCCGCGCTTTATAACGTTACGGAGATGAAAACGATGGCACACACGTCCGAAAAATACACCAAGAACCCGCTGATCCACCGGGACCGCAGGCTTTCCGCGTCCCCGTCCGCATGGGTCCGCTCCTTTGCCTGCGAAGACCTGAAGCCGCTCGTCGTCTGCCGCGGCCCGATCCGTAAGGAAGCGATGGACGTCTACCAGGAGATGGGGATCACCCACTACGGCATCCTCCTCTCAGAGAAGGACTCCATCGTCTATCCGAACGCCCTGGCCCCGGAGCTGCGCACCCTGACCGACTCCACCCGCGTGCACCGCGTGCCCGACTACACCGGCGCCAGCAAGGAGGAGCGCGTCGAGCGCATCCACCAGATCATCAGCATCGCGCTGGACAACGGCTACAACGCCATCTTCGCAGGCTACGGCTTCATGGCCGAGGACGACGAGTTCGTCGGCGCCATCGAGAAGGCGGGGCTCAACTTCATCGGCCCCTGCGCCGCCACCCAGACCGGCGCCGGGAAGAAGGACGAGGCGAAAAGGACCGCCCTCTCGGTCAACGTCTCGGTCACCCCCGGTATCGACAACGTCACCGCCCGCACCCTGGTGAAGAAGCACGGCAGCCGCGAGAAGCTCCTGGCGCTGGTCGCCTCCGACGGGCTCGAGTGCGACGCCAAGGTGCTCGCCGACGCGAAGCTCTCCCTGGAGGACCTGGCCGACCACATCCTGTACGCCTCCTACAACAAGGGGATCGACCTCTTCTCCATCGAGGAGCTCTGCGCCCAGGTGGAGGCCGAGTGCGCTGCCATGCTTAAGAAGCACCCGCAGTCCCGCGTCCGCCTGAAGGCCATCGGCGGCGGCGGCGGCAAGGGGCAGCGCCTTTTGGGGGCGGACCTTCTGACCAAGAAGAACGCAACCGACGCCGACATCGCCAAGGCGGCTTCCGAAGCCCCGGGCCTCGTGCGCGAGATCTTGAACGAGGTGAAGGCCAACGGCGTGGGCGACAACAAGAACGTCCTCGTCGAACTCAACATCGAGCAGACCAGGCACAACGAGATCCAGCTTCTGGGCAACGGCGACTGGTGCATCGCCCTGGGGGGCCGCGACTGCTCCCTGCAGATGCACGAGCAGAAGCTCCTCGAGGTGTCGGTGACCCAGGAAGGGCTGATGACCGCCATCGAGGAGGCCAAGATCGCCGGCAGGAAGGCCGAGGTGAAGGCGCTCGAGAGCGACCTGAAGGTCCTTAAGAGGATGGAAGAAGAGTCCGAGCGCTTCGGCAAGGCGGTAGGCCTTGACTCCGCCTCGACCTTCGAGTGCATCGTGGACCGCGACCGCCACTACTTCATGGAGGTCAACACCAGGATCCAGGTGGAGCACCGCGTCACCGAGCTTTGCTACGCGCTCAAGTTCGTGAACCCGGAAGATCCGAACGACTTCTTCGTGGTGGAGAGCCTGGTGGAAGCGATGGCGATCCTCGCCCGCCACAAGAAGCGGGTGCCCAAGCCGCAGCGCTTCGTCCGTTTCAACGCCGCCGTCGAGGCCCGCCTGAACGCAACCGACGCCTCTCTCTCCCCGCACGCGGGGGGGATGATCCGCTACTGGTCCAAGCCGATCGAAGGGGAGATCCGCGACGACCAGGGTATCAGCATGGTGAACCCGGACACCGGCATCTTCATGAAGTACAAGGTCGCCGGCGCCTACGACTCCAACATCGCCCTCCTGCTCACCACCGGTGAAGACAGAAAGACCAGCTACGACAAGATGTCCGAAGTGCTGCGCGCAACCACCCTGCGCGGCTCCGACCTCGCCACCAACCTGGAGTTCCACTACGGCCTGGTCAACTGGTTCCTGGGCAGAAACGTGATGGCCAAGCCGACCACCCGCTTCGTGGTCCCTTACCTCACCCTGGTGGGTACACTCAAGGAAGAGTCCAACAAGCTCGACCCGGTCTACGCCTTCCTGCAGATGAAGAAGCAGTACGCCAAGCGGGTCGCCGAGGCCTACGCAGACCAGCCCGAGGTCCAGGCCAAGGAGTCCAAGAACATGTCCTCGCTCTTGGACCGCAAGGGGACCCTCATCATCCGCCCCATCGAGAGGCTCTTGGGCGACCCGCACCTGCTCTCCGGCTGGCTCTCCATCAACACCAAGAACTTCCGGATCGACAACGGCAAGGTGGTCTGGCTGAGAAACCCGGTAGGCGTCCTGAACGAGACCTACGAGTACCTGCACATGAACCACAGGCCGCACAAGCCGGCCGCGGAGATCATCTGGAGCCACGACAACGAGCTCCTGCAGCAGGCGCTCCGTTTCTCGAGGACCCTGCGCGAGCACTTCGGCCTGGCCCGCGACGAGTACTTCACCCTGAACGAGATCGTCAACAAGGAGGAGCCGCAGGGCGGTTTCGACGCCCACACCTGGCAGGAGATCCGCTCCGCCCACTTCGGCTACGAGGCGGGCCTGGAACTGCTGGGCACGCTGTTCCTGGTCGGGCAGAACACCAAGTTCTGGGACCTGCGCGTCGAGGAGGACCTTGAGATCACCATCCCCGACTACCTCAACGATCCCGAGCTCCAGGCCCGCATGAAGAAGGTCCTGGTCCCGCCGCCGGCAACCAAGGCCGACGAGATCGTCGCCGCCTGCGGCGGCATGTACTACGGCCAGGAAGCCCCGGGCATGCCCCCCTTCGTCGCCGAGGGGATGCACTTCGAAAAAGGGCAGCCGCTGTACATCATCGAGGTCATGAAGATGTTCAACAAGGTGTACGCACCTTTCGCCGGAACCATCGACAAGATCCTGGTCACCTCGGGCGACGGCACCATCGTTTCCAAGGGGCAGCCGCTCTTCAAGGTCACCCCTGACGAGAAGTTCGTGGAAGTCGACGTGAACGCGCTGGAGAAGGAAAAGCGCAACGTGACCTCCGAGTACCTGAAGGCGGTACTCTAGACCAAGACGCAGAAAGGGCTCCGGATGGTGACATCCGGAGCCCTCTGATCATTCGCTGACCCCGCCCACGAGGCCGGGTCAGTTATTTTTTTCGAGCGCCTAGGCCGCAGCGAAGCAGATGTTGTCGGAGGAGAGGGCCTCCAGGAAGGAGTCGGCCAGCGGATCCTTCACGATGGCCATCATGCCGTGGTTGACGGACCAGGTGGTGCCGCAGGTGGGGCATTCCTTGAGGTCTTCGTTAAAGGCACCGGAGCGAAGGTCCATCGCGTTTTGTTCGTCGTTCTTACATACCGGGCATTGCATCTGGGTTCTCCTCTTGCCCCCTGCGGGGCGCTCATGTTTTTTTGTCGTCCTGAAATATATGGGCGCGGCAGTTGTTTTACAAGGGAAAAGTTCCAAAAACAGTTGATAAAACATTATGTTATATACGGTTTGCCTGTTTTGCATGACAAATCGTCATTTTACGTTTTTGACGAAAATAAAACACCGCAAAGCGGGCCGCCGCGGCAGCCCCGATGCAACCATTTGAATTTTAACGAGTCTCTGAATTTAGATCGCCATTATAAAAATAAAACACGCCGGGGCGCTGCCGGGCAGCAAAGACGCACTCGGCCGTTAAAAAAAAATAATTCCATTTACCGTAAAGATAGCGTAAACAAAAGACGTCTTTGAAACCCCAGCCGGATCACCATACTTTGTACCGCCAGGAGAGCAACATGAGCATTTCTGAAAAGAAACAGGCATGGCAGGCAACCGTTGAGAAGAGCATGGCCAAGGCCCCCGAGCGCAGGAGTTCGTTCAAAAACAGCTCCGACATGGAACTGGAGCGCTGCTACGCCCCGCAGTTCGACTACCCGGGCTACGAGGAGAACCTCGGCTTCCCCGGTCAGTTCCCCTTCACCCGAGGGGTGCAGCCGACCATGTACCGCGGCAGGTTCTGGACCATGCGCCAGTACGCGGGTTTCGGTAACGCCGCCGAATCCAACGAGCGCTACAAGTACCTGCTTTCCGCCGGGCAGACCGGCCTCTCCATCGCCTTCGACCTCCCCACCCAGATGGGGTACGACTCCGACGCGTCCATGAGCCGCGGCGAGGTGGGCAAGGTAGGGGTCGCCATCGACTCGCTCGCCGACATGGAAGTCCTCTTCGACGGCATCCCGCTGGACAAGGTCTCCACCTCGATGACCATCAACTCCACCGCCTCGATCCTGCTCGCCATGTACATCGCGGTGGCCGAGAAGCAGGGGGTGACCCCGGACAAGATCTCCGGCACCATCCAAAACGACATCCTCAAGGAGTACATGGCCCGCGGCACTTACATCTACCCTCCGAAGGAGTCGATGCGGATCATCACCGACATCTTCGCCTACTGCAAGGACAACGTCCCCAAGTGGAACACGATCTCCATCTCCGGCTACCACATCCGCGAGGCGGGCTCTTCGGCGGTGCAGGAAGTGGCCTTCACCCTGGCCGACGGCATCGCCTACGTCGAGGCGGCGGTGAAGGCGGGTCTTGACGTGGACGAGTTCGCGCCGCGCCTGGCCTTCTTCTTCAACGCCCACAACAACCTCCTGGAGGAGGTGGCGAAGTTCCGCGCCGCCCGCCGCATGTGGGCGCGCATCATGCGCGAGCGCTTCAAGGCGAAGGACCCGCGCTCCCAGATGCTCCGTTTCCACACCCAGACCGCCGGCTGCACCCTCACCGCCCAGCAGCCCGACAACAACATCATGCGCGTCACGCTCCAGGCGCTGGCCGCCGTTCTCGGTGGCACCCAGTCGCTGCACACCAACTCCAGGGACGAAGCGCTGGCGCTCCCCACCGAAGAGTCGGTGCGGATCGCGCTCCGCACCCAGCAGGTCATCGCCTACGAGTCCGGCGTCGCCGACTCCATCGACCCGCTGGCCGGCTCCTTCCTCGTCGAGTCCCTTACCGACCAGATCGAGCAGCAGGCCATGGCCTACATCGAAAAGATCGACTCGCTGGGTGGCGCGGTCGAGGCGATCTCCCGGGGCTTCCAGCAGAAGGAGATCCAGGATTCCGCCTACTCCTACCAGCGCTCCATCGAGAAGGACGAGACCATCATCGTCGGCGTGAACAAGTTCACGGTCGAGGAAGGTGCTCCGCAGGGGCTCCTGAAGGTGACCGACGAGGTCGAGGTGAAGCAGAAGCAAGCCCTCGCCGCGATGAAGGCGAAGCGCGACGGGGCCCAGGTGGAGAAGACCCTCAAGGCGCTGGAAGAGGCCGCCAAGGGGAGCGGCAACCTGATGCCGTACATCCTGGACGCGGTGAAGAGCTACGCGACCCTGGGCGAAATCGCTAACGTGATGCGCGGCGTCTTCGGCGTGCACAGGGAGACCGTGGTTCTTTAACATCGGCGTGGACAAGTTCCTGCCGGGACGGTGCAGATCGTTCCGGCAGGAACAACAACATTCAAAGGTTCTCCCGTTTCACCCGCAGCCTTGTTTCTGTCACAGCTCATCATCTTGCCGCAATACATCCTCTCCATGCAGTCACAAGTCTTTTTTTCGATCTGACACGGGCCTGTAACGAAACTTTTTCGTGCCTGTGACTTGCTTTTCCGAAATTATTCGATATCATCTACCACCGTCAGATACGCTCTGAGGAACATTCAAGGAAACAACACATGCTCACCAAGATAAATCATTTAGGCGTAGCCGTTACCTCAATAGAAGAAGCACTCCCCTTCTATCGCGACACACTCGGGATGAAATTCTCAGGGATCGAAGAGGTCCCCAGCCAGTTAGTCAAAGTGGCATTCTTGTCCATCGGGGAATCGAAAATAGAACTCCTGGAGCCGACCTCAACCGAAAGCCCCGTTGCGAAATTCCTGGAAAAGAACGGCCCGGGCGTGCACCACGTGGCTTACGGGGTGAAGGACATAGACGCCACCATCGCCAGGCTGATCGCCGGCGGCACCCGCATGATCGATACCAGTGCAAGGACCGGGGCGCACGGCGCGCGCATCGCCTTTTTGCACCCCAAGAGCAGCAACGGTGTCCTCACCGAACTGTGTGAAGCGCACGACGGCAGCCACTGAGATATAGAGCTTCTTATATCTAATGAGTGAAGTTTTTTTCTGTTGACATTTGTTTGAAAAATAATATAGTGGCCTCAGTTTTATATAACAGCGGTTTGCTCATTGGGATAGGCTGTACTGGCTGATCTGCGTGACCTTCTACGCAAATGTCGAGGAGATAATCATTGCTGACTCAAAACAGCCCGAGGACCACACACGAGAGCTCTTGACTCCACCCTGCTCATTAACAGCGGTTGACTTAAGAGCTCTTTCTTTATAACCGGACTGCACCTTCGCCGTAGGGCGAATTGACAGTAGAGCAGGAACTTCAATCACGTTGTAAAAACAAACCAGGAGGTAGACGATGAGCTTTCAAAAGAAACTGCTTGCATTTGCAGCCGTCAGCGCTCTGAGCGCAGCAACCGCCGTTCCGGCAATGGCGCTGGAGAACGAGTTCCACGGTATGTTCAAATTCATGGGCTACCAGACCAACGCCCTCGCCGGCGGCGACACCAAGGACATCCTCCGCAAAGACGCGCACTCCGGCTTCTTCGCTGAGCAGCGTGCCCGCATCATGTACATCGCCAAGGCCAACGACAACCTGAAGCTGGTCACCCACTTCGAACTCGACACCCGTTTCGGCGGCATCGCCTCCAACCACAACGGGACCGCAGGCTACAAAGGGACCACCGGCAACGACTCCGGTAACCTCGACGCCGACCAGCTGACCCTCGAGACGAAGAACATCTACCTTGACTTCAACGAGCCGGCCACCGGCGCGAACTTCAAGGTCGGTCTGCAGCCCTGGGCCGATGCCTACGGTAGCCTCTTCCTGCTGGCCGACATGACCGGCGCCATCGGCACCAAGAAGGTTGACGCGTTCACCGGCCAGCTCGGCTGGTTCCGCTTCGACGACAACACCCTGGCCAACGACATCACCGGCCCGGGGCAGTTCACCGCGGACCTGATCGTCGCCGACGGCAAGTTCGCCGTCAGCAAGGACATCACCGTAGGCGCCACCTACTACAACATCCAGAACGACACCGGCCTCGCAGCCACCGCTCCGTACGAGCTGCTGCACATGGTCGGCGTCAACGCCGACGTCAACGTCGGCCCGGCCAACATCAAGCCTTTCGCAGCCTACCAGTGGGGCGAGAAGAACTCGGCCACCGACATCAGCGCCTACCTGCTTGGTGCAGTCGGCAAGGTCAAGGCTGGCCCCGGCGCGGTTAACTTCTCCGGCTTCTACCTCTCCGGCGACAAAGGCGGCACCAACAACAACGCCTTCCAGGCCGTCACCGCGGGTACCACCTACTTCAACCCGGCTAACATGTGGCTGCTGATCCGTCCGAACCAGGCGGTCAACACCTCCACCTCCCTCACCGGCAACGACATCAGCGTCGGCGGCCGCGGCGCCATCGGCGTATTCGCCGGCTACGACGGGGCCATGGGCAAGACCTTCTACAACGCCAACGTTGGCTACATGAGGACTGCAGAAGCCCGCGGCGCCGAGAAGAAGTCCCTCGGTACCGAGGTCAACGCACAGATCGGCTACAAGATCTACGACAACCTGACCGCCAGCGCTGCTGCAGCCTACGTCTTCCTCGGCGACGCCATGAACGGCAAAGGCACCGACAGGATCGCAACCTACGCGCAGACTGCAGACGCAGACAATCCGTACCTGGTCAACCTTCAGCTGAGCTACGCATTCTAAGAAAACCTGTCGTTTGACGGCAGGAGCAGACACAGAAGGACCGGCAAGCCGGAGGGGCGACTCTCCGGCTTGTCTTTTTCTGCGTCATCCATGCCTTTGCCCCGCCTTTTGACCTCTTTGACAGCAATCCAGCCCCTGTTCCGCAACCGGTCTTTAGGCCGCTCAGCCAGTACCACGCCTCTTTGGCAGATATTTTCGGTGTCGTGTTGACAAGCAGACCTTCTATGGTTCAATCATTACGTTTCTCTAATAAATTCCCAAAAGGAGCTAACGTATGAGAAAGATGGCACTGATGCTGGCCGCAGGCCTTTTTATGCTGTCTTCGGTACCGGCGTACGCCCAGATGGCGGCAGACCAGAAGGACGAGTGCCTGCTGGCGTCGAAAAACTGCATGAACCAGGTCGACGACATCCAGCAACGCATCCGCAAGCTGAACAGGGAGATCGAAAAGGGAACCAGGGTCTACACCCCGCAGGAGCTGAAAAAGTTGCAGGACAAGCTGAAGGAAGCCGACGATATCCTGCGCAACCTGGAAAGGCCTGACAGCTAGAGGTCAATGCGTACCGGAGACAAACTCCCGAAAAGAGAGCTTTGCCAGAAAGGAGCACACCATGAAAAGGGCGATCATGTTGGTGACGGCGGCTTTACTGATGACGACGAGCACGGGCGTTTTTGCCGAGCAGACCCAGGCCGACAGGAACGAGTGCCTGCTCTTGTCCCGGAACTGCAAGGACCAGGTCGACGACATTTACACGCGGATGCAGCGTCTGGAAAGGGAGATCCAGAAGGGAACCAGGGTCTATACGCCCAAGGAGCTGCGGCAGCTGCAGGAGAAACTCGCCGAGACGCAGGAAATGCTGAAGGACATGGAAAAACCGGGGCGCTGACGATACATGACACCTCGAAGAGCCGGAGAAAGAGGCGGGCCACAGGCCCGCTTTTTTTATTGCCGCACGACTTGGGAAACTGCACTGAAAGCGCCTCCGCGGGGGCGTGAAACCGTTTGACTAATGAGTACTGCTCTGCGATAATTCGGCGTCTTAAATCCCCTCAAAAGCGGAGCAATCAATGAAAAGATCACTCGTTGCCATCCTGATTATCGTTGGCACGCTGCTGGCAGCCGCTGCAGCCTCAGCCTCCACCATCCGCGCCTATATCGCCGAATTCACCGTCTCCCCCACCGACAACGGCAACCTGAAAAACACGCTGCAGCGCCTTCTGGCGACGCGCCTGGCCGGCGACGGCATCGTGACCGTCGACACCCCCGCCGAGGCGGACGTCATCGTCTCCGGGAGCTATACCACGCTCGGCAAGATGTTCAGCCTGGACGCCATCGCCAAAAGCACCGGCGGCAAACAGCTCTCTACCGCCTTCGAGCAGGGCGAGAGCATGGACGCCCTCATCCCCGCCGTGGGCAAGATCTCCG
This sequence comes from Geomonas diazotrophica, assembly GCF_019063885.1. Classification (NCBI taxonomy): domain Bacteria; kingdom Pseudomonadati; phylum Thermodesulfobacteriota; class Desulfuromonadia; order Geobacterales; family Geobacteraceae; genus Geomonas; species Geomonas diazotrophica. Next base: position 387,965 of record NZ_CP077684.1, on the reverse strand, counting down.
GAAAACTCAAGGGTGACCTCGCGAAGCAGTTCCAGGCCACCGCACCGGCGCTCCCCGCAGCGCCCGTAGAGGTTCCCTCCAAGGCTCCGCGTGCCGAAATCGAGCGCCCGGCAGCCGCCCAGGAGATGGTCAAGGCCCCCTCTTCCGAGATCGTGCACAATGAGGCTACCCCCGGCTGGATCAGCCAGCGTCTTTCGGGCGTGTACAGCGGTGTCGCCACCTGGGGGACCAAGGAGTTCGTGGCCGCCGATGACAAGGGGATCCACCTGTACCGTCCCGGCGCCAAGCTCGACCTGGTCACCGAGGTCATCCTTCCCGACCGTATGAAGATACTGGCACTCGACGCCATGGGACCGGAAGCAAGCGGGCGGGTACTGGTGTTCGTCACCATCATGGACCGCGAAAACATCTCCTCCCGGATCTACGCCCTGCAAAACGACGTGTTCAAGCTGGTCGCAGAGGACGTCCCCTACATGTTCCGCACCATCGCCCCCTACGGCGGTTCGAAGAAGCTCTACGCCCAGCAGATGGGGCGCACCGACGACTTCTACGGCGACGTGTACGAGGCGAGCATCGTCGACAAGGGGGTGAAACTCAGCAACCCGATCAAAATGCCTCGCTTCGCCAACATCTTCAACTTCAACCAGTTCCGCGACCAGTCCGGCAAGAGCTACCTGACCACCTTCAGCGACAGCGGCTACCTCCTGGTCTACTCCGACACCGGCGAAGAACTCTGGAGAAGCTCCGACAAGTTCGGCGGCTCCGAGACCTACTTCCAGCGCAGGGACTGGGAGAACGAGAGGACCAACATGACCCCGTTCCGCACCCGGTTCCTCGACCAGCGCATCACCGTCACCGAAAAGGGGGAGATCCTGGTGCCGCAGAATTCCGGCTTCTTCGTGCTGGGCAACCTGCGCTCCTACTCCAAGTACTCCGTGGTCAACTTCGTGTGGAACGGCTCCTCTCTCGAGGAGAAGTGGCGCACCAAACAGAGCCAGAACTACCTTGCCGACTACTCCTATAACCCCGCCAGCAAGGAGCTGATCCTCCTCGAAGTAGCCCAGAAGGGAACCTTCGGCGGCAAGGGGGGGAGCGTGGTGCGGCTGCTCGGTATCGAATAGCCAAAAGGCGGGGGGAATGTCTTGACTTCCCCCCGCCATACTGTTACGATTCCTCGTTTTTTGCCACCTTTTGCCGGACTGCCGGTACTCCCGGACGTTAGGACGACCCGTGACCAACCCCGCATGCATTGAAGCGCCCCTCCCCAAAGGGGTAAGCGATTTTCTCCCGGAAACTGCCGATAAGATCACCTTCATCGCCGACAGCATCCACCGAGTCTTCGAGCTCTGGGGCTTCAGGCGCATGATCACCCCGCTGCTCGAGTTCGAGGACGTGCTGGCTCTGGGGATGGGTGACGAGCTGCGCAGCAAGACCTTCCGCTTCGACGACCGCCAGACCGGGAGGCTTTTGGCCATCCCGCCGGACATCACCCCGCAGGTGGCGCGCATCGTCGCCACGAGGATGCACTCGCTCCCCCTGCCCCACCGCATCTATTATTCGGGACGCGTGCTCAGGCAGGCCCAGATGCAATCCGGCAGAAGCCGCGAGATCTTCCAGTCCGGCGTCGAATTGATCGGCCTGAACTCTCCCGAGGCAGATGCCGAGATGGTCGCCATGGCGGTCGAGGTGCTCAAGAACCTCGGCTTCACTGGCTTCAAGATCGACCTCGGCCAGGTGGATTTCTACCGCGGCATCATGGACGCCTCCGGGCTCTCCCCCGCGGTGCAAAGACAGCTGCAGGAGGCGATCAGCAAGAAGGAAGTCACCGCAGTGCGCTCGATCCTGGAGGCTGCCGGCGCTCCCGACAGCGTCAAGGAAGAGATCGCGCTGCTCCCGAGGCTCTACGGCGGCCGCGAGGTGCTCAAGGAAGCGGCCCGCATCGCCGGCAACGAGCGCTCGCGCCGGGCGCTGGAGAACATCACCCAGGTGGTCGAGATCCTCGACATCTACGGCGTCGCCGACCACCTCACCATCGACCTGGGGGAGATCCGCGGGCTCGACTACCACACCGGCATCACCTTCGAGGGATTCGTTCCCGGCATCGGAGAGGCGGTCTGCAGCGGCGGACGCTACGACGACCTGACCGCCAAGTACGGCTACCCGGCGCACGCCACCGGGTTCGCCTTCAACATCCTGGCGCTTTTGGCCAGCATGGCCAAGCGGCCGGAGGTCGAGGCATCCAGCAGCCGCGACTTCCTGGTCTTCAACAGAAAAGACGAACGCCGCGAGGCGCTGGAAGTAGCCCAGAAACTGAGAAGCCTCGGTTTCACCTGCGCCAGGGACATCATCAAGCGCGACTTCGAGAGCTCGCTTGAGTACGCCAAGAAGATGGACATCCGGATGCTCTTGGTGATCGGCGCCGAGGAGTGCGCGGCCGACCAGCTCTACCTGGTCAGGGTCGCCGACCGTCGCGCCATCGCCGTCGGCAAACAGGAGTTGTTCGATAAAGGTCTCGATTTGAAATTCGATCTGCAAGGGGAAAATCATGGCTAACGTCGTTGTAATTGGTGCCCAGTGGGGCGATGAGGGCAAAGGCAAGGTCGTCGACATCTATACGGAATACGCCGACGACGTGGTACGTTACCAGGGGGGGAACAACGCCGGGCACACGCTGGTGGTCGGGGACGAAAAGGTCATCCTGCACCTGATCCCGTCCGGCATCCTGCACGAAGGGAAGCGCTGCGTGATCGGCAACGGCGTCGTGCTCGACCCGGAAGTCTTCATCATGGAGATCACCCGCCTCAAGAGCAACGGGTACTTGAAAGATGACGGCATGCTGCTCCTCTCCGAGGCGCTGCACATCATCATGCCGTACCACAAGCGGATCGACATCGCCCGCGAGAGGAACTCCGGCGCCAAGAAGATCGGCACCACCGGCCGCGGCATCGGACCCGCCTACGAGGACAAGATCGGCCGCCGCGGCATCCGCCTGATGGACCTTTTGGACGAGAAGGCCTTCACCCGCAAGGTGAAGGAGGTGCTCGACGAGAAGAACCTGATCCTCACCCAGCTGTTGGGCGACCAGCCCTTCACCTTCGAGGAGATCTACAACGAGTACATGGGGTACGCCGAAGTGCTGAGGAAGTACGCGGCGGACACCTCGCTCATCCTGCACAAGGACATCAAGGCGGGCAAGAGCCTCCTCTTCGAGGGCGCCCAGGGAACCCTCCTCGACGTCGACCACGGCACCTACCCGTACGTGACCTCCTCCTCCACCTGCTCCGGCGGCGCCTGCACCGGAAGCGGCGTCTCCCCGAGGGAGATCCACGAGGTGATCGGCATCTCCAAGGCCTACGCCACCCGCGTGGGGAGTGGCCCGTTCCCGACCGAGCTTTTGGACGAGACCGGCGAGGCGCTGCGCCAGGCCGGCCGCGAGTTCGGCTCCACCACCGGCCGTCCGCGCCGCTGCGGCTGGTTCGACGCGCTGGTGGCCCGCTACGCCGTGCGCGTGAACGGCCTCTCCGGCATCGCCATCACCAAGCTCGACGTCCTCACCGGCCTGGACACCATCAAGGTCTGCACCGGCTACAAGTACAACGACCAGATCCTGGACGAGATCCCGGCGAGCCTCGAGGTGATGGAGCAGTGCACCCCGGTGTACGAGGAACTCCCCGGCTGGACCGAGGACATCACCGGCGCGAAGAGCATGGCCGAGCTCCCGAAGAACGCCCAGGACTACGTGGCGCGCGTGGAAGCGCTCTCCGGCGCCCCGGTGGTGCTGGTCTCCGTGGGCCCGCGCCGCAGCGAAACCATCGTGCTCAGGAACCCGTTCGAGCGGGCCTGATTTTTTAATAAAAAGTGTTGACTGTCAGAAATCGATTTGCTATAAGGTTGTTCTTGCTTCGCTGCACTGTTTGAGCCGCTAGCTCAGTTGGTAGAGCACCTGACTTTTAATCAGGTGGTCGTTGGTTCGATCCCAACGCGGCTCACCACGTCCCCATCGTCTAGCCCGGCCCAGGACACCGCCCTTTCACGGCGGCGACGCCGGTTCAAATCCGGCTGGGGACGCCACTCAAACAAACAGCGCTTGTGCCTCGGCACAAAGCTTAAGCGAGCCGCTAGCTCAGTTGGTAGAGCACCTGACTTTTAATCAGGTGGTCGTTGGTTCGATCCCAACGCGGCTCACCACCCTATTTTTACTGTCGCATGACTGGGCCTTGCGACAGCCCCCAACCCTGATGGGACGGGATGCAACAATTCGGTCCCATCGTCTAGTGGTTAGGACACCGGCCTTTCACGTCGGTAACAGGGGTTCAAGTCCCCTTGGGATCACCATCACGGAAAAGGCCGCTTCCCCTCGGGGAGGCGGCCTTTTCTCGTTCCTGCCGGCCTTCTTCGCTATTTCGTTCTCGCCCACCTCAGTCGTTCTTTCTTCCCGGCCAGACCTTCATGCAGTAGGGACACTCCTGCACCTGGTACGGCACCGTGTCGCGCAGCTGCTCCTGCTCGTACGCAGCCTGGCACCCCTTGGCTACCGGATAGGTGTGGATGGTATTCTGCTTGATGAAGTAAAGCATGACCTTCCTCCTTTGTCTGCAACAGGATTTCCGGTGAATCCGCGCCACCACTTGAAGATTAGGGTAAAGAACCCTGTTGTCAACAGTGGCAAAGTCATTTACAAGAGTTGTGCTAACGAGATATTGTCACGCGCCCGGCGCATTGCCAGTAACAAACCGGATTCCTTCTATGACATCCACCGTTGAGACGGCAGACTTCCGGCAATCAGTGTTGAGGCACCAGCCGTTCCGGCTGTTCTGGCTGGCGCGGGTCTGCTCTTCGGTCGCGCTGCAGATGCAGGCGGTCGCCGTGGGATGGCAGATCTACGCGCTGACCGGCTCCGTCTTCTACCTGGGGCTGGTCGGTCTTGCCCAGTTCTTCCCCATGTTCCTGCTGACGCTGGCGGTCGGTCACGTCGCCGACCGCTACGACAGAAGGCGCATCGCCGGCACCTGCCAGGTCCTGGAAGGGATGGCGCTCGTACTGCTCGCCCTCGGCTCCTACGGCGGCTGGCTCGACAAGAACGGGATCCTGGCCGTCGTCTTCGCGGCCGGAGCCCTGCGCGCCTTCGAAGGCCCGACCATGCTGGCGCTGGTACCGTGGCTGGTGCCGCAGGAGCTGATACCGCGCGCCTCGGCCTGGTCCGCCTCGGCCAACCAGACCGCCAGCATCGCCGGCCCCGCCCTGGGAGGGCTTCTCTACGCCCTCGGCCCCACCACGGTCTACACCAGCGCCGCCGTCCTCTTTTTCGCGGCGAGCCTGCTCCTCTCCCGCATCCGCCTCGACCGCGCGCCCGCCAAGCGCGAGCCCGCCACGGTCCGCTCCCTCTTCGCCGGGATCGCCTTCATCAGGAGCCGCCAGGAGATCCTGGGCGCCATCTCGCTCGACCTCTTCGCCGTGCTCCTTGGCGGCGCCACAGCACTCCTGCCGGTCTTCGCGCGGGACATCCTGCACACCGGCCCCCTGGGCCTGGGGATGTTGCGGGCGGCTCCCGCCATGGGGGCGCTGGGGGTGTCGCTCTTGCTGGCCCGCCGACCGCTGCGGCAGCGGGTCGGGCGCACCATGTTCCTGAGCGTCTTCCTGTTCGGGGTCGCCACTGTTGTCTTCGGCATCTCCACTTCGTTCCCGATCTCGATGGCCGCCCTCATGGTCCTTGGCGCGGCCGACATCGTGAGCGTGGTGATTCGCGCCTCGCTGGTGCAGATCGAAACGCCCGACGAGATGCGTGGCAGGGTGAGCGCGGTGAACTCCATGTTCATCGGCACCTCCAACCAGCTGGGGGAATTCGAATCCGGGGTCACCGCGGCCCTCTTCGGCACCGTTCCGGCGGTCTTGATCGGCGGCGTCGGCACCATGGTCGTGGTGCTCTTGTGGATGCGGCTCTTCCCGAGGCTGCTGCAGGTGGACAAGCTGGGGGAATGAGGCGGGTTCAGGAAATGGCCCGTACCGGGCAGGCGGTGAGGCAGGCAAGGCAGCCGTCGCATTCCCGCGGCTTCACCAGGACGGCGTGCTTTCGATAAGCGACGACCTCGAGGGTAAGCAGGCGGCCCGGGCAGGCGGCAACACAGCGACCGCAGCCGGTGCATCGGGCGACTTCTATTTCCGGTTTTCTATTCTCTGTCATAGCATTGGGCGCTGCTGTCACTGCAGCGGGGTGAGTGGCAGTTGCTGGGGTCACGACTGGCCTGCTCATGGTGACGTTCTGACGCAGACGTTCTATTAACCTCCGCTAAAACCGCTTGCAGAGAGCGGACATCCCGCTTAGAATATCGCAATTGATCGGCAAACTACAAGACAGGAGGCATCTGCATGAAAAAGATAGGCGTTATACTTTCTGGCTGCGGCGTCCGTGACGGAAGCGAGATACACGAGGCGGTGCTGACCCTGCTTGCCATCGACAACAACGGCGCCAAGGCCGTCTGCCTTGCCCCCGACATCGAACTTGACGAGGTGAACCACCTGACCATGCAGGACACCGGGGCCAAGAGGAAGGTGCTGGTGGAGGCGGCCCGCATCGCGCGCGGCGAGATCGCCGACGTGAAGAGCGCAAGGGCGGAAGAGCTGGACGCCATCGTCCTCCCCGGCGGGTTCGGAGCGGCCAAGAACCTTTGCAGCTTCGCGTTCGAGGGGGCCAAGGGGAGCGTGCAGCCGGACGTGCTCAAGCTGATCCGCGACATGGCCGCTGCCAAGAAGCCGATCTGCGCGATCTGCATCGCACCGGCCGTGATCGCCCTCGCCCTGGGCAAGGACCTGGCCCCCAAGCTGACCATCGGCAACGACACGGGCACCGCCCAGGCCATCAACGCCACCGGCAGCAGCCACGTGGAGTGCCCGGCCACCGAATGCGTCGTGGACCGCGACAACCTGATCGTCTCGACCCCCGCCTACATGCTGGCAGGAGGCATCGCCGAGGCGGCCAAGGGGATCGAGAAGGCGATCAAGGCCACCCTGGAGCTGATCAGGTAGCGCGCCCCCTCCCACCCAAGCTTCATTAGGGCTTGAACAGCGGGACGTTTTAACTTAATATGCCGCTGTTTCATGAACGCTTTTTGGGAGGGAAATAAATGCGTAAAACCTTACTGCTCTGCGCGGCGGCGCTGCTCCTGGCAGCCCCCCTGGCAGGGAACGCCTCTGCGGAGGATCTCAGGGGCAGGATAGCACTCAGCGGCAAGATCGGGGTGAGCAACCCGGCGGAATCCGAGGTCGACACCGTTAACGGCAGGATGGTCGTTTCCACCGACGCCGGGCTTACCGGCAGCCTCGGCTTCCTGTTCGGCATCGACGACAACGTCGCCATGGAGATGGAGGTGAGCCGCACCACCTTCGACGCTTCCAGCTTCGGTGACGCCGTCGTGACCGACGTCTCCATCGGCGCCCAGTACCGCTTCCCGGGGAGGCAGCACGTGGTCCCCTACGTCGGGGCGGGCATCGACGTGCTGATCAACGACCTGGACAAGAAGTACACCAACACCACCGTCGGCGCCCACGTCAGCGGCGGTCTCGACTGTTTCATGAACCGCCAGGTGGCCCTGAACCTCGAGGTAAAAGGGGTAGAGGCCTTCAAGGCCGATGTCGACGGCCCCAACGGGACCGGCAAGTTCGATCCCTCCGCCCTCTCCTTCACGGTCGGCGCGAGGTTCTTCTTCAACTAACCCCATGCGAAAGCAGGATCGATTTCCCGCCCTTCCCCTCTCCCACAGGGAGAGGGGTCAGGGGTGAGGGCGTAGCCACGAAGTGAGTCCTCGCTCCACGGCCGTCTCCATCTCCCTCACCCCGCCCCTCCCCCAAAGGGAGAGGGAGGTATTACCCGCCAACGTTTTCGCCCAGCGCCTTCCGGTACTCCCGCCGCAACCTTTCGACATCCCCTCCGTCGATGAAGTCCCACGGGAGGAGCTCCTCCGGCGCGATCTCCCGGTTCACCAGCGCCTCGGCATCGAGCTCCCACCCTCGAAGCGCTTCCTTCCAGCTCCCCAGCCGATCCGCCAGCACCATAAGCTCTGCCAGCCTGCGGTCGCCGCGTGACAAGAGCGCCTGCTGGAACGCCTCGCGCGGGCTTTCCATCTGCAGCTTCAGGTTGGAAAGCCGCCCCAGCTCCTTCTGCAGGAACTTCCATTTCTTCTCCAGCGACTTGACCGGTTCCATGGCGCACCACTGGAATGGGGTGAACGGCTTTGGGATGAAAGGGTTCACCGAAAGCTGGATCTCTCCCAGGCGCCGGTTCTCCTTGGCCGCCGCCAGCACCCGCTCCCGGATCTTTTGCACCAGCGCCACCAGCTCCTCCAGGTCCTCCCCGGTCTCGGTCGGCAGGCCGATGATGAAGTACAGCTTCAGGTTCAGGATGTCGTGGCTCACCAGCATGTCGCAGGCGGCCAGTATCTGCTCCTCGTCGATCCCCTTCTTGACCAGGTCCCGCAGCCGCTGCGATCCCCCCTCGGGCGCGAGCGCCACCGATTTCTGGCCGCTCGCCTTCAGCGCCTCGATCATGCGCCCGTCCAGGTGGTCGATGCGGAAGGAGGAGACCGAAAACCTCCCTCCGGCCGCGACGATGTCGCAGCAGAGCTCGCCGATGCCGGCGTAGTCGGAAACAGCCGCCGCCACCAGCCCGACCTTCCTTCCCTGGGCCACCCCCTCGAGCACCTCCTGGCGCACCAGTTCAGGCGACCGGGTCCGGTAGGGAAGGTAGATGAACCCGGCGGCGCAGAAGCGGCAGGCACGGGGGCAGCCGCGGGAGATCTCGACCAGGTGCATCCCCGAGAACTCGGTGGCGTCCGTGTGAATCTCGGTGACGGTCGGGCGGCTGTCGGGATCGGGGTCCCAGACGCGGCGCACCCGGGGAGGAGCGCCGGGGGAGGGTCTGAAGGCGACCTGCCGCACCCCTTCATACTCCGGCTGGTAGAGCGAGGGGACGTAGATCCCGGGAAGCTGTGCCGCCTCGCGGAGCAGCTCCTCCCGCGACGGCGCCCCCCGCTTCAGCAACTCCAGCAAGGGAGGGAGGGTCGGCTCCGCCTCGCCGATGCAGACCAGGTCGAGAAACGGGGCGACCGGCTCGGGGTTCAGAAAGAGCGCGGCTCCGCCGGCCACAACCAGCGGCTGCAGCGGGGAGCGTTGCGCCGCATAGGGTTCGATGCCGGCCAACCGGAAGATGGTGGGAAGGTTAAGGTAATCGCTTTCAAAGGAGATGGAAAAGGCGATCAGGTCGAACGAGGAAAGCGGGCGCTGACTCTCCAGCGACAGGAGCGTCCCCCGTGTCCTCTGCAGTTCCTCGAGCTCGTCACGGTCCGGCAGGTAGGCGCGATCGCAGCTGACCTCCGGCTGCGCGTTCAGCATGCCGTAGACGGCCTGGAAGCCGAGGTTGCTCATGGCGGAGTGATAGCGGTTAGGGTAGACCAGGCAGCAGGAGAGTCTTCCGCCGCTTTTGCCGCGCCCGGGGCCGCTCTCGCCGGCCAGAAGGGTCCGTTTTCTTTCGATGATCTTCCACGACATTGCGCCAAAGTAGCATCTTTGGTCATCCCTTTGGAACAAAAAAGAAGCCGGCGGGAGTGCCCTTGACAGCCAACCGGGCAAATGTACACTAGGGTGCGTGCCAAAGATTACAATTTTGTCATTATACCCAACCAACCATTCATCGCCGCGGCGGAGCCAGCCTTGGACAAGGCTCAAGCAGTCCGCTCCTGCGCCGATAGTGCCGGCGTTCCGCCACCCTTGATTCAGGAGGATGAGATGACCGATTACACCGATACCATCAGGTCGTTCATAGAAAACGAGATGGCTGCCCCCGGTACCAAAGTCACCCTCTCCCCTTCCGACTCCCTCATAGACAAGGGGATTGTAGATTCCCTCGGGGTGCAAAGACTGATCGCGTACCTGGAAAAGGAATTCGGCGTGCAAATCGCGGACACGGAAATCGTTCCGGAGCATTTCGAGACCATATCGGCGGTGGCGGAGTTCATCAACTTCAAGCTGGGCGCCAAGGGATAGCCGGCCCGGAGGAACCATGCTTCAGTACTGCAAGATGAGGCTGGTGCAGGCCCGTGAGATGTTGCTGGTCGCCGGGTGGCGCACCCTGCTGAGGGACATCGTGTATCTGAACCGGGTAGCGGTGCCGGTGGAAATCCCGCTCGACTCCCTCCGCCCGGTGACGGATTTCACCCGTCCCCCCGACGAAGCCGTCTTGGAACTGAGCGCGGAACTCCTCGGGGAACGGCGCCTGGTGTACCGGTTCCGGAGCAGGTACCTGAAGGCGCTCACCTACCTCGGCAAGGGGTACCGCGGTTTCGCCCTGGTAAAGGGGAACACCGTGGCGGGAGACATCTGGTGCGCCGACCACCGGCAAGGGGGGCGCGGCTGCAACCATCCCGACGAGCGGTGGTTGGGGATCGAGTGCCGCCCCGGGGAGGCCTACACCTTCGACATGTTCGTCGATCCGGCGCACCGCGGGGGGAACCTGGCAGCGGCACTGCAAAACGGCGCGCTGCACCTGCTGAAAAAGCGGGGGATCACCAAGGCCTACGGTTTCTTCTGGGCCGACAACGTCCCGGCGCTCTGGGTGCACCGGACCCTGCGATGGCGTGAACTGCAGCGAGTCAGGGCGACCCGCCTGCTGCTGTCGAGGAAGCTGCACGTAACCTGCCACGGTGCAGCCTAGGGCGCGCCACGCGCAAAGGAGCCACCATGAACAGCAAAGAGATCCCGATGGTGCCCAACAGAAAAGCGTCCCTCCCCAGGGTGTACGGGGATACCCCCTCCTTCCTCGGGGTCCCGGTGATCGATGCCCGCAACCTCCCCGCCGGCTGCGACGTCATCGTGGCGGGTGTCCCCTGGGAGGGGACGGTGACCTGGGGCTCCTTCAGCAGTTGCGAGCTCGCACCGCGCAGCATCAGGCACGCCTCGGCGCGCTACGGGGGCTTCCTCCCCGAGTACGAGATCGACCTGTTCGACCACCTGCAGTTGGGGGACATGGGTGACATCCCGGTCAACCCGAACGACCCCGCCGAGACCATGGCCAACGTGCACAAGGCGATGCTGGAGGTGTACCGCAGCCAAAGCATCCCCTTCGTGCTGGGGGGCGACCATTCCTTCACCCCCGAAATAGTGAGGGCGCTCGGCGAGGCGGGCGAAGGCGAGATCGGCGTGATCCACTTCGACGCCCACCTCGACAACGCCAAGTCCTTCGGTGCCGACATGTTCCCGCGCTGCGGCCCGTTGCATCGCATCGTGCAGCTTCCCCGGGTGCGCAAGGAGAGCATCGTCCACTTGGGGATCAGGGGGCCACGTAACTCTCCGGCACAGTACGAGTATGCCCGCAGCATGGGTGCGCGCATCTTCACCACCAAGGAGATCCGGGAACGGGGGATGGTGGCGGTCACCGAAGAGGCGATAGCGATCGCCCACCAAAAGACAAAGCATGTCTTCGTGACCATCTGCAGCGACTGCATCGACGCCGGGTACAACCCGGGGGGCCCCGCCGACTTCAACGGGCTCCTTCCCACCGAGCTGCTCCCCGCGCTGCAGACCATCGGGTGCTCGGGCATCGACGGGCTCGATTTCGTCGAGGTCTACCCGGGGCAGGACCCTCAGGGGTACTCCTCGCACCTGGCCGCCTGGGCCATGATCTACGCCCTCTCGGGGGTGGCGCAGCGCAAGAGGGACCAGGGGTGACCGTGCGGGAGGAGAACGACATGTTCAGGGACCTCCAGGACTTCTGGCATTTCTCCAGGCCTTACCGCCTGTTCCAGCGCGTGGCCGGCCTGAGCCACGACCTGCTGGACCGGGACCACGACCTGTCGCCGCCGGCCCGCAAAGCCATGGAACAGCTGAACCGGAAACGGGTTGCCTGCCAGCTCAGGATAGCCGCCCTCGATCTTCCCTCCTACGCCCGGTGCGACAGATGTCAGGGTGCCTGCTGCAGGGAGCCGGCCGAACGTTACTTCACCGCCATCGATTACTGGCTGCGGCGCCATACCGGCTCCAGGGTCGCCGCGTACGCCGGACAGGGCGCCCCCCCGTTGGCGGCATACCTGCGGATACGGCTGGGCGCGGCATGGCGGCGGCTCGAACCGGCGCCCCCTGACGAGTCCGCGGCACAAACTCCCGCGGTCCGCTGCGCTCATCTCGGCCCGCGGGGATGCCTCCTTCCCCATGCGGAACGCCCCCTGAGGTGCCTGATCTATGCCTGCGGGGAACTGAAAAGCTCGCTGGACGAGCAGGCGCGGAAGCGCTATATCGCGGCGATTAAGGAACTGCAGCAGATCTCTATCGGCACATTCAACGTGCTGAAGCAGGAGGCGGGTCTCCCTTCCCACTACGGCATCGCCTCCCTCCTTTTCACACTGTGAGGCCGCTGCCGGCCCCGCGAGGCGCACATGGACGCAACCACCTTCACAGCCGAACAGGATAAGTTCAGGGAGATGGCGATGGAATTCGCCCGGCGCGACCTGAACCCGGGGGCCAAGGAGCGGGAAAAGCTGGGGAAATTCTTCGAGGAGGGATGGCGCAAGTGCGCCGAGTTCGGCATCCCCGGCATCACCATGCCCGAGGAGTACGGCGGGCTCGGCCTCGACACCATGACCGCCGTCGCCACCATGGAGGGGCTCGGCTATGCCTGCCGTGACAGCGGCCTCCTCTTCTCCCTCAACTCCCATATCTGGACCTGCGAATCCCCCATCAACCGTTTCGGGACGCCGGGGCAGAGACGGCGGTACCTCCCCGGGCTCATTTCAGGAGAGCTCAAGGGGGGGCACGCCATGACCGAGCCGGAGGCTGGTTCGGACGCCTTCAGCATGCGCTGCCGGGCCGAGAAGCGTGGGGACCGCTACCTGCTCAACGGCTCCAAAACCTTCATCACCAACGCGCCGATCGCCGACCTCCTGCTGGTCTTCGCGGTGACCGACGGCAGCAAGGGGTTCGCCGGGATCTCCGCCTTCATCGTGGAGAAGGGGTTCCCCGGGTTTTCCGCGGGACGCCCCCTCGAGACCATGGGGCTCAGGACCTGCCCCCTGGGGGAGGTCTTCCTGGAGGATTGCGAGGTCCCCGAGGAGAACCGGCTCGGTGCGGAGGGGAGCGGCGCCGCCATCTTCAATTCGGAGATGGAGTGGGAGCGAAGCTGCCTGTTCGCGGCCCACCTGGGGGCCATGGAAAAGATCCTCGAGGAGTGCGTGGAGTACGCCCGGCAACGGCACCAGTTCGGCCGTGCGATCGGGAAATGCCAGTCGGTCTCGCACAAGATAGCCGACATGAAGCTGCGCACCGAGCTTTCCCGCCTCATGCTGCACCGCGTGGCCGGGTTGAAGAGCGCCGGCCGGCGGGCCCCCTTGGAGTCGGCCATGGCCAAGCTCTTCATCAGCGAGAGCTACGTGCAAAACGCCGGCGACGCCCTGCAGATACACGGAGCCTACGGCTACTCGACCGAGTTCGACTTCGAGCGCAACCTGCGCGACGCCATCGCAGGGAAGATCTACTCGGGCACCTCCGAGATCCAGAGGAACATCATCGCCAGCTTCCTGGGGCTCTAGAGCCCGAGAGGAGGGACGCCATGTACCTGCTGCAGCAGCTTTTGACCCAAAGCGCGGCGGCCTTCCCGCAACGGCAGGCGGTGCTCTTCAAGGACCGGGCACTCTCGTATCGGGAGTTGGAGGAGACGAGCAACCGGCTGGCGGCGCTGCTTATGGCCCACGGCGTCAGGCGCGGCGACCGGGTGGGCATCCTCTTGAACAAGTCGATCGAGTGCATCGTGGCCCTGTTCGCCATCCTCAAGGCAGGCGGAATCTACGTGCCGCTCGACCCCGCCTCCCCCGCGCCGCGCCTTTGCTCCATCATCAACCATTGCGGCATCAGGCTCGCCATCGCCTCTGCGCAGCAGCTGGAGCGGCTGCTTTCTGAGACCGATCAAGGGTTGAGGCTGGAAAAGGCGGTAGTGACCGCCCCCACCGGCGGAATCCCAGGGGTGGAGGTGATCGACTGGAAAAACCTGGAGCGGCAGACGGGCACCCCCCTTCGCCCCCAGGTCTGCGGCGCCTCCCCCGCCTACATCCTGCACACCTCCGGCTCCACCGGCTCCCCCAAGGGGGTGGTCATCTCCCACCTGAACGCCCTCACCTTCGTCAACATGGCCACCGAGTTCTTCGCCATAGGGGGCGGGGACCGCATCGCGAACCACGCGCCGCTGCACTTCGACCTCTCCATCTTCGACATCTTCTGCGCCATGAGGGGGGGCGCCACGGTGGTGCTGGTACCGGAGGCGCTCTCCGCGTTCCCGGTGCGCCTCGCCGAGTTCCTGCATCGCGAGGAGATCACGGTATGGAACTCGGTGGCGTCGGTGCTGACCAAGCTCGCCGACCAGGGGGCCCTGGACCGGCTCACCCTCCCGAAACTCCGCCTGGTGCATTTCTCGGGCGATCTCATGCCGGTCAAGTACCTGAAGGTCCTGAAACGCTTCATGCCCGCCGCCTCCTTCTACAACATCTACGGCCAGACCGAGGCCAACTCCTCCCTCTTTTTCCGGGTGCCGGATGAACTCCCCCAGGACGCCTGGAAGATACCGATCGGGACCCCCTTCCCAAACTTCGAGGTGTTCGCCATCGACGAGGCGGGAGAGCTGGTGACCGAGCCGGGGCGCGAGGGGGAGCTGCACATCTTGAGCGCCACGGTGGCGCTTGGATACTGGAACGATCCCGTACGCACCGCCGCCCACTTCACCCCCGACCCCCGCAACCCCTCCAGTCACGCCAGGGTCTACCGGACCGGCGACGTGGTGCGCCTGGACGGCGATGGAAACTTCGTCTTCGCCGGGCGCAAGGACCACATGGTGAAGAGCAAGGGCTTCCGGGTGGAGCTGGACGAGATCGAGGTCGTCCTCAACAGCCACCCCGAAATCAGGCAGGCGGCGGTGATCGCCATTCCGGACGAGCTCACCGGCAGCCGCATCGTAGCCTACGTCTCCCACGTCGAGGGTGCCGTCCCGGAAGCGGCCGAGCTCCTCGGACTGTGCGGTGCCCACCTCCCCAAGTACATGATTCCCGAAAGGATTATCTGCCGCCCGGCTCTCCCGGTCACCTCCAACAGCAAGATCGACCGCAAGGCCCTGGAGCGCGAATTCACCCCCTGACCCCGCCTCAATCCCCCCCGGCACCCGTATACGGGAAACCCCAACTAATGAAAGTTCAATTAGTTGTTTTTACTGCACAAATCTGCTATGGTTCGGCGGCTTTAAACAAATGTTCCGAAGGAGCGGAAATGGTACTCAAGGACATGGAGGACATTCGCCAGAAAGCGGATTGTCTGAGGTCGGAGCAGGAAGTCGAGGAGGCGCTGTCACGCATGGCGCAGGAAATCGCGGAGCGCCTGGCGGGGAGTAACCCGATCGCGTACTGCATCATGAACGGCGGGCTGTTCGTGACCGGCAAACTGGTGGACAAGCTCCCCTTTGCCCTCGAGCTGGATTACCTCCATGCCACCCGTTACGGCGCGGAGATGTTCGGCGGCAACCTGCTCTGGAAGGTGAAACCGGAACGCTCCCTGAAGGGACGCACGGTGCTGCTCATCGACGACATCCTCGACGAGGGGGTGACGCTGGCCGAGATCACCAAGTTCTGCCGGGAGGAAGGTGCGGCCGAGGTGTACACCGCCGTCCTGGTCGACAAGATCCATGACCGAAAGGCCCCCGGCGCCAAGGCCGACTTCGTCGGGCTCGAGGTCGAAGACCGCTTCCTGTTCGGCTGCGGCATGGACATCGCAGGATACTGGCGCAATCTGCCCGCACTCTACGCAATGAAGGAGCAAAACTAGCAATGACCTCCCGTATAGCCACTTACTTCCAGTTCCAACGCTACGGCACCAGCATGAAGCGCGAGATCATCGCCGGTCTCACCACCTTCCTCACCATGGCGTACATCATCATCGTCAATCCGGCCATCCTCGAGAACGCCGGCATCCCGCGCGGCCCCTCCACCACCGCCACCATCATCGCCGCCGTGTTCGGCACCGTGCTCATGGCCTTCTTCGCCAACCGCCCCTTCGCCATCGCCCCCTACATGAGCGAGAACGCTTTCATCGCCTTCGTCGTGGTCAAGGTGATGGGGTACACCTGGCAGACCGCCCTGGCCGCCGTCTTCTTCGCGGGGGTCATCTTCACCCTGCTCACCCTGTTCAAGGTCAGGAGCTGGCTTGCCGAGTCCATCCCGCTGTCGCTCAAGTGCGCCTTCGCCACCGGCATCGGCCTGTTCCTCACCTTCATCGGCCTCAACGAAACCGGCATCGTCGTCCTGGGCGTTCCGGGCGCGCCGGTGAAACTTGGCGACCTGTCCCACCCCTCCGTGCTCCTGGCCGTCTTCGGTCTGCTCTTTACCGTGGTGCTCATCTCCCGCAAGGTGCTCGGCTCCATGATGATCGGCATCGTGGTCACCACCATCGCCTCCATCATCCTGAAGGTGACCCCGCTGCCGCAATCCTTCGTCAGCATGCCGCCGGACATCACCCCGATCCTGTTCAAGCTCGACTTCGCCGGCGCCCTCACCCCCGGCTTCTTCCCGATCATCCTGACCATCTTCATCATGGCCTTCCTCGACACCGTCGGGACGCTCCTCGGCCTCTCCATGCGCGCCGACCTGCTGGATGAGAACGGCAACCTCCCGGAGATCGAGAAGCCAATGCTGGCCGACGCCCTTGCCACCGTCGCCGCGCCGCTGCTCGGCACCACCACCACCGGCGCCTACATCGAGTCCGCCGCCGGCATCGAGGAAGGGGGCCGCACCGGCTTCACCGCCCTCGTAACCGCATTCTTCTTCCTGCTGGCTCTCTTCTTCGCCCCCCTCTTCACCATCGTCCCGGCGCACGCCTACGGCATCGCCCTGATCGTGATCGGGTCGTACATGATCAGCCCGCTCGCGAAGATCGACTTCGACGACTTCACCGAACTGATCCCGGCCTTCCTGACCGTGGTGCTCATGATCTTCACCTACAACATCGGTGTGGGCATGACCGCGGGCTTCATCGCCTACCCGCTGATGAAGGGCGCCACCGGCCGCATCAAGGAGATGAAGGGGGGGATGTGGGTCCTCGCCCTGCTGTCTCTCTCCTACTTCCTGTTCGGCGCGAAGTAAGCGCAGCTCCGGTCGCCCATCTGCAATCAAGCCGCTGCATCGTAAGGTGCAGCGGCTTTTTACGTTTCCCCTCCGGCGCGCCCTGCGCCGGGCCTCCCCCTTTCCGGCACATTTTCCCCTAAAGTTCTCAGCCGGGCGGCCGATAAAATGAAAACGAATGTCAAAGGCAGGCAAAGACACTGTCATAAGGCGCCGCCAGTCGCGCCTCAGACGCGGGGATAGAGGCTGGAAGAGCCCGTGCCAAGAAAGGGAACGATCATGCTGCAGAATCTGAGAATCCGCACCAAGCTGATGCTGATGATGGCCGTCCCGGTGCTCGGGATGGTCGTGTTTTCCATTTACAACGCATCCAAGGACTACGCCGCCCTGCAGGGGCTCGTCCAGACCCAGAAACTGACCACCCTGGCGGTGCAGGTCGGCGAACTCTCGCACCAGATCCAGAAAGAGCGCGGCTACACCTCCGGCTACCTCAACGCCAAGGGGGGCAAATTCAAGGAGGAACTGGCCGGCCAGCGGGCCAAGGTGGACCGGGAGATCCAGTCGGTCGCCTCCTTCCTGGAGAAGAACGGGGCATCCGTCGCGTTGGTGAAGGCAAGCCTCGACGCCGCGGGAAACGCCATCGGGAGGCTCAAGGAAACCCGCTCCGGCATCGACACCCTTCAGGTCACCGGCGGAGAAGCCTACACCTTCTACACCGGGCTGATCAACTCGTACATGGACGTGGTGGCTGCCGTTGCCACCACCAGCGGGAAGCGCGAGGTGATGCGCCAGGCGACCGCCTACTACAGCTTCGTGAAGGCCAAGGAGGAGACCGGTAAGGAGCGGGCGACCTTGAACGCCGTCCTCGCTGCGGACGTCCTTGACCAGGAGAGGCTGCAGCGGACCATGACCATCCTGGCGGCACAGCAGGACTACCTCGACCTGTTCCGCAAGTTCGCCTCGCCGCAGGCGGTCGCCGCCTACGAGGAGAAAGCGAAGGCGCCGGTCTTCGGCAAGGTCGAGGAGATCAGGGGAGCGGTGCTCTCCAAGGGGCTGTCGGGGCACTTCGGCATTCCGGCGGAGAACTGGTTCCCGGTGATCACGGAGAAGATCGACACCATGAAGCAGGTCGAGGACGTGCTCACCAAGGAGATCCTGGCGACCGCCGGGGGCTTGGCCCACGACGCCCGGCTCACCCTGATCCTCAGCCTGGTCCTTGCCGCCGCCGCGAGCCTCGGCACCTGCCTCCTCGGCGTCGTCATCTCTCTCGGCATCACCCGGCCGCTCTCCCGCATGCTCGTCATGCTCAAGGACATCGCCGAGGGGGAAGGGGACCTTACCAAGCGGCTCGAAGTGGGGCGCAAGGACGAGCTGGGCGAGGTAAGCACCTGGTTCAACCGCTTCATAGAAAACGTGCACGGCATCGTCTCGCAGCTGTCCCGGAACACGGGCCAGCTTTCCGTCTCCTGCCAGCAACTGAGCGCGACCGCGGTGCAGATAGCCACCGCCGCCGAGGAGGTGGCCGCGCAGTCGGGGACGGTCGCCACGGCGAGCGAGGAGATGAGCGCCACCTCGAACGACATCTCCAGCAACTGCTCGCAGGCGGCCGAGTCATCCAACCGTGCCAGTGACACCGCCCGCGGCGGGGCCCAGGTGGTGCAGCAGACCCTGGTCGGCATGCAAAAAATCGCCGAGCGGGTGAAGGAGTCTGCCCAGACGGTGCAGAACCTGGGCGCCCGCTCCGACGAGATCGGCGCGATCGTCGGGACCATCGAAGACATCGCCGATCAAACCAACCTCCTCGCCCTGAACGCGGCCATAGAGGCGGCCCGGGCCGGAGAGCAGGGGCGCGGCTTCGCGGTGGTTGCGGACGAGGTCCGCGCGCTGGCGGAACGGACCACGCGGGCGACCAAGGAGATCGGCGCCATGATAAAGGCGATCCAGAAAGACACCAGCGGCGCCGTGGGGAGCATGACCCTCGGGGTGCAGGAGGTCGAAAGCGGCATGGAAAGCTCGCGCCGCTCGGGCGAAGCGCTCGATGACATACTGAACGCCATCAACGAGCTCACCTCCCAGATCCACCAGATCGCCACCGCGGCGGAGCAGCAGACGGCGGTGACCGGCGAGATCACCGCGAACATCGGCACCATTACGGAGGTGGTCTCCGAGACGGCGGGAGGCGCCCACGAGACGGCCGACGCGGCGACCCACATGTCGGCCCTCGCCTCTGAACTGCAACAGATCGTGGGGCGCTTCAAACTGGCATAGCCGGCAGCGCGCAAGGATGGGAAACATCGCGACACGCCCCCTGCTTGAGAAACCGAAACACCCGGCAAGATCTAGCCAAAATACCCGTTTAAAAACCGATCAGAGCGCCTCCCCTTTCAAGGGGAGGCGCTCTTTCTCGAGCGTTGTTCGCCGCGCCCGACCTCAAGGAGGAGGCATCGAGAGTGATGCCGAAATTCCGGGAGCATTCCGACTTCCGGCAGATCTTTTTCCGCGTTGCGGTTGACAGTGACGACGCAGGCCATATACTAGGGTGAAAATTTCCTTAAAAAAGGAGAACAACCATGAAAAAGTTACTGATCGCATTCGCACTCACTCTTTTGACTTCCGCTTCCGCCTTCGCCGCCGGCCAGGCCCACACCAACGTAGGTTGCGGCCTCGGCACCATGCTGTGGGAAAACAAGGCTGACGGCTCAATCCTGTTCCAGGTGCTGCAGTCCACCACCAACGGCACTTCGGGCACCCAGACCTTCGGCATCAGCTCCGGCACCTCCGAGTGCCAGCAGCCCGGCAAGATCGCACAGAACGAGAAACTGAACCAGTTCGTGCGCGCCAACATGGACAACCTGGCCAAGGACATCGCAATGGGCAAAGGCGAGACACTGGACACCTTCGTCGAGATGATGGGCGTCCCCTCCACCCAGAGCGATGCCTACAAAACCAAACTGCAGGCCAACTTCAACAAGATCTTCACCTCCGACAAGATCGTGATGGCTGAAGTGATCGACAACGTCGTGACTGTAACCAACAACTGATTTTTGACGGGAAGTATGCTACAAGGGTGCACAGCGAGAGTTGTGCACCCTTTTTAATGTCCGGAGCATCCCTCCACCAACCTGTGATGAGCACTGGAATGAACATGCCCCTGCTGCGCCGCACCCTCTGTACCCTGATGCTGCTCACCCTCCCCCTCCCCTGCCTGCCGGCGGCTGCCGGGGACCCGGCCTACCGCGACCAACTCGTCAAGGAGGCCCAGGACAGACGCCTGTGGGAGCGGCGCCCCTGGCAGATCCTGCTGCACTACAAGAAGACGCTCACCGGCGGCACGATAAGCCGCATTTCCGACGCCAACTTCTTCCTCTCCCCCACCGGCAGGACCGATCCGGCAGCCGAGCTTTCCGCGACCGTCGCCGCCTTTTTCGGGCCGGAGGCGCCGGACGGGGAACACCCGATCTGCCGCTTCCCGGCGCGCCTGGCCTGGCTCAGCGAGGAGCTCTCCATCGACCCGGCCCGGCTCCCGGCGGCCGTCTGTTCGGAACAGCAGGAGCAGATCAGGACCATCGACGCGCGCTCCGCGGTGCTCGTGTTCCCGGTGGGACACATCAACAGCCCGGCCTCCATGTTCGGGCACACCCTGATCAGGATCGACGGCCCGAGCAAGAGCAACCTGATCTCCTATGCCGTGAATTACGCGGCCGACGCCACCGACGCCAACGGATTTCTCTACGCCTTCAAGGGGCTCAGCGGGCTGTACAAGGGTTACTACTCACTGATGCCCTACTATCAGAAGGTGAAGGAGTACAGCGATCTCGAGCACAGGGACATGTGGGAGTACCGCCTGAAGCTCTCCAAAGAAGAGGTGGACAGGTTGCTGCTGCACGCGCTGGAACTGCAGCGGATCGCCTCGGACTACTATTTCCTGGACGAGAACTGCTCCTACAACCTGCTGTTCCTGATCGAGGCGGCGCGTCCCACGCTGCATCTCTCGGACCGCACCGGCCTGCTGGTCCACCCCACCAACACCATCGAGATCGCCCAGCAAAGCGGCATCCTCGAGGAGGCTGTTTACCGTCCCTCCCAGGGGGCGCGCATCGTCAAGATCGCTTCGCTGCTCGACGAGCAAGGGCAGCAGAGCGCCCTGGAGCTCGCCCAGGGGAAGCGCCCACCGCACAGCATCGAAACGGCGGCCGGGACGGAACAGGAAAAGCGGGAGGTGCTGGACCTCGCCGCGGAGTTGGTGCAGTTGCGTCTCGCCCGCAAGGAGCTGGAGCAGGACGCCTACACCAAGCTTTACCTGAAGATCCTGGCCGAGCGGAGCGCCCTCGGCACGGGGAGCGAGGCGGCCTACGCCGTTTTGCCCCCCGCCCCTCCCGACGCCGGGCATCACACCTCCAAGGTCGGACTGGGAGGGGGGGTGCGCCGCGGAGAGTGGTACGCGGCCGTGCAGCTGCAACCCGAATTCCATGCCCTGCTCGACCCGGACCAGGGCTACCTCAAAGGCGCGCAGATCAAGTTCTTCGACACCCTGCTCGATTACGTGCCGGAGACGGGGCGCCCTGGGCTGCGCGCCCTGCATCTGCTGGACATCCTCTCCACGGCCCCCAGGGATCGCTTCTTCAAGCCCTATTCCTGGAAGGTCGCGGCAGGCTGGGACACCGAGGTGATGAAGGACGGCAGGGATTCCCTGGTCTTCAGGCTGAACAGCGGGGGGGGCGTCGCCGGCAGGTCCCCCTTCGGGGGCATCCTCTACGGCCTCGCCGAATTGGCCGTCGAAGGCGGCAGGCACCTGCGCGGGACGGCGGCCGCGGCACCCGGGATGAGCTTTGGCACCGTGGAGCAGGTCAGGGATTGGTGGAAGATGCACCTGGAAGGCTCCGCCTTCTTCTACGTCATCGGAGATGACCGGGTCTCTCTCAAGGCGACGCTGGCACAGAACTTCCGGTTGGCACAGCAACAGAGTCTGAGCCTTGGCCTGAGCTTCGCCGATGTCTCAGGGCACGGCGTTTCTGAGCAAAGCCTGTTGTGGAACTTCTATTTCTGACAAATCTTGTCTTTTAGTGATTCAACTCACAAGGTTTACCCAGTCGGCAGGCGCCATTTCGTTGACTTCACCCTTGGCAACGAGCATAATTATCGAAAATCAAATACATCAACAAGATACACGATAATACTCAACCATCCGCGAGGATGGGGCGGAAAGCCTATTGGGTCTCTCGGAGACAGCCGGGTTGCCGAAATATCATTCGATATTCTGCCCCGGCTTTTTTGCGTCCGGTGCGGATGATGGAATGCAAAACGGAGGAGAGATAGGCCATGCATCGCTTGCTCTTCGGTTCCGTAACGGCCTCCCCCCCACTCGCCGGGTGGCGCCACATCACGGGGGCCCCCATGAAACCAGAGCTTGGCTGCGACAGCCTGCGCATCCCGCTGCAACCCGGCATGCACCTGCAACGCAGCGGCCGGAAAGACCGACCGCTCTTTGAAGGTATGGTTCCCGCCCTGGGGGTAACGGCATGTTAGTCGACGGCGATTTAACCACGCAGTTTCTCTACGAGGCTCTCAGCCGCGGCAAACGGGAATGGGAACTCACCTTCGACGCCGTTCCTGACCTCATTTTCATCACCGACACCCAGCACACCATCACCCGCGCCAACCGCGCCATGGCCGACCGCCTCGGCTTGCGCCCGTCCCAGATCCCCGGCCGCAAATGCTACGAGCTCTTCCACGAGATCGGCAACGTTCCCGGCACCTGCCCCTTCTTGAAACTGCTGGAGGAGGGGGAGGCGGCTAACGTGGAGATGGAAGAACAGCACCTGGGGGGCTTCTTCGAGATCTCGGTCTCGCCCCTGTACAACGAGTTCGGCGAGATCACCGCCTGCGTCCACGTGGCCCGCGACGTCACGGAACGGAAGAAGGCGGAGGAGTACCGGCTCGCGCTGGAACAGCAACTGCAACAGACCCAGAGGCTGGAGAGCCTGGGGGTGCTTTCCGGCGGCATCGCCCACGATTTCAACAACATCCTGACCATCATCCTCGGGCACTGCGCCATGGCCCGCACAGCGCAGCCCGAAGAGGTGCAAAAGCACCTGGAGCAGATCGAACAGGCGGGAAACCGCGCCGCCGACCTGTGCCGGCAGATGCTCAACTATGCCGGCAAAAGCCCGCTGCTACAGACGGAGATAGACCTCGACGTCCAGGTACGCGAGGTGGTCAGCATGCTCCAGCCCGGCTTCAAGAAGAAGGTCTCCCTAAGGTACCAGCTTGAGCCGGGAGTCCCGCTTATCAAGGGGGACCAGGGGCAGGTGCAGCAGATCATCATGAATCTCGTCGTCAACGCGGTGGAGGCGATCGGCGACCGGAAAGGGACGGTAGCCATCTCCCTGGCCCGGCACACCGTCCCCCCCGGTCAGGCCGGCCACGACGTCTTCGGCAACGCCATCGCCCCGGGTTCCTACGTCTGCCTGGAGGTCAGCGACGACGGCTGCGGCATGAGCGAGGAAACACGTCAGCGAATCTTCGAGCCCTTCTTCAGCACCAAGTTCACCGGGCGCGGCCTGGGCATGTCCGCCACCATGGGGATCATCAGGAGCCACAACGGTGCGCTGCAGCTTTCCAGCGTGCTCGGGGAAGGATCGAGTTTCAGGATCTTCTTCCCCACCCCACCTGCCGCCTGCCCGCGGGTGGAGGCGGAACTCGCCCCCGAGCCGCCGCGCCAATCCCGTGACTGGCTGGAAGGGACCGTCCTGCTGGTTGACGACGAACCGGAACTGCGCCTGGTCGGCACCGTCTTGTTGAACGGGCTTGGTTTGAGCGTCATCACGGCCTGCAACGGCCGGGAAGCCTTGGAGATCTACGACGAGCGCTCCGGAGAGATCGACCTGGTCCTGATGGACCTGACCATGCCCGAAATGGACGGCGTCGAAGCCTACCAGGAATTGCGCAGGAAGACCGCTTCGCTTCCCATCCTCTTCTGCAGCGGCTACGGCAAGAAGGAGGTCTCTCCCTTCATCGACAGGGATCCGCACGCCGCATTCCTCGCCAAGCCCTACAACAGCGAGCAGATGCGCAACATGCTCCGCAAGCTCAAGGAGGCCGCGGCAGGTTCCGGCACCGACCAGGCCGATTACCCGGTCTAGCTGTGACGCTGATCCAGCTCTTTGAGCGCGCGCCGGTGCAGCCTGCCGGCGCGGCTGAAGCATTCCTCCAGTTCAAGGAACCCCCCTCCGGTCAGTTGCAGCACCGAGTGCAGCCCGAGCTTTCGATAGCTCTCGAACTGGGCCTCGTCGAACCACTGGTCCGCAGTCGGCTCATGCGGGAACTCGGCGTGCACCCTGCCGTAATTGAGCAGGTCCGCCGACTCGTCGCCAGTCAGCACCGGCTTCAGGTACAGCACGCACCCCTCGTCCGCCTCCTCCTCCCCGCAGCAGCCATAACGTACGGTGCCCACCGCGAAATGGAGTTTTTTCGCCCGCACTGCCGCCAGATCGATGTCGATCTCCACGCCGAAATCGGCCCTCACCTTGCGCACCGCGTTCCCCAGGTCCTCGAATCTCCCATCGCAGTCGCAGCCCGCGTCGCAGACCACCATGTAGCGGCACCTCCTGCGCACCATCTCGTAGAGCCCGAGGTTTTCGAAGTGACCACCGTCGGAGAGGTAGATGTCCTTGCCGTCCTCGCGGGTGAACCCGAAGGTCTCCTTCAAGAGCGGGATCAGGGCCAGCCCCGGCGAGGCCTTGCGCCAGGCGCCGTGCATCCCCGTGCCGGGGTTCCCCAGCCACCACCCGAGCCTCACGTTGAAAAACGCCATCACGAAGGTGACCAGCGATGAGGAATGGTACCCCATGTTCGGGCTGGCAGCGGCCCCCGAGATCGCCATGGCGGTCCCCAGGGTGGTCGGGTGGGCGGTACGGGGTACCCATCCGGCTCCGTAGGAAGCCATGTCGCGGTACCCTCCGGGCTTGACCCCCTTGGCGCGGTCGTCGGAACTCAGGTCGCTCCCCGCGAAAAGGGGGGTCATGGTGAAGGAGGCCGCCTTTCGCTGCTGCCAGGCCAACCTCTTCCCCTTGACCAGGTTCCAGGCCATGTTCACGACGTGGAAGGGACGGGTGCCGAGTTCCACCATGGCGCGGTCGTCGTTCCTGTCGAAGCCGGTGAAGGGGTTGGGGCACCTTTCCTCCTTGCGGCGGGAGGCCCCGAGGTAGCACCGGACCAGGCGGTTGCGATACATGGCGTGCATCGAGAAGCTGTTGATGTTCACCATCAAGGCCATAAGCAACCAGATGGATGCGGTCGCGGCAGCAAGCCAAAGCAGGCAGGCCACCTGGGTGTTGGCCAAAAGGTAGAGGTGGGTCAGGAAGCCGACGCCCAGCGGCACATCCGAGGGTATCCCCCCCCGCCCCGGCGACCAGGGGAGCTCTCCCCACCAGAGCAGGCAGGTGGCGGCAAGCGATACGGCCTGCACCAGGAACAGGAGGAACAATACTGCCGCGGCCGCAGGAAGCTGGGTGCGAACCCTGTCCATGGAGATGCCGGGGCGCAGGGCGGGGGTGGCCGCGTTCTTCCCCATCAAGGCAGCCGCGATGCCCGCACCGCCCCCCAGCAGGGCGTAGAGCTTCTTCCAGAGCCCGTGCGATTCGGGGAGGATGAGCCATGGCCCGTAGACAACCAGGGCCAGCAGGGCAGCCCAGGCCAGCCCCGCCATGATGGTCACGCCGCCGGCGCGTCCCCACCATTCCCGGTCCTGGTCCCCCGTGAAACGAGAAAGAAGCGCCACCAGCAGCGTGCCGGTCAACAGGTAGTCCGTCAGCACCAGGGGAACAGAGAGAACGGCGAAGAGCAGTTCGGGATACGCGACCCTGGTCAGGAGGACCGGCAGGAGCCTCGTGGCTGCGACCCAGCCGAGGGCACCGGCGACGGCACCGGTCAGGGCCGCACAGACGAAGAAGACGGCAGCCGGCAGCAGGGGACGGGAGACCTTTTTGGTCCAGAGCCAGAGGTGCCCGGCCACCCACCCACCCAGATGGACCGAGATCGCGAACCCGATAAAAACCGTGACATCCGGATAGGTAGCGTCCGTGGCGAGATAGCTGCAGCCCCAATAGGACGGTAGAGCAACCGCCATGAGCAGCAGGGGAACCAGGAAGAAGGCGATGAAGTATCCCTTATCCAGTTTTCCGTCCCCTATGCTGGGGAGATCTATCACCGTGTAGGCGATGGGCAGGATGCCGACGCACACCCCGCCCCAGAGCAGCCACTCTCCCCCCCCGGTCTCCATCCCTTGGCCGGAAACCAGGAGCACCAGCAACCTCGGCAGCAGCAGGAAGGTGAACAACATCGGTATCAGCACCAGCCAGTTCAAAAGCAGGTTCCTCAGATAGGTCCCGATGATGCTCCAGGTGTCGACGCTGAACATCCCGACGCGGGGGGTGAGGTAGTTGCTGTAATCACGCAGGAAACGGACCTGGTAAGGTTCCCGGCGCCGGGATTCCTCCGTCTGCTGCGCCAGCACCCGGGTCACCTTGTCCAGCCTGTCCTTCGCGGTCCCGGTCTCCCTGGAAATCCAGGAACTGAGCCAACTGCCGATGTACCCGCCTCCCGAGACGGTCGAGAGATAGTCAACCTTGCCCAGGAGCCCGCATCTCGCCAACCCCTGGAGCACGCCCAGGTTGAAGGTGGCGCTCCGGATGCCGCCGCCGGAGAGGCAGAGGGCGGTCAGCCGTGCCGCGTGCAGTTGCGGTATCACCCGGCGCAGCCTGCTTTCCTTGTCTTCCTCAGCGGGAAGTGCACTCTGCCCCGCATCTCCTTCCTCCCCCCTGCTCTCCCGGATGGCTGCCAGTTCGCGCAGCAAAACCTCGGGGAGTTCGTAATACTCCCGGTCGCTGCCCGGCTCCAATTCGACGGAGTCCCTGCGCAGGAACCCCTCCTTCTCTAAATAACCGACCTTGAGCCACTCGCCGGCGAGTTCGAGCACCGCGACCTCGGCGCCTGCGGGTATCACCTTGCGAGGGTAAGCGAGGACGTTGCGCGGACCGCTGCGAAGATAGACTCGACAAAGCGTGGTTGCTTTCATGCAGTTCCCCCCCGGCCAACGCACATTGGAATCAACCTTACAACACTCTAATGCATCGAGGTAGGGTACAAGTTCTTTGGCCACTGTCAAGCCGCCCCCCTTCACTCACAGCTCCCACGCCGCGTGTCGCGTCGGCTCCCGCACCGAAACCATATGGTGTCAGTAGAGGCAATCCTCCCTTGCCGCCCCGAGATCTCTCATGGCCAGAACCTGGAGAGGAGCGCCGCTTTTTTGTGCAACGCACCCGGCGGACGCGGGGCATGCCCATTCAAAAAAACAACAATTACGGATCCTTACGCAAAAGCCACGAGAGACGAAAAATTGACTTTTTTTAATCATGTATGTTAAGTTGAAATCAGCAGCACGAATTGTATACAAACCAAATGGGGCACCGCAGGGGCCATGGGGCTCTTCTGCGAACCAAGGCAGGCGGTGCCTCCCGGCAGGTTTTACCGGGAACGGAGGTCCGATTATGAGAACAGTGAGAAGGTTGCTATTCACCGCTATCGCCGCAGTGGGCATGATGGGCATGACCACCGGCATGGGCTATGCTGCCGACACAGGAGTTCAAACGAGCAAGACCCATAAAATGACTCACAAAGCAGGGGCGCACAAAGCCGGCATGGCCCACAAAAAAACCTCCCACAGGAGCGGGACCGTCTCCGGTTCCTCCGGTGGCGGTAGCGTACAGAGCTACAGCGGCACCACGCTCCCGAGCGGAGCGGGGGCAAGGAGCACGGTGCGGCAGGACTTCTCGGTTGAGCGGCTGGGACCTGAAACGGGTGGCAGCATGGGCACCGGCGCGGGCGGAACGGTAGGCGGCGGTACCTACTACAACCAGGGGACCAGGGGGACAGGAGGCACCACGGACCGCGGTGCAGGCGGCACGTTAAATCCGGGGGCCGGCGGCAGCTACTTGGAACAGGGGACGAGGGGAACTGGCAACACCCTTGACCGCGGTCCCAGCGGCATTCTGAACCAGGGGACCGGCGGCACCATGGACCGCGGCACCGGCGGGACGCTCAACCAGGGAACCGGCGGCAGCTACTACGACCAGGGGACCAGGGGGACGACCGGTACAGGTAACATAGGGACCGGTAACATGGGGACCGGTAACATGGGGACCGGAGGTACGGGCACTATGGGCACCGGCACCGGCGGCACCACGGGTACCGGCACCGGTGGCACCGGCGGCTCGACAGGCACCGGAACAGGCACCGGCGGCAGTGGCAGGTAGAACGGAGTAAAAGTGAAGCAAAGCGGCAGGAGAAGGGGTTATGGGCAGGGGCCTGTGGCCCCTTCTTTATTGCGGAGCGGCCGCCAGGACAGCGCCTTGCGTCTCGCCGTGCCTGGTGTCGTGATCGTACTCGATCTGGACCTCTTTCAGCATCCGGAATTTCTCTGCGGTGCGCTTGCCGATCTCCGCGGCCAGTTCCTCTTCACTGGCGAAGCTCGGCAGGGTACCGAACATCTCGTTCACCTCGGAAGCAGCCTTTACCGCCAAGTCCTTGTGACCGAACTCGTGACGCTGCAGATGGACCAGGTAGTTGCTCCAGACGCCGGCCAGTTCGGGGGCGCAGGTCGCCTGGCTCAGACGGGGCATGTTGTAGAGGATGTCGACGCGGGTGGCGGCGGACTTCACCGAGTAGCGCCCGTTTTGACAGGTAACGTCGTACTTGAAGTGGATGTCCCAGTTGGTCATGGCAGAGTAGACTTTGCCGTCGTTCCACCTGGTTCCGTTGACCCTGATCTGCTCTACCAGATCGTCCAGGGTTTTGCCGCTGATGTCATAGAAGCGGTAACCTTCTCGAACCTTCAGTTCGCAGGAAGCCGTATCGGAAGCAAACAGGGGGGAAGAACTGGCCAGAAAGAGCAGGGCGATCCCTGCGCCGGCAATTAGGCGGTGCATCATGCAGATACGGACTCCTGAAGTCGGGATGGCAAACGTAAAGCAACCATACCTCATCGGGCATCGGCGAGGAGTGACCCATGTCACAAACTGCGCGGAATCGGGCCTTTATCAGTCCCGCCTCCTACGCTACCGGACAACGTCCCGCTCCAAAGAGAGTCGCGCTCGGCAGGGACCGGCGACGGACCGTTCGGGCGAGCCCCGACCTGCAGCAGTGAGAGACCGGCGACGCAGAGCGCGGAGGTGAGCGTGAGTGCAGAGGCGACGCCGAGCTTGGCGGCGCCCCCCCCCACGAGGGCGCTCCCAACGGGCGCCATCCCCAGAAGGGTCAACGTGTACACGCCCATCACCCTGCCCCGCAAACGGTCCGGGCAGGCCTGCTGCAACGCCCTGTTCACCCGGGCCAGGAACACCACCACAGCCCCCCCTGCGACGGCCAGGGCCG
This sequence comes from Geomonas diazotrophica, assembly GCF_019063885.1. NCBI lineage: Bacteria > Pseudomonadati > Thermodesulfobacteriota > Desulfuromonadia > Geobacterales > Geobacteraceae > Geomonas > Geomonas diazotrophica. Next base: position 358,404 of record NZ_CP077684.1, on the reverse strand, counting down.
CCAGGGAAAGGAGGAAATCCGCCGAACGCGAGAAGAGCAGCAAGGCCAAGGCGAAGAGGACCCCGGCCCCGGCGGAGTCGGGCCGGGGGGGTCCGTCCCAACAGGCAAGGCCAAGGGCGGCGAGGAGCGAACCGCAGCCAAGAGACGCGGACATAAGGCCCAGCCCCTGCGGCCCGGAGCGGAACGTCTCCGCGAAGACCGGCAGCAGCGGCACGAAGGGGATGGCGAAGAGGCTTACCAGGAGCACGGACAGGAGGAGTTGGCGGACTTCCCGTTGGGTGACCACGAAGCGGAGCCCTTCGCGCAACTCGGTTACCGCGAGGGCCTGGGAGCGGAGCGGATGCGCCGGCTCCCGGCACGGGAGGCGCATCAGGAGCAGGGTGATGATGCCGACCAGGTAGCTTAGGGCGTTGAGGAAAAAGCAGGGGGCGGCGCCGAAGGCGGCGATGATGCAACCGGCGGCCGCCGGCCCGAAGAGGCGGGTGGCGTTGAAGAAAACGGCGTTGACGGCTACTGCCTGCCCAAGGCGCGCGCGGGGTACCAACTCAGAAAGGAGCGCCTGGCGGGCCGGGACCTCGAAGGCGTTCAGCCCCCCCTGGCAAAAGGCGAGGAACATGATCGCCGCTGTGCTCGCCTCGCCGCGCACGGCCAAGACACCGAGGAAGAGGGGCGGGATCAGGGAGCCCCCCTGGGTGATCACAAGGAGGGCCCGCTTGTCGAAGCGGTCGGCAGCCACGCCCCCCGGCACACTGAACAGCAGCACCGGAAGGGAGAGCATGATGGCGGCAAGGGCCAGTTGAGCCGGTGATTTGGTGAGCGACCAGACCAGCCATCCCTGGGCCACGGACTGCATCACGCTCCCCAGCCAGGAAATGCCCTGTCCGATCAAGAAGATACGGTAATTGTCGTCGCGCATCAATGTGAAGCTAGAGTTGAACATGCCCGCCTCGTGCCTGGCTTGCCCCCCCACCCCTGGAGCGGAGCAGGCAAGGGCAAACGGTGAGGAGACGCCGCGGGGCGTCTCCTCGGTGGATCCGGTTAAGATGCGGTGCTACGGACCGGTGGTCTTGGCCAGCTTGGCCGCGTTCTCGCCGGCTATGCGGCCGAAGGTAATGGTCTGCGAGATGGAGTTCCCCCCCAGGCGGTTCTTGCCGTGGACGCCGCCGGTTCCCTCGCCGGCTGCAAACAGGCCGGAGATGGCCTTGCCGTCCTTGGCCAGCACCTCGCTGGCGGTGGTGATCTTCAGGCCGCCCATGGTGTAATGTACGCCCGGTTTCACCTCGATGGCGTAGTACTTGGCGGTGCGCAGGGCGCGCGGCAGGTCGGGGCGCTTGAACTCCGCGTCGTTCTTCTCGTCGACCCCCTTGTTGTAGGAGGCGACGGTCGCTTCCAGGGCATCGGCCGGGACCTTGATCGCCGCGGCGAGCTCCTTCAGCGTGCCCCCCTGCTGCACCAGGTTCAGATGGAAGTAGCCGTCGATCTGCTTCAGGCTCTTGCGGATGCCGTCGTCGAAGACGAGGTACGCCGACTGCCCCTTCTGCGCCAGGATGGCGGCGGAGGCCTTGTCGCGGGTGGTTAGTTCGTTCACGAAACGCTTTCCTTCGTGGTTCACCAGGATGGCGCCGTTGCCACGCACCGCCTCCGTGATCAGGGTACGGCTGCCCGCGGCCACGGTCGGGTGGATCTGGATCTCCTTCATGTCCTTCAGGTCAGCGCCCACGGCGGTGCCGAGATCGATGCCGTCCCCGGTAGCGCCCGGCTGGTTCGAAGTGGTCATCCCCTTGTACTCGGGACGGTAGTAGGCGACGCGCTCGGGGTTGGCCGAGAAGCCGCCGGCCGCGATGATCACCGCCTTGGCGTTGATGGTGTACTCGCCGCTGTGCTTGCCCGCGACGCGAACGCCGGTCACGCGTCCCTTCTTGTCCTCCAGGATCTTCACGACCTTGCTGTTGACGCGTATGTCGATGTTGCGCTGGGCCGCGTTCCTGCGCAGCACCTCGGTGATGTGAGCCCCTACGGCGGCGCCCCCCTTGGGACGGTGGGTCCTGTTGACGCTGGCGCCCCCCATGCGGCCCACGTCGCTCAAGTCGGCGCCGAGACCGGTGAGCCAGGCGACCGAAGAGGCGGAATTCCTGGCCAGCACCATGGCGAGAGCCGGATCGTTCAGGTCGCCGCCGCCGGTCATGGTGTCCTTGTACATCAGGTCGACCGAATCGGCGATCCCCTTCTCCTTCTGAAAGGTGGTCCCGGCCGCGTTCATCCCGCCGGCGGCGAGCATGCTGTTGCCGCCGGTAATCGGCTGTTTCTCGATGATGACCACCTTGGCGCCGGCATCATGGGCGGTGATGGCCGCGGTGAAGCCGGCAGCGCCGGCCCCGATGACGACAACGTCGACCTTTTCGGCGCGTTTCCTGGATTTGGCGGCCGGAGCGGCCTTGGACGGCGTCGCGCCCCCTCCCGCGATTTTCATGTCGAAAGGATGGCAGCTCAGGCAGTAGGCCCAGGATGCGGTGTGGCCGTGGTGGCAGGCGGTACAGTTGATGTCACCCAGGTGCGACTTGTGGGGATTCACCTCCTCCTGGGACTTCTTCCCCATCTCTGCCAGCGTTCCGTGGCAACCCACGCAGTTTTTGTTGACCCCCTTCTCGCTGTCGTCGACGCGGATCTTCTTGCCGCTGCCGTGGCAGTCGGCGCAGGTCGCCTTCCCTTCGTGCAGCTTCGCCAGCGGTTCCGAACCACCCGCCCACAGGACGGTGGCGGACACCAGCACCAGCAATGCCGCCATCACAATGCCTATCCTCGAACTCATCATCTTTCTCCTTTCTTGTTGTCTCGGGTGGTGACCCGTGGTCTGCTCCACGGATATCCGTCACAGGAGCGGCCGATGATGCCCCCCTCTGCGACCTACTCCCGGGAGCACGAGTGATGCCAATACCGGTGCAACAGGCCAAGGTATCGAATTAATGATAACTTTAGCCCGGGGGGCGTGAAAAACAACGAAAGCGCGCGATAACCGCAGGTTATGGCAGGCAGAGTCCTCATCAAGAAAGTGGCCGTGGTTTCAACGGGTTAGCTGTAAAGATAACTCCAGGTTATGGTTATAACCTGCGGCTATACCCCTTGTTCTGACACGGGTTTGGCAGAATGCGGAGCTGTTTTGGAAGGAAGGGCTTCGAAAAGCATGACAGGAGAAGACCGACAGCACGAACAGAGGGGTGACAGTCGGAAGAGGCATCGGCACAAGAGACACCGGCGGAATTGACCCCGGGACAGTGCCAGTACTACAATCATTTAGTAGCATAAGCGTCTCGAAAGGAGTCAGCTATGAGAGTCATATCGGGCGACAAAGCAGAGGTGAAAAACTTCGCGGCTCCATACGAAGTGAGGGAGTTTCCCAACGGGAAGGTGGAACTTATCATGATAGGCGGGGCGCTGGTGGGCAAAGCGACCTTCCTCCCCGGCTGGCGCTGGTCGACATCGGTGCAGCCCCTGGTGCACACCAAAAGCTGCGAAGCCCCGCATTTCCAGTACCACGTTTCCGGGTGGCTCCACGTGGTGATGGATGACGGTAGCCAGTTCGATTGCGGACCGGGCGACGTGTCGCTTTTGCCGATGGGGCACGATGCCTGGGTCGTCGGTGACGAACCGGCCGTGGTGGTCGACTTCCAGGGCATGATAGATTACGCCAAGGCGGGCTAAGCGGCAGAGCAGCGTATAGATGGGGCGCCACGGAAGAGGCGCCCCGTTTTCGTGGAGGCGGTTGCGTCCCGGCGCCGGCACTGGTACAACTGTTTGATATCTTTCAAGCAAGGAGCCTGACATGCCCTCAAGAATGCCTGCCCTCTTTCTCGGACATGGAAACCCGATGAACGCGCTGGCCAGCAACGACTACACCGAAGGGTGGCGCAGCCTCGGGCGCAGCATCCCCCGCCCCAAGGCGGTCCTCTGCGTCTCCGCCCACTGGTACCTCCCCGGCACCGCAGTCACCGTCAACGAAAGGCCCCGCACCATCCACGACTTCGGAGGCTTCCCCCCGGAACTCTACCGCGTGCACTACCCGGCACCGGGCGCCCCGGAGCTGGCCCGGCGCCTGCAGCGGCTGCTCTCCCCCCTGGACGTGCAAGGGGACGACACCTGGAGGCTCGACCACGGCACCTGGGCCGTGCTGTGCCACCTCTATCCGGACGCCGACATACCGGTGCTGCAACTGCGCATCGACGAGACGCAGCCGGCACAGTTCCACTACGACCTGGGCAGGAAGCTCGCCCCGCTGCGCGAGGAGGGGATCCTCATCGTGGGGAGCGGCAACCTGGTGCACAACCTGCACACCTATGCCTGGGGGAGGCACCTCCCCGACCCCTACGACTGGGCGGTCCGCTTCGAAACAAAGGCGAGGGAGTTGATGCTGGCCGGGGACCACGCGCCCCTGGTGGCCTACGAAACGCTCGGCGAAGATGCCCGGCTCTCGATACCAACCCCGGACCACTACCTGCCGCTGCTCTACGTACTGGCGACCGGTCAGGAGGGAGAGAGCATCGCCTTCCCCGTCGAGGGGGTCGACGGCGGCTCCATCTCGATGCTGGCGGTCCGGGTGGGGTAGCCCCCCATCACAGCCCGAGCGCCAGCTTGAGCCCCAGGATCCCTCCGAGCAGCACGAACAGCCCGCGCACCCAGTCGTGCCCCTTGTGCCGCCCGATTCTCGAACCGAGGTAGGCGCCGGCGACCGACCCGAGGGTGGAAGGGAGCATCAACCGGGCTTCGGCAAGCCCGGCCGAGCTGTAGATCGCGACGGCAAAACAGTTCCAGAAAAAGGCCAGCAGGTAATAGCACCCCAGCGAGGCGACCAGGGTCTGGCCGCGCCCCTTGGCGAGGAGCAGCGAAGTGAAGAGCCCGTTGCCGGACCCGAAGAAGGATTCATAGACGCCAAGGGGGAAGGCGAGCAGGGAAGTCACGCGGCGCGACAGCGCAGGTTCGGTCTCGCTGCGCCCCAGCGCGGGGTTCAGCGCCACCATGACCACCAGGGAGAGTATGATGCCGCCGATGACGCGTTGCAGCAGGCGGGGATCGACGCCGCGCACGATCACGGTCCCGGCATAGGCGCCGGCCAGACCGCAGAAGATCATGCCCCGGATGAGGGGCCAGTCGACCCGGCGCCCCTTGAGGTAGTTGCGGGCGGCGAGTAGGGTCCAGGCCGCTCCGTTCAACTGGTTCGACGCGATGGCCACCGGCAGCGGGAACCCGAGCGCCAGCCATACCGGGGTGGTGAGCATGGCGGAACCCGCGCCGCTCATGGAGCTTAGCAGCGAAGCGAGAAAAGCCACCGGCAGTACGATCAAGAAGTCCATCGCCCCCCCAAAAACGCCGCTTCCTTGTACCCCAATTCCTCCCCTGGCAGGAACTGGAGCGCGAGGGCGCCGACGTTCCCGCCTTCATCCTGGTTGACGACAAGGGAAACGATCTCTACAAGAAGATCACGGCGAAGGGGAAGACGGCATGCCCCGTCAAACCTGTTCCAGCACCTCGCGCAGCTTGGCCGCCAGCACGGGGAGCGAAAAGGGCTTCTGGATGAAGAAGAGCCCGTCATCGATGACGCCGTGGTGGGCGATGATGTCGGCGGTATAGCCGGACATGAACAGGCACTTAAGGCGTGGATGCCCCTTGGTCACCGCGCCCGCCAGGTCCCGGCCGTTCATCTCGGGCATCACCACGTCCGTCATCAAGAGGTCGATGGAGCCCGGCCCCCTCTGCGCCAGGCGGATCGCCTCGCTGGGCGACCCCGCCGTCAGGACCACGTAACCAAGGCTCTCCAACAGCATGGTGGTCATCTGCAAAATGGCCGGTTCGTCCTCCACCAGCAGGATCGTCTCCCGACCGCGCGGCAGTTCCTGCACCTCCTCCTGCGTTGTCCCGGCTTCATCAGCACCGGAATGCCTCGGTATGTGGATGGTGAAGGTCGCCCCCTGCCCCGGCTCGCTGACGACGTTGACGAAACCCTTGTTCTGGGTGACGATGCCGTAGATGGTGGCGAGGCCGAGCCCGGTCCCGGCGCCCACCCCCTTGGTGGTGAAGAACGGTTCGAAGATATGGCTCAACGTTTCCCTGTCCATCCCCTCCCCGTCATCGCTTACCGAGATCCAGACGTACTCTCCGTGAGCTGCTTCGGGGCGGTGCAGCCGGTAGCTGTCATCGACGCTGACGATGCCGGTCCTGATGGTGATGTTGCCGACGCTGGCGATGGCGTCACGGGCGTTGACGCAGAGGTTGGCCATGATCTGGTCGATCTGGGACCGGTCCATCTTTACCGGCCAGATCTTGCTTCCCGGTTGCCAGCAGAGATGGATCTCCTCGCCGATCAGCCGCTGCAGCATCTTCAACATCCCCGCGATGGTCTCGTTCAGGTCCAGCACCTGGGGCTTGATGGCCTGCTTGCGGGCAAAGGCCAGCAACTGTCGGGTGAGATCGGCTGACCGTTCCGCCGCCTTGTAGATCTCCTGCAGGTGAAGGTGGATCGGCTCCCCCTGCGCGGTATCCATGAGCCCCAGGCCGGCATGCCCGATGATCACCCCCAGCATGTTGTTGAAATCATGGGCCACGCCCCCCGCCAGCCGCCCGATCGACTCCATCCTCTGGGCCTGTTGCAGCTGGTTCTCGAGGGTCACCCGTTCCTCCTCGGACCACTTGCGCATCAGCGCCGCACCCACGTACGCCGCGATCCCCTCCAGGTGCTGCAACGACTCAGGCGTGAAGCGGTCCTTTTGATGATCGTTGCACTGGATCAGGCCGACGATCTTGTCCTTGTAGCGGATGGGGACCAGTGCCATGGAGGCGTACTTGCGGTGCATGCAGACGTTGCGCGGATTGTGGCGCGGATCCTGGGCGGGGGGGACCCCCAGGAGCAGAGACGAGTCGTTGGTCCAGAAGCTCCCCCCCGGGGTGACGTTGGGATGCCCCTGCGGTACCTGCCCCGAGATCACCAAGCCGCAGGTGCATTCCAGGCGCACCTTGCCGTCCTGGTCCCTGCAGAGCCCGCCATCCGCCGAACGCTCCACCAGCGTATTTTCCAGTTCGAGCATCGCCTGCGGAAATCCCGACTGGGACCAATAGGGGTAGTCCTCCCCCTCCTGCAGGCGAATCCCCACCGCGGCAAGATCGAGCTTCACCTTGAGCAGGTCGATGACGCGCTGCACCGCCCCCTTCAGGTCTCCCGGCTCGTTCAGGACCTGCAGCACCTCCCTGCTCACCTCTCTACGCGTCTCCGACAGCTTGCGTTCGGTAATGTCCTGGTCCATCCCCCGGTACCCCAGGAAGTTGCCGTGCCCGTCGAAGTACGGTACGCCGCTGGTCTCCAGCACCACCAGCCGACCGTCCTTGTGCCGGTTGCTGTTTTCCAGCCTGTGAAACGACTCCCGCCTGGAGCTGATCCCGGCGAAGATGGCCCCGATGCGGGACGCTTCCTCCTCGGGCATGAGGTCGAAAGGTGTTTTGCCGATCACCTCCTCCGGTGCGTAGCCGAGCAGTTCCTTTACCTGCGGGCTGGCAAAGGTGTAACAGGCGTTGGTGTCGACCTCCCAGATCCAGTTATGCGACGACTCGATCAGGTTTAGGTGACGCGTTTCCTTTTCCTGCAGCCCCCGGTGCATCCTCTCGAAGTAGATGAGGATCATGCCGATGGCGATGCCGGTGGCAAGGACGCTGCCGATGAGAAACCCCCAGGGGGCGAACCATTCTATGGGGCGCAGCAGCGGGTAGTCTGCCTGGTGGATCCCCCAGGCGATAAAGAGCCAGCCGACCACTCGGCTGGCGGTCTCGCCCTGCTCGGCATGCTTCAACACCTGGATGCCGATGTGGATGTAGGTGAAGGCCAGGAAGGCGAAGATGGGGATGATGGTGTACAGGGTCGACATTCCCGCCGACACCGTGCCGACGGCCCACAGGGCCAGCAGAGTGCCGGTGCTGGCGAACCCACGCCGGGGGGGGCTGCCGATGAAATTCCTGGTGCCCGCCAGCAGGATGACCGCGCTGGCGATGATGCAGAGGTAGTTGATTTCCTTGAAAACCAGGTTGGCAGGCCAGAGGACCGTGAGGATGAGAAACAGGTACCTGCAGACGTGTACTCCCCACGCGAATGCCCACAGTTTCAGGAAGCGCTCTTTGTAGCGGGAGTAGAGGTAGACATTAACCAGCGCCAGTACCGTCACCGAACTGGCAGTCGCTATCGCTGCAATGATTATCCAAGGCATCCACTACCTCTAACAAGCACTTCGAATCGGTCAGATCTACACGCTCTTGCAGCCTTCAAACAGTCGAATTAAGATACTAGCCAAATAAATGTGGATTACCACCCTTTTGTTTCAGCCCGCAAGAGTTTTTAAAGATAGTTTATGGTATTAGACTAAACTTGGCTTCGCATGGCTGTATCGGCGACCTCACCATACAGAGCGACAATGCGCAAATGTAGGATGCACTTTATCACAAAAGTGCTAAGTTATAGTAAGCGGAACGACAACCAGACCATCGAGGTTTCCCTTGCCAAAGATCAGAAGATACGCCGTCATTTCAATAGCAGTAATTGCCGTCCTGGCTCTTTTCATTGCAACGATACTGCCCATCATCGTAAAAAATAAGGCGGTAGCGGCGATCGAGGATGCTACTGGGCGCGCGGCACGGATCGGCTCGGTCAGCATCAACCCGCTCACCCTGCACGTTGCGGTCAGGGACTTCGCCGTTGCCGAAAAGACGGGCCCGCCCCTGATCGCCTTCCGCGCGCTGGAGGCAACGGTCGCGCCGGCATCGATCTTCAAAAGGACGCTGATCCTCTCGGAACTCACCCTCGACACCCCGACCATCAACCTGGTGCGCACGGCCCCGAACCGCTTCAACTTCAGCGACATAATCGAGCGGCAACCCAAGGAAAAGCAGACCGAAAAAAAAGAACCGACGCGCTTTTCCCTCAACAACATCACCATCAAGAACGGGTCCATGGACTTTGACGACCGCATCGTCGACGGCGGCAGGAAACACAGCGTCCGCAGCCTCAACGTCGCGATACCGTTCATAAGCAACAGCCCGTATCTCGCCGAGAAGTACGTCGATCCGCGCGTTTCCGCGGTTATCAACGGCGCGCCCTTCAATTTCGCGGGAAAGCTGAAACCGCTCAGCAAGTCCTTGGAAACCTCTGTCCACATCGGACTAAAAGAGCTGAGCCTGCCCCAATACGTAGCCTACTCCCCCGTCAAGCCCCCCGTCGACCTCACCTCTGGGAAACTGACCGTCGATCTTGACCTCGCCTATCGCATCTCAGCCGACAAAAAACCGGAGCTGACCCTGAAGGGGGTGACCAGGGTCGATGGCGTCGCCGTCGATCTTCCGGGGGGGAAACCGTTGTTGCGCCTCCCCTTGCTGGAAGTAAAGGCGGCCAAACTGGAGGCGCTGGCCAGAAACTTCCAGTTCGAGTCCATCAGTGCCAGCGGCCTTGAGCTCTTCGTCGAGCGCAACCAGCGCGGGGAGTGGATGTACTCGCGGCTCATCCCCCCGGCCAAGAAACAGGAGGAACCGAAGAAGGCGACCGAGGCCGAGCAGAAGACGGTGCTCCTCGTCCCCTCTTTCTCCTTAAGCAAGGCGACCGTCCACTTCCGTGATGATCTGCCGAAGGGGGGCTTCAAGACCACGGTCTCGGACATCGAGCTCTCGGCGAGAAACGTCAGCACCGTGCCGGGAACGGCGGCTAGCTACCAGCTCTCGCTGAAACCCGACGACGGGGCAACGCTGAAAACGGAAGGGAAGTTTTCCGCCGCGCCGCTCAGCGTCACCTCGTCGCTCCAGCTTGCCGGGCTCAGACTCCAGCGCGCCTGGCCTTACCTGAGCCAGTACCTGACCGCGCCGGTGCAAGGCACCGTCGGATTGGCCGCGGAGGTCGGCTACAGCGAGTCCTCCGGCGTGACCCTTCAGAAAGGGAACCTCACGGTTGCCGGTCTTGCCGCCCGCTACGGCAGCAAGGAAGGCTTCGACCTCGCCGTTCTGCAGGTGAAGGACGCCTCCTTCGGACAGAGCGACAACCGCCTGGAGATCGGCGAGATCCGCCTGTCCCAGGGGAGCATGTCCCTGTCGAAAGAGGCCGACGGCAAGTTGTCACTCCTCTCATTGTTTGCCGACCAACCGGCTGCAAAGGCGCCCGCGCAAGCCTCGTCCCCCGTAGCAGCCTCACCGCGAAAAGGGACCTCGTCCCCCGTAGCTGGTTCACCGCGAAGGGGGACCTACGTCTTAAAGCAGCTCCAGCTGGAGAAGCTCAACTTCGCCTTCACCGACAAGACCTTCGAGGAGCCGCCGCGCTTCACCCTGCGCAACACGAACCTGACCCTCTCGAACCTGCAGGGGCCGAAGTTCGCGCCGGCGCCCCTGCGCTTCTCCGCGACCTACGGCAAGGGGGCCGCCCTCAAGTTGAACGGCACGGTTACCCCCGCTCCATTCCGCTACCGGGGGAACGTCGGCATCGCCCGGCTCCCCATCGCCGATTTCGAGCCGTATTTCCCCGACAGCTTCAATTTTTCCGTGATCGGAGGCTCACTCGACACCACGCTGAACCTTGACCTCGCGTTGAAGGACGGCAAGGCCAAGGGGAGCTTCCGGGGGAACGCGGGTGTGCGCGACTTCCACAGCATCGACGCCGTCGGCGATCAGGACCTCCTGAAATGGGAGAGCCTGCAGTTCGACGAGTTCCAGGGCAACTTCGATCCCTTCGTGCTGAACATCCGCGAGGTCGCGCTCAACGACGTCTACTCCCGCATCATCATCAGGAGGGACGGGACGCTGAACCTTCAAGACATGGTGAAGAAGGAGCCGGCCGCGCCTCCTGCCCCCCTCCCGGCAACGGTCCAGGCTCCCGCGCCAGCCGGTGTGAAACCGGCACCGGCAGCCGCCACTGTTGCCGCAGCGCAGGCGCCCGCAGCACAGGCGCCCGCAGCACAGCGGCAGGTCTCCGTCGGCAGCGTCACCATCCAGAACGGAACCCTGGCCTTCACGGACAACCACCTGCCCCAGACCTTCAACAGCACCTTCTACAACCTGGGCGGGCGGGTCAGCGGGCTTAGCTCCGAGGAATCGAAGTTCGCGGACGTCGACCTGCGCGGCAACCTGGAAAACCACTCGCCGATGCAGATCACGGGGAGGCTCAACCCGCTGCGGGACGACCTCTTCGTCGACCTCAAGGTCTCCTTCCGCGACATCGAGCTCTCCCCGGTGACACCGTACTCCGGCACCTATCTCGGGTACGCCATCGACAAGGGAAAGCTGTTCCTCGATCTCAAGTACCTCATCGAGAGAAAGCAGCTCACCTCGGAAAACAAGGTGTTCATCGATCAGTTCACCTTCGGCAAGAAAGTGGACAGCAGCCAGGCCACCAGCCTCCCGGTGAGGCTCGCCGTCGCCCTTTTGAAGGACCGCAACGGGGAGATCCATCTCGACCTGCCGGTCACTGGGCGCACCGACGATCCGCAGTTCAGCATCTGGGGCCTGATCGGTCAGGTGCTGAAGAACCTGCTGGTGAAGGCGGCCACGTCCCCCTTTGCCCTGCTCTCGTCGCTTGGCGGCAGCGGCCAGGATTTCAGCGTCATCAACTTCCAGCCCGGCTCCAGCGAACTGCCGGCGGACGAAGAAAAGAAGCTGACCCAGTTGGCCAAGGTCGTCGCCGACCGCCCGGGGCTCAAGCTCGAGATCAAGGGATTCGTGGATAAGGGGAAAGATCCGGAGGGGTATCGCCAGGAGCTCTTGACCCGCAAGGTGAAGAACGAGAAGTTCCTGCACCTGGTCAAGGAGCAGCAGACCAAGGAAGGGGAGAGCAGCGAGAACGTGCAGCTCTCCGCGGAAGAATATTCGAAATACCTGAAGGCGGTCTACAAGAAGGAGAAGTTTCCCAAGCCGCGCAACGCCCTGGGCATGGTGAAGGACCTCCCCGACAACGAGATGAAGAAGCTGATCGTCGCCAACACGGTGGTCGGGGAGAACGAATTGCAGTCGCTGGCGCGCGAGCGTAGCGCCAACGTGATCAAGTACCTGGTTGCCAAGGGGGGGCTGCCGCCGGAAAAACTGTTCCAGGCAAGCGACAACATCTACAAGGCACCCGAAAAAGAAACCGCCAACCGCAGCCGCGTCGAATTCAACGCCATAGCGAGATAGAGGAAGCCCCCCAGGCGACAAACGAAAACTCGCGGCAGCTTGCCAAAGATTGGCGGTTTTAGTAATCTGTCTTCGTCCTGCCGGAGGAACCCGTGAGTCCTACCGTTTTCAGGGAAGGCGGCTTTCGCTCTGTACTGGCCGGATCTGGACGTGGACCTGGAGTTACAAAGCATTCTGCGCTCCGACAGGTTTCCTCTCGTCAGTACGACCATTGACGATCAAGCTTCCACCGCGAAGCCTTAGACCGCTACCATCTGCGTCCTTTCCAGCCGAGATCGTCCGCCCCAGCTAGTCCATTTGAAAGCAGCTACCGCTTCCTTTTCTTCTTCCGGCCCCTCTTCGCCTGGCCGCCGTGATCATGCTGCGGCTCGACGGTCTGCTGCTGATCGCTCTTCATGAACATGAACGGTATGATGACGATGGCGAAAAACGCCAGGATCGCCGCCAGTGCGATTAACGGTGTCGACATAATTCCCTCCCCAATACTTGTCATTGTCCACGGGCAGCCGGTCCGCTGCCACCAGCCACTGTCCCTTATACGGAAGGCGGAGCTGCCGCCTCCTGTTTTCTCCCCTCGCGCAAGGCGTTGCGCGCATCTTGCGCCAGCTTCAAATAGCTCTGCCGGATCGCCTCGAGATCCTTCTCGTCCAGTTCCTCCATGTTGAGGAGTGCGTTGTTCGCCCCGTCCAGCGACCGGATGATCTCGTCCAGCTTGAGCTGAATGGCCGCGGAATCGCGGTTCTGGGTGTTCTGGATCACGAAGACCATCAAAAAGGTGATGATCGTGGTGCCGGTATTGATGACCAGTTGCCAGGTGTCGCTGAACTTGAATATAGGCCCCGTTGCCGCCCAGACCACGATGATCGCCAGGGCGAATATGAAGGAGGACGGGTGCCCCGAGGTGTGTGAGGCCCAGGTGGCGAAGCGGCTGAAACGGGACATGGTTTCGCGGTGTTTCACGTCTCCTCCTGCTCATTCATGTGCCGAGGCCTGCGGCGGCAGCCTTTCGCGCGCCTCGCGGTCACTTGCCCCTCGGCTTCGCCGGCGTTTTCGAGGCCGGGTGCTGATTCTGCTGGCTGGCCCCCTCCCCCGTCCTGAAATTGCCGCCCGCCTCCCGGTCGCGGCGGACGATTGCCGCCACCTCCGCATCGCTCAGATCCGGGTCCCTGCCGGCGTCGGCGACCACCCAAAGGCCGTCGCGCTGCTCGCACCTGATCACGAAGGCCCAGTGCCGGGACTGATCATCGGAAAGGATGATGTGCTGGACGGGCATCGACTCGGTGAGATTCGGGTCGACGGAAGGATCCTTGTCGTGTACCCGGAAGAACTGGGAAGCCGTGGCCGATTTGCCGAACAGCCGTTCCCGAAGCGCCATTGCCTGGTCCTTCGTGTAACGGACCCGGGTGGTTCGGTACAGGTCGTTCAGGGGGCCGCCGTTGGCCAGAGCCAGGATGTACTGGCTGGCGGCGCTCCCCGGTCCGTAGGCGGATCCTACCCGGCTTTCCGGCAATTCGGAAACAAAGGAGATCCGGTACGCAACAGGCGTGGTGCTCTCGGTACTGAGCCTGACAAAGCCCCGCGGAACCTTCCGAATGCGGGCCAGGTCGGTGATGGAAATCATGGACGTCTCGATCAACTTGGCCCCGTTTTGCGGCGCGACGCTTTTGCGGGACCAGGGGCCGGGAGCCGAATCGTTGCCCGCTGCCCCGATGGCGTCCTCGATCAACAGCGGACCGGTCGATCCGATGCGGATGTAGCCGGGACCGTCTTCGGCAGCCAAGAGGTACCAGCTTTTCATGCCGGCCACGATCACGCCGTCCACGGGAGCGCCCCCGACACTTAAAGCCTTGGCGGTGGCAAGCGAGTTGTTGGCGGTGGTAACTGCGAGCGTTTGGCCGGTCGCCCCCGCAGGAGTGACCGCTTCGTCCGCCTCGACCAGTATCCCCGGCTCCAGCCACCATGCCGTCACCGCACGTGCGGGTGGAGACAAGAAGAACGTGAGCGTAACCGCCATGACAACGTTGAGCATCCACTTATTCATAATCCCCCCTTGGCATCACGCGCCGGCACGGAACGAGTTCTCCCCCCCTTCGGCAGGCGCAGCATACCACGCTTCGTTAATCACTATCAATGTAAATATGTGAACTCGCCCCCCGTTCATCGTCTCTGCGAGGGAGCCGAGGCGTGGCCGACCGCTCGGCACAATGCGGGAAATCGTCTGCGTGGACATGGTCTCCATGCCGGATATACTTGCCGCGTTCTCTGCCGCGCACTCAAACCAGCCCGGGAGGTGTCTATGAACTGCAAGAGAGCTTCACGGCGAACGGCTGCCGTGCTCTGTACCATCGCCGTTTCGCTCTGCTTTGCCGTCTGCGCCGTTAGCTGTCATGCCGCGTCATCCGCCAGCGCCATTTTCCCCGCCAAACTCGTCCTGACGCCGGTGGTCGAGGGGCTCAAACAGCCCACCGCCATCGTCAGCGCCAGAGACGGCAGCAAGCGGCTCTTCGTCCTCGAGCAACAGGGCAGGATCAGGATCATCCGCAACGGGACCCTCGACCCCGTCCCGTTTCTGGACATCACCTCCCTGGTGAAGTCCGGGGGCGAGCGGGGGCTGCTCGGCCTCGCCTTCCCCCCCGACTTCGCCACCAGGAAAACCTTCTACGTCGACTACACCAACAGGACCGGCATCGGCAACACGGTGATCGCCAGCTTCAAGGCGGGCGAAAAGCCCGACGTCGCCGATCCCGCCAGTCGGAAACAACTCCTCACCATCGTCCAGCCCTACGCCAACCACAACGGAGGCCAGCTCGCCTTCGGGCCCGACGGCATGCTCTACATCGGCATGGGGGACGGCGGCAGCGGCGGCGACCCCCACGGCAACGGGCAGCGGCTCGACACCCTGCTCGGCAAGATACTGCGCATCGACGTGAGCTCGGACACGGCTCCCTACCGGCTGCCGAAAAATCCCTTCGGCAACGAGATCTGGGCCTACGGCCTGCGCAACCCCTGGCGCTTCTCCTTCGACCGCGGCACCGGCGACCTCTACATCGCCGACGTCGGGCAGGACGAGGTGGAGGAGATCGACTTCCAGCCCGCCGGCTCCGGGGCCGGCGCCAACTACGGCTGGAACGTCATGGAGGGGGATCGCTGCTTCAAGAGTCCCAACTGCAAGAAGACAGCCCTCACCCTCCCCGTCGCCGTCTACCGGCATGGCCATGGGGACTGCTCGGTTACCGGCGGTTACGTCTATCGCGGCAAGATCGAGGCCCTGCGCGGCATCTACCTGTACGGGGATTTCTGCAGCGGCCGCATCTGGGGGCTGCGCAGGGTCGGCGGGAAGTGGCAGACCAGGCTCTTGATCGACACCCCATACGCCATCTCCACCTTCGGTGAGGATGATGACGGCGAAGTCTACCTCGCCGACTACGGCAGCGGCACCATCTTCCGCATCGGAGAAAGATGACCGCCGTCACGGAACAGCGGACAACCGACCTTGCATGAAAGTTATAATAGGTTATAATATTTGGAAGTGGTTTGCCGGCCCAAGCCGGTCAGGCAGGGCATCGAAGAGATAAGGAAACGAGATGAGCGAACACACTGAGTACCAGATCATAGAACACGCTGGACAGCCGGCGTTCGTTCTGGTTCCCTGGGAAGAATTCCAACGCATTCGCCCCATTTTAGAGGCGGGGAAAGCACAGAGCGCCGGAATCCCTCAGGCCGTGGTCGAAGCCCATGTCCTGCACGACATGTCCCTCATCAAGGCTTGGCGGGAAGAACTTGGCCTGACCCAGGACGAGCTCGCCAGACGGCTCAACGTGTCGCAAGCCGCCGTCGCCAAGTTCGAACAACCGAACGCACGTCCACGTATGGCAACGCTGAGAAAGATTGCCGTCGCACTGGGAATCACCATAGAACAGCTGCACATCTGACCGCACCCCATCCACAAATGCTTCGGAGCCCCTGATGTCCCTGCGCAGCCTTCGCATCCTCACCGCCATCGCCAGCAAAGGAAGTTTCGCCGCGGCGGCGGAACAACTCTGCCTGACCCAATCGGCCATCAGCCTGCAGATGAAAAACCTGGAAGAAGAACTGGGCGTGCCGCTCTTCGAGCGAACCGGCAGGGGCACCAGGCTGAACCTGAACGGGAAGCTGGTCGTGCAACGGGCCCGGGAGATCCTCGACCTCTACGACGGCATCAAGAGCGAGCTCTCCCCGTCGGGCGCCATCAAGGGGGTGCTGACCCTGGGTGCTGTCCCCACGGTAATCACCGGGCCGCTCCCCCCCGTGCTGGGACGCCTGCGCCAGGATCACCAGGAGATGCAGGTGCGGCTCGTCTCCGGCCTGTCGGCGGAACTGGTGCGGCAGGTCGAGGAGGGGGACCTCGACGCGGCCCTGACCACCGAGCCGCCGTTTTCCGTCCCTGAGCAGTTCCAGTGGCGGGTGTACGACGAGGAGCCGTTCTTCGTGGTCGCCCCCAAGGGGGGCGAAGTCGCCACGGTCGCCGAGCTCTTCGCGGCGTATCCCTTCGTCCGCTTCGACAAGACGGCCTGGGCGGGCGCCCTCGTCGACGGACAGCTGCTGGCGCAGGGGATCCGCCCGCGCGAGGTGATGGAGTTCGATTCGCTGGAAGCGGCGATGAGCCTGGTGGAAGAGGGGCTGGGGATCGCCGTGATGCCGCTGAACCGGCTACGGCTCAGGGAGGCGAAAAGGCATTTCACGCTGACCCCGTTCGGCACTCCCCAGTTGGCCAGGAGGGTCGGCATGTACCAGAAACGCCACCATCCGCGCCTTGCGCTCACCCAACTGGTGCTGGACGAGCTCCGCCGCGCGTGCGGTTACTTTAAAAAAACTTGAGCGTCGCGCAAGTATTATGAACTTTTTCGCCATGTGACACCCGTGCTACTCTCTATCCACTGCGATGCAGAAGGAGAGTAGCTTGATCACCATAGCAAACGCCCTCACCCCCGTGCTCTCCCTGATACTGGTCGGCTTCCTGATCAGGCGCAGCGAGTTCCTTTCCCCTTCCTTCTGGCCCTCGGCAGAGCGGCTCACCTACTTCCTGCTGATGCCCGCCGCCCTCATCCACAGCCTCGCCGGCAAGAAAATCGGTTCACTCCCCTGGTTCGGCATCCTCCTTACCGTCGAGGGGGTCGTTGCCGCCAGTGCGCTCCTGGTCATCCTGTGGGGCGCCGCCAACCGGCGCATGGGAGGGGGCGTGTTCACCTCGCTGTTCCAGGGGGGCGTCCGTTTCAACACCTTCGTGGCCCTGGCCCTGGCCGAAAGCCTGTTCGGCAAGGACGGCCTCTTCCTCGCGGCCCTGGGCGCGGGGTTCATGATCGTGCTCATCAACGTGCTCTGCGTCTCCGCCTTCTCGTTGACCGTCGGCAGCGGCGGAGGGCTCGACCTGCGACGCCTGGCGGCCGACCTCGTGCGCAACCCGCTCATCATCGGCTGCCTGGTGGGGATAGGCGTCAACGCCTCGGGGTGGCAGCTCCCGGCCGCGGTGGACGGAACAGTGGCGTTGGCTGGGAAAGCGGCCTTCCCGGTGGGACTCATGGCCGTGGGGGCGGCTTACCGGGCAGGGAACCTGGCCCGGCACTGGCAACCGCTGTTGGTGAGCTGCGGCATCCAGTTTCTCTGCAAGCCGGTGCTCGCCTGGTCGCTCGCCACGGCAACCGGCCTGACCGGCGCGGCGGCCGGGGCTGTGCTGCTGCTTTTCAGCGTCCCCACGTCGCCCGCCTCCTACATCCTCTCCCGCCAGATGGGTGGCGACCACGACAGCATGGCCTCCATCATCACCGCGCAGACCTGCCTCTCCTTCTTCACGCTCCCTGTCACGGTGTGGGTGCTGCTCTGAGCCATCCGCACCGGCTCTGCCTCTGTTTCCCCCCTCCTCATCGCTAATCCGCAAAGCATTGATTCCCACCTATTGATTCAAGATAGACAAAAATGATCCGATACGCTCTGAAAGAGTAAAACTTTTACTTTCATATCCGGCGCAGCTGTCGCTCTCTTTGTCCAGGATGGGACCTGCCGGTGCCAATAAAAGCAGTTTCGGCGGTTACTATGACAGAATCACGGGTGTTACTAGTCGACGATGATCCCATTTCCCTCGCGATCATCGAAAAGCAGCTGGCAAGCCAGGGAATGAGCGCCCTCACCGCGGCAAGCGGGCAGGAGGGACTGGCCTTGCTGGCAAAGGAAAAGGTGGCCCTGGTAATCTCCGACCTGGTCATGCCGGAGATGGACGGCATCGCCTTCATGCACGCGGCCAGGGAGCGGTTTCCTTCCCTCACCTTCATCATGCTCACCGCAGCCGGCAGTATCGAGTCCGCGGTGGCGGCGATGAAGGAAGGGGCCTTCGACTACCTGGAGAAACCGTGCAAGGGGGACGCCTTTCAACTCGCGATACGACGGGCGCTGGAATTCGGCCGCCTCTCGGGGCAAAACGCCCAGCTTCTGGAACATTTTCAGGAGAAGTTCAGCTTCCAGAACATCGTGACCCAATCGCCGGTCTTTCGGCGCGTGCTGGAAGTGGCGGGGAAGGCCGCCGCCTCCCCGCGCACCACCATCTGCCTGACCGGCGAGAGCGGCACCGGAAAGGAGGTGCTCGCCAAGGCGATACACTGCACCTCCGGCGCCCTGCCGGGGACCTTCGTGGCGGTGAACTGCGCCGCCATACCCGAGGCTTTGCTGGAGAGCGAGCTGTTCGGCCATGTCAGGGGCGCCTTCACCGGCGCGGACCGGGACCGGGAGGGAAAGTTCTCCCTGGCGCAGGGGGGAACGGTGCTGCTCGACGAGATCGGCGACATGCCGCCCAGCCTGCAGGCCAAGCTGCTACGCGTCCTCGAGGAGCGCAGCTTCGAAAAGATAGGCTCCAACAAGGCAATTCCTGCCGACTTCCGGATCATCGCCGCCACCCACCGGGACTTGGCCGAGATGGTGCGCAAGGGGGAGTTCCGCGAGGACCTGTACCACAGGATCAACGTGGTCCCGCTCATAATCCCCCCCTTGCGCGAGCGCAGGGAAGACATCCCGCTGCTGGTCGACTTTTTCATCAACCTCTTCAGGCAGCACCAGGGCAAGGCCCTGCCGGGCGTCTCCAGGAAGGCCCTGGGGGTGATGATGGAGTACTCGTGGCCGGGCAACATCCGCGAGCTGAGAAACGTTCTGGAGTACGCGACCATCCTGGTCTCCAACGAACTGATCCGGCCGGAACACCTGAGGCTCGCCGGCAGCGATGCCCAAAGCCGCCCGGACCCGGGTGTGATGGTGGAATACCACCTGCAGCTCCCCCCCGACGAGCTGTCCCTGCGTGCCATCACGGACCGGGTGCTGACACTGACGCTGGAGCGCTGCGGCGGCAACAAGTCGCGGGCGGCGGAGCTGCTCAAGGTGAACCGCAAGATGTTCTACAGCTAAAGCCGGTGCACGCTTCGCCCGGAAAGCCCGGTCTGTCCCGATTGCGCCCACCTTGTCCGCAAAAAGGCCACTGCGCGCGGGCCAATTCCCGTCAACCTGCCGGAAAATGCCGTCCCGATTCTTTGGCACTCTATGTGTAAATGCCTTTTCCGGCGATCGGGCAATCGCCGCGAGAATCGCAGCACAGGGTTAAGGGAGGAAGGATGTCGCAAGAATCAGTGGAAAAGTTTCTGGGGCGTCTCATCACGGACGACAACTTTCGGCGGCAGGCAACGGCCTCGTTGGAACGCGCCGCCCTGCAGGCGGGGCTGATCATGTCCGCCGCGGAAATCACAGCGTTGCAGCGCCTGGATCTCGACCTGCTGGCCGCCCTGGCCGACTCTGTCGACGACAGCGTGCTGAGAAGTTAGGGAGACGAAGATGTTCGAAAACGTACGGGTGATCCTGGCGGAAAATGATCCCCTCAACCTCGGCATGCTCGAGCAGATGCTGCAGCAGTTCGAATGCACGCTGATCAAGGCCGGCAACGGTCAGGAGGTCATCGATGCCATCTCGGCCCACCCCCAGGTGGACCTGGTCGTCATGGACCTGAACATGCCGGTATTGGACGGTTACGAGGTGCTGCGCCGGATCAAGCAGGACGTGCACTGGCACGACATTCCGGTGGTCATGGCGACCGCGGACGGCGAGGAGGTGGCAGCCGTGCTGGAACTGGGCGCCAACGACTTCCTCGCCAAGCCGTTCAACCTCTGCGAACTGCGCCACCGGGTCATGAACCAGATCCGGAACAAGAGGCTCGCGGACTTTGCCAGCAACACCAACGCCGTCCTTGAGATGGAAGTG
Source organism: Geomonas diazotrophica (assembly GCF_019063885.1). Lineage (NCBI taxonomy): Bacteria > Pseudomonadati > Thermodesulfobacteriota > Desulfuromonadia > Geobacterales > Geobacteraceae > Geomonas > Geomonas diazotrophica. Next base: position 337,965 of record NZ_CP077684.1, on the reverse strand, counting down.
GCCAAAAGAACCGCGGCCCTGCAGCAGGCGCTGGCCAGGGCCCTGCAGAGCGAGTACGAGATCTCGCTGCGCCTGGGCCGGGCGGCCGAGTTCAGGGACCAGGAGACCGGATCACACCTCAAGTGCATCAGCCAGCTTTCCAAGCGCCTGGCCCAGCTGGCCCGCATCCCCGGCGAGGAGTGCGATCTTCTCTACTTCGCCTCGCTGCTGCACGACGTGGGAAAGATCGGCATCCCCGACGCCATACTGCTCAAGCCGGGCAAGCTCTTGCCGGACGAGTTCGAAACCATGAAGGAGCACACGGTGATCGGCGGGAAGATCATGTCCGGGGCGAGGGACTACCCGGTCATCGAGGCAGGCAGGATCATCGCGCTGCAGCACCACGAGAAATGGGACGGCACCGGCTACCCCTACGGCCTGAAGGGGGAGGAAATCCACATCTTCGCCCGGGTGGTTTCCATCGTGGACGTGTTCGATGCCCTCTTGACCGAGAGGGTCTACAAGAGGGCCTTCACCGTGGAAGAGACCACCGCGATCATGATGGACGAAAGCGGCAAGGCCTTCGACCCGCAACTGCTCGAGCTATTCTTCGAGCATGTCGACGAATTCCTGGCCCTCCAGGGAAGGATCCACGCCGACGCGGTTTCGGTCACGAGCATCACCGACATCATCCGCTAGCCCCTCCTCGCCCCACCGGTGCAGAGTAGCCCCGAAGGCGCAGGCTTCGCCCCCCCCCTTTCATTGCTCCCCCCGAAACATCACCGAGAGCCGGTCACTGCCGCTGCTCCCTTTTGCGGATGCGCTGCAGCTTGAGGCTCAGATCCGCGAGACGGTACGGCTTCTGGATGAACCCCGCCAACCCCCTGCCGATGAACCTCTGGGTGATCTCCTGTTCGCTGAAGCCGCTGGAGAGGATCACCTGCACCTGCGGGTCCAGCGCCCGCAAGAGCTGCAGGGCCTGTTCCCCGTCCAGGTGCGGCATGGTGAGGTCGAGGATGACGCAGTCGACGTCGTCCTGTCGCCGCTTGAAGGTCTCCACGGCGGCGGCACCATCCTCGGCGGTTAGCACGCTGTAGCCAAGGCTCTCCAGCATCTCCCGCCCCAGGCTGCGTATCGCCTCCTCGTCATCGACCAGGAGCACGGTGCCGGAGCCGTGAGCCGTCGTGGCGCCCTGCGCCTGCTGCGCAGGCAGACGGGCCTCCACCGAGGGCCCGGGCAGGTACACGGTGAAGACGGACCCCTTGCCCGGTTCGCTGCGCACCTCGATGGTCCCCTTGTGGCCGCGGACGATGCCCAAAACGGCAGCCATGCCGAGCCCGCGCCCGGTGAACTTCGTGGTGAAGAAGGGATCAAAGATCTTGCTCAAGGTCTCCTGGTCCATGCCGCAGCCGTCGTCGCAGACCTCCAAGTAGACGTAAGGCCCCTCCTGGAGACTGTCGTTCAGCCAGAGCCGGGACACGGCGTCGGCATCCAGTTCCCTGGTGCCGGTCCTGACCGAGATCACCCCGTCCCGGTCGCCGATGGCCTCCGAGGCGTTGATCACCAGGTTCATGATGACTTGGCGGATCTGCGTCGCGTCCACCTCCAGCAGGGGTAGACGTGGGGCCAGCTCCAAACGCATATCGACTTTTTTGGAGATCGAAACCTCCAACATGTGGCTCATCTCCCTGATGACCGCGTTCATATCGACTACCTCGATCACGAACCTCCCCTTCCCGGAGTAGGCGAGCATCTGCTGGGCCAGATCCGCCGCGCGCTGCGACGACTTCTCTATGTTGCGCAGGTTGGTCCGCACCGGGGATTCCTGCGGCAGCCGCAATAGCGCCAGCTCGGCGTTGCCCATGATGGCCATGAGGATGTTGTTGAAGTCGTGGGCGATGCCTCCCGCCAGCACTCCCAGGCTCTCCAGCTTCTGGACGTGCAGGATCTGGGCTTCCATCTGTTTCTTCTCCTGGGCAAGGCGCCTTTCGTCGGTGACATCCCGCCCCACCACCAGCAGGTGCTTCTTGTCCTTCATCAGCAGCCGGGACAGGATGTAGGACATGGCCACCTCTTTGCCGAAGCTGGTATGCAGGCCCACGTCACGCACCCGGGCCACGCCGTCCTCCAGCACCTGTTCCGCAACCTCCAGCAAGCCGCTTTCCCGCCAGGACCGCAGTTCCCGGAAGTTCTGCTCCTGCATCGCCTCCACCGCCCCTCCCGCTATATCCGCCGTAGCCTGGTTCAACAGGATGCACTGGCCCGATTCACCGTCGAAGATGCGGATCCCCATGGGGGAATAGCGCATCAGCGACTCGAACAGCAGCAGGTTTTCGCGGCGCTCCTCCTCACTCTTTCTGTGCTCGGTGATGTCCCTGGTGATCCCCAGCAGCGACACGATCTCTCCTTGATCGTTGCGGAAGGGGACGGCATGGGTGGCCAGCCAGACCCGCCTCCCCTTCAGGCCGATCGCCTCGAAGACGAGGTTGCCGGGAATGCCGCAAAAGACCTTCCTGTTCAACTCGATGAAGGCGGAGCGGTACTCCGGGGTAACCAGGGGGTAGACGCTCTCACCCTGCACCTGCTCCAGTGAGTCGGCCTCGATCATGTTGAGCCCGGCTCTGTTCATCATCTGCAGCCGCCCCTCGCGGTCGAGCAGCTTCACGCATTCGGGTTCCGTCTGTATGATGGTGTTCAGGAACGCCTCGCTGCGGGCGAGGGCGTCCCCCCTGGCCCGCAGTTGCTCCGCCATCGCGTCGAAGGTCTGCGCCAGGCTGCCCAGCTCCCCCCCAACCACGAGGGTCGAGATCTTCACCTGTGAATCGCCGCCGGCCAGCCTTTCCGAGGCGTCCTCCAGCACTCTGATGCGGTCACCGATGCAGCGTTTCCCGATCAGGATCGCGCAGCCGCAGGCCAGGAGCAGGACCGACGACAGCAGCACGATGCCGTGGGTAAGCGCGCGGCGGGCATCGCGGGTGGCGACATCCACGGGGATGCCGGCGGTGATGTACAGGTAGGGGGCCGCTTCCCCGGAAAGCCGCAGCTTCCGGTAGGAGATGATCCTCTTGTCCCCTTGGAGCCCCTCCCGAACCTCGGTGCCTATCTCGGCTCCTTGCCGCATCTTGCGGAAGGCCTGCGCCGGGTAAGGTTTCCCCACGTAGCGTTCCTGCTCGATCCCCCGGGCGAGGATGATCCCCTGGTGGTCCAGGATCACGAAGCTGACCCCCGCGGGGAGGTTCATCTGCTGCAGCAGTTGCCGGTAGTTGCCGATGTTGATGCTGACCCCGATCACCCCCGCGATCCCACCCCGCTCGTCTTTAAATGGATAGCCCAGGTTGAAGACGGGTTTGGTGATGATCCGGCTCACGATGTACTCACCCGAGGAAAGCCTGCCGCTGCGTACGGCGTTTTCAAAGAAGCGCCGCTTGCTGACATCCACAGCCTGGCTCAGGGGCATCGCCGAGGCCCACATCATCCCCGTCCGGTCCGCAATGGTGATGTTGGCGTACATTGGGTTCAGCTTGAGCAGTTCCCTCAGGATAGGCTCGACCCTCGATTTGTCCCGCTCCCTCACCTCGGGAAGCTGTGCCAGCGAGGTCATCAGCTGTTCGGCCGCCACCACCAGGTTGCGCTGCTCGGTTCCGATCCTCTCGGTCAGTCGCAGGGTCTCGTGCCGGGCCTCCTCCAACATGGCGTTGCGGAACTCGATGCCGGAATACAGGATGACGCCGGCCGCCGGAAGGGCGACGACGAAGACGATGAGCAGCAGCAAAAAGCGGATGGACAGCGAGGAAGGCCGGAACATCATACCTCTCTTGACAGACAGCAACTGGACGTTGACAAAATGCTCGCGAAGGTTTTATGTATCTTAGCAGAAATTAAAGCTGCCAAGAATGTGACATTCCGAAGGAGAGGCTGCCATATGTCATGCCTGCACAAGCCTAACCCAATTCAACGCTGTCGCAAGTTCTTAAAGGCCACGCACCGCTGCCATGCTTCAAGGCGCGAGGTAGTATCGTGAACCTCTACCATGAGCTGTGTCTCCCCCATCTCACCAACTGCGTCTGCGGGATGAAGGCACTGTCCCGGCAACGGGAGATGATCGTCCCGCTGGCACAAGGGCGCGTGCTGGAGGTGGGGATGGGGACGGCCTTGAACCTCCCCTTTTACGACCGGGACAAGGTGAGCTGCATCTGGGGGCTGGAGCCGTCGCCGGGGATGCGCAAGGCGGCGGAGGGAAATGTGCGGCGCAGCGGGATGCCGGTGCGTTGGCTCGATCTGCCGGCCGCCACCATCCCCCTGGAGGACGGGAGCGTCGACACGGTGCTGTTGACCTTCACGCTGTGCAGCATAACCGACTGGCGGGAGGCCTTGGCGGAAATGCGGCGCGTACTTGCACCGCAGGGAAGGTTGTTGTTTTGCGAGCACGGGGCGGCACCCGACCGCGGGGTGTTGCGATGGCAAAAGCGGATCACGCCGTGGTGGAAACACGTGGCCGGCGGGTGTCACCTGGACCGCCCCATCCCGCGGCTGATCGAGGCGTCAGGGTTCAGGATCGCGGCGCTCGATGCCGGGTACGCAGAGGGGGTCCCCAGGTTGGCGGGGTATACCTATCGTGGCAGCGCGGAAAAGGGGTGACATCACGAGTACCACCTACTCAGACGGCCGCAGCCTCAGGTACTCCTTCCGGGCAGCTTTCACCTGCCTCATCACCCCCGCAGAACGCAGGGTGAACGCGGTATCCATGGGTACTCCGCCGCTTGCCAGCACCTTGGCCGTCCAGGTGTTGCAGGTATGGGTGATGAGGTACTCCCCCTGCGCCCTGAAGAACCGGTATTCACCCAGGGTCCCCCCCTTCAAGGGGTAGGGACGATGCGCCGGGTCGAACCTGAAACTGGCGCGCAAGCTATCCTTTAGATGCTTCAACCCGGCTTCCGACAACTTGAGCTCGACCATGTCGGCGCCGCCGAACTGCCCTGCCGGGGTGGCGGGCATGGAGAACACGTGCATGACGCTCGGATTTCTCCAGAAGACGGCCCTCAGGAAGATGGACGGCGTGACCTTGTCGGCCTGGTAGAACTCGGCCTCCCCCCAGCCGAACTCGTAGTAGCGCCCCGGACGCAGGTATTGCTTGACGAACCCCAGTTCCTCCCCCAGCTCTTCGGCCGGCAACGCGACCCCCGCGTGCCAGCCGTGGGCTATCACGTAGATGGACCGCTCCTCCCCCCTCGTCGCGGGCAGGTATTTCCACGTCTTCCCGGCGGCGCATCCGGTCAGGAGCAACACCAGGGGGACAAAGAGCAGAACCAACCATTTTTTCGGCACCCATCGATACCCCGGCTTTACCATGCGAACCTCACCGGTGACAAGAAGTCCATCTCACCTACGCCGTATCGAGCATACCAAACGTTTTGGACACCTTCAGTGGACGAGGCTTCAGCACGCACCCGGGATTCAATCAACGTCGGCGCAAAGTTCTTCCCGCCCTCCCCAGATCAAGTAGACAGCGCTGCCGCGCCGGAACCTGAATTCATCGGGGGGGTAGGCGCGGGAGCCGACCTTGATGCCGTCGACCTGCATGGAAATATTCCAGTCCGGTGACGATGCCATGTCGTACTGGAGCAGAAAGCAGGAGGCCTTCCCTTTGTTGATCTGTATGTCACCACCGGGTCGAAGAGCTTCTTCCTTGTCATAGGTTACGTCTACTACGTTGAGGGGGATCGAGTGGGGTTTGAGAGGTCCCAGCACCCGCACCGGGCTGAAGGTGACTCCCTTGCTGTTCTTCACGGTTATGGCTTTTGGGTTTAGCACCAGGTCGTCGACGTGGGGGCGGATGTACAGCTGCAGCAGGATCATCGGATCAGGTTGATCAGGGGGAGTGAGAAAAAGAGGGAATACGGGGAGGATGGGTCCCATTGCCATCGGCACGTACCCGCCGATGTACCCTCCGGACTTGACCCCGACATCGACCGGCTTGCCGGTGGTCATTATCATGTTTTGCCCACCGAAACGGAGGTAGACGGGGCCGCCGCGGCCGGTACTGCCGACAACGGGAACCGAAGCGGAGGGCTCGTAGTACGGATTGCTCGCGAGTACGGCACACCCTGCGACAAAAAAGGCGAAGATAACGATTCCCGTCCGTACCAGTTTCATCGACGCCCCGAGCTCACTACTGTCTCACTATATCGACCGAGATCTCCACGGCCGGAATGGTTCCTCTGTTCTCGAGCCAGTGCGTGGTGTTGCGGTCCTCGGGCCAGCCCACGCCCGGTCCGTACTCCGTAGCGACTCCATCTCGATGGTCGGTGATCGTTCCTTGCAGTATGTAGACGGTGCCCGGCCTGTCTTTGTGGTCGTGAATCGGGCCGAAAACGCCTCCAGGCTCGATGGTCACCATACGCATGCGCAGTTGGCGCCCCGCCATCCCCTCGATCTCAGGACCAAGGTCAACCGTCGCAAGTAACTTCACCGTAACCCCTTTTGTCTCAGGCGCCACCTGTTCGTTGCTCATCGCGCTCTCCTCTCGGTACTTTCAGGACCTGGCCGCAATGTAGAATCTTGCCGTTTTCTGTCGGTGCTTCCACCTTTTTGAATTGTAGCTCTTTACCGTTGCCTCGTGTCAAGGGTTGCCCCGTCCGATACCCTTCACGCGCATTGAGATCACAGGATGTTAACAGCTCGTGCCGCAAGTAGAGCAATGACCAGCAAGGAAATGATCGATTGCAGCATCATCAGGACTTTCGCCCAACGCGACAGGACGGGTACATCCGTCGGGGAAAAGGCTGTGGACGTATTAAAGGCGAGGAAGAGGTAGTCTATGAAGTTCGGAGACCACTCCTGTAATCCCGCTGCATGCCTTCTTTCCGGGGGCATCGTCATCTGAGGGAAGAGGAAAGCGCCTCTTGAGTGATCTGCTCGTTGCGCTCGTTTATGCGGCCCACCGGCATCTAGCCGCCAGTACCATGACGCGAAAACCAGGATATTGGACAGCCAAAGAGCTGCCGCAGACTTCAAAAGCTCTTGCGGCATTTCCTTGTGTGAAGGCAAAGCCTTGATCAGCAATACCAGAGAAATGATCATGAAAGCTGTCACCACGCCATTCAAGACATAACCCAGCACCTGATTCGCAGTGTGAGCGCCTTTGTAATACGTGATGAGAACAGGCACGATAAGTACGGAAATAACGACCAAAGGCAACCAACGCGTCCCGCCAATCAGCAAGGAGGAGGGGAGTGCAGCGTACAGCCCGCCAAGTGCCAGTAACGCACTCAATGCCGGCCAGCGAGACTGCCACGTGGCCTTCTTGGGTGTTCCCGAATTCTCGTTCATCTGGGTCATGGTTATCTCGCCTCCTCCCGCCCTTCCAGGAAAGTCGTCACCCATGTACGTCTCAGCGTTCTGCGTTTATTGACCGTCCGCACCACGTGGTTGACGGCTTCGTTGCCTGGTCCGTTCATCTCCCTGCATTTCCTTGCCATTTATGCCATGAGGCTTGCAAGGCAGAAAGCGCCTTTTCCCTCGAGAGGTCAAGCACGAAGGTGTCAAGGTAGAATGCGTTAGGATCAGACGGGCCGGTTATGGTCCATTGCAAGGCATTCCTTTTGGTAGTGTCAAAGCATGGAGGAGCAGACAAGAGAATCTCTATAGCCCAATTAAAGCTGTTATCCTTGCCGTGAACTCTGATGATTTGCATCTTCTCAATCAACTTCCATGGCAACAAGTCAGCGTCCTTTGTGAAGGATCTTCCGAACTTGTAATAAACATGTATTCCTTCGCAATCCAATACCAGCACCGTAGGCGGGGCAATCAGAAGCTGAATCCCTCGCAGCAGAGCAAGGATTGAGGCAAACACAATCGACAATGCGATCCAGGCGAAGTTGGTCTCGATGGCGTTTTTGGCAAGTGCTGACATCAGAGGCAATCCGATAGCGAGGCTCACCGCGATGAACATGAATGAAGGTATTCGACTGTACTTTATGATCATGGTTCATCTTCTCATAAGAAATGCCAATCCGGAGGTTTTCCCCACACCACCTCGCCTGTGGTTTTATCGTGAAGCCACGCGGCGAATTTTCTTGGCCTACACCAATAGCAAAGCTTTATTTCGAACTGGTACCAATGTCCCGATTTGAAGTCTAATTCGACACTTCCCTTCGGGTGCACGCCGAACTCCGCAGGATAATAAGCGTATTCAATCAAATGCTTGCCTGGGTGGAGTTTCGCCTTTTTGTATCCGGAGCCTACCTTGTTCCCATCAATTGACGTGACCACGCCCGGAAGCGTTGACCAGTCAATCCTTACCAATGAGTTGTTCTCTACCCCCGCGACATCAGCCTCGCCCCACTCTCCCCACCCCCAATAGATTGGTGAAAGGTGTGAACACGAGATAAGGAGCGATGACAGTATCACGACAATTATAATTTTCATGGGAGTTGTGTTCCAACTGCTCGGAAGTTGACCGGATGGTTTGGCCGGTCCAACTTTCTTGTTGGGCTCTCCCTTCGGGCATTAATCGGTTGAGCCACTTGTCTTTTTGTAATCGTTCGACTACAATACCTGCCTGTACATCGTCAAGACCCTTCCCGAATTTGACGCTTGGCTAAATGGCATCAAAGACCGCACTACTCGGTTACGGCTGGCTCGACGCCTTGACAAGGCCCAGCGAGGCAACCTGGGTGATGTGAAACCGGTTGGCCACGGCGTTTTCGAGATGCGTGAGTTCTTTGGCTCCGGCTGGCGAATGTACTACATAGAACGTGGCAACATCCTTATAGTTATGCTCGGCGGTGGAGACAAGTCCACACAAGCAGCCGACATCGCCATTGCCTTCGAGCGGGCAGCCAGATTGGAGGATTGACCCATGCCCAAAAAAGTCGTTGTATCCGACCTGCCAGAATTTGATCTTGCTATGCAGTTAAAAAGCGAAGCCGATATTGCGGCGTATATCACCATGGTGATTGAAGAAGGTGACGCAGCAGAGTTGGCCCATGCCCTGGGAGTGGCTGCCCGAGCGCGCGGCATGGCCGAAATTGCGCATGCTGCCGGTTTGACTCGGGAAGCGCTATATAAAGCCTTACGTCCCGGAGCTCATCCGCGTTTCGACACGATCAGCAGAGTTTGTTCCGCGCTCGGAGTCCGCTTGGTAGCACAGCCTCGCCATTAGACCTCGCGCTTTTACTTGGTTTTCTCCTTGCGTTTGCCCAACTGGGTGAGGTGACCGGCGGAGTGCCCGGCTCTCACCGACTCGTTCCCGCTCTCTACTCCCGCATAGACCATTCCACCCACTTTGTTGGGATCACATGGTGACCTGGGGGACCTGGGGACGCCCATGATTTCATGCGCGTTCCCCCTGCCCTCTAATTGTTATCACTGCTTTCTTTTGATCCGGTCTCGATGAGCCTCTTAGTAAGCAGCACCAACCCTATCTGCTGCGTCCACTCTGAAACCAGATTGCTGACTACCGTTCCCCATTTGCTATCCGGATCAACCTCGAAGAAAAGAGCAGCCCACCCTATCCCGGTTATCAAGAGAAATATCGTCAGCGAGTGTTCATGCAACATCTCCAGAAAACGATTCCTATGTGTTTTTTTAGGTTGACGGCTCTCCCTGGAGCCCTTTTCGAAAAACCATTTTGTAGCCAAAACTGTTATGACAACACCAGTCCAGTCGGCGATAGCGTTACCGAAGAAAGATCCGGCGTGCGTTTTGGGATTGGATTTTACATAGAGGACAAACCAGAGCGCCAGGATGCCTATCGCGGTAAGGCTGAGAGAATGGCGTCTCAAGAAAGGCTTGTTAGGCTCTGTTGCTTTATCTTTTCGACTAGCCATATTCCTCCAGGGCCCAGGGGGCAGAATTGAATAATCACATAATTCCCATCAGGAATTGCCCCGGCTGATCTCGATCTAATGCCCCCGTTCCGCCCGGCCTTCCTAAGCCTGGCCGTACGCAGTAACATTATTCATTTGCCCAACGCCTGGGCGGTGACCGGCGCGGGGGCATAGCGACCGGTCCACTGGCCTTGTTGGGGCTCGTCCTCAGTCAGTTATTCATTTATCAATACCCGGTCTCACTGCCGCCTGGTACCGTGCCAGCAGATCCGGGTCATCAATCGATCCGTGGTGGTGAACCTGCTGCCATCGGCCATCGCGATGAGTGAAGATCCTGGTGGTCCGGATCGCCATGGAGAGGACGGTGCCGGCGGTCTTGAACTCTCCCCGCTCCCGCCCCACCACATAGAAAACATTACCGTCCAGGTGCAGGGTGAAATCATAGAATTCGAACCAGTACTCTGACGGGCTAGCGAAAAGCCGTTGGTAGACGGACTTGATTTCCTCCCATCCCCGCTTTATACCCCCGAGTGGGTTATCCATCGCCGCCTCATCGCTCTGCAGCCAATTGGAGGCCATCAACTCAAGGTTGCGCCCGTTGAGTGCCGCGTAAAACGTTGATAAGGCCGCTAAATGGGGAGGCAACCCCTGTCTATCCTCCCGCCCCGTCACCGCTGTCTGCTCCAGCCTCTGCATATGTCCTCCAGATCCCCTCAGACCTATTCCCCCAACGCCATAAGCCCGACCGGCGGGTTTTCAGGCCGGTCTTGGCGCTAGTTGAACCTCATTTTTGACCATTGTTCACAACTTTACCATTTTGTCGCCATCAAGTTTGTATCCTAAAGTCCTCATGTATTTGTTGAGATCATTTTGGGCATTGCCTAAAGATGACTCCACAAATTGATCCGTTTTAGCCTTCATATCTTGTTTAATAGCATCTTGTTTCGATTGTCCTCCTGTTGCATCAACAACTTTTTGAAATTCCGTCTTGACTTGATCAGCTTCAATTTTGCTTAATTTGCCCTTATTCTTTGATGCATTTTGCCACAACTTACTTTGATAAAATTGAAGATACCTATCTATATCTTTTTCTGAATAATATTTTTTATATACCATAACCAGTTGCTTGTGTAATCCGTCTTCACCTAGAAATAGCTTACTCAATATCTGTGAATATCTTTCTCCGCACTTGTTGATTATGTCATCAGGAATATTAGGATTTATCTTTTTAAGTGACGAGCTAAACGTGGAGCCAATTTTATTTATATTTGCCGCCATGCTGCTTTTTGTTGATCCTGTCACTTCGAGCAGTTGGTAAATTTTGGGTTCAATCTTCTCTACAGAATATGCAATCGTTGGTTTGATGCTAACTGAAATGGCCAACATAATTAATACAAACCCAAACATTTTTACTACCAGCTTCATACCCCCCCCTTTTTCTTTTTTTCTATGATTAGTGAAAATATGGCGTATGGAACCCCGAAGGCTACCATGGCAAAAGGCAATGCTATAACTGATGAAATGAAAAATGAAAGAAGGCTAGACGACTTGAAGTAACATAATGTGATCAGGAAAAATGTAGCCACAAATGTGAACGAGCTAAGCAACGAGCGACACAACTTCATGTTCATTAGCACTCCCTTTCAGGCATAGCAGTCATCCATTTAATGCCGTTCAACTAGTTATTAGTGGGAAATTGTCACCAACCCTCCCACTCCGCCGTGCAATATTGGCGCAGACACCTAAATGCATTGACGCAAACTATTGATATGACACACTGCTACGGTCGGAATTCGTGCCAACTGGGGGGATGGCCAGTTTTCTGGCCATCCCCCCTTCCCCTCCCTACAGGGAGACGTCGGACTACCTATAACAACTTTCATTTGCCAGCACAAATCAATCGCAATATATAGAGATCCTGCATACATGTCAAAGGCGAAGTGGTGAATGGTACCCCTGAACCTGTCGGTCGGCATTCTTGAATCTTCTGACGTAGCCGCGTTTCCCGCCCTCCCGTACGCGGAGTGCCCCTGTACTTCACCCTGGTAAAAAAAACGCGTGCGGGATCCGACGGAACGGCTCGCCGCCGGCACGTTTAATGAAGTCAAACCCACCGACCACGGCCGTACTTTGCGAATGTAGGGTCCTACTTTACGAAAGTAGGGTCGTGTTTTGCGAAAGTAGGGTCGTACTTTGCGAAAGTACGGTCGCACTTTGCGAAAGTAGGGTCGTACTTTGCGAAAGTAGGGTCGTACTTTGCGAAAGTACGGTCGTACTTTGCGAAAGTAGGGTCGTACTTTGTGAAAGTACGGTCGCACTTTGCGAAAGTAGGGTCGTACTTTACGAAAGTACGGTCGCACTTTGCGAATATACGGTTGCACTTTGCCCGTCTGCGGTCGTACTTCGCTGTTTGTATTACGTTTTGCGATTTTGCCGGGGCGTTTTTCGGATCTTGCAGGAAGGTTATCGACCTTCACCCTTTTACCGGCTAGCAATCCATTGCCAGGGTGGAGGTTGGGAGGGAGTCGACGAGGGGACAGGTAAGCCCAGGACAGCTTATCAGGCTCCCCCCGGCCGTCAAAGCGGGCGTGCCCCTGAAGGTACCAAGCAGGGCTTTCTCAGCTCGCGCGACATCCAATCGCTCTTGAGGCATAACAGGAGCCCCGCGAAGGGCGTGCTCAACAGGGCGGTCCCGAAGATCAGGCCGACGACGCCTATGGCGTAATAGGAAAAGGCGGCGTTGCTGGAGGCGAGTTTCACCCACTGGCGGAACTCGAAGACTTCATATACAACCACAACCGCGATACCGGACCAGGCGCCTTCGATCAACCGGTTCAAGGAGCCCTCCCTGAGTTTCCAGAACTGGTAGGCCGCCCAGAGCAGATAGATGCTGGCGAGGGTGATCGTCCACGGTATGAAACCGAGGTCGATGAAGACGGAGAACTTCGTGACCGGAACCAGATACGGCTCAGACAATACCGTCTGCCAATCGCGGCCGTAGTACTTCATAAGTCCCGCGATGCCGTACAAAAGAGCTGCCCCGCCGACCGCCATCACCAGCCAGGCAGTTATCTCCACCGTTTCCGAAGCTGCCCCCCTTTCCCCCAGCGCCAGGGCCGGAGGCTCGGGTGTTGCTGGAATCTTTGCGGGTTCCCTGCCGGGATTTGCAGAACCCGCGGACACGACCGGTGCCTCCGGTTCCTCAACCAACTCGCCCCGGTGGCGCTTTTCGTCCAGAATCCGGGACCCCTCCATGGCGAGGAACTGCGGGTTGAGCCCCTGTATCGGCATGAACTGGACCGGGTCAATCCTAATGGCGACGCCTTCGGTCACCTCCTGCATCTCGAATACGAAAGTCCCACTGGTCCAGGTGAAAAGGGAATAGACCACCCTCTCAATCTGCTCGCGCACCACGGCGTCGATCGCCTCGGCGCTTACCTCGAAGCGCTCGACCATGATGGTGCCCAGAAGCTGGCGGTAGCCTTCGTCCGCCTGCGCGCTCAGCGCGCGGTTGAGGGTGCCCCGGTCGATCACCCCTCTCCGGATCAGCAGCTCCCCCATGTTCTGCTGAAACATGGTGGAACTGGCCCTGGTGACCTGTCCATTATGGAAGACGATGCGCGCCTCGCGCCCCCGGCTCTTCAGCGACAGCACACCCGACTTTCGGCTCATGCTGACGATCTGCATGATTTCGCCAAGCCCCAGGTCCTCGATGTTGCCAACAAGACTCATGGTTACAGCCTTTCATGCTCCCCTAAACCAGCCCTGAGCATCATTTTTTCATTTGGTTAACGGCGTCGTTCAGCTTGGCTCCGGCCTTCTCAATTTCCTTGCCGGCTTTCTCCACGGACTTGTCGATTTCCTTACCAGCACGCTCCGCGGGCCCCTCTTTCCGGCAGCCGGAAACTCCGGCGACTACGCTACTTAAGACCAACGCTGCTACCAGGATTTTGTTCACTTTCATCATGCGACACCTCATAGGTAACTCCTTTGTCGACCGCGGGCACAAAAAAAGCCGGGGCCAGAATATCTTGAGATATTTCGGCGACCCGGCTGTCTCTATGAGACCCAGTAGGCTTTCCGTCCCACCCTCGCGGATGGTTTAGTATTGTCGTTATCTGACTTTAGGTATGTGAGCTTGTGGCGCAAGATAGCCTAAAGAAGACGGGCGCGTCAAGGGTAAAGATATGAGGAATCCAATGCCAGCCGGCGCTTCGGTATTCAAAGGTGATAGGTGCGCCCTGCCACCTTAAGGTGACAGGGCTTTTCCTTATCAGCATATCCCTCTTTGCGGTTTGCCGTCAGTGCACGTCTCCGCCAGTCACGATCTTCCCCTTCCCTCGCAGGGGCGCCGCGGCGCCGAGGTATGATGATGATGATGATGCGGGGTCTCGGTATTCGGCCGCTCTTGACTTACGAAAAACTTACGAGTATCCTCGCATTCCTGATCGAGTGACAATCACCCCGCTCCTCTCCCGCAGGACAGGAGGATAGGGATGATCGAATGGAGGTGGGGATGACACCTAAACAGAAGAGGGTGCTTGATTTCATTCTGGATTTCGTGAGTCGCCACGGGTACCAGCCTTCGCAGTTGGAAATCGCGCAGGGGTGCGGCTTCGAGTCGCTGGGAACGGTGCAGCATTACCTCCGCTCGCTGGAGCGACACGGGCACCTGGCGCGCCGCTCGAACGCGAAACGAGGATTGCAACTGTCGGCTCCGGCGCATCCGGCGGCGGAAATCGCCGGATCGGCCATTGCGCCGTCGGAACGGATGGAACTGCCACTGGTGGGTATCGTGGCGGCGGGGAAGCCGGTGCACGCCTACGAACTGGCCGACGCCATCGAGGTCCCTTCCGCCATGGCGGGACCGGGCAACGTGGTCTACGAGGTGCGCGGCGATTCCATGGTTGAGATGGGGATCATGGACGGCGACTACGTGGCGGTACACCCGCAGTCGGTCGCGGAAAACGGCCAGACGGTGATCGCCGAGGTGAACGGCTCGATCACCATCAAGAAGTACCTGCGCAAGGGTAACACGATCCAGCTCCTTCCCGCCAACTCGGCGATGAGCCCGATCGAGGTGACCGAAGAGGACGAGTTTCATATCAGGGGAGTGCTGGTGGGCTCCATGAGGTTTTATCGAAAGTGGACAGGGAAATCCTCCACATAACGGTGCCCGCCTTCCCCATCGCGCTGGCACGGGTGGTTCACTCGCACCTGCGCGGGCGCCCGGTGGCGGTGGCTCCGCTCAACTCGGAGCGTGCACTGTTGCAGTGCATCTCTCCGGAGGCCGCAGAGGAGGGGGTTCACGTCGGGACGCCGATCTACCACGCCCGCAGATCCTGCCCGTCTCTCATCGTCATAGCTCCCGATCCGCACCTGGCGGCCAAGGGGAACCTGGCGCTCATGGAACTCTCGGCGGAGTTCACTCCCATGGTCGAGCCGGGAGCGGGACGGGTTTTCCTGGATGTGACCGCGTCGAGGAGGCTGTTCGGGCCGGCGCGGGACGTGGCGGCACGCCTTGAGAGGTCGATCTCGTGGCAGTTGGGGCTGGAGGCGATGGCCGGGGCCGGTGGGAACAAGCTGGTCTCGCGGGTCGCAGCGGACACCATGCAGGAACCTGGGGTGTACGACGTCTTCCACGGCGCCGAACGTCCTTTCCTCGCCCCCTTCCCGGTGTCGGTGCTGCCGGGCGTGGGGGAGTCGAGGCAGACGCTCCTCTTCCGGGATCTGAACCTGAAACGGGTGGAAGAGGTGGCGGCGCTCTCGGTGCCGCAACTTCGGCTGGCGGTGGGCCCCTTCGCGCCGCTTCTGCACGACCGGGCCTGCGGCATCGACCGCTCGCCGGTGCAGCCGCCGCGGCTGTCGACCGAGATCGTCGAGGAGGGGTTCCTCGAGCAGGAGGAGAACGACGACGCCATACTGATGTCGGAATTGCTGCGCCTCGTGGAGGAGTGCGGGTTGCGGTTGCGGCGCCTGCAGAAGGGGGCGCGCAAGATCACGCTCTCGGTCATGTACGCGGACGGGGTCGCGCAGCAGGGAAAGAAGGTGTTGCCGGTGCCCACCTCGCTGGATCTGCCGTTGCTGGTGGCCGTGGAAGAGCTCTTCTTCGTCACCTGCAAGAGGCGGCAGCGGGTGAAGAGTCTGCGGCTTAGCTGCGACCAGGTGGCGGAGGAGGCGGGACAGATGGATCTCTTCGCGGCCGTGCCGGCGGAGGTGTCGAGAAGGGAGAGCGACCTGCAGGAGACGCTGGACCTCTTGCGGGAAAAGCACGGCAGGAACGCGGTGCGCTGGGGAAAGGGGCTGGTGCTGCGCCGGGACGTCACCCTCGCCAGCGAGGCGCCGCCGGAATGGGATCCGGAGCAGAACAAGTACATGACGGTCACTAAAAACTAAGGCATTAACAGGGATAAAGGGGATAAAAGGGATAACGGCAAAACCAGACTTCTGGTTAAGACCTAACGGCCGCGTCCTCAACCTCCCGCTCCTGTCCCTCCCCCTCAGGGGCGGGAACTGAGTTTAATCCCTTGTATCCCTTGTATCCCTGTCAATTAGGTTTCCCGATGTTTATCCATCTCCACGTACATTCGTCCCTCTCCCCCAACTGGGGGGTGCACTCGCCGGAGGCGCTCTGCGCCGAGGCGGTGCGGCTGGGCTTCGATACCCTGGCGATCACCGACCGAAACGGGCTCTACGGGGTACCGCGCTTTCTGGACGCGGCACGGGAGGCGGGCATCTCCCCCATCATCGGCACGGAGGCGGTGACGCAGCAAAACCGCGCGGTGCTGCTGGCGGTCGACCAGGAGGGTTACGCCAACATCTCGCGGCTGCTCTCGGATCTCCACTGCGACAAGTCGTTCGATCTCTGTCACGCGCTTACCCGCTACCGGCACGGGGTGATCGTGCTGAGCGACGACCGGCGCCTGCTCTGCGCGCTGAAGCGAACCTCGGCGGAGGGACTTTTCGTAGAGCTCTCACCGGGCCACGACATGCACCGGGCACTGGCAATGTCGCGGGAACTGCGGCTGCCGCCGGTGGCAACGGCAAGGGCTGTCCTTCGCGCTTCGCGCTTCGCACCGGAGTCCCATGCTGCCGACGCCCTCACCCCGACCCTCTCCCGGAGGGAGAGGGGGGATGGGGACGAATCCAATCTCTTGGTTAAGGGGGAAGGGGTTAAGGCAACAGGGGGTAAGGCAACAGGGATTAGGGAGACAGGAGGAACGGGGGGAGGGGGTAAGGGGACAGGCACCTTGCGGAACACGTACCCATCAAGGGACCGCGGGGAGGTGACCGACTTCCACCTGCACCGGGTACTGCGGGCCATTCACCTCAACGCGAAACTGTCCAGGTTGGCGCCGGAACAGACGGCTTCGGAGTCGGATGCGCTGTACTCTCCGGCACAGATGGCTGACTTCTTCCCGCATTGCCCGGAGGCGCTGGAAAACACGCTGCGCATCGCCCAGTCGTGCCGCCGGGAATGGGACTTCTCCCGCACCATCTTCCCCGCCTTCCGCGAACTCGGCAACGACGACGCCTTCGAAACCTTGAAAGCGCGCGCCCTCTCCGGCGCGCTCTGGCGCTACGGCGCCGTCGACGACAGGGTGGCGGCACGCCTGGAGAAGGAACTCGCCATCATACGCGACAAGGGGTTCGCCCACTACTTCCTGGTGGTGGAAGAGATCACCAGGCAGTCCCAGCGCACCTGCGGCAGGGGGAGCGCGGCGGCGTCACTGGTCGCCTACTGCCTCGGCATCACCCACGTCGATCCCATCCGCCACAACCTCTTCTTCGAACGCTTCCTGAACGAGGGGCGCAGCGACCCGCCCGACATCGACGTGGACTTTCCCTGGGACGAACGCGACGCCATCCTCGACTTCGCCTTCGCCCGCTACGGCGCGAGACGCGCGGCGATGGTGGCGAACCAGGTGGGCTTCAAGGGGAGATCGGCGCTGCGCGAGGTGGCCAAGGTGTACGGCCTGCCGGACTTCGAGATCAAGGAGATGACGGAGCGGATCTCGGGTTTCTGGCGCGCGGAACAAAGCGCCGCGGCGATGGCAGGGCACCCGCTGTTCCAGGGGGAGGCGCTTTCCGAGGACTGGCAGGAGATCCTCGCCACGGCGCGCCACCTCAACGGGCAGCTGCGGCACCTCTCGCTGCATTGCGGGGGGCTCGTCATCGTCCCGGACGAGATCCGCAGGTACGTCCCGGTGGAGATATCGCACAAGGGGCTCCCCCTGATCCAGTGGGAGAAGGACCAGGCCGAGGACGCGGGGCTGGTGAAGATCGACATCCTGGGGAACCGCTCGCTCGCCGTTATCCGGGACGCGCTGGCGGCGGTGCAGGAACAGACCGGGATCGAGATCGACTACGCGTCCTGGCGCCCGCTCGAGGACCCACGGACGCAGAGCCTCATGCGCCGCGGCCTCACCATCGGCTGCTTCTACCTGGAGTCCCCCTCGGTGCGCCTGCTTTTACGAAAGATCTGGAGTTCCACGGCGCCGCCGGAGACCTTCGACAGCGACATCTTCGAGGTGCTGGTACAGGCCTCCTCGATCATCCGCCCCGCCGCCAACTGCTTCATCCAGGAATACGTCGCCCGGATGCAGGGGAAGAAATGGACCCACCTGCACCCGCTGCTGGAACCGGTCCTCGGGGAGACGCTCGGGATCGCCATCTACCAGGAGCAGATCACCCAGATCGCAATGGAACTGGCCGGTTTCTCGGCAAGCGAAGGGGACCAGCTCAGGAAGGTGATCACCAAGAAGCACCGGGAGAAGAGGCTCGCGGACTTCCGGGCCAAGTTCATCGCGGGGGGGAGGGAGCGGGGCGTCGCGGAACCGGTGCTGGACGCGATCTGGGAGCAGATCCTCTCCTTCGCCGGTTACTCGTTCTGCAAGCCGCACTCGGCGAGCTACGCCCTGTTGAGCGCGAAGGCCGCCTACATGAAGGCGAACCATCCCGCGCAGTTCATCGCCGCGGTGATATCCAACCAGGGTGGCTACTACTCCCCTTTCGCCTACATCTCGGAGGGGCGCAGGCTGGGGCTCACCATCCTGCCGCCGGACATCAACGGGAGCGACTACCACTACACCGGCTTCGACAAATCCCTCAGGATCGGTCTGATGCAGATCGACGGGCTGACCCGGGAGGGGGCGCAGCGGCTCCTCAAGGAGCGCCGCGAGCGGGGGGCGTTCTCCTCGTTCCGTGATTTCCTGCGCCGGGCAGCCGTGCAGCGTGCGGACGCGGAGCGCCTGGTGAAGGCGGGGTGCTTCGACGTGCTGGAGGGGGAACAGAGGCGGCCGGCGCTTTTGTGGGAGCTGCTCCAGTTCCAGCAGCAGGCGACGGCGCTCCTCTTCGAGCAGAAAACCGAGCTCCCCGCGCCGCCCCCCTACGACGCGGCCACGGTGCTGAGGCAGGAGGTGGAGGCGCTCGGTTTCCTTGCCTCGCGGCACCCGCTCACACTGTACAAGGCGCAGTGGCAGCGGCACCGCCCCATCAAGGCATCGGAGCTGATCGGGCATGCGGGGAAGTGGGTGACCATGGTGGGATGGTGGATCACGACCAAGACGGTGGAGGACAAGCGCGGCCGCCCCATGGAGTTCGTCTCCTTCGAGGACGTGACGGCGATCTTCGACGCCACCTTTTTCCCGGACGTCTATGCGCGCTTTTGCCGCAAGCTCTCGCAGCGCCGCCCCTACCTCTTGAAGGGTGTGGTCGAGGAGGAGTTCGGCGTAGCGACCCTCAGGGTGAAATGGGTCGGCTTCCTGGACTGCTGAAGGAGCCGCCGCTTTGCGCCGACGCATCGGGGTCCCGCAGTTCGGGAACGCCCGCCGCGGCCGCCCCGGTGAGCAGCGGGAGGTACACGTTCAAGGTTGTGCCTATGCCGGGGGTGCTGTCGATCTCCACGTACCCCTCGTGCTGCTTGACGATGCCGTAGACGATGGCGAGCCCCAGGCCGCTCCCCTTGCCGACCTCCTTGGTGGTGAAGAACGGGTCCAGGACGTGCGCCTTGGTCGCCTCGTCGATGCCGGTGCCGGTGTCCGTGACCGAGACCACGGCGTAGCGCCCCGGCCTCCCGTACCCTCGCAGATCGATCCACTCCTCGTTCATCTCCATCAAGCTGGTGCCGATGGTGAGCGTGCCCCCGTCCGGCATGGCGTCGCGGGCGTTGTTGACCAGGTTGGTGATCACCTGGTCGATCTGGCCGGAGTCCGCAACGACCGCCAGCTTCTCGGGCGAAAGCTCGATGCGCAGCGTGATCTTGGACGTCACCAGCCGGCTCAGGAGCCTGCGCAGGTTGCCGACCACCTGGTTCAGGTTGACCGGTTCGGGATGGTTGACCTGTTTCCTGCTGAACGCCAGCAGCCCCTGCGTCAGCTCCGCGGCCCGCTCCGCGGCACTCAGCACCTGTTCCAGGTATTCCTGGGCGGGATCGTCCCTTTTCAGCTTCATCTGGGCCAGTGCGACGAACCCCATCATGCCGGTGAGAAGGTTGTTGAAGTCGTGGGCGATCCCACCCGCCAGGACCCCGACCGATTCCATCTTCTGCGACTGCCGGATCTGCTCCGACATGCGCCGCTCCCGCTCCAGGTAGATGGCGTTACGCAGGCTCATGCCGATGACGGGGGCGATGCCGGCCAAAAGGCTCAGGTCGCTCTGCATCAGCGGGCGCTGCGATTGCTTGTTGTCCACCGCCAGGATCCCCAGCACCTCGCCGTCGCAGGCGATGGGACAACAGATGAAGGAACGCGCCTCCAGTTCCTGGGAAAAGACGAGGCTGCGCGGCGTATGCAGGTGCGCGACCTCGGCGAAGTCGCTCACGAACCTGATCTGGTTGTCACGGAAACAGGTTACGAAGACCCCCTGGGCGTCGGGGGAGGTGAGGTCGAAGGAGGCGTTGAGGAGTGCGTCGCGTTGGGCGTCGGTATAACCGTAGCCGGTACGGAAGGTTAGCCTCGATTTCCTGGCATCGGCGAGCATGATGACGGCCCGGTCGTAGCCGAGCCGCTTCTCGATCACCCTGATGACGCTTTCCAGCACCTCGTCGATCCCGCTCTGCTTGCTGAGCGCCTGACCGACCTCGTTGACCATGCGGGCGTTGTTGTAGTTGACGCCCATCTGCGCGAGCACCTGCTCGGTCGATTCCTTCACCTGGGAGAGGGCGGTGTCGATCTCCCGCGTCTCCAGCCGCTGGGCCAGGTAGGAAGTCCCCAGGGCGAAGAAGGCAAGGGCGGTAACCACTTCCACCAGGTGCCCGACCTGCCAGAAGTGCTGCAGCAGCGCGTAGGCGACGACGGCGATGGGGATAAACCGGTTCCTGGCGCTGCGAACGGAGGCGTACAGCGTCTTCCTCCAGGAGATGACGTAACGGCAGCACTCGCCCCCCTGGAAGATGCACTCGGTGTGCTCGATCTCCGGGGGCTGGTAGTTGAAGAGCATCACCACCGCCTCGAAGAGACCGATGCGGTTCTCGCACTGGTAGGGCTGCTCCTCCACCCCCTGGTGCGGCACGGCGGTGATCTCCACCTTGTTGTCGGCCAGTTTGGTCGCCGTGTAGGCCGCGGACCGGCTGAAGTGGCCGGAACACTTCCCTATGGCAAGGAGCGTGTTGGCCGGACCGATCAGCCCGAAGGTGTACTTCATCATCATCCCGTGGGCGGCCTCAGAGGCGGCGTAGCGCCCCCCTTCCCTGGAGATGTCACTACCCACCATCTGGGTCATCCGGGCGTGGAAGCGGTCCACCTGGCGCTGGGTGAGCCAGTGCCCCTCGTCGCTCACTTCGTAGGGGCTGATCTCCGCGTACTGCAGCAACTCCCCGACATCCACATGCGGGTACTTCTTCCGCAGCAGGCTCACGAAGATACTGACGATCTTGCTGTTGTAGAGCGGCTGTTCTTCCATCGTACGTAACTCCGGCTGCGGGCGCGGCGCAGGCTCGGCCTGGATTTTAAGAGGCCATTATGCACCTATCGGAGAAATCAGCGGTTGCTTGAGGAATTCGGGCTTGTCGCGGCGGATAAGGACAACTTTTCCCCCTCCCCCTTCGCGGGACGAAGCGCTTGGGCGCGCAACCCCGCCACGGGAGGGGGAAAAACGACACAAAAAAGGCCCGGCTCCCTTGCGGGGCCGGGCCTTGTCGTGCCTTGTGTGCGGTCGGTGCTAGTCGACCGACTTCCTCAGGAAGGTCGGGATATCGTACTGATCCTCGTCATCCATCAGGAAGCTGCGCTGCTGCCGGGAGACTTCGCGCTCCTGCTTGGCGCGGATGTAGGTCGGGATCTCGCGGTTCACCTCGGGCTGCGGCTTGACGAGGCTGCTCACGTTCTTAATCTCGTGACGCCCTTTCTCGAGGTCGAAGCGGTCGCCGAAGCCGGTGGCGATGGCGGTCACCTTGATGGTCTCACCCAGGTTCTCGTCGATGACCAGACCGACGATGATGTTGGCGTCCTCGTGGACCTTCTCGTGGATCACCTTGCTGGCCGCGTCGAACTCGTCCATGGTCATGGAGGAGGAGCCGGAGATGTTGACCAGGACGCCCTTGGCGCCGGAGATGTCGATGTCTTCGAGGAGCGGGCTGGAGATGGCCTTCAGCGCCGCGTCGACGGCGCGGTTCTCGCCGTTGCCCAGGCCGATGCCCATCATGGCCATGCCGCGCTCGCTCATGATCGATTTCACGTCGGCGAAGTCGACGTTGATCAGGCCGGACTGGGTGATCAGGTCGGAGATCCCCTGCACCGCCTGGCGCAGCACGTCGTCGGAAGGCTTGAAGGCGTCCAGGATGGACATGGACTTGCCGGCCAGGCCGAGCAGCCTGTCGTTGGGGATCACGATGAGGGAGTCGACGTGCTTCTTGAGTTCCTTGATCCCGTCCTCGCCCTTGGCCAGGCGCTGACGCCCTTCGCGGGTGAAGGGCTTGGTGACCACGCCCACGGTGAGGGCACCCTGTTCGCGGGCGATCTCGGCGATGATCGGGGCTGCGCCGGTTCCGGTGCCGCCGCCCATGCCAGCTGCGACGAAGATCATGTCGGCGCCCTTCAGCGCCTCGGTGACCTTGTCCTTGTCTTCGAGGGCTGCGTCACGGCCGACGTTGGGGTTCGCGCCTGCGCCGAGACCCTTGGTGAGCTGGGTTCCGATCTGTATCTTGACGGGCGCCTTGGACATCCTGAGCGCCTGCGCATCGGTATTGGCAACGATGAAATCGACCCCGGTGATGCCCACGGACATCATGGTGTTGACTGCGTTCCCACCGGAACCACCAACGCCTATCACCTTTATCTTCGCACTCTGGTCGATGCTTTCATCGAAATGAAACATGAACTACCCCCCTTATTATCGCGCCCCCCGGCGGCGGAAAAATTATTAGCCGGTTTTATACTACGTTTACTGTGATAATGGAAGCCCAAAAACACTATATGTTGTGTTTTTTTAGAAGAACTCGCCGAACCAATCCTTCATCCTGCGGCTCACCCGACGGAACACGGTCTCGTCACTTTGCTGGGTCGGGAACTCGTGCGCGCCGACGTTCTTGGAACCGTAGACCACAAGCCCCACGCCGGTCGCGTAAACCGGCGAATTGACGACGTCGGTGAGGCCGCCGATCCGCTGCGGCAGGCCGCGGCGCACCGGGAGGTTGAAGATCTGCTCGGCCAATTCCGGCATCCCTTCCAGGATGGTGGAACCGCCGGTGATCACGACGCCCGAGGCGATCATGTCCTCGAGGCCGCTCTTCACGATCTCGCGGTTCACCAGGGTGAAGATCTCCTCGACGCGCGGCTCGAGGATCTCGCACAGCAGCTGGCGGGAGAGGATGCGCGGCTTCCTTCCGCCGACGCTCGGGACCTCGATGGTCTCGTCCTTGCCCACCAGGGAGGAGAGGCAGCAGCCGTACTTCTGCTTGATGCGCTCCGCCTCGGCCATCGGGGTCCTGAGGCCGACGGCGATGTCGTTGGTCAGGTGGTTGCCACCGAGGGAGAGCACGGAGGTGTGCTTGATGGCGCCGTCCACGAAGATGGCGATGTCGGTGGTCCCGCCGCCGATGTCGACGAGGGCCACGCCCAGTTCCTTTTCGTCGGCGGAGAGGACCGCCTCGGAGGAGGAGAGCTGTTCGAGGACGATGTCGGCGACCTCGAGCCCTGCGCGGTTGCAGGACTTGACGATGTTCTGGGCGCTGGCCACGGCGCCGGTGACGATGTGCACCTTGGCTTCCAGCCTGACGCCGCTCATCCCCAGCGGCTCGCGGATGCCGTCCTGGTCGTCGATGATGAATTCCTGGGGGAGGATGTGGATCACTTCCCGGTCCATCGGGATGGCGATGGCCTTGGCGGCCTCGATCACCCGCTTCACGTCCTCGGGGGACACCTCGCGGTTCTTGATGGCGATGACACCCTGGGAGTTGAACCCCTTGATGTGCCCGCCGGCGATGCCGGCGTAGACGGACTTGATCTCGCAGCCGGCCATCAGCTCGGCCTCCTCGATCGCCTTCTTGATCGCGGAGACGGTGCTCTCGATGTTGATCACGACACCCTTTCTGAGCCCCTTGGACGGGCTGGTGCCGATGCCGACGATGTCGATTCCGTCCTCGGTGACGTTGCCGACGATGGCGCAGATCTTGGTTGTGCCTATATCAAGGCCGACGATCAGGTTATCCCTTCTGGTTGCGGACATGCTCCCCCCCTTTTCCTACACTTTTTTCACTATGATTTTGTCGATGTAATCGAGGTCTATGTAATCCAACGCGTGCATCTGAGGTTTAAGGTCACGGTAGATGTTGGACAGGCGCGCGAGCTTCTGGCTGAAATCGCCGTTGCCCAGCTTGACCGGAACGCCCCCCTGCATGGTGAACAGGGTGAAGCCGTACCCCTTGCTGTAATGAATCTCCGAGATATCCGCCAGACTGAACACGCTTCCCGACCTGAGGGTTCCGATCAGTTGCAGCGCACTCTTCAGCGCCTCCTGGCATCCCTTCGGGTCCTGGGTCAGTTCCTCCTCGGTGATGCCGGTGATGAGCGGGAAGTCGAGCCGGTCCCCTTCGGAGAGGGACTTGAACAGCACGCCCTTCTCGTCCAGGTAGTAGAGGCAGCCTACGTTGGCCACGGCCTGCGGGGTCCGTTCGGAGGCGGAGATGGAAAGCGTGTGCGGGAAGTAGCGGCGCACCTGGACCTGCTCCAGCCAGGGATCCTTGGAGAGGCGGGCCATGATGGTCTTCAGGTCCAGCCCCAGCATGGAGTCGCCGGGCCTGACCCCCGCCCGGGTGATGATCTCGTCCCGGGAGACCCTCTTAAGCTGTGACACCTCGATGGTTTCCAGACGGAGCAGCGTGGTGCGCGTGACGAGCCCGTACGCCTTCCAGCCGCCGAAGCCGGCGACGGCGCAGATGGCCGAGGCGCCTATCCCCCGGGAGAGCCACTTGAGGATGGGGCCCCAGTTGATCGGCTTCCGCTCCTTGGGTGGTTTCTTGACCCTGTTATGGGGCACCCTCTGTTTTTTGGCGTGTAGATCGCGCATGGCAGTTACCGTCTAGATTGAATTTCAATGCACAGTGCAACAAATAACATCGGTGAACCAGGTTAATACTGAGACAGGTTAATACTGAGACTAAGATTAAGACTAAGATTAAGATTAAGATTAAGACTGAGGTCGTTGATCCTTACTTTATCTTTATCTTTATCTTAATCTTTATCTGCTTTACCTTATCTGTTTTTCAGATCTTCAGCGATGCGGCCAGCAGGATGCGCACCACCAGTTGATCAAAATCGATGTCCGAACCGCGGGCGATCTCAGGGAGCAGGCTCAGGTCCGTCATCCCCGGCAGGGTGTTCACCTCGAGGAGGTAACACTCGCCCGCCTCGTTCACCAGGAAGTCGACGCGGCTGTAACAGTCGCAACCCAGGGCGGCATGCGCCTTCTCCCCTTCCTTCAAGACCGCCCGGTACACCTGCTCCGGAAGACGGGCGGGGAGGATGTGCTCGGCACCTCCGTCGGTGTACTTCGCCTCGTAGTCGTAGAACTCGTTTTTCGGCACGATCTCGATGGCGCCCATCGCACGCCCGTCCAGGATGCCTACCTGCACTTCCTTGCCGCTGATGAACGCTTCGACGAGGATCTCCGAGTCGTAACGGAAGGCTTCCTCGAGCGCCTTTTCCATCTGCCCCGGCTCTTTCACGATACTGACCCCCACCGAGGAGCCTTCCTTGGAGGGCTTCACCACCACCGGGAGGGGGTTCTCAAGCTTCAACTCCTCGCCGCGGCGCAGCACCTGGTAGGGGGCGAGCGTCAGCCCGGCGGCGGCGAACATCACCTTGGCGGCGATCTTGTCGATGGCGAGGGCCGAGGCGAGAACGCCGGACCCGGTATAGGGGATCGCCATCAGCTCCAGGAGCCCCTGGACGGAACCGTCTTCGCCGAAGCGGCCGTGCAGGGCGATGAAGGCGAGCTCCACCTTCTCTTCGGCCAGCCGCTGGGCCAGGTCGCGCCCGACGTCGATCCCCACCGCGTCGTACCCCTGGCGCTGCAGGGAGGCGAGCACGGCCTTGCCGCTGTTAAGGGACACCTCGCGCTCGGCGGAAAGTCCCCCCATCAGCACGGCGATCTTCTTGTTTTTCAGCTCCGCTACGGTCATCTCGAAGGTTCCTTTGTCCTTATACTGCTTTCAGCTCTCGCTTCCCCCCTCTCCCCCGGGGAGAGGGTCGGGGCGAGGGTTGTGCACCCCGGGGAAGGGCTGCTTCGATTTATGCTTCGCCGACGATCCTTACTTCTTCCTCGAGCCCGATCCCGGCGGCCTCCTTCACCCTGACCTTGACCAGCTCCGCGAGAGCCAGGAAGTCCGCGGCCTGCGCGCCCCCCGTGTTCACCAGGAAGTTCGTGTGCACCTCGGAAACCTGCGCTCCACCCACCGTGGCGCCGCGCAGCCCGGCCTGGTCTATCAGCCGCCAGGCGCTCTCTCCGGCGGGGTTCTTGAAGAAGGAACCCGCGTTGGGGA
Source organism: Geomonas diazotrophica (assembly GCF_019063885.1). NCBI lineage: Bacteria > Pseudomonadati > Thermodesulfobacteriota > Desulfuromonadia > Geobacterales > Geobacteraceae > Geomonas > Geomonas diazotrophica. The sequence goes on along the minus strand of NZ_CP077684.1, from coordinate 311,178 downwards.
AACCGACCCGCTGGCCGCCGCGCTTCCCGATGTACTCCCGGATGTTCTCCTCAATGAGGCGACGCTCGACCGGTTCGAGTCTCAGCCGCGCCCCCAGTATGATCTCGCCAGGCGCAAGCTTCAGGAAACGGTAGCCGTACTCCAGCTCGCTCCGCTTCCGGACCAGCACCCCGGTCTCCCGCAGCGTGGTCAAAAGCTCGACCCGCTGCATGGTCTCGCCGCCGTGGGCGCCGGCGTTCATGGTCAGCGCGCCGCCGAAGCTCCCCGGGATGCCGCTGAGGAATTCGATCCCCCCCAGGCACTGTTCCGCCGCGAAGCGGGTGAGAACCTGGTTGGTCACCCCGGCACCCACCTCGAGCCTCGCGCCGGGAAGCGGCTCCAGTGAGTCGAAGCGCTTCAGGGAAACCACGCACCCCCTGATGCCGCCGTCGCGCACCAGCAGGTTGTAGCCGGATCCCACCACGAGGCAGGGGACGTTTGCCGACCGGAGCAGCTCCATGCCCCTCTCCAGGTCGGCGAGGTCCGCCGGTTCCAGGTAGAGGTCCGCCGGGCCGCCCACCCTGAGCGAGGTGTGCCGGGCCATCGGTTCGTCCCACAGCACGGTTCCCCGTACCCCTTGGGCGACCCGCTCGAGATCGGCCCGGGACCAGGTCACTTTTCCCCCGCCGCCTTCATGCGCTCCAGCATGCTCTCCCCCACCTGCCAGACGTTGCCGGCACCCAGGGTGAGCAGGATGTCACCCGGCACCAGCACGCGGTCAAGATGCTCGCAGAGCTTGTCGCGTTCAGGGATCCAGGTCACGTCCTTCTGGCCGTGCCGTCTGACCCGGGCCGCCAGCGACTCGGCGGTGATCCCCTCGATGGGGGTCTCCCCGGCCGCGTAGATGTCGGTGAGGATCAGGACGTCGGCGTCGTGGAACGCCTTGACGAAGTCCTCGAAGAGCTCCTTGGTGCGCGAATAGCGGTGCGGCTGGAACACGACCACGAGGCGGTTCTCCGCGAAGCCGGACTTGGCCGCGGCGAGGGTCGCCTTGATCTCGGTCGGGTGGTGGCCGTAGTCGTCGACCACCATGACGCCGTTCACCTCCCCCTTCAGGGAGAAGCGGCGCCCGACGCCGCCGAAGGCCTTGAACCCTTCCTGGATCGTCTCGAAGGGGATGTCCAGCTCCATGGCGACCGCGATGGAGGCCAGGGCGTTCAGCACGTTGTGCGCGCCAGGCATGGAGAAGGTGATCTCGCCGAGCTTCACCCCCTTGTGGTGGGCGACGAAGCTTGTGGAGAAGCCGGAGAGGCGCACGTCGGTGGCGCGGAAGTCCGCCTGGGCCGACAGGCCGTAGCTCGTGAAGCGCTTCTTCACCCGCGGCAGGATGTCGGCGATGTTGCCGTTATCCAGGCAGAGCACGGCCAGGCCGTAGAAGGGAACCTTGTTGATGAACTCGACGAAGGTGTCCTTGATCTCCTCGATGCCGCTGTAGAAGTCGAGGTGGTCGGCGTCGATGTTGGTCACCACGGCGATGGTCGGGGAGAGGAGCAGGAAGGAGCCGTCGGACTCGTCTGCCTCGGCCACAAGGAATTGTCCCTGCCCCAGGCGCGCGTTGGTCCCCAGCGAGTTCAGCCTGCCGCCGATCACCATGGTCGGGTCGATCCCCCCCTTGGCCAGGAGGGTCGCCACCATCGAGGTGGTAGTGGTCTTGCCGTGGGTGCCGGCCACCGCGACGCCGTACTTCATGCGCATCAGCTCGGCCAGCATCTCGGCGCGCGGGATCACCGGGATCAGCTTCAGGTGCGCCTCGACCACCTCGGGGTTGTCTTCGTGCACGGCGCTGGAGATGACCACCACGTCGGCCTGGGCCACGTTCTCGGCGGCGTGACCGATGAAGATCTCGCCCCCCAGGCTTTCCAGGCGCTGGGTGGTGTCCGAGCTCTTCAGGTCGGAGCCGGAGACCTTGTACCCGAGGTTCAAGAGCACCTCCGCGATCCCGCTCATGCCGATGCCGCCGATGCCGACGAAATGTATCCTCTCTATCTTTCCGTACACGCTTGCTCCCTTCGGTCGCAGACTGAGATCAAGATTAAGATTGAGAACAACCTTTCCTTTTTCTCCCTGCCCACCGAGCTGCTATCTCTCTTCGTTCCTTAGTCTTAGTCTCAGTCTTAATCTGTCTTCAAAACCATGGCCGCGACGATGGCCTGGGCTGCGTCCAGCTGGGCCAGGGACCTGGCGTTCTTCTCCAGCTCGGCCACCTGCTCGGGGTGCTCCATCAGGTTCAGGATCTCGGCGGCCAGGTGCTCGCCGGTCAGATCCTCTTCGAGAATCATCCGCCCGGCGTCTCGCTTCACCAGCGACTCGGCGTTCTTCCTCTGGTGGTCGTCGGCGGCAAAGGGATACGGGATGAAGATGCACCCCTTGCCGCAGGCGGTCACTTCGGCGATGGTGGTGGCCCCGGCCCGGCAGATCACCAGGTCGGCCGCCCCGTACGCCGCGGACATGTTGTCTATGAAGGAGAGCACCTGCGCCTGGACTCCCTGGGCCTGGTACCCCTCGCGCACCCGCGCCACGTCCTTCTCACCGGTCTGGTGCGTGATGCGCAGCTTGTGCTTCACCTGCTCCAGGTGGGGCAGCGCCTCCAATAGCGCGCTGTTGATCCGCTGCGCACCGGCGCTGCCGCCGAAGACCAGCAGGTTGAAGGTATCGCCGGTCAACCTGGCGCGCTGCTCCTGGAATCCCCAGAGGATCTCCTTGCGGATCGGGTTCCCGGTCATCTGGGTGACCTTCCCGGGGAAGAAGCCCGCCGCCTCCTCCATGGAGATGAAGATCCCGTCGACCACGCGGCTCAGCACCTTGTTGGTGAGGCCGGGGGCGGCGTTCTGCTCGTGGATGAAGGTCCGGACCCCCATGCCGCGCGCGGCCAGCAGCATCGGCGCCGAGGCGTATCCCCCCACCCCCAGCACCATGTCGGGCTTGAAGCTCTTCAGGATCTTCCTCGACTGCGAGTAGCCGTACAAAAGGCGCCCGGCGCTCAGGAGCTTCTTGACGCTCCCCATCCCCTTCATGCCGCTGGCGGAGATCAGCTCCAGCCGGTAGCCGAGCTTGGGCAGAAGGCGCGCCTCGATGCCGCGCTCGGTGCCGACGAAAAGCACCTCGTTTTCCGATCCGCGTCCCAGGAACTCGTCGGCCACCGCTATCCCCGGGAAGAGATGCCCCCCGGTCCCCCCCCCCGCAATGATAAGCCTCATGGCGTCCCCCTCATCCTGGTCGAGACGTTGAGAAGCACACCCACCGCGCAGAGCGAGATGATCAGCGAGCTGCCGCCGTAGCTCAAAAACGGGAGCGCGATCCCCTTGGTGGGGAGCAGTCCCGTGACCACGGACATGTTGATGAAGGCTTCCAGGCCGATCAGCGAGGCGATGCCGAAGGCCAGGAAGCGTCCGAAGCTGTCCTCGGCGGAGATGGCGACCCGGATGCTCCTTTGCACCAGTAACAGGAACATCGAGGCGATCACGATCACCCCGATGAACCCCATCTCCTCGCCGAGCACGGAGAGGATGAAGTCGGTATGCGCTTCCGGGAGGTAGAAGAGTTTCTGTTTCCCCTCCCCGAGCCCCTGCCCGAAGAAACCGCCGGTCCCGAGAGCCAGCCAGGACTGGATGATCTGGAACCCCGCGTCGGTTGGATCCTGCCAGGGGTCCAAAAACGCCGTGATGCGCCGCATGCGGTAGGCCTTGGTGAAGACCAAGTAGCAGATGCCGGGCAGGGCGACGAGCCCCATCCCCAGGATGTACTGCACCTTGGTACCGGCGGCAAAGAGCATGACGATCGCCACCACCAGCATGGTGAGCGCCGCCCCCATGTCGTGCTGCGCCAGGAGCACCGCGATGAAGACCCCGAGGATCAGCATGTACGGGAAGAAGCCGGACATGAACTGCTTGAGCTTCTCCTGCCGCTTCTCCAGGGAGTAGGCCATGTACATGATGAGCGCCACCTTGGCGAGCTCGGAGGGCTGGAAGTTGAAGCCGGGAAGGCGGATCCAGCGCGATGCCCCCTTGGCGGTCCCCCCGATGCCGGGCACGAACACCAGCAACAGCAGGAAGAAGGTCCCCAGAAAGAGCGGCACCGCCCACTTCTTCCAGACGTGGTAGTCGACGTGCATGGCGACCCCCATGCCGATGAAGCCGATCAACGCGTAGAGGGACTGCCTTTTCAGGAAGAAGAAGCCGTCGTGAAACTTCTTGGCGGCCATCACGGAGGACGCGGAGTAGACCATGACCACACCGAAACAGGTGAGGATCACCGCCATCATAAGCACGATCATGTCGTACCCCTCCAGTCGCCTCACTTTCCTTCAGCCTCCTTGGCCGCGCGTACCGCCGCCTTGAAGCGCTCGGCGCGCTCCTCGTAATTCTTGAACATGTCGAAGCTGGAGCAGGCCGGCGAGAAGAGGACCACGCCGCCGGGCTGGGTCACCCTGCGGGCGATGTCGACCGCCTCCTCCAGCGTGTCGGCGAAACGGGTGTCGGTGAGATCGCCCAGCGCCTGGTGCATGCGCTCCCGCGCCTCGCCGATCAGGACCAGGTGGCTCACCCGGTCGGAAACGAGCTGGACCAGCGGCTCGTAGGAGCCACCCTTGTCCTTCCCCCCCGCGATCAGGGTGATGCCGGAGTCGAAGCTCTCCAAGGACTTGACCACGCTCCCCACGTTGGTCCCCTTGCTGTCCTCGTAATAGGCGACCCCGTTCACCTCCTCGACGAACTCCATGCGGTGCGGCAGCCCCTTGAACTCCTTGACCGAGGCGTAGGCGCAGTCGCCGTCGCAGCGCATGAGCAGGGTGGATGCCATGCTGGCCATGATGTTGTCCAGGTTGTGCACCCCTTTGAGCTTGAAACCGTCGGTGCCGAAGCGGAGCACCTTGCCGTCGTGGGCGAAGGTGATGAAGCCGTCGCGGTAGCTGATCCCCTCCTTGAGCTCGTGGAAACGGCTCATGGGGAAGAGGCGCGCCTTCAGCCTGGTGGCGCAGGCGGCCACCAGCGGGTCGTCGATGTTCAGGACCGCGAAGTCTTCCGCCCCCTGGTTCTCGAAGATGCGCAGCTTGGCGTCGATGTACTCCTGGAAGCTGTGGTAGCGGTCCAGGTGGTCTTCGGTCAGGTTCAAAAGCACCGCGACGTGGGGACGGAAGCTCTCGATCCCCTCCAGCTGGAAGGAGGAGAGCTCGACCACGACCCGCTCCACCCGCTCGCCGCTCATGGCGAGCTCGATGAGGGGGTTGCCGATGTTCCCGCCGACGAAGGTGTCGAAGCCGCACCCCTTGAAGATCTCGCCGGTCAGGGTGGTCGTGGTGGTCTTGCCGTTGGTGCCGGTGATGGCGACCATGGGGGCCTCGATGAACCAGGAGGCGAGCTCCACCTCGGAGACCACGCGGCGCTTCTGGGCGCGCGCCATCTCCAGCGGCTTGATGTCCATCGGGACGCCGGGGGATACCACGATCAGGTCGGCCATCAGGAAGCTGTAGGGGACGTGGCGCCCGAGCTCCAGGCAGAGGTCGAGGTCTGAGAGTTCCGCGAGGACGTCCTTGAGGGCCTCCTCGTCACGCATGTCGGTGACGGTGACGAGCGCGCCGCGCTCGGCCAGGAAGCGGGTCACGGCCACGCCGGTCTTCGCAAGCCCCACCACCAGTATTTTCTTGTCCTTTAATTCCATATGCCCTTCTTCTCCAAGAAAACCTAAATCCCCCTGCCCCCTCGCAAAGGGGGGGACGCGGGATCACGTGCAGTACTTTGTGGCCGGGAACGGCCTCGCTTCCCATCCCCCGACGAAACCGCGCAAAGGGGAGGCGGGGAGTTGGCACATCCTCACGCGGAGACGCGGCTAGCGCATCTTCAGCGTCGAGATGGCGACGAGCGCAAGGATGATGGTGATGATCCAGAACCGGACGATGATCTTCGGTTCGGCCACCCCCTTCAGCTCGAAATGATGGTGAATGGGCGCCATGCGGAAGATCCGCTTGCCGCGGTACTTGTAGGAGCCCACCTGGAAAATGACCGAGAGCGCCTCCACGACGAAGACGCCGCCGACGATGACCAGCAGGATCTCCTGCTTGGTGAGCACGGCCAGGGTGCCCAACCCTCCCCCCAGCGACAGGGAGCCGACGTCCCCCATGAAGACCTCGGCCGGGTAGCTGTTGTACCAGAGAAAGCCAAGTCCCGCGCCGACCATGGCCCCGCACAGGACGGCGAGCTCGCCGGCGCCCGGGACGTACGGGATCTGCAGGTAGCCGGAGAGTCTCGCGTTACCGGCGATGTAGCAGAAAAGCATGTAGGTGGCCGCGTTGATGGCCACCGGCCCGATCGCCAGCCCGTCCAGGCCGTCGGTCAGGTTCACCGCGTTGCTCGCGCCCACGATGACCAGGGTCACGAACGGGATGAAGAGGATACCCAGCTCCGGGTGCAGCCTCTTGAAGAACGGGAAGTAGAGCTCGGTGGAGAAGCCGGGGAGGTAGTAGAGGAAGATGCCGACGCCGCCGGCCAGAATCACCTGCCAGAACATCTTCTGGCGCGGCGAGAGCCCCTTGGGGTTCTTTTCCACCACCTTCTTGTAGTCGTCCACGAAGCCCAGCACCCCGTAGCCTGCGATGATGAGCAGGGTGAGCCAGATGAAGACGTTCTTCAGGTCGGCCCAGAGGAGGGTCGGCACGATGATGCAGACCAGGATCAGCACCCCGCCCATGGTGGGGGTCCCCTGCTTCTTCAGGTGCGACTCGGGACCGTCGGTGCGGATCACCTGGCGCGCCTGCAACCCTTCGAGCTTCCTGACCACCCAGGGCCCCACGATGAAGGAGAGCACCAGCGCCGTGATCATGGCGTAGATGGTGCGGAAGGTCAGGTATTTGAAGACGTTGAAAAGCTTGTAGTCCGAGGCGAGCGGATACAAAAGATGGTACAGCATCAGTCATGCCCCCCTTGTTTCGTGGGTGCCAGCGCCTCTTTTACCGCCGTCGCCACCTTTTCCATCTTCATGCCGCGCGACCCCTTGAAGAGGACGCAGTCGCCGGGCTGAAGCCAGGCGATGAGCCCGCCGGCCAGCGCCTCGTGGCTCGTCGCGCGCACGATACGCTCGGCGGGAAGCCCCGCTTCGAGCGCCCCTTTCTCGACCTCCGCGGCCAGTTCGCCCAAAAGGTACAGGCGCTCCACGGTGCCGGCGGCCTTGCGGCCGAGCTCCCGGTGCGCCTCCTCGGTACCGAGCCCCAGCTCCAGCATGTCGCCAAGGACCGCCGCGCTGCGCGCCCCGTCCGCCACCTCGTGCAGCGTGGTGAGGGCCGCCGCCATGGAGGCGGGGTTGGCGTTGTAGCTGTCGTCGATCAGGGTGATGCCGGCGACCTCCTCGAGCTGGAAGCGCTTGTCGTAAGGGGTGAACTCCTCGAGCCCTTGGCGGATCACCGCTCCCGGCACGCCCAAGGCGTGCGCCGCGGCCGCCGCGGCCAGGGCGTTGTAGATGTTGTGCCGGCCGAAGGCCCTGAGGGTGACCTGCTCCTCGCCGTCGGGTAGCCTCAAGGTAAAGCTCTCCCCCAGCTTCCCAAGCCCCCTGATGGATGCGGAGGAGACCTCCGCGCCGCGAAGGCCGAAGGTGAGCCGGGTCACGTTCAAGTGGGTCGGACAGGCGGAGACGAGGGGGTCGTCCACGTTGTAGACCGCGACCGCGCCTTCCTTCAGGCGCAGGAAGAGCTCCCCCTTTGCGCGCGCCACCCCTTCCACGCTCCCCAGGGTCTCCAGGTGCGCCGGGAAGGCATTGGTGATGATCCCCACCTGCGGCTCGGCAATCTCGGCCAGGCGATCGATCTCGCCGAACTCGCTCATGCCGATCTCCACCACCGCCCAGCGCTCGCGGCCGGTGAGCCTGAACAGGGTGAGCGGCAGGCCGATCAGGTTGTTCAGGTTCCCCTCGGTCTTCAGGCCGGGGCCGGTCTGGGACAGGATGCCGGCCAGCATCTCCTTGGTGGTGGTCTTGCCGTTGCTGCCGGTCACCGCGACCACCTTGAGGTCGAAGCGGCGGCGGTGCCAGGCGGCCAGATCCCCCAGGGCACGCAGGGTGTCCGGGACCGCTACCGCGCAGGCACCCGCCGGCAGGGCGTGTCCGGCGAGCCAGCTCTCGGCCATGAGAAACGCGGTGACCCCGCGTCCCGCGGCCGTGGTGATGAAGTCGTGGCCGTCGAAGCGCTCTCCCACGAGCGGCACGAACAGCTCTCCCGGGGCGACCTGGCGCGAGTCGGTGGACACGCCCGACACCACGGTCTGCGCCTCCCCGATCATCCTGCCGCCGGTTGCCTCGGCTATTTCTTTCAGCGTGAACATCGCCATCTAAATCCCTGTTTCCTTTATGCTGCCGGGCGTCTCGACGCCCTTCGTTTTCCGTTTTTCCAAGGCACGACGCAAAACCAGTAATGTGCCGCAAAATAAGGGAAAAGGGAACCTTTTTTTACGCCCTGAGTTTCAGGGCCGCGGCCGCCTCTTCACGGTCGTCGAAGTGGAACTTCTCGGTGCCCACGATCTGGTAATCCTCGTGCCCCTTCCCGGCCAAAAGCACTATGTCGCCGGGCCGGGCGGCCAGGATGGCGGTGCGCACCGCGGTGCGCCGGGACTCGATGGTGGCGAACCCCTTCTCGCGCACCCCCCCTTCCAGTTCCTCCAGGCTGTACTCCTTCAAGCCCGTCGGGATGCCGGCCCGGACGTCTTCGAGGATCGCCTGCGGATCCTCGGTGCGCGGGTTGTCCGAGGTGACGATGGCGAGGTCGCTGTAGCGGGCCGCGATCTCCCCCATCACCGGGCGCTTCCCCTTGTCGCGGTCGCCGCCGCAGCCGAAGATGGTGATGATCCGGTCGGTTTTCAGCTCGGCTATGGTGGAGAGGACGTTCTCCAGCGCGTCGCCGGTGTGGGCGTAGTCGACCAGCACGATGATCCCCTGGTCGTTTTGGACCCGCTCCAGGCGCCCCGGAACCTTCTTGTGCCCCTCGATCCCGGCCTCGATCGCCTCCTTGGGGATCCCCAGGGCGAGCCCGGCACCCACGGCACCCATCATGTTGTACAGGTTGAAGCGACCCAGGAGGTCGGAGTTGATGTTGATCTCCCCCACCGGCGAGTTGAGGCGGCAGCGGATTCCGTGCACCGAGAAGTTCACCTCGGCGACGCTCAGGTCGGCCGGTGCGTTCACGGCGTAGGTCAAGACCGGCGCTGCGGAATCGGCCGCGATCCTCGCCCCGTAGGGGTCGTCCAGGTTCACCACCGCGCGCCGAAGCGGCTTGTGCGCGCTCGGGGTCAGAAGGTCGGTGAAGAGCCTCAGCTTGCTCTGGTAGTAGGACTCCATGTCGAGGTGGTAGTCGAGGTGGTCGCGGGTCAGGTTGGTGAAGATGGCCACGTCGAAGATGCAGCCGTCGGCGCGGCGCTGCTCCAGGGAGTGCGAGGAGACTTCCATCACCGCGCCCTTCGCCCCCTGGTCCACGAGCTCCCTCAGGATCCGCTGCAGGTCGACCGATTCGGGGGTGGTGTTCGGGGCCGGGATGCTGGTGCCGCCGAAGCGGTAGCTGATGGTGCCCAAAACCGCTGCCGGGATGCCGGCCTGCGCCATGATCCCCTCGACCAGGTAGGTGGTGGTGGTCTTGCCGTTGGTGCCGGTGATGCCCACCAGCGGGATCTCCCCGGTGGGGGTGCCGTAGAACACGGCGGCCATGAGGCTCATGGCGCGGCGGGCGTCGGGGACCTCGACGCAGGCGACCCCGGCAACGGCGCAGGGGCGGTCCGCAACAATTGCGACCGCCCCCCCCTTTACAGCGGATGCCACGTATTCTGTCCCGTCGCTCTTCACGCCGCGCAGGGCGAAGAAGACGGCACCGGGCGTCACCTGCCGCGAGTCGTAGCAGAGCGACCCTATCTCGATGGCGTCGTCCCCGGTCACCTTGGCGCCCGGAACACATGCCAGAAGTTGTTTCAGTTTCATACTTCCCCCATGGTCAGGCCGTCGGCACGAAGCGTACCCAGACCTGGTCCTGCGTGGTGATGCGCGCTCCCGGCGGCGGGTTCTGTTCCACCGCCCTCCCGCTCCCCTGCAGCTTGACGTTGAGGCCGCGCTGCTCCATGACCCTCAGCACCTGCCTCATGCTCATGCCGCGGAAGTTGGGCATGGTCCCGGCGTCCGCCCCTTCGACCGTCCCCCCCTCGACCACCGCCTGCTCCGCCTGCGGGGTGACCTTCTCGGGTGCCGGCGCCGGCTTCTTCTTGATGCTCTTGTCAGGCGGGACGTTCAGGTAGCAGAGGGACTGCTGCGCTATGGCGCTGAACGCGGGGGCGGCGACGACCCCCCCGTACACGTTGGCGGTCGGCTCGTCCACCATCACCATGATGGCCAGCCGCGGCTTCTCGACCGGCACGAACCCGATGAAGGAACCGATGCGCTTGCTGGCCGAGTAGCTGCGCCCCTCGACCTTCTGGGCGGTGCCGGTCTTGCCGGCGACCCGGTAGCCGTCAACCGCGGCCCCGGTCCCGGTCCCGCCATCGGCCACGACCCCCTCCAGCATGCGGGCCACGGTCCTGGCCGTCTCCGGGGAGACCACCCTTCTCTTCAGCTGCGGCCCGAACTGCTGCAGCACGACCCCCTCGTCGTCCACGATCCGGTCCACCAGGTACGGCTTCATCAGGTTGCCGCCGTTGGCGACGGCGGACACCGCGGCGGTAAGCTGCAGTGCGGTGGCGGTCACCCCTTGGCCGAAGGAGATGGTGGCCAGGTCGATGCCGTACCACTTCTCCTGCGGGCGGAGCATCCCGGAGACCTCGCCGGGGAGGTCGATGCTGCTCTTCTCTCCGAACCCGAAACCGGTGAGCGCCGTGAACAGGCGCTGCGACCCGAGCCTCTGGCCGATCTTGGCGGCGCCGATGTTGCTCGAGTACTTGAGGATCTGCGGCACGGTCAACGCACCGTACTTGTGCGTGTCGTGGATGGTCCTGCCGTACATGTTGCAGGAGCCGTTCTCGCAGTTGAAGCTGTCGCCCGGGCGGATCACCCCCGCCTCCAGCGCCGCCGCCACCAGGAAGATCTTGAAGGTGGAGCCGGGCTCGAAGCTGTCGGCTATGGCGCGGTTCCTGATCGCCCCGGGGGCGAGCTCCTTGATGTTGTTCGGGTTGAAGGAGGGGTAGTTGGCCATGGCCAGCACCCGCCCGGTGTCGGGCTCCATCACGATGGCGATCCCCGCCTTGGCACCGTTTTTCTCGATGGTCTTGGTGAGCTCCTTCTCCGCTATGTACTGGATGTTCTTGTCCAGGGTGAGGACGACATTACTCCCCTTGGAACCCGCCTTCCCCTCGCTCCCCTTCTTGAGGGCGATGTCGCGCCCCAGGGCGTCGCGCTCGGTCACCAGGTAGCCGGTGTTGCCGAGGATGATGTTGTCGTACTTCTTCTCGACCCCTTCCAGTCCGCTCGGGTCGACCCCGGTGAAGCCGATCACGTGGGCGGCGACCTGGGAGTTCGGGTAGAAGCGGCGGCTCTCCTTGACGAAGCCGACCCCTTCCAGGTCGAGCGCCTTCACCCTTTTCGCCTGCTCGGGGGGCATCCTGCGGGCCAGCCAGACGAAGTTCTTCGCCCCCTTCAGCTTCGCCTCGAGCTCATCCTTGGAGTACCCAAGCGCCGGGGCGAGCTGCGCCGCGGCCTCGGGGATGTTCTCCATGTTCCGGGTCTCCGCGTAGCAGGAGTCCATCTCGATGGAGACGGCGAAGGGCGCGTTGTTGCGGTCGTAGATCCCGCCGCGGCTGGGCGTCAGCAGGATGCTCTTCTGGTGCTGCTTCTCGGCGATCTTCACCAGCTTGTCGTTGTCAAGCACCTGCAGGTAGAAGGCGCGTCCGGTTGCCGCTATGAAGAATCCGACGAAGAGCAGAGCCACGAAGCGCATGCGGACCCTGGCCCATTTCTCCCACTTGTCTATCACTTGACCAGGACCACCTGCTGGTCGGTGGGGAGCGCCATGCCGAGCTCACCCTTGGCCAGCGCCTCGATGCGGGCCGGCGCCTTGAGCGACGCCACCTCAACCTTGAGGCGCTTGTTCTCCTGCTGCTGCTCCCTGAACTGCCGGCTCGCCTCGCCTATCCTCAGGTTCATGTCGATCACCTCGACCCGGGACCAGACGTGGAAGATGGAGACCAGCGTGAGCATGACCATGACCCCCGTCAGATAACGGAAGCTGATCCAGTTTTCCCTTACTACCGCGCCCGGGCGTGCCGGTGCGGCGACCTTGCCGTAGGCAACTTTGCTCTGTGCCATAGTGCTACCTCTTGTTAAATCTTCTCGATGCCTCTAAGGCGTGCGCTCCGGGAGCGCGGGTTCGCTTTCAGTTCCTCATCCCCGGCCTTGACCGCCTTCTTGGTGAGCACCTTGTACTGGGGCACCCGTTTGCAGACGCAGATCGGGAGTTCCTTGGGGCAGATGCAGCCGGCGGAGGCGTCTCGGAAGGCCTCCTTCACGATGCGGTCCTCCAGCGAGTGGAAGGAGATCACCGCGCCGCGCCCTCCGGGTTTGAGGAGCTTCAAGAGGTCGGAAAGCCCGTCCTCCAGGCTCTTCAGCTCCTCGTTGACCGCTATGCGCAACCCCTGGAAGGTCCTGGTCGCCGGGTGCAGCCGCTCTTCCCACTTCGCCTTGGGAATCGCCCCCTTGATGACGTCCACCAGTTGCATGGTGGTCTCGATCGGGTGCTCTTCCCTCGCCTTGACGATGAAGGAGGCGACCCTCTTGGCCCAGCGCTCCTCGCCGTAGTCGGCGATGATGCGGTGCAGCTCCCCCTCGGAGAGGGTGTTCACCAGGTCGGCCGCGCTCGGCCCCGAGCTTCGGTCCATGCGCATGTCCAGGGGCGCGTCGGCCTGGAAGCTGAAGCCCCGCTCCTCCTTGTCCAGCTGGTGGCTGGAGACCCCGAGGTCGAGCACGAAGCCGTCGATCGCGGCCACACCGGCTTCGGCCAGGGTCGCGGCTATGGAGGAGAAGTTCCTCTGGAAGATCCTGACCCGGTCCCCGAAGGGTGCGAGTCTTTCCCGGGCCACCGCGATTGCTTCGGCGTCGCGGTCGAAGCCGATCAGCATGCCGTCCGGCGCGCTCGCCTCGAGGATCAGGCCGGCGTGGCCGGCGCCCCCCAGGGTGCCGTCCACGTAGATGCCGCCCGACTTGGGGGCGATGAGCTCGAGGACCTCGTCCGGGAGCACCGATATGTGATGGAAGTCCGCCATCTAGAGACCCAGACCCGCGAGGGCGGGCGAATCGAGCGGGAAGTTCTGCTCGTCCTGGGCGCAGACCTGGGCCCAGACGGCCTGGCTGTAGATGTCGATCTTTTTCTGCATGCCCACGAAGTGGAGTTCGCGCTCCAGCTGCGCGGTCTTTCTCAGGTCGGTGGGGACCAGGATGCGCCCCAGCTTGTCCGCCGTGCATTCGACGGCGGGGACCAGGACGGTGCGGCGCACCGCGGCCAGCTGTTCGACGGAGAAGCCGAGGGCGGCCCCGTCCTTGAGCCTTTCTTCCAGGGCCAGGAACTCGGTGTAGGGATAGATGACAAGGCCATAGCCCATCGCCCCACCCCCCAGCCGCAGCGGACTGGACTTGGTGAGGAAGAAGCGCTCGTCGCCGAAGCTGTCAACCAGAACCTCGCGGAATTTCGCGGGAATGCTGGTGCGCCCCTTGGCGTCGATGGTCGTGTCGAACTTCCCTCTGAACATGGTTTCCCCGGCACTCGTTGCCACTTTATACCACTACATACCACTTTCGTGCACGAACTATACGGGAGGCACGCATTGATGTCAAGGCAAAATTAGCGGCAAATAGGGAATTTTTGGGAGGTTTTCCGATGAGTTAAGCGGGGAGCGGGAACCGGTGGCAAGAAGTGGTAAAAGCCGGGGGGGTGAATCGGGGCAAATTAAAAAGCCTAGCGAACAGCGCGGTGGAAAACGAGGCGGGCGGGGCCTTGATGACCCCGCCCGGAACGGTGCGACATTACTAATTCTTTTTCCTGTCGAACAGGGACACCACGTTCCCCTTCTTCTGGGAGCCCCCGTTGTCGACCGGGGGGACCGGCTTCAGGGGAGGCTCCGGCGAGACGATCTTCTCGAGCATTATGGGCGTCCCGGACATGGTGAAGGGGGCGCCGTTCACCTGGCTCTCGTCCAGGATCCAGTTGTAGACCTGGAGCGGCACGGTGAGCACCAGGAGCTTCACCTGCCACCACCCCGGCTTCGCGTCAGGCGAGATGTCCTCGATCCTGGCGTGGAAGGCGGGTTTGTTGTCGATGTGCACCAGCACGATGTCGTTGATCGTTGTAGCCATGGTCACTTCTCCTGTGGGGTCAAAGCAGGGTCAAAGCAAGGGGCCGTCCATGCTCCGCGCCGGGAACAGGGCGCGGATCTCGGCGTAGCGGGCGGAAAGCTCCTGCTCCATCCGGTAAAAGCGGGACACCTCGTCCCGCGTCAGCTGGTCCTCGATGAGGTCGCAATTAAAGGTGATGCAGTTGAAGGGACGGTAGCCGGCGGGGATCAGGCATTCCGGCTCGCCCAGAAACGGGCAGAGGCCGTTGTCGAAACGGGGTGCGAAGAGCGGCTTTGCCGTGGCCAGGTAGACCAGCAGGTCGACGGCGCTGAAGTGGTAGCGCCCCCTGACGCAGCAGGCCCCGCCGCAGCCGGCGCAATGGGCGGCGGCGTCGGCGCGGGCGACCAGTTGCTGCATCGCCTCCTTGTGCGCCACCATGCCGCGGGCGTGCCCTTCCAGGTTCTGCCGGGCGGCATCGGAGAGCCGCTCGAACGCCGCCGCCACCCTGCTCACCGCCTCCTGCCACTCATGATCCCATCCGGCCACGCGAAACCTCGTGCAACATAAAAAAACGCCGTCCGGAGCGACCGGAAGGCGGTCTATACTTTAAAACCGTTTTTTTAAACGCAAAGACGCCAAGACGCAGAGACCGCACAAAAACGAAGAACGGCAAAGGCATGAAGCGGCGCGCCCCCCACGGCTTTGCGCCTGGACCCGGTCGTTCGAGACTCGGCACTCAAGGCTTGGGGCCCGCCGTCGCCGGGTCAGGCCGGAGCGAGCGGACGGCGAAGCTTGAACGTCTTTTGTATTTTTGGCCGAAGCAGCCCGTAAGCCGGGTTCTGTTCCCGCAACCGGTTACCCGGAGGCGGGCGATGGTCATTCATCTAGGAGTGCCGTTGCCGACACCCTCAAGCAACCAACCCGGAAGCACGGACGGGCCGTCCTTGGCGCTTCCCTATTTGGTCTTGCTCCTGGTGGGGTTTACCTGGCATCCGGCGTCGCCGCCGAACCCGGTGAGCTCTTACCTCACCCTTTCACCCTTACCCCCCTTCGCCAAGGCTTCGGAGGGCGGACTTCTCTCTGTGGCACTTTCCCTGGGGTTGCCCCCGCTGGACGTTATCCAGCACCATGCCCTGTGGAGCCCGGACTTTCCTCCCTCCCCCTTCGCACAAGGCTACGGGGGACGGCGGCCATCTGGTCTGCTTCGGCCAAAACTTAACTGCAGTCTGAGACAAAGATTGAGACTAAGAAAAGGCGCCCCCTTGGGGTTGTGCCTGCTTAATCTTAGTCTCAGTCTTAATCTGGATTCTCTTTAGTCCTGCACTTCCAGCTTCATGATCAGGATACGCTGGCAGTGGGGACAGGTCACCACGTCGTCGGCACGGAACAGGGTGTTGTAGAGCTGCGGCGGCAGATGCATGTTGCACCCCATGCAGTTCCCTTCCTTGGCCTCGACCACGGCGACACCCCTTCTCTGGTCGCGCAGCTTGCTGTAACGCTTCATGACCGAGGCGGGGAGCCCCTTCACGGTCTCCTCGCGGGTGGCGGCATCCTTGGCGATCCCCCCCTCCAGCGCATCGACCTTCTGCTGCACCTCGGCCTGCTGCGCGGCGACGTTGGTCTCCATCTCGGAGAGGTCGGCTTCCCGCTTGGCGATATCGCCGTTGATCTCCTCTATGGCGTTGATCTTCTGCAGGATCTGCTCCTCCAGCTCGGCGATCAGCTTCTTCGCGCCGGAGATCTCCTTGGAGACGGCCTGGTACTCCTTCTGGGTCTTGATCTCCTTGAGGTGCGACTCGGAACGGGCGATGTTGTCGTTCTCGGAAGCGAGGTTCGCCTCGAGCGCCCCCTTCTCCTCCTCGAGCGCGCTCACTTCTTCACGCCGCGCCGCGATCTTCTCGCGCGCTTCCGCAAGCTTCGCTTCCAGCGCCTGGGACTCGCCCAAAAGCTGCGCCTTCTCGCCGTCCAGACCGTCGATCCTCAGGTCGATCTCCTGCAATTCGTATAACGCCTTCAGTTTGTTACGCAAAATCCGCCTCCCCAACTACCTTTTTATGTTCTCAAAGAGCAGATGCCTCACCAGAAGGTGAAAGGTTCCTGCTCTCCCTGGTATTCAACTATTTCCGCCTCGAAGCGGCGCGCCGCGAGGAACTCCCGCAACTGCGCCCCGAGCCCCTGCACCATAAGGCGCTCGGTGGCAAAGTGCCCGGCGTCGAGGAGTGCCACCCCGAGGGCCTCGGCCTCGCGCGCCTCGTGGTATTTCACGTCCCCGGTCACGAGGATATCGGCACCCTTTCGCGCCGCGTCGTGCAGCAGCGAGACGCCGGAGCCGCCGCAGACGGCGACCTTCTTCACCTGGCGCTCGGGATCCCCGACCAGCCGCACCCCGGCGGCGCCGAGACGCTCCCGGACCTCCTTCGCAAAACACGCTGCCGTTACCGGGGCAGCCAGCGTCCCGATCCGCCCCAGCCCCCGCGGTGCCCCCTGGTTCAGCACCGGGTACAGGTCGTAGGCGGGCTCCTCGTAGGGGTGCGCCCCCTTCATGGCGGTGACGGCGGGACCGATGCGGTCCTTCATGATCAGGAGCTCGAGCCTGCTTTCCGGCTCCGCGTGCCCCGCCCCGACCTCGCCCACGAACGGCTTGGCGCCGGCAAGCGGGGTGAAACGCCCGGTCCCCTCCGACTGGTAGGAACAGTCGCGGTAGTTGCCGATCAGGGGGATGAAGGGGGAGAGCGCGGCCAGAAGCTTCTCCTCGAAACCGCACGGCGCGAAGAGCACCATCTTGGCGTACTCCTCCCCGCCGGTGATCTTCAGCGGCTGCGCACCCTGGATCCCCAGACGGCCGGCCAGGAGGTCGTTCACGCCCCCTTGGGCTATGTCGAGGTTGGTGTGCATGGAGATGATGGCGAGGTCGTGCTTGAGGGCGAGGATGGTAAGGCGGCCGGTCTCGTCGGCGGCGGTGATCTTTTTCAGCGGGGAGAAGATGAAGGGGTGGTGCGTGACGAGCAGCTGGCAACGGGCTTCGATGGCCGCCTCCACGGCGGGACGGCCGGGATCGAGCGCCACCATGAGCCGGGAGACCGGGGCGACCGGGTCGCCCAGCTGCAGCCCCACGTTGTCCCAGGATTCAGCGAAGTGAATTGGGGCGATTTTACCAGTTATTCCAACTAGATCCGAAATTCTTGGAGTTATCATCGCGCTCAAAAGAAAAAGAGTGCAACCGCTTGGTGTGCACTCTTTCTCCCCACTAGAAGTGTATTTTTTCGTCTGACCAGGTGCTTTAAGGGCATCCCCACATCATCCTAATTTGTAAGGTGGTGGGCCCACCAGGACTCGAACCTGGGACCGACCGGTTATGAGCCGGTAGCTCTAACCAACTGAGCTATAGGCCCGAAAAGCGAAATTAAAACATATAGTAAAAGGGTTAGCGTGTCAAGCTTCTATTTTAATGACAGAAGCCCGCTTCCCTAATACATCTCGTACTTGAGCAGGCGACACTCGATGGGGCCGTTGTAGAGCACCATCCTCCGGGTCGCCTTCAGTCCGACCGACTTGGCCAGTTCGAGGTTGCCGGTGAAGAGGTAGGCGGTGTACCCCTTGCAGCGCTGTTTCAGGGTGTCGCCGATCTCCTTGTAGAGCGGACGCAGCGCCTCCTGCTCGCCGAGCCTCTTGCCGTAGGGAGGATTGACGATCAGCACCCCCGGCCCCGGGGGCGGGGTGAGCTCGGCCATGGGGAGGCGTCCCAGCACGAGGTGCTGCAGCACGCCGGCGCGCTGGGCGTTCTGGGCCGCCATGCCGACCGCGGAGTGGGAGAGGTCGGTACCCTGCACCGGCGCGGGAAGCCGCTCCAGCATCCCGGCGCGCGCCTCGGCCACGATCCGCTCCCAGAGCGCCCGGTCGAACCCCTGCCAGCGCTGGAAGCCGAAGCGGCGGTTGAGCCCGGGGGGGATGCGCAGCGCCTTGAGCGCCGCCTCGATGGCGATGGTGCCGGTGCCGCACATGGGATCGACCAGCGGGGTGCTGCCGTCCCAGCCGGAGAGCTCCACCAGCGCCGCCGCCAGGTTTTCCTTGAGCGGGGCCTCGTGACGGTCCAGGCGGTAACCGCGCCGGTCCAGCGGTTCGCCGGAAAGGTCGAGGCTCAGGGTGCAGCGGTTCTTGAAAAGCCGCACGTTGACGCGCAGGTCGGGGTCCTTTGTGTCCACGCTCGGGCGGCTACCGTAGTGGTCGCGCAGGGCGTCCACGATGGCGTCCTTGGTCTTGAGCGCCACGAAGCCGGAATGGGTCAGCGCGGAGTCGCGCAGGTTGCAGTCGACGGCGAGGGTGAGCTCCGGGGTGAGGAAGCGCTCCCAGGAGACGCCGCGCACGCCGCGGTACAGCTCCTCCGGGGTCTCGCAGGGAAACTCGGCGAGCGTCATCAGCACGCGGCTCGCGCTGCGCAGCCAGAGGTTGGCGCGGTAGGCCGCCTCCATCCCACCGGCGAAACGGGCGCCGCCGCTCTCTACCGACACATCGGACACCCCGAGCCTCACCAGCTCGGCAGCCAACGCCTCTTCCACCCCCTTGGCGGTGGTGGCGAAAAAAAACTGTTTCATCCCCTCTCCTTGAAAAACGTGCCGGCACTGTCATGAGAAGCTCAGGCCTGCCGAGCCACCGAAGGCACCCCCCTGCCGCTCACCTTCATTAGGACTATACACGCAGCGGCTTTGCCGCCGCAACGGCAAAGCGTAAATTAATGTTGTCCGGCCGTTGCACTGATTAAAAAATAATGATAAAAAATTAATTTCTTTAGTTGGCTGAGGTTGTGCCGATACATATTTTCATGAGCGCCGTGCCAGCCTGCTTTCCCGGCCCAACCGTCGCCGGCGGAGTGTTTTCCCCTCCGGCGCGGCGGTTGCCTTTGCGTCGCCATCGTTTACAATTTTCCGGTGTCCGGTGCCACAATCCCTTGGTTTTTCGGAGAAAACCGCACATGAAGAGACTGTTAAGAGTCCTGATCGTAGAGGACGCCCCGGACGATGCCCAGCTGATCGTCATCCAGCTCGAGCAGGGGGGCTTCGACGTCCATTTCCAGCGGGTGGACAGCGCTCAGCCCCTGGCCGAGGCGCTCGACTCGTCGCCGTGGGACGTCATCATCTGCGACTACGTGATGCCCGGCTTCAGCGGCCTGAAGGCGCTGCAGATACTCAAGGAGCGCGGCAGCGACATCCCCTTCCTGATGATCTCCGGGAAGGTCGGCGAGGAGGCCGCGGCGGCGGCCATCCGCGCCGGCGCCGACGACTTCGTGCTCAAGGGCAACCTGGCCCGGCTGGTGCCGGCGGTGCAGCGCTCCATCGCGGAGGCGACGCTGCGGCAGCAGAGTCGGCGCCACGAGCAGGAACTGAAGGATAAACTGGAGTTCATCCAGATCCTCATCGACACACTCCCCACCCCCATCTTCTACAACGATCCCAACGGCCTGTACCTCGGCTGCAACAAGGCGTTCGAGGAGCAGATCGGCATGAAGCGGGACGGGCACATCAACAAGAGCATCTACGACATCCTCCCCCCGGACCTGGCCGCCCTCTACAGCCGCGGCGAGGAGACGGCGCAGAACGGGGTCGGCCCGCGCAGCTTCGAGGGGACCATCACCTGCGCCGACGGCGAACGCCGCGACATGATCTTTTACAGCGCCACCTTCAAGAACTCGGGGAGCAGCTCCGGGGGAGTGGTCGGGGCGCTGCTGGACATCTCGGAGCGCAAGCAGGCCGAGCTGAAGCTGCGCTATCTGAGCAGCCACGACATCCTGACCGGCATCTACAACCGCGCCTATTTCGACGAGGAGCTCGAGCGGCTGAGCAAGGGGCGGAAGTTCCCGG
This sequence comes from Geomonas diazotrophica, assembly GCF_019063885.1. NCBI lineage: Bacteria > Pseudomonadati > Thermodesulfobacteriota > Desulfuromonadia > Geobacterales > Geobacteraceae > Geomonas > Geomonas diazotrophica. The sequence continues at coordinate 291,013 of NZ_CP077684.1, read as the reverse complement.
TGAGCATCGTGATGGTCGACGTGGACCGCCTGAAGGAGGTCAACGACCAGCAGGGGCACGCGGCCGGCGACGACCTGCTCCGGCACGCGGCCGAGGTGCTCAAGAACGCCTTCCGGCGCGAGGACGTGGTCGCGCGCGTCGGGGGGGACGAGTTCGCGGCCCTCCTCCCCAACACCGACGAAGCCACCCTGCGCGAGGCGATGGAGCGGCTCCAGGCCCAACTGGCCCAGAGCAACGATGAGCACCCAGCCCTCCCCTTGAGCCTCTCCATCGGAGCCGCCACCGCCCACGACGGGGAGGAGCTGATGGCGTCCTGGCGCCTGGCCGACCAGAGGATGTATCGACAGAAGAAGGGTCGCAAAAACAGCAACGCCGGCAGCAGGCAGCACCAGTTGGTGGCCTAGAGCCGGCGGGGAGCAATGAGGGCGCGCGTCCCGGGATCGGGGCGCGCGCCTTTTTTATCGGGTGCAGCGAAAGCTTTTCGCCAGCCGCTACTTGAAGATGATCATGGGAAGCTCGTCCGCCTTGCCTGCGGCCGGCTTCGCCCCCTCCCCCTTCGCCTCTCGCGCCTTCGCGGGGTATTCCGCCTCGAGCCTCTTCGCCACCTCATCCGCACGTGCCGTGTCCCCAGACTTCAGGTAGGCCTGCTGCAGGTTGAAGAGGGTGTCGGCGAGCCCGGGCTCGCCCGGGAAGCGCTGCAGCGCCTCGTTCAGCCGCTTGATCGCGGAGGGGTACTTCTTGGTTCTCAGGTAGAAATTCCCAACGTAGTTCTCGTAGGCGAGCTGCTTGCCGCGGCAGTCGGCGAGCTTCACCTTGGCGTCCGCCGCGTACTCCGAGCCAGGGTACTGGGCCAGGAACATCTCCAGGTAGTGCACGGAGTTCTTCACCGCCGTCTGGTCGGTGTCGATGCCGGTGATCTCGTTGTAGTTGGACACTCCCAGGCGGTACAGCGCGTACGGGGCCTTCTCGTTGCTCGGGTGGAGCTTGCGGAAATCCTCGTAGGCTGCGGCCGCCTCGATGAAGGCGCCGTTATCGAAGTGGGCATCCGCGATCTTCAGCTCGGCCTGCGCCGTCAGTTCGGGGTTGCTGTAGCTCTCCTTCACCTTCTTGAACTGCGCGATGGCGTCCTCGAAGTGCCGGGAGGCGTAGGCGGCCTCGCCTTCCTTGAAATAGGTCTCGGGACTCTTCACCGGGGCCGGAGCCGTAGCGCAGGCGCCGACCAGCAGGAGCAGGGAGAAAAGGCCCGGGTAACGCAGGTGTCGAGAGTGCATGTGTGACTCCTCCAGTGCGATGAGATCATGAAAAAGCCCCCGAGGCCCAAGCCGCTACGGCCCCGGAGGCTCAGTATTTAAGCCCGGCCGGCGCGCTTGCGCTTGGTCGGGTCGAGCTCCTTCTTGCGCAGTCGGATGGACTGCGGCGTCACCTCTACCAGTTCGTCCTCGTCGATGAACTCGAGCGCCTGCTCCAGTGTGAGGACGCGCGGCGGGGTGAGCTTGATGGCGTCGTCGCTGCCGGAGGCGCGCACGTTGGTGAGCTTCTTACCCTTGCAGGGGTTCACCTCGAGGTCGTTGTCCTTCGCGTGCTGGCCAATGATCATGCCGCCGTAGACCTCGACGCCGGCGCCGAGGAAGAGGATGCCGCGCGGCTGCAGCGCGTCCAGCGAGTAGGCGGTGGTCTCACCCTGCTCCATGGCGATCAGGACGCCGTTCTTGCGCCCCGGGATCTCCCCCTTGTAGGGTGCGTAGTTGTGGAAGGTGTGGGTGATCACCGCGGTGCCGCGGGTCTCGGTGAGGAACTCGCCCCTGATCCCGATCAGGCCGCGGGCCGGCACGATGAACTCCAGGCGCACCGTCTCGCCCATCGGGTTCATGGCGACCATCTCCCCCTTGCGGGGTCCCATGCGCTCGATGATGGCGCCCTGGTACTCGGCGGGGACGTCCACCACCAGGTACTCCATCGGCTCGTGGCGCACGCCCTCGACCATGCGCATGATGACCTCGGGCTTGGAGACGGCCATCTCGAACCCCTCGCGGCGCATGTTCTCGATCAGGATGGAGAGGTGCAGCTCGCCGCGGCCGGAGACCTGGAAGGTATCGGCGTTGGCGGTGTTGGCGACCCTGAGCGACACGTTGGTGCGCAGTTCGCGGTCCAGGCGCTCGCGGATGTTCCTGGAGGTCACGAGCTTACCCTCGCGCCCGGCGAAGGGGGAGGAGTTGACGATGAAGTTCATGGACAGGGTCGGCTCATCGATGGCGACGTAGGGGAGCGGCATCGGGTTTTCGGCCGAGGCCAGCGTCTCACCGATCCCCACCTCGGTGAAGCCCGCGATGGTGACGATGTCGCCGGTGAAGGCTTCCGGGATCTCGACCTGCTTCAGCCCCTCGTACCCCAAGAGCTTGGTGACGCGCCCCTTGGAGATGGTGCCGTCGCGCTTGATGAGGGCCACGGTCTCGCCGGCGCTCACCTTGCCGTTGAAGATCTTGCCGGTGGCGATGCGGCCGATGTAGTCGTTGTAGTCGATGTTGGTGACCAGGAGCTGGAACGGCGCTTCCGGGTTCCCTTCGGGGGGATGCACGTTGTCCTTGATCAGCTCGAACAGGGGCTCCATGTTCTCGGAGGGCTGGTCCATCTCGCGCATGGCGTACCCCATCTTGGCGCTGGTGTAGCAGATGGCGAAGTCGAGCTGGGCGTCGGAGGCCTGCAGTTCGCAGAACAGGTCGAAGACCATGTCGACGACTTCCGAGGGGCGGGCGCCGGGGCGGTCCACCTTGTTGATGACCACGATCGGTTTCAAGCCCAGGTCGAGCGACTTCTTCAGTACGAAACGGGTCTGCGGCATCGGACCGTCGAGTGCGTCGACGAGCAGCAGCACGGAGTCGACCATCTTGAGCACGCGCTCCACTTCGCCGCCGAAGTCGGCGTGTCCCGGGGTGTCGACGATGTTGATCTTGTAGTCGCCGTGGTGGATGGAGAGGTTCTTGGCGAGGATGGTGATGCCGCGCTCCTTCTCCAGGTCGTTGGAATCCATCACGCGCTCGGTGATCGCCTCGTTTTCCCTGAAAACACCGGACTGTTTCAACATGGCATCGACCAAGGTGGTCTTGCCGTGGTCGACGTGGGCGATGATGGCGATGTTTCTGATCTTCTCCTGCATGCTTTACTGCTCCTTTTCTTGGCTCGGCTACAAATAAAAAGACGAGCAGCGAAGCCCGTCTTAAAAAACAGCTCAATATGGCACTTTTGAGATATCTTTACAAGCTATTTTCTGATAATCCGGCGCTTTCCACCCATTGCTGCCATCTGCTGCTTCTGGATGGTCGCCAAACTCTCCAGGTGGAACTGCAGCCACATCTCGCCGTACCCCTTCATCTTCATCTTCTTCCCTTCGCGCAAAAGCTCCAGGTTCTGCTTCAGGTTCTCGTCTCCGGGGAGCTTCGCCACCCCCTTGGCCACGATCTCGCAGGCCTTCACGTTCTCGCCGATCTCGTTGAGGCAGTAGCCGTAGAGGGCGTAGAGCAGCGACTCCTTGGGGCTCGCCATGAGCGCCTTGTCGAAGGTCTCCTTCATCTTGTCGTGCTTGTTCTTTTTCATGTAGGTGACGCCGAGCATCCCCATGGTGACCCAGTTCTTGAAGAAACCCTTCTCCAGGTACGGGAAGGCGGTGGCGAACTCGCGCCTGACGAAGTAGACCATGCCGATGGCGGAGTTGATCTGGCTCTCCACGTAGATCTGCCACTTGCCGTAGGGGAGCGCCGACTTCAGGTCGCGGATCCCCTTCTCGAAGCGCTGGGCCTGGATGTCCTTCATGGCCGGCTCCATTATCGCTTCGAGCCTCTTGGTGATGATGCGGGAGATGATCAGAAAGCTCGCCATGAAGACGATCATGGCGCCCAGAAGCGCCGCCCACCAGTACTGGAAGCCGGCGGCGAGGGAAACGACGAGGAAAACTGCGATAGCTGCGCCTGCGGAAATAAGAAGGTTGTACATCGGCTGATTTATCCTTTCGTGGTGCGGGTCACGTGATTTGCGAGACGGTCGATTGGGGCTACCCCTCGTCCCTGACCAGGGCGCCCTTCTTCTCCTGGTACTTGGCGACGATGATGCGTTTGCCGGGCTTTAAAGCCACCCGGGTCTTCAGGTTGTTCCAGGCGGAGAGGAGCCTGGCCGTTACGTTGAACCTCTTGGCGAGCGAGGTGAGGGTATCCCCCTTTTTCACCGTGTAGTACTTGTGGAACTCCTTGGGCTCGGCCTTGGCCACCGCCTTGATGTCCTTCGCCACAACCACCGGGCTCTCCGGCTGCGCCTGTTGCGCCTGTTGCGCAGGATGCGCCGGGTGCCCTTCGCCCCGCGCGGAGGCGACCTGGACCGGGATGGTCAGCACTCGCCCGGCGAGTTTCACCTTCCTTTTCCCCAGGTTGTTCAGCTCGGCGATGCTCTGCGGCGAGGCGTTGAAGCGCCTGGCGATGGAGGTGAGGGTGTCGCGCTTCTTGGCCCGGTACTGCACGTTCCTCACCCGCTCGACGTAGCGGTCGGACTCGGGGATCTTCGCGTACTCGGTCGCGCAGGCGCCCCCTGCTCCCTTGGGGACCTTCAGCAGGTACCCCGGGTAGTCCGGCGGCGTGGTGGCGCGGCGCAGCTCCGGGTTGAGCTCCTTTATGTTCTGAAGGGGAACGCCGCACGCCTTGGCCATCACGTCGAGGTCGGTACGGGACGGGATCGGTACCTGGTCGAACTCGATGGGGGGGAGGTAGGCGACGTCGGCGAAGCCGAACTTGGCGGGTTCCTTGGCGATGATGGCCGCGGCCAGGAGCTTGGGAACGTAGTCCTTGGTCTCGCGGGCCAGGTAGCTCCCCTTGGAGATCTCCCAGAAGTCGCGGGTGTTGTACATGTTGATGGCGCGCAGGATCTTGTTCTCTCCCGCGTTGTACCCCGCCGCGGCGAGGTACCAGTCGTTGTTGAACAGCGCGTAGAGCTCTTTGAGGTAGAGCGCCGCGGCGATGGTTGCCTTCAAGGGGTCGCGCCTCTCGTCGATCCAGGGGTCGATCCTGAGCGCGTAGCGCTTGCCGGTGGCCGGCATGAACTGCCAGGGGCCGACGGCGGCGGCCACGGATACGGCGTGGGGCATGAAGCCGCTCTCGATCATGGCCAGGTAGACCAGGTCCTCGGGGAGCGCTTCCTTCTTGAGCACCTCCCGCATCATCGGGATGTAGCGCTCGCTCCTTGAGAGCCACTTGGCGAAGGAAGCGCGGCCGGAGCCCTGGAAGTAGCGGGTGAAGTACTCGACCTTGGAGTTGAACGTGAGGGGGATGTCGGAGTCGGGAAGCTCCATTTCGGGGAGCTTCAGATCGAAGTCGTCGGAGTCGTCGGTTACGTCGTCGTTGCCGGGGAAATCGGCGGAGGTAAGGCCGAGTCCCCTGGAAAGGGCGAGGTCGGCCGAGGCAAGCTGCTGGGTCTGGTGGTCCTTGCGTCCGGACTCCTGGGAGAGCTCTCCAGGCGCCGCGAGGGCGAAGCAGGGGGTCAGGAGTGCAACTATGATCAGGGTAACTTTAAGCATTCAATACCTTTTTTTGAGTGACGACACGCGTACGCACAGGCGCGCAGAATAGCGGAATTTGGCACAGTTGTCAATTCAAAGGGGGTTTGACCGATGCAGACCAAGGGGCGGAGGCGGCAACCGGGTGCCCCACGCCCCTATCGGGCGCATCGGCGATGCGGTGCCGGACTTTAGCGAAAGGGTACGAAACGGCCGGATCTGGCCCGGGGGGGGCAGGTGAGGCAGGAGATACAAAAGGCCCCCCGTTGCGAACGGGGGGCCTTTTCCGATGGGGGAGCCCGCCGCGGTCAGGCGACGGGCCGACTAGGGCAACCTTCTTTGCAGTGGGTTACCGGACGGATCATGAAGAAGTTAGTCCACATATCCTGATCTCCTTTTCCCTGGTTGGATTTGCATCCCTCGCTTTATGGTTCCCGGAGGATGGGGAAAAATATAATGGTCCCCCCTCTCCTTGTCAACCGCCCCCGGCAGGCTACGGACCGTGGCGCTTCTTCATCAGCCGAAGCAGCCATCCGTCCCTGAGCGCCAGCGCCGCGTGGGGACAAAGCTCCCGACAGCAGAAGCAGCGGATGCAGCGCTGGTAGTCGAAACGGAGCCGCCCCCCCTCCACCCGTATCGCCGCCGGCGGGCAGGCCTTGACGCAGACACCGCAGAGTTCGCACTTGCCGGGCGCGACCTCGGGACGGGAGGTGAACTGGTTTCTGAGCCGGTTCTTCAGGAACCCCGGGAGCCCGAACTGGACGTCGGAAAGATGGGGGAGCCGGAGCGGGCGCTCCAGCACCGTTTCGGGGTCACCCCCCACAACCGTCACCTCCTCGGGCCGGGTACCGGGGAGCCCCATGCGCCGGGCCGCGTTCTCCAGGTAGAGGAGCGCCCTCGGTATACCCGCCACCCGCGCGGCGACCTGGTCCACGGCAACCGCGTTGTCCCCGGCCAGAAGCACGCCGACCTGGCAGGGGTCGCCGCTCCCCGGGCCGTTCCCCTCCATGGCGACCACCGCGTCGACGATGTTCAGATCCGGTTCGCGCAGCCGGTACAGTTCGAGGAGCATGCTGGCGAAGAGCTCCTTGTCCGCCCCGGCCTTCAGGTGCCAGGCGGCCTTGGCGGTCCCCACCACGGCACCGAACAGGTTCTTGACGCAGCAGGTCATGGTCATCATCTCGTGGGTCTTCAGCTTGGGGAGGTTGATCAGGCGGTCCGCCTCGAGGTACGGGCGCGCCAGCTCGAACTCCTTGAAGGTGCCCACCCCCGCCACGGGGAGCGCCTCGGTGAAGGGGACGAACTCCGCCCCGGTCTCCTCGATGACCGCCATCATGCCCGAGCGTTCCGCCACGCGGCGACCGCTCCCCACCCCCGGTGAGTCTCCCACCAGAGGCACGCCACCCGCCCGGCGCACCTCGAGGATCACGGCGCGCAGCAGCTCCGGGTGCGTGGTGACCGCCGCCTCGGGCGGCTTGGCCGAGAGGAGGTTCGGTTTGATCAGCACCCGCTCCCCCGGCTTCACGTAACGCCCCATCCCCCCCAGCGGTTCCAGGAGCCGGGCCACCGCATCACGCACCTCTTCGCGCCCGTATCCCGAAACCCGCTCCAGCGCCACCTGATACATCTCATCCTCCCGGTTGAAAGCTGTTGTAAAGTGCCACGGCACTGAGGTAGATTCCATACCATGAAACGGGCCATCGAGCAATTCTGCGACTACCTGGAGACCGAACGCAACGTCTCGCCCCACACCCTTGCCGCCTACCGGAGCGACCTGGAGCAGTTCGCCTCCTTCCTGGCGCAGCGGAGCGAGCCGCTCCCCGAAGCGGTCGACCACCTCGCCATCAGGCAGTACCTGGCCCAGTTGCACAAGGGGCACGCCAAGAGTTCCATCGGGCGCAAGCTCTCCGCGATCCGGGCGCTGTTCCGCTTCCTGCTCCGGGAGGGGCGCCTGGAAAAGAACCCCGCAGAGCTGGTCAGCACACCGAAGAAGGAAAAGCGCCTCCCCTTCCACCTGAACATCGACCAGGTCAGCGCGCTGGTGGAGGCTCCTGCCGGGAGCAGGCTCCCGCTTCGGGACCGGGCGGTGCTGGAGACCCTCTACTCCTGCGGCATAAGGGTGAGCGAGCTGACGGGGATGAACATCGGGGACCTCGACCTAGCCGACGGGGTGGCGCGGGTCATGGGCAAGGGGGGGAAGGAGCGCATCGTGCCGGTAGGCTCCTTTGCCCGGCAGGCCCTGTCCGCCTACCTCGCCGAGCGCGGCGCCACGGACCCCGGGGAGCCGCTCATCCTGAACAGCCGCGGCAAGAGGATCAACCGGCGCAGCGTCACGCGCATCGTGGACACCCACATGCTGCTCATCGCCGCCATGCGCAAGGTCTCCCCGCACACGCTGCGCCACACCTTCGCCACCCACCTTCTGGAAGGGGGGGCCGACCTGCGTGCCATCCAGGAGCTCTTGGGGCACGCCTCGCTCTCCACCACCCAGAAGTACACCCACGTCAGCATAGACAAGCTGATGGAGGTGTACGACCAGGCCCACCCCAAGGCCCGCGGGTAGCCGTAGCGGCGAGACCATCTGCCGGCGTGCCCGCCCCGCATCAAAGAAAAAGGCCCCACCGTTTCCGGCGGGGCCTTTTTTGCTGCTTTTGCTGCGAGCGGTTAGTCTTCGCAGAGATCGATCTTCACATCCCAGTTCTTGAGCTTCATGGTGCCGTTCTTCTCAAGGTTGAGGTGCATCTTGAAGGCGCGATCCCAAAGCTGCGGCTCGTGGCCGACCTTCCTCGCCAGGCAGTCCTTCTCGGCGATGTTGAGGTACTCGGTGAGCTGCGCCTTGTAGTCCGGGTGCGCGCACTTCTCGATGATGCGACGGGCGCGCTCTTTCGGAGCCAGGCCGCGCAGGTCGGCCAGACCCTGCTCGGTGATGACGCAGTCGAGGTCGTGCTCGGTGTGGTCGATGTGCGAGCAGTGCGGCACGACGCAGGAGATACCGGTCGGGTCGGTCTTGCTCGGACGGGAGGACGGGGTGTGCATCATCTTCAGGAAGCCGTTCCTCAGGAAGTCGCCGGAGCCGCCCAGGCCGTTGATCATGCGGGTACCGCCGACCAGGGTGGAGTTGGCGTGAGCGAAGATGTCGATCTCCACCGGGGTGTTCATGGCGATGCAGCCCAGACGACGAATCGGCTCCGGTGCGTTGGAGATGGAGAGCGGACGCAGGGTGATCTTGTCGAAGTACTTGTCCATGTTCTCGAAGAAGCGCGGGAAGCCCGGGCTGGCCGAGAGGGACAGCGAGCAGGAGGAAGCCGCGTCGAGCTTGCCGGAGTCAAAGAGGTCCAGCATGGTGTCCTGGAGCACCTCGGTGTAGACGGTCAGGTTCTTGAAGGGGCCTTTGGCCAGACCGCCGATGACGGCGTTGGCGATGGAGCCTACGCCCGACTGGATCGGGAGCAGGTTCTTCGGCAGACGGCCCGCTTTCACCTCGGTGGTGAAGAAGTCGATGATGTGGTTCGCGATCGCCTCGGAGGTGTCATCCTGCTCGGCGAAGGCGCGGCCCTGGTCACGCAGCTTGGACTCGACCACGGCAACTACCTTGCTCGGATCGCACGGGATGGAGGTGGAACCGATCCTTTCCCCGGCGTGGGTGATGCCGAAGATCTGACGGTTCGGCGGGGTGAGCGGGGTCAAGAGGTCGTGGATCCCTTCGAAGGAGGGCTGTCCGGTGTTCACCTCGAGGATGATCTTGTCGCAGATCATCAGGATCTCAGGGATAACGCCGCAGGAAGAGGTCGGCACCAGGGAGCCGTCTTCCTTGATGGCGGAGACTTCGATGATGGCGAGGTCGAGTTTGCCGCTCTCGGAGTCCTTGGTGTAGAAGCCGTAGCCCAGGTCCTGTGCGAACAGGGAGAGGTGCTTGTCGCCCATGCGGATGCGGCCGGAGTTGATGCCGGCGGCGATGTTCTTGCCGGTCTGGTACGGCCAGCGGCGGTCGATCATGTCCAGAGTCGCCCAACGGTCTTCGGTCTCGGCACCAACGGAGGCCCCGATGAAGAGGTTGAACTTCAGCTTGCCCTGCAGGTTGTTCTTCTCAACATGGTCAGCCAGGGCGATGGGCACCACTTTCGGGTAACCAGCCGGGGTGAAGCCGGACCAGCCGAGGTTCATCCCGTTCTTGAAGAACTCAATGGTCTGCTCGGGAGCCATGACCTTGTTCAAAAGTTGTTTGCATTTTACCCGGTCTTGAAGTGTGCCGTACTCGGACATATCTGCCTCCTGTTTTGTTTTGATGTTTACGACAAAATCAGCGTAAAGCTGACAAATCACATGGTTTTCTGCGCCACGCCGCACGCGGTAAATACCTTGCTTGGCGTGATTTTGCTCGCTTTGGGTGAAAATTAGAACTGAATTCTACTTAAGGGCGCCCACAGAGTCAACTAAAAAGCCGTAACGCCCCGTACCGCTCCCCTGCCCCCCGAAAACCTCGATCCCGGCGTGGCACGGCCGCATCCGGAGGGACCTACGGGTATGTATACAGTATGCAATCTAATCTGAACTTGCCGTTCACGTCAAGAATAAAAAGTTGTTTCGTGCGCCTGGAGACGCCGCGCCGGCCACGGCCGAAGCGCTTTGTTCTGTTAAATTGGGTATTTTCATGAAGGAAAGAGTTCGGGCGCGGATGGAAATTTTTCTTTCAATTCTGCCCCTCTATGCGACGACGCCGCGGCGCCCCGGGGCGGGGCCGCGGCAGGATGGACCGCCTGCCGGCTTGAAGCCGCCACCCCGGTGGGCGCTGCAGCGGCGGCCACCGCCTGCAGCGCGTCTTACACAAAAATAAAACAAAAGGAGGGTGGTCGGCGGCTCCGCTCAAGCGGCTGACGTGCAGGAGGCGGAGCCGCCACGGGGGCGGCCGTTTCCGGGCGTCCGGAGGCGGCGCTACTTGGCGAGGTATCCGAGCCGGACGGCGCCCCAGTGCCGGTTGTTCAGGACGATCGGGGTGGAGATGTCGTTCATGATCTCCCCGGTGTCCCTCATGTAGGTCTGCAGCAGGTACGGCTCGGTGTTCTGGGCCGCCTTGAGGCCGGTCTTGTCGTCGAAGATCCGCTTGGTCCGGTTGTTCACCTTATCGGTTTCCGGGTCGCCGGTCAGAGGCTTGGAATAGCGGAGGTTGTGGCAAGGGACGTAGCCGTGGTCGTCGACGCAGATGGCGAAGAAGATGGTCCCCTTGCGCCCCAGGACCTCCTCCTGCACCGGCGAGACATACTGGTCGAAGAAGCCGTCGAACGCGGTGTGGAACTTCTGCGGCGAGGTGTTGGCAATGGGGCGGTAGTTGCGGTCGAAGAGGTCGGCCATGGTGATCTTGCCCGAGGCGACCCCCTGTTCCAGGGTCGAGGTAAGCTTGTCCCTCAACTCCGTGGCGAGACTCTTCATCTCGTCGTGCCGGTTGCCTACGCTGAACTTCCCGACCGTGGAGAAAATCTGCTCCGCCACCCGGGTCAGGTCGGTGAAGGCCCGGTCGCTTTCCCGCATGTCCTCGTGCACCCCGGAGGCGGAGTTGGAAACGTTGTGGATCTTCTCCGCGATCTCGTTGGTGGTGGCACTCTGTTCCTCGGTCGCGGAGGCGATCTGGTTGATGAGCTGCGCGGTCTCGCCCGCCAACCCCAGTATCCGCTCCAGGCACTCCCGGGCCGCCGCCGACTTCTCGACGCCGTCTTCCACCCGCCCCTGCTCCTCGGTGATGGAGCGGGCCGCCTCGCGGCTCTCGATCTGGATGTTGGTGATGATCTTGGCGATCTCCTTGGTGGAGGTGGCTGTCTTCTCCGAGAGCATCTTCACCTCGTCGGCGACCACCGCGAAGCCGCGTCCGTGCTCACCGGCGCGCGCCGCCTCGATGGCGGCGTTGAGGGCCAGAAGCTTGGTCTGGTCCGCGATGTCCTCGATGAGGACGATGATGTCGCCGATCTGGGCCGACGAAGTCTCCAGCCGCTCCACGGTCCCCAGGGTCTGCGCCACGTTCTCCCGGATCAGGGTGATCGAGTTGCAGGCGCTGTCCACGACGCTCATGCCGCGGTTGGCCGCCTCGTCGACCTCGGAGGAGAACTCCGCCGCCTGGTGGGTGTTGCCGGCCACGACGTTGAGGGTCGCCGCCATCTCCTCGGTGGCAACCGCAACCGCCTCGGAACGCTGCTTCTGTTCCGCCGCGGAGGTGACCGTCTTCGCCGCGCGGGTGGAAACATGGCACAGCGAGATCGAGATGTTCTCGGCGAGGTCGTAGATCACCGTGATCGTCTCGCGCAGCTTTCGGACCAGGTGGTTGATATGGCGCGCCAGGTCGCCGATCTCGTCATCGGAGCGGACCGGAATCTCCTTAGTGAGGTCCCCCTCCCCTTCGGCGATGTCCCTGAGCTTCTCTGAGAAGAAGAGGATCTCCCGCATCACCGATTTCCTGAAGAAGAAGTACATCCCCCCCATCATGCAGCCGAAAAAGATGCATCCCGCCCCCACCAGGATGGCGATCATCCTGACCGCGCTCTGGTAGCCATCCTCGAGGGACGAGGTTAAAAGTACGGCCCCGAGGTACTTGTCGCCGGCATCGTGGCACTGCTGGCAGCGTTGTTCGTTCTTCATCGGGACCGCGGAACGAAGGGTGTGGATGCCGCCGACCGCCTCCCGCTTCTCGACCCGCTTCCCGGTGACGAAGCTCTCGGCGACGTCCTTGTTCGCCGCCCCGGTCACCGGATCCTTCGCATCCTTTCCGAAGACCTGGAGGTCAAAGCCGAAGTGCTGCGCCTTCGCCGTCTGGGCCAGGTTCAGCACCGACTTCGTGTCGTCCTTCATCATGAAAGCGGAGATCTCGTCGATGATGACGGCCGACATGGTGCGGCTGTTCTGCTCCTGCAGCTTCATGGTGGAACTGTACTGGAGCCAGATGGCCAGGCATCCCACTATGGCGATCCCGACCAACAGGTTGATACCGACGATAGCGAGTATCTTGTGCATCAGCTTGTTCTTGAACATCATACCTCCCAGGTGGGCGCGAGAACCCTCAGTCAGTACTGTGACTATCGGCAAATGCCTCCCCACCTTTAGAAACAGCGTTTAAAATTATCAATATTTAATTCAACCGAACCTCACACGGCGACTCCGTTCACGGTCTCTTGATTTCGGTCAAAAGCCGGCAGTGCAATGGATGGTATCATTGATACAAATCGGCAAGGGAGGACACCATGAACGGGATAGACGAACAGGAGCTCTTTCGGCAACTGGTACACAACTGCAATGACGCCATCATCTTCTCTGACAGGGAAGGTTTGATCAGGCTCTGGAACAAGGGGGCGGAGGAGATGCTCGGGTTCAGCGCCGAGGAGGCGCTGGGGCAGTCGCTCGACATCTTCATCCCGGAAAACCAGCGCGCTCGCCACTGGGAAGGGTACCATCGCGTCATGGAGACCGGCATCACGCGCTACTCCAAGGATCTGCTGGCGGCCCCCTCCCTGAAAAAGGACGGTTCGCGCGTCTCGACGGAGTTCTCCATGACCATCATCAGGGATGCCCAAGGGAAGGTCGCCGGAACCGTGGCGGTGATGAGGGACGTGACGGCCCGATGGCAAAAGGAAAAAGCGCTGCGGGCGCGCCTCGCCGAACTGGAAAAGGCGCAGGGAGCCTAACGGCTCCGTAAAAAAAGAGGGCGCCGGGAGTGATCCCGGCGCCCTCAGCTCGCCCTCGTGCTGCCGTTAACGGCGTCAACCTACCTGGTCGACCAGGTAGTTCTGCACCCCCATCTGCGAGATCTGATCGAGTTGGGCCTCGATGTCGTCGATGTGGTCCTCCTCCTGCTTGAGGATCGATTCCAGCAGCTCCTTGGTCCCGTTGTCCCCAAGTTCCAGAGCCAGCTTGATGCTCTCGTTGTACCCCTTGATGGCGCTCTCCTCGAGGGCATGGTCGAACTGGTGCATCTTCGGGATCTCCCCGCCGATGTGGATCGGGTCCAGCCTGCTCACGATCGGCCGCCCCTCCAGAAACAGTATCCGCTCGATCAGCTTCTCCGCATGCTTCATCTCGGTGATGGCGCGCTCGCGGATGGCGGAGTACAGCCTCTTGTAGCCCCAATTCTCGCACATCTCGGCGTGCACCATGTACTGGTTGGTCGCGGTCAGCTCCTCCGCCAGGCGTACGTTCAACTGCTCGATCACCCTCTCGTTTCCCTTCATGGACGACCTCCTTTTTTGGCGGCCCGGCAGCTGCGGGCGCGTTCGCTTCCGGCAACCGAAAGGGTGCGCCGGCGTGCGCTGCTAATTTATTCTAATTTAAAACGAATAGATTATACCCGCGCTGGCCTGGTTGGCAATTCAAGAGCCGCTTAAGAGGGGAGAGGCGAAGAGACCAACAAAAAACGCCGCCCCGCTTTCGCGGGACGGCGCATGTTTTTGCAGCTGGGGAAAGGGTGCTACGCGACCGTCTCCTCCGGTTCCTCCTCCACGGCGTCCCCCCCCATCGGGGCGGCCTCCCCTGTCGGGAGCAGCAGGTTCAACAGGATGGCGGCGATGCCGCACAGGCTCACGCCGTGCAGGTGCTGACCGGCCACGTTGATGCTGAGCCCGCCGATGCCGAAAACCAGCACCAGCGAGACGATGATCAGGTTGCGCGGGCGGTGCATGTCGACCTGGGCGTGGATGAGGGTGTTCAGGCCGACGGAGGCGATGGAGCCGAAAAGGAGCATCATGATCCCCCCCATGACCGGCACCGGGATGGACTGCAGGATGGCGTTGAACTTCCCGAAGAAGGCCATGACGACGGCGAAGCCGGCGGCCCAGGTCATGATGACCGGGTTGTAGCAGCGGGTGATCATGACGGCGCCGGTCACCTCGGCGTAGGTGGTGACCGGAGGTCCCCCCACGAGCGCGGCGGCGCAGACCGCCAGGCCGTCCCCCAGCATGGTGCGGTGCAGCCCCGGCTTCTCGGTGTAGTCCTTGCCGGTGACCGCTCCGATGGCGACGACGTCGCCCACGTGCTCGATGGCAGGTGCCAGGGCGACCGGGACCATGAACAGGACGGCGGACCAGTTCCACTCGGGTGTCACGAACTTGGGCACCTCGATCCAGGGGGCCGCCGCGATCTTGGAGAAATCGACCAGGCCGAAGAAGATGGAGACGATGTAACCCACGGCGACGCCGGAAAGCACCGGCAAGAGGCGGAAGATCCCCCTGGCGCGCACGGCCACGACGGCGGTGGTGGCGAGCGAGATGCCGGCCACGAGGAGCGCTGTGTCGTAGTCGACCAGCACGGCCTTGCCGTCGCCGGTCTTGCCCATGGCCATGTTGACCGCCACGTTGGCGAGCCCAAGGCCGATGATCATGATGATGGGACCTACCACCACCGGCGGCATGATGTGGTGCACGAAGTCGGCGCCGCGCAGGTAGATGGCCAGCGAGAAGGCGAGGTAGAGCCAACCCGCGGCGAAGAGCCCGCCCATGGTCGAAGGGAGCCCCCAGGTCTGCACGCTGTAGATGATGGGCGCGATGAAGGCGAAGGAGGAGCCGAGGAAGATGGGGACCTGGCGCTTGGTGCAGAGCTGGAAGATGATGGTGCCCATCCCCGCGCCCAGAAGGGCCATGCTCGGGTTGAGCCCGGTGAGGATCGGAACCAGCACCAGCGCGCCGAAGGCGACAAAAAGGATCTGCGCGCCGGACAGCGCCTGGCGCCAGACCGGCTCTTTTACTTCAGACATGCAATAGACCTCGCTTGGAAAATGATACGGAGGGGACACCCCCGCTAGGGTACGGCAGGGGTGCTACTTGGTGCCGAAGATCTTGTCGCCGGCGTCGCCGAGCCCGGGGAGGATGTAGCCGTGCTCGTTGAGCCGCTCGTCGATGGCGGCCACGTAGATGTCTATGTCGGGATAGGCGGAGCTGATCTTCGCGAGCCCCTCGGGTGCCGCGACCAGGCAGAGCACGCGGATCTGGCGGCAGCCGTTCTTCCTGAGCATCTCGATGGTCGCAGCCATCGAGCCGCCGGTCGCCAGCATGGGATCGATGATCAGGGCGAGGCGCTCGTCCAGTTTGCCCACGAACCGCTCGAAGTAGGTGTGCGCCTCGAGGGTCTCCTCGTTCCTGGCCAGCCCCACCACGCTCACCTTCGCGTTGGGGATCATGTCCAGCACGCCTTCCAGCATGCCGATCCCGGCGCGCAGGATGGGCACCACGGTCACCTTCTTCCCCTTGATCTGCTGGATCTCGATGGTGCTGCCGTCCCAGCCGGTGATGTCACGGGACTCCAGCGGGAAGTCGCGGGTGGCCTCGTAGGCGAGCAGGCAGGCGATCTCGGCGGTGAGCTCGCGGAACTTCTTCGTGCTGATGCCGGACTCGCGCATCAGGCCAATTTTGTGCTTCACCAGGGGGTGGTTTACTTCGTGGACGCTCATCTGGCTCTCCCGTCGAAAATTTTGGTCATACCATACCGGATTTTATGACTGGAAACAAGCAGTTGCGCATTAGACAGAGCCAATCGGGACGGCGGAGGTTTGATAACGGCAGACAGCCGGCAGGGTGAGCTGTTCCTGGCCGGGTCACGGCCGCCGTCGGGGGTGGATCGCCCCGGGCGCGCCGTTGAACCGGCGGCCCGATTGCTGCGGTGAAGCGGGGGGAAACGGGATCAGAAGTAGCGGTAGGAAAGGACTCTGACGCCCTTCCAGGCGCCGAAGGCGAGGACGGCAACGGTGAGGAGAAGACAGAAAAGCGCGGCCACGCGGTGCAGCGCCGTCTCGCGGCTCCGCTCCCGGTAGCCCAGCAGCTTCGCCGTGACGATGCCGCCGACGATGCCCCCGCCATGTCCCCAGTTGTTGATGCCGGGCATGATGAGGCCGAAGACCACGAGGCTGATCAGCCAGCCGCTCACCTCGCGCGAGACGGCCTGGCCGTAGTTGCCGCCGCGGCTCTTGCCGAAATAGAACAGGGCGCCGATCAGTCCGCAGACCGCCGCGGAAGCCCCGATGGTGAAGGGGACGCCGGCCAGCACGGAGAGGAGGTACCCGGTCAGACCACTTACCGTGTAGATGACGAACATGCGGCTCGCGCCGAACTCGGCGCAGACCCAGGGGCCGATTTGCCGCAGCGCCATCATGTTGAAGAGGATGTGCAGCGCCCCCCCGTGCAGGTAGTTGGCGGAGACGAGCGTCCAGAGGCCGTACCGGAACAGGGGATAGGTCCCGGTGGCCCCGAGCAGCGCCAGGCTGTTGTCGTCCGGAGACAGAAAGCCGAACAGCCCCCCGCCCAGCGCGGTTCTGCTCGAGACCAGCAGCGACAGGAGGTAGTACGCGACGTTGGCGACGATGAGGGCGTTGATGACGAGATCGCTCCCCCTGTCGCCGCGCAGCACCTCGACCACCCTCCCCCCGGGGCGCGACAGCGCGGCGCCGCACCAAAGGCAGGAGGAGTATCGGGCGTCGGTGGCGCGTCCGCATTCGGGACAGGTTATGGAAGGGTGAGCCATGGGGGATACCTCTGAGAGAGTTTGCGCCCCACTGTACCATTTTCGCCGAATAAAACAACATGGACTCTGCCATGACGCCCTTAAAAAAGCGCGCCGGCAGTCACTTTACCAGGAAGCGCCTTCGATTCGTTGCGACATCAACGCGGCATGATAGATTCTTATCGTCGTTCACTTTCATCTAGATCCTGTGCAGCACCCCGGCGAGGTGTCCTATGACAGAGATTTGCTGCGATGAACTCGGCCCTTCACGCGTCATTCACCTCTATTCCCCCAAGGAGCGGCTCCGGGCCTTCGTGGTCATCGACAATACCGCGCTCGGACCTGCGGTCGGAGGGGTGCGCGTGTCGCCGACGGTTGGCGTCGAGGAGGTGGCGCGGCTGGCGCGGGCCATGACTCTCAAGAACGCCGCGGCCGGCCTGCAGCATGGCGGCGCCAAGGCGGGGATCGTGGCCGACCCGTCGGACCCGCGCAAGGAGAGGATCTTCCGGGTCTTCGCACGCATGATCAAGGATCTGACCGACTACATACCCGGCCCCGACATGGGATGCGACGAGACGGCCATGGCCTGGATCCGTAATGAAACGGGGAGATCGCTGGGGCTGCCGGCCGAGCTCGGGGGACTGCCGCTGGACCGACTGGGCGCGACGGGGTTCGGCGTGGCCGAGTGCGCCGAGGTCGCGGCCGGATTCGCCCGGGTCGAGCTGAAGGGGGCGCGGGTCGCCATCGCGGGGTTTGGCAGCGTCGGCAAGGCTGCGGCGCGCTTTCTTTCGGAAAAGGGTGCGCTGCTCGTGGGAGCCTCCGACAGTCGCGGCGCCGTCCACGATCCTGCCGGCATCGACCTCGCGGCACTGGTCGAGGTGAAGCGCCGGGGGGGGAGCGTCGCCGACTACGGCAAGGGAGACCGGCTCTCCCGAGACGAGATCTTCGCCGTTTCCTGCGACATCCTGGTGCCGGCGGCCACGCCCGACGTCATCCACCGTGGCAACGTCGGGCAGGTCCAGGCCCGCCTGATCCTGCAAGGGGCCAACATCCCCTGCACCGCGGAGGCGGAAAAGGAGCTGCAGACGCGCGGCACCGTGGTGGTGCCGGATTTCATCGCCAACGCGGGGGGCGTGATCATGGCGGCCATGGAGTACGCAGGGAGGAACGAACAGGAGGCTTTCGCGGCGATCGCACAGAGAATAAGGAAAAACACGAGGGTGGTGCTGGAGCGGGCCGCGGGCGCCGGGATCCTGCCGCGGGAGGCGGCGGATGCGCTGGCCAGGGAACGGGTCGAAAAGGCTATGAGCTTCAGGGACTATTGAAAAGGTTCTACGTTCTACGTTCTACGTTCAAGGCTCGAGGCAGAGGCGAGAGCCGAGCCTGCAGGGACCCCGCGGAAGCACCGGTCGGGACTCCTTGAGCGGCCGCACTCCTAGCCGCAGTCCAGGAACAGCAGGGCGGGGTCTTCCAGGTAGCGCAGCACCTTCCCCAGGAACCTCGCGGCGTCGGCCCCGTCGGTGGCCCGGTGGTCGAAGGTAAGGGAGAGGGGGAGGATCTTCCTGATGGCGATCTCCCCCCGGTGCACCCAGGGTCGCTCCACGATGCGCCCGAACCCCATGATGGCGACATCGGGCCAGTTGATGATCGGGGTGGCGAAGGTGCCGCCGAAGTGCCCGTAATTGGTTATGGTGAAACTGCTCCCCTTCAGCTCGTCGAGGGCGATGCTCCGCTCGCGCGCCTTGCGCCCCAGCTCCTGGATCGCCTGCGCCAGCTCGATGATGCTCTTCTTGTCCACGTCCCGGATCACCGGGACCATGAGCCCCTCCGGCGTGTCCACGGCGATCCCGAAATGGTAGTGCCGCTTCAGCACCAGCTCCTGGGTCTCGTCGTCTATGGAGGCGTTCAGGAGCGGGTGCTCCTTCAGCGCGTGCTGCACGGCCTTCATGAAGAAGGGTAGGAAGGTGAGATGGGTGCCGCGCGACTCCACCTCCCCCTGCTCCCGGCTGCGCATCTCGAAGACATCGGTGATATCGACCTCTTCCATGCTGGTCACGAAGGCGGTGATCCTCTGGGAGGCGGTCACGTTGCGCGCGATGGTGCGGCGCAGCCCCCGCAGCGGCACCCGCTCTTCAGGCCCTGCGCCCCCCATCACCCTTGCGGCGGGGGGAAGCTGCCGGTCCAGGTCCTCGGGCCTGATGCAGCCGCGCGGCCCGCTCCCCTTGATGCTCCTGAGATCGATGCCCCGCTCGCGCGCCAGCTTGCGCACCATCGGCGTCGCCAGCCCCTCGAAGGCGCCGGCCACAGCCGGGAGCGGTTCCTCCTCCGCCTCGGGGAGCGATCCCACGATGCCGACCGACGCAGGCCGGGGTGCCGGCCGCTGTTCCGCTGCCTGCAGCTTGGGTTCGGCCTCCCGGTCCGCGAGGGTCAACAGGACCTCGCCGACCTGAACCGTCTCCCCTTCCTTGCGGCGCAGACCCGACACGACACCCGACCGGGGCGAGGGAACCTCGACCACGGCCTTGTCGGTCTCCACCTCCAGAAGCGGCTGGTGCTCCCGGACCGCGTCCCCCTCGGCGACCAGCCAGCGGCGCAGTTCCACCTCGGCGATCCCTTCACCCAGATCCGGAAGTTTGAAGTCGAAGGCCATGTGCGATTCTCCTTGAAATCCCTGTCAGTCCGACGTTCACCTGCATGGCTCCTCCCCCCGGAGGTGGGAGGAGGGAGGGAGGAAATGGGCGACGCCGCGCATCCCTCCCCTAAACTCTCCCCTCCGGGGGAGGGGGCGAATCAATACTGCAGCACCTCGTCGAGGGCGTTCCGGATCTGTTCCGCGCCGGGGAGGTAGTGGTCGATCAGCTTGGCCAGGGGGACCGGGACGTCGGGCGCGGTGACGCGTAAGATGGGGGCGCGCAGGTGCAGGATCGCCTCCTCGGCGACAGTCGCCGCTATCTCGGCGCCGAAGCCGCAGGTCTTGGCCGCCTCGTGCACGATCACCAGGCGTCCGGTCTTCTGCACCGACTTGACGATGGCCTCGCTGTCGAAGGGGTTCAGGGTGAGGAGATCGAGCACCTCCGCGTCGTAACCCTCGACCGACTTCAGCACCCGCTCCAGCATGCTCCCCCACGCCACCACGGTCACCGAGTTCCCCCCCCGCGCCACCCGGGCCCGCCCGAGCTCCACCAGGTACTCCCCTTCCGGCACCTCCTCGCGCAGGAGGCGGTACAGCCGGGTCGGCTCCAGGAAAAGCACCGGGTCGGGGTCGCGCAGCGCCGCCAGCAAGAGCCCCTTGGCAACGTAGGGCCCCGACGGCACCACCACCTTCAGCCCTGGGACCTGGCAAAAGAGCGCCTCGGTGCTCTCCTCGTGCAGTTCGGGGGCCTTGATGCCGCCGCCGTAGGGGGTGCGCACCACCATCGGGCAGCTGTAGCGGCCGCGGGAGCGGGAGCGGAGCCTGGCTGCATGGGCGAAGAGCTGTTCGAAGGCGGAATAGGTGAAGCCCAGGAACTGGATTTCCGGCACCGGGCGCAGGCCGTAGGCCGCCATGCCTATGGCCGCCCCCATGATCCCCGCTTCGCACAGGGGGGTATCGATGACCCGCTCGCTGCCGAAGCGCTCCCAAAGCCCCTCGGTCACCCGGAACACACCGCCGTCGCGCCCGACGTCCTCCCCCAGCAGGAGCACCCGGTCGTCGCGCGCCATCTCCAGGGAGAGCGCCTGGTTGATCGCCTGTACCATGTTGAGCTGGGCCATGTCAGCGCACCTTCCTTTGCCCGGCCTGACGCGGGGTGAGCGTGGCGAGGACCCCTTCGAAGAGATCGGCCGCGGCCGGCGGGGGCTGCGACTCCATCTCCCGCACCCCGTCGTCGACGATTGTAGCGACCTTTGCCGCGGCCTCCTCCCCCTTTTGCGGGCTCCAGAGTCCGCGCCCCTCCAGAAAGCGCTCCAGGCGCAGGATGGGGTCGCGCTCTCCCCAGTATGCGACCTCTTCGGCAGAGCGGTAGCGCCCGGCGTCGTCGGCGGTGGTATGGTCGGCCATGCGGTAGGTGAGACATTCGATGAAGGTGGGACCGCCGCCGCTTCTGGCCTTCTCGACCGCCTGGCGGGTGGCGCGATACACGGCGAAGACGTCGTTGCCGTCCACCTGCACCCCCTCGAAACCGTAGGCGATCGCCTTCTGCGCCAGGGATGCGGAGGCGGTCTGCCCCTTGAGGGGGATGGAGATAGCCCACTGGTTGTTCTGGCAGATGAACACCAGGGGAAGGTTGAAGACGCCGGCCAGGTTCATCCCCTCGTGGAAGTCCCCCTTGGAGGTGGCCCCGTCGCCGAAGTAGGTGACCACCGCCACCGGGTCGCGGCGGTAGCGCGCAGCGAGCGCCGCCCCGGCCGCCTGCGGGATCTGGCTCCCGACGGCCACGCAGAAGGGGAAGATGTTCAGATGCGGCGGCACCTTTTGGGCCCGCTCGTCCCCCCCCCAGTACTGCAAAAGCTGCGAGATCGGGTAGCCCAGCGTCAGGTGCGCGCCCATCTCCCGGAAGGATGGGAAGAGCCAGTCCTTTTCCGTCAGGGCAAAGGCGCTCCCCACCTGGGCCGCCTCTTGCCCCCGGATGGGGGGATAGGTGCCGATGCGCCCCTCCCGCTGCAGGGCGACCGCGCGCTCGTCGAAGATGCGCGCAAGCAGCATCAGCTCGTAGATGCGCCAGATCTCGGCGTCGGAGAGTGGCGGCAAAAGCTCCGGATCCGCCTCCCCCTTCTCGTTCAGGACTTCCAGGCGCTTGATTTGAAAATCGGCAAGTAGCAGTTCCGGCATGGCACGCTCACTTATTAAAATCTCGGCTCGGCGATTGGGAGAGTGTAAACGGACACTTGCACGATGTCAAAAGCGATTCTGCCGCCGTTTCAGCTTGCCGTAGAGGACCGGCACCAGGGCGAAGAGCCCCAGCAGGGCGAAGGAGCCCAGGACCCGGGGCGAGGCGACATCGGCAAGGGAGTCGATCGCGGCGAGGCTCGCCCCCGCGTTGACGAAGACGAAGCCCCCGGGGATGATGCCGATCAGCGTCCCCAGGACGAAGACGCGCAGCGGCAGGCGGGTGAGCCCGGCGGCCAGGTTGATCAGGAAGAAGGGAAAGAGCGGCACGAGCCTCAAAAACAGCAGGTAGTTCCAGCCCCGCTGTTCCAGCTCGCGGTTGAGCCCCTCCAGCCGCGCGCCGAAGCGGCCGGCCACCGCGTCCCTGAGCAGGTACCGGGTGACCAGGAAGGCGAGCGTCGCCCCGATGGTGGCGGCGCAGACGGCATAGACGGTCCCGGCCAGCACCCCGAAGAGCGCGCCCGCGGCAAGCGACAGGACGGCGGCGCCGGGAAGCGACAGGGCGGTCTGGAGGATGTAGATTCCCATGAAGAGGGCGACGCTCGCCCCCTTGTGGGCCGCGCAGTAGCCGGCGAGGAACTGCCGGTTCGCCTTGAGCGCCTCCAGGGTGAGGAAGCGCTCAAGGTCGAGGTAGAAGAAGAGCGCTACGGCTCCGGCGGCGGCCAGGAGAATCAGGGTCTTTTTCAGGTTCATGAAGGTGGTATCTCCTGCAGCTGTAGAGTATGCAGGTTTTAACATATCGGCAGCCCGGGCGTTACCATTTTCTTTGCCAGGCAAGCCAGGCCCGCAGGAGTCGCTGCACCAGGGGGGTGAGGCGGCGGCGCTGGTAGGCGTCGGCAAGCTTGCGCCAGGATTCCGCCTGGGTGGGATAGGGGTGGATGGTGTTGCCGATGGCGGCAAGACCGAGCCCCGATCCGATGGCGAGGGTCATCTCGCTGATCATCTCCCCCGCGTGCCGCGCCACGATGGTGGCACCCAGGATGGTGTCGCCCCCCTTCTTCAGGTGCACCCGGGCGAAGCCCTGTTCCTCGCCGTCCAGGACGGCGCGGTCCACCTCCGAGAAGGGGACGGTGAGTGTGTCCACCTCGATGCCCCGTGCCGCGGCATCCGCCGGGTACATGCCCACGTGGGCGACCTCCGGGTCGGTATAGGTGCACCAGGGGATGGTGAGCGAGGAGTTCTTGCGTCTCCCCTTGAAGAGCGCATTTGCGATCAGGATGCGCGCCTGGGCGTCGGCCGTATGGGTGAAGCGAAAGCGCGAGCAGACGTCCCCCGCCGCGTAGACCCGCGGGTTGGAGGTCTGCAGGGTCTCACTCACCGTGACGCCGTCCCGGTCGCAGGCTATCCCCGCCGCCTCGAGCCCCAGCCCCTCGACGTTGGGGGCGCGGCCGGTGCCGACCAGTATGCTCTCTACCGGGACCTCGAACTGCACCCCTTCCCGCTGCAGCTGCAAAACCTTGACGCCGCCGCGCCTCTCCACGGCGACCACCTCGGTGCGAAGGTGCAGCGCCATCCCCTCGCGGCCGAAGGCATCCTGCAGTATGGCGGCGGCATCGGGGTCGTCGCGGCCGAGGAGCTGCGCCCCCGGCTCGACGATGGTCACCTTGGAGCCGAAGCGGCCGAAGGCTTGAGCCAGCTCGCAGCCGATGGGGCCGCCCCCGATGACGGCCAAGGTCGCCGGGAGAACGGTGAGCGAGAAGACGGTTTCGTTGGTGAGATAGCCCGCCTCGGCCAAGCCGGGGATGGGGGGGACGGCAGCGCGGGCGCCGGTGCAGATGGCGGCACGGGCGAATTCCAGCTCCGCGCCGGCCACCTCCATGCGGTCCGCCGCGGTGAAGCGTGCCGTGCCGAAGAAGACATCGACCCCCAACTCGTCCCGGAAGCGCAGCGCCGCATCGTGGCGGCCGATATCCGCCCTCAGGCGCCGCATCCGCTCCATGGCGGCGCCGAAATCGGGGCGCACTCCCTCGCCCCCCCCAACTCCGAAGGGGGCGCCGGAGCGGGCATCGAAGACGGCGCGGGCAGCCCGCAGGAGCCCCTTGGAGGGGACGCAGCCGACGTTCAGGCAGTCGCCCCCCAAAAAGCCGCGTTCGACGAGGGCCACCCGTCCCCCCAGCCCGGCAGCGCCCGCCGCGCAGACGAGCCCCGCGGTACCGGCACCGACGACCACCAGGTTGTAGCGGCCGGCAGGTTCCGGGTTCCGCCACCCCTCGGGGCGCACGCTCGCGGCAAGGAGACGGTTTTCCTCGGTATCCGGTAAAAGTTCCAGGTCATCGCTCATCATGAGTCTGTCCCGTCCCAGCCGCCGCCCAGGCAACGTGCTGAAATACCGCCCATTGAGTGGGATGAATGAAGTTTCGTTTCGATAATTCCCGGTGCACTTTTGCTCCTTTTCCCTTATCATTTTTATCATAATAAGGGCCGGCCGGGTGGTCCAATTAGGAGCGCCACCGGCATCCTCCGGGCAACCGCCCGAAATCACAGCGCTGACCGTAGCCGCACAACTCATTTGGCCGAAAACACGGAGGAGCCCATGAGCGGAGCAGTTGGGACGAAGAGGAGCAGTCGCGGCATTCGCCCCGAAAAGAGCAGCTCGAAAAAGACTACCAAGGCCACGCGCCTTTCCCGCAACGAACTCGTCGCGGAACTCAAGTTGTACACCGACCTTTACGAGCACGCACCGGTCGCCCACATCACCCTGGACCGTTGCGGGGTGATCCGCGCCGTCAACCTTACCGGAGCGGAGATGCTCGGAGTGGAACGCTCCTCTTTGCTCAGGCGCCCCTTCGCCGACCTGTTCAGCGAGAGCTCCCGCCGTCCCCTGGCCGAATTTTTCGAACACCTGCTCGCCTCCAACCAGAGAAGTTCCTGCAACGCGCTCCTTTCCGACGCCGGGAACGCGCTGCAGCAGCTGAGGATCGAGGCGCTTCCCTGCCGGGACGGCTCCGAGGTCCGGCTGGCCCTGATAGGAATCACGGAAAGCGAAAAGGCGGCCAAGGCCCTTCAGATCTCCGAGGCGCGCTACCGCGGTCTTTTCGAGGCGGCCAAGGACGGCATCATGCTCGTCGATGCGGCCACCGGCGAAATCAACGACGTCAACCCCTTCCTCATCGAGATGCTCGGATACCAGCGGGAAGAGATGGTGGGGCGGTTGCTCTGGGAAGTACCCCCTCTTGCCGCCATGGCTGCGAGCGACACCGAATTCGCGGTGCTGCAACACCGGGATTACCTGCACAACGACGATATGCGCCTTTTTACCCGCGACGGACGCAGCGTGATCGTGGAGGTGGTGGTGACCGGCTACCGCATCGACCGGAGCAAGGTGCTGCAGTTCAACATCCGGGACATCACGATCCGCAAGAACGCAGAAGAAGCGCTTTTGAAAAGCGAGGAGCAGTGCCGCACCATCGTCAGCAACATAAACGAGTACGTCTACAGCGTGCGCTTCGAGGGGGGCGACATAAAGTCGATCTACCACAGCCCCAAGTGCCTGGACATCACCGGGTACAGCCCGGAGGAGTACTACCGCGATCCCCTTTTGTGGTTCACCATGATCCACGAGGAGGATCGCAACCAGGTGGTCCAGTTCCTGAACAGCATCTTCTCCGGAGAAGACCAGGAGCCGATCCGGCACCGCATCGTGCACAAGGACGGCTCGATACGCTGGATCCTGAACAACTGCGCGGTGCAACGGATCCGCAAGGCGAACCGGGTCACCATCTCGCGGCTGGACGGCTTCATCCTCGACATCACCGACATAAAGCGCGCCGAGGAGAACATCTTCTTCCTCGCCCACCACGACCCGCTTACAAAGCTCCCCAACCGCAGCACCCTCTACGCCAGGATCGAGGACGTCCTCAGGGTGGCACAGAAAACGCACACCAGCGTGGCGCTGCTTTTCCTCGACATCGACGGATTCAAGCAGATCAACGACTCGATGGGGCACGACGTGGGGGACCGGCTGCTGCAGTCGGTTGCGCGCAAGCTCGGGGACTGCACCCGCTCCTGCGACGTGGTCGCCAGGCTTGGGGGGGACGAGTTCGTGGTGGTGCTCTGGGACTGCGGGGCGAGCGAAACCAGCGTGGTAGCGGAGAAGATCATCAGCGCGGGTTTCCCGCTGCAGGGAACGAACGTCATCGTAACCCCCAGCATCGGCATCAGCATCTACCCCGAGGACGGCAAGGACTACCTCGCCCTTTTGAAGCACGCCGACATCGCCATGTACCACGCCAAGAAATGCGGCGGCAACAACTTCCAGTTCTTCACCCACAAGCTTAACGAGATGGCGCACGAGCGATTCGCCCTGGAGGCGGAACTGCGTCACGCGCTGGAACACGACGAGTTCGTGCTGCACTACCAGCCCAAGGTGGATCTCGCCACCGGCCACTTCAGCAGCATGGAGGCCCTGATCCGCTGGCAGCACCCGTTACGCGGCCTGGTGATGCCGGAACATTTCATCCGGATCGCCGAGGAAAGCGGCCTCTTGAACCAGATCAGCAAGTGGATCATCCCCACCGTCTGCCGGCAGCTCCGGCAGTGGCAGCAGCAGGGCCTGGGGCAGGTCTCCGCCGCGGTCAACCTCTCCGCCAGCTTCTTCCAGCACCGCGACTTCGAGGAAACCATCGAGGCCTCGCTGCTGGAGACCGGGATCCCCCCGGAGTCCCTGGAACTGGAATTGACCGAGGCGACCATCATGAGCGACCCGCAACGGGTGCTGGGGAGCATGGCGGCGATGAAGGCGCTCGGGCTGCAGCTTTCCATCGACGATTTCGGCACCGGCTATTCCAGCCTCAGCTACCTCAAAAAGCTCCCGGTGGACAAGCTAAAGATCGACCAGTCCTTCATCCGCAACATCGCCCGCGACAACGACAACGCGGCGGTGGTCCGGGCCGTAATCAGCATCGGGCGCAGCATGCAGCTCAAGGTCATAGCCGAGGGGGTGGAAAACGCTTCACAGCTCGCCTGGCTGCAGGCCGAGGGGAGCGAGGAGGCGCAGGGTTACTACTTCAGCCGCCCGGTGCCGGTGCAGAAGATGACGGCGCTACTCAGGGAAAGGGCCAACTTCCTGCACAACCCGCGCGGCCGGATGCAGGCCAAGCAGCTCTAACCCACCCGAACGGTTTTAAAAAAAGGCCGGCGCAAGGGATTTTGTTTCCCCTGCGCCGGCCTTTTCCTGTGCGGGCCGGTGCGGCAACTGCGCCGCGCCGCTTACCCGTCACTCCTCGTCCGTATCCTCGTCGTCGTTCCAGCCGTGATCTCCGCTGTCATCGTCATCATCGGAATCGTCCATCTGTTCCGGCGCCATGGGCCCCAGGCGGCGCATCATCATCCGGTGGCTGCGCTCCATCTCCTCCGTCATCTCGGCCCGCTGCCGCACCATTTTGGCCACGGCTTCGGCCAGCAGGTCCAGCTTTTTCTCGCGCGGGGCCTGTTCCATCTCGCGCACCAGCGCGGCGAGTTCAGCGTCCTGCCCCTTCACTTTCTGCAGCATCCTTTCCATCATCATCCCGCGCCCGGGGAACCCGCCGGGCCACCCTCCCCCGGCTCCCATCCTTGGGGCGCAGCCCGGCGCACCGCAGCCGGCCAGCATCGGCTCGACATGCCGCTTCACCTGGTCCGAGTCGATGCGGTCCTGCCGCACCAACTCTTCCAACGCCCTCAGATGGCTCTTCACCTGCACCAGGTGCTCGTCCATCATGCGCTGCAGCTCGGGGGGCACCTCCCCCGCTACGGAGGCGCGGTATTTCTCCATCTCCTCGACGCTGCGCCTCATCTCGGATACCGCGACCCGCGCCAACTGCGGCGGGACAGTGGCACCTTCCTCTGCGGCACCGTAGAGGAGGCGGCCGAAATTGGCGACGTTTCTGTGGTAGGCCATCATCAGCAGGTGCTCGTGGGAGCGCATCATCTGGCGCCCCATCGCCCTCTTCATTACGTACCCCGGGGAACCGGGCACGGCGTCCGCCATCTGGGGCATCCCGCCGGGTGAACCGGCCGGACCGGCAGCGAAGGCAGGCAAGGCTGCAAGAACTGCTAACACTGTCAACACTGTTTTCACTGGCAATCCCCCTTTGCACCGGTTCGAGCGGCCATCTCCACGCTCTCTTTTTGCAGCGCCACTGACTATAGAGGCCTGCGTCCCTGTATCAGGTTCAGTATAACGATGATGATGGCGATGACCAGCAACAGGTGGATGAATCCGCCCAAGGTGTAGCTGGTCACCAGACCCAGCAGCCACAGTATCAGAAGTATCACTACGATGGTCCAGAGCATCTCTGCCTCCTTTGGGAGCCTTTCAATTACCTGCCGGGGCTCCCCGTTGCCTGCCGTCATTTGCCCACCCTGAGCCTCGTCAGGTTTTCCAGGAGCCCGAAGACGTTCAAAAGCCAGAGCACTACCACGATGACGACTACCGCGTTCAGTATCGACTTGATCGAGCCGGCCATGGGGATGTACGTGTTCACCAGCCACAGCAGAACCCCGACCACGATCAGCACCAGTAAGACGTGTACCAAGGGCATGTAGGGCACCTCCTCTTTGACCGGCTGTCCGGTTTCCTTGAAAGCAGCGCCGCGATCACCAGCAGAGCGACCGCAGCCACCACCGGGGCATCCGGGAAACTCCCGCGATGACACCCTCCGCAGCGTTGTTTCCACCCGGTGGCAGGCTAGGTGCGGCGCTATTTCTCCAGTTTTTTCTCCGCCTTACCGACGTTTTTCTCAACCTTGCCGGTAATCTTCTCCCCCCTGCCTTGTTGCTCCATGGAAACATTGCGGGTGGCCTTTCCAGCCGATTCTTTGACCTGTCCTTTCAACTCATGCATTTTCCCTTTGGCTTGGTCTTTCGTGCTCGGTTTCATGATGTACCTCCTAAAGCGATGCTTTCTGTGCGGGAGGGTGCAGGTTGCATGGTGACTGCGGTCGCTCTGCTGGCGATCGGCGGCTGACAGGAAAACACCATATTATTAAATTTTGTTAATTTGCAACTGGACAAGTTTATAGTGCGTCGCTTTTGTGTCAAGCGACAGATGGCGTGGAACCGGATGACGGAGCGGGGAATTTACTTTTTAGGCTTCGAGGAGGAGACCAGGAACGCGGCGTGGTCGGGATGGCGGCAGAGGTACTGGTGGCCGAAGGACATCACGTGAGGGCAGGAGCGCTTCTTCAGCAGGCAGATGGAAAAAGCCGGGACCAGCGGATGGGTGCGGCAGCAAGCGTCGGCGGACTCCCCTGCCACGGTGTCGAAGGAGTCACGGGCCTCCTCCGCTTGAGCCTCGGTGAAATCGCGGAGATTTTCGGGTTGAGCCTTGGTGGAGTCCCGGACCTCTTCCGGTTCGGTTTTCGTGGGCATTTCCTACTCCTGGCGGGTGTGATTTACTCGGACCATGGCCAGTATGCGGTGAAGCGCCCTCCAAATAAATAGGTAAATCGGCAAACAGTACTACGGCAAATCACACGCCGCCCCGGGACGGGGCGGCATCACTTCAACGAGGTCAACCCCTGGCGCACCGCGTACTTGGTCAGCTCCGCGATGCTGAAGAGATCCAGCTTCTTCATGATGCTGTGGCGCTGGTTCTCGACGGTTTTGACGCTGACGCCGAAGGCGAAGGCGATCTCCTTGGCGTTGGAGCCGTTGGCGATGAGCTGCAGGATCTCTCTTTCCCGCGTGGAAAGGTTCTCGTAGGTCGCCGGAACGTCCTCGGGAATGCGCTGCAGGTATTCCTTGATCAAGAGGGTGGTCACCCGCGCGGGAAGGTAGGTTTCGCCTGCGGCGACGGCGCGGATGGCCGTGGCGAGCTCGGAGAAGGCGGCGTCCTTCAGCACGTAGCCGTTGGCCCCCGCCTTCAGCACTTCGACCACGAAGCGGCGGTCGGATTCCATGGAAAGGGCCAGCACCTTCACCTCGGGGAACGCGGAGGTGATGCTGCGGGTGGCATCGATCCCGTTGGTGTCGGGCATGGAGATGTCCATCACGATGATGTCGGGGCACTCCTCCCGGGTCAGGCGAATCGCCTCGGCGCCGGTGCCGGCCTCGGCACTCACCATCATGTCGTCTTCCTTGTCGATCAAAGCCCGCAGCCCCTGGCGCACGATGGCGTGATCGTCGGCAATCAAAATCTTCATCTTCATCTTTGCCCCCTTTTATAAGCCTAAGACCCCAGCGGCACCTTGATGGTGGCCACGGTCCCGCCGGTTTCCTTGCTGGTGACGGAAAAACTCCCGCCCAGATGCTGTATCTTCTGCCTCACGTTGGCGAGCCCGAAGCCGCCGCTGCGAGTCTCCGCCGCATCCTGCTCGTTCCGGTAGCCGACGCCGTCGTCATCGACCGCAATCACCAGCCCCCCGTCGCTCCGGGACAACACGACCCGGCAACGCAGCGTCCCGGCATGTTTGATCACGTTCAGCATCAGCTCGCGGACCGCCTGGAACACGGTGGAGCGGATCTCGTAGGGGAGGGTCTTGTCCTTGCCGTCGTCGCAAAACTCCGCTTCCAGCCCGAAGTCCGCGTGCAGTTCCTCGCCGAGCCAGCGCAGCGCCGCCTCCAGGCCGGCGCTGGCCAGGAGCGGGGGGCGGATCTGGAAGGTGAGCGACCTGATGTCCTGTATGGTCTGCTGGACCAGCGTCCCTACCGCCGCGGCCTCGCACTCGCATTCGCCGGCGGGGATGCCGCTGGCCAGGGCATCCAGCTTGATCTTGGCCAGGATGAGCCGCTGACCGACCTGGTCGTGCAGCTCGCTGGCGATGCGGTCGCGCTCCCGCTCCTCGGCCATGGCGAGGTCGAGGGACATGTCCTGCAGCTTCTGCTGCTGGGCCAAAAGCTCGACCTCCACCTTCTTGCGGATCTCGATCTCCTGGATCAGGTGCTCGTTGGTGAGCTGCAGCTTCGCGGTCCTCTGCTGCACTTCCTCCTCCAGGTGTTGACGGGCCCCGGCCAGCATCTCCTCCGCCACCTTGCGCTCAGTGATGTCCAGCACCACTCCCATGAGCCCGCTCACCTCGCCCGCCTCGGAGAGGAGCGGCTGGTAGCTTGCGAGCCAGTAGCGCTGATCCTTTTCGGCGGGACCCACCCTTCCCTGCAGTTCGACGTCCCGGACGCACTCGCCCCGCTCCAGGATGGGGCGCCAGAGTTCCTTCAGGTGCACGACAAGCTCCGGCGCCAGGACCTCGTCGACGGTGCGCCCTACGTGCTCGCAGATGCTCTTGCCGTTGAGCCTCGCCAAGTGCTCGTTGAGGCGCAGGAAACGCAGGTCGCGGTCCACCGCGAAAAGCCCCACCGGGGTGTGGGTGTAGATGTTGGCCAACTCCTGCAGCTGCATGCGGTAGCGCTTCTCGCTGTCGTGCAGCGCCTGGGTGTAGTCCCGTATCTGGCAGGTCACGCTATTGAAGAGCCTGGCCAGTTCCGACAGCTCGTCGTTGCCCTCGACCTCTATGCCGCTGTTCAAGTCCCCGGAAGCGATGACCTCGGCGCCACGTTTGATCGCGGCCATGCGCCTGTGCAGCACCCCGTTCAGGAACGCGGAGTTGAGGATGGTCACCAGCGCCATCAGGATGACAAGCAGCAAAGTGAGATAGATCATCCGGTTGCTGGCACTTTGGAAACGGTCCCGGGCGTACTGCTGCAGGCTCACCGCCTCCCTTTGCAGCGCCGAATCACTGAGCATGATCTGGCTGTAGAGCCGGCTGGCGAACTCGTCGTGATGCGCCGCGGCAGGGTCGGCAACGGGCACCCGCCGCATCTGTTCGACCAGCCGCTTTGATATCTGCACCGACTCGGCCAAGGCCAGCCGGGCCCTAACCAGCCCCTGCTCTTCGGTTCCATCGAACTGCTGCGCCCCTTGTGCCAGCAGATGGATCGCGGCGTCGTTCATGGAGAACCACTGCTGCCTGGCCCGCTCGATCCCGAACAGGAAATACTCGTCGCGCATGGTGGCGCGGTTAAACACGGTGGACTGGATCTTGTCCGCCACGAGGTGGTTGCGCTCCGCCAGGGTCAGTTCCCTGGATGACCAGGCAAGCAGCGCCGTCACGATCACCAGCAGGGTGAAGGAGAGGAGCGAGATTATCTTCAGTCTAAGGGCGAAGGTCACCTTGCAGCACCTGCTGGTCCACCGCCTGCGGCTTTACCGACAAGAGCGGGCGCGGATCGATGTATTCCAGATAATTCGGCATGTGGGCTTCACGGGTAAGGTGGTATTTCACGGCCCAGCGACTCTCTTCTTCCAAGGTAATCAACAACGCGTGGTCGAGCCCCACGGTACGGGTGCTCTCGCTCCAACACTCAGAAAGCGCCCACACGGGGACGCCGGAGGCCGTGGCCACGATCGACTGGGCCTCCTTGGGGTTGCGCGCGGCGAACTCTTCGGCCCGGACCAGGGCACGCAGCAGCCGCCTCATCGCCTCCTGGTTGCCTTCCACATACGAGGTCAACCCGGCTATGACGAAGGTCTCGGTGTAGATGTGGGGGTCCTCGAAGAGGATGCTGCGCTGTGCCAGCTTCCTGGCGATTATCTTTATGTCGGCGCCCCAGGCCGAGACCGCGTCGACCCGGCCGGAGAGAAGCGCGTCCTGTATCCGTTCCGGCGCCAAGGGGACCGGGGTGACGTCCTCGCTGCTCAGACCGTTGGCCGAAAGAAAGGACGAAAGGAACATGTGGGTGGTGGTTCCGGAGGTGAACGCGACGCGGCGCCCCTTGAGATCTCCGGGGAGGGCGATGCCGCTGTTACGGTCGGCGAGGATGGCATGGTTCCTGTTGGAGGTGAAGATGCTCCCCAAGATGGAGAGCCTCTGTCCCTTCAAGGCCGCGAACATGACCGGGGTCTCGGCGACGGTGGCGACGTCCGCCTTTCCTTCCAGGACAGCCTGAAGGGCCGTTTTGCCGTAGTCGTAGCGCTGCGCCTCTACCTTCACCCCCTCGTCCCGGAGAAACCCCTGGGCGACGGCTATCTGTACCAGTGCGCAGTCGTGCCGGGTGACGTAGGCCAGGCGCAGAGGGAGGGGAGGCCCCGTCTGGTGCTGTACGGGGCTTTGGCAGCCGGCGATGAGCAGGCACAGTATCGATATGAGCGCGGCTCTCAGCATCCACTCCTTCAAGTACGGGGCGGCTTCTGCGGGTCTGTCGGCGACGGCCGGGCCCGGTTAAATGTTCTTGTCGGGCGGTCGTTTCAGGTCATTGCCTCACTAAATTGTCGACAAATATATGACAATTGCCTAACAAAGTACAATTAATTTTATCATCTAAATGACATAGTTCCATCTGCCCAGTGAAGAAGAACATAAAAAAAGGGAGGGCCAAGCCCATTCAGCCTGCCCCTCCCCACCCTAAAACAGAAATCGTCCACGATTCTCGGAGACTATGACTGTCGTTACATCACTTGACCGATTTCCCGCTCCTCGCCGGCTTCACGTACTTGGCGAAACGGGCCGGCAGCTTAGCCGATCCGGCAGAGGGATACTTGTCCAGCCGCGCCGAAAGCCTGGCGATCCGCTCGTCCAGCGGGGGGTGGGTCGAGAACCAGGAGCCGCTCTTGGCCGCGGTCGCCTCCTGTTTCTTGAGCTTTTGCAGCACGCTCACGAAGGCAGCGGGGTCGTAGCCGGTGCGGAAGGTCGTCTCCAGGGCGGCCTGGTCCGCCTCGTACTCCATCCCCTGGTCCAGTCCCTTGTCGAAGAGGGTCGACTGCATGTCGCCGACCATCGATTCGAACTGCTGCCCCTTGCTCCCCTTCATGGTGGCGGCGGTGATGGCGCTGGCCCCCTGCAGGAACTGGGCGCGCCGGATGCTCTTCAGCGCGTGCTTCTCGGCCACGTGCCCCACCTCGTGGGCCAGGACCCCGGCAAGCTCGGCCTCGTTGTCCAGCACATCGAGGAGCCCCCGGCTGATGAAGACGATGCCGCCGGGGGCGGCAAAGGCGTTCTGCACCGGGCTGTCCAGCACCACGAAACGGTACGGGATGGTGGAGCGCCGGCTGTTTCTGGCCACCGCGTTCCCCACCAGGTTGACGTACTTCTGCAGCGCCTCGTTCTGCACCGGCTGGCCGAAACGCTGCATGCTGTCGAGCGCGAGGCTTTCCCCCACGGTGCACTCGGTCTGGTAGGTCATCTCCTGCGACGAGGAGAGTACCTGGGTGGCCCCGGAGAGGATCTTCCCTTCCTTGGACTCCGGGTTCATCAGGTTGTTGAGCTTGTCCTGCCATCCGGCGTGGGCCTGGGCGGCGATCAGGCAGGAGAGCGCGACCAGCGGTAAAAGACGTAGTTTGTTCATGGCTCCCTCCTTACTGGGCGTACTCGCCGATTTTACCTTCCTTGAGGAAGGCCTTGACCTCGTTGTTGGAGACCTTGCGCGCCAGGATCTTGTCCAGCTCCTTCTTCAGGGCCTCCGGGGTGCCGTGCTGCTTCGCGTAGGCGGCGGTCTCCGGGGAGAGGCCGCGCACGCTGCGGGCGCTGTCGGCCTTGGCGGTGTTGATCTGGCTCTTCTGCATGCTGTCGCCCAGAAGGCCGTCCCCGCCTGCCACCTCGGCGACCGGCTGGGTGTCGGAGACCCGCCCCGCGTAGACCCACCCCTCCTTGCCGTCGGCCGTCTGCACCTTGAGCCAGCGCCCCTCACCCTCCACGAGGGTCAGCTCCGCGCCCACGGGGAGGTCGGCCAAGTTCGCCGCGCTCACCGACTGTTCCTTCTTGAGGGTGGTCCCTTCGCTCACCACCCAGCGTTTCTCGGCGCCAAGCGCCTGACCCGCGCACAGGGTCAGCAGCAG
Source organism: Geomonas diazotrophica (assembly GCF_019063885.1). Classification (NCBI taxonomy): domain Bacteria; kingdom Pseudomonadati; phylum Thermodesulfobacteriota; class Desulfuromonadia; order Geobacterales; family Geobacteraceae; genus Geomonas; species Geomonas diazotrophica. Next base: position 256,402 of record NZ_CP077684.1, on the reverse strand, counting down.
CAGCGCGCCGCCTAAAACTCGCTTCTTCATGGTTTCACCTCCGTGAATCGGCCGGAGCGGATCCGGCCGGGTTGTCGTCCCTTTACTTGTAATCGCCCGTGAGGACGAAGGCCCCCCAGTAGCCGGGGTGCGGGTAGCGGTTTCTCACGTGCAACATGGCCAGGCGCAGCGCCTGGGCCTTGTCGTTTTGGCCGTAGTCCCGGTAGAACTGCTTCATCAGTATGGCGCTTGAGACGTCGGAAACGCGCCACAGGCTGGAGACCAGGGCGTGGGTCCCGGCGAAGAGGAATGCGCGGTTCATGCCGATCACGTCGTCGCCGCTCTTCACGTCCCCCAAGCCGGTCTGGCAGGCGGAGAGCACCACGAGATCCGCCTTGATGTCCAGCCCGAACACCTCTTCCGCCTGCAGGCGACCGTCGTTCTTGCCGTCCTTGGCCAGCCGGATCGAGGAGAAGAGCGGGTTGACCGTGTCGAACTCGCCGTGCGAGGCGAGATGAATGATACCGAACTTGGCGATGTTCTCACGCACCCAGCTTTCGGTGGCCCGCTCCCGGGTCAGGGTGGTCACGTCGCTGTAGTTCCAGCGCAGCGTCCCGGCCTCCTTCTCGGCGAAGGGGAGGTCCAGCGCGGCGTTGCCGAGGTCCGGGTTGCCGATGGCCAGGATGCGCAGGTTCTTCTGTGCCTGGCGCCGGGCCAGGGTGTGGCGGTACACCGAGGCGGCCGGGAGGTGGAACAGGGTGTGCCGGTCCACCAGGTAGTCCCTGCCGTCGTAGAGGGTGGCGAAGGAGAGGTAGTGCAGGCTGCCGTGCGGCACGATGCCGATCGTCTGTCCTTCGGGCATGCCGGAGAGCGGCTCCGAGAGGAGGAGCCGGTACAGCTCCCGGGAGTTCTGCTCCAGCGGCTCCAGGTTCTGCAGCATGCGCCGGTAGGTGGCGATCCGGTCGGCGAGCTCCCGCGCGGAGACCTTGAGCACGAAGAGCCGCGAGCCCTGCCGCTCCAGGCGCCAGCAAAGGAGCCGGTCCGGGAGCTGGTAGTAGGAGAGGAGGGACACACCTGGCTCCAGCAGGGCCTGCACCTCGGCCGCCGTGACCGGCGTCACCTTCACCAGCGCCAGAAGCTCCGGACGGCGCCTCTCGATGTCGAGCAGGAGGTCCTGGTAGTCGGCGCGCAGCTTGTCCAGCGCCCCCGCGTACATGGTGCGCTCGGCAGGGGTCGCGGCCTGCTGCGCGAGCTGCTCCTGTTCCTGGATTTGCTCGCGCAGCCGGTTCTGGCGGTCGTAGAGGTCCTGGTCGGCGCCGCCGGAGAGGGAGAGGCGCTGCCGCCCCAGGATGTCGATCAGGTTCCTGGCCCGGGATCGCTCGGCGACGGCGAAGGCCTCGTCGTGGCGCTTGAGGTCCACGAGGAGCCCCACGAGCCCCTGGTAGACGTCCATCTTGTCCGCCAGGAAGCCGTCTTTCAACTGGTCCAGCCTGATCTCGGCGCGCAGCCCCTCCACCGTCTCCAGCGCCTGGCGGTAGGAGGCGACGGCACCCTCGCGGTCCCCCCCCTGTTCTTTGAGCCGCGCCAGGCCGAGCAGGGCGCGCCAGCGCACCTCCCTGAGCAGCATGGCGTCGGCGAGCTCCAGCGCTTTCGTGTAGCTTTCCGCCGCAGGGGCGTTCATGTTGCTGCGGGCCCGGGCGTCCCCCAGGGCCAGGTGGATCTTGGCCTGGTTCACCTTGTCGCCGATGGCTTCGGCAAGTCCCGCCGCCTCGGCGAGCAGTTTCAGCGCGCCCGCCGGGTCCCCCATCTTGAGCCGGGTCTGCCCCAGGTTCCTCAGGTCGTAGGCGATGGCCCAGCGCGAGCCGAGGGCCCGGTCGATGGAGAGGGCCTGCCCCAGGCTCTCCAGCGCACCCTGGTAGTCGCCCGACTCGCGCCGCACGAGCCCGATGTTGTTCAGCGTGGTGGCGCTCTCGTCGCGGCGCACCTCGAGCTTGCCGGCCAGCTCCAGGGCCTGTTTCAGCTCGACCAGGGCGCGCCTGTTGTCCCCCAGGGTCCACCAGATCAGGCCGCCGGTGTTCTTGGCCATCACCTGCTCCAGCGCCCAGCTCTCCTTGAGCGCCGCCTTTTCCACCTGCTCGCGCAGGTCGAAGGCCTCCTGGTAGCGCCCCTGGAACCAGGCGTTGTTCCCCTGCTCCAGCACGATGCGCATGCGGGTCTTCAGCTCGGAACTCCCCACCTTGGCCAGGGCCTCGCGGTACAGGGCATCGGCGCTCGGGAAGTTCCCCAAAAGGCGCTGGCAGCGACCCCGCTCCAGGATGGTCTCGGCCTCCAGGGCCTGGTTGCCGTTTTTCGCGTAGAGCTCCTGTGCCTTTTGGTAGTAGCGCTCGGCGACGGCGAACTGGTTCAGGCGCAGGTCGAAGATGCGCCCGAGGTTGCGGTACTGGTCGGCCAGGTTCAGCTCGTCTTTCAACTGGGCGCGCAACCCGGCCGCCTCCTCGAAGAGAGAGCGCGCGGCGGGATAATCGACCGCGTTCTCCATGACCACCCCAAAATCGGAAAGGGCGGCGGCCTGGTCCTTGGCGAGCCCGAGGTCGGCGAAGATGGAGACCCCTTCCTTGAGCGCCGCCGTCGCCTCCTTGAAGTGCTCCAGGCGCCCCTGCAAAAGCCCCAGCCGCAACAGGGCATCGGCGTGCTCGGCGGAGTACGGCTTTTCCTTGGCCAGCCGCTGCACCAGCAGTTCGGCATGGGCCACGGCGCGTTCCGTGAGCCCGGCGCCGAAGGCGCTCTCCCGTGCGTGGCGGTGCAGCGCGGCGCGGTTCTTGGCGAGCTCCGGGGTGGCATCGGCGACCACCAGGGCGTTGTCGAATAGGGCCAGGGCCTGGGCGTAGCGCCCGTCGTTGTGCGCCTGCACCGCTCTTTTTACGTAGTCGTTGAAGAGCTTCTTGGCGAGGAGGGCGCTCTCCCCGGCGTCGCCCCCCCAGTCGCCGATGAGGAGCCAACCTGCGGGAAGCTCCCGCCGCGCCTGGGCGAGCGAACGAAGAGCGTAGCTCTTCGCGAACGGGGTCAGGTCGGCGGGTCGGTCGGACAAGAGGAGGCTCGGCACCCCGACGAGGGTTGCCAGCTGCCCGAGGTACCAGGCCTCTCCCGCTCCCCCCCTGGGGGCCAGGAGCAGCGACACCGACTCGCCGTCGGCAAGCTGCACCAGGTCGCGACGCACCCCGCCGGCATCCTCCCAGGCAGCACTGAGGGTCCCCCCGTCCCCGGGCCGGTTCGGCACCGTGGGGAGGAGCCCGGCGGCGGCAGGAAGTGCCAGGGTGTGGGCGTCGGGAAGACGGGCCGGCAGTGCGTCGGCCGGGAGCTTCGTGAAAGGCGCCAGGGTCGGCCACACCCCCGCCGGGTCCAGCACCTGGGTCCGCAGCGGGCGGCGCTGCGCCACGCTCTTCAGGAGCTGGCTCGCGCTCACCCCCCAGCTGAGGACGTTCGCGGAGGCGAACTGTTCGGGCCTTTCGTAGAGGGCGACCAGGGCGGGGTCGTTCAGCCGGGGCGCGACCGCCGAGCGCGGCAGCGTTTCCGCCTTGAAGCCGTCCTTGCCGTCGAAGGCAAAGACGAGAAAGCGGTCGCCCGGAAGCGGTACGAGGCGCAGCACGGGACGCCCGGCAAGCCGCTCCATGACGTCGATCGCCTCGGCGGGCTGCGGCGCCAGGGCCTGGCAGAGCTTGGCCCCTTTGCCGGAAGCGCACTCCTTGCGGAACGAGGCCAGGAGCGCCGCGAAACGTTCCCTTTCACCGGCGCTGCCGCCCGAGAGCGCGGCCGACGAGGCGGCCAGCCGGAGCGCGCCGGGGCCGGCAACTGCGTAGTAGGGGGGAAGGAGCTCCAGCTTCTTGCCCAGTACCCCGTCGAGGACCGTCTGCTCCTGCTGCGCGCGCAGCTTCAGATAGGCGGCGTCCTCGGGCGCGGCCTTCCCGAGCGCGGCGCTCACGCGGTCCAGTTCCGCCAGGTGCGGCGCGCCCTTGCGCAGGAGTTCGACGGTGGCGCCGTCGTCGACGCCCAAGAGGCTCCGTCCCAGGATCTGCACCCGCTCCAGCTCGGAGAGCCGCTCCACCAGGGCGAACCCCTGCTCCGGGTCCTTGGCGGTCAGCGCCTCGATGCGCGGTGCGAAGCGCTCGGCAAGCTCGCCGAGCCGCAGGTCGTACTCCGTGGGGGGAAGCCGGTCCAGGAGTTTGAGGGCGGCGTCGTAATCCCCAAGCGCCGCCTGGGCGCGCCAGGCCATGGCGTCGTTGCCGGCGGCGCGCGCCTCGGCGAGCGCGGCGGTGTAGCCGGCCTGGGCCGCCTCGGAAAGCCCCAGCGCGACAAGCGTCGCCGCCCGGTTCAGGCGCGCCGCCAGGCGCGCCCCCACGGTGTGCCGTCCCTGTAGGGGCGAATAATCATTCGCCCCCCCCACTGCCGCGCCGGCTTTCAGCACCTTGTCCCAAGCTGCCACCGCCTTGTACAACAGCGCCTGCCGGCTGGCCTCGTCGGCACGCCCGGCGGCAAGCCGGGCCAGGATGGCGCCGGCGTCGTTGCCGTAGCGGGCGACCGCATCCGGCGGAAGCGCGTCGCGGTAGGTGTCGGCCAAGGCAGAGCAGGTCCCCTGCGACTCCAGGAATTCCGCCACCTCGCCCGGCGCGGCGTCCTCCGGGAGCAGCATCCCCCAGTTGACCAGGTTCAGCATGGCGCCCACGGCGTTGCCGTTTCTGAGTGCTACGGCGGTCGCCTTCTTGAACCCCGCGGCGGCCGCGGCACGGTCCCCGCGGGCGTAGGCGAGCTGGGCGGCCCGGTGGCTCAAGAGCCCCACCCCGAAGAGGTCCCCCTCTGCCAGCTTTTCGACCCGTTCCGGGTAGCGCCCGAGCAGCTCCTTGAAGAGCTTCTCCGCCGTGGCGTTGTCGCCCAGGTCGGCGGCGATGCGCGCGAGGTAGCTCTGCGCCAGGCGCCTTTCCTGCTCCGCCGAGAAGCCGAAGGCGGCCTCGGTGGAGCCCCCCTTGTCCAGGGCGACGTTGGCGGCCACGTTGATCAGCCCGCCCCCGCGCTTGGGCGCGCTCTTCTTCTCGGGTGGGTACTGGTCCAAAAGCGCCAGCACCTCGGTGAACCCGTCCCGGGAGAGCGCCAGGAGCCTCTGCCGTTCCGCACCGGAGGCGGTCTCGGCCTGGCGGTAGGCGGAGATGCTCGCCGAGCGGCGGTTCGCCGCCAGGTTGGCATGGCGCCCGAGCGCCCGGTTCAGCCGGTAGGCCTGGTCGAAATGGGCCAAGGCCTGCTCGAAGCGCTCCGCGTCGAAGTTGGCAAGGCCCAGCCGGTCGTGCAGCTCCGCCCCGGTCTCCACCAGGCGCGGCACGTTGTCCAGCTCGCGCTCCACCGCGCTCGCCATCGCGTTCAGCTCCAGGAGGTACTTCTCCCCCTGCGGCACTCCCGCGCAGGCCTCGGCGGAGAGCTTACGCTGCCGCACCAGGAGGCCCCTCAGTGCCTCCTCGAACTTCCGCCACCCCGCTGCCGGGGGCGCTTCCACCCGGTCCGCGCCGAGCAGTTCCAGCTCCGCATTGATCGCCTGCTGCCCTGCGAGCCACTGCTCCTGCTGGGGAGAGAGCTTCTGCCCGGCGAAGAGACGCTCGTTGACCCGGCGGGTCAGGCGCCCGAACTGCTCCAGGGCACGCGCCGGCTCCAGGCGCGACTCGGCCAGCTTGAGCGCCCGGCCGTAGCCGTCGATGGCGGCCTGCTTCTCCCCCACCTGGAAGGCGACGGCGCCGTAGCGCTGCTCGAAGAGAAGCTCGGTGTCGACGTTGTCGAAGGGGACCTTGGCGGCGAGGCGCTGGCTGTAGAAGCTCCAGGCCGTGGCGTTGCGCCCCAGCAGGTACGCGATGTTGCCGATGTTGAGGGAGAGGTTCGCGCTGTTCTCCGGGTTTTCCTGGGGATGGTTCAAAAGCTTGGCGCGGCGGTAGAGGTTCAAGGCCCGCTCCAGCCCCCCCCGCTCGCCGTGCACCGTCTCCAACACCTCCGCGATGTAGCCGCGGGTCTGGAATGGGTACTCGGAGCCGGGCAGCCGCTCGGCGGCGCGGGCGATCAGGCGGTCCCCCTCCTTGAGGGATTCCTTCCCCGGGAGGTAGGTGTAGCAGAACCCCGCGCCGTAGAGGAGCACCGGGTCCTCCGGGTAGGATTGCAGCATCTTCTTGTACAGCTCCAGGAGCTCCCGGGCCTGCCCCTGGGCGGCCACGGACTTTATGTAGCCGCGGTGCGCCTCGAGGCTCTTCCCCTCGTAGCGGATCAGGTCCAGGAAGGCGGCGCGGGCGGCGGAGACCTCACCCAGGCGGTACAGGCTCTCGCCGGCGGCGAGGCTCTTTCTCAGGTAGGCGGCGCGGGCGAGCTGGTACAGCGGCGCATCCTCGGGATGCTCACCCATCTCCTTTTCATAGAGTGCCGTCGCCTCGCCGTAACGCTCCTCGCGGTAGAGGATCTCGGCCAGCGCGAAGCGGGCCGCGGCGGTCGGTGTGGCGATCGCGGGGAACTGCTCCAGCACGGTGCGGTAGGCGTCCTTGGCGCGCACCCAGTCGCCCCCGCGGTAAGCGAGGTCGCCGACCCGATTCCAGGCCCCCATGGCCAGACGCGGCAGGTTGGCGCGGTACTGCTCGGCCAGGGCCGCCAGGCGCTCGCGCGCGTCGGCGTTTTTCGCCGTCAGCTGGTCCAGGATCTCGGCGATCGCTGCCTCGGCCCACTGCTCCTGCCGGTCGTATTTCTTGGCCACCTCGACCAGGGCCGCGACCGATCCCTCCCCCCCCTCGATCCGGGCCAAAAGCCTCGCACGGCGGTAGGCGGCCTCGGCCAGGATCTCAGGAGCGGCGGAGGTTTCGGCGAGTGCCTTCTCGAAGCGGGCGATGGCGGCCAACTGGTCTTCCGCGCCGGAGCCGTATTCCGCCTGGAGCCGGGCGCCGTCCACGAGGGCCCGGGCCGTCGCGTCGCTCCCCTTGCCTTGCGCCGCCCGCAGCATCTCTTGCTGGGCCTCGGCGATCACCGTCTTGCGGCGTCCGGCGACCACCACCTCTTCGCAGCGGCTCTCCGCCTCCAGCCGCAGCCGCGCGATCGCGGCAAGCGACGATTCCGGGAAGGTTGTGTAGCGGTGCGCGGCCTCGGCGTAGCGATCCTGGGCCTGGCTGCGCTCGCCGCCCTGCTCCATGAGCCCGGCGAGGGCCAGCGAGGCCAGCGCCCCTTCCCGCGTAGGCGCCTCCTCCCGCGCCAGCACGCGCAGGCAGGCGAGCCGTGCCGTGGCCGGGTCCGCCGGCTGGCGCTCCAGGATCACCCGGGCCACCTGCCATTGACCGGCGGGGTCCGCCTGGTCGGGGACCTCCCCCGAAACCGGCAGCGACAGCACCTGCCCCCCCGCCGCCGCGCCCGCCACGAAGAGCACCCGGTCCCCGGCCGGGACCGGGGCCGCGGTGGAGAGAAGGCCGGAGGTGAGCGGGAAGGCGGCCGGGAAACCGTGGCTTCCATCGCGCTTTAGTTGCAGCCGGAACACCGCTCCCCCGTCGGGCCCGTCCGCCGCATCCCCGGTCGGGGGAGCGAAGCGGGTGAAGAGGAGGGTCTCGCCGTCCTGCCAGACCGGGTAGAGGTCGCGCTCGGCGCCGGTGGTGAGCTGGGTCAGGCGCCCTCCTTTCTCCCAGAGCCAGAGGTCCCCCCCCGGATCCTTGTCGCGGGAGACGAAGGCGATCCGGTTGCCGTCGGGGGATGCCGCCGCGAAGGCCGCGTCGATGCCGATGGGGAGAACTTCCCCCTTGCCTGTGCCCAGTTCCAGGCGCACCAGGTCGCGGCGCTCGGCGCCGGGGAGCTGGCGCTGGTAATAGAGGGCGCTCCCGTCGGGGGAGAAGCCCGGTGCGTCTTCGCCTGCGTCGTTGCCGGTGAGCCGGCGCGGCTCGGCGCCCGCTCTGGCCAGGTCGAGGAGCCAGATGTCCCCCTTCAGGTCGTCGCGCTCGTCGGCGTAGGCGAGTTGCGTCCCCGCCGCGTTGAAGGCGGGAGCGGAGATGCGCACGGGGCTCTTGGACAAAAGGCGCGGCAGTTCCGCCACGTTGCCGGCCGGGTGCAGCCAGAGCTCGTACCCCGCGTCCCCCTTTTCCACCGTGGCGATCCACCTACCGTCCCGGGAGCGAGTGGCGTAGAGCACGGACTGCGGGGTGTAGACCGCCGGCGTCGGCGCCACTTCCGGGCGCGAGCGCGGGGCCGGGCGCGGCGCTGCCGGAGCGAGCAGCTCCTCGCCCAGCGGCACCGCTTCCGCCCTCCCGGAGAGGAGCGCGGCGAGGGCCAATAGCAGGGTGATCTTTCTGGCGACGGCGTTCATCGGGTTACCCATTTCCCGTCATCCTCTTGCACCTTGGTGCCGGGGGCGCTGTTCTGGCGGTTCACCCGCGCGAAGACCTTGCGGATGGCGGGGAGGTCCTTCGCCGTGAAGTTCTCGTTGGTCTGCACCACCCGGAGCATCAGGATCTCGCGTGAGCGGTTCACTTCGTTCACCACCTGGCGGAATTCCCCCTCGCCGAAGCGGCCGGCGAAGGCCTTCAGGTCTGCCGGGGCCTTTTCCGGGACCTCGCGCGGGAAGCCGGTCAGGGTCCCCTCCAGGTTTTCCCCCACCCACCCAAGCCGTTTCAGGGCCTCGACGTCGTCTGCGTGGAAGGCGATGTTTTCCAGCGCCTGCGCGGCCTCCTGCTGTTCCGGCGAATGTTTGGGCGGCGTTTCCACCCGGCCGGTGGGCGAGACCCCGCGCACCGACGCGACCAGGAGCACGTCCTCGGAAAGCGCGTTGTAGGTTCCCAGTACCTGGTTTTCCAGCGAGGTCCGCTCGCTCGCCACGTTGACGTCGACCTTGGCGAGAGTGCAGCCGTAACTTGACGCCAGCAGCAAAACCACGACCGCCAACTTTGCGGGAGCCAGGAGGAGGGGGCGAATCGACAATTGACAATCGACGATGGACAACGGGGTCGACCAACGTCGAACGTCGAACGGTGAACGGTTTTGAAGGTTCAACGTAGAACGTAGAACACAGAACGTAGAACCTGTTTTAGTCCTTGGCATTGCTCCTCCTTTTCAGAGACGGCTTACCTTTTTCATCGATGACCAGCGTGTCGGAACGGACCAGGTCCAAAAGGGTCCTGGACGAGGCGATGGCGACGAGCAGCCGCTTCAGTTCGTTCTGGATGGGGAGTTCCGAGATGCGCAGGCGCTCGATCCTCGGGATGGCCACGTCGACTCCCTTCACCACCACCTCCCCCTCGCAGTCGAGGGCGCCGTCGACGGCGCTCACCCGCAACCCTTTCAGGTCGGCAACCTGCAGTGACTTGCGCTGCGCCACGATCTTCTCGTTACGCTGGTACGGATCGAGCGCGAAGAGGGCGCGGTCCAGGATGCGCGAGCTGAAACGGCGCAGGTTCAGGTTCAGGCGCATCCCTTCCAGGAGCGCGCGCTGTTCGGTGGCAAGGGGCGCGGAGAGGCTCAGCTCGCCGGTCAGTTCCCCTTCCCCGCCGGGACGCTCCCCCCCCGCCGCCGGGAAGAGGAGCACCGGGTCGAGGCGGGAGAAGTAGCAGTAGGTGGTGAGGACCGGGACATCGCGGGAGAGATCGATCATGCCGCGCGCCCGCACCGTCCCCCCTCCCACCTCGGCCTGGAAGAAGCTGACCCCCAGCGCCTCGGGCTCGAGGAGCAGGTCCGCCTCCAGGGCGCTGGCATCGATGGGAACGGCGCCGGACTTGAAGGAGGCGCTGCGGACACTGATCTTGCGCGGTCCCCCCATGAGCCCCCTCAGGTCCTCGTAGATGCGCGCCGACAGGTCCGAGTTGGGCGCTCCCAGGGGTGCTACCGGCGCCGGTCGCACCAGCCCCGCCGAGAGTGGTACCCACTCCTCCCCCTTCCCCTGCGATTGGGCCAGCGCGTAGCTGCGATCCAGCACGAGGTCCGCCCTGACGCCGCTCGCCGCCACCCCCTTGCCGTCCGCCACCCCGAAGTCGCGGCACTTGCCGTACCCCCGCACCCTCAGCTCGCGCGCGGCGGTGAGGTCGACACGCGCCCCAGCGGAGAGGTTCCCCGCCAGTCGCCACCCCGCCAGCACCTGCTTCGCCTCGGGCGGGAAGTTCCCCTCCAGGTGGGCGAACATGGTGGCGTCCAGGCGCCGCAACAGGGTGGCCGCGTCGAACTTCCCTCCCGGGTCCTCGAGGAGGGCATCGATCCGCCCGACGGTGAGGTCGGCGATCTGGGACAGCCCCAGCGAGGCGACCTTCAGCTCTTGGGTCAGCCGGAGCTCCTTCCACCCCGCCAGCTCCCCCTGCAGCGTGAGCGTCCCGGACTGCAGCGGCAGCGTTCCCGCCGTGCCCGAGAGGCCGGTGATCGACGCGAAACGGAAGCCGCCGTCCATGGCAAGCGGCTCTCCCGGACGCGGCAGGGACAGGCGCAGTTTCGGCGCCGTGGTGAGCCCCTGCACCCGGTAGCTCCCCCGGGGGGCGGGGACACGAAGCTCCAGGTCGGTCAACTCGAGCGCCAGTTCGGCCCGCTCCAGCAAAGCGAGGCTTCCCTTCGCCTTGCGCAACGGGTTCTCCTCCCTGGGGAGCGGGGCTAACGGCAGCGGCGCCGCGAAGTCCCAGGAGGAGGAGGCCAGGCCGGCGGCATCGAAACCGGCGGGAAGGAACGGGCGCGCGACCGGCATGAGGCGGCGCAGGTCCAGGCGCAGATTCCCCTTGCTGGCGGCGAGCTGCCGCCCCTGCCCGGTAAGGGCCGCTTCGGCATCGAGCGAGAGGGCATCGGACGCCGCAAGCGAGCAGGTGGCGTGCTGCACGGTCGGGCTCCCCCCCCCCTTGGGCGGCAGGTGCACCCCTTGGGCGGCGAGGCGCGCGCTGAACGGTTGCAGCGTCACCCGCTTCCCCTGCTGGTTCGCCTGCACGGTCCGGGCGGAAAGCTGCAACAGCGGCAGCGCGAGATCGAGGGCACCGCCGCTGAAGGTGCGCGCCTTCAGCTCCAGCTCCTCCCGCACCTGCTCCAGCGCCAGCTCGCTCCCCACCCCGGCCCGCTCCAGCTCCAGCGTCTGCCTGACGTCGGCCAGGGCGCGCTTCCCCTTCAGATCGATCGCGGTCAGGGCGAGCTTCACCCCCCCCTTCATCCCGTCCACCCGCACCGGCTTCTTGCCGGCCAGGTCCAGCCGGCGCCCCGTATAGGACAGGTCGGCCGCCACCCGCACCGGCTTCATCTTTTTCAGGGGAATCACCCCCTGGTCCAGCGAGAGGGCGATCCCCTCCCCCTGCAGGGGGCCGCCTGCCAGCGCCAGTTGCAGCCGCGGCAGCTCCACCCCTAATTTCTCGATCCGCACCGTCCCGTCGTTGGCCGGCCCCTCGAGGCGCACCTGCAACCTTACGAGCGACACCGTCCCCTCAAGCTCCCGCACCGGCAGGTTCTCGGGGAGAAAGGGTGCCGCCACCTGCCGGGCCCGTCCGAGCTCCAGGCGCAGCGGCCCCAGCTCCGCAGCGACGCTGCGCGACTTCTCGGTGGGGCGGTCGACCAGCGCGTGCCAGGACGCTGCGATCAGCCCGGGGCTCGCCAGGCTCCCCTCCTCGAAGGCCACCTGCTGGCGCTCGTGGTTGCTGACGAGTTTTTGGCGCAGACGCAGGTTCAGGGGGCCAAGGCCGCCCCTTTTGCCCGGCAGGCGGCTCACGGCCAGCCGGTCGCCGTCCAGGGCGAGCGCCACGCGCAGGTCTCCGGCTCGGTCGGTCTGCGCCTTCAGGTCCAGCGCCAGCTTCCCCCCCAGCTCCGGGACGGGCTTCCTGGCGAAGGGTGCCGCGAGACGGACCAGCTCGGGGAGGGAAAGGGCCAGGTTGGCCTTGAGCCCCTCGGGACGGGTCACCCCGCCGACGGCGCTGAAATCGACACCCGGAAGAGCCGCCCGCGCGGTGAAGGAGGCGGCCGCGGGCTTGATGCGGTAGGCTGCCGTGACCAGGTCGGCGAGCTCGGCGCTCAGGCGCACCGGCTGCGGCTTCCCCTCGTCCACCGCGACCTTCCCGGAGAACGAAGTACGGATGGGGAGCCGGCTCAGCGAAGGAACGGCGAGGCCGAAGGTGAAGTCGCTCAGGAGCAGGTCGCGCTTGGAGTCGGGGTCGGCGTAGTGGATCTTCATGGGGGCGGCATCCGCCGAGAGGCGCAGGTCGAGCGGCAGCGGCCACTCCATGGACTGGAACTTCTGCACCCCTTCCGCGATGCGGGTCAGCGGATCCTTGAGCGGCTTTGCCTCGGGGGGCTTCGGGGGGCCGGGGGCGAGCTCGGCCTCAAGCGTCCTGACCTTTAGGTCGACGCTCAGGCACCAGCGCCCGGTCCCCTTGTCGCGGGAAAGGCCCGGTTCGAGTTTCAGCTGCTGCAGGGACGCGTGCAGAAGCGGCGGTGGTCCGTCGCCGAGCACCAGCCCGGTGAGGGCGATGCCGTCGGACCAGGAGACGTCGAGGTCGGACCAGGAAACCGGTTTTTTCAGGGCCTTGGAGATCCCCAGCCGCAGCAGGGACTGCGCCGGGTCGGTGGAGAGGAGGGCAGGCAGGAACGCCACCAACAGCACCAGCAGGAGGAGGGCGGAGAGCGCAAAGGTGCAGCCCACGAAAATGACGCGTCTGACACGAAGGGTACTGATGTAGGCAAGGAGGCGACGGAGCATCAGTCAATGTCCCAGGGGTACGGAGGAAAATTTCGAAGAGTTTTTGTTACCATCTCCGCCGTTTAAAGTCAAACCGGATCGACCCTCAGAGGCCGGACCTCAAATACCTGTGGCAGATGTAGCAAAGCTCGTCGCCATCCTTCACCAGGTGCGGCGCCGGCCGGGTCAGGTTATGGCAGGACAGGCAGGTGATCTTGCCGTCCTCCAGCTCGCAACCGGCCGCCAAGAGCTCGGACTCGGGCGCAAACTTGTCCTCTTTGCCGAGAGGGGGATAACCGCGCAGGACCGGATGGTGGTTGGAGTAGAGACAGTGATCGTCGAGACAGATGGAAACCGGTCGGGCGGAGTCTTTGGAGTGGCAAGCCATGCATTCGGCCATGGTGAGGATGCGGCTGGCACCGGTCTGATGGTATATGTTGGCTTCTCCCATCTCGAAGAAGAGCATGCCACCCAAGGCGGTAGCGATCAGTGCTTGCAGCCTTAAATGCACCGTCCCTGACTCGACCATAAGTCACCTATGTACTAGAGGTCATCAAACTCCGTATCTGACTGTTTTTTGTGGCATTGTGACATCAGACGGTAATTTTCAAGCTCACTGGCAAAGCATAGCACAGCGGCTATGACAGACAACGATGCCGCGATTATATTCGACTCATTGGGGCGCCCCGGCGCGCAGGGATGTCAAGAGAGGGAAAGGAAGCAGGCGGCAGGCATCCCTGGCGGGCAGGGGCACCTTTGTGAGCGCGCTCATTTTTACATTGACTGCCGCCGCGCGTCTGCTATAGTGAGCGCGTTCATTTTACTCGGAGAGCGGACGATGCGTATCAGCGAGCAGGCAAAACAGTTGTGCCGGGCCCGGATCCTGGAAAAGGCTGCCGAGCTCTTTGCCGCGCGCGGCTTCGACCAGACCACCACCCGCGACATCGCGCTCGCGGCCGGCGTCGCCGCCGGCACCATGTTCAACTACTTCCCCAGCAAGGAGACCATGGCCATGACCATGGTGAACGAGGCGCTGGCGCGGGGACGGGAGGAATTCCTGACCCGCCTGGAGGGGAGCGAGTCGCTGGAGGAGGAGCTGTTCCTGCTGATCGGCACCGAGCTGCGCCGCCTGCGCCCCCTGCGCCCCTTCCTGGGGCCGGTGCTGGAACGCTCCCTGAGCCCATTCCCGCGCAAAAGCGTCTGCCCCGAGGGAGAGACGGCGCGCCAGGAACACCTGGAGTGCGTGCGGCAGATCATGCAGCGGCACGGCTTCTCCGCTCCGCGCGAAGACGTCGCCGGCACCATCTACTGGTCGCTCTACCTCGGCATCCTCGCCTTCTGGACCGGCGACGATTCCGAGAACCAGGAGGCATCCCGGGCCCTCATCGATTACGCCATCAGGACCTTCGTGCAGATGATCTCGGGCAACGTGCAGGGAGGTCCCCATGCCCGCTGAGCGCCCGCAAAAGCATGGCATCGAGGGTCGGGCCTCGCTCCTTGACCTCATGCCGCAGCAGGAAGAGGCCGCACGGCGGCGCCTGGCGGAACTGGTCGAATCCGTCGCAGCCAGACGCCCCCCCACCACCTCCTTCTCCCGCCTCTGGATCCTCGGCTCGCTGCAGGCGAAGGTCACCTGCGCCTACCTCGCCTACTGGTTGCGCAGCCGCTGGGCCGACGCCGACGAGCGGGAGCGGCTGAAAAGCGAGACCCACCTGAAGGCGGCGCTCGAGCTTTTGGGGACCATGGGCTACCTGCGCGGGGCGGTGATGAAGCTGGGGCAGATGCTGGCCACCTTCCCGGATGCTCTCCCCGACGAGTTCGCAAGGCTTCTGCCGGCGCTCCATTTCGAGGCTCCCCCGATGCACTACGCCATGGTGCGCGAGGTGTTCCTGGACGAGTTCGGCAAGGAGCCGCACGAGCTCTTCGAGAGTTTCGAGCGGGAGGCCTTCGCCGCCGCGTCGCTCGGGCAGGTGCACCGCGCCCGCCTCCGTTCCGGGGAACTGGTGGCGGTGAAGATCCAGTACCCCGGTATCGCCCGCACCATCGAGGCGGACCTCAAGAACCTGCGGCTCCTCATGCAGCCGATGCGGCTGGGGGAGGACTGGGACAACGTCGTCGCGAAGCTGGCCGAGGTGGAAAGGGTGCTCCTCGCCGAGACCGACTACCTCGCCGAGGCGAGGTTCGCGCAGGAGGTGGGCAACTCCTTCACCCCGGAGGACGACATCGTCATCCCGCGGGTCTACCCCGACTACCCCACCCGCCGGGTGCTGACCACGGAACACCTGGAGGGGGTGCACCTGGAGGAGTTCCTGGCCGGCAACCCCTCCCAGGAACTGTGCGACCGCTACACCCACCTTTTGACCGTCGCCACGTTGCGCGCGCTGTACCGCACCCGCTGCCTCCTCGCCGACCCCAATCCCGGCAATTACATCTTCATGCCGGACGGGCGTCTGGGGCTGGTCGACTTCGGCTGCACGCGGCGGTTGACCGAGGAGGAGTGGCAGTTCCAGTGCGAGGTCGAGGAGGCGTTGCTGCGCCGGGACGAGGAGGAGATGGAGCGCCTCATCGTGAAGTCCTCGCTCTACGACTCGGCCGAGCAGATGGGGCGGGAGCGCCTGGAACTGATCGGGACGGTGATCCGCTGGCAGCTGGAACCGTGGCTTACGGACGGCCTGTTCGACTTCGGCGATCCCGACTTTTTCCGCCGCGGCATGGACGCCATGGTCGGGGTGACGCGCAAGGGGTTCATGCGCGGCATGCCGGTGCACATCTGGACCACGCGTTTCATCCTGGGGGCACGGGGCGTCGTATACCGCTTGAAGGGGCGCTGCGATTTCCAGGAGATCTACCGGCGGGAAAGCGGGCGCAACATGGTGGCAGAGTGAGCTGAGACCAGGGGATCGGGCAGGACGGCGCATGTCGCGATGCCCCCTCCCCCTCCGGGAGAGGGTCGGGGTGAGGGAGCGGATGTGGGGTTGGGCGAATGATTATTCGCCCCTACAGTTTCCCTGGCAGACCATTTTTCGTGAACCGAACACTGTAGGGGCGAAAAAATCTTTCGCCCCCTCCGAAGGAGGAACCAACCGTGCTGCAACTGAAAGACGTGGTGAAATCGTACGACGGCAAATCGACGGTGACGGCGCTTGCCGGCATCACCCTCACCATCGCCGCCGGCGAGATGGTGGCCATCATGGGGCCGTCGGGCTCGGGCAAGTCGACCCTTTTGAACCTGATGGGGGGACTCGACGTGCCGAGCTCCGGCGAGGTGCTGGTGGCAGGGACCGACCTCGCCAAACAGAATGAGAAGGGACGCTCCCTGTTCCGGCGCGACCACGTCTCCTACATCTTCCAGGCCTACCACCTGATGCCCACCCTGCGGGTCAGGCAGAACGTGGCGCTGCCGCTGCGGCTCGCCGGGGTCCCCGCGAAAGAGGCGGAGGCCAGGGTGGAGCGCGTGCTCGCCGAGGTCGGCCTGGAAAACCGCGCCGACCACCTCCCCGACGAGCTCTCCGGCGGCGAGCGCCAGCGCGTCGCCATCGCCCGCGCCCTGGTCACCGATGCGCCGCTGCTTCTGGCCGACGAGCCGACCGGCAACCTGGACAGCGCCCGCGGCAGGGAGATCCTCGCCCTGCTCCGCTCCATCCACGGCCGGCGCGGCACCACCATCGTCATGGTGACCCACGACCGGGAGGCCGCCTCGGCCTGCGACCGCCTGATCCGGCTGAGGGACGGCCGGGTCGAGGACGACGGAGCCGCCCCGGGAGGTGACCGATGAGGTTCCTGCTGCGCCACCTCTCCCTTTCCTACGCCCGGCGCCACCTGGCCAAGACCATCCTCACCCTCCTGGGGGTGGTGGTCGGCGTCACCACCTTCAGCTCGATCAAGACGGCGCAGGACGCGCTGGTGGTCGGCATCGGCTCGACGGTGGACCGGGTCGCGGGTAAGGCGCACCTGCAGGTGACCATGGAGGGGGGCGTACCCGAGGCCCTGCAGGAAAGGCTCAGGAACCTTCCCGGCATCCGGGCCACCTCCCCGGTGATCGAGCAGATCGTGGTGCCGAAAAAGGGGGAACTGGGAAGCCTGATGGTGATCGGCGTCGACCTTCTGGGCGACCGCGAGATGCGCGACTACGGCTTCGAGGGGGACGACGCCGACCTGGACGACCCGCTTCTTTTCCTGGCCCAGCCCGATTCCGCCCTCTTCACCCGCGAGTTCGCCAAGCGCGCCGGGCTCGCCACCGGCACCTCCCTCGCGGTCAAGGTCCCAAGCGGCGTGAGAAAGGTGACCGCGCGCGGCCTGATGAGCCCCAAGGGGTTCGCCCAGGCCTTCGGCGGCAACCTCATGGTGGTGGACGTCTACGCAGCCCAGGAGCTCTTCGGCAGGGGGCGGCGCTTCGACCGGATCGACGTGCGGCTCCAGGACGGTGTCAGCGTCGCCCAGGGGATCGAGCTGCTGCAAAAGGCGCTCGGCCCGGCCTACCGCGTGGAGACACCGGCGCGGCGCGGCGAGCAGATGGAGCGCCTGGTGGCGAACTTCACCGCCGGCTTCAACGTCTCCAGCGCCTTCGCACTCTCCATCGGCATCTTCCTCATCTTCAACGCCTTCAACGTCTCGGTGAACCGGCGGCGCCGCGACATCGGCACCCTGCGCGCCCTGGGGGCCACGCCGCGGCAGGTGCAGCTACTGTTCCTGGCCGAAGCTCTCATCATCGGCCTGCTCGGCGGCGCGCTCGGCTGCCTGGCCGGGACCGCATTTTCCCAGGCGCTCCTGGTGAGCATGGGGCAGAGCACCGAGATGGTGTACGGCATCTCCGGTTCCGGCATCGTGCACCTCACCCCCGCCATCATGCTGCAGTCCATGCTGCTCGGCCTCGTCGCCTCGCTGGTCGGCGCCTGGGGGCCTGCCCTCTCCGCCTCGCGCATCTCGCCCACCGAGGCCTTCGCCAAGGGCGCCTTCCAGGCCAAGGCGCAGCGCCGGGTGGGACCGAGAATCGCCACGGGTGCGGCCCTCGTCGCCTGCGCCGCGGCGCTCGCCCTGAGCAGCGCGGTCCAGGGGAACGCGCTGGTGCTCTGCGTGCTCCTCTTGGGGGGGATCGGGCTCGTGCTCCTGATCGGCCCCCTCTCCCGCGCCGTGCTGCTCGCCCTCGGCCCGCTGCTCACCCGCCTGTTCCCCTCGGCCGGCCCGCTCTCCTCGGACGCGCTGCTGGGCAACCCGCGCCGCAGCTCCGGCACCATCATGGCCATGGCGCTCTCGCTCACCTTCGTACTGGGGCTTGGGGGGTACATGGGCTCCACCAGGCTCACCATCGAGCGCTGGATGGACGACATCCTCACCTGCGACCTTTTCGTGCGCGCCTCGGCCAACTTCTCCCGTCCCGACTTCCTCTACCCCGGCGCGGTGAAGGGCGAGATCCTCGCGCTTCCGGGGGTGCGCACCGTGGAGAGCTACCGGGCCATCCGGCCGCAGTTCCGCGACAGGCAGATCCTGGTCGGCTCCGTGGAGATGGACACGCTGATGCAGAGGGTGCGCTACGACTTCGCCCAGGGGGACCGCGACTCCATGCGCGAGGGGCTCATCAACAAGGAGATGTGCGCAGTCACCGAGAACTTCCGCGACCGCTTCGGTCTAGGCGTCGGCGACAAGGTGCCGCTCAACACGCCGGGAGGGATGGTGGAGTTCCCGATCGCCGCCGTGATCCGCGACTACTCGTCGGACCAGGGGGCCGTGTTCCTGGACCGCAAGGTATTCCTCAGGCACTGGCAGGACGACCGGGTCGACATCTACGACGTCTCGGTGAAGCCGGGGACCGACCCCGGCCGCGTGCGCGACGCCATCCGCGCCAAGCTCTCCGGCAGGTACCCCGCGCTCATCTCGACCCAGCGCGAGTTCAAGGACGAGATCGGCAAGGCCATCGACGCCTTCTACGCGGTCATGCGCATCACCGTGTTGCTCGCGCTCGGGGTCGCCTTCCTCGGCATCGTCACTTCGCTCCTCATCTCGGTGGCGGAGCGGACCCGGGAGATCGGGATACTGAAGGCGCTCGGAGCGCTCCCCGGACAGATCGCCCGCAGCGTCGTGCTTGAGGCCCTGGTGCTCGCCCTGGTGGGGCTCATGCTCGCCCTTCCCGCGGGGAACCTGTTCGCTTCCTTCATGGAGGGGCCGGTGGCCAGGGCGTTCACCGGCTGGGCCATGCCGCACCACTACCCCTGGGAGGTGCTGGGGCAGCTGCTCGTTGCCCTCCCCTTGGTCTCCTTCCTCGCCGCCGGCATCCCGGCGCGGCAGGCGGCCGGGGTCAAGGTGACCGAGGCGATCGAGTACGAGTAGAGCCCGCATCCTCCCTCTCCCCCCGGGAGAGGGGCGGGGTGAGGGCGCCGGCAGTAGCAACCAGCTTGCCCGTGGCAGCACCCTCACCCGGCCTGCGGCCACCCTCTCCCGGAGGGCGAGGGGGTGGCCCCCCTCCCGCAAGGGGAGAGGGGGACCGGTCGGTAACCATTGCACATGCATGTAACGGAGGTATTCACCATGATCCGAATTCTACTGAAACCGCTGCAATTCCTTCTCGCAGCCGCCCTGCTCCTGCCGGTTACTTCCGCCCCCGCCCTCGCCGCCCCCGACGCACGCGCGCTTTTGAAGGAATCCGAGAACCGGCACCGCACCAAGACCCAGCAGTACTCGGGCGACCTCACCGTGGTGAACAAGGAGGGGAAAGTCCGCAAAAAAGGGTGGAACAGCTACCGCCAGGGGTACGCGGGCGACTCGAAAAACCTGATCCGGTTCACCGATCCTCCCGAGGTGAAGGGGGTGGGCTTTCTCTCCCTGCCGCGGCCCGGCTCGGAGAACCCCGACCAGTGGCTCTACCTCCCCTCCATGAAGCGTGAGCGGCGCATAGCGCCCCAGGACCGGGACGCCTCCTTCGTCGGCACGGACTTCAACTACGAGGACATGGAGGAGTTCGACCACGAGAAGTACAAGGTCTCGCTGCAGGGTGAGGAAACGCTCGACGGGCAGCCCTGCTGGGTGATCGCCGCCATCCCGCTGGAAAAGGGGAGCAGGTCGATCTACCAGAAGCTGACCCTCTACCTGAGAAAGGACATCCTCTACCTGGTGCGCGAGGACCTGGTCCGGAAGGGTGAGAAGGAGCCGGCCAAGCGCCTGATCCTCTCGGACATCAAGAACGTCGAGGGGCACTACGTCGCCGCGCGCATGGAGATGACCGACCTGAAGAAGGGGAGCCACACCACGGTGACGCTGAAGCAGATCTCCTTCAACCGTCCCCAGCCCGCCAGCCGCTTCACGCTGCAGAACCTGACCCGCGAGGGGGGCGATTGACAACCCGGCTTCTGATCCTTTTTCTGCTCCTCTTCCCCTGCTCCGCCTTCGCAGAGGGGTTCTCAGGCTACGCCGAGGTGAAGGGCTTCGCCTATGGCGAGCGCTTCGCGGGCGAACCCCGCGGCGCCGGGTGGGGCACGCTCTACGGCAAGTGGGAACAACGCCTCGACCAGAGCCAGTTCACCTCCTCCCTGCGCGCCGAGTGGCTCACCTCCCCGCAGACGAGCCCGCTGGTCTTCGACCCGGCGGACCGCAGGCTCAGGCGCCCGCCGCTCTCGGTCCCGGAGCTCTGGCTGCGCATCCCGCTCGCCCCGTCGCACGATCTGGAGTTCGGGCGCTTCCAGCTCGGCTGGGGCAAGACCGACGGCTACTCCCCCGCCGACGCCTTCCTCCCCCGTGACGTCACCGACCCCTTCGCCGACGAAAAGCTGCCTCTTTGGGCCGTCCGCCTGAGCGGCCAGGAGGATAACCTGCGCTACCAGGCCGTGCTGGTGCCGGTAACGACGCCCTGGCGCCTCCCCCCTCTGGGAAGCCGCAACGCCCCCATCGCCCCGGGCGCGCTCCCCCAGGGAACCAGGTTCTACGAGAAGGACGATGAACCACCGCTCCCCGGATTCGCCGCCCTGCGCCTTTTGGCCACCCACGGCGACTGGGACCTCGGCGTCTGGGGAAGAAGCGGGGTGCGTCCGGCGCCCATCCTCGAATTCTCCCTCGACCCGGCGCTGCAGAGCGGGGCGGCCCCGGTGATCTCGGTCGGGCGGCGCTACCCGCGCGAGCACGGCGTCGGGGTAGAGGTGTCGCGGGTGGCCGGCCCCTACGTCCTGCGCGGCGAGGCGGCCGCCCTCTTCTCGGCGGACCGGGAGCTTGGTGACGCGCTCATCGGGACCCTGAGCGTCGAGCGCGGCTTCGGGGACGGGACGCTCCTGGTCACCCTGGCCGGCAACGCCATCGATCCGCCGGTCGATCCGACGCTCCTCTTCGACCGCGGCCTCCTCCCCGCCCTGATCGTCGCCTGGAACCGGACCGAGGAGTGGGGCGCCTGGAAGCTGGTCTGGGACTGCGGCCTGAAAAGGGGCGATGGCCTCTTGAAGGGAGAGGTCGGCTACAACCTCACCGACACCTGGAAGGTCACCGTGGGGGGCGATCTCCCCTACGGCTCGGAGCAGGGTCCGCTGGGCGCGCTGCACGGCGCGCGGCGCCTCGTGGCGGCGCTACGCCGCAGCTGGTAGCCTCCCGCCGCGGGTACGTATACGCGCCCGCAACCCTTTGCACGGTATACGTTTTAGACACCACCCCGCCTTTACGCTACCATCGTAAACCTCTTCGGCAGTCTGCCACGGCCGAACCGCCAGTGCGCCGGACACCCCACCTGCCGAAGCCGGGAGAACGATGGCTTCAATCAGTTCCGAGACCATTTCGGGCATACGCCTTTTCAGCGGCCTCAACGAGGAGGAGCTGCAGCGCATCGCGCGGCGCCTGGAGCTGCGCGATTTCGCCGCCGGCGACGTGATCCTGGCCAGGCACGAGCCGGCGCAGGAGCTCTACGTGATCCTCTCCGGGAGGATCAGGGTCGAACTCCTGGACCGCTCCGGACAGATCCTCAACCTCACCGAACTCGGCATCGGCAACGTGATCGGCGAACGCGCCATCCTGACCGACGAGAAGCGCTCCGCCGACGTGCGCGCCATCACCGAGGTCCAGGCCGCCCGGCTCACCCGGGAGCATTTCGAGGAACTGCTGGAGGCCATGCCCCTTCTCTACGCCAACCTGAGCCGCATCCTGGCGGCGCAGCTAGGCTCGTGGGCGCACCGCCACCAGCGCGAGGAGAGCGAGCACCGCGAGGTGATCACCAACATCATCGGCTGGCAGCTCCTCCCGGAATTCGGCGAGTTTCCCGGCACCTCTCCCTGGGTGCGCCTTTTGAACCAGCGCCTGCAGCACCTGGCCGACACCAGGAGCCACGTCCTCATCCTCGGGGAGCCGGGGACCTGGAAGGACCTCGCCGCCCGCCTGATCCATTTCCACAGCACCGGGGACCGACCGGTCCTCTTCCTCGACTGTGCCGCCCCTCCGCCGGTGATGGGGGAGGAATGCTCCGCCAGCGACTCCGCGCAGCAGAACTCGCTCCTTCTCGGGCTCGCCCAGGAGGCGGCCCTGTTCGGCCACGCCCCCGAGGGCGCCATGTACGCACGCCGGGTCAGGCGCGGCATGATCGAGCTCGCCGCCGGCGGGGACATCATCCTCAGGAACATCGACTGCCTCTCCGGCGCCGTGCAGGATGAGCTGGTCGATTTCATGGAGAACGGCCATTTCACCCGCCGCGGGGAGACGAAGCTCAGGAGCGCCCAGGTGCGCATCATCGCCACCTGCGGCAAGCCCCTGCAGCCGCTGGTCGACAGCGGCAAGTTCAACGCGGTGCTGTTCAAGAAGCTCTCCGGGGAGACCCTGGAGCTCGTGCCGCTCAGGGAGCGCAAGAAGGACATCCCGGTCATCGCCAGGAGCCTCTTGAAGTCCCTGAACGCGAAGCACCACAAGCAGGTGCGCCGCCTCTCCCAGGACGCCCTGAACCGCCTGGTGGACCACGACTGGCCCCTTAACGCCAGCGAACTGTACCAGGTCGTCTCCCGGGCCGTCGTGGTCTGCAACGATGACGAGATCCAGCCCGAGCACATCTCGCTGCAGGGGCACCCCTTCGGCGACGGACGCTTCAACCTGCTCACCCTCCCGGCGGTGGAGAACCTGGCCAGGAACCCGCGCTTCCCGCGCCTTTTGCGCTGGCTCACCGTGCCGCTCTTCCTCGCGGTCACGCTCTACACCCTGTTCGGCCCGCGCCAGCACAACGCGGCCAACCTCGTCGCCTGGACCATCGGCTGGCCG
Source organism: Geomonas diazotrophica (assembly GCF_019063885.1). Classification (NCBI taxonomy): domain Bacteria; kingdom Pseudomonadati; phylum Thermodesulfobacteriota; class Desulfuromonadia; order Geobacterales; family Geobacteraceae; genus Geomonas; species Geomonas diazotrophica. Next base: position 233,550 of record NZ_CP077684.1, on the reverse strand, counting down.
GCGCTTTTGGTCACCGCCTTCCTGTTCGCCCGCGGCTGGTGCAGTTTCTGCCCCATGGAGGCGATCGGCGAGTACCTCGGGGTCTCCAGCCGCGTGGTGCGCGACCCCGCCCCCTGGCTGCGCCGCTGGGGGCCGTCGCTCTCCTTCGCCGCGCTGGTGGCGATCCTCCTTTTGGAGCAGGCGACCGGCATGTTCAGCTACGCGGGGGCCACCGGCGTGCTCCTCTCGGGGATCCTCTGCGCCACGGTAAGCGCGGACCTGGTGATCGGCCGCCGGGGGTGGTGCAAGTTCCTGTGCCCCCTGGGGCGGATCGTGAGCCTCGTCTCGCGCATCTCTCCGCTTGAGATGCACAGCAACCACAACGTCTGCCTGAGCCGCTGCCGCGTCGACGACTGCATCAAGGAGAAGGGGTGCCCGATGGGGCTGCACCCCTCGGGCGTCGACAGCTCGGATCATTGCGTGCTCTGCCTGAACTGCGTCAGGAGCTGCCCGCACCGCTCCATGCAGCTCGACCTGAGAAACCCTACCTGGGGGGGCTTCAACCGGGCCCGGCGCGGCTTCCGCGAGGCGCTCTTCAGCACCACCCTGGTCGGCGTGGTGATCGCCGCCAAGGGAACACCGCTCCTGGCCGGCCGCCCCCCGGAGATCTTCACGCGCACCCTCTGGAGCGTGAACGACTACCTGCTGGCCCTGGCCATCGTGGCAGGCTTCACCCTCCTCGCCGCCCTCGCCTCCGCGGCGGTGCGCGGCACCTGCTGGCGCTCGGTCTTCACCACCAGCGGCCTCGCCTACCTGCCGCTGGCGGTGGCCGGCCTGTTCATGATCTTCTTTCGGGCCCTCGTGGAGGGGGGCGCCGGGATCGTCCCGCTCCTCGTGGAGGCACTGAGGCTTGAGAACCTCCTGGACGCGGCGGCGCTCACCCCGGAGCTTGGGACGCTGCGCCTGCTCATCTACCCCTTGCTTTTGCTCGCCGCCGTCTTCTCCTGGGTCATCCTGGGCAAACTGCAGCGTCAGGACGGCCTTCCCCCCCGGGCGCTGATCGGGCACCGCCTGCTCATCCTGGCGGCCGCGGTCATCTTCATGGCTATCCTGTAAAGCGATAGTGTGAGATAATTCAAGTAACAGCCGCACGCCATGTCACAGGGTGCCCGGACGTCCGGCATCTCCTTGACACAGGCGGTGGGGGTGTTACTACTTATGCGGGACATCTCACTACCGGCAAGGACACCACAGACAAGGAGGCGCACGATGAAGAGGATTGCTTTGATTGTCATGGCAGGGTTCCTGGCAATGGGCAGCGTACCGACTTTCGCCGCTGACATGGGCGCGAAAGACGAATGCCTGCTCATCTCGAAAAACTGCAAAAACGAAGTAGACAGCATCCAGCAGAAGATCGCGAAACTGCAGGGCGAGATCAACAAGGGGAGCAGGGTCTACACCGCGGACGAGCTGAAAAAACTCCACGACAAGCTGAAAGAGGCCAACGACGTCCTCGACGAACTGAACAAGCCCGGCCACTAGTCCCCCCTCCAGGTACCGCTTCATTTCGACACCACAAAGGCCATCGTGACACTCACGATGGCCTTTGGCGTTTCCCCCTTTCCCGGCTACTTTTTGCTTGCCACCTGTACCCAAAACTGCTACAAATTTTTGGCCAGGGTGCGGAAGGCCCTTCCCGTTCTGGCAACAAACGCATAGCAGCACGGAATTCCTCGTTAAGATGAGGCGTTTGCACAAACACAGGCTACTGCCCGGAAACGTCGAAAGACGCCAATGGGTAGACCAGGTATTGCCGGATTAAGGCTTTACTTAAGGTAGCTGGTCCCTGCGACCTACGTTGTGCACTGCCGAAAACCTACGAGTGGGGAATCGCAGGCAGACGTTCAGGCCCGGGTTCTCCCGTGGCCTTTTTTCGTATTTTCACGTCGGACAGAAAAGGTGGTGGTTCTACAAATTGGACAGTCATAGTAGCGAATATCCGTTACCCATCCCGTTCCCGCGGCGATAGCCTCCTGCAAAGCCTTCCTCCTTCCCTGTCTGCTTTGCTCCGCCGTCCGCCACCAAGGAACGGGGCTTGATGAAGCAGCGGGGAGTTCGTAGTACACTCCCATCTCAGTGCAATAACTCACCGGTTTACGCATCGGCGCAGTGCACCTGCCCGTTTGCGCTCGGGTCGAGGTGCGGGCATGCCTTTTGAGCCCCCCCTCCCGGACCGTTTTGCCGTCGTCCCTTCCGGAGACCGACGCGAGGTCGTGGTCCGCCTTACGGGCGGCCGCACAGCAGCACAGCAGTTGATAGGAGAAGGCAGGATGTTCATCGTTTCCAATATAACCACAGGGCGCTCCGGGAAGCAGCACCCGGCCCAGCGCTCCGCAGCGCAGAAAACGGCGGCCCAGGGCGAAAACGAGCGCCGCCTGGTCGAGATCTGCTCCATGTCGGTGCGCGATGCACTCAAGGAGCTCGACACCAAGGCGAAGGAGGGGCTCACCACCGAGGAGGCCGAAAAGCGCCTCGACGAGTACGGCGCCAACGAGCTGGCCCACGCCAAGCGCCTGGGGGTCCTGGCCGACCTCCTGGAGCGCTGCAAGAGCCCGCTCGTCGTACAGCTCCTGGTGATCGCCGTCATCTCCGGCATCGTCGGGGAGACCAAGTCCGCCATCATCGTCGGCGCCATGATCATATTGAGCGTCGGGCTCTCCTTCATCCTGGACCGCCGCTCCGGCCAGGCGGTCGAGGCCCTGGGCAAGCGGGTGCAGTCCCGTACCCTGGTGCTCAGGGATGGCGAGGAGACCGAGATCCGGATCTCGGACGTGGTCCCGGGGGACGTGGTGCTCCTCATGGCGGGGTCCATCATCCCGGCGGACGTACGGCTTCTCTCCGCCAAGGACTTCTTCGTCAGCCAGTCGGCCCTCACCGGCGAGTCGATGCCGGTGGAGAAGAGCGCGCTGCCGGAGAAGGAGCATGAGGCCGGCCTTTCCGCCTGGGAACTCCCCAACGCCTGCTACTTGGGCTCCAGCGTGAACAGCGGCTCGGCCCGCGCCGTCGTGGTCAATACCGGCGTGCGCACCCTGTTCGGCTCCATCTCCGCGTCGCTTGCCGAAAAGGCCGAGGAGACCAGTTTCGACAAGGGGACCCGCTCCTTCACCTGGCTCATGATCCGCTTCATGCTGGTGATGACCTCCGCCGTCTTCCTGATCGTCGGCATGACCAAGGGGAACTGGGTCGACGCCCTCCTCTTCGGTCTCTCCATCGCCGTCGGCCTCACCCCCGAGATGCTCCCGATGATCGTGACGGTGAACCTCGCCAAGGGGGCCCTCACCATGGCGGCCAAGAAGGTGATCATCAAGAGGCTCCCCTCCATCCAGAACTTCGGGGCCATCGACATCCTCTGCACCGACAAGACCGGCACCCTCACCCAGGACAAGGTCGTCCTGGAGAAGTACGTGGACCTCACCGGCCGCACCAGCGAGGACGTCCTCACCTACGCCTACCTGAACAGCCACTACCAGACCGGCTTAAGGAACCTGATCGACCGCGCCATCCTGGACCACACCGACATGAACGTCCAGCTCTGCCGCCTGGTGGACGAGCTCCCCTTCGACTTCCAGCGCCGGCGCATGTCGGTGGTGGTGGACTTCGAGGAGGACCACGTGCTGATCTGCAAGGGGGCGGTGGAGGAGATCTACGAGTGCTGCAGCCACTACCAGATCGGCGAGGAGGTCTACCCCCTCTTCGACATGATCCGGGACAACCTCTTCGAGGAGGTGGAACGGCACAACCGCGACGGCTTCCGCGTGCTCGCCATCGCCTACCGCGAATTCCCGCGCCAGAAGACCCAGTTCGAGGTGAAGGACGAGTCGCAGATGATCCTTTTGGGCTTCATCGCCTTCTTCGACCCCCCCAAGGCGCAGGCCAGCGAGGCGCTGGGCCTTTTGCAGGAAGCGGGGGTGCGGGTCAAGGTGCTCACCGGCGACAACGGCCTGGTAACCCAGAGGGTCTGCACCAACGTCGGCCTGAAGGCGGAGCGGATGCTGACCGGCGCCGAGCTCTCCCGTGTCACCCCCGAGGATTTCGCCGCCATCGTGCAGGAAGTGGACATCTTCGTGAAGCTCAGCCCCGCGCAGAAGGAGCAGATCGTGCGCAGCCTGCGCGCCAGCGGCCACGTGGTCGGTTTCCTGGGGGACGGCATCAACGACGCCCCGGCGCTGAAGGCGGCCGACGTGGGGATCTCGGTCGACTCCGGGGTCGACGTCGCCAAGGAGACCGCCGACATCGTGCTCCTGGAGAAGAGCCTCCTGGTCCTCGAAGAGGGAATCATGGAGGGGCGCCGCGTCTTCGCGAACATCGTCAAGTACATCAGGATGGGGGCCTCCTCCAACTTCGGCAACATGTTCTCCGTGATGGGGGCGAGCTACCTGCTCCCCTTCCTCCCCATGCAGCCGGTGCAGATCCTGACCAACAACCTGCTCTACGACTTCTCGCAGACCGGGATCCCGACCGACCGCGTCGACCCGGAACTGATTGCCAAGCCGCTCAAGTGGAACATCGAGAACATCAAGCGCTTCATGTTCTGCGTCGGCCCGATCAGCTCGCTCTTCGACTACGCGACCTTCGCCCTCATGTGGTATGTTTTCGGCTGCGCCGCCTACAACGCCCCGGGCGTCAGCGCCCTGCAGCAGGAAGGGTTCGCAAAGCTGTTCCAGACCGGGTGGTTCGTGGAGTCGCTTTTGACCCAGACCCTGATCGTGCACATCATCAGGACCCGGCGCATCCCGTTCATCGGCAGTTGCGCATCGCTCCCGATGACCCTGACCACCCTTGGCATCATGGGCATCGGCGCCTGGCTCCCCTACTCTCCCTTCGCCGGCGCGCTCAACCTGGTGCCGCTGCCCCCGGTCTACTGGATCTGGATCATCGGGTTCCTGTTGACCTACTCGGTAATGACCCACTTCGTGAAGACCTGGTTCTTCAACCGCTTTGGAGGTGACTGATGGATAGCTTGCTCGACGCACTACAGGAAGGACGTCTTCTCGAGATACCGGACGACTACGACAAGGAGGATGCGCTGCGCTTTCTGGCCCACATCCTCGAGGCCGTGCCGTCGCTGCCGCCGGACACCGACGTAGCGGGGCTGATCCTCGCCAAAGAAGGGGCCTCGAAGACCGCCCTGGGCAAAGGGTGGGCCTGCCCGGACGCCCGGGTCCCCTTTGACGAGGATCTGATCTGCGTCGTCGGATGGAGCCCGAGGGGGATCGACTACGGTAGCCCGGACGGCAAGGCGGTCAAGGTGATCGCCATGTACCTCGTGCCGGAAAACCAGCGCAGCAACTACCTGCGCGAGGTTTCCCTCCTTGCCAAGGCGCTGGAGATCTACCCGGAAATCGAACGGCTGAACGCCGCCGACAGCCTCAATGACATCCGCGACCACCTGCTCGACCTGATCAGCACCACCAAGGGGACCGTGGGACCCGATTCCCGCGCCAGGATGATCCGCCTGCAGGGGAAGGTGGCCGCCGTGGAGCCCGCCCCTTACGATCTCGCGAACCTCATCGTCGAGCCCATCACCATCATAGTGGGGACCGGGTTGAAGACGGTCGTGCTCGGCCATGACCACGCCCTCGTGGAGCTCCTGGAAGGGCTCCCGGGCCTCTCCGACGAGGTGACCACGCACAGCTCGTTCAACACCGGGGGGTGGCGCATCGTGAAACGGAAGGAGGCCTCCTTCACCGGGGAGCGCCTCCTCGTCGACTGCCTCGCCCTGCGGACCCAGGGAGGGAAATGAAGGAGGATCTTTCATGTCAGAGCTGAACGATCTCAAGGAGCGGCTGGACTCGTCCGAAGCCAGAAACTCCCTCAACAACGCGGTGGCCATAGCGGTCGCGCTCATCTCGGTGTTCATGGCCGTCTGCAAGGTGAAGGATGACAACATCGTGCAGGCGATGCTGCAGGCGAAATCGGACCAGGTGGACACCTGGAACGAGTACCAGGCCAAGAAACTGAAACAGCACCTGGCCGAGCTGGGCCTGAACCAGGTCGCCGCCCTGGAATCCATGGCGCCGGGGAGGGTGTCGGCTCCCCTGGCCGCCCAGCAGAAGCAGTACAGCGACAGCATCGCCCGCTACAAGGTCGAGGAAGCAAAGCTGGCCGAAAAGGCGAACGGCCTTGGGAAGCAGTACGACGACCTCAACTACCGTGACGACCAGTTCGACCTCTCCGACGCCACGCTGGCGGTCTCGCTGGCCATGCTGGCGATCACCTCGCTCACCGGGAAAAGAAAGCTCCTCTACCTGGCGCTCGCGTTCGCCGGTTTCGGCGTCCTGATGGGGGTGGCGGGCCTGGTCGGCCTCGCCCTGCACCCGACCGCCCTGGTGAAGGCGCTCACCTAGCCCTGCCGGCTATCCCCTGCGCCCCCCTTCCGCGATGGTCTCGAAGAGCTCTGACACCACCCTCGCGAGGTGGCACCCTGACAGGACCTGGGCGTAGCTGCGGTCGTCGGTGATGATCCGCTTTTTCAGCGGCCTCTGTTCGCTCTCCGCCAGCAGCTCCTCCAGCATACTCCGGATGGTCTTTCCTTTGGGAACCACCTCGATGTCCCGCCCGCACCCGGAGTCGTCCAGGGCGCACACGTACCACAGCCTCAGGGGGGGGAGCCCCGGGTCCGCCTCCAGGTGACCGCTGCTCTTCACGAAGTTGATCACCTTGAGCACCAGCTGCAGCTTGGCCATCTCGTAGCAGGAGTCGTCCGCGATGTTGCCGTGCTCGAAGAAGGGGATCACGTGCAGCCATGGCTCCTGGCGCACCTGGTCCCCCCCGGGTTTCTGCTCCCTCCCCACCACGAAGAGCGCCCAGACGTAGGCCGTGTAGAAGAGCCTGGAACTGGCCGGGTTGCCGATCACGCTGTGCCCTTCGTACTCCAGGATGAAGGCCTCGCGGTCCGGGTTCAAAAGCTCCTGCTGCGCCCCGCAGATCTCCCCCTGGAAGAAGCTGCTGGGGGGCCAGAGCCTGCCGGTGATGCTGGCATGCAAGGCGGGATGGGCGCCGCCGCTTCTCCCCGCCACCGCTTTGCGCAGCTCCGCCAGCAGGTGCTCCTTCCTCTCGTCCCTCACCCTCACCCGCACCGAGTTGTTCTCGTCGCCGAAGCCGTACTGCAGGGTCACCGGTCCGCCCCACTGGTCGCAGCTGCAGATCGGCACGCTCGGCCCCCACAACAGCCACAGGTTGAAGATGGTCATCTGCTGCGGCGAGAAGGCATGGTTCGCCATCCGGTCGTAACAGGAGATGATCGGGTCCCAGTCGTCTGCGAACCGTGACATGAGCCCCGCCAGGAGGTTCAGCGGCAATAGAAAGCCGTGCTCGATCTTCACGCTGCAGAGAAAGGAAGCCTGCTCGTCCAGCGAGAGTCTCAACTGCGATACCGCGAGAAGGTACTGCTTGATCCCCTCCTTGGTGCCGTCGTCGTTGAGGCGGAAGACGTCCACCACCTCGATTACCGGCTCCTTCTCCTTGATCTTCAGCGCCCCGAACTTCGCGCGTGTCGAGCGCTTCCACTCGGCCAGCTCGTGCCTGAAGGCCCGGTCGTCGTACTGCAGCTGGTAGCGCTTGCTCCTGGGGTCGAGAAACCACTTGGGCTCCCGGCGCGGCTTCGGGTGCAGCAGCCTCAGCTCCAGCCAAAGCCGCATCTGCCTTCTGAACATGGCGGGGTGGAAAGGCCAGGCGGAGTCGCAGCATGCCTTCAACGTGTTCAGGACGGGAAGGTTTTCCCGGGTGGAGAGGCAGCGCCATACCAGGCGGACCGGGGGCACGAAGAACCAGAGGAGGTAGAAGAAGGCGGTAGCTGCCGCGAGGAGCAGAGCAACAATTTCCCTGTAGCTTTCCATGGCGCGCCCCCGATCCATATTAAAAATAACTCACAAAGTGTATCTGCCGCGCCGCTTTTTTCAACGCGGCGCACCCTTACCCACTACCTGGCGACATGCGGCTAATCTTTCGCAGTCATTTGCCGATAAGTGATGGTAGCAGCGCCCCAACTCCCCCCACTTTCAAAGAAAGAAACCGGCATGAAGCGACGCACCATTCAGATACCGGCCCTGGCACTCATGGTCCTCATCTGTACCGGCCTGTGCGCCCTTGTCTTCCTGTTCGCCTATCAGCAGGCCAGGGAGTCCGCCGTCTCGAGGCTGCACGACGAGCAGATGATCCACGCCAAGCAGGCGGCCCAGGGTATCCAGGATTACTTCAGCACCTGGAGCGGCATCCTCAGTTCCATGGCGCGCATGAAAGAGATCGCGGCGGCTGACGCCTCCGGCCGCCAGCAGATGGAATTCTTTTACGACGCCCACAAGGAGCAGATCCGCGCCTTCACCCGGGTGGACGAGAACGGCATCGTCCTCGTCAGCATCCCGCAGCGGGAGATGGCGGGGAGGAACATCGCCTCCCAGAAGCACATCCAGGAACTGCTGCGCACCCACAAGCCGGTGGTGAGCGACGTGTTCAGGGCGGTTCAGGGGTACGACGCCATCGCTATGCACGTTCCGGTGTACGAGGGGGGCCGCTTCCGGGGGAGCATCGCCATTGTCATCAACTTCCAGAATCTCGCCAAGCGCTACCTCGACGTCATCAGGATCGGGAAGACCGGCCACGCCTGGGTGATAAGCCGCGACGGAACGGAGCTGTACTCGCCGGTCCCGGGGCACAGCGGCCAGAGCATCCTCAGCGACGGCAAGGGCTATCCCGTCCTGCTCGCGGTGGCGCGGCAGATGATGCGAGGACTTTCCGGCACGGCAACCTATACCGCCCCCGCGGAGGGCGACCCGCACGGAGCGCCGGCCCGGCAGCTCGCCGTCTTCCACCCCATCCCCATAGGCAACACCTTCTGGTCCATCGCGGTCGCCTCGTCGGAACGGGAAATCCTGGCTTCGCTCGCCGCGTACCGCAACCGCCTGGTGCTGGCGGTGCTGATCCTGCTGGCGGGGGGGGTGGCCGTTTCCATCTTCGTGGTGAGGGCCATGGTCATCGTGAAGGAAGAGGAGGCTCACCGGGAGGCCGAGGAGGAGTTGAGGGCGAGCGAGCAGAGGTACCGCGACCTGTTCGAGCACAACCCGGCCCCGATGCTGGTCTACGAGCGGGGGACACTGGAGATGGTGGCGGTCAACGACGCCTTCCTCATCGCCTACGGCTACACCATGGACGAGGTTCTCTCGCTGCACCTGACCGACCTCTACCCGGAAGGCGAGAAGCAGAAGATCGCGGAGGTGGCCGCACGGCTTTCCGGCCACACCTATGTCGGAGAGTGGCACCACCGCAGAAAGGACGGCACCGTGTTCCCCATCGTGGTCACCTCGCACGACATCGTGTATAAGGGGAGGACCTGCCGCATAGCGGTCGTCACGGACATCACCGAGCGCAAGAAGATGGAAAAGGCGGTCGAGGAGGAGTCGCAGTTCAACCGGATCCTGCTGGAGCAGTCCCCGGACGGCATCGTGATCATCGACCCGGAGACCGCGCGCTTCATCAACTTCAACGGCGCGGTCTGCCGGCAGCTCGGCTACAGCCGGGAGGAGTTCGCTAAGCTCACGGTATTCGACGTGGAGGCCCGGGAGACACACGAGGAGACCCGCCGGCGCATCGCCGAAATCCTGGCCAACGGCAGGGGGAGCTTCGAGACGCTGCAGCGCACCCGAACCGGGGAGCTGAGAAACGTCGAGGTGAACGCCCAGATCGTCAACGTCCAGGATCACCCCGTCTACTACTGCATCTGGCGCGACGTGACCGAGCACAAGAAGCTGGAGGAGCAGCTGCGCCAGTCCCAGAAGATGGAATCGGTGGGGCGCCTGGCCGGCGGCGTGGCGCACGACTTCAACAACATGCTGGGCGTCATCATCGGCTCCGCGGAACTGTGCCGGCACCGGCTCCCCGAGGAGAGCCCGCTGCACAAGTACCTCGAGCACATCCTGAAAGCGGCGCAGCGCTCCAGCGAGATCACGAAGCAGCTCCTGGCCTTCTCGCGTAAGGAGATCGTCTCGCCCAAGCCGGTGAACCTGAACAGCCAGATCATCGACGCGGAGAAGATGCTCTGCCGCCTGATCGGCGAGGATGTCCGACTCAACTTCAAGCCTGCCACATCGATCTGGACCGTCCTCATCGACCCGTCCCAGTTGGACCAGATCCTCATGAACCTCTCGGCCAACTCGCGCGACGCCATGCCCGACGGCGGCACCCTGAACATCGAGACCGCCAACGTCCGCCTCGACGCCGATTACTGCCGGCATCACTCAGGCTGTGCGCCCGGCGACTACGTGAAGCTCACCGTGAGCGACACCGGGATCGGGATGGACCGGGAGACCCGGGAGCACATCTTCGAGCCCTTCTTCACCACCAAGGGGCTGGGGGTGGGGACCGGCCTGGGGCTCGCCACAGTGTACGGCATCGTCACCCAGAACGACGGGTTCATCAACGTCTACAGCGAACCTGGGCACGGCACCGTGTTCACCATCTACTTCCCGCGCCTGGGAGACGCGGAAGCAGACGAGGAGGAGATCGACGCCGCCATCCCGTCCACCGGGAGCGGTACCGTGCTTTTGGTGGAGGACGAGGAGATGCTCTTGTGGACCACGACCAGGATGCTCGAGGAGATGGGCTACACCGTGATCCAGGCCCAGAGCCCGGAAGTGGCCATCGGGATCTGCGGCAAGGGTGAGCGGATCGACCTGGTGCTGACCGACGTGGTGATGCCCGGGATGAACGGGCGCGAGATGGCCGAGCGGATCAGGGCGATCCGCCCGGAGGTGAAGGTACTGTTCATGTCGGGCTACACCGCCGACATCGTGGCCCAGCGCGGCATCGTGGAGGAAGGGATGCACTACATCTCGAAGCCGCTGGACGCGAGGAAGCTGAACGAGAAGATCGCGCAGATGTTGGCGTCCTGACGCCGCTCCGGCGCGACGCATCTCTCCAGGCACCGCCAGTCGGGAGGGTCGACAACCGCCGGAAACGCCCCCCTCCGCCGTCTCTTTTTTCCGACGCAGCAGCTGTTAGCTTTGACCTCCCGACGCCGGCTAACGGTCCAGGATATCCCGCATCCGCCGCAAAAGCTCCATGGGCTGCACCGGCTTCATGATGAGCTCCGTCCCGGCGTCTATGGAATCACGCAGGTACACGAAATCCCTGGTGTAGCCGCTGGTGAACGCCACCTTCACCGCGGGATTCATGGCTCTTATGGCGTCGCAGGCCTCCTTGCCGTTCATCCTGGGCATGATCATGTCCATCAGCACCAGGTCGACACTCCCCGCGCCCCGGAACTTCTCGACGGCGTCGAGCCCGTCCTCGGCGAGGATCACCCGGTAACCGTACTCGACCAGGATGCTTTGCAGCAGCTCGCGCAGGACCGGCTCGTCCTCGACGACCAGGATGGTTTCCGAGCCCGCCCTGGGGGGATCGAAGTCACCCCGCGGCCTATCGCCCGACTCCACCGTCTCGATGAGCGGCAGGTAGATCCGGAAGGTGGTCCCGACCTGAGGCTCGCTGTAGACGTTGACGAAGCCATTGTGCTGCTTCACGATGCCGTACACGATGGACATGCCGAGGCCGGTCCCCTTCCCTTGCTCCTTGGTGGTGAAAAAGGGCTCGAAGACCCTGGACCGGGTCGCCTCGTCCATGCCAAGGCCGGTGTCGGAGACGGAAATGACCGCGTAGTTGCCCGGCTCGCCCAGGTCGTGGGGCATGACGCGACGCTCTTCGAGCGCCTGCCACGACGTCTCTATGGTCAGCACCCCTCCCTTGGGCATGGCGTCGCGGGCGTTGGTCGCCAGGTTCATGAGCACCTGCTCGATCTGGCCGCAGTCGACGTTGACCGGCAGGGGGGCGGCGCTGATCACCGACCTCAACTGGACGTCCTCGCCGATGACCCGGGTCAGGAACTTTTCCACGTGCAGGATGACGTCGTTTAGGTTCACCGCCTCGAGCTTCATCACCTGCTTGCGCGAGAAGGCGAGCAGGCTCGCGGTCAACTGCGCCCCCTTCTCCGCCGACTCGAGGATGTGCTCCACCTTCTCCTTCTGCCGTGAACCCAGGAGGGCGTCCGCGGTGAGCATGGAACCGTACCCCATGATCACCATCAGGATGTTGTTGAAGTCATGGGCTACGCCGCCGGCCAGCTGCCCGATGGCCTCCATCTTCTGGGACTGCCTGAGCTGTTCCTCGAGCTTGTGCCGCTCGGTGATGTCGTCCTTCAGGATCAGGTAGTGGGTGACCTCCCCCTCCTTGTTACAGATGGGCGAAACGGTGATCCGGGCCCAGAAGTATGCGCCGTCCTTTCTGTGGTTCAGCAGTTCCCCCTCCCAGGCGGCGCCGGCGGCGAGGCAGGCCTGGAGCTCGCCCTTGGCGCTGCCGGCGTCATCCTGCGAGGTGAGGAAGACGTCCGCGGGCTTGCCGACCACTTCCTCCGCCGAGTACCCGGTCATCTCGGTGAACCTCGGGTTGACGAACTCCACCACACCGGCGCGGTCCGTGATGCGGATCGATACCGGGCACTGCTCGACGGCGTGCGACAGCTTTATGACCTGCTCTTCGGTATGCCTGCGCTCGGTCAGGTCGTCCACCAGTGCGATCAGGTAATCGGGAACACCCTTTCTGTCCAGCGAGACGGAAGAGGTGAGGCGGCTCCAGCGCGGTCCGCCGGGGGTGGGGACCGGCGCCTCCCGCACCACGACCCGGCCCGGCGCCGGGAGCAGCTCCTCCGGGTCGAACCCCGCGAACCAGGTCTGAAACGGCTGACCCAAAAGCTCCGCCTCCGACCTCCCCAGGAATTCCCTCAGCTGGCCGTTCGCCCTCAATATCTCTCCGTGCAGCTGGAGGTGGGCGATCCCCAGCCCCGCCTGCTCGAAGGTGCTCCGGAAGCGGTGCTCACTGTCGATCAGCTTGCGGCGCGTCTGTACCGACTCCAGCGCGTTGGCCAGGGTGAGCCGGATCTCGGTCTCGTTCCACGGTTTCTTGAAGTAGTAGTAGATCTGGCTGCGGTTGATGGCCTCGATCACGGCGTCGATGTCGGCGTACCCGGTCAGGATCATGCGGGCGTTGTCGGGGTACTCCTCCGCCACCTTCTCCAGGAACTGGGTGCCGGTCATGCCCGGCATGCGCTGGTCGGAGACGATCAGGGGGATGTCGTTGCTTTGCAGCAACAGGAAGGCCTCCTCCGCCCTTTCCGCAATCAGCACCTCGTAGGTGTCGCGCAACAGCGCGCGCAGCGCCACCAGGTTAGGGCGTTCGTCGTCGACATAAAGGAGTTTCGGTCTGGCGGCGGCTTGCAGGTCTTCCATGATGACGGTCCTTTCCCCTAGGCTTCGAACTGCGGCAGCACCACCCGGAACAGGCTCCCCTGCCCGGCCCGGCTCTCCACTTCGATGCTCCCTTCGTGGTCGCGTACGATGCCGTGCGAGATGGCGAGTCCGAGCCCGACCCCGTTGCCCACCTCCTTGGTGGTGAAGAAAGGCTCGAAGAGATGCTGCTTGACCTGGTCGCTCATGCCGACGCCCGTGTCCGCGATCTCAACCACGGCGCAGCAGCGGCCGTCGCGCTCTTCCAGCCGGGTGCTGACCCGAATCTCCTCGTCCGCACCGGAAGCGGGCTTGGCGTTGATGGCATCCACCGCGTTTCCCAGGAGGTTCATGAATACCTGGTTGAGCCTTCCCGGCTGGCACAGCCAAAGGGGGAGGTCGCCGTAGCGGCGGTCGATGCGGATGCGGTCCTTGTAGCGGCTGTGCAACAGCAGCAAGGCCGCATCGAGGCATTCGTGCAGGTTTACGTTTTTCCTCTCGGCCTCGTCCAGCCGGGAGAAGATGCGCAGGCTGGCAACGATCTCGGCGGCCCGGTTGGCGCCGTAGCAGGCGTTCTTCACCAGCTCGTTCATTTCCTGGCGCAGCTCCTCGGGGTGGTTGGCGCCGCTCCAGGCCTGGAGGCGCCCCAGCGCCGCGCCGTTCTCCCCCCCCGCCAGTTCCTGGCAGAGCACCATCAGCTCGTCGACCGGGGCCACCGTCTTTTGCAGCCCCTGGACGCTGGCGGAGATGAAGTTGAGGGGGTTGTTGAGCTCGTGGGCCACGCCGGCGGTGAGCAGGCCAAGCGCCGCCATCTTCTCCGACTGGATCAGTTGGGTCTGCGCCCGGGTCAGGTTCCGCAGCGCCTGCGCCAGGGCCTGGTTTTGCCGCTCGAGCTCTGCGCGCACGCGGGCGAGCTCGAGATGGGTCTCCACCCGGGCCAGCACCTCCTGCGGCTGGAACGGCTTGGTGACGTAGTCCACCCCCCCTTCCTCGAAGGCGCGCAGCTTGTCCGCGGTTTCCACCGCCGCCGAAACGAAGATCACGGGGGTGCGGGCCAACTGCGGGTCGTTCTTCAGCTCCCGGCAGACCTCGAAGCCGTTCATCTCCGGCATGTTTATGTCCAGCATGACCAGGTCGGGGGGCTGGATGCGGGCGGCCTTGAGGGCGAGGCTGCCGTTGATGGCGGCCCTGACCGTGTACCCCCTCTCCTGTAGGATCGACTCCAGGAGCTGCAGGTTGGCCGGTGTGTCATCGACTACGAGGATGTTCACTCTGCTCTGCGCCATGTTCCGCTCCCTATCGCTTCGGGGGACGCCCCCCGTTATCACCCCTGCCGCTCTCCCGCTCCCGCCTGCGCGACCAACTCCTCGATCAGGTCGAAACGGTACCTCTCCGCGAGCCCCTTAATCCGCCGGGCCACCCCGGGTGCGCTTTGCGCCACCGGTTCCAGCAGCTCCAAGAGGGAGTTCTTGTCCAGCCCCCGTGCGGCGGCAACCAGGCTGCGGCACAATTCCGGCGGCAACCGGGTCAGCTCCTGGTCCAGCTCCCCCGGTTCCGGCTTCCGCTCCGCGGCCGGCGCACCGCGCCGGCGGTCGAGGGCATCGGCCAGCTCCTGGGCGGTGGCATGGCTCAAGGGTACGCTGAGGTGGAAGCAGGAGCCCTGCCCCAGGGTGCTCCGCACCGTGATGTCCCCCCCCATCAGGCGGGCGTACTGGCGGCTGATGGCCAAGCCGAGACCGGTCCCCCCCAGGTCCGCCCCCCCCAGGTGCGCCTGCTCGAAGGCGTTGAAGATCCGCTCCAGGTCCTCCGGTGCGATGCCGCAGCCGCTGTCCTCGACCTCTACCTCCAGCCACGCCCCTGCCTCGCGGGTGCCGGTGCGGCTTCGTACCGACACGGCTCCTTCCCGGGTGAACTTGACGGCGTTGCCGACCAGGTCGCCCAGGACGTGGCGGATCTTCCCCTCATCCCCCGCGGCGTAGCGCAACAGCTCCCCCGCCGGCTCATGGACCAGCTGCAGGCGCTTGGCGCGCGCCTCGGGGAGGAAGGCTGCCACGACCTCATCGAGAAGGGAGGGGAGCTCGAAGACGCCACGCTCCAGGGCGGCGCGCCCCGACTCGATCCTGGAGACCTCGATCACGTCGTTGATCAATGCCAGGAGCTGTTCGCCGGAGCGGTTGATGATTTCCAGGTTGTGACGGTTTTCCGGGGTGAGGGTGGCGTCGTGCAGGGCGATCTGGCTGAAGCCGAGGATCGCGTTCAGCGGGGTGCGGATCTCATGGCTCATGTGGGCCAGGAAGACGGTCTTGGCCCGGTTGGCCACCTCGGCGCGCTCCTTTGCCTGCGACAGCGCCTCGATCGCCCCTTCCAGCTTCCTGGTCCTGTCCTTGACGCGTTCCTCGAGGTGGCCGTTCAGCTCCCGCAGGGTCGCCTCGCTGGACTGCAGCTCCGCGGTCCGGGCGAGGACCAGCCGCTCCAGCTCCTCGCGCTGCGCGTAGACCCCCCGGAAGTACAGCCCGAGGAACGCGCTAACGAGCGCCCCGGCCGGCAGCAGCAGCCAGTAGGCCACCGGTGCGTTGTGCTCCAGGTAATCCCGGCTGGGAGAAAGCCGCATTGCCCATCGGCGCCCGCAGAACTCGATGTTCCGGACCAGGGTCCGGGAGGGGGGCAGCAGTGGGGCGTACCAGGTCGCCCCCCCCTGCTGCCGGCCGCTCCACCGGTAGAGCAGTTGCTCCCCGAAAGGTGCGGACAGGTCGACAAGGTCGAAGTCGAGGCCGAACGGGGTCGCCACGCCGAAGGTCGCGACCAGGAGCTTCTCGATGTTGAGCACCGCAACGGTTACGCCCTGGAACGCCATCCTGCGCTCCGCCACGTTCCCGGCCGGAAGCCCCCTGGCGTAGACCGGGTGGAAGACCAGCACGCTGTAGTTGGAGGCCCGGTCCTGTACCAGCTTGATCCGCTCCGTCGCCGTCGGCCTTCCCGTGTCACGCGCGCGCTCCAGCGCGGCCAGCCGCACCCGGTCCGATCCCACGTCGAAACCGATAGCCTTGCCGTTCTCCGCCATCGGCTCGATGTACCAGACCGGATAGTAAACATCCCGCTCCGCGGCCGGGACGCGCACGCCGCTCGCGTCACGCTCGGTGAGGACGAACCCGGAGCCGGCTTCCCTGCGTCCCTCCTCCTCGAAGCGCGCCCGTTGCCCGCGTGGCACGGCAGGGTTCCAGGACAGCGCCTTGATGTCGGCGCGTTCCCTGAGAAACGTCTCCGTGAAGATGGTGAACTCCCCCCTGCTCACCTCCTTGCTCGAGGCAAAGTGGTTGCGCAGGGCCATCAGCACCAGCCCGGTGTCATCCACCTTGTTTGCCAAAGCGTCGGCGCAGTTGGAAACGTCGCGCTCCAGGCGGGACTCGAAGGAGGCCGTTTCCGAGTTGCGCACCACGAAAAAGAGCACCACGGTGACCAGCAGCCCCGCCAACACCACGATGGGCACGCTCCAGTGGGGTCGGCGCAGCCTCATCCCAGCCCCCCCGCCCCCAGAGATCGCAGCAGCGCCTCCTCGATCAGGTCGAAGCGGTAGCTCTCGGCATGGCCCAGCAGGCGGCCGGCGGCCTCGGGCGCGACCGCCGCCAGCTCCACGAGCAGCGCCACCACGCGCCCCCGGTCCAGCTCCCTGGCCGCGGCGATCAGTGCCTCGCGCAGCTCCTGGGACATCGTCCCCAGCGCCTCCACGAAGCCTTGCTCCGAAAGCGCATCCTCCTGCGCTGGCGGCCGAGATTCAACCTCGTCATAGGCGAACTGCGCCGGGAGCAGGCGGGCGATCTTCTCCAGCAGCTCCTCCTCGCGAAACGGCTTGCGCAGGAAGTCGTCCGCCCCTGCCTCCATCACCTCGCGCAACTGCTCCTCGAAGACGCTGGCCGAAACAGCGATGATGGGGACGTCTCTTCCCTCCGGCAGGGCACGGATGCGCCTTGTCGCCTCGCGGCCGTCCATCACGGGCATCACAACGTCCATGAGGACCAGGTGGGGCGCCTGGGTCATGAAAAGCTCGACTGCGCTCTCACCGTCTTTGGCCTCCATGGTTTCGAACCCCACCGGGGCGAGCATCTTCACAAGTATCTCCCGGTTGGTGTCCCGGTCGTCCACCACCAGCACCCGCCACCCCTGCTGCCCCGCCTTCAGGCGCGCGACGCGCGGGAGCCCCCCCCGGGCAGACGCAGTCGGGCGCTCCGCCTCGGCGACCGGCAGGCTCAGATGGAAGCACGCCCCGTGTCCCGGCTGGCTGGAGACGGTCAGGTCACCTCCCATGAGCCTGCCGTACTGGCGGCTGATGGCGAGCCCCAGACCGGTGCCCCCCTCGGTTCTGCGCCCCATCTCCGCCTGTTCGAAGGCCCCGAATACGTTCTGGATATCCTCCGGGGCGATCCCCGGACCGCTGTCCTGGACCTCCACCTCGAGCCACAGTGCCCCATCCCGCACGGAGGTCCGGGCTCGGAGCGAAACCCCGCCCTTCTCGGTGAACTTGATGGCGTTGCCGAGCAGGTTGATGACGATCTGGCGCAGCTTCCCCGCGTCTCCCATGACGTAGCGGCACAGGTCCGGCTGGACCTCGAGCACCAGCTGCAACCCCTTGGCCAACGCCTTGGGAGTGAGCAGCTCCGTCTCTTCCCGGAGCAGCCCGGGCAGGTCGAAGGCCGCCTTCTCCACGGTCATCCGCCCCGACTCGATCTTGGCCATGTCCAGGACGTCGTTGATCAGGGCCAGCAGGTGCTCCCCGGAGCGGTTCACCGTCTCGAGGTTGTGGCGGTTCTCCGGCGACAGCTGCGGGTCGTGCAGTACGATCTGGCTGAAGCCCAGCACCGCGTTCAGCGGCGTGCGTATCTCGTGGCTCATGTTGGCGAGAAAAAGTGACTTGGCCCGGTTGGCGGCCTCGGCCCCCTCCTTGGCAACAGCCAATTCCTCCATGGTGGCGCGCAGCTTGAGATTGGTTTCCTGGAGCGAGTGGGTCCGTTCCTCGATGCGCTGCTCCATCTCCTGGTTGACCAGCTGCAGCTCCCGGGTGCGCGCCTTGACCTGATGCTTCAGGACGACGCCCCCGACGATGCTCATCAGCAGTGCGACACCCAGCACCGGTCCCAGAAACTGCAGCCACAGCGGCAGCTTCCAATCGACCTCCTCCGAGGTCCACCGTTTCAGGATGGTGTAGTAGGCGGACTGGGGATCGTTCTTCATTTCGGCGAGGTGGCGGTCGATGGCTTCCAGCAACTGCAGGGACTCCTCGGAGGCCGGTTTCTGTGCGGCAAAGAGGTAGGGGGCCGGATCGAACATGATGGGGGTATCTTCGAGGCCGGACTTCCTGGCGAACATCAAGCCGTAGTAGCGGTTGGTGACCCCGGCATCCACCTGCCCCGCGGCGATCATCTGGAACTCTGTCTTGTAATTGGAGACCGGGACCAGGGTCACCTTCAGCCCGAAACTCCTGGCCAGCCGGTCGACGGTTTCCAGTTGGATGGTCTTCTCCAGCCCCGCCACGCGCTTGCCGTTCAGATCCAGGATCGACTGGATGCCGCTCCCCTTGCGCGCGTAGACCTGGGACCAGCCGGACAGGATGGGGACCTTGTTGAAGACGTAGATCTTTTCCCGCTCCGCGGTGTAGGCCACGTCCGGCATCAGGTCTATCTCCCCCTTCTGCAGGCGCTCCAGGCCTTCACTCCAGGTGCCGGGAACATAGCGCATGCGCCACCCTTCCTTTTCGGCGATCTGCTCGATGAGGTCGATGAAGATGCCGGTGGGCTTGCCGGCGTCGGAGGTGAAGATCTTGGGGGGATTTTCGTAGACGCCGACCGTCACGGTCCTGCCGGAGGCGCCCGCGGCTGCGGGGAAAAGACAGGTGAGGATCAGCAAAAGACAAAAGGCCAGGAAAACAACGGGATGGTCAAGGGTACGAGTGACGAAGCGGAACGCATTCGTCCAGCGGGGCAGCTTTTCGACAGAGGGGGGAGCCGTCATGCGTGTCCTTGGTAACGGCCGCTTCAGTAGCTGCCGTTGCCCTGTGGGCTTTATTCAGACTGTACCTATCCCTCCACTATCAGTAGAGGAGATATATCATTCAAAGCAAAAGCATTCTCCTGTGTACAATGTGTCGCACCCCGAGCCGGAATAACACAGCGAAATCACCCATGACAGTAATTATCGCCCGTTGCTCCAAGGTCGTGGTAAATTTTACAACTAAAATGATTTTCTTCAATTAAGGAAAAAGTAAAAGGTATTTTCGCATCGGCTAAGACGAAGTCGATCAACCATATAACGTTTTGCTCGGCGCTTCTACCTGAACAATTTAAGGAGAATGCCACCTGCACCTGATCGCTCCCTACAGGAGTGAAGGGTCTGTGAGAACAGACGGAAATAAAGAGAGGGCCAGTTGTGGAAACCTGGACCCTCTCGTTGTTAATGGCAGGGAACGGACTTAGTATCAGGTTGTGCCTCTCTACCGTGCCGTCGGCCGTTCGCCCTCTCAGATCCGGCAGCGTCACCGGTTCGACTTCTCCGCGTTTCACGCACGGCGCCGCCGGCTCCTTCAGGGAACCACTATTGCGGTGGGCGCAGCAGGTTTGCGTACTCGCGCAGCATCCAGCGCCTGGGCTCGACAGGGAGATCGAGGATGCCGGAGAGGAGCACACGGTACCCCCAGCAGAGCTCCTCGTCACCGGCCGCTTCCGGCTTCCCCCAGATCTTCCCGAACCGCTCCAGCTTTTCCGGCGCAAGCCTTCTCCTTATCTCGGCGTAGAGGGCCTGGTAGGCAACCGAGGTCTGCTCCTTGGTATTGGCCGCGATGCGCGGCGACCGGGTGATCTCGGCAACCAGCGCCTGCTTGGTCAGGCGCAGGTACACCCGGGCGTCGTCCAGCGGAAGCAATTCCAGCCAATGGTAGTCAAAGGCGCTGCCGGGGCGGAGCATGCCGGCACAATCGCGCACGGGGAGCCGGTCGGCCAGGACGTTCATCACGCGCAGCAGCTCCTGGAAGTCGGACTCGGAAAGCCGCGTCAGGCCACGCACCGCGTACTCGCCGGCCAGCGCCTTGCCGAAGGCGTCGAAGTCGGTGACGTGCTCCGCGTTTTCCTTCAGGGACGTGTAGAGAAAATCCATGACCGCAGGGTCGGACAGGGTTTCCTGCAGGTAGGACTCGAAGAGGCGGTGCATCTTCGTTCCCTTCTTAAAGGTGTTGTTCTTGTCGAGGAAGCCCTGGTCCTTCAGAAGCTTTGCCACCACCAGGTGGAACTCCTCACGGCTCGCCGTCAGTTCGCCCCCCCGCTCCACTTTCTTGTCCGGCGTAAGCGGCGCGACGGCCGCGCTGCCGACCCCGGCCGCCCCCAAGAGCAGCAAAGCCGCCACGAGGCAGCGCCCGAACCTGATCCATGACATGACCTTCTCCCTCCTCATGTGACGCCTGCTGCAAAACAGCCGGTCGAGACAGCGGAACGCAGTTCCGCTATTCCCCCCTGAACGGTCCCCTGCTGTCCCTTGGCGTACCTTCCCTATCCCGCTGCGGAATCCCTCTTTTTGATCAGGAAATAACCGACCGAGAGGGCCAAAATGATAGCGGCTATCCCCAATAAGGCCAGACCTGACAGCTCCTTTACATCGAGAATGATCACTTTCCTGGCAATCGCAATAATTGCCACCGCCATGACTATCTGCGCATGATCGACAGATTCGGCCATGTAGGTCTTCGCGATGGTATCCAAGAGTTCGATCCCTATCAGGACCAGCATGAAGAGGCCGAAAATGTCGAGCAACTCGCTGATGTCAAGCAGCAACACCGGTGGAGAGATGATGTCCACGATGATGATCCATGCAAGTTCAAGGGTACTGAGAAGCAGCACCACCGACATCAGGACCACCAGAACCATGATGATGCCTTTTTCGAAACGCTTAATCGCACGCAACATGCCGCCACCTCCTCTGGCACGGCTGACCTTCTCCGCCATCGACATCCCAAGGGTTTGTTCGCCGTCCCCTCGCTTTCGGCTCCGGGACAAGCACGCGTGGCCTCCCGCCCGTCACTCTGCATGCAGCACCCTTTATCGGCAGGAAGCGCAATGGAGTTTCCGTCCTGCAAAACGGGGCTTCAGGACTTCCCAGCGAAGGACCAGTACCAGCATCCATACTCAATCACCGTTGCCATGACTGCAAGTTCTTCACAAAAAGTAAGCATCATGTTTTTTTCGTAACAGCAAAAAACACCTGAGTCAAGAACTTCGCCTGGAGACAAAAAAAGCCACCTACGAATTAACGTAGATGGCTTATTTTCTTTATGGTGCCCAGAGACGGAATCGAACCGCCGACACGAGGATTTTCAATCCTCTGCTCTACCGACTGAGCTATCTGGGCAAGAGACCAACTTTATACTTTGATTCGCCGACTGTGTCAACCCTTTTCTTCTAATTTTTACAGTCGACGACAGATTGCTTCATCGCGCACAGTGCACGGCCCAAAAGGATTCCTAGGCGCGGGAAATGAAACGGCCGTCGCGGGTGTCGACCTTGATCTTCTCGCCCGCCTCGAGGTACGGCGGCACCTGCAGACGCAGACCTGTCTCCAATACGGCTTCCTTGGTCTGCGCAGTGGCGGTGGCGTTCTTCATGGCGGGAGCCGTCTCGGTCACCACCAGTTCGACTACCATGGGAAGGTCGACGTTGACCATGCGCTCCTGGAAGATGCCGAGCTGAACTTCGGTGCCGTCGAGAAGGAACGGCGCGATGGCTTCGAAGTTGTCCTCTTCCATCTCGAACTGCTCGTAGGTCTCCAGGTCCATGAAGATGCCGCGGCCGCCGTCGGCGTAGAGGAACTGCCCCTTGTGACGCTCGAAGTCGGCCTCGTCCACCTTGTCACCGGAGCGGAAGGTCTTCTCGAGAACCTGGGCTGTAATCAGGTTGCGGTATTTGGTCTTGACCATGGTGTTGGCGCCACGGGCCGAAGGGGATTGAAAACTTACGTCGACTAACACGCAGGGGGCTCCGTCCAGCTGAATGACGAGGCCTTTCTTGAAATCGTTGGTAGTGTACATGGGGGTTCTCCTTAGCGAAATGTCCCTTTTTAACAGAATTTTGTGCTAAATTCAACCGCGCCATGACGGCGAGACTTTGAGACGTGGAGGATCGGTGAAGATAGATACAGAATTCATAAAGTTGGACAGTTTTCTAAAGGCGGTGGATGCGGTCTGCTCCGGAGGCGAGGCAAAGATCATCATCTCGGAAGGGATGGTGTCGGTGAACGGCGAGGTGGAACTGCGCCGTGGCAGAAAGCTGCGTCCTGGCGACCAGGTGGAACTTGGAGGGAAGACCTTCTCGGTAGAATAGCCGGATCAGCCTCCCGCGCGCTTGGCCTTATAGCCGCGTTTGGCGAGTTCAGCGAGCAGCACCTCGGCATGGTCCCCCTGGATCTCGATGACGCCGTCCTTGGCGGTCCCGCCGCAGCCGCAGCGCTTCTTCAGTTCGCCGGCGAGCGCGGTCAAGGCAGTCGCGTCAATGGGCAGCCCGGTGATGACGATGACGGTCTTGCCGCCGCGACCTTTGGTTTCGCGCCTGAGGCGCACGACGCCGTCGCCTGCCGGTGCTGCGGATTTCTTGCAGGCGCAGGCGTTGACCGGCTTGCCGCAACCGGGGCAGATGCGGCCGAATTCACAGGAATAGACTACGGGGGCATCGCTGTTGGAGGTGCTCTTTTTCATGGCTGCCTTTGTAGCAGAAAAGCTGAGAGAGATTCAAGACAAGAAAAAGGCCTTAACGCAAAGACGCCAGGGCGCGGAGACGCGAAGGTAAAAGCAAAATGACGCTGTCGGGGTCCAAGAGCTTTGCGGCTCTGCGACTTTGCGTTGATACTTTTCAGGTTATATCTCGACCGGCCTCGGCACCTCGCTCTCCATTATGGGACGCGGGGTCAGACGATCAGGTACCTTCAAAACGGTGACACCGGACGGCGGCTCGATCTCCGCGTAGAGTGGCCCGCTGCCCCGCTGGTAGGTCTTCGAGAAGTGCATCGGCAACACGTATCTCGGACGCAAACGCTCCAGCAACATGTTGAACTGCGTGGTGCAGAGATGGCGGGACACCCCCGCCTTTTTCGACTCGGACGCCAGGAAGGCACACTCGCACACCAGTAGCGTCACCCCTTCCAGCAGCCCCGCCAGCTTCGCGACGTTTTCCTCGGAATAGCCGATATCGGTGACGTAACCGATGCTGGCGGGCTCTTCGAACTTCCTGATGCGCTGGTACAAGAGGCCGGCGTCCGGCTCTACCCTCTCCTCGAGGCTCCCGCCACTTTCGCACGGGTACCTGACCGGGCTCCCCTCCAGCACGCCGTCGCGGAACAGCCTCTCCATCTCCTTGAGCCACGCCCCCTTCTTCACCCCTGCCGCCGCCATGCGTTCGTCATCGAGAAGGAAGGCCGCTCCCTCGTCTACCCGATAGGCCACGACCGGGATGTGGTGCTCGCAATGCGTTCCGGTCACGGTAAGGTGCCGGTTGCCGTAGAGGACGCCGTTGCGCTCCCCTTCGGGGGTGGCAAGGAACGCTTCCGGGCCGCTGTAGAGCGTGCTCGCGACCCGCCCGCCGGCGCCCACCTCGTTGACCCTGAAATTTCCCCAGAAGGTGTCGGCGAGGTTCCAGTCGTAGCAGGCGAACTTGCTGGCCATACGCCTGGAGAGACCGGGAGGGCCGAAGACGTCGATGGTGCGCGGCGAGGCATGGCTGTGACGAATGACGCTGTCCATCCCCATGAAGTGGTCCATGTGGGCGTGGCTGATGAAGATGGCATCTATGGAGGTATAGACCCTCTTGGCAAGGTGATGCATCTTGCCGCAGTCGAAAAGGATCGCGCGACCGGTGGGACGCACACGGACCAGGAGCAGCGGGTCGTCGAACAGCCCCGCGAAGAAGGTAGGCTCGAGATAGCGGAAAGGTTTGGGCATGCGCAGAATTTTACCATTAGATTGACCTGCATCAATTGCAACACACTCTGTACGGGTTACAGTTCCTATCAAGAGAACAATCAAGCGAACTTAAAACATAAGGAGAAGGGACATGGCAGAGAAAAAGGGTGTAGCTCTGGGCGAGGCATTGAACCTGGTCAACCTGGCGGGCTATCAGGACGGTGCCGTGGTGAGCAGAACGGTCATAGACAAGCCGGTCGGCACCATCACCGCTTTCGCCTTCGACGCGGGTGAGGGCTTGAGCGAGCACACGGCCCCTTACGACGCTTTCGTGCAGGTGCTGGACGGCGAGGCGGAGATCAATATCGAAGGGACCGCGCACACGGTGTCTGCTGGCGAGATCATCATCATGCCCGCCAACAAGCCGCATTCGCTGCGCGCGGTGAAGCGCTTCAAGATGCTGCTGGTCATGATAAGGGCTTAAAACTACCAAAGCAGTTACGCAAAGCTGAAAAAGAAAGCATCCGCGAAGAGCGCAAAGAATGATTTCCGGGGGGACCCGAAACTGCTTTCTTTGCGTATCTCGCGGATTTTTTGCGTTCTCTGCGTAACTGTGGTGCTTCGAGATGCTACTGGTGCCGAACAGGGGCGTGTTGCCGCTTTTGTTTGACCCCAGTTTCCCCTTGGGCTATGCTCACGTGAGCCAGAACAGCAACTTATCGGGGCAGGGGGCATGACTATTTTCAACATGGATCAGTGGCGACAGCACGTCGCACTCGATGTCGGGACTGCAACCACTCGCATTGCCACCGGGAGCTGCGGGATGCTGGAACTTCCCTCCCGGATCGGATCCCGCATAGCGCTGCGCGACGGGGTAATCGTCGACCCGGACGCGGCCTTCCGGATCCTGCAGCCGGTGATCGAACGGCGCCGTGTCTTCGGCATGGTGAAGCCGAGCATCCTCGGCTGCGCTCCCAGCGACGCCACCGCAGAGGAGCGCCAGTTGCTGATGGATTCCATCATGAAGGCAGGGGCTGCGGCGGTATCGATCATCCCGGAGCCGTTGGCCGCGGCCGTCGGCGCCAATCTCGACGTTTCTTCCCCGTATGCCCAGATGGTTGTCGACGTAGGCGACGGCGTGACCGATTGCGCCGTGCTCCGTTCCGGAAAGGTCGTCGCGAGCTACGCCTTCAGGGGAGGCTGTTGCCGCATGCGGCAAGCCGTCGTGACGGCGGTCGAATCCGTGCAAAAGACCGTGCTGCACGAGGAGGAGGCGGACCTGCTGCTGCGCGGTTGCGGTACCAGCCGCCCCGAGGAACACGCCGCGGGAGCAACCGCCGCTGCCGCCCTGGTCCCGGTCCTCGAAGAGATTGCCGACGGCATCGACTCCTTCATCAGGGACCTGCCCAACGACATAGGGTGCGACGTCATCTACAGCGGCATCTGCCTTACCGGCGGCGGCGCGCTGATCCCGGGATTGCGGCGCCTCCTCGAGGAGCGTACCGGCGTCGGTGTCTGCACCGCGGTCAACCCGCGCGGCGCCGTGGTCGAAGGGGCGCGCGCCATCCTTCCGGTCGTCGTGATGCTGAACCGCTGGAAATAACGGTGATGCAAATCCCCTTTGCCCCCCTTCGCAAAGGTGGGGACGTAAGCTTACGTGCATCGCTTCGTGGGCAGCAGCCCCACGTCCACCGGAATCCTCCAATGAACATAAAAAAGCCCCTGCCGACCGAGTCGACAGGGGCTTTTCATTTGCATCGGTGCTGCCGCTACCTGCAGCCGCAGCCGCAACGGCCGTTCAGCTCGGCCTCGTACCCCTTGCGCAAGAGCTTGGCCACTTCCTTGGAGTGGTAGGTGAGGATCAGGTCGGCGCCCGCCCTCTTGAAGGACATCATGGTCTCCATGACCACGCGGTCTTCGTCGATCCACCCCATCTTGGCGGCGGCCTTCACCATGCTGTACTCGCCGGAGACGTTGTACACGGCGGTGGGGAGGTTGAACTCGTTTCTCACCTCGCGCACGATGTCCAGGTAGGGGAGGCCCGGCTTGACCATCAGGATGTCGGCACCTTCCTCGACGTCCATCCTCGCCTCGCGAATCGCCTCCAGCCTGTTGCCCGGATCCATCTGGTAGGAGCGGCGGTCACCGAACTGCGGGGTGGACTCGGCAGCCTCGCGGAACGGACCGTAGTAGCCGGAGGCGTACTTGACCGCGTAGCTCATCAGCGGGATGTGGTTGAAGCCGTTGTTGTCCAGCGACTCGCGGATCGCGGCCACGCGGCCGTCCATCATGTCGGAGGGGGCGACCATGTCGGCGCCTGCCTGGGCGTGGGAAAGGGCCTCGCGGGCCAAAAGCTCCAGGGTCTCGTCGTTGTCCACGTCGCCGTTCTTGATCACGCCGCAGTGGCCGTGGTCGGTGTACTCGCACATGCAGACGTCGGTGATGACGGCGAGCTTGGGCACGCTCTTCTTGATGGCGCGGATGGTCTCCTGGATGATGCCGGTCTCTGAGTAGGCGTCGCTCCCCATCGCGTCCTTCTGCTCAGGGATGCCGAACAGGATCACGGCCGGAACACCCAGCTCGTAAACCTCCTGGGCCTCCTCGACGATGTTCTCGATGGACTGCTGATAGATCCCCGGCATGGACGAGATCTCTTTCTTGATCCCCTTGCCGAAGGCGGAAAACATCGGGTAGATCAGGTCGTTGGCCGAGACGGATGTCTCCCTGACCATGTTTCTGAAGACTTCCTTGCCCCGAATTCGTCTCGCTCTGTACACCGGGTAGAACATACCATTTCTCCTTTTGCTTTTCTGTGGATAAGCTCTAAATCGTCCCCCTCCCTCGCCTTCCCCCTCCGGGGGAGAGGATGCAGGACGAGAGCGGGCGGGGTTAACTGCGAGAAGATGCGCTCCCGAAAAAGCGAATCATCTCCCGCGACAGGGCCTCAAGGGTGAACTCGGCGGGCTCCATGTGCACCTCCAGCCCGAGATCCCGACAGGTCTTGGAGGTGATCGGACCTATCGAGGCCACCTTCACCCCTTCCATGAGATGCAGGAACCTGTTTTCCCCGAGGATGCGGGCGAGGTTGTGGACCGTGGACGAGGAGGTGAAGGTGGCGCAGTCGACGCGCTTCTCCTCCAGGGCCTGCAACGCCTCTTCCGGGATGCTCGTAGGGGTGTGGTTGGCGTAGGTCACCGGGGCGATCACCTGTGCCCCCAGGTGTCCCAGTTCCTCCGGAATCACTTCGCGGGCGCGGTCCCCTTTCGGGAAGAGCACCCACTTGCCGTTCATGTCCAGCTCGGAGAAAGCGGCGACTACCCCCTCGGCCTTGTAGTCGGCGGGGATGAGGTCGGGCCGGATCCCGTAGGGAGCAAGCGCCGCGGCGGTCTTCGGGCCGACGGCGCAGACGCGGCAGCGACCGAGGGCCCGACTGTCGAGGCCGTGCTTCGCGAGCCTGGCGAAGAAGTATTTGACCGCGTTGTAAGAGGTGAAGACGACCCAGTGGAAGCTGTCCAGTGCGTCGATGGCCTCGTCGAGAGCGGCGTAGCTCTCCGGCGGCGCGATCTCGATGGTCGGGCAGCAGTAGGCGCGGGCTCCCAACTGCTCCAGCATCGAGGTGAATTCTCCGGCCTGGTCGGCGCCGCGGGTGACCAGGACCGAGTTCCCGAAGAGCGGGCGGTTGTCGAACCAGCGCAGCGTTTCACGGAGGTTCACCACTTCGCCGACCACGGTGATGGCGGGAGCCTTGAAGCCCGCGGTCCGCGCCTTTTCCGCGATGTCGGCCAACGTGCCGACCAGCACCTCCTGCTCCGGGCGCGTCCCCCAGCGGATCAGCGCCACCGGCGTTTCCGGCGCCCGTCCATGATCCATGAGGCTCCGCGCGATGTGCGGCAGGTTGGTGACGCCCATGTAGAAGACCACGGTGCCGCTCCCCAGCGAGAGTCCTTCCCAGTCGATCTCCGAGGAGGCCTTCCCTTTCTTCTCATGCCCGGTTACGAAGGCGACCGAGGTGGTCACGCCGCGGTGGGTAAGCGGGATCCCCGCGTAGCTGGTGGCGCCGACCGCCGCGGTGATGCCCGGCACGATCTCGAAGGGGATCCCCTGCGCGACCAGCGCCTCGCACTCCTCGCCGCCGCGGCCGAAGATGAAGGAGTCTCCCCCCTTGAGCCGCGCCACCACCTTGCCGGAGAGGGCCTTTTGCACCAGCAGGTCGTTGATCTGGCTCTGCTCGCGGTTGTGTTCGCCGCCTACCTTGCCGGCGTAGATCAGCTCCGCCCCCTTGGGAGCGAGCCGCAGCAGCTCGTCGTTGGCCAGATAGTCGTACATCACCACCTGCGCTTTGGCCAGGCAGTCCCGTCCCTTCACCGTGATCAGCCCGGGATCACCGGGACCCGCGCCGATCAGGTAGACGTAGCCTTTCTTTGTCGTTTCAGCGGTCATCTCGCACCAGGAAAAGAGAGTGTCGTGCGCAAAAGGCAAAAGGCTAAGGTAGAACCGTTAGCCTTTAAAGCAAACCCACCTTCGCCAAGGCTACGGTGGGTAGGCTGCTAATCTTCGCGCTAAGAGCTTCGGCGGACAGGGATCACTGCGACGGGACCTGTCCACCGAAGCCTTGGCGAAGGTGGATTATACCGGGATTTCCTTCTCCCGGGAGACTTCACGCTGGTACACCTCGGCGAGGATGGCGTGGCCACCTTCGGAGAGGAGCTGCTCGGCGAGCTTCACGCCCAGTTTCTCGCAGTCGTCGGCGGGGCCGCTAACCACACCCTTCACGGAGACCTTGCCGTCCACCGAGGCGATGAAACCGGTCAGCTTCAGCTCGTTGCCGGTCACTTCGCCGTAGGCGGCGATGGGGACCTGGCAACCGCCCTCGCAGCGCCAGAGCAGGGCACGCTCTGCACGCACGGCGCGGCTGGTGTCCGGGTGGTTGAAGAAGGAGATGGCGTCCTTCACATCCTCGTTGGAAAGGTTGCACTCGATGCCCAGCGCCCCCTGGCCGATGGCCGGCAGGGAAAGGTCGGTCGGCAGGAGCTCGGTGATCTGGTCGGCGAAGCCCAGGCGGTTCAGGCCGGCGGCAGCCAGGATGACGGCGTCGAGCCCCTCGGTCTCCAGCTTGTCCATGCGGGTCTGCACGTTGCCGCGGATGATGACCATCTCCAGGTCGGGGCGGACTTTCAGCAGCTGCGCCTGGCGGCGAAGCGCGGAGGTGCCGATGCGGGCGCCCTGCGGCAGGTCGAGGAACTTGACGTTACGGGAGATGACGGCGTCGCGGGGGTCTTCGCGCTCGGTGATGCAGTAAAGGCCAAGCCCTTCCGGGAACTCGGTCGGCACGTCCTTCATGCTGTGCACCGCGATGTCGATCTCGCCGCGCAGCATCGCCTCCTCGATCTCCTTGACGAAGAGCCCCTTGCCACCGACCTGTGCCAGCGGTACGTCGAGGATCTTGTCACCGATGGTCTTGATCTTCTTGAGGGTGACGGTCATGTCGGGATAGCGTTTTTCCAGCTCGGACTTGACCCAGTTTGCCTGCCAGAGTGCGAGCTGGCTCGCGCGGGTTCCTATTCTCAGCTCTTTCAGCGCCATGTACATCTCCTTTATATTTTGATCATTTCGAGATTGTCGAATCGGTTTCCGCTTAACCTTAACCTTAACCTTAACCTCAGCCTGCCTCTCAGTCTTCCAGCTCCATCATGCTTTCCTGCTGCTCGCCGGTCTCCAGGTCGAAGAGGTGGCGCAGGGCATCGACGTAGAGATCGTTGCGGCTCCCCTGGTCGGTCCTCTTCAAAAGGCTGGTCGGATGATGCAGCAGCTTGTTCATGATGGCGTTGGTCAAGGCATCCATCTTCTTGTCCGCGCCGGGAGGGATGTCCTTCCAGTTGGACAGGGTCTTTGCCAGCTCCGCCTTCCTGATCTCGTCGAAGTGGCTCCTGAGGGCCACGATGGTCGGGGTCACGTCCAGCGAGGAGAGCCACTTGAAGAACTGGCCGATCTCCTGCTCGACGATCGCCTCGGCCTTGGCGGCCTCGATCTTGCGCTGCTCAAGGTTGGTGGCCACCACGCCGTTCAGGTCGTCGACGGTGTAGAGATAACAGTTCTCCACGTCGTTCACCTTGGGGTCGATGTCGCGCGGCACGGCGATGTCGATGAAGAACATCGGCTTCAGCTTGCGGCGGCGCAACACCTCCTCCATGTCCTTCTCGTGGATGATGAAGTGCGGCGCTCCGGTGGAGGAGAGGATGATGTCCGCCTTGGGGAGATGGTCCATCAGAGCTTCGAAGTGGACCGGCTTGGCATCGAACTCCTCGGCCAGCTTTTCGGCGCGCTCGTAGGTACGGTTGGTGACCATGACGCCGCGCACGCCGACGTTGATGAAGTGCTTGGCGGCCAGTTCGCACATCTCGCCGGCACCGATCAGAAGGACCGTCTTGTCGGAGAGCTCGCCGAAGATCTTCTTCGCCAGTTCCACCGCGGCAAAGGCGACGGAGACCGCGGAGGAGGCGATCTTGGTCTCGGTCCTCACCCTCTTGGCGACGGAGAAGGCCTTGTGCAGGAAGCGGTTCAGGATGACGCCGGAGCTCTTGAACTCCGCGGCGTAACCGTAGGATGTCTTGATCTGGCCGAGGATCTGCGGCTCGCCGACCACCATGGAGTCCAGGCTGGAGGCGACGCGGAATACGTGGCGGGTAGCCTCCTCCCCGTGGTAGCTGTAGAGGTGTTTCTCGAGCGTCTCCAGCGGGAAGTTGTGGTAATCGGCGAGGAAACGCTTCAGGCGGGCCATGCCGCCGGCGACGTCGCGGGTGGTGGCGTAGATCTCCACGCGGTTGCAGGTGGAAACGATCACGGCCTCGGTGATGTCGGGGAGCGCCACGAGGGCGTTGAGAGGCTTCTCCATCTGGGTAGGGGAGAATGCAACCTTTTCCCGGATTTCAACTGCGGCAGTTTTATGCGAAAGCCCGACCACAATAATGTTCATAACAATCCCTGCCCCTTCTGGGGAAATCCCTCTTACTTGTAGCTGTGCAGCCCCGGCAGCAACAGGTTAACGCCGAGGAAGGTGAAGAGCATGATGACGAAGCCGAAGATGGAGAGCATCGCGGCTTTCCGGCCGCGCCAGCCGGTGGTGAGCCTGCCGTGCAGCAACGCGGCGTAGATGAACCAGGTGATCAGCGACCAGGTCTCCTTGGGATCCCAGCTCCAGTAGGTTCCCCAAGCCGTCTCCGCCCAGATGGCGCCGGAGATGATGGCAAAGGTGAGCAGCGGGAACCCGAAGGTGAGGCAGCGGTAGCTGATGTCGTCCAGGATGTCCAGCGACGGAAGCTTCTGGAACATGGAGCCCAGCCGACGCGTCTTCAAAAAGTGCGACTGGATCAGGTACATGATGCTGACGCCGAAGGAGATGGCAAAAGCGGCATAGCCCAGGAACGCCATGATGGTATGAACGGCGAGCCACTTACTCTTGAGAGCCGGGTTCAAGGGCGGAATCACGGTGGAGAAGGAGGCCGAGATGGCCATGATCAGGAGCGCCAGCGGCATCATGAAGGAGCCGAGTATGCTGATCTTGTAACGCCTTTCCAGCAGCAGGAAGATGCCGACCACGGAGAGACTGAAGAAGGAAAGCGATTCGTGCAGGTTGGTGATCGGGGTGTGACCCGCCTCGAGGAAGCGGTTGAGGGTGAAGCCGCAATGGACGAGGAAGCCGACCAGGGCGAGCCAAAGGCCGGTTTTCCCGAGGGATTCCTTCGGCTTGAGCAAGTAGATCAGGTAGACGGCGGTGACGACCGCGTAGATGACCAGGGTGCTGTTGAAGAGCAAGGCGTTCATGAAGGGTCCTCTTTTCCTGCCCCTACCGAGCCCGGTGCGGCCCCGGCAGCGGAGAGCTTCAGGAGTATCTGGTCTATGGCATCTCTCTGCCCGTTTTTGATTAGCGCGGGGATGTCCAGCGCGGCTAGCTCGGCAAAAACCGTGTCATTGTATGCGTTCCCCGCCTTTTCAGTCAATAGCTTTTCACGGACGGCACTTAAAAGGGCGACGGCCTCACCGTATTCAGGACCGAACTGGGGCCTCAGTCGGTCGACGATCGTTTTTGACAGAGAAGGACTGGCACCGCCGGTCGAGACGGTGATCAGCAGGTCGCCCTGTTCGAGAACGGCTGGTGTAACGAAGTCGCCGTCGTCCGGAAGATCCACGCAGTCGACCAGGATGTTCAGTTCCCGCGCATCCCGGGCCACCTCGCGATTGACGGCGGGGTCGCCGGTAGCGGCAAAAGCGAGTGTGGCACCGGCGAGATCGCCGGACCGGTACCCCCGGGGCAGGTGCATGACGCGCCCCTGCGCGGCGAGAGCGGCCAGCGACTCCTCGACACCCGGGGCCACCACGGTGACGCACGCTCCTGCCGCGACAAGCCGGGCCGCTTTGCGGGCCGCCACCTTGCCTCCGCCCACCACTACGACCAGGCGCCCCCCAAGGTTCAGGTTTATCGGGTAATGACGCACGAGCACTCCCTGGCCGCCCCGCGAGGCACGCGGGATAGTATCCAATCAGGGCGGGGCGGCCGCCCCAATATGACCCCATCCCATCGCCCTGTCAATGCTGAATACATCAACGATGCAGAGGGGTTTGCAGACTTTAGTTGCCTCTCACCGAAGGGGCATTTACTCCTTGCTTTTTTCATCGGCTCATTTATAGTAGAACTCACTTTTTTATTAAAGGAGAAGGTTCCATGGCCAGCGAAAACGTACATACCTTTACCGACGACAACTTTGAGAAGGAAGTCCTGCAGTCCGACATTCCGGTGCTGGTAGACTTCTGGGCCACATGGTGCGCCCCCTGCAAAGCGATCGCTCCCCTCATCGACACCGTGGCGTCCGAGTACGAAGGCCGCGTTAAAGTAGGCAAAGTCAACGTTGACGACAACCCGGCTACCCCTGGCAAGTACGGCGTACGCGGGATCCCCACCGTAATCCTGATCAAGGACGGCAAGGTGCTTGACCAGGTAGTCGGTGCCATCCCCAAAGCCCAGCTGGAGGCCCTGATCAATAAGGCTCTCTAAAATGAAAAAGCAGATGCAGTTTAAGAATCTCCTGTTGAGAATCACCCTGCCGGCGCTGGCGGGCCTGCTGTTTTTCACCCAACCCGCAGCCGCCATACTGCAGAAAGGGGACCCCGCCCCCCCGATCAAGCTGACCACCACTTCCGGCCAGCCGATCACGCTGAGCAACTACAAGGGCTACGTCCTGGTGATGGACTTCTTCGCCACCTGGTGCATCCCCTGCAAGGAAGCCATCCCTCATCTGAATTCGATGCGGGCGAAGTACGGCAAGCAAGGGCTGCAGGTGCTGGGGGTCAGCGTCGATGAAGGAAGCGACCGCGACCTCAAGACCTTCATCAACGAACGCAAGATCAGCTACCCGGTTGCCATAGCCAACGAGGATATGCAGACCGAGTACGGGCTGCGCTCCATCCCGACCGTCTTCGTCATCAACAAGAAGGGGGTAGTGGTCGAAAGGTTCCAAGGCTTCTCGGACCAGACTGCAAAGGCGATGGAAGACACCATCAAGAGACTGCTCGCCGAATAGGCAGCGACCAGCTACCACGATAAGAGAGAAGAGCGGCGTCTCGCAGCGATACCATCACGGTCATCGCTGCGAAGCGGCCGCTCTTTTCGTTTCCGCCCCCCACCCAACTCCCGCCACCCCATCCGTCCGTCCCACCACCCATAACATTGACTTTTTCTAACCGTATGGCACGATTCGTGGGTACTTATTTCCCGAACAACATCAGCGAAGGGGGGTGCCATGAAACTGAGAGCAACGGGGGTGATAGGGCAGGACGACGATGGTCACATAGTCTTAGAATTGAAGAAAGGCCAGGATGTCGGAGTTATCAAGAGTCACGTGGGAGAGGAGGTCGAAATGGTAATACTGACGAAGGAAACAGCGACAAAGCCTCGCGAGGTGGCTACTTCAGAAAAGGATTCCGAGGGACTCAGCACATGCGCCAAACCGGGGTACTGGAACATCGAGGACCAGCAATAACCTCCTATCCTTGGATCATGGGCCTGCATCAACTTCTTGGTGACGGTCACCAACACTGTTGCGATGGTCATCAACACCGTTGCGATGGTCATCAACACTGTTGCGATGGTCATCAACACTGTTGCGATGGTCATCAACACCGTTACGATGGTCATCAACATCGTTGCGAGGGTCATCAACATCGTTTCGATGGTCATCAACACCGTTGCGATGGTCATCAACACCGTTGCGATGGTCATCAACACCGTTGCGATGGTCATCAACACCGTTGCGATGGTCATCAACACCGTTGCGATGGTCATCAACACCGTTGCGGTGGTCATCAACATCGTTGCGATGGTCATCAACATCGGTTGCGATGGCCATCAACACCTCGTTGACGGGTACCCCCTCCGCATATGGTGCTTTAGCGGATTATGTGGAAACCGAGGGGAGATCGCCGGTCGCCATGCGGCGCAGGTGGGTGATGTCCCGCAATGGCGGTGTTCCGAACAGGCGGCTGTATTCGCGGCTGAACTGGGAGGCGCTCTCGTAGCCGACGTTGAAGGCGGCGGTGGTGGCGTCAACGCGCTCGGTCAGCATCAGGCGCCGTGCCTCGTTCAGGCGCAGCATCTTCTGGTACTGCAAGGGGCTCATGGCGGTAAGCGTCCGGAAGTGGTGATGGAACGTCGAAGTGCTCATGTTGACCTTGGTGGCCAGATCATCGATGCGTAACGGGCTGGAAAAGTTCCCCTTCAGCCAATCGATGGCACGGGCTATCTGCTGACTCTGGCTTCCCGCCGAAGCCATCTGCCGCAGGCGCGCCCCCTGGTCTCCCACCAGCAGCCGGTAGATGATCTCCCGCTGGATCATCGGTGCGAGGATGGGGATGTCCTTCTCTTCGCCAAGCAGGTCGATCAAACGCTTAAAGGCGCTGAGAAGCGGCAGGCTCACCTCGCCAACCGCCATGCCGCGGCTCGATTGCTGCGTGCGTGGCTGGGGGAGGTTGCTGTCCAGCATCAGTTGGGAAACCTCGCGCAGGTCGAGCATCAGCCTCAGGCCAAGGTACGGCTTTTCGGGGCTTGCCTCGATGATCTGCACCACCGTGGGCAGGTGCACCGACGTGATCAGAAAATGATTGGCATCGTAAACCAGGGTTTCGTCGCCGAGTTGAACGCGCTTGGCTCCCTGGGCTACCAGACAGACACTCGGCTCGTACATTCCGCTGACCGGTTCGGTGACTTCTTCCCTTTTGAACAACGACAGACCGGGGATCGGCGTCTCGAACAACTCTTCCCGTTCGGTCCATCGGGCAACACTCCGCCTCAAACTTTCAATAGCGTCTTCCATTGCGAGAACCTCCAACCGCCAGCCCAACAGGCTGTTTTAACAACCATTTGACGTAACTCATCCTACCCAAGCTCCGCACCCATTACAACATTTTTTGCAGCATCCGGAGAATCGGGCAAAAATCAGGCAGGATCGGTCTACCAACCTTTCCTTTATAAGAGCTACGATCTGATCATCTTCGACGGGACACATGACTATGACCCGGCTGGAGCATGGAGCACGATGCGATAGAATTTGCCGGTATGCCTACACTCACAGCATCGGTCCCTGCTGCATCAACTACACACAAATCAGTTAAAGGAGACCAGCAATGCAAAAACGTAAACTGGGAAACAGCGGGCTGGAAGTTTCGGCCCTTGGCCTTGGTTGCATGGGGATGAGCTTCTCTTACGGCCCGCCCAAGGACAAGCAGGAGATGATCACCCTGCTGAGGACGGCGGTGGAGCGCGGCGTCACCTTCTTCGATACGGCGGAAGTGTACGGCCCGTTCATCAACGAGGAACTGGTCGGTGAAGCGCTCGCCCCGCTGCGGGACCGGGTGGTGATCGCCACCAAGTTCGGCTTCGACATCGCCGCCGGCAAGGACCCCAGGGGGATGAAGGGAGGGCTCCCGGCGCTGAACAGCCGTCCTGAACACATCCGGGAGGTCGCGGAGGCCTCTCTCAAGCGGCTGAGAACAGAGACCATTGACCTCTTTTACCAGCACAGGGTCGACCCGGACGTGCCGATCGAGGACGTGGCGGGCGCGGTGAAGCAGCTGATCCAGGAAGGGAAGGTGAAACACTTCGGCCTTTCCGAGGCGGGCGTGCAGACCATCCGCCGCGCACACGCCGTGCAGCCGGTCGCCGCGTTGCAAAACGAGTATTCGCTCTGGTGGCGCCGCCCCGAGGCTGAGATCCTCCCCGTCTTGGAGGAACTGGGCATCGGGCTCGTCGCCTACAGCCCCCTCGGCAAAGGGTTCCTCACCGGCAAGATCGACGCCGGCACCACCTTCGACAGCACCGATTTCCGCACCACCCTCCCCCGCTTCACCCCCGAGGCGCGGCAGGCGAACCAGGCCCTTGTGGACCTGTTAGGCGAGATCGCGGCGCAGAAAAAGGCGACCCCGGCGCAGATCGCCCTCGCCTGGCTGCTGGCACAAAAACCGTGGATCGTCCCTATCCCGGGGACAACGAAACTGGAGCGGCTGGACGAGAACAACGGCGCCGTCGACATCAACCTGAGCCAGGACGACCTGCGCGAGATCGACTCCGCGGCCTCCAAGATACACGTGGAGGGGGAGCGCTACCCCGAGATGCTGGAAAAGCTCACCAACAGGTAACAAAAACGACAGGAGGATCAACCATGTATAAGGCAAAAGCATATTCCGCAGCCAGCGCTGCTGCCCCGCTGGCATCGACCACCATCCAGCGTCGCGAGCCTACCGACCGCGACGTCCAGATCGAAATCCTTTTCTGCGGCATCTGCCACTCCGACCTGCACACCGTGCGCGACGAGTGGAACAGCATCATGCCCACGATCTACCCCTGCGTGCCGGGACACGAGATCGTGGGACGGGTCACCAAGGTAGGCTCGGCGGTAACCAAGTTCAAGCCGGGCGACCTGGCCGGCGTCGGCTGCCTGGTCGATTCCGATCACAGCTGCCCCAGCTGCGAGGCGAACCTGGAGCAGTTCTGCACCAACGCGACCTTTACCTACAACTCCCCCGACAAGCACTTGGGCGGGGTCACCTATGGCGGCTACTCGGACAGCATCGTGGTGGACGAGCACTTCGTGTTGCGCGTCCCCGCCCACCTGAACCTTGCCGGGGTGGCGCCGCTGCTTTGCGCAGGGATCACCACCTACTCCCCCATCCACCGCTGGGGCGACATCAAGGGGAAGAAGGTCGGCGTGGTCGGCCTGGGCGGCCTCGGGCACATGGGGGTCAAGTTCGCCAAGGCGTTCGGCGCGCACGTCGTGGTCTTCACCACCTCGCCCGGAAAGAAGGAGGACGCCCTGCGTCTGGGCGCAGACGAGGTGATCATCTCCACTGATGCCGAGCAGATGAAACAGCACGCCGGCAGCTTCAACTTCATCCTCGACACCATCGCAGCCGACCACGACCTCAACGCCTACATCCAGATGCTGGGTCTGGCGGGGAACATCACCCTGGTCGGCGCTCCGGACAAGCCGCTCGCCCTCTCCTCCTTCGCGCTCCTCTTCGGCCGCCGCAGCGTCTCCGGTTCGCTCATCGGCGGGCTCGCCGAGACCCAGGAGATGCTCGACTTCTGCGGTGAGCACAACATCACCTCCGACGTCGAGGTCATCCCGATCCAGAGGGTGAACGAGGCGTACGAAAGACTGGTCAAGTCGGACGTGAAGTACCGCTTCTCCATCGACATGGCCTCGCTGAAAGCGGAATAAACAGAGTTCGTCCCGCTGTTCCCGCAGGCTCCTCCCTCCTCCCCTCGCGGGAGGGGGGAGGAGTTAAAGGCAGCTTTTCTCCGGGCAAGCCCGGAAGCGCCAAACAAAATGCCGGTACCGTGCCTCGCGGCCCGGCGGCTCCCACTGGGGAAAAATGAAACTGGGGCAAAAGATCGTCACGGCATTGCTTGTCGGAGGCTTAACAGTCATGGCAGTACATAGCAGCGAAGTTGACCGGGCATCAAAAGGCGAGAAGAAACCATCAGGAGAAGTGATGACCACCGGGGGTATGCTCGAAACGACACGCGTCATGTGGAATTTCTTTTTCAACAAGCCTGCTGACACGCGACCTGCCGGGAAAATCCCGGTCCACAAGATGTCTCGCGAAGAGCTTCTCTCCGCGCCCGTCAACACCGTCTTCAGGATCGGACACTCCACGGTGCTCCTGAAGCTGGAAGACGGCTTTTGGCTCACCGACCCGGTCTTTTCCAAGCGGGCCTCGCCGGTTCAATGGGCGGGTCCGCCGAGGTTCCATCAACCGCCGATCGGCATCGAGGACCTGCCTCCCATCAAGGGAGTGATCATCTCCCACGACCACTACGACCACCTCGACCGCGACTCCATTGTGAAGCTGGCCGGCAAGACGGAGCATTTCCTGGTGCCGGTCGGCGTGGGAGACATCATAACCGGCTGGGGCGTCCCCGCTGCCAAGGTACGGCAGCTGAATTGGTGGCAATCGACGCAGGTGGACGCGATCCGCCTGGTGGCCACTCCCTGCAGGCACTTCTCCGGCCGCGGCCTGTTCAACAAGAACCAGACCCTGCAGAACTCCTGGACCATCCTCGCTCCCGGCTTCCGCATCTTTTTCAGCGGGGACTCCGGCTACTTCCACGGCTTCAAAAGGATCGGCGAGCAGTACGGTCCGTTCGACCTGACCTTGCTCGAGGCCGGAGCTTACAACGTGAACTGGGCGGGGGTGCACATGATGCCGGAAGAGACCGTACAGGCGCACCTCGACCTGAAAGGGAGAAGGATGCTGCCGATCCATAACGGCACCTTCGACCTTTCCATGCACGCGTGGCGCGAACCGTTCGACAGGATCTTATCCCTTGCGAAAGCGCGGGAGATCGAGGTGGCCGTACCGGTCATGGGCGAACCGGTCTACTCGTCCGCCGCCGCTCAGGCCAGGCCGTGGTGGGCGGCGGTCGATGCGGGCCCTGTGCCCGTCACGGGACAGTCAACACCGTTGGCCGCGCTTGCCGGTGGTAGCGCTTCGGCGCAAAGGCCCGGGGAAATCTGAGGCGATCGGAGAAAAGACGAAGGCTGAGGGGACAAAAGAGCTTTCTCGGTAGCAACCGCTAGTGGTAGATGCTTTCCCAATCTTGGAGGCTGACATGACAAAGGAAAATGGGGGGACCTTCACGCGCCGGGAGTTCCTGAAGGGGATCGGGGTTGGGGGGGGTGCCGTGGTGCTTTTCGGGCAGTTCGGGATCCACTCTGCAGCCTGGGCGCTGTCGGGCGAACCGACCCTGAAGATGGTCGTGGTGGATTACAACAAGTGCACGGGATGCCGCACCTGCGAGACGGCCTGCTCGTCGCGCAACAGACCCGCATCGGTCTCGGGCAAAGAACTCCCCGGCCTGGGCAATCCCTACTTCGCCAACATCATGGTCCACAACTTCAACCCGGATGTGGACGTCCCCAACGTCTGCGCCATGTGCGCCGACACCCCGTGCGCCAGGGCATGTCCGGTGGAACCGGACCCGAAAACGGGCCGGCGCGCCCTCTACCGGGACCAAGGGAGCCACACCATGCGCAACGACGCCGCCCGCTGCATCGGCTGCGGCAGTTGCGCCAAGGCCTGCGCCTCGCAGCGCACCGGCGTCATCAGCCCCAACCCGGAGACGGGAAAACCGGAGCGGATGTGCACGCTGTGCGGGGGCGACCCGCAGTGCGTCAAGCGTTGCCCGTTCGGGGCGCTCTCCTACGTCGAGGTGCGACGCGACAGGAAATTCTACGGCCTCGGGCCGAAAAAGATAGCTGCTGAATTGGCCAGGAACTGGTACGGGACGGCAGGGTTCGGAGGTGTGAAATGAGCGGCAAACCGGGATACCACGGCAGGATCCTTGAAATAGATTTGAGCTCCGGGAAGTCCAGGACCGTGACCATCGCTCCCGAGGATCTCGACAGGTTCGTTGGGGGGCAGGGGCTGGGCATGAAGCTGCTCTGGGACCGGCTGAAAAAGCCTGGCGTCGACGCGCTCTCCCCGGAGAACCCGCTCATGTTCATACCGGGACCGTTCTCGGGGCTCCCCGTCCCCTCTTCGTCGAGAACCTGCGTGGTCACGAAGTCCCCCATCACGGCTCCGCTGAAATCCGATCATCGCCATGCCTCCACCGTCACCTACTCCAACATGGGCGGGTTCTTCGGTCCGGAGATCCGGTTCGCGGGGTACGACGGGCTGGTGGTTGTCGGCAAGGCGAAAGAGCTTTCCTACATCGTCATCGACGACGGCAAGGTGGCGATCAGGGACGCCCGGAAGTTCAAGGGGATGCGCACCGACGCCTTCGACAAGGCCTTTCTGGAAGAGCTCGGCGACCGGAAGTACAAAACGGTCTACATCGGCCCGGCGGGAGAGAACTTGGTCCCCTATTCCAGCATCATCCACACTGCCGGGAGGGCCGCAGGGCGCGGCGGATCGGGGTGTGTCATGGGCTCCAAGAATCTCAAGGCGATCGCGGTCAAGGGCTCCGGCCAGCCGGGCGTCGCCGACCACGAGCGATTCCTTGCCGCACTGGAAAAGGCCAGGCGCGCACTCTACGGGACGACCTACGCCAAGTCGTGGGCCGAACAGGGGACGGCAAGGGCCATCGTCGGCAACAGCAACGCCGGCACCGAATCGGTGCGCAACTACCGCGAGGGGACCTTCACCGAGGCGGACAAGATCGGCGGCGACGCGGCCCGGCGCGACGTGTGGGTGAGGGACTTCGCCTGTTACTGCTGCCCGCTCGCCTGCAAGAAGAGCGGCGTCACCAAGGGGAAATACGGCGGAGTCGTGCACGACGGCCCCGAGTACGAAACCGGGGTCATGCTGGGATCCAACCTGATGATCTCCGACATGCCCGGGCTTTTGAGGGCGATCTACAACATCGACGATCTCGGCCTGGACCAGATCTCGACCGGCAACGTGATCGGCTTTTTGATGGAAGCCTACGAGAAGGGGATGATCGACCGACAGTTCCTGGACGGCATCGACCTCAAGTGGGGGAGCGTGGACGCGACGCTCGCCATGATCGAAAAGATCGCGGCCAAGGACGGGGTGGGCGCCCTCGCCGCCCAGGGAGTGGCGAACCTTTCCCGCCACATCGGGCAGGGGAGCGGGAAGTTCGCCATTCACGTGAAGGGGCTGGAACTGGCGGCGCACAACATCCAGGGGAACCAGCCCAGGGCGCTTTCCTACGTCACCGCGTCCCGGGGGGCCTGCCACCTGAGCGGTGACGACATCGCCATGCAAAACAGGCGCGCCATGCTCGATTCGACCGGGATGTGCTTTTTCCCGACCTTCGAGCCGGCGCTGGAAGAGCCCATGCTCGAATTGCTGAGCGCGATCACCGGCCGGGAGTACGACAAGGCTGCTTTCGAAAAGGCGGGCGAGCGGATCTTCAACCTCGAGAAGCTCTTCAACTATCGCGAAGGCTTCCGCCGTGGGGACGACAAGCTTCCCGACCGTTTCTTCGAGGACGCCTTCACCATCGGCGCCAAGAAGGGGGCGGTGCTCGATCGCAGGAAGTTCGAGGACATGCTCACCAAGTACTACCAGGAGCGCGGCTGGGACCCGGAAACCACCAAGCCCGGACCGGCAAAACTGAAAGAGCTGGGGCTGGACCTCGTCTAACAGACACAGAAAACGCAGAGAGGATTTTTTGATGAGAAACGAAAGCAACAAGGCAAGCTTCGGGGGGTGGAAGGTTTTGACCGTCTACTTCTCGCATTCCGGCAACACCAGGGAATGTGCCCAGCAGATCAACCAAAGGGTGGGGGGCGACCTGCTCGAATTGACGCCGGTACGACCGTATCCCGAAGATTACGACACCGTCGTGAGCCAGGCGAAGCGAGAGCTGCGGGCGGGGTACCGACCGGAGCTGAAGGCAACGGGCGATGGCGTAGCCGACTACGACGTGGTGTTCGTCGGCTCCCCGAACTGGTGGAATACGGTAGCGCCACCGGTCATGACCTATCTCGCCGGATACGACTTCACCGACAAGGCGGTCGTGCCGTTCATCACGCATGAAGGCACGGGCTTAGGGCAAAGCGCCAGGGACATCGGGGATCTCTGCCCCGGCGCCACGGTTCTGGAAGGCATCGCCATTCGAGGCGGCGAGGTCAACAGGGCCGGGCAGAAGCTATCGGAATGGCTACGCAAGC
Source organism: Geomonas diazotrophica (assembly GCF_019063885.1). NCBI lineage: Bacteria > Pseudomonadati > Thermodesulfobacteriota > Desulfuromonadia > Geobacterales > Geobacteraceae > Geomonas > Geomonas diazotrophica. The sequence continues at coordinate 191,125 of NZ_CP077684.1, read as the reverse complement.
TCGGCATAGCAGAGGACGTGACAAGCCGAACAGGGAGGAACCAATGACAAAACCTGAAACAGCAAAGGGGATGAGCGATCTGGAGGCGGTGGCCCCGGACTTTGCCAGGCTGACCAAGGATTTCCTGTTCGGGGAAATTTGGGAGCGCCCGGAACTGTCGCCGCGGGACAAGAGCCTGATCACGGTCACCTCCCTGGTGGCGCTGAACCGGATCGAGCAGGTGGAATTTCATCTCAAGAAGGGGCTGGAGAACGGGCTGACCAAGGAGGAACTGGTGGCGGCCATCACGCACATCGCCTTTTACGCCGGCTGGCCTACGGCAGCCTCGGGGTTCGCCCATTTGAAAAACGTGCTGGACGCGTTGGGGGAATAAAACCTGTAGGGGCGAATAAATATTCGCCCGCCGATACCGCACCTGGCACCTCGGCCTCTCTCGCCATTGGCAGAGGCGGGGGCATCGGCGGCTGGGCAAATGATTATTTGCCCCTACAGCTTGCCCCCGTAGCGGTCGGCCATGTAGGAGCTGCGTACGTAGGGGGCGCTCTCGACGTGGAGGAGGCCGGCGGCAAGCGCCTGTTCCTTCAGCCTGTCGAAGCGCTCCGGCTCGATGAAGCTCTGCACCGGATAGTGCTGCCGGCTGGGAGCAAGGTACTGGCCGAGACTCAGGTAGCTGCACCCCGCGTCGACCAGATCCTTAAATACCGCCAGAAGTTCGCCCTCCTCCTCACCCAGCCCGAGCATCAATCCCGATTTGGTTTTCAATTCCGGTTCAAGCCGGTGGGCTTCGGCCAGAAGCCGCAAAGATCTTCGGTAATCAGCGCCGGAGCGGATGGCATAGAGCCTCGGCACCGTCTCCAGGTTGTGCCCGAGGATGTCGGGCGCGCTCGCCAACACCCTCTTCAGCGCCTCCAGATTCCCCATGAAATCCGGGATCAGAAGTTCGATCCTGGTGCCGGGGGAGGCCTTGCGGATCGCGGCGACGGTGTCGGCGTACTGTCCGGCACCGCCGTCGGGCAGGTCGTCGCGGGTGGGGCTGGTGATTACCACGTGGGAGAGTTTCAAACGGCGGACCGCCTCGGCCACCGAGGTCGGCTCGCCCCGTTCAGGTGCCAATGGCACCTCCTTCGAAACGGAGCAGAAGGAACAAAGCCGCGTGCAGGCACGCCCGAGGATCAGGAAGGTCGCCTGCCTCTGCCGGAAGCACTCGGTGATGTTGGGGCAGCGGGCCTGCTGGCAGACCGTGTTCAAGCTGAGCTCCTTCAGGAGCCCTTCCATCTCGGCATGTGCGGCCGGGTTCACCTTCTTCTGCAGCCACTCCGGCTTGCGCAAAGATTCCATCTCATACCTCAAAACCATCCCGTTTCGCCATCATCTCACGCCACATGCGTCCCCACCCGGATGGGTGAGGGGGTTGCCAGGGGCCACATATCCTCAGCCTGCGGAGCCCTCCCCCCCCCGCCGGGCACCCTCTCCCGGGGGGAGAGGGGACACCAGCATGGGTTACTTTTAACTCCGCCCCTCGAAGGTCCACTTCGGGCAGCGGTACTTGTACTCCTCGAGTTTCCCCGCGGTCGCCGTTTCCTGCTCCGTGAGCGGCTCCGGGGCCAGTGCCACACCCATGCACTCCTGGAAGGAGTCGACCAGCAGCCGCTTCAACCCATCGCACTCCTGCTTTTGCCCCAGTTCCGCAAGGCTTACGGAACGTGCCGCACCCGGCGCCGGTTCTTTGAGGTAGCGCAGTCCCTGCTGCACCCGGTTTTCCAGCGGGATGGAGCCGTGCTGCAGTATGGCACCGGAAAGCCTGCGCTGGGCGTTGCCGCCGATCTTGCGGTCGTTGACCACCACGTCGAACTCCTCCTTCCCTGCAAAGCAGAAGGAAGTCCGCTCTCCCAGCCGCTCCTCGTCCGGGTTGCAGTCGACGGCGAAGCGGGCGTCGAGCCCCAGGCGCTGGTAGGTGCCGAGCAGGAAGCCGCAAAGCTTGCGGAAGCCGTCCTTCACCCCGGTCCGGTCACCCAGGTGTTCCGGCGCGCAGACCAGGCTGTAGGTCACCTCCGCCGCGTGGTAGATGATGCCGCCGCCGGTCATGCGGCGTACCACCGGCACCCCTTCATCCCGGCATAGATCGAGGTTGAGCGCGGCCGCCGCGTCCTGGTAGCGTCCCACGGAGAGCGTCGCCGGGTTCCAACCGTACAGGCGCAGCACCGGCCTGCTCCGATCCTTCTGGAAGCAGTTGAGAAGCGCCTCGTCCAGCGCCATGTTGGCGGGGCCATCCAGGGGACCCGTATCTATCAAACGCCACTCACACATCTATGAAGACCTCTAAGTCACCGGTTTTGCCTTTCTTTTATTCGCAGCAGACCTGCTGCATCCTCGCCGCGCGGGTCTCGTCCAAGCGACCCACCGGCGTGGTCACCGGCGCCCGGTGCAGCCGTTCCGGATCCTCCCTGGCCATCCGTGCCGCCTCCAGCATCACCTCGATGAAGGCATCCATGGTCTGCCTGCTCTCGGTCTCGGTCGGCTCGATCATGATCGCCTCCTTGACGTTGAGCGGGAAATACACGGTCGGGGGATGGAACCCCCTGTCGATCAGGTACTTGGCCACGTCGATGGCGTGCACGCCGTTTTGCACCTGCCGGCTCGCGGAAAAGACGCACTCGTGCATACAGGTCTGGTCGAAGGGGAGCTCGTACTCTTCCTTGAGCCTCGCCATCATGTAGTTGGCGTTCAGCACCGCCTGCTCGCTCACCTCGATCAGCCCCTCGCGCCCTAAAAGCGTGATATAGGCGTAGGCACGCGCCATGATGGCGAAGTTGCCGAAGAAGTCGGAAACGCGTCCGATCCCCTCGGGATGGTCCTCCACCCCGTAGCTGCCGTCCTCCCGGCGCACCACGCGCGGGGTGGGAAGGAAGCGGACCAGGTCCCCCCGCACGCCGACCGGGCCGCTCCCGGGGCCGCCTCCGCCGTGCGGTGTGCCGAAGGTCTTGTGCAGGTTGACATGGATCACGTCGAAGCCGACGTCCCCCGGCCGCACCTTGCCCAGGATGGCGTTCAGGTTGGCGCCGTCGTAGTAGGTGAGCGCGCCCCCCTCGTGGGCGATGGCGCAGATCTCCGCTATGTGCGGGTTGAAGAGCCCAAGGGTGTTCGGGCAGGTCAGCATCACCGCCGCCACCTCGTCGTTCATCGCCCGCCGGAACAGGTCGAGGTCCATGTCGCCGTAGGGGGCGGTCGGAACGGTCACGATCTCGTAGCCCGCCATGGCGGCGCTGGCCGGGTTGGTGCCGTGGGAGGAGTCCGGAACGATGACGTATTTCCGCTTCCGGTCGCCGCGCGACTTGTGGTAGGCGGCGATCACCATGATGCCGGTCATCTCGCCGTGGGCGCCGGCCAGAGGCTGGGTGGTGACCTCCTCCATGCCGGTGATCTCGGCCAACTGGCGCTCCAGTTCGTAGATGACGGCGAGCGGCCCCTGCACCAGCTTGTCCCCGCCGGGAAGCAGCGCCAGCATGGGATGGCAGGAGGCGAAGAGCCCGCCGGCATTCTCGGTCACCTTGGTGTTGTATTTCATGGTGCAGGAACCAAGCGGATAGAAATTGGTGTCTACCGAGAAGTTCCTGCGCGAGAGGTTGGTATAGTGCCGCACCAGGTCCAGTTCGCCCACCTCGGGCAGGCGCACCGGCTCCCGGCGCCTCACCTCTTCGGGAAGGGGAGCGGCCTTGGGCACGTCGCTCAAGGGGATCCTGACGCCGGTGCGTCCGGAGACGGATTTCTCGAAGATCAGCTCCATAACACCTCCTCAAGCAGCGCCGCCAGGCGATCGATCTCTTCCTTGCTCCGCTTTTCGGTCACGGTCACCGCCAGCGCCCGTTCCATGCCGGGATAGTACTGCCCCAGCGGCACCCCCGCCGCCACCCCCTTGTCGAGAAGCCGTTGTACCACTTCGGCTGCGTCCTTGGGAAGGGCCAAGGTGAACTCGTTGAAGGTGGCGCCCGGATTGAGGAGGTCCACCCCGCGCACCGCGCCGAGCACCGACTTCGCGTACTGTGCCTTGTCGTAGTTCAAAAGGGCCAGCTCCTCGAACCCCTTCCTCCCGAGGGAGGCGCAGAAGATGAGGCCGCGCAGGGCGCACAGGCTCTGGTTGCTGCAGATGTTGGAGGTGGCCTTGTGCCTCTTGATGTGCTGCTCGCGCGCCTGCAGGGTGAGCACGAACCCGCGCCGTCCCTGGTGGTCGATGGTTTCGCCGGCGATGCGGCCGGGGAGATTCCGTATGAAGCGCTTCCGGGTGGCGATGAAGCCGAAGTAGGGGCCGCCGAAGGAGAGGTGGTTCCCCAGGCTCTGCCCTTCGCCCACCGCGATGTCCGCTCCCATCTCGCCGGGGCTCGCCACGAGCCCCAAGGCGATGGGATAGCAGGAGACGATAAGGAGCGCCTCGTGGTCGTGCGCCTTCTGCGCGAGCTCGCGGAAATCCTGGACCGAGCCGAAGAAGTTGGGGCTCTGCACGATCACCGCGGCGGTCTCGTTGTCGATGGAGGCCATCAGGCGGGCGAGATCGGAGGCGCAGCCGTCCGGCGCGACCAGCACCGCTTCCGCCGACAGGCCGTGCAGGTAGCCGGTGACGATCTCCCGGTGCAGCGGGTTCACGGAGGCGTCGAGGACGACCTTGTGCCGGTCGGTGATGCGCAGCGACATGAGCGCGGCCTCCGCGACCGCGGTGCCGCCGTCGTAGAGCGAGGCGTTGGATGCCTCCATTCCGGTCAGCCGGCAGATGGCGGACTGGTACTCGTAAAGCGCCTGGAGCGTACCCTGTGCGCATTCCGGCTGGTAGGGGGTGTAGGCGGTGTAGAACTCGGCGCGGGAGGCGAGGTGGTCCACGGCGGCGGGGATGAAATGGTCGTAGATCCCCCCGCCGATGAAGGGGGTGATCTCGGCGCCGCAGGTGGCCGCCTTCTCCCTCATGAGCCGCATCAGCTCCAGCTCGGACATGCCCGGCGGGAGGTCGAAGGATTTGGCGCGCAATTCCTCGGGAATGGGGGCGAAGAGCTCCTCCACGCTGGCCGCGCCGATCACCGCCAGCATCTCCCGGATGTCATCCGGCGTGTTCGGGCAGTATCCCATGTCACAGTCCTTTCAGGTACTCGGCATAGGCCGCGGCATCCATGAGCGCGCCAAGTTCGGCTTCATTCACCCCTTCGACTCTGCAGATCCATCCCTGCGATTCGGCCCCCTGGTTCACCAGCTCCGGCGCCGCGTCCAGCGCCTGGTTCACCTCGGCCACCTTGCCCGAGACCGGCGAGTAGATGTCGCTGGCGGCCTTCACCGACTCGATGGCCGCCAGGGTCTCGAACTGTTTGACGCTCTTGCCGATTTTCGGGAGTTCGACGTAGGTAATGTCCCCAAGTTCGTGGGCCGCGTGCTCGCTGATACCCACCGTCGCCTGCGCTCCCGCCACCTCGACCCACTCGTGCTCCTTGGTATAGAACTTTGCCATGATCCCGACCTCCGTTAAGTTGGAAAAACAATGCGAACAGGGATAAAGGGGATAAAAGGGATAACTGCCAGGGACATGTCTTTATCCCCTGTATCCCTTTTATCCCTGTTATTGGTTTTAGCTTCTGAGCGACCCGCCGGTATAGAAAGGGAGCTCCACCACCTGCGCCTCCATCTCGACCCGGTCCTGCTTTATGGTGAGCCGCGTGCCGAGCGCCGCCGCCCCTGGTTTGACCAGCCCCAGGCCGATGCCGCAGGCGAGCATGGGGGAGAAGGCGCCGCTGGTGACGACACCCACCTCTTCCCCCTGTTGCAGGATCTGGTAAAAGTGACGCGGCGCGCGCCGCGAGTCCACCTTGAAGGCGACCTTCACCCGGGGCGAGCCCTGCCCCGACTCCCGTTCCAGGGCCGCCCTGCCGACGAACTCCTTGTTCATGTTGACGAAGGAGGAGAGCCCGGCGGTCAGGGGGGTGATCTGCTCGTCCAGATCGTTGCCATAGAGGGAATATCCCATCTCCAGCCGCAGCAGGTCGCGGGCGCCCAGCCCGGCCGGGGCCACGCGCGGGTCCTCGAGCAGCAGGCGCCAGAGCTCTGCCACCTTGCCCGACGGAAGGAAGATCTCGTAGCCGAGTTCCCCGGTATAGCCGGTCCGGCTGACGATGGCGTCGCTTCCCAGGATGCTCGTTTTGATGAACTTGAAGAAGGGGATGTCCCGGATCTGCGCCCCGAAATGCTCAACCATGATCTCGCGGGAGAGCGGCCCCTGCAGGTCCACCTTCCCGGTGCGCGCGGAGATGTCGGTGAGGACGGTGGGGTTCTTGAGCCGGGAGCGGATCACGGCGAAATCGTTGTCGGTGGTGGCGGCGTTGACCACGATCATCGCCTCGTCCTCGGCCAGGCGGAAGACGATGAGATCGTCGATCACCCCCCCGGCATCGTTCAACAGGAAACCGTAGCGCGAGCGCCCCACGGGGATGGAACTGACCGAGAAGGTGAAGACCTCCTCCAGCCCGTCCGCGACCAGGTCCCCCTTGAAGAGGAACTCCCCCATGTGACAGATGTCGAAGAGCGCCGCCTTCTCGCGGCACCACCTGTGCTCGGCGATGATCCCGGAGTACTGGATCGGCATGAGCCATCCGCCGAAGGGTGCCATCAGCGCCTTGAGGTTCTCGTGGTCCGCACGCAGCGGGGTGGCCTTGAGCTCTTCCATACCTGGACTCCTTTCCGTCAAACGAGGGTTAGCGCCTATCAAACGAGATGATCGAACCGCAGCTTCAAACGCCCCAAACACCCTATCTCTTTAACTTCTTGCTAAATTCGTCGTTATGCATATAATCTAGCCTTTGTTAGGAGAACTCATGGATAGGTCTGAACTGCTACAGAAGACTGCCGAAAAACTTTCGCCGTTCGAGACGGCCCACCTGATAGATTTCGCCCGGCACCTGACGGTGAAGAGCGCCCTCTCGAACCCCTGGATCGTCTGCGCCTTCCTGATCGTCGCCTTCTACGCCGTGGTGGTGCGGTCGAAATTCGTACTGGCAGCGCTGTTCACCACCATCTCGCTGCTCATCCTGCTCCGCTACACCATGCCGGCGGAAGGCGACACGCTGAACCTCTCCACGACCCTTCCCTTCGCCTTCGGCGGCCTCGCCATCGGGGCATTCCTCATCTATCTATTTTTCATCAAGACGGAGTAGAACTTTTGCGCAGAGTAGGCTTTACCACCACCATCCCGCTGGAAGTACTGGTTGCGGCGGGCGTGGTCCCCATCGATCTCAATAACGTCTTCATCACCCACCCCGAAAAAGCCTCACTGATAGAAGATGCCGAGCTCACCGGCTTCCCCCGCAACGTCTGCGCCTGGATCAAGGGTATCTACGGCGCCGTGGTCGCCAGCGGCGTCAAGGAGATGATCGCGGTGACCGAAGGGGACTGCAGCTACACCAAGGCCCTCATGGAGGTCCTTTCGCTGAACGGGGTGCGGGTCTATCCCTTCGCCTATCCGGCGGGCCGTGAAGCCGCACCGCTCAAGGCGGAGATCGAGAAGCTGATGTCCGTTTTCGGCGTCGGCTGGCCCGAGGTGGAAGAGGCGAAAAAGCGCCTGGACCGGATCAGGGTGAAGGTGCACGAGATCGACCGCCTCACCTGGCAGGAGAACCGGGTGACCGGCGAGGAGAACCACTACTTCCAGGTCTGCACCTCCGACATGAACGGCGACCTCGATGCATTCGAGGCCGAGGTCGACGCCTTCCTGGCGCAAGCGGCGCAAAGGCCGGAGCGCAGGGAGCCGATCAGGCTCGCCTACCTCGGCGTCCCCCCGATCGTTTCCGGGCTCTATGATTTCGTGGAGGAGGTGGGCGCCCGCGTCGTCTTCAACGAGACCCAGCGGCAGTTCTCCATGCCTTACGGAATCGAGGACCTGGTGGAACAGTACCGCGCCTACAGCTACCCCTACGACATCTTCCACCGGATCGGCGATATAAGCCGTGAACTGGAGAAACGCAAGGTGGACGGGGTGATCCACTATGTGCAATCCTTCTGCTTCAGGCAGATAGAGGACATGGTGCTCAGAAAGAGCATCAAGCTCCCGATTCTGACGCTCGAAGGTGACAAACCGGGTGACGTCGATGCCAGGACGAAGATCAGGCTGGAAGGGTTTCTGGAATTGCTCGAGGAACGTAGCTGACAATCCCTCGACTGTGCCAAACCCGTGACCAAATATACAATGGCCTCTGCAATTGGCAAGCAGCACCACAAGATAAAACCGCTCCGGATGTTTCCCGGATAGCGCGGAGCGGCGGGCAGTGACAGGAGAACATATTCAGGTGTCAGACACGTTGAAAATAGGAATAGACCTGGGGAGCAGGAAAGCCAAGTTCGCCCTGATGCGCGGCAGCGAGATCGTCAAGCTGGCGGACCTCGACACCATCGCCTTCTACAAGAAGTACGGCAGCATCGTAAACGACGAGCTGTCGCTCGACCTCCTGGGGAGCGGCATCTTCAGTGCCGAGGAACTGGCACAGGCGCAGATCACGGTGACGGGCTACGGCCGCAACAGCATCAACCTGCACGGGGCGCGGGTCATTTCCGAGATCAAGGCCCACGTCGCCGGCGCGCGCACCCAGACCGGGCTCGCCAACTTCACCCTGCTGGACATGGGGGGACAGGACACCAAGGTGGCCCAGGTGGTGGCGGGCAGGCTCACCGACTTCGTCATGAACGACAAGTGCGCCGCCTCCAGCGGGCGCTACCTGGAAAACATGGCGGCGGTCCTCGAGGTCACCCTGGACGAGCTTTCCTCCCACTCGGAGGATCCGGTGGCTCTCGACGCCACCTGCGGCATCTTCGGCGAGAGCGAGCTGATCGGCCAGATACTGCGCGGCTACCCGGCCTCCAGGCTCTGCGCCGGCGTCAACCTCACGTTGGTGAAGCGGGTGATGCCGATGCTGAAGCGGTTTCCCTCCGACACCCTGGTCATCACCGGCGGGGTCGCGCTCAACGGCGCCATGGTGAACCTGTTGCGGGCCCAGTGCGGCATGGAGGTCGTGATACCTCAGCATCCGCAGCACAACGGCGCCATCGGCTGCGCCTCGCAAGGATAGAGGCGGGGCCAGGGGCTAATTGGCGGAAGCAAGGTTTTCTCCACCCCCTATTCCCCGGTCCCCACCCCCCCGCTTTTTCTCTTGAATTTTCGCCGCGGCCCGTTTAACCTCGCCGCTAGATTTTATTCCGGAGGGCACATGCGTATCGGCAAAAAGGACTGGATCTTCATCGGCATCATCGCTGCCGTTTTTCTCATCTTCTACGTCATTTCCGGCGAGGAAAAGACCAAGCGCGTCCCCCTGGATGACGCCCACAAGCCCTCCTACGAGCTGTTCAAGAAGACCGGCAGCAAGATGGAGGCCGACAAGGGCTGCCCGGCCTGCCACAACACCGACCCGGGCGGCATTCCCTTCCCCCCGAAACACCCCGTGAAACCCAAGGACGGGCCGATGCGCTGCCTGTTCTGCCACAAGCTTAAGTTGGCCGGAGTGTAATGACCACGTTGAACCTTACCGGGGAGCTGGAGCGGCTGATCTACGACATCACGCTCCGCACCCCGGAGCTGCAGCACATCATTCCCGAGAGGCTGCTGGTCTGCGTCTCCACCGGCAGGAGCGGCCGCGGCGGCAGCCTGGCCAAGATCCACCCGTTGCGCTTTGCCGGCGGCGAGAGGTCGGTCAAGGCGCGGCGCGGCAGGCGCAGCGTCCTTTGCACCATGCCCAGCATCACCCACCGCGGCGAGGAGATGCTCTACGTCATCTATTTCCTGGTCCCCCGCTTCCTGGAACTCTCCTTCCGCGAGAAGATGATCACCATCTTCCACGAGCTGTACCACATCTCCCCTGCCTGCGACGGCGACATCCGCCGCTTCCCCGGCCGCAACTACGCCCACGGCTCCTCGACCAAGAACTACAATCTCCTGATGGGACAACTGGTGGACCGCTACCTGGAGGGGATCCCGGACCGGTCCGCACTGGGCTTTCTGGAGGGGAACCTGGCTGCGCTCCGCTCGCGGCACGGCGCCATCGTGGCCCGGCGCCTGCAAGCTCCCCGCATCAGCATCACGCCGGCCTGACGGCAAGCCATTCTTGACTTTTCACCTGCAAAACTATAAGTTGGCAGAAATACACAGATCCGCAGACCCCAAAGGGGGCAAGACGTCATGCTGAAACTGGACTACACCGTCACCCGCAAGTTCGAGGAACTCGCCGAGAAGGCGAAAAAGGTTAGTTCTTCGCAGCTCATAAACGACATCGCCGCCACCGTCGATTCGAAGTTGTTCCAGGACTGGGCCAACTCGGCGCTGAGCCTTCTGCAGCAGATCTTCGGCGAGGAAAGCGCCTACTACCGCAACTTCCAGTCCATCTACTCCAAGATCATCAACATCACCTACAAGGAAAGCTTCGACAACTGCCGCGCCATCGTGCAGTCCGCCCGCGAGGAGTACGAAGGGGGAGGGCTCACCGAGATCCGCCTGTTCCTGGACCATGCGGTGTTGGAGTACCTGGGCGGCAGGACCTCCGAATTTTTGAAGCGCGGCGACAACCACACCGCCTGCATCCTGGCCTCGGTCTTACTGGAGCAGGTGCTGATGCTGATATGCGCCAGCAAGGGGATCGCAGCCGGAAGCACCGACGAGATGAACGAGGCGCTCTACCAGGCGAAGGCGTACCAGGTGGGGACCTACCAGCGGGTAAAGGACTGGTGCTACATGAAGGCGGACTTCCTGGCCGGGCAGGGGGAAAGGTACCGCACCGCCGACGTGGACGAGATGCTGCGCGGCGTGCAGCGGTTCATCGTCAAGGAGATCGGGTAAACGCGGATTGAGACAAAGATAAGAATCGAGAGAGCAGAGAAAAAGGGGAAGCCGTCTGGCCTCCCCTTTTATTTTACCCTCTTGCCGATAGCAAGACGGTTCCGGTTTTCTCAACCTTTATCTTTATCTTTGTCTTAATCTTTGTCTTAATCTCTGCCTTAACCTACTTCTTGATCACGCAGTCGATGATGGCGTTGATCCTGCGGTTCTTGGCGCGCCCCTCGGCGGTGCTGTTGTAAGCGATGCGCCTGGTGTAGCCGTACCCCTTGGCGGTCAGGCGGCTCTTCTCGATGCCGAAGTTGTCGACCAGGTACTGCACCGCGCTCTCGGCACGTTCCCGCGATAACTTCATGTTGTACTCGAACCCGCCGACGTTATCGGTATGCCCTTCGATGATCGCGGTGGTGGTCGGGTACTTCTTCATGTAATCGGCAACCCTCGCCATTTCATCCTTGTACTGGGGCTTGATGTTCGCCTTGCCGGTATCGAACTCGACCACCAGGGCCATGCAGAGACGCTCGGGAGGCTTGACCTCCTTCACGTCGAAGGCACAGTCGATAATAGCCTCGATGCGGCGGTTCGCCTGCCGCCCTTCGTCGGTGGCGTTGGATGCCACCGGGCGCGCCATGCCGAAGCCGCGGGCCTCGAGACGGGAGCGGTCGATGCCGCAGTTGGCCACCATGTAGTCGACGACGGCCTGTGCACGCCGCTTGGAGAGGTCGAGGTTGTACTCGGGGGCGCCCACGTTGTCGGTGTGCCCCTCGATGACGGCCGTGGTGGTCGGATACTGTTTCATGAAGTCGCAGACGACGCCGATCTGGTCCTTGTCCTCCTGGCGGATGGCGGCCTTGCCTATGTCGAACTCGCCGTGCAGGGTGACGCAGTACTTGTAGTGCCCCGGGGTCGGTTCGGCCGCGGGTACCGGCTCCAGCGGCGGCTCTTCTGCGGGGGCCGGCTGCGCTACCGGCTCCGGTTCGGGCGCCGGCTTGGCCGCGACCGCAGGCGCCTGCTTCACGCCGCCGAACATGAAATCAACCCCGACGGTGTACTCCAGGTTGTGGTAGGACTCGCCGTCCTCCCTGAGGATCAGGTGCCGCAGGTCGCCGCGAAGGGCCAGCGCATCGGTGAGGAAGTACTTGAGGCCGGCGCCGTAATTGAAAGCCGCCCGACTGGTCTCGTGTTCCCCCGCGGCTTCGCGGGACTGCCCGCCAAAGCCGGCAGCGACGTAGGGGACCAACTGCCGGTCCGGCATGAAGTGATAGAGCATGTCGAGATGGTAGTTGTACGCGTCGACGTCGCCGATGTTGCTGTGGCTCTTCCCTTCGGTGGGGACGTAGTCGAACACCGCCTCGAGGCCGAAGTGCTGGGTGAAGTTGTAGCCGCCGCGCAAGCCAAAGACAGGTGCGGTCTCCAGGTGTTCTTTGCCGATGAAGGTGTAGCCGCCGACAAAGGGTGAGAGGGAGAAGCTTTGCGCCTTTATTTCGGCGCGCGCCTTCGGGCACAGGGTGAACAACAATGCGGGAACCAGAACAAGCAACAGCAGGTACTTTTTCATCTGACACCTCCTCTGTTTGTTTAGGATTCTATGTTGTGGCTGCTATTTTCCCGGTGTTCGCGGTTGGTTCAGCTCCTACTACTGGTCGGATGTGCAATTGGGGCAGCGTGTTGCCTTGCTCGGAATCATGCTGCAGCAGCGGGGGCATTCCTTGGTGGTCACGGGTGCCGCCGGCGCCGGGAGCAGCCTGTTTACCTGCCGCACCAACAGGAAAAGGGCGAAGGCCACGATGACGAAGTCGAAGACCGAATTCAGGAAGAGGCCGTAGGCGATGACCGGTACACCCGCGGCCTTGGCTTCAGCCACGGACCGCACCGGCGTGTTGGAGAGGTTGATGAAGAGGGAGGAAAAATCCATGTTGCCGAGGAGCCTGCCGATGGGCGGGGTGATGATGTCAGCGACGAAAGAGCTTACAACTTTGCCGAAGGCTGCGCCGATGACGACTGCGATTGCGAGATCAAGAACGTTTCCCTTCAAAGCGAATTGCTTGAATTCCTTTAGCATTCCGAAGCACCCTCCTCGTTAAAACGATGGCAGCCAAAACACATGAGAAAGGCTACCACCCTTTACACAGGGTGCAAGAAAAACCGATTCTTTTTTGCCCGGTTAGCAGCGCGGTCGCTCCGGCGCATGTTGCAAGGGGGGGGATGAAGTCGGGGTCAGCCTCCGGCTAACCGGCAGAACTTCAACTGCATGAGCAGGGAATACCGCTTGCCTTGCCGAAGGCCTCCCTCCCCTCCTTCAAGCTGAACCAGGCGATGCCGAGGGCTCCGGCCGAGTCGAGCCAGCCGATACCGGTGAGGTAGTAGCCGGCGCTGGAGACCAGCAGGATGACGGAGAGGTAGAGGCAGACCCTGGTGCAGGCTGCGTCGGCCAGGATGGCCTGGGAGCCGAGCGCTTTCCCCACCTTGACCTTCTGCTGGATCAAAAGCCACATGGAGAGTATGGAGACGCTGGAGACCACGATGCCCCAGAACGTGGTGGTAGGCGCATGGCCGTGAAAGGCATCATAGACGGCGGTAAGAAGGAGACCCGCCGCAAGGAGGTAGAAGCCGCCGCCGGTGATCCTGAGCGCGCCGCGCTCGAACTGGTCGGGGGCCTGGTCGGGGTTCCCCCGCTGGCGGCGCACCATGTGCCAGATGCCGGCGCCCGAGATGACCTCTACGAAGGAGTCCAGCCCGAAGCCGAAGAGGGCCAGGGATTCATCTTCGAACCCGAACCAGGCGGAGACCACCCCTTCGAGGATGTTGTAGAAGATGGTGATGAGCGCCAGGAGCGCCGCTGTCCGGTACAGCTTTTCGAGTTGCCTGTTCATTGGGGTCCTTTTGCGCTGCAACTGGAAGTATCGAGACTTTTGAATATATCCCGCAGCGGCAGTGAATGTCAACGCCGGGGACCGCCGCCACTCGGACTCTATCGAGGGGGGCGAACTGCGCCCCGGCACAAGTAATCGAATTGCCGACACTCTGAAAACGAGCGATTGTTGCCATTAAAAATATGGCAGATCCGATTCATAGATGCTGCAGAAATATTATTGACAGCCAAAAACCGCTATGCTATACACGTAATCTCTTCGCGGCACAGGGCGAAGAAAACCAGATATTCCCGAGTAGATCAGTCGGTAGATCAGCGGACTGTTAATCCGTGTGTCGTAGGTTCGAGTCCTACCTCGGGAGCCAAAAATCAATAGGGTTACGACATTGTCGTGACCCTTTTTCATTTCCCCCCCTTCTTTCGCTCCTCACCGTGCAAGGCTCGGCCAGACACAACCGACCACATCGCGCTGCCAAAGAATATAATAATTTTCCTACACATCGCGCCCCCCTCTCCTTAAGTTCCTGCAACTCCATGTTATAGTATGTCGGGTCCTTCTCCTTAACCCAAAGAGAGCAGCCGCCATGCCCGTACGAGTCCTGATAGCCATCGACGACACGGATAATTCTGTCAGCAGGGGAACCGGTGAAATAGCCTCGCTCATCGCCGACGCCATCGATCAGAACGGCTGGGGGGTTGCCGGCTTCATCAGCCGACACCAGTTGCTGGTACACCCCGACATACCCTACACCTCGCACAACAGCGCCATGTGCTTCCCGGTCGATATGCCGCAAGAATACCTGGAGCCGTTGGTATCTTTCGCCTGCGGCTTCCTGGAGCGGGAATGCGCCGAGGGGTCCGATCCGGGACTCTGCGTCGCGGTCCCGGAGCAGGTTCCGGTCGCCGCCGATCTGATTGCATTCGGGAGACGGGCAAAGCAGGAGGTGATCACCAAGGGTGAGGCCCTGGCGCTGGCGGGCAGGCTCGGCGTGCACCTGTCCGAGCATGGCGGGACCGGCCACGGCGTGATAGGCGCCCTTGCCGGCGTTGGCCTGCGGTTGTGGGGAAGTGACGGCCGCATGAGGGGAAGCCTCGCCGGGGTGCGCCCCGGGCAGTTGCTCACCGTGCGCGAGCTCCTTGCGCAGCCGGACGTCGATGCCGTGAGCTGCGCCGACGGGAGTACCGCGGGCCTTGAAGAGCTGGTCTCCATAGGGGACAAGCCGAAGACGGTGCTGCGCGACGGGGCATCGGTGCTGCTGGTGCGCCCCGCGGACCCGTCAATCGGCACCGCATGGGAGACCCTGCCCCGTAGGCTGCTGCGCGAATATTAGTGAACCAAACTCCTGGAGGCTGAATCAATGAATGCACGACATGAAATCGAATCGCACCTGAAGGGGGAGACACTGGTCCGCAAGGGGCTCAAACGCGGGGCAGGTGCAGCGACGCTCCGACTCGTCCCGGATCTGAACGTGGTCAAGATCGGCGGACATGGGATCATCGACTACGGCCGCGAGGTGGTCCTGCCCCTTTTGGAGGAGATCGGCGAGCTTTCCCGGGAGAACCAGGTCATGGTGGTTACCGGCGGCGGGGTCAGGGTGCGCCACATCCTGGATATCGGCATCGACCTGGGCATGCCGACCGGCGTCCTTGCCGAACTCGCCGGCAAAATAAGCGAGCAGAACGCCGAGATCGTGACCCTGCTTCTCTCCAAATGGGGGGGGAGCCGGGTCAAGACCGGCGACCTCCTCGACCTCCCCACCATGCTGCACCTGAAGCTGCTGCCGGTGATCCACGGCACCCCGCCCTACGGGCTCTACGAGCACCCGCCGGAGACGGGGCTGATCCCTCCGCACCGTACCGACACGGGCGCGCTGCTCATGGCGGAGGTGCTGGGTGCTAAGAGCTGCATCCTGGTGAAAAACGTCGACGGTCTCTTCACCGAGGATCCCCGCGTGAACCCCAAGGCGGAGCTGATCGAGGAGATCACGGTGGACGAGCTGATCAAGCTGGACATGGAGGACATGGTCCTGGAGCGGAAGATGCTTTACCTCCTGCGGGACATGGCCAACGTGAAGGAGATTCGCATCGTCAACGGCCACAAGCGCGGCACCGTGGGGATGGCGATCCGCAAGGAAAAGGTCGGCACCCTGATCCGGGTGTGACGGGTCGGGCCGGCGGACGGGATCGGCACTCTCATGTGATGCATCGACTAGCCGCACACATGATCAACCTGTATAATGAAGGTGTATCCCCTCCTCATGGAGGACATAAAGGAAAGGAGGCACCCTTTCATGGCGGGAAAAATCTTTTATCGGCACAGGACCAAGATGCAGGACGGAGCCCATCAGCCGCGCCACGTGCTGGTGGCGGTAGCGGACCTCGATCTCAAGGTGTACGGCCAGCACATGCGCATGTGCGAACTGAAGTTCATCGCGGAGTCGCTGGGCGCAGAGCTGCTCGAGCTGCCGCGCGGGCCGAAGCACCAGGGTGAAGAGGAAGACTAGGACGGTTCGAAGCAGAAACGGTGAAGGGGGCTGTCGGCATGACGGCCCCCTTTACTTTTCAAGACAGGAATTTCGTGTCAGTACCTGCGCTCGCCGTAACCGCCGCGGTCGTCGTAACGCCCGCCGTCGTGGCGGCCGTAGTCGTAATCCCGGTCATGCCACCAGCACGGGCAACACCCCGACAGCACGGTGGCAAGAAGCAGCAACCCGATGGATATTCTCATCTTTCTCATGATGATCTCTCCTCTATGCGGCAGCATCTGCCATCTTCATTGTAATCCAAGCAACAGCGTTCTTGACAACCTTCTTCCCTCCCCTTTCCGTCCCCTGCCCCGCAAGTGTTCAAACTGCCTTGAGGCGCTTGACATCCGTTCTACAGTGACCTATAGTCAAACCTGACCGTTGGTCATATTTTCAGGAGAACCACGATGACAACCATCGAGACCGAGAACCCCGCCGGCCGCCAGTCAGGCCGCAGGGCGAAGAGGAGCGAGGAAACCAGGGAGCGGATCTTCCGCGCCGCGCTTAACCTCTTCGCGGAGAAGGGCTTCAACGCCACCACCATAGAGGCGATCACCGCAGCAGCCGACGTCGGCAAGGGCACCTTCTTCAACTACTTCGACAACAAGGAAAGCGTCCTTTTGGAGTACCGGGAACTGCAGATGGCGCGGGTGGCCGACTTCGTGGCGGCGCACCGGGATTCGGACCGGCCGCTCGCGCCGCTTTTGTTGCAACTGGCGCTGACGCTGACCATGGAGCAGGAAAAGGGTCCCGGCCTGATCCAGAGCCTCATGACCGCCGTTTTCGGCAGCGAGACGGTCCAAAAGCGGATGGCGGAGGCCATGGAGGGGAACATCCGGCAGCTCTCCGCCCTGATGGCACGGCGCCAGCAGTCGGGGGAGATCCGCAGCGACCTGGACGCGTTCAGCGTCGCGCAGAGCTTTCAGCGCATCATTTTCGGCACCATGATCACCTGGTCGCTCAGCCCGATCGACCCCTTGGAAGAGAACTTGAAGAAGAGCATCCAGATCTTCGTCGACGGAGCCCGCTCGAAATAGCAACAGGCAACAAAGGACACGCCATGATCGCAAAAACCTTGAAACTGTTGGCCGTTTCACTGCTGCTCGGGATGGCCGGCAGACAGGCCGCCGCCCAGGACTCCCCACCCCTGGCGCTGTCGCTGGACCAGGCCATCACCCGGGGGCTGGACAACAACCTGAACGCGCTTCTGGCCAGGGCGCGGGTGGACGAGGCGGAAGGGACGCGGGAGCGCAGGCTCTCGAGCTACCTGCCGCACCTGCGCATCGAGACCCCCTTCGCCTGGCAGACCCGCAACCTGCGCGCCCAGGGGATCAGCCTCCCCCACTCCCCCCCCGTCGTGGGCCCCTTCACCAGCTACGACTTCCGCATCTACGGCGAACAGAGCATCCTCGACCTGCAGAGCTACCATGCCATCAAGGCGAGCGAAAAGGAAAAGCAGGCGCGGCAGGACGATTACCGGGACGCCCGGGGGGGGGTGATCCGCCTGGTTACCGTGCAGTACCTGAACGCGGCCTACGCGGAGGCCCGGGTGGCGACGGCGCGGAGCCGGGTGCAGACCTCGGAGGCGCTGGAGCAGCTCGCCCGCGACCAGCGCGCCGTCGGGGTGGCCGACGGCCTGGACGTGCTGCGTGCCCAGGTGCAGCTCGCCAACGACCGCCAGAACCTCCTGGTGACCGCCAACAACGCGCAGCTCGCCCTGCTCGCCCTGGCGCGCAGCGTCGGCATCGATCTCGGCACTCCCATCACCCTCACCGACAAGCTCTCCTTCCGAAAGCTGGAGCCACCGCAGATCGAACAGGGGATCCAGGCCGCGCTGGAGAGCCGCCCCGACTATCGTTCGCTCTTCTCCCAGCGCGCCTCCCTCGAGGAACAGGTGAAGGCCTCACGCTCGCGCTACCTCCCGAGGATCGTGCTGAGCGGCAACTACGGCACCAGCGGCCAGGAGATGAGCAACCTGGACCCCACCGGGATGCTCCAGGTGAACCTGGTGCTGAACCTGTTCGACTACGACAGAAAGGGTGAGCGCCTGGAGCTGGACAGCCGCCTGGAGCGCAACCGGCTGCAGATCGCCGACCTGAAGCTCGGCGTGGAGCAGGACATCCGGGAGGCGCTCCTGAACCTGAACTCCGCCACGGACCAGGTGGCCACCGCGCGGGAGGGGGCGCAGCTCGCCGAGCGCGAACTGCAGTATGCCGGCGACCGCTTCAGAAACGGGATCGCCAACAACATCGAGGTGGTCACGGCCCAGGACGCGCTGGCGCGGGCCCGAGACAACGAGCTGAACGCCCTGGCGCAGCACGCCGAGGCGAAGATAGCGCTCGCCCGCGCCTTGGGCGACACGGAGAAGGTGTACCGGCTCTTCCTGGGCATCGAATAACTGCGAGGTCATGCACGCCATGAAAAGAAAACTGATCCCGATCCTCCTGCTGGTCGCCGTGCTTGTCGGCGCCGGATACTTCTTCACCCACCGCGCCAAGAGCGACGCCGAGGCCACCTCGATCGTCCTCTCGGGGAACATTGAGGCACACGAGAGCGTGGTCGGCTTCAAGGTCCCCGGGCGGCTCGCGGAACTCCCGGTCGAGGAGGGACAGCTGGTCAAGGCGGGCGACGTCCTGGCCAGGCTGGACCAGGGCGACTACCGGCAGCAGATGCAGATCGACGAGGCGGCCGTCGGCACCCGGGAGGCCGAGCTGGGGCTGGCCACGGCGGGGAGCCGTCCGCAGGAGAAGAAGGCGGCGCACCAGTCGGTGCTGGACGCCCAGGCGGACTACGAGCTGAAAAAGCACAACCTGCAGCGCTACCAGTCCCTCTACGAGAAGGACGAGGTCTCGGCACAGGTGCGGGACACGGCCGCGGCGGCCCTGAAGCGGAGCCAGGCGGCACTGGAGCGGGTCAAGCAGAACTACGACCAGGTGCTGGAGGGTGTGCGCAAGGAGCAGGTGGACGTCAACCGCGCCGCGGTCCGCTCGGCGCGCCAGGCGCTGGAACTCTCAAAGATCAAGCTCTCCTACACCACCCTTCTGGCACCCATCACCGGCGTGGTGCTGGTGCGCCAGGCCGAGCTGGGCGAGGTGCTGACCGCAGGGACGCCGGTTGCGACCATCGCCGACCTGGACCACCTCTGGATGCGCGGCTACCTGGGCGAGACCGACCTCGGCCGGGTGAAACTGGGCCAAGTGGCCACGGTGAAGACGGACAGCTACCCGGGCAGGACCTACCGGGGGCGGGTCTCCTTCATCTCCTCCCAGGCCGAGTTCACCCCGAAGTCGGTGGAGACCCACAAGGAGCGGGTGACCCTGGTGTACCGCATCAAGATCGAGCTGGAGAACCCGGCTCACGAGCTGAAGCCGGGGATGCCCGCGGACGCGACCCTCGCCGTGGCGCCGGCCAGGTGACATGAGCGGCTCCGAGAACGCCATAGAGCTCAATGGGCTCACCAAGTCGTTCCCCGGCGTGCGCGCCGTGGACGGGCTGAGCTTTGCCGTGCGGCGCGGCGAGATCTTCGGACTGGTCGGCCCCGACGGTGCCGGCAAGACCACCACCATGCGCATGCTGGCCGGCGTGCTGGCCCCGGACGAGGGAAGCGCCACGGTCGCCGGCTTCGACCTGGCGCGGGACGCCGAGCGGGCCAAGCACCACATCAGCTACATGCCGCAGCGTTTCGGGCTCTACGAGGAGTTGACCGTGGACGAGAACATCCGCTTCTACGCGGATCTCTTCGGCGTGCCGCGCCGGGAACGGGAAGAGCGCTCGGCGGAACTGCTCAAGGCGGCAGGGATGGCGGAATTCCGTTCCCGCCTGGCCGGGAAGCTCTCCGGCGGCATGAAGCAGAAACTGGGGCTCGTCTGCGCGCTGATCCACACCCCGGAGGTGATGCTGCTGGACGAGCCGACCAACGGGGTCGACCCGGTCTCGCGGCGCGACTTCTGGCGCATCCTCTACACCCTCTTGGACCAGGGGGTGACCATCCTCACCACCACCGCCTACCTGGACGAGGCGGAGCGCTGCCACCGCGTGGCGCTCTTGCACGAGGGGCGCATGCTCTTTTGCGACACTCCGGCCAACCTTAAGGCTTCCCTTCCCGGCGCCGTCCTCTCCATCGTCTGCGCCGACCCGCGCCCGGTCCGGGACCTCCTCGCCGGGACGGAGGGGATCTCCACCGTCATGATCGTGGGAGACGGTCTGCACCTGGTGGTCCGCGATCCGCAGCGCATGATCCCGGAACTGCGCAGCCGGATCGCCGCTGCCGGGCTCTCCTGCGACGCCATCGAGCAGGTGGCCCCGTCCATCGAGGACCTGTTCGTCGAAGCGGTACAGGGTGACTGGGGCGACAATGGCCACGAACGTGACAGAGGGGGCGAGCGATGAACGGCGCGACCCCGGCAGTCGTGGTGCGAGACCTCGTCAAGCGCTTCGGCGACTTCGTCGCGGTGGACAACATCTCACTCGAGGCGAGCCCCGGCGAGATCTTCGGTTTCCTAGGGCCCAACGGCGCCGGCAAGTCCACCACCATCAGGATGCTCTGCGGGCTGCTGCGGCCGACCTCGGGGGAGGCGCTGGTGGCCGGGTTGGACGTGGCGCGCGAGCCGGAGCGGGTGCGGCAGAACATCGGCTACATGTCGCAGAAGTTCTCCCTGTACAACGACCTCAAGGTGATCGAGAACCTGCGCTTCTTCGCCGGGATGTACAGCGTCTCGGCGGCCAACCTGAAGGAGCGCATCGACTGGGCCATCGACATGGCCGGGCTCTCCGGGCGGGAGCAGCTCCTCACCGGGACCCTCGCCGCGGGGTGGAAACAGCGTCTGGCCCTGGGGTGCGCCGTGCTGCACCGCCCCCCCATCGTCTTCCTCGACGAGCCGACCTCGGGGGTCGACCCCATCTCCAGGCGGCTCTTCTGGGAGCTGATCCACCGCATGGCCGACGACGGGGTGACCGTCTTCGTGACCACCCATTACATGGACGAGGCCGAGTACTGCAACCGCCTGGTGCTGATCGACCGGGGGAAGATCGTCGCCTCGGGTTCCCCGCTGGAGCTGAAGCAAAAGAGCATGGAGGGAAACCTGCTGCTGCTCGAGTGCGACCAGGTGGGGAAGGCCCTGGAGGAGTTGCAGGAGGCGCCGGGGGTGACCGACGCCGCCATCTTCGGAAGCGCGCTGCACCTGGTGGTGCCCTCCGCGCAAGAGGCCATCCCGCAGGTCAAGGCGTACCTCGCCGGCCGCGGCATCACCACGACCCGCATCGAACAGATCCGCCCCTCCCTCGAGGACGTCTTCGTCTCGCTCACCGGCTTGAACAGGGATGAAGGGGATGAAAGGGATAGAAGGGATAAAGCGGAGACAAGAGTAGATAACGACAAGGAGAAGGCGCAACCATGAACTGGAACCGGCTCTGCGCCATGGCGCGCAAGGAAATGATCCAGATCCGGCGCGACGCCCGCAGCATCGGCATCGTCATCGCCATGCCCATCGTGATGATGTTCGCCTTCGGCTACGGCGTGAGCTTCGACACCAAGCACATCCCGGTCTACGTCTACGACCAGGAGAAAAGCCAGCAAAGCCAGGACTTCCTGAAACGCTTCCAGGCGTCGGTCTACTTCAAGGTGGTAAAAACGGTGGCAAGCTACCCGGAACTGGTGCGGGCCATCGACACGGGGGATTGCCAGATCGGACTCGTGGTCCCTCCCGATTTCTCCAGGAAACTCCGCTCCGGCCGGAAGGTGAGCGTGCAGGCGATCTTCGACGGCACCGACAGCAACAGCGCGAGCCTCGGCATGAGCTACACCGAGGCGGTGGCACTGGCGCACTCGCAACAGCTCCAGCTCGAATGGCTGCAGGCACGCGGGCAGGGAGCGGCGCGGCTCCCCTTGAGCGTCGACGCCCGGACCTGGTTCAATGAGAACCTCGAGAGCATGGTCACCATCGTCCCCGGGGTGGTGGCCATGGTGATGGCGGTGGTCGGAACCTTCCTCACCTCGCTCACCGTCGCGCGGGAATGGGAGCGGGGCACCATGGAGCAGCTCATCTCGACCCCAGTGACGCCGCTGGAGATCATGCTGGGCAAACTCGTCCCCTACGTCGTGATCGGGCTCGCCGACACCAGCCTCTGCGCCGTCATGGGGGTGTGGTGGTTCGGCGTCCCCTTCCGGGGGGAGATCTGGGTCTTCCTGCTGAGCACCTTTTTGTTCCTCACCGTGGTCCTTTCGCTTGGCTACTTCTTCTCGGTGGTCGCCAAGACCCAGCTCGCGGCAAGCCAGATCTCCCTGATCGCCACCTTCCTGCCGGCCTTCCTATTGTCCGGCTTCGTGTACCCGATCGACCAGATGCCGCCACTGGTGCAGGGGATCACCCACGCGGTGCCGGCCCGGTACTACATGGCGATCCTGCGCAACGTCTTTTTGAAGGGATCGTCCGTCGTTACCATGTGGCAGGATTTCCTGGGACTCGCCATCTTCGCCGCCCTGCTCGGGCTGGCGGCAACGCGGGTCTTCCGCAAGAAGCTCGCCTGAGGGGGGAAACATGCTGGGCCGCCTGCGCCAGATGCTGATCAAGGAGTTCCTGCACGTAATCCGCGACAAGAGGGCGAGATTCTTCCTGTTCGCCCCTCCCGTCATCCAGACGCTGGTTTTCGGCTACGCCGCCACGCTGGAGATCAAGCACGTCCCGGTCGCCATCGTCGACTACGACAACAGCCAGGTGAGCCGCGACCTCGTCTCCCGCTTCCAGGCGAGCCGCTACTTCGAGGTGCGCCGCCTGGCCGACCGGCGCGAGATCCCGGACCTGATCGACCGGGACCAGGTGATCATGGCGCTGCAGATCAACTCGGGGTTCGCACGCGACCTGCGCAAGGGGGAGACCGCCCACCTGCAGGTGATAGTGGACGCCAGCAACTCGAACACGGCGCTGGTGGGGCTTGGGTACGTGAACCAGGTGGCCCAGGGTTTTGCGCGGCAGTACCGCATCGAGGCGCTGAACCGGCAGGCTCCCGGTGTCGCCGCCTCCCTCCCCGAGATCGTCGTGGAGCGCCGCCCCTGGTACAACCCGGACATGACCAGCCAGTGGTTCTTCGTGCCGGGAGTGATCGGCAACCTGGTGCTGGTGATCGTGGTCACCCTGACCGCCTTCGCCGTGGTGCGCGAGCGCGAGATCGGCACCCTGGAGCAGATCATGGTGACGCCGATACGGCGCACCGAGTTCATCCTGGGCAAGACCATCCCCTTCTTCCTGATCGGGCTTTTGGACACGGCGCTGATCAGCCTGGCGGGCACGCTCTGGTTCCGGGTGCCGCTCACCGGGAGCCTGCTGGTGCTGACCGCCGGGACCGTCTGCTTCATCCTGTGCATGCTCGGCGTCGGCCTCTTCATCTCCACCGTCTCGGCGACCCAGCAGCAGGCCATGGTCACGAGCTTCTTCTTCATCATGCCCGCCGTCATCTTCTCCGGCTTCGGCTCCCCCATCTCCAGCATGCCGCTGTTGCTGCAACGGCTCACCTACCTGAACCCGCTGCGCTACCAGGAGGTGGTGCTGAGAAGCGTCTACCTGAAAGGGGTCGGTTTCGACGTGCTCTGGCCCCAGATGGCCGCCATGGCGCTCATCGCGGTCGTCATGCTCACCGTGAGCGTGCTCCGCTTCCGCAAGTCGCTGGAATGAGTCTCGACTCTCCGTGCGCCCCCGGAACACAATCCCTTCTTTAAATTCAAATATTGTGATATACCTACCTCTCGCGACAACTCACTACGAACGCCGGCGGAGGGACCTCTCCCGGTTGATGCGGAGGCTGCCATGAAAGACGAATGCAAAAAGGAGCTGATCAGCAGGCGCGAGCTGCTCAAGGGTTCGCTCTGCCTGGGGGTCTGCCTCGCGGCGGGGGGCTCCTTCCAGGAGGCGGAGGGGGCGGCGACGCCCCAGACGGCGGCGGGGCGCCCCGAGGCGGCCCGGAAACAGTTCGTGAAGACGATGAACTGCTCCCAGTCCATCCTCGAGAACTACGCGCCTGCCTACGGCGTGCAGCCGGAAACCGCCTGCAAACTGGCCACCGGCTTTGCCGGCGGCATGGCAGCCGGGCACGAGTGCGGCGCCGTCACCGCCGCCTACATGGTGCTCGGCCTCGCCCACGGCCCCAAGGAAAGAAAGGTCTTCGCCAAGATCGAGACCTTCAACGAGCGGTTCAAGGCGCGCCACAAGGAACTCGCCTGTTCGCGGCTCCTCGGCGTGGACATGGGGACCAAGGAGGGGATGAGGGAAGCGCAGCGCAAGGGGCTGATAGCAGCCCGCTGCCCCGGCTACGTGAAAAGCGCCGCCGAGATCCTGGAGACGATGATCTGATCCCAGCCCCCGGCGTCGCCGTGACGAGCGGCGGCGCCCCTTTCTCGTGGTCTATGATCCGCCGTTTGATCGAGCGTCCCCGATTCCCCACCTTTCGATGCACAAAAGCCCTCTAAATCATTGACGTGGCGTAAACATAATGTATAGAATGCGCCCCTAAGAATTTTCCCTACGCCGCGGTCATCCATTCCGACGCCCGCGGAGCCGTCCCGCCTGTCGTTGCAGGAGACCGATGCAGATGGCGCAGCTGAGATACCACTCGAAAACGCGGGCGGAGTACCTGATCGCTACCGGGCGCGTCATCCTGGCGGCCTTCTTCCTGCTGGCGGTTGGGCTGGATCCTTCCGAACCCTCCCGCTACGCCCACATCACCTACGGCATCCTTTCCGCGTATCTCGGCTACTCCGTGGTGATGGCGGCGTTGACCTGGCGCCGGGGCTTTGCGTGGGGCATGCTGCACCTGATCACCCACAGCGTCGACCTGCTGGTCTTCGCCTGCCTCATGTTCCTCACCACCGGCCCCAACAGCCCCTTTTTCGTCTACTTCATCTTCATCCTGGTCTGCGCCACCTTCCGCTGGCAATGGCGCGGCACCCTCTGGACCGCCGCGGCGGCCATGTCGGTCACCCTCCTGCTCGCCTGGTACCCCTCGAACCTGCTCATGGACCAGAACTTCGAGCTCAACCGCTTCATCATCCGCATCGCCTACCTGACGGTGGTGGCGGGCCTGCTGGGGTACCTGGGCGCCTATGAGGAGTCCATGCGGGAGATACTCGCCATGCTCTCCCAGTGGCCCAGTGAAACGCTGCCAGAAGAGCCGGGCGAGGAGGGGCACGGGATGCTCGGCCATGCCGCAGCCATACTGAGGGCGCCGAGGGTCGTGCTTTTATGGGAGGAAGAAGAGGAGCCCTGGCTGCACCTGCTCTGCTGGACGGCGGAGGGAAGCCGCTACGAATGGAAGGACCCGGGCGTCTTCGGCGACATCGTGGCGGAGGGACTGGAGCAGGCGAGCTTCTTCACCCGCGAGGCCGGTTCGGCACAGGCGCTGGTCGTCTGCAATACGGTCGCTGGCTTGCAGCAGCGCCGCTGCGCCCCGCTGCATCCGGAGTTCGTGCGGCGCTTCGACGTCACCTCCGCGTGCGTCTCTCCCCTTGACGGCGAGAAGATCTCGGGGTACCTGGTCGCCCTGGACCGGAGTCACCTCACGCCGGACGACCTGGTCCTGGGCGGCATCGTCGCCCATGAGATCGCCGCCCGGCTCGACCACGCCCTGCTCTTGAAACAGCTGCAGCAGGGTGCCGCGGCGGACGAGCGCCTGCGGCTCGCCCACGACCTGCACGACGGCCTGCTCCAGTCACTGGCGGGAGCGGGACTGCAACTGGCGACGGTGAGCCGGCTGATCGAGACGGACCCGGCCGCGGCCAGGGAGAACATACAGCAGGTGCAACAACTGCTCGCCTCGGAGCAGCGGGACCTGAGAACCCAGATCAACGACATGAAGCCGCTCTTTTACCGGCGCAAGACCGAGGAGTACGGGCTGGCCAAGCGCCTGGACGAGCTGGCCGGCCGCATCAGGCGGCAATGGGAGATCGCCTGCTCCGTGACCTGCCACACGCCGGCGCCGCGGCTGCAGCGCAGCGTGGCGCGCGAGATCTACTTCGTGGTGCACGAGGCGCTGATCAACGCGGTGCGCCACGCCGAGGCTACCACCCTGCGGGCGGAAATCAGCTTCGACGCGCAGTGGGCGCACATCAGCGTGACCGACGACGGGCGGGGTTTCGGCTTCCAGGGGTGCTACGACCAGGACCAGTTGAGCGACCTCAAGCGCGGCCCGGTGACCCTCCGGGAGCGGATCGACGCCCTGAACGGGAAGCTCACGATCGACTCCGGCGAGCGGGGTGCCCGCCTCGACATCACCCTGCCACTCATGGAACTAGGAGGCTGACATGATACGACTGGTCATAGCCGATGACCACCCCCTGATCCTGAACGGGCTGACGGGCCTCTTCAACTTCGAGGAGGACTTCGAGGTGCTGGCAAGCTGCAGCAACGGGCCGGACGCCCTCGAGGAGATCCGCCGGCAGCGCCCGGACGTGGCCGTACTGGACATCCGCATGCCGGGGCTGAGCGGCATCGAGGTGGCCCGCAGGGTGACCGAGGAAAGGCTCGGCGCACGACTGGTCCTGCTCACCGCGGCCCTGGAGGACGCGGACATGCTCGAGGCGGTGATGCTCGGCATCCAGGGGGTGGTCCTGAAGGAGATGGCGCCGCAGTTCCTGGTGCAGTGCATCCGCAAGGTGCACGCGGGCGAGCAGTGGCTGGAGCGCCGCTCGGCCAAGCAGGCCCTGGAAAAGCTCCTGAAACGCGAGGCGGGGGGACGCGAGGTCTCCGGGCTCCTCACCCAGCGCGAGATCGAACTGGTACGCATGGTGGCAGGCGGCCTGCGCAACAGGGAGATCGCCGACAGGCTCTGCATCAGCGAGGGGACGGTGAAGGTCCACCTGCACAACATCTACCAGAAGATACACGTGGACGGCCGCGTGGCGCTTCTGCGCTACGCCCAGGATAAGGGGCTCGTGTAGCCGCCACCATTGATCTCCCGCCACATACATCCACATCCCCTCTCCCTTTGGGAGAGGGTCAGGGTGAGGGAGGCGTCAAGGGCAAGATGCCAGCATCCGGCGGCGCCCTCCCCCACCTTTCGGGCACCTTCACCCGCCCTTAGGGCGCCCTCCCCTCCCCTTAGGGCACCCTCTCCCGAAGAGGGAGGGGACTAGCGCGAGATCATCGCAGCAGGTCACCCACCAACAGACACAATACGCGTTCTACTGTCAAAGCCCCTAAACGTTGTGATTTTTTTCTCACCCGTTTCACTTTCCCCTATTGCAATAAAACAACTTTCTACTAAAATCATAATTCAGCCAGTTCAGGTTCGCGCTCCAAAGAGCCCTATCGTTTCTCTGTGAGCAAAGGGGAGGCCGGGATGAGCAAGACGAGAACAGAAGCAAGGGATGACAGTGAACTTTCCATCGGCCAGATACTGAAGGAACGGGGCGTCTCCCGACGCGACTTCCTCAAGTTCTGCTCCACCGTCACGGCGGCCCTGGCGCTACCCCCCTCCTTCGCCCCGTCCGTGGCCCGGGCCCTGGACGAGGTCAAGCGACCGCCGTTAGTCTGGCTGGAATTCCAGGGGTGTACCGGCGACAGCGAGGCGCTCCTGCGCTCTGCGAACCCGACCGTCGCCGAGATCATCCTCGACATCCTCTCGGTCGACTACCACGAGACCATCATGGCCTCCGCCGGGCACCAGGCCGAGGCGGCGCTGGACAAGACCATCACCGACTACAAGGGGAAGTACTTCGCCGTCATCGAGGGCTCCATCCCGATGAAGGACGGCGGCGTCTACGGCTGCGTGGGGGGCAAGTCGCACCTGGAGCGCGCCCGCCAGGTCTGCGGCGGCGCCGCGGCCACCATCGCCATCGGCACCTGCGCCTCGTACGGCGGCATTCCAGCGGCGGCCCCCAACCCGACCGGCGCGGTGGGGGTCAAGGAGGCGGTCCCGGGCGCCACGGTGATCAACCTCCCCGGCTGCCCCTGCAACGCCGACAACCTGACCGCCACCATCGTGCACTACCTGGTCTTCAACAAGATCCCCGCCCTCGACGGACACGGCCGGCCGCTCTTCGCTTACGGCAAGCGCATCCACGACAACTGCGAACGACGCCCGCACTTCGACGCCGGGCAGTACGTGGAGCACTGGGGGGACGAGGGGCACCGCAAGGGGTACTGCCTCTACAAGATGGGGTGCAAGGGACCCGCCACCTTCCACAACTGCCCCACCCAGCGCTACAACGAGAAGACCGCCTGGCCCATCGGCTCGGGACACCCCTGCGTCGGCTGCGCCGAGCCCCAATTCTGGGACGTCATGTCCCCCATGTACCGCCGCCTTCCCAACGTGCCTGGCTTCGGCATCGAGCACACCGCCGACGCCATCGGCCTCGGGCTCGCCGCGGGCGCTGCGGGCGCCTTCGTGGTGCACGGCGCGCTTTCCGCCATGAGAAAGGACAAGGAACCGGGCGAGGACGCCAAGGAGGACTAAGATGAGCAAGATCGTTGTCGACCCGATCACCAGGATCGAAGGGCACCTGCGCGTCGAGGCGGAAGTCTCCGGCGGCAGGATCAGCAACGCCTGGGTCTCCGGCACCATGTTCCGCGGCATCGAGAAGATCCTGAAGGATCGCGACCCGCGCGACGCCTGGTACTGGACCCAGCGCTTCTGCGGGGTCTGCACCACGGTGCACTCGATCGCCTCCATCCGAGCCGTCGAGGACGCGCTGAAGATCCCGGTGCCCCCCAACGCGCAGCTGATCCGCAACATCATCATCGCCATCCAGAACACCCAGGACCACGTGATCCACTTCTACCACCTGCACGCCCTGGACTGGGTGGACATCACCTCGGGGCTCAAGGCCGACCCGGTGAAGACCGCGCAGCTGGCCGCCTCCATCTCGGACTGGCCCAACAACTCCCCCACCTACTTCAAGTCCGTGCAGGACAAGGTGAAGGCCTTCGTCGGCTCCGGGCGCCTCGGCCCCTTCGCCAACGCCTACTGGGGGCATCCCGCCTACAAGCTCCCGCCGGAGGCGAACCTCATGGCCACCGCCCACTACCTGGAGGCCCTGGAGTGGCAAAAGGACATCATCAAGATCCACGCGATTCTCGGGAGCAAGAACCCGCACCCGCAGACCTTCCTGGTGGGGGGGATGTCGATCCCCATCGACCCGGACTCCCAGAACGCCTTGAACGCCGACAAGCTGATCGAGATCAAGCGCCTGCTGCACAAGGCCCAGGAATTCGTGGAGAAGGTCTACATCCCGGACCTGTTGGCGGTAGCCTCCTTCTACAAGGATTGGGCGGCGATCGGCGCCGGGGTCGGCAACTACATGTGCTATCCGGAGTTCCCGGACGCGGCGGGCAACACCTGGCTCCCCGGAGGGGCCATCCTGAACCGGGACATCTCGAAGGTGGTGCCGCTGGACCAGAAGAAGATCACCGAGCACGTGGAGCACTCCTGGTACCAGGATGCGGGGGGGGACGGCAAGGGGCTGCACCCCTGGGAGGGGTCGACCGAGCCGAACTACACCGGTCCGAAGCCCCCCTACCAGTACCTCGACACGGACAAGAAGTACTCCTGGGTCAAGGCGCCGCGCTACGAGGAGAAACCGATGGAGGTCGGGCCGCTCTCCCGCGTGCTGGTCGCCTACGTCTCCGGTCACAAGGAGACCAAGGCTGCGGTGGACATGGTGCTGAAGAAACTGGGGGTCGGCCCGGAAGCGCTCTTTTCCACCCTGGGGCGGACCGGCGCCCGCGGCATCGACTGCCTGGTGATCGCGCAGCAGGCCCCGAAGTGGCTGGACGAGCTGATCGGCAACATCGCCAAGGGTGACCTGAGGATCCACTCCAACGAGAAGTGGGACCCGGCGACCTGGCCGGCGGAGGCGCACGGCTACGGCTGGCACGAGGCGCCCCGCGGGGGGCTGGGGCACTGGATCAAGATCAAGGACCAGAAGATACTCAACTACCAGGCGGTGGTCCCCTCCACCTGGAACGCGTCGCCGCGCGACGCCAAGGGGCAGGCGGGTCCCTACGAGGCGGCCCTCCTCGGCACCCCGGTCGCGGACCCGGAAAAGCCGCTGGAGATCCTGCGCACCATCCACTCCTTCGACCCCTGCCTGGCCTGCGCAGTGCACGTCCTCGACGCCACCGGCAGGGAGATGGTCAGGGTGAAAGCATCCTAGGGGAGGTGGGCCATGTCGGATCGTTGCAAGTTCAAGCAGTACGTCTGGGAACTGCCGCTGCGCTGGTTTCACTGGATCAACGTGCTCGCCATCGTGCTCCTGTCGGGAACCGGCTTCCTAATCGGGCACCCGGTCACGCTCGGGAGCACCCCCAGCGACTACGCCATGGGGTGGATCCGCCTGATTCACTTCGTCGCGGCCTACGCCTTCACCGTGAGCGTCGCCTCGCGCGTGGTCTGGTCTTTCATCGGCAACGAGCACGCCAGCTGGCGCGCCTTCTTCCCCATGTTCAGCGCCAAGGGGAGGGAAAAGCTGCGGCACATGATACGCTACTACACGCTGCAAACGCACCAGGTGCCGGAAACGGTGGGGCACAACCCGCTGGCGACCACGGCCTATTTCGCGCTCTTTCTGGTCTACCTGGGCATGATCCTCACCGGCTTCGCCATGTACGCCACCCATGCACCCGGGGGGGTGATGTTCAGGTCGCTTGGTTTCATGTACTCCCACTTCTCCCTGCAGGGGATGCGCCTTGCCCACCATTTCGGGATGTGGCTCATTTTCGGCTTCGTCATCAACCACATCTACAGCGCTTGGCTGATGGACATCAAGGAGCACGGCGGCGAAATCTCCAGCATGTTCAGCGGTTACAAGTTCACCGTAAAAAAAGGAGAATAACCTCCTGGATTCCCTCTCCAAAAACCCGACGCCAAAATCCCCTCACCCTAGCCCTCTCCCAGAGGGAGAGGGGATTGTAAGAGCCGGGGGGGGCGGAAGATCGCACAAGCCTCTCCCCGGAGGGAGAGGGAATTGTAAGAGTCGGGAGGCGGAGATCATACCTAATAAAAGGAGAACGAACACGTGGCGGCTAACTCCGTGAAGAACGCACCGAAGGTCCTGGTGCTTGGCGTAGGAAACGTGGTGATGGGCGACGACGGCGTCGGCATCCGGGTGGTGCAGCAGCTGCAGCGGGAGTACCGCTTCCCCAAGGGCGTCGAGATCGTCGACGGCGGGACCCTTGGGCTCGACCTCCTCCCGGTGCTGGAGGGGAGGAGCCACCTGATCATGGTCGACGCCGTGGAAACGGGAAAGGAGCCGGGGACCTGCGTGCGGCTCTCCGGGGAGGAACTCCCGATCGCCCTGGAGACCAAGATCTCGCCGCACCAGATGGGGCTCAAGGACCTCCTTTCGGTGGCGCGGCTCATGGGGCAGGCCCCGGGCAAGATGGTGCTGATCGGCGTGCAGCCGGGAAACATCGAGATGGGGACCGAGCTTACCCACGAGGTATCGCTGCAGGTGGAGAGCATGAAGGGGGCGGTGCTGAAGGAGCTTACCGCCTACGGCGTCCAGTGCCGTCCGGTCTCCCGCGCGGTCAACGACGAGTACAGGGACTAGCACCGTGACGGTAAGGCCTGCAGCTCCTGCACCGCGCGGTTGCGATCACCACCGTTTCCTGCTCATCCCCGCGGAGGGGGGAGGCAGGGAGGGGGGCTCGATCCTCGGGCCTCCCGCGCTTGCTCTTTTCGCCATGCTCGCGCTGCTCTCCGGCTGCACCGACTCCCCGCCCGCGGGGCCTCCCCCCGCGGTCAGCGCACGCGGCGAACAGCTCTTCAAGGAGCGCTGCGCCCCCTGCCACCCCGACGGCGGCAACGTCATCAATCCCAGGAAGACCCTGCACGGCGGCGTGCTGGCCGACAACGGCATCACCACGTCCGCCGGCATCATAGCCAGGATGCGCAACCCCGGCCCCGGGATGGCCCGCTTCGACCAAGGCACCATCCCGGACGCCGACGCCCGCCTCATCGCCGAATACATCCTCGCCACCTACCGCTGACCGCAGTCCGCGCGACAGGGCCGCCCCACCGGCCATCGGATTAGAGCCCCCTCGTTTTTGCTTATTTACTTTATGCGAACTGTGGCATATATTCCGTCCGCCATTACTTCAGCGGGGAGTGCCATGGGCCTTTTCGAAAAGATCGAGTTCGAGCAGATGGACGGCCAGCAGGACCAGCCGGAGCGCTCCCTGCGCGGCTGGCAGGAGGGGGAGACCCTCACCATCAGGTACCGGCTCTGGCCCAAGCTCACCACGCTCATCACGCCGTTCATCCTGTTCCCCTTCTTCCAGCTCTTCCTCGAGGAGGGCTTCTTCGTCTTCCAGATCATCTGCGTCATCGCCCTGGTGGCCTGCCTGGAGATCGGCTCGGACTGCCTGCTCACCCAGGAGGTCATGCTCACCCCGGACCGGATCTACAAGAAGGGGATCCTGGGCATCCAGGAGATACCCGTCTACGACCTGAAGCTGCACGTGAACAAGCAGCAGGACCTGAAACTCTGCCACGGTTCGGAAAAGAACCCGCGCGAGTCGATCAAGGTGTACCGGTACCTGATCAGCGAGGATGATTTTGCCGACACTTTGGGCTACCTGCAGGACGTCCACCATGTCAGCTTCACCGGCCGGACCTCCGGCGCCACCGAATCCCGCTGCAGCAAGATCGCCCTGGACCAGTTCATGAAGGCCGCGGGGAGCTACCGTCTCATGGCCGGTTTTTTCCTGCTGTTCGCCCTCATCGCCATATTCACCGTCGGGCTCTCCAACGTCTTCATGGGGATGGCCCTTTCCCTCCCCGCCTACCCGATCCGGGTCTCCGGCATCGCCCTCGCCGTCTCCGGCTTCTTCCTGATCAGGCACTGGAGCGCCCCCTCCCGCCGCAGCGGCGAGGCAGGGGTGGCACCGGTCATGGACCGGCTGGAGCGCGCGGATCTGAACGCCTTCTACTGCGCCACGGTTGCCGTGGTCGTCGCGGCTTTGGGCCTGACGCTCTTCGTCCTGTTCGGCAACGCCCTCGACCTGTACCTCTTCATGATCGTGGCATGGTTCTACTTCCGGGACGGCTACCCGCGCCTTTCCACCTGGGAGCGGCTCTCGGCCGGAAAGACCGCTCCGGAGAGCGCCGCCGTCCCGGCGCAGCTACTGCCGCGGCGCTCCCTGCAGATCTCCCTGGTGCTCATGGGGGCACTGGCCGTCGTGAGCTATGGCGAGGAGAACCACTACCTCTACGCCAACAAGAAGGACTGCCAGGACGACTGGGGCGACGCGGCCTGCCGTGAACTCCCCGGTGACGCCAATGCTTCGGGCGGCGGCAGCTATGGAGGCGGGGCGCACTACTACGGGCCGCGCTACGGCAGCGGTACCGGCAGGGCCACCCGCGCCATGGGGGTGACCAGCGTGAGCCGCGGGGGCTTCGGCTCGCTGGGCGGCTTCCACGCCGGCTTCGGGGGGTAGCCGGTGCAAAGGATCGCGGTGACGCCGCGCGACAATTGGCAGGAACGGGTGGAGTCGGTGGGCATGCTCTACCACACCATCGACGGCGCGCCGTACTGGGACGAGTCCGCCTGCTACCGGTTCACGCGCGCCGAGATCGACACGATCGACGTCGCCACCGCCGAGCTGCACTCGCTCTGCCTGCAGGCCGTGGAGGAGGTGATCCGGCGCGACCTCTTCGCAAAGCTCCGTATCCCGAAGGAGTTCGCCGCGAAGGTGATCGACTCCTGGGAGAACGACGAGCCCACCCTCTACGGCCGCTTCGACCTGGTCTGGGACGGCAACGGCGCACCCAAGATGTACGAGTACAACGCGGACACCCCCACCTCGCTCCTGGAGGCGAGCGTGGTGCAGTGGTTCTGGCTTCGGGAGACCCGCCCCGACCACGACCAGTTCAATTCCATCCACGAAAAGCTGATCCGCTTCTGGCAGCGCTGGCCCGGCCTGGAACGGACGCCGGTCCACTTCGCCTGCGCCGGCGACGCGATCGAGGACCTGGGCAACCTGGAATACCTGCGCGACACCGCACTGCAGGGGGGAGCGCGCACGCGCAGGCTCTTCATCGAGGAGATCGGCTGGGACAGCGCCAGGATGGACTTCGTCGACCTGGACGAGGCGCCCATCAGGGTCCTGTTCAAGCTCTACCCGTGGGAGTGGATGATCCGCGAGGAGTTCGGCCGCCACCTCACCCGGGCGAGGATCCGTCTGCTGGAGCCCGCCTGGAAGATGGTGCTCAGCAACAAGGGGATTCTCCCCATCCTGTGGGATCTGTTCGAAGGGCACCCGAACCTTTTGCAGGCAAGCTTCGAGGAGCGCCCCATGCAGGGGGAGTTTGTCCGTAAGCCGCTCTTCTCCCGGGAAGGCAGCAACATCGAGATCCACCGGGAAGGGGGCGTGCTCAGCACCCCCGGCAGCTACGGCGGCGACGGCTGCATCCTGCAGCGCTACCAGCCGCTCCCCTGTTTCGGCGGCAACTACCCGGTGATCGGCTCCTGGGTGATCGACGGCGACCCCGCCGGGATCGGCATCCGCGAGGACGCAACGGAGATCACCACCAACGGCAGCAGGTTCCTGCCGCACTACTTCGTGGAGGGGTGAGATGAATTCGGTAACGGTGGTGGAGTCCCTGGGGGGAGTGAACGGCTACTTCCTGAATTTGCTGGCTGCAGCACTGCTGGTGGCCCTTTTCTGCGTGATCTACGTGCGCATCACCCCCTACCCGGAGTTCAAACTGATAGCCGAGGGCAAGGTGGCGCCTGCCGTCAGCTTCGCAGGCGCGCTGCTTGGATTCGTCATATCCCTCGCCAGCGCCATCTCCCACAGCGTCTCGTTTCTGGACATGCTGGTCTGGGCCGCCGTTGCCCTCCTGGTCCAGCTGCTGGTGTTCCTCGTACTGCGCCTGCTCTTCGCCGACTTGAGCCGCGCCATCGCCGGCAACGTGCTGGCCCCGGCCATCCTGCTCGGAGCACTCTCCCTGGCCGCCGGCATCCTGAGCGCCGCCTGCATGACCTACTAGAACCGCCCCCGCGGCAACGAGACCGGGGGGAACGTCGCACCGGCGCCCCCACGCCTTCTCTCCTGCCTTCTCTCCTGCCTTCTCTCCTGCCTTCTCCTTCTCCCGTCGCCCCCTCCGCTCCCGCTCCCTGCCGGATCACTTGGCAACTGCCCCTTTTTCCGGCAGCCCCACCTCGCCGACCACCCTGTTCTTCCTTCCAAACACCCTTCATCATTGAGGATGAGGCTGCACCGGCAACGATGGCACACGTTATGTAACCGGGGCAACGACGGCCAACACCGCGGACATTCCCGCACCCGTCCCATTTCGACAACAAAGGAGCACGCCATGAGAAAACTGTTGATCCAGGTAGCCTCGTCCCTCTTCGTCCTGTTGCTGCTCTCCGCTCCTGCCCTGGCTGGAGAGGTCGCTGTTTCTGCCGCCGCCAGTCTCAAGGAGGCGGTGAACGAGCTCGCCGAGCGCTTCGCGAAAGCGCACCCCGGCGTCAGGATCGTGCCGAACTACGGGGCTTCCGGCACCCTCGCGAAGCAGATCGAGAGCGGCGCCCCGGCCGACATCTTCATCGCGGCCAACGAGGAGTGGATGACCTACCTGAAGCAAAGGAGACTGGTTTCCGCCAGCGACACACTTGCCTGCAACACCCTCGTCTTCGCCGGCAGCACCGAGAAAAAGGTAACCGGCATGCACGACCTCGCCGCGCTGGGGAGGATCGCCATGGGAAGCCCCAAGAGCGTCCCCGCCGGCGAGTACGCAACCGAGGCCATCAGCAAAGCCGGCCTGACGCAGCAACTGAGCGGGAAGCTGGTGTTCGCCAAGGACGTCAGGGAAAGCATGATGTACGCCGAGCGAGGCGAAGTCGAAGGGGCCTTCGTCTACCGCACCGACGCCCTGCTGGGAAGGCGTGCCCGGATCCTCTTCACCGTGCCGCAGCAGCTCTATCCGCGCATCAGCTACCCCATGGCGCTCACGACGTCTGCTGCGGGAAAGAGCGAGGCGGCCGCTTTTATCCGGTACCTCAAAGGGCCCGAGGCTGTGTCTGTCTTGAGAAAGTACGGGTTCAGTTTTTAACCATAAATTAATTGAAGAATTGAAATAGCGCACTGGCATCACCGAGACGTTGGTCACTATAAACCTCTTTTTTTGCGCTACAATATATGAATTAGGGGGCTGGCAAGAAATCTATTTGAGAGCGACAAATTATCTGATAATAATGCCCATCGACTCAAGCAAGAGATCTAGACCCGAGCATGGATGCGCAGAGGTTCAAGATGCCAACTAAAGACAATATTCCTTCCAACACACACCCGTCCTCGGGCGGCAACGCGGCCGGTTCCGACGGTCGCCGTCCCGTCCTGGAGCAGATGCTGGCAGACCACTACCTCAAAATCCTGGCGCAGGCACCGGTGCTGATATGGCGCGCCAACACAAAGGCGGAGTGCGACTGGTTCAACAACACCTGGCTCTCGTTCACCGGCCGGACCATGGAACAGGAATACGGCAGCGGGTGGGCCGAGGGGGTGCACCAGGAGGACCTGAAGCGTTGCGTCGACATCTGGCTGGGGGCCTTCGAGAAGCGGGAGAGCTTCGAGATGGAATACCGTCTGCGCCGTCATGACGGGGAGTTCCGCTGGATCCTGGACATCGGCCGCCCCATCGACGCGGTGGACGGCTGCTTCGCCGGCTACATCGGCTACTGTTTCGACATCACCGATCGCAAAAAGGCCGAGATGGACCTGGTGCTGGCCCGGGAGAGCGCCGAGGCGGCAAACCGGGCCAAGAGCGACTTCCTGGCCAACATGAGCCACGAGATCCGCACCCCGATGAACAGCATCATGGGGATGTCCCAGCTGCTCGCCTTCACCGACCTCACCGCGGAGCAGAAGGAGTACGTGGACGGCATCCTCTCCTCCTCCGAAGGGCTGCTCGCCATCATCAACGACATCCTCGACCTTTCCAAGGTGGAAGCAGGCAAGATCGACCTGGAGCTGCACGGCTTCAGCATCAGGCGCAGCATCTACGAGGTCATCAAGGCCCAGATGAGCTCCGTCATGGAGAAGGGTCTTTTCCTCAGGCCGGAAATAGCCGAGGACGTGCCCGAAACCCTGGTGGGGGACCAGCTGAGGCTGAAGCAGGTGCTCTTGAACATCGTGGGCAACGCCATCAAGTTCACCAGGGAGGGAGGGATCACCATCTCCGTCTCCGTACAGGAATATCGCGAACAGGTCGCCGTCCTCGGGATCAGCGTTACCGACACCGGCATCGGCATCACAAACGAGGCCATCGAGCGCATCTTCTCCCCTTTCGGCCAGGAGGACAGCTCCACCACGCGGAAGTACGGCGGCACCGGGCTTGGGCTTTCCATCAGCAGCAAGCTCGTCGAGCTCATGGGGGGACGGATCTGGGCCGAGAGCCGCAAGGACGCGGGGAGCAGCTTCCACATGGTGATCCCGTTTCGGCGCTCCGACGAGCGGCAGGACCCGCGCACGCCGGCCAGGAGCGACATCAGGCGGCTATGGGAGGGGGAGAAGCTGCACATCCTGCTGGCCGACGACCAGGAAACCAACCGCAACATCATGTCCCGGCTGCTGGAACGCTTCGGGCACGAGCTCGACACCGCGGTCAACGGGGAAGATGTGCTGCGGAAATGGCGTGAGAAACGGTTCGATGTCATCCTCATGGACGTGGAGATGCCGACCATGGACGGCAACGAGGCGATGCGCCGCATCAGGGAAATGGAGCAGACCTCCGGTGGTCGGACTGCCATCATCGCCCTCACGGCCCACGCCCTCAAGAACCAGCAGGAGCAGTTCCTGAACCTCGGGTACGACGGCTACGTCCCCAAGCCGGTTGAAATTGCGTCTTTGCTGCAGGAGTTGAAGCGCTGCCTGCAGTTGTCTCCCGTGCACCACGAAGCCCCGCCCGGCGCCGCCGCGCCCCAAGCGGCAGGGAGTGTTGACATCACAAAACTTGCCGACATACTTACTTCCGTGATCCCGCTGTTAAAGCAGAGAAACATGGGAGTGTTGGACAAGGTGAACGACCTCGCCTCTGCAGTTCCCGAATTTCCCCTGCTGTCTCAGCTGAACCAGCAAATCAGACAGTTCGACTGCACCGGAGCC
The DNA here is from genome assembly GCF_019063885.1 of Geomonas diazotrophica. Classification (NCBI taxonomy): domain Bacteria; kingdom Pseudomonadati; phylum Thermodesulfobacteriota; class Desulfuromonadia; order Geobacterales; family Geobacteraceae; genus Geomonas; species Geomonas diazotrophica. The sequence goes on along the minus strand of NZ_CP077684.1, from coordinate 152,791 downwards.
CTGCAGACAGTGCAAAGGCTGTGCGAGGAGTTGGACATCCAGATTGACCAGCGTCTGTAAGCAGACTTCCTGGTCGCATCGAGGGCCCGGTGGGTAAAAAAACCGTTCTTGTCGTAGATGACACCATCGACAATCTCATCATCCTCTACAAGGTGCTTCGATCCGAGTACGAAGTCATCGGCGCCAACAGCGGCGCCGAGGCGCTGCGACTGGTCCAATCCACCCCTCCCGACCTGATCCTTTTGGACATCATGATGCCGGAAATGGACGGCTACGAGGTGTGCCGCCTGCTCAAACAGGACCCGCTGCTGCGGGACATTCCGGTCATGTTCATCACAGCGCTCAACGAGGAGGTCGATGAGACGCGCGGGTTCGAGGCGGGTGCGGTCGATTTCATCAACAAACCGATCAAGCCGGCCATCCTCGCCCGCCGGGTGGCGGTGCACCTCGAGCTGCGGTCCCAGAAAGAGGCACTGCAGCGCCGGAACCAGGAATTGCAGGCTGCCCTCTCCAGGGTCAAGGAACTTTCCGGACTCCTCCCCATCTGCATGACATGCAAGAAGATCCGCGACGACCAGGGCTACTGGAACCAGTTGGAGTCGTACATCTCGGAACACTCCGAGGTTCTCTTCAGCCACAGTTACTGCCCCGAGTGTGCCGAGGTCGCCATGACGGACTTTCTCAAGTAAAGGGCTTACTCTTCTCGGACGACATCTTTACGAAGTTTCCCTTTGTCCACTTCCTTTTCCCTCATTGACACTTTTCCCGGATACTCTATTAAGTAATAAAGGCTAACGCCGTGACGGCTCTTACATAGCGGACTTGAATGACATTGCGGATAACGCGAGACCAGATGAAATACTCCATCGCCGAGCTTCTCGACATCCCCAAGCTGCAAGCGATCCTCGACAGTCTCTACGAGGTGTCCGGGATCCCGTCCGCCATCATCGACCTGGAGGGGAAGATCCTGACCGGCTCCGGATGGCAGGACATCTGTACAAGGTACCACCGCGTTAACCCCACCACCGAGCGGTTCTGCATCGAAAGCGACCGGAAAATCACCAGCGGCCTGCAGGACCAGCAGCGCCACGTCCAGATCACCTGCCCCCTGGGGCTCACCGACACAGCCACCCCGCTCATCATCGAGGGGGATCATCTCGCCAACATCTTCACCGGTCAGCTCTTCCTGAAACCTCCCGATCGCGGCCGCTTCCGCCTTCAGGCCGAGCGGTACGGCTTCGAGGAAGCCTCGTACCTGCTTGCCATGGATCGCGTCCCGGTCATCAGCCAGGAGAGGCTGGACCAGAACCTTTTCTTCATCGCCAACCTGACCGAACTCCTCGCGATGCAGGGGCTGACCCAACTGAGGAGTCTCGAGGTCCAGGAGTGCCTGCGCGAGAGCGAGGAGCGCGTGCAGCAGATCATCGCCAGCGCGCAGGAAGGGATCATCGTCTACGACCGCGGGCTGCGCTTCCAGGTCTGGAACCGTTACATGGAAGAGTTGTCCGGCTTTAGCGCGGAGCAGGTCATCGGCAGGCTTCCCGAAGAGGTCTTTCCGATGCTGGAGCGGGCGGGGGTGGTCCAGAGGCTGCGGCGGGTCCTCTCCGGCGACGGCGTCGAATCCGACGAGGTGGAATTGAAGTTCCCCGATTCGGGCCGTACGGTTTGGCATTCGGACACACTGGCCCCCCTCAGAAACGCCGCAGGCGAAATCGTCGGCGTCATCGCCACCGTGCGTGACATAACCGAACGCAAACAGACCGAGGAACAGCTGCGGCAGGCACTGAAAATGGAATCGGTGGGGAGGCTGGCGGGAGGGGTGGCCCACGACTTCAACAACATGCTCACCGTGATCATGGGACAGGCACAACTGGCACAGATGAAGATCACCCCGGGGCATGAGCTGTGGCAGCCGCTGGAGCAGATCGCCACCGCGGCGCAGCGCTCCAGCCAGATCACCCGCCAGTTGCTCGCCTTCTCCCGCAAGGAGATCATCGACCCGCGGCCGATCGACCTGAACCAGCTCGTCGCCGTGACGCAGAAGACGCTACTGAGGCTCATCGAGGAGAGCATCATACTGAACTTCCGCCCGGGGGCCGACCTTTGGAGCGTCAAGATGGATCCGTCCCAGGTCGACCAGATCCTGGTGAACCTCGCCGTCAACGCCCGCGACGCCATGCCCGACGGGGGCGTCCTCTCCATCCACACGGACAACGTGCACCTGAGCCAGAAAAGCTGCCAGTACCTGCGCGACTCGGTCCCTGGCGATTACGTGCAGCTGGTCGTGAGCGACACGGGGGTAGGGATGGGAGAAGAGGTGCTGGAGCACGTCTTCGAACCGTTCTACACGACCAAGGGGATGGGCAAGGGGACCGGGCTGGGGCTCGCCACCGTGTACGGCATCGTCCGGCAAAACGGCGGCTTCATCAACGTCTATTCGGAGGCGGGGCACGGCACCTCCTTCAAGATCTACCTCCCCCGCAGCAGCGGCGCCGCCCCGGCGGAAGCCCCGAAGAGGTGCACCGATGTCCGGATCGGCACAGGAACCGTGCTGCTCGTCGAGGACAACGACATGGTGCGCACGGTTACCCGGTCCTACCTGGAGGAGCTGGGATATCACGTCATAGTTGCCGACACCCCCCAGGCGGGGATCGACATCTGCACCGGGAGGGAGAACAGGATCGACCTGGTGCTGACCGACGTCATCATGCCCGGGATGAGCGGCAACGACATGGTCCAAGAGATCAAGGCGTCCTTTCCCGAGGTGAAGGTGCTGTTCATGTCCGGCTACACGGCCGACCTCGTGGCAAGGAGCGGCGTGGTCGAAGAGGGGATGCACTTCATCCAGAAACCGTTCGACATCAGCACCCTTTCCGTCAAGATCGAGGACACCTTCCTCTCCGACGACTGACCCTGCTTCGCCTGAGGCTTTCCCAACCGGCAGGGCGCAGTTTGAACCGGCCGGTTTTTTTTCTTGACTTTAGTTTGCCGTCAAACTAAGTTCCCGTCTCATGGAAACCAGGAACATCGCCGCCATCATCAGCGACACCCGCGCCGGGATCAACCGGTACCTGCTCCAGGAGCTCAAGCGCCTGGGGATCGAGGGACTCGCCCCTTCGCACGGAGCCATCCTGTACCACCTCTTCAACAACGAGCAGGTCACCATGAAGGACCTGGCCAAGGCGGTGCGCAGGGACAAGTCGACGGTGACCGCCCTGGTGGGGAAGCTGGTCGCCAACGGCTACGTGGACAAGGTGAGCAGCACCCTGGACCAAAGGACCGTGTACGTCAGGCTGTCGCAGCGGGGACAGGCGCTGCAGCCCGTCTTCGAGGAGGTGTCGCGCAACCTGATCGACCAGATGTGGCGCGGCGTCGACGAGGCGGAGCAACGGGAGCTGGTCCGCCTGTTGAAGAAGATCCGCGCCAACCTTCCCTGAAGCCAGCCTCCCCCCCCGCCCGCTCCCGTAAGCGGGCCATCAGCACCTCCCGACGGAGAAGGGCGAATGATTATTCGCCCCTACAAGATGTCCGCTCCCCTCCTTTGACGGGAGGGTAATCCATCGTCCGCCCCACCTGTTGCCAACCGGCCAAACTCCGCTACTGTTCTAACTTGTTTGCCCAAAAGACAACTCTGCCGGTGGCGCGGCCGCCGGCTAGGGAGGTGCGCGATGGCATACAGTCCCTGGATCGGCAACCTCAAGGTGAACGGGCGCTGGGGGAACTACGGCACGGTAAAGCTCCTGCTGGACGAGACGATGAGCGGCGCGAACCCGGGCCGGCTCCAGGTAACGGTGGAGATCGCGGCCCAGGATATTCCACCGGAAGGGTTCGAGGTGGAGCTCTTCAGCAACCTGAACCGCCGCGACTTCGTCAAGACCCACGAGCCGCTCGCGGACTCCGGAGGCCCCACGTCGTACTGGATGCCCTACCGGATGTCGTACCAGGGGAGATCCTTCGACAACCTGGTCTTCACCCTGGAACTGCCGGTCGTGAAGTGCGGCGCCTACCGTATCACCGCCCGCTACCGCGGCGCGGGCTCCGACACCTGGTGGTGGCACAACGATTTCGCCCCCTGGCCGGGGCAACAGTTGCAGCGCGACTGCGCCGTGGTCGTCTCTCCCCAGAAGGCCGCCCAAGCCCGCCTTTACGAGGCCAACGCCCTCACCGTCGAGGCGCTGGCCGGCGGCTCGTACGAGAACCGCAGCACCCTGGACGACTTCCTCTCCACCCACGACTTCGACGGCTTCAACCCCTTCCAGCTCACCTACATCACCAAGGACCTCGGCTTCAACACGCTCTGGCTCATGCCGGTCTTCCCCAACACGCAGTGGCGCTGGGACCGCCAGAAGTGGGATTGGGCGTCCAACGACAGCCCGGGGAGCCCCTACTCGTCGCGGGACTACTGGAGCATCAACCGGTGGCTCGCCGACAACGCCGCGCCGGCCCGTGCCCTCGAGCTGTTCCAGATCCTGTTCCGGGAGGCAAGCGACGTCGACCTGGACGTCTTCATAGACCTGGCCTTCAACCACGCCGGCCGCGACGTCATCTACGGGGAAGGGGGCGTCGACCTCGGCTTTTGCACCATGCAGCAGGAGGAAGAGTGGATCCGCCAGCACCGCCCTTCCTGGTGCACCCGCGGCACGGCCTTCGTCGACGGGCACAGCGTCCCCTACTATCGCGAGGCTGCCCGCTCCGACTTCGAGTGCGCGGTCTGGGCACCTGCCGATCGCCTCAACGAGCACATCTGGGACGACGCCAACGTGGACTGGTTCTTCGGGGACTACTCCGCCCTGGGTCCCAAACCAGGCCGCGCCACCGACTACTGGGGCAACCCGGTGACGCACTGGGACCCGAAGGGGAACGCCGAGGACGAGCGGGACATCCTCTACAGCGACCTCGCCTCGGACAACGAGACGGAAAGGCTCTGGCAGTACTTCGGCTACATCCTCCCCTACTGGATCGAGAAGACGGGCGGGAAGCTGGCCGGGATCCGCGCAGACTTCGCCCAGGGCCTTCCCAACCACCTCTGGGAGTACATCGTGAACCGCACCAGGAAAGCGCGCTGGGACTTCATCTTCCTGGCCGAGGTGCTCGACCCGGACGTGATCCAGTACCGGCTGAACCGCGTCTTCGACGTCCTGACCACCAAGGACCACCACCTGTACCGGATGAACGCGGTGCGGATGACCGACCTCTTCCACTCGCTGGAGGCGGAAAGCGCCCTTTTCGGCGGGGAGGCGCTGGTGATGCACAACGGCTCCAGCCACGACGAGGTCGGCAACGACGACAAGTGGGCCATGATGGCGCGCTACGCCGTGACCGCCTCCAGCTACGGTCTCCCCATGGTCTTCATGGGGCAGCCGCTGGGACTGCCGGACAAGCTCCCCTTTAGGGACAGCTGGGCGAACATGTACAAGGCATGGACCGAAGATATCCCGGATCGGGAGGCCGTGGGTAGGATGTACCTGAAGATCAACCAGGCGCGCGAGGCGGCGCCGGAACTGCGGGAGCCGAACCGCTACTTCCTGAGCCTGGTCGAAGGCGGGTTCCATGAGGAGATCTATTCGGTGGCGCGCTGGCGCGGGGAGGATGGAGAACGGGACGCGGTGACGCTGGTCTTCGTCAACCTGGATATCTCTCACGGCAACGCGGGCACCTTCCAGTTGCCGGGGAACATCAGGCTTTCCGGGCAATACCAGGCGAGGAACCTGGTGGCGGACGACCCGAACCGTCGGCTATGGCCGGCGGCGCGCAGCGCCCAGGAGATCCATGAAAACGGCATATACGTCGTCTTCACCCTCCCCAACGAGGTGCAGTACCTGAAGCTGGAGCCGGTCTGATCATCTGGTTCAGGCCGCCCTTCCCAGCACGAAGTCGGCGATGGTGTGGGCGATCCGGTCGGAGGAGCAGCGGTCGTTGTTGAAGAGCATGTCGTAGAGGGCGGGATCACGGCCGTCCTGGCTCAGGAAGTCCTTGGTGAAGCGGTCGCGCACCTTTTGCTGCCGGTGCATGAGCTTCTCGGCCTCTTCCTCCTCGATGTTGAGGCGGCGGGCCAGCGTCGCGATCTTGAACGGCTCGGAGCCGAAGATCCTGAAGTGGTAGGAATGCTCCAGGTGCCTGGCCACGATGGCGCCGCCAAGTTCCAGGATCAGGACGTTTCCCTGCTCGGCGAGCGCCACCACGTGCTGGGAGAGGGGGAGGAAGTAGTCGTAGTTGCTTTTCCAGCGCGAGGAGAAGGTGGCCAGGATCTCGGAAAGGAGCCGGTTGTTTTCGCCCAGCGTCTGCAGGATCTCCTGGGACAGGTTGTGGCGCTTGGCGACCTCCTCGACGATGGCCCGGTCGATCATGACCCATTCCTCGCCGGTCCTCTGCATGAGGATGTCGCGCAAAAGTTCGGCGGTCGGGTAACCGGTACAGCCGTACTCACGGGAGATGGTGATGCAGGGGCGGGCTTTGGGCTTGGCGTGCCTGGACGCCGCCTTCTCCTTCTGCCTGCGGTTGTACTCCTCCAGGCTCCCGATCCTCAGGTCCACCGACGGTATGAACAGGTTGTCTGGCATGCTTTCTCCTTCGGGGCGGCTTCACGCTAGCCGCTCATCTCCTTGAGCTCCCGGATCAGGTCGACTTGGCGCTGGAAGATGAACCTGGAGAGCACTCCCTCGGCCTGGCTGTCCGAGCTGATGGAAAACCGGCAGAGTTCGCCCGCGTCACATCCTGCCACGTCCACCACGGTCGCCGGCACTTCCAGCGGGGCCACCGTGTTGTGCAGCAGGTTCGGCATCATCACCTTGAGCAGCACCTCATCACCCTTCCCCAGTTGGGTCGGCTGGGGAGTCAGCGCCGAGAAGCCCCCCAGCGACACATCCAGCGCCCGCGCGGCCACCTTGCGCCCCGAGACGGTTATCTCCGCCTCGCAGGGGGGATCGAGCTCGAGCCGCAGCGAGGCGCGCTGCTCCACCATCAGGTCCACGTAGCTGAAGTTGTGCAGTGACGCGGTCATGCGCCGCACGTCCGCGTCCTTGACGTCGGCCAGCAAGGTGTGACTGAAGGCGCCGCACTTGATGCAGGTCCGCCCGGAGAGCCCCAGGGCCACCGCCTGCTGCGGGTGCACGTCCAACTCCAGGACCTGCCCGCTCACTTCCACCAGGGTGGCCGGGTAGCTGATCGGCAGCCCCTTGTAGTAGTTCACCAGTTTCACCCTGGTCCCCGAGCCGCTCTTGATGATCTCCTTGAAGTTGGCGAGTATCTCCGCGGAGTCCTGCTCGAGGGAGGCTTGCACCGTGGGGCGGTAGAAATTAGGTTCCATGGTCGATCCCTTCCCGGCTTCAGAGCAGGCCGTGACGCTGCAGCATGGCCATCAGGTCGGCGCGGGAAACGGGCTTCACCAGGTAGTCGGAACAGTCGCCGTCCCACATCGCCTCTTCCATGTTGGCTGGGGAGTTCAGGGCCGTGGTCATGATGATCACGCTCTTTGGTCCGCCCCCCCCCTCTGCCTTTTCCGCCTGGCGCATCAGCTTGAGGGCCTGCTGCCCGTCCATCTCCGGCATGACGATGTCGAGCAGTACCAGGTCGAAGGGGTGCCCCTGCCGCAGGGCCGAGGTGAAGCGATCCACCCCTTCCCGGCCGTTGCCGGCGGTCTCGATCTCCGCCACCCCCTGCAAAAACATGATGAGCCCCTCGCGCAGGAACTCGTTGTCCTCAATGATCAAGCACTTCATGCCCCTCCCTTGCCGCCTCCGTCGCCCGATGCCGGTGCAGCTTCGACTCGTAATCACCGCTGGTTCTGACAACCTTATCGGCGCTTGTTAATTAACCTTGAAGGGGAACACGCCGTTTTTTCATGTGAGTTTTCCCTCCCCCTCCCCGGCTGCCTCCTCGAGTGCCCGGCGCACCGCCTCCTCGAACCCGGTAAGGGGGATGGGAAGGATCTTCCTGATCTCCTGGTCGTGGCAGATGACCTCGTTTCCCAGCCCCTCGATGAGCGGCATGGAAATGGACGGCTTCACCGGCGTGATGAGCCAGACCCAGTAAGAGGAGAGCTTCGGGGTCAGGAAGGGAACGGGGATGATCTTGATGAACTTCTTTTCCACCTCCGCGAAGCGCTCCATCATGTCTCGGTAGGAGAGTAGTTCCGGACCGCCGATGTCGTAGGTGCGCCCGGCCGTGCGCGCGTCCTTCAGGCACCCCACCAGGTAGGCGATCACGTCCTGAACCGCGATGAACTGGCACCTGGTCGAGACCCAGCGCGGCGTGATCATGACCGGAAGCCTCTCCACGAGGTAACGGATCATCTCGAAGGAGGCCCCCCCCGCGCCGATGATGACGGCGGCCCTCAGGTAGGTGGTCTTGAAAGCGCCGCTCTGCAGGATCCTGGCCACCTCCAGGCGGCTCGCCAGGTGCTCGGAGAGCTGGTCCCCCTCCTCCCCCAGCCCCCCCAGGTAGATGACACGCTTCACCCCCTGCATCTCCGCCGCCGCCACGAAGTTCTCCGCCGCCTGGCGGTCGCGCTGCTCGAATCCCGCGCGCTCGCCGGCCATGGCGTGCACCAGGTAGTACGCAGTCTCGATCCCCCGCAGCGGTGCGAGCAGCGAGTTGCGCTGCAAGAGGTCCCCCTGCGCCACCTCCACCTGCGGCGGGAAGGCGACGTCCGACCGGCGCACCAGGCACCGGACCGGGATCCCCTCCGCCGCCAGGGCGTCCACCAGCCTCCTCCCGATAAAACCGGTGGCTCCGGTGACAAGTACCTTGGCCTTTACTTCCTCATTTCCACTCACAGTTTCTCCGCTGTTACAGTGCCATGATGCCTGCGAATTGATTCAGTTTATGTCCTGGACACTTAAAGTCAACACCGGCCGGCACTGTGTAGCGGCGTGTGCGTTGAGCCAGACATCGGTTCGAGTTGAGTTTGCAGCTTTAAAACCGGCTCACCATCCATTATCATTGGTACTCGGATCCGGCTCAGCCGCGGGTCCTCAATGAACTGTCACTCAAGGAGAGAACGTGATGAAAGTTATGGTTGATCTGTGCATAGTGCCGCTGGGTGTCGGCGTCTCCCTTTCCAGCTACATCGCTGCATGCGAAAAGGTGCTGAACGAGGCCGGTCTGAAGATCGCGCTGCATTCCTACGGAACCAACATCGAAGGGGAGTGGGACGAAGTGTTCGCCGCCATCAAGCGCTGTCACGAGACCGTTCACGCCATGGGCGCCCCGCGCATCACCACCACGGTGAAGCTCGGCACCCGCACCGACCGGGAACAGACCATGGAGGACAAGATCAGGAGCGTGAAGGAGAAGATGTAAATAAAGAAAAAGGAAAAGGCCCTGCGAAGGGCCTTTCTCGTGGCGGTGACGGTGGCTTGGCCGGTCACGCGGCCTCAACCGACAGCATTTCGATCTCGAAGAAGACGTCCTGGTCCGCGGGGAGCGGTTCGCGGTAGTCGCGCCTCCCCATGGAAAGGGAGACGTCCCCCCCGGCCCCGGGGCCGAAGTCGTAGGCGACTCCGGGGGCCCGGTTCGTCGAGAAGGCGAAGTGGGACCCAAGCGGAAAGGGGAAGAGGTCGGCCTCGCCGGCAGGCACGCGTATCACGCGATGGTCTCCCCGGGCCATGCCCATAAGCCCCTGCTCCAGGGCGGGAGGAACGCGCCCCGCTCCGACGACGAACTCGAGGGTGTTGTGCTCGCCCACGAGGTAGACCCTGCCGTCATCGAGCCTGCACTTGTACCTGATGTTGATCCTTTTGCCGGGTTCGGTTTCCATGCGGCACCGCCTTTTGGGGGGGAATGGGCCTGAAACCAAACTATAGTAGCAAAGACATTAATTATTTCAAATGCAGCCTGGTGCTCAGATTCCGATCCAGGCTGCCCCGAAGACACCGGCGGAATCCCCCAGCCTGTGCTTGAGGATCGGCGTGCGCAGGTCGTCGTGAAAGGCGTAGTGCCGCACCCGCTCGACGCCGGCATGGTACAACTCCTCGATGTTGGAAAGACCTCCCCCAAGGACCACCGCATCGGGGTCGAGGACGGAGATGAGGCCGCCCAGGCTGCGGCCGAAATCGTCGAGGAAGGCGTCGAACGCGAGGAGGGCGCGCGCATCGCCGCGGCGGGCACCGGCCACGATCTCCTCCATGGTGAGACTCACGCCGTTGCGCGCGAGGTACGCCGCCTCGACGCCGGACCCGCTGATCTTGGTCTCGATGCAGCCGCGGTTGCCGCAGTAGCAGGGCGCCCCGGCGGGATCGACGGAGACATGACCCCACTCGCCGCAGATCCGGTGCGGTCCCTCGCGGACCACGCCATCCAGGCAGATCCCGCCCCCGCAGCCGGTCCCCATGATGACCCCGAACACCACCTGGTGCCCGACGCCCGCACCCATGCGGCACTCGGCCAGGGTGAAGCAGTCCGCATCGTTGCGCACCCCCACCCTTCGCCCCAAAAGCCTCTCCAGGTCCGCCTGGAAGGGGCGGCCGATGAGGCAGACCGAGTTGGCGTTGCGCACCAGTCCCGTGACCGCATCCACCGAACCCGGAATGCCCACGCCGACGCGATAGTTCGCCCCCTCCGGCAGCCGTGCCGCGAGGTCGCGCACCAGTCGCACCACCGACTCCAGGATGGCCTGGTACCCCTCGGCCAGGGGGGTGAAGCGGCGCTCCCGCACCAGGACCGCGTCGCGGGGGTCGAGGAGCACCCCTTCCGTCTTGGTCCCCCCGAGGTCGATGCCGATGCGAAACATGTCAGCTGCCGTCATTTGTGCTCCCGAAACAGACCAGCCCCCGCAAGCGGAGGCTGCCCGGATCTTCGAAACGCAGGTGTGAGCTCTCATCCGGAGGCTGCAAGAGACCTAAGCGTTGGGGGTGCCCGGTCCAGCCCCCGGCCCCCTAGCTTTTAGCTACTTCCTCTTCCGGCTCCACCTTTTTCTCCTTGAAGAACACCACGAAGGCACCGCTCCCACCCATGTCGCTGGGGGCCTGCACGAACTCGGCGACCATCCCCTTGCCGTGCTCCCTGAGCCAGTTGGCGACGGCAACCTTCACCACCGGCTCGCCCGGGGAATTGTTCCCCTTTCCGGTGATCACCAGCACCCCCTTCTGCCCTCGGTTGTAGGCGGCTTTCACGAAGCGGTCCAGGTTTTCCAGCGCCTCGTCCCTGGTCAGTCCGTGCAGGTCAAGCTGCAGGTCGATCCTGATGCCGCCACGGCGGACCTGGCGCAGCCGGTTTACCGCCGCAGGTCGCGGGGCCAGCTCATCGTCCTGGATCTGGTCGGAAAAACGGACGTCGAGCCGTAGGGCCTCCAGGGCTTTGAGGAAAACCTCGTGGTCCTCCTCGTCGCGCCGGGCCTTCACCGTCTGCTGGGCTTTCACCTGCGCCGGAGCGGGGCTCCCCGACAGGCGCCTTACCCCTGCCACGGCTTCGAAGAACAGCAGCTCGTCCGACAGCTCCTGCACCGCCTTCGCCGGCTTCTCCTCCTTCTTTTTCGGGGGAGCCGAGGCAACCGGTGCGCCGTGCAGCTCGAGGGAAGCACCCTTGAGCGCCTTGAACGGTGAGGCGCTGAACTCTTTCTGCTTTGTTTTTTGTTTCTCTTTGTCCTTGTTTTTCATGGGGCGGGCCCTTTCTTTCGCTTCTGCTCTGCCTGCGGCCCGATCCTGCGGAGTGACAGATGCGCGCTAGCACAAGCTGCTGTTTTTACATACATTAAAGGTGGAAGGCGTGCGATTTCGACAGAGGAGATAAATTAGCCTGCTCCAATCGGCATGGTATACTACCAAGGTTTTGGGGCGTATGTCAACGAAGAGTGTCGCGACCGAGCGGCACTCACGCGGGGGAAGGTGCATGGAAAGCTACGGCAACTACCCGAACCAAGCGGTCCGCAAAGACGGGATGGACGACTCCGGCCTGGAAATAGCATCCCTGCTGGTGAAATCCGGGTACCTGGCGGAGAACCAGCTTGCCTACGCCCAGCGGGTGAAGACCAAGCTGGTGACGCCGAGGACGCTGATCGCGGTGCTGCTCGAACTCGGTTTTTTCAGCCGTGAGCAGTTGCGCGAGACCCTGCGCAGCAACATCGTTTCGGTGAAGCTGGGCGCCCTGCTGGTGGAGCTTGGCCACCTGAAACCGGCCGAGTTGCAAGCGGCGCTCGGCATCCAGCGCGACGGTGACAACTGCAAGATGCTCGGCGAGATCCTGGTGGAGCAGCGCTTCATCGAGGAGTACACGCTGGCCGAGGTGCTGGCATTCCAGTTGGGCTACCCGTTCATCGATCTGCAGGCCTCCGACATCGACCGATCGCTTTTGGCCAAGGTCCCGCAACACTGGCTCGCGCAGCACAACTTCGTCCCGGTCCGGGAGGAGAACGGGCAGATACTGGTGGCGATAGCGGACCCTTTGAACCTGGAGGGAAGACGGACCGCCGAAAAGCTTTTCGGCCAGGGGAACACCATCTTCACCATCTGCACCATGAAGGCGATCCGCGAGGCCTTCACCCTCCTGAAGCGGGGGATGATCCAGGGTGACGGCACCGCGACCGACGAGCACACCGTCACCGGCATCGTCAACACCATCTTCGAAGAGGCGCTCAAGGAGGGGGCCAGCGACATCCACATCGAGCCGATGCGCAGCGTGCTCCGGGTACGCTTCCGCCGGGACGGGATGCTGGTGCTCTACAAGGACCTCGCCAAGGAGCTGGCGCTGCCGGTGAGCAGCAGGATCAAGGTGATGGCCGAGGCCGACATCGCCGAGCGAAGGAGGCACCAGGACGGCAGGATCTGCTACGAAAGCCCCAAAACCGGCGCCACCCTCGACATGAGGGTCTCCTTCTACATCACCATCCACGGCGAAAAGATCGTGCTGCGCCTTTTGAGCATGAAGGGTGAGCTTTTGGACCTCAAGGAGATCGGGATGCCCGGGCGCATGCTGGAGCGCTTCATCGACGACGCCCTCGACACCCCAAGCGGCGTCCTCATCGTCACCGGCCCCACCGGCAGCGGCAAGACCTCGACCCTGTACAGCTGCGTGCAGCACCTGAACGAGCTCTCGACCAGCATCGTCACCGCCGAGGAACCGGTCGAGTACGTGATCGAGGGGATCGCCCAGTGTTCGATCAACCAGAAGATCGGCGTGACCTTCGAGGAGACGCTGCGCCACATCGTGCGCCAGGACCCCGACATCATCGTCCTCGGCGAGATCAGGGACAGCTTCTCCGCCGAGACGGCGATCCAGGCCGCACTCACCGGGCACAAGGTGCTCACCACCTTCCACACCGAGGACAGCGTCGGGGGGCTGCTGCGCCTCATGAACATGGACATCGAGGCGTTCCTGATCGCCTCGACCGTGGTCTGCGTCCTGGCCCAGCGCCTGTTGCGCCGGGTCTGCCCGGAATGCGCCGAAACCTACCTCCCCAACCCGACCGAGTTGAGGAGGATAGGCTACAGCAACATCGATCTCAGGGGCGCCGAGTTCAAGGCAGGGCGGGGCTGCAGCAAGTGCCGCTACAGCGGCTACCGCGGCCGGGTCGGGGTCTTCGAGATGCTGGTCCTGAACGAGCTGGTGAAAGACGCCATCCTGAGCAAGAAGACTTCCTACGAGATCAGGAAGATCTCGACCGAGACCACCGGCATGGTGACCCTTTTGGAATCGGGGCTGTGCAAGGCGGCACGGGGCGAGGTATCGCTGCACGACACGGTCCGGCTCCTGCCCAGGATCGGCAAGCCGCGCCCGATCGCGGAGATCAGGCGCCTTCTGGGGGAATGACATGCAGAGCAAGCCCTTCGTCGAGGTCGTCAAGGAGCAGCTGGAATCGGAAACCCTGAACCTCCCGGTGTTCCACCCGGTCGCGGTCAAGCTGCAGGGGATCCTCTCCGGCAAGGATTTCACCATCGACCAGGTGGTGGCGCTGATCATCAAGGACCAGGCGCTCACCAGCCAGATCCTCAGGCTCGCCAACTCCGCCTTCTTCAGCGGCCTCGCCAAGGTCACCACCATCACCGACGCGGTGGTGCGGCTGGGCGCACGCGAGATCGCCAGCGTGGCCATGCTCGCCTCGCAGCAAAACAGCGACAACAGCTTCACGCACCCGGAGCTTAAGAGCCTCTCCCAGGTCCTTTGGAAGCACGCCATCGGCTGCGCCATCGGCACCCGCTGGCTGTGCGAGAAAAGCGGCTACAAGCAGCTCGCTCAGGAAGGTTTCATCGCCGGGCTCCTGCACGACATAGGGAGCCTTTTGATACTCAAGGTACTGGAGGGGATTCTCAACTCGGACGGGGAGCGCAAGGGGGTGTCGCGCGAACTCACCTCGGAGATCATCGCGGCCATGCACACCGAATCGGGGTACCAGCTGATGCAGAAATGGAACCTGCCGGAGATCTACTGCACCATCGTGCGCGACCATCACACCGAACTCGCCGACACCGGCAACGTGCTGTTGAGCCTGGTGCGGCTGGTGGATCACGCCTGCCGGAAGCTGGGGCTTGGAGGGGCGCCGGAGCCGAACCTGATGCTGGCGGCGACCTTCGAGGCGCAAAGCATGGGGATCAAGGAGATCATGCTCGCGGAGCTGGAGATCATGATCGAGGACGCCATGGAGATGGTCACCGCTGCCGCTTGAGGAACTCCACGAATCCCTCGTCGAAAATCCGCTGCACCTCCCATTTTTCGCCCCGGTCCTTGGCCATGCGGATGGCCCGCACCTGGCACCCTATGAAGGCGACCAGGAGGATGAAGGCCAGGGCGATCTGCAGGCGCCAGGCGAAGGGGGACAGACCCGGCTCCGGGGACGGCAGCACCCTCGGGGTTTGCTGGGAAAGTTGCAGCAGTTGCTGCGCCGATATGTAGCCGATCAGGCGGTCACGGTCGGCCTCATCGATCATGCGGTAGCGCACCGCGGTGCTGAAGCGGACCTGGTCGGTCAGGTCCCGCACCTCGACCACCTCCCCCACGATCTCGACCGGGTGCTTGGCGTTCGGGATGTAGATGCTGAGCTCGATCAGCTGCCCCGCGATCAACTTCTCGTTGATGTTGATGCGCAGGCCGCCCCCCGAGATGTTGGCCGCCACCGGCGGGGTTTCCCTGCGTTTTTCCAGCCTGGCCCGAATCTCCTCCCTGCTGTCCTCGAGTTCCTCCGGTTCGCCCGGTTCCGGGGTCTGCGCCGCGAACTCCATCTCCCGGCGCCGTTCCAGCCAGCGCAGCCTCACGTCCGCCTCGATCTGGGACAGGGGAAGCCGGTAGTCCAGGGGGAGATAGACGTCCTGGCGATAGTACTCCCTGGGCTCGAAGGGGTAGACGTCTTCGATCAGCCGCAGCGCCAGGCGGTGCTCCGCGGCGTCGATGCGGACCAGTACCGCGCGGCAGGTGAGCGCCTGTTCCTGGTCGGGTAGCCCCACGTTCAGGGTATGGCCGGTCTCGAGCCTCGCTTCCTCGGGGAGCTGGTCCCGCGAGAGATCGACCAGCAGCAGGTCGTCGTCCAGCGTGGCGACCATCCCCCATTCCGGGAACCAGCCGCCTCCTTCCAGCGGTATCCCCACGCGGACCCTGAGTCCTTCATGGAAGTATCTCGCGTACTGTTCCAGCTCCTCAGCCATGACGCCTCCGTCCCTCAAGCTCCTCTTCGGCGGCTGCCGCCGAAAACGTTAGTGGGCCTCGGCCCAGTTCAGGCCGAAGTTGAGGTCTACCTTGAGCGGGACGGAGAGGGGAAGCGCCCCCTCCATCTCGCTGCGCACCAGCTCCGCCATCAGCTCCCGCTCGTTTTCAGGCACCTCGAACACCAGTTCGTCGTGCACCTGCATGATCAGGCGGCTGGCCACCCGCTCGTCGCGCATGCGGCGGGAGACCTTGATCATGGCCGCCTTGATGATGTCGGCCGCCGAGCCCTGGATCGGGTAGTTGGTGGCGTTTCTCTGGGCGAAGGCGCGCACGTTGCCGTTTTTGCTGGCGATCTCCGGGATCTGCAGCCTCCTCCCCAGGATGGTGGTGACGAAGCCGCAGGTCTCGGCCTCGGAGATGCAGCTGTCCAAGAAGCTCCTGGCACCGGCGTGGCGTTCGAAATAGTTGTCGATGAAGGCCTTGGCCTGCTTGGCGGTGACTCCCAGTTCCTTGGCCAGCGAAAAAGCCCCCTGGCCGTAGATGATGCCGAAGTTGATCACCTTGGCCTGGCGCCGCATCTCGGGGGTGACCAGTTCCGGGAACATGCCGAAGACCTCGGCGGCGGTGCGACGGTGGACGTCCTCGCCGGAGGCGAACGCTTCGCAGAGGACACGGTCGCCGGAGAGGTGCGCCAGCACCCGCAGCTCGATCTGGGAATAGTCGGCCGAGAGGATCAGGCTTCCCGGCTCGGCCACGAAGGCGCGCCTGATGTCGCGCCCCTCCGCTCCGCGCACCGGGATGTTCTGCAGGTTCGGATCGGACGAGGAGAGCCTGCCGGTGTTGGTGACCGCCTGGTTGTAGGAGGTGTGCACCCGCCCGGTCCTGGGATCGACCAGCTTGGGGAGGGCGTCGGTGTAGGTCGACTTAAGCTTCGAGATGCTCCGGTACTGCAGCAGCAGCCGCGCCACCTCGTGCTGCTCGGCCAGCCGCTCCAGCTCCTCGACGTTGGTGGACCAGCCGGTCTTACCCTTGGTCTTCTTGCCGACCGCGAGCCCCATCCGCTCGAAAAGCATCTCCCCCAGCTGTTTGGGCGAGTTTATGTTGAAGGGGCCGCCGCAGTGGTCGTGGATCTTCGCCTCCAGCTCGATGAGCTGCTTGCCGAACCCGGTGGAAAGCTCCTTCATGAGCTCCGGGTCGAGCTTCACGCCGCACAGCTCCATGTCCGCCAGGATCTCCAGGAGCGGCATCTCGAGGTCGAAGAGGAGCTCCTCCATCCCCTGCTCGCGCACCTTGGGGAGCAGGATCTCGTGCAGCAGGAAGGTGGCGTCGGCGTCCTCGCAGGAGTAGGGGCCGGCGCGGTCCAGGTCCACCTCGGAGAAGTTCAGCTCGCACTTGCCGCTGCCCGCCACCTCTGCGTAGGAGATCATGCGGTGGTCCAGGTACTCAAGCGCCAGGGCGTCGAGCCCCTGGCTGTTGCGCGACGGGTTGACCAGGTACGCCGCCAGCATGGTGTCGCACCAGATGCCGGCCAGTTTCACGCCGGAAAGTTGCAGCACCTGGTAGTCGTACTTCAGGTTCTGGCCGATCTTCTTGCGGGCGGGGTCGGTGAGAAGCGGTCCCAGGAGTTCCAGCACCAGCTTTTCGGGGAGCTGTTCCGGGGCGCCCAGGTAGCGGTGCCCGACCGGGATGTAGTAGGCCTCGTGGGAATGGCAGCTGACCGCGTAGCCGACGATGCAGGCCTCGAACGGGTTGAGGCTCGTCGTCTCCAGGTCGATGGCGAAGGCAGGCGCCTTTTCCAGCTTCGCCACGAGCTCGCGCAGCTCGGCCTCGGTCAGCACCAGCGCGTAGCGGTCGCAGGAAAGGGTGGGCGAGCTGGTCAGGTCCTTCAACAAGGTGGCGAAACCGTACTCGCGGAACAGCGCTGCCAGCCGGCGGTTGTCCGGAGGGGTCACCGCGAAATCGTCGATGTCGTACTCGATGGGGACGTTGCAGTCGATGGTGGCCAGGGTGCGGCACAGGCGGGCCTGGTCGGCGAATTCGACCAGCCGCTCCCCGGTCTTCCCCTTCACCTCGGAGGCCCTCGCGAGCAGCTCGTCCAGCGAGCCGAACTCCTGCAGGAGCTTCTTGGCCGTCACCTCCCCGACCCCCGGGACGCCAGGTATGTTGTCGGAGGTGTCCCCCCAAAGCGCCAGCACGTCTACCACCCGTCCCGGCTCCACGCCGAACTTCTCGATGACGTCGGGGATGCCGAAGCTCTTGTCCTTCATGGTGTCCAAAAGCGTCACGTGCTCGGTGACGACCTGCATCAGGTCCTTGTCGCCGGTGACCACCACGCAGTCGAGCCCCGCCGCCTCGGCCTTCTTGGCGATGGTCCCGATGATGTCGTCCGCCTCCCAGCCGGGAAGCTCCAGCGCCGGGATGTTGAAGGCGCGCACCATCTGCTTGATCGGCTCGATCTGCTGGGCCAGGTCCTCGGGCATGGCGCTCCTGGTCGCCTTGTAGGCGGAGAAGAGCTCGTTTCTGAAGGTGATCTTGCCGGCGTCGAAGACCACGGCGACGTGCGCGGGAGCCCGGTCCTTCATGACCTTCAGGAGCATCTGGGTGAAACCGTAGAGCGCGTTGGTGGGGAAGCCGTTGGGGGAGCTCAGGTGGCGGATGGCGAAATAGGCCCGGTAGATATAGGAGGAGCCGTCCAAAAGGTACAGGGTTTCTCTCTCGGCCGTCACCTAGTTCTCCTCTTTGGTGAAGACCACGAAGGCCATGGCCGGGCGCTTGCTGGCGTCACGCATGGCGAACTGCATGGCGTCGAATTTCCATCCCTTCCGGGTCCATTCGTTGAGCGCCTCCTCGATGGCGTCCTCGGAAACGTGGCTTAACTCGACCACCTTGTACTGCAGCATAAATACTCCTCACGACTGGGATTTTCCCGGCCATATTATCCGATAAACCCTTATGCTTCAAGGCGAAATGTTCTGTTGCAAAAAAGATCCAAACTGCTATGATTCACAAAAATAAAAAAAGGGGGTGCAGCAAGTTCAGGCAGTTAGGCGTCGGCGTTAACAACCAGGTAAAAGGGGAGCCAGCATGGCACGAGACGAAGAAAAAACCATCGACGAATTGGCACAGCGGATGGAAATCAACCTGGCAATGGACTACGAGAAAAAGGACTTGAAGGCACAAAGGGAGTTGGTCAAACAACACCTCTACGACGGCTCCAAAAAATTGAAGCACACCGTACCCAAAGGGAAGCGGATTTAAACCAGAAGAAGGAAACAACGGGGAGGGGGCTTGAGGAAACGGCTCCCTCCCCTTAAATTTTGCCTACCATACGCGCCCGGTGGCGCACCTTGCGGAGGGAGAAGATGGCGATCGTCAGGTACAACCCGCTCAGCGAACTCAGAAGCATGCAGGACAAGATGAACCGGCTGCTGGACCTGGCCTGGACCCGCGAGATCGGGGAGGAGATCAGGGAGGGGGTCTGGCACCCGCCGGCCGACGTCTACGAGAGCAACGCGGCGGTGACCATCAAGGTGGAGCTTCCGGACCTGGAGCTGGACGACATCGACATCAGGGCGGAAGACCACACCCTCACCATCAAGGGGGAAAGAAAGCACAGCGAGGAGATACGGAAGGAAAACTTTCACCGGATCGAGCGTTTCTTCGGCCCCTTCCAAAGGAGCTTCGCCGTCCCTCCCGACTTCGACACCACGGGCTTCAGCGCGAGCTGCGACTGCGGCGTCCTCACCATCGTCATCCCCAAGACCATCACGGTGGAGATCACCTGAGGGCTCACCCCTCGTTCATGCTGCCGGTGCGGTACCCCTGCAGGTCGAGCGACACGTAGGTGAAGCCGGCCTGCCGGAAGAAGTCGAGGGTGCGCTGCCGAAGCGCCGGCTCCAGCATGCGCCCAAGTTCCGCCTCGGAGAGTTCGATGCGCGCGCTCTCCAGGTGGAACCTCACCCGGTACACCTTGAACCCCTCCCCCTTCAGAAACTCCTCGCAGCGCTCCACCTGGTTCAGCCTCTGTTCGGTGATCTCGGTGCCGTAGGGGAAACGGCTGGCCAGGCAGGCGTAGGCCTGCTTGTCCCAGGTGGGGAGGCCCAGCCCCCGGGAAAGCTCCCGTATGTCGGCCTTGGAGAGTCCCGCCTCGAGCAGCGGCGAGCGCACCTTGAGCTCGCAGGCGGCGACGCGCCCGGGGCGGTAGTCCCCAAGGTCGTCGGTGTTGCTGCCGTCGGCGACAAAGGCGAAGCCGAGTTCGCGCGCCTTGTCGCTGCAGATCCGAAACAACTCGCTCTTGCAGTGGTAGCAGCGGTCCTTTGGGTTATGGCTGAAACCGGGGATCTCCAGCTCGTTGGATTCGACCAAAAGCTGCGTGGCGCCGACGGACGCCGCCAGGCGCTTCGCCTCGCTGAGTTCCGATTCGGGGTAGGTGGGTGAGGTTGCGGTGACGGCCAGGACGCTCCCGGTTCCGAGCGTGTCTATGGCCGCCTTGAGCAGAAAGGTGGAGTCGACCCCGCCCGAGAAGGCAACCAGGACGGTTCCCATCTCGCGCAGGGCCTCTTGCAGTTTCGTGTATTTTTCCTGGGGTGATGCCATGGTGCCTCGCAGGACCGCCGCCCCGGGGACACGCCGCGTAACTCACAGCCGTTGGTGCCGCCGCGGCTGCAGTCATTTTGTGATGGGAGCTGCCCGCCGTCTAGATGAAGTACATGAAGCGATGATCCTGCTCCCGCTTGATCCCCAGCGCCTCCCCCCGTTCGCACAGGGTCTTCAGGGTGACCGACTCGAAGAACTCGTTGAGCCTGGAGTTGGATTCCTCCCAGACGGTCTGGGTCACGCAGCTTCCGTCGAAGCCGCACTCCCCTTTTCGCCTGCCGGCGCAATCGACGATGAGGGTGTCCCCCTCGGTCGCCTCGATCACGGCGCGCACCGTGATGTCCTCGGGACTCTTGGCTAGGCAGTATCCACCCTGCGGGCCGCGCTTGCTCTTCAGGATGCCGTGCTTTTTCAGCCCCTGGAAGATCTGCTCGAGGTAACGAGGCGAGATGTCCTGACGCCGCGAGATATCCTGGATCTGCGCCGGCTGGCTCCCGGCGTTGTAGGCGATGTCGAAAAGAGCCCTCAAGCCGTAACGGCTCTTGGTGGAAAGTCTCATGTCTGTATCTCCCGCTGTTTAATGGTTAAGCGAGGATACAATACCACATTTTTCATGTCAACAATATAAAGAATTGTATGTCCGAATTTACCACTGCGGGCCTGGGCCATATCACCAGTACCGCTGGGGCGGCTCGACACGCTCCACCAGGGTGATGTAGCCGTCGACTACCTGGAAGACGTCGCCGTAGATGTTGGTCCACTTGTCACCCTCTTCCAACGGCACCGGGACCTCGCGGCTGCCCAGGAATACCTCGGCGTCGCCGATGTAGGCGTACCACTCCAGGCTGCCGTTCATCCAGAGCTTGTTCTTGATTTCCATTAAACCTCCCCGCCTTTTTTTCTCATGATCTTACTGAAAAGTATACGCGTCGGTCAAGCAACTCCGGTTTTCGCTTGTTGCCGCAGGCCGTTTTTGTTATTAGAGAATGACATTTTCCTTGGGGGTCTTTTCCATGAAATTCACAAAGATGCAGGGTGCCGGCAACGACTACGTCTACGTCAACTGTTTCGAAGAAACCGTGCAGGACCCCGCCGCCGTGGCCGTCAAGGTATCCAACCGCAACTTCGGAATCGGCTCCGACGGCCTCATCCTGATCATGCCCAGCGAGGTGGCCGACGTCAGGATGCGCATGTTCAACTCCGACGGTTCCGAGAGCGAGATGTGCGGCAACGGCATCCGCTGCGTCGCCAAATACGCCTACGACCACGGCATCGTGGCCAAGAAGGAGATCACCGCCGAGACCGGAGCCGGGATCCTGACCCTGCAGCTCTTCACCGGCGCGGGGAACAAGGTGGAGAAGGTACGCGTCAACATGGGGCCGCCCCGGCTCACCCGGAAGGAGATCCCGATGCAGGGTGATCCCGACGCGAAGGTGATCGGCGAGCCGCTCAACATCCTGCACTCCACCTTCAACATCACCTGCGCCTCCATGGGGAACCCGCACTGCGTCATCTTCGTGAACGACGTGGACGGCTTCGAGGTGGCGAAGTACGGGCCGCTCATCGAGAATCACGAGCTGTTCCCGCGCCGCACCAACGTCGAGTTCGTGCAGGTGATCTCGCGCACCGAAATACGCCAGCGCACCTGGGAACGCGGGGCCGGCGAGACCCTTGCCTGCGGCACCGGCTCCAGCGCCGTCACCGCGGCCTGCGTCCTGAACGGCCTGACCGAGAAAAAGATCCTGAACCACCTGACCGGCGGCGACCTCGAAATGGAGTGGAGCGAGGACGGCAACATCTACATGACCGGTCCGGCGGTCGAGGTCTTCAGCGGCGAGATAAACATAGGTTAAGATTGAGATTAAGATTAAGGAGAAGCGAGATAATCATAGATCAAGATTGAGATTAAGATTAAGGAGAAGCTCAATCTTTGTCTTAATCTCTATCTGCCTTTAGGAGCTTTTTGTGAACTCATGCCCCATCTGCACCAAATGGGAAGACGACGCAGACCAGCGGGTCATCGAACTGGAACACACCATGGTTTCGCTGAACCGGGACCAGTTCTTCGCCGGTTACTGCTTCGTCTATACCAAGGACCACGTCACCGAACTGTTCCACCTCTCCGAAGCGGTGCGAAACGGTGTGATGGCCGAGGTCTGTGCCGTCGCCGAGGCGCTTTACAACGCCTTCAGCCCGGATAAGATCAACTACGAACTGCTCGGGAACATGGCGCCGCACATGCACTGGCATGTGGTGCCGCGCCGCTCGGGGGACCCGCTCTGGCCCCGCCCGCACTGGAGCGAGCCGCACCGGGAACTGATCCTCAAAAGCGAGGAGTACCTGGCAAGGGCCGAGCTGATCAGGACCCACCTCGGGAAACTGGGCGTCAAGGGGAGGGCGTAATGGACCTATTGGGCGCTCACGTCTCCATCTCGGGCGGCATCCACAACGCCGTCGACCGCGGGGTCGCCTCCGGCTGCGGCGTGATCCAGCTCTTCACCCAGAACGCCAACCAGTGGCGCGGCAAGGCCGTCTCCGACGCCGACGCCCAGCTCTTCCGGGACAAGTTCGCTGCCAGCGGCATGAAAAGCGTCATGAGCCACGACATCTACCTGATCAACCTGGCCGCGGCACCCGGCGAGGTGAAAGACAAGAGCCTCGTCGCCTTCCGGGAGGAGCTGGAGCGCTGCGCCAAGCTCGGCATCGACAAGGTGGTCATGCACCCCGGCTCGCACAACGGCGACGGCGAGGAGGTCGGCATCAGACGCGTCTGCGAGGCCTTCGACCAGCTCTTCGCCGAGGTGCCGCAGTTCACCGGCAAGGTACTCTTGGAGAACACCGCGGGCCAGGGGAGCAACCTGGGCTACAAGTTCGAACACCTGAAGGCGATCGTGGGGGGCTGTTCCGACCCGACCCGTTTCGGCGTCTGCTTCGACACCTGCCACGCCTTCGCCTCGGGCTACGCCATCGCCGACAGGGAAGGTTATCGCAGGACCTTTGACGAGTTCGACGCCCTGCTCGGCATCGACCGGCTGATGGCCTTCCACCTGAACGACTCCAAGAAGGGGCTGGGGTGCAGGGTGGACCGTCACGACCACATCGGCGCCGGGACGCTCGGCCTCGAGCCCTTCCGCTTCATCCTGAACGACCCGCACTTCGCCCTGGTCCCGAAGGTGATCGAAACCCCGAAGGGGGATGACGACGAGATGGACGCGGTGAACCTGAAACTTTTGCGGAGCCTGATCGAAAGCTGATCCGGAACCGAGAGGGGGTACGGCATGCGCGAAAAGGTTGACATCGTACAGGGGGATATCACCAAGGTGGCGGTCGACGCCATCGTCAACGCGGCCAACAGCTCGCTCCTGGGCGGGGGTGGGGTGGACGGCGCCATCCACCGGGCGGCCGGTCCCGAGCTCCTCGCCGAGTGCCGCGCCCTGGGGGGATGCCCCACCGGCGCAGCCAAGATCACCAAGGGGTACCGGCTCCCGGCCCGGCACGTGATCCACACGGTGGGTCCGGTCTGGCACGGCGGCGGCAGCGGCGAGGCCGAACAGCTCCGCTCCTGCTACCGCAACTGCTTCCGGCTGGCACACGAGAACGGGCTTACCGGGATAGCCTTCCCCGCCATCAGCACCGGCGTCTACGGCTATCCCAAGGGTCCCGCCTGCCGGATCGCGCTGGAAGAGGCCAAGGCGGCGCTGGCGAGCTATCCCGAACTGGGAAAAATAATCTTCGTGGCGTTCTCCGCCGAGGACGCAGAGACCTATCGGGAAACGATGCAGGAGGTTTTTCTGTGAAGGCGGTAATTCAGCGGGTCAAGCGGGCCAGCGTGACTGTGGCAGGAAAGGTGGTCGGAGAGATCGGCCCCGGAGTCCTGGTGCTGCTCGGCGTGGAGATCGGCGACACCTGCAAGCAGGCGGACTGGATGGCGGAGAAGATCGTCAACCTGAGGATCTTTACCGACGACCAGGGGAAGATGAACCTCGCCCTCCCCGACGTCAAGGGAGAGATGCTGGCGGTCTCCCAGTTCACCCTGGCGGGCAACTGCTCCAAGGGGAGACGCCCCTCGTTCGATACCGCTGCCGCTCCGGAGGAGGCCAACAAGCTGTACAGCTATTTCATGGGACAGGTCTGGGAGCTCGGCGTGCCGGTGCAAAGCGGGATCTTCCAGGCCGACATGGAGGTGTCGCTGGTGAACGACGGGCCGGTGACCTTCGTCCTGGAGACCCCGCCCAACCGCTGAGCTCACATGAGAGGCCGTACCTCTTCGACCTTGAAGTAGACCACGCAGGAAACCGCGGCGCTTGCCTGCGGGCTCGCCACCAGCGCGGTCCGCTCCTTTATCTCGCCCAGAAGTTCCCCTTCCCCCTTCTCATCGGTCATGGTGAGGGTCAGCCTCCAGCCGCTGTAGCCTCGCGACGGCGCCAGGTACAGGTAACTGGCATGCGGGTTTTGCCTCAAGTTGGCGATGCTGCGCCCGTCGCCAAAACCCCAGGCCAGCGTCTGGTCGTCGACTACGTGCGGTATGGCGAAGACGGCGAGGTTCACCACACCGTTGGCGTCGGCGGTGCCCAATATGCCGCGCCCCCCTTCCGGAAACAGTTCCGCAAGCTTCATGTGTTCCGCCCCCTTTTCTCTTTAAGCTGATGAACCACTATGATAATCTAGCAGGCCCGTAAGGATTGTCTACCGCGCCCGCGGGCCGGTCAGCAGCGAAGGAAGAGCACGTGGAGCTGAAAACCATACTCGAAGCACTGTACCAGAACCGCTCCCAGGCCCACCTGGCCAACGACCCGCTCTCGTTTTGTCACCGCTACAGCGACCCACTGGACCAGGAGGTCGCGGGGCTGGTGGCCTCCTCGTTCGCCTACGGCAACGTCAAGATCATCAAGAAGAACCTGGCCGGCATCTTCCAGGCCATGGGCCCCTCTCCGCGCCGCTTCGTGGAGCGCTTCGACCCGAAACAGGGTAGCCGCCTCTTCGCCGGCTTCAAGCACCGCTTCAACGACGCCCGCGATCTCTGCGCCCTCTTGCTCGCCTGCCGGATCATGCTCGAGGAGGCCGGCTCCGTCGAGAAGTGGCTGCTGCGCTTTTACACCCCGGCGGACGAGGACCTGACCGGGACCCTTTCCGGCTTTTCCGAGGCGGCGAAGAACCTCGACCTCTCCCCCGTGTTCGGCCCCGGCGGCGTTCCCGCGGACTCGTACTATCCCTTCTTCTTCCCCTCTCCCGCCTCGGGGAGCGCCTGCAAGAGACTCTGCATGCTGCTCCGGTGGATGGTGCGCCCCGCCGACGGCATCGACCTCGGCATCTGGCACGGCATCTCACCCGCTCAACTGGTCATCCCCGTCGACGCCCACATCCAGCGCATCTGCCGCTTCCTCGGCTTCACCGGCCGGAAACAAGGGGACTGGCGCATGGCCTGTGAGATCACCCGGGCCCTGCGCGAGCTCGATCCGGCCGACCCGGTCAAGTACGACTTCGCCATCTGCCACCTGGGAATCTCGGAAGGGTGCGACGGCAAGGACAGGCTTAAGTGCGCCGCCTGCCCCATCGGCGACATCTGCTCGGCGGGGACCGATTGATGCACCCCTTTTCGGCATACCTGCACGGCTTCGCCTTCACCGGCCGGGTCGGCGAGATCGTCGCCCGGACGCCGGGAGAGGTGCTGCCCGCCTTCGAGGAACTGCAACGCCAGTTGGCAGCGGGGCTCCATGCGGCAGGCTTCGTCTGCTACGAGGCCGCCGGTGCCCTCAACGACGCCCTCACCACCCCTCCCGCGCACCAGATGCCGCTCCTCTGGTTCGGCCTCTTCACCGAGCGAAACGCCGAGCCCTTCCCGCTGCACCAGGCCCCCTTCCGCTGCTCCGACTGGCAGACCAATCCCGGATGGGAGACGTATCGGGACTCGGTGCAGGAGATCCGGGAGCTCATCGCCGCCGGAGACAGCTACCAGGTCAACTACACCATGCGGCAACGCTTCACCTTCAGCGGCTGCTCCCGCTCCTTCTTCAGCGAGCTCTGCCGCAACCAGCCAACCCCCTACAACAGCTATATCGAGTGCGGCAGGTGGCGCCTTCTCTCGGCCTCGCCGGAGCTGTTCTTCTCCCTGTCCGGCGGCAGGCTGGTCACCCGCCCCATGAAGGGGACCGCCCCGCGCGGCCGCTGGTACGCCGAGGACCTGGCCCGAAAGGAGCGGCTCCGTCAGAGCCCGAAGGACGTGGCGGAGAACCTGATGATCGTCGACCTGCTGCGCAACGACATGGGGATGGTTTCCCGGACCGGCTCGGTCCAGGTCAGCTCGCTGTTCGACGTAGAGAGCCACCCGACCGTGCACCAGATGACCTCCACCATCGAGTCTCGGGTCGGGGAAGGGGTGTCGCCGCTGGAGCTGTTCCGGGCTCTGTTCCCCTGCGGGTCGGTGACCGGCGCGCCCAAGAGACGCAGCATGGAGATCATCGCGGGGCTGGAGGGGGAACCGCGCGGACTGTACACCGGCTGCCTCGGCTATTTTTCTCCCGGCGGGGAGGCGCAGTTCAGCGTAGCCATCCGGACCGCCGTCCTCGACCGTGAAACCGGGCGGGGCGAGATCGGCATCGGCAGCGGGATCACTTACGATTCGCAGCCGGAGGCGGAATACCAGGAGTGCCTGGACAAGCGGGCCTTCGTTGCAGAGCAGCGGGGCGAATTCCACCTGATCGAGTCGCTGCTGCACGACGAGCAGGGCTACTTCCTGCTCGAGCGGCACCTGGAGCGGCTGGAGCGCTCAGCCCGCTACTTCTCCTTCCCCCTCGCCGAGGGCGCGCCGCGGCGGGTCCTGGAAGAGACCGCCGTCAGGCTCACCCCTTCGGCGCGCCACAAGGTGCGCCTCATGCTCTTCGAAGATGGCCGGCTGAGCTGTGAAGCGGCGCCGCTCCCCGAGGCGATGCCGGAAGCCAAGGCCGCCTTCGCGCGGCAACCGGTCAGTTCCGCCGATCCCTTTCTCTACCACAAGACCAGCCGGCGCGACCTTTTGCACCGGGAGCTCGCGGCCCGCCCCGACCTCGACGAGGTGATCTTCGAGAACGAGCGTGGCGAACTGACCGAAGGGGCCTACAGCAACCTGGTCGCCGTCATCGACGGCAGGAAATGCACCCCGCCGCTTGGCAGCGGGCTCCTCCCCGGCACCCTCCGCGAAGAGCTGCTGGCGCAAGGGATGATCGAGGAGAGGATCCTGAAAAGGGAGGACCTGGCACGAGCTGATGCGGTTTTTCTGGTAAACTCGGTGCGCAGGTGGCGCCAGGTGACCCTGGTACCATGAGCGCCCCCCTCACCCGGCCTGCGGCCGTCCTCTTACGCCCACGGAACCAGGCCTGGCGCCGGGCGAAGGTCGAGGGGCACCCACCACTGCAGACAAAAGGAGGCAACACCATGGAAACATACGGTTTCTTGGGGCTCGGCATCATGGGGAGCTCCATGGCCAAAAACCTCATCAAGGCGGGCTTCAAGGTAAAGGTCTGGAACCGCTCCCAGGCGAAATGCGAGGAATTCGCCGCGCTCGGAGCAGCCGTGGCGGCCACCCCGGCCGAGGTCACCTCCTCGTGCGCCGTAACCATCGCCATGCTGGCCGACCCGGCCGCGGCCCGTGAGGTCTGCTTCGGACCGGCCGGTGCCCTGGAGGGGATCGGGGCGCGGCGCGGCTACGTGGACATGTCCACCGTGGACCCCGCCACTGCGCAGGAAATAGCGGCGGCAATCACCGCCAAGGGGGGACAGTTCCTGGAGGCGCCCGTGTCCGGGAGCAAGAAGCCGGCCGAGGACGGCACCCTGATCATCCTCGCCGGCGGCGACCACGGCCTCTTCGACAAGGCGATGCCGCTCTTTGAAAAGATGGGCAAGAAGAGCCTGTTCCTGGGCGAAGTGGGACGCGGCGCGGAGATGAAGCTGATCGTCAACATGGTGATGGGGGGGATGATGACCATCTTCTGCGAGGGGCTCGCCTTGGCCGAGAAGGCGGGGCTCGCCAGCTCCGACCTCTTGGACGTGCTCGACTCCGGTGCCCTGGCCAACCCGATGTTCAAGCTGAAGGGGGGGCAGATGACCCAGGGTGTCTTCGACCCGGCCTTTCCGCTCAAGCACATGCAGAAGGACATGCGCCTGGCCGTCGCCCTGGGGGACTCCCTGAACCAGCCTCTTTGCTCCGCCGCGGCCGCCAATGAGAGCTTCAAGAGGGCGAAGGCGATGGGGCTTGCCGACCGCGACTTCTGCGCCGTCTTAAAGGCCATCAACTCATGAAAAAGCTGCTCTCTTTTGCCGGGGTGTCGCTTTTGACCAGCGCCTTTCTGGACCCGTTGATACAGTCCGGCCTGGACAAGCCGGTCCCCTGGGCGCGCGACTTCGGGATGTTCCTGGCGGGGGCGGCCTGCCTGTACATCCTGGTCAAATACCATCGGCAGCTGTAGCGTGCGTTGTGAACCCGGGGCTCAGTTTGCCGTTGACAAATGGGAGCGGCTCCCTTATCTTGCTCCGAAAATTGAATAGAAAGACCTGCTTATCTAGAGTGGTGGAGGGAAAGGCCCTGCGAAGCCACAGCAACCGGCCCATCGGGCGACAGGTGCTAAATCCTGCCGAAAGGCGAAGATGAGAAAGGCGCTTTTGCACCATTGCCACACCCGAAAAGCCCCTTCTCACACCGAGACGGGGCTTTTTTCGTGCCGGTTCCGGCACCCGAAAGTACGAGAGAGACATGTCCTACGGCATCGTGACAGAACAGATCACCACCTTCGACACCGAGCTGCGCCTGGAGAGCGGCCGCATCCTCGGGCCGATCGACATCGCCTATGAGACCTACGGCACGCTCAACGAGGCCCGCTCCAACGCCATCCTGGTGACCCATGCCTGGACCGGGAGTGCGCACCTGGCCGGCCGCCACAGCGAAGACGAGAAGCGCGCCGGCTGGTGGGACGAGATCGTGGGACCGGGGTGCCTTTTGGACACCGACCGCTACTTCGTCATCTGTTCCAACGTGATCGGCTCCTGCTTCGGCTCCACCGGCCCGACCTCCATCAACCCCAAGACCGGAAAGCGCTACAACCTCGCCTTCCCGGTCATAACGGTGCGGGACATGGTCAAGGCCCAGACGCTGCTCCTGGACCGGCTCGGCATCGAGAAACTCTTCTGCGTCCTGGGCGGCAGCATGGGCGGGATGCAGGCCCTGGAGTGGGCCACCCAGTACCCGGACAGGGTCGCCTCGGCGGTCGTGCTGGCCACGACGCCGCGCCCGTCGGCGCAGGCGATCTCGCTGAACGCGGTGGCGCGCTGGGCTATCTTCAACGACCCTACCTGGAAGAAGGGGGAGTACCGCAAGAACCCCAAGGATGGCCTGGCGCTGGCCCGCGGCATCGGGCACATCACCTTCCTCTCCGACGAGTCCATGACCGCCAAGTTCGGCCGCCGCTTCTCGGCCCGCGACGGACAGTTCGACTTCTTCGGCCAGTTCGAGGTGGAGCGCTACCTGAACTACAACGGCTACAACTTCGTGGACCGTTTCGACGCCAATTCCTTCCTCTACCTGGCCAAGGCGCTCGACCTCTACGACGTCGCCGCCGGCTTCGAGTCGATGGAAGAGGCCTTCGAGCCGGTCCGCGCGCCGATCCAGTTCTTTGCCTTCACCTCGGACTGGCTTTACCCGCCGGCACAGACCGAGGAGATGGTCGCCACGCTCCAAAACCTGGGCAAGTCGGTGGAATACCACCTGATCACCTCGGCCTACGGCCATGACGCCTTCCTCCTCGAGCACCAGACCTTCACCCCCATGGTGCAGTCCTTCCTGGACGGCATCAAACCATAACGCGATCTGCCCCCCCTGTTTTACCGAATGCGGCTATCGGGAGACGTTCAGCATCAACGTAGGGGCGAATAATTATTCGCCCCCGTTGGCATCTTTGCCCATCCCGCCATTGACGTTGGTCGGGCGCCGGGGGCGGGCGAATGCTCATTCGCCCCTACAGGTGCGGTCATAGCCCCCTCTCCTTGGAGGCAATAGCACGCAAAAAAAGGGCGGATGATCGCTCATCCGCCCCCTTCGGTAACTGCTCCGACTCCCGTTGAACCTACTGCCACCCCATGATGGCGGCGACGTCCTCGTTGAGGACCATGTCCTCGCCGCTTGGTATCACGAAAACCTTGATGGAGGAGTGGTCCGCGCTGATCATGACGTCCTTTCCTCCCATGAGGGCCTCGGCGTCCCGTTTCAGATCCACCTCGATTCCGAACTGGCTCATTCCCTGGAGCGCCATGCCGCGCACCGGCCAATCCTCCCACCCCTCGCCGTAGGTGAACACGATGGCGTCGGGCTTGCCCGTGACGGCGATGTAGGCCCCCAGGTACTTCCTCAGCCGGTAGGCCTCCATGTCGAGGGCGAGCTGGCAACGGGGATCCCCCACCACCGCTTCGTCCACCACGGTCCGGCGGCTGACCCGGCGCCCCACGATGCCGGCCAGGCCGCTCTTCTGGTTCAGGAACAGGTCGAGCTCCGTCACCGACACTCCCGCCTCGTTGGCCATGAACGGGATGATGCCGGGGTCGATGTCGCCGCAGCGGGTACCCATCATGACACCCTCGAGCGGGGTGAGCCCCATGCTGGTGTCGACGGACACGCCGTTTTTGACCGCGCAGAGCGAGACACCGTTGCCGGTGTGGATGGTGACCATGTTGGAGTTTTCCAAAGGCACTCCGGCCAGTTCAGCCCCTCTCCTGGCGGCATGCAGGTGGGACTGACCGTGGAAGCCGTAGCGCCTGACGCCGTGTTTCTGGTACCACTCGTAGGGAAGCGGGTACATGTAGGCGGGCTCGGGCATGGTCTGGTGGAAGGCGGTATCGAAGATGGCTACCTGGGGTAGTTCCGGAAGGAGTTCCTGCGCCGCACGGATCCCGGCGATGTTGGGCGTGTTGTGCAGCGGCGCCAATGTCGCCACCTCCCGGATCGCCTCGACCACGTCCTCGTCGATCAACACAGATCTCGTGAAGCGCTCTCCCCCGTGCACCACCCGGTGCCCGATGGCCTTGATCTCCGTAAGGTCGCAGATCGCCCCTTCGCCTACGAGGGTGTCGAGAATCAGCCGCAGTGCATCCGTGTGATCAGCGCACTCCCCTTCCAGGTGCTTTGGGTCTGCCCCGGGAACGCGGTGGGTCAGGAAGGAATCCCCTACCACGATCCTTTCCACCTTGCCGGTGGCCACCAGGGACCGCTCGCCCCAGTTGTAGAGTTGGTACTGTGCCGAGAACCTCCGGCAGTTCAGGGTGAGAATCAGCATGCTGCTAAACTCCGATCCGGGCAGGAGAAAGCTCAGCCGTGCCCGCTGCAATTTGCGTATCTTCGGGAGAGGTACCGGGATGTCAGCTACGATACGTGTGGAGAGTATGATCGGTGGGATGCCGCGGTCTTCACGGTTTCGCATTGACGGAACGTCCATAACTAGCACTATCTGTGGAAAAGTGCAAACAGTAACGGGTATGACAAAAGGAAACTAACGGGCATCACTGAGGATGAAATCCGCTATGACGGGACGGTGATCGGAGGCCCTGCGGGTTCCTACCCAGCAACGCTGGGTCTTGATCCCGGGAGTGGTCATGATGTGATCGATGCGCATCCAGGAAGCCCGCAACCAGGGCACCTTGTTCTTGAGCAGGAAGTGCCCGTAGGTGTAACCGTACCCCCTCCCCCCCTGGGCGAAGGCGTCGATGAGGCCTGCTTTCCTCAGGGTCTCACAGACCAGCGAGTGATCAGGCGAGTTGAAATCGCCGGCAACGACCACCTCCCCCTTTTCCCGTGCCAGGTACCCGGACACCGCCTGTGCCTGCCTGAGGCGCGTATCCACGTTGGCCTCGAAGCGGTCGATTGCCTTGGGGATGTACCAGGCGCCCCGCCGCGCCTTGCGGAAGGCGTTCAGGCCTCTTCTGGGGGTCTTGAAGTGGACGTTGTAAAGGGTGATGTCGCGGGAGCCGACCTGCACCCGGCAACGCAGGAAGGATTCCCCCTTCCTCTCGTGGTAGGGGAGATCATGGACCTCGACATCGGAGATGGGAAACCTGCTGGCGACGAGGTACTGCCCTTCGTTGTGCATCTGCCACCCGGCCAGGTAGTCGGACAGCGGGCCGCCACCTGCATCGACCGCGTCCTGGAACAGGATGATGTCGGGACGGCTTCTTTCCAGTTCCTCAACGAGCGGCATCAGGTCGCGCTTGCCGTACTTGACGTTCCAGGTCATCACCCGCAGCTTCAGAGGGGACTCCGCCCAGACCTTGTGCAGGGCCCAGTGCCAGTCCATGACCGGCCCCATAACCCACAGGGCGCCCAGAAGCGGCGCCCACACCAGGAGCTTCGCGCTGCGACAGGCGGCAAGGGCCAGCAGCAGCCCCGGAACCGCCCAGATGAGCTGGGGGAGGTAGAAGTTCAAGGCGGCCACCCAGAAGCGGTCCGGGCCTAGCCTGTTGAGAAGGGTGATGGCGGCCAGCAAAAGAACGTAAGCCGTGTTGAGTACCAGGAGCCAGTTGAACATACTCATCCGCCCCCCTTGGAGCCCCGGCCGCTCCTGCCTGCCCGGAAGCACCGTCCCTCCTAGGACCTGGTGACGCTCTGCTTCCAGAAGGAGGCCATTTCCTGGGGCAACAGGTGCCAGTACTGCCCGTCGTACTCCGTCGCGATATGGTGCAACAGTTCCCGGTACAGCTCGCACGGGTATTCGTCATAGCCAACGTCGCCGTCGAAACTCATGTAGTCGGGGTGGGTGATCAGCAGGGCCATTCCGCCGCGGTCAGCGATCCAGCTCAGTTTCTCCTTCCAGATGCGGATGTCCTTCTCCCGGAACAGGATGAACATGGTGAAGTCCTGGGGGAGCGTGTAGGGGAGCACCACGTATTCCCTTCCCCTGACCTTGGTCTGGTGCACCGGGAAGATCGTTTTCAGCCCGTCGGATTGCGGCTCGAAGGGGTCGGTATCGAAAGCGGATGCCTCGTAAAGGATGTCCAGCCGATGCAGCCATTCGAAGTTGTGATAGACACACGGGGAGCGGAAGCCGACCGCACCCCATTTCTTCAGGTAATCGTTGATCTGCTGCGCATGCTCTTCGAAGGTCTGCTGCGACTCGTAGAGCTTCCGGTTATGTTCCAGGCCGTGCACCCCCACCTCGAAGCCATAGGACACCAGTTTCTCCCTCAGCGTTTGGGGAAGGTGGTAGTCATGGGCGACGAAGTTGAAGGAGGAGCGGAAACCGAGCTCCTGCTCGAGTGCCATGAGCTGCTCGCAGCGCGCCACGCCGCGCGCCGTGTCGACATCGTGGGTCAGCACCACGGAAAACCGTCTCCCGTCCGGCCACCCCCGGAACCCCGGAGGCGTGGCGCCCGCCTCGGGATCGATGGGCCAGACATTTTGAAAGATGTAGCGCTTGTACTTCGCCACTACGCTGCGCAGCATGATCTGAAACCGACGCGACATCCAAGGCTTCATCTGGTAATAAGCGCGTGCGAGGGCCTCCTCGATGAAGGGCTTCATGACCTCTCCTTTGCATGCCGCGCAGGCCCGGATCATCGGACCGGCGAGTCGACGGTGAAGGGACAACGAGGCGGAACCGGCCATTAATTAGGAAACACAAAGACAAAATATATCCAAAGCGGCGCGCAATGCAAGCACCCGGAAGGGGGCACAGCGCCGCCCGCAGGCCTCTTTTCACCGAGACAGTCGCGGGAGGATATGATATGTTTTCCAATCCGCGGGGCTGGGGCCTCCCCCCCCGGAAAAGCCCGTATCCCCCCGCACCACGAGGATCGATGCCCCTGTACATCCACACCAGCAACCAGATGGAGCACCTGGTGGACCGCCTGGAGAAGGTGGTCCGCGCGCCGCGTCGCGCGCCCTGCACCCCGTTCGACAAGGAACTGATCGTGGTGCAAAGCAAGGGTATGCAGCGCTGGCTTTCCATGGAGCTGGCGGCGCGGATCGGCGTCTGGGCCAACGGGGAGTTCCTCTTCCCCAACCGCTTCGTGGAGCAGGTCTTCGCCAAGGTGCTCCCGGACGCGCCGGAGCAGGCCCCCCTGTTCTCACCCGAGGTGATGACCTGGAGAATCCTGGGGCTCTTGCAGCAGGCGGGGGGAAAGCCCGGTTTCGAGGAGATCGCGGGATACCTCTCGGACGACGCGGACGGGCTGAAGCGGATGCAGCTTGCCCAGCGCGTCGCGGACACCTTCGACCGCTACACCGTCTACCGCCCCGAAAAGCTCATGGAGTGGGAGCAGGGAAAGGAAGAGCATTGGCAGGCGCAGCTCTGGCGCGCCCTCAGCGGGGACGTCTCGCAGAAGCACCGCGCCCGCCTGCTGCACGAGTTCCGCAAGGCGCTGGCCGGCGGCCGGCTCCCCGACCAGCGCCGCATCTCCGTGATCGGCATCCCGTCGCTTCCGCCGTTCCATCTCGAGGTCCTGGCCCGCCTCGCCCGGCACGCCGAGGTAAACCTGTTCCTGCTGAACCCATGCCGCCAGTACTGGGGCGAGATCGTCTCCGAGCGCGAGCTGGCACGGCTCGAGAAGCAGGGAGAAGGCGCGGAGCAGTGGTACGAGACGGGGAATCCCCTGCTCGCCTCCTGGGGGAAGCTCGGACGCGACTTCTTCGCAGCCATCATCGACGGCTGCGGCGAGCACGACAGGCAGGACAGCTTCTCGGAGCTCCCGCAGGGTTCGCTGCTGCACGAGGTCCAGGCCGATATCGTGGAGCTGCGCGGCGCCGACGCGGGCGTGCGCGAGGTCGAGGCGGGCGACCTCTCCCTCGAGGTGCACTCCTGCCACTCACCCATGCGGGAAGTCGAGGTGCTCTACGATACCCTCCTCTCCATCTTCGACGCAGACCCGTCGCTCTCCCCCCGAGACGTGCTGGTGATGACCCCGGACATCGAAAGCTACGCCCCCTACATCTCCGCCGTCTTCGGCAACCCCGAGACCGGCGCCGAGCGCATCCCCTACTCCATCGCGGACCGCAGCCTCAAAAACGAGGGGGAGGGGGCCCAGGCGCTGCTCGCCATCCTCGGGCTGTGCGGCGGCCGCTACGGGGTGGCCACCGTGCTGGACATCCTGGAATCGGCGCCGGTGGCGCGCCGCTTCGGGCTCAACGAGGACGACCTGGAGACGGTGCGCGACTGGCTCAGGGGGGCCAACATCAGGTGGGGGATCGACGCCGCCCAGCGCGCCGAGCATGGCGTCCCCCCTTTCCACGAGAACTCCTGGTCGGCCGGGCTGGACCGGCTGCTCCTGGGTTACGCGATGAACGGCGACGGCCGCTCCTTCTACAACGAGATTCTCCCGTTCGACGACATGGAGGGGGGCGTGGCGCTGGTGTTGGGACGCTTCCTCTCCTTCTGCGAAAAACTCTTTGCCGAGACGCAGGGACTCTCCCGCCCCAGGCGGGTTGCGGAGTGGGTGCCGGTGCTGCGCCGGATCCTGGACGACTTCATCCTGCCGGACCAGGAGGGGGAGCGCGAACTCCTCTCCCTGATAGAGATCGTGAAGAAACTCGGAGAGTGCGGCAGCCAGGCCGGTTTCGAGGAAGAAATCGGCATCGAGGTGGTGCGCTACTGGGTGGAACAGCAACTGGGGAGCTCGGAGCGGGGTCTCGGCTTCCTGACCGGCGGGGTCACCTTCTGCGCCATGCTCCCGATGCGGAGCATCCCGTTCCCGGTAGTCGCCCTGATCGGCATGGACGAGGGGCAGTTCCCGCGCAAGAACCCCGCCCAGGGGTTCGACCTGATGACCAGGGAGCACCGCCCCGGTGACCGCTCGCCGCGCGACGAGGACCGGTACCTGTTCCTGGAGGCGCTCCTCTCCGCCCGGAAGCGGCTGCACATAAGCTACGTGGGACAGGGCATCAAGGACAACGCGGAACTCCCCCCCTGCGTGCTGGTCAGCGAGTTGCAGGACTACCTGGGGAGGTGCTTCGTAACCTCCGAGGGGAAACCCGCGGGGAAGTCGCGGCGCCACCCGCTGCAGCCCTTCAGCCCCAGGTACTTTACCGGCGACAACGGGCATTTCAGCTATTCCCAGCAGAACTGCGCCGGCGCCGCGGCGAAGCTCCTGCCCCCCGCCCCCCCCGTGCCGTTCCTGGCCACCCCCCTCCCCCCGTGGGAGGAGTCGTCGACGGTGACCCTGAAGTCCCTGGTGGATTTCCTGTGCAACCCGTCCAAGGAGCTGTTGCGGCGCAGGCTGGGGGTCCGCATAGTGGAAGGGGATGACCCGCTGGAAGAGGTGGAACCGTTCGCGCTGGGATCCCTGGAGAAGTACCAGCTGGAGCAGGAAATCGTGGCGGCGGTGCTGCGCGGGGAGGGGCTGGAAGTCCCCTTGACCGTAGCCTGCGCCCGCGGCGATCTCCCCCCCGGTGTCTGCGGCGCCGCGCTTTACCAGAAGCTGGGCGAGCCGGCGGCGGAATTCGCGGCGAAGGTGAGCGAGATGGCCGCCGGGGAGCCGCTCCCTCCCCTGGACATCGACCTGAGGCTCCCTGCCGGGCGCATCATCGGGCGGCTCGAAAACCTGGGGAGCGACCGGATGGTGCGCTACCGCTACACCGACCTGAAGCCGAAGGACCAACTGCGGCTCTGGGTCGAGCACCTGGCGCTCAACTGCGTACAGGCCGAAGGGTACCCGTTGCAGAGCACCTTCGTCGCCGCGAAGAGCACCGTCAACCTCCCCGCCATCGACGACAGCGAAGGGCACCTGAACCGGCTCCTGGAGCTCTACCAACAGGGGATGAGTCACCCGCTCAAGTTCTTCCCGGAGACCTCGTTCGAGTACGTGAAAAACGCCCGCGAACCGAAAAACGCCGCCAAGGCTCTCGGCGCCGCCGCTGCGGCCTGGCAGGGCAGCGAGTACAAGAAGGGAGACGTCAAGGACGAGTACTGCCGCCGCTGCTTCGGCGAGGTTCCCCCGCTTGACGAGGAGTTCCAGGCCTTGGCCCGCGCGGTTTGGGACCCTATCCTGGACAACCTGGTGAAGAGCGGCAGGAAGAAGTAACGACTATCCCCACCTACCCCTCTCCCTGTGGGAGAGGGTGGCCGTAGGCCGGGTGAGGGCGACGCCACGAAGGGATAGGTTGCCGACTGCCCTCATCCCGCCCCTCTCCCGCAGGGAGAGGGAGGATACCAAATGAAGAAATTCGACCTCCTACATACCCCGCTTGCCGGGCGCAACCTGATCGAGGCGAGTGCCGGCACCGGCAAGACCTTCACCATCGCCGGCGTGTACCTGCGCCTGGTGGTCGAGGAGGAGCTCGACGTGTCGCGCATCCTGGTGGTCACCTTCACCGAGGCCGCCACCAAGGAGCTCAAGGAGCGCATCCGGCAGAAGCTCAAGGACGCCGAAACCTCCTTCGAGACCGGTAACAGCGACGACTTCCTGATCGCGGGACTCCTGGAGCGGACACCTGACCCCGCCAAGGCGCGGCGCCTTTTGGCGAGCGCTGTGCGCAGCTTCGACGAGGCGGCCATCTTCACCATCCACGGTTTCTGCCAGAGGATGCTGCAGGACAACCCCTTCGAGAGCGGCTCTTTGTGCGACACCGAACTTCTGACCGACCAGGAAAAGATCCTCAAGGAGATCGCACAGGACTACTGGCGCATCAACTGCTACGGCGAGCCCGTCGACAGGATCGCCGCGGCCGACCGGGCCAAGATCTCGCCGGACTCCCTGCTCAAGCTGGCCAAGAGGGTCTGCAGCGATCCTTACGCCGCCGTCATCCCGGATCCCCCGGCCGACACCGAGGGGGACGCCGACTGGCTCCTTGCATTAAAGCGCAACTTCTTCGACTACCTGCGCGCCGAGCTACCCAAGAGAAAGCGGCTCAAGAACGTGCGCTGCTTCGACGACCTGCTGGGCGACCTCCATGCCGCCCTGACCCGCGCCGGCTCGACGCTGCCGCGGCTGATCCGGGAGCGCTTCCAGGCCGCACTGATCGATGAGTTCCAGGACACCGACCCGGTCCAGTTCGCCATCTTCGACGCGATCTACCCGGTGGGATACGAGGCCCCCTTCTTCCTGATCGGCGACCCCAAGCAGGCCATCTACAGCTTCCGCGGCGCCGACATCTTCGCCTACCTGGGGGCGGCCGACGCGACCGAAAAACGCCACACCCTTTTGCAGAACTTCCGGTCCGAGCCGGGACTGATCACGGCGGTGAACAAGCTCTTCACCTCGCGGGAGCTCCCGTTCCTGCACGAGAAGATCGGCTTCAACGAGGTCGAGGCGGCACCGAAGGAGCGGAGCATCCTCACCGAGCGGGGGGAACGGACGGCGCCGCTCAAGTTCTGGTTCGCACCGCGCAAGGAGGAGGGCAAGCCGATCAACAAGGGGGAGGCGTGGGACCTGCTCCCGGAAACGGTCGCCTCCGAGATCGCCCGCATCCTGCGTGGCGGCGCGGCGGGGAACCTCACCATCGAGGAACTCAAGCAGGAGGGCGAGGAGGAGCGCTGGGTGCCGCGGCCGGTTCGCCCCCGCGACGTGGCGGTCCTGGTGCGGGCCAACCGGCAGGCCAGGCTGATGCAGCAGGCCTTGAGCCGCAGGGGGATCCCGAGCGTCCTCTGCAGCGCGGGGAACCTCTTCGAAACCGACGAGGCGGCGGAACTGCTGAGGCTGCTCTCGGCGGTGGCCCAGCCCGGGCACGAGGCGCTCTTGCGCGGTGCGCTCGCCACCGACCTCGTGGGGGTCACCGGTTCTGAGCTCGCACAACTGGTCCACGACGAGGAGAGGTGGGAGGAAATCCTGGAGGAGTTCCGGGGCTACCACGACACGTGGAACTCGGCTTCCTGCATGGCGATGGCGCTGCAGTTCCTGGAGCGGCGCAAGGTGCGGCAGCGGCTCTTGTCCGGGCCGATGGGGGAGCGGCGCCTCACCAACGTGCTGCATGCCATCGAGACCATCCACCAGGCCCAGGTCAGGGAGCGGCTGGGGATGGAAGGGGTGGTCGCCTGGCTCTCCTGCCGCATCACCGAGGAGCCCAAGAAGGAGGAGTACGAGGTCCGCCTGGAGACCGACGAAGCCGCGGTCCAGCTGGTGACCATCCACAAGAGCAAGGGGCTCGAGTACCCCATCGTCTTCCTCCCCTTCTGCTGGGCCGAAGTCAGCGGCAAGGACGAGGGGGCGCTCTTCCACGACGACAACGGCAAGGTCGTGCTGGACATCGGCTCGGAGGATCTGGAGCAGAGCAAGGCAAAGGCCGCACAGGAAGCGCTGGCCGAGAGCCTGCGGCTGCTTTACGTCGCCCTCACCCGCGGCAAGCATCGCACCTACGTCATCTGGGGAGCCTTCAAGGACGCCGGCGACAGTTCGCTGCACTACCTGCTGCACCCGGACCAGGAGACCGCGAAGGGGCAGGTGACACTCTCCGATGAGGACATGAGGGAACGGCTCGCAGAGCTTGCCGCGGTCTCCGCCGGAAGCATCGAGCAACTGGTGATGCCGGCCGCCGACCTGCTCGGCTTCCATGCCGGCGACGATCAGCTGCCCGAGCTGGCAGCGGCCCGCTTCACCGGTACCATCACCCGCGACTGGCGCGTGGCGAGCTTCACCTCCCTTTCCAGCCGCCAGTATCACACCGCCGAACTGCCCGACCGCGACGAGACCACCCCGGTCGAGGAAAACCCGGTGCGCGACGTCGAGCCGACCGGCATCTTCGCTTTCCCCAAGGGTGCCAAGGCCGGCATCTTCCTGCACAAGATCTTCGAGGACCTGGACTTCACCCAGGCCGAGCACCTGCTCGCTCCGCTGGTCGAGGACCAGTTGGACAAGCACGGCTTTTCCGCGGACTGGAGCGGCGCGGTGCGTAACATGGTGCTGAACGTCTTGCAGGCGCCGCTGGGAGACGAAGGGATCACCCTGGCGCAGGTCCCCCTGGAGCGGCGGCTGACCGAGCTGGAATTCTTCTTCCCGCTGGCCCAGGTCACCTCCGAGTGCCTCAAGGAGTCGGTCGCGCGCTTCATGGCCCGACATGGCGCGGCGGCCGCGTTCCCGGTGGATATGGCGGAACTGTTCAACCATCTTTCCTTCGCGCCGGTGCGGGGGATGCTGCTCGGCTTCATCGACCTCGTGTTCGAGCAGGACGGGCGCTACTACATCGTGGACTGGAAGTCCAACCACCTCGGCAACACCCCCGGGGATTACGGGAGGGGGGCGCTGAAAAGGGGGATGGAGGCAAATTTCTATCCGCTGCAGTACCTCCTCTACACCGTGGCGCTGGACAGCTACCTGGGGCTGCGCATCCCGGATTACGATTACGACCGGCATTTCGGGGGTATTTTTTACCTGTTCCTGCGCGGCGTCGACGGCACCGGCAACGGCGTCTTCGCCGACCGGCCGCCCAAGGAGTTCATCCAGGAACTTGCCGGGGTACTGCTGCCGGAATCGGTGCTCTCCGCGCCGGCCATAGCTTCAACTGGCTGGCCCGCGCGAGGTGCGGCCGGCAAAAAGTCAAAGAAGGCCGAAGTGGTGGGGCAATTGAGCCTTGACCTTTATTAACGGGGAAGAAGGGGATGAAAGGGATGAACACTCCTGATTCTATCCTTGTATCCCTTGTATCCCTGTTAGACGATTTTAGGTGATGCCATGACTCCTGAAGGAGTTCAACTCAACGACATAGACAGGCAGTTCGCCGCGTTCATCTGCCGCCTGGCGGGGAGCCGCGACCAGCACCTGGAGGCGGCCGCCGCGCTGTTGAGCCGTGGGGTTACCGCGGGCGACGTCTGCCTCGATCTCGACACCGCGCTGGAGGATGGGCGTGCTGCAGGGTTCCGCCTGGAATCGGCGGCGACCTGGTGCGACCGACTGAAAGCCTCGCCCGCAGTCGGCGCCCCCGGGGAGTTCAAACCGCTCATACTGGACCCCACGGGCCGCCTCTACCTGCAGCGCTACTGGCGCTACGAGAACGAACTGGCCGAGGCGATCCTGAACCGGGGAGAACCGGCGCCGTTTGACCGCGAACAGCTGCGCCAGGGGCTCGCGCGCCTGTTCCCCCCCACGCAGGGCGAGACCGACTGGCAGCGCCTCGCCGCCTTGGCCGCGGTCACCAGGCGCTTCTGCGTCATCTCCGGCGGACCCGGAACCGGCAAGACCACGACCGTGGTCAAGGTGCTCTCCTTGCTGCTGGAGCAGGCCCAGGCCGCCGGAGCCGGGAGCACCCTCCGCATCGCCCTGGCGGCCCCCACCGGCAAGGCCGCCGCGCGCCTCAAGGAATCGATCTCCGGAGGGGTAGACAAGGCCGATCCGGCGGTACGCGAGCTGATCCCGGAGGAGGTCTTCACCCTGCACCGGCTGCTCGGTTACCTCAAGGGTTCCAGCGGCTTCCGCCACAACAGCGACAACCCCCTCCCCTACGACGTCGTCATCGTCGACGAGGCGTCGATGGTCTCCCTGCCGCTCATGGCGAAGCTGGTCTGTGCGCTGCGGCAGGACACCCGCCTGATCCTCCTGGGTGACCGGGACCAACTCGCTTCCGTCGAGGCCGGCGCCGTTCTGGGCGACATGTGCGACACCGGCGGCGCGCACGGTTTCTCCCCCGAATTCGCGAAACTCGCCGCAGACGTGGCAGGTGACGCGGTCGAGGTCCAGCCCGGGCTC
Organism: Geomonas diazotrophica; assembly: GCF_019063885.1. NCBI lineage: Bacteria > Pseudomonadati > Thermodesulfobacteriota > Desulfuromonadia > Geobacterales > Geobacteraceae > Geomonas > Geomonas diazotrophica. Next base: position 111,007 of record NZ_CP077684.1, on the reverse strand, counting down.
GGCCCGCTCGGCGACGCGGTCGTGCTGCTGCAAAAGAGCTATCGCTTCTCGTCCGCAGGGGGCATCGGCAGGGTCGCCGCCCTGGTCAACGCGGGTGACGCCCAAGGCGCCCTGGCGGCCTCGATAGACCCCGCCCTTGCGGATGTCTCGCTGGCCTCGCTCCCCCCCGCCGCCGGCCTTGCCGAGGCCCTTGCCAAGCGCATCACCGACGGCTACTGCGCCTACCTGGCGGAGGAAACGCCGGAGGAGGCCTTCGAACAGTTCAGCCGGTTCCGTATCCTGTGCGCCATGCGCAGCGGCCCGTACGGGGTCGAGGGGATCAACCAGCTGGTGCGGCAGCGACTGGCACAGGCCGGGCTGATTCATCCCCACGGACGTTGGTACGCCGGCGAACCGGTGATGATCACCAGGAACGACTACAACCTGGGGCTGTTCAACGGCGACGTGGGCCTGATCCTCCCCGACGCCGAGAACGGCGGAGAGCTGCGCGCCTTCTTCCCTTCCGGTTCCGGGGGGATGAGGAAGGTGCTGCCGCTCAGGCTCCCCGAGTACGAGTGCGCGTTCGCCATGACCGTGCACAAGAGCCAGGGCTCCGAATTCGAGAAGGTGCTCCTGGTCCTCCCCGACCGCGACAACCCGGTGTTGACGCGGGAGCTGCTGTACACCGCCATCACCCGTGCCAAAAAGTCAGCGGAAGTGCTCGCCACCAACGACCTCTTCCTGACCAGCGTGGAGCGGCGGGTGGTCAGAAGGTCCGGCCTGCGCGGCCGTCTCTGGGGAACCACAGCCTGACTCGCATCAGCTTGTCCCAACTCCCACCACTAAGGAGCAACCATGAACATCACTATTGATGATATAAACCTCGCCTACGATGACGTTGGCACCGGCCCCGTCCTGATGCTCATCCACGGCTTTCCGCTTAACCGCCAGATGTGGCAGCCGCAGTTGACGCCCATAGCCGAGGCCGGCTTCCGCGTCATAGCTCCCGACCTGCGCGGTTTTGGAGCCAGCGACGCCCCCGCAGGGGGCTACAGCATGGACCTCTTTGCCGACGACATCGTCGGACTCCTCGATGCACTCGACATCGAGAAGGCCGTGGTGGGCGGCATGTCCATGGGTGGCTACGTCCTTTTGAACCTCATGGAACGCTACCCGGACCGGGTCCGCGCCGCCTGTTTCATCGCCACCCGCGCCAACGCGGACGACGAGGCGGGACGAGCGCGCAGAAGCGCCATGGCCGCCGAGGCCGAGCGGCTGGGCGCGAACCCGGTCATAAAGATCTTCGCGGAACTGCTTTTCGCCACCGAAACGGCTGAGCGCAATCCCGAATTGATCGCCCTGGTCACCTCCTGGATGCGCAACGCCGCCCCCAAGGGGCTGGCGGGGGGACTCCTAGCCATGCGGGACAGGAAAGATTACGTGGAGGACCTCAAATCTTTCCAGCTCCCCTCGCTGGTTTTGGCCGGAGCCGAAGACCGCGCCGCCCCCCTGGAGGTGGCAAAGGTGCTCATCGACGGCCTGCCCGGCTGCAAAAGCAGGATCATCGACAAGGCCGGGCACATGCTGAACATGGAACAGCCCGAGATCTTCAACAAAACCCTGATCGACTTCCTGAACTCTGTGCCGGAGTAACCATGAGCGCCGACGTCCTGCAATTGATCGCCCTGCTGCTTTTGGCCGCCACACTGGCGGTAACGTTGTTGTGCTACCTCGGCTTGAAGCGTCTGTCCTCCTCGGAGGCACGCTTCGATCAGCTGGAGAAGGGGCTGGAGCGGCTGGAGCGAACCCTGCAGGATGAGCTGCGGCGCAACCGCGAGGAACTGGGAGGCAACCTGCGGCAGTTCGGCGAAGCGGTGCAAAAAAGGATGGTGGATATCGCCTCCCTGCAGAAGGGGCAGATGGACGGCTTCACGCAGCAGCTCGCCAACCTCACCGCCAGCAACGAGCAGCGCCTGGACAAACTGCGCGAGACGGTGGAAGTCAGGCTCAAGTGGCTGCAGGAGGACAACTCCAAGAAGCTTGAGCAGATGCGGGCCACGGTGGATGAGAAACTGCACGAGACGCTGGAGAAGCGCCTGGGCGAATCCTTCAAGCAGGTGAGCGGGCAGTTGGAGCAGGTGCACAAGGGGCTGGGCGAGATGCAGTCGCTGGCCTCCGGCGTCGGCGATTTGAAAAAGGTCCTCTCCAACATCAAGACCCGGGGTACGCTGGGCGAGGTGCAGTTGCACAACCTCCTGGAGCAGATCCTGACCCCGGACCAGTACGGCGCCAACGTCGCCACCAAGCCGGGCAGCGACGCCCGCGTCGAGTTTGCGGTGAGGCTCCCGGGGCGGGACGACAAACCGCTGTGGCTCCCCATCGACGCCAAGTTTCCGCAGGAGGATTTCCTGCGCCTTGTGGAGGCCCAGGAGCAGGGGAACCAGGCTGCGGTAGCGGATGCGACCAGGCAGTTCGACAAGACCGTCCAGGGGATGGCCAAGCTGATCTGCGACAAGTACCTTGCCCCTCCCGAGACCACCGACTTCGCCGTGATGTTCCTCGCCAACGAGGCGAGCTACGCGCAGGTGCTGAGCCGCCCCGGCCTTTTCGACACCATCCTGCGCGAGCACAAGGTCATCGTCGCCGGCCCCACCACCATCGCCGCCCTCCTGTCGTCGCTCAGCCTCGGCTTTAGGACCCTCGCCATCGAGAAGCGCAGCAGCGACGTCTGGCGGCTTTTGGGCGCCATCAAGACCGAGTTCATGACCTTCGGGACCCTGCTGGACAAGACCCGGAAGAAACTGGACGAGGCCTCCTCCAGCATCGACACCGCGGCGACCAGAACGCGCCGCATCCAGCGCAAGATGCAGGGGATCGAGGAGTTGCCCGAGCACGAGGCGAAGGGGATATTGGGTGTGGAACTTCCAGCGGGGCCCGACATCGAACCGGGTGAGGTGGTCCTGCTCGACGAGGCTTAAAAGGACTCTGCTTCTGTGGGGGCGACCACATCTCCCCCCTCCCGCAAGGGGAGGGGTTACCAAGCACGAGGATCGTTAAAAATAAAATGCCCGTCGGCAGGTGGTCCAAAGGGCCGCTGCCGGCGGGCTTTATGATGCAGTCGGGATAGCCGCTGCGTTATTTGATCTGCCCGCGGATCTCGCCGTCGGGGTATTTGTCGGTGTGGACGTTAACGTAGGTGTCGCCGGACCTCAGGAGTTTAACCAGTTCGTCGAATTTGCCTTTGTAGTCACCCATCAGGTCATTGGCCCCGACCTTACCCTCAGAGAGGACGCCCGAGAATTTCCCTTTTTTGCTGCCGCTGAAGAGCCCTACGATCGGCGGGCCGTTTTCCCCTTTCTTGGCTACATGGATGTGGGCCGCGCTGACGTCCATGACGTTTTTGACGTAGAGCTTGTAGGTCAGCTCCTTGCCGTCCTTGCTGAGCTTGAACTCCGCCTTGCCGGAAGACTTGACGTCGGGCTTGCCGACTTCCTCTTTAGGGCTCAATTTTGCTTTGAAGCTGTGCTCAGCGGCATAGCCGGTCGAGACAGCAAAGAACGCGGCTAGCAGAACCAGCAGTAACAGCCTTACCTTTCTCATCGCTTGCCTCCTTTACAGCCTTTGTACTACCACTACCGCCGATGATACCTCTTATATTCAAAAAATACTATATGTTTTAAAGCATCAAAATCAGGCGAATTCGGCGATGGCCTGTCCCGGCTGAACGGCCTCCCCGACCGTGACGAGGATCTTCTCGACCTTGCCGGTCATGTGGGCCGTGATGTTCGTTTCCATCTTCATGGCCTCGAGGACCACGAGGAGGTCGTTGACCTCAAGGTGCTGCCCCACCTGGGCCACCACCTTGAAGACGACGCCGGCGATCGGGCTGCGGCAGATCTTGTCCGATCCCGCTGACACGCCTCCCGGCGGTGCGCCGGTTACCGGTGCGGGAGCGGCCATCGGCATGCCAGCCATCGCCGCCGGTGCCGCCTGCACCGTCGTAGTCGGATAGGACTCGGCCAACCGGACCTCTTCGCCCTCCTCGACTTCCACATCCACTCGGTACTTCTTCCCGTCGATGGTCATGATGAGCTGCACGGTGGTCTCCTTATCGCTTTGCTGTTCGCTGAACAAATCCGGTTCCAGCTCCTCCCCCCGGAGGAGGGAGGCGGGGAGAAAATGGAGGTATCTCCCCTCGCCCTCCGGGAGAGCGGGGGTGAGGGCATCGCGCCTTGCGAATGCGACGCACCTACGCGTGCCTTATGTTGAGGTTGTGCGACGCCTGCAGCACCACGCGGCTCGACTGCCCCCACGCGTTGGCCTGCATCGGGTCGACGAACCTCGCTTTCCGTATGCGGACGTTCCTGCCCAGGTAGGCCGCTATCGACGCCGACATCACCATCAGCAGTTCCGGCGTTATCTCCTCATGGTTCCCTGCGCTTTCTTCCACGGCCTCCTCCTTACAGCGGGATCAACCCGTGCTTCTTCATGGGGCGGAACTCGCGCTTGGTGTGCAGGATGTCGAGCGTCATGGCCAAGTGGCGCCGGGTCTCGGCAGGCTCGATGATGTCGTCCACGTCCCGCCTGGCCGCCGCGGCATACGGGGTGGCGAAGGTGCCCTGGTAGGACTCGATCAGCTCCTGACGCCTCTTCTGCGGATCTTCCGCCTGGGCTATCTCGTTTCTGAAGATCACGTTGACCGCACCTTGCGGCCCCATCACGGCTATCTCCGCGGTGGGCCAGGCGAAGACGCGGTCGGTTTCCAGCTCCTTGCCGCACATGGCGAGGAACGCCCCTCCATAGGCCTTGCGCATGATCACCGTGATCTTGGGGACGGTCGCGGCGGAATAGGCGAACAGCATCTTGGCACCGTGGCGGATGATCCCCCCCTGCTCCTGCTGCACCCCCGGCAGGAAACCGGGAACGTCCACCAGCGTGATCAGCGGGATGTTGAAGGCGTTGCAGAAGCGGACGAAACGCGCTCCTTTGTCCGATGCGTTGATGTCGAGGGCGCCGGCCAGGACGCTCGGCTGATTCGCCACCACGCCCACGCTCCGCCCGAGGATCCGGGCAAAGCCCACCACGAGGTTGCCGGCGAACAGAGGCTGCACCTCCAGGAAGTCCCCGCCGTCGACCAGGCGGTTGATCACCTGGCGCACGTCGTAAGCCTTCTTGGAATCGGTCGGGACCAGGGTGTTGAGGGTCTTGTCCGGCACCACGATGTCGTCTGCCTGAAGCTGCGGCGGGTCCTCGAGGTTGTTGGAGGGGAGAAAGGAAAGCAGCCGCTTGCAGATGCGCAGCGCCACGAGGTCGTTTTCCGCGACGAAATGGGCCACTCCCGCGTAGTTCATCTGCGAAAGCGGTCCGCCCAGCGCCTCGGCGGTGATCTCCTCGCCGGTGGCTTCCTTGATCACCGAGGGACCGGTGATGAACATCCGTGCGCTGGCCGTCTGGATGATGAAGTCGGTGAGTGCGGGGCTGTACGCGGCGCCGCCGGCACAGGGGCCGCAGATCAGCGAGATCTGGGGCACCACGCCCGAGAGCATCACGTTGTGGTAGAAGATCTTGCCGTAACCGGCCAGGGAGTCGATCCCTTCCTGGATGCGGGCGCCCCCCGAGTCGTTCATGAAGACGAAGGGTGTGCCGGTCTTCAACGCGGACTGCATCGCCTGGACGATCTTGTCGCTGTGCACCTCGCCGGCCGAGCCCCCCGCCACCGTGAAATCCTGGCTCGCCAGGTGCACCAGGCGCCCGGCAACGGTTCCGGCGCCGGTCACCACGCCTTCGGCGGGGAACTCCTTGCCCGCCATGCCGAAGTTGGTGCAGCGGTGCCTGGCGAACAGTCCCACTTCCTGAAAGCTGTCCTTGTCCACCAGCGTCTCGATGCGTTCACGCGCGGTAAGGCTCTGCTGGGCGTGCTGCTGATCGATCCTGGCCCGCCCCCCTCCCAGCTTCAGCCTCTCTTTCCTCTCGTTCAGTTCCTTGACCTTTTCATCTATGGACATGAGCGCGCTCCTTTAGCGGGTGCGGCGTCTATTCCTGGCCGTACGGCGCCACGGTGACCTTGTGTTGCTGTCCGCTCAGGGTGACCATGTAGGTTACCGGGCCGGTGATCTTGCCCGGGTGCCCCTCGGGGATGCAGGTTTCGGAGGCTCCGGTGGCCGGGTCCTTGCCTACATTTCTCGGCCCCTCGTTCCTGCTGGCGAAGAACTTCGGCGCCACCTGCGGGAACAGGGCATAGGTGAGCACGTCCTCGTCGCTGCCGTCGCACCCTTCCAGCGGCAGCGCCGCCGCGCGCAGCTTGCCCCACTCCGGCTCCAGCAGGTCCGCCGGACGGACGGTGATCGGCTCCTTCTTCGCGTGCCGCCGCGCCATCTCCACCACCTCGGGGTTCAGCTCTACCGGTGCCGCACCGTAGTAACCGAGCATCAGGTCGGCAAACTCGCCGGTCAGCACCTTGTAACGCCCCATCAGGGTGTTCAGCACGGCCTGGGTACCCACGATCTGGCTGGTGGGGGTCACCAGGGGAACGTAGCCGGTATCCTTGCGGACCACCGGTATCTCGTCCAGCACCTCGCGCATCCGGTCCGCCGCCCCCTGCTGCTTCAGCTGGCTTTCCATGTTGGAGAGCATCCCGCCCGGGATCTGGCTCCTGAAGATCTCCGTCTCGACGCCGGTCACCGCGGAGAGGAACTCGCTGTAACGGGGGAGCACCTTGGAGAAGTGTTCCTTGACCCGCAGCATGCGGCCGAGATCGATCCTGGTGCTGTTGCCGGTATGCTCCAGCATCTCAACGAAGCTCTCGGTCGGGTTGTGCCCCGGCCCCAGGCTCATGGAGCTCACCGCCGTGTCGACCCCGTCCACCCCCGCCTCCACCGCCTTCATCAGGCTCACCATGGTGACGCCGGTGGTGGCGTGCACGTGCAGTTGCACCCGGGTCTGCTCGCCGCAGAACTCCTTGATGCCGCGCACCAGTTCGTAGGCGGCCTGGGGCTTGATGAGCGCCGCCATGTCCTTTATGCAGATGGAGTCACACCCCATCTCCACCAGGCGCCTGGCTTGGTCCAGGTATGCCTGGGTGGTGTGGATCGGGCTCACGGTGTAGGAGATGGCGCCCTGGGCGTGCTTGCCGGTCTTCTTCACGGCCTGGACCGAGCGCTCCAGGTTGCGCAGGTCGTTCAGCGCATCGAAGAGGCGGAAGACGTCGACGCCGTTTTCAGCGCTTTTCTGGACGAAGCGGTCCACCACCTCGTCCTGGTAGTGCCGGTAGCCCAGGAGGTTCTGACCGCGCAACAGCATCTGCAGCGGGGTCTTGGGCATGAGCGACTTGAAGGTGCGCAGACGCGCCCAGGGGTCCTCGTTGAGAAACCGGATGCAGGCGTCGTAGGTCGCGCCCCCCCAGCATTCCAGGGACCAGAAGCCGGCGTTGTCGAGGTCTTCGCAGACAGGGATCATGTCGTCGATGCCCAGGCGGGTCGCTATCAGGCTCTGGTGGGCATCGCGTAGGGCCAGCTCGGTGATGTCGATGATACGGTTCATGTCTTCCCCCTTGTCACGAAGGGATAGTCTACGGGAACCGGATTCATTGGCAAGGATTAATGTCTATTTTAAGCTGGGGGGCGGGGCAGACGGTGGGACACGGACGGCGGTCAAGCGGCAGGGGGTGGGGCACGAACGCGGCCAAGGGGGGGCGTCTTGGTGGATTACACGGACGGGAGTTGACCCGGTGGACGGGGAAAGGCTAGTGGACAAAAAGCGCCGGGCCTTCTTCGCGGGCGCAGCGGGCGCGGCTATGCCGCGCCGAGGATATCACGGTAGAGGGCGAGGTAGGCACCGGCTTCCTTCTCGGGACAACAGTTGTCGCGCACCAGACACCTGCCGTTCTTTCCCAGTCGGTCGCGCAGGTGCGCGTCGGTCACCAGGTGCTCGGCCTTGCTGCAAAAATCCGCCGCACTGTGGTAGACCAGGCCGGTGACGCCGTCCCTGATGATGGAACGGTTCCCCTCGATGTCGGACACCAGCAGCGGCTTGGCGTAGGAAAGCGCCTCGAGGACCGTGTTCGCCATCCCCCCTTCGGTGAGGGAGGTGTTCAGGACCACGTCCACCCGACGGTACAGCTCTCCCATCGCTTCGTGGGCCACCACCCCCAGGTAGCGGGCAAAGGGGTATCGCTCCAACGCTTCCATGACCTGCGCGGCATATCCAGGTTCAAGCACCGGACCGGCCAGCTCCAGCCGCACCTGCGGGTAGCGGGCATGCAGCTCGGCCAAGGGGGCGAGCGGGAACAGCACGTTCTTCACCGGACGCAGACCGGCGGGGAGCAGGAAGACGAATTCCTCCTTTTCCCCCGCACCCGCCAGGGGAGCGTACTCGGTCGGAAGCTCCACCCCCTGGTGGATCAGGACGGTGCGCTCTTCCAGGCTGGACAGGTGCTCCCCCAGACGCTTCTTGACGCAGGCATGAAAGGCGACCAGCCGCGCGGCGCCACGCAGCGCTCCGTGCATTTCCAGGCCGCGCTGGTCGCAAAGCGCCTGGTAAATATCCGTCCCGGTCAGCGTGATCAGGTAGGGGAGCCCGAGCGACTTCGAGAGCGCGTAGGCGACCCTGCCGCCGTGATAGGCATGAAAGGCGTGCAAGATCTGCGGCGCGAACTCCGCCACGGCGGCCTGCAGACGCTCCCCCGGCAGCCGCTCCACGGGGAAAACCCGCACCTCGCACCCCAAGAGCCTCAACTGGGCCTCGATACGTCTTACAGTGATGGCATTGCCGGTTTCCGCGGGATAGTAGTTGGGGGCGATGATGCCGACACGCATTGGGGACCTCTGCTAAAGTTTTTACGCCGGCATCATTAGAAAACGCCGCCGCGACAGGTTCTGATAATAGCCGCAAAACCCGCACTAGGCAAGGGATAAACCCCTTGCCTCACTGAGTGGTTCATGGTACTTTACCGGCATTCCGAGGTGCGACACATGAAAATTACCATCCTCGGCTCTGGCACTTCGACAGGGGTCCCCATGGTCGGCTGCCACTGCCAGGTCTGCGGTTCCTCAGACCCGCGCGACAAGAGAACACGTGCCTCCATCCTGGTCGAATCCTGCGGCCAACGCATCCTCGTCGATACCTCGACCGACTTGAGGATGCAGGCGCTGCGGGAAGGGATTCCGCAGATCGACGCCGTTCTGCTCACCCACACCCACGCCGACCACATCCATGGCATCGACGACTTGCGCGGCTTTCACTTCATCCACCGCAGGGTGATCCCTTGCTACGCCAGCCAGGACACCATCGACCAGGTCAGCGCCAACTTTTCCTACATCTTCGAGGGGCTCCACTCGGAGGGATACTGGCCGCTGCTGGAGGCGTTCCCCGTGGAGGACCCTTTCGACCTGTTCGGCTGCCGCGTCACACCGGTGCCGATCCGGCACGGCTCCTTCCTGGCCACCGGCTACCGGTTCGACAACGCTGCCTACCTCACCGATTGCAGCGAGATACCGGACCAGTCGCTGGCCCTTTTACAGGGACTCGACCTGCTGATCATCGACGCCCTACGCTTTTCCCCGCACCCCAACCATTTCAACATAGAGGGGGCGCTCAAGATAACGGAGATCCTGAAACCCCGCCGCACCGTGCTGACCCACCTGACTCACGAGGTGCACCACAGCGACGGAGAGCGACTCCCCCAGGGCGTTGAATTCGCCTACGACGGCTTGTCGGTCGAGCTTTGAAGACGAACTAAAAGAACCTGAGAAACGGACGGAACTGATGTTCAGAGACATTCGGCTGCACGGCTATGCAAACGACCAGGTCGAGTTCTACGCCATCACGGCGGGTAGCGAGGCGTACAACCGTTACTTCTTCAACACCGACCCCTCCGACCCCGACGAGATCCGCTTCTTCTCTCCCGGCAACGAATTCATCATCGCCAAGAGCGGCATCAGCCACCGGGGCAACGGTGGCTCGTTCTGCGAGTACATGTTCGGCGTGGACCAGCCCATCGCCGACCTTGCCAAGGAAGAGGTCTCCAACCGTCTCATCATCTACGGCACCCACTACGATCACAAAAGCGGCACGCTGAGGTTCAGCGACCGCACCGAAGGATTCGTCAGCTACGACAAGATCTTCTTCGACGGCAACGCCATCTTCAATTATTTCTTCGCACTCACCGGCGTCGACTTATCCGGCCCGATGCACGATCAGCAGGAGCGCATCCTCAGGGTGCTGGGCAAGGCCCTCAAACGCTCCGGCGCCGTCGGGGAGGAACAGGACAACCTGATCATCCAGGAGATCCTCGACATCGTCGACGACCCGAGTGCCCACCTCTTCCTCTTCAAGCTGATCAACATCCGGCACCGCGAGTACAGCGAGGCCTTCAAGACGCTCTACTTCAACAACAAGAAGATCGCCGACGCCGAGTTCCAGTCACTGGCCGTGCTCGCGGAGCGCTACGGAATCGACCGCTACCAGCAGGAGCGCATCCGGATCGACGTGATGTACAAGCACCCGGACAACCGGCGCATCGTCGACGAATACAAGAACATCCTGATCGCCTGCAACCGCAAGGGTGAGATCAACAAGCTGGAGAACGCGCGTCTCACCCGCTTGAAGACCCTGTCGGTGCGCAACAAGATCCCGGGGGCGCTCTTCTACACCCTGGACGAGATGCTCAAGAAGGACAAGAAGCTGGTCGACCTGGAGGAAAGCAACTACATCTCCGAGACCAGGCAAATCCTGGAGGGGATGTTCCTTTCCGAGCGACACATCGAGAGCACCATCGACGCGGAGGACATGCTGAAGCTCCTCTTCGCCAAGAAGCAGGCCGCCGAGAACCGGGACCACGCCTTCGAGGAGATGCTGCTCGACGCAAGCAAGGTCTGCGACGAGAAGATCCGCGACGGCGCAGACATCTCGATCCTCGAGGGGTACTCGTACATCATCACCTACTTCGACCGCTACGACGCCACCTCCTCGGCCATCAACCAGCTCGCCTTCATGGAGAACGTCAGGATCTCCGAGGAGATGATCCGAAGCCTTTTGGGGAACAAGCACGCCTTCGACATGCTGGCCCCCGACCTGTTCACCAAGCTCTTCCTCTCCGGCATCTTCGAGGACAAGTACCTGGGGATCTACGGCCGCAAGAAGGTGAGCCACCTGGCCTCGGGACTGAAGCTCATCGAGGAGAACCGGCTCACCACCACCGCACTACTGGAGCAACTGGTGAAGATCGACAGCGACGAGCGGCTGCACCTCACCCTGCTCGAACACGTCAAGGACCGGATCCGCAACTTCTACTCGAAGTACGCGACCAAGGCGGACCAGGATGCGCTCAAGAAGGAGCTCACCGAGGAGCTCATCCACAAGAAGCTCATCGACAGGGAAATCCCGGACCACCTGTTCCGCGAAACCATCCTCACCATCAAGAAGGAAGCGGTCTACATTCACAACTTGCTGCCGCAGATCATCCTAGAAAAGAACTCCTCGCTGCGTGAAGACTTCCTCGAAAACTCGGGCCTGGACCGCTTCTACGTGGAGGAACTGGAGCGCGAGTTCTTCGACCTGAACGGCCTGAACCTGGAGGAGCTGTACCAGATCAGGAAGGGGTTCAACTAAACGAGGCAGTGCCAGGGCGAATGATTATTCGCCCCTACACGCCGGGCATACGCACTCGGTTCACCTCTGGGTCCGTCTGTCCATCTGTCCATCCGTCCATCCGTTCCCACCGATCCACCGATCCACCGATCCACCGATCCACCAATCCACCAATCCACCAATCCACCAATCCACCCAACCGTTCAACCCGTCCGCCCTGCACCGCTCCGACCCTCAATCCTTCATCATTCCGTTCACGCTCCCCCTTGACACCTGGCATCAATTCCTCTAGTGTGCACCATGTGTGTAAATTTTGTACTCAGAGGACTACATGGCCGTTACGGATCTGGAACTTAAAACGCTAGGCGACCGGATCGCCTCTTTCGGCAAGGAGAACCTGGACGAGATGCTGCACCTCGTGGGCGAGGGGGCCCGGCTGGTCTCGAACCAGGAGCGGGTGCGGATCTACCTGGAAGACCTGACCCGCGGGGCGCTGTCCTGCGCCTTCGCCTGCGGCAGTTTTGCCGCCGACATCCGCGAAGCAACCTTCCCGATCATCTCCGCCGAGGCAGGCGTTTCCAACACCTTCGTCACGCAGATGCCTTCCCAGTTCTTGCTCCCCGCCCAAAGCGGGCTCCCCCTGGACCAGGAATTTTCCCGGCGCTTCAATATCGACGGCACCACCATGCTCCCTATCACCAGTGAGGGGAAATCGATCGGCGTTGCCTGCGTGGACGGCGAACTCCTCTCCCGTGACCGGATCGAGATGCTGATCCCCTTTTTGGCGAGGGCCGGCGAGCGGGTGGACCACGCCCGCAAATACCACCAGCAACTGCTGCTGGCCCGCCGGGTCGAGGTCTACAAGAAGAGGGAAGCAGCGGGCTTCATGGTGCGCTCCGCGGTGAACCTGATCGACGGGCTGACCCTTGCCTCGGTGCTTGTGCCTGCACGCGGCGGCATGGAAGTGCTGGCGAGCCATGCCGAGGACCCGGATCTCAAGACCCGCTACGACAACGTCGGCAGTATCGACCTGAAACACGGCACTTCGCTGGTCTCCCGTTACGTCAACGAGGCCGGGGTCGTGACCGACGACCAGCTCCTGAAGCCGCTCTTCATCGCCGACCTGCAGGACCAGACAATCCAGCGCCGGGCGCTGACCGAGGAGATGGGGCTGAGAACCCTGTACATGGTGCCGCGCATCGAGCCCGGCACGCGGCGCCTCATCTGCCTGATCAACTACTTCACGCGCCAGCTCGCCAGTTTCTCCGAGTTCGAGGAGGGTCTGCTGCAGACCCACGCCGAGATGGTGGAACGGGTCATCAACGAGGTGGGGGGCGAGCACCTGGAGATCAAGGTGCTCTCCGAGATCTCCGACCTTTTGCAGGAGCGCAACGAAGGGCTGCACCCCTTCCTCACCAAGGTGCTCTCCAAGGCGACTGAACTGATCGGCGCGGATACCGGCAGCATCGCCATCGTGCAGGAGCGCGAAGGTGAAAAGTACCTGGTCGTCGAGAACGAGGAAGGGACCATCGTCGGCGCCAAGAACAAGGAATGGCTGAAGAAGAAGATCCCCCCCTTCAAGATCGGCGGGGGCGACCTTCCTGCGGAAGAACGGAGCCTCACCGGCTACGTCGCCTGGACCAAGGAGCCCAGGATCATCGGGGAGGTCACCGACACCTCGCAGCACGAGGGGTTCCACCGCCCCATGAACGAGCTGATCAAGAGCGAGATGGCCGTTCCGGTAATCAGCGACGACGAGGTGATCGCAGTCATCTGCCTGAACTCGCTCCAGGAGGGGTACTTCACCGAGGAGCACAAGCGGATCCTGCAGATCATCGACCGCCTCACCTCCCGGCACATCTCCGACATCCAGCGCATCGAGCGGCTGCAGTCCGAGGTGAACAAGCTGCAAAGCGACATCGCCTACAAGGACCCCAAGGTCTCCTCCTACCGCCTGGGCAACATCATCGGCAACAGCCGCAAGGCCCAGGAGATCGTCGCCTTCATCAACACGGTCTCCCAGCCGCTCTCCAACCGTATCGCCCTTTGGAGCCGGCACGTCCTGCAGGAGGCCACCATTGGCCTTCCCTCCATCCTGGTGCTCGGCCCCACCGGCGCGGGCAAGGAGTTCTTCTTCAACAACCTGTACAACAAGCTGAACGAGCTGTACCGGCAGCAGATCAACCCGGACGGCGAGCTTCCGGTCAAAAAGACCAACATCGCCGCCTACAGCGGGGACCTCACCTACTCCGAGCTCTTCGGGCACATAAAGGGCGCCTTCACCGGGGCCTACAGCGACAGGAAAGGGATTCTGGAGGAGGCCTCCGGCGGCATCGTCTTCCTGGACGAGATCGGCGACGCCGACCCGAAGACCCAGGTGCAGCTGCTGCGCTTTCTGGACAACGGCGGTTTCGTGCGCCTGGGCGAGAACCGGGAGAGGATCAGCCGCGTCCTGCTGGTGGCCGCCACCAACAAGGACCTGAGAAAGGAGATCGCCCTCGGTAATTTCCGTGAAGACCTGTACCACCGCCTGACCGAGCTCTCCGTCGTGGTCCCCTCCTTGAACGAGCGGCGTGAGGACATTCCCGACCTCTCCATCCACTTCCTGGGCAAGCTCTACCGGACCTACAGAAGCACCGAGGAAGCGAGTCGCGACGACGAGCCCAGCCTCTCCAAGGACGCCAAGGAAGCGCTGGTCGGGCACAACTACAAGGGGAACATCCGCGAGTTAAGGAGTATCCTCCTGCGCGCCCTGTTCTTCAGGACCGGCAAGGTGGTGACCGGAGATGACATCAGGAAAGCGATCCGTGACGGTTCCCGCGAGCAGGTGGTGCCCGCGTTCGAGTTGCTGGCCGAGGAAGTGGCGAGCGACATCCTGAGCGACATCGAGGCGGGGAAGGATTTCTGGGAGGCGGTGTACGAGCCGTACTCGCAGAGCAGGATTTCGAAGGACGTGGTGCGCCTGGTAGTGGAGAGAAGCCGGAGCGTCGCCGGCAAGAGCATGCCCGAAGTCGCCCGTCACCTAAGAGCCGTCACCGGCTCCCCCCAGGAGGACGAGGAAGAGAGGAAGCGGTTCTTCCGGTTCAAGAACTTCCTTTACAAGACGGTGAAGATTTGAGGTGTTTTGAAGGTGTTAGAACGCTGTATAAAACTATATAAAAATCAATAACTTATATCTTGACACCCAAAGCAAGACCCGTTAATCTTTTAGCCAGGATTAGCGGGTTTTTTCGTTTCTATCGTACCTTTTCGTACCTTTTGGGGGTAAAAGCCTTGCAAAAATGCGAAAGGTACGAAAATCGCCGCGGAGGCGCACCATGCCTAGACTTAGCTTCACCGTACGCAACATCGACAAACTCACCTTCGACCCCAAGAAGGGACCGGTCGATTACTTCGACACCAACACCCGGGGGCTCGGCATCAGGGTCGGGCAGTTCACCAAGACCTTCTTCGTCAAGCTCGACGTGGTGGACACGAACACCAAGAAAGGGTACCGGACCGTCCGCAAGACGCTGGGGAGGTTCGGCGAGATCACCCTGGATCAGGCCCGCCGGTTGTTCATGGGATATGACGACAAGGAGGAGGGGTTTGTCCCCGGGCTACGCCTCGTGCTCAAACGGGAGAAAGTCAGGGTCACCGGGTCAGGTGTCACCCTGGAACAGATGCTTGAGGACTACTTCAAAGAGAGAAGGACCTCGGAAGGAAGGGATTACAAGCCCTCGACCGTCAAGGGGTACACCAGGATCGTTACCCACCACTTCGACAGCTGGCTCACGCTCACCCTGCCCCAGGTGGCGAAGCTCACGCCGGACATCGTCATAGAGCGTTACCGGGAGTCGGAGGTGAAGCACGGGCCTTACGGCGCTAGGAACGCCTTCGTGATGCTGTCGGCGATCATCAACTACGCCATCGTGAAGTATCCCGCCGCAATCGCAACGAACCCGCTCAACGTGCTGAGGTTCGGCAAGCACATGAAGAAGATCCAGGCGAGGACCGAGCGGCTGGAGGGGAAGGAGTTCGCCATCTTCTACCAAGGGATCCAGAAGTTCAACGAGAACATCCGGGACTGCTACCTGTTCTGCCTATACCATGGCCTGAGGAGCCAGGAAGCGGCAACCCTGCGCTGGGAGTACGTCAACCTGGACCGGCTGACACTGACCATCCCCGACACCAAGAACCGCAGGCCGCTCTATGCCCCGCTCTGCCGCCAGTCGCTGGAGATCCTGGAACGGAGGCTTGCGCAACGCGAGGAGGGTTGTCCTTTCGTGTTCCCGGCGGTGAAGACGGTTCGCTACAGCACCAACAAGACCGGGCACGTAAGGCTGATGGCTACTGCGCTCAAGCTCAACACCGGGCTGAACATCACCGTGCACGGCCTACGCAGAACCTTCATAACCACCGCGCGACGGCTGAAAATCTTCGAGGACGCCGACCGGCTCACCAACCACGTGGACAGCTCGGTTTCCGGGCGCCACTACGATGCGACGGACGTTGAGGATCTGCGCAGGCCCTTGCAGACCATTGCGAGTGAGCTCGAAAGGCTCATGAAGGAGGGGGCGGCCAAGGTGCTTCAGCTCCACTAACTCCCAGAGCACACTTTCGTCTTTCCGTTCGCTGTTGCACTTGATTAGGTATCATCTTTACTCGGTGTAGCGTTCATAAAGCGGCTCAGTAAATCGTTCTAAGACGTCTGAAATAGCCGTCTGAATGTTGATTAGTGTCGCTATAACGTCTTGGTCAGAGTCGTCGAATTTAAAAGATATGTAACGGACTGAGGCGGGATTTAACTCAATGATATTTCCAATATTGTTCAAAATGTAATCACTACCCAAAAATTCATCGACCTTTGTCTCATCAGCGATTAAGTACCCATCACAAAGATCTTTGATGAGTTTCTCTTTTCCGATATCGTCAAAACGTATCACTTTGAATCGCGATGCAGCATGGGTCTCTACAACCATCTTCTGCTGGCTCAAATCACGATGTTTGTTCTTATTTGTGTAAGTAGATAGTAGCCTCAATGACGAAAGGTTATTTGTGTTGAATGGCTGAGTGTTCGCAAGTGCAGCGTAGATAGCCGAATCCACTGTTTCAAGGTTTGGGAAGTTAATCTTACAAAATTTTTGGAATTCATTTTGAGTGCGAATGTTTATCGGAAAATAGCATTTGTGCTTGTTGCTCAAGCGCAATACAGCAACGCAAATATCAGAAGCAATGTAATCGAGCAATGACCTGGCATTTTCAAAGTAATTTTTTATCTTTATTTGGAGTGAAGGAGGGATATCGCAGTCTAAATACCGAGAATATTCATCTGATATCTCTTTTTGCTGGTTGTCGGCATATTCCAGCAGCGATCGAAGCCTAGCAAGTTTTAGATTCACTAAATCATCCAATTTATGAGCATTTTGTTTTGGTATTGAACTCCAGCCAACAGGTCCGGCCTTGACCGGCGGTTCTTAATATTATTCATCCGCTGTAACCTTGCCACCGATTAAGCCAAGTAACGCTCCTAGGCCAGATTGCCATCCAAAACTACACATTGTATAAAGATTTTGTTGCATTACAGGTATTTTATGGGGATCAGTGGCCTTGTTTCCAAAAAACGCTAGTAAAGCGACGACGAGAATACTAAGTACGGTTATTCCAGCAACCGTCAGGAAAATGATTTTAAATTTTGGTGTTATTCCCATGGCTCACCTTTCCGATTAGAGGATTTTTCCCGGAGAGAGGAAACTTTTACTACATTGTCAATGTTTTCCTTAGGGTCTAAAATAGCACCTGTCAAATCTGCTCCGGCGAGTACGGCCCTATCAAGCTTTGCATTTTTTAGGTTAGCGCGTCTTAGTTGAGCACCGGACAAAATTGCGTCAGTCAGATCTGCACCTTCAAGATCAATATCCTGCAAGTTTGCGTTTGCTAAGTTTGCGCCTCTTAGGTTGATGTTTTTGTAACGTCCACCTTGTCTCAAGACAACACTCTTCCCATTGACACTAGTCACGAAGGAACTCGTATTCGGTGACGAAGTAAATACCTCGCCTAAAATTAATTTGACCTTATCGGTGATTTTCATCTTTGACCTCTTTGTGGTTTTTTTTGCAATTTTATAAGCATACCGATATGCATCTATTCGCAAGTTGTGACGGAAGGGACAATCGCAAAGTTGACAATTCGCCCCTTACGTAGCTGAGTTTTTAGGTCTGAAAAAAGTAAAGTCAGCCAAATCAAAAAAGCGTCCCCCTCACCTCTGCTTTGTTACAGGGTTGTAGAGGCAACCGCCTTATAATGATCAACTTGAGAGCAAATGACCTTACGCTATTAATGTCTCGCTCTTAACCAGCGGTGTCAGCCAACTTACCACTATCCCCTCTTGGCCTAAATGTCATGCTGCCCTCTTGCATCCTCTCAATGCCTGTCCTAACGACCTCCCTCTGAAGGTAATCAAAGCCCAAAGAACATTCTTCGTTCTTCGTCCTTGTGAAGGTCATGCTTTGCTATGTGGTAGATGGCTGGTTTAATCGTTTCGGAACACAACATAAAAGGAAGCTCGTCGATACATATTTCGGCCACGATGGCGGAGAAGTCTTTTTCATAGCAATCTTGTAGAATCTTAAGATTAGTTGAGGGAAAGCTATTTTTGAATTCTATATTGAACTCGGGGTAGAAATAACGGATCAACGCAGCCTCGTACAAAGCAATTCGCTCTGGTTCTGTAGTATTAAAAAGCTTATCTAAACCAGACTTGATTCTTGCACTCCCGTCGTCTTGGTTTTTTGCAAATGGGTTCATCGCCGTAAAAAGTTGATTGTTTGGCTGAATAGCAAGCAGTAACAATGTCAGCCTATACCCGGCAGGGACCCCTCTCAAAGCTATCTTCTGCAGGGTCTCATGCTTAAGGAGTCGGTCAATCGCGTTCCTAGACCCGCCTTGACCGTACGCTTGCCCGACGTATTTGACCTCAAAAGTTACTGTTTTAGATACGAGGCTCAATCGCAGTTGCATGTCTTCCACATTAGGCCAACATCTCCGACCGTCAGCATCTTCTAAATAGCTGAGCTCGCCATCTTGCTTCAGAGTAAATCCCTCGGGAAGGTCGTAGACTACCGTATGTTCATTACCCAAGACTGTAAACTTTAGATTGAGGCAACGATCATTCTGCTGCGCTTCAATGAACTCAATTTTAGGCGTATAACCTATAAGATAAATATGACAAGAATTGACAACTTCCATTACCGAGGCCAGAGCTTCTTTGTCATAGATTCCTTCCGCTGGAAGCGTACAGAAACTAATGGCATACATTCCCAGGGCATGTTCCACGTCGAAAAGGGCTTTGCCAAAGAACTCATCTTTACTTGGGCGATTGGATTGGTCGGTCACCTGGTTGCTCCTGTCGTAATAATTTGTGACTATAATTTCACCTGACAATCGGTTGTTTTTTCTGCCAAAGTCATGGGAGTTGTCCGGCTTGATCGGTCTTATTTTCAGGTTGGGAATCGCACCAATCTTTACATAAAATAAATCCGGCCACTTTTCCCTACAAATTCTTTCCTGTAAAGTGCCTCTCTTCCATTTCCTCAATCATCGCCGGAAGTTCCATTATCGTGTCTGATAGTCTCCAATTCAAAATATCCATGCAAAAGTTT
The DNA here is from genome assembly GCF_019063885.1 of Geomonas diazotrophica. Classification (NCBI taxonomy): domain Bacteria; kingdom Pseudomonadati; phylum Thermodesulfobacteriota; class Desulfuromonadia; order Geobacterales; family Geobacteraceae; genus Geomonas; species Geomonas diazotrophica. Next base: position 91,802 of record NZ_CP077684.1, on the reverse strand, counting down.
GCCCACTCCATCCACACCGCTGAGGCTGTGCGGACAATTGCCGCGATATCATTTAGGATAACGTCAGGTAGGTAATGATCCCTACTATACGAAACCTGCCTCCTGAGTGACCATGCGGTCCCGTGTATATACGAACTCATCTGCCTATAAACGAGTTCGTAGAGTCTTTGAAAGGATGGGCCGCAGTCACGGGCTTGAACAAACACACTCTTATTACACCAGTTAGAAAAAGGTTTTTCGCGCCCTTTCTTGTCAACAAAGGAGTATGTGCCTTTCGCACTTTTATATTTTCCAGATATGCTTTCACGAAGAGCCTTGACCCCCTCAACATGCTTGAGATTTGCTGTACTACCCTCCCATTCGAGAAGGGACGAGGCGATGTCATAGGCTTCTATGTCTGCATAGCCCCAAAACAGGGCAGATCGTGACTCCGATTCTAACGAGATGTATTTCAAGCTGATCAAGCTTTCGCAAAGCAACCTCACGTGGGATGATGCTTGGTGAATTAGCTCACAGCGTAACAGAATGTATATTGTATTTAAGGTAGAAAGGTCCTTGTTTATGGCACAAAGCAGTATCTTCTTGAAAGGTGTGTCAGCCAAGAATGTCCTTTCTTGGTACATGGCCTCTCTTTGCGTAATGCCTACAACATTTCCGAATAGGTCGAGCCATTCCCAAGCTTCCACTGGGAAATCAATCAACCTTATTGTCTCACAAATATCAATTCTCGGCATGTCTTCCATCAACTCTTCCTTAATAGATAACGCTTCAATGCTGACCGGCGTGGCCGGTCTAGCCGCTGGTTGGGATATCAGTTGAATTGTCAATACATCAATAACCGATCCCATTGCCTCGAAAGGTAAGATTTCGGTTGATGAAAGCCCTAACGTCTGGCCTGATCCTCCTTCTACAGCCGGGTGTCGGACCAACACTCCTCAGCCCTTTTTGGCTCGCCCACGTAGAATCAAGTTTTCTGTTTGAGTTTCCATAGGAAATACAAATCTTCGTTTCTAATCGATTTATCGGCATCACCAAGTGCCATTACTTGTGGAATTAGATCAGAAACTATTTTTGTAAGACCAAGAGTCTTAGCAATTCCAATTATCTCAGTAGGAATTAAGCCTGTATAGAGACCGAATGATAGCGCCCCTACAGTGCCAACAATACTCCTGCTAGCTTTAGCTACTAGATCTTGCTTTGATGCTTGCAGCTTCTTGTCAAGTGATACTAGCTTTGGTTCTATTATGTCGCAGAATACTTCCCTAGCTGTTTTTTCAGTGAAAGACGGATCCTTTTTCCTAAATTCGTCTATAGCCTTGTTAAGTGAAGCACGGAATTGAATGAGACTCTCTCTTTCCCGGAGTCTGAGTTTACACATATCATCTATGGACACGTCATTAACGAAAGGAACTAATGATGTCATGTATTTAGATGCGATTCTATTCCTTTCTTCAATATCCCTATTGCCGGTCAAGCCTTGCAGACATCTCACATCAAGCACTTTATCAGTTAGAAAGGTTGTTCCTAAGACCTGTGATGTCGATCTTTGAAATGAGAGGTTACGTAAGACATGGCCAGCAAATTCTTTGTGAAAGTTTAATTCTTTTCTCAATGTCTTAGAAATACTGATAGTACCTTTTTTATGCAATTCCTTAAGCAACCGGGGCCTATCTAAAAGGGGTTTTGGAAGGCTGTTATTATAGGCAGATATTCTTTTACCACCATGTGTTAAAAACTCCTCCGACCCAGAAATGAGAAACTCATATTCTGCATCCTTGGTTGACAGAGCAACTGAACAATTGTCGAGATATTCATTCTCAAGCATTTCTCTGACTTTGGCTATCTGGGCATGGGTCTCTGGGAGGTAATTTTCTTCTGTTATATATGATAGACAGTGCGGACAGAGGTTACCTGGAGGGGTCACAAAAATGATTAACCCGTTTTTTATGAGCGGCTCAATATAACTTAGCAGCAAAACATCTTCGAAGAATGCTTGCTGAATAACATCACGATTTAAGTTACCGAAATGTGAGTAGTCAGAGAAAAAATTATTTATGTAAGCCTTTTCACTGTAAAGAACTATTGTACGTGAAAGTTCATCTAGTCTTTGAAGCCTGCAGTTGATATTACTACACTCGTCACGCCCACCTCCCAATGAGAGTGACACGGAATGGGCGTATATGCTATTTTCCTTACTGATGTGTTCATTCCTCGTAAGATTCAACAGATCTTCTGCATATTCAATAACTTTCTTAGGTTCAAGTCGCCTCAGCTCACGTAGATTTGGCTTTCTGCTCTTAAGTAAATCCTTTTGTTTTAGATACTCAAATATATTATTCATTTTTCGCCCCTTATCAGATCCTTGGCCCAACTAGTTATGGACCAGGTTAGGCAAAGCATCCATTTGAGATGCCGGCATCTTATATGGGATATAAGCATCCTGTTCAGGATGCTTTATTTGCATCTTATTCAGGATGCATTTACCTGCCAAGCTATCTGGTATCGTCGAGGATCCTGCATTCCAACTCCGTGCCGCGAATGGCGCAGTAACGAACCTGCCGATCTTATCCATCGCGTTCCACCTGCCGCCTGTGGCTTTCAGTTTTGCGGGAAGGGCTTGTTCGGGATAGCCGACCATCACCTTCACCATCTCCTCTTCACGATAGCGACTGAGGGGGTCCATGGCTATTTCTCCACGATGATCTCCACCGTCTTTAGCCTGACTCCGTGCTCTTCGTCGTAACGATACCGGATGTACTGCAGCGCATCGCCGTACTTCTCCACCAGATGTTTCGTCCCTCTCTGCCCGGGCTTGAGGTTCAGGCGCGATTTCATGTCTCCCCCTGGCGGGCGCAGCATAGCACGCAAAGTTAATGAACAACAATAAGAATCTGTTCCTGCGGCGCCCATTGGAATGTCTTCGATTTTTGTTAAAGTTTGCCAATGCCGTATAAGGCTTTGGAGTAGACTCTATCAGCTTTTGGAACGGAGGGCTGGGGATCTAGCGATGATGTCGGTATCACCGGGGATGGCTGCAGGGCAGGCCGGCGGGTATTTCTCCAGGGAGGACTACTACCTGCGTGGCACCAAGACTGAGGGGGCGAGCCACTGGTATGGGCGGGGGGCGAAGGCGCTGGGGCTGGACGGCCCGGTCGTGGAAGAGGAGTTCCGCGCGCTCGGTCGAGGGGAGGACCCGGAGGGGAGGCGAATCGTCGCCCCCAAGCTGACGCGGGACCGGGAGAGCGGTTTGCCCGTTGAGACGCACCGGGCTGGGAACGACTGCACCTTCTCCGCCCCCAAGTCGGTCTCCATCGCCTATGCCGCAGGTGTTGACCAGGTAAGGGTGGCGCACGACGCGGCGGTGCTCTCGGTCCTCTCGCACATGGAGGAACATTACTCCCATTACCGCACCCCCGAGGGGGTCAGGTGCGGCGGCATGGTGGCGGCCAAGTTCGACCACGCCACCTCCCGGAACGTCGATCCGCAGTTGCACTCCCACGTCTTCGTGGTGAACGCGGTGCACACCGGGGACGGTAGCTTTCGGGCGAACGAGCCGAAGGCCATCTTCCAGGATCAGAAGTCCCTAGGGCTTTTGTACCGGCAGGCGCTCGCCCGCGAGCTTTCGGAGCGCGGCTTCGAGGTAGAGGTGCGGGACCGCTCGCAGATGTTCATCGAGTTGAAGGGGATCGACCCGCACCTCGTCGAGCACTTCTCTTCAAGGCGTCAGGCCATCGAGGAGCAGGTGGAGCGCTGGAGGGCCGAGGGGAGGTTCTCGGAGGTGCCCCACGCCCGGCTCTACGAGATGGCGGCGCTGGAGAGCCGCGACCCCAAGCGCAGCATAACCAAGGAGGAAGTGACCCGGATCTTCGAGCGGGGCTTCGAGGAGTGCGGCACCTCTTGCGCCCAGGTGAGGCAAGAGCTGGAACGGGGGCGGGAGCTCTCCATCTCCCGCAGCGCACCCGCAGCCTCGCACGTGGTGGATCTGGCGCTTCGGGATCTCACCGAGCGCGAGGCCGTGCTGGACCGGGCGCGACTTCTGGACCAGGCGGTGCTCGTTTCGGGGGGGGAGCATTCCCTTGCCGAATTGAACCTCGCCATCGACGGAGGGACTCCCGGCCTGCAGCGGCTCGGGCGTGACGGGAGGGGACGGGAGTTCTACACGACGCGGCAGATGCTGGAGCTGGAGGCCCGGAACCTGGAAAGGATCAGGGAATATCCTCCCTTCGAGAGCGTGGCGCGCGCCCCCGAGGTCGAGGCGTACCTGGAGCGTTGGCAGGAGAGAGAGGGCGTCCGGCTGACGGCCGGACAGAAAGCCGAGGTTCTCCTGGAACTGACCGGGAGCCGCGGCGTCGCCCTCACCATCGGGGACCCGGGGACCGCCAAGACCTCGACCCTGGCGATCGTCGAGGGTTTCAACGAGGAGGTATTGCGCCCGGACGGGAGGGAGCATCGTTCCGCCAACCTCTCCTATACCGGGAAGGCGGCCCTGGAACTCTCCCTTGCCACCGGGAGGCCCGCCCTCACCCTCGACAGTTTCGAAAACGGGAATCCGGCTTCCAAATTTGCCCTACAGAGGGCGAACGGGGAGCCGCCCATGCTAGTGGTCGCGGGTGAAAAAATTCTCATCCCTGAGGGGCGGGAAGCACAGGTGGTGCTCCGGGTGGACGAGGCGGGCTTTCTCGGGGCGAGGCAGGCGGAGCGCCTGCTCGACGTGGCCGAAGAGCTGCGGCAAAGTGGCGTACGGGTAAAGCTGCATCTGCTGGGCGACTCGAAGCAGATGCAGGGGATCCAGGCGGGAGACCTGCTGCGCCAGGTGCGGGAGCTGGGTCTCAAGGGGGAAGTTGACTACGCGCACCTGACCGAGATCCTCAGGCAGCGCGACCCCGGGCTCCTGGAGATCGCGAAGGGGCTGAACCGGGAAGACCGCGAGCTTGCCGTGAACGCGAGGGAGACGCTCCACTCCCTTGGGAGGCGTCAGGAGGTGCTGGAAATAGCCGACCCCTTGGAACTGCGCCGTGCCGCTGTCGAGCACTACCTGGAGGAGAGCCGGAAGCTGTCGCACATGCCCGAGCGGGCGGCGGCGGGAGAGACGCAGCAGGTGCTCCTCGTCACCACGACCAACGAGGCGCGCAGGGAGTTGAACCGCGAGATTCGCCAGGGACGTGTCGAGGCACGCGAGATCGAGGAAGGGAGGAGCTTCCCGGTGCTCACACCGGCGCGCCAGGGGCTCACCGTCGAAGGGTACCAGCTCGGGGACACGCTGCACTTTTCCGGCGAGCGGACTGGGGATGGCAGGACGGTCGCCTGGGGTGCCCGGCTGCACGCCGAGGGGAAAGTGGTCGGGCTCGACCGGGAGCGTAACCTGGTGCGGGTCGACCTCTCCTTCGAGCCCCTGGACCGGCAACGGCGCCAAGTGGTCCGGAAGGTGGAGAGGGATTTCTCGGCGGCCGAACTGCCGGGACGGACCACGCTCTTACGGGAGGAGGAGCGGAGCTTTTCCGCTGGGGACCGTATCGTCACCTTGAAAAACGACCGGGGACTCGGGGTGCAAAACGGCTCGCTCGGGGTGGTGCGGGAGATCGACGGCGCGGGGCGGATGCGGGTCAACCTGGAGGGGCGCGAGGTGACGCTCGACCTGAACACCTACCGCCATGTTGATCACGCCTATGCCCTCACCATTCACAAGAGCCAGGGGGCGACCGTGGAGCACTCCATCCTGTTCGCGCCGGTGCACCGGAACAAGGGGATGGAGCTGGAACCGGGAAACGAGGGGGAATCCTACGGGCGGATGAGCTACAACGCGCTGAACGTCGCCGTCACCCGTGCCCGCTTCACGACCCGCGTCTTCACCAACTCCATCGAGGATCTTGAGCGGTCGGTGCAGTTCGTCGACGGCAAGAGTTCGACACTCGACAAGGCGAGGGAACCGGTGCGGGAGATCACGCGCGCGCAGCAAAGGGGCCTCGAAGAACCACCGCACGATCTGCAAAGGAGCATCGCAGAACTGGAGCGGGTCATGCTGAAGCGGGGGGACGGGGTACGCAGGACTCCCTCGCTGGAACATGTCGTTCCGCTGGTGCGCGCTCCTGGGTTGAGAATTCCGGAGCAGGCGCTACAGAACCGTCAAGTGCAGAAAGTGGTGGACCGGCAGTTGGAGCTCACCCTCCCGAAGCTTCCCGGCAGGGGCTTCAAGATCTGAGCGCGGGGACGTTCCGGGGAGTTGCGGCGTGCTTTCCTTTGGTGCCGGAAGCAGTGAGGCGGGCCTTGCTTCGCTCGGCTGATTTTCCTTTCACACCTCACGCAGCCCTTCGGGCTGCGCCGGCCGTCCGCTTCGCCAAATCCCCTGTGCTTTCGCGTCGGACGGCGTGTGACGCTCTGGCGCCAGAAACGGCGAAACCGCGTGTAAAGCCGAGAGCTTGCGTGGCACCACGCTGTATGCCGCTGTCCGGCGCATGAAGGAGGTTCCCGAGATGGCCAAAACAAGCGTCCGTTTGTCGCCGGAGATCTGCAGAAAACTCGAGAACGAAGCTCGCAGACGAAGCGAGATTGAGGGGGAAACGGTGACGGTTTCGGAGCTGATCCGGGCCTGCATCGGAGAGAAATTTCCCCAGGTCTGCGCGCGGGCGAGAAGCGAGCGCGCCGGTTTTTGCGAGCTGCAGGAGACGGTGGCGGGGCTTGGGAAACGAGCGGAAAGCCTGGAGGCCCATATCGATTCGCTGGTGAAAACCCTCGGCGAAATCCTGCCGTTGTTGGCGACCAGGGAGCAGGTCGACGCCCTCACCGATGCGATTGCTGCGGTGCTGAGCGCGAGTAGGGAGAGGCGGCCATGAGCGACGATCCGAGGTCGCCCAAGGAGAAATTGCTGCAGGCATCGGGCCTCAAGAATCCGGCAAACGAGCGGGAGGAGTTGCTGCGGTTACGCAACGAAATGGTCGGGCGCATCGACGCCCTGGTGCAACGGGGAGAAGACGCAGACAAAGGTGCCCAGGAAACGCGGCGCCTCATGGAGCAGATGCTTAAGCGCCTGGAAGTTTTCTGTAACGAGAAATTCCCGGTGCATGTCAGCAATGTGATTGAGACGGTGACGCAGCAGAAGCTTGAATCCGCACTGAGACCACTGGAGCTGAGCGTGCAGGAGGCGGAGCAGCGGATCAACCAGTGCGACCGCCAACTGACCAGCATCTCGTGGAACTGGCGCCTCCTGGGCGGGCCGCTGATCGTCGGCCTCTTCACCGGGCTCCTAGGCGCGGGCATGGTGCGCTGCACCCATATACAGGCGATGGACGATGCGAAAGAGTACGAACTTTTCGGGCGCAAAGTGCAGAAGGTGATCGTGCGCTACGGTACCGACGAGCAGCGAAAGATCTACGACTGGATCAACGGCGTGCCCCAGCCGCCACCCAGGAAGGAGGCCAAAAAGAGGCGCTGATTCTTGGACCAAAGCAGCCGGCCCGAACGGCGTGCCAGCAGCTTTAACCGGTCCAGCCCGTGCTGCGGGTGGCGCTTCCGCTCGCGCTGCACCGCCCCCCTACGCACCGGCTTTTGTGCGAGCATAGAAGCCCCGCCCCCACACCAGGATTCGTCGCGTGGGCTCATACAATCTTTCCTTTGCGTCGCGGGGCGCCCCGGTAGAGGAAGAGGCGTTCGCGCTCTTCAGGTGGATAGCAGCTGGCGACATCCTGCAAAAGAAGCTGCAGCGAGCGGGCGTACGGGCAGCGTGGGCTGAACTCGTATATGCGCAGATTTCCCTGCTGTCCTTCCACCAGAATGCCATCATGTTCCAGGACTTCGGCCGCGTTCTGCACCGCACTACGGCTCAGGTCCGGGAAGAAAGCGGCTATTTCGGATACGTACCCCTTACGCCGGGCGAAGAGGTACATGAGCACGCACTCCTTCGCCTTTGAACCCAGCAGACCGTTAAGAAAGTATGGCATTTGCTCCTCTCTGACTTGTTTCCCGACGCGATAGGATCACTATAACATGATAACTAATTACTATATTTTAGTAATAGGCGAAGCATTTGCCCTGCTCCACGCGGCGCAGGTGCAGTACCGGTTTTGAACACTTTGCATCCCCTTTTTGATCAGTAAGCCCTGTTGGCTAGCAGAGCATCATCTGATTTCAGAGCCTTAGCGCTGGCACGGTCTGCGCAATAAAATTAGAAAAGGCCAATAAATGCGTACAGCGTTGCGGGAAGCACACCCGCGAGGAGGAAGCCATGCCAAGACTCATGACGGAACAGGAAACAGCCCAGATGGTGGGGATGTCGGTGCACTGGCTGCGCAGAAAGCGCTGGGAGGGTGGTGGTATCCCGTTCATAAAGATGAGCCAGCGGGGTGCGGTGCGCTACGAGGAGGAGACGGTGCGGCAATACCTTGATGCACATTTTCGCACCAGCACCCACGATCCGGGCGGGAGGTAAAATCAGGCCAGCAGCCGGAGCGGACCGCCGCCTCAGGCGGTTCGCCCCAGCTGCTGTATCCCTAATCCCCTCTTGGTCCGCTCAGGATGACAGGGTGCGCCCCTTGCGGACGCGCTGCTCGATCACCTGCAGGATCTCCTGAACGATGGGGGGATTGTTCCAGGCGGCGCAGTAGCTTTCGGCCAGCGCTTTGCTTTCGGTGGAGAGCTTCTCGCACAGCTCCTTCAGCTCGCCTTTCACGGCGCGCAAGCCCACTCCCGCCTCTTTGGCGAAGCGGGCCAGGTCGTCCGCCATCAGGTAGCGCGGGTCCTTCTGTCCCCCCATCTTCATGGCGAACTTGTTGTTAACGCGCGGGTAGACCGCCGTGCTCAAAAGGTCGTAGAAGGGGGCAAGCCTGACGCCGCCGACCTGGTAGATAAAGGAGAGGTTCTTGGCGTGGGCGTCGGCATTCCCGATCAGAAAATTGAACAGCGCCCACCTCAGAAGATTCAGGCTGTCCAGCACCGGCTCCACGCTCCAGGCGCCGACCAGGGCGAAGCAGTCGGCGAAACCGGGGCCTCCCTCCTTCTCGTATTTTAGCTCGGGGGGGACGCCGAGCGCCTGGCAGAAATCCTCCTGGTGCAGACGCGCGGTGCCGCCGTCAGTACCCTTGTGCCGGTCGTAGCGCTCCACCAGGTACACCCGTTTCCGGGCTATCTCAACCACTTTCGCCTCAGGGGCAGGGATGCCGACCTGCCGCGCCAGGTTCATGCAGAAGGCCTCGTTGGTAACGGTATCCTCCAGTTGCTCTATCGCCGTCTTGAGGATGTGGGACGAGGGGAGGTTTCCCTCAGGGATGTGGTAGGCGCCCTCCTCGATGAAGATGGGTAGCTTGTTCTGGGCTCCAGCCAAAGAGAGCCGCACCCCCTCCTCACCCGCGAGGAAAGGATGCGCCGGGAGTGTGTCCAGTTCGCGGGCCAGATCCTCGGCTGATATGACGCGGTAGCGCCCCCTTTCCCCGGGGTGGTCCTCCGGCGGCAGTACCGATACTGCGCCGGCGCAGTCGCCGCCGATCGCCTCCAGGATGGAGAAGGTATTCTCCGCCGAGATCCCAAGCTGCCGGGCTATCTGACGCCGGATCGCCCCCTCGGGTAGGAGGTTCGCGAAGAAGGCTTCCGTTGCCTTATGGTCGAACCGCTCGTCTATCAAAGGGAGCCTGCGCGACAGCGGCAGCGCGCCGGGTAGGGCGCGGTACTCGTCATCGTAGCGAAAGGCGAGCCGCCCCTCTTCCAGGGTCAGCTCCCCCACCAGCCTCTGCTCCCAATACACCTTGAGGCGTGCCAGCATCTATCGCTCCTTGAACGGGTTGGCGTTTCTGGGGAAGACGTACAGCTCGAGCCCCATCTTGTGCAGCACCTGGAGAGCCTTCCCCAGTTCCGCAGTTTCCTTCCCGTTCTCGAGCTGGGAAAGGAACTTGGTTCCCACCCCGGTCATCCCGGCGGCTGTTTCCTGCCGCATACCGATTTCCTTTCGCTTAGTGCGGATTGCTTGCCCCAGGTCGCTGGTACTGGCGATTCTGCCGTAAGCCGTTCCCCGGTTTTCCTTTTCCCGTCCCTGGTCCACGTCTCCCTCCGTTTTTCCGTACGGACACATTATGCCTGTTTCGGCGGGAAAGCAACTCAAATTATCCGTACGAACAAATAACCTTAGGCAAAAACCGTAACCGCAACAATATGTGCGTACGGCAAAATTTTAATTTCCACGGCAAAGCCCCCTTTCAGGATGGGAAAGGTGCCCAAACGGGTTTGACAGGGGCAATTTTGACAGGTTTTTGCTGTCCTCGCGGCAAACAGCATCCGTCCTTATTGACATCAAGAAACTTGTAGGAGGAAAATGGGAAAGGTGAGAGGAGCTGCAAAAAAACTTCAGTAGCGACAAAGGGTTACGCGGTTGTTTCTTGAAGTTGTTTTATTAAATATCGGCAATCAATCTCGTCCTTTTTCGTACCTTTATCCACCTAAATCCTTATTTTTAAAAGCATCCCTCAAAACTTCCTTTACAAGACGGTGAAGATTTAGCCGGCGAGGGAAAAGTTTGGTAACATCACCGAGGGGGTTGGGCGGGCACCGGGGGGTGGTGTGATGAAAAATGGGAACCATGGGAATTATGGGAGCAATGGGAAAGATGTGAAACCACAGGAGCATCAGCTGGCCCATGCCTCCCAGCCTTCCCCTACCTCCCATGAACCCGCCACTCCGCTCCTGCCGCCTCGCGGCGACTACCACACCCTGTTGTCCTACCAGAAAGCCGCAGTAATCTACGAAATCACCTACCGCTTCTGCCACCGCTTTCTCTCACGGGGCGACCGCACGGTCGACCAGATGGTGCAGGCGGCTCGCTCCGGCAAGCAGAACATCATCGAGGGAAGCAAGGCTGCAACCACCTCAAAAGAAACCGAAATAAAACTCACCAACGTCGCCCGCGCCAGTCTGGAAGAGTTATTGGAAGATTACCGTGACTACCTCTCGGCCCGCGACCTCACCGTATGGGACAAGGACAGCCGCGAGGCACTGTATGTGCGCAAGCTTGGCAGGAGCACACCGTTCTCCTTTGAGCTATTACGGGGCTTCACCGAGACCCGTCACGCCATAGTGGTGGCCAACATAGCCATCTGCCTGATCCACCAAGCCAATTTCCTCCTCGACCAACAGCTTAAAGGACTAGAGAAATCCTTCCTCAAAGAGGGCGGCCTCCGGGAACGAATGACGCATGCTCGGCTTATGGTGAGAGAACAACAAAGGAAAGAGCCGTGAAGGGGGTGCTTGAGACGAGCGGTTGTCCGCATTGAGACAGGCTAGTACAAGATGTTATGTGGAACACTCTGTAATTCCTATTGATGCGAGAAACTCTTTTTTTAGAGTCACATCTGCCATATTCATTTCGGCTTTGCTCGTGCAAGCTCCAAAGTTAAAAAGAGCTGTAAACAAGACCTGACACATCGCGGGTAGCACCCCTGTGATCGTTAGCATGACAACGAGCGCTAGAACTGCATACCGGTTACTTACGTATCCAATGACAGCCCCTGCTGTCGCTAACAGTAGGCTCCATGTTTCCAAGCGCCTATGATCAATCGAGATAAGACCAAGCCAATTGAGGAAGTATTCGGTGGGCGAATTTAGCATAAACCACCTATTCGCCCGGTGGTCTAAAATTCCAGCTATTTTCTCAGCGAAACCATTGCAAACGTACCAAACTATGTCCACAGTAGAACCTTCCAAAATAGGAAGATCGCAGCCGAAAGCTGTAACCTCACCAGATTGAGAACCGGTAGAATAATACAGTCTAGTGTTGCGAACGCTGGCGGCTGAAGTCGTCGTAGCAAATGACATTGGTGCAACATAGCCATATCCGTTGTAAATCATACCTCCCCCGCCACTGGCGGTAGTAGTTACTGAAACTGAAATATGCTCCCACTTCTCAACTCTTTCAACCACTGCCTTCATTACCGTGAAGGATACTTGGAACGTCTCCCCAGATATTTTTTTTATTTCCGCCATAGCAGCCCTCACAGCGAACCAGAAGAAGGAGGTCTTGTCGCTTCACCTTTCATCAGAGGCACCCGTGCCTGCAATGGGCAGAGAGAAAACGGACGGCTCCAACGATTTGCAAAATCTAACATTGCAGATTGTGCTGTCAAGGTGTCGAAAACTGCTTTAGGCCATGAAACACCGCACTAAGCTTCGGTAGAGTTCTCCGGGGCGGTCGATGTTCCTGTGGCACCGGCAAATGAAGCAACCACGCCCAAAGAGCCTGGCCAGAAACCGGAAGACAGAAAAAAAGGACCTGTAAATTTGTAAACGACGGACTTGCAAGGGTTGACGGGGAACTTGGCAATTCCGGCAATGACGGACGAACCATCCCCAAACCAAAGGGGAAAATACAGCGCGGTTATAGCCCTATCTTGCGAACAGCGAAGATGACCAGCATGCCGCAGAGCATGGCGGCCAGGGTGTTGCGGGTGCGGAGGACGACGATGGCGGTTAAGGCGGCCGCCATGAGGCCCCAGACGCCTTCGGCGACAATGGACGGCAAAACGAGGGAGAACAACAGGGCTCCGGGAAGGGCGTCCATGCCGCGACGGAAACGCCCGGAACGCGGGAAACGGGACGCCAGCAGCAACCCGCCCAGCCGCAGCGAATAGGTCACACCGGCGGCCAGCCCCACGGCAATCAAAACCTGAGGCTCAATAGCCGGCAGCATCTTCCACCTCCTCCACCTCGATCGAATCGCACGGCCCCAACATGGCGCTGACGGCGCCGGCCAGTCCTCCAGCCACGATGTACCACTTCCCCGGCAGAAACTTGTGCGCCAACAAGGCCACGCACCCGGCTGCGATCCACGGAAGCACGTCGCTCTTCCCGCGCCACAGCCCGACGGCCAGCGCAGTGAAAACCGCGGTGAAGGCAAAATCGAGGGCGTATTCCTCCGGCCTGGTGATGAAGCCGCCGCCGAGGAGACCGATCAACGTGCCGCTACTCCAGGCGAGGTAAAGGAAGACGCCTCCGCCAAAAAGAAACCAGGTGGTGGCACTGCCGTTTCGCTGCTCGGACATGGTCACCGCCCAGTTTTCGTCGGCGACCAGGTGCATCATTCCCATCTTGTGCAGCAGGCCACGCCCCGAGAAAAGCGGGTCCAGGGAGGCGCCTATCAGCAGGTAACGCAGGTTGATCACCAAGACGGCCAGGGTCATCTCGAAGAGCGGCAGCCGGTTCGACCACATGTCCACCATGACGAACTGCGCCGCGCCGGCGAAGATCGCGGTGTTCATGTACATCATGTCGAGCCAGCTCAGCCCCTTTTGCGCGGCGAGCACGCCCAGAACGCTGCCATAGGCCATGGCGCTGGCGGCCACCGGCACGTTGGCCCTGGCCCCCCTGATCATCTCCGGCTTCCTTCGTTTCATACTCACCTTGCCTTTGACTACCACTTAGCCGCTCATGCGAGTCCCAGAGAGTACTACAACAAGCTCACGGGATAAAGGCACAGATGCCTATAAAAAAAACGCATTACTGTGTGCGGCCCGAGCTGAAAAAGGGCCTTGAAGGCCCTCTCCGAATCACGGCAAGCTTCGGCCTGCAAGGTGATTATCCGGCATGCCCCAGTGTCTTTTGAACGAACCGGATGAGGTGACTCCTGCCTCTGAAATCTCTCTTGTTCAACAGGCTCCCGATCACACGCGGCAAGGCGGTGGACAGGTAGTAACTGCGGACCTTGAAGAGACGATAAAGCCGGGAGTTGAGCAGAAGGGTCACGCTCCACCTCGGCAGTAGAGGCATCCAGTTCAGCAGGAAGGCTACGCTGTAGTAGGGGGCCGGATCCTTTAGGCTGCCGCCGGTAAGGTAGGATTCAGTAGTCAGCCGCACCCCCTCCTCGATCGACTCGATTTCCTTCCCGGTAATCGCACCTTTTTTCCGCGCAAGCTCCACGATGGTGGTCCTCGGATAATAGGTCAGCCAGAAGATGCTGATCAGATCGGGCCGGTATCGGTTGTAGAAGCGGGCGTTGTCCTCCTGGATGGCGACGGTATCCCCCGGTATCCCGAGCATGTGGTCCACCTGCACCATGATCCTGTTACGCTTCAGGTGCTCAATGGCTTCCGCGATCCGCGCGTTGGAGCTCTTTCTTTCCAGCGTCTGGGCGCAGAGCGTTTCGGACAGGGACTGCACGCCAAGCTGCACATTGATGCAGCCGGCGTCTGCCAGCATGTGCGCGATCTCCTGGTCGACGTAGTGCGGGTTCGCTATGCAGGCGAAGGGGAGACTGATTTCCCTTCGGTACCTGTCGCAGAATTCGCGCAGCCAGGACTTGCTGGTCGTGAAGGAGTCGTCGACGAATAGGATTCTCCTGGTCGAAAACCTCTCCTTCGCCCAAGCCAGTTCAGCGATGACATTGTCCACGCTTCTGCGCCTGATGGAGTTTTTGCCCCGCAGGTCGACTATTTGTGAATTGAAGCAGTAAGAACAACGGTAAGGGCAGCCTCTGCTGGTCATGATGCGGTATTCGTGACAGGCATCTTTCAAGATGGAGAGGAAGGGTTCTTTCTTCGGGAAAGGGAGTCGATCGAGATCCGCCAGCTTCCCCTCGGCCGGCGTGCCGATGACAAAGCCGTTCTTCTTGAACATGAAGCCGGCGACGGGTGCGTCAGGCAAAGAGAATCCGCCGTTCGACGCGCATGCCTCCAGAAATTCCAAAAGGGCGTGCTCTGCCTCGCCCACGGCGACGGCATCGATGGCATCGTTGCAAAGCGTCTTCTCCGGCACGGCGGTCGGATGTATCCCGCCGAATATGGTGCAAACGTCCGCGCTTTTGCGCTTCAGTGCAATCGAGCATTGCAGCTGGTGCTGGTAGTTGTCCGTGACACAGGAGAAGGCGACGACGGCGGGGTGGGTTTGGCAGATCCTGTCAGCGATTTCGTCGTAGGCGGGACTCTTCCTTTTCCCGAGATAGGCATCCTCCGCCTCGTAATAGACGAGATGAACCTCGTGCCCCGCCTCCGAGCAGACCGCCATGAGATATTCCACCCCGAGGCTCTCGAAATCAGGGTAGACGAAAGTGATGCGGGCCATAGCTACGGGCTCCTCGGCAGGCGCACTCTGGATTGCGCCCTTGATTCAGGGGGAATATCGCGGTGACGGGAGAAGCAGGATCAGATGCTGTTCACATCGATCATCGCTTCCCCCATTACGTACTCGGTCTTGGCGTCGCGGGAGGCTTCGGCGAGGCGCGCTACGATGCGCCGGATCTTGTCCAGTTCAAGCTTCAGGTCCGACAGGTGCGTGCGCGCCTTGTCATTCCCGTCGCCCAATTCCCTGGTGGCAAGGTGCAGATGCCACAGTATCGCGGTCAAGGGGTTGTTGAACTCGTGGCTTATCGCCACTGCCATCTCCCGCAACAGTTTCAGCCTTTCGAACTCGACCGCCATCTGCTTCTCTCTTCGCGAGGCCAGGTGCAGGGAGACACGTGCTACAAGCTCCTCCGGGTAAAAGGGCTTCACGATGTAATCATCAGCCCCTGCCTCGAACCCTTTTACCTTTTCGCCACTGGTGTCGCAACCGGTGAGGAAGATCACCGGAATCTCGCGCGTTACGGCATCCCCCTTCAACTGCCGGCAGATGTCGTAGCCGTTCATCCCGGGGAGGTTGACATCGAGCAGGATCAGATCCGGCCCCAGGTCCAAGGCGACGGACTTTGCCGACGCCCCGTTTTCTTCCAGGGTGACCTCGTACTCCGGCGTAAGGATGTCCAGCAGCTGGGCCTGCGCCACCTTGCTGTCTTCTACGGCGAGGATCTTTTTCATAGGCTCTCCAAAAAGGCAACCGGGAACGAAGCGGTACGGGGACTTAGCGTGCTGCAGCTTAACATTCCCGTTAGCCTGAATCAACGTATGTTTGGGCGTGGCTGGAAGATGGCCGGACCGGTCTGAGGAAGGGGGCCATCGGCACCTGATGGGATGGGATGCCGATAGACTGAAAATCGAGGAGTGGGGGGAGCCGGACGGCTCCCCCTTGCGCTTTTACATCTTGGTGACGGTGAAATCGACGCGGCGGTTCTTGGCCTGGCCGGCTTTGGTCTTGTTGCTGGCTATGGGCTTGGTGTCGCCGAAACCTTTGGCGGAGAGACGGTTGGCTGCTACGCCCTTCTTGTCGACCAGGTACTTCACCACGGCATCGGCGCGGTCCTGGGAGAGTTTCATGTTGGCCTCGGGCTTGCCGACGTTGTCGGTGTGGCCGTCGACCTGCACGTGGAAGCCCGGGTAATCGGCCATGATCGCCGCGATGGCGACCATAGTCTTGTCACAAGCGGGATCCACCTCCGCCTTGCCGGTCTTGAACTTGATCGGTCCCTTCTCGTTCTGAACCTTCTTAAGCTTCTTGGTCACAGCGCTCAGGGCGCCCTCTTTGGCGGTCGCCGCCGCTTCCTTGCCAAGGTCTTTGCCAAGCCCCTTGACTGCATCGAGCGCCGCATGGGCAACACCCGAGACCGTCAGTGACAGTACAGCAACTACAGCAATTTTCCTGATCATGTTCCCTCCTTTCATTTTTGTTACCCAGGCTGGGCCAGTGCAAAATCATATCTCTCAAAGTCGGCGAGTCAATCCGTCGCCCACCTTTTGCCGCACCGACACGGCGGTGTGAACCGTGCCTTCTTTTAAGGTAAAAAGAATCCGAAGATTCGATATATCCCAAAAAAGCTTTGACTGCCTTCCGCACAGAATGATAAATTCCCAACGAATAAAGTGTTACTAAATTGGCTGGGACGTGGTAGAGGGGGATCGGTGAGCGAGGCAACCGCCTTAAGCGAGACACAACGAACGGAGGCGAGGCTCATCTCCTTCGTCCTCTTCGCGCTCGCGATACTTATCCTCTATGCCTGCAGCCGCTATTCTTACCTGCTCTTCCATACCATGGTGGAGGTCTTCTGCGTCCTCGTCACCCTGGGCGTCTTCCTCCTGGCCTGGAACGCGCGGAAGTTCCTTGATAACCACTACTTCCTTTTCCTGGCGATGTCCTTCGCAGTCGCAGGCGTTTTGGAACTGCTGCACACTTTCGCCTACAAGGGGATCGGCATTTTCGTCGGGTACGACGCCAACCTCCCCACCCAGCTCTGGATCTCCTTCCGCTACGTAGTCAGCCTCTCTTTCCTTGCGGCACCGCTCTTCATCACCAGAAAGCTCAACGTCGCCGCTGCCGTGGCGGCATTCGGCAGCACGGCTGCACTGCTTATCCTGGCCATCTTTTCTGGCCACTTCCCCGACTGCTACGTCGAGGGACGGGGACTCACCCCCTTCAAGATCTACAGCGAATACCTCGCGATAATCATCCTCCTGGCCTCCGCGGCCTTGCTATGGGTGAACAGGGAGCGTTTCGACCGCCGCGTACTGAACAAACTCGTCGCCTCCGTGCTAAGCGCCGCTTGCGCCGGCATCGCCTTCACCCAGTACCTGAGCGTCTACGGCCAGGCAAACCTGGTGGGTCACCTCTTTCTCTTCCTCTCCTCGTTCCTGATCTACCGCGCCATCGTCTCGACGGGCCTGAAAGAGCCGGCCGCGCTCCTGTTTCGCGACTTGGAACAAAGCGAGCGGGCGCTCAAGCTGAGCGAGGCGCGGCTGCAGCTTGCCTTGGAGCAGCGCACGCGGGAACTGATCGAGAAGGAGGCTTTGAACGCTGAGCTGCAGCGGGAAACCGCCGTGCGCAGAGAGGTCGAGGCGGAGCTCAGGGGACGCGAGGAGCAGTTCCGCCGCGCCATAGAGGAAGCTCCCATTCCCGTCGTCATGCTCACCCAGGACGGCGAGGTGCTGCAGGCGAGCCGGAGTTGGCTGGAGGTGACCGGCTACGCCCCGGGGGCGATCCCCTCCTTCGACGGCTGGCTGCAGGCGCAGGTCGCTCGGCGGGCCGCCGAAACAGTGCGGGTCCAGATGCGGGAACTGTTTCACCTTGAACGTAACAGCTTCACAGCCGACTTCCCGGTTACCGGCAGCAACGGCCGCCCCCGGCATTGGATCTTCAACACGTCCTTCCTGGGGCGACTGCAGGACGGCCGCTCTTTCGCGGTGGGCATGGCGGTCGACATCACGGAGCGCGAGGAGGGAGAGGCCGCGCTCAAGCGAAGCAACGAACGGCTCGATCTTCTGGCCGATACCGCCAACAGTCTGCTGCAGAGCAAGGCTCCCCGGCAACTCGCCGACACCCTTTGCCGCCAGGTGATGGATTTTCTCGGCTGCGACGTTTTCTTCAACTATCTGGTCGATGAAGAAGAGGGGGTGCTGAAACTGAACGCCTGCGCAGGGATCGGCGGGGAACAGGCCGCAGCCATCGAGCGGCTGAACCTCGGGGTGGCGATCTGCGGCTGCGCCGCGCGCGACGCCTGCAGGATCGTCGCCGAGAACATCCCCGCATCGCAGGACGTTCGTGCCGACCTGGTCAGGTCCCTCGGAATAAAGGCCTACGCCTGCCATCCGCTGCTGTCCCAAGGGCGGGTGCTGGGTACCCTCTCCTTCGGCACGCGGAGCCGGACCAGTTTCAGCGAGGACGACCTCTCTTTGATGAAGGCGGTAGCCGACCAGGTGGCCATTGCCATGGAGCGCAACCGTATGGAGGAGACGCTGCGCCAGGCCAAGCAGATCGCCGAGACCGCGAGCAGCACCAAGAGCAGGTTCGTCGCCAACATGAGTCACGAGCTGCGCACCCCGATGACCGGCGTGCTCGGGATGCTCGACCTGGCCCTGCTGACTCCGGACGCCTGCGAGAGAGCCGACTACATCCAGACAGCCCAAAGGTCTGCCCGCTCCCTGCTTCGGATACTGAACGACATCCTGGACCTGGCCAAGGTCGAGGCCGGCAAGTTCTCCCTGGACAACCGCCCCTTCTCCCTGCGGGCCTGCATCGGCCAGGCCGTCGACATCGTGATGCCCGAGGTGAAGCGCAAGGGATTGGATCTTGCCCTGGAGGTGGAGGACGGACTCCCCGACCACGTGCAGGGTGACCAGGTGAGACTGCGCCAGGTGCTCACCAACCTGGTGGGAAACGCGGTGAAGTTCACCGAGCACGGCGGCGTCGCCATAGCCGTGCATGCAGGGGCAGGGAATCCCGACGGGCGGATGGAGTACCGCTTCGCGGTACGCGATACCGGCATCGGCATCCCGAAAGACAAGCAGCACCTGCTCTTCAATTCCTTCAGCCAACTGGACGACTCCAACACCCGCAGCCACGGGGGCACCGGGCTCGGACTCGCCATCAGCAAGGAGATCGTGGAGCGGATGGGGGGGAGCATCGTCGTGGAAGGCGAACCAGGTGCAGGAAGCTGCTTCTCGTTCTCGGTCCGACTGGGCACCATGGAAGGGGAGACGGAGCCGGCGTCCACCACGCCGCGCCCCCCCTCCCAACCGGCAGCGGCAGCGACGGGAAGCGGCAGGCGCCTGCTGGTCGCCGAGGACGACCCCACCATCCGACAGGTATTGGGGACCATGCTGGGTAGGCTGGGCTACCGGGTTGAATTCGCGGAAGATGGCGAGCAGGCGGTGGATAAGTGGCAGGAATCCTGTTTCGACATGATCATCATGGACGTCCAGATGCCGCGGCTCGACGGGTTCGAGGCTACGCGGTCGATCCGCGAGCAGGAGCTGCGCCAGGGCGGACGGCTGCCGATCCTCGCCATGACCGCGCACGCCATGAAACAGGACGAGGAGCGCTGCATCGCCGCCGGCATGGATGACTACATTTCCAAACCCATCGATTTCAGGGAGTGCCTGGACAAGATCGCCGGCCTGCTCGGATCGTCCGGACCCGCTTGTCCATAAAGAAAGGGGGAGCAAACGGCTCCCCCTTCTCGCATTCGCATCCCGCGACCAGGCTGTCGGCTACCCGCGCACCCCGAAGCTCATTGCAGCGCTTCGGGCCAGGCGAGGAGGTCGCGCTCCAGGTGCAGCTGGTAGGGTTTTAACGAGTAGGAGCGGTAGCTCACGCTGCCGTCATGGCGAAGGAGCAGGGCGAGACGCTCGCGCATCACCGGGCTGGCCACCATCTCCAACGCCTGTTTTTCGTCGACCCAGGCGGCTGCCTCACTATCGTCGGTGGGGTTGAGCTCGCCGCGGAGATAGCGCCCCAGGAAGGCGAAGATGAGGGCGGAGCCGGGAGAGACCATGGACCAGACCGCGGCCAGCGGACCGATCTCGACCTCGACCCCGGCCTCTTCGGCTACCTCCCTGCGCACCGCGTCGACCAGGTTCTCGCTCTCCTCCACCCGCCCCTGCGGGATCTCCCATCCCCGCTTGCGGTGCCGGATCAACAGGACCTGGTTCTCGTCGTTGCGTACCAGGCATCCCACCACAACGGTGTGGCGCGGATCGTTTTTTTCGGTCATCGTTGTTCTCCTCGAAAATTTCCCATCACGGCGCACTCCACTATGCCATCGGCTGTGGGTGGCTGGCAAGAGTTCCGCCGCCAATGCTGAGAGGCGCCCTCACCCCGACCCTCTCCCTGAGGGAGAGGGAGATTTTAGGGACCGCCATGGGAATGCCCGTACCTGCGCGTCCCCCGTAGCCTCGGTGAAGGGGAAAAAACGACAACGGCAGTGCTGTGCATCTCTTCCTCCCCAACCCCGAAGATGCCAGACACTGCCGTTGCCGTATCGTTCTTGCTGCTATGCCTTGAGTCTTAGATCTCGGCGTTCACCTCTGCGAGGGACTCCTCGAGGATCGCCATGCCGCGGTCGAGCTGCTCGTCGGTGATGACCAGCGGCATCAGCAGACGGACCACGTTGCCGAGGGCGCCGCAGGAGAGGATGATGAGCCCCTTGTCGTAGCAGAGCTTCACCAGCTTCTTGGCCAGGTCGCCGGCGGGCGCCTTGGTGTTCCGGTCACGGACCAGCTCCAGGGCGAGCATCGGCCCCTTGCCGCGTACTTCGCCGATGATCTCGTACTTCTGCTGCATCTCGTCGAAGCGCTGCTGGAGTTTCTCGCCGAGCTTCACGGACTGGTCCAGCAGCCCGTCGTTGAGGAAGATGTCGAGGACCGCGAGGGCCGCGGCACAGGAGAGCGGGTTGCCGCCGTAGGTGCCGCCCAGGCCGCCCGGGTGCGGCTGGCTCATGATCTCGGCGCGGCCGGTGATCGCGGAAAGCGGCATGCCGCCGGCAAGGCTCTTGGCGGTGGTGATGAGGTCCGGCTCGATGCCCCAGTGGTCGATGGCGAACAGCTTGCCGGTACGTCCCATGCCACTCTGGATCTCGTCGATGATCAGGAGGATGCCGTGCTTCTTGCAGATCCCCTGCACGATCTCGAAGTACTCCTTCGGCGGGGTGACGAAGCCCCCCTCCCCCTGGATCGGCTCGATGATGATGGCCGCGGTCTGCTCGGCCGCCACGTAGCCGGTGAAGAACTCGTCGAGCTTGTGGGCGCAGGCGCAACCGCAGCTCGGGTAGCTCCCGCCGTAGGGGCAGCGGTAGCAGTAGGCGGAGGGAATGCGGTAGCTTTCCGGCGCGAAGGGACCGAAGCCGTACTTGTAGGGCTTCACCTTGCTGGTGAGGGTCATGGTCATCAGGGTGCGGCCGTGGAAGCCGTTCTCGAGAGAGATGACGCCCGGGCGCTTGGTGACGTAGCGGGCGATCTTGATGGCGTTTTCGACCGCCTCGGCGCCGGAGTTGGCCAGCATGGTCTGCTTCGGGGAGTTACCCGGCGCCAGTTCGTTCAGGCGCTGGGCCAACTCGATGTATCCCTGGTAGGGAGCGACATGGAAGCAGGTGTGGATGAACTTCTCGGCCTGCTCCTGAATGGCCTTGACCACCTTCGGGTGGCTGTGCCCCACGTTGTTCACGCCGATACCGCCGGCGAAATCGATCAGGTCACGTCCATCGACGTCGGTCATGATGGCCCCCTGGGCCTTGGCGATGAAGGCGGGGCTCAAAAGTGCGACCCCTCCGGGGACATGCTTGTTGCGTAACTCCATCAGTTGCTCGTTACCAGCGGTCATGGGTGAAGCTCCTTTGCCTAGTAGTTGGTGACTACCGGGGGTTCCAGTGGATCCCGGTACAGGTGTCGGATCGAAACGACCGGACCTTTGTTGGGTCCGCCCGGTCATCCCCTACTACAAGGACCGTACCAAGGAGAAAGCGACACGGATGTGTCCGCCCATATGAGTGTTGACGTAAAGGTCAATCGAGGTTGAGCAGAGCCCTGCCACACACGGGAAACGCCCCTCACTCTAACAGCTTATGCGTATACAGACAGAGAAGTCGCATCCGCACTATAAGTAAGGCCAAAAATGTCATACGAGAAAAGAAAGGACTTTCATCGCCCAGGGTGGTAACAAGAGCTATGACTGTTTCGGGGTCGTTCTATTATTTACACTTGAATATTTGATTCATTTCTGCATAATGCGCCACAAAGGGGTTGTGGTATACGCCATTCCGGGCACCCCCCGAGGCCTGCAGAAGGAGATCCCCTGCCGTGAATACCTCACTGAACCCAGCGGAACTGATAGGTTTTTCCAGCAGCGGCGAGCTGCGCTCGGACGACTTCTACCAGGCGATGGTGAACGCCGTCGACGTCGGCATCCTCGCGGTGAACACCTCGGGGATGATCATCCTGGCCAACCGGGCGGTCCGCGAGAGCTTCGGCGCCTTCCAGGGGGTGCACCTAAACGACGTGCTCCCCGACCTCTGGCCCAAGGTGGCGCAGAGGCTTTTGGGGCACACGCGCAACACTGAGATCTCGGTGCGCGGCATCGAGTCCAACTTCCTGGTGCGGGTGAGCCCGATGCTTTTGGACCAGGAGCAGGTGGGGGCCGTCTGCGTCTTCGTCGAGAGCACGGAGCTCGAGGAGATGGCCAAACAGATGGAGTTTTTCCAGGGACTTACCCGCGAGCTCGACACCATCATCGACTCCTCGTCGGACGGCCTCTGGATCTGCGACGCCGACGCCAACGTGGTCCGCATCAACCCCGCCTCGGAGAGGATCAACAACGTCCAGGCCAAGGACGTGGTCGGGCGCAACATGCGCGACCTGATCAACGCCCGCGTTTTCGACCGTTCCGCCACCCTGGAGGTGATCAGGACCCGCGCCCGGGTGAACCTCCTGCAGCAGCGCGAAGGGCGCAAGCTGATCACCACCGCGACCCCGGTCTTCGACTCGGCCGACCGGATCACGAGGGTCGTGGTAAGCGAGCGGGATATCACGGAAATCGACAACCTGCAGCGCGAACTTGAGGACCAGGAGGCCATCAAGGACCAGTTCCGCAACCAGATGCTCGAGATGCAGCAGGAACAGCAGCTGGAGAACCAGCAGATCATCGCCAGGAGCCCCGCCATGCTGAAGGCGTTGCGCCAGGCGCTCAAGGTCGCCAAGGTGGAGTCGACCGTGCTGATCCTCGGCCCCTCCGGGGTGGGCAAGGGGCTCTTCGCCGACCTGATCCACAAGAACTCGGAGCGCGCCAACAAGCCGCTCATCAAGATCAACTGCGGCGCCATCCCGGAATCCCTCATAGAATCAGAGCTTTTCGGCTACGACAAGGGGGCCTTCACCGGCGCCCAATCCGGCGGCAAACCGGGCTATTTCGAGCTCGCCGACGGCGGCATCCTGTTCCTGGACGAGATAGCCGAACTGCCGCTCCCCTCCCAGGTGAAGCTTTTGCGCTTCATGGAGGACGGCACCATCATGCGCCTTGGGAGCACCCGCCCCCGCGAGGTGAAGGTGCGCATCCTCGCCGCAACCCACCGCAACCTCGAGCAGATGGTCGAGGAAGGGAAGTTCCGCCTCGACCTCTACTACCGCCTCAAGGTGATACCGATCCACGTCCCCTCCCTCAAGGAGCGCAAGGAATGCCTGCTCCCCCTCATCCTGCACTACATCGAGTGGTACGCGAAGAAGCACAAGACCGGCAAACGCCTCTCCCGCGCGGCCTGCGACACCCTGCTCGGCTATCCCTTCCCCGGCAACGTCCGGGAACTGATGAACCTGTGCGAGCGGCTGGTGGTCATGACCGAGACCGAGGTGATCAGCCTGCAGGACCTCCCGGCCGACGTGGCCAAGGGGGACACCAGCGAGGCTGCCGCCCCGGCGCAGTGGCCGGAGAGCATGACGCTGCCGCAAGTCATTGAAAGTACTGAGCGAGCGCTCCTGGCCCACGCACTGAAGTCCCACGGCTGCCAGGCGGACCTGGCCGAGGCGCTCGGCGTGAGCCAGCCGACCATAGCGCGAAAATTAAAACGCTACGGGCTCGCCTGCTGAGAGCGCGACCTCGTATACGCCCCTTATTCAGATGTGAATAATTTTCCTGTCGACCGGAGGTGCCGCAGCGGGGCGGTACCCCCCTCCTCCTCCCCCTGCATCGACCCGTTCACCGTTCTTTGTCAGTAAGCATGCGGAGTTTCGCCAAACCCCGTTTTGCAAATTCCTCCTGTGCCGCCCAAGAGGGCCGTTTGGCATGCTTTCTGCTGTATACGGGCTACCAGCGCCGTGAGGTGCCGGCAGGGGCTCCCTCGACCGGCGGCAGCCGATGTCGTCCGCCGCACCGGCCGCGAGCCCTGGATGGAATGCGATGCAGGTTGTTTCAAAACTTTTTTTGGCACATCAAACAACAGGAGGTAGCACAATGAAGTTTGGATTCGTCAGGGTACTGCTGCTCATCGCAGCCCTCTTCGTGGCCATCCCGGTCCACGCGGAGCAGAGGAACTTCTTCAAGATCGGTGTCATCACCGAGCTGTCGGGGGACCTCGTCACCGGCGGCAACATCACCAAGCGCGGTTACGACCTCTGGGCGCAGGAAGTGAACGCCAAGGGCGGCATCGAGATCCAGGGCAAGAAGTACCCGGTCAAGCTTGTGTACGCCGATGCCCAGTCCAACCCGGCTGCCGGCGCGGCAGCGGCCGAGAGGTTGATCACCCAGGAGAAGGTCGACTTCATCCTCGGCCCCTACTCCTCCGGCGTGACCCTCGCCGTGGCCCCGGTCGTCGACAAGTACAAGATCCCGATGATCACCGGTTCCGCGGAGAGCCCGCTCATCTGGAAGAACAAGTTCAAGTACACCTTCGGCACCATCCCGCCGATCAACTTCACCGGCGCGACCTCCATCAAGACCCTCACCGAACTGAAGCCGGCCCCGAAGACCATCGCCATCATCGGCTCCAACGATGCCTTCTCCAAGGCGACCGCGGAGTCCTACAAGGCAGCCGCCGAGAAAGCCAAGCTGAAAATCGTGAAGTTCAGCATCGTCCCCTCCGGTCAGGACATGACCCCGCTGCTCTCCGCAGTGCGTAGCATGAAGCCGGACGTCATCGCCTTCGGCGGCCACGACGAGGAGCACGTGAAGTTCGTCAAGGCACTCAAGCAGATCGGCTACACCCCGAAAGCCCTCCTCATGCACTGCGGCATCACCGACAAGGCGTTCATCGACGCGGTGGGCAAGGACGGCGACCAGATCTTCGGCACCACCTGCTGGACCGGCACCGCCAAGACCAAGAGCAAGGTGCTCTGGCCTAACGCTGCCGCCTACGCCGCCGCTTCCCAGAAGGCCTTCAACAACCCGGGCGACTACACCCAGGGCGGCTGCTCCGCCGCCGGCATCGCCTTCCAGACCGCCCTGCAGAAGATCGGCGCCAAGCCGGGCATGGACGAGGCTACGCGCACCAAGCTGATCCAGGCACTCGAGCAGATCGACGTGCAGACCTTCTACGGCCGCGTGAAGTTCGCCACCTCCGGTGAGTTCTACCACGCCAACGTCGGCCTCGACCCGCTCACCATCCAGATCCAGGGGGGCCACGTGAAAACCGTCGGTCCTAAGGCTTCCGTCGAAGCCGCCGCCATCTACCCGATGAAAGAGTGGAAATCCCGTTAACACCTGAAGTCCCCCCCTGCCGGCCGGTAATGCCGCCGGCAGGGGATCACCTCCCTTTTGGGAAAACCGAAACGGCCATAGCGGCCGGCGGCGAAGCTGACGCCGTTATGGACGACGGACAAACAACGTAGCTGCCAATTCGCTGGAAACGCAACGCTGGAGGACTTGCTTTATGATGGAACTGCTGCCACAAGCCTTGACCGACGGGATACTGCTGGGTGGGATCTACATCACCATCGCCATCGCATTCTCGCTCACCTATGGGGTCATGCACGTCATCGACTTCGCCGTCGGGGAATGGATCATGTTCGGGGCCTTCACCGGCTACTACCTGAACAAATGGACCGGCCTCGATCCCTTCCTTTTCCTGCCGGTCATCTTCGTCCTCTACTTCGGGGTCGGCTACCTGATCCAGCCGGTGATCCACCGGGTGCTCTCCGGGACCAAGGGCAACCCCTTCCTGATGGGCCTGGTCTTCACCTTCGGCTTGGCCATCATGTTCCGCGGGCTCGCCCTCACCGCCTTCGGCTTCTACTCGAACTCGATCCCCTCCGCCTTCTCGGAAGGGTCGTTCGACCTGGAGCCGCTGGGGCTCACCGTGACCATCCCGACCGTGCGTCTCGTGGGACTCGCCTACGCGCTGGCGATCACCCTGATCCTGCACTACCTTCTGAAAAAGACCAATTTCGGCCTCGGCGTCCGTGCGCTGGCACAGCACAAGGATGCCGCCGGTCTCATGGGTGTGAACAGCAAGCGCACCGGCTCCTACGTTTACGGCATCTACGTCGGCATCTCGGCCATGACCGGGGTGCTCCTGGGCTGCATCCTCTCCATCGGCGCCCAGATGGGGAACGAGTACACCATCTTCGCCTTCTTCGTGGTGGTGCTCGCCGGCATGGGGTACCTGGCCGGCGTCCCCTGGGCGGCGCTCCTTCTGGGGCTCGTGCAGTCGATCTTCATGATCTACTTCAACCCGAGCCACACCCTGCTCGCCGTCTTCGCCATCCTCTACATCATCCTGCTGATTTCCCCGCGCGGGCTGTTCGGCAAGGGGGTCTGACATGAAAAACCGTGGCGCAACCATACTGGCCATCATCGGCGCGGCCCTTTTGATCCTGCCTCTCGTGGTGCACGACACCTTCGTACTGCGTGTCCTCACCGAGGGAGTGATGTGGATCGGGCTCGCCATCGCCTTCGACGTCATCGCCGGCTACACCGGCTACCTGAACTTCGGTCACGGTGCCTTCTTCGGCATCGGCGCCTACACCATCGGCATCCTGATGATGCAGGCAAACCTCCCATTCTGGGCGGCGCTGCCTGCCGGCGGGGTCGCTGCCGCCGTCGTGGCGCTCATCGCGGGTATCCCGACCTTGAGGCTCAAGGGTGCCTACTTCGCCATCGCCACCTGGGCGCTCTCCCGCGCCATCCAGCAGCTCGCCCTGAACGTCGAGTTCACCGGCGGCCCGGACGGCATGCGTCTCGAGGCGTTCCTGAACCCGCAGTTCTTCTACTACCTGATGCTGATCACCGTGGGAGCGACCTTCGCCATCCTCTGGTACCTCCTGGAGCGCGCCCCCTTCGGGCTGAAGCTGAAGGCGATCCGCGAGGACGAGGAAGGGGCCAAGGCGCTCGGCCTCAACCCGACCAAGCTGAAGATGCAGTCCTTCATCCTCTCCGCACTCCCCACCGGCATCCTGGGTGGCATCTACGCCTACTGGATCACCTTCATCGACCCCTCCTCCACCCTGGGGGACCTGGTCAGCGACCAGGCGGTGGTCATGGTGGTCTTCGGCGGCATGGGGACCCTGTTCGGACCGGCACTGGGGGCCATCCTGATCTTCGCCTTCAAGACGATCTTCTGGGCCTACCTGTCCGACTTCCAGCTCCTCTACCTCATCATCCTGGGCGCGCTGATCGCCATCAGCGTCATCTTCATACCCAACGGCCTCTGGGGCACCATGTTCAAGCGCAAGGCTGACGCCACCAGGCCGCAGCACCAGCCGGAACCGGCATCGGAACCCGCGGCGCTTTCCGCCGTGGCAGCACCGGAAGAAGGGAACTAAATCATGGCTGAACCTATCCTCAAGGTAAATTCGGTAACCAAGTGCTTCGGCGGTCTCACCGCGGTGGACGACGTGAGCTTCAGCGTGGAAAAAGGCGAGATCGTGGGGCTCATCGGCCCCAACGGCGCCGGCAAGACCACCCTCTTCAACGTCATCTCCGGCTACTACGCCCCCACCAAGGGGAGCGTGGTCTTCCAGGGGAACGACATCTCCGGCAAGCCCCCCTACCACCTGGCCGGCGTGGGCATCGGCCGCACCTTCCAGGTGGTGAAGCCCTTCGCGGGACTCACCGTCCTCGAGAACGTGACCATCGCCTCCTTTTTGAAGCACCCCAAAAAGGCCGACGCCGAGCGTCACGCCTGGCAGGTGCTGGAGGCCACCGGGCTCGCCGACCGCGCCAACGTCTCCGCCGCCGGGCTCACCCTGGCGGGGAGAAAGCGCCTGGAGATCAGCAAGGCGCTCGCCCTGGAGCCGTCGTTCCTGCTCCTGGACGAGGTCGTCGCCGGCCTCAACCCGACCGAGGCGGACCGCACCGTCGAGCTGATCATGAAGCTCAAGGCGCAGGGGCTCACCATCCTCATCGTCGAGCACATCATGCGCGTCATCATGAACATCTCGGACCGCCTGGTGGTGCTCAATTTCGGCAAGAAGATCGCCGAAGGGACCCCGGCCGAGGTGTCCAGCGATCCGCACGTCGTTCAAGCGTATTTTGGAGAGGAAGCGGCATGAATCTACTCGACGTCAACGGTATCTCAGTCAACTACGGGGACATCCAGGCCCTCTGGAACATCTCCTTCTCGGTGGCCAAGGGGCAGCTGGTCGCGCTCATCGGCGCCAACGGCGCCGGCAAGACCACGACCCTCAAGTCGCTGTGCGGCCTGATCCCGACCGCGAGCGGCACCATCCACTACGACGGCAAGCTGGTCACCGGCATGCCGGTGCACAAGGTGGTCGACCTCGGCATCACCCTGGTCCCCGAGGGACGCCAGCTCTTCCCGAAGATGACCGTGGAGGAGAACCTCCTGGTCGGCGCCTACCTGAAAAGGGCGCATGGCAAGCGCGCCCAGACCCTGAAGCGGATCTACGAGATCTTCCCGCGCCTGGAGGAGCGGCGCACCCAGACTGCCGAAACCCTTTCCGGCGGCGAGCAACAAATGGTTGCGATCGGGCGCGCGCTGATGCAAGATCCCCAGGTGATCATGTTCGACGAGCCGAGCCTCGGCCTGGCACCGATCATGGTGCAGGAGGTCTTCAAGGTGATCCAGGAGCTGCACAAGCAGGGGCTCACCATTTTCCTCGTCGAGCAGAACGTGCACCAGACCCTCAAGGTCGCCGACTACTGTTACGTCATGGAAAACGGGCGCATCGTGGGCCAGGGGACCGGCAAGGACCTCGAAGCCGACGAGTCCATCCGCGAAGCCTATCTCGGCTTCTAAGTAACCACCGGTACCAAAGCTCCTTTCAGACTCCCCTCCGTCCCCCCGGGCGCCGGCTTCCCGCCCGCCCGGGTACGGCCGGAGGGATCCTTTTTCCGTTGTCATGACGGGAGGTTTCACATGCAGATCAAGGTAAAACTCTACGCATCCCTGCGCAGGCAGAAGTTCGACGAGGCGGACTGGGAGTGCGCCGACGACGAAAAGATCGCCTCCATCGTGGAGCAGTTGGGGCTTGCCCGGCAGGATGTGGGCACCGTCCTTGTAAACGGACTGCACGCAGGGTGGGACGAGACGGTACAGGAAGGGGACGTCGTTTCCCTGCTGCCGCGCATGGGCGGAGGGTAGCCCGCGTGCGAGCGGCGTTGCTGAGTTACGTAGAGCCGCACGTGCCCGGGTTCCCCCCTTTGCGAAGGGGGGGGCGGGGGGGGGTACCTCTCCGAAAGCAAAAGCAAATCCCCTAAATCCCCTTTGCCAAAGGGGGACTTTTACCAGTTGCAGCCAGTCGCTAGTCGGAAAACCAGTTGACCTTGGATCGCCACCATAAGACCACCGGGACAGGCAGCTGACGGAGCCGGGCCCGGCAGTCCATCTCAATATTTTTGCGGAGTAACGATATGAGCGAAAAAACCATCAGCAACAACCCGGCGAGCGTCGTCTACCAGCGCTGCACCGTCGACCTTGCCAGCGGAACAACCACCTTCGCCCAGGTCCCCTGCAAAAACCTCGAGGACGTGCTGGGCGGCTTCGGCAGGAGCTTCCAGATCCTGGCCGAACGCGACATCGCCGAGGCCTACTCCCCGGAGAACCCGGTGATCCTCAACACCGGCCTTCTGACCGGAACCAGCATCATGACCGGCATGCGCAGCTACTTCTCCGGCTACAGCCCGTTGAAGCAGTCCGGCACCGGGCGCCCCGGCGCCATGTGGTCCACCGGCAGCGGTAACTTCGGCAACAAGTTCAAGTGGACCGGGCTGGACGAGGTGATCTTCGAGAACCGCTCCGACAAGCCGGTCTACGCCCTGTTGAAGGAAGGGGAGAACGGTCCCGAGGTCGAGCTGAAGCCCGCCGACCACCTGGTCGGGCTCACCGGCCACGGCAAGATCATGGCCCTGTACCAGGAGTACCCGGACGCCCACTTCGCCGCCATCGGCCCCGCCGGCGAGAACTGGGAGAACAACTACATGGGTGCCGTGGTGATGAGCACCGACAACGAGCTTAAGTCCGGCGAGCCCAAGAGCCGCTTCGCCGGCCGCGGCGGCATGGGGAGCCTCATGGGGTACAAGAACCTCCTGGCCGTCGTGGCGCAGAGCTCCGACAAGCTGCAAAAGATCACCCCCGAGATCCGCGACGTGAACCGCGACATCCTGAAGAGCGGCGGCAGCGCCCGCTTCCAGCCGGCAAGCCAGGGTGGCGGCGGCGGGACCTGGGCCAACATCGAGGTGCTCCAGGTCTTCCACGCGGTACCGCTCAACAACTTCCGTCCCAAGGGGAACGACGACGTGGAGAGGCTCTTCCGCGACGAGGTGGAGAAGGAATTCGACATCGCCACCGAGGCCTGCCACCGCTGCGGCATCCGCTGCCACAACAACCTCTTCTACAAGAACGAGGACGGCAGCCGCGGCAAGCTGGCCGCGAAGTTCGACTTCGAGCCGCTCATCCTGTTCGGCTCCAACCTGGGCGTGCACGAACCTGCGAAGGTCTGCGACCTGATCCACCGCTGCGACCTTCTGGGCATGGACGCCATTTCCCTCGGGACCACCATCTCCTACGTCTTGGACTACAACGAGCGCCACCCGGGAAAGCCGCTCTTCAACGGCGCCACCTTCGGCGACTACGAGAAAATCACCGAGCTGATCGAAGGGGCCGGCCGCGGCACCCTCCCCGGCGTCGCCCGCGGCGTGAAGCGCCTCTCCCAGGAGACCGGCGAGACCTCCTACGCCATGCACGTCAAGGGGCTGGAGCTCCCGGCCTACCTCCCGGACACCAACCCCGGCTACATGTTCGCCATCGCCGGCGGCCACATGTCCATGGGGACCCACATGATGCTTGCCAAGGAAGGGAAGCACTCCCTCGAAGAGTGGACCCAGGCCATCACCACCGGCGGCCTCTTGCAGGTCGGCTACGACATGATCGGCCTGTGCAAGTTCGTCGGGGTCGGCATCGGGCACGACATCATCGTCAGGGCGCTCAAGGAGGCCGCGGGGCTGGAGATCGCCTCCGGGGAGATCGTCGCCGCCGTGCGCCGGGCCTACCTGCGGGGGCTCGCCCTGGAGCTGCGCCAGGGGTTCCACGAGGAGAAGGAGTACACCCTCCCCTCGCAGGTCATGGACGACCCGAACCCGAAGGTGACGCTGCCCAAATTCATCACCAACGAGTTCCTGGGCGAGCTGCGCCAGCGCGTCTGGAGCGTGTTCAAACCGGAAATGGAAGGACTGCTGCCGGTCAAGGGGGAGTGACATGTGCGCCGCCGAAACGGATGTGCTCGCCTCAGTTGACCGCCTGATCGGCGCCAACGAGGGGTGCACCAGGGATAACCTCGCCTGGCTCCAGGCCCAGATGGATTCCTACTTCTTCATCACCATGCAGGAGGAGGCCGAGGCGGTGCACGCGCTGGCGGTGGGGCTGAGAACCTTGGCCCACAACCAGAAGCTCACCGTGGCGGACCGGTCCAGGACGCTGATCCTCGCCCGCCTGAACCAGCCCGGCTCCCTGTACGACACCCTGCGCACGCTGCAGGAGCGCGACATCTCC
Source organism: Geomonas diazotrophica (assembly GCF_019063885.1). Lineage (NCBI taxonomy): Bacteria > Pseudomonadati > Thermodesulfobacteriota > Desulfuromonadia > Geobacterales > Geobacteraceae > Geomonas > Geomonas diazotrophica. The sequence goes on along the minus strand of NZ_CP077684.1, from coordinate 59,767 downwards.
TACGCCGAGTTCACCCACTCAAGCGGCCTGGTGCCGGGGCTATCCCAGGGGCTCGAGGTGCAGCGCTTCGACTTCGACCGCAAGGAACACGGCGAGATCGCCAACGCGCCGACGCCGGAGATCCCCCCCGCCATCAGGGAGGGGATCGCCCAGGCCCTGCAAAGCCGCTATCCGCTGTTCGACATGAACCAGCTCGATCCGCTCCTGCGGCTTTTGTGGCTCAACAACGAACAGTACGTGCGCATCTCCCCCCCGAACCGGGTGGCCCAGATCCTCTGGGTCTTCCAGGAGGGGAACCGCCAGGGGGGGATCTTCCTCGACGTCGAGCAGACCGAGGACCAGGGGCCCGACGCCGAGACCCGCGTCCTCTTCGCGGTGGGGAACCCGCCCCAGAACGACTTCCTGCTGCAGACCATGGAGGTCTTCAACCGGCTCGACTTCGGGGTGAAGCGCGCCTACTGCCTGACCATCTCCAACGGCGTGCACCCCTACTTCCTGGGGACCTTCTACGTCAGAAAGCGGGGCGACGCGGCGCTGCTGTCCAAGGGGAGCGAGCTCTTCGACCGGCTGCAGATGGAGCTCTACAACACGCAGATCCTCTCCACCGCCTCCACCACCTACCGCAAGTTCGTCACCACCCAGGTGATGACCGGGGAGGAGGCGTCGCTCGTCAACGCCTTCATCGCCTTTTGCCACACGAACCTCGCCCATCACCACCCCGACCCCTTCAGCCGCGAAGAGGTGATGCTCGCGTTCCATTCCCACCCGGACATCGCCCTGCAGCTCGCCAAGCTGTTCCGGACCCGGTTCCAGCCGGGGCTTGCCCTGCGCGAGGAGTTCTACAGAAAGACCCTGGAGGAGACGGTCCGTTTCGTCGAGTCGTACAACACGGGGCACCGCTACATCGACGATCTGCGCCGCTCCATCTTCCGCTGCGCCATCACCTTCATCCGCAACACCCTGAAGACCAACTTCTACGTCAGGGAGAAGCACGCGCTCGCCTTCCGGCTCGACCCGGCCTACCTCTCGGAGCTTGCCCCCGAGTTCACCGCCGACCTCCCCCCGGAGATTCCGTTCCGGATCACCTTCTTCTTCGGACGCTACGGCTGCGGCTACCACATCGGCTTCTCCGACATCGCCCGGGGCGGCTGGCGCACCATCATCACCAAGAACCGGGACGACTACGTCACCTCGGCGAGCACGCTGTTCCGCGAAGTCTACGTGCTGGCCCACACCCAGCACCTGAAGAACAAGGACATCTACGAGGGTGGCTCCAAGATGGTGGTGGTGCTTGACGCCGCGCGCCTTGAGGCCCACGACCTCTCCACGCAGCGCCTGTACAAGCTGCAGTTCGGCTTCATCAACGCCTTTTTGGACATCTTCGTCACCGACGGCGGACAGGCTCGCGACCCGCGCGTGGTGGATTACTACGGCGAGGACGAACCGATCGAGATCGGCCCCGACGAGAACATGCACGACGTGATGATCGAGATGATCGCGCGCCAGTCCTTGAAACGCGGCTACCTGCTCGGCATCGGCCTCATCTCCAGCAAGCGGGTGGGGATCAACCACAAGGAGTACGGCGTCACCTCCACCGGTGTGATGCAGTTCGCCGAGACCACCATGGGCGAGCTCGGGATCGACATCCGGCGCGACCGCTTCAGCGTGAAACTCACCGGCGGCCCCAGCGGCGACGTGGCCGGCAACGCCCTGCGCATCATGCTGGAGCGCTCCCCGCAGGCCTGCATCAAGCTGATCCTGGACGGCAGCGGCGCCATCTTCGACCCTGAAGGAATGGACCACGCCGAGCTCTCGCGCATAGTCCTCAAGGAGGACCTGGACGCCTTCGACCCGGCGCGCCTGCACCCGGGCGGCTTCATCCTGTACCGCAACCAGCGCCGCACCGACGGCCTGCGCGAACTCTTCAAACGGGCCGTGAGCACCGGCCTGGGGGCCGAGGAACAGTGGGTCACCACCGACCAGTTCCACCGCGAGTTCGGCAACCTCCTCTTCTCCGTCCCCACCGACCTCTTCATCCCGGCGGGGGGGCGCCCGGAGACCATCGACGGCGAGAACTGGGCCCGCTTCTTCCGCGAGGACGGCACACCCACCACCCGCGCCATCGTCGAGGGTGCCAACTCCTTCATCACCCCGGAGGCGCGTACCCAGATGCAGCGCCGCGGCATCGTCATCATGCGCGACGCCTCGGCCAACAAGTGCGGCGTCATCTCCTCGTCCTACGAGATCATCGCCAACCTGATGCTCTCCGAGGCCGAGTTCCTGCAGCACAAGGAACGTTACGTAGCCGACGTGCTGCAGATCCTGGAGCAGCGGGCCCGCGACGAGGCGCAGCTCATCTTCCGGCGCCACCGCGAGGCGGGGAGCAGCTTCACCTACACCGAGATCTCCGAAGCCATCAGCCACGAGATAAACGGCCATTACGCCCGGCTCTTCTCCTTCTTCCAGAGGAACCCGGAACTGTGCGACGAGCCGGTCTTCCAGCAGGCCATCCTGGCGCATCTCCCCGCCATGCTGCGCGAACCCGAGTACCGGACCCGGCTGGGGCGTCTTCCCGCCAAGTGCCGCTACGCCATCCTTGCCGCCGAGATCGCCTCTTCACTGGTCTACCGCGGCGACCAGGAGGCGGACTTCAAGGAGATGATCAAGGGGCATCTGCTGCGCAATTTCGCCACCTTGGAAAAGGCTTTACCGACCACATCCGCAGTACCAGCAACCGAGCACGTCACGCTCGCTTATCAAGGAGGCGCTACCTGATGGAGCTGAAACAGATTCTTGTCTTCATGGATGACCCGCAGCATTCCGCCGACCGGCTCGACCTCGCCCTCAACCTCGCCAAGCGGCACCGGGCGGGGGTCATCGGGCTCAAGGTGCAGCCGCACCACCTGATCCCGCTGCGCCGGGGACAGGACCAGGACGCCGCCGAGGAGTTGGCACTGCTCTTCAAGGAGAAGACGGCTGCCGCCGACGTGAAGGGCGAGTGGGTGAGCGTGGACGCCAAGGCGGTGGGGGGGGTGGTCGAGGCGATCAACCACTACGCCACCTTCGCCGACCTCGTGGTCGTGGGTCAGAGCGAGCACGGCTCCTCCGAGCGCCGCGCCACGGACTTCCTCCCCGAGAAGGTGGTCTTCGGTTCCGGCAAACCGGTGCTGATCGTCCCCTACACCGGCAAGTACAGCAGCGCCGGCGACAAGGTCCTGGTGGCCTGGAAGACCGGGCGGGAATCCTCCCGCGCGCTCACCGACGCCGTACCTTTCCTGAAGGCTGCAGCTTCCACCCACATCTTCGAGGTGAACCCGAGCCAGGGGGAGGAGGCCGACCTTGAGAGCCTGCGCCGCTACCTCGCCGCGCACGGCGTCACGGCCGAAGTCGAGACCAGCCTCGTCACCGAGCTGCACGTGGGCGACGTCTTGTTGAACCGCGTCTCCGACGAGGGGAGCGACCTCCTGGTGATGGGGGCCTACGCCGACCTCCATTTCGGCAACTACGTGCTGGGGGACGTCGCGAAGCACGTGCTGCGCCACATGACCATTCCGGTCCTCATGTCCCACTGATGGAGAGGATCGTCTTTCTGGACCGCGGCGGCATCTCGGTGCCGCTGCGCCCCCCATGCTTCCCGCACCACTGGCAGGAATACCCGGACACCCGTCCCGAGGACGTGGTGGGGCGTCTTGCCGACGCCACCATCGCGATCACGGACCAGGTCGCCATCAGCGCGGAACACCTGGCCGAGCTGCCGCAACTGCGCCTGATCGCGGTCGCCGCCACCGGGGTTGACCACGTCGACCTGGACGCCTGCCGCCACCAGGGGGTCACGGTGGTGAACGTGCGCAACTGGTCGGTGAGCGTGCCGGAGCACGTCTTCTCCCTGATCCTCGCCCTGCGGCGCAACCTGCTCGCCTACCACGAAGCGATCAGGGAGGGCGCCTGGCAGCGCTCGGAAGGATACCTGGTGCAGGTGGAGCCGATGCCCCGCTCCCTCTCCGGGGCGACCCTCGGCATCATCGGGGTCGGCGCGCTGGGAAGCGCGGTGGCCGCCTTGGGGAAGGCGTTCGGCATGGAGGTGCTCTTCGCCGAGCGAAAGGGGGCGGCCGAGTTGCGCCCCGACCGGACCCCCTTCGAGGAGGTCCTGGCGAAATGCGACGTCCTGGTGCTGCTCTGCCCCCTTACCGAGGAGAGTCGCGGCATGATCGGGGCGGCGGAGCTTGAACTGATGCCGCGCCATGCGATCCTGGTCAACTGCGGCCGTGGGGGACTGCTGGACGAAGCGGCGCTGGCGCAGGCACTGGAAGAAGGCGCCATCGCGGGGGCAGGCCTCGACGTGCTGACCCAGGAACCGCCCCGGGACGGATCGCCCCTGCTGGATCTGAAACGACCCAACCTGATCGTCACGCCGCACGTCGCCTGGATCAGCGATCGCTCCCTCGCCACCTTGGCCGAGCAGGTGATCGGGAACGTGGAAGGATTCGTTCTCGGGCACCCGCGCAACCTGGTGGTCTGACAAAAAAAAGCCGGGCATCCCAGTTGGAGGGAGCCCGGCTTTTTGACTTTCAACCTGCTTGGGGTTATTCGCCGTAGACGTGCAGCTTGTACTCGCCGAAGAGACCCAGGATGTTCTTGCCTTCCCAGTCCACCGCGGACACCTTGCTCACGCCGCCGTTTTTCTTGGCGGTTTCGATGCTGCAGTCACCGGTAGCCACGAGCCCCAGCACGCTCTTGCACTCGGCCACGCCGTGCTTTCTTTCGCCGCCGTTCGCGGTGGCCGCGACCGGGAGCTTAAGCTCGGTGTAGAGGGCGCCCATCGGGAAAGGCGAGGCACAACCGGACATGATCCCAAAACCAGCCAACAGACCTGCATAAAGAATCTTCTTCACTGCTTCCTCCTCATAACAAGATTTTCCATCTCACGTTCCTGAAGCCACTCCCCATCAACAGCTTCCGCCGACGATGCAGCAATGATGTTCAGAACTTAGCGCAGCGACCTTAGCACGGGGGGCTGATTTATTCAAGTTTTTGAACGTATTTCTTGGAATTGCCTGAGGGAGGACAAAAGGAGGGCGCTCATTTCCTAGGATTCTTCGAGATCAACTCCAGGTCAACGGCTAATTCTGTCTCTCCGGCTCCCCCATCTGCACGTACTTCTTCGCCGTGCGCCGGTCGAGCTGGGTGCGGCGGGCGACCTCCTCATAGGTGCGGAAGCGCTCGTAGAGGAGCCCGCAGTAGGCGGCCAACAGCTCCTCCACGTTGAGCGCCCCTTCCCTGAGCCCGGACACCAGCCGATCGGCCGCGTCCCCCCTCCCCTTTTCCCGCTTCACCCCCTGGTAGCGGCCGGTCAGGATGATCCGCTTCACCGCCTGCTCCAACTCGCGCACGTTCCCCGGCCAGTCGTAGTCCCGCCCCAGGTCGCGCTGCAACACCTTCTTCACCAACTGCTGCTCGCGCCCCGACACCGGCTGCCCCGCGATGCGGCGGAGGATGGCGCCGATCAGATGGCCCAACTCGGCGGGCTCCTCCTGCAGACGCTCGCGCAACGGCGGGATGGTGACCACGTCGGAGCAGAGGCGGTAGTAGAGATCGTCGCGGAACTTACCGTCCAGGAGCATCTCGTCCAGCGGGCGGTTGGTGGCCGCCACGATGCGGCCGCTGAAGCGTCTGGGCTCGTGGCTCCCCACGGGGAAGAAGACCCGCTCTTGCAGCACCTGCAAAAGCTTGATCTGCACCGGAATGCTGACGTCGCCGATCTCGTCCAGGAAGATGACGCCGTGGGGCGCACAGCGGCTGAAAAGCCCTTCGTGGTTCTCCACCGCGCCGGTGAAGGAGCCCTTCTTGTGCCCGAAAAGCTCGGATTCGAGCACCCCCTGGGAGTACTGGGACAAGTTGATGGCGACGAAGTTGCGGGTGAAGCTCTCGGTGAATCCTTTTCTGGCAGGGTCGTAGGGGATGAAGCCGGAGCGACCGATGGCGGCTGCCGCAGCACCCTTGCCGGTGCCGGTCTCTCCCAGAAGGAGGATGGAAAACTCCTCCATCTTGTCCCACAGCCCCGCCTCGAACCAGCGGATGTCATGGGTGAAGACGCAGTCCCAGAGGTGGCGGCGCAGCGTCTTCATGGAGGGCGAGGCGCCGACCAGCCCGTTCTTTATGAAGTAGAAGGCGCGGCGCAGCTGGTAGAAGACGGCGAAGGCGCGCTCGGCCTCCTGTTCGCCCAGTCCGAACCCGGCCAGCTCTTCCAGCGCCTGGCGGGCGAAGGGGACAGGGCAGGGCTTGTCCCCTGCCTGCAGCTGCGACTGGATGAGCCGGTCGAAGTGGTCGACGTAGCGGTGGAAGACGTGGAACAGGCAGAACCTGCGCAGCACCTCGCGCCGGTTGCCCCCCTGTCCCTGCAGGTCGGCCAGACCCCGGCGGCGCAGGCTCTCCAGCTGCGTCGCCACCCGGGAAAGCACCGAGTCGAGAATCTCCTCAGACGACGAGCCCCGGGGGGCTCCTCCGATGGCGAGGTCCAGGTCGTCCCTCGTTTCCCCGAAGGGATTGGCAAAGGCGGCGCGCGCGACTGTCTCGAGAAAAGCCCATTCTTGATCTGTCATTTTCAAGGTAGTCATACACTGTATGTATTGCCGATGTACATTTAATGTCAAGCGACTTTTCCAGACTTGGCGGCGTCTTTGCCATGACTGCCCCACTTTCAGCATGTTATAAAGACACAATCCAGCATTGGGCCATTGGCATAGTATCTGTAATAGCTAGTACATCCGACTTACAGGAGACTGACATGGACGCTGCCACTGCAAAGACCATCATCGACATCCACTGTCACACCGCCGGCATCGGCGCGGGAAACAGCGGCTGCTTCATCTCCCCGGCCATGCGCAGGAGCTGGAGATACAAGGTGTTCCTCAAGGCCTTCGGCGTAACGGAACGGGAACTGCTCCAGGAGGGGGACGGACTGGTGATGCGGCGCACGTCGGAGAGCCTCGCCGCCTCGCAGCGGGTCTCGGCCGCGGTGATCCTGGCCGTGGACGGCGCGGTGGATGACAAGGGGGAGCTGGATCGGGCCCGGACCGAGATGTTCATACCCAACGAGTTCGTGGCGGCGGAAACCGCCAGACACCCGAACCTCCTCTTCGGCGCCAGCGTCAACCCGCTGCGCCGCGACGCCCTGGAGCGGCTGGAGCAGGCCGCGGCGGACGGTGCGGTGCTCCTCAAGTGGCTCCCCTCGATCCAGCACTTCGACCCGGTTGATCGGCGCCTGACCCCGTTCTACCTGAAATTGAAGGAACTCGGGCTGCCGCTGCTGACCCACACCGGCTCGGAAAAATCCTTCACCAAGGCGCAGAACCACCTGGCCGACCCCGAGCGCCTGAGACTCCCCCTTTCCCTTGGGGTGACGGTGATCGCGGCTCACGCGGCGAGCAACGGCAGGAACCAGGGGGAGAGCAACCACCGCCGCTTCCTCAGGCTCTGCGGCGAGTTTCCCAACCTGTACGCCGACATCTCCGCACTGACCCAGTTGAACCGCCTGACGCACCTGCAGCGCCTGCTCAAGCACCCGGAGCTATTCGGGCGGCTCTTGTACGGCACCGACATGCCCATTCCCAACACGGCAGCCGTGACTCCGTTCGGCTTCCCGAACCGACTCTCCCCCCGGCGCATACTTGAGATATCCCGCATCGCCAACCCGTGGGACCAAGACGTGGCCCTCAAGGAGGCACTCGGGGTGCCGGAACAGATCTTCTCCAACGCGCAGTCCATCATCAGGCTTTAGGCCGCCAGGAGCACTGCAATGAGCACCGCCACCACTTCATCCAAGTCCTTCGCCTGGCTCAACACGACCCAGTTCCTGGGGGCGCTGAACGACAACATCCTGAAGCTTTTGATCATCTTCTTCCTGATCGGCAGCCACGGCGGCGCCCACGCCGGCGCCGTCACCGCCACGGTGGGCGCCGCCTTCGTGCTCCCCTTCCTGCTCTTCTCGGCACCGGCTGGCTGCCTTGCCGACCGTTTACCCAAGGCGAAGCTGATCGCGAACGTGAAGCTGGTCGAAGTCGCGGTGACGCTCCTGGCCGTCGCCTCATTCGCCCTGCGCCTGGAGCAGGCGCTCTACCTGGTGATCTTCCTGATGGCCGCCCACAGCGCCTTCTTCGCCCCCGCCAAGTACAGCATCCTCCCGGAGCTGGTGGAGAAGGAAGAGCTCTCCCGGGTCAATGGGGCGATGGAATCCTGCACCTTTATGGCCATCATCGTCGGCACCGGGCTCGCCTCGGGGCTGGCCCAGTTGGCCGAGGGGCGTTTCTGGCTGGCCGCCCTTTTCTGCCTCGCCATCGCCGTCGCCGGGCTCTGCTCGGCAAGGCTCATCGGAAAAAGCGAGCGCTGCGACGCCGCCCGCCCGGTGGCCCTCCTTCCCACCGAGATCCTGCGCACCATCAAGGGGATCAGCCGCGACCGTCACCTGATGCTTGCCATCATCGGGCTGGCCTGGTTCATGTTCATCGGGGCCTTCGCGCAGCTGAACCTGATCGGGTACGGCATGGAACGGCTCGGGCTCTCCGAGGCCCACAGCGGCTACCTGTTCCTGGCCGCGGCGCTCGGGATCGGCATCGGCTCGCTGCTGGCAGCCAAGCTCTCCGGCCGCGACGTCGAATTCGGCATCGTCCCCTTGGGCGCCGCAGGCCTCACCGTGGCGCCGTGGCTTCTGCACGTGCTGCCGGCAAGCCTCCCGGTCAGCCTCGCCGTGATCGTCGGCTTCGGCATCTCCGCCGGGGTGTTCAGCCTGCCGCTGCAGACCTTCATCCAGCTGCGCGCCGACGCCTCCATGCGCGGCGAGGTGCTGGCGGCCTCCAGCTTCAACAACTGGATCGGCATCCTCTTCGCCTCCGGGCTCACCTGGGTCTTCAGCGGCCCGATTGGGCTTTCCGCCGCCCAGGGTTTCAGCGCCATAGGAGCGCTCACCCTGGCCCTTACCATCCTCTCCTTCCGGATCCTGCCGGACTTCCTGATCCGCTTCATAGCCCTTGTCACCATGCGCATCTTCTACCGCCTGCGCATCATCGGCCGTGACAACCTCCCGGTTGAGGGACCGGCGCTGCTGATCCCGAACCACGTCACCTGGGCCGACGCCCTGCTCCTCACCGCCACCTGCCAGCGCCGCATCCGCTTCGTCATGGAGCGGAGCATCTACAACACCCCGGTGCTGCGCGGCCTGTTCAAACTCATGGGGGTGATCCCCGTTTCCTCGACCGACGGCCGCCGCGAGATGCTCGATTTCATCAAGCGTGCCCGCGCCGCCCTGGACGAGGGGTACATGGTCTGCATCTTCGCGGAGGGGGCGCTGACCCGAAACGGCATGCTGGGCGAGTTTCGGGGCGGCTTCGAGCGGATCGTGAAGGACAGCGGCCACCCGATCATCCCGGTCTACATCGGCGGCGCCTGGGGGAGCATCCTCTCCTACGCCCACGGCAAGCTTCTCTCGCGGCTCCCGGCCTTCTCCCCCTACCCGGTGACCATCCTGTTCGGCGCCCCGATGCCGGCCACGAGCCTCGCCGCCGAGGTACGCCAGAAGGTGGCGGAACTCTCCTGCGATTACTTCACCTCGCGCAAAGGACAGCGCAGACCGCTGCCGGAGTACTTCATCCGCACCGCTCGCCAGAACTGGGGACGCCGGGCCGTGGCCGACACCTCCGGCAAGAACCTGGGCTACGGCCGCACCCTGACCGGGGCCGTGGCGCTCGCGGACAAGCTGGAGGGGCTGATCGGCGATGAGGAGCACGTGGGGCTCTTGCTCCCGGCTTCCGCCGGCGGGGTGCTGGCCAACCTCGCGCTCTCCATGCTGGGGCGGGTCACCGTCAACCTCAACTTCACTGCCTCCGAGGCCTCCCTGCGCTCCGCGGTCGATCAATGCGGCATCCGCACCGTGATCACCTCGCGTGCCTTCCTGGAAAGGTTCCCCGCCCTGCCGCGCCTGGAGGGGATGATCTGCCTCGAAGACATCGCCCCGACCATCTCCGGCCTGGACAAGTTCGTCGCCCTGTTCAAGGCGCGCCTCTACCCCGCGTCGCTTCTCTGCCGCGGCAACGGCTTCCATGCCGACAAGAGCGCCACGGTGATCTTCTCCTCGGGAAGCACCGGCGAACCCAAAGGGGTCATGCTCAGCCACCACAACATCATGTCCAACATCGAGGCGCTGCGCATGGTGTTCCGGGTGGACCTGAACGACAACATCTGCTCGGCGCTCCCCTTCTTCCACTCCCTGGGCTTCACGGCGACGCTCTGGTTCCCGCTCACCAGCGGCTTCTCCGCGGCCTACCACCCCAACCCGCTGGACGGCGAGAAGATCGCCCAAGTGGTGCGGGAGCACAAGTCCACCCTGCTCCTGGCCACACCGACCTTCCTCCTCTCCTACCTGCGCCGCGCCAGGCGCGAGGACTTCGCCACGCTGCGCCTCGTTATCACCGGAGCCGAGAAGCTGAAGAGCAAGGTGGCGGATTCCTTCGAGGAGAAGTTCGGCGTGCGTCCCATGGAGGGCTACGGCGCCACCGAGCTATCCCCGGTTATCTCGCTGAGCCTTCCCGACGTGGAAATCGACGGCGTGAGGCAGCAAGGGGCCAAGGAAGGGAGCGTGGGGCACCCGATCCCCGGGGTCGCCATCCGGGTGGTCGATCCCGAGAGCGGCGCAGTCCTGAGCCCGGGACAGAGCGGGATGATCGAGGTGAAAGGGCCCAACGTGATGGTCGGCTACCTGGGGAAAGAAGAACAGACCGCGGCAGTGGTGCGGGACGGGTGGTACGCGACGGGGGACCTGGGGATCATGGAGGACGACGGCTTCATCAGGATCACCGACCGCATCTCGCGCTTCAGCAAGATCGGCGGCGAGATGGTGCCGCACGGCGTGATCGAGGACGAACTGCACGGCCGGCTCGGGCAGACCGGCGTCCTGGCGGTGACCGCGGTCCCGGACGAGAAGAAGGGGGAGCGGCTGGTGGTCGTCTACACCCGCGGGACCACCGATGCGGCTGACCTGTCGCGGCTCCTCGCGGAGAGCGAGCTCCCCAACCTCTGGAAGCCTGCGCGCGACGGCTTCATCGAAGTGGAGAGTCTCCCCATCCTCGGCACCGGAAAGCTCGACCTGAAGGGGCTCAAGGAGCTGGCGCTCGCGGCAACAAATTAGTTGTCACGGCGGCAAACTGCCGGTATCTTTGCCGCGTTTGGCTAATGCTCCCCCCGCTCCCCCACCCCAGCCTTTCCCAGAGGGAGAGGGAGAATTTGCGTCCCGTCGCTGCAAAGCCGCTTGCTATCCCCTCTCCCTCCGGGAGAGTGTGGCCGAAGGCCGGGTGAGGGCGGTGGCTCAGGCTAGAGTATCAGTTATCGCGACGCCCTCACCCCACCCCTCTCCCAGAGGGAGAGGGGGTGTCCCGGGAGGATTTCAATGAGATTTAAACGCTGCATCCTGCTCTCGCTTCTTGTCACCCTTTCCTGCGTCGTGCCCGCCACCGCCGGCGACTCGCTCAAGGAGCTGGCCCGGAAGGGGCTGTGCGGCGAAGGCGAATCCAGCAATTCCTGCACCGGACATTTCCTGGAGGTTCACGGCTGCAGCAAGGCGTCTGTCGAGCAGGGGCTGACCAGGGAGCTGACCGAGTTCAGGACCCTGGCTGAAGAGGCGCTTTCCCTCAGGGCGGAGACCATCAAGACCGGCGTGCGCATCAAGCAGGAGATGAAACTGGGCAAGCCGCTCACCGGCGACGACCTGGCGCTCATCAACCAGGGGATCATCCAGCACATGGCGCTGCGCCAGAAACTCCTGGCCCTGGCCGAGGCGCACGAGTGCTGGCTGGACGCCGGCGACAAGGAGCTGAGCGCGCTGGGGGTGACACCGGAGAGCCGGCTTAAGGGGGTGATGCTCTCGCTCTCCTCCGCCCTCGTCCTCTACGACAACTACCTCCTCGCCGTCTCCCTGTTCGAAGGGGACAGCAAGCTGCGCCGCATCCTCAACGAGCGCGACCCTGGGTACGCTGTGAGAAGCGCCGAGCTCGCCAAGGTGACCATGAGCTACGACTCCATCTCCAACCGTCAGCGGGTGCGCCAGGCCATCAAGTTCTACGAGAAACAGATCAGGAAATCGCCCTTCTCCTCCGACACGCTGGCCATGGACTACGTGTCGACCCTGATCAAGCAGAGCCCGTCTTACGACATGGTAAAGAAGTGGTCCCCCTTCTACGTGGTGGGGCGTAAGCTCGGTTTCTTCGGGGCCGTAACTACCGATACCGTGGTCGGACTGGAGCGCGAAGGGACCAGCCTGTTCAGCATGATCTTCGGCAACGCGGTGGGACTGGTCGAGACGCGCAAGGGGAAGCTCTACGGCCGCGACGAGGTGCGGGCCGAGGTACAGAAGACGCTGCAGGCGGGCGACATCCTGCTGGAGAAGACGCCGTTCCGGCTGACCGACAAGCTGATCCCCGGCTACTGGGGACACGCCGCGGTCTGGACCGGGAGCGAAGCCGAGCTTAAGGAGCTCGGCATCTGGGATCACCCGGTGGTGCGCCCCTACCAGGAGCAGATCAGAAGCGGGCACCAGGTGATCGAGGCGCTGCGCTCCGGTGTCGAGATGAACACCATGCAGCACTTCCTCAACATCGACAGCATCGGCATCATGCGCAAGACCGGCGCCACCCGTCCCGACCGCGCCAATACGGTGATCCAGGCGCTGCGCCAGGTGGGCAAGCCGTACGACTTCAACTTCGACGTGGAGTCCAAGGGGCGGGTCTACTGCTCCAAGCTGGTCTACCTGAGCTACAGCGGGGTCGACTGGCCCACCAAGAAATCGCTGGGACGCACCACCTTCACGCCCGACGACGTCGCCATCAAGGCGGTCAAGGGTGGCTCGCTGCAACTGGTGACCTTCTATCACGAGGGGAGCCGGGTCGCGGGGAACCCGCTGGATACCATGGCGAGGCTGATGGGGGTGAATAACGGGAGTCAGACGGCGCGGTAGCTTCCGGCAGATACCCAGTAGGGGCAAATAATTATTTGCCCAGCGCTGATACCACCATTGCCTGCGCCGGGCAAGACGCCGGGGCTGCTCAGGGGGCGAATATTTATTCGCCCCTACAGTGGACGTCGCAATGTGAACGAAAAAGGGGACTGGCACCTGCGGAGCCAGTCCCCTTTTCGCTGCACGTGCCCCCGCGTCCGCCCCTCTCGCGAAGGGGGTACAGAGGGGATTTGCCTTGCTAAACCCGGTGAATAAGCGCACCGCAATGCTGCACGGTGCGGGCGTACTGGACGGCGGGCTTGCCGAAGGCCATGCAGTAGCCGAGGGTGTGATCCTCCGGGAGCCCAAGGGTTGCCTGCGCTTCGGGCACCAGGTCGCCGATGGCGATCTTGGCGAGCCCGTCCCAGACCGTCCCGATGCCGTTGGCCTGCGCGAAGAGCTCGAAGTAGCTGAGCGCGATCACGCAGTCCTGCAGCGGCGACACCGCCTTGCTGGAGACCGACGCGACCAAGAGGTGCGGCGCACCACGGAACAGCACGTCCACCCCCTGCTCCTCCCAGAGCTTCACGAAATCCGCGAAGAAGGCGAGCTGGTCGGGAAGGGCGTTATCCCGCACCAGGCGCTTAATGCCGGCCAGGAGCTCGTCGCGGAAGGCGGCCAGCTTGTCACGGTCGTCGATGACGGTGAAACGGACCTGCCGGGTGTTGACCCCGGTCGGCGCATGCCAGGCCACCTCGAGGAGCCGCTGCATCAGTTCCGGCTCCAGGTTTTCCGGCTTGTAACGCCGCACCGAGCGGCGCCCCTTGATCAGGGTCTCCAGTTGCGCCGGGTCCGGGCGCCAGTCGCCGGTCAGCGGCGTGCTCTCCCCCGGATCCAGACCGAGGATGGAAACCGCGCCGGTCGGGCAGACCGCGAAACAGTGCTGGCAGCGGTAGCAGCCTGCTTCCTTCTCCGCGGTAATGACAGGAAACCCTTCCGCGGTATCGATGACGTGAGCCGGGCAGTCGGCGACGCAGAGCCCGCACCGGGTACATTTATCCTTGGCTATTTTGAAATCCAGCATGCTCTCCCCTCAAAAATCCTAAGGCATAAAGTGAAAAGCAGTTACGCAAAGCACACGGAGGGTGCGCGGAGAACGCGAAGAAAACTTGAATAATGGGTTAACAACTTTTTGCCTTCCAGCTGAAAAGAGTTTCCTTTGCGCCCTTCGCGGATACCCGGCGTTCTTTGCGTAACCGCTTTTAGGTTCTCGTTTCCCGGGTTACCTGATGAAGTTGGTATAGACCTTCGCTTCACGCTCCGGCTCGGGCACCACCCCTTTGCCATTTTCCAAAAGCCTCAAAAGCCATACGATCTTGTTGCCCAGAACGCGCATGATCTGCACCCCTTCGCCGTCCTGCAGCGCCTCGCCCGGCGTCCTGCCGTGGATGACGTTCCAGTAGTTGGAGGTGGCCAGCAGCATCTCGGAGTAGTTCAGGAAGTGGTTCAGCTCGTCGAAGGTGGTCACCCCGCCCGAGCGGCGCACGGCCACGACCGCCGCTCCTACCTTGTGACGCAAGAGCCCCCCGTTCACACCGGCAACGAAGAAGGCACGGTCAAGGAAGGACTTCATGGTACCCCCCACGCCGGAGTAGTGCACCGGGGAGCCGAGGATGATGGCGTCCGCCTCCTTCATCTTCTGGACCCACTCGTTCACCTCGTCCTTGATGGCGCACTGCTCGTCCTGGTTCTTCAAGCACTGATAGCAGGCGATGCAGCCGCGAATGGCCTTGTTGCCCACGTGGACGATCTCGGTCTCGATACCCTCTTTCTCCAGTTCCGCGGCCACCAGCTTGATGGCGTGGTAAGTGTTCCCTTCCTTGTTGGGGCTGCCGTTGAATGCGACGACCTTCATGACTGTTCCTCCCGTTGAGCCGGTCTGGGTGAACCGGACGCTTTTCTTTTTTTGCCGGATGCGCTATATAGGACCATTAGTTCAGTATCGTCAATAACGAACTTTTACGAAACGTAGTACCCACATCGAAACACAGTACCTTTTTGGAAACCATGACAAAGACAGGGGACGTGATGCAGCAAAACCAATCGGCAGCGGAGCTTATGACGTTTCGGGACAGGGAGTACAAGTGCGGCATCGACGTGACGCTGGCGCTGGTCGGGGGGAAGTGGAAGGCCTCCATACTCTGGCACCTGGCGCAGGAGACCATGCGTTTCTCCGATCTGCAGCGGCAGTTCTCCGACACCACCCGGAAGATGCTCACCCAGCAGCTGCGCGAACTGGAGATGGACGGACTGGTGAACCGCAAGGTCTACCCGCAGGTCCCGCCCAAGGTCGAGTACTCGTTGACCGAGCAGGGGCGGACCATCTTCCCGATACTGGAATTGATGTGCGACTGGGGACGTAACTACGCACAGGCCGGGAACCAGGCGTAAGTCGCTCCGCTTCAAGGTGAGCTGCCTGCAGCACTGACAACAGCTTCGCCCTCACCCTGAGGGGATAAACACCAGAAATGAAGAGCCCCTCCCGGTAACGGGAGGGGCTCTTTTCGTCAATCAGCTGCGGTATCAGCGGCCGCGCCCTTCGTCCTTATCCGGGCCACGTCCCCGTTCGGGGCCGCCACCGCGCTCGCCGCCTCCGCCCCTATCCATTCTTTCCATCGGCATCCGCTCCTGGCGCTCCATCCGATCCATGCGCGGCTCATGCCTGGGCTCCATCGACCTTGGCTCGACGCCTTGCGGCCCACGCTGCTCCATCCTCATCGGAGCCTGGCGCTCGTGCTCCGGTCCGCGGCGCATCTGTGCCGGCGGCGCTGTTGCCGGCCCCCTCATCTCGTGGCGTTCCTGGCGCTGCACCGGTGCCGGCGGGCGTTGATCGACCTCCCTCAGGTGCTTGCGCACCGTGGTGTTCTTCGGCTCGTACCGGTAGCTTTCCCTGTGCAGCCTGCGCTGTTGATCGACGCTCGGATAGCGGTCGCCCGTGTAGCTGCGTTGGTAGGTCGGCAACGGCGCCCTTCTCGGGGCGCGGCTGCGATCCCAGCGGTCCCAGCCATGGCGGCGCTGCTCCCAGCCGCGTCCCCAATGCTGGCCCCAACGCGGCGGCCGATCGGGGCCCCAGCCGCGGAAGTACACCGGCGGTTGCCGATAGTACCTGACCGGGACACGCAGGAGGTACACCGGCACCGCGTACGGGTCGACCAGGGCCCAGGGGCCGTTGTACCAGGAACTGGCGTACCAGTTGTCATCCCAGAAAGCCCAGTACATGCCGTCGTAGAAGAAATAGTTGCCATAGACGTTTGGTGCGTAGTAGACGGGATATCCCGGAATCGGCCTTAGATCGGGGTATCCTCCCAGGTTGAGGCCGATACTCACGTTGGGGAGCCCGATGCCTATGCCAACGCTGACCGAGGCTGTCGCAGTAGTCGTCAGACAGAACAACAGCCCCAGTACAATGAAGCCGTAACGCAATCTTCGCATGTCGTCCTCCATTTCCTCAGTAGGTGTTGTAGGTAGCTCACAAGCGGCGCTGCCGCCAATCTTAGTAGCGCGCCGCTTAACAATATACCACAAACGGCCGGATGCACCCAAAACAGTGGCAGTCGTGTAATTTTCACATGTAGGGGCGAATAAATATTCGCCCTGTTGGAGCCAGCACTTATCTCGCAATTGAGGTGGTCTGAGCACCGGCGGCTGGGCGAATGATTATTCGCCCCTACAGCCCCGGCCACCCTTGCAGGAAAAACCCGCGAACTGCCTGGCAAAAAGGAAAAGCCACCCGGACGGGTGGCTTTTCGGTGCTGCCGGACTTCCAGTTGCAACTTAGTGCTCTTCGCTGTGCCCGCCGGTCATGCCGGCGCTGAAGGTGTGGCAGTTGCTGCAGTCATACCCTTTGCCCTGGACATGCCTGCTGTGAACGGAGTTGGCGCTGGTGAAGGTCTCCCTGCTGTGGCAGTTGTCGCACAGCGTGGTGACCGGCTCCTTCAGCGGGTAGCCGGTACCGTGGCAGGCCGCGCAGTTCTTGCGGTCGCGGTGGTTGCTGTGCAGCGAGGTGAAGCTCGTGTAGCTCTTCGCGCCGTGGCAGACGTCGCACATCTGCGCGGTGGTGCCGCGACGGGTGTAGCCGAGGCTCGAGAACGGAATCCGGTTGGCACCGGCGGTTATCTGCGGATGGCAGCCGCCGTTGGCGCAGGAAACCGCGGTGGTCTTGGGACCGATGCCGTGGAAGATCCCTTCGTACTGCTCGGTCGGGACGAAGCTGTGGGCGTTGTAGGTCATCCCCTGAGCCGCGGCGCCCAGCTGGATGGCGGTGGTGATGTCACCGGTCTCGAAGGCGTACTTGTTCTTCACCGGCAGCAGCTGCTTCGTGGTGGTCTCCATCGGCTGGGAACCGGTGTGGAGCTTGAAGGGGAAAAGCTTGGAGAACTTGCCGGCCGGGTCTTCGAAGGCGCCGTCGGGCTTGCTGATCACCTGCACACCGCGGGAGTCGAGGCTCGCGGGATCCTTGAACTTGTAGAAGTGGCTGAAGCCGTTGAACCAGGCGTAGGTCGGCATGACGTTGGTGGCCTTGGTCATGGTCGGGTCCCAGAGCGCCTTGGCGGTGTCGATCTCCATCACGGACCAATCCCTGTACATGTCGGTCGGGATGGTCTTGGCGAAGGTCGCCACGTGGCAGACGGAGCAGTTGACCTTGTCGCTGTGGCGGTTCAGGTCGCTGTAGCTCACGTTGGTGGAGCGGTGCGGGATGCGGGAGTGGCAGTTTTCACAGGAGAGCACGCGGGTGGTGTCGAGGGCGCGCATGTCGGAGCCGCGGCCTGCCATCTTGTGCCCTTCCGTCCTGTGGCACTCCTGGCAGGGGAAGTTCTGCCCGTCGGAGCCCATGTGCACGTCGTAGGCCTTGGTACAGGTCTTGTTGGTGGACTCGATGTCGCCGCGCTTGTAGTTGTCGCCGCCGCCGGACTTCTCGTGGCAGCGCATGCAGGCTACGCGGGTCGGACGGATCACGTTCTGGGCGATGGACAGCACGTTCAGACCGTCGGCCGGGACCATCGAGAAGGTGAGGTCGGCGTTCTGAACGACCTTCCTGGAGTAGCCGTTGCCGTGGCACATGAGGCAGTCGATGTTCTCGAGCTGCGCCTGGCTGGAGGTGGTGGAGGGCTTCAGGCCGTTGCCCGCATGGCAGACCGCGCAGCCGCCGGGGCCGGTGGTGCCGTCGGTTTTCTGGAAGATGGTCAGCCAGTTCATGTCCGGCTGGATGCAGAAGTTGTTGATGCCACCCAGCTTCGAGGCCTTGGAACCGGAGGCGGCCAGTTCGATCGCCTTTTGGTTGTCACCGGTCCACTGGTAGTGCACCGAGCCGAACATCGCGGTCGCCTGGGCAGCGTGGCAGGCGCTGGTGATGCAGGTGGCGGGGCCGTTGTAGGAGGTTACGTAGCTCACGTGGCTCGGCACCGGGAGCTGGACCTTGAAGGTGGTGGAGCCGCTGCCGGTGTTGCCGCTGGTGTCGGTGAAGCTGACCGTCGCGGTGTAGGTCCCCTTCGGTGCGGAGCTGGAGAGGGTGTAGTTGTAGTAGGCAAAGCCGGTGGTGGTGTCTTTGCTCATGGCGGCGCCGTTCAAAAGCGTGGTGCCGCTCGGGTTCTTGATGGTGACGTTGGCGTAGCGGATCTGCGACGTGGCGATCCTGTTGGTACCGTTCTCTGCGTTGGCCTTCACGGTGACGACGGAGCTCTGGCCGTAGTTCAGCTTGTTGGTCGCCGTCTGCACGGAGAGTGTGGCGGCGAAAGCGGTCCCGTAGAAGGATGCCAGCAGCACGCCTCCTAGCAGTAAGGTTTTCTTCATGTTTGCCTCCTTTGAATTTTTCCCTGCAGTGGTTATTGACAGTCTGCCGTGGCCACGGTCGCTGTTTTCCACAAACCTCCGCCAATAAGCAACCCTTATACCAACTTTGCCGATCGCAATAAGCAACCGTTTTATCTAATTAAAATCCGGAGACAAACTTCTTCGTGGCTGGCAACCGGGTGGGTCACCCCACCTTTTTGGGTGTTATACACCACAGGGTAGGGTGAAATGCCTATCTTGACATGCTGAGGGAAATTTCATACAAGTTGCTGGCGTGGAAAACGAGAGGCGGCGAACCCAAGTGAGGTGCGAATGAAAAGGATGATTCTAGCGCTGGCAGCGTCCCTGCTGATCGGCTCCTGGTGCAGCGCTGAGGAGATCGTGGTGAAACAGATCAGCTACGGGGCGGGGGCCAGGCAGTACCCGGATATCTACGGTAGCCGCGTGGTCTGGCAGGACACCCGCAACGGCAAGGCCGATATCTACCTCTACGACATGGAGACGGGAACGGAGAAGCGGATCACCCAGGGAGGGGCGGACCACAAGAAGCCGCGCATCTACGGGAGCAGGATCTACTGGCAGGACTACCGCAACGGGACCTCCGACATCTACATGTACGACTTGGCCGAAGGCAAGGAAGCCCCCGTGGTGATCTCCGCCGCCCCCAAGGTCGACTTGGCCGTGTCCGAGCGTTACCTCGCCTGGACCGACCTGAGCGACGGCAAAGAGAGGGTCTGCCTCTACGACCTCGCGACCAAGAAGGAAAAGCGGATGGAGACGGGACAGGCGCCGCAGGGATTCCCCGCGTTGGCTGCCGACTACCTGGTCTGGAAGGATGAACGCAACGACTCCGGCGACATCTATCTGTACGACCTGGTCAAAGGGAAGGAGGTGCGGGTGACCTCGAACGAGGAGGCACAGTGGGCGCCCTCTGCGTACGGCAACCTCGTGGTATGGGAGGACAACCGCAACAAGGACGTCCTGCCCAACTACGACATCTACCTCTACGACATCAACAGCGGCCAGGAGAGAAGGCTCACCAAGAGCGACGCCAACCAGAGGTTCCCGCGCATATGGGGCACCCGGGTAGTATTCGTGGATAATTCCAATGCAGAGCTGGAGGAGATCCACCTCCTGGACCTGATCACCGGCAAGGAGACCGCCATCGCCGGCGGGAGCAAAGACCGGTACACCCCCGCTATCTACGGCAATTACGTGGTCTTCAGCGACATATACAGCATCTACCTGGCCGACATCGGCCGGTCACGGTAAAAAAGAAGCCGGCCCCGGGGCCGGCTTCTTTCGTGGCTCCCCGCGGGGGCTGCCGGCAGGACGTCACTCCTCGTCCTCCTCCCTTCTCTTCACCACCTTGCACTGCTCGTCGAAACAGGAAGGACAGATGCCGTGGCTGAACATGGCATCGGTGTGCTCCGAGATGTACTGCTCCATCTGTTGCCAGCTCTCCTCGTCGTTGCGGATCTTCTTGCAGTAGGAGCAGATCGGTATCACCCCTTCAAGGATGCGGACCTTTGCCAGTGCCGCCTCCAGTTGCTCCACCTTCGCCGCGAGTTCCGCCTGGACCGCCTTGCGCTGTGCCACGTCCTGCTCCAGGGTCTGGTTCAACTCCTGCAGCTCAGCCGTCCTCTGCCGCACCTGCCCCACCAGCCCTTCCTTTTCGGCACGCAGGTGCCTGGAAAGGTCGTTGAAGGTGCCGGTCAGTTCCACCAGTTCCCTGGCCCGCGACAATTGCGGGATATCCTGCCCCAGGCGGCTTTCGTCCCGGAGGATGGCATCGGTGCGGTCGCGCAGCGCAGCCAGTGGGTTCAACAGCACCCCTTCCATCAGGAGGAATTGCAGCAGCGAGGCGCCGCCCAGGATGGCCAGCAGCAGGACGGACAGCTGGAAGGAGAGCCGGTTGGCATCGGCGTACGCCTTCTCCAGCGGTATCCGGATCGACACCGCCGAAACCAGGTCCCCTTCGTGCCTGTTGAAGCTGCGCAAAGGTCCGTACTCATGCACCAGGTCGGCCGGAGCCCTCTGCGGTACGCTGTGGCAGCGCAGGCAGTCTTTCTCCATGCTCTCACCCCGGCGCATTACCACGAAGAACGGCTTGCCGCTGAAAAGCCGGATCTCCGACCGCACGTCGATCGACGAGTTCCTCTTGAGTTCACCCAGGAAGGCGCGCTCCACGTCATCCGCCTCGTTCAGGGGGCTTCTGGCGTTTACCGCACACTCCTTGTAGTAGTAATTGCTATTGGAGAAGGCATTGTTGTAGCGGTCGATCTCCCGCACCGCATAGGTGGAGGACATCCAGACCGGATCGAAGTACTCCCCCGGACGGTACCGGTCCGTCAGCTGGAACAGCTTGGGTTTCAGCTGCTTGGAGAAGTAGCTGTGGACTGCGAGCTTGCTGTCGAGGATCAGCCGTGCCTTCTCCCTTGCCTCGTCAAGGGCCGCCTCGCGCTGCTGGTGGTTGACAGTAAGGACTATGGCGACCGCCACTATCAGGTAGGAGGCCAAGTAGAGCAGCACGAAAGCTCTCTTGGCGGAAAAATTGAGCATGGCACCTTCCTTTGACTTATCTCACCCTGCCGGCGGCAGTACCGCTGAAAGTGCCGGCGCCGTTGCTGTTTATCCTGCCGGCTGCGGCGCCGTTCAACTGTACGTTGCCGGTGCCGTTGACAACGCCCCTGTTGCCGGAGAAATCGAGGGCTCCCGACCAGTTGCCGGCGGTGGTGACCCACTGTTTGTGATGATCGGGATGATGGCAGAGACGGCGTGTCCGGTGCCGGAGGTGACCTCCACCGTGGAGTTCCAGACCGTTATCGAGGCGAACATTGCAGGCAACGTTTGCCCAGGGGGAGGCGAGGTTGATCCAGACCCCGAAGCGGCTGAACAGGACCAGGACGGCAGCGACGATACAGCCCATACGGGTCAGGGCCGCCGTCCCCACCTTATAACGTTTCGGGAATAGGTTCTGAAACTTTAAAAGAAGCTCTGTGCCAGAGTAAAAACTGGGGGAGAGTGTCACAGAGGATGGAACGAGATGGCAGAAGGCAACCTGCTCAAGGAACAGCTCGAACACCGCAAGAGGTCCATGGAGAAGATCAACGAGATCCATTCGTCCGGCAACCTCCGCCCTTGCCGACGGCATGACCAGGTTGAAGCAGGACGGGATACTGAAATGCACGCAGGGACACACCGACATCGACGAGTTGCGCCGGATCTGCATCAAGTAGGTAGTTGTTTTTCTAGTAGGGATAGGATATAAATTGTTGCTCGGTACAACTTTGTCGGCAAACAAATGTCCATGATCAAAAAGAGCCTCACTCATAAAAGCCTGCTGCTTCTGATCACCTGCATCGCCTCGATCTCGATCCTCGCCTTCGGGATGCGGGGTCCGGATCTGTCGCGCTCACATCGCCCCAAGCCGAAGCCCCGCGCCTATATCGAAGAGCAGTTCAAGAAGTCGCAGGAGAGCGTGGTCAAGAAGTCTTTCGACCACATCCAGGCCGAACCTGCGCAGGGGTGCGAACCCGTTGTCCGCACCGTTTTCCACACCGTATATCCGCCCGCCTTCCGCGGCGTGGCAGCCTCCCCGCTTTTCTCGGTCCTCTCCCGGGGCCCCCCTGCTCCCGCTGTCTGACACCGGCTCTCCGGAACCTTAGATCTCCACAGTCACCAAAGTGAATGAACAGCGTCGCTCGCGTCCGCGCGCCTTGTCGCGTCCACAATAACCAAAGCATCAAGGGAGGAAATCCATGAAACTCAATCTTAAAAGGCTTGTTCCCGTTCTTTGCACCGGCGTATTCATCGTAAGCGGCTGCGCCAAGCAGCAGTCTGTGAAAACCGACCAGCCCCTGGCTCCTTCGGCAACCACCCAGTCAGCACCCGCCAAGGCAGCCGCTCCTGCGACAACGCAGCAGACGGCGCCGGCAACCTCCGCACTCCCGTCCTCGACCATCAAATCGGAGCAGATCCAGTCGCAACCGGCACCGCTTACCCAGAAGGAAGCCACCCTGGCCGGCGCGCTCGAGAAGGTTTATTTCGACTTCGACTCCGATGTGCTGAGCGATGCGGCCAGGAAAACGCTGACCGAGAATTACGCGAAACTGAAGGCGATGCCGAGCGTTAAGATCCGCATCGAGGGGAACTGCGACGAGCGCGGCTCCGACGAATACAACCTCGCCCTGAGCGAGCGCCGTGCCCAGTCCGCAATGAAGTACCTGGTTGCCCTGGGGATTCCCGCCAGCCGCCTCTCCACCATCGGCTACGGCGAGGAAAAGCCCGCCGTCGCCGGTCACGACGAGGCAGCCTGGGCCAAGAACAGGCGCGATGAATTCACCATCAACAAGTAACCGAGAGGGGCCGCAACGTCGGCCCCTTGACGTTTCAGGTGTGCCATGAACCATACACTGACAAGCCGGACCTTACGGTCCGGCATCGTCCTGCTCGCCTGCCTTTCCATGGGCTTCACCTGGGGAGGCAAGGACAAGTGCACGGAAGCACGTGAAGCCGTGGAGAAAGTAGCACCGGAAACCCCGTCGGCCGACCGGGCCGAGACGGAGAAAAAGGTCCAGGCGCTTTGCCGCGACGGAGGAGCGGCGCTGTACCTGAAGGCGGTGTCCCTCGAGGCACAGGGGAAGACCGATGAGGCGATGGCAGCCTACCGCGACGCCCTAGCCCAAGATCCCCAGCTCCTCCAGGCTCGCGGACGCCTCGGGCTTTTGCTTCTGGCCAAGGGAAACCGCGAGGAGGCCTCCGTCCCGCTGTTTCAGGCGGCCAGGCAGTCGGGCGACCCGCGTTACGCCCGCGCCCTTGCCGATATCTTCCTCGAAGGAAAACTGTACGCGCTGGCCCTGAATCAGTACCGGCTGGCCCAGCCCGCCTTCGCCAACGACGTCAACCTCTTCCTCGGGCTCGCCCGCAGCTACGCTGGCCTGGGCGAGCAGCAGCACGCGCTGGAGTCGCTGCAGGAAGCCCTCCGACTGGACCCCTCAAACGCCACGGTCCACCTCGAGCTCGCCGCGCTGTACCAGGACCGGAACCGGTACGACCAGGCGGCGGCACACCTGCGCCAGGCCATCAGCGCTGCTCCCGGCAACGCCAACGCCCATTTCAGGCTGGCGCAGCTCCTGGAGGTGATGGGCAAACGCAAGGAGGCCGAGAAGGAATACACACTCGCGGGGGTGCAGCGGGCGGTCACCGTGGCCGACCACCTGAAGCGGGGGGCGAAATACGAGGAAACCGGCGAGTTCGCCCTGGCCGCCGCCGAGTACGGTTCCCTGCTGGTGAAGAACCCGGATACACGTGGGGTGCGCGAAAAGCTCGGAGACGCCCATCTTGCCGCCGGGCACGACGCCGAGGCCATCGCGGCGTACGAAGACGCCCTGCAGATGAAGGAGGATTCCGCCCGCCTTCGCTACCACCTGGGCACCCTCTACGAGCGCAAGGGGGACCTCGACGAGGCGGTGCGGAATTTCACCGCTGCCCTGAAGCTCGACCCCTCCAACAGCGAACCCCGCAGGCGGCTCGCCGACATCCACGCCCTGCGGGGCGATCTCGATGAGGCCGTCGCCTCGTACCGGGAGCTCGTCTCGCAGCAGGCCGACAACCCCCTCAACTACCTGAAGCTGGCCCGCCTGCTGGAAAAGCAGAGAGCTTACCGGGACGCTGCGTCAGCCTACGACAAGGCGCTGAGGCTGGATCCCTCCAACAGCGAGGCCCATCGCAGCATCGCCCTGTTGTACCTGCGCCTGAAACAGCCCGATCCGGCCGAGAAGCACCTGCGCGAGGTCCTAACGCTCGACCCCGGGAACTCGCAGGCAAGAGACACCCTCATCTCCCTCTTCGTCAAGCAGAAGCGTTACGACGACGTCACCACGCTCCTGGAAGAGGCCGCGCAACTCAACCCGCAGAGCGCGGACAGCCAATACCGCCTCGGTGTCATCTACGCGTTCAAACGGGAGGACGAGAAGGCGCTACGTCAGTTCGAGGCGGCGCTCAAGCTGAAGCCGGACCACGCCCGGGCACTGAACGCGATGGGGAAACTGTACCTGAAGGAGGGAAACCGGGAGAAGGCGCGGGAGGCGTTCGCCGCTGCCAGGAAATCCGACCCCGACATGCTGGAACCGGTCGAACTCTGGAACAAACTGAGTGCCGAGACGAAGCACCATGTGAAAAGGCAGAAGTCCCGGCCTAGCAAACCGGCGAAGACGAAAAAGGCGGGTAATAAAAATAAACGGAACAAGAGGAAGGGCGCCAAGCGGTAGCGGGCGGCCGCCTCAGCGGACATTAAAAAGGAGGCGCAACTTCACGCGCCTCCTTCCGACACTCCTTGCGGCTCCCCTTACCTGCGCCACCCGGCCCACACCGGGACACCCGCCTGGTCGCGCAACTGCAGCACCGCGTCCCCTTTTTTGACTTCCGCAGCGATGATGGCGGGCTTTCCGTCGAAGGTCACCCGTGCCCCCTTTACCTCCACCCTGTCCCCCTTCTCGATCCTGGTGTCGAGGCGTTCCAGGAACCAGGCCGGGCCAAGGTGAACCGGGATGGTCTCCTGCCCGGTTCTCAGCAGAAGGTGCACGCCGTTGCCCGGCCCCTTCCTGGCCGACATCAGCTCAACCTTGGCCACCTCCCCGCTCACCGTCTCAACCTTGGCCGGGTCGTAGAGCCGCTGGTAGGCACCTTTCATGCCCCATCCACCACTGCCGCGCCACCCCTGCCAGGGAGCTCCCCATGCCGACGCGGCGAATGCCACGGCAAGCAGAGATGCCACAACGATGGAGATCATTCGTCTTTTCATAAGAACCTCCTTGTGTGAGATTTATGAAGGATACCACGAAGCGGCAATACCGCTTCAAGCTGCAGCCCAAAGCCGGACCGGAGGGGCACACGTGAGCACGCACCTGATGGAACAACTCCTAACCGGTAATGCAGCAGCTCAAGCAGCCCCCCCCACCCCTCTCGCGGGATTTTCCTTCCGGTTTACGGCCCCCCAGAGGTTAATGCTTTCATATCTGGTATCCTAATGGGCGTTGCCCCGTGGGGATCATGACTTTTCTGCGGGTGACTGTACGATTCAGAACCGGGCAGGAGGTCACAGATGAACGGAACTTCAGGCAGGGTCGTCGTCATCACCGGCGCTTCGGCCGGGCTAGGGCGCGCCACGGCACGGGCCTTTGCCCGCGAGGGGGCGCACATTGGGCTGTTCGCCAGGAACCGCGAGCGGCTGGAGGCGGCCAGGGAGGAGGTGGAGCGCCTTGAGGGAAAGGCGTTGGTGCTTGTGGGGGACGTGGCCGACGCGCGGCGCGTCGAGGAGGCGGCGGACGAGGTGGAGCGGGAGTTCGGCCCCATCGACGTCTGGGTGAACAACGCCATGACCTCGGTCTTCTCCTCCTTCAAGGAGATGACTGCGGAGGAGTTCAGGCGGGTGACCGAGGTGACCTACCTCGGGGCGGTGCACGGCACCATGGCGGCACTGAAACGGATGCTGCCGCGCAACCGGGGTATGGTGATTCAGGTGGGCTCGGCGCTGTCGGATCGCAGCATACCGCTGCAGTCGGCCTACTGCGGCGCCAAGCACGGCATGAGGGGCTTCACCGACGCGATCCGCTGCGAACTGATCCATGAGAAAAGCCGGGTGCACCTGACCATGGTGCAACTCCCGGCGATGAACACCCCGCAGTTCGACTGGGTCGAGTCGCGCCTCCCCAACCGGCCGCAGCCGGTCCCTCCCATCTACCAGCCGGAGGTGGCCGCCGATACCATCGTCTGGGCATCGCACCGCAGGCGCCGGGAAATTTACGTCGGGCTGCCCACGCTCAAGGCGATGTGGGGCAACAAGGTCGCCCGTGGCCTGCTCGACCTCTACCTCGGCCTCACCGGGTACAAGTCGCAGCAGACCGACGAACCGGAGCGGCCCGACCGCGCCGCCAACCTTTGGGAAAGCGTGCCCGGCCCCTACGGCGCGCACGGGCGTTTCGACGCCCGATCCAAGGGGTTCAGCACCCAGGTCTGGCTCTCGGAGCGCAAGTGGGGCCTGGGGGCCCTGGTCGCCGGCACCATCGCGGCCGCCGCGGTTTTCTCCGCGGCTAGACGGAAAGGGTAAGGGATACCTCGCCAACTGCCCCTCTCCCGGAGGACGAGGGGAAAGACCGGAAGGGAGGGATCATAATGCGAAAGGGGGGGCGGCTGCTGCCGTCCCCCCTTCTTGCGTCATTCCTTGTGCTTCTTGAAGTAGGCCAGGAACTCCTGGCGCGTGAGCCACGTCTTGCGCACCAGGTGCTCGATGCTGCGGCTCATGGCCAGGCGTTCGCCGTCCTTCATCTCCCCCTTGAGCAGCACGAAGAACGGGATGTTCCGCGTCTGCGGGTAGAGCCGGAAACGCTCCAGGAGCTCGAACGCGGCCTGGTCCGGGAGCATCAGCGCGCAGAACATCATGTAGGGATGCACTATGGTGCCCAGGGCCACCGCCTCCTTGGCGGTGTAGGCGTTCACCACCTCGAAGCCGAGCTTCGTGATGGCGTGCTGCACCTGCTCCTCCCCCTTGCGGGTCACCAGCATCACCTGCAGATCGTAGTCGTCCGACTCGTCGGTGAGCCCCAGTTGCTTCAGCTTCCTGGTCATGTAGGGCGTGTCGATGGGGAGGGTGAAAAAGCCCGCCACCGGGAAGACGGCGCCGACTTGGCCGATCTCGCTCAGGTACATGGGGAGGATCGGGATCTCCCGGGTCGCCTGGTTCTCCTTCAGGGCCAGCAGCACCCCCCAGCCGTCGTCGGACCAGGGGGAGAGATCCAAAAGGATCGCCCGCGGGGTGCACCCGGAGAGCTCGGACACCTTGGCCGTCCTGGCGCGGTGCCCCCCTTCGGCGAGGTAGCTACAGACGATGGCGCCGCGCTCCACCCTCTCGCCCAGTCCCATGATCCAGAGTTCTCGCTCGTCACATTCGATCATCGGTGCTCCTTTATCGTTCCCGCCGTTGCGCTCCCGCTGCCTCTGTCAGGGCGGGCGGGACAGCTCCGGGGGTCGAATTTTTAATGGTTTGCAGCGCGCGCCGCCACGGAACCGACTGACGGCCACCAGCCGTAATGCCGCTCCCACAGCGTAGTTTCGATCCATTCCCCGCAGAGTACACTGAGAATTTTTAATAAATAACATATTTTACCCGCAGAGCAAGAAAAAGTTGCGAGCTGTTGAATTGGCTGGCGATATATGATACCAATCGCTGGTCGTCTGTCAGGCATGCCTATAGGAGGGGAAGCTATGAAGAGCAAGGTGTTTTTTGCGGATATGAGGGCGGGGGCCAAGGAAAATCTGTTCGGCAAGATCGGCCGGCTGATGCAGCAGGCCGGATTGGCGCAGAGCGTCGCGCCCGGGGACCTGGTCGCCGTGAAGGTCCACTTCGGCGAGCGGGGCAACCACACCTTCATCCGTCCGATATTCCTGCGCCGCGTGGTGGACGAGATCAAGGCGTTGGAGGGGAAACCGTTTCTGACCGATTCCTCCACCCTCTACCCCGGCGAGCGCAAGGAGGCGGTCTCCGCCCTGGCCTGCGCCGTGGAAAACGGCTTCGCCTACGCCGTCGTGAACGCGCCGCTCATCATGTGCGACGGCCTGAAGGGGCATAATGCCAAGGATGTACAGGTGGACGGCGAGATACTGAAGACGGTCAACATCGGCGCTGAGATCCTCGAAGCGGACGCGCTCATCGCGGTTTCGCATTTCAAGTGCCACGAACTGACCGGGTTCGGCGGGACCCTGAAGAACCTCGGGATGGGGTGCTCGAGCCGCACAGGGAAGATGCAGCAGCACTCCACGGTGGCGCCCAAGGTGGCGGAGCGGTTCTGCAACGGCTGCAGCGTCTGCCTGAAGTCCTGCGCCCATGCCGCAATCGCCATCATCGAAGGGAAGGCCCAGATCGACCCCGCCGCCTGCGTGGGGTGCAGCCGCTGCATCACCGCGTGCCAGAGGAAGGCGATCAACATCCAGTGGAACGAGAGCGCGTCGCTGGTCATGCGCAAGATGGCCGAATACGCCAAGGGGGCCCTTTACGGGAAGCAGGGAAAGACCCTCTTTTTGAACTTCATCACCCAGGTCTCCCCCGCCTGCGACTGCTACGGGCACGCCGACGCCCCCATCGTCAACGACATAGGCATCTGCGCCTCGGCCGACCCGGTGGCGCTGGACCAGGCCTGCGCCGACCTGGTCAACAACGCCCGCGGCAACCAGGAGACCGCGCTCGCCAGCGGCCACGAGCCAGGCGGCGACAAGTTCCGCGGCGTCCACCCGGAGATCGATTGGGAAGTGCAGTTGGAGCACGCCGAAAAGATCGGGATCGGGACCAGGGGCTACGAGCTGGTCAGAATCTGAGTAACAGGTTGAGGTTACGGTTGAGGTTGAGGAATTTCTTAACCTTAACCTCAGCCTAAACCTGTCTTACAAGAAGCTCCCCCCATCCAGCGAGATCAGCAGGGAGAAATCGTTCTCCCTGCGGTCCTCGGTCAGGTTGTTCACTTCGTTGTACTCGCCTTTCACAGCCAGGCTTGGCTGCCGGCTCCAGTTGAAGAACCGCGCCAGGGGATAAACGGCCTTCAACTTGGCCCCGAACGTCTCCTTGCCGGTGCCCGGCACCCCGGTGCACTCCCGTTTGTACCCCCCCTTGATCTCGTAGTCGACCCTTTTCTCGAGCAGCTTCCCGGACACTCCCAGGTTCAGCGCGTACTGGTCGGTGCGCTGCGCCGCGTTGAAGTCCGTGATCCTCTTCAAGGAGAGGTCCGGAAGGAGCGTAAAGCTCCCCGCCGAGAACCTGGGCAGGAAGCCGAGGCTGGTCGTGGCCAGCTCCCGCTGCTGCCGCAGACGGTCGATACGCTGCGACATCCCCCCGCGCACCCCCAAATCCCAGCTACCCGCCAGGTAGTTCAGCTGCCCCGAAACCGCGTCCTCCGCCACGTCCTTGGGCAGCGTGCCGAGCGGCTCCCTGCCGCTGTCGATAACGGTTTTGCGGTACTGCAGCGCCAGGGGCAACATCTTCACCCCCCGGAAGCGGTAGTCGAAGACACCCTCGTAGCGGTTCACCCTGGGTGCGAGCGGGTTGTTCTCGACGTTGTCGTTGTAGCGCGAAAGCTTCACGTCGAAGGCGTGCAAAGCCAGGACGGTCTCCACGCCGAAGCTTCCCCCTTCCCTGTCGCGCGGGGGACCGGCGCTCATGAGCAGGTACCTGGGGCCGGTCCGCTCGTAGAGCGCGGTGTAGCGGCTGGGGCCCCACCCCCCCGAGAGTTTGAGCCGGTAGGCGGTGTCGCGCATGGGCGAAGTCAGGTCGGAGGTGCTGGCATCGTAGCTCGAACAATCGTACTCCGCCTCGGCCGCAACCAGCCCCTTCAGTGGCTTCAGCTGCGCCACGAAGCCGGCCACGTCACCCCGCCTCGCGCCCGCCGCGGGCCAGCGCCCCTCCCGGTCCAGGGACTTGCGGCCGGAAAGCAGGATGGTCTTGAAGCTGGCGCTCTCGTCCAGAAGCGACAGCTCGCCGGTTGCCCCCACCAGGGTATCGTCCGCCCCCTCCCCGTGCGCGTCCGAGGTCGCAAAGGTCTCCAGGGTGGCCCGGTTGCCGAAGCTCCCGGTGAGGAATGAGAAGCGTCCGCCCCGCCCCCGCACCTCCTGCAGCGTGTTCCTGGTCTGCTTCAGCTGCAGGTCGCCCATCTCGACCAAAAGCTTGTAGCCGCTGCCGCCGTACTCGCCTCGCTGCAGCACGAAGGCGGGGACCCCGCTCCCGGGCTCCTTAGGGTACTCCGCCCGGAATTCGGTGCGAGAGCCGGGAGCGACGGGGGACGGTGCATCCAGGCGAAGCCCCGGCAGTTGCAGGGGGAAGATGTCAGGTTGGGCAGGGAGAGACGTAGCGGACGCGGCGGGCGGGCCGGGCTCGGGATACGAGGCGCCGGCGGGGGGAGGTGCCGCGGCGAAAAGCGCCGCCAGCAACAGGCACGGAACGAAGAACGCCCCGGCAGAGGATCTGCCAGGGCGAGGTATCAAGCTGTGGGTCGTCGATTCAAGCGGCATCCGGCGCACCTGGTGCTGCGGTCCGTTACCCGCGAGGGTGCAGTGGAACCTCCCGGGTGCTCTCCTACTTCAGGAAACCGAATTTCTTCATGCGGTAGCGGAACGCATCGATGCCGAGGTTCAGCTTCTTGGCGGCCTTGGACTGGTTCCAGTCGGTCATCTCCAGGGACTGCTTGATCAGCTCGCGCTCCACCTCCTCGATGTCGATCCCCTCGGGGGGGAGCTTGAAGGTGGTGAGCGGCACGGTGGCCTGCGAGGCCTTGGCCACGATCTCGAGCGGCAGGTTCTCGAGAAGCAGGTTTTCGTCGTTGCCCAGGATGATGGCGCGCTCGATGACGTTCTTGAGCTCGCGGATGTTGCCGGGCCAGTTGTACTCGACCAGGAGCTTCTCCGCCATGCTGGAGATCCCCTTGGTCGGCTTGTTGAACTCCCTCGAGAAGACCTCGATGAAGTGGTTGGCCAGCACCAGGATGTCCTCCTTGCGCTCTCGCAGGGCGGGGAGGAAGATCGGGATGACCTGGAGCCGGTAGTACAGGTCGTTTCTGAAGGACTTGTCCTCGATCGCCTTAATCAGGTCCTTGTTGGTCGCGGAGATGATCCTGACGTCGACGGGGATCACCTTGGCGCCGCCGATGCGACGGAAGGTGCGGTCCTCGAGGAAACGCAGCAGCTTGGCCTGCATGCCGATCTCCATGTCCCCGATTTCGTCCAGGAACACGGTGCCGCCGTCGGCCAACTCGAAGAGCCCCTTCTTGGAGGTCTTGGCGTCGGTGAAGGCCCCCTTCTCGTGACCGAAGAGCTCGCTCTCCAAGAGGGTGGAGGGAACGGCGGCGCAGTTGATGGCGACGAAAGGCTTGTCGGCACGGGCGGATTCGTAGTGGATGTACTTCGCCACCAGTTCCTTGCCGGTACCCGACTCCCCCTGCACCAGGACGGTTGTGGCGTCGCTCTTGGCCACCTTGGCCATCATCTCCAGCACGTTTTTCATGTGCTTGGAGCTCCCCAGGATCTTGGGCGGTCCCTGCTTCTTGTGCTCGCTGCGAAGCTGCACCACCTCGCGGCGCAGCTCGGAGGTCTCCAGGGCCTTCCTGACCACCAGCGCCATCTCGTCCAGGTTGAAGGGCTTGTTGATGTAGTCGTAGGCCCCGTGGCGCATGGTGTTCACCGCAGTCTCCAGGCCTCCCTGGGCGGTCACCATGATCACCAGGATCTCTTCGTCGATCTCCTTGAGTCGCTGCAAAACCTCAAGGCCGTTGATGCCGGGGAGATGGTAGTCCAGCAGCACCAGTTCGGGCTGCTCTTCCCGGGCGATCCTGAGCGCGTCCTCGCCGGTCCCGGCGGTGCATACCTCGTACCCCTGCTTCTTGAGGTTCTGCTCCAGGGACCAGCGGATCAGGTGCTCATCGTCGACGACCATTATTTTTGCTCTGCGCATGGCGGCTCCTTAGGATGTGGTGCCGGGCTTGCTGGCCCGGAGTGGTCGGGGTCTGCCGTACTGCTTTCTGCTGCGATCGCTCAACTGATTATGCCGGTGCTCAAATGTGCCCGTTCCAGCTCCTCCTGGCTCGGGCAATACGCCGGGAGCTCAACCGAGAAGGTAGTGCCGACGCCATCCTGGCTGACGCAGGAGAGGCGCCCCCCGTGCTGCTCGATGAGCCGGTGGCTGATAGCCAGGCCAAGTCCGGTGCCCTGGGCCTTGGTGGTGAAGAACGGAGTGAAGATCTTTTCCAGGATCTGCGGCGGGATCCCAGGGCCGGTGTCGGTCACCCGCACCCGCACCATGTCCATGCCGTCGACGTTGGCCAGCGTGCTGGCCACGGTGAGGGTCCCCCCCGACTGCATCGCCTGCACCGCGTTCAGGAACAGGTTCAGGAACACCTGCTGGATCTGCTTGGGGTCAACGTAGACCGGAGGGAGGTCCTCGGCGAGCTCCAGCTTCTTCTCGATGTTCTTGCCGCCGCGATGCTGCGAGGCGAAGATCAGGATCTTCTTCAGCGCGCTGTTGATGTCGGTGCAGGTGGGCTCGGCCACGGTGGGCTTGCCGAAGAAGAGGAGGTCGTTGACCGTCTTGTCCAGCCGCGAGATCTGCTCCAGCACCTCCCCGATGATAAGGGCGCGCCCGTCCTCGGGCGAGAAGTCGTCCTTCAGGACGGTGATGGCGGCGGCGATCCCGGTGAGCGGGTTCTTGATCTCGTGGGCGATGCCGGCGGCCATCTCGCCCACCGAGGCCAGACGGTCGGCGCGCTCCATCTGCTGGTAGTGGTAGGTCTCCAGCTCCTTCTTGGCCCGGTCCAGCCGGTCCACCATGGAGTCGAAGGAGACGATCAGGCGGCCGATCTCGTCCTTCCCTTCCGGGGTCATGCGCACGGAGAGGTCTCCCGCCTCCACCCGGGCCATGTTCTTGGCCAGCTGGTTCAGCGGCTTCTTCACGAACTTCAGCATGACCAGCGAGATGGCAAGCGACAGGAAGCCGATGATGGCGACGGTGGACATGACGAAGAGCTTGGTCAGCTCGACGATGCGCCGCCTGGTCTCCACGAGCGAATAGTTGACGTTCAACAGGCCGATGATCCTGCTCTTGGCACCGTGGCACAGGTTGCATTGGCGGTTGTTGTAGATCGGCTTCACCATGCCGAGCACCTCGCCGTACCCGTCCAGGGTGAAGACCCCCTCGCGCTTGTTGTCCAGGAATAGTTTGAAGTCGTGCTGGTCCACGACGCGCCCGACCTCGGAGGCCTGGGAGGACTTCAGGATGACGCCGTGGGGATGGAAGATGCGCACGCCCACCAGGTTTTCGCTCTGCCCCACCATCTCCAGGATCACCTTCACGTCTTCGGTGTTGCCGTGGCGCATGGAGTTGTACAGGGAGCGTTCGATGGTGTCGAGCAAAAGCTCGCTCGATTCACGGGCGGAGTTGACGAGCTGCATCTGTTCGCGCCGCAGCGTCAGGAAGGCGAAGGTCCCGATGCCGAACACGAGCAGGCAGATGGAAAGCACGATAACCCGCGATGTGAGACTCTTGAAAATCAGGGTGCCTCCGGTTTCGGGCGCTGTCCCCCTCCCGGGAGGGGCCATCTGCAGCCTAGGGGGTGGTGGAACTACTCTTGTTGGTACTCGGGGTCGGGCTGCTGCTCGGATTCAGCCCCGTTATTGCCCCACCGGTTGCGGTAACCGGCGGAACGCGGTCGTACACGAACTCCCACTCGCTGTACTTTGTCTTCTTCTCAAAGTCGGCGGGGGGGAGATCGAAGGGGAAGTTCCCCTGCTTGATCGGGACCTGCTCGCTCTTCGACTTGACCCCGACGAGCTTGCCGTCCTTCCTGATCACGTCCCATTCCTTGAGGGTTATTGGGTCGACCAGGGCGTAGGGGCGCAGGTAGCGCAACTTGCCGGGGGTGTTCGGGTCCTGGAGCAGCGATTTCAGCTCGGGAGGGCCCGCCACCGCCGGCGGCGCGGCGTTGACGTTGCCGGTATTGCCGGGAACCTGGTTCGACACCAGTTTCCCGTCGATGACCCTGACCTTGTACCACCTGCGCAGGGCGTCCCGGATCTGGGTGCCACGGGAGATCAGTTCTTCCTCCCGCTCGCGCTTCATGGCGGTACTCCAGACCACCGCCGCCTGGCTGGCCATGATCCCGACGATCACGGCCATGACCAGGGCACCGATATAGGTGAAGCCACCCGTGGACCGGAGTACCCTTGGCATCATTTCTTCCTCGAAACGATCTCCCTGGCCTCTTCGATGAGGGTTTCGGCATTGAGCCCAAAATACTTGAGCAGTTCGTCGGACTTACCGGAGGTGCCGAAGCGGTCGTACACGCCGACCCGCTTCATCAGGGTTGGGCAGGCCTCGCCCAGGTACTCGGCGACTGCGCCGCCAAGGCCGCCCACCACGGAGTGCTCCTCGGCGGTGACGATGGCGCCGGTCTCCTGGGCCGCCTGCAGCACCAGCTCCTTGTCCAGCGGCTTGATGGTGCCGATGTGCAGCACCCGGGCGGAGATCCCCTCGGCCTTGAGCTTCTCGGCGGCGGTGACCGCGGCGGCGGTCATGAGACCGGTGGTGATGAAGGTGAGGTCGGTGCCGGGCACCACGACCACGCCCTTGCCGATCTCGAACTTGTGCCCTGCCGGGAACACGCTGGGAACCTTGTTGCGCCCCAGGCGCACGTAGACCGGCCCCTTGTAGGCGGCGACGGCGCGGATGGCCCCCTTGGTCTCTTCGCCGTCGGCCGGTACGATGACGGTCATGTTGGGGATGGCGCGCATGATGGCCACGTCCTCCACCGACTGGTGCGAGCCCCCGTCCTCACCGACGGTGACCCCGCCGTGGGTGGCGACGATCTTCACGTTGGCCTTCGGGTAGGCGACCGACTGGCGGATCTGCTCCCAGCCGCGGCCGGCGGCGAAGATAGCGAAGGTGGAGAGGAAGGGAACCTTCCCCACTGCGGCGAGCCCTGCGGCGGTGCCCACCATGTTGGCCTCGGCGATCCCCATGTTGAAGAAGCGGTTCGGGAATTTCTTCGCGAATACGCCGGTCTTGGTGGACCCGGAGAGGTCCGCGTCCAGCACCACTATCTTATCGTTCTCGCCCCCCAGCTCGGCCAGCGCCTCGCCGTAAGCGTCCCTCGTTGCGATCATAATTAGTCCCTTTCTGTATGTGTCCGTCCACGTTCCTTCCCCCGGAGGGGGAGGGTCAGGGAGGGGGTAGAATGGCTTTCCAGCTACGGCTTTCCCCCTTCCGGCCTCCCCCTCCGGGGGGATGGGAATTCGGGGAAGCGCCGGAAGCCAACGGTTCTAGTCGCAGCACCCCAGGCACCTGAGCGCCTCGGGAAGCTCCTCGTCGTTCGGGGTGACGCCGTGGTAGGATGCCTTGTTCTCGAACAGGTGCACCCCCTTGCCCTTCACCGTCTTGGCGACGATGGCGGTGGGTGCCCCCTTGTGCGCCTCGGCCTGGTCCAGGGCGGCCACGATCTGCCCCATGTCGTGCCCGTCGATCTCGATCGCGTTCCAGCCGAAGGCCTTGAACTTGTCGGAGATGGAGGAGACGTTCATGACCTTGGAGACGTCGCCGTCGATCTGCAGGCCGTTGGAGTCGATCAGGGCGCAGAGGTTGTCGCTCTTGTAGTGGGCGGCGGCCATGGCGGCCTCCCAGATCTGCCCTTCCTGCAGCTCGCCGTCGCCGAGCACCGCGTAGACCCGGTTCTCCTTGCCGTCCAGCTTGAGCCCCAGCGCCATGCCGTTGGCCATGGAAAGCCCCTGCCCGAGGCTCCCGGTGCAGACGTCGACCCCCGGGGTTCCCTTGCTGTCCGGGTGCCCCTGCAGATGGCTCCCCAGGCGGCGCAGCATCATCAGGTCCTCGGCGGGGAAGTAGCCGCACTCGGCGAGGGTCACGTAGAGCGCCGGTGCCGCGTGCCCCTTGCTGAGCACGAAGCGGTCCCTGCCGTCCCAGGCGGGCTCCGCCGGGTTGTGGCGCATCTTGTGGAAGTACAGTGCGCACACCATGTCGATGGCGGAAAGCGAGCCGCCGGTGTGGCCCGACTGCGACTTGTGCAGCGTCTTCACGATCGCGACGCGCAGGCGCCTCGCCTTTTCTTCCAGATCTGCAATCTTTTCTTTCACGAAGGTTCCTTTCAGGCTGGCTTTATTTGTCCTCGCCCGTGATCAGGTAATCGAGGATCACCTCATCCAGGCTACGATGGGCTGGAGATGTCGGGGGTACGGCGGGGGTCGGCTGCGCCGGTGCCTCCTGCCGCGGGGGGCGCGCCGGTGCGGGCTGCGCGGGGGCGACCTGCGGCGCGGGGGGTGCCGGGGGTGGTTCGACAGCGGGACTCTGCTCTTCGGCCGCGGTCGCCGGCACGCCGCCGGGGAAGATGCGGGCATCGAACTCGCCGTTTTTCAGGCGGCGCATCATGTCCTTGTGCTGCTCTTTCATGATCGATTCGACCACCAGCTCCAGCTGCTCCACCTTGATGATGTCGGCATAGCTGGTCTTGGCGGACGCGAGGATGACCCCGCCGCGGTAAAGCAAGGTGATGATGTGGGGATTGGCGACTCCGCTGTCCTCGGTCTGGACGTGGAACAATTCCCCTTTGTATCTGATGTTGTGGTTGAAACCAAGGACCATGCCTTACCTCTACGCCAAATGGCGGACCCGTCGCAAATTAGCACAGCGGGAGCGGCGTTGCAAGCGATATTCGGGGCGATGCCGGCTCCCGTCACCGCAAAAAAGCGTTTATTTTGCCAGCAGTTCCTTGATGCGGGCCACCGCCTCCATGGCGTCCTTGGCGTAGAGGTCCGCGCCGATCTCGTCGGCGTACTGCTGGGTAACCACGGCGCCCCCCACCATGGTGAAGCTCTTCACCCCTTCCGACTTCAAAAGGGTCACCACCTTGTCCATCTGGGCCATGGTGGTGGTCATCAGCGCGGAGAGCCCCACCGCGTCCACCTGGTGGCTGCGCGCCGCGTCCAGGATCTTCGCTGCCGGGACGTTCTTGCCGAGGTCGATCACCTCGAAGCCGTTGTTCTCCAGAAGCGTCACCAGGATGTTCTTGCCGATGTCGTGGATGTCCCCCTCGACGGTGGCCATGAGGATCTTCCCTGCGCTTTCCAGAGCGCCGCTGGAGAGCTCCTGCTTCAGCCGGGCGAAGGCCGCCTTCATGGTGTCGGCGGAGACCATCACCTGCGGCAGGAAGAAGGAGCCGTTGCCGAAGCGTCTCCCGACCTCGTCAAGGCCGACGAGGAGCGCCTCCGAGCTGATCTGCATCGGCGAGAGCCCCTCGGCGAGGGCCTCCTCCACCAGCGGGACCACGGCTTCCAGCTCGCCGTTTATGACCGCCTTGGCCAGCCGCCCCCGTATCCCTTCCGGCCCGGCGGCCTCAGCGGCGGGCGCCGCGGCCCCGGCGGCAGCCGCAGGCTGCACGGTGGCGCCGACGGACTGTCCGCGGTAGGCGTCGATGTAGCCGGCGGCGTTCACGTCCTTGCCCAAAAGCACCATGGCGCTTCTCCAGGCGGACATCATGGGGGCCTCCTTCACGTTCACGATGGCGGAGGTGAGACCGGCAGCCATGACCATGGAGAAGAAGGTGGACGAGATGAGCGGGCGGCAGGGGAGCCCGAAGGAGATGTTGGATACGCCGAGGGTGGTGTTGAGCCCGATCTCGGTCACCCGGCGCACCGCCTCCAGGGCGACCAGCGCCCCCTTCGGCTCCGCGCTCACGGTGAGGGTGAGGCAGTCGACCACGAGGTCGCTGCGCTTGATTCCCGCCGCGGCGGCGCGCTCGGCGATCTTCTGGGCCACGGCGACCCTCCCCTCGGCCTCGGCCGGGATGCCGGCGTCGTCCAGGGTGAGGCAGACCAGGGCCGCGCCGTACTTCCTGGCGAGCGGCAGCACCGCGGCCAGGCTCTTCTCCTCGCCGTTCACCGAGTTGATGAGCACCTTGCCGTCGGCGGACTTAAGCCCCGCTTCCAGCGCATCCACCGAGGAGGAGTCGAGCACCAGCGGGGTCTGCACCGCGCCGGTGACGCAGAATACGGCGCGCTCCATGGCGGCGGGCTCGTCGATGCCGGGGGTCCCCACGTTCACGTCGAGCAGCGTCGCGCCCAGTTCGGTCTGCTCCAGGGCCTCGCGCCTGATGTAGCTCACCTTCCCTTCACGCAGCTCCTGCGAATAGAGCTTCTTGCCGGTCGGGTTGATGCGCTCGCCGATCAGGGCCACCGGGTGCTTCTTGCCGATGGGGGCGAAGGAGCCGCGGCTGGAGATCCAGGTGGTGCCGTCGTCTTCCCTGGGGATGAACGGGGTCTGCTTCCCGGAGAGTGCCACCTTGATGGCGGAGATGTGCGCCGGGGTGGTGCCGCAGCAACCGCCGATGACCCGCACGCCCAGGCCGATCATCCGGTCATGGTAGGCGGTCATCTCGTCGGGGGTGCCGGGGAAGATGGTAACGCCGTCCTTGAGGACGGGGAGCCCGGCGTTGGCCTGGGAGATGAGCGGCAGACCGCTCACTTTCCTCATGGCGCAGAGGATGTCGTAGATGCCGTCCACGCCCAGGCCGCAGTTGGAGCCGACGATGGAGGCACCCGCAGCCTCGAGGGTGATGGCCGCGGCCTCCGGGGGCGACCCCAGCACGCTTCTCCCCTTCTCCTCGAAGGTGAGCATGGCGATGACCGGAATGTCGGCGGAAAGCTCGCGGATAGCGATGAGCGCCGCGCGGATCTCCTTGATGTCGAGGAAGGTTTCCAGCGAGATGACGTCGCAGCCGGCGTCGATCAGGGCCTTGGCCTGCTCGCTAAAGAGCGCGTGGGCCTCGTCGAAGCTCATGTCCCCGACCGGCTCCACGAAGCGTCCGGTCGGCCCGATCGAGCCCGCCACGTAGGCGTCGTCCCCTGCCACCTCGCGGGCGATGCGGACCGCCTCGGCGTTGATCCGGGCCACCTGGTCCCCCAGGCCGTAGTGCTCGAGCTTCGCCTTGGTGCCGCCGAAGGTGTTGGTGACGATGATGTCGGCGCCCGCCTCCAGGTAGGCGCGGTGCACCCCCGCCACAACCTCGGGGGCGGTCAGGTTCATCTCCTCGGGCGACTGTCCCGCCTTCAGCCCGCGCTCCTGCAGCATGGTTCCCATGGCGCCGTCCAAAACCAGCACCCGCTCCTTAACCGCCTGCATAAACGGCATCTTCATCGGTCACCCCTGAAAAGGAAATTTGAAAATCGGAAAAAAACGCTAACGACACAGGACACCAGGGAGATCATCTCCCACATCTGGCCACATCCCCTCTCCCCCCGGGAGAGGGTCAGGGTGAGGGAGTTGCCAAAGGCTAAATGACCGCAGCCGGCAAGCCCTCACCCGCCCTTCGGGCACCCTCTCCCAGAGGGAGAGGGAACCAGCGTATCACCGCCTTTTCCTCCGTGCCCTCAATGG
The DNA here is from genome assembly GCF_019063885.1 of Geomonas diazotrophica. Lineage (NCBI taxonomy): Bacteria > Pseudomonadati > Thermodesulfobacteriota > Desulfuromonadia > Geobacterales > Geobacteraceae > Geomonas > Geomonas diazotrophica. The sequence goes on along the minus strand of NZ_CP077684.1, from coordinate 19,973 downwards.
ATCCCCGTCCTTCAATGGACGTTCGTGTCCTCTGTGGCCCTTCGTGCTCTCGCTTTTGGTTTTACTGTTTTTCCGGCGCCGCAGGCGCCTCTTTCTTCTCCAGCGTGAAGTCGGCCGGGATGGGCGCGGAAAGGTCGAGGTGCCCCTTCAGCTCCTTGACCGGCACGCCGTCGACCAGGAACTGCACCGCTTTCACCTGCGGGAAGTTGGCGACGACGGTGTCGACCACGGAGTAGACGGCGCTCATCTCGGCGGAACTCCCCTCGGGGAGGCTCTCCACCAGCGCTTTGGAGAAATTCACCTGCACCACGTCCCCCTTCAACTGGGCCCCGAGCACCCGCGCGTTGTGCGGCAGGGTGGGCGCCAGGTCTCCCAGCGGCCCGACCACCAGCTCATCCACCACGCTGGCTATCATGTCATCGGTGGTATCCTCCACCGCGATCTCGCGCCCTTCCCGCGCCAGCGACGAACCGTCCTGGCTGGAGAAGAACAGGGTCACCACCCGGGTGTCGACCTGTTCGGCCGGCGCGGCGGGCGGCGTCACCTTGGTCGCCGTCTGGTATTTCCTGAAGACCATGCCCCCCACGACCACCGCAAAGACCAGGAAGGCGATCAGCAGGACCCCCTTGGCCCTGTTACTCCGTCTCTTCACCGTCCCCTCCTTCCTGCAGATCCTGCTCCAGGCTCACCTGGTAGACGTCCCCCAGCTCGCCGCCGAGGAAACGGTTGCCGACCCTGATGAAACCGGCCGGGATGTCGGTGACGTAGTAGTGGTGATTGCCCCGCTCGTTCACCGGGCGCAAAAGCCCCTCTTCGGTGAGGATCTGCGCCACGGTGCGGGCGGTTTCGGCCGCGGAGTCGACCAGGGTCACCTCCGGCCCCATTACCTGCGCGATCACTTCCTTGAGGATGGGATAGTGGGTGCAGCCGAGCACCAGGGTGTCCACCCCCTGCGCCTTCAGGTCCTCGAGGTAGATGCGCGCTGTCATCCTGGTCACCTCGTTGTCCACCCACCCCTCCTCGGCAAGGGGGACGAAGAGCGGGCAGGCGCGGTTCACCACCTCGATGTCCGGGTTGATCCTCTTGATCGCCTTGGTGTAGGCGGAGGAGGCCACGGTGGCGGCGGTGCCGATGACGCCTACCTTGCCGGTCCTGGTCGCCGCGGCCGCGGCGCGGGCGCCCGGCTCGATCACCCCCACGATGGGGATGTCGAACTCCTGCTGCAGCGCAGAGAGCGCCACGGCGGAAGCGGTGTTGCAGGCGACAACGAGGAGCTTGATGTCGCGGTTCATCAGGTAGCGGGCGATCTGGCGCGAGTAGCGGATCACCGTTTCCGGCGACTTGGTGCCGTAGGGGACCCGGGCGGTATCCCCGAGGTAGATGGTGTCCTCCTGGGGGAGCGTCTGCAGCACTTCCTTGAGAACGGTCAAGCCCCCCACGCCGGAGTCGAATATCCCGATTGCTTTCCAGGCCAAAGTTCTTTTCTCCAATACTTGTTGATGCGACTCTGCGCCGGACTCAAAAGGAGTTACGCAAGGTACCCGAAGAAGAGCGCGCGAGGTACGCGAAGCGAGCTTCGAGGTTCGACGCTTCAAGCTTTCTTCGCATGCGTCGCGGCTGCTTGAACGTCCCCCGCGTAACGGCTTTAGCTTCAAGACCGGCGCCCGCCCACCCGAGCGCGGGGCGCAAAGGTGGGAAGCACTGCATGTTATTAAATTCTCAAATGGAATGTCAAGGTTTACGACACGAAGAGCATCACCAGGGGAGGCGCCAGGAACACGGCGGGAAGCAGGTTCCCCACAGGGACCCTCTTGACGCCGAGCATGTCGAGGCCGATGGCGAGGATCAAAAGCCCCCCGACCGCATTCATCTCCTGGACCACGACCGGGGTGAGGATCTGCTGGGCCAGGGTGGCGGAGAGGGTGATGGCGCCCTGGTAGGCGAAAAGAGGAAGCGCCGAGAAGAGCACGCCGGCCCCCAGGGTGGAGGCGAGCGCCACCGAGGCGATGCCGTCCAGGGCCGCCTTGGCATAGAGGATGTCCGGGCGGGAGCCGAGACCGTCCTGGAGCGCCCCCATGATGGCCATGGCCCCGACGCAGTAGAGCAGGCTCGCGGTGACGAAGCCTTCGGCTATCCGGCCGCTCCCCTTGAAGCGGTCGCCGATCCAGTTGCCGAGCGCCTCCAGGCGCGCCTCGATGCCGAGCAACTCGCCGATGATCCCCCCGCCGATAAGCGAGCCAATAATAATCATCGGCTGCTGACTCTTGAAAGCGAGCTGGATGCCGATAAGTAGTACGGCAAGGCCGAGCCCGGCCATGACGGTGCCCCGCACCTTGCTGGAGATGAGGTGCCCCGCCTTGAGGCCGAGGGCACTGCCGATAACGATTGCCGCCGCGTTTACCGCCGTTCCTTGCATGATCATCGGGCAAAGATAGGAATTTCTCCCCGCTAAGGCAAGCAAAACCTTATCCGGATGGTAGCCTTTCTGGTTTGGGGAAAGTATACAAAAATATAACATGATTCCAGGATTGACATTCGAAGGGGAATCTGTTTTTATATGCCTCCCTTTGAATACACGATTAAACCCTCAAAACTTAAAAGGAAATTGGTTTTACCAATATAGCCAGGGGTGTTTTAAAACGGCAATAAAATTTCCATCATTTGTTTTAGTCTCGGTAAAAAAATACCCCCACTAAAGGAGCGGAAATGGAAGCACGGAAATTCAGGAAGGTGATGGCAGCCAACCGCGGGGAGATCGCGATCAGGATCTTCCGCGCCTGCACCGAACTCGGCATCAGCACGGTTGCCATCTATTCGGAAGAGGACAAGCTCTCGCTGCACCGCTACAAGGCTGATGAAGCGTACCAGGTCGGCAAGGGGAAAGCCCCCATCGACGCCTACCTCGGCATCGACGAGATCATCGCCCTGGCCAAAAAGCGCGAGGTCGACGCCATCCATCCCGGTTACGGCTTCCTGGCCGAGAACGCCGAGTTCGCCGAGAAATGCGAGCAAAACGGCATCGCCTTCATCGGACCGACCGCCGAGATGCAGCGCGCCCTGGGGGACAAGGTGGCCGCGAGGAAGGTGGCCAAGGCCGCCGGGGTCGCCACCGTGCCCGGCACCGAGGAACCCATCGTCCACGAGGAAGAAGCCCTCATCTTCGCCAAGAACCACGGCTACCCGATCATCATCAAGGCGGCGGCCGGCGGCGGCGGGCGCGGCATGCGCGTCGCCACCAACCAGAAGGAGCTGCTGGAGGGGCTGCAGTCGGCCTCTTCCGAGGCGAAGGCCTCCTTCGGCGACCCCTCCGTGTTCCTGGAGCGCTACCTGAAAAACCCCAAGCACATCGAGGTGCAGGTGTTAGGCGACGGCTACGGCAGCCTGGTGCACTTCTACGAGCGCGACTGCTCCATCCAGCGCCGCCACCAGAAGGTGGTCGAGTTCGCCCCCTCGCTGGCCCTCCCCGGCGACACCCGCCTCGCCCTGTGCACCGATGCGTTGAAGATCGCCAAGCAGGTGGGGTACCGTAACGCCGGCACCGTCGAGTTCCTCCTGGACGAGGAAGGGCGCTACTACTTCATCGAGATGAACCCGCGCATCCAGGTCGAGCACACGGTCACCGAGATGATCACCGGCCGCAACCTGGTGCAGGCGCAGATCCTGATCGCCGAGGGGAAACGCCTTTCCGACCCGGAGATCAACATCCCCAACCAGGGCTCCATCGAGATGCGCGGCTTCGCCATCCAGTGCCGCATCACCACGGAGGACCCGACCAACAACTTCGCGCCCGACTTCGGCACCCTGACCACCTACCGTTCTTCCGCCGGCTGCGGTGTCCGCCTCGACGCGGGCAACGCCTTCACCGGCGCCCAGATCACGCCGCACTACGACTCGCTGCTGGTGAAGGTCAGCGCCTGGGGGCTCACCTTCACCGAGGCCGCCCACATCATGGACCGAAGCCTCCAGGAATTCCGCGTGCGCGGCGTGAAGACCAACATCGGTTTTTTGGAGAACGTGATCACCCACCCGGTGTTCCTGGCCGGCGAGTGCAACACCTCCTTCATCGACCAGCACCCGGAACTTTTGGTGATCCCGGAGAAGAAGGACCGCGCCAACAAGGTGCTTAACTTCCTGGGCGACGTCATCGTGAACGGCTCACCCGGCGTCGCCAAGCCGCTGCGCTCCGCGGACCTGATCGAGGCGGCCGTGCCGCAGATCGACCTCTTCGCCCAAAAGCCCAAGGGGACCAAGGACATCCTGCGCGAGAAGGGGGCCGAGGGGCTCGCCAAGTGGGTGCTGGAGCAGAAGAAGCTCCTGCTCACCGACACCACCATGCGTGACGCGCACCAGTCGCTTTTGGCCACCCGCGTCAGGACCTATGACCTCCTGAAAGTGGCCGACGCCACCTCGCACCTGGCCAGCGACCTGTTCTCGCTGGAGCTCTGGGGGGGCGCCACCTTCGACGTCTCCATGCGCTTCTTGAAGGAAGACCCCTGGCAGAGGCTGCACGCCCTCTCCGAGACGATCCCCAACGTCCTGTTCCAGATGCTGTTGCGCGGCTCCAACGCGGTCGGCTATACCAACTACCCGGACAACGTGGTGCAGCGCTTCGTGGCGCAGGCGGCCGAGTCGGGCGTGGACGTCTTCCGCGTCTTCGACTCGCTCAACTGGACCCGCGGCATGCAGGTGGCCATGGAGGCGGTGCAGAAGTCCGGCAAGATCTGCGAGGCCGCCATCTGCTACACCGGCGACATCTCCGATCCCACCCGCACCAAGTACCCGCTCTCCTACTACGTCTCGATGGCCAAGGAACTGGAGAAGATGGGAGCCCACATCCTGGCCATCAAGGACATGGCGGGCCTGTTGAAGCCCTACGCCGGCTACCAGCTGGTCAAGGCGCTCAAGGAGGAGATCGGCATCCCGGTGCACCTGCACACCCACGACACCTCCGGCAACGGCGGCGCGCTGCTGCTCATGGCGGCGCAGGCCGGGGTCGACATCGTCGACGCCGCACTCTCCTCCATCTCCGGCCTCACCTCGCAACCGAACCTGAACGCTCTGGTGGCGACCCTGAAGGGGACCGAGTTCGACCCGCAGGTGAACGAGCGCGGCCTGCAGCAGCTCGCCAACTACTGGGAGACGGTGCGCGACTACTACGCGCCGTTCGAGTCGGGGCTGAAAAGCGGCACCGCCGAGGTGTACCACCACGAGATCCCGGGGGGGCAGTACTCCAACTACAAGCCGCAGGTGGCCGGCCTCGGCCTCATCGAGCGCTGGGAAGAGTGCAAGGAGATGTACCACAAGGTGAACCTCCTCTTCGGCGACGTGGTCAAGGTCACCCCCTCCTCCAAGGTGGTGGGCGACATGGCCATGTTCTTGGTGAAGAACAACCTCGAGCCCGAGGACGTCTTCGCCCCGGACGCCGACCTCGCCTTCCCCGAGTCGGTAGTCGGCTTCTTCAAGGGGATGATCGGCCAGCCCTACCAGGGCTTCCCCAAGGAGCTGCAGAAGATCATCCTCAAGGGACAGGAGCCGATCACCTGCCGTCCGGGCGAGCTTTTGGAGCCGGCCGACTTCGAGAGGGAGCGCGCCGCCGCCGAGGCCAAGGTGGGTCACCCGGTGAACGACGAGGAACTCATGTCCTACATGATGTACCCGAGCGTCTACGTGGAATACGCCAAGCACCGCCAGGAGTTCTCCGACGTCTCGGTGATCCCCACCCCGATCTTCTTCTACGGCCTGGAGCCGGGGCAGGAGACCTCCATCGAGCTTCAGCCGGGCAAGACGCTCATCGTGAAGCTCAACGCCATCGGCAAGACCCAGCCCGACGGCACCAAGAAGATCTACTTCGAGCTCAACGGCAACGCGAGGAGCGTCACCGTGCGCGACCAGTCGGTGCAAAGCGACGAGGCCGGCCACGAGAAGGCCGACAAGTCGAACCCCAAGCATGTCGGGGCGCCGATGCCGGGCAAGGTGATCAAGTTGAACGTCAAGGTCGGTGACGCGGTGAAGGCGGGGGACATCCTCGCGGTCACCGAGGCCATGAAGATGGAGACCAACATCAAGGCCAAGGAGGACGGCACCGTCGCCGAGGTCAAATGCAAGGAAGGGGGCAAGGTGGAAAAAGAGGAGCTCCTTTTCGTAATGGCATAGGCAAATCCACAACTGTCACAGGGGGGCTTCGGCCCCCCTTTTTTTGTGTCCGCATGCCCCGCGCCAAATCGTTGGCGTGCCCAGTAATCTCGCCCATTTCAGCTGCCTAAAATTAGTGCAATTTGCTGGAGACGTCCCCATTACGCCGTTTTCATGCCGCAGGACCCGATTTCTCCACATGGTTTTCCACAGGTGACGTGGATAGAAGAACTACTGCCAGCCGCTATCTACACCGTAAACGCCGCTAAGACCTTGATAGTTGTCCACTTTGCCCCGTTTCCCGGACGGAACGACAGTATATTGACGCGAAAGACGCCACCCCACCCTCCGACGTGCCCTTCCCTGTGCCGGCCAACATTCAAAAAGCCCTTTAATTACTGCAACATACAAATGCACTCTCTCATAAGATTAAATTACACTATCAGGAAAAGTGGTTTTTCCAGGAGAACCGGTCAATATATTGGTAAGCACAAATAATAAAAGACTGACGGCTAAGTTGTTATTTCGTCAGGAAGGTTTATAAGAGTTTTCATGACTGACACAGGCTGCCTGCTCTAGCAGCGGTACCGACCAGAGGCGTGACAAAAACCAGGGGACCGGGAACCAGCAGCCAGCGGAGCGTTTGTGCTTTTAACCAGCATGAAAACCAAGATGACCCTGGCCGTGTTCCTGCTGGTCGGGGTCCTGATGACTGTCTCCGCGGTCGGCTCATTCCTTTTCTTCGAGAAGACCTTCAAGCAGAGCATCTCCCAACAGCAGGCCGTCCTGCTGGACTCGCTCTCCGCCCAGATCGACGACCGGATCTTCGACTTCACCTCCGAACTGCACAACCTCTCCCGCCGTCTCACCCGGGATGCCGTGGCTCACCCCGAAAAGGCCCAACTCCTTTTGGATACCGAGCAGAGACAGCGGGCGTTCTTCGACAACTCGCTGTTCCTTTTTTCCCCCTCCGGCAAGCTCGTCGCGGCCACCCCACAAGGGCTCAACTTCATCGGCATGGACTTCTCCTTCCGCGAGTACTACAAGGAGACGGTAAAGCGCGGCGCCACCTACATCTCCCCCCCTTTCGCCTCGCTGCAGAAACAAAGCCGCCCCATCATCATGTTCACCGTCCCGATCTTCGACGAGAAGCATGAGCTGGCCGGCATCCTCGGAGGGAGCATCGACCTGCGCGAGCAGCACTTCCTGCGCTCGCTGGCCGCCCTCAAGCTCGGGAAGAGGGGTTTTCTGTCGCTCTACGACGCCCGGCGCAACGTCCTCATGCACCCGGACAAGCGGAGGGTGCTGCGCCAGGACCCGCCCGGGACCAACGAGATGCTGGAGCGCGCCCTGCAGGGGTTCCAGGGGACGGCGGAAACCATGACACGGACGGGAATCCCGGTGCTGCGCTCCGTGAAGCGGCTGCAGTCGACCGGCTGGGTGCTGGCGGTGAGCTACCCGATCGAAGAGGCGTATGCCGCCGTGTACACCGCCAGGAACTACTTCGTGGCCGGTTCGTTGGCCGCCGCCCTCCTCTCGCTCTGCCTGGTCTGGCCCTTCATGCAGTACCTGACCAGGCCACTGGTCTCCTTCACCAGGCACCTGGAACAGCTTCCGGCCAAGGGGGACCTCGCCCAAAAGTTGGCGCCGGTCGCCTCCGACGACGAGATCGGCCAGATGGCCCGCACCTTCAACACCATGCTCCTGGAACTGGAGCGCTCCGCAGACTTCTACCTGACCCTGTTCGACAACTTCCCCGCCATGATCTGGCGTGCCGGCACCGACAGCAAGGTGAATTACTTCAACCGGACCTGGCTCGATTTCACCGGGCGCGACCTGGCCGACGAGCTCGGTGACGGCTGGGCCGCCGGGGTGCACGCCGAGGACCAGGATTACTGCATGAAAACCTACCGTGACGCCTTCGCGCAGCGTGCCCCCTTCCAGATGCAGTACCGGCTGCACCACGTGGACGGCAGCTACCACTGGATCGTCGACATGGGGAGGCCCTTCAACGGACTGGATGGCAGGTTCGCGGGGTACATAGGGACCTGCTACGACGTGACCGACCGCCTCCAGGCCGAGGAGGAGAGAAGGGCGCTGGAGCACCAGCTGACCCAGTCCCAGAAGATGGAAGCGATCGGCACCCTCACCGGCGGGATCGCCCACGACTTCAACAACATCCTCACCGCCATCATCGGCTACGGCACCATGATGCAGGTGCAGTTGGAGGATGATCATCCCCAGCAGGCGAAGGTAAGCGAGATCCTGCGGGCGTCCGAGCGGGCCGCAAACCTCACCCGGAGCCTTTTGGCCTACAGCAGGAAGCAGGTGACCAACCCGGTGCCGGTCGGGCTGAACGCGATCCTCGTGAACCTGGAGGTCATGCTGCGCCGCCTGATCCCCGAGCACATCGAGTTGAGGATGCATCTAGCCGGCGAAGAGCTTTCCGTTCTGGCGGATTCAGGGCAGATCGAGCAGGTGATCATGAACCTCGCGGTGAACGCCCGGGATGCGATGGCCAATGGCGGCATCCTGAGCATCGCGACGGATCGGATCATCCTTGACCAGGAGTTCGTGGCGGCGCACGGCTACGGCCTCCCCGGAAGCTACGCCCTGATCACGGTGGCCGACACCGGCATCGGCATGGACGAGAAGACGCGCGACCGGATCTTCGAACCCTTCTTCACCACCAAGGAGCCGGGGAAGGGGACCGGCCTGGGGCTGGCCATGGTGTACGGCATCGTCAAGCAGCATTCTGGATTCATCAACTGCTACAGCGAGCCTGGGCACGGCACCGTGTTCAGGATATACCTCCCCCTGATCGACCTCCCCGCGCGAAGCGAGAGCATCGCCGTCGAGGATGCCGTGCACGGCGGCGAGGAGACCCTGCTACTGGTCGAGGACGACGCGGTGATACGCGATATGGTGCGGGAGCTTTTGCAGGATTTCGGCTACCGGGTGATCACCGCGGTGGACGGGGTCGATGCCGTGGAGAAGTTCCAGGCGGCTGGCGGGAGTGTGGCACTGATCATCATGGACGTGATCATGCCGCGCATGAACGGCAGGGACGCTTACCAGGCGATATCCGCGTTGTCCCCCGGGGTCAAGGTCATCTTCATGAGCGGCTACACCGCCGACATCATCACCGACACCCTCACCATGGGGGACCCGCGTCATTTCGTCTCCAAGCCGATCAAGATCAACGAGCTGCTGGCGCGGGTGCGGGAGCTTTTGGACGAGTGAACTACGGAGGCCGTCGAACGTTCGGTGGCCTGTGTACGGCGCGCTTTGAAAGTGACACGACAGGAGGGGGGACTCCCCTCGCCCTCCGGGAGAGGGGATCAGTCCGCATCGAGCCTCTCCCGGGGGAGAGGGGATGAACCGGTGAGGGGGCTGGGTGAAAAGTCCGCGGAAGTGCCGGCGGCTGCCCCGGGATGTACAACCGTGCAGAAGCGGCCGCCGGCAACGTTGAACGTTGTACCTTGAACGGGTGTAAAGAGGGTTTAGATCTTTTTGACCGCCGCCAGCAGCTCGGTGAGGTTCAGCCCCTGCTGCTCCGGTTCGGCGAAGGCGCCGGCACCGGCCCGGTACAGGTCGAAACGCGGGGCACGCCCGGCCTGGTCGCTCACCAGGCGCGACGCCACGATCCCCGCCTGCGCGAGCTGCGGCTGGGCGCAGCAGTTGGGGCAGCCGGAGATGGCCCAGGTAAGCTTGAGCGCCTCCTCGCCGAGCTCCGCCACCACCGCCGCCGCGACGTCGCGTGTGGCAGCCAGCCCCATGATGCACTCGTGGCTGCCCGGGCAGACCCGGAACACCACCCGCTCGGCGGCGCTTTCATTGGCAAACCCCGCCTCGGAGAGCGCCTTGAGCGCCTCTTCCCGGCCGCTCCCCTCGACTAGGTGCATCACCACGGTCTGGTTCCCGGTCACCATCAGCATCCCGCCGCAGAACCTGCCGGCGATCTCCGCCAGCGCGGCCAACCCGTCGGCGGAGAGCTCCCCCGCGAAGACGCGCGCCTCCAGACGGTCCTCGTCCGCCGCCGGCACCGGCAAAAGGCTCCCGGTCAGGGTCGGCGCCGACGTCGGCAGCTCTGCAAGCGCCTCCCCCAGCACCCTGCGCCGAAACTCCTCCTGCCCGATCTGCCCCACGAGGAACTTAAGCCGCTTGGGGGGCGGGGTGTTGGCTTCGTACTCTACGAGCACCCTCTCTATCAGGGGGAGCACCGCTTCCTCGACAACCCCCGGGGCCAGCAGAAAGCCAGGTACCGGCTCGCGCCCCAGCCCCCCGGCCGCGTAGACGTCGTAACGGGGGCGGCCGTCATCGGAAGGAGCGGGGACGAAGGCCAGGTCCTGGATCAGGTGCCTCTTGCTGGAGGTGTCGGCCTCGACGCCGATCTTGAACTTCTTGGGGAGCTTCTCGAAACGGGGGTTCCCCGTGAAATGCCGGTGGATCTTCCTCACCAGGGCTTCGAGGGTGGGGGCGCCCGCGGCCGAGAGGCTGCCGCAGATGACGCCGCGCACGGCGCCGCCGCAGGCGCCGCGGTTGTACAGTCCCACCTGGGCCAGCTGCGCGGCCACCACCGGGAGGTCCCCCTCGGTGAGCCAGTGCAGCTCGATGCTCCCCCTGGTGGTCAGGTGGGCCACCCCGCGCGCGTAGCGCCCGGCCAGTTGCGCCACCTTGAGGGCCTGGTCTGCCGAGATGATGCCGGCGGGAAGCTTGACGCGCTGCATGAAAAATTCCTTCTGGCGCTGGGGGTAGATCCCCTCGAGGCGCAGGTTCTTGTCCGTCATGATATGTCTCTCCTGGTGGGTCCTGTCTGCCGGCGGCCGGCCGGCCTTCGATACTACCTTTTTTCGCCTGCGCCGTCATCCGGAAAAGCCGGTTGCGCAAAAACGCTTCAGTAGCATGTTCGCTGCGCCGATGAGGTAGTGGTGCCTCCGGATCGGTCGGTTGAACCGGCGGAGGGGACCCCATCGACACCGCGCGGACCGATGCATCATGAATGATTTTTGCGAGCAGCCTAAAATACTCGTCGTCGACGACAGCGCCGCCATCCGCTGCTACGTGACTTCGCTGCTAGCCACGGCGGGGTACCGGGTACGCGAGGCGGTCGACGGGGCCGGCGCCCTCGCCGCACTGCAGGCGGAGCAGCCGGACGTGGTGCTCCTCGACGTGGAGATGCCGGGGCTTTCCGGCCTCGACGTGCTGCGCACCCCCGCCCTGCACAACCGCATCTACTCCGTCATCCTCTTCACCACGCAATCCGCCCAGGATCAGATCGCCCTGGGGCTCGATCTCGGCGCCGACGACTACGTGATCAAGCCCTTCCACGAGGTCGACCTCCTGGCCAGGATCCGCGCCGCCGTGCGCAGCACACGCCAGAAGGGAGCCCTGGCCCGCGCCAGGCAGGAAATGGAGCAGACCCTCGCCAAACTGCAGAAGACCCAGCGAAAGCTGGTCGAACAGGAAAAGGTGGGGGCCGTGGCGCGCTTGGCCGCCGGCGCCGCACACTACATCAACAACCCGCTCGGCTTCGTCATGAGCAACCTCTCGACGCTGGAGCGTTACGCCCTGGCCCTGCAAACGCACGCGGCCGACCTCACCGAGCTGCTGCGCACCGCCGACCCCGACAGCGAGGAGCGCATCGCGGAGCTGGAGAAGAAACACCGCCTGCGCCAGATCACCCTGGACCTCCCCGCACTGCTGCAGGAGACCCGGGAAGGGGGGGGACGCATCGCGCTCATCGTGCAGCAGATGGCCCAGCTCGAACTGGGGCTCGCCAACCAGGGGGTACAGGAGCTGGAACTGGTCGGCTTGATGAAGCCGCTGGTCGACATGATCACGGTCCTCGCCCCGCCGGGAACCGAGGTGCGCTGGTCCCAGCCCGAGGGGCCCATCTTCGTCGAGGGGTCGCTGACCCTGCTGAACACGGCGCTGGTCGCGCTCCTGAAAAACGCCTGCGAGGCACTGGGAAGCGTCCCGGGCACCATCAGCGTCTCCATCGGCTCGCAACAGGAGCTGGCCGAGATCACCATCTCCGACAGCGGCCCCGGGATCCCGCAGGACCAGATCTCCTCCCTCTTCGACCCCTTCTTCACCACCAAGTCCCCCGACAGCCATGTCGGGCTCGGGCTCACCATCGCCCAGCGCTTCATCGCCGGGCACGGCGGCCGCATCCTCGTCTCCAGCGACACCTCGGGCACCTGCGTCCGGGTCGAAATCCCCCTCGCGCCTTCCCAGGCACCCCTGCCAAGGTTAGTATAAATTAATCCAATAACTACGCTCACTTAGACAAGATTCGCTCAAGCGGGGACCGTTTTCTCCGATAGGTGAAGGAACGCGAACGCCGCTCGGTGCCGAGCACGCTGCGGGACGCGTCCCACTACCGGCGTTCACCACGCAACCATTGCAGACCGGCATTGACATGAGGATAAAGACCAAGATATCTGGCCCGATTTTCCTGCTGGTGGCTCTCCTGATGGGGCTGCTCACCTTCGCGGGATACCAGTACCTCGCCCATGCCCTGAAGCTGAGCGTGGCCCGGCAGCATGCGGCGATGCTCCGGATGGCCGGGAGATACATCGACGACGAGCTGCTGCACTCGAGGCAGATGCTGGAGCTGCTCGCCAGGGGGCTCGAACCCGCCCAAATGCGCGACCCGCGCGCGATGCGACGGGCGCTGGGGCAGATGCAGATGGCCCGCACCTTCTTCAACGGCGGCCTGGAGATCATCGACGACCGCAGGCAAAGCGTGGCCAGGAGCTTAGCCGCTACGAGCAGCCCCACCGGCCGCGGCAACGGCTACGCCGCAATGGCGCTGGCAACCGGCAAACCCTCAGTCTCCCCCCCCTACCTCGCCGAGGGGGATCCGCACCGCCCCACCATCAGCCTCTGGATTCCCGTACTGCGCCCCGACGGCAGCGTCGCCGGCCTTTTGGCCGGGCACCACGATCTCACCCGGGACAACGAGACCGACCGGGCGCTGCACACCGTGGGGCAGCGGGGACGCCTCATCGTCCTGGAACGCAACCGCACCATCATCTGGCACCCCGATCCCGGCCGGGTCATGCAGCACATGGCTCCCGGAGAGGACCCGGGGATCGACGACGCCCTGCAGGAAAACCGCCTGTCCGAGGGAGAGGTCCGGGATGCGCGGGGCGAAACCTGGATCACCACTGCCCTCCCCCTCACCAACGCCAACTGGATCGTCGCCGTGCAGTACCCGGAATCGGAGTCCTACCAGCCTCTGCAACAGGCCCGGCTCGTCTTCGTCGCGGCCCTCGTGATACTCCTGCTGCTGACCCAGGTGACGCTTTGGCGCCTGATCCGGCGCATCACCCAGCCGCTGGCCCGCCTGGTGGACCACATCCGAAACCTTCCTCTTAAGACCAGCGGCGAGCGCCGGCTCGTCCTCAACACCGGCGACGAGCTGGAGGACCTAGCCTCGACGGTGAACACCATGGTGGAGGAAATGGACAGGCGGCGGGAGGCCCTGGAGGAGAACCAGGAACTCTACCGCATCATCGCCGAATTCACCTCCGAGATCGCCGTCGTCTGCAACCCGGACGGATCGCTGCGCTACATCTCCTCCAACTGCCAGGGGGTGACCGGCTACGCGGATCGGCAGTTCCTGGAATCCCCGGGGCTTTTGAACGACATCATTCATCCCGAGGACCGCGACATCTGGCAGCAGCGCAACCTCTGCGCCAGGGAGGGCACACCGGCCGCCCCGGTGGAGCTGAGGCTCCTCACCCGGCAGGGGGAGACCCGCTGGTTCAAGTACATCTGCCGCGATGTGACCGGACCCGACGGCGAATACCTCGGCCTGCGCGGCAGCTTCAGGGACATCACCCAGGACCGGCTGCTGGAAGGGATGCTGGAGACGGAGCGCCGCTTCGCCGAGGACCTGCTGGAAAACACGTCGACACCGCTCTTCGTCATCGACAGCAACCACCGGGTCATCGTCTGGAACCGCGCCATCGCCGAGATGACCGGCATGACCGCCGGCGAGATGCTGGGGACCGACCGGCAGTGGGAGCCGTTTTACCCGGAAAAGCGCCCGACCCTGTGCGACGTCGTCCTCTCCGGCCAGACCCAGCAGATAGCGGACTTCTACCCGACCTACAGCAGCGACGTGGTCATGAAGGGGATCATCAGGGCGGAAGGGTGGTATCGAAACCTCAACGGCCTGGACCGCTACCTCTGCTTCGACGCGGCGCCGGTGCTGAGAAACGGCGAGGTCGTGGCGGTGGTGGAGACGCTCTACGACATCACCGACCGGGCCCGCGCCGAGGAATCGCTGCGCCTGTTCTCGCAGGCGGTCGAGCAGAGCGCCAGCTCCATCGTGATCACCGACGCCGGCGGGGTGATCCAGTACGTGAACCGCAAGTTCTGCGAGGTGAGCGGCTTCGAGAAGGAGGAGGCGCTGGGGAGCAGGCCGAGCATCCTGAAGTCCGGGCGGCTCCCCGAGCAGAGCTACCGCGAGCTCTGGGAGACCATCACCGCCGGCAAGGAGTGGCACGGCGAGTTCTACAACAAGCGCAAGGACGGGAGCTTCTTCTGGGAGAGCGCCCTGATCTCGCCCATCAGCGACCAGCACGGCAAGGTGACCCACTACCTGGGGGTGAAGGAGGAGATCACCGCCCGCAAGGACGCCGAGCGGCAGCTGCTCAAGAACCAGGCGGAGCTCGTGCTCAAGCACGAGCAGCTCTCGGAGCTCTTCCGCCAGGTGGAGAAGGGGAAGCGGGAGTGGGAACAGACCATGGACTGCGTCGACGACCTGGTGGCGATGGTGGACGCCCAGGGGAGGGTGCGGCGCTGCAACCGCGCCTTCAAGCTTCTGACCGGCAGTTCCTATTCGAGGCTGGTCTCGGCCAACTGGCACGACCTGCTGCGGGGGGCGGGGATGGCCCTGGAGCCGCTGGAGGCCGGCCAGAGCGAGCTCTACCACGAGGCGAGCGGGCGCTGGCTCACCCTGAGGATCTACCCCTACGGCGACCAGGGGTGGCAGGTGATCATGCTGCACGACCTGACCGAGATCAAGCAGGTCTCCGAGGAGCTGGTGGTCGCCTACCAGGAGTTGAAGGCGACCCACTCGCAGCTTTTGCAGCAGGAGAAGATGGCCTCCATCGGGCAGCTCGCCGCGGGGGTGGCGCACGAGATCAACAACCCCATGGGGTTCATATCCAGCAACCTGGGCACCATGGTGAAATACCTGGAACGGCTGGAAGGCTTTCTGGAGGTCCAGTCGGCGGGCATCGCCGAGGTCGCGCCGGAACAGGTGCGGCAGGAGGTCGCCGAGGCACGCAAGAAGTTCAAGGTCGACTACATCCTGGGGGACGCCCGGAGCCTCTTGGCGGAGTCCCAGGACGGGGCGGAACGGGTGCGCAGCATCGTGCAGAACCTGAAGAGTTTCTCCCGCGTCGACGACGCCCAGGCCACCTACGTCGACCTGAACGAGTGCCTGGAGAGCACCGTCACCATCGCCTGGAACGAGCTTAAGTACAAGACCACGCTGGTGCGCGACTACGGGGAGCTCCCGCCGATCAAGTGCCGCCCGCAGCAGCTGAACCAGGTGTTTCTGAACATGCTGGTGAACTCCGCCCACGCCATCGAGAAGCAGGGGGAGATCACCATCCGGACCAGGCGGGAAGGCGAAGAGGTGCTGATCGCCTTTTCCGACACGGGAGCCGGCATCCCGGACGAGATCAAGAGCCGCATCTTCGAGCCATTCTTCACCACCAAGGAGGTGGGGAAAGGAACCGGCCTCGGCCTTTCCATCAGTTACGACATCATCAAGAAGCACAAGGGGAGCATCGAGGTGGAAAGCTCCGTCGGCCAGGGCACCACCTTCACCATCAGGCTTCCGATCGAGGGGGGTGCCTTAGATGAATGACCAGACAAGGATACTGTGCGTCGACGACGAGCGGAACGTGCTGCGCGCCCTGGAGCGGATCTTTTTGGACGACGACTACGAGATCCTGACCGCCGCGTCGGGGGAGGAGGGGCTGCAGCTTCTCAGCGAATCGCCCCAGGTGAAGGTGGTGATCTCGGACTTCCGCATGCCGGGGATGAACGGGGTGGAGTTCCTCAAGGAGGTGTTCACGCGGCACCCCGAGACCATCAGGATCGTCCTCTCCGGCTATGCCGATACCGCCGCGGTGGTCGCGGCCATAAACGAAGGGAAGATCTACAAGTTCATCCCCAAGCCCTGGAACGACGACGAGCTGAGGGTGACGGTGGCCAAGGCCTTGGAACACTTCGAGATCCAGCGCCGCAACGAGCAGCTGGCAGAGGAGCTGCGGCGCAAGAACCAGGAGCTGTGCGAACTGAACGCGGACCTGCAGCAGCGGGCGGTATCCTGCAGTTGCGGCTTCATGCAGAAACACGGTTCGCTGCTGCACGCGGCCGTCGCCCTGGACCACCTCCCCCTGGGGGTGCTGACCCTGGACGGCGGCGGCACCGTGCTGCAGATGAACCGGGAGGCGGCGCACCTGCTCCAGGTGGGATGCCACGAACTGGTCGGGAAACGGCTGGCCCAGGCCCTGCCGCCGCAGTTTGCGCAACTGGCCGAGCAAGCCCGCCTCCCCGGTCCAGGGTGCCGCAGCGTGCAGGCCGGGGGGACGCAGCTAAAGCTTGAGGTGCGCTCGCTCGACCAGGACGCGGGAGAGCTCCTGATCACCATAGCCCCGGGGGCCTGAGGCGCGCCGCACCCGCCGGATAGCACGAGGTTGCCATAAAGGAAGAAGGACATGGACATACAGTCGCAGAGCGAACCGCATAAAGTCCTCCTGGTCGACGACGAGGAGAATATCACCCGCTCCATAGCCCGGCTCCTCATGGAGCAGGAACTGGAGCTGGAGGTGCTGCGCGCGGTATCGGGGGCCGAGGGGCTGGAGCAGCTCAAGGCGCACCCAGACGTGGCGCTCATCCTCTCGGACCAGCGCATGCCCGGCATGACCGGGGCGCAGTTCCTGGAGCAGGCGAAGAGCCTGGCGCCCGAGGCGGTGCGCATGGTGCTCACCGGCTACGCCGACATGGCGGCCACCATGGACGCCATCAACAAGGGGGGAGCCTCGCGCTACCTGCTGAAGCCCTGGGACGACGAGGTCCTGGTGCGCACCATCCGGGAGGGGGTCGAGCAGTACCGCCTGGTCCGGGAGAACCGGCGCCTCACCGCGCTGGTGGAGCAGCAAAACAGGGAGCTCTCGGCCTGGAACGACAGCCTGAAGGGGCGGGTCCTGGAACAGACGGCGACCATCAGGCGCCAAAACGAAGAGCTCAAGGAGCGCAACCGGCGGGTGACCCACTCCTTCCGCGAGACCATCCTCGCCTTCTCACGCCTCATCGAGCTCCACTCCAGCCGGCTGCAGGAGCACACGAGGAACGTCACCGAGCTCTGCGTCAGGATCGCCCGCGACCTGAAGCTCTCCGAGCACGAGGCGGAGACCGTGCGCACCGCGGCGCTTTTGCACGACGTCGGGGTGATCGGCATCAGCCAGGACATCCTGCAGAAGCGGATGTCCTCCATGAACCGGGAGGAGCTCGGCATCTTCCTGCAGCACGCGGTCCGGGGGCAGGCCACGCTGGACGCGGTCGAGGAGCTGCGCGAGGCCGGCGTCCTGATCCGGCACCACCACGAGCGCTACGACGGCGGCGGCTTCCCCGACGGGCTGGCGGGAAAGGAGATCCCGCTCGGCGCCCGGATCATCGCCATGGCCGACTTCGCGGACCGCGAGCTGACCGAGCTTGGGGGGGACGACCCGCTCGCTGCGCTCTTCGCGCGCATGGAGAGGGAGCTGGGGCGGGGGCTCGATCCGGAGATCTTCCCGGTCGTGGAGCGGCACGTGCGGGACCTGTACCTCCCCACCTACTCGCGCCGCGCCGAGGTGGCCGAGAAGGAGCTGCGCCCCAAGCAGCTCCTGGAGGGGATGACGGTGACCCGGGACCTCCATACCCCCTCGGGGGCCCTGGTCCTGGAGCGCGGCACGGTGCTCGACGCCGGGCGCATCATGGCCGTCGGGCGGGCCTACCAGGTCGACCCTCCCCAGGGAGGGATCTTCGTCAGCTGGGCTCCCTCCGGGGGGAGCGAGGGGAGCGCGGCCCGGTTCACGGCCAGCGTCCCGGTGGCTGAGCAGGAGGTGGCGCCCGACCGCCTCGCGGAGGGGATGAAGCTCACCCGGAACCTCTACAGCGGCACGGGGCTGTTGCTCCTCACCGAAGGGACGGTGCTGAACAGCGGCGCGATCGACGCGGTGCTGCGCTACTACCGGATCGACCCCCCTTCCTGCGGGGTATGGGTGGTCGAAGAGAAACGGAAATGATCGAGTACAGCGAAAAAGAGCGGCGCATGGTGCTGAAGCTGGTCTACTACGGCCCGGCCCTCTCCGGCAAGACCACGAACCTCTTGCAGCTGCACGACCTGCTCACCCGGCAGGGGCGCGGGGAACTGATGGTGCTGGACACCAGCGGCGACCGCACCATCTATTTCGACCTGCTCCCCTTCTTCCTTACCGCGCCGAGCGGCCTGAAGATCAAGGTCAAGGTGTACACGGTACCGGGGCAGGTCTGCCACGACGCCACCAGGAAGGCGGTGCTCCAGCGGGCCGACGGGGTCGCCTTCATCGCCGACTCCAGCCCGGCCGAAGCGCAGAGCAACTTCACCAGTTTCGACAACCTGGAGCGTAACCTGGCGCTGGTGGGGCTCGACATCGAGACCCTCCCGCTGGTGATCCAGTTCAACAAGCGCGACCTGCCGCAGGCTGTTTCCGAACGGGAGATCCGCGCCGCCTGGGACCCCACCGGGGTCGCGGTGGTCATGGCCAGCGCGCTGCACGGCGAGGGGGTGGCCGAGACCTTCGCGCGGCTGGCCGGGCTGGTCTACGACCGGATCGACGCCCGCTACGCCCTCACCGGGGAGCACGGCCTGACCCGTGACCAGTTCGTGCGGCAGCTCACCTCGCTCAAGGAGGAGCCATGAGCGAGGATACCCTGGAATTCCTGGTGGGCGAGGAGAAGAGCCTGCGCGAGCTCCTCCTGGACAGCGACGTACTGCCGCTGCTCGAGGGGGCGCTGCGGGCCGGAGCCGGCGGCGCGCGGGTGGTGAACGAGGAGGGGGAGGAGCTTTGGAGCGAGAGCGACGGCGGCGGCCGGGGCGAGCTCCTGGCCCGGCTCCCCCTGTACCTGGAGGGCGAGCCGGTGGCCCGGCTGGAGCTGTTCGGCTCCCCGGAGCAGCGCGACCGGCTGGTCCCGCTCGCCTCGCTGCTCGTGGCCGCGCTGGACACGCTGCTCCGGAACAACCTCAAACGGGTGCTCACCACCGAGATCCACACGTGCGTGGTGAACAGCTCTCACGAGGAGCTCCTGCGCATCAACGCGGATCTCGCAAGGAGCGAGGCGCGCTACCGGGAACTGGCCGAAAACCTGGAACTGCGGGTGAAGGAGCGGAGCGCGGAGCTGAAGCGCGCCCAGGCCCGGATGCTGCAGCAGGAGAAGATGGCCGCCATCGGGCAGCTGGCCGCAGGCGTCGCCCACGAGATCAACAACCCCCTGGGCTTCATCACCTCCAACCTGCACACCCTGCAGAAGTACACGGCGCGCTGCTGCGCCATGCTCCAGTTCTACCGGGAGCGCCTCAGGCCTGACCTGCCGCTGCAAACGCTCTTCGAGGAGGCCGAGCTCAAGTGGCGCGAGCTCAAGCTCCCCCAGGTGCTCGCCGACGTCGGGGACCTGATGGCCGAGAGCCTGGCCGGGGCGGAGCGGGTGAGCCGGATCGTCGCCGACCTCAAGGGGTTCTCCCACGTGGACGAGGCGGGCGAGGTCCGGGTGGACCTGAACCAGGA